>CAVXYN010000003.1:880000-1587500 GCA_963766045.1 uncultured Actinomycetota bacterium | reverse complement strand
GCCGCTGACGGCCGCCGACGTCGCCGAGTCCGTGTTCTGGGCGGCGTCGCAGCCGGCGCACGTCAACATCAACGTCATCGAGCTGATGCCGGTCGCGCAAAGCTTCTCCCCGTTGCAGATCTTTCGTGAGGATTCCTGACCACCCGGCCGTCACTACCACTCACGAGCCGCCCAGGTCGAAGAGGTCGAACAGGGCCTGCTGTTCCGGGCTCCGCTCGGTCAGCAGGCGCCTCGTCCGCGGCCTCCCACCTGTCGATGGGTAACGCAGCACGGTCTCGCCGATCCCGGCCAGGCTGTCCATCAGTTCGCGGACGGACAGGTTCATCCCGGCCCGGTCGGCCTCGCGTCGCATGAGGTGCGTGACCGTCGAGGCGAGGACGGAGACCAGGGTGTGCACGGCGATCCGGTGCCGGGTCCATTCCCAGCGCGGGGTGGGCCCGTCGACGGCCGCGCCGGTGAGCCAGCGGAACGTCGAGTCGAGGTGTGTCCGGGCGCGATACGCGGTGACCACCTCGGAGACCGGCCAGTCGTGGTCGGTGACCAGGACCTGTTTGCCGAAGAACTCTTCGTGGAGCCGGGAGACGGCCGCGTCGTCGACCTTCCAGGTCAGCCTGATCTCCCCCGGCCTGGTCCCGGAAAGCGCGGGCGAAAGGACCCGTTCGACGCGGCGGCCGCGGGTGATCCGGGCGATTTCGGCGTTCACCTGGCTCCGGTCGCCGCGATAGGTGCCGGCGGCCAGTGCGGCGTCGAGGCCGGCGAGTTCGCGGGTCGCGGTGCCGAGCTCCTCGGCGAACGCGCGGGCCTGCGCGTTGTGCAGGGTCTGGGAGTGGGTGAGGATGACGCGCCGGCGCACCCCGGCGACCATTGCCCGGGTGTCGAACGCGGTCAGCCCGGCGAGCCGTTCGGGATCGACCGTCTTGCGCGCCGACGCCGGTTTCGCCAGCAGGTCCGGATGGTCCGAAAGCGGGAGCGCGCCGACGAAATGCCGTCCGCCGCCGAGATCGAGCTGCGGCGCCTGGCCCGCGTTGAACACCAGCGTCACGTCGTGCGCGGGATGCCGTGCGCGGAGGTCTTCGGCGAGCGCGGCGAACGGCGGCGCGCCTTCGTGGAGATAGACGCGGGACGCCAGCGGGATCGCGCCGTCCTTGGTCACCACCAGACCCAGGCCGGTGAGCTCGCAGCGGCAGGGATCGGACGTGGTGAAGACGGCGAACTGCGGGACGTCGACCGCCAGTGCCGCGGTTCCGGTGCCCAGCTGCCGGAGGACGGCGTCGGCGACGACGTCCTCGATCCGCGAAATCCGTTCCGGGGTCAGTCTTTGCAGCGCTCGCCAATGGTTCGCCAGGTCGGCTTTCACGAATTCCTGTGCGACCCCGGACTCCCACCATTCCGCCAGTTCCGTCTCCGGCGCGGTCGCCCGGTGCAGGACGGCGAGTGCGAGATGGGTGCCCAACGTGGTCGCGGCGCGCTGGGCGCCGACGGCGTCGTCGACCCGCCGGACGAACTCGAGCCGCCGCAGGGTCGCCCACACCGCCGCGACGTCGCCGATCCTCCGGTGGCGTGCCTCGCCCGGTGCCGAGAAGTCGCCGGACATCGCGCGCCCGATCTCTTCGGCCGTGCCGAGGTAGCGCTGGGACACGACCCGGGGTTCGCCGTCGACCCGCGCCGAGGAGGCGAGGTAGTAGTAGGTCCGCCCGCCGACCTTCTTGCCGATCACCGAAGCCATACTTTAGGTAATACACGCGAGCTCGGTGATCGGCAACCAAGATCATGCCCTGACCTGCGTAAATAGCGAGACTCACCATATGGGTGAGGCGGTGGCGGGATGCACACTGGCCGCTGGAGCAACTCCGGCCATAGCGTGCGGGAATGGCATCCGATGCTGACGTGAAGGCCCCCACCACCTCGGCGATGCGCCGTGCGCTCGCCCGGGCACGCGACGGGAAGACCCTCGACGCGACCGAAGCCACGATCCTGCTGCAGGCGCGGGGCGACGACCTCGTGACGCTGTCCGAACACGCCTCCCGTGTCCGTGACGCCGGGCTCGCCGCAGCCGGCCGCCCCGGCGTGGTCACCTACAGCCGTTCGGTGTTCATCCCGCTGACCCGGTTGTGCCGGGACCGGTGTGGCTACTGCACTTTCGCGACCGTCCCCGGCCGCGTCGAATCGCCGTTCCTCTCCCCCGACGAAGTCCTCGACATCGCGCGCAAAGGCGCGGAAATGGGTGTCAAGGAAGCGCTTTTCACCCTCGGCGACCGTCCGGAGGACCGCTGGACCGCGGCGAAGGACTGGCTCGACGCCCACGGCTACGACGACACCCTTTCGTATGTCCGCGCGATGGCGATCCGGGTACTCGAGGAGACCGGCGTCCTGCCGCACCTCAACCCGGGTGTGCTGACCTGGCAGGACTTCCAGCGGCTCAAGCCGGTGTCGGCGTCGATGGGCATGATGCTCGAGACGACCGCGAAGCGGCTCTACACCGAGAAGGGCGGCCCGCATTACGGCTCGCCGGACAAGGATCCCGACGTCCGGCTGCGGGTACTGGAGGACGCCGGCCGCAGCTCGGTCCCCTTCACCACGGGCATCCTCATCGGCATCGGTGAGACGTTCGAAGAACGCGCCGATTCGCTGTTCGCCATCCGCAAGGTCGCCAAGACCTACGGCGGCATTCAGGAAGTCATCGTGCAGAACTTCCGCGCGAAGCCGGACACCAAGATGCGCGCGACCCCGGACGCCGACCTCGAGGAACTCGCCGCGACGATCGCGGTCTCGCGCCTCGTGCTCGGCCCGAAGATGCGCATCCAGGCGCCCCCGAACCTGATCGGCCAGCAGTACGAAAAGATGCTGAACGCTGGGATCGACGACTGGGGCGGCGTCTCGCCGCTGACCCCGGACCACGTGAACCCGGAACGCGCGTGGCCGCAGATCGACGAGCTCAAGCAGCGGACCGAGGCGCTCGGATTCACGCTGCGCGAGCGGCTTCCGGTGTATCCGGAGTACGTCAAGACCGGTGAGCCGTGGCTGGACCCGCGGATGAACGCGCACCTCGCGCCGCTGACCGACGCCGAAAGCGGGCTGGCGATCGAAGAGGCGATCCCGGTGGGCCTTCCGTGGCAGGAGCCGGACGGCGGCTGGCAGCAGGCCGGGCGTACCGATCTGCACGTCGAGGTCGACACTGTCGGCCGGACCGAGGATCGCCGCAGCGACTTCGACTCGGTCTACGGCGACTGGGCCGAGATCAAGGGCAATATCAAGACCGGGCCGCAGCGGTTCGACACCGACATCCGAGATGCCTTGCGCAGCGCGGAAAAGGACCCGGCCGGACTGTCCGACGACGAGGCTCTGGCGCTGCTGCACGCCGACGGCGCGGAACTCGACGCGCTCGCGGGCATCGCGGACGACCTGCGCCGCGAGGTGAACGGCGACGACGTCACGTTCGTGGTCACACGGAATATCAACTTCACCAACGTCTGCTACACCGGCTGCCGGTTCTGCGCGTTCGCCCAGCGACGCACGGACGCGGACGCGTACACGCTTTCGCTGGAGCAGGTCGGTGACCGCGTCGACGAGGCGTGGGCGGCGGGCGCGACCGAGATCTGCATGCAGGGCGGCATCCATCCCGATCTCCCAGGGACCGCGTACTTCGACCTCGCGGCCGAGGTGAAACGCCGTCAGCCGGACATTCACCTCCACTCGTACAGCCCGATGGAGGTCGTCAACGGCGCGTCGCGGACCAACCTGTCGATCGAGGATTGGCTGATCCGTGCCAAGGAATCCGGCGTCGACTCGCTGCCGGGGACGGCGGCGGAGATCCTCGACGACGACGTCCGCTGGGTGCTGACGAAGGGGAAGCTGCCGGCGTCGGAGTGGATCAAGGTCGTCACCACGGCGCATTCGCTCGGGATCACGACGACGTCGACGATGATGTACGGCCACGTCGACACACCCGCCCATTGGGTGGGACATCTGAAGCTGTTGGCGCGGCTGCAGCGGGAAGGCCTGGAGCGCAACGGGCGGCGCGGGTTCAGCGAGTTCGTGCTGCTGCCGTTCATCCACCAGAGCGCGCCGATCTACCTCGCCGGGCTCGCCAGGGCGGGGACGACGCTGCGGGAGAACCGTGCGGTCCACGCGCTGGCGCGGCTGCTGCTGCACGGGACGATCGACAACATCCAGAGCTCGTGGGTGAAGCTCGGCGAAGAAGGCAGCCGCGCAGTACTGCAGGGCGGCGTCAACGACATCGGCGGGACGCTGATGGAGGAGACGATCAGCCGGATGGCGGGCGCGGCCAACGGGTCGTACAAGACGATCAGCGACATGCGCGCGATGGTCGAGCCGCTCGGCCGTCCGCTGCGGCAGCGCACCACCGAGTACGGGAGGCCGACAGCGGAACGCATCGCCGCGTCCGAAACTTCGGACGGTGTCGCGACCGAGGTCCGGCGACCGCTGTTGCCGCTGGTCACGTCCTGACGTAATGCCGTGAAGGCCTCCTTCCCTACCCTGAGGGTGGTGAAGGAGGCCTTCACGGACCGTGTGTCACCGGTCACAAGGCGCGGGGGCTCTCGACGAATTCTGTGCTAAACCCGAGAATCTCTTCAATTTCCGGGCAGCCGTCGAGAGGACGTCGATGACCGCGAGCGCAGTCCAGGTGGCCGACACGAGCCGGTACCCACTGGCCGAGCCGGGAAGCGAGCCGTGGCGCGAGGTCGTCTCCCGCACCCGCGCCGAACTGCGTGAATTCGGCTGCAGTGTGTTGCGGGACTTCATCCGTCCCGAACTCCATGATGTCCTTCGCGACCAAGGCGCCGAGATCGCGCCCGACGCCTACGCCAAGGTCGAATTCGTCAACGCGTACAACATCGCGACCGACACTCCCCTGCCCGAGGACCACCCAGGCCGCACCATCATGGAACGCGGCAACGCGTTCGTCGCCAGGGACCAGATCCCACCGACCGCGGTGATCCAGCAGCTCTACACGAGCCCCGAATTCCAGCGGTTCGTCGCCGGCTGCTTCGAGTTGCCGTCGCTCCACGAACTCGCCGATCCCCTGTCCGGGCTCGTGCTCAACGTGATCGAACCGGGCCGCTCGCATCCGTGGCATTTCGACACCAACGAGTTCACCGTCAGCATGCTCACGCAGGAGGCCACCGACGGAGGCATCTTCGAGTACTGCCCGAACATCCGCTCCGAAACCGCGGAGAACTTCGACGACGTCCGCGCGGTGATCGCGGGCGAAGGCGATCACCTGATCCGGCGACTCACCCTGCGGCCCGGTGACCTGCAGCTGTTTCGCGGGCGCTTCGCCTTGCACCGCGTGAGTAGTGTGCAGGGGGAAACCGCCCGCCATTCCGCGATCTTCGCCTACAGCGAGCGACCGGGGGTCATCGGCAGTCCGGAACGGACTCGACAACTGTTCGGCCGCGTACTGCCCGAACACCTCGCCTCCGCCGCCATCCGGGGCGATCAGCTGCTCGACTAAGTCAGGAGCCTGGGCCAGTGCCTTTCGACGAGACCGGCAAGATCTCCTTCGACCACATCTACACCGAGCCCGATCCGCGAGCCTTCTTCGCCACCCTGCGCACGCTCGACTACGACATCCCGCAGCAGGCGAAGCCGTACTTCACGAAGTTGATCGAGGAATATCGCGACGAACACCCCGGCAAGATCCCGACCGTGCTCGACCTCGGGTGCTCCTACGGCGTCAACGCGGCATTGAACCGATGTGACGCCACGATGGACCAGCTCTACGAGCACTACGCGGCCGCCGAGTCGCTGAGCCGGGACGACCTGATCACCCACGACCAGCGGTTCATCGACACGCACGCCCGCCCCGACGGCATCCGCTTCCTCGGTCTCGACGCGTCCGGCCCCGCCCTCGACTACGCGCTCGCCGCCGGCTTCATCGACGACGCGATCCACGCGGATCTGGAGAACGAAGAGCCGACCGAGGAACAGCGCGCGCTGCTCGCGGACGTCGACATCGTCATCTCCACCGGCTGCGTCGGCTACGTCACGGACAAGACCCTCGTCCGAATCGCGCGTGAGAACCGGCCTTGGATGGCACATTTCGTGCTGCGGATGTTCTCCTACGACCCGGTGGCCTCGAGCCTCGCCGGACTCGGCTACGAGACGGCCGGTGTCGAAGGGGACTTCCAGCAGCGGAAGTTCGCCTCCGCCGAGGAACAGGAGCAGATCCTGGACACCCTTTCGGCCGCGGGCGTCGACCCGCGGGGACTGGAGGCCGACGGCCGGCTCTACGCCCGGCTGTACGTCTCCCGCCCGAACGGCGCGGCGGGCGGGCTCGCCTCCGCGCTGAATGCCCTTCCCCTTCGAGATCAAGGATGATCGTGAGCAGTCCGGAACTGTCCACCCGTACGTTCGGCAACGAGGACGTCCTGCCGCGGGTCCCCGTCCCCACCCTGGAGGACACCTGCCGCCGGTTCCTCGAATGGTGTTCGCCGCTGCTGACGCCTGCCGAACTGGCCGAAACGGAAGCCGCGGTCGAGGACTTCCTCGCGCCGGGCAGTCCGGCGCACGAACTCCAGAGTTCACTCGAGGCGTTCGACAGCGGCGAAGGCGTCCGCAGCTGGCTGGACACCTTCTGGCCGTACCGCTACCTCGGCCGCCGCGACCGGATCGCGCTCAACGCCAACTTCTTCTTCCTGTTCTCCGAATCCCCGCTCGGACAGCTCGAGCGGGCGGCCGAGCTGACCGCGTCCGCGGTGGACTACAAACTGCGTCTCGACGAGGAACTGGTACCGCCGATCGTGCTGCGCGGGCAGCCGCAGTCGATGGTGCAGAACAAGTTCCTGTTCTCGGCGACGCGGATCCCCGGCGCCGTGCAGGACACCGCGCGCACGCCGTACCGCGAGGACTGGCCGGGACCGTCGAAGGCGCGGCACGTCGTGGTGTTCTACCGCGACACCCCGTTCCGGATGGACGTCATCGCGCCCGACGGCCGTCCGTACGATCCCGAGCAAATCGCCACCGGGTTGCAGACGATCATGCTGCGTTCATTCAAGAATGCCGGTACCTTCGTCTCCGATCCGGAGTCCGCGGCCGGGCATTTCACCACCAAGGCGAGGGCGGAATGGGCCGCGACACGGGAAGCGCTGCTCGCCGCGGGCAACGCGGCCGCGCTCGACGACATCGAAACGGCGTTGTTCTGTCTGTGCCTGGAGGATTTCGCTCCGGCGGACACGCAGGAAGCCTGCGACAAACTGTTGCACGGCAGCAGCGGCAACCGCTGGTTCGACAAGGCCGTCTCGCTGATCGTATTCGAAGACGGGACCGCGGGGATCAACGTCGAGCATTGTGAACTGGACGGAACCACGATCCTCGGATTCACCGACGCGCTGCTGAGCGGATCCCGGCTCGAACGGCCGCCCGCCGACGGCGTGCCCGCGTCCGAGGTCATCGAGTTCGTCCTGGGTGACGCCCTCCGTGAGGACGCGCGTGCGGCCGCCGCGTCGTTCGCCGCCTACGCCGACGCGACGGCCACGAAGACACTGTCCTTCACCGACTTCGGCGCGAAGCGCGCGAAGGAGCTGGGGATGTCGCCCGACGGCTTCGCGCAGATGGCGTACCAACTCGCGCACAAGCGTGCGAAGGGCATCACCGGCGCGACGTACGAATCGATCGCGACGCGGCAGTACCAAAACGGGCGCACCGAAGCGATGCGTGTGGTGACACCCGAGGTCGTCTGGTTCGTCACGGCGATGGACGACCCGGACGTCGACCCGCAAACGCGTCGGGCGGCCTTCCGCGCGG
Organism: uncultured Actinomycetota bacterium; assembly: GCA_963766045.1. Taxonomy (GTDB): domain Bacteria; phylum Actinomycetota; class Actinomycetes; order Mycobacteriales; family Pseudonocardiaceae; genus Amycolatopsis. The sequence continues at coordinate 1,579,733 of CAVXYN010000003.1, read as the reverse complement.
CGGCAGCGAAGCACGTCACGCGGGCGAAGGAATGCCAGGCGGGTGACGCGCCGGAGCAGCACCTGTGGGAACTGCAGCTGATCCAGAAACGGCGTGGCGTCGACGAATCGCCCTCACTGTACTCGTCGCCCGGCTGGCTGAAGATGCGCAACGACTACCTGAGCACCAGCTCGGCGCCGTCGGTGAACATCCAGTACTTCGGTTTCGGCTCGACCAGCCCGCAATGCATCGGCATCGCCTACGTCCTGCTTCCGGATCGGCTGAACATCTATCTGTGCACGCCGAAACACGTCGAGCACGAAATGACGCTGTTCGCCGAGGAACTCGCGGCCGCGATCCACGAACTGCAGAAGCTGCTGGCCTGAGAGCAGGTGCCTGGCTCGTGAGTGGTAATGACGGTTAGAACCGTCATTACCACTCACGAGACTGGACCACTCAGTCCCAGTAGCCGAAGTAGTAGGCGATCGGGTCGCCCGGGTCGTTCCAGTTGCTGCACGGTCCAGGGTTCTTGGACTCGTACTTGGCCCGCACTTCGTTGCATTCCGGAAGGGTGTTGTACGGGCCCTTCACGTTGTATCCCGCCGCGTGCACCGGATCAGCCGTGGCGACCCCGCCGGCCAGGACCAGACAGGCGGCCGCGGCACCAAGGACGCCGAAAATCTTCTTCTTCATCGTTCACCCCAGTTTTCGTCACGGCCGACGGCGTTCGTCGGCCGTGAGGCCAGGTTAGCGCCGGGTGAGCCGCGGTCGGTACGGTTTCGGGATGCCGGGGTTGCTGCTTTGCCCTTTCGGGCACGAACTCAGGCGGTCAGCTTCAGGATGTCGATACCCCGCGTGTTGTCGGCGACGTAGACGTAACCCTTGTGCCAGTAGGGCGCCCACGCGCTGGCGTCGGCCGGGCGGAAGTAGGCGATCTGCTTCGGGTCGGTCGGGTCGCTGACGTCGAGGAACCGCGTGCCCTGCGTGTAGAACGACTGCACCAGGATCTTGCCGCGGACGTCGAAGTAGTGCGCGGAGCAGTCGGCCGTGGTGGGGTCGCTGCCTTCCTGCCCGGCGACACTCCATGTGCCGACCGGCTTGAGCCGGAACGGGTTCTCCGGGGTCGAGCGCCAGCCCTCCCCGTTGTACGAACCCTGCAGCGACGAGATGGTCAGCACGCCGTCACCGGCACAGCCGTCGAGGAAGCTCTCCTCCGTGGCGTACACCAGGTCGCGGCCGCGCCAGCGGTGCGAGTCGGCACCGTCCGCGGACCGGTTGCCCGCGGGGTGGAAGCTGTTGTGCATGAACTTCGACGGCGCCGCCGTCTCGTCGATCCCGCCACCGGCGTAGGGAACGGGGTTGAACGCTGTCGCCCGGCGGACCTTGCCCTGCAAGGGATCGCGGTGATATCCGGTGGTCCAGTAGCCGCGGACACCGCCGCGACCGGACACCCACGCCACGCCCTCTTCGTCGACCTGGACGTCGTGCACGTAGTCGGTCTTGCCGTCGTTGCGCGCGAGTTCGATCGGGTTCGGGAACGTCTTCGGGTTACGCGGATCGCGGATGTCGGTCACCCAGATCGGGCGGCCGCCCCAGTCCGCGGGCTGGTTGGTGGCCTTCGCCGGGCCACCGGTCCAGAGGTAGCGGCAGTCGTCGACGCAGCTGGTCGTATGTCCGGCGGGAACCTTGGTGTAGCTCAGGATCGCCGGTTTGTCCGGGTTCTTGAGGTCGACGATGTAGATGCCGGATTCGCCGGTCTGGGTGGTACCGCCGTACGCGCGCGGGTCCCGTGCGAGGAACACGAGCTTGCGTTTGACGTCGACCTCGGTGTCCTCGGTCTCCCACAGCCCGGGCAGGCTGACCTCACCGATCAGCTTCGGCGCGGCCGGATTCTTCGTGATGTCGTAGACCTTGAGGCCGAATTCGCCGGACACGGCCATGACGTCGCGGTGGCCGTACTGCAGGAATCCCATGGCGATGGCGCCTTGCGCGTCGGGTACGTTGCCGACGGCCTTGACGTTCTTCACCGCACCGGGCGCTCCGGCGACCCGGGCCTGCTCACTCGCGGGCTTGTCCTCCTCGCCGCAAGCGGCGGCGGGCAGGCCCGTCGCGATGAGGGTCGCGGTCACCGTGGTGATCGCCAGGCACGAACGGAGCAACCACTTGCTGCGCACAGAGACCTCCCAGGCTGGTTCTCGAACCCTAGGACCACCCCTTTGCCCGGCACAACCGCCGATGGTCGGTGCGGGACTGCTATGACATGACCATGCGCTTGCGTGTGCTCATCCCCCTGTTCGCCGTCCTGCTGACCGTCGCGGGCTGTACGGATTCGCCTGAACCGGTCAAACCGGGCGAACTGACGGTCGGTATCGGCAAACCGGCGACGCTGCTGCCCGCCGACATCCGGGACCAGCCGGGCCGCATGATCACGGGCGCGCTGTGGACACCGTTGGCGGACTTCAACCCCGAGACGGGGGAGGTCACGCCACGCTCGGCCGAGTCGATCACCAGCTCCGACCGGAAGACGTGGCTGGTGAAGCTGGCCGACGGCCGCTTCCACGACGGAACGCCGGTCACCTCACAGTCCTATGTGGATACCTGGCAGACGGTCCAGCGAGAGAACTGGCTCGGCACGCATGTACTGAAAGACCTCCTACGCGCCAAGGAGATCACGGCTCCCGACGCCCGCAGCCTCCGGATCGTGCTCGACCGGCCGTCCGGGCAGGTTCCGGCGCTGCTGTCGTCACCATCGCTGGTTCCTTTGCCCGCGTCGGTGCTGACCTCCCGCGACTGGGTGGGTTTCGCACGGAATCCGGTCGGCAACGGACCGTTCAAACTGGAGGGAACCTGGCAGGATTCGGGCGGCAAGATGGTCCGGGTGGCGGATGCGCCGGGCAAGGCGTCGACGATCAAGCTTCAGGTCGGCGACGCGGACGTCCAGTACGACAAGGTCAAGGCAGGTGAACTAGATCTGGCGACCGAGGTCCCTGGTAACCGCCACGAAGCCATGCACACCGATTTCGCGCAACGGCACGTGATGTGGGCGCTTCCGAGTGTCGCCTACCTCGGCTTCCCGTTGTCGGACAAGCGGTTCTCCGATTCCACCGTCCGCCACGGTTTCGCCTTGGGTATCGACCGCGCCGCGCTGGAGGGCGGTGTCCTGGCCCACCAGGTCGACTTGGCCAAGTCGCTGCTTCCGCCCGCGGTCGCGCCTGGGGAACGCAGCAGCACTTGCCGCCCGTGCACCTTCGACGCCGGCGCCGGGAAGTCCCTGCTCACCCAGGCGGAATTCGACAGGACGGAACCAGTCTACTTCAGACAGTCCGCCGAGAACTGGCTACGACCGCTTGGCGAGCAGGCGACTGCCGCGATCGGCGTCGTCGGTTACACCGCGGAGCCCGGTGAAGGACCGTTCGCGATCAGCCTGCCCCTGGCGACGCCGAGCCCACATGAGGTACTGACGGCGATCACCGCGGCCACCGGTTACCAGAGCGACGGGTTCGCAGATCTGCTGAAATCCGCGGAGGAGACCACGCCCGAAGACAGCGGGCAGGTGTACCGCCTGGTGGAGAACCACCTGCTGCGGGACCTTCCCGTGGTGCCGCTGTGGTCGGGACACGGCCACGCCGTGTGGTCCGAACGCATCCGGGATGTCGCCGCCACCCCGTTCGGTGGCATCGACCTCGCCGCGATCTCGGTCTCGTAGGTCAGAGCCTGCACTCGGTGGTGACGAGTTCGATGAACGCCTCGGTCAGCGGATCGGGTGCGGTGCGGCAGTAGGCGGCAAGGGTGCGCCCGATCGGCGGGTTCGGTCGCAGGACGCGGCCATTGAACCCGTCTGGCAGGACGTTGGCGGGTACCAGGGCCGGGCCGAGTCCGGCAGCCGCGAGCACCGGGGCCGCCGCGGTCTGTTCGGTCCGGACCGCCGCCCTCGGCTGGAATCCCGCCGCGGCGCAGGCCTGATCGACGAGGTCCGCCAAGCCGTTGCCCGGGGCGTAATGCACCCAGGCGCAGTCGGCGAGGGTCGCGAGGTCGACGCGGCCGGTGCCGTCCTCCTCCCGGGCGCCGTCGGTGGGCAGCACGACGACGAACTCCTCGGTGCCGAGTTCGCGCACCGGTCCGTCCCAGGCCGCCGGGACCGGCCCCACCGCGACGTCCGCCCTTCCCGCCACCATGGCCTCCCGGAGTTCGTCCGTATGCCGGAATTCGCTGAGCCGGATGTCGACCTCGGGCCGCTCGCGCCGCCACACGCGCAACGCCGGAGGGAGGACGCCGAGGCCGACCGAGTACACCGTGGCGATCTGCAACTCCCCCGCCTCGAGCCCCGACGCTTGCCTCGCCGCGCATCGCGCGCGTTCGGCGTCGGCGAGCGCGGCGCGGGCGTGCGGCAACATGGCGCGTCCCATCGGTGTCAGCCGGACGGTCCGCGGCAGGCGTTCCAGCAGCGGGCCACCGACACCTCGTTCGAGGGCGCGGACCTGATGTGACAACGCGGGCTGCGTGACGTGCAGCAACTCGGCGGCCTTGGTGAACGAGCCGGTGTCGACGACGGTCACCAAGTACTCGAGCTGGCGCAGGCTTGTCATGAACTCAGCTTATCGATCCAGTGATAAGTATGCCTTGGACTTATCGATCGGGCCGAGTGACGATCGGGGACATGAACGAAGAACACAAGGTCGCCCTGGTCGCCGGGGCCAACGGGGTCATCGGCAAGAATCTGATCGAGCATCTCGAGAGCCGGTCCGGCTGGCGCGTTCTCGGGCTGTCCCGGCGTGGCGGCCCCGGCCGGATCGCCGTGGATCTGCTCGACGCCGACGACACCCGGACGAAGCTGGCCGGCCTCGACGACGTCACCCACGTCTTCTACGCGGCCTATGTCGACAAACCGACATGGGCCGAGCTCGTCCCGCCGAACCTGGCGATGCTGACGAACCTCGTCGACGCCATCGAACCGGCCGCGCCCGGTCTGCGTCACGTCAGCCTCATGCAGGGCTACAAGGTCTACGGCGCCCATCTCGGCCCGTTCAAGACCCCGGCCCGCGAAACCGATGCCGGGCATATGCCGCCGGAGTTCAATATGGACCAGCAGGAGTTCCTGACACACCGTCAGTCGGGGAAATCCTGGATCTGGTCGGCGATCCGGCCGTCGGTGGTCGGCGGCACGGCGCTCGGCAACCCGATGAACCTCGCGCTCGCCATCGCGGTGTACGCGTCGATCTCGAAGGAACTGGGCCTGCCTCTGCGGTTCCCCGGCAAGCCCGGCGCGTACGGCAGCCTTCTCGAGATGACCGACGCCGGACTGCTCGCGAAAGCCACGACCTGGGCGGCCACCGGCGAGCGCACCGCCAACGAGGCGTTCAACATCGCGAACGGCGACCTGTTCCGATGGACCGAACTATGGCCCGAGATCGCGCGCTACTTCGATCTGGAGGTGGCGCCGCCGTTGCCGATGTCGCTGGATGTCGTGATGGCGGACAAGGCGAAACTATGGGATTCGATGGCCGTCAAATACGGCCTCGAAGTCCCCTACAGCGCAGTGTCGTCGTCGTGGGCCTTCGCCGACTTCGTGTTCGGGTGGGACTACGACGTCTTCGCGGACGGCTCCAAGGCGCGCCGCGCGGGGTTCCACGAGTACGTCGAGACGCCGGCGATGTTCTTCCGGCTGTTCGACGAGTTCCGGAAGAACAAGGTCATCCCCTGAGCACCGGCTCGTTCAGCCGCGGCCGACGAACGGCATCGTGGTCGCCATGATGGTCAGGAACTGGACGTTCGTGTCCAACGGAAGCCCTGCCATCGAAAGCACAGCGTCTGCGACGTGCCGAGCGTCGAAGGTCGGCTCGGGCAGCACCCGGCCGTCGGCTTGCGGGACGCCGTTCGCCATTCGCAGGGTCATCTCGGTGGCCGCGTTGCCGATGTCGATCTGTCCACAAGCGACATTCCAAGCCCGGCCGTCGAGCGAGATCGACTTCGTCAGGCCGGTCACCGCGTGTTTCGTGGCGGTGTAGGCGATGCTGGCGGGGCGCGGGGCGTGTGCGGAGATCGAGCCGTTGTTGATGATCCGGCCGCCCTGCGGATCTTGCGCCTTCATCAGCCGCACCGCCTGCTGCGCGCACAGGAACATCCCGGTGAGGTTGGTGTCAACAGCGCGTTTCCAGTCCGCGAAGGAAAGTTCGTCGACCGTCCCGCCGACCGAGACACCCGCGTTGTTCACCAAGAGATCGAGTCGTCCCCACTGTTCGCGAACCGTGTCGAACAGTGCGACGACGGAGTCGGGATCGGCAACGTCGGTGGGAATCGCGAGCGCGGCGTCGTTCCTGTCCGCCGTTTCGGTCAGGGCGCCGGGACGGCGGCCGGCGAGTGCCACCCGGTATCCGGCGCCGAGTAATGCTCGCGCGATCTCCCGCCCCAGCCCGGATCCCGCACCGGTGACGACCGCGGTCTTCTCGCTCAAGTCTCGTCTCCCCTCGCAGACCGTGCCGGAGCGAACCGGCTCGGTGATTGTTTTCCGATTCGCCGCACGAGTTCAGGTTAGCGCGCCCGGCCGAGGGGAAACGTTCACCCCGCGGCCGTCGCGCCTTCATGGAAAGCCGTAACTTTTCCACCGTATTAGTGCGATTTCATCAGTGTGCCCAGGGGGAATTCTCGCCGTCGCCGGTGGTGGTGATCCATGCGGAAGAATCCACGCTTCCAGCTGGTCCAGACCGGCGACGAGACGCTGCGCTGGCGGCTGCTCGGCGGCAACAACGTGTCACTGGGCTCGGCACCCTCGGACTATCCCCGCGAGCAGGACTGTCTCGCCGCGATTGCCTGGCTCGGCGTTCACGTACCCGAATTGACCAGCGAATTCAGTCATAGCAGCGGTGGCCGCTGGCGATGGCGGCTGAGGGCGGGCGATCAGCTCATCGCGGTCGCCAGCCACGCGTACGGGCGGCGCATCGAGGCACAGCGTGGACTGGACCGGTTCCGGTCGGCCGCAACCGAAGCGTCCACGGACGACGGCATCGAGACGATAGCCGATTGGCGCCGGAAATATCGCAGGAATTCCGGCGAACAATCACCGAATCGTTTTCCGTGACATTCGATCACGGAAAGTTCGTTCCCCGGAGATTAACCACCAGGACGTCGGGCGGGAACGCGCAGCACCGTCGCCGGACAGTGTTGCGGAGCGAGGATTGGGCCCAGGTCACGGAATCCCGTGGCAACTTGGGGACAAGAGAAAGAGTGCAAACACGATGCGTGCTCGTACTACTCGGTTTCTCGGAGCTACCGCCGTCGCCGCGTGCGCCTGCCTGGTCATGACCGGCACGGCCTCGGCCGTCGGCCCGGCCAACGAACTTCCGGAAACGATCGCCCTTGTCGGTTCGGACACCACGTTCAGCCTCGCCGGCGCGATCGCCGCCGACGCCAACGCCGCGGCCTGGAACACGGACCCCGACAACTTCGTGAACGTTCCGCCGCTGCTCGGCGCCGGCGAGAGCTTCACCGTCCCGGCCGACCCGTTCTTCGACGAGGTCGTCTACAACGGCACCAACCCGCCGCCGAACGGTTCTTCGCAGGGCAAGGCCGCTCTCAAGGCGTCCGCCGAGGTCCCCGACGGCAAGATCGACATCGCCCGGTCGTCCTCCGGTCGCAGTGCCTCCGATCCGGCCACCTTCGAGTACACCGCTTTCGCCACCGACGGGGTCACCTGGGCCTCCTCGGCCACCGGTTCGGGCGCCGGCCTGACCCTGACGCTGGCCCAGCTGCGGGGCATCTACGACGGGTCCATCACCAACTGGAACCAGGTCGGTGGCGCCGACGCCGCCATCGTCGTCTACCTGCCCCAGACCGGTTCGGGCACGCTGAGCTTCTTCACCGGCACCGTGCTGGGCTTCGACCCGACCACCAAACCGGTCACCATCAAGCGTTTCCAGGAGCACTCCGGCTCCTCGATCCCGGCCGCCGACCAGGCGAACGCGATCGCGCCGTACTCGATCGCCGAGTGGATCGCCCAGGGCAACGGCGTAACCACCGATCTGCGCTCCGGCTTCACCGTCAACCCGTTGACCGGGGCCGGCTTCGACGGCTCGCCGGCCGCCGGCTCGGCCGGTGCCTACACCCCCGTCTTCACCACCGGTTTCCTGGGTTCGCGCAGCGTCTACCACGTGCTCGACACCCGCACCCCGAGCTACGACCAGGCAAAGCGCGGCGTCAGCTACGACGACGGTGACACCGTCGACACCGCAAGCCCGCTGTGTGGTGGCAAGCTCGAGACCACCGTCAAGCGCTACGGCTTCCTGCCCATCGTGGGCGCCAACGGCCTGTCCTGCACCAAGGCCTGATCTTTCCCGCTGAACAAAGGAAACGGCCCGGCGAGCTCGCGCTCGCCGGGCCGTTTTCCGTTTGCTCGCCTAGCCGGCGGGCGGAACGCCGAGCGCGGCCAGCGCGGGATCCGTCATGATGACGCCGGCACCGGTGACGTTGTCGAAACCGGGTGCGCCGAGGTCGATCGCACTCGACGTCAGCGCCGAACGAATCTCGGCCTGGGTCGCGGTCGGCTTGCCCGACAACAACAACGCCGCGATCGCCGCCGCGTGCGGTGCGGCCGCGGAGGTCCCGAAGAACGGCTGGAATCCGCTCACCGAGGTCGCGACACCGTCCGCGGCGGTGATATCCGGTTTGTTCCGGGTCGCGCCACCGGTCGCGGAGAGGTTGCCCGGGGTGATCGCGGTGCCGTCCGGGTTGTAGAACTGGTGCCGCAGACCGTCCGAAGTGAACCGTTCCCATTTGCTGGCCGCGGTGAACACGCCCGGGTAAGGACCGACCGGGTTCGCCGGGTCACCGGTCTCGAGCGCGCGAGTGAAGGCACCGGCCGCGGGAGCCGCCGCGACGCTGAACGCGTTCACCGCGGCCGAGTGACCGGACGTGACCCCGCTGGTGCTGAACGCTTTCAGCGAACCGGAGGGGACGAACCGGCCGCGGATCACGTTGAGCGCGAGGAACCGGTCGGCGCCGCTGTGCTTGACCACGGCGACCTTGTAGCCCGAGCCCGTGGCCGGGATCTGGGTGATCTCGTACGGGTTCTGGGTGCCGGTCTGCCTGCTTTGGCTGGAAGCCACGACCGAACCGGACGAGTTCAGGACGAACAGGTCGTAGTCGTTGGCGGCCTTTCCCCAGGCGTCGGACCAGAACAGCGTCACGTAGCGGCCGAGCGAATTCGGGGAGACGGCGTTGAACAGCTGGGTCGTTCCGCTCGGATCGAAGTCGTGCGCGGTTCCGGTGATACCCGGAATCGTGCTGCCGGACCCGCGGAAGTCGCCCTCGTAGTAGCCGCTGGAGCCGTCGGTCAGGTTGCCCGAGTTGCCGGCGGACGAGAAGTAGAGCGTTCCGGCGGCGGTCACGTCGTTGACCGCCTGCGCGACCGGGCCGTCCTGGAAAGGTGACTCGTCGAAGTAGGAGACGTCGTCGACGATGACCGTGCACTTGCCGGTGGTGCGCAGCGCGCGGATGTTGTCGGCGAAGCTCTGCTCGCTGGTGAACGCGGTCGCGAAACCGAGCGCCGCGCCCGGCGCGAGGTCGTGGACGATCTCGAGCATCGCGGTGCCCTCGTCACCGCTGCCGGCCTGGCCGGAAAGCACGTCGACGGCTGGCAGTTCGCCGGCGGTCTGCGACGCCTTGAGCGAGTTGACGCCGTCGGACAGCACACAGACCTTCTGGCCCGCGCCGGTGACGCCGTACTTCGTCCGGGCGGTGTCGGTGCCATGCGCCTTGTCACCCTCGGCGACCTGCACCGCGGCGGCGGCGTTGGCCGCGGCCTCATTGCGGCGCTGCGGCCCGGGTTCGTTCCAGGTCATCGCCTGCGAAGCGGCCTTGACCTCGGCGACGTCCGCACGTCCGGCGATCCCGTCGACGGCGTTCAGCGGCACGTCGGCCCGGATGGCCCCGGCAGGCGAGGCGTACCGCACGGCCCCGCCGGCGGCCTTCAGCGCCTGGATCAGCGCGGGAGTTGCGGCGCCCTTGATGTCCACGGCGACCGTTCCCGCGTCGCTGACGCCCAGGCCGGTCCGGTAGTCCGGAAGCTTGCCCGCGAGCGCCTTGTCGGCGCGGAGACGCTTCTCGATCACCAACTGGCTCGACTGCTTTGCCTCGGCCGCGGTGAGGGACTGCTTGATGCTCTGCAACGCGCTGATCCCGACCTGGGCACGCGCGGTTTCGGACGGTTCCGCACCGGAAACCGCGGCTGACAGCACCAACGCACCGACCGCGAGCGGAACCGAGCACGTGACGACCCGGCTGAATCTCCTCATCGATCTCTCCCTGGTTCGCATGCGCCCCGACACGCATGCCGACGACGTCACTCCCAGTCAGAAGAAATCTGTTCGATCGCTCGATCGAATTACCCCGACCGGGTGTATTGAGAGAATCTAAGGAGTAATGCGTGACCGGTCCACCCTCGAAAGTCGGACCTTGTCAAAGATCCACATCGTGAGATTTCTCCTGACTGAGGTTCTACTGACTAAGCCCACGCCGGGAAAAGACGCCACAACGCCAGGGCCGCCAGCGCGGCGAGAGTGAGCAGCACCGGGCCGGTGATCACGTATGTCGAAACGGGACGCCACCGGCGGTAAAGGAAGGTCGCCCCGGCCGCCGCCGCCACGAATCCGCCGAAGGCCAGTACGAGACCGGCCCACGCACCGCTGTCACCGGTCCGGCCGTCCTGTGCGTCCGCTTTGCCGTTTTGCGGAGTCGGCTTGAACGGCCTGCCCTCCAGCACCGCGGTCACCACGATCGCCTCTTCCGAGGCCAGCGGCCACCATGACGACGACGTCACCAAGGTGAGCCGGTCGTTTTCGGTCTTGCCGTAGTCGACGCCTTCGTCAAGGGACCGAGCGACCTTCTCCGTCACCCGGTAGACGGACTTGCCCTGTGTGGTGGCGACGACGATTTCGTTGCCACGCTCCAAGGTGTCCAGCGAACCGAACGGCGCCCCATAGCCGGAATTACGTCCGACCACCACGGAGTTGCCCGGCTGCCCCAGCCCGGACGTGCCGGGGACATGGCCGGGGCCCGAAGCGGTCTCCTCGCTCGTCGCACCTTCGATGACCACCTGCTGCAGCGTCAGTTCCGGGATCTCGAGGACGGCGACCGGACTGCCGAACTCGACCGGTTTGGCCGGCGGTGCCGCCCCGAACAGGCTCTGGCCGGCGCCCACCGCCAAGTCGATGTCACCGCGGATGCCGGTGAGCGCCTTGCGCTGGTCACTCGCCTGCAGCATCGGCCCCAGCGCGTAGACGACCAGCGCCAGCGCCACCAGGGTGGTGACGAGCCAGGCGAACACCACGGCCCCGATCCACCCAGGGGTGAACCGCAGGAACTGCCTGTCCTCGATGGAGGTGCTCACGCCGCGCCACCGGCCGGCCCGCGCCGCAGCAGAGCGAACAGCATGGCGAACGCGGCGCCGATTTCGGCCAGCGCGATGGTCAGCCACCTCGGTATCGGACGGCCTGCCGCGACATATGCGGTCGTGGACGGGAGCGTCGCCAGGATCACCAAGGCCAGCAAGGGAATCAGCGCACCGAGAACTCCCGCGCCTGCGAACGTCGGGATATCGACGGACTCGGCGAGGTTCTTCGCCGCCGCCACGCTCTGGAGGGTCGGGGCCACCTCGGCGGCGGGCCCGGAGGTGGCGGACGGCGTACTGGCCGAGGCACCGGAACTCCCGGGGCTGTTCAATGACGGGTTGGAAACCGGCGTGGTCCCGGTGCCGTTCGAGCCCGCCGGCGGCGGATCTTTCGCCTCTTCCTTTTCCTTGCAGGCCTCTTCAACGGTTCCGGTACCGATTTTGCCCGCCCGCTCGGCGGCGGTCGCCGCCAGGGACGGGGTCAGCCGGACCAGCCCAGGGGCGAGCAGCGCCTGTCCGTAACCGATCGAGAGCTCCGTGAACGCCTTCAGCTGAGCCTGCTTTTCCTTCATCGGCTTGCAGGTCGCGTCGATCAACGGGTTGACCGGCACCGTCAGATGTTCGACGAACGTGAGTGGGTAGGCGCCCTTACCGGTCACCGTGCCGGTCTGCGGCGTACCGTCGTCGCCGACCTTCATCAAGGCTGCCGCGGCCTGAAGACTCTGTTCGGTCGGCGCGACGAAATTGCCATCGCCGTCCGGCATGGCGACCGGCGCCCAGTTGTTCGCCTTCGCCGTGGCGAGGTCGGTGATCACCCAGTTCAGGCAACCGAACCTGCAGTTCGAACCGGTTCCGACCATCGCGCTGTCGACGGTCTTGCGGACGGCGAGCCCATCGCTTTTCGCATCGACGTTGCTCAGCCGGAACTTTCCCGGATCGAGCTTTCCGAGATCGGTGATCACGCCGGGAGATTTGCCGTTGAGCTCACCGAAATAGTCCTCGTTGGCCATTTTCGGGAAGACCCAGGCCGAGGGCGCCGATTTGGCCAGTACCTGACTCAGGGCCAACGGCATCGTTCCATTTCCCGACAGCCCGGTCACACCGAAGAACCCGGTGATGGCCGCGTCCAGTGCACCGGATCGGGGAATCGCCGCGCTCGCCCCGTCCGTCCCCTTCATCGCCGCCATCGCCGGATTCCGGCCGACCAGGGCGGAACCGTCCTTGAAGATGCCACCCCGCCCGTCGCCGTCCGGCCGTTCCCCGCCCTTGGTCAACATATTCGCCAGCTCGTCGAAACCGAACGCGAAGGAACCGTTCCATCGGGCGGTCAACGGAGCGTTGTTGTCGTCACGATCCGTCGGCGCCCACCCCGCGGCCGCCACCACCACGGCGTTCAGTCCTACTGGGATGTACTCCCTTGACCGCACAGCCTGGGTGGCGAGCGCACCGCCGCTCCCGGTGATCGCGACATCCGAGGTGGCCTTGTCGAAGGCGACGAGGCCGACGTCTTCCGTTTCGTTAACCGGGTTGGCGGGCTGATGGGCCTTCGTCGGGGCGCACAACGCCTGGTTCCAGCCGACCATGGTCCGGCCGAAACGCTCCGGAACACTCGCGCTGAGGGTTCCCTCACCGATGCCCTGGCATCCTTGCACCGTCAAACTCGGGGCCAGCGGGACGAATTTGATGGAGTTGTCGATCCAGGTGACGGTTTTCCCGGCCGGATCCTTGGCGACGATCTTGAGCGCGACCGTGCAGGGATTGTTCTCGTCGCATTTGTACGAGTACTGCCGGCGCGTGGTCTGCCCGGTCTCCGGATCCGTCACAGGTTCGTTGTCGGCCCATTTGAAGGTCTTCTTCAGAAAGCTCGTGTAAAGGGGATCGGTGTTCACGAAAGTCGGCGTGGTGGTGCCTCGCGGGACGAACGTGTCGATGACGACGTCTCCCGTGAGCGCGCTCCGGCTGCGAGGTACCGGCATCGACATCGCGGCGGACCTGCCGGTCAGCTCATCGCCGAGTTCCCTGCAGTAGGCCGAAACCCGGCTCGTCTTGAGGTGGTCCGGGGTGCCGTTGGCGACCTTCACCAGCCGATCGGGCAGCTCCCCCGGACAGACGGATGTCTGCACCGTCGCACCGGCAGGCAGGCCGGAGACCCTGATGATGAGCCGGTCACCGTTGTAGACGGTCGACAGGTCGGCCGGCTCCGTCCTGACCGTGTACGGCGGGGGCACCGGGTCCTGCACTTGCGCCTGCGCGACGGGAACGGCCACCCCAGCGACCGCCAGTACCCCGCAGAGCAGCACGACCCCGACTCGTCTTGCGCGGACGAAGAACACGGACTACTCCCCAGGTTGCGCGGGCATGCGGCGGGCAGCACGACTCCACCTCCGGCCGCACCGGATTCAACGTCCCCGAGCCACCCGTTTGGGGTCAACCATCTCCGAACGTATGCGCGCACTGATTCACAAACGCCCCGTCGGGCGTTCTCCGAGTGGACACCTTTCCCGGGGAAAGGCAACACATACTGGCCGCGTCGAGGGGCGACGTGGTGTGCCCGGAACTCGTTCGCTCACCGATACGAAGGAAGGCCGCTCGTGACCGTCGCGCCACCCCGGCCCGACCCGTCTCCGCCGGGAACCCCGGTGCGGCGGGCGATCACCGAAGTCCTGTCCCGGGCCGACCGCGCCTTCCGCCGGGTGACGACCGGGGCGGGCCTGACCATGCTCGCGATCCTGGTGGTCATCGGGTTCTTCCTGGTCTACCGGTCCGGTCCGGCCTTCGACACCAGCGGTTTCGGCTTCTTCACCACCATCCAGTTCGACCCGGCCTCCGGGGTACTGGGTGTGCTCGGACTGCTCTACGGAACCGTGATGGTCGCGCTCATCGCGGTTCTGATCGCGGTGCCACTGAGCATTCTCGCCGCCTTGTTCATCACCGAGTACTCGAGCGGCCGGATCCGCGGTTTCCTCACCGGCCTCGTCGACCTGCTCGCCGCCATCCCCAGCCTTCTGTACGGCCTGTGGGGATTCAGCTTCCTCGGACCGCAGATCGTGCCGGTCTCGATGTGGCTGACCGAGAACCTCGGCTGGCTCCCGCCGTTCTCCACCAAGGAGAACGCGTTGTACATCCAGTCCATGTTCATCGCCGGACTGGTGGTCTCGCTGATGGTCCTCCCGATCACCACGTCGGTGATCCGTGAGGTGTTCGCGCAGACTCCTCCGGGCGAGAAGGAGGCGGCACTGGCGCTGGGCAGCACGCGGTGGGGCATGGTCAAAACGGTCATGCTGCCGTTCGGCCGGGGTGGCATCATCGGCGGCTCGATGCTCGGACTCGGCCGAGCGCTCGGCGAGACGATCGCGGTTTCCCTTCTGCTGCCGCAGGTTCCCGAGATCGCCACGCATGTGCTCCAGTTCGGCGGGGCGACGATCTCCGGGTTCATCGCCAACAACTCCGGCGCGTCCGGGCTCGCGCTGAGCGGCCTCATGGCGGCGGGCCTGGTGCTGTTCATCTTCACCCTGGCCACGAACTTCACCGCGTCGGTGATCATCTCGAAGAGCCGATCCGGTGCGGGAGTGGACGCCTGATGACGACCACCCTCACTCCCGCGGTCACCCCCGCTCCGCGCAAGCTCGTCAAACGCCGTCCGTCGGAGACGACCAGGCAGGACAGGTTGTCCGCGATCGGCTGTGCGGTTTCGGCGACGCTGCTGACCTGGTTCGTCATGCACCTGCTGCTGGACTCCCCTGGCCGGCTGGCCGACCTGATCGTCGCCTACCTGCTGTATCTGGCGATGCTCTACCTGGTCACCCGCGACCGTTTGGGCAGGCTCGCCGCGTCGGACCGGCTCGCGTCGACCATCGTGGTCTCCGGGGCGATGATCCTGCTCGTCCCGTTGCTGTTCCTGTTGTCCTACATCGTGATCGAGGGCGCGCCGTATCTGCGCTTGGCCTTCTTCACCCACGACATGTCCGCGGTCGCGCCGACCGATCCGGTCACCGCGACCGGTGGTCTGCACGCCGTCATCGGCACCCTGCAGCAGACCGCGCTGACCCTCGTGTTCGTCGTACCGCTCGGGATCCTGACTGCGGTCTTCCTGAACGAGACCCGCTCGCGGTTCCGCCGTCCCGTGCGGATCATGGTCGACGCGATGAGCGGACTTCCGTCCATTGTGGCCGGTCTGTTCGTCTACGCGGCGCTGATCATCCCCGGCATCCAGGCGGGCGTGAGCCTGTTCAGCTACAACGGTTTGATGGCCACCCTGGCCTTGACGATGGTCATGCTGCCGACGGTGACCCGGACGGTCGACGTGGTGCTCCGACTGGTGCCGGACGGCCTGCGCGAGGCGTCACTGGCACTCGGCGCGAGCCGGGCCAGGACAGTGTGGTCGGTGGTCCTCCCGACGGCGCGCACCGGCGTCACCACCGCCGTGATCCTCGGTATCGCCCGAGTGGCCGGCGAAACGGCACCGCTGCTGTTCACCTCATTCGGCGCGCTCGGGATGAACGCCAACCCGTTCTCCGATCCGCAGGAGAGCATCCCGCTGTTCATCTACCGCTTCATCAAACAGCCGCTGGAGAACGTCCAGCAGCGCGGCTACGTCGGCGCGCTCGTGCTGATCATGCTCATCTTCGGCCTGTTCGCGATCGCCCGGATCGTCGGGCGTGACCGGTCGAAGCGCAAGGCAAAGAGGACGCAGAAGACCGTGAGAGCACAGGAGACCCGGTGACCGACACTGAAGTGTCCTACGTGGACAGTCCCGAGCGGCCGCTGGTCACGCTCACCGGCGGACCTCCTCCCGGTGCGGCCGAACTCGAGTCACGCGAGATCGGCGCCTGGTTCGGGGACCGGCTGGTGCTCGAGGGTGTGTCGCTGCGGATGCCCGCCAAGGAGGTGACCGCGCTGATCGGCCCGTCCGGCTGCGGCAAGTCGACCTTCCTGCGCATCCTCAACCGTATGCACGAACTGGTGCCGTCGGCGTCGCTGACCGGCGAAGTCCTGTTGGACGGCAAGGACATCTACGCGGACGGGACCCGGCCCCAGCAGGTCCGGCTGCGTATCGGCATGGTCTTCCAGAAGCCGAACCCGTTCCCCGCGATGTCGATCCGGGACAACGTGCTCGCCGGGCTGAAACTCGCCGGGGTCAAATGCGCCGACAAGAACGCACTCGTCGAGCAGAGCCTCGAGCGCGCCGGACTCTGGCGTGAGGTCCGGGACAGGCTGAGCTCACCGGGCGGCGCGCTCTCGGGCGGACAGCAGCAGCGGCTGTGCATCGCGCGTTCCCTCGCGGTGCAGCCGAACGTGCTGCTGATGGACGAACCGTGCTCCGCGCTGGACCCGACGTCGACCCGGCGGATCGAGCAGACCATCGCCGAAATCGGGCACGAGGTCACGGTCGTGATCGTCACGCACAACATGCAGCAGGCCCAACGGGTTTCGGACCATTGCGCGTTCTTCCTCGCCGCCGAGAACGAACCCGGCCGGGTGATCGAGCACGGACCGACCGACACGATCTTCAACGCACCTTCCGACGAACGCACTTTCGACTACGTGAACGGGCGATTCGGATGAGCGGGTACCGAGCGTCGCGCCGGCTGGGCGCCTTGGGCGGGGTCACGGCCCTGCTGTTCTCGGTGAGTGTGGCGGCCGCGCCCGGTGCGGCGGCGCTCACCAGGATCACCGGATCCGGGTCCAGCTATGTCGGCCCGGCGATGAACGACTGGCAGACCGGCGCGACGTCGCGCGGTATCCCGGTCAACTACTCGGCGACCAACTCCCCCGCCGGGGTCAACCAGTACGGCGACCGGACGGTCGACTTCGGCGGCACCGAGGCCGAGGTCTCGTCGCTCCTCGCGGCGGGCGGTGGCGGCGTGTCCGCGCAGAACCGCGGCTACCAGTACGTGCCGGACGTCGCCGGTGCCGTCGCGGTCATGTACAACGTGAACGACATGGCCGGGAAGCGGGTCGACTACCTGCATCTGACCCGCGCGGTGATCGGCCGCATCTTCTCCCGGGACATCACCCGCTGGAGCGATCCGGCGATCACCGCGACCAACGGCGGGAAGGCGCTGCCCGATCAGCCCATCACGCTGGTCGGCCGGACCGGGCAGTCCGGGACCACGGCGTTGTTCTACGACTTCATCGCGCATGCGGCACCCGACGCGTACCAGCGCTTCGTTTCCCGCAACATCGGCAACGGGATGGGGAACCTGCCCAGCGGGGTGCGACCCATCCAGTTGCCCGGCCGCGGCCCGGACGCCGACTGGTACCGGCTGCTCGGGGATTCGGACCAGATCGCGAAGGCCGTCGGCAGCGGGAACATCCCGTTCTCCATCGCCTACGACGAGTTCGCCTACGCCCAGCGCTACAACGTACCGTCGGCGTGGGTGCAGAACGGTGCCGGCGAGTACACGCAACCGTTCGCGGAGAACATCGCGGCCGCGCTGAAGCATGCCGAGCTGCGCCCGGACCTGAGCCAGAAACTCGACAAGGTCTACTCGAACACCGATCCGAAGTCCTATCCGGTCTCGGCGTATTCGTACGTCATGATGCCCTGCACCAGCGGCCGCGACACCTGTCGCGGCGGTTACGCGGAGCAGGACAAGACCGACACGATCAAGGCGTTCCTCGAACATGTGGCCTGCGACGGGCAGATCAACATGGCGCGGATCGGCTATTCGCCGCTGCCGCCGAACCTGTCGCAGGAAATGATGAACTCCATCGCCCGGCTCACCGGCGGGGCGCCGAAACAGCTGAACAAGGACAACTGCAGCAACCCGACCTTCCGCGGCAGCCTCGGTGACGGCGCGACCAGCCCACCGGATCCTTTCGTACAGGCCGGAATCAACCCCGACGGCAAGCCCGAGAACACCGGTCCGGGCACGTCGAACCCGAACGCGTCCGCCGGGCCGGGTACGGGTCCCTCCTCCGACAAGATCAGCACCGCGGTGGCAGGCCCCGACGACGAGTCGGCCAACGGCGGTTCAAAGAACTGGCGGGAAGCCTCACCGGCGGCATACGGCAACGGCGGGCTGGGCGGCTTCGGAGGCTGGGCGGCGCTGGTGCTGTTCGTCGCGATCGTGGCTCCGCTGGCGGTCAGGGGCGTGCTCCGCAAGCTCCGCCGCTCGTGAGTGGTAATGACGGTTCTAACCGTCATTACCACTCACGACAACCCAGCCACCCATCCTCGCGCACATCTCGGTTCAGTCACCGTTCGTAACGGTTTTGCCGAAGATGGCGAGTTTCTTCCGCGAGTCCGAACAAAGCGGGAGAGCCCATGACCAGCGTGCCTGATCCGTCAGACCTTCCAGTGGCAACGAAACCCAAGACCAAGCGGTGGCCGTGGGTGCTGGGTGGCGTGGTCGCGATAGGCGCACTCGCGACGACGCTGGTCCTCGTGCTGCTCGGAAACGAACGCGGAGAAGGTGGCCGACAAACCGCCTCCCAGTCGAAAAGCACCGCATCTCCTTGTCAGAGCCCAACTCTGAAGCCCCCTTGTTGGGGAAGCGGTGGCTGGATCCTGGCCGATGGGACCTACGAAAGCACGACGCGGCAATCCGCTCCCGCATATGTCGCGCCGACGACCACCAGCACCGCCCCACCCTTGACCGCAGCCGACTTCGTGCTCGAGTTGAAGACGTATTCCAAGCAGTGCTTCGGTTCGGCGGGCTGCAACCTGGTCGTCGAGCCGGCAGTCACCTACAAGGGCACCGCCGAAACGATGGCGAGCTACGGCATGTGCTCAATGACCTACGACATTTCCGGCGACGAATCAGGAACGGTCACGGACACGCTGACCTTCATCGGAACGAGCGTGACGGCAAGCCGATCGATCCTTTCGACGCCGTCTTCGAAGACCAAGGTGTCCGTCAAGATCGTCAGCATCTCCTGCAACTGACCAGCCAAGTCCGTGAGGGCCACCCTCACGCGCTCGCGAACGTCGTGAGGGTGGCCCTCGCGAGCCCTACGGGAACACCAGCACCACCTTCCCGCGCCCATGCCCCGTCTCGATCTCCCGATGCGCCGCCGCGGCCTCCGTGAACGGGTACGTCCGCCGCACGAGGAACCGCAGCTCTCCCTTGGCGTACAACGCCGCCAGCATCCCCAGCCGCTCGGCCGACCGCGTCCCGCTGACCAGCTGGACGCCGAGTTCCTCCGCACGTCCGTGGTCGACGAGCGTGAGCACCCGGTCCGGGGACGGGATCAGCTCGAGCGAGATGTCCAAAGCGACCCCGCCCGCACCATCAAGCGCCGCATCGACACCCGAAGGCGCGAGGGCACGCACCCGGTCCGCGAGCCCGTCGCCGTAGACCACCGGCGTCGCGCCGAGCGAACGGACGTAGTCCTGGTTGGCCTCGCTCGCCGTGCCGATGACCTTCGCGCCGCGGAGCACGGCGAGCTGGACGGCGGCAGTGCCGACCGAACCGGCCGCCCCGTGGATCAGCAGCGTCTCGCCCCGCGCGACTCGCAGGTGGTCCAGGGCGAGGTACGCCGTCTGGGTACCCGCGGTGAACCCGCCCGCGACCTCCCACGGCATGTCCGCCGGCTTCGGCGTGACGTTCTCCGCGGGCACCACGATGTACTCGGCGTACGCCCGCACCGCGGTGAACCCGAGGACCTCGTCCCCCGCGACGAGGCCGGTACCCCCGGAACCGGCCTCGTCGACGACCCCGGCGAACTCGTTGCCCGGGACACGCGGCCACCGCATGTCCACCCCGGCGGGTTCCCAGCCCGCCCGCACCGCCGCGTCGTAGGGCTGCACACCGGCCGCCTTCACGCGCACCCTGACCTCTCCCGGCCCGGCGTGCGGCTCCTCGAGCTCCAGCACACGAAGTACCTCCGGACCACCGGGCTCCGTGAACGCGGCCGCTTTCATCTATGCCTCCAGTGTCGATCCCCGCTGACGGAACCCAGCCTGGTATCTCCACTTAACTGGAGGTCAAGAACTTGTCGGTGTGACGCTCTAAGCTGCGAACCGTGACGAGCCATCGCATCGGGAGAGCAGGCGCCTCCTACGCCGACAGGTTGACCGCGCTGATGCACGAATCGGCCGCCTATCAAGGGGAATACGCCTCGATCCTCGATGGCTACCAGGTCACCGAGGACTACCTCGCCACCCATCCGACGTTCGTCGCCGAGGCGCAGCGGGACATCGTCGGCTTCTACAGCCTCATCGAGTACCCGGCCGAGCTGGATCTGCTGTTCGTCGCCGATTCCGCGCAGGGCACGGGCATCGGGGCGTGGCTGATCGAACACATGCTCACCGAAGCCGCCGAACGCGCCATGACCGAAATTCGCGTCGTGTCCCATCCGCCGTCGACGGGTTTCTACGAGCGGATGGGCGCGCGCCGGGTCGGCGTCATCGCGCCGAGCCCACCGAAGATCACCTGGGAGCGGCCGGAGCTCGTCTTCGACGTCAAACGTTGACGGCGCGGCTGAACCGGCCGATCAACTTGCGCACGTGCTCGGCGAACTCCGGCGAGTCGACGATCTCGAAGTCCACATCGAGCAGCCCCAGGTAGAGCGCGAGGTATTCGAGGGTGTCCGCGCCCGCCTTCAGCACGCAGGTCTGCTCGTCGACGGCTTCGACCACGACCGCCGGCGGCACCTTGGCCGCGACCTCGGCCGCCGGAGCGTGCAGCCGGATCGTCGCGTGATGCCGCCATAGCGCGGCACCGACACCGCGCTGCAGATACGCGACGACACCGCCTTCCGGTGGTTCCCGCGGCTCGAACCGTCGCCCGTTGGGCGTACGCGGGCGGATCCGGTCGGCCCGGAAGGTCCGCCAATCCTGCCGGTCGACGTCCCAGCCGACGAGGTACCAGCGGCGGCTCATATGCACGACCTGCTGCGGCTCAACCTGCCGTCGCGTTTCGGATCCGTTGTGGCCCACGTAGTCGAAACGCAAGGTTTCCCTGTCCCGGCAAGCGTTCGCGATCACCGTGAGCACGGCGGAGTCGACCGTCGGGCCGGTGCCCTGCACCGCGAGCGTCGCGGAATTCAGCGCTTCCACCCGGCGACGCAGTCGCGAAGGAAGTACCTGCTCCAGTTTCGCCAGCGCCCGGACCGACGTCTCCTCGATGCCCGCGATGGTCCCGCCCGCGGCCGTGCGCAGGCCCATCGCCACGGCGACGGCCTCCTCGTCGTCGAGCAGCAGCGGCGGCATCGCGGCACCCGCGCCCAGGATGTAGCCGCCCGAGACGCCCGGTGTGGCGTCGACCGGGTAGCCCAGCCCGCGGAGCCGCTCCACGTCGTTCCGGATGGTCCTGGTCGTGACGTCGAGTCGCCGCGCCAGCTCGGGTCCCGTCCAACTGCGCCTGGCCTGCAGCAGCGACAGGAGCCGCAGCAGCCTCGCCGAAGTTTCCGCCATGAATTTCACCTTGCCCGCTATTGCGGAACGATCCTTTCCGCAATGGGTGACACCGTAGTCCTCATGAACGAGAACAGCGAAATCAAGCCCTTCCGCATCGCCATCGAGCAGTCCGAGCTGGACGACCTCACCGAGCGCCTGAACCGCACCCGCTGGCCGCGCGAGGTCACCACCGACTGGAGCCGCGGCGTCCCGGTCTCCTACCTCAAAGGACTGGCCGAGTACTGGGCCGACGGCTTCGACTGGCGGAAGCAGGAGGCCGAGCTCAACGAGTTCCCGCAGTTCACCACCGAGATCGACGGCCAGACCATCCATTTCCTGCACATCCGCTCGTCCCGGCCGGACGCCGTGGCACTGATCCTCACGCACGGCTGGCCGAGTTCGCCGTTCGAGTTCCGGAAGGTCATCGGCATGCTGACCGACGAGTTCCACCTCGTCATCCCGTCGCTGCCCGGCTACGGCTTCTCGACGCCGGTACAGGGACCGGGCTGGGGCAACCTGTTCCGCGTCGCCCAGGCCTGGACGACGCTGATGGACCGCCTCGGCTACGACCGTTTCGGCGTCCACGGCACCGATGCCGGCGCCGGGGTCGCGGGGATCCTGTCGATGATCGCCGCGCACCGCACCATCGGCGTCCACCTCACCGGCACGAGCGCGGCCATGCCGTTCGGCCCGGCCGTCGAGCTGGAAGGGTTGTCGGACAAGGACCGTGACCGCGGCGAGCGGTTCAACCGCTTCCAATCCGACGGGCTCGGCTACCTGCACCTCCAGTCGACCAGGCCGCAGACGCTGGCCTACTCGCTGAACGACTCGCCGACAGCGCAGCTCGCGTGGATCGTGGAGAAGTTCGCCGAGTGGACCGACCCGGCGAAGGAGCTGCCGGACGACGCCGTCGACCGCGATCACCTCCTGGCCATGGTCAGCCTGTTCTGGTTCACCGGCGCCGGCGCGTCGTCGGCGCACGCCACGTACGAGGGCATGGAGGTCTACCGCCAGATGTCCGAAGGCGGGTTCGGCGGTGGTGAGGGTGGCTGGGGCGAGATGCCTCCGCCGCCGCCACGCGGGATCGCCGTCTTCGCCGGGGACACGACCATCCGCAGCCTGCAGGAGCAGGACGGACCGCTCGATCACTGGTCCGAATACGATCAGGGCGGCCACTTCCCGGCGATGGAGGTCCCCGCGTTGCTCGCTGACGACCTCCGTACCTTCCTGGGTAAGCACCGCTGAGAACGGGAGACCGAGATGACGACGGAAGTCCTGAGGCCGCGTGCGCTCAACCGTGCGACGTTGGCGCGGCAGCTGTTGCTCGAACGATCCGCCCTGCCCGCCGTCACCGCGATCGAGCAGCTGGCCGGTCTCCAGGCGCAGGCCCCGGACGCGCCCTATGTCGGCCTGTGGTCACGGCTTCAGGGCTTCCGAGTGGACGAGCTGGCGAAACCGCTGGCCGCGCGTGAGGTGGTCCGGTCCGTGCTGATGCGGGGAACCGTGCACCTGGTGACGGCCGATGACTGCCTCGCGCTGTGGCCGTCGATCCGGGTGGTGCTCGAGCGGGCTCTCCGAGGGCATTTCTCCCGGGAGATCGCCGGACTTGACGTCGCCGCGATCGTCGACGCGGGACGGGAGCTGCTCGCCGAACGGCCCCGGACCCGCGCCGACCTGGGGAAGACGTTGGCGGATCGGTGGCCGGACACTCCTCCCACCACCCTCGTCTACGTGGCCAGCTACCTCCTGCCCGCCGTGCAGGTGACGCCGCGCGGCCTCTGGGGGCAGAAGGGACCGGCCGCCTTGGCGCCCATCGAGACCTGGCTGGACAGGCCACTCGGAACCGGGATTCCGCTCGACGACCTGGTGCTGCGCTATCTCGCCGCGTTCGGGCCCGCGTCGGTTCGCGACGCGCAGTTGTGGTCGGGGCTGACGCGGCTCAAGGAGGTCTTCGAACGCCTCCGTCCCCGGCTTCGGACGTTCGCCGACGTCAACGGGAAGGAACTGTTCGACCTCCCGGACGCGCCGCGGCCGGACGCCGAAACCCCGGCACCGCCCCGGTTCCTGCCCGAATACGACAACGTCCTGCTGTCCCACGCCGACCGCACGCGGGTGATCCCGGACGGCCGCCGGGTGCCGTTGCCACCGGGCAACGGCGGCCGCTGCGGAACACTGCTCGTCGACGGCGAATTCCTGGCCACTTGGGCCATCGAACGGGAAGCCGATGGTGCGACGGTGGAGATCTTGTCCCGGACACCGTTGCGGGATCAGGATTCCATCACCGAGGAAGGTATCCGGCTGCTGGAATTCGCGGCCCCGGACCTGGCGCACGACGTGCGTTTCCGGATCGCCGGGTAACCGTTTGGGGCGCATTCGGGCCACTTGCCGTAACGAGTGGCGGCGTTCGGGCGAAGCATGGCCTCAAAGGGGAAGGAGTGGGGCCATGACCAGGCCATACGGATTCTGGACGGTGCTGGCCGGGTTGAGCGCGCTGGCGGTGATCGCGGTGGCTGCCGTCATGCGCTACCCGAACACTTCGGACGTGACGGCCGTGATCACCGCCGCCGGCACGGTGATCGGCACCGTGGTGGGGGCGTTCTTCGGCGTCAACGCGGCACAGGCCGGACGCATCAAGGCCGAGGAAAGCCGGGACCAGGCCACGGCGGCGCTGGTGAAGGTCGCCACCGAGGCGGACAAGGGAAGCGGCGTCGCGAAGGCGGCGATGGAGGGCGTGAACTGACCGTCCCTTGTAGACGGTCAGTTCAAGGCGTCGAGCAGCGCCAGATCCGGCGGGACCAGCGTCGTCGAGAGCACCAGCTCCCGCAACAGGTTGTCGTTCAACGCGTTCCCTACCGGCTCGCCCACCTCTTCGCGCCGCAGCCCGTACACCCCGCCGGCGGAAAGCCGTGCCCGCACGTCGATGACGACGTGCTCCACCCGGCGGCTGGTCCATGTCTCGTCGGGGCGGAGTTCGCCGAGCACGTCGGCCGTCTGCTGCCGGGACAGCGGCTGCGGGTTGAGGTCGTGCAGCAGATAACGCTGGCCGAACACGACCAGGACCAGCCGTTCCTCGGCGCTGAGACGCCACCGCCTCGGCGGCACCGTGACGTCGCCGTGCCTGCTGGCGGGCTGCCCTCCGTCGAGCCCGGCGACGTACAACTCGAGCAGATGCTCGCGCCTGCCGGAACCGCGCACGAAGACCGGTGTGTAGCCGTCCGAGAGCGGGATCGGCTCCTCCCCATGGGAAAGCCAGCGCGAATTCGGCAACCGGATGGGCAGCTGGCCGGTGTTGCTGACCCACCATTGCCCGCTGTTGAAGTTCAACATCCCGTGCTTGCGGCTGACCTGCAGATCGTTCTCCCCCACGCAGACGTCGACCTGTGGACGGTTTCGCCCGAAAGAGATCTCGTGGCCCTCGCCGGGCTCGACGGAAACCCCGCCTGCCAGCGTGAGGGCGAATACCGCGCCGGGAGCCGACTGGGGCACACCGAGCGCCAGACTTTCGTGCGCGGTGGTGAGCCGCTTCATTCGTGCCTCCTCCATAGCCGTCCCCCTTGTCGTTTCGCAGTATGCGAGACCGCGCCGGGGACCCCTCCCCGCACCTGTTTTGCCGTGGCAGGTTCCGGCCGAGCACAGGACCGGTCCCACCAAGTCGCTCTATGTTCACACTATGCCTACTCAGCGTGTGGTCGCGCTCCTGTTCGCCTCATTGGCGCTGGCCGGCTGCGGCTCCTCGGAGACTCCAGCGGCGGCGCCCTCGTCAGCGGCACCTTCGCCGTCCACCGCGCCTTCTTCGAACTCTGCACCTTCTTCGAGCGCTGCACCTTCTTCGAGCGCGCCGCCGTCCTCCACCGGCGTCGCCCACCCGGACGGCCCGCTCGTGGCGGCCAACAACACCGACCTCAAATCCTGCCGCGACGGCGACTGCGAAGTCATCCTGAAGCCGAAGGACAAAATTGCGTTCGAAGCACGCCTCCGCGTCACCTACATCGTCGTCGACGCTGTCGCGACCAACGCGATCACACTGTCAGCCGCCCTCCCCAGCGGAGGCCGCAGCACGATCAGCGGCCGCGCCGGCGCCACCAACGCGATCTCCTACACCGTGGTCGCGATCAAGGACGGCAAGGCGGTCGTGAAGTTCACCCCGTCCGCCTGACCGTAGGACGCGTGATGGCCTCGCCGCAGCAAGGGAAATCCGTACTGTGGACACCATGATTGACTTCTCCAAGGACACCGTCTTCAAGCTGTCGCCGTGCAAACCCGCGGACATCGCGCCGACGGTGCAGCCGATCATCATCCCCGGAGAACAGATCATCTCGTCCTTCAAGACGGTGCGCGACTTCGTGGTCTTCACCAACAAGCGGCTCATCGCGGTGAACGTGCAAGGCATGACAGGCCGGAAGAAGGACTTCACTTCCTTGCCATACAGCAAAATCCAGGCATTCTCCATCGAGACCGCGGGCACCTTCGACCTCGACGCCGAGCTGGACCTGTGGTTCAGCGGACTGGGGAACGTCCGGCTCGAGTTCCGGGGGAAGTCGGACATCCGGGCGATCGGGCAGCTGATCGCTATGCACGTTCTTTAGGCGTACGGCTTGCGGGGAGCACAGGTTGGTCGTGAGTGGCGATTCGTGTTCTAACCCTCATTGCCACTCACGAGACAGACCCCGAACTCACCTTTCGCCCGCTCGCTTTCCAGCTCACCCTTTAGTGTTATCGGCGTCAATGTACCGGCGGGTAGCGCGTTTAATCACTTCAGTGGGAGTTCAAACAGGTGTTCGACAATTGCGGTAGTGTTGTGGGGTGTCCAGCAGACGAACCCTCGAACCGCCACACCAGCTGTGGCGTGCTGGTGCGCAGGAACTCGCGCACGGTGTCGTCGAGCGTTTGTCCCTGGCACGACAGGCGATGGCGGAGATCGGGATGTTCCTCGCCGAAATCGACGCCCGCGGCCCGAGCGACCTGTTCGGGCATGGTTCCACCTCCGGCTGGTACGCCGAGACCGCACGCATCACCCCCGGCGACGCCCGCATCGCGGTCAGCCGTGCTCTCGCCCTCAACGGTGGCCGCAACCTCGACGGCACCCCCGAACCACCCACCGCCCCGATCGCCGGTGCCGCCGCCGCGGACGGGGATCTGGGTGAGCAGCAGATCGACCCGATCCTCGGCATCTTGAAGAAAATCCCGCTCGAGGTGTCTCCTGAGGACCGCGACGGTGCCGAGCAGATCCTGGTGGATCTGGCCCGCCATGCCGGGCCCCGGGAAATCCTGAACGTCGGCGAGGACCTTCTCGCCCGCCTGGACCCGGACGGCAAGGAACCCGTCGATGACGAGGATTTGGCGCCGCCGCATCGTGAGGTGTTCCTGAAGAAACGCCGGAACGGCTGGTGGAAACTCACCGGAACCCTCGACCCCGAATTCGCCGCCCGGGCGAACGCGTTGATGGAAACCTGGGGACAGAGACGACCCGTCGACCAGGACGGCAACCACGACTGGCGCAACCCCGCCCACCGCCACGCCGACGCGTTGTTCGACGCCATCCACTACGCCATGACCAACGACAAAGCCCCCACCTTGGGCGGAGACCGCACCACCATCGTCGTGACCGTGCCACTGGACGCCCTGAAGACCGGGCTCGGCACCGCGTGTGTGGACGGGGTCGACCAGATCACCGCCCGCCACGCCCGCATGCTGGCCTGCGACGCCAACATCATCCCCGCCATCCTCGGTTCGGAGAGCGAACCACTCGACATCGGACGCATGAACCGGTACGTGACCCCCGGCCAACGCCGCGCGTTGAACCTACGCGACCACGGCTGCAGCTTCCCCGGCTGCCAACGCCACGCCAAACACTGCGAAGCCCACCACCTACTCCCCTGGGGCCACAACGGCGACACCGACCTCGCCAACCTCTGCCTACTCTGCCGCTACCACCACACCGTCATCCACGGAACATCCGGCTGGACCGTCCGCATGGCCACCAACGGACTCCCCGAATTCATCCCCCCGCAATACCTCGACCCACTGCAACAACCCCGCCGCAACAACGCCCACACCCTCTACTAAACCCCGACCCATGCGTGACGGAGCCCGCCAGCCACCCGGCGACGGGCCCATCACCATGCCCGAAGTCATCCGGCGCCTCAATCTGTCAATCGCAGGTCTCCGCGCAGCCAAATCCATGCGCCGCTAACCAATGCAACAGGGTTGGACCATTCTCGTGCAGTCTCACCCTGCTCGACATCCGACCGCCTGATACTCGCCCGCTCCTCCCTTGTCCCCGGCACGAAGCCCTTGGTCGTACCTACACACGGCTGGCGAAGGCCCTTTCCCTGCTATGAGCCCTTTATCCGTCGTTCTGGATTGTCGTGTGGGGAGGGTTTGGGACTCTGGAAGTCTCAAATCCTCCCCACAGCCTCGACGACAGAGGCCGGCCGCATCCGCCCGCATTGTGCGAGATCACACCACCAGAACAGGACGAAGCGCGTGCTACATGTTGATCTTTTAATCGCGGGGTTTCGCCGAGCTGGGCAAGATCACTCCATACCGCCGCTGACCTGCAGGAACAGGGCTGGACACTTCTCGCGTGTTCTCACCCCTGCCCGACGTCTGACGGCCTGGAGACGGCCTGGCTACTCGCCCACTCCTCCCCCAGCTCCCCGATACGAAGCCATCCACGCGGCCGTTGCGTCGGGTCAAGGCACGCTTTCCCGCCTTGACGCGTCGTGGCGGCCGTTGTGACGATCTGGCATCGGGGCGGTGGCTCCACGTAACAGCGGCTACTCCTAGTGCGACCACTGAGCACGAATGTCTGCGCGAGGAGGCCGACGTGCTCTTTGGCATACCGGCGCGCCGCTGGCGGCGACTGCACCTGTCCATGGCGGCAGCGGGCGCACCGCCCGGCCGGTGGGCGGAGCGGAGCGGCAGCCCGCCGTGTCGGGCAAGGTGCGCCCGCAGGCGAGACGCGGACGCAAGGTGACCAGCGCGCCGCCGACGGCGGCGCGCCTTGATCCCATAGAGCCAAATTCGGCAGGTCTGCTTTCTCACCTTGTCGAATGTCCCCGAGGAGGCTTCATGATCCAGAGTAGCTTCGATCGCGGCGCCATCGTCATGAGCGAGCTCGCAGTTCAGAACGAAGCAGACACTGGCGAGAGGAACGAAGCTACGACCAGGCTTCAGGTCATCGACACGATACTGTTCGATGCGCTCAGTTGGCCAAAACCGGACTGCACACTTGAGGACCCGCTGGACGGAACCTATACCGACTATTCCCTTGGGAGACCAACTCGACTGATAGTTGAAGCCAAGAAAGAGGGGACATATTTTTCAATACCCATCTCGTCTGGTCCGCAGATCGTTAGACTCCCAACCCTCCTTCGAGGAAATCCAAGCCTCGCCGCCGCCGTAAAGCAGGCAGCGTCCTACTGCTCAAGCAGAGGCGTCGAGCTAGCAGCAGTGACCAACGGTCACCAGCTTGTTGCCTTTATAGGAAGCCGGATAGACGGAACCGCGCCAACGAACGGGCGAGCGGTCGTATTTCGCAGTCTCCGCGAAATGGAAGAGAAATTCATCGATCTCTGGAATTGGCTTAGCCCAGAGGGGATCTCAGAAGGCGCATTACACGAGCTCCTAACCAGAGAGTCAAGACCGCTTCCCCCTGAAAAGCTTTCGCAGCGACTGTTCCGCTACCCCGGCCTGAAATCGCGCAACGAGATCGAGATTGAACTCGATATCCTAGGCGAGCTATTCCTCCAGGATATCGTCAAGGCCAAAGAGCTCGAAGAGGATTTCTTACGCGAATGCTACTGCACAAGCGGCGCACTCTCCCAGTATGCCATGGTCAGCAAAGAGATCTTAAAGAGTCGATACCACGAAATATCGAACGGGCAGGGTACAAAAGTTTCGTCAGTAACAAGCAAAGAAGGAATCTCGCCAGATCTCCTTGAAGCCGTTATCGCAAAAGGCGTGAGCCGCCGACCAGTCGTACTCCTTGGGGACGTGGGGGTCGGGAAAACGACGTTCGTTCGGCGCCTTGTTCGAATAGATGCAAAAGAAGAACTTGAGAATTCGATTGTGTTGTACGTCGACTTCGGCTCGCAACCGGCCCTTCGAAGAGATCTCGAGACCTTCGTCAGCGAGAACTTCGCTAAGCAGTTGCTTGAGAACTACGATATCGACCTCCATTCAAATGACTTCGTACGCGCCGTCTATAACGGTGAATTAAACAGACTTGCAAAAGGCATATACGGACCGTTTAAAGAACTCGATTCCAGGGAAGTACCTTGAACATGAGCTATCAACTCTTTCCAGCCTTACAGCAAAACTAGAAAGCCATCTGCGAGCATCATTCGAGCACCTGCGCGCATCTCAACGACGTAATGCCGTAGTGTTCTTCGATAACATAGACCAACGAGACGCCGAATTTCAGGACGCAGTCTACTTAATTGCACAAAGCTTGTCCGAAACGTGGAATCTTACAACGTTTATTAGTCTTCGACCAGACACTTTTAACTCTTCCCGGAAGACGGGGTCACTTGCAGCATATCAACCGCGCGTCTTCACCATTTCCCCTCCGCGCATTGATCAGGTAGTAACGAGGCGACTCAAGTTCGCTCAGCAAGTAATAAACGCTGGACGATTCTCCCTGAGCGCCGAAGGCATCACACTCGACAGCTATCTATTGCGCGACTACATCAATGTACTGATCGATTCTCTTTCAATAAATTCACAGCTCAGCGAGTGCTTGGACAACGTCAGCCAGGGGAACGTCCGCGAGGCACTCAACCTCTTGACATCCTTTGTCGGAAGCGGACACGTAGACACACGTAAGATCCTTGATATATACCGAAGGACCGGGCGATACACTGTCCCCCTACACGAATTCCTTCGCGCAATAATCTATGGTGCATCAGAGCACTACGACCCCACATCGTCCCCCATAGCGAACATATTTGACATATCTTCACAAAGCCCGCGCGAGCATTTCTGCCTTCCCGTAATTCTGAATTTTCTCGAGCGACAGGCCCAGCACGTCTCAGCCGAGCTAGGCTTCCTTCCTTCCTCAGCCGTCTACGATCATTGCCAGTCCCTCGGCCTTCAGCCCGACGAAGTTGACATTGCAATCGTACGAGGCGTAGATACCGGCCTTATCGACACAGCAACGGAGGAGAACGGCTCCAGCGGAAGCTCGGAGAGATTCAGAATCACTCAAAATGGGGCATACTTACTCCACAGACTAACTCGGCTTTTCGTGTACTACGATGCTATAGTCGTTGACACGCCAATACTCTCCGACGACTTACGCCCAAAGCTGACCGAGGCTCGCACCATTCAGGAACGCCTAGATCGCGCCGAAGACTTCTTAGAATATCTGGACGAACAGTACGAAAGTTTCGGAGAGTTGGAGACCGGCCTCGACTGGAGATCGATCTCAGCAGGAGCACGAGAAGATATCAGCAAAGTCTGGGACGCATTGGAAAGGGCTTCGGCGCGTCGAGATGAACGTAATCATACTCACTATTGATACTCAATCATGTGAAGAAAACTTCATCTCGTGACATTAATGCGTGACTGACTCGAAGCTGAATTGAAGGATGAGTCTTCAATTCAGCAAAGTTGCCTGCCTCCACCCAGCAAACCTCTTTACTTTCGTCACTAGTGCGCAAGGTGCCCTTAACCGCCGTGGCGCGGAAAGCAGATCGAGAACTCTTGCCGAACCTCGCCGTCGTCGTAGGCGATGACGTGGTTGGGGTTCGAGTACAGGCCGATGACACCGGTCACCTCACACTCGATGCCGGTCTCCTCGCGCACCTCCCGCACTGCCGCCTGCGACAGAGTCTCGCCGAGTTCCAACTGCCCACCCGGGATCGAGTACAGATCGTTGTCAGTCCGCCGGATCATCAGAATCCGGCCTTGCTCGTCCTGGATGAACGCAGACACCGCCACAGCGATGCTGTTGGCCTTCGGAGCGTTGGGATCGTTGTAGTAGTCGACGCGTGCCATGTGTTGCCTCCTAGAAGGTGGCGGGCTTGGCGAGGTTCCAGACGGCTTCGAAGCTCTCCGAGTAGGTCTCGAAGAGATCCCCGGCAGAGAGCCGACGTAGGTGGAGCGATGGGGCGTGGGCGCCCTGGAATCCGTAGACGTGCGTGTTGATGATCATTTCGTCGTCGAAGCGGAAGATCGAGTTGTAGAGCGTGGTGTTGTGGAAGCGCATCTCCACCCCGTCTACCCCGACGAGCGGCCGGTAAGACGCCAGTGCGTTGCGGATGCGCGCCGCAAGCGTCCCGTCGCCTAGCTGCTCCTCGTCGCTGCGCAGAGCGACGCTGTCGCCGTCAGGGTCCCCAAACACGAGCCGGATCTTCGCGCCCGCCTTGGCTTTGGCTGTCAGATCCTTGATGAACCGCGGGCGTTCCACCAAGAACAGCGCGGCGTGGACCAGGACTTCGACGGTCTCCGACGCGTCCTTGATCAGCCGGTCCCACAGCTCGACTGGGATGGCGTTGCGGTGCGGGAACACGCGGACAACCTCGGCGGCGGCGGTCTCGGTCTTGCGCTCCGGGGCGACCGAGTCTGGCCACAGGTAGGTCTCGGACTCACGCGCCATGGCGGCGATCTTGTGCCGGTGCTTCGGGTACGGCGTCCGTCCCTTGGTGATCCACCGTTCGACGGTCTTCTGATCGACCCCCACCGCCTTGGAGACCTGTTCCAGCGTCAGGCCGTTGCGAAGCAGCGCGTCACGCAGGCGTTCGTTCGGCATCTGCCCTCCCAGGGACTTGTAGGGACGTCTTCGACCGTACCAGGGACGTCCCAAGATGTCCCGCCACGTGGTGATCACGTCCCGCGTTTTGGCGGAGATTAGGTGCCAGGTTGCCGGGACTCGCCCAGCACCTGGACATCAAGAGGGAGGCAGGCATGACGACTCCAACCGCCGGTCGGGCAGCGTCCGCGCACGGCTCGGGTACATGCCGGTTTGCGATCTAAGCGGCCGAGATGCGTGACACGGTCCAGATTCACGTCACGGCAGACCTGCCGATCCGCGTTCGCGCGCTGACCTACGCCAATCGAGCCGAAATCCGTTTCGGCAAGGCGTTCCCCGTGGTCCTGCTCGTCGACTCAGACGCAATAGCGGTGCTGGGGAAGGAACTTGCAGACGTGCAGGCCGTATTGAAGGCGGCTGCCAACCAGAGCGAAGACGGCGGATTGCCGCAACCACGGACAGACAACGGAAGTCAAAGGGACTAACGACATGGCTATCTACAAGGGATATCGCTTCAACATCGGCTTCGACGAGGCGTTCGGTCAGGGCTTGGTGATGGTCGGCGAGGTGTCGCCGGACAACGAGTACCAGTCTCGGGAAGATCGGGCTGCAGGTCGACCCACGAGGCAGCGGGTTGACGAGGTGACAGGCAAGCGTCAGTGGAAGGTCACGGTGACCGACCCGGACGAGGTCAAGGCGAAGCGTGCGTCGTTCGAGATCACCTTGCTGGCGGATGTTCAGCCGGTGCCGCCGACGTCGGAGGTGCTGCCAGGTATGCGGCCGATCGAACTGGAGGGCCTGACGGCTGAGCCGAAAGTGGCTGGACAGGGCGAGTTCAAGTACCAGTCCTACGCGTTTCGGGCGACCGGTTTCAAAGCTGCGGCTTCTGGTGGGGCGACGAAGTCGGGCCGGGGCGGGTCTGCTGAGTCGACGCCCAAGGCTGCGTGATGGCGGGCGGGGCGCGGAGGAGCCACAGTTTTGCGGTGGTCCCTCCGCGCCTGGTCCAGGCCTGGGAGCTGGCCTACCGCCACTACGCCTCCACCTCGGAGCGAACCACGAAACGGGCTGATTCCCTTGCCGCGCAGGACATGGCGGGTGCCTCCCGAGCAGTCGCGGCGGCTTGGCGGGATCTCGCGTCGGAAGGCCAGTTGTCGTGGTGGGTGCTCGCGGCGGTGACGGCGGCGGTTGAGGGATTCGAGGATCACGCGCGGTCCTGGGAGGCGCGCGCTTACAACGAGGAGGGACAAGGCCGTGGCGTTCAACGCGATGTGGAAGCCGGGGTCGCAAGCGGTCGCGGGGATGCAGGGGTTTGGTTCGGCGAATCCGGCGCTGGTGATCTACCTGGATCCGGACAGTCTGGCGATCATGCCCCCGTCCGACCCGGCGGAGTGGCCGGAGTTCATCCGTCTCCTGCGCCAAATCCGCGACGGCTCGGACGAACTGGCGGTCTTCCTCGACAGCCACGCGGCGGCCAAGGGGGTGCGTGATGCCGACACCGGGACGGACTGAGCCACAAACGCTAAGGGATGCGCATGACGCCGCGACTGCACGTCGCCCTCTGCCGGGCTCGAACCTGTCAGCTTGGCTGGCCTTCCATCGGGCCAACGCGAGGATGTACCGCGAGGTGTCTGATGTGGACCGTGGACACCATCACGAACTTCGGTACTGGGCGGGCTACGAGGAACGCAAGGCGGAGGAGGTGGCCGCGCAGATCCAGAAGGAGAAGTCGCAAGTCAGCTAGAACCTGAATAACAGAAGGAAAAACGCGCGTGGGGACGTGCGGCGTACAAACACGTCCTCACACGCTTTCTATGTCCCGTAAGGCGCAGAAGCGGAACCGGCTACCAACCTCGCCGCTCCTGCGCTGTCCACAACCACTGGAAGTGAACAATGACAACGCTAAACGATGGCAAGAAGCGTGCGCTAGACGGGGTCACCCGAACGCGCTGCACGCGCTGCAAACGGTTCGCACGGCTGTTGCCCGGCGAGAAGGAATGCGCTCCTTGCGGGGGCATGCTGCCATTGGATCTGACCGTCCCGGCGCGTTCGGGTGGTGGTCAGTGATGGACGCAAACATGCTCGGGTTCCTACTGGTCGGCGGTGCCGTGCTCGGTGTGGTGGTGTGGCTGCTGCACAAGCTCGGTCGCGCGCTGGCCACGATCGCGGAGGTACTGGCCGCCGCTGCGGTGGTGTTCATCGCTCTCTGGTCCGCACTGAAACTGTTGGTGTGGCTGGGAAAGCAGGTGTTCACCCACTGGCGGACCAGCCTCGGTGTACTCGCTCTGGCGGCTTGGTGGAACTGGCTTGGCTGGCTCCCGCTCGCCGTCACCGCCGGTTCGGTCGCGGTGGTCCTGGCCGTATGGCGGCTGATCGACCTGGTGTCCTTCGACCGGTGCTGTGGCCGGTTCCTGCGCGCGTGGCGGCTGCGCTGGTTCACCTACGACCGGAAGCTGCCGGGCTGGCTGCACGCTTGTGGTCTGTCGATCACCGACGGCACGGTTCCGGTGGAAGTGACGGTCAACCTCGTCGGTCGTCGCCGAAAAGCAGTCTCTCGCGCTGCGGCTGGCAATGCTGCGATGCAGGTGCCGAAGGTGCTCGGCGTGAAGTCGGGGCAGTCATGGGATGAAGTGCGCGTCCGACTCGTGCCCGGCCAGAAGCCGGAAGACTTCGACGACGCTGCTCGCGCCCTCGCCGTCGCTCGCAAGGTCACCCGTTGCCAGGTCCGCGAACTGGAACCCAACGTCGTATCACTGGACTTCCAGCGCCGCGACCTGCTCACCACCCCGGTGGAGTGCCCGGTGCTGCCCGACCTCGTGGCCGTCGACGGCACGGGCGTCGATCTGCGGCGCGTGTTCGCCGGACGGACCGAGTACGGACGGGACTGGCGGCTGCCGTTGACCGGTCCGGGAGCGCACATGCTCGTCGCTGGAGCGACCGGGGCCGGGAAGAACTCCGTCATGTGGTGCCCACTGGTGTCGGCCGCCTCGGCGATCCGGGCCGGACTGGTGCGGGTCTCCGGGATCGACCCCAAGGGCATGGAACTCGCCTACGGACGGGGGATCTTCACCCGCTACGGCGTCACCGGTAAGGAAGCGATCTCCGTCCTGGACGACTTGCTCGACGAGCTCGAGTCGCGCAAGCACGAGTTCGCTGGGTACACCCGCAACGTGCCCATCTCCACCGAGCACCCGTTGGAGGTGCTGGAGTTCGACGAGATCGGCGCGCTCACCAAGTACACCGACCGCAAGACCCGCGAAGCCATCGTCGAACGGGTCGCCATCCTCACCACCCAAGGCCGCGCGCTCGGCTACACGGTGCGCGGATATGTCCAGGAACCCACCAAGGACACCGTTCCCGTCCGCGAGCTGTTCCCGCGTCGCGTATGCCTGCGGGTGACCTCCAAGACGCATGTCGGGATGGTCCTCGGAGACGGCGCGTACGAGCGCGGGGCGTGGGCCAACCGGATCGACGAATCCGCCGCTGGTGTCGGCTACATCTGGGGCGAGGGCATCCGCGAACCCCTGCGTGTCCGTGCTGGCTGGGTCCCGGATGAAGCGGTCAAGGCGCTGGAGACCTACGTGACCAACAGCGGCGCTCACGTCGTCGACCTGGCCGCCCGACGTGACGATGAAGGGATGGCGGCATGAATCGCCTGATGGTGTTCCTCGACGCGATCCGCGATCACCTGGATTCGTTCGCGCTGCCTCCGGCCGCGTCGGTCCGGGTCGGGGTCGGTCCGGATCCGATCACGGTGCAGCTCGACTCCGACCGGCTGGAGGACGTAGCTCGTGGGCTGCTGGCGTGGGCAGCCTCGCTGGAGGAGGTGACGGCGTCTCTGTGGCGACCCGAGCACAGCGGGTCGGTGCACCTAGAGATCAGCGGCCGGACGCCGTGCGGCATCCCGGTGGTGGTCTACGGCGGTGTCTGGTTCGACGAAGCGACCTTCCCTGATCTGCCTGCGGGGATGCGGCAGGAAATGCCGGTGTTCGTCCTACGGCAATGGATCGCACCTGGGGAGGTGGCGGCCTGATGACCAGCACAGAAACCCCGGTGCCCACGTCGGCCACCTCCCGGGCCGCTCGGATGCGGGAACCGCTGGCCTCGGACGTGGTGAAGGCGACCGCGGAAAAGCACGGCGTGTGTGTCCGGCCGTTCACGATGGAGGTCGGTGACACCGAAACCGGCGAACTCCGTTACGTCCCCGTCCCCTGCGGCTCGACCGTGGAATCGGTCTGCCTGCCCTGTGCCCGCAAGGCCAAGGCGTTGCGGCAAGTCCAGTGCCGCGAAGGCTGGCACATCGACACGGAGCCGGACTTCACCCCAGAACCGCCGAGCGAGACGCAGACGGAGCTGCTGGAGTTCCGGGCTGACCTGGTCGCGGCCTACCGGGAAGAGGCCAACCAAGCGGAGGCGGAGGAGCTGCGGGAGGAGATCCGGAGTGTCGACGAAGAACTTCGGCAACTCGGGATGCGCGGTCGTCTGCCCGCGATCGACTTGCCGACGAAGCGGGCGGTGAAGCGGTCGACGAAACGGCGGCAGGATGCGCCGAACCTGCCTCGCCGGAAGGTCGCCAAGACCACCGTGGGCCGGGAGTATGCGGGGCGGTTCCGGCCATCGATGTTCGTCACGCTCACCTGCGACACCTACGGCCCCGTCCGCTCGGATGGTGCCCCGGTCGACCCGTCGACGTACGACTACCGGCGGGCGGCTCGGGACGCGGTCCACTTCTCCGCGCTGGTGGATCGGTGGTGGCAGAACCTGCGGCGCGTGGTCGGCTGGAACGCCCAGTACTTCGCCACCGTCGAACCACAACGACGCGCGGCGCCGCATCTCCACGCGGCGATCCGGGGATCGGTGCCGCATGACGTCATCCGGCAGGTCACCGAAGCCACCTATCACCAGGTCTGGTGGCCCAACCATGACCAGGTCGTCTACGTCGACCGGCTGCCCCTGTGGGACGGCGACCACAGGGTGTTCGTCGACCCGGACACCCGCGAACCGCTGACCAAGTGGGACGACGCAGTCGAGGCCGTCGAGGATCCGGCTCATGTGGTCACGTTCGGCCGTCAGGTGCACTCGAAGGGCATCCTCGGCGGCACGGAGGAGGCCGGGCGGCACATCGGCTACCTGACCAAGTACCTCACCAAGTCCACCGGCGAGGTCGTCGAGGCCGACACCGCGCGACAGAAGGACCACCACGACCGGCTGCACGCCGAACTGTCGGTGACGCCGTGCTCTCCTCGGTGCGCGGTGTGGCTGCTGTACGGCATCAATCCCAAGGGCGCCAACGGAAAGACCACACCAGGGCACTGCAAGGGACGGGCTCACCGGCGGACCACCCTCGGCCTGCCAGGACGGCGGGTGCTCGTCTCGCGCAAGTGGTCCGGCAAGACCTTGGTCGACCACAAGGCCGACCGGAAGGCATTCGTCCTCGAAGCCCTGGCGGCGGTCGGGATCGAGAAACCCACCCCGGATCCGACCCGGCTGGTCTGGCGCAAAGTCGACTCCGGCGACCCCTCCGTGCCACCACGGGACCACCTGGTGATGCACGCGATCTCCGAACGCATCACCTGGAAAGCCGAGTACGACAAGGCACTACTCGCCGCACAGGGACCGCCGGATCTTTCGGCAACTCCACTCGCGGCCTGATCCAAGGGGGAAGACATGGACACCACAGATCGGCTCTGGTCAGTCGAGGAAGTCTCGGACTACCTCCGCGTGCCAGTGAAGACGCTCTACCAATGGAAATGGCTCGGTGAGGGGCCGCCGGTACGGAAGATCGGCCGCCACCTCCGCTATGACCCGACGAAGGTCCGAGCCTGGGTTGCTGAGGAGGCCGCCTGATGGGACACATCCAAGATCGCTGGTACAAACCCGCCAAGGACGCCAAGGGGAACCTGCGGCTCAACGCCCGTGGGCGGCCGATTCTGGAGAAGACCGAACTATACGGCGTCGGGATGCGGTACAAGGTTCGCTACCTCGACCCGGATGGTAGCGAGCGGTCGAAGTCCTTTCCAGACAAGCAAAAGAAGCGCGCTGAAGACTTCCTCATCGAGATGGAGTCGGACAAGCGCGAGGGCAAGTACATCGATCCGCGTGCGGGCCTGATGCTCTTCGAAGTGGTCGCGAAGAGTTGGCTGGACTCGCAAACGGTCGACTACACCAGCCGGGAGCGCTTCGCGACGCGCATCAATGTCCATCTGCTTCCGTACTTCGGCAAGAAGGCGGTCGGGTCGATCCGGCCGAGTCACATCCAGACCTGGCTACGGAAGCTTCAAGACAACGAGGCATCGGAGACGTCGCGGGCGCTCTACTTCGGCCACCTGGTGTCGATCTTGAACTTCGCGATGGCGGATAAGAAGATCGCCGTGAATCCTGCGCTGTCCAAAGTGATCTCTCGACCTCGGACAAGCAGGAATCAGGTAGTCCCCTGGTCTCATGAGCGGGCTCGGGCGGTGCGGGACAACCTGCCTCGGCGGTACAAGCCTGCCATCGACGTCCCGGCCGGGCTGGGCCTGCGCAAGGGTGAACTGTTCGGCTTCTCGCTCGATGACGTCGACCGGGATCGCGACGTAGCGCTCATCACGCGACAGATCCGGATAGTGGCAGGGCAACCGGTGTTCGCCCCGCCCAAGGGCGGCAAGTCACGAGAGGTGCCGATCGGGCGGGCGTTGCTCGGCAACCTCGACGAGTACGCCGAGGAGTTCCCGGCGACTGAGGTCACACTTCCCTGGGCGCATCCGGGTGGGGCACCGACCACGGTCCGCCTGCTGATGGTCGATGGAGCCGGGAAAGTCCTCCGCCCACAGCATTTCCGGTCGAATCTTTGGCTACCGGCGCTCAAGGCTGCGGGGGTGGTGAAGCCGACGCGGGCCGATGGCGTGCACGCGCTACGGCACCTCTACGCCTCGGTCCTGCTCGACGCTGGCGAGTCGATCAAGGCCCTGTCGCAGTACCTCGGCCACACCGACCCCGGCTTCACGCTCCGGGTGTACACGCATCTCCTGCCGAGTAGCCACGCTCGAACGCGGAAGGCCGTCGACGACTTCTTCGGAGAGGCGCTCGGCGACCAGGCTGCATGACGGCCTGGCCACGGCCTGAAACCTGCCCTGACCCGCGAACCCGCAGGTCAGGGCAGGCCCACAACTACATGTTGATCATGTGCCCAGCCAACCCATGCACCGCTTCCTTGACTGCCTCCCCCAAAGTCGGGTGAGCGTGAACGTTCCGCGAGATCTCATGCACGGTCAAATCCCACTGCTGCGCCAAAGTCAGCTCCGGCAGGAGTTCGGTCACCTCAGGGCCGATCAGGTGAGCGCCCAGCAGTTCGCCGTGCTCGCCATCGCTGAGGATCTTCACGAAACCGATGGCGTCACCAAGGCCGTGGGCTTTTCCGTTGGCGCTGAAGGGGAACTTCGCCACCTGGACGTCGAAACCCTTTTCCCGGGCTTGTTCTTCGGTCCAGCCGAAGCTGGCGATCTGCGGCTGACAGTAGGTCGCGCGCGGGATCATGACGAAGTCGAGTTCCATGGTCTCGGCGCCGGCGATGGTTTCGGCGGCGACGACACCCATGGATTCGGAGGCGTGCGCGAGCATGAGTTTCGCGGTGACGTCGCCGATGGCGAAGATGTGCGGGATGTTGGTGCGGCCGCGGGAGTCGATGGCGATCGCGCCGCGGTCGGTGAGTTCCACGCCTGTCTTGTCCAGGCCAAAGCCTTCGACGCGTGGCTGGAAACCGATGGCCTGCAACACCTTGTCCGCTTCCAGGACCTGCTGCTGACCATTCTTCGAAACGGTGACGCGAACCCGCGAGCCCGTGTCGTCGATCGACTCGACCTTGGTGGAGGTCAGCACCTCGATGCCGAGTTTCCGGTACCGGCGCGCGAGTTCGGCGGAGACTTCGGCGTCCTCCAGCGGGACCATCCGGTCGAGGTATTCGACGATGGTGACCTTTACGCCGTAGTTGTGCAGCACATAAGCGAATTCGACGCCTATCGCGCCCGCGCCGGCGATGACGATGCTCTCCGGGAGTTCGCTCTCCATGATCTGCTGTTCGTAGGTGACCACACGCTCGCTCCGCGTGGTGCCCGGCAGCAGACGCGCGGTCGCGCCGGTGGCGATCACGCAGTGGTCGAACGTGACGCGCTCGCCGTTGACCTCGATGGTGTTGGCATCAAGGAACGTGCCGTGTCCGTCGTACTCGGTGATCTTGTTCTTCTTCATCAGGAAGTGCACGCCTTTGACGCGGCCGTCCGCGACCTTGCGGCTGCGTTCGTAGGCGGCCTGGTAGTCGAAGGTGACCTGACCCTCGACCTGGATGCCGAAGGACTTGGCTTCCTTGGTCACGATGTGCGCGAGCTCGGCGTTACGCAGCAACGCCTTCGAGGGAATGCAGCCGACGTTGAGGCACACCCCTCCCCAGTATTTCTCCTCCACGACCGCAGCGCTCAATCCGAGTTGTGAAGCCCGGATCGCCGCGACATATCCGCCGACCCCGGCACCCAGCACCACGACGTCATAGTGTGCACTCATACGCCGAAACCTACCCCCATCCGGGCTATCCGTCGGGTGAGACTCCTCGCCCCGATCAGGCCTCGGCGGGCACCGCAGGTCAGCGCGGCGGCTGCTCGCCCCGGATCTCGACGAGCAGTTCCGTTATCGCGGCCATGATCCGCTTCGTCGCCTCTTCCAGCGCCTCACGTGAAGGCACGGCCGAGATGGTCTCCAGATCCGAAAGGTCCACCGGCGGCCCCGCGACGAGGTGGACGGTCTTGCGTGGGATCCCGCGCGGCAGCATGGCCTTCGCCGGGAGCAGGTGGTGCGTGCCCCAGTTCGCCAGCGGGATCACCGGCACACCGGTCTCCAGCGCGATCCGGGCGATACCGGTCTTGCCCCGCATCGGCCACCCGTCCGGATGATCGGTGAAGGTCGCCTCGGGGAAGATGGCGACGCACTCGCCCTCACGAACCGCACCGACCGCGTCACGGTAGGCATCGGACGCGGTAGGCGCGCCCCGGTAGACCGGGATGTGCTTGCCCGAGCGCATGACGTTCCCGACGACCGGCGTATGCCACAGGCTCGCCTTGGCCAGGTACCGCGGGACGCGTCCGGCCGCGAGGCAGTACGCCGTGACCGTCGTCGGGTCGGCGAAAGAGAGGTGGTTCGACGCCACCAGCACGCCACCGGACTTCGGCAGGTGTTCGGCGCCGCGCACCCGGAACCGGGTGAACAGCACCAGGAACGGCCACACGATGTCGATCGCGAGGCTGAACCAGACCCCCCGGCCGGCGCGGGCGAAGCGCCGGCCGAAGGCGACCATCTGGCGGAACGTCAGCGGGTCACCGTCATCGGGGGCGATATCCAGTGCGGTCCAGCGGTCTCGTGCCCGATATCTCAGCGCCATGAGGTTCATTCGTAGCCGAACCCTCCCCGGTTCGGCCACACCACGCGCGAACGTGGGCGCGGATCACACGCGTTCGAGCACCACCACGGGGATCTCACGGTCGGTCTTCTTCTGATACTCGTTGTAGTCGGGCCACACCGCGGCGAGCTTCTCCCACAGCTTCTCCCGCTCGGCGCCCTCGAGCGTGCGGGCGCGTGCGGTGAACTTGTCCGCCTTGACCTGAGCCTGCACCTCGGGGTTCGCGAGGAGGTTCCGGTACCAGCCCGGGTGCTCCGGCGCGCCACCCTTCGACGCCACGATGACCGGATTGTCGTCATCGTCGAACTGGTAGATCAACGCGAACTTGCGCTCGAGCCCGGTTTTGCGGCCCTTGGTCGTCAGGACGAGGCAGGGCGCGCCCTTCTCCCAGTCGTGGCCGACCTCGCCGTCGGTCTCCTCGTAGCGGCGGACGTGCTCGTCACCGAAAAGCATGCGTACGTTCCTCTCGTCGTCCTGGCTGCCCGGCCAGTCTCGCGCGAATCGATCAGTGGCGCTGATCAGTTCGTGCAGCGTGCCTGGCTCGTCGAACGCATGACCGGCGTCGCCGACCATCACCAGTTCCGCGCCGGGAAGCACCTGGCCGAGCTCCCACGCGGTGGTGGCCGGGGTGACCACGTCGTAGCGTCCTTGGACGAGAACGCACGGGATTCCCTCGATCTTCCCGGCGTCGCGGAGCAGCTGGTCTTCGGCGAACCAGCCGCCGTTGCGGAAGTAGTGGTTCTCGATCCGCGCGATCGCGAGCGCGAACTTCGGATCGGTGAAGGCTTCGACAATTTCCTCTTGCGGGTGAAGTTTGACCGTTTCGCCCTCCCAGCGGCTCCAGGCGATGGCGGCGGGGCCGTGCACCTCGGGATCCGGATGGTGCAGGAGTTCGTGGTAGACCTCGATG
Organism: uncultured Actinomycetota bacterium; assembly: GCA_963766045.1. Classification (GTDB taxonomy): domain Bacteria; phylum Actinomycetota; class Actinomycetes; order Mycobacteriales; family Pseudonocardiaceae; genus Amycolatopsis. The sequence goes on along the minus strand of CAVXYN010000003.1, from coordinate 1,536,942 downwards.
AGGTTCTCCTGGCGGCGCGAATACGGCACCGGCTCGAGGAATCGCGACCACGCCTCGGGGAAGAGGAATCCCGCTCCCCCGCCGAAAAGCCATTGCAGTTCCTTGACCCGCAGGGTGGCGACGCCGCGGAGAATCATCTCCGTGGCCCGCTCCGGATGCGTCTCGGCGTAGGCCAGCCCGAGAACACTCCCCCACGAGCCGCCGAAAACCATCCAGCGTTCAATATCCAGATGTTCGCGCAATCGCTCGATGTCGTCGACGAGATGCCACGTCGTATTGACCGACAAGTCAGCATCCGGCGTGCTGCAGTGCGGAATACTGCGCCCGCAGCCGCGCTGGTCGAACAGGACGATCCGGTAGCGCCCGGGGTCGAAGAGCCTGCGATGGCGCGGATTCGCGCCTCCGCCGGGCCCGCCGTGCAAGAAGATCACGGGTTTGCCGTCGGGGTTGCCGCATTCCTCCCAGTAGATTTCGTTGCCGTCACCGACAGGCAACATCCCATGGCCGTAAGGTTCGATTTCCGGGTAAAGGCCGAACATGTCCGCCACTATGCCCGAGATGCCAGCTTGGAGGATTCATGAAGGCCCGCCCACACGTGACGTTGGAAGATGTCGCGCGCACCGCGGACGTGTCGCTCGCGACAGCGTCACGCGTACTCAACGGCACCGCGACCGTCCGGGCGGATCTGCGCGAACGGGTGATCTCCGCGGCGGCCGAGCTGTCCTATACGCCCAATGCTCACGCTCAGGCCCTGGCAGGCGGCTCGCAGCCCACCGTCGGGGTGATCTGTCATGACGTCGGTGACCCGTACTTCGCCGCCATCGCGGGCGGCGTCATGCGAGTGGCCAGCGAGAACGACCTCTTGGTGATGCTCGCCAGCACGTTCCGCGACCCGGCCAAGGAGGTCGCCTATGTCTCGACGCTCCGGGCGCAGCGCGCTTCGGCCATCCTCCTGATCGGCTCGGCCTTCGAGGACAAGGCGTGGGAACGCGCGATGGCCGCGGAACTCGAGCCGTACCGGCGCGGCGGCGGGCATGTCGCCGCGGTCAGCAGGCATCGCGGGCTCAAGGTGGACACCGTCCAGCCCGACAACCGCGGTGGTGGGGCGGCGCTGGCGAAAGCGCTGGTGGGAATGGGACACAAGCGGTTCGCCGTCCTCGCCGGGCCGCGCAAGCTGACCACGGTCGTCGACCGGCTCGACGGGTTCTCCGGTGAGCTGGACGCGCACGGCGTCAAACTCCGCGAAGACGACGTCGTCGAGGCCGCGTTCACCCGCGAAGGCGGCTACGAGGCCATGGACCGGATCCTCACCCGGCCCCGCAAGAAGTGGCCGACCTGCGTGTTCGCGGTGACCGACGTGATGGCGATCGGTGCGCTGGCCGCGCTGCGCGACGCGGGAGTGTCCGTACCCGGCGAGATCTCGGTCGCGGGGTTCGACGACATCCCGGTCGTGCGCGATCTCACGCCCGCGTTGACCACGGTCGCCCTGCCGCTGGAACGCCTTGGCGAACGAGCCATGGACCTGGCGATCAAAGAGTCTCCCGGCACCAGGCCGCGGGTCGTCCGGATGTCCGGCGAGGTCGTCCTGCGCTCGAGCACCGCTGCACCGGCCAACTGACAACCGGCCAAGTGACAAGCCCGTCCCGCCGATAGCCCCTTGTGACCGCGCGTCCGGTGTCTTAACGTGGATTGAGAAAGCGCTTTCTCACCCCGCCGCCACGGAGACTTAGATGACCTTGATCGCCCTGCCGACCCCCGACGGTGGCCTGGCGGAGTGGACGCCGCGGGGGGCGGCACCGCCCGCCAAGCCCACGGCTCCGCCGTCCTCGCGGATCGCCTATGCGGCGGCGCATGTGGTGGCCGATCCGCTCGCGCCCTCGGATCCCGAGGAAGGCGCCGTACTGGACTGGGAGACGACCCTCGCCTTCCGCGAGCATCTGTGGTCCTGCGGTCTCGGCGTGGCGGAGGCGATGGACACCGCGCAGCGCGGGATGGGCCTGGATTGGGACAGCACCCGCGAACTCATCAGGCGCACCGGGGCACTCGCCGCCGGACGGCCTTGGGTGGCGGGTGTCGGAACCGATCAGCTACCGGCGGGCAAGGCCACGCCGGAGTCCATTGTGGACGCGTGGCGGGAGCAGCTGGACCTGGTGCGCGAAGCCGGGGCGATCCCGGTCGTGATGGCCAGCCGGGCACTGGCCGACTCAGCGTCCGGGCCGGAGGATTACCATGCGGCGTACGGGAAACTGCTCTCCGGCTCGGATGGCCCGGTGTTGTTGCACTGGCTGGGTGAGCAGTTCGACCCGGCACTGGCCGGGTATTGGGGCCACGACGACGTCCGCACGGCGGCACGAGAACTGGGCAGGCTTTGTACCGATCACGCGGGCACGGTCTCCGGCGTGAAGGTGTCGGTGCTCGACGCCGGGATCGAAACCGAGTTCCGGCGTTCTCTGCCTGAGGGAGTCGCGTGCTACACGGGTGACGATTTCCACTACCCGGACTTGATCGCCGGTGACGAAACCGGTCACAGCGAAGCACTTCTCGGCATCTTCGACCCGATCGCGCCGGTCGCCGGGGCCGCGCTCGCCCGGCTCGACGCGGACGACGCGGCCGGATTCCACCGGCTGATCGACCCGACCGTCGAGCTCTCGCGCGCGATCTTCCGGGCCCCCACCCGGAACTACAAGACCGGCGTCGTCTTCCTGGCCTACCTGAACGGGCACCAGAGCCACTTCCGGATGGTGGCCGGCCGCGAATCGGCACGGTCCATCACGCATCTCGCCGAGCTGTTGCGTCTCGCGGACACCGCCGGCGTGCTCACCGATCCCGAACTCGCCGTCGCACGGATGCGGCCACTGCTGGAAGCCGCGGGGGTGTCCTGATGGACCGGTTGAGCCTGAACCAGATCACCACCAAGGCGTGGTCGTTGCCGGAGGCGGTGGCAGGCTGCGCCGAAGCGGGCGTCCGCTGGATCGGCCTGTGGCGGGACAAGGTCGCCGAGACCGGGGTCGAGGAGTCCGCGCGGTTGCTCAAGGAGTACGACATCGCCGTGTCTTCCTTGTGCCGTGGTGGTTTCTTCACCGGGGTGACGCCGGAAGGTTCCCCTGTGGACGGTGTGGCCCAGACCCGTGAGGCCATCGACGAAGCCGCCGCGCTGGACGCGGACGTCCTCGTTCTGGTCGTCGGCGGGGTCAACGGTGACCTGGCGACGTCGAGGCAACGGGTCGCGGACGCGGTCGGCGAGCTGGCGCCCTACGCCGGCGAGCGCGGAGTCCGGCTGGGTCTGGAACCGCTGCACCCCATGCAATGCGCCGAACGATCAGTGCTGTCCACAGTGGACCAGGCATTGGCGATCGCACTCGAGCATCCGGCGGACCAGGTCGGCGTGATCGTCGACGAGTTCCATGTGTGGTGGGATCCGCGGATCGAGCAGTCGATCGCGGCGGCGGCCGGGCGGATCGCCGGTTTCCATGTGTGCGACCAACAGGTTCCGTTGACGGACACGCTGCTGGGCCGCGCGCTGCCCGGCGCCGGGCCGATCGACCACCGGCATCTGCGGTCCTGTGTGGAGGCCGCCGGCTACACCGGGCCGATCGAGGTCGAGGTGTTCGACGCAGGCTTGTGGCGACGTCCCGGCGGCGAGGTGCTCGCCGAAACCATCGAGGCGTACCGGAATCACGTGGCCTGAGCGATACCTCCCTCCGTGGAGGGAGGCGGTTCCCCCTGACTGGGGAGTCCGCGGGTTCCGGGGAGCGTGAATCCTTGGCGCGGAAGCGGACTACGAATGGGGGCCCGGGATGACATACACGCGGACCGCGGGAGATGGTGGCGGGTGAGACGGCCGGGCAGGTGCCACGGTGGGCGCGATGGTCGGCGCATGCCGCCGCGCTGGCCGCCGTGCCCTCGGGGCTCTGGCGTATCGCGATGGCCGTGGGTGTCCCGGTCGGTTTCAGTGACGCCAGCGTGCGCGCCGGCGACTTCATATCCGAAAAGAACAGCGTTCAACGGTTAAGCTCCCCGACATGCCGAAGCTGCTGGTGGTGGAAGACGACGACGCGATCGGCGGCGTACTCGAATCGACCTTGCGCCTGCACGGTTACGACGTGTCGTGGCAGCGTGACGGCCGCACCGCGCTCACCGCCGCGGCGGTCGACGACATCGACTTCGTCCTGCTCGATCTCGGCCTCCCGGACCTCGACGGGGTCGAGGTCTGCCGTCGGCTCCGTGCCGCGCTCCCGGGTGCGGTACTGGTGATCTTGACCGCACGCCAAGAGGAAATGGACGTCGTCGTCGGCCTCGAGGCGGGCGCGGACGACTACCTCACCAAACCGATCCGGCTCGGTGAACTGCTGGCACGGGTACGCGCGCATCTGCGGCGTGGCACCGCCCCGCAGGAAAGCAGACCGGCGATCGCCGTCGGCCATCTCAAGGTGGACACCGCCGGACGGCGGGTCAGCATCGGCGGCCGCGAGATCGCCTTGCGTGCCAAGGAGTTCGACCTGCTGGCACGGCTGGCCGAGCAGCCGGGGGTCGCGGTCAGCCGGGACACCCTGATGTCCGAAGTGTGGGACGCGCACTGGTACGGCTCCACGAAAACGCTCGACGTGCATATCGCCGCGCTGCGGCGGAAACTGACCGACTCCTCGCCGTCGCCCGAACAGGCGCCGCGTATCACCACGTTGCGGGGCCACGGTTACCGGCTCGAGCAGCCCTTCGACGCGGAACTTCGTCAGTAGTCGCGGAGATCGGAGACCTCGTCGCGGGCGGCGAGCTGGGCGATCCGCGCCGACGCCGCCACACACGACAGGATCACCACCAGCGCCAGCAACCCGAACGGCCGCCGGGAAAACGACTCGAACTCGGCTCGTGAGAGCAGCACGAACAGGATGCCGAGAAGGTGTCCGGCGATCAGTCCCCCACCGCCGACGATCAGCGCGTCGCCCGCGATGAACGCCGCCACCTGACGGCGTTTGCCGCCGAGTGAGCTGACGATCAGCAAGTCACGACGTCGTTCGTTGAGTGCCAAACCGAAAGACGGGCCCGCCGCCGCGGCGGCCAGGATGAGCGCGGCCGCGAAGTCGACCATCGCCGCGGTGGATCCCCGCTCCTCGGAGATCGCCGACGTCATCGCGAACGCCACCGCCAGCGCGACGAGCACCACAGACCTGGCCAGCAACGCGCTGCGCCAGGAGATCGACAGCGCGAGCACCCCGGCGAGCCCGGAGACCAGCGGCCGGAGTGCCCCGCCGATCACCCGTTTTCCCTTGCGCAGCCCCAACTCCACCAGCCGCCACAGCACCATGGTGCCGCCGGCCCAGCTGAGCGGCGGCCACAGAAGTGCCAGCGCCAGCAGGATGAAATCGAGCCCGTACCGGGTCCACCACGGCGGTCCCTCCTCGCGCGGTTCGAAGTACCACTCCCGAACCACCGGCGAGACGACGCCGAGCGCCGCGACGATCAGGCCGGCGAGCAGGAGGAGCCCGATGTCCACGAGGACACCGGATCCCTCCAGGAAACCGCCCGCCATCGACATCCCGACCCCGAGCAGACCACCGGCAAGCCCGGCGACCGCGGCCTCGCCGGAAGCCAGCCCGATCACCTGACCGCCGGTCGCGCCCCGGGCCCGCAGCAATGCCTGTTCCGACCGCAGAGTGCGGTACGAAGGCGTCGCGAGCAGCACGACGAGCACGGTGACGGGGACCCATGGCGGCGCCGGGACCCCGGACCAGCCGTGCACCGCGAGCAGCGTGACCACCACCGCTGCGCCGGCCGCGGGCACGCCGAGCCGGGCGGGTTGCACTCGCACCACGCCGCCGACCCACAACGCCATCGCGGCGATCACGAGTACTGCTCCAGCTTTCCGTCCACCATCGCCCAGCGATCACGGAACATCCCGTCGGGAACCGGCTCCGCGGTGGCCACGAGCAATCCGGCGCACAGCCGGTCCGCCGCCTCGACCAGCCGTACCAGCAGATGTTCGGCCGCGGGCGGATCCAGCCAGCCGACCGGGTCGTCGGCGAGGATCAGCCGCGGCGCCGGCGCGATCGCCCTGGCCAGCACCGCCAGGCGCATCTGCTCGGCGGTCAAGTCGCGGGGGGCCTTCCGCGCGAGGCCGGTGATGCCCAGCAGCTCGAGTGCGGTGTCGACGTTGTCGCGGACCACGGTTCCGGTCCGGCCGGCCAGCACCAGCGGCAGGGCGACGTTGAGCCGGACGTCGAGGTCGCGCAGGAGCCCGCCGTCCTGCAGGACCAGCCCGACCAGGTCCGGTCCCGGCGGTTCCGGGACGAACGCTGGCCACTCGACCGTGCCCGCTGTCGGCTTCTTCATCCCGGCGAGCAGGTGCAGCAGCGTCGTCTTGCCCGAACCAGCCCGGCCCGTCAGCAGCACGCGGGTATCCGGCCGCACCGCACAGCTCACCCCGTGCACGGCGACGACGGCGGTCGGCCCGGTGCCATACGTATGCGCCAGCTCGTTCGATCGGACCAGTGGTTCGGTCACGCCACTCTCACGATCCGGTGTGCGGCCGCCGCGACCGCGGGATCGCGCGTCGCCACGACGACGGCCGTCCCGCGCCGCGCGACGGCGCACAGCAAGTCCATGAATTCGAGGGCGGCGAGGTGGTCGAGCTCGCCCGTCGGTTCGTCGCCGAGCACCATTTCCGGTGCTGCGGCGAGCGCGACGGCGAGCCCTGCCCGCGCGATCTCCGAGGCCGACAGCGTGCCCGGGTAGGCGTCGCCGCTTCCGGGAAAGCCGGCCTGTTCGAGCAGGTCGGCGGCGTCGCTCTGGGAGCGGCGGACCGCCATCCGGCGGGCCAGCACCACGTTCTGTTCGACGGTGAGATGACCGAAGAGACTTCCGCGCCTGAGCAGCACACCGATCCCAGGGCGGCCGGCGAGGGAAGGCCCGCCTCCGGCGGGCAGCACCGCCACACACTCGCCCGGGACGGCGAACTGGGCGAGCGGAGCGGATCCGGGCCCCGGGCCTGCCAGGACGGCGGCTCGTCGGCGCATGGCCCCAAGGTAAGGCGAGCGGGGCCAACATCGCCTTGATCCCAGGTCAACGGACGGCAAAAAATCGCGTCTGACGGGTGATCCTCGGACGGGGAAGGCACACTCTGTCCGTGCGCCAACGGATCGTGACCCTGACCGTGCTGGCCGCGGTGCTGGCGATCACCCTCTTCGGGGTGCCCCTCGGCGTGGCGGTGGCGCGGTTCTACGCGGGCAACTCGACCCACGACCTCGAACGGGCGGCCGACGCCCTCGCCGTCGCCGTGACCGGTGACCTCGCCAACGGCCGGACGCCGGTCCTCGAACCCGCCCAAGAGCAGCCTCAGATGGAGGAAGAGGAGATCGAGGGCATCGAGGTCGCGGTCTACACCCCGACCGGCAGGCTCCTGGTCGGGAACGGACCCGCCGTCGCGGACGACATCGTGCGCGCGGCGCACCACACCGACATGGCCACCGGACCGGTCGAGGAGGATCTCGTCCTCGCCGTGCCGGTGCTCAGCGGCCCGGCGCTGGTCGGGGTGGTCAGGGCGGCCCATCCGGCCACCGAGCTGGCCGAAAAGATCTGGCTGGCCTGGCTGATGATGGCGGGGCTCGCGGTCGTCGCCACCGCGACCAGCTGGCTGATCGCGCGCAATATCGCCGCCCGCCTCACCCGGCCCCTCGAAGATCTCGCCGGCACCGCGGAACGCCTCGGCGAGGGCGACTTCTCCGTGCGCACCCGCCGGACCGGGGTACCGGAGATCGACCAGGTCGCCGAAGCACTCGACGTCACCGCCGAACGGATCGGCGAGACGCTGGATCGGGAGAGAACCTTCTCCGCCGACGCCTCCCACCAGCTGCGGACTCCGCTTACCGGCCTGCGGCTGCAGCTGGAAGCGGCGCTGGAGAGCCCGAAACGCGACCCGTACGCGACGATCCGGGACGGCATCGCGTCGGCCGACCGGCTGGAAGGCATCATCGACGACCTGCTGGCGCTGGCCAAACAGACCAGGTCCCCGCGCGCCCGGCTCGACCTGGACAAACTGTTCCACGAGGCCCGCCAGACCTGGCACGGACTGCTGGCCGAACGCGGCCGCGCGCTGCGGATCAGCGCCCGCGAGGCTCCTCCGGCGAGGGCGGCCTCCGCGGCCGTCCGGCAGGTGCTCGCCGTACTGCTGGACAACGCCGCCGCGCACGGACGCGGCATGGTCACCGTCCTCGCCCGCGACGCCGGGGACGCACTGGCCATCGACGTGAGCGACGAGGGCGCCGTCGCCGACGGAAGCGACCCGTTCAGCAAGGCGAGGGACGCCGCGGCGTCCGATGAAGGAACGACTGCCGAAGGACATGGGATCGGCCTGCGGCTGGCTCGCAGCCTCGCCGAGGCGGAAGGCGGGCGACTGCGGCTGACCAGCCCGTCGCCGACGACGTTCACCCTGCTCTTGCCCGCCGAGCGCCCCTCCCCCGACGAAGAAGGCCCGGGCCTGGCGAGCTAGGGGGGGTTACTCGCCAGGCCGGGCCGGAGGAGGCAAACGCGCCCCGACAGCGCGCACGGCATGCCACCCAGAGAAGACGGTAAAGACCAGCGGGCCAACAGACGGTACACGCCGGATTAACTGACACTTTGCTTTTCCGTGTCACTTCTGAGAGGGCTGTCCGAGGGCGCCGTCGGGCAGGTCCGCGTGAGATGAAGGGGCCTTCTCACCTCTCATGACCATCGAGCCGCGCTGAATCGATCGTGCGACCATGGGGCTTATGAACACGGAGCCGGCGCCGAGATGGCGAAGACTGGAACCGGACGAACGTAAGGAGCAGATCTTCACCTGCGCGGCTCGCCTGTTCGGGGATCGCCCCTACTCCGAAGTGTCCACATCGGACATAGCGGCCGAGGCCGGGGTGGCCAGGGGCCTGATCAATCACTACTTCGGCACGAAACGCGAGCTGTACCTGGAGATCATCCGCCGGGCGCTGACCGTGCCGAGGCTCGCGGTCGAGATCCTCCCGGAGGGTCCGCTCGAACTGCGTGCGGATGTCGCCATCGAGTGGTTCCTCGACATGGTCACCAGCCAGGAGAAGATGTGGCTGGCCGCGATCGCACCCGAGGGTATCGGCCGGGACCTCGAGATCGAGCAGATCCTCGACGAGGCCGACCGCGAATCGGCGGACCGGGTGCTCGAGGCCGTCGGCCTGTCCCGGGAAAGCGAGCACGGACCGGAACTGAACGCACTCGTGCGGGCGTTCGGCGGGATGGTCAAGGCGGCCGGCCGGGAATGGCTCGTGCGCGGTTCGCTCAACCGCGAACAGGTGCACACGTTGCTCAGCAAATCGCTGGTCACGCTGGTCGGCGAGGTGTTCCCCGAAATCCAGCGCGGCGGCTGAGCGGGAGAAGCCCCCGGCACCTCGAGGGGGAGGTTGGTGCCAGGGGCTCCGAACCGGTGGCATGCCACCGGTATCCCTCCACAATACGCCGATTCGCTGTCACGGCTCTGTCAAACTTCGAGGCGCTCGCCGGGAACGGGCAGGTGGGCGAGCCGATGCTCCAAACCGTCCAGGCAGCGCTCGATCGCATAGCCGTAGAGGCGCTCGTAGTAGGCGGCCCCGAGATCCGGGTCGGCGATGAGCGCCGAGATCGCCTTCCCCATCGCCGCCATCCCGGGCAGATCGGCGCGGTCGCGGAAGGCCGCGTACCCGTCGGCGTTGTCGAGAGACAGGGCCATCGCGCTCTCGCGGTCATCCTCCATCGCGACGAACTGGCAGGCCGTGGCGAGCAGCAGGTTGTAGGCGAAGGGGGCTTCGTCGCCGAATCCGGCGGCGAGGAGCCTGCTGACCCCGGTGTCGATGGTCGGCACCGCGGCCGCGACCGACGGTCCGAACAGCGCCAGCCGTCGCGCCGAACCGGGATACCGCCGGAGCACCTGCCGTACCCCGGGCAGGAACTCGGAGAACCAGGCGCGCCAAGGCAACGTGTCGTCCGGCACGGTCAGCCGGCCGACCACTCGGTCCAGCACCGCGACGACGACCGCGTCCCGGTCGCCGACGTGGTGGTAGACCACCGCGGGGTACGCGTCGACGGCCGCGGCGAGCTGCCGCAGCGTCCAGGTTTCGAGGCCGAGCTCGGCCGACAGCTCGAGTGCGGCGTCGACGATCCGTTCCCTGGTGACGGCCGGTCGTCCGGAAGCCACACGTGACCGGGGCCGCGAACCCGCGTCGTCGGAGTAGGTCGGCATGACGGCTACCGTATCCGCAGTCACATGGTGCCGCGGCGCGGGCTTCCGGCAGGATCGGGACCATGCCCCGTGCCCATGTGAACGGCCTCGAGCTCGAATACGAAACCTTCGGCGACCCCGCGAATCCGCCTCTGGTCCTCGTCATGGGGCTCGGCGCGCAGATGACCACCTGGGAAACCGGCTTCTGCGAACTGGTCGCGGCTGGCGGCTTCCACGTCGTCCGGTTCGACAACCGCGACATCGGGTTGTCGACCTATTTCGACGAGGTCCCGCCGCCGGATATGGCCGCGATCGCCTCGGGTGATCTGACGACGGCGCCGTATGGGCTTTCGGATATGGCCGCCGACACGACCGGCCTGTTCGACGCGCTCGGCTTCGAACGCGCGCATGTCGTCGGCGCGTCCATGGGCGGGATGATCGTGCAGCAGCTCGCGATCGACCGGCCGGACCGGCTGCTCAGCCTCACTTCGATCATGTCCACCACCGGCGATCGCGGCGTCGGGCAGGCCGAACCGGAGGCGCTGGCCGCGCTGACCCGGCCGCCCGCGACCGGCCGCGCGCAGGCGATCGAGGACAGCGTCACCTGGTACCGGCTCGTCGGTTCACCCGGCTACCCCTCCGACGAGGCGTATCTCCGCGAGAAGGCGGCTCGCAGCTACGACCGGGCCCTTCATCCGGCAGGCGCGCTGCGGCAGGCCGCCGCGGTCGTCGCTTCCGGCGATCGCACCGCGAAACTGCGTGAGGTCCGGGTGCCGTCACTCGTCCTGCACGGCGAGAACGACCCGCTGATCAACGTCAGCGGCGGAAAGGCCACCGCGGAAGCCATCGCCGGCGCCGAACTGGTGATCTATCCCGGCATGGGGCACGAACTGCCGCGGCAGCTCTGGCCCGCCATTTCCGAAGCGGTCATCGCACACGCCCGCAAGGTCTGAGGATCAAGACTTCGTCAAAATCTCCGGGGTCCGCGTAGGGAACCTGTCCAGACGTGCGACACAGCGGGTGACGACGGCTTCACTGAGCGGATGAGGAATTCCGAGGGTTTCGGTTTCCCGTTCGGCTGTGTGGCCGTCGTCGTCGCGGCCATGGCAGCCGGACTACTGGGCGCACCACGACATCACGTCTATTCGCTGGTCGCGCTCGGCGCGGTCGTCCTGGTCGCCGGCGTGGTGACCACGGTGAGCGCGGCGTTCGGCACGGCCGCGGTCGCCTGGGGTGTGCATTCCGGATTCACCGTCGGCATGCTGGGTGAACTCGTGTTCTCGGCCGAAAGCGTGTTCGCGGCAGCAGTGTTCTTCGGTGCGGCCACGACCGGGTCGGTCGCGGGAGCGGCGCACCGGGGCCGGTGGGTTCAGCGCGTGACGACCATAGCCACGACCGTTGTGAAGGAACCGCCGACGTTGAGCGTCAGCACGTTCCGCGCCCCCTCGATCTGAATCGGGCCGGCGGTACCCGCCACCTGACGGGCCGCGTCGTGCACCATCCGGACGCCAGTCGCGCCGACGGGATGGCCGAGGCCGATCAGGCCACCGCCGGGATTCACCGGCAGGACACCGTCGCGCGCGATCCCACCGGCTTCGACGAGCCGTCCCGCCGAACCAGGCGGCGCCGCGCCGAGATGTTCCAGCGCCACGAGCGCGGTGATGGTGAAGCAGTCGTGCAGCTCGACCACGTCCATCTCCTCCGCGCCGGGAACCTTCGCGCGGCGGTACGCGTCGAGCACCGCTCCTCGCAGATGCGGGAACAGGTACTCCTCTCCTTCGGCGCGATCGAGCTTGCCGCGCAACGACAAATGCGCCGTCCGGTGCCCGAAGCCGGCCAGGCGGGGAACGTCGGCGAGGTCGCGGCCCGCTCGTTTCGCCCATTCCTCGGCGAAGGCCGGGGAGGCGAGCACCACCGCGGCGGCGCCATCGGTGATGCGGCCACAGTCGTTCTTGCGCAGCACGCCTTCCACCACGGGATTCAGCCGCTCGTCCGGTCCGAACGCGCCGTCGCCGAAGGTCCAGCCACGCGCCTGCGCCATCGGATTGAGCGACGCGTTCGCGAAAGCGTTGCGCGCGAACATGCCGAGGTGTGCGGGATCGAGTCCATACCGCCAGTCGTAGACATCGGCGACGTCGGCGAACAACGCAGGCCACGGGAACTTCGCGGAGGAGGCTTCGCGACCGACCCAGGCGGCCGACCCCAGATGACCGGCGGCGGACCGCGCGTCGGTGTTGCGCATGAGTTCGAGCCCGGTCACCAGCGCGACCTCGTACCGGCCGGATTCGAGGTCGGCGCTCGCGGCGAGGACCGCCGTGCCCCCGGAGGCGCAAGCGGCTTCATGCCGGACGCTCGGCACCCCGTCGAGATCCGGAATGGCCGCAACCAGCAGTCCGCCGAGCTGGGCCTGTCCGGTGAACAACTCGGCGGCCAGGTTGGCCACATGGGCGACGCCGATCTCGTTCGCCTCGACCTGCGCGTCCACCAACGCGTCCGGGACGACTTCCGCGAACATCTCGAACAGCCCGCCGTCCTCCTTCGCGAAGTCACGCGCGAAATCGGTCTGTGCTCCACCCAGTACGAAGACCGTCATCGGTCCGGCTCCACCTCATACCTTCCGGTCCAGTCAAAAATCCGGGGCCGGGCCTCGACGCACGGCGGCTCCCCTCCGCCTGCACGCACCACTCCCCATGGCACGCACGCGTCTTCGGCCCGGCCTCGGTCCCCGACATCCAGTTGGTCCTTTCGGTCAACGGAAGTCGACCATCCACATTGGACACTCTTGAATCGATACTGAGCCTTGTCCGGCTCGCCCTTCCCCCGGGAAAGGGCGAGCCGGCTGGACGGCTCATCGACCCTCGGCGATCGCGTCCGCACCCGATGGCACGGCTGACGGCCGTGCGGCATCGCCTGCTCACACCCCTCTGGCGAGCAGGAAATGCGGGTACCGCGGAGCGTTCACCCGGTCGTCTCGGCACCCCGCCGCGCCGTGGTCCCGAGCGCGGATTCAGCGGGGTGGCAGCTCAACTACGGGAATGTTCCAGCTGGTCCGCCCGGACCCAGGTCGCATGAAAACCGAGCGGGACACGCTGGGGCAACAGGACCCTGGCCACGGGTCCGGCAGTGAGATCGGCGGCGTCGAAGATGTCCAGCTCCGAGCGCCCCTCGCGCTCGTCCTGGACGAAGGTCACCAGATAGCCGTCGTCGGAATCGGCGGCCGCGCCGTCGCGGGGTGCGAACGGTGCCTCACTGCCCCACCGGCCCGGACCGAAACGATGTTCGGTCTTCGTGCCGGCACGATTGTCGTAGCACACCAGGCCGTCGAACTTGAGCGTCGAATCCGGCGAGATGTGCACCGCATAGGAGAAGCGATTCCGGCCGCCGACCACCCTCGAGTCGACGGACGGAAATTCGGTGTTGTCGTCGTCGAGCTGATCCTCGGCGCACAGCCCCGTCCGCAGGTTGAAGCGGTAACGGTGCATCGAGGCGTCCAGGCGCAGGTACGACAGCATCTTGGCGAGCGGGGTGTGCGCGTCGGCTGCCGGGGCGGCCAATTGATCATGCGGGCGCTGCACGCGGCAGACGTCGAGGATGATCTCCTCGCCCTGCTCCCAGGCGTTGACGACGTGGTAGATGTAGCACGGGCTGGCTTCGAACCAGCGGATCTGGCTACCGTTACCGTAGCGAGGCAGCACCCCGAAACGGCTCGGCAGCGAACGGTCGAAGGACAGCTTGTGACGACCGTTGCGCGCCGCCTCCATGTCCTGGACCAGCGGAAGGTCCATCAGGATGGCGTAGTTCTCGGTGATCGCCATGTCATGCGGGAGGCGCGGGCCGGGAAGTTCGATCTCCGTGGTGTTCACGACCCGGCCGTCGGCGCTGATCACGCCGTAGCGCAGGTACGGCGGCCGTGGTCCGTAGTCGAACCAGAACATCTCACCGGTCCGCTCATCCACCTTCGGATGCGCCATCATGTCGCCGACCAGCGTGCCGAGGAAGTCCTCCGCGCCGAGCGTCTCGAGTGAGAGCGGGTCGACGCCGTACGGCGAACCGCACATGTACCAGGTCGCGAGCACCTGGCCGCGGTGGAAGATCAGGTCGGTGTTGGCGTTGTCCTTGAGGTTGAGGCCGTGGGCGTTGCCGAACGGATTGGCCTTCGGCGACTCCATCACGCCCTTCCACAACGCCTTGCCCGCCTCGGATTCGGCCTCGAAGGCCTTCGTGCGGATCCAGCGGTTGCGGTAGCGGGCCTTGCCGTTCTCCAGGTGGACGGCGTGGATCATGCCGTCGCCGTCGAACCAGTGGTAGCGGCCTTCCGGCTCGAACCGCGGGTTAGGTCCGTTGCGCAGGTAGACGCCGTTGAGATCGGTGGGGATGGTGCCGATGACCTCGAGATCGCTTGCGTCGATCTCCTCGCCGACCGGGGCGTAAACGCCCAGCAGGTACGGGTTGACCTCAGGTTCCCCGGTGGGCGTTGCCACCAGGATCGGTTGCGCGGAGGTGCTGGTCATCGGTTCTTCTCCCCTGGGACTGGTTCGCGTTGACCGACTGGGTGAGACACTATGATTTCTGTAGCCAGCTGTCAATAGGCTTCTTTTGCTGTAGTCAGTAGTACGCTGACAGCGATTCCACAGGAGGGGGACGCAGTGACCGAGGCGACCGCACACCGCATCAGGCCGGCGGGCGACCCGTTGCGCCGGGCACTCGAGCTGCTCGGCGATCAGTGGACCCTGCTGATCCTGCAGAGTCTCTTCCTCCGCTTCCGGCGCTATGAGGAACTACGGCTGCGCCTGGGGATTTCCCCGACGGCGTTGTCCGGACGGCTGCGCGAGATGGTCGACGCCGGCATGCTCGTCCGCACCCCGTACCGCGACGCGCGGCGCACCCGGCACGAGTACCGGCTCACCGAACGCGGCTTGGAACTATGGCCGCTGCTGATCTCGATCTGGGCATGGGAGCGCGAGTGGGTCGAGGGACGCCGGGCCGTCCTGCCGACGCTGATCCATCTGGACTGCGAGCTGGCTACATCCGCCCCACTCGGCTGCGCCTCCTGCGAACGCCGGGTCGACGCACGCGACGTCCGGGCCCGTCGGCTCGACGACACCGGCGTGGTCGAAGCGACAGCGACGAAACGCTTCCGCCGCAAGGACGCGGAGTCACTGGCGGGCGATCCGCTGATGTTCTTCCCGGACACCATGGAATTACTGGGCGACAGATGGTCGACCGGACTCGTGGTGAGCGCGCTGCTCGGCTCCCGGCACTTCTCGGAGTTCGAACGCGAACTCGGAATCGGGCCCAGCGTGCTTTCGTCGCGACTGAGCAAGCTGGTCGACGTCGGCGTACTGCGAACCGGAGCCGCGAAAACCCGCACCGACGCCCACGACTACCGGCTCACGGCGAAGGGGCTCGCGTTCTTCCCCGCGTTGGCGTTCATCGCCGAGTGGTCGCGCGGTTTCGAGATTCCCGGGCAGGAGCCGGACATCACGCTGGACCATGTCGAATGCGGGAACCGGCTGAAGCCGATCCTGCTTTGCGACCACTGCTGGCAGCCGCTGCTGCGAAACCGGGTCCAGTTCGGCGGCCCCGTCCAGATCCCTGCCCCGCCCCCGCGCGACTGACGCCCCACCCCCAACGGCGCGAAATTCATCTGATGAATTTTCCCGCACGGGTCGTATATGAGATATGGTGTCGTGGTTTCGCCTTCCGCCGCCGGAGTTGGGAGTGTCGATGCCCGTCCCCTCGTCGTCTCGCCGAACCTTCTTAGCGGGTGCCGCGAGCCTGCTGGCCCTGCCGCTGGTCGCCCCCGAAGCGCTCGCGGCAGAGGACCGTCACGAGCCCGATCCCTGGTGCCGGGTCCCCGGGATCCTCGCCAGGGTCCGTCCACCGCGGTTCCCGCATCGCCGGTTCGACATCACGAAGTTCGGCGCCGTCGGTGACGGCGTCACCAAGAACACCGAGGCCTTCCGCAAGGCCATCCTCACCTGCCACCGCTCGGGCGGCGGACATGTCGTGGTCCCGGCGGGGGTGTTCCTCACGGGAGCCATCCGGCTGCTGAGCGGGGTCGACCTGCACGTGGAAAAGGGCGCGACGATCGCGTTCAGCACGGATCCCGCCGACTACCTTCCGATCGTGCTGACCCGTTGGGAGGGCACGCTCTGCTACAACTACTCCCCCTTCGTCCACGCCGACGGCGCCCGCGACATCGCCATCACGGGCGAGGGGATGCTCGACGGCCGTGCGCCGCTCGGAGAATGGTCGAGCTGGGGCAGCAGCAACGACGACTCACGGCTGCTTCGCAAGCAGGGCGAGGAAGGCGTGCCCGTCGAGCAGCGCGTCTACGGCGCCGGCCACAAGCTGCGGCCGAACATGATCGGACTGTACAACTGCCGCAACGTCCTGATCAGCGGCGTCGAGATCCGCAACCCCGCGATGTGGACACTGCATCCGGTGTTCTGCCGCAACGTCACGGTCAGCGGCGTCACCTTCTACTCCACCAACAGTCAGGGCGACGGCGTCGACCTCGATTCGACGCGTGACGCCCATGTCGTCGGGTGCCGGATGAACACCAATGACGACTGCGTGGTCATCAAATCCGGCCGTGACGCCGATGGGCGCCGGGTCGGCATCCCGACGCAGAACGTCGTCGTGGAACGGTGCAAGTTCTCCGGCCGCTGGGGCGGGGTGACCGTCGGCAGCGAGATGTCGGGCGGCGCGTACGACATCTTCGCGCGCGACTGCGAGGTCAACGCGCCCGACTTCCCCGGCCGCTACCCGGTCAAACACGCGCTCTACATCAAGACCAACAGCGACCGCGGCGGCGTGATCGACGGCATCCACCTGCGGAACGTCTTCGGCCGCAACGTGGAACGCGAAATCCTGTTCGTCAGCATGCTCTACAACGGCGGCGGCGTCGCCGGCGTGAACCCGGCCATCCGGAACATCACCGTCGACGGCATGAAGATCGACGGCGGCCGCATCGCGGCGAGCTTCACGGGCCTGCCGGACGCGCATATCGGCCGCGTCCGGATCACGAACAGCACGTTCACGAACATCGCCCAGCCGAACGCGCTGACCCATACCGACGACCTGCGGTTCCGCAACGTCACGATCAACGGGGTGCCGGCATGAAACTCGCTCTCGCCGCCGCGGTCCTCGTCGCCACCGGACTCACCACCGCGGTCACACCGGCGATGGCGGCCGAGGAACAACACGGCAAGCTGTCCTGGACGGCGTCGAGTTCGCCGTTCCAGCTCAACGTCCGCGAGCACGGCCGCCCGCTGATCGGCCAGGCGGGCGGCGCGATCAGCGGTCCGGGCGGCCGGCTCTCCTACCTGCTCGACGACGGCACCACCCATCGCGTCACGGATCTTCGCGCGACAGAACGTCTTCGCGACGGCGTCCGCTACACGACTGCGACCGACGAACCCGCTCGGACCGCGCGGATCGACGTCACCAAGACTCCGCGCGGGCTCCGGGTCTCATGGACGCTCACGCCGTCGACCGGCGTCGTCCAGGTCTTCGAGGCGCTGACCGGGAATCTCACCGAGCACTTTCTCGGCGGCGGCGCGTCCTCGCTGTTCGTCGACCTGCGCGGCAAGGTCGTGTTCAACAAGGCGATGTTCACCGGCGCCTCGACGCTCGGGAAATGCAACCAGAGCGGCGCCGCGAGCCCGTTCTTCCTGAGTTCGTCGGGTTACGGTGTCTATCCGGACACCACCGCGGTCGGCCGGATCGCCTTCCCCGGTGCGGCCGAACCGTTCCTGACCTGCGACACGTCTCCGCCGCTCTGTCCGATCCAGCTCGGCCAGGGCGACCGTACGCAGTTCTGCTTCAAGGCCGACAAGCTCGCCTACGAGATCTACGCGGGCGGCCCGGAAGAGGTCACCACCCGCTACTTCGAACGGGTCGGGAAACCGGTCCTCCCGCCGGTGCGGCAGTTCGCCTCGATCAAATGGCGGGACAAGATCCTCAGCCAGGACGAGGTCATCGAGGATATGGTCGAGTTGCAGAAGCGGAACATCCCGCTCGACACCATCTGGATCGACAACCCGTGGGAGCAGGGTCCGGAAGGCACCCCGACCGGCACCGCGTGCATCGGCGCGCTGAAATTCGACAGCCGTCAGTTCCCCGACGCGCAGGGCATGATCGACCGGTTGAAGGCGAACGGTGTCCACTTAGGAGTGTGGGTCGCGCCGTTCCTGGCGAAGGCCGCGGGCGGAAAGCCTTGCCCGCATGACTATCCCGAGGGCTCTTTCGTCCAGTCCGACAAGAACACCTGGGACATCGACCTGACCAACCCGGTCGCGCGAGCGCACTACCAGGCCAAGCTCGAAAGCGTCTTCCGGATGGGCGTGGACTTCGTCAAGGGTGACCGCGGCGACGAGAACGACCTCGAACTGGCGGCGTTCCAGGCCGGGCCGGGAACGCTGGTGCACAACCGGTATCCGCAGCTCTACGCCGAGACCGTGGCCAACGCCCTGCGCGCTGTCCACGGCGAGGACTTCACGATGCTGTTCCGCTCCGGCTATCCGGGCATGTCGACCGTGCTGCGCGGCTTCTGGCAGGCCGACGCGGATATGAGCTTCGACGGACTCCGGCTGACCACGCGCCGCGCGATCAACTCGTGGGGCTCCGGGCATCCGGTGCAGGGTTCGGACACCGGCGGGTACCGGAAGATCGCGTCCGACTCGCCGACGCCGACGTTGTTCACCCGCTGGGCTCAGCTTTCCGCGGTCTCGCCGGTGTTCGAGGTCGGCGGACCGGGCCGCAACGCGAACCCGTGGGTGTACGACGACGCGACCGTCGAGCGGTTCCGGAAGGCCGCGGTCCTGCACTACGAGCTGTTCCCGTACCTCTACCAGCAGGCGCAGGTGGCGGCCCGGACCGGCATGCCGATCAACCGGCCGATGCCGTTCCAGTATCCGCACGACGAGCAGGCTTGGGCCGCCGACCAGCAGTTCATGATCGGCCCGGACCTGATCGCCGCGCCGGTCACGGCCGACCGGGCCGAGGCCGACGGCGCCGCGGGTCAGCCGACCCCGGTTGACGTCTACCTCCCGCAAGGGAAATGGATCGACCTGTACGCCGGGAAGGTCGTCGACGGCGGCAGGCACGTCGTCCGCGAGTCCACTGTGGACGAGTTCCCGCTGTACCTGCGGGCAGGTGCGGCCGTTCCGTTCAACTCGCGCAACCCGGACCTATGGGCGAAGTCGTGGGGTGTCAACGATCTCGACCGGACCGATCGTGCGGGCTGGCTCGTGTCGCCGCAGGGCGGCGCGCACCTCGACAGCCCGTACGGCGGCAAGCTGTCCAGCCACCGGAGCGGGCGTGCGCTGACGATCACCGTCAGTGGGGCACCCGGCGAGACCCAGCTGCTCATCCCCGGCGTCGGTCCCGGCGCACAGGTCTGGATCGACGGCAAACGGTCCGAAACCCTCTCACCCGAGCAGGTCAAGGTGGCTTCGACCGGCTGGACGACGGCGTCGGGCGAGTTCAGCGGAATGGCGGTGAAACTGAAGCCGAGGCACGGCCGGTCGGTAGTGACGGTGGTGACTTAGTGGCTGCCAGGGCGGAAATCGACTCGCCATCCGGGCCGGTTCCTGCCAGGCTGGGCCTTGTCCCACGTCGTCACCTCGGAGGTAGCAATGACTGAACCGGCACCGTCGCCAGCGAGCGGCGAAGAGGACGACGTCAAGCGCAAGTTCAAGGAGGCCCTGGAGCGCAAGCAGGCCCACGCCCGGTCCGGCTCGAATCACGAGAACGGTGGCGCGAAGAACCTGCACGCCCACGGCCCCGCCGCGAACAAGCGCACCTTCCGTCGCAAGAGCGGCTGAGCGGCTCAGCAGGTGGGTGAGCGGGGAAGATTCGAGACGTTGGATGTCTCAAATTTTCCCCGCTCAGCCCTGGCGAACTTGCGATGAACGGGGCCTTTCAGGGCGTAAACGTCTGAAGGTGATCCACCACGACGAAGCGGCTTGAGGGACTCGCCTTCGCCACTACTTCGCGAAGCGGCGTCAGCCCACCGAAGTCCCGCCCAGGCTCCAGCAACGGGTGATCGAAGTCGTCCCAGTGCGTCGGCACGACGTACCGCGGATACCCGACGGTCCTCAGGAGCCGTGCGGCGTAGTCGACGATCTTCCCGCCGCCGACAGGCATTAGCAGGACGTCGGGGTGGAGTCCGGCAAGCTCGGACTCGACGTAGTTCGAGCCACCGAAGTTCAGCACGCTCACCCCGCCACCGCTGACCTCGTACGACAGCGTCCCGCCCTCCACCAGGTGCTTGATCTTCGTCGGCACCCGACTCTCGGCCAGCGGACGCGTCCCCGGGAACGGCACCTGGGCCCGCGGCCCGACGGCCGAGTGCAGCGAACGCACCACACGGATCGTGTAGCCGTCGAAGGCCAGGTTCTCCCCTCCGCTCGCCACGGCGAGCTGGCCTTCCGGCGCGCCGAGGGCCTTCATGAGGCTGAGATGCGTCTCGGTCCCGATCACCGTGGCCCCGGTCTTCCGGGCAAGGTATGGGACATCGGTCAGGTGGTCGTAATGCCCGTGGGTGACGAGGATGTGGTCCGCGCGCAACTCCCCGCTGTCGACGTACGAGTCGATCAGCCTCTTGTCCACCTCGAGCCGGGTCTCCGGATCCGCCCCTTCCGGTGTGTAGGTGCCGGTCCGGAAGCGCGTGAGCCACGGGTCGATCAGGACGACCTTCCCACCGGGCAGCCGGATCTCCCAGCCGTTGTTCCCCCACCACCGCAACGTCACCCCGCCCGACGCCGCTGACGCCATCGCCGCCGACGCCCCGGCCAGGATCGCAGCCGCGCCCGCGCCGACCCCGAACAGTCCCCGTCTGCTGAAATCGCTCATGATCAGCACGAGATCACAGGTCCGGCCGCGCTGTCCAAGATCGAAACCGTGCCGCGGCGATATCGGAAAGGCTATCGTCGCAGCGTGGACCAGCTGCGTTCGTTACGTTACTTCCTCGTCGTCGCCGAAGAACTGCATTTCGGCCACGCTGCGGACCGGCTCGGCATCGCCCAGCCACCGCTGAGCCAGCGCATCCGGCGGCTCGAGGACGACCTCGGCGCGCGGCTGTTCGACCGGGGCAGCCGCCACGTCGAACTCACCGAGGCCGGGCGGATCCTCTCCGCCGAAGCATGCGATCTGCTCGCCCATTGGGACCGGATCACCACGCAGGTCGGCTTGGCCGGACGTGGCGAGACCGACGCACTCCGCGCCGGTGTCCCGAAGACGCGCCCGTGGGACGTCTTCTACAAACGCAGCTGATCGACGGCGGTCCTGGCGGCCTTACCGATCGCCCGGTCGATACGGGGACGGCGCAGGTGCTCGTGTCCGCCGACGGTGAACACTGCGACCGCGTAGTGCGCACCGTCCGGATAGGACGCGACACCGATTTCGTTGCGGATTCCCGGCAGTGTCCCGGTTTTTCCCGCCACGACGACCTCCGGGTCGAACGCGGCCGCAAGCCGGTACCAGTTGATCTGCAGTCCCATCAGCTCACGGACCCAGGCGCACGCCGACGCCGGACCGGCCTCGTCCCGCCAGATCAGCGACAGCAGCCGCGTCATCTCCCGGGGCGTACTCGCCGTGGTACGCAAGGGATCCAGGGCCCGGACAGGACGGCCCTCGTCTTCGATGATCGTCCTGAGGACCTCGCGAGGCGCACCGAGGATCTGTGTCCCGGGAAGGTCCAATTCGGCCATCAGCGCCCGCACGTTCTCGACACCGACCCGGTCGAACAACAGATCCGCCGCCGTGTTGTCGCTGACGGACAGCGCGAACCGGGCAGCGTCGCGCAGGCTCAGCTCGACGTCGTCGGCGCAACCCGCCGTTCCCGCACCGCCCAGCCTGTCCGCAGCGGTGACCCGGATTCGGTCGACCGGATCGAGCCGGCCTGCCGCCACCTGCCGCGCGAACTCCAGCACCAGCGGCACCTTCACCACCGACGCCAGCACAACCGGCTCATCGGCACCGACGCAGAGGTCGGCTCCGGAATCGACACTGCGGACGTGCAGGAAGCCCCGCACGCCCGCCGTCTCGAAGATCGACTCGATGCTGCTCACTCGGTCAGATTTACACGGTCAGGATCGACCTCAGCCCGCCGACCTCCGCCATCCGGCGCTCCGCCAGCCGGTCGGCCGCCGTCGCCGGGGGCACGCCGTCGGCCTTGGCCAGCGCGAACACCGCCTTGGTGGTGTCGAAGATGGCCGTGGTCTTGCGCTTCGCCCGGCTGAAGTCGAAGCCGTGTCGCTCGTCGTCGACCTGGATCACGCCACCGGCGTTGACCAGGTAGTCCGGCGCGAACAGGATGCCGCGGTCGTCGAGCTGCTTGTCGACGCCCGGGTGCGCCAGCTGGTTGTTCGCGGCGCCGCAGACGATCTTGGTGCGCAGCAGGCCGACGGTCTCGTCGTTCAGCACGCCGCCCAGCGCGCACGGTGCGAAGACGTCCAGCTCGGTGCGGATCAGCGCGTCGAGATCGGCGACGACCTCGACGCCTGGGTACGCCGCGCGGGTGCGCTCGATCGCCGCGGGTGAGACGTCGGTGATGACCACCTGCGCGCCCGCCTCGACCAGATGCCCGACCAGGATATGCCCGACCTTGCCGACCCCGGCGACGCCGATCTTGCGGCCGGCGAGCTCCGGAACGCCCCAGACGGCGTCGGCGGAGGCCCGCATCCCCTGGTAGGTGCCGAAGGCGGTCAGCACCGACGAGTCGCCGGCGCCGCCGTTCTCCGGCGAGCGGCCGGTGACGAACTCCGACTCGCGGGCGACGATGTCCATGTCCTGCACGTAGGTGCCCACGTCGCAGGCGGTGATGTAGCGGCCGCCCAGTGACTGGACGAACCGGCCGTAGGCGCGCAGCAGCGCCTCGGTCTTGTGCTTGTTCGGGTCGCCGATGATGACGGCCTTGCCGCCGCCGAGGTCGAGCCCGGCGAGCGCGTTCTTGTAGGCCATCCCCTTGGAGAGCGCGAGAACGTCGGCAAGCGCGTCCGCCTCGGATTCGTAGGGGTAGAACCGGGTACCACCGAGCGACGGCCCCAGTGCCGTCGAGTAGATACCGATGATGGCCTTCAGGCCGGTGGCCTGGTCCTGGCAGAAGACGACCTGTTCATGGCCGGTGCCTTGGCCGAACACTTCGGTCACTGTAGTGACTCCTTAGTCATGGAGTTGCACGCTGCTTGTGGCTCACGTGCCCGTTCCTGGATCAGGGCACGGTCCCCGACGAAGGTCGTCCGGCGGCGACAGTGCCACCCCGCGACATTAGATCTCCCCGGTTTCTTCGCCAACCCGGGTAGGGGTGTTTCAGCCGCGAACGACCTCATCGAGTGTCGAGAGCGCGGACTCCAGTTGACCGTCGGAAAGATACGGAGCCGGTCCGAACCTCAGATTCTCGCCACGGCTGTCGGTCAGGACCCCACGTTTTGCCAGCGCCGCCTGCAGTCCGCCCGCGTCCGCGCACTTCAGCGACAGGAAGCCGCCGATGCGGTCCAGCGGCGTCTCGCGGTCACGCGTGATGGCGTCCTCGGGCAGTCCGAGCGCGTCGAAGCCCTCCGCGAGCAGGCCGACCTGATGCTGTGAGACCTGCCGCAGGAACTCGGGTGCGAGCCCCTGCTCGGCGAAGAACCGGAAGACCCGCGCGCCCCGGTAGTGGCTCGTCGGGTCGTAGGTCGAGCCGGCGAACCGGTCGGATCCGAGCGCGTAGAGGACCTCGTCCGGGCGTTTGGTCTCGGCGAGCGTGCCGAACTCGGCGTACCAGCCGGTGACGACCGGCCGCAGCTCCTGAGCATGGGCGGGCATCCGCAGGAAGCAGTTGCCCTCGCCGAGCTGGAGGTACTTGTAGCCGCCGCCGAGCACCCAGGCGTTGGTGAGCCCGAGGTCGTGCAGCGCGAACGGGACGACACCGAGCGCGTGATAGGCGTCGACGACGAGGTTCACCGAGTTGCGCAGGCAGACGTCGGCGAGATGAGCGAGTCCCGGTACGAGCCGGGAGCTTTCGAACAGCACCGCAGAGATAAGTACCGCCGCTGTGTTCTCAGCGTCCACGGTGACCTCCGCGGCGACCCGTTCCGCCAAGGTGGCGACCGGCGACGTGGGCACACGGACGACCTCGACACCCTCTTCGGCGAGCCGTCCCAGCTGACGGCGCAGCGTGTGGAACTCGCCGTCCGTGGTGATCAGCCGCGGCTTTCGCGGCAGGTCCATCGCCGACAGGAACCGGATCACCAGGTCGTGGGTGCTCGCGCCGAGCGCGATCGCGCCGTGCGGGTCGCCGAGCAGCGCGCGGAATCCCGCGCGCAGTTCGTCGGCCTTGGCGAACGCCCGCTCCCACTTCGTGTCGACCCCTTCGGCGGCGTCGGCGAAGGCCTCGAGAAGGCCCTCCTCGGCAACGTCCGGCCAGGCCTGATGGGAGTGTCCGGTCAACAGGACCCGTTCTGCCACACCGAATTTCCGGTAGTGCTCCGCGAGTGCGTTGGGGCTGCGGCGAAGCCCGTCGAGGTCTGTCAAAGCCGGCTCCGGACGGCCCAAAGATCCGGGAACATCGGGTGGAAAAGCGTCGTGCGCAGATAGGACGCGCCCGAGGATCCCCCCGTCCCGGTCTTGTCTCCGATGGTGCGTTCCACCATCTTCACGTGCCGATACCGCCACTCCTGCATCCCTTCATCCAGGTCGACCAGGTGCTCCGCCACGACCGACGGCCCGGTGTCATCGCGATAAACCTGCAGCAGAACCTCTTGCAACGCCGGAGAAGGCTCGAGTGGCTTCGTCACGTCACGTCCGGTCGGGACGTCGTACTCCTTCACCGCGAGGAACGTGATGAAGGAGTCGAAGAGCGACGGCCGGGCCATCGCGCCGGCGATCCGCGCGCGCTGCTCACCACCCTCGGGATAGTGCGCGAACACCCGCTCGTCACGCCGTCCGAGGACGGCTTCGAGCTCACGGAACTGGGCGGACTGGAACCCGCTGGACGCGTCGAGCCGCTCGCGGAAGGTCGTGAACTGGCTCGGCGTCATCGTCTCGAGGACGTCGATCTGGGCGACCACCACCTTGAGGATGGTCAGGATCCGGCGCAGCGTCCTGATCGCATGCGCGGTCTTGCCCGCGTCGAGCTGTTCCTGCAGGTAGAGGGCCTCGTGGAGGATCTGCTTGAACCACAGCTCATACACCTGGTGGATGACGATGAACAGCAGCTCGTCGTGCTCGTCGGACCGGGGACGCTGGGCGTCGAGCAGGTCGTCCAAAGCAAGGTACGAGGTATAGCTGAGTGCCGCCTGGGTGTCGCTCATGGTTCAGTCACCTCATCGAAATGGCGCTGCGCCGCGGGTGCCAGCGCCTCGTAAAGAGCATGGAACAACTCCACCGCTTCCGCCCGGCGCGGTGGAGGCGGGACCAGCTCGACCGGAAGCTCCGGGTCGAGCGACGGGAACGCGCGGAACACATGCGTCAGCCACGTTCGCACCCGGAAAGCTTCCGCGTCAGGCAGATCATCTGAATATTTGCCGAAATCCCGAACGAAGGTATCGTAACGCGCCGCCAGACCATCAAGATTCCAGGCGCGACCAGCGAATCGCCGAACGTCCAATCCGCCGGACGGCTTACCGAGCATTAGCCCGGCGTACTCCGCGACGTCGAGTTCGTCCAGCAGCGCGAGCAACTCGGCCTCGCGGTCGTGCGGGGCGATCCAGGTGCCGTCCTGCACCGGCCCGAACCCGAGGAACCGCAGCCGCCGCACCAGCCGTTCCCTGGCCTGCCGACGGCTTTCCGGGATGTTCTGCCAGAGCACGGTCCACTCGCCGACCGACCGCTCGCGCCTGCCGAGGGAGAAGATCCGCCGGTCACCGTCTTCGAGCAGCGTGATCGTGCGGCGCGTCAGGGAGTAATGGACGAGCCTGCCGGCCTTGTGCCGCGCGAGCAGGTCGCGGCGGGCGAGGCGGGCGAGCGCGATCCGCGCCGCGCCGTCGGAGAATCCGAGCCCCGCGAGTACCCCGACCAGCCCGCCGGACCAGACACGGCGGCTCTCGCGCGGCCGCACGTAGCTGCCGAGCAGGGTCATCACCAGCTCCTGGGGACCGGGGTCGCCGTGGAGCGAGGGCGATTCGGGCATACGAGCAACTCTATACACCTCAGGGCGCTGCGGTGTAGCTTGAATCGAGTGACGTACTTCGCGGATTTGAGCTCGCGTCAGGTCGCCGCGCTCGCCTCCGATGAGCGCGTTCCGGTACTTCTGCTGCCCGTCGGCGCGGTCGAACCGCACGGTCCGCATGCCCCGCTTGGCACCGATCCGCTGATCTCCCGGGGAATGTGCGAACGCGCCGCCGCGCGGCTGGCGGGCGACCCCGGAATCCGGGTCCTGATCCTGCCCGAGGTGCCCTACGGCGTGACGCGGTTCGCGGCCGGGTTCGCGGGCGGGATCTCGATCGGCGAGGAGACATCGCACGCGCTCCTGACCGAGATCTGCGGCGCGCTGATCGAGCAGGGACTGTCACGCATCCTGCTGGTCAACAACCATTTCGAACCCGCCCACCTGGCCGTTCTCCGCCGGGTCGTCGCCTCGGTGGAATCGGCGCACGGCACGAAGATCGGCTTCGTGGACCTCGTCCGGCGCCGCCACGCTGAGCGGCTCACCGAGGAGTTCCGGTCCGGGGAATGCCACGCCGGCCAGTACGAGACGTCCCTGGTGCTCGCCGACCGTCCCGATCTGGTCGACGCGGCGATTCAGCGCGCACTGCCGCCGGTGCACGTAGACCTGACTTCGGCTGGAAACTCCGGTTTCAAGGAGCTCGGCATGTCCGAGGCCTACTGCGGAACACCGGCCGGCGCCACAGCCGAAGAAGGGGAGAAGACGTTCTCCGTGCTCACCGACATCCTCGTCGAAGCGATCCGGGAGCTGGTATGACCTTCAACCTGGCGACCCATTTCGTGGACCGGCTCCCCGGCGGGCGGACGGCGTTGTTCTGCGACGACAAGGAAGTCAGCTACGCGGAGCTCGCGGCTCTGGTGAACCGGATCGGGAACGTGTTCCGCGACCTGGGTGTCCATCGTGGACAGCGGGTGCTGCTGGCGCTGAACGACGGCGTTGAGTTCGTCGCGACCTGGTATGCGGCGCAGAAGATCGGCGCGGTGACCGCCGAGGTCTACTCGTTCCTGCAGCCCAAGGACTACGCCTACTACCTGGCCTACACCGAGGCCGTGATCGTCGTCGCCGACGAGGTCACGCTGCCCGCGCTGCGGCAGGCGGGCGCGCGGAACCTGCTGGTGATCGGCGACGTCGAGCTGCAGCCGGGCGAGCACTCTTTTCAGGAGTTGACCTCCGCGGCCTCCCCCGAACTGGAGGCGGCACCGACCGAACTCGACGACGTCGCGATCTGGAAGTTCACCACCGGCAGCACGGGTTCGCCGAAGGCCTGCGTGCATCCGGAGCGGAGTGCCTTGGAAAGCTTCGAGCGATACGCGCTCGGTGTGCTCGAACTCCGTGAGGACGACCGGGTTCTGGCCGTACCCAAGCTTTTCTTCGGCTACGCGCGCGACTTGACGGCGTTGTTCCCGTTCGGCGTCGGCGGGTCCGGGATCGTGTTCCCGCAGCGCAGTACGGCCGATCTGCTCTTCGAGCTGATCGAGCGGTACCGGCCGACGATCCTGGTGAACGTGCCGACCATGATCAGCGCGATGATCGCGGACCCAGCCGCGTCTACAGTGGACATGAGCTCGCTCCGGCTCGCGACCTCGGCGGGTGAGGCGCTGCCGTCGGAGCTGCATCGCAAATGGGACAACCTGTTCGGTGTCCCGGTGGTCGACGGCATCGGCTCGTCGGAGGCGTACCACATCTATCTCTCGAACACCCCGGACGCGCAGCGGATCGGCAGTCTCGGCCGTGAGGTGCCCGGCTACTCGGCCCGGATCGTCGACGAGACCGGGAATGCCTTGCCAGACGGCGAAATCGGGACGCTCGAGGTCACCGGGCCCACCATCGCCCGCGAGTACCACGGGGACGCGGAGAAGTCGGCGAGGACGTTCCGCGGCGACACCCTGCGGACGGGCGACCTGTTCAGCCGCGACGCCGACGGGTACTTCCACCATCACGGGCGCGCCGACGATCTGCTGAAGGTGTCCGGGGTCTTCGTCGCGCCGAGCGAGATCGAAGACTGCCTGCTCGGTCATCCCGCCGTCGTGGACTGCGCCGTCCTCGGCGTGACCGTCGACGGGCTGGTGGTCCCGCGCGCGTGCGTCGTCCTCGCCGACGGCGCCGAGGTCACGGCCGACGAACTGAGGGACCACGCGCGGGCGCATCTGGCCAGGCACAAGTACCCGCGCGAGGTCATGTTCGTGACCGAACTTCCCCGTACCGCCAACGGGAAACTGGACCGGCGGGCCTTGCGCCGGATGGTGCCACGGTGAGCAGGATCGTCGTCGTCACCGGCGGGACCCGCGGGATCGGTGCCGCGATCGCCGCACGGTTCCTGAGTATGGGTGACAAGGTGCACGCGCCGGGACGCGCCGAATGCGACGTCACCGACGAGGCCGCCGTCGCCCGGTATTTCGCCGACCTCGGCCCGGTGGACGTCCTCGTCAACAACGCCGGGATCTCGTCGAGCGCACCGCTGGCGAAGACGTCGCTCGAGCAGTGGCGAACCCAGCTGGACGTCAACGCGACCGGCGCTTTCCTTTGTACCCGCGCGGTTCTGCCCGGGATGCGCTCACGGGACACCGGACGGATCGTCACGGTGGCCTCGACGGCGTCGCACGTCGGCTATCGCTACACCGCGGGCTACACGGCGTCGAAGCACGCGGCGGTCGGGCTGATGCGGGCCACCGCGGCGGAGCTCACCGGGACGGGCGTCACGGCGAACGCGGTCTGCCCGGCCTTCGTGCGCACCGACATGACGGCCGCGTCGGTGGCACGGATCCGGGAGAAGACCGGCCGGGACGAGGCGGACGCGGAAGCCGCGCTCGCGGCGGCGTCTCCCCTGGGCCGCCTGCTCGAACCTGACGAGGTCGCCTACGCGGTGACCTTCTTCGCGGCGCCCGACGCCGCCGCGATCAACGGACAGACACTCGTCCTCGACGGAGGTGGGATCCAGTCATGAGCCCGTTTCGCGGTACGCCGCCGATCACGACGAAATGGGAGCATTTCGAGTTCACCGTGGACGATGGCGTCGCCACGGTCACCTTGGACCGCCCCGACAAACTGAACGCCCTCACTTTCGATATCTACGCCGATCTTCGGGACCTGCTGGCGGAGCTGCCCCATCGCGGTGACGTCCGGGTCCTGGTCATCACCGGCCGCGGCCGCGGGTTCTGCTCCGGCGGTGACGTCGAGGAGATCATCGGCGAACTCCAGAAAATGGAGACCGCCGAGCTCCTGGAGTTCACGCGGATGACGGGCGCGGTGGTGAAGGCCCTGCGCGAATGCCCGCTCCCGGTGATCGCCGCCGTCAACGGTGTCGCCGCCGGTGCGGGCTCGGTGATCGCGCTGGCCAGCGACTTCCGGCTGCTGGCGTCGTCGGCGAAGTTCGCGTTCCTGTTCACGAAGGTCGGGCTGGCCGGGGCGGATATGGGTTCGGCGTATCTGCTTCCGCGGCTCATCGGGCTCGGCCGGGCGACCGAGCTGCTGATCCTCGGCGACAAGATCGACGCGGCCAGGGCAGAGGCGATCGGCCTCGCTTCCCAGGTGGTCGAGGACGCCGAACTTCCCGCCGCCGCAACGGCTTTGGCACGGCGGCTCGCCGATGGGCCTGCCCTCGCATACGCCACGACCAAGGTGCTGCTGACGCGTGAGCAGGACATGGACCTCGGGAGCGCGATCGAACTCGAGGCGATCACCCAGGCGTTGCTGATGACCAGCAAGGACCACGGCGAGTTCTACGCGGCTTGGTCCGCGGGGCGGGCTCCGAGCTGGACCGGACGGTAGGCGAGCGGCGGCGGGTGCCTGGCTCGTGAGTGGTAGTGACGGTTCTAACCGTCATTACCACTCACGAGCCAGGCACCCGCGTAACCGCGATCGCGGACTCCTCCAGCGATCCGAAGTACAGCTTTCCTTCCCGTTCCCTCACTCCCACCAACAAGTGGAAGCCGTCGATCTCGCCGCGGAGGTCGTGCACGACCTGCCCGTCCGGCGTCACGCCCTGCACTCCGCACTGCTGCTTCGGGGCCGGCTGCATCGACGTCGGCAGCGCACGGACGGCCGCCCGCAGCGGCGCGGGCAGCTTGCGGATGACTTCGAGCGCGGGCACCCGGGGGCTCGCCACGGTGATCCAGATCAGCCCGTCGGAGCCGGTCGAGATATTGTCGGGATAGCCCCACAGATCGTCGACGAGAACGTCACGCGTACCCGCCTTCGAGCCGGTGAGCCAGATTCGGTTGACCCGGTAGGAACCTGTTTCCGCGACGGCCACATAGGACTCGTCCGGCGGGAGGCCGACGCCGTTGGCGAATTGGAATCCGTCGGCCAGCTGGTCGATCTTCCCGTCGGGTGTCCGCCGCAGCAGCCGCCCGCCCGCGGTCTGCTCGATCAGGTCGTCGCGCCATTTCTCGATGCCGAACCGCCGCGACGAATCCGTGAAGTACACCGTGCCGTCGGAGGCGACCGCCGCGTTGTTGCAGAACACGAAGTCCAGTCCGAGCGCCGAAGTCGCCAGCGTCGTCACCTTGCCGCCGGCGAGCGGCATGGTGAGCAGGCCGGCCTTCGCGTCGCAGATCAGCAGCTCGTCGTCGCCGAAGAACTCCAGCCCGAGTGGGCGGCCGCCGGTGTCGCCGAGGACGTCGATCCGTTTGCCGTCCGGTTCGATCCGCAGGATGCGGCCGTCGTCGACACCGGTGTAGATCCACCCCTGGTCGTCGACCACGACGTCTTCGGGGCCGTGCCCGTTGACCGGAATGACCGTGACCTCGCCGAACGCCATCGTGCGCCTCCTACCGGTAGGTGAGCAGTTCTGCCGCGTCCGCTTCGAAATGCGGATGTTCGTTGAAGGACAACAGGGTCACGCCGCCACGGCCGGACACCAGTTTGGTGATGCCGGCGTTCACGGTGACGCGGTTCAGCTTCAGCAAGCCCGCCTCGGGCGTGCCCATCAGCGCGCCGCAGAGGGTGGCGATGACACCGCCGGAGCTGAAGACGACGGCGTGCTCCCCCTTGTTCAGCGACGCCACGAGATCCGCCAGCGCCCCCTTCACCCTGGCCAGGAAGGCAGGCCAGGTCTCGGCGCACGGGCCGGACTCCCCCGCCGCGATCCAGGCGTTCAGCGCACCGTCCAAAGCGGCCTGATAGGCCCGCGAATCGGTCTGCTGAACCCCGGCGGCGTGGTACTTCGCGATGTCGACGTGGTCGTACTCGTTCCAGCGTTCGTCCTCGACCACGGCGATCCCGGAACCGAGTACCTTCAACGCCGTCGCGGCGGTATCCCGTTGCCGGGCAAGCGATCCCGAACGTGCCTGACTGAACTCGACACCTCGTCGCACCAGCTCTGTACCGACCACAGTGGACTGTTCGAACCCGCGCGGCGAGAGCTGGTCGTAGTTCTCGGCGCCGAACGACGCCTGCCCGTGCCGGACCAGATAGATCGCACCCACTAGGCCTGTCCTTTCGCGATGATCCGGCGACAGCGCCCCTCGAGGTAGCCGACGAACTGCCAGAGATCCTTGAAGGCCGGATTATGCGTTTGCCCGGCGTGGTAACGAAAATAGATCTGCTGGATCACCGCGGCGAGCCGGAACAGCCCGTACACCTCGTAGAACGTCCAGTCCCCGATATCGAGTCCGGCACGTTCGGCATACCGCCGGACGAACTCGTCGCGGGTGTACATCCCAGGTACGTGGGTCGGCTGGCGGCGGCTCAGCTTCATGACGTCGTCGTCATCATCCTGCACCCAGTACGCGAGCGTGCTGCCCAGTTCCATCAGCGGATCGCCGAGGGTCGCCATCTCCCAGTCGAGAACGCCGACGATGTCGAGATCATCGTCGAGCACGAGGTTGTCGAGCCGGTAGTCGTTGTGGATCAAGCAGATCTTCACCTCGGCGGGCTGGTTTTCCGCCAGCCAGGCCATCACCTCGGTGAACTCCGGGACGTTCTCCGTCCGCGCCTTGCGGAACCGCTCCGACCAGCCGCGCACTTGCCGCTCGACATACCCGGCTCCCTTGCCGAGGTCGGCCAGCCCGGCGGCGTCGACGTCGACGGCGTGCAGTTCGACCAGCCGGTCCACGACCTTGCCGCACAGCTCACGCGCGGCCTGGAACGACAGCGTGAAATCCGGTGGCAGGTCCCCGCGCAGGATCAGCCCTTCGAGCCGTTCCATCACGTAGAAGTCGCCGCCCAGCACGGTTTCGTCGTCGCAAATCGCGAGAACCTCGGGCACATGACCGAATACCGGGCGCAGTGCCCGCTGAACCCGGAACTCGCGTCGCATGTCGTGCGCGGAAGCGGCCTTGTGCCCGGCGGGCGGACGCCGCAGGATCAGCTCCCGGCCCGGATAGCTCAGCAGATACGTCAGATTCGAGGCGCCGCCGGGAAACTGGCGGACCTCGGGTGGGGTGCCGCCGAGGCCGGGGACCCGCTCGGCGAGCCACGCGTGCATGGTGGCGGGGTCGAACGAGTCCTCCCCACGGACCTCGACGGTCGTGTCGGTCAGCGTCATGAGAACTTCTTCAGCACCGAGCCCGGGATGAACTTGAACACCCGCGCGAGCGGACTCCACGGCCAGGACGGCACGAACGCCTTCGCGCCCTCGGACTCGATCGCCTTCACGAGTGCCTGCGCCCCCGGCCCGGCCTTTGTCGCCAGCGGGATCTTGGAGATGTCCACGTTCATTTCGGACTCGATGAACCCGGGCAGCAACGTGGTCACCTTGATCGGCGTGTGGAGCAGTTCCACCCGGGTGCCCTCGGCCAGCGACCAGACGCCCGCCTTCGAAGCGGCATACGCCGTCAGGTTTCCGGGGAACGCGCGAAGCGCGGAGAAGGAGGAGACGACCACCAGGTGGCCCTCCGTCTGCTCGCGGAAGATGCCGACAGCGGCCTCGATCTGCGCGGCCGCGGCGAGGAGGTTCGTCTGGAGGGTCTGCCGGTTGGCGTCGAACCGGCCGGTGCCGATCGGCTGTCCCTTGCCGAGTCCGGCGTTCACGATCACGCGGTCGAGGGAACCGAGTTCCTCGCGGAACTCCTCGAAGACGGTGAAGACCCGGTCGTGATCGTTCACATCGAGCTTCCGGGTGACGACGGTGATCCCGGGATAGGCCTTCTTGAGCTCCTCGGCGAGGGCTTCGAGCCGGTCGACCCGGCGGGCGCAGAGGGCCAGGTTGCGTCCTCTGGCGGCGTACTGCCGGGCCATTCCTTCGCCGAGTCCGGAGCTGGCGCCGGTGATCACGATGTTCTTCCGCAGGACCATGCCTGGAGCGTACCCGTTGGTAACAAGGGCGCGACCCGCCCTGGACAGGCGGCGGCCCCCGACGCCTGGGGTTCGTCGGGGGCCGCCTTGTCAGTGACGTATTACTTCACCTGGAGGAGCTTGTTCGGCGTGCCGGAGCTCGGGTTGCTGATCTTGCCGTCGACGGCCGCGCCGACGAGACCTTCGGCTACCTGGGCGGGAGTCGCCTCCGGGTGTGCCGCGAGGTACAGCGCGGCCGCGCCGGCCACGTGCGGAGTGGCCATCGAGGTTCCGCTGATGGTGTTCGTGGCGCTGTCACCTGTGGCCCACGAAGAGGTGATGTCGACGCCCGGGGCGTAGATGTCCACGACCGAGCCGAAGTTCGAGAAGCTGGCCTGCTTGTCGGTCTTGTCGCTGGCGGCCACCGTGATGGCCTCCTTGACGCGAGCGGGAGACGTAGTGCCGGCGTCCGAGGCCTCGTTGCCTGCCGCGAGCGCGAAGGTCACGCCCTTGGCGATCGCGCCCTTGACCGACGCGTCGAGCGCGTCGTCCGCGCCGCCGCCGAGGCTCATGTTCGCGACCGACGGGCCCTTCGCGTTCGCCGCGACCCAGTCGACGCCGGCGACGACGCCTTCGGTGGTGCCGCTGCCGTTGGCGTCGAGCACACGGACGCCGACGACCTTGACGCCCTTCGCGATGCCGTACTCGGTGCCGCCGATGGTGCCGGCGACATGCGTGCCGTGGCCGTGCTCGTCGTTGGGAGTGTCGTCGTTGTCGACGAAGTCCTTGCCGCCGGCGCCCCGGCCGCCGAACGTGCTGTGCGAGTAGCGGACACCGGTGTCGATGATGTACGCGGTGACGTTGTCACCCTTGGTCGGGTACGTGTACTTCTTGTCGAGCGGGAGGTCGGCCTGGTCGACCCGGTCAAGCCCCCAGGACGGCGGGTTGTCCTGTGTCTCGCTGATGTGGAAGGTCTTGTTCTGCACGACGTAGGCGACCTCGGGGTTCGCGGCGAGGCGCTTGGCAGCCGCTTCGTCGGCCTTGATCGAGAAGCCGCTCAGCGCCGAACCGTAGGTGCGAGTGAGCTGGGCACCGTATTCGCCGACCAGGCCCTGCGCCTTGGACGAGACCCTCGCCACGACCTCACCGGCGGTGGCAAGGCCCTGGCTCACGGCGGTCGGCTTGAGGACGACGATGTAGCTGCCCGCGACGGCGTTCGGAGCGTCCGCCTCGCGGATCTGCCCCTCCTGCTTCGCCATCGCCGCGCCGGCGCCGATCGTGGCCGCCACCACGGTGACACCGGCGAGGGCCACGCCGGTCACCAGAGCTTTTCGGGACTTCAGGTTCTTCCGGGACTTGCTCACTGGTTCCCTTTCCTGCCGCGCCGAGCGGATCACCCGGGAGGATGATCGTTGTTGGGAGCCATGCAAACGTCTGCGGTAGCGCGCGGGCAATGATTCACAGTTACCAGTACTAGGCCGAAAGGAGTAGTCTGGCTCACCCGAAAAGCGTTAACACCAGGCAGGCGGTGCACCGGGAGCGTTACTACAGACTGATAAAGTTATTCGTGTTGTTATCAACCGAAGGTGTTGAGCGAAGGCAGACAGGGGCGGTCGGACACCATATGACGGCGGGGAGCACGACCGCGGACGACGACCAGCCCCCTACGGCGTTCGCCACCGCGTTGAGATCGGCGATCGCGACCAGTGGACTCAGCCTCGACCGGATCCAAGCCCGGCTCCTCGCTCGCGGCGCCTCGGTGAGTGTCACCGCATTGAGTTACTGGCAGTCTGGCAAACGTCAGCCGGAACGGCAGAGTTCGCTGTCCGCGGTCCGGGTCCTCGAGGAGGTCCTTTCGGTCCCCGCCGGTTCGCTGCTCGGCCTGCTACCGCCGCCGCGTCCGCGCGGTGCGTCGTCGCGCCGCAGCCGCGCCACCACCGACCAGCCGATGACGTTCCCGCTCGAAGCGCTCCAGGCGCTGCTGGAGAAGGTCGGCGCGCCCAACGCCCTGGAACAACACCATCAGCTGAAGCTCGTCGGTCTGCACGACCTGTGCGAGATCGCCGCCGACGGCGGACAGCGCGCGGTCACCGCACGGGCGGTGTTCCAGGCGGGCGCGGACGGACAGGACCGCTGGCTGCTGGTCTACGCGCAGGGCGATCCCGAGGCAGGACCGCCCGCACTGCACGCACTGCGCAACTGCCGCGTCGGCCGCGCCGAGGTCGACGGCGACCACGGACTCACCGTCGCCGAGCTACTGTTCGACCGGCCCATCGACCGCGGCGAAACACACCTGATCGAATACTCGCTGTCGAATTCCGGGCCGCCCTACCCGGAATGCCGCAACACGCATTACCGCGAATTCCGCCGCCCCGTACGGGAATACCTGCTGGAGGTCCGGTTCGACCCGGACACCGTGCCCACGAAAACCTGGCAATACTCACGTCAAGGCGCGGCTCCGATGGACCGGAGGGAGCTGAAACCGGATCAGGGCAGCGGCGTCCATGCCGTGGCCCTCGACTTCGGGCCGGGCGTCTTCGGCATCGACTGGGAGTACTAGCGCGCTTTCGACGCGCGCGTGTTATGAACGGACCCTTCATAACAGAATTTGTCATGAAGGGTCCTTTCATAACATCCGGGAGCTTGACAACCTCAGTGGAGCTTGTTGCGTAGCACCTTCCCGGTCGCGTTGCGCGGAAGCTCGTCCAGGAACTCCACCTCGCGCGGCACCTTGTACCGGGCGAGGTTGGCCCTCACGTACTCCCGGACCCCGTCGGCGTCGAGTTCCGAAGCCTCGGACCGCACGACGAACGCCTTCAGCCGCTCGCCGAACTCGGCGTCCTCGACGCCGATCACCGCCGCCTCGAGCACGTCTTCGCGCTCGACCAGCAGATTCTCGACCTCGATCGGGAAGACGTTCTCGCCGCCGGAAACGATCATCTCGTCGTCGCGGCCGTCGATGAACAGCAGGCCGTCCTCGTCGAAATGCCCGACGTCGCCGGTGGAGAGGAGACCGTCGATGATCTCTTTGTTCCGCCCGTCGGTGTAGCCCTCGAAGCTGAGCCCGCTCCCGACGAACACCCGGGCCGTCACATGCGGCTCGGTGATCTTGGTGCCCTTCTCGTCGTACAGCGCGACCTTGCAGCCGACCGGCGCGCGGCCGACGGTGCCCGGCGCCTTCCGCCAGTCCTCGGGTGTCGCGACCGTCGCGACCGCGACCTCGGTCGAGCCGTAGAGGTTGTGGACCACGTCGCCGAACGCGGTCGTCGCCCGGTTGCCCAGGTCAGGGGACAACGCGGAGCCCGCGAGGAAGATGATCCGCAGCGACGAGGTGTCGTACTTCGCGCGGATCTCCTCGGGCAGGTCGACGATCCGCTGCAGCATCGTCGGCACCAGGACCAGCGTGGTGCAGCGGTTCTCCGAAACCCCGCGCAGCGTCTCCTCGGGGCCGAACTTCCGGCGCATGACGACCTTCGAGCCGAGCGCGAAGGACAGGATGAACTGCGAAAGACCGGTGCCGTGGAACAGCGGCGCGCCCATGTACGTCGCTTCGCCCGCGCGCAGCGGGATCCGGTCGAGGAACTGAGCCGACGCCAGCGCGGAGGTATGCGGCCGCGGCGCGCCCTTCGGGGTTCCGGTGGTGCCGCTGGTCAGCAGGATGAAGCCGCCCGGTTTGACCGGCGCCGGCCAGGCGCGGTCGTCGGTACTGGCGATGATCTCGGCGAGGATCGGGATCTCGTGTCCCGACGAAAGCCCGGAATCCGAGTCGACCCAGGCGAGATAGTGATCGAGGTCGCCCTCGACCGCGTTGAGCAGATCGGTGAACTCCTGGTCGTACACCAGCGCCGTGACGCCTTCGCGTTTCGCGACGTCCGCCAGCTGCGGCTTGGCGAATCCGGTGTTCATCAGCAGCAGCTTGGCGCCGAGCTTGCCGGAGGCGAGCATCGTCAGCACCAGTCCGCGATGGTCGCGGCACAGCGCGGCGATCACCGAATCCGGGCCGAGGCCGCGTTCCGCCCAGGCCCTGGCCAGCGCGTTCGACTGGGTGTCGAGCTGCTTGAAGGTCACCGGGCCGAGCTCGTCGATGATCCCGGTCGCCGTCGGGTCCCGGCGGGCGGCGATCATGTTCGCCCCGGCGAACGGCCCCCACTTCCGCAGGGTCACGAGCGAACGCAGGCCTTCGTCGACCCGGGGCAGCGGAAGCAGCCCGGCTTGGCGCATCACGTCGATGCTGCGCACGGTCTCGGTCACCTTGCCCGCCACCATGGTGGCGAGGCCGGTGGGGTTTCTCATCCGGGCACCTCCGTTGCTGCTGCGGCGAGACCCCATACCGCGCGATTTCGCGTACCGGCGGTATGGGGGACTACTCGACAGTAGCCGACCGGCCGCAGAGACGCACTAGTCGCGTCGGGTGGCGGAATTGTCGGTGGTGGCAAGCACAATGAGTCCGTGCAGGTGATCGCGGGTCAAGAGGAGGACGGCGACTTCGCGATCGCCGTACCCGGCGAGCCGCTGCGGCGGGGCCTGGACACCCCGCACTTCGTCGACGAAGTGCGGGGTCTTGAAGCCGAGCGCGCGCCGCGATGGGTCTTTCCGTCCGTCGAGGGGACGTATCCGGCGCTGATCAAGGGCGGGATCCGGGTGCGGCGGTGTTACGACCTCGCGCTGGCCGAGGGATTGCTGCTCGCGCACGAGGGACGACCGAAGGAGTCCCGGAGCCTTCGCGCGGCGCTGGCCAGGGCGAACGGCCAGGAAGCGCCCGTGGACGAGCCGCCGCTGTGGGCCGAAGACGATCAGCCGACGCTGTTCGAGACACGCGGGCCGCGGCTGCCGTCCGGGGTCACCGTGCTCGACGCCGTCCGCCGCGTCCTGACGGAGCAGGAGAAACGGGTCGCCGCGACCGAATATCCAGACCGGTTGCGGTTGCTGTTCGCGGCGGAGTCGGCGAGTGCGCTGGCGGCCGCCGAGATGTCGGCCGACGGCCTGCCTTGGCGGGCGGACCTGCATCTCGCGCTGCTCGCCGAACAGCTCGGCCCGCGCGTCCCCGCCGGGCAGCGGCCGAAACGGCTGGTCGACCTGGCGGCGAAGATCAGCGACGCGTTCGGCGGCCGTCCGGTCAACCCGGACGCCCCGGCGAGCGTCGTGCGGGCACTGGGACGCGAAGGCATAGAGATCACTTCGGCCAGGAAGTACCTCCTGCGCGACATCGACCATCCCGCCGTGCCGCCGCTGCTGGAGTACAAGGAACTCTCGCGGCTGCATTCGGCCAATGGCTGGACCTGGCTCGACGAGTGGGTACGCGACGGCCGTTTCCGCCCGCATTACGTGGTCGGCGGCGTCGTGTCGGGGCGCTGGGCGAGCCGCGGCGGCGGCGCGCTGCAGATCCCGAAGATGCTGCGGACCTGCGTACGCGCCGATCCGGGCTGGAAGCTGGTGGTGGCCGACGCCGCCCAGCTCGAGCCCCGGGTGCTGACGGCGCTCTCAGGGGACCGGAAGCTGGCCGAGGTGGCGGCGGCGACCGATCTGTACGCCAGCCTCGCCGAGGCGATGTTCTCCGGGGTGCGGCGCGTGCCGGTCCCCGTCTGGGACGACAGGGATGATCGGGCCCGCGCGAAGATCGCCATGCTCTCGGCGATGTACGGTGGAACGTCCGGGGAGGCCGGACCACTGCTTGCCTTGCTGCGTAACAGATTCCCGGACGCGGTGTCCTATGTGGAGCGTGCTGCCCAGGCCGGGGAACGCGGCGAACGGGTCCGCTCCCGGCTCGGCCGGACCTCACCCGCCCCGTCCGAAGCCTGGCGCGCGCTGACCGGCGGCGTCTCGGACGATGAGGTGACGGAGACGAAAGCACGGCAGGCGTCGCGCGGCTGGGGCCGGTTCACGCGGAACTTCGTCGTCCAGGCGAGCGCGGCGGATATGACCGCGGTCCTGCTGGCCACCCTGCGCACTCGCCTCCCCGCCCCTGCCCACCTGGTGTTCTTCCAGCATGACGAGGTCCTGGTCCACACCCCCGACGAATTCGCGGACGAGGTCTCACAGTCCATTATGGACAGTATGACCGAGGCGGCGCGGATGATGTTCGGCGCCGCCTGCCCCGTCCGATTCCCGCTGCATATCGCCTCCGTCGACACCTACGCCGACGCCAAGTAGCCGACCCTTGGTCCTTTATGGACACAAATGGGCTCGAGTTTCGCATGGCGCAACACGGTTTTCTCATCCCCTCCTGAGCTGCACGTTTGCCCTCTCGGAAAATTCATTGGGAAATCAGGTGAACCGGTCCTGGACGCCTCCCGTGTGCCCTGACGAGGTGGCGAATCGAGAGGAGGACGGATGCCCCGTTCCAGCAGTAAAGGCCGGCATCGTAAACAGGCGACGATCGGATTGGTCGGGCTCTTCGGAGTCGCGGGACTGACCGTGGCCACGATTACCCTGAGTGGCCCGGACAGTAACGCTTCGCCCGCGGCTCAACAGGTCGCGAGTTGCGCGACGAGTGCGGCGGCCGAACCAGGCCAGGAAGCTCAACAGGGCGAGAAAGCCGAGCAGAAGCAGCAGGAACAGGCCGCCGAACAGGAAAAGGCCGCCAAGGGCGAAGCAGCCGACGAGAACCAGGCTGCGGATTGCGCGCAGGACCAGGCACTGGCCGAATGCGAGGCCGCCCTGGAATTGGTAGCCGACCAAGAGAAGGCAGCCGGCAAGGAAGACGCGGCCGACCAGGAGAAGGCCGCCGAGCAGGAAGACGCCGCCGAGCAGGGCATGGCAGCCGAGCAGGAGGAGGCCGCCGAGCAGGGCATGGCGGCTGAGCAGGACGAAGAAGCTCAGATGGGCGAGGACGCCCAGGAGAAGGATCAGGCCGCCGAACAGAACGGCAAGGCCGAGGAGAAGAACCAGGCCGGCAAGGACGAGGCCGGTCAGGAAGACGCAGCCGCTGAGGACGAAGCAGCCGCCGAGGAAGACGCGGCCGCCGAAGACGAAGCAGCCGTCGAGGATCAGGCGGCCGCCGAATGCGCCAAGGACCTGGCCGAAGCCTGCGAGGCCGCCGGGATCGAGGTAGCGGACCAGGAGGACGCGGCCGGTAAGGAAGACGCGGCCGACCAGGGCATGGCGGCTGAGCAGGAAGACGCCGCGGACCAGGGCATGGCTGCCGAGAAGAAGGCGGCCAAGCAGGAGAAGGCCGCCGAGCAGGGAATGGCAGCCGAACAGGGCATGGAACAGGACGCCGACCAGCAGGAGGCGGCCGACCAGGGCGAAGCGGCCAACGAAGACCAGGCAGCCCAGGAGGAGCTCGCGGCGGCCTGCGCGGCCGCTGAAGAGCAGGCCGGTGCCGCCGAAGAGCAGGCCGGTGCCGCCGAGGACGAGGCCGGTGCCGCGGACGAGAACGAGGCGGCCGAGGAGGACGCCGACCAGCAGTCCGACGAGCAGGAAGCCAAGGAGCAGCAGCAGGGCAAGCAGCAGTCCGGTGCCCACCACGGCCGAGGATGAGAAGACCGTCCACCGCCGATGCTATGAACGGGGCGTTCCTTGCGAATTTCGCAAGGAACGCCCCGTTCACGACACGGCAGGGTCAGGAAGCGGCGACGGCGTCGTCCAGTGCCTTGATGACGCGCTTCAGCGAGACCGGATGCGCGGTGCCGAGGGTCTGAGCGAAGAAGCTGACCCGCAGTTCCTCGATCATCCATCGGATCTCCCGCAGGGCAGGGGAGGAAACCGGCTGCGCCGCCAAGGCCGCCTTGTACTCGTTCTTGAGCCAGGCGATGTCACCCGTGCGCTGGATGTCGCGTGTCGGCTCGGTCGGGAGTTTCTCCAGCCGCCGCTCGATTCCGCGCAGGTAGCGGATCAGATGCCGCAGCCTGTCCTGCCCGGTCTCGGTGACGAAACCCTTGTGCACCAACCCGTCGAGCTGAGTGCGGATATCCTGCATCGACGCCGCCGGCCCGTTCGTCTCGGCCAGCCGGGTCTCGACGTCGTTGGCCGCGCGCAGGATCTTCTCGACCTCGGTCAGTACCTCCAGCACGCCGGCGTTCAGGCCGGCGCGGACCTTTTCCAGCAGTACGGCGAATCCGGCCTCGTCCCAGCGCGGCCCGCCGTTGTCGGCCACCAGTTTGTCGACGGCGCAGTCGACGCAGTCCTCGAGCAGCGCCGCCACCGAACCGTGCGGATTCCGGTTGAGCACGAGCTTCGACGAATTGCCCAGGTTGCGGGTGATGAACTTCATCGGTGATGCCACGTTCAGCCGCAGCATCCGCCGCGTCCCCGCCCACATCGACCGCTCCTGCTGCCCCGGCGTGTCGAGCAGCCGCACCGCCACGGTGCCGCCTTCGTCGACGAGCGCCGGGTACGCCTTGACGTCGTGGCCGCGCTGCTTGCTCGCGAACACCTTCGGCAGCTCGCCGAACGCCGGCGTCGTCAGGCCCGCTCGCTCGATGCTGTCGGCGGCCTTGGAGATCGTCGCCCGCACCTGCCCGCTCAAGTCGCGTTTGAGCGCTTCGATGTCCTTGCCCTCGGACACCTTCTTCCCACGCACATCGACGACCCGGAAGGTCATCTTCAGATGTTCGGGCACCATCGAAAGCTGCCAGGCGTCGTCGGGAATCGTCACGCTTCGTAGAGCTTCCAGCTCGTCGGCGACGACATGCAGCAGCGGTCCGTCGGCCGGGCCGCCCCGCGAAAGGACAAGTTTCGCGTGGTCCGGCGCCGGCACGAAATTGCGCCGGATCGCCTTGGGCAGCGACTTGATCAGCTGCGTCACCAGCTCTTCACGCAGCCCGGGGACCTGCCAGTCGAACCCGTCCGGCGTGACCTGGTTCAGCACCGGGAGGGGGATGTGCACGGTGACACCGTCGGCGTCCGCGCCCGGCTCGAACTGGTACGTCAGCTTGAAGGTCTGGCTGCCCTGCGTCCAGAAATCGGGGTAGTCGGCTTCCCGGACGCCGCCCGCGGTCTCGTTGATGAGCATCGTTTTTTCGAAACTCAGCAGATCCGGGTCGGTGTGGCGCGCCTTCTTCCACCAGCTGTCGAAATGCCGCGCGGACGCCACGTCTGCCGGGACGCGCTGGTCGTAGAACTCGAACAGGGTCTCGTCGTCGACCAGGATGTCCCGCCGTCGAGCGCGGTTCTCCAGATCCTCGACCTCTTCCAGCAGCGCGCGGTTCTCGCTGAAGAACTTGTGCCGTGTCTCCCAATCGCCCTCGACCAGCGCGTGCCGGATGAACAGCTCACGGCATAGTTCCGGTTCGACGCGGCCGTAGTTGACCCGGCGGTCCGCCACGAGCGGGACCCCGTACAGGGTCACCTTCTCGATGGCCATCACCGCGCCCTGCTTACGTTCCCAGTGCGGCTCGGAGTAGTTCCGCTTGACCACGTGGCCCGCGAGCGGCTCGACCCATTCCGGCTCGATCCTCGCGTTGACCCGGCCCCACAGCCTCGACGTCTCGACGAGCTCGGCCGACATCACGAAACGCGGTTGCTTCTTGAACAGCGCCGAACCCGGGAACACCGAGAACCGTGCCCCACGTGCGCCGAGGTAGTCGCCCTTGGCCGGATCCTTCAGTCCCACATGGGAAAGAAGCCCGGCGATCAGCGAGGTGTGCACGCGCTGCGGGTCGGCCGCACCGGTGTTCAGAGTGTTCAGCGTGATACCGAGCGGTTTGGCCAGCTGACGCAGCTGGCTGAAGATGTCCTGCCATTCCCGGATGCGCAGGTAGTTCAGGTACTCGGTACGACACAACTTCCGGAACTGGTTGGTGGACAACGCCTTCTGCTGCTCGCTGACGTACTCCCACAGGTTCAGGTATGCCAGGAAGTCGGACGACTTGTCGACAAAACGTGCGTGCTTCTCGTCCGCCGCCTGCTGCTTCTCCGCCGGCCGCTCTCGCGGGTCCTGAATGGACAGTGCGGCGGCGATGATCATCACCTCGCGCACACAGCCGTTGCGCGAGGCCTCCAGTACCATCCGCGCCATCCGCGGGTCGACCGGGAGCAGGGCGAGCTTGCGCCCGGTTTCGGTGAGCCGCTTGCCGTCCGTCATGTCGAAGGCGCCGAGTTCCTGCAGCAGCTGGACGCCGTCGGTGACCTGGCGGCGATCCGGCGGCTCGACGAACGGGAACGCCGCGATGTCGCCGAGGCCGAGCGACGTCATCTGCAGGATGACCGACGCGAGGTTGGTCCGCAGGATCTCCGGATCGGTGAACTCGGGCCGGGCGTCGAAATCGTCTTCGGAATACAGCCGGATGCAGATACCGTCGGACGTCCGCCCGCAACGCCCCTTGCGCTGGTTCGCCGAAGCCTGCGAGACCGGCTCGATCGGCAGGCGCTGGACCTTCGTCCGATGGCTGTAGCGGGAGATCCGCGCGGTTCCCGGGTCGACGACGTACTTGATGCCCGGCACGGTCAACGACGTCTCGGCGACGTTTGTGGCGAGTACGACGCGACGTCCGGTGTGGCGCTGGAACACGC
Source organism: uncultured Actinomycetota bacterium (assembly GCA_963766045.1). Lineage (GTDB taxonomy): Bacteria > Actinomycetota > Actinomycetes > Mycobacteriales > Pseudonocardiaceae > Amycolatopsis. The sequence goes on along the minus strand of CAVXYN010000003.1, from coordinate 1,492,927 downwards.
GATGCTGATCGGACGACGAAAGCCGGGCGTACAGCGGGAGGATCTCGGTATTTCGTAAGTCTTGTCTGGACAGTGCGTCCGCGGTGTCGCGGATCTCGCGTTCGCCGGAGAGGAAGACGAGGATGTCGCCCGGTCCCTCGTGCTGCAGTTCGCCGACGGCTTCGCAGATGGCCTGTGTCTGGTCGCGATCCTGGTCGCTACCGGGAGCAGTGTCATCATCGGGGTCGATGATCGGCCGGTAGCGGACCTCGACCGGGTACGTCCGGCCGGAGACCTCGACGATCGGGGCGTCATCGAAATGCTGGGAGAACCGCTCCGGATCGATGGTCGCCGAGGTGATGATCACCTTGAGATCGGGGCGGCGCGGCAGAAGCTGTTTGACGTAGCCGAGGATGAAGTCGATGTTGAGGCTGCGCTCGTGCGCCTCGTCGATGATCAGAGTGTCGTACTGGCGCAGCATCCGGTCGGTCTGGATCTCGGCGAGCAGGATGCCGTCGGTCATCAGCTTGACGAGCGTGTCCTGGCCGGAGTGATCGGTGAACCTGACCTTGTATCCGACGGCCTCGCCGAGTTCGGTGTTCAGTTCGCTCGCGATCCGGTCGGCGACCGTGCGCGCGGCCAGCCGTCTCGGCTGTGTATGCCCGATCTGGCCGCGGATGCCGCGGCCGAGCTCGAGGCAGATCTTGGGCAGCTGGGTCGTCTTGCCCGACCCGGTCTCCCCCGCGACGATCACCACCTGGTGGTCACGGATGGCTTCGGCGATCTCGTCCTTGCGCTGGCTGACCGGCAGCTCGGCGGGGTAGGCGATCTTGGGGACACCGTCGCGGCGCCGGGTGACCCGCAGCTCGGCGGCCTCGATGTCGGCCTCGATCTGGGCGGTGATCGACTCGGCGTTCCGCGCTTTCCGGGCACCGTCGAGCCGGCGCCGGAGGCGGTGCTCGTCGCGCGACATCAATTCGGGCAGGCGGGCACGCAGGGCGCCGAGCGGGGAAGGTGTGGTGACCATGACCGGCCCAAGAATAGCCGTGCGTTACGACCAGGGCCTCCGAATATGCCTCAGACGACACGCGCCCAGGTGAGGGACGCCGGAGTGAGCGAGGCGAGCGTGCGGTGCCCGGAAAGGCCCATGGTCAGGTCGAGGTCGGCGAGCAGGCTGCGCAGCACGTGCCGGACACCGTCCTCCCCCGCGTGCGCCAGCCCGTACACCCACGGCCTCCCGACCAGGACGGCCTTCGCGCCCAGTGCCAGCGCCTTGATGATGTCGGCGCCGGTCCGGATCCCCGAGTCGAACAGCACCTCGATCTGCTCGCCGACCGCGCCGGCGATCTCCGGGAGCATGTCGAGCGACCCGACCGCGCCGTCGACCTGGCGGCCGCCGTGGTTGGACACGACGATCCCGTCGATCCCCGCGTCGACGGCGCGGCGCGCGTCGTCGGCGTGCTGGATGCCCTTGAGCACGATCGGCCCGTCCCAGTGCTCGCGCAGGAACGGCAGCTTGTCCCAGGTGCTGTCCGTCCCGGTGACCATCGAGATCCACCGCAGGATCGCGGTCGGCGGGTCCTCCTCGGGCGTCTTGTCGAGCATCCCCCGGAACACCGGGTCACTGAACGGGACGCCGAGCCCCTCTCCCTTGATGAACGGCAGGTACGCGTGGTCCAGGTCGGCCGGGCGCCACGCGAGGGTCCAGGTGTCGAGGGTGACGACGAGCGTCGTGAATCCAGCGGCCTTGGCGCGCGCCAGGATGCTCGCGCAGACCTCGGAATCGCTCGGCCGGTACAGCTGGAACCACCGGGGACCCTGACCGCTCGCCCCGGCGACGTCCTCGATGCTCGTCGACGACGCCGTCGACATGATGTACGGCAGGCCGACCGACGCCGCCGCCCGCGCGGCAGCGGGTTCCGCGCCCTCGTGCACGATCGACTGGACCCCGACCGGCGCCAGCAGCACCGGCGCCGGCATCCGGGTGCCGAGCACCGTGGTCGACAGATCGCGGTCGGTCGAACCGGTGAGCATCCGGGGCACCAGGCGCCAGCGGTCGAACGCCTCGCGGTTCGCCCGCGCGGTGGCGCCCGAACCGGCGGCGCCCGCGACGTACCAGAACGGTCCCGGCTCGAGGACCTCCCGAGCGGACGACTCCAGTTTGGTGGCGTCCGTGGAGCACGGCGGGTACGTCCCGCCGAGTCCCTGCAGGTAGATCTCGTTCTGGTAGCTGCCGAACTGCGCTGTCACCCAGGCCTCCTCGCCGCTTCGCCCGAAGGATACTCGCCGGTAGCAACGGCGGGAGTTCGGTCACTCGCGGTCGCGGCATATGGTGCCGGGCTGAGGGGTCGTGAGTGATTCGGGTGGTTCTAGCTGTCCGTGAAGGCCTCCTTGCCTACCCTGAGGGTAGTGAAGGAGGCCTTCACTACCCCTGCCGACGGACCCAGAGCTCAGGCCGGGTCACGCCACATCGGCTGCATCGGCGGCATCCCGTCGAGCGCGAACGCCTCACCATGATCACGGAAGCCCAGCCGCCGATACAGTTTCGCGCTCCTCGGCGAACTCGCTTCGAGATACGCGGACAGGCCTTCGGCGGCGTACCGATCGAGCCCGTGCTGGAACAGCCGCGCCCCGATTCCCTGCCCCTGCTTGTCGTTGAGCACGCCGATGAACTGCGCGTGCCGGTAGTCACCGGCCGGTCGCCGCTCCAGCATCAGCTCGAAGAGCGAGCCGAGCCGCTCCAGCTCCGCGTCGTTGAGCCCGGGGAAGTCCTTCTCCATGTCGAGTTCGCTCTCGGCGCCGCTGTAGCTCCACAGGATCACGGCGGAGAGGTCGTCCATGACGTCGATCTGCCCGCCCGTGTCGAGTACTCCGTCGACGACTGCGCGGAAGAAGATCGGGTTCACCACCCTCCGCCGCTCGTCACCGGGGAACGTCCAGGCGCTGACCGGGTCTTCGTGGAACGCCTCGCTCAGGACGGCGATCACGGTGTCCATTTCGGACGTTTGCGCTGTTCGGACGGTCATCGTCCCACCCTCAGTCGGGCCGGTTCGCGTTCGTCGTCTCCGTCTTCGATCGGGCCGCCGATCCCGGCGTAGGTCTCGGGATCACGCGTCCGCAGGATCTCCGCGCGCAGAAAGCCCACCAGCGCCGCGACGACCAGCAACCCGGGCAGGCCCCAGCGCAGGAGGAACGTGCCGGCGGGCCCGAGCAGCACGTCGAAGTTGAGCAGGATCAGGGCGAGGATCGCCGAAAGCGCGAGGATCGCCAACCCCGGCGCAATCCAGCGGCGCCAGGCGTTTTCGGCTCGGCGGCGGCGTTTGAAGAACCCGATCACCGAAAGCGACACGGCGATCATGATGACCACGACTCCGGTGGACGCCGTCACGCCGAGCCAGGTGAACAGTTCGGTGATCGGATCCCGCCCGGCGAGTGCGAAGAGGGACACCACCACCAGGGCCAGCGCGGTCTGGGTGAGCGAACCGGCCGCCGGGGCGCCGGTGCGTTTGCTGGTCTTGGCGAGCGACCGCGGCAGCAGGCCTTCGCGGCCGAGCGCGAAGAAGTACCGCGCGACGGCGTTGTGGAAACTCAGCAGCGCAGCGCACTGGCCGGTCATGAACAGGATGTAGGCGACGTCGGAGAAGACGGTGCCGATGTGCTGGTCCGCCAACCCGAACAGCAGACCGGGTCCTTCGGTCTGACTCGAGGTGACGATCGCGTCCGGCCCGGTTCCGGCCGACATCGCGAGCGAGGAAACGACGTACAGCACCGCTGTGATGCTGATCGCCGCGAACGTCGCCCGGCCGACCGTGCGACTGGGTTCGCGGGTCTCCTCGCCGTAGGTCGCGGCTCCCTCGAAACCGACGAAGGCCGCGGCGGAGAAGGCGAACACCGCACCCGCCCCGGCGGTGAACAGGTTCGCCGGTTCCAGGGGCGCGAAGGAAAGTGAGCCACCGGCGGGGTTCGCGAGGAGCGCGATGTCGATGATCACGACAATGGCGACCTCGAGGCACAGGGCCACCCCGAGCACCTTGGCGTTGAGGTCGACCCGCAGCACCCCGAGCAACCCGATGATCAGCACCATCACGAGCGCGCCCAGCCACCACGGCGGCGCGGTGCCCAGCACCGACTCCAGCCACGTCGACACCGACCAGCCGAACAGGCCGTAGATGCTGATCTGGATGGCGTTGTAGGCGACCAGGGTGACGAACGAGATGCCGGCTCCGGTGGATTTGCCGATCCCGTTGGCCACATACGGATAGAAGGCCCCCGCGTTGGTGATGTAGCGGCTCATCGCCGCGTACCCGACCGCGAACAGGGCCAGCACCGGCGCCAGCAGAAGAAAGGAAAGCGGCACGCCGATACTGCCGGTGACGGCGTACGTCGTCGATATCCCGCCGGCGATCGCGAACAGCGGACCTGCGGCGGCAACCACGAAGAAGACGATCTGGGCGGCACCGAGCCGCCGATGGCCGAGAACGTTCCCCGGCTTGTGCGTACTCATGAACCCGTCCCCCGGACGTCACAACGAAATGGAACACCCTCGGTGTTCTTGATCTTGGGCGAGGTATCCAACCTTAGGGGTGCGACACCGGACGGGGTACGGCCGTTCAGGCTAAAAACAGACCTCCGTTCACGGTGGTACGGCCGGTAGCGCTATTTTGGCCATCCACAAACAACGCCGGGGGGCGTGCCTATTCATGCGTCGACTGACCTTGGTCGATTCCCTGTTCTTCCTCGCTCATGACGAGTTCACCGGAAAACCGGCGCTGCGGCGTACGGGACTGGGAATCGGAATGGCCGGTTCCGCTCTCTGCGATCTCCTCCTCGCCGACCGGATCACCGTGGAACGCAAGAGAATCCACCCGGTTTCCCGGCAAGGGATCGGCAACGGTACCGCCGATCAGGTGTTTTCGAGAATTCTCGCAGAACGGGACACGCATACCGTCCGGGAATGGGTGGATCACCTACGAGGGGACCTCACCGAAACCGTCGCGAAAAATCTGCTCGCCGCCGGTGTCGTCCGGCATGAGACCGAACGGGTCTTGATGCGGAAAATCGACCGGTACCCGCCGCGGGATCTGCTGCTGTCGACAGCCGCGAGAAGCAGAGCGCGAGGCGCCGTGCTCGGCACCGCGCGGCCGGATCCGCATTCGGTCTGCCTTGCCCTGCTCGCCTGGACCATTGGTCTGGATGACCTGTGCGAACCGGAACTCGACCGCGCCAGGCTGCGCGCTTGGGCGGACGCCACCCATCGCGAACTCCCCCGGGCACTTGCCGATCTGATCTCGGGCGTCGACGCCGTGGCCGCCGCCGTGGTCTACACGGGCGACCGCAAGTGACCGGCGGGTAGCCTGGGCCCGTTCCATACCCGGACGACCCGCGGAGGCCCGATGCCCACCGGCCGTGACCATGACCTGGTGCTGTTCGGCGCCACCGGGTTCACCGGCGGACTGACCGCCGAATACCTCGCCCGCCATGCCGGTCCGGACACGCGCTGGGCGCTGGCCGGACGGGACATGCGCAAGCTCGAGGTGCTGCGGGAGAAACTCGCCGCGGTGAACGACGGCCTGGCCTCCCTGCCGCTGTTGCACGCCGAAGCCACCGATCCCCTGTCGCTGCGCGAGGTCGCGGAGTCGTCGAAGGTGGTCGCGACGACGGTCGGCCCGTACATCCACCACGGCGAGCCGCTGGTGGCCGCGTGTGCGGAGGCAGGCACCGACTACGTCGACCTGACCGGCGAACCCGAGTTCGTCGACCTGATGTACCTCGCCCACCACGCACGCGCCGCCGAGACCGGCGCCCGGCTGGTGCACGCCTGCGGCTTCGATTCGATCCCGCACGATCTCGGCGCGTTCTACACGGTTTCGCGGCTGCCCCAGGGTGAACCGATCCGGATCGACGGATACGTGCGGGCGGGCGGGATGCCCTCGGGCGGCACGTTCCTGTCCGCGATGACCATTTCCTCACGGCTGCCGCAGGGGTACCGCGTCGCCAAGGAACGGGCCGCCGCCGAACCACGTCCGGCGGGCCGGAAGGTGCGCGCCGCGCTCGGCAAGCCTCATCGCGCACCCGGCGACGGCGCCTGGGCGGTGCCGCTGCCGACCATCGACCCGACGATCGTCGGACGTTCGGCCGCCGCTCTCGAGTCCTACGGCCCCGATTTCCGGTACCGGCATTTCGCGGCCGTCAAACGACTTCCGGTGCTCGCGGTAGGTGCCGCCGGACTGGGGCTCGTCTTCGCCGCCGCACAGATCCCGCCGGCGCGGCGGGCGTTGTCGAACCTGCTGAAGCCCGGCGCGGGCCCGAGTGAGCAGCGGCGGGCGCGGTCGTGGTTCTCCGTGCGGTTCCACGGTGAGGGCGGCGGGAAGCGGGTCGTGACGGAGGTGTCCGGGGGCGATCCAGGCTACGACGAGACGGCGAAGATGCTGGCGGAATCCGCGCTGTGTCTCGCGTTGGACGACCTGCCCTCGACGGCCGGCCAGGTGACGACCGCCGCCGCGATGGGCCAGGCGCTGATCGACCGGCTCACCGAAGCGGGTCTCCGCTTCACGACCCTGTAGCTCCCGCTCGCGTGAAGGACTCCTCGACGAGATGGTCGGAACGAGCGAAGTCACGGACCATGGACCGCAACCGGCCGGTGGACCACGGCCAGCTGAAACTGTTGCGGCCGTTGACATCCGTGTAGTAACTCGAGCAGCCACCCGACTGGTACACGGTGCCGGGCAGTGCGGCCTGTACCTCGTCGTTGAAGGCCTCCTGAATCTCTGGCCGCACCCGGACACTCGCCCAGCCGCGGCGCAAGGTCTCTTCCACCGCACCGATCGCGTAGCTCAGCTGGGCCTCGAGGATCATGAACGCCGACGTATGCCCGGTGCCAAGACTCGGCCCGAGCAACAGGTACAGATTCGGGAACCCGGCGACCGTGGTGCCGAGGTACGCCTGCGGGCTGCCCTTCCAGTGCTCGTCGAGGCTGCGGCCCTCGCCGTCGAAGACCCGGCCGGCCACCGGCATGTCGAGGATGTGGAAACCGGTGCCGAAGATGATCGCGTCGACCTCCGCCGCGGAGCCGTCGGCACCGATCACCCGGTTCGCCACGATCTCGCGCACGGCCGTCGGATGAACGTCCACAGTAGACCTGGTCAGTGCGCGGTAGTAGGTGTTCGACATGAGCAATCGCTTGCAGCCCAAGGTGTAGTCCGGGGTGAGCGCTTTGCGGAGGGCGGGATCGCGGACCGCGAGCCGCAGATGCGCGAGGCCGATCCGTTGCACCTGACGCAATAGCCAGGGATGCCGGAACCCGAGCCCGAGCGCCTCCATCCCGGCGTACTCGGCCGAGCGCAGTGCCCGCCGGACGGCCGGGAACCTGCGCAGCAGCAGGCGTTCCGCGCGCGGGACATGGTGGTCCGGTTTCGGCAGCACCCATTGCGCGGTGCGCTGGAACAGGTGCAGCCGCTCGACCACCGGCTGGATCTCCGGCACGAACTGCACCGCCGACGCCCCGGAGCCGACGACCGCGACCCGTTTGCCGGCGAGGTCGTAATCATGGTTCCAGCGCGAGGAATGGAAGACCTCGCCGGGGAAGTCGGCGAGTCCGGGCAGATCCGGGATCAGCGGCTCGTGCCAGGGACCGGTTCCGGCGATGAGGATCTTCGCGGTGAAGGCACCTTGCGTGGTCTCGAGTTCCCACCGCGAACGGACCTCACTCCACTGCGCGCGGATCACCTCGGCACCGAACCTGATGTGGCCGGTAACGCCGAACCGCTCGGCGGTGTCCCGGAGGTAGGCGCGGATCTCGGACTGTCCGGCGAAGGCGCGGGTCCACTCGGGGTTGGGGGCGAACGAATAGGAGTACAGCGCCGACGGGACGTCGCAGGCGCATCCCGGATAAGTGTTGTCGCGCCAGGTTCCGCCCAGGTCGGCGGCCTTTTCCAGGACCGCGAACCCGGTGATCCCGGACTGGCGCAGCTTGATGGCGGCGCCGAGCCCCGAGGCCCCGGCGCCGATGACGAGCACCTCGAAATCGCGTCGCTCCATTTTCGAAGACTAACAGTATTCGAGTACCATCGGTACCCGTAACCGCCGGAGCCGGCATCACTAGAGTGGATCCATGGCCAGGTTGACCCGCGCCGAAAGCCAGGCGCGCACCCGCGAGCAGCTCATCGCCACGGCGAAGGAGCTGTTCCTGCGCGACGGCTACTCCTCGACGTCACTGGAAAAGGTCGCCGACGAAGCCGGTTACTCGAAGGGCGCGGTCTACTCGAACTTCCGCAACAAGGACGAGCTGTGTCTCGCCGTCCTCGACCGGATCCACGACGACCAGGTCGAACTCGTCGCGCAGGCACTCGAAGGCGCCGAAGGCATGGAGGGCCTGCTCACCGCGTTCCAGAGCTGGGCCGAACGCAGCATCGGTGACGAGGCCTGGACGGCGCTCGAGGTCGAATTCGCCACCAACGCCCGGCGCGATCCCGAGATCCGGCACGAGCTCGCCGTCCGGGACAAGGCCATCCGCGACACCATCGCCGGACTGCTCACGGGGTACGCCGAACAGTTCGAGATCACCCTGCCGATGTCCGCCGACGATGCGGCGACCGCCTTGCTGAGCCTCGGAATCGGGCTCGGGGTGCAACGTGCGATCGACCCGAGCATTCCGGTGAACGTGCTGCCGGACGTGATCCGGCTGTTCGCCGGCGCCCGCTGAGGAATACAAGCTCCTTTAGTCGGTAATTCCGCTCTTGCCGGGGACATTCACTCTTCGTTATCGTGTGCGCACGCCGCAGTTACACCTGATGAGAACCTGCCCATTCTCTGCGGAAAGGGATCCCTTTCATGAGTAACACCCAGCGGCCCGCGATGCGCCGTGCTCTCGGCGCGGTCTCCGTCCTCGCACTCGCTGTTTCCGCCCCTGCTCTGGCTTCGGCCGCGTCGGCCGCACCGGAACCGGTGGCAGCGCAGAACGCGTCGATCTTCGCCGACGGCGACCTCGCCTCTCCCGCGAAGAAAGAGATCGCGATGAAGCTCGTGTCCAGCGCGGAAAACTCGTCGCTGGACTGGAAAGCGCAGTACAAGTACATCGAGGACATCGGTGACGGCCGCGGGTACACCGCCGGCATCATCGGCTTCTGTTCCGGCACCGGTGACATGCTCGAACTGGTCGAGCGCTACACCGACTCGGTCCCCGGCAACCCGCTCGCGAAGTACCTCCCGGCCCTGCGCAAAGTGAACGGCTCCGATTCACACGCCGGCCTCGGCAGCGGATTCGAAAACGCGTGGCGGCAGGCGGCGGCGCGGACGGACTTCAAAAACGCGCAGAACGGCGAACGCGACCGCGTCTATTTCAACCCCTCGGTGAACCAGGCGAAATCGGACGGACTGGGCGCACTGGGACAATTCATCTACTACGACGCCATCGTGATGCACGGACCGGGGAACAGCTCCGACAGCTTCGGCGGAATCCGCGCGGCCGCGATCCGCAAGGCCAAGCCGCCCGCTCAGGGCGGCAACGAGAAGACCTACCTCAAGGCGTTCCTCGACGTCCGCCGCGTGATCATGAAGCAGGAAGAGGCGCACGCCGACACCTCGCGGATCGACACCGCGCAACTGGTGTTCCTCAACGCCGGCAACATGGACCTGCACACGCCGCTGAAGTGGAAGGTCTACGGCGAGTCGTTCGAGATCAAGTAGGCCCCTTCATTGCGCTCTAGGTCAGGACGCGAGCAGGTCGTCAGCCGTCCGGGTGTTGATCACCCGCTCCGGTTCGATGCCCAGTTCGGTGGCGCGCACGCAGCCGTAGGCCAGCCAATCCAGCTGTCCCGGCGCGTGCGCGTCGCTGTCGATGGCGAATTCGCAGCCCAGATCGACGGCCAGGTTCAGCAGCCGGGTCGGCGGATCGCGCCGTTCGGGCCGCGCGTTGATCTCGACGGCGACGCCGTTCTCCCGGCAGGCCTCGAAAACGGCCTCCGCGTCGAACTCCGACTCGGGCCTCTTTCCGCGGCCGCCCATCACCAAGCGTCCGGTGCAATGCCCGAGCACCCGCACCTGCGGATGCCGCACCGCGGCGAGCATGCGCGGAGTCATCTCCCGAGACGGCATCCGCAGCTTCGAATGCACGCTGGCGACGACGAAATCCAGCTGCTCGAGTAGCTCGTCCTCCTGGTCGAGGGTGCCGTCGAGGTGGATGTCGACCTCGATGCCGTGCAGGATCCGGAACGGTGCCATGCGTTCGTTCAACTCGGCCACGACGTCCATCTGCTGCCGCAGACGCTCGGCGGAAAGACCGTTGGCGACGGTCAGCCGAGGTGAATGATCGGTCAGCACCATCCATTCGTGACCGATCGCACGGGCCGACTCGGCCATCTCCTCGATCGGGCTCCCGCCGTCCGACCAATCCGAATGGGTGTGGCAGTCCCCGCGCAACGCCGCCCGCATCGCGCCGCCATCGGGCAGTTTCGGCTCGCCGATCTTCTCGAAGTACGCGGGCCGCCGTCCGGCGAGCACGTCCTCGATCACGGCCGCCGTCGTCTTGCCGATATTCGGCAACGCGGTCAGCGTCCCCGCCGCGGCGCGTTTGCTCAGGTCGCCGGGTTTGACCTTGGCGACAACGGTGGCGGCCTGCCGGAAGGCCCGCACCCGGTAGGTGGGCTCGCCCGCGCGCTCCAGCCGGAACGCGATCTCCCTCAACGCCTGCGCCGGATCCATGGCTACCTGTCTACCCGGTCAATGGCGCTGAGGCAGCTCATGCAAGGCGACATCGCATAACTCGCCGTCGCGGATTTCGGCGGTCTGGTAGGTGCAGAACGGCTGCCGCCGCCGGTCGGTCGGTGACCCCGGGTTCAGCAGCCGCAGGCCCCGGGGCGTCACCGAATCCCACGGGATGTGGCTGTGCCCGAACACGAGGAGGTCGGTTTCCGGGAACTGGTCGTCGCAGCGGCGTTCGCGCCCCTGTTTGGACCCGGTTTCGTGGATGACCGCCAGCCGGACACCGGCGAGGTCCACACGGGCGATCTCGGGCAGCCGTGCTCGCAGGTCCACACCATCGTTGTTGCCGTAGACCCCGATCAGCCGCTCGCTGCGGGCTTCGAGTTCGTCGAGCAACGCCACCTCGACCCAGTCACCGGCGTGGACGACGACGTCCGCGGTTTCGACCTCGCGCCAGACCTGCTCCGGCAGCACCTTGGCGCGCTGCGGCAGATGGGTGTCCGAGATCAGGAGTAGACGCATGGGCTAACGCGGGGTCTCGTCCCCCATGGAACCCAGCACCCGGTCCAGGAAGTCGCCGATGTGGTTGCGCAGGAGTTCGGCGGCTCCGTCGGCGTCGCCCTTCTTCGCCGCGGCCAGTACCGCCTTGTGCTCGTTCCATTCCTTGCGCCAGCTGGGATTCGCCTCCCAGCCGACGACGCTGATCAGGGCGGCGCGGTCCTTGAGGTCGTCGAGGATCGAGATCAGCAGCGGGTTGCCGCAGCCAAGGTAGAGCGCGCGGTGGAACCGGCGGTTCAGCAGGCTGAGCGCGGCCTGGTCCTTGTCCGCGATCGCCGCCGACGCCTCCTTCAGCGTCTCGGCCGCGTCTTCGAGCAGCTCCGGTGAGCGGCGTTCCACCGAGCGGCGTACGGCTTCGGGCTCGAGCACCATGCGGACGTCGTAGACGGACTTCGCCAGCTCCGCGTCGACCACGCACACCGAAGCGCCTTTGTACGGGCTGAACGTGACGAGACCCGAGTTCGACAGCACCTTGAGCGCCTCGCGCACCGGCGTCTTCGACACCCCGAGCCGCTGCGCCAGCTCGGCCTCCACCAGCGGCTGCCCGGGTAACAGTTCCCGGGTGAGGATGCCGCGGCGGATCTCTTCCAGCACCACTTCGGTACGGGAAGCCGGAAGGCTGAACGTCGGTTGCATGCGGGTCTCCGAATCGGCAGTGCTCGCGCAGGTAATCCCAATCTACTTGGGCCCGCACGGCACGGTATGCCCGACGCACGACTCCCTGGATCATATATTAGATGCCATACTCGGGGTGCCCCTGGATTGTCACCCGATAGGCGGGAAAGATGAGCGGTCATGAAGAACGCTGAGGAGCTTCGCAGTCACCGCTGGTACGGCGGGGACGAACTGCGCAATTTCAGTCATAGGGCGCGAAGCAGGCAACTCGGGTACAACCCCGAAGAGCACCTCGGGAAGCCCGTCATCGGGATCCTCAATACCTGGAGCGACATCAACCCCTGCCATATGCATTTGCGGGAACGCGCGGAACAGGTCAAACGCGGGGTGTGGCAGGCGGGCGGATTCCCGCTGGAGTTCCCGGTCGCGACGCTTTCGGAGACATACCAGAAGCCGACGCCGATGCTGTACCGCAACCTGCTGTCGATGGAGACCGAGGAGATCCTGCGGTCCTATCCGATCGACGGCGCGGTGCTGATGGGCGGCTGCGACAAGAGCACCCCCGCGCTCCTGATGGGCGCGGCCAGCGCGGGCCTCCCGGCCATCTTCGTGCCCGCCGGGCCGATGCTGCGCGGGCACTGGCGGAACGAGGTGCTCGGCAGCGGCACGGACATGTGGAAGTACTGGGACGACAAACGCGCCGGGCTGATCGGCGAGGCGGAGATGTCCGAACTGGAGCGTGGTCTCGCCCGCTCCCCTGGCACCTGCATGACGATGGGCACGGCCTCGACGATGATGTCGGTCGCCGAAGTACTCGGGCTGACGCTGCCCGGCGCCGCGTCGATCCCCGCCATCGATTCGGCGCACCACCGGATGGCCGCCGCGAGCGGGGCGCGGATCGTCGACATGGTGTGGGAGGACCTCACCATCACCCAGGTCCTCGACAAACGCGCGTATTCGGACGCGATCACCACGGTGCTGGCGCTCGGCGGCTCGACGAACGCCGTCATCCACCTGATCGCGATGGCGGGCCGGAGCCAGATCCCGCTGTCGGTCGACGACTTCGACGCGATCGCGCGCCGCGTCCCGGTGCTGGCCAACCTCCGGCCAGGCGGCGACTGGCTGATGGAGGACTTCTACTACGCCGGCGGGCTGCCGGGCCTGCTGTCCCGGCTGACCGATCTGCTGCACACCGACCGGGTCACGGTCACCGGCAAGACGCTCGGCGAGACGCTGGAATCCGCGCAGGTGCACAACGACGACGTCATCCGTACCCGGGACAACCCCGTCGCCGCCGAAGGGGGTGTCGCGGTGCTTCGCGGCAATCTGGCGCCGTCGGGCGCGGTGATCAAGCACATCGCCGCCGAAGCGCATCTGCTCACCCACACCGGACCCGCGGTGGTATTCGACGATTACTCGGATCTGAAGAAGCGCATCAACGACCCGGAGCTCGGCATCACCGAGAACTCCGTGCTGGTGCTGCGGGGCTCTGGTCCGCTCGGTGGCCCCGGCATGCCCGAGTACGGGATGTTGCCGCTGCCGGATCACTTGCTGGCCAAGGGAATCCGGGACATGGTCCGCATCTCCGACGCGCGGATGAGCGGCACCAGTTACGGCGCCTGCGTCCTCCACGTGGCACCGGAGTCCTACGTTGGCGGGCCGCTGGCGCTGGTCCGCGACGGCGACCGGATCACGCTCGACGTCCCCGCGCGGCGGCTCACCCTCGACGTCGACGACGAGGAACTGGAGCGCCGCCGGGCGCAGTGGACGCCGCCCGCACCGCGCTACGAACGCGGTTACGGCGCGCTCTACACCGAGCACATCACCCAGGCCGACGAAGGCTGCGACTTCGACTTCCTCGCCAGGGCCGGCGCCAACCCGGAGCCCGACGCCCGATGAACCGGCCGCCGGGCCCATCGGAACGCGATCAGCGCACCATCGGGCAGCCGATTCCCGCAGGTGGTTACCCGGAAGAGTGACGCGGTCACCCGGGCGGGCGAGTTGCAAAGCCGGAAACGGCGACCCGTATCTTGGACGCACGTCCGGAACCCGTCGAAGGCCCGGATGTTCGATCGTGACGCCCGGCGAACCTCGCCGGCCGTGGAGGGTGGAGAGTTGCCGCAGGAACCGCGCTGGCCCGAGTCACATGCCGAGCAGACGGACATTCTCCCGGTCGTCACGCCCGGGTTCGCGAAGTCTGCCACGACCGGCGAACCCGCGCCACCACAGCGTTCATTGAAACAGCGCCGGGGCTTTCGCAAGGCCGCCCTCATCGGTGGCGGCGTGTTCGGCCTGCTGGTCGTCGCGTACGCGATCGACGTGCTCGTCACGCAGGGCAGCGTCCCCCGCGGCGTCACCGTCGCCGGGGTCGAGGTCGGCGGGATGGACCGCACCTCGGCCGAGCAGGAGCTTCGCGGTGGCATCGAGCCGCGGCTGACCAGACCGGTGAAGGTCGTCGCGGGCGACGTCGAGGAGTCGCTGGCCCCCAAGGCGGCCGGCCTGCGCCTCGACTGGCCCGCCACCCTGGACCAGGCCGGTGACCAGCCGCTGAACCCGATCACGCGGATCGCGTCGTTCTTCTCCAGCAGTGAAGTCGGCGTGGTCACCCACTCCGAGGACGAGAAGCTCGCCGTCACCCTCGAGAACCTGCGCGACAAGATCGACCGCGAGCCGGTCGAGGGCACCATCAAGTTCGAAGACGCGAAGCCCGTCGCCGTCGAACCGAAGGCCGGCCAGAAGCTCGACGTCGAGGCCGCCAAGCAGGCGATCCTCGAGCGCTGGGCAAGCGGTGACGCCCTCGACCTGGCGGTCACCCAGACGCCGGTCAAGGTCTCGCCGGAAGCCGTCCAGGCCGCTCTCGAGCAGGTCGCGAAGCCCGCGGTGTCCGGGCCGCTGCTGATCAAGGGCGAAGCCAAGGACGCGACCGTCGAACCCGAGGCCATCGCCGGCGCCCTGACCTTCGAACCCGCCGACGGCGGTGTCCTGAACCCGAAGATCGACAACAACAAGATCATCGAGGCCGCCGGCCCGCAACTGAAGTCCACCGAGAAGCAGGGCAAGGACGCGCAGATCGTCTTCGAAGGCGGCCGGCCGTCCGTCCAGCCGTCCGAGGACGCCAAGCTGGTCGACTGGGAGCCGAGCCTCAAGCCGGTGCTCGACGTCCTCAAGCGCACCGACGTCCGGGAGCTTCCGGTCACCTACAAGACCACTCCGGCCAAGCTGACCACCGACCAGGCCAACCAGCTCGGCATCAAAGAGGTCGTCAGCGAGTACAAGACCAGCGGGTTCGCCCCCGAGTCCGGCGTGAACATCCGGGTCGCCGCGGAGAAGATCAACGGCTCCATCGTGAAGCCGAACGAGACCTTCAGCCTCAACGGCGCCACCGCTCCCCGCGGCGCCGCGCAGGGTTACGTCGAGGCCGGCGTCATCAAGGACGGCGCGCCCGGCCGCGACATCGGCGGCGGCGTCTCCCAGCTGGCGACGACGATCTACAACGCCGCGTACTTCGCCGGACTGAAAGACACGGAGCACAAGGAACACAGCTACTACATCAGCCGCTACCCCGCCGCGCGCGAGGCGACGGTTTACCTGAACCCCAACGGTGCCAGCGTGATCGACCTCAAGTTCACCAACGACACCGAGACGGGCGTGGCGATCCAGACCATCTGGACGCCGTCGGACATCACGATCCGCCTGTGGGGCACGAAGAAGTACAACGTCGAGTCGATCCCGGGCGGGCGCACCAACGAGTCCGCGCCGCCGACGAAGCCGGGTCCGGCCGAGAACTGCAAGCCCGGCAACGGCGCCCCGGGCTTCACGACGTCGGACACGCGCGTCGTCCGCGACGCCGCCACCGGCCGTGAGGTGCGCCGCCACACCCGCAACGTGCATTACAACCCGCAGCCGAAGATCACCTGCGGCACGGAGTAATTCGCGCCGAACGCGTTCACTGAGCGCGTCCGGCGAGGTACGTTGCGTGGTGCGGTGAATCCGAACGCGTGACGGGGGTGACCCACCTCGTGAGCGGTACGGCGACCTTCCGGCAGGTCCTCGCGGTCGGAGAACTGCGGGCCATCTGGTTCGCGGAGCTCCAGTCGATCCTCGGCGACCAGGTGGCCAGGGTCGCGTTGTCGGTGCTGGTGTTCCAGCGGACCAACTCCGCGACCTGGCCGGCGCTGACCTACGCGCTCACCTACCTGCCCGACCTCCTCGGCGGCCCGCTGCTCAGCGGTCTCGCCGACAGATTCCCCCGCCGCGCGGTGATGGTCACCTCCGACCTGATCCGCGCGGCGCTCGTCGCGGTCCTCGCCGTCCCCGGTATCCCGTTGCCGCTGCTCGCCGCCGTCCTCGTGGTGGTGCAGCTGGCCAACGCGCCGTTCACCGCCGCGCAGGCCGCCGTGCTGCCGTCGGTACTGTCCGGGGAGCAGTACGTCCTCGGCCAGTCGTTGCTCAAGATCACCAACCAGATCGGCCAGCTCGCCGGGTTCGCCCTCGGCGGCGCGGTGATCGCCGCGATCGGCCCCGGCCGTGGGCTGGCTCTCGACGCGGTCACGTTCGGCGTCTCCGCGATCGTGCTGCGACTGGGTGTCCGAGCGCGTCCCGCGACGAGTGCTCCCGGGGAACGGACGTCGACGCTGATCCGGCTTTCCGCGGGAGCCCGCACGATCTGGCGCGATCCCAGGCTGCGTTCGCTGGTCGGCCTGGCGTGGCTGGCGGGGTTCGTCATCGTGCCGGAAGGGCTCGCCGTGCCCTACGCCGCCGAAATCGGTGGGGGCGCGGCGACGGCGGGGCTGCTGCTCGCGGCGCATCCGGCCGGGATCGTGCTCGGGGTGTTCGTCCTCGGCCGCTGGGTCCGGCCCGAGGTGAGACTGCGGATCGTCGGGGTGCTTGCACTCGGCGCCATCGCCCCGCTGGCCGCGTTCTGGTTCCGGCCGTCGCTGCCGTTCGCGGCCGGTCTGCTGGTCCTGTCGGGAATGTGCGCCGCATACCAGGTCACGGCAAGCACCACGTTCATGCGGTTGGTGCCCGACACCGAACGAGGCCAGGCGTTCGGCCTCGCCGGGTCGGGACTCATCGCCGTGCAGGGAATCGGGCTGATCGCCGGCGGCCTGCTCGTCGGCGTACTCGGTTCGCCCGCGACGACGGTCTCGGTCATCGCACTCGCCGGTCTCGTAGTGGCTGTTCCGGCCACCCGGGCTTGGCGCCACGTGGCCCCTCTACACCCCCTTTGACCGGAACCCGCACTCACCAGTTCTGCCCGCGCATCGGACTCACCCCCTCCGCTGGGTCCGGTAACGCGTGGTGTCCACACGCCTACCCGTACAGCGTAGTGACACCTCGTATCCAACCGGTTACGTTTTCTTCGTGGCGCTAACGAATTGGGCGCTGTGGCGGTTACCCAACCGGGGTTTGATCGGCTTCGTCCTCCTGGTGGACGTCGTGGCGATCGCCGCATCGGTCTGGACTTTTCTCCGCGTCCCGCTCGGTACGGGAGACGTGGTCCCGTTCGCCGTACTCATTTCCTGCGTCGTGCTGTACACGGAGCTGTCGCGTCCGGTCGAGAGGATACGGGAGCGGTTCGCGGGCACTCCGCATATCTCGCTGGACAGCGTGTGGATGTTCGCCGCGGTCCTGCTGCTGCACCCTGGCCTGGCCGCGGTGGTCATCACCGCGTCGTTCTTCTACCGCTGGTTCCGGGGGCAGCCGAACCCGCTGTTCCGGCGGACGTTCTCCGCCTCGGCGACCGTGCTGTCCGGGTTCGCCGCCGCCGCGTTCCTCGGCCGGTTCGCGGGCTCCTTCGGCGTCCTCCCCCGCGACGTGCGGTCGTTCGCGCTGATCGTCGCGGCAGGGGCGGTGTTCCTGCTGGTCAACACCGTGTTGATGACCATCGCGGTGTACTACGGCACACCGCACGACAAACTCCGCGACGCATTGGCGAAGCCGTTCGAGTACAGCCTCGAAGCGGCGACGATCGCGCTCGGTGTCGTCCTGGCCTGGGCGCTGCGGGACTGGCCGGTGGTTCTGCTGCTGATCGTCGGGATCACGCTGGTGCTGCACCGCGGGGTGCTGTTGCGGCAGCTGAAGCGGCAGGCGCGCAGCGACGCCAAGACCGGGCTGCTCAACGCCAAGGCGTGGCGGGAGGCCGCGGCCGACGAACTCGACCGGGCGCGGCGCGCGGGCAGGCACACCAGCCTGCTGATGCTCGACGTCGACCGGTTCAAGCTGATCAACGACCGGCACGGCCACCTCGTCGGCGACCGGTACCTCGCGGCCATCGCCGAGACGCTGCGGACCGAGGTCCGCGGTACCGACCTCGTCGGCCGCTTCGGCGGCGAGGAATTCGTCGTCCTGCTTCCCGACACGCCCGCCGTGCACGCACACGCGATCGCGGAACGGATCCGCTCACGGGTCGCCGGCCGGGCCGGTGACCTCCCGGAGCACGTCACCGTGTCCATCGGCCTCGCCGACCGGCCGGGCATGACCGAACTCGACGACCTGATCTCGGTCGCGGACCGGGCGCTGTACCAGGCGAAGCACACCGGCCGGAACCGGACGAGCGGCTACCAGGTCACCGGCTGACCCGCATTTAGTTGGCGACTACACGGCCAGGGTCCGGTTCAGGAACTCCAAGGTCAGCGCCCATGCGGCGGCAGCGGGCTCGGGCTGGTGGAACATCGGCGCGACGTGGTTGTGGAACGCGTGCCCGGCGCCCTCGTGGATGTGGATCTCCGCACCCGGATGCCCTGCGACGGCTTCCTCGAGTTTCCGGACGCCCTCGATCGGGATGTACGGATCCGCGCCGCCGAACTGGAACTGGATGGGGCAGCTGATCTTGTCCAGCAACGGAAGCTGGCTTGGCACGCGCGAGCCGTAGTACGAGACGGCGACGTCCGGGTCGCCGTCGGCGGCGGAAGTGAAGGCGAGCGAGCCGCCGAGACAGAAGCCGAAGAGACCGGCCCGGCCGTCGCACTCGGGCAGTGAGCGCAGCGTGGCCAGTGTCGCCAGCACGTCGGAAACCCCGGTCGCGGGATCGAACCGGCCGGAAACCTCCATCGACGCCGAGACTCCCGCTTCGTCGTGGGTGGACGACCAGCCGGGCGCGACCCGCCAGAACAGTTCCGGCACGGCGACGACGTAGCCGAGTGCGGCCAGGTCGGTGGCGACCGACTCGAGGTAGTCGTCGAGGCCGAAGATCTCCTGGATCAGGACCAGGCCTGGGCCTCGACCGGATTCGGGCAGCCAGATCGGGGCGCCGAACGAGCCGTCGGCGACGGCCACCTGCTCGGTCCGGTTCGTCATTCGTTCTCCTCACGGGCGAAGGCGCGGACGAGGGAGTCCGTCACCAGGGCGGCTTGCATGCCATCGGGGTCGAGATCGGGATCGAAGATGGTGAGCTCGAATCCAGCGGCACCTGGGATCGTCAGGAGTCCGCGAAGGAGCTCGACGAGCGTGTCCGGGGAGAGCCCACCTGGGTCGGGACTGTCCACAGCGGACACGAAGTCGGGGTCGAGGGTGTCGATGTCCACGTGGATCCAGAATCCGTCCAGCGGCGCGAAGATCTCGCGTGCGGCCGCGAGCGCTCCGGCCGTGCCGTTCGCCATGACGTCCTGGCTCGTCACGACGCGGAGGCCGGCGGCGCGGGACTCGGCGGATTCCTCTTCGCGCACTCCCAGTACGAGGACGTCCTCGTCGCGGACGTACGGCGAAAGGCCGTCGACGTCGGCGAGTTCGGGCGCGCCGCGGCCGGTCACGACGGCGAGCGCCTCTCCGCCGACCGCGGCGACGTGGGGTGAGTTGCCGAGGTGACGGAAGTCGTCGTGGCCGTCGAAGTACACGATGCCGAAGCGGCCTTCGCGGCGAAGCGTCAGCATCGCGGCGAGCGCGATGGAGCAGTCGCCGCCGAGGACGACCGGGAAACCGCCGTCGGCGCGGATCCTCGCGAGTCGTCCGGCGAGGACGTTCGTGTAGTCCGCGATCCCGGCCGCGTTGCGTACTCCGCTTTCGGGCGACCAGTCGGGCAGGTACCGCGGCGGAGTGACCACGCCGCCGTCGGAAGCGCCCAATCGAGTGAGCAGGCCATGATCGCGCAGCGCACCCGGGGCCTTGTAGCAACCGGGAACGACCCCTTCGGCGGGTGGACGGAGGCCGAGATTGGACGGCGCGTCGAGCAGGACGAGGTTCCCCATGCCGCCACCGTAGCCGTGATCACTGGCGTGTCGCCGCCGGTGCGCTTAGGTTGGGAGACCGGTCCCGGAGCTCGAACGCAACGGCGCAGGAGGCTGCTGGTGGAGCGGACGAAGTACATCCTCGACGAAGCGGATATGCCGACCCGGTGGTACAACGTCATCCCGGATCTCCCGGAGCCGCCACCACCGCCCCTGCATCCCGGAACCCGCGAGCCGGTCGGTCCCGACGACCTCGCGCCGCTGTTCCCGCAGGCGCTCATCGCCCAAGAGGTCACCACCGACAGCTACGTCGACATTCCCGAAGAGGTCCTGGACGTCTACCGGCTCTGGCGGCCGTCGCCGCTGTACCGCGCGAGGCGGCTGGAGAAGGCGCTCGGCACCCCGGCGCGCATCTACTACAAGTACGAAGGTGTGAGCCCGGTCGGCTCGCACAAACCGAACACCGCCGTGCCGCAGGCGTTCTACAACGCGGCGGAGGGTGTCACCAGGCTGACCACGGAGACCGGCGCCGGGCAGTGGGGCAGCGCGCTCGCGTTCGCCTGCGCCACCTTCGGGCTGGAATGCGAGGTATGGCAGGTCCGCGCTTCGTTCGACCAGAAGCCCTACCGCAAGCTGATGATGGAGACCTTCGGCGCGACGGTGCACCCGAGCCCGTCCGAGCTGACCGAGTCCGGCAGGGCGATCCTGGCGGCCGACCCGGATTCCACCGGGAGCCTCGGCATCGCCATCAGTGAGGCGGTCGAGCAGGCCGCGGCGGACGGGAACACGCGGTACGCGCTCGGCAGCGTCCTCAACCACGTGCTGTTGCACCAGACGATCATCGGTGAGGAGGCGCTCAAGCAGTTCGAGCTCGCCGGTGACACCCCGGACGTCCTCGTCGGCTGCACCGGCGGTGGCTCCAACTTCGGCGGGCTCGCTTTCCCCTTCCTGCGCGAGAAACTCGCCGGGCGGATGGACCCCGTGATCCGCGCGGTCGAACCGGCGGCGTGCCCCTCGCTCACCCGTGGGAAGTACGCGTACGACTTCGGCGACACCGCCGGGCTGACCCCGTTGCTGAAGATGCACACCCTCGGCCACGAGTTCATCCCGGACCCGATCCACGCCGGTGGCCTGCGCTACCACGGGATGTCGCCGCTGATCTCCCATATCCACGAACTCGGGCTGATCGAGGCGACCGCCATCAACCAGCAGGACTGCTTCGCCGCCGGGGTGCGATTCGCCCGAGCGGAAGGCATCATCCCCGCGCCCGAACCGACGCACGCGCTCGCCGCCTGTATCGAGGAAGCGTTGCGGTGCAAGGAAACCGGCGAGGAGAAGGTGATACTGACCGCGCTATGCGGCCACGCGCACCTCGACCTCCCGGCGTACGGCGCGTACCTGGCCGGGGACATGGTCGACAACGAGCTGTCCGAAACCGCCCTCGAGAAGTCGCTCGCGGGGCTCCCCTGATCGCAATCAGTCCTCTACTTGCGGTAACCGCAGTTCCGCGAGTACCGCTTGGATGGCGGGGCTGGCGTCGGCGCTGCGCCGCCACGCGGCGTGCACCTCGCGCCTCGGCGGCCGCCGCAGTGGCCGGGAGACCAGCCCCTCTCCCAGAGGCGGGCGGGCAAGCCGAGGGATGAGGGCGATGACCTCACCCGAGGCGACCAACGACAGCTGGGTGGAGAAGTCGTCGATCAGATGACGTACGTCGGGATCGGCGACCAGCCGCTGAAACCACTGGTGGCACACCGTGCCGGGCGGGCTGGCCACCCACGCGTGACCGGCGAGGTCGGCGCTCGTCAGCGGACGGTCGAGCCGCGCGAGCGGATGCGTCCGATCCATGACGACGTCGCCGAAGTCGGTGTGGATATGGCGCTGGGTCAAGGACGAGGGCAGCGGAGGCGGCAATCCGTCGGCGTCGTGGACGAGCGCGAGGTCGGCGATACCGGCATCGACGCCGCGCAGGGCTTGGTCGGGGTCCTGCTCGGTGATGTGCACCTGTAGTTCCGGGCAGCGCGACGACAGCCGTGGAACGGTGCGAGCGAGCAGCCCGCGGACAGCGGTCGAGAAGGCGACCACGCGGAGGATGCCGCGCGGCGCTCCCTCCGCGACCGATTGAGCCGCTTCGACGCAGCGCTCCAGCGCCTGGAACACCTCGGGTGCCGAGTCGACGATGGCCTGCCCGGCCGGTGTCAGGACGACCCCGCGTCCCGCCGGAGCGAGCACCGGCATACCGACCTGGCGTTCCAGCCTCTTGATCTGCTGCGACACCGCCGAAGCCGTGAATCCGAGCTCGTCGGCCGCCCGTGCCAGCGTCCCGAGAGCGGCCACCGACCGCAACGCACGCAATGCCCCGACCTCGATCATGAAGCAACACTACGCAATATCGGCAAGAAAGCATCGCTGGACCACACCTGTCGAGCGACGCAAGATCGAACCATGACCGACTCGCGACTCCCCGCCGACCTCCTCTTCGGCTCCAACCTCGTCGCCATGGTGACGCCGATGCGGCCCGGTGGCGCGATCAGCGAACCCGGGCTCGCGAACCTCGTGGACCACCTGCTGGCCACCGGATGCGACGGCATCGTCGTCGGCGGGACCACCGGCGAATCGCCCACCCTCACCGACGCCGAGGCAGCCGGGCTCGTCCGTGCCGTGGCGGCACGATCGGACAACCGAGCCCGGGTGATCGCCGGCGTCGGCACGTACGACACAGTCGCCAGCGTTCGGCGCGCACGCGAAGCCGAAGCCGCCGGTGCCGACGCGCTGCTGCTCGTCTGCCCCTACTACTCCAGGCCGACTCAGGCCGGGGTGGTGGCCCATTGCGCGGCGGTGGCCGACGCCACCGAGCTACCCGTGATGCTCTACGACGTCCCCGCACGCGCAGGCATCGCGATGGAAGCGCCGGCGCTGATCGAGCTGGCAGGCCACCCCCGCATCCGGGCGGTCAAGGATGCGAAGGGCGACCTGTTCGAAGCGATGTCCGTCATGGCCCGCACGTCCTTGGCCTATTACTGCGGCATCGACGAACTCAACCTGCCGTATCTCGCCTGCGGCGCCACCGGGGTGGTCAGCGTCGTGGGCCATGTCGTCGCCGACCGCAACGCCGACCTCATCCGGGCGGTCCGCAACGGCGACCTCGACGCGGCGAAGGCGATCCACGGTTCGCTGATTCCCTTGATCGACGCCGTCATGCGCACGTCGACAGGGGCCACCATGGCGAAGGCCGCACTGGCCGAGCTCGGGATCATCCCGAACGCGACAGTGCGCCTTCCGCTGCTCGAGTCGCCCGCTCCTCACCTCCAGCGGCTCACGGCCGCCCTGGCCTCCGTTCCAATGCCCCGTCTTACCGGACCGCTACGTCCGGTACCTGTAGAGGATCCGGCCACGAGTGAGGTCGTATGAGCTGAGCTCCACGAGCACCCGGTCGTACGGCAAGATCTTGATGTAGTTCCGCCGGATCTTCCCGCTGATATGCGCCAGCACCTTGTGCCCGTTCTCGAGCTCCACCCTGAAGGTGGCGTCGCGCAGGCACTCGACGACGGTGCCCTCGACTTCGATACCGTCAGTTGTTTTCGCCATCAGCGGAGCACCAATTCCAGGTTGCCGCCCGCCCGTGAGTGGTAATGACGGTTATTGAGGGATTGGGCAAAGGTGGCGTGGGTGGGTCACCCCCGCGCAGGCGTTCAGCCGGCCGTGAAGGCCTCCTTGCCTACCCTGAGGGTAGGCAAGGAGCCCTTCACTACCCCGCCGAGGTGATCTCTGGTGACAGTGGGGGCAACCGTGACACCAGTGTCCGGTCGAAGTCCGACACGACACCTTTGCCTTTCGGCTCAATAGAACCCTCATCGCCACTCACGAGACCTGAGGCAGCCGGAATATGTCAGTGGTGGGTTGTAGTTTCCCCACCATGGCCACACTGGTGAGTTTTCATGCCCATCCCGACGACGAGTGCATCGTCGCCGGCGGCGTCATGCGCAAGGCCTTCGAGGAAGGCCACCGTGTCGTGCTCGTCGTCGCGACCAGGGGCGAGGCCGGCGAGGTTCCGGAGGGATTCCTCGGCGACGGAGAGGAACTGTGGCATCGGCGCGTCGAGGAGACGCATGCTTCGGCCGAGATCCTCGGCGCCAAACGCGTGGAATTCCTGGGGTACACCGATTCCGGCATGATGGGCGAGCCGCGCAACGACGAGCCCGGCACGTTCTGGCAGGCCGACGTCGAGGTGGCCGCGCAGCAGCTCGCCGCGATCCTTCGCGAGGAGCAGGCCGACGTCCTGACCATCTATGACGACAACGGCGGCTACGGACACCCGGACCATATCCAGGTGTACCGCGTGGGGGTACGCGCCGCGGAACTGGCCGGCACACCGCGGGTCTACCAGGGCACGGGCAACCGGGACGAGACGCGCCGTGGCATGGAGGAAGCGGTGCGGACCGGCCAGATGAAGGCGGAGGATCTGCCCGACTTCGAGGAAGGCCAGGAGTACGGCAAGCCCGAGGCCGAGCTGACCGCGCGGGTCGATGTCGCCGACTACCTGACGTACAAGCGAGCCGCGATGCGCGCACACGCGAGCCAGATCAGCGAGGAGTCGTTCTTCCTCGCCATGCCGGACGAAGGCTTCGCGCAGGCGTTCGGCGTCGAGTGGTTCATCCGGGAGGGGCAGGGTCCAGGGATCACCGAGACGGACCTCATGGCGGGATTGTGACGCGAGGTCAGGCGAGCGCGGCGGTGACGTCGAGTTCGACGAGCTGCCCGGTGTAGCCGAGCTGGGCGACGCCGAGCAGCGTGCTCGCGGTCGTGAAGGCCTTTCCGATCTCGGACTCGACGAACCGGTCCCACACCGCCGAAAGGACGTCGCGATCGGAGGTGACCACGTAGACCACGGTCCGCACGACGTCCGCCGGAGTAGCCCCGGCGTAGGAAAGCGCGGCGGCGGTATTCGCGACGACCTGGTCGACCTGGGCGAGAACGTCGCCCTCGACGACCTTGCCGTCTTCCGCGAGCGGGCACTGCCCGGCGAGGTGGACGTCCCGGCGTCCTTCGACGATCGTGACGTGGTGGTAGGTGGGCGTGGGGTGCAGGCCGGGCGGATGCTGCCGTTGAATGGTCACGAACGGCATCCTCATCGAACGGGCCTGGCCGGGCCAACTGGATTACGGGGAGCGCGATGCGCAGGACGATCGACTGGACCGGCGACGCCGTCGCGATCATCGACCAGTGCGCGCTTCCCGGCGAGTACCGGATCCTCGAGTTGCGCACCGTCAGTGAGCTCGTCGACGCCATCGGGCGGCTCGCGGTCCGTGGCGCGCCGGCACTGGGAGCGGCGGGCGCGCTCGGGGTGGCTCTCGCCGCTCGTGCGGGCGGCAGCGCCCATCACGTCGAGGCCGAGGCGGAACGCGTCGCCAAAGCCAGGCCGACGGCGGTCAACCTGAGCTGGGGTGTGGCCCGCGCGCTCGCGAAGTTGCCGCAAGGAAAAGACGCTGTGCTGGCCGAAGCGCTGGCGATCCTCGACGAGGACGAACGCGTCAACCGGGAAGCCTCCAGGCTGGCCGCCGAGGTCGTTCTCGAGAACTGCCCGCGACGGCCGATGCGCCTGCTCAGCCACTGCAACACCGGAAGCCTCGCGACGGTTGCGTGGGGCAGCGCCCTCGGCGTCGTCTGGCATCTGCACGCCCGCGGCCTGGTCGAATCCGTTCTGGTCGACGAAACGCGGCCACTCTTGCAGGGCGCGCGGCTGACAGCCTGGGAACTCGCCGAAGCCGGTGTGCCGTACCGGATCCAGCCCGACGGCGCGGCCGCCGCCGCGATGGCGAGGGGCATGGTCGACTGCGTCCTCGTCGGCGCCGACCGGATCGCCGCGAACGGCGACGTCGCCAACAAGATCGGCACCTACGGACTGGCGATCGCGGCGGCGTACCACCACGTCCCGTTCGTGGTCGTCGCCCCTTCGTCCACTGTGGACATTTCGATGCCGGACGGCGCCGGGATCGTGATCGAGGAACGCGATCCCGGCGAGGTCGTCCGGTTCGGCGGGACAACCGTTGCCCCCGAAGGCGCCGAAGTCTTCAACCCGGCGTTCGACGTGACGCCGTCGGAACTGATCACCGCCGTGGTGACCGAGCAGGGCGTGCTGGACTAAAACGTCTCTAGGCAGGAGGGTTCGCGATCGGTGGCGAATGCCGCCGTGGCCCGGGAAATCGCCCCGGCGGTGAGCTGCCTGATCCGCCCGGCCGCGGCCAGCGTGCTCGGCCTGGTGCCGCCGAGGAAGATCGCGCCGAGGTCGGCGGCGGTCAGCTCCAGGTCCGGCGCGGCATCGGTGCTCGTCACGTCGGCGTTGCCGTCGGCGTCGGCGACCAGCCGCCAGTTTCCGGTGTTCCACGGGCAGAAATCGTCCTGGACACCGAAGACGAGATCCGCGGGCGCGCTGTAGCGGCGGGCCACCAGAGCGCGATCGACGTCCACCAAACGGATCCACAGTGAGTCGCCCACGGAGCGGCTCAGCTTGCGAGGATCGGCGAGCAGGTGCATGAGCGGCTCGTCGACGGCGGTGTACATCTCGACGGTCGAGATCAGGTCGTAATCGAGCAGGAAGCGATGCAGAGCGGCGTAGGTCTGCGGCGTGGTCGCGACCAGTTCCACCAGATTCAGCGTCCCGCACGGTCCTTCCTCGGACCATTCCTGTTTGACGCTGTAGATCGCGTAACCGTCCGGCAGCATGGCGAACCTGAGCGAACTCGCCCCCTTGCGACGCTCTTCCGGGTCGTCGAGCCAGAATTTCCAGGCTCCCTCCGGCCGGTCGAGCGCGCCGACCCGCAGCGGCGCCTCCTTCTCGTAGATCGCCTTGATCAGCGGGATCGCCTGCTCGCGCGGGACTTCCCGCACGCGCGCGCCCTCGAGCTCGGTGCCAGGCCGGAACGACGAACCCTTCGCGACCTTCCCCCGAAGGAACTGGGCGGCGAGCCCGTAACCGAAGCGGCCGTAGATGAGCCCTTCGGACGCCCACAGCGCGGCGATCGGTTCGGCGCCCGCCTCGTGCAGGCCATGCAGCTGCGCCCGCATGACGCGGGTGAGCGCGCCCCGCCTCCGGTGTCCCGGAGCCACGCCGACCGAGGTCACCGCGGCGACCGGACTCGGCCCGGCTCCGGGAAGTGTCACCTTCCGGGTGAGGATCTCCCCCGCCCCGATCAGTTCGTCGCCGTCGAAGACGCAGTGCGTCCGCTCGGGCTCGAAGACCATGGCCTCGCGATTGCGCTGTACCTCGTTGGTGTCGCCGAGGAAAGCGCGAGCCAGCATCTCCGCGAAGGCGGGGAAATCATCGGCGGTCAGGGTTCTGACGGTCAGCTTCTCTTCGGTCACCCAGCCGTCCTACGCCCCTTTTCTTCAGGCCGCCACGCATTTTCCGGACCTTTCGGGCGGACTTAGGGGCGGGGGCCGATCACCTCACCCATTTCGGTCACCTCGATGGCCATGGCCGGACAGGAATCCGCCGCGTCGAGCACGATCTCGTCCGGCTTCACCTCGCCCGTCAGCACCGTCGCGGTGGCACCTTCGAGTTCGAAGACCTCGGGCACCAGTGAGGCGCACATCCCCGAACCGATGCACATCTGTCCGTCGACTTCGACATTCCAGGTCATCGTCACCATCCGATCGGCATGGAGCGGGGTCCCCGCACCAGCATCTGCGTCTTCCACACGATATCTCCGGCGAGGTGCAGTCCGGGGAGATCGCGCAACAACGCGCGCAGACCCTCTTGCAGTTCCAAGCGCGCCAGGGGTGCGCCGAGGCAATGGTGGACACCGTGGCCGAAACCCAGATGCTGGTTGGCTTCCCGGCCGAATTCGAGGCTTTCGGCGGATTTGAACTGGAGCGCGTCCCGGTTGGCCGCGCCGATCGCGACCATCACCGGCTCACCCGCCTTCACCAGAACGTCGCCCACCTGGACGTCTTCCGTGGCGTAGCGGGCGAATCCGGCGCCCGCGCCCAACGGGACGAACCGGAGCAGTTCTTCGACGGCCGCGGGGATGAGGTCCAGGTCGTCGCGCAGCCGCGCCAGCTGTTCGGGTTGTTCGAGCAGCGAGTAGACGAAGTTGGGGATCTGGCTGGCGGTGGTCTCGTGACCGGCGATGAGGATGCCGATGCACATGTCGACCAGTTCCAGCTCGCTCAGCCTGTCGCGGACGTCGCGTGCTTCGATCAGCGCGGTCATCAGGTCGTCCTGTGGGTCGGTGCGGTGTTCCTCGACGAGCACGTGCATGTACGCCCGCAGCTCGTTCTGGTTGGCCTCCATCTGTTCCGTGCTCAGCGGGCTGGTCGACAGCGCGGCGTCGCTCCACACGCGGAACTTCGGCCGGTCTCCGGCAGGCACCCCGAGCAGTTCGCAGATGACCGCGACCGGGATCGGCAGCGCGTAGTCCTCGACCAGGTCGGCGGGCTGTCCGGCGGCCTTCATGTCGTCGATCAGCCCGGACGCCAGTTCCGCGACGCGCGGCCGCAGCAATTCGACGCGGCGCATGGTGAACGCCTTCGCGACCAGCGTGCGCAGCCGGGTGTGGTCCGGCGGATCCATGCTCAGGATTCCGCCGGGCCGCCTGCCCGGCACCATCCGCGGCTCGTCCTTCTCCGCGGCCATCGCGCGCGAGAAACGCCGGTCCCCGAGGACCAGTCGTGCGTCGGCGTAGCGGGTGGCGAGCCAGGCCGGCTCGCCGTGAGGCATCCGTATGCGGATCATGCCCTCGGTGTCGCGGGCGGCCGCGTAGGCCTCGTTGAGATCGAGCCCGGCGTCCTCGTTGAACGGGTACGCGATGGGCTCGCTGTTCGTGGTGGTCATCCGGAACCCCCCCGGTTTCGCAGTTGTAAGCAGCTGCTTACAACGCTAGCCATGATCACTGAAAGCGTCAATGCGCTTACCGAGCGCCCTACGGTTAGCCTGTGCGGACCGGGAGGCTCGATGACGGCAGAACAGCAGGTCCGCAAGCGTGACGCGGCCGCGACAAGGGCGGCTCTGCTCGACGCGGCAGGGGCCCTGTTCGCGGAGCGCGGATTCGACCGGACGACCGTGCGCGACATCGCGAAACTCGCCGGGGTGAACCAGGCGCTGCTGTTCCGCTACTTCGGTTCGAAGGACGCCCTTTTCGAGGAGGTCCTCGCCCGCGGCGGGCGGGAGCAGATCGCCGTGACACCGCCGGCGGAACTGCTCGGCACCGCGTTGCGCAGCATGCTCAAGTCGGACACCGGACGAGACCGCACGCTCGACGCCTACCTGCGCTCGACGGGCCACGACAGCGCGGCGGCCGCGGTCCGCCGCCAACTCGGCGAGGAGTACGCGGAGGTCCTCGCCACGCTGACCGACGCCGACGACGCCGAGCTGCGCGCCGATCTCGTCCTGGCGTGGCTGCTCGGCATCGGGCTGGTCCGGGAGATCACCGGCAAGGAACCGCTGGCCAGCGCGGATCCCGACGCCGTCTGCCGGCTGGTACTCGGCGCGGCGAAAACGCTGCTGGAGCACAGCGGCTAACCGCGCCTCACCAGGTCACCGGGACGGCCTCCGGGCCACGCACCGAAAGCGGCGGCCGCCATTCGATGGCCGAATGCGGGACAGCCACGTCCAGCCCTGGCAGCCGGTCGAAGAGGGACCGCAGCGCGATCTCACCTTCGAGCCGGGCCAGCGCCGCGCCGAGGCAGAAGTGGACGCCGTGCCCGAAGCCCAGCTGTGGCGCGTTCCGGCGCCGGATGTCGAACCGTGACGCGCCGGGGAAAGCGGCCTCGTCGCGGTTGGCCGCTCCGGTGTGGGCCAGCACCGCCTCACCGCGCCGGACCAGGATCCCGCCCAGTTCGACGTCTTCGAGCGCGACCCGGAGCAGCGACGCGTCGGCCGGGCCGTCGTAGCGCATGATCTCCTCGACGGCGCCGGGAAGCAGACTGTGGTCGGCTCGCAGGGCGGCGAGCTGGTCCGGATGCCTGCTGAGCAGGACGACACCGGTCCCGATCAGGCTGACGGTGGTTTCGTGCCCGGCAAGCAGAAGCTGCGTGGCGAGGTCGATCAGTTCGGGTTCGGTGAGCCGGTCGCCGTCCTCGTCGCGAGCGTGGACCAGCGCACTCAACAGGTCTTCGCCCGGGGATCTCCGTTTGACGGCCACGAGTGCGGCCATGTCGTCCGCCCCGTCCAGACGCGCCTGCGCGACCTCCTCCGGCGTGTGCCGAACGGGAGTGACGATCACTCGCGACCACTGCCGGAACCGCGCGCGCCCCTCGAACGGGACACCGAGCAGTTCGCACATGACCGCTGTCGGCAACGGGAAGGCGAACAGCTCCACCAGATCCGCCGGCGGCCCGTGCTCGGCCATCGTGTCCAGCAGGCCGTCGGCGATCTCTTGGATCCGTGCCCGCAGCCCGGCGATCCGGCGGACGGTGAAA
Organism: uncultured Actinomycetota bacterium; assembly: GCA_963766045.1. Taxonomy (GTDB): domain Bacteria; phylum Actinomycetota; class Actinomycetes; order Mycobacteriales; family Pseudonocardiaceae; genus Amycolatopsis. The sequence goes on along the minus strand of CAVXYN010000003.1, from coordinate 1,462,496 downwards.
GCCTGCGCCGACAGTTTCCGCAGCCGGGTGTGGTCCGGCGGGTCCATGTTCAGGATGCTGTGCTCACCCGTCGAAAAGTCGCCCGGCTCGATGAGACACGGGGCGCCGGGGCCGAGCAGGTCGCGCGAGAATCGCGCGTCGGAGAACACCTTCCGGACGTCTTCGTACCGGGTCACGAGCCAGCCTTCACAGCCACTCGGGAAGACGACCTTGGACATCGGCGGATACTCGGCGTAGATCGCCCCCATGGGGACCGCAGGATCGTCCTTGGCCGCGGGATAAGTGGCAGTCATGGAGCCGATGGTGAGCGGCAACCGCGCGGCCGGGAAGACCCGGCCGCACAGTTGCCCCGTGCGGACGCAGAACAGTGCCCACTCGGCCGCCCTTTCGGGCTAACGGTTCAGATCAATCCATTGTAGACGGTCACCACCAGTCGGTGCAGCGATGCGGCCTGATGTCCTTCATCATTCCGCAGGCCCTGAACCGCCACGCCGTCGACGGATTGGTTCGCTGGGCGGCACTGGTCTTGGTCTGGAACGTGGCTATCGCGAAGAACGGCCCGCACTGAACCCAGGTGGCACCGCCGTCCGTGGTCCAGTCCATCCACACCATGTCGCCGTTGTTGGTGGTCCCGCGCATCTTGGCCCACCCTCGCAGGCCTTGGACGTAGCCCTTGTGCAGTTCGACGATGATCGTCCCGATCACGATCGGCCCCCTCACCACCTCGCCGGTGAGATTGTCCGGGATATCCACAAAACCTCGTGCCCCGCGCTCACAATCGGCGGCGGACTCGATGGCGATCGGTCCGGCCGACGCGGGTGGCGCTGCCGCGAATGAGCCCACGAGCACCATGATGATCATGAATACAGCGGTTCTCCAGCGTGCGAACATGATTCTCCCCAGAGTTCGTTCTTCGGCTGTCACAACCGACTCTCCGCGCATAAGGGGATTCGGTCGGCCGCAAGAGAAATGTCCACCCGATGGGACGAAGATCCGCCTCGGCGCGTGAAGCAAGACTCCCCCACTTGCCCGCTACGCCTGGAGCAAACCGATGAACGCGGTATAGACCGACAGCCGCGACGCCAGCGACACGCTGAGCGAATCCCGACCACCCGCACTGAGCCCTCCTGGATCCCGATGGCGAGACACCTGTAGCCGCGAAATGCTTCCGACCATCCGATAGTGTGAATACGTACAGTTCTCAGATGACCTAAAATTACGAACACCTGTTCGATATTTTGCGGTAGAATTGTGGGGTGTCCGAGACCGAGGTTCCCGTTATTTCCGAGCGGCCGCAGGAGTTGTGGCGGGCCGGGAAGCTGGAACTCGCCCACGGCGTGACACAGACCTTGGCGACGATCCGCGCCGCGTCGGCGGTCTTGGGAACCTATCTCGCGGAAATCGAGACACGCGGCCCGAACGACTTGTTCGGGCATTCCTGTACCCGGTCATGGCTGGAAGAAGTGGCCAGGATTTCCCGGGCTGAAGCGAAAGCCATCATGGACCGGGCGCTGGCATTGAACCCCACCCGCGGCCTGGACGGCACCGCAATCCCGGCCCTCGCCCCCGCGACCGCCGCCGCAGCCGCGGAAGGCGCACTCGGGGACACGCACGTGGATCGGATCGTGCAGGTCCTGCGGAAGATCCCCGACCACGTCTCCCCAGACAACCGCGACAGCGCCGAGGAAATCCTCGTCGAGTACGCCCGGAAAACCGCACCGGCGGATATCACCAACCTCGGCCACGACCTCCTCGCCCACCTCGACCCCGACGGCGCCGAACCGAAAGACCCCGACCCCACACCACCGCGGCGGGAACTCCACCTGCAGCGGCGGAAGGACGGCTTCTGGAAATTGACCGGACTACTCGACGACGAGTTGGGGACACGGACCGCCGCGGCGATCGACGCCTACGCGCAGAAACGACCGATCGACGAGTTCGGGCAGGCCGATCACCGCACCGTCCCCCAACGCCAAGGCGACGCCTGGGCCGACCTGTTGGACCTGGCCATCGCCTGCCCCGACCAACCAGGTACGAATGGATATCGGACCATGGTGATGGTCACCGTCACCCTCGACCAGCTGATGACCGGCCTAGGCACAGCATGCCTGGACTTCGTCGGTGAAATGAGTGCCCGCGACGCCCGCATGGCCGCCTGCGACTGCCTGATGCTCCCCGCCGTCCTGAGCGCCGCCGGCGAACCCCTGGACGTCGGACGGATCAAACGCTTCGTCACCCCCGCACAACGCCGCGCCCTCAACCTCCGCGACCAGGGCTGCTCCTTCCCCGGATGCCAACGCAGACCGAAGCGCTGTCACGCCCACCATATTGATCACTGGGCAGACGGCGGCCCGACCGACCTGTGCAACCTCTGCCTGCTCTGCTCGTTCCATCACCGCCTGATTCACCACGGGGACTGGCAAGTCCGCATGGCCACCGACGGCTTACCGGAGTTCATTCCGCCGCAGTATCTGGACCCGCTACAAACACCCAGGCGCCACACCGACCACCGCGCCTTCGCCTGATAGCGCAACGAGGAGCCCGCCGCCCACAGCGGCAGCGGGCTCCTCACCATGCCCAAAGACGGTTATTTGGGCCGAAGGGCAATCGTGGCGTGCCGGTCACTGCTCGTCGGTGCGTGGAAGTACATGAAGGCGTCGAGTTTCTTCGGCTGAGCCGAGGGAAGGGGGCCTTCACGCGCCACCCCGCCGCACGAAAGCTGCTACCAGCGCCGCACGCCGTCCACCGTGGTGTGAGCTGGGTCTGGCCGATGGCGGCTACACCGGCAAAGCCTTGTCGACGGCGCAAAGACGCTAAGGCAGCGCCCGGCGCAGCAGTTCGGCGAGGTGCACGGCCTTGTGCCCGTTCAGCTGCTCGATCTGGGTCCGGCAACTGAAGCCGTCCGCGATCACCTCGGTACCGTCGGCCGCCGCGCGGATCGCGGGCAGCATCCGATCTTCGGCGCAGGCGACGGAAACGTCGTAGTGTCCGCGTTCGAAGCCGAAGTTCCCGGCCAGTCCACAGCATCCGGAATCCATTGTGGAATTGTGGATACCCGCCGCCCGCATCGCGGCCTCGTCGGGAGCGAAGCCGAGGACGGCGTGCTGATGGCAGTGGACCTGACTGATCGCTTCGACGTCCAGCTCCCGGAACTCGACCGGTGAATCGGCGAGCAGCTCGGCGAAGGTCCGGGTCTGCTCCGCGAGCAGTGCCGCGACAGGGTCGCCGGGCAGCAGCCCCGGGAGGTCGCCGCGGAACAAGGCGGTACAGCTCGGTTCCAGACCGGCGACCTGGTATCCGGCGCGCAGGTACGGTTCGAGGATGGAAACGGTGCGGCGCAACACTTTCCGCGCGACTTCGAGCTGTCCGGTGGAGACCCAGGTCAGCCCGCAGCAGACGCCGCGATCGGGCAGGACGACGTCGTACCCGGCAGCCGTGAGCACTTCGGTCGCGGCGTCGAGGACGTCCGGTGTCAGGTAGTTGTTGAACGAATCCGGCCAGAGGACGACGGGTTTCGCACCCGTCGCCCAGCGCCGGAGATCCGCACGCCGCCGGGTGAACGGCGTCCGCGCGAAAGTCGGCAGCTCACGTTCCGGCGCGATCCCGCCGATCCGCTTCAGGAGCCCGGAAAACCGGCTTCCGACCGTGTTCGCCAGGCGGGGTGCCATCGCGGCCGCGCGGAGCCACAACGGCAGCCACCCCATCGAGTAGTGCGACGCCGGACGCAGCCGGCCCTTGTGGTGCTGGTGCAGGAATTCCGCCTTATAAGTCGCCATATCGACATCGACCGGGCAATCGGACAGGCAGCCCTTGCACGACAGGCACAGATCGAGCGCGTCGGCGACCTCATCCGAGCGCCAGCCGTCGGTGATCAGCTCGCCGTTGATCATCTCGGCGAGCAGATGCGCACGCCCCCGCGTCGAATGCTTCTCCTCGCGCGTGGCGCGATAACTCGGGCACATCACACCGGGACCGGTGGTGTCGCGGCATTTCCCGACGCCGACACAACGCCGCATCGCCTGGCCGAAACTCCCGCGATCCTCCGGATACGCGAGCGCGGTGACGTCTTCGAGTTCGAGCGGCGCGCGGCGGACGCGCAGATCGGCGTCGACCGGCCGCGAGTCGACCAGGATACCGGGGTTCATCTTGCCCGCCGGATCGAAGATCCCTTTGAACCGCGCGAACAGATCGAGCATTTCGCGGCTGTACATCCGGGGCAGCAGCTCGGACCGCGCCTGGCCGTCGCCGTGCTCCCCGGACAGCGAGCCGCCGTGCGCGGCGACCAGGTCCGCGGCCTGTTCCAGGAACGACCGGAACCCGGCGATCCCTTGCGGGGACAGCAGATCGAAGTCGAGCCGCAGATGCAGGCAGCCCTCGCCGTAGTGGCCGTAGACGACACTCTTCCGGCCGTGGTCCCGCATGAGTTGTTTGAACTCGCGCAGGTACGCGCCGAGACGTTCGGGCGGGACCGCGGCGTCCTCCCAGCCGGGCCACGCCTCCGCGCCGCCCGCCAGCCGGGTCGCGAGCCCGGCGCCCTCCTCGCGGATCCGCCACAGCCGCCGTTGCGCGGCCGGGTCGTCGAGCAGGGCGGAGCCGGTGAGGACGCTCTCCAGGTCGGCGATCAGTTTCCGAGCCTGCCCGGAGTCGGCCATCTCGATGAACAACCAGGCGCCACCAGGCGGAAGTCCTTCGGCACGCCCGGGTTCGAGCATCGCGACGAGGTCGGCGTCGACGCCCTCGACGGTCAGCGGCGACCAGGGCAGGATCGCGGGAACGGCGTCGGCCGCGGCGATGTCGGACTCGAACCCGAGCACCGCGAGGACCTTGTGCTTCGGCACTTCCGCGAGTGAGACGGTCGCTTCGAGCACTGTCACGCAGGTACCCTCGCTGCCGACCAGTGCCTTGGCGACGTCGAAACCGTTCTCCGGCAACAGATGTTCCAGTCCGTACCCGGACACCCGACGGCCCCAGGTGGACAGTTCGGTGCGCAGCAGTGCCAGGTTTTCCCGCACCAGCGAACGCAACTCCGAATAGACCCAGCCCTCGGTGCCTGGCCGCGCCGCCCGCGCGTCCACTTCGGACGGTGGCGTCGGTCCGACCGTGAGCCGGGTGCCGTCGTAGAGCAGCACGTCCAGCTCCCGCACGACGTCGACCGTGCGCCCCCACGCGACCGAATGTGAACCGCAGGCGTTGTTGCCGATCATCCCGCCGATCGTGCACCGCGAATGCGTCGAGGGGTCGGGGCCGAACCGGAGCCCGTGCGGGGCGGCGAGCGCCTGGAGGTCGTCGAGCACCGTCCCGGGCGCCACCCTGGCCGTGGCCGACGAAGGGTCGAGGTCGAGCACTCCGCCGAGATGGCGCGACGTGTCGATCACGACACCCGGTCCGCACGAGTTGCCCGCGACGCTGGTACCGCCGCCGCGGGCGATCACCGGCAGCCCGGACTCGCGGCAGGCGGCGACGGCGTCGATCACGTCTTGGACACTCCGGGGCAGCACCACCCCGCGCGGCACGTGCCGGTAGTTGGACGCGTCGGTCGTATACAGCGCCAGCGTGGCCGCGTCGGACAGGATCTCCACCCGCCCATTCAAGTCAACCGGCGGCTTCCGCGCAGTCTCGCACCCTCTCCGGTCGGGTATGTCCGAAAGCACGCTCAGTGTGCGATCGTGAGCGCGTGACGGCTAAACGGCACGTTGCGGAAGATCTCGCCACCGAACACAGTGCGGTGCTCGGCGGGCTTCTGCGCGAGCGCGAGGAGCTGCTCGGCACCCTCGACCGGGTCGCGGCGCTCAACGGGACGGCGCGGCTGATCCGCGATTCGATCGGCACGCATTCCGGGTTCGTCGCCGAGCTGACCGGCCCCGAGCAGGCGGTGATCCGCTGGATGTCGGGCAACCGCACGGACGCGCTCCAGGATCTCGCCGTACCGATCGGCCAGGGCATCGGAGGGCGGGTGCTGGCGCTGGGTAGGCCGGTCCGGGTCACCGACTACGTCAGCTCGCCGAGTATCACCCACCAGTTCGACGCACAGGTGCGCGGCGAGGGCCTCGCGGCGATGATCGCGGTCCCGATCGTGAGCCATGTCGGCGGCAAGACCGAGACGGTGGCCATCGCCTACGCCGCCATGCGCGAGCCCCGCGACTTCGGCGACGACGCGGTGAAGTGCCTGGAGGACATCGCCGAGGAAGCCGGCCGGGCGCTGCAGCTCGCGACGGTCGCCCAATCCACCCGCGAAACCGCGGTGTCGGCCGAACGGCTCCGGATGCAGAGCGCCTTGCACGATTCGGTCGGCGCGCTGCTGTTCTCCATCGGTGTCCAGGTGCGGAACCTGCACGAGGACATCAGCGACAACCCGGCGCTCGAATCGCGGCTGCGGCGGCTTGAGGGCGATGTGTCGGCCGCGTCCCGCGCGCTGCGCGAGTCGCTGCTGGCGCTGTCCGAATCGAGCCCGGAACGCGCGTTGCCGGTGGAGCTGACCGAACACTGCCGGTCGTTCCAGGCCCGGTGCGGTGTGCCGGCGAGGTTCGTCCAGCTCGCGCCGGTGCCGCCGCTGGACGCCGAACGCACCGGCCTGCTGGTGTCCGCCGTCCGGGAAGGACTGCTCAACGTCGAGAAGCACGCCGAAGCGCTATCGGTCGTGGTCAGTCTCCTGCCCAGCGACGACGGCGTGCAGGTGGTCGTGGCCGACGACGGCACCGGCCATCGGGCCGAAGAAGCCGCGCCCGGGACCGGGATGGGGCTGCGCGCGCTGGCCGAACGCGCCGCGCGGCTCGGTGGCCGGGTCAGTCTGGTCCGCGACGAGGAAGACGGGTGCACCTTGCGCGCGTGGGTACCGGAACCGTGCCACCGCCCGTGACCGTACTCGTCGTGGACGACCATCCGGTGGTCCGCGACGGGGTGAGCCTGCTGCTGCGCTACGACCCCGCGCTGACCGTGATCGGCTCGGCGGAATCGGGCCGCGTGGCGATCCAACGGGTGACCGAGCTGCGGCCGGCGTTGATCCTGCTGGACCTGCGGCTGCCCGACATGCTCGCGCCGGAGGTGATCTCGGAGCTGAGGCGGGTCCATCCGGCCGGGCTGATCGTGGTCTTCACCGCACACGGCGACCATCAAGGGGTGCGGGCGGCGCTGGACTCCGGGGCGAACGGCTGCCTGCTCAAGGACGTCGCCGGCACCGATCTGGTGGCGGCGTTGCGGCGGGTGCTGCGCGGCGAGCGCGTCGTCGATCCACGCATCTTCCCCGACGACGGGCAGCGTTCGGACGCGCTGGCCCGCAGCGGCCTGACCCGGCGTGAGTACGAGGTCCTACGCCTCGCCGCGCAGGGCCAGACCAACCCGGAGATCGCCGAGTCCACCGGGCTGGCGCGCAACACGGTGAAGACCTACCTCCAGTCCGCCCTCCACAAGCTCGGCGCGCGGAACCGCGTCGAAGCCATCGGCAAGGCCTCCGAGGCAGGCCTCCTGTGACCCGCTGAACCACGCCCGGGCCGCATCCGTGTCCTCGGTATGACGTCTTTCCGCAGGCTGCTCGTGGTCGCCGTGACTCCGCTCTTCCTGACGGCGCTGGCCGGGACACCGGCTTCCGCGCACGGCGCGATGGACAACCCGGTCAGCCGGGCGGTGACCAGAGGGGTGGCCGACTGGGACAACATCCGGGTCGCCGACGTCGACGGCCGGGACCGGCAGCTGATCCCGGACGGGAAGCTGTGCAGCGCGGGCCTCGAAGAGTTCGAGAGCCTGGACGTCCCGGATCCGGACGGGCCGGCGACGAAGGTGTCCTCCGGGGCCGACTTCACCTTCGAGTACCGGGAGACCATCCCGCATAAGGGGACCTTCCGGCTGTACGCGACGAAGAACGGTTACGACCCCTCCGAGCCGCTGAGCTGGTCCGACCTCGACGCCAAACCGTTCCTGACCGCCACCGACCCGGTGTCGCGGAACCGTTCCTACTCCCTCGACGGCAAGCTGCCGTCGGGTAAGACCGGTCGCCACGTGATCTACACGATCTGGCAGAACTCCAGCACGCCGGACACCTACTACTCCTGCTCCGACGTCGATTTCGCCCGCGCGAAGAGCGAATCGGCCGGTGAATCGGCCGGAGGTGCGCAGGCTTCCCCCACGGCCGACACCAGCGCCCCGCTGACTACGAGCGAGGTCGCCGCTCCGACCACCGCCGCGGTCTCGGCGGCGTCCGAGAGCACCGGCGACGGCAGCATCCTGCCGCTGGCCGTGACGACCACCGCCCTCCTCGCCGCCGCGATCGCCATCGGCTGGTTCCTCTTCCGCCGACGTCGCGCCTGAGCAGAGCCTCCAACAGCACCACAAGGTCTCCCCAAGGGCGCTCCGCGCCCGACGGAGACTTCACCCGTCGCGCGCGTCTTTCGGGCCGAAGGCCCCCCCCCCCGGAAACTCGATGAAGGGGCGCCTTCACGCCCAGGTGACGTGTCTGCAGGTCGACGCCCCTTCGGCGAGTTTTCGTCAGCGCGCGATAGACAAACACTGTGTCCGATTTGTGTCCGGGGACCTCTCCAGGTGGGGGTAACGGATCTAGGGGGGTCAACGCAGGATTGCCGCCACCGATCGTGACTCGTGTCACACGAACGGAGGAGGCGGCTTGCTGAGTGTGCGTGACCTTGAGGTGCGGTACGGCCGTTCGGTGGCCGCTCTGCACGGCGTTGACCTCGACGTTTCCCCTGACGGCGTGCTCGCGGTCCTCGGCAGCAACGGGGCCGGGAAGTCGACGCTGCTGAGGACGATCTCGGGGACACTGCGCATGCACCGCGGCTCCGTTTCCGGCGGCGAAGTCCGCTACGACGGCAAGCCGCTCGGCAAGCTGGACCCGGCCCGCATCGTCGGGCTCGGCATCGTCGGGGTCCCCGAAGGCCGGCAGATCTTCGCTCGGATGACGGTCGAGGAGAACCTGCGGGCGGGCGGGATCGGCGCCCGCTCCCCCGAGCAGCGCACCGCCGCCCGCAAGCGGGTCGACGAGCTGTTCCCAGTGCTTTCCGAACGCGCGAAACAGCGCGCCGGCCTCCTCTCCGGTGGCGAACAGCAGATGCTCGCGATCGGCCGCGCGCTGATGTCCGGCCCCCGTCTGCTGCTGCTCGACGAACCGTCGCTTGGCCTGGCCCCGAAGATCGTCGAGCAGATCGGTGCCATCGTCCGCGAGATCCACGACCAGGGCACGGCAGTGGTCCTGGTCGAGCAGAACGCCGTGATGGCGCTGCGGGTGGCCGATCACGCGATCGTCCTCGAAGTCGGCAGGGTCGCGCTGTCCGGCACGACCGCCGAACTCGCCGCGAGCGAGGACGTCCAGCGGCTCTACCTCGGCGGGCACGCCGAATCGCAGGCCACCGCCGAAGCCGAGGCCGAAGACGCCCGCAAGCAGCGCGCCGGCCGCACCCTGTCGAGGTGGGTCGGATGACACCGCCCGAGTTGCGGGTCGAGAACGTGACCCTGCGCTTCGGCGGGATCCGCGCGCTGGACGACGTCTCGTTCACCGTCGCCTCCGGTTCGCTGCACGCGCTCATCGGCCCGAACGGTGCCGGGAAATCCAGCTGTTTCAACGTGATCAGCGGGCTTTACCACGCGAACGTCGGCCAGGTCCGGCTCGGCGACGCCGTCTTGAGCGGCCTCCCGCCGCATCGGCTGGCCGGTATGGGCGTCGGCCGGTCGTTCCAGAACGCCGCCCTCTCTCCCGGCTCGACCGTGCTCGACAACGTCATGCTCGGCCGCCACGCCCTGACCAAGGGCGGCTTCCTCTCCTGCGGCCTCCGCCTGCCATGGACGACCAGGGCCGAACGGCGGCATTCGGCGCGGGCCAAGGAGATCTGCGATTTCCTCGGCATCGGCGCGCTGGTGGACCTCCCCGTCGGCGCCCTTCCGTACGGCGCCGTGAAACGCGTCGACCTCGCCCGCGCGCTCGCCGTCGAGCCCGTCCTGCTGCTGCTCGACGAGCCCGCGGCCGGGATGAACGCGACCGAAACCGCCGAACTGGCCGGGACGATCCGCGAAGTCCGCGACGAACTCGGCATCTCGATCCTGCTGGTGGAACACGACATGGGGCTGGTGATGGGTATCGCGGACCGGGTGACCGTCCTCGACTTCGGCAGGCGCATCGCCGACGGGACACCGGCCGAAGTCCAGTCGGATCCGGACGTGATCAGGGCATACCTCGGCACGGAGGCCAGCGCGTGAACACTTTCCTGCAGCTCGTGGTGAACGGACTCGGCAAGGGCGCGGTGTTCGCGTTGCTGGCGCTGGGTTTCGTGATCATCTTCAAGGCCACCGAGGTGGTCAACTTCGCCCACGGCTCGCTCGTGCTCTTCGGCGGCTTCCTGGTCGTGGTGACCCGGGACTCACTCGGCTGGGCGGGTGCGTCGCTGGTCGGCATCGTGTCGGCCGGCCTGCTCGCCTTGCTGCTCGAACGGCTTCTGCTCTCTCGCTCACGGCACGCGGACGCGAACAGCCTGGCGCTGCTGACCATCGGCGTCGACGTGATCATCACCGAGGAAATCGTGCGACGGCTTGGCGTCACGTTGCCGTTCCTCGGCGACGCCTGGGACGCGCAGCCGTTCCAGCTCGGCGGGATCACGCTGTTCCGCACGCATCTGGTCGCCTTGCTCGTCGCGGCCATCCTGATCACCGCGTTCACCCTCGCGTTCAAGTACTCGAACTGGGGCGTCGCGATGCGCGCCCAGGCCGAGAACCGGGAAGCCGCCGCGCTGATGGGCATCCGCAGTTCCCGGGTGACGGCGACCGCCTGGCTCGTCGCCGGTCTGCTCGCCGGAGTCGCGGTGCTCTTCATCGCCACACAGGACTTCTCCGGTGCCGGCCTCTCACGCGGCACGCATTCGATCGCGCTCGCGGCGTTCCCCGCGGCCATCCTCGGCGGGCTGGACTCGACGGCGGGCGCGGTGGTCGGCGGCCTTGTCGTCGGGCTCGTCGAGGCGCTTTCCGCGCAGTACGTGTCGTTCGACTTCTCCAAGAGCGCTGTCTTCCTGGTGATGCTCGTGGTCCTGGTGGTGCGGCCGTCGGGGTTGTTCGGGACAAGGGAGAGCACACGTGTCTGACACCGCTGTGAAAGCCCCTGCCGCCGCGCCACCGACGCCACCCGCGAAACGCGACCGGGCACGGATCATCCGGGCACTCGGCTGGATCGCGATCCTGGTGGTCCTGCTGGCGATCCCGCTCTATCTCGACGCCGCCTGGCTGAAGGCCGGGCAGTACATGATGATCGGCGGGGTCGGCGCCATCGGGCTGACCCTGCTGGTCGGCCAGGCGGGCCAATTGTCCTTGGCGCATGCCTTCTTCCTGCTCGCCGGGGCGACCGGCTACACCGTCCTTTCCGGACCGACCGACGACGAGCGCGTGTTCGGCTTCGGCCTCGACCCGGGTCTTTCCCTCCTCGGCGCGGTCGTCATCGCGGCGGTGCTGGGACTGGCGTTCGCACCGGTTTCCGGACGGTTGCGCGGGATCTACCTTGGCGTCGCCTCCCTGTCGCTCGTCTTCTTGGGGCTCTACTTAGGACAGTCGGCCGAGACGCTCACCGGCGGGACGTCGACCGGACGTACGCCGGCGCCGTTCTCGCTGTTCGGCTTCCCGTTCACCAACGGCGGCCCCGAAATCGATCTGATGGGCGTCCCGATCCGGCAGGCGGAGCGGATCTGGTACCTGTTCCTCGCCCTGACGATCATCGCCTTCGTCGTCGCACGCGCCGCCGTCAACAGCCGCGTCGGCCGCTCCTGGCGCGCGGTACGCGACAACGAGGCCGCGGCTTCCGTGATGGGCGTCAGCGTCACGAGGGCGAAGGCGGGCGCGTTCGCGGTCTCCTCCGCGTACGCGGGGCTCGCGGGCGCGATGACGGTGCTCTGGTTCGACATCCTCAAACCCGACGAAAGCGAATTCGGCACGTACGGCATCAACATCTCCATCGCCTTCCTGGCGATGGTGATCATCGGGGGACTCGGTTCGGTGTCCGGCGCGCTCGTCGGCGCGCTGATCGTCAACGGGCTGCCGCAGGTGCTCTCGCTGTACTCCGCCGATCTCGGCTGGTTCTCCGGAACCGGGGACGGCGCACTGACCCCGATCCTGGTCAGCTCGTTCGTCTACGGCGCCGCGATCATCCTCGTGGTGCTGTTCGAACCGGGCGGGCTCGCCGCGATCGGCCGCCGGATCTCCCGGCGCATCACTCCCTCGAAGAAACCTCATCTCCCGGAGGAGCAAGGCAAATGAAGCGAAAATATCCGGTCGTCGCGCTGGCGGCGGTCCTCGCCCTCTCGGCGTGCAGTACGAAGGCGAGCGACTCGGGGTCCTCGGGGGCGGACGGTTCGGGCGTCAAGGCGGACAAGGGGGTCACGGCCTCCGAGATCACCCTCGGGGTGATGACCGACAAGACCGGCGTGTTCAAGAACCTCGGGCTCGGCATCACGCAGGGCAACGAGCTATGGGCCAAGGACTTCAACTCCGCCGGCGGGGCGTGCGGGCGCCAGGTGAAACTGGAACAGGTCGACCACGGCTACAAGGCGGACACCGCCAAGACGCTGTACCCGCAGATCGAGCCGAAGGTGCTCGGGTTCGTCCAGCTGCTCGGCTCCCCGGTGGTCGCCGCGCTGAAGCAGAACATCGCCTCGGACAAGACAGTCGCCGCGCCCGCGTCGTGGTCTTCGGAACTGCTCGACAACCCGTACGTGATGATCGTCGGAACGACCTACGACCTGGAGATCATCGACGGCCTGTCGTATATGCAGGAACTGGGCAATCTGAAAGACGGCGACACGATCGGTCACGTCTACATCGACGGTGAGTACGGCAAGAACGGCCTGCGCGGCTCGCAGTTCTACGCCAAGAAGCACAACCTCACGCTCAAAGAGGTCAAGGTGACCTCGACCGACAACGACCTCACCAACATCGTCACCGGTCTCAAGGGCGACGGCGTGAAGATGATCGTCCTGACCACCACGCCGACCCAGACCGGTTCCGCGCTCGCGGCGAACAAGGCGCTCGGGCTGAACGTGCCGGTGCTCGGCAACAACCCGGTGTTCGACCCAGTGCTGCTGAAGAGCCCCGCCGCCAACGCGCTCGACAAGCTGACCGTCGTGGCGAGCAGTGTCCCGTTCTCCGCCGACATCCCCAAGGCCAAGGACGTCGCGACGAAGTACAAGGCGGCGTACAAGGAGACCCCGAACGGCGGCGTCCCCTACGGCTACGCGGTCGGTGAGGTGTGGGGCGCGGTGCTCAAGAAGGCCTGCGAGAACAAGGACCTCACCCGGGACGGCATCGCCGCGGCGTTGAAGCAGACGACGTCGGCGAGCACCGAGGACCTCGTGGCGGCACTCGACTTCTCGAAGCCGGGCACCCCGGCGACACGGCAGGTGTACGCGGCGACACCGGACGCGACGGCCGAGGGCGGCGTCAAGTACGTGAAGCCGCTTTTCGAGGCTCCCGAAGCGAAGGAATACGTCGCTCCGCATCAGAAGTAAACCCCCGGAGTCACATCGGTAACAACAGCCACATCGCAAGCCAAGAGGGTCATCTTGAAGGATTCGGAATCCTTCAAGATGACCCTCTCGTCATGGCGCCTGCCCGAATGACCGGAGAAAACCCGTAGGGGTGAGCACCGTTCACCCTTAAATCCGCGACTCGCCACCCTTAAGTCCGCCCTAAATCCACGACTTCGCATCAGAGAAGACGGAAACTGTCGGTGGTATGGGTTTGACTGTTCTCAGCGAGAAGAAAGGAGGCGCGCCATGGACGTTCGGACCGAGTTGAACCATCGTGAGCGGGCCACCCTGAGAGCCGTGGCAGAGGGCCACGCCGAAATCAGCTGCAGTTGCGAACCGGACCTGTTCGTCGACGGTCTCGCCTGCTGCGATCAGCACACCGCGCACCGCCTGGCCCATCTTGGCCTGGTGGCGCCCGCCCGCGGCGGCCGGTGGGGCGAACGTGTCCCCGCCATGCTGACCGATGCGGGGATCGCGGCACTGGGAGCAGTGAAACCGGCGCCGACGCTCGCGGCGTAAAACGCTTGCTCCAGGCGCGTTGGGGGCGCCACGATCGGATCATGCGTGTGTTTCTGGAGACCGAGCGGCTGCTGCTGCGGCAGTTCACCGAGGCCGACGTCGACGACCTGTTCGCGCTCTATGACGATCCGGAAGTCATGCGGTTCCTCAATGGGCAAACCCGCCGATCGGGCGGAGATCGAAAATCTTGACCTACCCGCTTTTCTCGGTTACTACGAGCGTTTCCCCGGTTACGGGTTCTGGGCGGCGATCGAGAAATCAAGCGGCGCTTTTCTCGGGTGGTTCCATTTCCGGCCACTGCGTGGTTCCGCCACGGATGATCCGGAACTGGGGTACCGGTTGAGTCGCGCCTCCTGGGGGATGGGGTACGCCACCGAAGGATCACTCGCGCTGCTACACAAAGGCTTCACCGAACTCGGGATCGACCGGGTCTGGGCCGCCACCATGACGGTCAACACCGGGTCGCGCCGCGTGATGGAAAAAATCGGGATGCGGTTCGTCCGGACCTTCCACGAGAACTGGCCGGACGCGATCCCCGGCTCCGAGCAGGGCGAAGTCGAGTACGCCATCACCCGGGACGAGTGGCTCGCCCGTGATCAAAAGGCCACACCCGTGACTGAGGGGGTCACACGCGTGATTGGCAGGGTCACACACGTGTTGCCTCTCCAATCACGCGTGTGACCCTTCTGGTCACGGGGTGGGGAGCCAGGTTTCGCCGGTTTCGGCGGCGAGGGCCTCACCGCCGGTGAGGTCGGCGAGCCAGGCGTGGAAGCCATCGGCCTCATCGGGGGCGAGGCCGACGTCGAAGTGCGCGAGGTCTTCGAAGCGCGTCGCGTGCAGCAGGTACGGCGAGGACCGGAGGTCGTTCTCGAGACGGCCCGCCCGGTCGTAGTCGACGACGACCTCCACCAGCCGTAGCCGCCGGTACTCCCGTACCCCGATCGTGTCGACGGCTTCCGAGACGGCCTGGCCGTAGGCGCGGATCAGGCCGCCCGCGCCGAGCAGGACACCGCCGAAGTACCGCGTGACCACCGCGACGGTGTCGGTCAGCTCCCGGCGCCGGAGCACCTCGAGCATCGGGGTCCCCGCGGTACCGGCCGGCTCGCCGTCGTCGCTGGACCGCTGGGCGCGTCCGTCGGCGCCGAGCACGAAGGCATGGCAGTGGTGCCGTGCCGCCGGATCGGCCTTCCGCCGGGCGGCGATCACCTGTCGTGCGGCGTCTTCCGAGGTCACCGGCGCGAGCGCGCACAGGAATCGCGAACGCCGGATTTCGATCTCGTGGACCCCGGTGCCCGCCACGGTCAGGTAACGATCCGCCATCGGCCAAGCCTCTCAGACCCTGGTGACCACTCTGCCGTTCGGGCGATTTCTCAATCACTCCAGGTAGCCGAACCCCCGCGTTCGTCACTCGAATGCGGGATCCACGTCACACTGTTCAGCGACGTGAACGATCGTTTGCGCAGGTCAGCGTGGTACAACCCCACCAAGTGGACGTCTCATTCCAGGTAGTGGGCACTTGATGTTTGAAGTCAACGCTCGCGTGGCATTTCCCACCCCGACCAAGCGACGTATGTCGATAACAGCGAATTCACACTATCTTCATAAGACCGGCGAACCCGGGAGTAACACCGCGCGCTCCGCCAGCCACCACCACAACGGCTGGGCGGCGCTGAGACATCCAAGTGAGCGGACATCTCAGTGAGCGCGCTCCGCAGTACCGATATGCGCATCGGCCGCCCAATGCAGTGCGGCTTCTCGATGCCTGCCCCCGTTCGGTGGGCGGCATCGTCCCTCTCGACTGACCATCGCGGTCCCGGACCACTTCGTTATCAGGTTCATTGCGAACCACCCGAACGGAGTGGTACCGGTCGCGCCGACGCCTTGGGAGGCGGCCAGCCGTGACCCACCGTGCCAGCATCAAGGGCAGCGAGGCCTCTGAAGGCCTGTACGACCCGCAGTTCGAACATGACGCCTGTGGCGTCGCGTTCGTCGCCGACCTGTCCGGGAAACGCGATCATGGCATCGTCGCCAAAGCACTGATCGCGCTGCGGAATCTGGAACATCGCGGGGCACGCGGCGCCGAACCGGACACCGGCGACGGCGCCGGGATCCTCATCCAGGTTCCCGACGAGTTCTATCGCGACGTCGTGGACTTCGAACTCCCCGCGCCCGGCGCGTACGCCGTCGGCACCGCTTTCCTGCCACGGGACGAAAAGCTCCGTGGCCAGGCGATGACGACCATCGAGCGCGTCGCCGCCGAAGAGGGCATGCGCGTGCTGGGCTGGCGCGAACTGCCCGTCCACACCGAACATGTGGGCCCCACCGCGGCCGAATCGATGCCGCATTTCAGCCAGCTCTTCCTGTCCGGCCGACAGGACGCCCTCGACGGGCTCGCCCTCGAGCGCTCCGCATTCATCGTGCGCAAGCGGGCCGAGCACGAACTGGTCGACGATGACGTCTATTTCCCGAGCCTGTCCTCGCGGACGATCGTCTACAAAGGAATGTTGACCGAGCCCCAGGTCGAGAAGTTCTTCGACGACCTCACCGACGAGCGCGTCACAAGCGCCATCGGCCTGGTGCACTCTCGGTTCTCCACCAACACGTTCCCGTCGTGGCCGCTGGCGCACCCGTACCGGTACGTCGCCCACAACGGCGAGATCAACACCCTGCGCGGCAACCGGAACTGGATGGACGCGCGTGAGGCGCTGCTCGAATCCGACCTGATCCCCGGTGACCTCAAGCGGATCTACCCGGTCATCACGCGGGGAGCGAGCGACTCGGCGTCCTTCGACGAGGTGCTGGAGCTGCTCCACCTCGGCGGCCGTTCACTGCCGCACGCGGTGCTGATGATGATCCCGGAGGCCTGGGAGAACCATCAGGAGATGGACCCCGCGCGCCGAGCGTTCTACGAATTCCACTCGACGCTGATGGAACCGTGGGACGGCCCCGCGCTCGTGTCCTTCACCGACGGCACCCAGATCGGCGCGGTCCTCGACCGCAACGGCCTGCGCCCGGCGCGCTACTGGGTCACCGAAGACGGCCTCGTCGTGCTCGCGAGCGAGGTCGGCGTGCTGGAGCTCGAGCAGTCCACGATCGTCCGAAAAGGACGGTTGGAGCCGGGTCGCATGTTCCTCGTCGACACCGCCGCCGGGCGGATCATCGAGGACGAGGAGATCAAGGACGAGCTCGCCACCGCCCACCCGTACGACGAGTGGGTCGAGGACGGGCTGCTCCCGCTCATCGGGCTCCCCGAGCGTGAGCGCGAGATCCCGCTGCACGCCGCGCTCGTGCGCCGCCAGCAGGCCTTCGGCTACACCGAAGAGGAACTCGACATCCTTCTCGAACCGATGGCCCGCACCGGCGCGGAGCCGATCGGTTCGATGGGCAACGACTCCCCGCTGGCGTCCCTGTCGAGCCGGCCGCGGCTGATCTTCGACTACTTCATCCAGCTCTTCGCCCAGGTGACCAACCCGCCGCTGGACGCGATCCGGGAGGAGCTCGTCACCGCGCTCGGCACTCAGCTCGGCGCGCAGCCGAACCTCTTGACGGCCGACTCTTCGTCGTGTCGCCGGATCGTGCTGCCGTTCCCGGTGCTGGACAACGACGAGTTCGCGAAACTGGTGCACGTCAACGACGACGGCGACCTGCCGGAGTTCCAGTCGGTCACCGTCCACGGCACCTACGACGTCAACGGCGGCGGCGAGGCGCTCGTGCGGCGGCTCGACGAGATCCGAGCCGAGGTGTCCGCGGCGCTGGCCGAGGGCGCGCGGCTGATCGTGCTGTCCGACCGCGGCACCGACGAGAACCACGCGGCGATCCCGTCGCTGCTGCTCACCGGCGCGGTGCATCACCACCTGGTGCGCGAGAAGACCCGCACGCAGGTCGGCCTCATCGTCGAGGCCGGCGACGCGCGCGAGGTCCACCACATCGCCCTGCTGATCGGCTACGGCGTCGCCGCGGTCAACCCGTATATGGCGATGGCGACCGTCGAGGATCTGGCCGACCGCGGCCTGATCCCCGGTGTCACCGGGAAACAGGCCACCGCGAACCTGATCAAGGCGCTGGGCAAGGGTGTGCGCAAGACGATGTCGAAGATGGGAGTGTCCACAGTGGCCTCCTACACCGGCGCGCAGATCTTCGAGGCGGTCGGGCTCGGCGACGAGGTCATCGAGAACTGCTTCACCGGCACCACTTCCCGCCTCGGCGGCGTCGGCTTCGACACGCTCGCCCTGGAGGTCGCCGAGCGGCACCGCCGGGCGTTCCCCGCCGACGGTTTCCGCGCGAACCACCGCGAACTCGAAACCGGCGCGGACTACCAGTGGCGCCGCGAGGGCGAGCCGCATCTGTTCAACCCGCAGACCGTGTTCAAGCTCCAGCACTCCACGCGGGCCGGGAAGTACGACGTCTTCAAGGAGTACACGCAGGCCGTCAACGACCAGGCCGAGAAGCTGTACACGCTGCGCGGGCTGTTCGACTTCAAGTACGGCGAGCGGACCCCGGTGCCGATCGAGGAGGTCGAGCCGGTCTCCTCGATCGTCAAGCGGTTCGCCACCGGCGCCATCTCCTATGGCTCGATTTCGGCGGAGATGCACGAAACCCTGGCCATCGCGATGAACCGCCTCGGCGGCAAGTCGAACACCGGTGAGGGCGGGGAAGACGCCGATCGCCTTTACGATCCCGAACGCCGCAGCGCGGTCAAGCAGGTCGCGAGCGGCCGGTTCGGCGTGACGAGCGAATACCTCGTCAACGCCGACGACATCCAGATCAAGATGGCGCAGGGCGCGAAGCCCGGCGAGGGCGGGCAGCTGCCCGGCGCGAAGGTGTACCCGTGGATCGCGAAGACGCGGTACTCGACGCCTGGAGTCGGGCTCATTTCCCCGCCGCCGCACCACGACATCTACTCGATCGAGGATCTCGCCCAGCTGATCCACGACCTCAAGAACGCCAACCCGGCCGCGCGCATCCACGTGAAGCTCGTGTCCGAGGTCGGTGTCGGCACGGTCGCGGCGGGCGTTTCCAAGGCGCACGCGGACGTCGTGCTCATCTCCGGGCACGACGGCGGCACGGGTGCTTCCCCGCTGTCGTCGATCAAGCACGCCGGCGGCCCGTGGGAACTCGGGCTCGCGGAGACGCAGCAGACGTTGCTGGCCAACAGGTTGCGCGACCGGATCGTCGTGCAGACCGACGGTCAGCTCAAGACCGGGCGTGACGTCATCATCGCCGCGCTGCTCGGTGCCGAGGAGTTCGGTTTCGCGACCGCGCCGCTCGTCGTGTCGGGCTGCATCATGATGCGGGTGTGTCACCTCGACACCTGCCCGGTCGGCGTCGCCACGCAGAACCCCAAGCTGCGTGAGAAGTTCAGTGGCAAGGCCGAGTACGTGGTGAATTTCTTCGAGTTCATCGCACAGGAGGTCCGGGAGTACCTGGCGGAGCTGGGTTTCCGGTCCATCGCCGAGGCCGTCGGGCACGCGGAGATCCTCGACAAGCGCAAGGCGGTGGACCACTGGAAGGCCGCCGGGCTCGACCTGTCGCCGATCTTCCACGTGCCCGCGCTCGCGCCGCGCACCTTCCGCCACCAGCAGACCCTGCAGGACCACGGGCTGGAGAAGGCACTCGACAACACGCTGATCCAGCTGGCCGAGGGTGCGCTGTCCTCCGGTGACAAGGTGCGGCTGGAACTGCCTGTGCGCAACGTGAACCGGACCGTCGGCACCATGCTCGGCTCCGAGCTCACCAAGCGGTGGGGCGGCGAAGGCCTGCCGGACAACACGATCGACGTGACCTTCACCGGTACCGCCGGCCAGTCGTTCGGCGCGTTCGTGCCGAAGGGCATCACGCTCAGGCTCTACGGCGACGGCAATGACTACGTCGGCAAAGGCCTCTCCGGTGGCCGGATCATCGTGCGGCCGCCGCGCGAGGCGCGGCTCAACGCCGAAGAGCACATCATCGCGGGCAACGTCATCGGCTACGGCGCGACCAGCGGCGAGATCTTCATCCGCGGCAAGGTCGGCGAGCGGTTCTGCGTGCGCAACTCGGGCGCGCTTGCCGTCGTCGAAGGCGTCGGCGACCACGGCGGCGAGTACATGACCGGCGGCCGGATGGTGGTACTCGGCGGGGTCGGGCGGAACTTCGCGGCCGGGATGTCGGGCGGCGTCGCCTACGTGCTGGACCTGCCCGCGCACCGCGTCAACCCGGAGATGGTCGACATCGACCCGCTGGATTCGTCCGATGTGGACTTCCTGCGCGAGACGATCGAAAAGCATTACGACGAAACGGAGTCCGCGGTCGCGCGTGCGCTGCTCGCCGACTGGGAGTCCGCCGTCGACCGGTTCGGCAAGGTCATGCCGAAGGACTACAAGCGGGTGCTCGCGGCGCAGGCCAAGGCCGAGCGCGATGGACGCGACGTCAACGAGGCGATCATGGAGGCCGCACATGGCTGACCCCAAGGGCTTTCTGACCACCACGCGCGAGACGCCGAGGAGCCGTCCCGTCGACCTGCGCCTGATGGACTGGCGCGAGGTCTACGAGGACTTCGCGACGTCGAAACTGCAAAAGCAGGCCGGGCGCTGTATGGACTGCGGCATCCCGTTCTGTCACCAGGGCTGCCCGCTCGGGAACCTCATCCCGGAATGGAACACGCTGACCTGGCGCGACGATTGGCGCGAGGCGGCCGACCGGCTGCACGCGACCAACAATTTCCCGGAGTTCACCGGGACCCTTTGCCCGGCGCCGTGCGAGACGGCGTGTGTGCTCGGGATCAACGACGATCCCGTCACCATCAAGCGAGTCGAGATCTCGATCATCGACCGGGCCTTCGAAGAAGGCTGGGTCACGCCGCAGGAGCCGGTCGCCAAGACCGGCAAGAAGGTGGCGGTGATCGGATCCGGCCCGTCGGGATTGGCCGCGGCGCAGCAGCTCACGCGCGCGGGCCACAGCGTCGTGGTCTTCGAGCGGGCCGACAAGATCGGCGGGCTGCTGCGCTACGGCATCCCCGAGTTCAAGATGGAGAAGCACCGGCTCGACCGGCGGCTCGACCAGATGCGGGCCGAGGGCACGGAATTCCGGACCTCGGTGAACGTCGGCGTCGATCTTTCCGTTGAGGAACTGCGGAATTCGTACGACGCGGTGGTGCTCGCCGGTGGCGCGACGGCGTGGCGTGATCTGCCGATCACCGGCCGCGAGCACGATGGCATCCACCAGGCGATGGAGTTCCTGCCGCACGCCAACCGGGTCGCGGCCGGCGAACTCGAGGACACGCCGATCAGCGCCGCCGGGCTCGACGTCGTCGTCATCGGCGGTGGCGACACCGGCGCGGACTGCGTCGGGACGTCACACCGTCAGGGCGCGAAGTCGGTGACGCAGCTGGAGATCATGCCGAAGCCGCCGCTTTCGCGGGCCGAGCAGCATCCCTGGCCGACGTACCCGATGATCTACCGCGTTTCGTCCGCGCACGAAGAAGGCGGCGAGCGGCTGTACTCGGTCAACACCCAGGAGTTCCTCGCGGACTCCGACGGCCGGGTCCGGGCGCTCAAGCTCGTCGAGGTGCGCAACGAGGGCGGCAAGTTCGTCCCGGTCGAAGGCAGCGAGCAGGAACTGCCGGCTCAGCTGGTGCTGCTCGCGATGGGCTTCGTCGGCCCGGAGAAGGCAGGTCTGCTGGAAGCGCTCGACGTAGAGCTCGACCAGCGCGGCAAC
The DNA here is from genome assembly GCA_963766045.1 of uncultured Actinomycetota bacterium. Taxonomy (GTDB): domain Bacteria; phylum Actinomycetota; class Actinomycetes; order Mycobacteriales; family Pseudonocardiaceae; genus Amycolatopsis. The sequence goes on along the minus strand of CAVXYN010000003.1, from coordinate 1,440,783 downwards.
GTCGCCCGCGACAAGGCGTTCAAGACCAGCCTCGACAACGTGTTCGTGGCCGGCGACATGGGCCGGGGCCAGTCGCTCATCGTGTGGGCGATCGCCGAGGGCCGTTCGGCCGCGGCCGGTGTCGACGCGTACCTGACCGGACGCGACGTCCTTCCCTCCCCCATCGCCCCCACCGATCGCCCGATGTCCTAGCCGATCCTCTCGCAAGTAGTCCTCTACTCGCGGTGGTTGCGCGTGCAACTACCGCGAGTAGAGGACTACTTGCGTTCGGGGCATTGGTTCTTTTGGGTGATTAAGTACCCGAACGAGGGTACTTACGGGTGATGACGCCGAGCTTTCGGTATCGGTTGTATTAGGGAGTACGACCCGCACATCGGCGGGGACCGAGCAGGACCTGCCGGGGCCGGTGCGCGGGTTCCCAGGGAGGGGATTTCTGAATATGACTGTCGATCTCACCATGCCTTTGGAATGGAAGAAAGCGGACGGCGACGCCGCGAAGATGCTCGACGAATTACAGCCGAACATCCTCAGGCCGCACGCCCGCGACCATTTTTCCGCACTGTTCCTGAGGTTTTCCGAAATCGCGACCGCGAAGCAGTTCCTGACCTCGATCGTACCGCTGATGAAGTCGGCGAAGGCGCATCTGACCGAGGTCGAGCAGTTCAAGACCGACGGCGTGAAGGGGTCGCCGTACGTCGGTGTCGGGCTGACCGCCGCAGGCTACCGGTTCCTTGAAATCGAGGCGCCGCAAGATGAATCCTTCGTTGTCGGGATGCGCACGCAAGAGACTCGCGAGAAGCTCAATGACCCGCCACGTTCCACGTTCGACGCCGGATACCACGACGAGATCCATGCCGTTGTCCTCGTGGGGGACGCGGCCGACGCCCCGATGACGGTACGCCGGAATGAGGTTCTCGCTCTGCTTCCGGCCACGATTTCCGTCGTCGCGGAAGAAACCGGACTCGGCCGCGTGAACGCCCAAGGCGAAGGAATCGAACATTTCGGATATGTCGACGGCAGGAGCCAGCCGCTCTTTCTCGTCGAAGACGTCCGCGCCGAGGAGGCCGGAACGGACGGGATCACCACCTGGGATCCGACCGCGCCGCTGAATCAGGTGCTCGTCGCGGATACCGCGGCCCCCGATCCCGCCGTTCATTTCGGCAGTTACTTCGTTTTCCGCAAACTGGAGCAGAACGTCCGGCGATTCAAGCAGGCTGAAGAAGATCTGGCCGACACGCTGAATCTCACCGGCGACGACCGGGAACGGGCCGGCGCGATGATCGTCGGCCGGTTCGAAGACGGCACGCCACTGACGGCGCAGCGCGAAGACGGCGTGGAAAGCCCGGTGCCGAACAACTTCAGCTACGGCAGCGACGCCGCCGGCGCGAAATGTCCGTTCCAGGCCCATATCCGGAAGACGAACCCGCGTGGAAGCGGTGGCTTCGAAAATCCCGAAGCCGAACGGCTGCACTTGATGGCCAGGCGCGGGGTCACCTACGGCGAACGTGCGGACGACCCGAACGGCGACCTACCGCCCTCGGCCCGCCCGAGCGGCGGGGTCGGACTGCTGTTCATGGCGTTCAACTCGGTGCTGGCCAACCAGTTCGAGTTCACGCAGGCGATCTGGGCGAACAACGCCGGGTTCCCGCAGGTGCCGGACGGCTTCAAACCGCCGGGTCTCGACCCGGTCATCGGACAGGGACCGCGGCCGGAATCCGCCTACACCCGGGACTGGGCCGGAACGGACACGGTGACCGCGGACCCGATCCCGCAGGCGGTGACGCTCAAGGGCGGCGAGTACTTCTTCATGCCTTCGCTCGCCTTCCTCCGCCAGCTCGGCTGAACACGGTGGGCGCCGGTCACCCTGACGGTGGCCGGCGCCCGCTCGATCACTTCTTGAGCTTGTCCAACGCCAGCAGCGCCGCGCCGAGCCGTCCGGCTTCGTCGCCGAGCTGGGCGATCCGGAGTTCGGGCATCCGCTGGAACGTCAGGTTCGCGGTCAGCCAGGACCGCACGGGTTCGAGCACGTAGTCGCCGGCGGTGAACAGGCCGCCACCGAGTACGACGACCTCCGGCGCGAGCAGCGTGACCAGCGTTTTGATGCCGTGCCCCAGGCCGTCGAGTGCGTCGGAGACCACGGAGATCGCGGCCTCGTCGCCGTGCCGGGCGGCGTCGACGACCTGCTCGGCGCCTTCGGCCGGACGTCCGGTGTGCTCGGCGTAGCGGCGGGCGATCGCCGATGCCGATGAGATCGCCTCCAGACACCCCGTCGCGCCGCAGCCACACGGCAGCCGGTGGCCGACGTCGATATGCCCGACCTCGCCGCCGAGCCCGCCTGCGGCGTACAGCTCGCCGTCGAGCAGCAGCGCGGCCGCGATCCCGGTGCCGACCGGAATGAAGGCGGCGTCGGTACAGCCCTTGCCCGCCCCGACGCGGAACTCCGCGAGCCCGCCGGCGCGGACGTCGTGCCCGAACGCGAACGGCAGCCCCAGTCTCTTGTCGAGCATTTCGCCGAACGGGACGTCCCGCCAGTCGAGATTCGCCGAAAACCGGGCCACGCGTTCGACCTCGTCGACGATGCCGGGGATCACCACGCCGACGGCGTCCGGCGTCCCGGTCCCGGCCTGTTTCCCGAGCTTTCCGACGATCCGCGCGACCTGGTCCGCGAGCGCCTCGCCGTCGGCTCCGCGTGCCGTCGGCTCGCGCAAGCTGGCCAGGTCTTTCAGGTCCGCGTCGAACAAGGCCGCCTTGATGGACGTGCCGCCGACGTCCAGTGCCGCCACCGCAGGTGTCATACCCGGATTCTCACATTGACTGGCCGCTTTGGTGAGATCTACGCTCGACCGGCCAGACGACGGAATCCGGAACGCGGTGAAATTCCGCGCGGTCGCGCCACTGTGACTTCGAGCAGGACTTCGTGTCTGCTCGGGGAAGCCAGACCCGGTGCCGTCGTGTCACCCCTATGAGGCCGCGCTAGCCCGAGGAGGTCCACCGCCATGTCCGAAGCGGTATCCGCAGTACCCGTCCCGATCCGGATCCCGGTCCGCGAGATCCTGCCGTGGGCGGTGCTCGTCATCCTCCTTTCCCTGATCACGCTGTATTTCATCAGCGCCGAACAAGGGGCGATGTCGGTGTTCGCGAACTCGTACGTCCACGAGTTCGTCCACGACGGCCGGCACCTGCTGGCCTTCCCCTGCCACTAGGCGGCGCGCGCCCCATGATGAGGACCCTGTTGGTCCGCGGCATGCTCGCGGGCCTGATCGCCGGTGTCTTGGCGACCCTTTTCGCGTATTTCTTCGGCGAGCCGTCGGTGGACACGGCCATTGGTCTCGAGGGGACCTCGGCCCACTCTCACCACGATCCCGCGGCTCCGGCCGCCGCCGAACCGGAGGAAGAGGAGCTGGTCGGTCGTGACGTGCAGAGCACGGTCGGTCTGCTGACCGGTGTCGGGCTCTACGGCGTCGCCGTCGGCGGCCTGTTCTCGCTGGCGTTCGCCTTCGTCCACGGACGGCTCGGCTCGCTACGGCCGCGGGTGACCGCGGCCCTGCTCACGGCCGGGGCGTTCGTGGTCGTGTTCCTGGTGCCGTTCCTGAAATATCCCGCGAATCCACCCGCGGTCGGGCAACCCGGCACGATCGGGAGCCGGACCGAGCTGTACTTCGGTTTCGTGGCGCTTTCGCTGCTGATCGGCATCCTCGCCGCGGTGTTCGGCCGGAAGCTGGCCGACAAACTCGGTGCCTGGCGAGGCGGGCTGATCGCCTGTGGCGGGTACGTCGTGGTGATCGCGGTGGCGGCTTGGCTGTTGCCGTCGATCGACGAGGTTCCCGCCGGATTCCCGGGTTCCACCCTGTGGAGCTTCCGGCTGGCCTCGGTCGGCACGCAGCTGGTGCTGTGGACCGTCCTCGGCCTGACCTTCGGCGCCTTGGTCGAGAAGGCGCTGGCGCGTAAGGAAGTTAGCGTCGCGTGACCCCCGCTGCCGTGCGTCGCTGTGGGGTCACGCGACGCTAGCCCGCAGCCCGGCTGACGGGTTCCCATTGCACGCCCGGCGGCACGAACGGGAGGTTCGCGGGCGCGCCCTTCTCGATCAAGCGCAGCAGGGCTTCGGTGTCGAGGTGCTCTTCGACGGCGTCCGCGAGCCGGTCCAGCATGCTTTCGCGCAGCGAAGCGAACCCAGGCGCCCCGGCGACCGGCGACCACGAAGCGACCTCGCCAAGCCACGCCCGCCGGAACCCGTCGTTCTCGAACGCGCCGTGCCACATCGTGCCCCAGACCGGACCGCGCCGGTAACCATCCAAAAAGGACTCCGCGGGTCCGGTGGCCGAGACGACCCCGTGGTGGATCTCGTAGGCCTCCACCGGCTGACCGCGCCATTCACCCGATGGACGTCCGAGCACCTTCTCCGCCCCGAACGAAACCCGCGTCGGCAGGAGGCCGAGGCCGTGGACGGTTCCGGCACCCGACTCGACGTCGTCCTCGATCTCGGTGGCCAGCATCTGGTACCCACCGCAGATTCCCAGCACCTGCCGTCCGGCCGAAACCCGTCCACGAACAGCGGCGTCAAGACCTCGGGAACGCAGCCAGGCCAGATCGTCGACGGTCGCCCGTGAGCCGGGCAGGATCACCACATCGGCGGAAGCGACCGTGTCGGGATCAGCCGTCAGGGTGACCGAGACGCCCGGCTCGGCGGCCAACGCGTCCACGTCGGTCGCGTTGGAGGCCCGCGGAAACCGCACGACAGCGACCTTCAGCGAACCGCCGGTGGCACCCCACCCCGCGGCCGCCAGGGCGTCCTCGGAGTCGATCCACACCTGATCCAGCCAGGGCAGCACTCCGAGCACTTCGCGTCCGGTGAGCTTCGCCAAACTCTCGAGTCCCGGCCGCAGCAGGCCGACATCACCCCGGAACCTGTTGACGATCCAGCCGGAGATCAGCGCCTGGTCGTCGGCCGAAAGCAACGCGACCGTCCCGAACATCGCGGCCATCACGCCGCCGCGGTCGATGTCGCCGACGACCACCACCGGCAGGCCGAATCGCCTTGCCAGCCCCATGTTGACGTAGTCGCCCGCGCGCAGGTTGATCTCGGCGGGACTGCCGGCGCCCTCGCACAGGACGACGTCGAACCGCTTCCGTAGCGAGGCGAAGGTGTCGAAGGCGATCTCGGCAAGCCCCGCCCGCCCGGTCGCGTACTCACCCGCCTCGAGTGTGCCGAACGGCTTCCCGAGCGCGACCACGTGACTGCGGCGATCGCTTCCGGGTTTCAGCAGCACCGGATTCATCGCGGCCTCCGGCTCGGCCCCGGCCGCTCGCGCCTGAAGCCATTGTGCACGACCGATTTCCGCACCGTCCGCGCATACCATCGAGTTGTTCGACATGTTCTGCGCCTTGAACGGCGCCACCCGCACCCCCTGCCGCGCGAGCCAGCGGCACAGCGCGGCGGTCACCAGACTCTTGCCGGCGTCCGACGTCGTCCCGGCGACCAGCAGCCCGGTCACCGGCAGGCCGCCACCGCGACGGCGGCCGCGAGCGCGGCGACGCCGACCGCTTTCGACAGCCGGACCGCGCGGCGCACGTCGACCGGCTCCGGATCGCGGCCATCACCGAGGACGCCGCGGCGTTCGGTGCGGCCGCCGTAGCTGTTCGTCCCGCCGAGACGGACGTCGAGGGCGCCCGCGAAAGCGGCTTCGACCTGTCCGGCGTTGGGGCTCGGGTGGCGGCTGCCGTCGCGTCGCCAGATGCGGAACGCGGGCCGCGAGAACCCGCCGGCCAGCGGCGCGGACGCCACGGTCAGCGCCGCGCCCACCCGGGAAGGAACCAGGTTCGCGAGGTCGTCCGCCCTCGCCGATGCCCAGCCGAACTTCGCGTACCTCGCAGACCGGTAGCCGACCATCGCGTCGAGCGTGTTGAGCGCGCGATAGCCAAGCAGACCCGGGATTCCCGCGACGGCACCCCACAGCAACGGCGCGACGACGGCGTCCGACGTGTTCTCCGCGATCGACTCGGTGGTCGCGCGCGCCAGCTGCTCGGTGTCGAGGCCGGTCGCGTCGCGCGCGCAGAGGTGGGAAAGCCGCTTCCGCGCGGCGGGCAGATCGCCGTCGTCGAGCAGCCGGGCCATCGTCGCGCCCTCGGCCGCGAGCCCTCGTCCGCCGAGAACCACCCAGGTGGACGCCGCCGTGAGCACGAACCGCGCGAACGGGCGCGTTCGTGTCGCGAGTTGAGCGGCTACGCCCAATCCGGTGACGGCGCCGGTGCACACAGCCGTGTAAACCGTGCCCCGCACCTTCGAGTCAGCCCAAAACCGCTGTTCAAGGGCTTGCGCGGCCCGGCCGAACCCGGCGACCGGATGGCCGCGACGTGGATCTCCGAAGACTGCGTCGGCGGCGTAACCGGTAACGAGTCCGGCAGCGGTGGCGGCTTGACGGAGTGGCACGTGGCGAACCGTAGCGCGTGCACGAGAATGCGGGTATGACCAAGCTGACGCATCGCCTCGCGAGGTATCTGGAGACCCTCGCGCGGGCACTCCGCCGCTACTCGCGCGACGACGGCAAGGTGCTGATACTGGGCGGCGTCCGCTCCGGGAAGTCCCACCACGCCGAGCGGCTCGCCGCACGCCACCCGCACCTGAACTACGTCGCCCCCGGATTGCCGCCGGGCGACGACGATCCCGAATGGGCCGCGCGCGTCGCCGCACACCGCGCACGCCGTCCGGGCAACTGGCGGACGATCGAGACGACCGATCTCGCCACGGTGCTGCGCACGGCGACGCATCCCCTGCTCATCGACTGCCTCGGCACCTGGATCAGCCGCGTACTCGACGAGGTCGGCGCCTGGGAACAGCGCGCCGGCTGGGAGCGGCGGCTCGACGACCGGCTCGAGGATTTCCTCGCGGCGTGGGCGCAGGCGAGTGTGCCGGTGATCGCGGTCAGCAACGAGGTCGGCAGCGGTGTGGTGCCTGGGACGGTGTCCGGGCGGATTTTCCGTGATGTGCTCGGCGCACTGAACAACCGGGTGGCCGCCGAATCCGATCGGGTCGTGCTGGTCGTCGCCGGAAAGCTGCTCGACCTGGCCTGACACCTTAAAACGAAAGGAGCCCGCGCCATGCCCTTCGCCATCGCCACCCCGGACGCCGCCGCCGGAACCGCGGCGCGGACCCGGCTGGACGGCCTGGTCAAACCGCTCGGCGCGCTCGGACGGCTCGAAGATCTGGCCGCCTGGCTCAGTGCCGCGCACGGCTGCGTCCCGCCGCGGCCGCTCGACGACGTCCGGGTGGTCGTCTTCGCCGGAGACCACGGTGTTTCCGGGATGTCGGCGTACCCGCGCGAGGTCACCGCGGCGATGGTCCAGGTGTTCCTCGCGGGCAAGAGCGGTGTCGGCGTGCTGGCCGCGTTGACCGGCGCGAAGGTCCGCGTGCTGGATATCGCGGTGGATTGGGACGGCGTGGACGTGCCCGCCGAAATCACCGCGCACAAGGTCCGGCGGGGTTCCGGGTCGATCGATGTCGAGGACGCGCTCGGGCCCGGTGAGGCGCTGCGGGCGTTCGAGCACGGGCTGGCCATCGCGGACGAGGAGATCGACGGCGGCGCGGATCTGCTGATCCCAGGCGACATGGGGATCGGCAACACGACGATCTGCGCGGCCGTGGTCGCTTCGATTCTCGGACTGGCCGCCGATGAGGTCGTCGGGACGGGCACCGGCATCGACGAGGACGGGCGGGTGCGGAAGGTAGCCGTCGTCGAAACCGCGTTGGCGCGAGCCGGTTCCGTGAAGGACCCCTTCGCTCTGCTGACGGCGCTGGGCAGCGCTTGTCTTGCGGCGACGGCGGGATTCCTGGTGCGGGCGGCGGTGCGCGGGGTGCCGGTGTTGCTCGACGGCGTGTTCTCCGGGGCGGCCGCGCTCGTCGCGTGCGAAATCGCTCCGGGCGCCCAGCAGTGGTGGCTGGCCGGGCATCGTTCGACCGAGCCCTCGCAGGCGTTCGCCTTGAAGGCGCTCGCCTTGGAGCCGATCCTCGACCTCGGGCTCCGGCTCGGCGAGGGCAGCGGCGCCGTCCAGGCCGTGCCGACGCTCCGCGCGGCTCGCGCGATCCTCGCCGACATGGGCCTCCTCGCGGATCTCACGTGACGTGATCACAGACGCGCTGAAAATGGCGGTCGGGACCCTGACGACGGTCCGGGTGCCCGCGCCCGGAGTGATCGATCGGCGGGTGGCGGGCGCCGCGATGGTGCTCGCTCCCCTGGCCGTCGTCCCGCTCGCGGCCGTCGCCGGGCTGATCGTCTTCGCGGGCGAAGCGATCGGCCTTCCCGCTCTCGCGACTTCGGCACTGGCCCTGGGTGCGGTCGCGCTCGGCAGCCGAGGTCTCCATCTCGACGGGCTCGCCGATACCGCCGATGGTCTCGGCGCCTCCTACGACCGCACGCGCGCGCTCGACGTCATGCGGCGCGGCGACTCCGGGCCGACCGGGGTCGCGACGCTTGTCTTCGTGCTGCTCGTGCAGGTCGGCGCACTCGCGGGGGCGATCTCGGCGGGACACGGGATCGCGGCCGCCGCGATCGCGATCATCGCCGGCCGGGGCGTGCTTTCCCTGTGCTGCGCGCGGGGTGTCCCTTCGGCGCGGCCGGAGGGGCTGGGCGCGACGGTCGCCGGATCGGTCCCCGTCGTCGCGGCGGTGGTGGTCTTCGTGGTGCTCGCGGGACTGGCCGTACTCCCCGTGCCGTGGTGGCGCGGGCTGATCGCGGTCGCCCTGGCCTACTTGGCCGCGTCCGCCCTGCTCGCGCGCTGTGTCCAGCGGCTCGGGGGTATCACCGGGGACGTCCTCGGCGGCTGTGTCGAGGTCGCTGTCGCCGCCTCACTTCTGGCTTTGTCGTTCTGATTGTCAACCTCCGGCCGGCCTCCCGCGTGGAGGTAGTGGAGAACGGAGGTGGCGGTGCCAGAACCGGTGGCCGAGTTGTACCGGCGCGAACGGCCCGGCCTGTTGCGGCTCGCGGTGCTGCTCACCGGCGGCCACGCGCAGGCCGAGGACGTCGTGCAGGACGCCTTCGTGGCGCTCCAACGACGGTGGCCGTCGTTGGCCGACCAAAACGGCGCGGCCGGCTACCTGCGGGTCTCGGTGGTCAACGGCGCGCGTTCGCTGCACCGGCGGCGCGCGGTGGCGTGGCGGCATCGGCGGGTGCCCGAACCGGACGGACTGCCGCCCGCGGACGCGGCGTTGCTGCTGGCCGAAGAACACCGTGAGGTGATCGTCGCGGTGCGGCGGCTGCCCCGGCGTCAGCAGGAGGTGCTGGTCCTGCGGTACTGGTCCGGGCTGTCCGAAGCGGAGATCGCCGCGACGCTCGGGGTTTCGCGCGGCACGGTCAAGACGTGCGCGTCACGGGCGATGGCGAAGTTGGGAGAGCTTCTCGATGAGCGATGAACTCGAACAGCGGTTGGCCGGCGCGTTCACCGCGCTCGCGGACACCGTCAAAACCACTGACACCGACGGTGGCGAACTTCCCGCTGTGGGCAGGGGAAAGCGCCGGCTCGTGCCGGTTTTGGCGGCGGCGACCGCGGTCGCCGTGGTGATCGTCGGTGTCGCGCTGACGTTCTCGCGTTCTTCGACGGAGCCCGCGGTCCCGTCGATAGATACGAGCTCGACGGCGCCTTCTCCGGCTCCTGCCGGGAGATCGTTCCCGTTCGACCTGTACACCCATTGCGGCGTCGACGAAGCGCTGATCGAGGGCGTCTACTTCGAAGCCGACGTGCCGCAGATCGGCGTGGCGCGCAGCGCGCCACCTGGCTGGGACAACCCTTACCAGCGCGGCACGATAACCCTGCTCGGCCCGGATCGCGCCGTGTTCCGCGACGAGAGCGGCCACGAGGTCTGGCTTCACTCCCGGCCGGGGGCGACCGGGTTCAAGCTGACTTGTGACTAGCGTCGTCCTGCGCGAAGTGGTCGTCGAGCTCCGGGAGCCAGAAACAGAGTTCCAGCGTTTTCATGGCGGCCCAGTGCCCGAGTTTGCGGCCCTGCGAGATCAACGTGAGCGACGCGAGCACGAGCAGCGCGGCGCAGCCCGCGGCGACGAAGGGCTGCTTGCCGGTGAAGGTCTCGACGATCGCCATCGCCGCCCCGAGCAGGAGCGGCAAGGCACAGTTGCGCACCATCAGCCCGGACGCGCGCAACCGCGCGACGTCGGCCGCGACCTCCTTGTCGTGCAGTTGCAGACCGCACAAGAGGAGGTGCGGGCTCTGGTTGAGGAACGCGCGGTCCTTCGCCGCCGGAGATCGCCGGAGGAATTCCTCTCGCACGTTCCGGTGTCGCCTGCGCGGCACCACCCGTTCCAGCGCCTCGCCGAGCGGATAGGCGAGGTAGCCCAGCAGGAAGCTGAGCAGCACGATCACCACGACGAGCAGGATCGACGGCACCCCGCCGACGGTCGCCGCCGTGAGCACGTGCAGTTTCGTGCCCAGGTAACCGAAGAAGGCGACGTACAGCGCGCCGGGGATGGTGTAGGCGAAGAGATCGAAGACGCCGATCGCGAAGTTCACTCGCCTATCCAACCACCTATCGCGTGTAGCGCTGCGCCACCACCGACGGTGTCTCGACGTTGCGCCCGGCCGAAAGCGAGACCGCGAGCCGGACGAACTGGCCCTGCGCCCACGCCAGCGGGGTCGCCGAACCGGTGCCCTTGCCGAACGTGAAGCCGTTCGCGCTCGCGCGGTCCCAGACCTGCTCCGGGATCTGGCCGCCCGCGTTGGCCGTCGCGGCCATCGTGCGGAGGTAGCCGGTGCCGAGCTGGCCGGTCGCGATCGCGTACTCGCCGCGTTCGCCGGTCAGCACCGGCCACAGCCGGCCGATGCCCTGCCCGGTGTACGGCCTGCCGTCAGCCGTTTCGCCATAGCCGTCGTGGTTGTAGCGGTACCAGACGTCCCCGGCCGGGGTGGTGACCTTGATGTTCGCGTCGACGACCTTGAGGGAGTTCGTGATGTGGACGTCGTCGGCGCGTTTGACGCCGAGCCGCACGAGGTCGAGGAAGCCCATGTCGACTACCGTGCGCTCGTCCCAGGTCCCGCCGCCGTTGGCGATCCACAGGCCGTGGCCGTCGTTCGGGTTGCCGTTGTCGTCGGTGCGCTCGTAATACCCATGGGAGGCAAGGGAACCCGTGGTCGTGTACGTCCAGTTGTCCACTTGGGACCGCCAGGAGTCGGCGACCTGGAGGTAGAACGCGGCGGCGCCGGGGTCGTTGTTGGCGGTGGCCAGATCGGCGGCGCACACCAGTGCGGCGATCGGTGAACGGGTCCCCAAAGGGTCACATCGGCGGGGTAGTGAAGGGCTCCTTCACTACCCTCAGAGTAGGCAAGGAGGCCTTCACGACCCACCAGCCGTGTCTGTCGCGCCCCTGATCAAGCCGGCGATTTCCGGGGCATGCGTAAAGACCAGCCGATGATCGGCCTCGAGCCAGGAACCGCTCTTGGCCTCATCCAGAGCCACGCCTTCCATCATGGCGCGGAATTCCGGCAGGTCCGCCTCGGTGATGAACGGTTCGGGCACCGGGTTCGCCCCGTCGATGAGAACAAGTTCGGCGAACGAGCCGGGGTGTTCGGAGGCGTAGTGCACGACCAGGTCCGCGCCTAGCGAGTAGCCCACGAGCACCGGCTCCGAGGCCAGATCGAGGCCGGCCATCACAGCGGCGAGATCACTGAGGAACGTGTCGAAGGAGTCCGGTCGGCAGCCGAGGCGAGGCCATGACCTCGAAGGTCGAAGGTCACTACGTCATGATCGCGCCGCAGCAGATCGATCAGCTCCCGTAGGTCGGCCTGCGTCGCGCTCAACCCAGGGCACAGAACCAGCGGTCGCCCCCCCGGCCGCCGCGCGAAACCGGGATCGTGACACCGTCATGGTGGACAGTGAAATGCTCCATACCCCTTCCCTACCGTACGAGAGCAAGAGCAGCCAAGAAAGCATCGACCGTCTGCCGGTCCCGCACCGCGATCCGCAGATACCGCGCGTCCAGACCAGGGAACGTGTCCCCTCGCCGGACGGCGAATCCGGCCTCTCGCAGCCGCGACCGCACGCCGTCCGCACCCGGCATCCGCACGAGCACGAACGGCCCCCGCGGCTCCCCCATCACCTCGACGCCCAGCTCAGAAAGGCAAGACACCAGGTAGTCCCGGTCCGATTCAGCCACCACGGCCAGTTTCTCGGCCTCTTCCAAAGCAGCCGGACGACAGCAGGCGACCACGGCGACGGCGGCGAGAGACGAAACCGACCAGGGCGGCTGCACCGCACGGAGACCGTCCACAACGGACCTCTCGGCGAGCACATAGCCCGCGCGCAGCCCGGCGATCCCCCAAGTCTTCGTCAGGCTCCGGAGTACGACGAAACCCGGTTGCCCGGCGACACTTTCCGTCTCGCCGGGAACGGCGTCCAGAAACGCCTCGTCGACGACGACCAGCCGGCCGGGACGGCCCAGACCGAGCAGGTCCGCGGCGGGATGAAGGACGGAGGTCGGATTGGTGGGATTCCCGACGAACACCAGATCGGCATCATCGGGGACCGGGCCCAGCCGGAAGCCGTTGCCGGGCGACAACAGCACGCGGTGGACGGAATGCCCGGCCGCACGCAGCGCGGCCTCGGGCTCGGTGAACTGCGGATGCACCACCACCGCCTTGCGCGGGCGCAATGCCGTGGCCAACAGGGTGAACGCCTCGGCCGCACCCGAAGTCACCAGAACCTGGGAAGCCGGAAGACCGTGCCGTGATGCCACCGCATCGGTCGCGGCGGTGACGTCCGGGTAGGCGGCCAGATCGTCGAGAGCCGATGCGAGTTCGGCGCGCAACCAGGCGGGCGGAGCGGGAAGCCGCACGTTCACGGCCAGATCGACCAGGCCCTCACCGACCTCGCGATCGCCATGGTGCCCAAGATCGTAGTCAGCCATGAGCGCGCACCGCGGCCGCGAAACGTTCAGCCAGTTCGGGATAGCCGGCCCAATGGACGTGCAGGTAGGACGCGTGCAACGACGCCGACGCGAAACCGTCCGGCGTGCGGTCCCAGCCCCAAGCGGGTGTGGAGCCGCTACCGGGCTCGACGAGAGTCCGGTGGAACTCGTGGCCGGTGACGCGCTGACCGGCGACGGCCAGCAGGTTGTCCGATAGCGAGAAAGCCTTGCGGTAACCCAGCTTCCCACGTTTGGTCATCCGCGCGGACGCGTCGAGGACACCGGTCATCGGCATCCCGTCGATGTTCTGGCACAGGTAGAGCAACCCGGCGCATTCCGCCGCCACCGGCATCCCGGCGCCGACGGCCCGCGCCACGGCCGTCCGAAGTGGAACGTTGGCCGACAACTCCTCGGCATGCACTTCGGGAAAGCCACCCCCGAAGTACAACCCGGCGCATCCCTCGGGAAGTTCCTTGTCCTGCAAAGGATCGACGTCGACCACGTCGACACCGGCCGCACTCAGGAGTTCGATGGCCTCCGTATAGCGGAAGGTGAACGCAGGACCCGCGGCAGCCGCGACGACCGTCCGCGGTCCATCAAAGGAAAGTGAGGGCTCCCAAGGCTTTCCGCGCAACCGAGGTGCCGACTGCGCGACCTGGACCACCGCGCCGAGATCGACGCCATCGGCGATCCACCCGGCCAGTTCCGGCAGCAGTCGCCGCGACTCGTCCGCCCGTTCGGCCGCCGGGACCAGGCCTAGGTGCCGTGAGGGCGCGTGGATGTCTTCGTTGCGGTACAAGGTTCCCAGCAGCGGAACCCCGGTCGCTTCGAGCGCTGTGGTGATCTCGTCCGCGTGCCGCTGCGAACCCAGTTTGTTGAGGATCACCCCGGCCAGCCGTACGCGCGTGTCGTAGTGCGCGAAACCGAGCACGGTGGCGGCGACGCTCCGCGAGGCCGCGGAAGCATCGACGACCAGTACGACGGGCGCGTCCAGAAGCCGTGCGACATGCGCGGTCGACGCGTACCCCTCGGTACCGAGCGCGCCGTCGAACAGTCCCATCACACCCTCGATGACCGCGACATCCGCACCGGCGGAACCGTGCAACAGCAAGGGAATCAGCAGCTCTTCACCCTGCAGGAACGGGTCGAGATTCCGTGCGGCACGGCCCGTCGCGAGCGCGTGATAACTCGGGTCGATGAAATCCGGGCCGACCTTGTGCCCGGAAACCCTCAGCCCCCGTGCCCGCAACGCGGCCATCAACCCGGCGGCGATCGTGGTCTTGCCGTGCCCCGAACCGGGCGCGGCGATCACGACGCGAGCTACCATTCGATGCCCCGCTGGCCCTTTTGCCCCGCGTCCATCGGATGCTTGACCTTCGTCATCTCGGCCACCAGATCCGCCGCGTCGATCAGCTCCGGCGGCGCGTACCGACCGGTGATCACCACATGCTGATGCCCCGGCCGCGAGGTCAGGGTCGAGACGACGTCGTCGATCTCGAGCCAGCCCCACTTCAACAGATAGCTGAACTCGTCGAGGATATAGAAGTCGTGCGTTTCGGCGGCAAGACGGCGTTTGATCTCGGCCCAGCCCTCACGCGCGTTAGCGGCGTGGTCCTCGTCGGTGCCGGATTTCCGGGCCCAGCTCCAGCCCTCGCCCATCTTGTGCCATTCGACCGGTCCGCCCTGGCCGGTATCGTCGTGAAGCATGCCGAGCGCGCGGAACGCGGCCTCCTCGCCGACACGCCATTTCGCCGACTTGACGAATTGGAACACCCCGATCGACCAGCCCTGGTTCCACGCCCGCAACCCCATGCCGAACGCGGCCGTGGACTTCCCCTTCATCTCACCGGAGTGCACGACGAGCAACGGCCGGTTGCGGCGCTGCCGGGTCGTGAGACCGTCGTCCGGCACGGATTCCGGTTTACCTTGAGGCATTACGCGGCCCTCCCCGAAATGCGGGTCCGGACAGCCCCGGTCAACGCGTCCGCGGCGACCTCGGCGAGCGGAACATGGTCCGCCCCAAGGTGCCCGGCCAGCTCGGCGGCGAGCCCGAGCCGCATCTTCCCGCTCTCGCAGTCCATCACCACGGAGGTCACGTTGCCCGCGAGCAGCCCGGCCGCCTGCCGTGCCCGCCCGACGGCGTCCGCACCACTGGTCGCGCGGCCGTCGGTGACGACGACCAGCAGCGGACGGCGTAGCGGGTCCCGGACCGCCTCGATCCGCAGAACCCTCGCCGCTTCAAGGAGTCCTTCGGCCAACGGGGTCCGTCCGCCGGTCACCAGACCGTCCAAACGGGACGCCGCGGCGTCGACGCTGATCGTGGGTGGCAAGGCCAGTTCGGCACCGGTGGCGCGGAACGTCACCAGACCGACCTTGTCCCGCCGCTGGTAGGCGTCGAGCAGCAGTGAAAGGACCGCGGTCTTGACCTCGCGCATCCGCTGCCGCGCGCCCATCGAACCGGACGCGTCGACGCAGAACAACACCAGGTTGCCCTCCCGGCCCTCACGCCGCGCGAACCGCAGGTCCTGTGACCGCACCACGAGTCCTGCGCCCGTCCGGCCGCGGGAACGCTGATGCGGCGCCGCCGCGCGCACGGTCGCGAGCAGATGCGGATGCCCGCCGGAGACCCCGGCGGGCTGGACACCGATCGTCCGCCCGCTGTCGGTGATCGCGACCGAACGCCGTCCCGCCGCACCCTCACCGGTGCCCTTCACCTCAAAACGCTTGGCACGAAACGCTTCCCCGGCCCGAACCGGCTTCTGCTCACCTGTCTGCTCACCTGTCTGCCCACCACCGGAGGGCTCCTGACCACCCTCCGACGGCGGTGCGCCGTCCTCGTCCGCGGGAGGCGGTGGAGTTCCCGAGCCGGGACCGTCGTCGTCAGGACCTTCGGGACCGGGCTCGTCGGGCTGGGCGTCCTGCAACGCCTGCTCCAGCTGGTCCTCCGAAATTCCGGGCGCGTCAAAGGGATTCCGCCGGCGGCGGTGCGGCAACGCGAGCCGCGCGGCGACCCGGATGTCCTCGGTGGTCACCTCGGTCCGACCGGCCCAGGCCGCGTGCGCAACAGCCGTCCGCGCGGTCACGATATCCGCGCGCATGCCGTCGACCTCGAAGGACGCGCAGACCTCGGCGATCTGCCGCAACGCGTCGTCCGGCAGCTTCACCGACGACAGAAGTCGTTGCGCCGCCTCGATCTCCGCCGCCAGCTCGGCGTCAGCGGCCG
This sequence comes from uncultured Actinomycetota bacterium, assembly GCA_963766045.1. Classification (GTDB taxonomy): domain Bacteria; phylum Actinomycetota; class Actinomycetes; order Mycobacteriales; family Pseudonocardiaceae; genus Amycolatopsis. The sequence continues at coordinate 1,424,655 of CAVXYN010000003.1, read as the reverse complement.
CGTACTGGCCGGCGAAACCGTCCGGATCCGCCTCGTAGGCGAGCCGTCGGCGGATGACCTCGACGCGCTGCTCGGGATCCCGGCTGGAGGCGACCTCGACGGTCAGCCCGAACCGGTCCAGCAGCTGCGGACGCAACTCGCCTTCCTCCGGGTTCATCGTCCCGATCAGGACGAACCGCGCGGCGTGCGACACCGAGACGCCCTCGCGCTCGACCGTCGCGCGTCCCATGGCGGCGGCGTCGAGCAGGGTGTCGACCAGGTGATCGTGCAGGAGGTTGACCTCGTCGACGTACAGCAGCCCTCGATGCGCGGCCGCCAGCAGGCCCGGCTGGAAATCGGTGACGCCGTCGGCGAGCGCGCGCTCCAGGTTCAGCGAACCGATCACGCGATCCTCGGCCGCGCCGACCGGAAGTTCGACGAGCCGCGCCGGACGGCGGTGCGCGGAAAGGCCTTCGGGATGCGGACCGTCCGGGCAGGCCGGATCGGGTTCGGCCGGGTCACACGAAAAGCGGCAGGCGTCCACGACGTCGACCCCGGGCAGCAGCCCGGCCAGTGCCCGCACCATCGTCGACTTCGCCGTGCCCTTCTCGCCCCGCACCAGCACCCCGCCGACAGCGGGTGAAATGGAGGAAAGCACCAGCGCCAGGCGCAGATCCGGCATCCCCACAACGGCGGTGAACGGGTACGGCTTCACAGCTCTCCCTGTCGTCGACGACCTCCGGCCGATCATCGCATAGGGAACCCGTCATCTACGGTGACCGAGGTGCGCGAAAAATCACCCCTCACCGTCGTCGGCATCGGCGCCGACGGCTGGCCCGGCCTGTCCGAGCAGGCCAGGGAAGCGGTGCTGCGCGCCGACGTCGTCGTGGGCGCTCCGAGGCAACTCGCGTACCTGCCCGACGGCGTCACGAACAAGCCGTGGCCCAGCCCGCTTCTCCCCGCACTGGACGGTTTTCTGGCCGGACAGGAAGGCCGGATCTGCGTGCTGGCCAGTGGTGACCCCCTGCTTTCGGGCATCGGCACGACGTTGATCGACCGCGGCTACGACGTCGAGATCCTGCCCGCGCTGTCTTCGGTGACGTTGGCCCGCGCACGGCTCGGGTGGTCCGCGGAGGAGACCGACGTGGTCACCGTCGTCGGCCGCGCCATCGACCGGGTCAGCCGGGCTTTGGCCCCCGGACGGAGGATTCTCGTGCTCGGGGCGAACGCGGAAGACCTGCACGAACTCCTCGACGCGCGCGGTTTCGGGAAGAGCCGCGTCACCGCGTTGTCCGACCTCGGCGGCCCGGACGAACGGATCGGCGAGGCCGGCGCACTGACCGTGTTCGCCATCGAGGCCGACGGACCCGCCCTGCCCTTGACCGGCCTGCCGGACGACGTCTTCGAGCACGACGGCCAGCTCACCAAACGCGACCTTCGCGCGTCCGCGCTGGCCAGGCTCGCGCCGTCGCCCGGTGAGCTGCTGTGGGACGTAGGCGCGGGCGCGGGCAGTGTCGCCATCGAGTGGTCACGCGTGCATCCGCTGAACCGGGCCATCGCCCTCGAGCGCTCTCCTGAGCGCGCGGCCAGGATCACCCGAAACGCGCATACCTTGGGCGTGCCGGAACTCGAAGTGGTGATCGGCAGCGCGCCGGAAGCACTCGAAGGACTGACCAAGCCGCATGCGATCTTCATCGGCGGCGGGCTGACCGTGCCCGGTGTCCTCGATGCCTGCCTGGCGACGGGCGCCCGGCTGGTCGCACACGGCGTCACCCTCGAATCCGAGCAGGCGCTGGCACGCGCGTACACCGAATATGGCGGGGAACTGGTCCGGATCGGCGTCGAACAGGCGGCGCCGCTGGGCGCATTCACCGGCTGGGCCCCCGCCAGAGTCGTCACGCAATGGAGTTATCGGAGCAGGCTATGACCGTGCATTTCATCGGCGCCGGTCCCGGGGCCGCCGACCTCATCACCGTGCGTGGCCGTGACCTGCTCGCCCGCTGCGATGTCTGCCTGTACCCCGGCAGCATGACGCCGACCGATCTCCTTGACCACTGTTCTGCCAAGGCAGTGCTCATCGACACGGCGAGCCTGAGCCTCGAGGAGATCGTGGCGAAGATGGTCGCCGCATACGCCGACGGACAGGAGATCGCGCGGCTCTGCTCCGGTGATCCCTCGATCTACAGCGCCGTCGCCGAGCAGATGCGGCGTCTCGACGCGGCCGGCGTGCCCTACGACGTCACCCCGGGCGTACCCGCCTTCGCCGCGGCCGCCGCCATCCTCAAACGTGAACTCACCGTGCCGGAAGTCGGCCAAAGTGTGGTCATCACCCGGACGCAGGCTCGGTCCACGGCAATGCCATCGGGTGAAACGCTGGAGAACTTCGCCCGCACCGGCACCACCCTCGCGCTGCACCTCGCGATCAACCGCGTCGAGCAAGTCGTCGACGAATTGCTGCCGTTCTATGGCCCGGACTGCCCGGCGGCGGTCGTCGCGCTGGCGAGTCAGGCCGGCGAGCAGGTCCTTCGCGGGACGCTCGGCACGATCGCCGCGCAGTCCCGTGAAGCGGGGATCAGCCGCGCGGCGATGATCTTCGTCGGCCAAGTCCTTGCGGCAGAAGGATTTCCCGATAGTTTCCTGTATTCGGGTACTCGTGACCGCGCCACTCAACCGGAATCACTTTAAGGCGGAGTCCTTATGAAAACTGTGCGCTGGGGCCTGCTGGCCGCCGGTACCATCGCCGCCGAGTTCGCGGCGGGGGTCGACGAGAGCAAGCACGGTGTGCTCGAGGCCGTCGCCGCGCGGTCCGGGTCGCGGGCGACCGAGTTCGCGAACCGGTTCGAAATCCCGAAATGCTATGGCTCGTACGAGGATCTGCTGGCCGACCCGGACGTCGACGCGATCTACGTTTCGACGCCGCATCCGCTGCACGCCGAATGGGCGATCCGCGCGGCCGAGGCCGGGAAGCACGTGCTGTGCGAGAAGCCGCTGACGGTGTCGGCCGACGAAGCCGAAAAGGTCATCGACGCGGCGCGGCGCAACGACGTCTTCCTCATGGAGGCGTTCATGTACCGGCTGCATCCGCAGATCAGGCGGCTCGCGGAACTGATCCGAAGCGGGGCCATCGGGGAGATCCGCGCCGTCGACGTCGCGTTCAGCTTCGACTTCGTGACGCCGCGACTGGCCGACCCGGCGTTGGGCGGTGGCGGAATCCTCGACGTCGGCTGCTACTGCACGTCGCTCGCGAGGCTGGTCTCGCAGGCGGCGACCGGGCAGGACGTCGTCGAGCCCGAAGAGGTCCTCGGCATGGCGAGGCTCGATGTGAACGGCGTCGACGAGGTCGCGTTCGGCCTGCTCAGGCTGCCCGGCGGGATCATCGCGCAGCTGGCGTGCGGGTTCCGGCTCACGCAGGACGACCACATCCGCGTGTACGGCTCGCAAGGTCAGCTGTACGTACCGAAACCGGCGTGGATCCACGAACTGCGCAAACCGAAGACTTCGCAGATCATCCTGACGCCGGAAGGCGGAGAGCCCGAAATCGTCGACGTCGAAGCGACGCAAGGCCTCTTCGCACGCGAAGCCGACCATGTGGCCGCGCATATCGCCGACCGTCAGGCCCCCGAACTCACCTGGGCCGAAACCCTGGCCAACATGCGCACCCTCGACCGCTGGCGCGCCGCCGTCAAGCGATGACCTTGCTCATCTTGGGCGGCACCGGCGAGGCCCGGGAACTCGCGAAGGAGTTGGTGGCGCGCGGCGAAAAGGTGACCTCGTCGCTGGCAGGCCGAGTAGCACGGCCGAGACTCCCGGAAGGCGAAGTCCGCGTAGGCGGCTTCGGCGGCCCCGAAGGGCTCGCGAAGTGGCTCACCGAAAACCACATCACCGCGATCGTCGACGCCACCCATCCCTTCGCGGAACGCATCGGCGCCAACGCGGCCGAAGCGGCCCTCACCACGAACACCCCCTTGCTGAGGCTGGCAAGACCAGGCTGGACGGAACAGCCCGGCGACGTCTGGCATTGGGCCGAGAACCTCGGCCACGCCGCACACCTGCTGCCCGGACTCGGCGAACGCGTGTTCCTGACCAGCGGCCGCCAAGGTCTCGCCGCCTTCGCCGGGCTCGACGACCTGTGGTTCCTCATCCGCTGCGTCGACCCGCCCGAACCGCCGCTCCCCCGACGGCACGAGATCCTGCTGGACCGCGGACCGTATGAAGTGTCGGCGGAACGCGCGCTGATGCTCCGCCACGACGTGCAGGTCCTGGTCACCAAGGACAGCGGCGGCGCGATGACCACGGCCAAGCTCGCCGCGGCCCGCGAACTCGGCCTCCCGGTCGTCGTCGTCCAGCGCCCGATCGGGCCGGAGACGGCCGCTGTCGCGACGGTCCCCGAAGCACTAGCCTGGCTCGGCTCCCTGGCGTAGAACAGCCCTCTGTAAGCCGTTCGGAGCAGACCCGTTAGCGTTGCTCCGATGCGTCTGATCGCTGTCACGCTGGGGTTGCTCTCCGCCTTGTGCGCGTTGGCTTTCCCGTTCCTGCCGGTCGTGCAGGACACAGCGGAGGTCGCCTGGCCGACGGGCAGCGACACCCGCTCCGTCAACGCGCCCTTGACCGGGTACTGGGCACAGGATCTGCGCGTCGACCTGCCGTGCGCCACCATCCGTTCGCTCGACGCGCGAACACAGGGTCAGGCGCTGCTGTTCTCCACCGTGCCCGACGGCCGCACCGACCCGCGCGCCGGCAAGGGCGTCGGCCTGCAGCTGCGGATCGACAACGGCGTGCTGCTCGCCTCCAGCCAGGGCCAGCAGATCACGCAGCAGCCGCTGCCGGAGCGCGGCTGTGACGTCAAGCTGACGTCGGACGCCAACCAGATGACCCTGACCGTCGCCGAGACCGTGGTGTTCCACAGCGACGGCGACGTCCGGCCGCGGCTGGTCGGCATCTACTCGTCGATCACCTCGGCCAAGGACCCGATCACCGGCCTGCACGTCTCGGTCGTCCCGGACACGCGCTACCAGACGTCGCCGACCCTGCTGAAATCCATCGTCGGGGTGATCGCGGCGCTCGCGCTGATCGGCAGCCTGATCGCCGTCTGGCGGATGGACTCCGGTTTCGCCCGCCGCGCGCCCCGCTGGGCCCCGGTCGGCTGGTGGCGGCTGACCGCGCGCGACGCCACCGTGATCATCGCGCTCGGCGCGTGGGTCATCATCGGCCCGGTCACCTCGGACGACGGCTACATCCTCACGATGTCGAGAGTCGCCGAAGACACCGGCTATCTGACCAACTACCACCGCTGGTTCGGCGTCGCGGAAGCGCCGTTCGGCTGGTTCTACCACGTGTATCAGCTGATGGCGCATGTCAGCACGGTGCCACCGTGGATCCGGCTCCCGTCGTTCCTGCTCGGGGTGCTGAGCTGGCTGCTGATCAGCCGCGAGGTCATGCCCCGCCTCGGGACGCAGGTCCGGACGAGCCGCGCGGCAGGCTGGGCCGCCGCGGCGGTGTTCCTGGTCTGGTGGATGCCGTTCAACAACGGGGTCCGGCCGGAACCGGTCGCCGCGCTCGGTTCGCTGCTGGCCATCTGCGCCGTCGAACGTGCGCTGGTGACGCGGCGGCTGCTGCCGTTGTGCCTCGGTCTCGGCGCCGCGGGCTTCACCCTGGCCGCGACGCCGACCGGGCTGATCGCGGTCGCGCCGTTCCTCGTCGCCGCGCGCCCACTGTTCAAACTCGTCCGGCAGCGCGCCGAAAACGGCTGGCTGCCGGTCCTCGCGCCGGTGCTCGCGGCCGGGGTACTGGTGCTGGTCGTGGTGTTCGCCGACCAGACCTTCGCCACCGTCCAGGAGGCGACCCGCATCCGCACGCAGGTCGGCCCGAACCTGTCGTGGTTCCAGGAACTCGCGCGCTACCAATTGCTGTTCGAAAGCCTGCCGGACGGTTCGATGCCACGGCGGTTCCCGGTGCTGCTCGTGTTGCTGTGCACCGGAACCTGTCTGGTGGTGCTCCTGCGCCGCGGCCGGATCCCCGGCGCCGCGCTCGGCCCCAGCCGCCGCCTGATCGGCACGGTCGCCCTGTTCTTCCTGCTGCTGGCACTGACGCCGACCAAGTGGACGCACCACTTCGGCGCCTTCGCCGCTGTCGGCGCGGCCATGGCGGCGTTGACAGCGCTCGCGACCAGTTCGACGGTACTGAGGTCGAGACGGAACCGGGCGGCGTTCCTCGCCGGGCTTCTCGTGGTCGGCGCGCTCGCCGCGACGGGGCCCAACACCTACTGGTTCGTTTCGAAGCTCGGCGTGCAGTGGACGGCGGTAGCGCCGTCGATCGGCGGGATCCCGCTGTCGACGATCCTGCTCGTCGCCGCCGCGATCGCCGGGGTGTACGCGTTCGTCGAGAACGTCCGCGCGCACCGGCCCGGTCGGCCGGTCGGTCCACAAGAAGGCCGGGGACGGTCGCTGCGGCTGGGTTCGCTCTCCCTGGTGGTCGTCTGTGGTCTCGTCGGCGGGGGCGAGTTCGTCACGATGGCCTGGGCGATCCACAACCAGTCCGGTTCCTACAGCCTCGGCGCCGCCAACTTCGGCCATATGTTCGGCCAGAGCTGCAATCTGTCCGACCACGTGATGGTGGAGCGGGACGCGGCGACCAGCATCCTGGGTACCCAGTCGGAACAGCGGACGGTGCCGGTGGAGAAGGAGGAGCCGCCGACCGGCTCGCCTCCGCCGCTGCCCGATCCCGAGAAGGACAACGGCCGGGTGCAGACCGGGTTCCACACCCGCGCGATCGACGACAAGGACCCGCTGGCCGAACCGCCGCACGGCTTCAAACCCGACGAAGTGCCGATGTGGAGCAGTTTCCTCGACACCGAGACCCGCACCGGCCGGATGCGCAGCGACTGGTACGCGCTCACCGAAAAGCCCGCCGACGGCCAGATCGTGGTCGCCACCGCGGGTGCGTCGCGGCGGCCGACGTCGGTCAGCCTCGACTACGGCGTCAACACCGACGAGGGCGTGAAAGTCCTCCGCAGCCAGTTCGCGCTCCCGCCGGGCGCGGGGACGGGCGGCTGGAACGACACCCGGATCAATCTGCGTGACCTGCCCGCCGAGACGACGTCGGTGCGGATCAACATCGTCGACAACGACCTCACCGAGGACGGCTGGATCGCCGCGTCCGCCCCGCGCGTCCCGACCTTCACGACCTTGACCGAGAAGATCGCCGGGAAACAGGTCTACGTGGACTGGCCGGCGTCGTTCGTCTACCCGTGCGTGCAGCCGGTGACCTCGCACGACGGCATCTCGAAGATGCCCGACTACCGCATCACCGCCGGCGCCGTCGCCGACGAGGCGAACTGGGCGTCCAGCACCAACGGCGGCCCGATCGGCTGGCTTGAAGAAGTCGCCGATGAACCCGAGGTGCCGAGCTACCTGATCGGCCAGCCGAGCCAGTCGTGGGGACAGCTGCTGCAGGTCGAGCCGTTCACCGAGGGGATCTCGCCGACGATCATCCACGGGCAGAAGGTCGTCCCGGGTTGGTGGTCGCCCGGGCCTGGGCCGCGGCAGCCGAACGGCAAGGACCCGACGCGCTGATGGGCACGGCCTGATCCTGCGGCGAGTGGTCCAGTCTCGTGAGCGCTAATGGTGGTTAGAACCGTCATTCCCACTCACGAGCCGCAAGGTGGCTGGTACTCGAGGTGGTCGCCTACGCGGTCACCGAACGCGACGCGATCCTGCACACCACCGCCCTCCGACCGGACGTCCTCGTTCTGCCGGTCCGCCCGCCCGCTCTCGACGGCCTCGCCGGAGCCGCCGTCTTCGGCGAACGCGCCGCGGACCGGCTCTACGGACTGCTGACCGCGTCCCAGCCGATCCGGGTGTTCCCTCAGCTGACATCGCGGGAGCACGAGGTCCTCGATCTGCTCGCCGGCGGGCTCGGCATCCCGGCGATCGCGGGGCGGCTCGGGCTGGCGCCCAAGACCGTGCGGAACCTCGTCTCGGCGATCCTCGCCAAGGTCGGCACGGAGGATCTGGAGGCGCTGCTCACCCAGGCCCGCAACGCCGGGTTTGGCCGTCACTCGTAGGTGCGCGGGGTCCAGACCACGCCATCCTCCACCCGGGTCTTCGATGAGCCGACGATCAGCAGGCACCGCATGTCCACAGACATCGGGTCGAGCGTGCCCAACGTAACCACGCGGACGTACTCCTCCGGCCCGCCGACGTCCCGCGCGACGACCACCGGTGTCTCCGGCGCGCGGTACCGGAGCAGGACATCCCGAGCCTGGGCCAGCTGGGTCGTCCGGGTGCGGGACGCCGGGTTGTACAGCGCCAGCACGAGATCCGCGGCTCCCGCGGCGTCCAGGCGGCGCTCGATGATCTCCCACGGTTTGAGCCGGTCGGACAAGGAGAGCACGCAGTAGTCGTGTCCCAGCGGCGCGCCGACCCGGGACGCGGCGGCCTGCGCGGCCGTCACTCCGGGCACGATCCGCACCCGCACGCCCGCGCCGTGGCCGGCCGAAGTCTGCTCCAGCACGGCCGACGCCATCGCGAAGACGCCTGGGTCGCCCGAAGACACCACCGCGACGCGGGCGCCTTGCGAAGCGAGCTCCAATGCTTCGACGGCACGATCGGCCTCGACCCGGTTGCCCGACGCGTGTCTCTGCTGGCCCGCTCGCTGCGGCACCCGCGCGACATACGGCCCGTAGCCGACGATGTGCTCGGCCGCCGCCAATTCCGCGGTGGCTTCGGGGGTCAGCCAGTCCGGTCCGGCCGGTCCGAGGCCGACGACCACGACCTCTCCCCCGGTCCGCTCTACTTTCTCGACCGGCTGCTCCCCCGACCGCCGCGAGGCGTAGGCCGGGCTGGGCAGCAGCGCCAGCGAGAAGTACGGCACGGAATCCGGATCGACGTCGGCGAACGGCTCGACGCGCTGCGCCTCCCAGGTCGCCCGCTCGATGTAGAAGGCGTCGTCGAGCTTCCCTGCCTCGGCCAGCGCCTCCCGGACGTTGCCGAACGTGCGGCCGAGCTTGAGCACCGCGGCGGCTTCGGTGTCGGCCAACCGTCGCGCGAGTTCCGGCGCGGGCAGGGTCGCCGGGCAGGATCGTGAGGACCTCGTCGCGCTGCACCAGCGGACGGCCGAGCACGGACGACGCCGCGCTGACCGACGTCACGCCCGGCACCACGGTCGCTTCGTAGCGATCGGCCAGCCGCTCGTGCATGTACATGTAGGAGCCGTAAAAGAAGGGGTCACCTTCGCACAGCACGACCACGTCGCGGCCGGCGTCGAGATGTTCGGCGAGTCGTTTCGCGCTCAGCTCGTAGAAATCGGCGATCGCCCCTTCGTAGCCGCCGGGGTGATCGGTGGTCTCGGTGGTGACCGGGTAGACGAGCTTCTCCTCGATCTGCCCCTCCCGCAGGTACGGCTCGGCGACCGACCGCGCGATGCTCCGGCCGTGCCGCGCGCTGTGGTAGGCGATCACGTCGGCCTCGCCGATCAGCCGCGCGGCCTTGACGGTCATCAATTCCGGATCGCCGGGGCCCAGCCCGACCCCCCAGAGACGTCCCGGCCCGCTCATTCGACCTCACTCGCCATCGCGTTGATCGCGGCGACGGCCATCGCGCTGCCGCCACGCCGTCCGTGCACCACCAGATACGGTGCGGGTGCCCGCTTCACGAGCTCCACTTTGGACTCGATGGCGCCGACGAAACCCACCGGTACCCCGATGATCGCGGCCGGTGCGCCCACTCCTTCGTCGAGCAGTTCCAGCAGCCGGAACAGCGCCGTCGGCGCGTTCCCGATGGCCACGACGGAGCCGGGCAGCTTGTCGCGCCACAGTTCCAGCGCGGCGGCGGACCGGGTGGTGCCCATCCGCTCGGCCAGTCCCGGCACCTTCGGATCCGACAGCGTGCACAGCACCTCATTGGCCGCGGGCAGGCGTTTGCGGGTCACGCCGGAGGCGATCATGTTGGCATCACAGAAGATCGGTGCACCGCCTTGGAGCGCGGCGCGGCCGGACTCGACGACGTCGAGGCTGTAGCGGAGGTCTTCGACCAGGTCGACCATGCCGCAGGCGTGGATCATCCGGACGGCCAGCACCGCGACGTCGTCCGGCAGGATGGCCAGATCCGCCTCCTCACGGATGGTGGCGAACGAATGCCGGTAGATCTCGGCCCCGTCCCGGAGATAGTCGATCACTACTTTCCTTTCTCAGCCAACGCTTTCGCCAGCTCACCCACAGGGACCCACGTCCCGTCGACCAGATAGCCGTCCTCGGTCGCGAGCACGTCCACGTGCTCACCCGCGGGCCTTCCGCATCGCCGTTCACAACCGGCGAAATGGACACGAGGGGTCCGCCCGATCCGTGCGGCGTCGGCACGGACGTCGGCGAGCGACTTCGCGCAGCCGGGACGTCCGATGCAGGCACTGACGCCGAGTGACGGCGCGTCCGGGTCGACGATCAGACCCGCGTCCGTGTCCAGGGTTCCGAGAACGAGGATCGAGCGCCATGGCGTGACCACGGCGTTCCCTGCCTTCGCGATCTTGCGCACCTGGGCGGCCCTCAGGCGGCCGAGGACCGGCGCGACTCCGATGGCCTGGTCACCGATCGGCCCGATGGGCAGGCCGGGTTTCACCGGGAAGGTCTGCGGCTTCACCGTTTCACCCGGGATGCCGCGGAGAAGTGGTTCTGTGACAGGGAGTTCGCCGACCCGCCAGGCAGACCCGCGTAGCCGGAGGAAGGTGCGCGCGACCGAGATCAGCGCTTCGACAGCGTGCTCCTCGGCGACGCGCAGGCCGGTGTCGGCGCCGTCGAGCAGCAGCGCACCGGCCCGCCAGCAGACGTCGGCGCCTTCTCCGGCGACGTCGCCTCGGCCGCCGTCGAAGGCGAACAGGAACCGTCCAGGAAGTTCGGCGAGCTCGGGGATGGCGCACAGGGCCTTGTCGAGCGCCGGGGCGAGACCTTGGGCCACACCGCTCAAGGGCGACGCGAGGATGTTGCGGATCCGTTCGTGCGACGGCGCCGGCAGGAGGCCCGCGTCGGAAAGCCTGTTCGCGAGGCCGGGAGACGTGATGCCGCGGAGCTGGATGTTGCCGCGCGAAGTCAGGTGGACGTCGCCGTCGCCGAGGTCGTCGGCGCAGTCCGCAAGAGCCCTGAGCTGGGCCGAAGTCACGGCGCCGCCAGGAAGCCGGACCCGGGCGAGCGGACCGTCGGCGGCGTCGTGAGTGGCGAAAACGCCGGGGCACGCGTCGGCTCGGACACGTGCGCTCGTGGACATGCGCTCACTGTAGTTGCCTCATTTCGGTGTTAGTACCCGTCGGATCATATGTAGTAGATGTGCTACATTCGATCGCAGCACTGAGATGGGGGTGACCAATGAGAGATCCACAAGACCTGATGATCTCCGTCAAAGATCTCCGGATGCGGTACGGGACGAACGACGTCCTGCACGGCGTGGACTTCACCGCGCACCGGGGCGAGGTGATCTGCCTGCTCGGGCCGAACGGGGCGGGAAAGACCACCACGATCGAGATCCTCGAAGGCTTCCGGATGCGTTCGGATGGCGAGGTCAGCGTGCTCGGCACCGACCCGGCACACTCGGACGAGAACTGGAGAGCGCGACTGGGGGTCGTTCTGCAGGCTTGGCGTGACCACGCGAAGTGGCGTGTGCGTGAACTGCTGGAGCACCTCGGCGGGTACTACGCGCCGTACTCCACGAATCGGATCAAGCGGCCGTGGGACGCCGGTGAACTGATCGCCGCGGTCGGGCTGACCGAGCACGCGAACAAGAAGATCCGGTCGCTTTCCGGCGGTCAGCGGCGCCGTCTCGATGTCGCGATCGGCATCGTCGGCCGGCCGGAGCTGCTGTTCCTCGACGAGCCGACGGCGGGACTGGACCCGGAGGCCCGCCGCGAGTTCCACGAGCTCGTGCACCGGCTGACCGACAACGACGACACCACGATCCTGCTGACCACTCACGACCTGGACGAGGCCGAGAAACTGGCCGACCGGATCCTGATCCTGAACCAGGGCCGGATCATCGCGGACGGTTCCGCCGACGCGCTGAGCCGTCAGATCGCGGGTGAGGCCGAGGTCCGCTGGACGCTGGACGGCCAGCGATTCGTGCACTCGACCACCGAGTCCACGAAGTACGTGCACGAACTGTTCAAGCAGCACGGCGAAGCCGTCGGTGATCTCGAAGTCCGCCGTGCCTCGCTGGAGGACACCTACATGACCCTGGTTCGCAAGGCGGAAACACCGACCGCCGTGGACCTCACGGAAGCAGGTGCGCGATGAACCCGCTCCGCAACAGCGTCCGGCTGGGCGTCCAACGCGGCTGGCTCGAGACAAGGCAGTCCCTGACCAGCGGCGAAGACCTGTTCAACACCCTTATCTTCCCGGTCATCTTCGTGGTCGTGATGTTCTTCATGCGCGACTCGAAGCTCCCCGGCACCGACTTCTCCTTAGGCGCGGCCACCGTACCGAGTGTGCTGGGCGCGTCGATCGTGTTCAGCGGGATGCTCGGCATGGCAGGCGTTCTCGCGGTCGAAAGGGAGGACGGCACGCTCCTGCGGGCCAAGGCCACGCCGAACGGCATGATCGGCTACCTCGTCGGCAAGATCGTGTCGATCTCCTTGGCCACGGTCGTCGGGGTTCTCCTGGTTCTGATCCCCAGCCTGATCCTGTTCGACGGCATCGCACCCGGTGGTCTCTCGTCCTGGCTGGGCCTGACCTTGGTGCTGATCCTCGGCCTGGTCGCGACCATGCCGCTCGGCGCGATCTTCGGCTCGCTGACCACCAACGCGCGCAGCATCGGCCTGATCATGCTGCCGACGATCGGGCTCGGCGCGATCTCCGGGATCTTCTATCCGATCACCGCGCTGCCGGAGTGGGTGCAGGGCATCGCGCAGGTCTTCCCGATGTACTGGCTCGGCCTCGGCATGCGATCTTTCCTGCTGCCGGACTCGACGGTCGTGATCGAAATCGGGCAGTCGTGGAGGCCGTGGGAGACCCTCGGTGTACTGATCGCCTGGGGCGTGATCGGATTGGTCCTGGCCCCGGTGGTGCTGCGACGTATGGCGCGGCGCGAGTCCGGGTCCTCGGTGGCGGCACGACGTGAAAAGGCGATGCAGCGAATTGGCTAGCTCATGAGCGAAGTCGTTTACAACCGGATCGCGATGCTCCGGGCGGAACGAGGCATCTCCCGCCGCGAACTCGCCGATGCACTGGGCGTGCACTACCAGACCATCGGCTACCTGGAACGCGGCGAGTACAGCCCGAGCCTCTATCTCGCGTTGCGGATCGCGGAATTCTTCGAGGTGGCGGTGGAGATCATCTTCTCCACCGCTCCTTTTCCCCGGATCGGTGACTCGGGCTCGTCGGAACGCTCAGCCTGACCGCGCAACTCACGTGATCAGAAGGGCCACACGCGTGATTGGAAGGGCAACACGCGTGTGGCCCTTCCAATCACGCGTGTTGCCCGTTAAAGCACGCGTGTGCGGGTCGGCGACGACGACATCACCTTGACTCCGGGCGCACGAGCACCGGAGAGTGAGCGAGACCCACGCGTCGGCAGGTGGAGGAACCCGGTGTGAATCCGGGGCGGTCCCGCCACTGTCACCCCTTCCGGTCGAAGGGGGAGCCAGGAACTCCCGCCGGCGCGCCCGCACTACCCGGGGCGCGGACACCCCGAGTGAGGACCGACCCCGTGATCCTGCTGCTGTCCACTTCGGACACCGATCTGCTCAGCGCACGCTCCAGCGAAAGCGACTACCGGCTGGCCAACCCGGCCCGCCTGCAGCTCGCCGAACTACCCGCGCTCCTCGACGGGGCACAGATCGTCGTCGTGCGGATCCTGGGCTCCGAGCGGAGCTGGCAGGAGGGCTTGGACACGGTCCGCGCGAGTGGCGCGCATGTGGTCGTCCTCGGCGGTGAGCAGACCCCGGACGCGCAGCTCATGAAGCTCTCCACCGTCCCCGCGGGCACCGCGGCGGAGGCCCACGCGTATCTCGCGCAAGGCGGGCCGGTCAACCTCACCCAGCTGCACCGATTCCTGTCGGACACACTGCTGCTCACCGGCGACGGCTTCGAGCCGCCCGCGGTGCAACCGCTGTGGGGAGTCCTCGAGCGCGAGCCCTCCGAAAACGATGGCCCGGTCATCGCGATCCTGTACTACCGCGCGCATCATCTGTCCGGCAACACCGCCTTCGTGCACACTCTCGCCGAGGCGATCGAGAACACCGGAGGACGCGCGCTCCCGATCCACTGCGCCTCACTGCGCACACGCGAGCCGGGGATGATGGCCGAACTCGCCAAGGCCGACGCGCTGCTGGTGACCGTCCTCGCCGCCGGCGGCACCAAGCCGTCCGAGGCAGGCGCGGGCGGTGACGACGAGGCATGGGACGTCGCCGAGATGGCCGCGCTCGACATCCCGATCCTGCAGGCCCTCTGCCTCACCAGCGACCGCGAGACCTGGTCGGGAAGCGACGAGGGCCTGACCCCCCTCGACGCCGGGAACCAGATGGCGGTGCCCGAGTTCGACGGCCGCCTGATCACGGTTCCGTTCTCCTTCAAGGAGATCGACGAAGACGGCCTCCCGAAGTATGTGCCGGACGCCGAGCGAGCGTCCCGCGTCGCGAAGATCGCCCTCGCGCATGCACGCCTGCGGCACACGCCGCCGGCCGAGCGGCGAATCGCGCTGATGCTGTCCGCGTACCCGACGAAGCACTCCCGCGTCGGCAACGCCGTCGGCCTCGACACCCCCGCGTCCGCGATCGAACTCCTGCGGCGTATGCGCGAGGGGGGTTACGTCCTCGGCGACGACCCGTTCCCCGGTGTCGAGCCCACCGGCACCGAGCAGCCGGACGGCGACGCACTCATCCACGCACTCATCGCGGCGGGCGGGCAGGATCCCGAGTGGCTGACCGAAGAACAGCTGTCCGGGAACCCGATCCGCGTCCCGGCCGCGAAGTACCGCGAGTGGTTCGCCGAACTGCCCGCCGAACTCCGCGAGGCGATGGAGGAGCACTGGGGGCCCGCCCCAGGTGAGTTGTACGTGGACAACGGCGACATCGTGCTGGCGTCCCTGCAGTCCGGCAACGTGATCCTGATGATCCAGCCGCCCCGCGGTTTCGGCGAGAACCCGGTCGCGATCTACCACAACCCGGACCTTCCGCCGAGCCATCACTATCTGGCGGCATATCGCTGGCTGGAGAACGAATTCGGCGCGCACGCCGTCGTCCACCTCGGCAAACACGGTTCGCTGGAATGGCTGCCCGGCAAGACCGCCGGGCTCTCGGCCTCATGCGCGCCGGACGCGGTGCTGGGTAATCTGCCGCTGATCTACCCGTTCCTGATCAACGACCCCGGCGAGGGCGCGCAGGCGAAACGGCGTGCGCACGCGACCATCGTCGACCACCTGATCCCGCCGATGGCCCGCGCCGAAAGCTACGGCGACATGGCGCGCCTGGAGCAGTTGCTCGACGAACACGCCAACATCGCCGCGATGGACCCGGCGAAACTGCCTGCGGTCCGCGCCCAGATCTGGACGCTGATCCAGGCCGCGAAACTCGACCACGACCTCGGTGTCGAGGAACGTCCGCACGACGCGGAGTTCGACGACTTCCTGCTGCATATCGACGGCTGGTTGTGCGAAGTCAAGGACGCGCAGATCCGAGATGGCCTGCATATCCTCGGCGCGGCGCCGGTCGGCGAGGCACGCGTGAACCTGGTCCTCGCGATGCTGCGCGCCCAGCAGATGTGGGGCGGCCAACAGGGCGCCGTTCCAGGTCTACGTTCCGCGTTGGGGCTCAAGGAGAACAGCGATACCCCACTGTCCGAAGTGGACGCCATCGAGCAGACGGCACGGGCCCTCGTCGAGGCGATGGAGGCCACCGACTGGTCCCCCGCCGCCGTCCCCGAGGTCTGCGCCGGGGTCCCGGAACACCAGGACGTCGCGCAGGTGCTCCTGTTCGCCGCCACCGAGATCGTGCCCCGGCTCGCGGGAACGGGCGCCGAGATCGACGCGGTGCTCCACGCGCTCGACGGCGGCTACATCCCGGCGGGCCCCAGCGGATCCCCGTTGCGCGGGCTGATCAACGTCCTGCCGACCGGCCGCAACTTCTACACGGTCGACCCGAAGGCCATTCCCAGCCGGCTCGCCTGGGAAACCGGCCAAGCCCTGGCCGACTCGCTCTTGCGCCGCTACCGCGAGGACACGGGCGACTGGCCGCACTCGGTCGGCCTGTCGGTCTGGGGCACGTCGGCCATGCGAACGTCGGGTGACGACGCGGCGGAAGTCCTTGCCCTGCTGGGCGTTCAACCGGTCTGGGACGAGGCGTCGCGCCGCGTCACCGGGATCGAGGCCGTCTCGCTCGAGGAGCTGGGCCGTCCGCGCATCGACGTCACCGTCCGGATCAGCGGCTTCTTCCGCGACGCGTTCCCGCATGTGATCGCGCTGCTCGACGACGCCGTCCGGCTCGTGGCCGGGCTCGACGAACCGGACGAGCAGAACTTCGTCCGCGCCCATACGAAGGCCGATCTCGCCGCACACGGCGACGAACGCCGTGCCACCACCAGGATCTTCGGCTCCAAGCCCGGCGCGTACGGCGCGGGACTGCTGCCGCTGATGGATTCCGGGAACTGGCGCGACGACAAGGATCTCGCCGAGGTGTACGCGGTCTGGGGCGGTTTCGCCTACGGGCGTGACCTCGACGGCAAACCCGCGCGCGAGGACATGGAGAACTCGTACAAGCGGATCGTCATCGCGGCCAAGAACACCGACACCCGCGAACACGACATCGCGGATTCCGACGACTACTTCCAGTACCACGGCGGCATGATCGCGACCGTCCGCGCGCTGACCGGGACCGCTCCGGCGTCCTATGTCGGTGACAGCACCACCCCGGACGCGGTCCGCACCAGGACACTCGGCGAAGAGACCGCGCGCGTCTTCCGTGCGCGCGTGGTCAACCCACGCTGGCTGGCCGCGATGCGCAAACACGGCTACAAGGGTGCGTTCGAGCTGGCGGCCACCGTCGACTACCTCTTCGGTTTCGACGCCACGGCCGGCGTGGTCGGCGACTGGATGTACGAGAAGCTCACCGAGTCGTACGTGCTCGACGAGGTCAACCAGGAGTTCCTGCGCCAGGCCAACCCGTGGGCGCTGCGCGGCATCATCGAGCGCCTGAACGAGGCCGCCGAACGTGGTCTGTGGGCCGAACCCGACGCCGACCTTTTGGCCCAGCTCCGCGAGGTTTACCTATCGCTGGAGGGCGACCTCGAGTCCTGACATCACCCGCTGGAGCGGTCCCTTGGCCCGCCCGGCGGTACCACTGTCACCAGTGGATCACTTAGCGTCACAGAGGCGGTGGGTGTCAACGAACAGGAGGCCAGGGATGATCAAGCGTCTGCTCAGGATCGCGCTTCGCCACGGTTGCTGCTCGGCATGCACCGGCCAGGGCTGCGGCTGCTGCGACAACTGCAAGTGACCTAGGGACGGACACCCGGTAGGTGGGTGTTCGCGCGGCGGACGTCGGCGGCGAGGGCGGGTACCTCGATCACCCGGCGTCCGGCCGCTTCCAACGTTTCGGCACCCACACAGTCGACGAAGACCGAAGGCTCCCGCCAGGCGAACATGACCCGCGGGATCCCGGAGTCGAGGATGAGTTGCGTGCAGCTTCGCGGATGTGACCTCCGCGAGCTGCACGGCTCGAGCGAGGTGTACATCGTCGCCTTCGCCAGCCTCGGATCCCCCGGTTCGAGCTTCGCGAGTGCGGCCTCTTCGGCGTGATTCGCCGGATCCCCGTCACCCGAGTACCCGGTCGCGATCACCTCGCCCCCGGCGTCGGTGATGATCGCGCCGACGCGGAAAGTGCGCGGCGGGCAGAGATCGGCCAGCGCGATGGCCTCGCGAAGCCACCGAATGTCCACTTCGGACGGTTCCGGCGCGGCGTGGTACTCCAGGACGATCATTTCGCCGAGCTGGGTCGTCTGTGCCAGCGTGAGCGCACGAGGGAACGCGCCAGGGCCCACGAACCGCGGCGCACGCGGATCACCCACGAAGAACGGCGCTATCGCGAGATGCACTTCGTCGATCAGGCCGGTGGTCAGGAACTGCGTGTGGATCGCGCCGCCGCCTTCGACCATCAGCCGTCCCACGCCGCGCCGGGCGAGATCGGCCAGCACCCCGCGCAGATCGAACGGCTCCAGCTCGACCACGGTCGCCTTCACCTCTTTGACGACACCGGGAGGCGCGTAGACCAGCTTCTCCGCATCGCCGACCATGAAGAAGTTCGCCGCCGGGTCGAGGTCCCCGCTCTGGGTGAGCGTGACCTTCACCGGCTGCGCCGGGCGCCCGGCCGCCACCCGCTCCCGCACCAGCTCGGGCGAACGGACCAGCAGCCGGGGGTTGTCGGCGCGGACCGTGTTCGCCCCGACCAGGATCGCGTCCGACGCCGCGCGCAGGCCGTCCACCCTGGCCCAATCGTCCTCAGTGGACAGAACCAGCCGCGTGTCGGTCGCGTCGTCGAGGTAGCCGTCGAGCGAGATCGCGGCGGACAGCAGGACGTGGGGTCGTCGGGTCACCTGATCAGTATGCCCTGACCACTAACGCAATATTTGTTGCATTAACTGCCTCAGGCTGCTCGGACTGGCCGCCCTGGCTCCTACGGCGTCCCGCGGTGTTGTTGCTCGACGAGCCGACGAACAACCTGGACCTGGCGAGCGTGCGACGGCTGACCGAAGCGTTGCGGACCTACCGGGGCGCGCTGATCGTGGCCTCGCACGACCGGCCGTTCCTGCGGGACCTCGGCATCACACGGTGGGTGGAACTGCGCTAGGGCGTGCAATGAAGGGGCGCGGGGTCACGCGTCGAAGTCGACGGTCACTGCCTCCGAAACCGGCACCGACTGGCACGTCAGCACGAAGCCGGCGTCGACCTCGGCCTTCTCCAGCGCGAAGTTGCGCCGCATGTCCACCTTGCCGTCACAGATCTTCGCCCGGCATGTGCCGCAAACGCCGCCCTTACAGGCGAACGGCAGATCCGGCCGGTACTTCTGCGCGCCGTCGAGGAGTGACGTGCCGCGCGGCAGCGTCATCGTGGTCGACCGGCCGTCGAGAACCAGTGTGACCTCGCTGGAGGCGCCCACGACCTCGGGATCGAGGTGGTGCACCGGCTCGGGCGGGACATCGTCCACATAGAACAGTTCCTGGTGCACCCGCTCGCCGGGAACCTCCAGCGAACGCAGCAGTTCCTGCGCACCGGTCACCATCTCGAACGGCCCGCACAGCCACCAGTGCTCGACCTCGTCGACCGGGATCAGCACCGTGCACAGCCGGCGCAGCTTCTCGACGTCGAGCCGCCCGGTGAACAGTTCCGCCTCGCGCGGCTCTCGCGAGAGCACGTGCACCAGTTCGAGCCGCGCGGGATAGCGGTCCTTCAGGTCCGCGAGATCGTCGGCGAACATGACGGTGTCGGTGCGGCGGTTGCCGTAGAGCACGGTCACCGTCGCCTCCGACTGCGACAGCAGCGACGAGGCGATCGAGAGCACCGGCGTGATCCCCGATCCCGCCGCGACCAGGACGTGGTGCCTGCCCGCCGCGAGATCCGGGGTGAAGTTCCCGGTCGGCGCGGAGACCTCGATCTCGTCGCCCGGCCGCACCTCGCGCACCAGCCACGAAGAGAACAGGCCGCCCGGCACCTCGCGCACACCGACCCGCGGGGCATCCCCGGCCGGTGCGCAGATCGAGTACGACCGCCGCTCGTCCCGGCCGTCGACCTGACGGCGCAACGTCAGCGATTGCCCTGGCAGGAATCGAAAGGTGTCGCTGAGATCGTCGGGCACGTCGAAGGTCACCGCGACGGCGTCGTCGCACAGCCTCTGGACATCGGCCACCTTCAGGGTGTGAAATCCCGTACGGCGCAAAGTGGCAGTCACTAGATCTCCTTGACGTGTTCGAACGGTTCGAGGCAGAAACGGCAGCGGCGCAACGCCTTGCACGCCGTCGCGCTGAACCGTGACTGTTCCTCGGTGTCCGCCGATCCGCAGTGGGGGCAACGAACAACCGAAACGGGCGCGCTCAAGGTCAGCGGGATCGGGCCTGAACGGCGTGGCGCGGTGCCGGGTGGGGCGATCCCGGCTTCGGCCAGTTTCCGCTTGCCGTCGTCGGTGATCCAGTCGGTCGACCACGCCGGCTGCAGCACCGTGCGGACCTCGACCTCGCCGTAGCCCGCGCCGGTCAGCGCGTGCACGAGGTCGTCGCGCATGGTGTCCATCGCCGGACAGCCGGTGTAGGTCGGGGTGATCGCCACGACCACCCGGCCATCGGATTCGGACACTTCCCGCAACACACCGAGATCTGCCAGCGTGAGCATCGGCAACTCGGGGTCGGTCACCGTGGCGGCCACGGCGTACGCGGTCACCATTTCGCCTCCGGATGCTCCCTCGCGACACTCTGCAGTTCGGCCAGCAGGAAGCCCATCCGCTCGGTGTGCACGCCGTCGCGGCCCATCCGGCCCGACACCCCGGCGATCGCGCCGATCTCGGGCCGCTTCAACGTCGCGGCGGCGAGCACCTGGTCGAGTACCGCGTCGAACTCCTCACGCAGTGAAGGCGAATCGACGAACTCGTCCGGATGCGGCTGGAAAAGCTCGTCCACATAAGGCCAGACGGCGTCGAGCGCTTCCTGCATGCGCGCATGGGACAACTCGGTCCCGTCGCCAAGCCGGACGGCCCACTGCGCGGCGTAGTCCCGGTGGTAGGTGACCTCCTTGACCCCCTTCACCGCGATGGCCGCGAGCACCGGGTCCACAGCGGACTCGAGCCGCTGGAGCAGCGCGAGCCGCCAAGTGGAGAACACCAGCATCCGCGCGATGAAATGCCCGAAGTGCCCGCCTTCGAGTTCGGCGAGCCGGACGTTGCGGTACTCCTGCTCGCTACGGAAGAACGCGTACGAGTCCTCGCCACGTTCGTCGCCGTCCGTTTTGCCCGCGCGGGCGAGCAGCAGCCTCGCCTGGCCGAGCAGGTCCAGCGCGACGTTCGCGATGGCGACCTCGTCTTCGAGTTCGGGTGCGTTGGTGCACCATTCCTGCAGGCGGTGCGAAAAGATCAGCGCGTCGTCGCCGAGCATCAGGCAGTATGCCGCCAGCCGGGCACCGTCCACACCGGACGGAACCGACGTGTCCACACCGGACAGTGGATCCTCGAACCCGGTGCCGAACGCCCAGCGACTGTCGTTGTCCTCGGTGATCGCCTCGTAGGCGTTGTCGAAGCTCATATCAGATATGCGGGACGTTGTCGGGGATCTCATAGAACGTCGGGTGCCGGTACACCTTGTCGCCACTGGGCGCGAAGAACGGGTCCTTCTCGTCCGGGCTCGACGCCTTGATGTCCGAAGCACGCACGACCCAGATCGACACGCCTTCGTTGCGCCGCGTGTACAGATCCCGCGCGTGGTGCAACGCCATTTCGTCGTCCGCCGCGTGCAGCGAACCCACGTGCACATGGTTCAGGCCGCGCTTACCCCGGACGAACACCTCGTACAGCGGCCAATCGTGCTTCATGCCGAGCCCTTCGTAGCCTCTTTTTTGACGCTGTGGACGGCGGCGGCTTCACGCACCCACGCGCCCTCGTCCTGTGCCCGGCGCCGGTGCGCGATGCGCGATGCGTTGCACGGGCCGTTGCCCTTGAGCACGTTCTTGAACTCGTCCCAGTCGACCGGGCCGAAATCGTAGTGACCGCGGGCGGCGTTCCACTTCAGCTCGGGGTCCGGGAACGTGACACCCAACGCCTCGGCCTGCGGGATGGACATATCGACAAAGCGTTGCCGCAGCTCGTCATTGGTGTGGCGCTTGACCTTCCACGCCATCGACTGCGCGGTGTTCGGCGAGTCCGCGTCCGGCGGGCCGAACATCATCAGCGACGGCCACCACCAGCGGTTCACCGCCTCCTGCACCATTTCGCGCTGCTTCTCGGTGCCGCGCATCATCGTCATCAGCAGTTCGAAGCCCTGCCGCTGGTGGAAGGACTCCTCCTTGCAGATCCGGATCATCGCCCGCGCGTACGGCCCATAAGAGCTGCGGCACAAGGGAACCTGGTTGCAGATCGCCGCGCCGTCGACCAGCCAGCCGATCACGCCGACATCGGCGAAGGTCAGTGTCGGGTAGTTGAAGATCGACGAGTACTTCTGCTTGCCGTTGATCAGCTTGTCGGTCAGATCCGCACGATCCGCGCCGAGGGTGGCCGCCGCGGAGTACAGGTACAGGCCGTGGCCGGCCTCGTCCTGCACCTTCGCGAGCAAGATCGCCTTACGCCGCAAGGAAGGCGCTCGCGTGATCCAGTTGCCCTCCGGCTGCATGCCGATGATCTCCGAATGCGCGTGCTGCGCGATCTGCCGGATCATCGTCTTGCGGTAGGCCTCGGGCACCCAGTCGCGCGGCTCGATGCGCTGGTCGCGCTCGATGGTGTGCTCGAAGTGCTTTTCGAGGTCTTCCTCTGGAAGCGTCGCGGTCATGGCTGCTCCTTCGACACCAGGGTGAGCACATCGTATTTGGCGACCGAGTCGCCGTCCTGATTGGTCACGTCGGCATCCCAGCGGACTTCGCCGTACTCCTGGTCGATCCGCGGAGTGATCTGCTTCGCGGTCAGAGTCACGGTGAGCGAGTCGTCCACCTTGACCGGCGTCAGGAACCGCAGGTTCTCCAGACCGTAGTTCGCCAGCACCGGACCCGGCTCGGGCGAGACGAACAGGCCCGCGGCGAACGAGACGACGAGGTACCCGTGCGCGACGATCCCGCCGAACAGCGGGTTCGCGGCGGCCGCCTCGGGATCGGTGTGCGCGTAGAACGTGTCGCCGGTGAACTCGGCGAAGTGGTCGATGTCGGCCTGCGTGACCTGGCGCGGCCCGGCGACGACCGAGTCGCCGATCTTCAGCTCCGCCAAGGACTTCCGGAACGGGTGGACGTCGCCTTCGGTCCGAGGTGCGCCGGCGACCCAGCGGCCGGTGACGGTGCTGAGCACCTTGGGGCTGCCCTGGACGGCCGTGCGCTGCATATGGTGCAGCACGCCGCGGATTCCGCCCATCTCCTCGCCGCCACCCGCGCGGCCGGGGCCACCGTGGACCAGCTGCGGCATCGGCGAACCGTGGCCCGTCGACTCCTTCGCGTCGTCGGCGTCGAGCACGAGCAGCCTGCCGTGGAACGGCGCGACCCCGAGCGCGACCTCGCGGGCGAATTCCGCGTCCGCGGTGACGATCGAGCCGACCAGGCTGCCGCCGCCGCGTGCGGCGAGTTCGATGACCTGCTCGGTCGAGGTGTAGGGCAGCAGGGTCGACACCGGGCCGAACGCCTCGACCTCGTGCGGCTCGGAACGCTCCGGGTCGGCCTTGAGCAGTACCGGCGAGAGGAACGCGCCCCGCTCGGCGTCCGCGCCGAGCACCTCAACCTGCTCCGGGTCGCCGTAGACGACCGAACCGGCGTCCAGCAGCGCCTTGAGCGACCGCCGGACCTCCTCACGCTGCTCCAGGCTGGCGAGCGCGCCCATCCGGACACCCTCGGTGGCCGGATTGCCGACGGTGACCTTCGCCAGCCGCGCACTCGCGGCCTCGGCGACGTCGTCCAGCAGGTCGGCGGGCACGAACGCCCGGCGGATCGCGGTGCACTTCTGACCGGCCTTGACCGTCATTTCGGTGACGAGCTGCTTGACGAACAGGTCGAATTCCGTGGTCCCCGGCTTCGCGTCCGGGCCGAGGATCGACAGGTTCAGCGAGTCGGCCTCGGCGTTGAACCGGACGGCGTTGCGAATGACCGCCGGATGCGCGCGCAGCCGCTGCGCTGTCGACGCCGAGCCGGTGAAGGACACCAGATCCTGCGCGGTGACGTGGTCGAGCAGGTCGCCGACGCCGCCGGCGACGAACTGCAGGGTGCCCTCGGGGAGGATGCCGGATTCGATGATGAGCTCGACCAGCCGCGCGGTCAGGTACGCCGTCTGGCTGGCGGGCTTGATGAGGCTGGGCACGCCGGCGAGGAACGCGGGCGCGAACTTCTCCAGCGGACCCCAGACGGGGAAGTTGAAGGCGTTGATCTGGACGGCCACGCCCCGCAGCGGGACGGCGATGTGCTGGGCGACGAAGGTGCCGCCCTTGCTGAGCGGTTCGACGTTGCCGTCGATGTAGACCGTGTCGTTCGGCAGCTCGCGCTTGCCCTTGCTGGAGTAGGCGAACAGGACACCGATTCCGCCGTCGATGTCGACCATCGAGTCGCCCTTGGTCGCACCCGTCCTCGCCGACAGGGCGTACAGCTCCTCGCGGTGTTCGCGCAGGTGGGAGGCCAGTGCCTTCAGCAGCGCGGCGCGCTGGTGAAAGGTCAGCTCGCGCAGCGCGGGGCCGCCGACGCGGCGGCCGTACTCCAGCGCGGCGGCGAAGTCGATGCCCGCGGACGAGACCCGGG
Organism: uncultured Actinomycetota bacterium; assembly: GCA_963766045.1. Classification (GTDB taxonomy): domain Bacteria; phylum Actinomycetota; class Actinomycetes; order Mycobacteriales; family Pseudonocardiaceae; genus Amycolatopsis. Next base: position 1,400,257 of record CAVXYN010000003.1, on the reverse strand, counting down.
CGACCTCCTCGCCGGTCGCGGCGTCGTGCAGCGGCACACCCTCATCTTCCGCCGTGTGCCACCCGCCGGAGACGTAGCTGCGCAGCAATGCCATGGGGCCGACCCTTCAGTGGTGGGACTACCGGAATTACAGACCGTCCGTTCAGTAATTCACTGTAGCCGCTGACCTCGGACTTGCAAACCCCCGGATGACGGCGGACCCTTGACATCTGCCCGAAGAGGCGCCTTTACTAGCGGAACCTTTTAGCTACCGTCCGTTCGGTCAGTAAGGCCTACCGTGACCATCAATTCCGCGCACACCATGTTCGCCGATGACCTGGCGTCGAGCGCCCTTGGCATCGAACTGGTCGAGGCGGCGGACGGGCACGCCGTCGCCACGATGAGCGTCACCGAGACGATGGTCAACGGCCACGGGATCGCCCACGGCGGTTACGTCTTCCTGCTCGCCGATACGACGTTCGCCTGTGCGTGCAACAGCCACGGCCCGGTAACGGTCGCCTCCGGAGCGGAGATTTCCTTCATAGCGGCAGGGCGGCTCGGCGACCACCTCATCGCCACCGCCACCGAGCGCACCCGCTACGGCCGCAACGGCATCTACGACGTCACCGTGCACCGGGAGACCCCCGCGGGGCCGGAAGTCGTCGCCGAGTTCCGCGGCCGCAGCCGCGTCATCAAGACCTCGTCCTCGAAAGAAGAGCGATGACATTCACCGATGAGGCCGAAAACCTGAGCGCGGACGAGCTCCAGGCTCTGCAGCTGAAGCGTCTACAGTGGACACTTCGGCACGCCTACGACAACGTGCCGTTCTACACGAAGAAGTTCGACGAGGCCGGCGTCCACCCGGACGACTGCGAAACGCTGGAAGACCTCGCGAAATTCCCCTTCACCACCAAGCAGGACCTGCGCGACAACTATCCGTTCGGCATGTTCGCCGTACCGCAGAACGAGGTCCGGCGAATCCACGCTTCCAGCGGTACCACCGGGAAGCCGACCGTCGTCGGCTACACCGAAGAGGACGTCGACACCTGGGCCACGGTGATGGCGCGGTCGATCCGCGCGGCAGGCGGGCGGCCGGGTGACAAGGTGCATGTCGCGTACGGATACGGGCTGTTCACCGGCGGGCTCGGCGCGCACTACGGTGCGGAAAAGCTGGGCTGCACGGTGATTCCGGCGTCCGGCGGGATGACCGCGCGCCAGGTACAGATCATCACCGACTTCTCCCCCGAGATCATCATGGTCACGCCGTCGTACATGCTCACGCTGCTCGACGAGTTCGAGCGCCAGGGGATCGACCCGCAGGCGAGTTCGCTGAAGGTGGGCATCTTCGGGGCGGAACCGTGGACCGAGCAGATGCGGACGGAGATCGAGGAACGCGTCGGCATCGACGCCGTCGACATCTACGGCTTGTCCGAGGTGATGGGCCCCGGTGTCGCGCAGGAATGCGTGGAAACCAAGGACGGGTTGCATATCTGGGAGGACCACTTCTACCCCGAGGTGATCGACCCGTTCACCGAGAAACCCACCGAGGACAACGGCGAACTGCTGTTCACGTCGCTGACCAAACAGGCGCTGCCGATCATCCGGTACCGCACGCGGGACCTCACGCGGCTGCTCCCTGGCACCGCGCGGCCCGCGTTCCGGCGGATGGAGAAGGTCACCGGACGCTCGGATGACATGATCATCCTGCGTGGCGTCAACGTCTTCCCCACGCAGATCGAGGAGGTCGTGCTGGTGACCCCCGCGCTGGCCCCGCATTTCCAGCTGGTGCGCTCGACCAAGGGCCGCATGGACCACCTGACCGTGCGCGTCGAAGCCAGGCCGGACGCGACGCCTGAGCAACGCGAAGAGGCCGCCGGACATCTGGTGGCCGGCGTCAAGGACGGCGTGGGCGTGACCGTCGGCGTCGAAGTCGTCGACCCGGACACCCTCGAACGTTCGCTGGGCAAGATGCGCCGGGTACTGGACGAGCGGGAGCGCGGTTGAGTACCCCGGCACGCCGGGGCCGTCCCGGCTACGACCTCGAGTCGCTGTTGCAGGTCGCGGTGAAACTGTTCAACGAACGCGGCTACGACGGCACCAGTATGGAAGACCTCTCCCGCAAGCTCGGGATCACCAAATCCGCCATCTACCACCATGTTCCGAGCAAGGAGGAACTGCTTCGGCTCGCCGTCGACCGTGCGCTCAACGGCCTTTTCGCCGTCGCCGCCGACACGGAAACCCTCGAGGGCATGGCGATCGAGAAGCTCGAACATCTGGTGCGGGGCAGCGTTCTCGTACTGATAAACGAACTTCCGTTCGTGACGCTGCTGCTGCGGGTGCGAGGCAACACGAAGGTCGAACGCGCCGCACTGACCCGGCGGCGCGAATTCGACCGGCTGGTCACGGATCTGGTGAAACAGGCCGAAACCGAGGGCGACGTCCGGCCCGACATCGATCCCGCCGTCACCGCGCGGTTGTTGTACGGCATGGTGAACTCGCTGATCGAGTGGTACCGGCCGCGCCGCGGCTCGACGGGTGAGGAACTCGCGGACGCGGTGTGCAAGATCGCGTTCGACGGCCTGCGGACCCAATGAAACTTTTTCACGTGTGACGAAGGTCCTTTCATCACACGTTAGCTACTCCCCCGAAGCCTTGGGCGGACGGCGCGCCTGCCAGATCAGTGCGTCCCGCAACTGCTGGATCAGCTGCTCATCGTCGGCCTCCGACGGGTCGACGCCGAGCGGGATCCACCGTTCCCCCACCCTGGCACCGTTTTCGAAACTCGTGATCACGATCCCCGCGTACGAGACGTATTCTTCGTCGGTGTCACCTTGGATCCGGACGTCACGCTGCTGCAGCCGCACGCTGACCCAGCGCCCTGCACGGCGCACCGGATCGCGTTCAATACTGCTCATCTGTTCCTGCCCATGGCGCCGGTCCCCCCGCCCCGAACGTCGCGACGGGAGGCTCCGGGGTTACCCGCCGGTTGTTCCGGTTGGGTAACGACACCTGCTGACTTGAAACACCTATCGGCCAAGGAGTTCCCATCCGGGATACAACTGCGCCGATCGGGCGGCGCCGGTTACGCTCGGTCCATGACCACCGATCCGGAGACCCGGCGGCGGCGCCTCGAACCGGCCGCCAGGCGTGCCGAGATCCTGGCCGCGGCCCGAAGGTTGTTCGGCGCGGGCACCTACGCGTCGGTGTCGACGTCGGACATCGCGAAGGCGGCCGGCGTGGCGAGGCCGTTGATCAATCACTATTTCGGCGGGAAACGCGAGCTGTACCTGGAAGTGGTGCGGCAGATGATGATCGTGCCCGCTCCGGTGATCGAGAACCTGCCCGACACCACCGCCGAGGAACGGCTCACGATCAGTGTCGAGCACTGGATCGAGGTCGTCGAGCGCAACGAACAGGCGTGGCTGACCGCGATCGGCCAGGAAGCGGTCGGCCGTGACCCGGATATCGAGCGGATCATGCTGGAGGCCGACGAGATCGCCGCCGACCGGGTGCTCGAGGCCGCGCTGATGAGTGAGATCTCCGATGGCCGGGAAGAGCTCCGCGCGATGATCCGGTCCTACGGCGGGATGCTGCGCGCCGCGTCGAGGGAATGGCTGATCCGCGGCACGCTCGGCCGGGAGGAGATGCGGGTCTTCCTCACCGAGTCGATCCTGCACCTGCTGCGGGTCACCTTCCCTGCCGTGCTCGCAGCGCGTTCCGGCGAGCGTAGGCCGCCGGCGTCATCCCCTTCCAGCGTTTGAAGGCGTAGATGAAACTCGACGCCTCGGCATAGCCAAGGCGCAGGGCGACGTCCTCGACGCTGAGCGCGCCGGTGTCGAGCATTTCCTCGGCGAGGGCTTGGCGGACCTCGTCGAGCAGCGCGCGATAGCCGGTCCCCGCCTCGGACAGGCGGCGGCGCAGGGTGCGCGGACTGAGGATGAGTTGCCGCGCGACCTCGTCCATCCCGGCGTCGACACCGTCGAACCGCACCAGCCGCTCCCGGACCAGTTGGGAGATACCGGATCGCTTACGTTTCCGGGTCACCAGCAGATCGCATTGCGCCACGCAGACGGCCACCGTGTGTTCGTTTGCCTGCGGGAGGGGCTGTCCCAAGAAGATCGGGTCCATCGTGGCGGCGTGCGCCGCGGCGGAGAACTCGGGGCGCAGCCCGAAAGTCTCGACATATTCATCCACAGTGGACGGACGATCATGCCGGAATGCCAAGGAACGCAACGAGATGTCGGGCAGGAGGTCGCGCATGACGGTGCAGATCCCGCCGAGGTCACGCAGTACGAGGAACCGCGCTACATCGTCAGGGACGCGGGAGTCGTCCACCGTCATGACGATCCGTCCTTCTTCGACGGAGACATGCGGGATGCAGAAGGTGAAGCTCAAATCCAGGTACCGCAAGGCGAAGCGCATGGCGTCGCCGAGGGTCGGGCTGCTGATGCACGCGAAGCCGAATATCCCGAACGCGCTGACACGGTACCGCCTGCTCAAGCGCAGTGCGATGTCGTCCCCTCCGCCCAGCTCGCGGACCAGGGCCCGCACCACGGCGAGTTCCTCGCGCGCGTCGACCTGGCCGTCGATGGGCGCGTTCTCGAACCGGATGAGGCCGCCGACGCCGTGTTCGGCGGCGAACCGGGCCATGAGCACGACGCTCGCCGTCCCGCGCGGGTAGTCCCAGTCGCGGATCACCGGCGGCGGTATCTCCATGGCCGGAATTATGGATCCACGGACGCCCTCGCGCATTGAGGACCGTAACTGTCCTTGATCGTGGTTAGGGTGAGGCATGTCCGTCACCTTGAGCAGGCGCGCGCTGAACCGCGCCATGCTGGACCGGCAGCTGCTGCTCCGGCGTTCGAAGCTGACCCCGCTGGAGGCCATCGAGCATCTCGCGGGGCTCCAGGCGCAGGCACCGCTTCCGCCGTACTACGCGCTGTGGGCGCGGCTGCACGGCTTCAAACAGGACGATCTGTCCAAGCTGCTGCTCGACCGGAGCGTGGCGCGGATCGTGCTCATGCGCGGCACGGTGCACCTGGTGACGGCGGCCGACGCGCTGGCTTGGCGGCCCGTCGTCCAGCAGATCATGGATCGCGACCTGGACGGCAACGTCCAGCACACCCCCGAGATCACCGGGCTCGACCGCGATGAGGTCGCCCGTACCGCCCGCAAATTGCTCGGCGAGCGGCCCTATACCGCCGCCGAACTCGGCGCGGAGCTCGGAAAACGCTGGGAAGGCCGAGCGACGTCGTCGCTCGTGCACATCGCGCGGGGCCTTCTGCCGCTGGTGCAGATCCCGCCGCGCGGTATCTGGGGCAAATCCGGGCAGCCGACGTACCAGACCACCGAAGACTGGCTCGGCGCGGCGCCGGACGCCCAGCCCTCACCCGAGCGGATGTTCCGGCGGTATCTGGCCGCGTTCGGGCCCGCCACCGTGCAGGACGCGCAGACCTGGGCGGGGATCACCAAACTCGGCGAGATCGCCGAGCGGCTGCGCCCGGAACTGCGGGTGTTCCGGGACGAGAACGGGCGCGAACTGTTCGACCTGCCCGACGCACCGCGACCGGATGAGGACGTCCCCGCGCCGGCACGGCTGCTGGGGCCGTTCGACCAGACCATCCTGTCCTATGCCGACCGGACCCGGGTGATCAGTGACGAGCACCGTAAGGTCGTCATCAGCCAGAACGGTCTGGTCAAGGGCACGATCCTGGTCGGCGGGTTCGTCAAGGGTTTCTGGGACATCAAGACCGCTAAGAAGGCCGCGACCGTGGTCATCACGCCGTTCGAACGCATCCCGAAACGCGACGCCGCCGCCCTCGAGAGCTCCGCCAACCGGCTCGTCCGGTGGGCCCACCCGACCGCCGAAACCCACACCGTGCAAGTAGTCCTCTAGTTGCCGGTAAGTGTGTGGCCGAAATTCTCGATTGTCTGGCCGGTCGTGCACTTCCGGGCGAGGTGACCGATGGGTAACTTCACTGGGCATGAGCACGTCAGCGAAGACAGGGCCGTCCGTCCTGATCGTCGGAACGGGTTTCGGCGGGGTCGGGACCGCGATCGAGCTCAAACGCGCCGGATTCGACGACTTCACGCTCCTCGAGAGCGCCGCCGAACCGGGCGGCGTCTGGCGGGAGAACACCTACCCGGGCGCGGGCTGCGACATCCCGTCGCCGCTGTACTCCTTCTCGTACGAGCCCAATCCTGACTGGCCGAAGCGGTTCTCGCTGCAGCCCGACATCCACGAGTACCTGAAGCGGGTGGTACGGCGGTACGGCCTCGAACCGCATATCCGGTACGACACCCGCGTCATCAGTGCCACGTTCGACGAAGACCTCGGACTCTGGCGCGTCGAGACGGCCGGTGGCGAGACCTACGAGGCGAACGTCTTCGTCCCTGCGGTCGGGCAGCTCTCACGGCCGGTGTGGCCGGACATCCCCGGCCGCGACACCTTCGACGGCCCGAGTTTCCACTCCGCGCGCTGGGACCACGACTGCGATCTGGCCGGGAAGCGGGTCGCCGTGATCGGCACCGGCGCGAGCGCGATCCAGTTCGTGCCGGAGATCCAGCGCGAAGCCGGCGAGCTGACGGTGTTCCAGCGCACCGCGCCCTACATCATGAACAAACAGGACACCCGCTACCGACGGTGGCAGCGACGGCTGTTCCGGCGGCTCCCGGCGACGCAGCTGCTCGGCAGGCTCCGGATCTTCCTGCTCGCCGAGTACGCGACCTATGCGATGACGAAACATCCTTTACTGGCCAAGGTTTTCGAACTCCGCACCGAGCAGCTGCGCCGACGGCATATCAAGGATCCGACGCTGCGCGCGAAACTCAAGCCGCACTACCCGATGGGCTGCAAACGGATCCTGTTCACCAACGACTACCTCCCCGCGCTCGCGCAGCCCAACGTCACGGTGGAGACCGGCCGAATCCAGGAGATCACACCCAGCGGTGTCCGCACCGAAGACGGCGTCGAGCACGAGGCCGACGTTCTCGTCTACGGCACCGGATTCGCCGCGACGGACTTCCTCGGCGAACTCAAGGTCCAGGGCCTCGAGGGTCGTTCCCTGTCCGACGCGTGGTCCGGCGGCGCGCGGGCGTATCTCGGGATGAGCGTGCCCGGCTTCCCGAACCTGTTCTGCGTCTACGGGCCCAACACCAACCTCGGCGCCGGGTCCATCATCTACATGATCGAACGCCAGGCGCGCTACATCCGCCAGGCGGTCGAACACCTCGCGAGCCCGGGAGTGTCCTATATGGACGTTCTCCCGGACGTCGAGCAGCGCTACGACGAAGAGATCCAGCGCAGGCTGGGGCACAGCGTCTGGACCTCGTGCATGAGCTGGTACCGCCAGGACAACGGCCGCGTGACGACGAACTGGCCGGGCCTGGTCACGGAATACGACCGGCGGACGAGGCGGATCGATCTCGGCGACTACCGGACGGCGGGCGCCCCGCAAGTCGTCCTCTAGTTGCGGGGTTCAGGCCCCAGGGAACCGACGAAGGCGCGGATCAGGTGCGTCTCCTCGGCCGTCCGCCACACCGGGACGACGACCATCGGCGGCAGGTCGGTCACCGGCACCAGCGTCAGCCCGGGGAACGGATAGCGGTCCAGCACCGACGTCACCGTGATGTGCGCGCCGTAGCCGCGCGCCACCAGGGGAAGCACGTCCTCCGCGCCGATCGAACGGCGGCCGACCAGGTCGGTCAGATCGTCGGAGGTGAGCCGGATCCGGCGCCCGGACGGCGTCACCGGCGGTGTCCAGAGATCGCGGGCGAGCGGGTTCAGGGCCTTGCCGGGGTCGATCACCTCGACGTCCGCGAGATCCTCGACGACGATCGACTCGCGGCCCGCCAGCGGATGCCCGACCGGCACGACGACCGCCCTCGGCACCTCCCGGATCACCGGCCCGACACTGAGCCCCGGCAGTTCGAGCGCGTGGCCGTCGCCGCCCGGCGACCAGTGGAGCACGAGATCGAGGTCGTCCTCCGCCAGCAGTTCGTGACTCCCGGGCCCGGTGGCGAGCCGGGTCGCGGTGAGGGTGACGCGACAGCCGGGATTCCGCCGCTCGAACTCCGAGGCCAGTTTCGCCACGAAGTCGCCGCCGATGCTCGCGACATACCCGATCCGCAGCCTGCCGCCCGAACGGCGGGCCGCGGCACGGCATTCCGCGATCGCCGCGCCGATCCCCCCGATCCCGCCGCGAACGCCTTCCCGCAGCGACTCGCCGAGCGCGGTCAGCACGAACGCGTCCCGGTCCAGCAACACCCCGCCGATGCGGTCCTCGAGCCGGTCGACCTCGTCGACGATCAGCTCGGTCTTGCCGAGCAGCCGGTTCGCGGCCTCGGCGAATCCGCCCTCGGCCACGACGATCAGCAGAACCGCGGCGGCACGGACGGACTCGAGTTCGGTGACCGTGTCACGTTCGGACCGGGATTCCCGCTCGGACGGCAGGTCGAGTTCGGGATCGGAATTGAGGATCAGCTGGTACAACCGCCGCAGCCGGGGGCCCGGATCCGTGCCGAGCGATTCGGCGAGACCACGCCGCGTCTTTTCGTAGTGCTCCAACGCATCCGCCTGCCGGCCACTGCGGTAGAGCGCGAGGATCAGCTGCGCGGCGAGCCGTTCGTCGAACGAATTCTCTTCCGCGATCGGCGAAAGGACGCTCAGCAGTTCCGCGTGCCGTCCTAGCCGGAGCTCGATGTCGTTGCTGTCGAGCCGCGCCGCATGACGTTCGGATTCGGCGACTTCGCGAATAGCGGCCAGCCACGGCGAATCCAGCCCGGAAAACGCGTCGCCCCGCCAGAGACCGAGACCCTCGGCGAACAACGCGGCCGCCGCGACGTTGTCGCGTTCCGCTCGCGCGGCCGCCACACAACGGCGGAATCGCAACAGGTCGACGCCTTCGGGATCGACCCGCAACAGATACGTCCCCGGTCCGCGTTCGATCGCGAACGACGGCGTTTCCGGCAGCGTCGTACGCAACCGCGAGAGATAGCTGCGCAAGGTTCCCGCCGCGCGATACGGCGGGCGTTCACCCCAGACCCGATATGCCAGTTGGTCGAGCGAAACCGGCCGATTGGCCTCGGCGAGCAGAACGGCGAGCACAGAACGCTGACGCGCGTGGCCGATATCCAGCGGAACACCACCGGATTTGACCTCGAGCGCGCCGAGCACCCCGAATTCCACGGTCATCCGCGAATACCCCCACCAGCGGATTCAACGAGTTCACATCGTTTGTCCACCCTGTGGAAAGCAGTCTATGTCATGTGACAACGCGCACTTGCCGAGCGCGGTCACGGCGGGGAATCCAGCGGTCTCGCCCCTGGCGCGGCTCCTGAGGGGGCGGAACGGGCAGGAACGGCCGACCGGCGGATCTCTCGCTTTTCCGGGGGTGTCATGAAGGGGCTTCCGCTACGTCGATCCCCTCCCTCGCAGCGAGCCCCTTCATGACCCCCGGACCACGGATGCCCGTTCCTCCCGCGGGTGGCATGGAAAGGGCGGGTGCCGCCGCCATGCAACAGCGGCACCCGCCCCGGTCTGGGTGTCCTAGCGGTTCATCACGGGAGGCCGGCCAGGCCGGCGCTCACCGTGTTCGCCCACGCGTAGTTCTGCGAGGCGTCCCAGTTGATCGACCAGGTCATCGCGCCGCGGATGGCCGGGTAGGTGGCCGACGGTTTGAAGCTGCCACAGCTGGTCCCCTTCGCGAGGCAGTTCAGCGCCGCGACGGTGTTGGACGGAGCCTGGTAGCCACCGCCGGCGGCCGAACCCGAAGCCGGCAGGCCGAGCCCGACCTGGTCGGCCCGCAGGCCGCTCTGCAACTGGATGCAGGCCAGCGCGGTCAGGAAGTCGACCGTGCCCTGCGCGTAGACCTTCTGGTCGCAGCCGAGCATCGTGCCGCTGTTGTAGTACTGCATGTTGACGATCGACAGGATGTCCTTGATGTTCAACGCCAGCTTGAAGTACTCCGCGGCGGGGTTCTGCATGTCGATCGTCTGCGGCGCCATGGTGATGACCGAGCCGCCGCCGGCGTGGATGCTCCGAAGCGCTTGACCCATGTACGTCGCATTGACCCCGTTCTCGAGGTCGATGTCGACGCCGTTGAAGCCGTAGGTCGAGATCAGCGACTTGATGCTGTTGGCGAAGTTGGTCGCCGAGTTCGAGTCACCGACACTGATCGTGCCGTTCTGGCCGCCGACCGAGATGATCACCTTCTGGCCGCGGGCCTGCACCGTCTTGATGTCGGCCTTGAACTGCGCGTCGGTGTAGCCACCGAGCGAGCTCGACAGACCCGGGTCCAGGGTGAAGCTGACCGCACCCGGCGTGCCGGTGGCGTCGGCGAAGGACACCGCGATGATGTTGTACGACGTCGGGACATCCGCGATCTTGAGTGGCTTCGCGCCGTTGTTGAAGTTGTGCCAGTAACCGGTGATCAGGTGCTTCGGCAGCGGGCCGCCGGGGTTCGGCGGGTTGCTCGTGGTCGTGGTCGGCGGGTTGCTGGTCGTGGTGGTCGGCGTCGTCGGGGTGGTGGTCGGCGTGCCACCCGGGCCGTCGAGGCTGACGTCGTCGGCGAAGTAGGCGGGCTGGCCGTACCAGCCGTGCAGGTAGATGCCGACGCTGGTCGTCGAGGCGCCGGTGGTGAAGCTGAGCGAAAGCTGGCTCCAGGAGCCGCCGCCCGGGGTCCAGGTGTTCTTGTCGGTGGTCCCGGTGCCGGTCACGCCGAGATAGGTGTAGCTGCCCTGCACCCACGCCGAGAGGGTGTACGCCGTGTTGGCCTTGACGGCCACGGTCTGTGTGCAGCGGGCGTTGTCCTGTCCGGCCGGGGTCGCGCTGAGCGCGCGGCTGCCCGAGTGGACCGGCGTGGTCACGGTGGTGGCACCGCCGGAGCAGGTCCAGCCGCTCAGGGAGCCGACTTCGAATCCCGGGTTGGTCAGGATGTTGGCGGCCGAGGCGCTGCCGCTGACGGCGAAAGTCACCCCGAGACAGACTGCCAGCGAGGAGAGCAGGGCGATGAACGCGTGTTTCGGCTTTACTTGCACGGCGGTCCTCCACGAACGGGTGACATCGGCCACACCAAAATGGACTAGACCAATACGCCTGTCAAGCTTTCGCTTAAGGGAGGCCATACGAAAGTCGGACGAGCACGAGCGGCAGAATGCAGGATCCGAGAGCACCCGAGTGCGGATTCAGGAGCGTGGGAGTGAGCGTGCAGGGCCTGCAGACAGTCGAGCAGAAGATCGCCGAAGAACTCGGCGTGCGCGAGGGGCAGGTCAAGGCGGCCGTCGACCTGCTGGACGGCGGTTCCACCGTGCCGTTCATCGCCCGGTACCGCAAAGAGGTCACCGGGATGCTGGACGACGCGCAGCTGCGCACCCTCGAGGAACGCCTCCGCTACCTGCGGGAACTCGCCGAACGCCGGGTGGCGGTGCTGGAATCCATCCGCAGCCAGGGCAAACTCGACGAGGCGCTCGAAGCGTCGATCATGGCGGCGGACACCAAGTCCCGCCTCGAGGACATCTATCTGCCGTACAAGCCCAAGCGGCGGACGAAGGCGATGATCGCCCGCGAAGCCGGTCTCGAACCGCTCGCCGACGGCCTCCTGAACGACCCGAACACCGACCCGCAGGCCGCCGCCGCGGTGTTCGTCGACGCCGAAAAGGGTGTCGCCGATGCCCAGGCCGCGCTCGACGGTGCCCGCTCGATCCTCGTCGAACGCTTCGCCGAGGACGGCGACCTGATCGGTGAGCTGCGCGAGAAGATGTGGTCTCAGGGCCGGCTGGCTTCGAAGGTCCGCGACGGCAAGGCCGAAGAGGGCGCGAAGTTCTCCGACTACTTCGAGTTCTCGGAGCCTTACACCAAACTTCCGTCGCACCGGATCCTCGCGATGCTCCGCGGTGAGAAGGAAGAGATCCTCGACCTCACGATGGAGCCGGAGGAGCCGTCCGAAGAACCGCGCACGGGGCCGACCGACTTCGAGGTCCGCATCGCGCACAGGTTCGGCATCTCGAACGACGGGCGCCCGGCCGACAAATGGCTCAACGACACCGTCCGCTGGGCATGGCGCACGAAGATCCTGCTGCACCTTGGCATCGACCTGCGGATGCGACTGCGCCAGTCGGCCGAGGACGACGCCGTCCGCGTGTTCGCCGCGAACCTGCGCGACCTGCTGCTCGCCGCTCCGGCCGGCACGCGCGCCACGATGGGCCTCGACCCGGGTTTCCGCACCGGTGTGAAGGTCGCGGTCGTCGACGCCACGGGCAAGGTCGTCGACACCCACGTGATCTACCCGCACCAGCCGTCGAACAAATGGGACCAGTCGATCGCCGAACTCGCCGCGCTGTGCGCGCGGCACAAGGTCGACCTGGTCTCGATCGGCAACGGCACCGCGTCGCGAGAGACCGACAAGCTCGCCGGTGAACTGATCAAGAAGCACCCGGATCTGAAGCTGACCAAGGCCGTCGTCTCCGAGGCGGGCGCGTCGGTCTACTCGGCGTCGGCGTTCGCTTCGCAGGAGCTGCCGGGCATGGACGTCTCGTTGCGTGGCGCGGTCTCCATCGCGCGCCGCCTGCAGGACCCGCTGGCGGAGCTGGTGAAGATCGACCCGAAGTCGATCGGTGTCGGGCAGTACCAGCACGACCTGTCCGAGATCTCGCTGTCGCGTTCGCTCGACGCCGTCGTCGAAGACTGTGTGAACGCGGTCGGCGTGGACGTCAACACCGCGTCCGCCCCGCTGCTGACCCGGGTTTCCGGGATCACCACCGGGCTGGCGGAGAACATCGTGACGCACCGCGACACGAACGGCCCGTTCCGCTCGCGGATGGCGCTGAAGGAGGTCGCGCGGCTGGGCCCCAAGGCCTTCGAGCAGTGCGCGGGCTTCCTCCGCATCCCGGACGGCGACGACCCGCTCGACTCGTCCTCGGTGCACCCGGAGGCGTATCCGGTGGTGCGGCGCATCCTTTCCGCCACCGGCACCGACCTCCGCTCGCTGATCGGCAACACGCGGACGCTGCAGGCGGTGAAGCCGGCCGAATTCGTCGACGACACCTTCGGTCTCCCGACCGTCACGGACATCCTGTCCGAGCTCGACAAGCCCGGCCGTGACCCGCGTCCGGCGTTCAAGACCGCGACCTTCGCCGAGGGCGTCGACAAGCTCTCCGACCTCAAGCCGGGCATGCGCCTGGAAGGCGTCGTGACCAACGTGGCCGCGTTCGGCGCGTTCATCGACGTCGGCGTCCACCAGGACGGCCTCGCGCACGTTTCCGCGCTGTCGAAGAACTTCGTCAAGGACCCGCGCGAGGTCGTGAAGCCCGGCGACATCGTGAAGGTGAAGGTCCTCGACGTCGACGTGCCGCGCAAGCGGATCTCGCTGACGCTGCGGCTGGACGACGAGCCCGGCGCCGGTGGTGGCCAGCAGGAGCGGCGTGGCGGTGGCCAGGGTGGCGGCCGTGATCGTGGCCAGGGCGGTCAGCGTCAAGGACAGGGCAAGCAGGGTGGTCGCGGGGGCGGCGGCCGTGACCGTGGCGGCAACTCCGGCGGTGGCGGCGCACTCGCCGACGCACTCCGCAAGGCGGGCTACGGCAAGTAGGTCTCAGAAGTCCGTGAAGGCCTCCTTCCCTACTCTCAGGGTAGGGAAGGAGGCCTTCACGTCACGGGTTCATGGCGTAGGCGCCGGAGAGATCGCGCACCAGCGACCACACGTGGTCGAACCGCGTCGCGTCGACGACCGGCTTGCGCACCCCGGCCAGCGCGAGCACCTGCTGCGCGTCGGTCGAGCTCGCCTTGCCGTGCAGATCGATCGCGGCGACGCTGAAGTCCTGCACCAGCACGGCGAAGATCTGATCGACGACCTCGCTCCCGATGCCGGTGATCTCGGCCTGCTCCAGCACGAGCTGCCCGTAGACCACGAGCGTGAACAGCTCGGTCAGCGCGAGACCGAAGTCGAGGTCCGCCTGCTGCGCCTCGTCCGGTGCCGCCTCGGTGAGGAGTTTGACCAGTGCCTCGGCCTGTTCGGTGAACCGCGCGACGTTGGGAATCCCGGCCGCCTTCGCGTAGGCCTCGCGCCAGTTGTGGAAACGCACCTTCGAAAGGCCGCGCGCGGGGCCCTGACGGAACAGGAACTCGTCGTCCGCCGCGTCGGTGCGCGTCGGGACGGGCTCGTACTGCTGCGGCGCGAACAGGTACGAGGGTACGAACTTCGCGATCAGCGCGAGGTTCACCGCCACCGTGCCTTCGAGTTTCGGCAGGCCGTCGATGTCGTTCTTCGCCATCGCGAGATACGTGTCGGTCTCGAAACCCTTGGCCGCCACCACATCCGCGACCAGACCGATGACCTTCTGCGCCTCGGTGGTCACCTTCATCTTGGTGATCGGGTTGAACAACAGGTACCGGCGGTCGTCCGGATTCGCCGAACGGAAGTAGTCCACGGCGCGGTCGGAGAACAGCTTCATCGCGACGAGCCGCGCGTACGCCTCGACGAATTCCCTGCGCACATGCGGGAAATCGGTGACCGGCTTGCCGTAGAGCATCCGGTTGTGCGCGTGCGTGATCGCTTCGTACAGCGAGTGGGTCGACATCCCGATGCCGCCGAAGCACAGGTTGAACTTGCCGATGTTGACCGTGTTCAGCGCCGCACTGAAGGCTTCGGGGCCGACGTGCAGGATGTCGTCGGCGGTCACCGGGTAGTCCTCGAGCCGGAATTCGGCGACGTACATCTGCGACGGCACCACGTTCTTCACCACGTGGTAGTTCGCGTGCTCGGAATCGGCGTAGAAGAACACGTACTGGTCGGGACCTTCGACGCCGTCGATGCGGCCGAACACCGAGACGGTGCGCGCGCAGTTCCCGTTGCCGATGTAGTACTTCGAGCCGTTGGCGCGGTAGCCGCCCTCGCCGTCCGGGGTGAGCACGAGATCCGACGAGTAGATGTCGGCGCCATGCTCCTTTTCGGACAGTCCGAACGCGGCGACGCCGCCCGCGGCGAGCGAATCCGCCGCACGTTTGCGGGCGACGTCGTTCGCGCTCTGCCACACCGGGCCGAGGCCGAGGATGGTGACCTGCCACGGGTACCAGTAGTTCAGGCCGTAGAAGCCGAGGATTTCCGAAAGCGCGGCGACGCGGGCGGTGTCCCAGCGCTTGTCGGGATCGCCCTCGGCGTTCGCGCCGGGGGTGAGGAAGGTGGAGAACAGGCCTTCCTTGCCGGCGAACTCGATGAAGTCCGCGTAGAAGGTCCGGTCGTGGTAGTCCTCGGTGAGCTTGCGCTTGCCGCGCTGCTCGAACCATTCGATGGTGGCACGCAGCAGGCGACGCGTTTCCGGATCGAAGTGCCGCGGGTCGTAGCCCCCGGGGTTCAGCAGCAGCGCCGTCGCCGTCTCGCTCATCGTGTCTCCTGGTCAGCCGGGGAATCAACAGCCGTGTTACTGAGCGGTAGCTTATCGACGACCCCTAGTGCGGGCAATATCACGCGCGCCACTTCGACCCCATCGCGTAGACTGATCACGCGGTCCGCTCAGTTCTGCCTCGGACCGCGTTTCGTTGTCGAAGACCACGCGCCGCGGCCCCCCGAGGTCTGCGCCGGGCAGGACAACCCTTCTCGACTTTACGGAGAACCCAGGGCGCACCCTTGCGCCCAGCACACTTATGAGCACACCTACTTTTTCTGAACTCGGCCTGCCCAAGACCCTCGTCGACGCGCTCGCCGAACAAGGCATCACCCAGCCCTTCCCCATCCAGGCGGCCACACTGCCGCACGCACTCGGGGGCAAGGACGTCCTCGGCCGCGGCCGCACCGGCTCCGGCAAGACCTACGGTTTCGTGCTGCCCGTCCTCGCGCGGCTCGCCGCCGGCCCGACACGGCGCCGTTCCGGCCGTCCCCGCGCACTGATCCTGGCGCCGACCCGCGAGCTCGCCACCCAGATCGAAGCGTCGATCATCCCGCTGGCCAGGCCCCTCGGGCTCAAGGTCACGACGATCTTCGGTGGCGTCAGCCCCAACCCCCAGATCACCCGCCTGCGTGACGGCGTGGACATCGTCGTCGCCTGCCCGGGCCGGCTCGCCGACCACATGCGATCAGGTGAAGCGAAGCTCGACGCCGTCGAGATCACCGTCCTCGACGAGGCCGACCATATGGCCGACCTGGGCTTCCTGCCCGACGTCCGGCGCATCATGGCGGAGACGCCCCCACGCGGGCAGCGGCTGCTGTTCTCGGCGACCCTCGACGCCGGGGTCGACGTGCTGGTCAAGCGCTTCATGAACGACCCGGTCACGCACAGCGTCGACTCGGCGCAGTCGCCGGTGTCGACCATGACCCACCACGTGCTGCACCTCGAGGAGACCCACCGCCTGCCGGTGCTGATCGACCTCACCGCGGCGCCGGGCCGGACGCTCGTCTTCACCCGGACGAAGCACCGCGCGAAGCAGCTGACGCGCAAGCTCATGGCCTCCGGCGTCCCGGCGGTCGAACTGCACGGCAATCTCGGGCAGACCGCCCGGACGCGCAACCTGGAGGCGTTCTCCTCCGGCGCGGCGAAGACGCTGGTGGCGACCGACATCGCCGCCCGCGGCATCCACGTCGACGACGTCACGCTGGTCATCCACGCCGACCCGCCGGTCGAGCACAAGGCGTACCTGCACCGGTCCGGCCGGACCGCGCGGGCCGGGGCGTCCGGCACCGTCATCACGCTGATGACCGACGCCCAGGTCACCGACGTCCGCGACCTGACCCGCAAGGCGGGCATCAAGCCGACCACGACGCAGCTCGGCCCCGGCCACCCGCTGTTGTCCGAACTGGCCCCGGGCGAGCGGTCTTTCACCGCGTCCCCGCGCCGTCCGATCGTGGACACGCGGCCGAAGCGGGTCTCCGCGAACGGCGAGGCCATCCCGTCCAAGGGCGAGGACGAAGACCGTCCGGCAGGCCGTGGCCGCGGAGGCCGAGGCAACGGCAACGGCAACGGCAGCAGCGGAGGTCGCGGTGCTCGTGCCGCCCGCAGCTCGCGGCGCGGAGCCGAGGGTCGCTCGCGGACCGACGACAACCGCCGCGGCGGCGCGTCCGCCGGTCAGGGCCGTCGTTCGGCCGATCCCGCCGGACGTCGCGAAGGCGGCTCCGGCAAGGCCGGCGCTTCTCGCGGTGGCCAGGCCCGTCGTGGTGCCGCCGAGTCCCAGCCCCGCCGGGGCTCGGGGAGCGCAAAAGCAGGCGCCCCCAAGGCAGGCGCTTCGAAGCAGCAGTCGAACGATCGTAACCAGTCCGGCGGCGCTCCGGCCCGTCGTGGCGGTGCCGCCGCGTTCTCTTCCGGCACCCGCGCAGGCTCCCGCCGCTCCCGCTAACGGGTCACACGCGTGATCAGAAGGGTCACACGCGTGTTGGGAAGGGCAACACGTGTGTGCCCCTTCCCAACACGCGTGTGACCCCTTCAAGCACGCGAGTTACGCCTTGGCGGCGGCGCGGGCTTCGGCCGCGGCTCGGCGTTCTTCGAAGCGGGAGGCCTGGGTGTTGAGGGCCTTGAGGAACTGGTCGAGCTCGTCTCGAGCCGTCTCACCGACCTCGCCGAGCCCTTCGAGCTCGAACACCTTCCACTGCCGCAGCAGCGGCCAGATGACCTCGTCGTGGTGGATCCGCAGGTCGTAGATCCCCGCCTTCGCGATCAGTGCGGCCTTGCGCACGAAACTCGGGATGACCGCGCCCGGCATCTGGAACTGGACGACCTCGTCCGTGATCGCCCGCATCATCGCGTCGGGTTCGATCTCCAGCGCCGCCTGCGCCAGGTTCCGGTAGAACAGCATGTGCAGGTTCTCGTCCATCGCGACGCGCGCCAGCAGCTTTTCCGCCATCGGATCCTGCGTATACCGCCCGGTGTTGCGGTGCGAGAGCCGCGTCGCCAGTTCCTGGAACGACACATACGCCAAGACGTTCAGCAAGGGCTTGTCCCCGCTGTCGTATCCGGCCTGCATCGTCTCCATCCGCATCCGTTCCAGCTCGACCGGGTCCACCGCGCGCGTCACCAGCAGGTAGTCACGGATGCAGATCCCGTGCCGCCCTTCTTCCGCCGTCCACCGGTGCACCCAGGTTCCCCAAGCGCCGTCGCGCCCGAAAGCCCGCTCGATCTCGCGGTGGTAGCTCGGCAGGTTGTCCTCGGTGAGGAGGTTGACCTCCAACGACGTCCGCGCGATCGGCGAAACCCGCGACTGCTCCGGATCCCACGGCTCTCCGCCCAGTTCGGCGAAGTTCTTGCCCTCGCTCCACGGGACGTACTCGTGCGGCATCCATTCCTTGGCCACCGCGAGGTGGCGGTTGAGGTTCTCCTCGACCGTCCCCTCGAGCTCGAGCATCAGCCGGGTGGTTTCCGGGACAGCCGTCATGCGTTTCGTCCTTCCGTGGTAACGGAAACGCTTACCTACGACACCGTAACTTACGGTGTCGTAGGTGGGCGAGACCGTTTCGTCACACTCACAGGGACGCGGTGAGACCACGAGCACGCAGCACGGACCGTTCGAGCGGCCGGAACACCAGCAGCTCGATGCCGACGCCGACCAGCAGGATGAGGAAGATCGCCGAGATCACGCCCTCCATGCTGTTGAACGACGAGCCCTCGTTCAGATACGCGCCGAGCCCCTTGCCGAGTGCCGGGGACAGCGCGATCAGCTCGGCCGCCATCAGCGAACGCCACGAGAACGCCCAGCCCTGTTTGAGTCCGGCCAGGAAGCCGGGCAGGGCGGCGGGCAGCAGGATATGCCGGGCGGACGCGAGCCGGTTCGCCCCCATCACCTGCCCGACGCGCGGCAGGATCGGCGGGATCTGGTCGATCCCGGACACGAGCCCGTTCGCGATGGACGGCACGGAGCCGAGCAGCACAACGAAGTAGATCGAGGCGTCGTTCAGGCCGAACCACAGGATCGCCGCCGGCACCCAGGCCACCGATGGGAGGCTCTGCAGACCGGTCAGGAACGGCCCGACCGCGGCGCGGACGATCCGCACCTTGGCCACCAGCAGGCCGAGCGGGGTCCCGATGAGTACTCCGATGAGGAAGCCCAGCGCGGCCCGGTGCACCGACGTCCAGACGAACTCGAAGATGTCGCCGTCGGTCGTGATGGCCACCAGTTCGTTCCACACCGCGAGCGGCGCGGGAAGCATCGTCTCCGGCCAGAACGCGGCGGCCCACAACGCCTGCCACAGCGCGATCAACAGACCGAGAAAGACCAGCGGCGGCAGGAAACCGCGCAGGAACCGCTTCCAGCCGCTCTCCCGGCGTTCACCGGCAGGCGTGTCGAGCGAGTCAAGACCCGCGCCGACCGCTTCATCCGCCTCGAGATCGGGGCGGTCAAGCTGCGGCATGGGTGCTGATCACCTCCCGGAGATGCCCGGTGATCTCCAGCGTCAGGTCTTCGGCATCCGAGGACTGGACGTCGCGCCACTCGCGCACGACCCGGCCGGGCCGCGACGACAGCAGGACGACCCGCTGGCCGAGCCGGACGGCCTCGCGGACGTCGTGGGTCACGAACAGCACGGAAGTCCCGGTGCTGCGGTAGACACGCAGCAACTCCCCCTGCAGGACGTCCCGGGTGATCGCGTCGAGCGCGGCGAACGGCTCGTCCATCAGCAGCAGCGCCTGCTCGGGGTCGCCGCCGACGCGCAGGGTCGCGGCCAGCGCCCTGGCCAGCGCGACCCGCTGGCGCATACCGCCGGAGAGCTCGTGCGGACGCTTGTCGCCGGCACCGCCGAGGCGGACGAGTTCGAGCAGTTCGGCCGCCTTCTCCCGGCGTTCGGCCCGGCCGAAACCGGCCAGCCGCAGCGGCAGTTCGACGTTGCGGGCCGCGGTCAGCCACGGCATCAGCGCGGCCTCCTGGAACATCACCGCGGGGCGGGACGTCTCCAGCGTGATCGTGCCCGCGGTCGGCCGGTCCAGGCCGGCGACCAGGTTCAGCAGGGTGCTCTTTCCACAGCCGGACGCGCCGAGCAGGCAGACGAACTCGCCCGGGGCGACCTCGAGGTCCATCCCGTCGAGGGCGACGACGGCGCGGCCAGTGGGACCGAACACCTTCCGCACCCCGTCGAGGCGGACGGCGACACCGGTGGAAAGGCCGGGTTCCAAGGTGGTCGTCATCGCTGATCCCCTCCGGTCACTTCGTCAGACCCGGCGCGTTCACGCCCGGTTCGCCCTGCTCCTGGAGCACGGTGTTGAGCGGGCCGAAGTCGGCGAACCCCTTGAGGTCCACGGCCGATTTCACCACGCCTGCGGTCACCGAGTCCTGCGCGAGCTGCGCGAACGTCGAGGCGACCGGGTCGATACCGAGCTCGATGTTCGAGAACGCCCGGTCGAGGACCGCTTCGCTCAGTGTGCTGCCCGCGAGCGCCTTGAGTTCTCCATTGACCACGGTCTTCGCTTCGGCGGGGTTGGTCTTCGCCCAGTCGATGGCGGCGAGTTCACCCTTGAGGATGGCCGTGACCGTCTCCGGGTGCTGCTGCAGGAACTCACTCCGCACGATGATCACGGTCGTCGGGAACTTGCCCTCCGGCCAGAGGGTCTTCTCATCGAGCAAGACCTTCGCACCCGCGTCGAGCACCAGCCGGGACGACCACGGCTCGGGCAGCCAGCCGCCGTCGAGCTCGCCCTTCTTGAAGGCGTCGAACGTCTTCGGGTTGTCCAGGTTGGTGACCTTGACGTCGGCGAGCTTCTTCTCGGCGATGTACTTCTTGAGCGCGACGTCCTGGGTGTTCGCGAGCGACGGGGTCGCGATGTTCTTGCCCGAAAGCTGCTCGGGCGTGGTGATCTCGGGCTTGACGACGAGCTGCGCGCCGCCGGTGACCCCACCGGAGACGAGCTGGATCGCACCCTTCGACTTGGTGAAGGCGTTGATCGCCGGGCCGGAGCCGATGAACGCGATGTCGAGCGAGTCGCCCAGCAGCGCGTTGACCTCTTCCGGCCCGGCGTTGAACGTCTGCGTCGTGAGCTTGGTCGAGCCGAGCTCCTTCGCGAAGAACCCGTTCTTCACCCCGATCAGGGCGGGGGCGTGCGTCACGTTCGGGAAGTACCCGACCCGCACCTCGGCCGCGGCACCCTGGCTCTTCTGTTCCGCCGGGGCGGTACCGCTGTCGGCACGCGAACACCCCGCGAGCCCGCCTGCCAGGGTCAAGGCGGCGAGGGCCGCAGCAAGGCAGAGGGTTCTGTGGTGGGTGCGCACGGGAGCGTCGCCTTTCGCGGGATACAGCTGTGGCCTGTGTTGACCGCGAGAGTCGCACGTTCACTCACGTGCCTGCATCGCCATCCGAATGACGGGAAATTTACCGAGAAACCTTGACACATGTCGAGATGGTTGTTCCACATTTCAAGACGGGAGGAGAAGCGACAGGTCACCGAACTCGTGCCACAGGTATCGCCGTCCCACAGCCTGGTCATAAGCACGCTGGACCAGGTCTCCTCCGGCGACCGCTTCCAGCAGGAGCAGATGGGACGCGTCGGGAGCGTGCAAGCCGGAGATCAGCCCGCCGACGACGCGGGCGGGCCGGTCCGGCCCCAGCACCAGGTCGGTCCAGCCGTCCACCGCGGCCACCCGGCCGTGCGGATCCGCCGCCGACTCGAGCGCACGGGCCGCCGTGGTGCCGACGGCGACGACCCGGCCGCCCTCCTCGTGCACCCAGTTCACCAGCCGGGCGGTGGTCGCGGGTACCCGCAGCCGCTCGGCCAGCGGCGGCTCGCCCGCGTCGGGCGACGAGACGCCTGTGTGCAGCAGCAGTGGCGCGAACAGCACCCCGGCGGACACCAGTTTCGTGACCAGTTCGGCGGTGAACGGGCGGGCCGCGCTGGGCATCTCGGCGCTGCCCGGCTCGGTCGCGAAGACGGTCTGGTAGTCCGAAAGCGGCCAGGCGCGCGGCACGTAGCCGTACCGGATCGGGCGCCCGGCCGTGGCGAGGTAGCGCCCGACGTCACCCTCGACGCCGATGGAAGCCCGCCACAACCTGCCCGGCGTGTACGCGCTGTCCAAGGTCAGCGACGCACCCGCCGGCAAGCCGAGCGTCTCCCCCGCGACGCCGTCGAGCAGCGGCCCGTCCGGTGAGCGGAGCTCGACGACCCACCTGCCGTCGTCGAGCTCAGTGGAGAAGTGGACGAGCACCCGGTGTTCGCCGCGATCGGCGTCCACGGCCGCGGCGATGGTCGCCGAGGTGTTCACCACCAGCAGGTCCCCCGCCCGCAGATAGCGCCCCAGTTCGGCGAACGACGTGTGCTCGACCCGCCCCTCCTCGGCGACCAGCAGCCGGACCCCGTCCCGGCTGACTCCGCGCGCCTCCGGTGGCGCCGTCGCGGACAGCTCGCCGGGGAGCTCGAACCGGGTGTGCGGTACGGCGGTCATGAAAGGTCCTCCGCCCGGACCCGTCCGCTCGGCGGTCGTTTCTCCAGCAGGCGCAGGAAAGCAGGCACGACGGTCTCGGGTTCGGGACGGTCGGAGATGTCCTCTCCGGGGAAGGCGAGCTGGTGCATCCGCGTCCGCATGTCGCCCGGGTCGAAGGCGTACACGGCGAGTTCGGGGTTCTCGACGCCGAGGACGGCGGTGAGGTGGTCGAGTGCGGCCTTCGCCGAGCCGTAGCCACCCCAGCCTTCGTAGGCCTCGACGGCGGCGTCCGAGCTGATGTTCACGATCGTGCCGCCGGACGCGGTGAGCGCGGGAAGGGTGAGCTGGATCAGGGCGAGCGGGGCGAGCACACCGACGTCGTGGACCTGCCGGAAGGCGTCCAGCGGATGATCGGCGAGTTTCGGCAGCGGACTCGGTCCGAGCTCGCTGGCGTTGTTGACGAGCAGGTCGAGCCGTCCGGCGCCGGCGACCGCGGCGGCCAGTTCGCGCCGGTGCGCGGGGTCGGCGACATCGCCC
This sequence comes from uncultured Actinomycetota bacterium, assembly GCA_963766045.1. Taxonomy (GTDB): domain Bacteria; phylum Actinomycetota; class Actinomycetes; order Mycobacteriales; family Pseudonocardiaceae; genus Amycolatopsis. The sequence goes on along the minus strand of CAVXYN010000003.1, from coordinate 1,377,426 downwards.
GTGATCTCGACGAAACCACCGGCTTCCTCACCGGCCGCCCGCAACGCGGTCGCGTCGCGGGCGTCGGCGATCACCGTCCAGCCCTGCCGGACCAGCGCGCTCCCCAGCGCCCGGCCCAGCCCGGCGGACGCGCCGGTGATGAGTGCGACAGGCATCGGTTCCTCCTGGAATCGGGTACCTGTCCATCGTGAAACCTCGACATTACTTGAGGTCAATCGAAGCGGTCTGAATCAGCTCAGAGCGAACTGTGGGCCAAAATGCCCTGATCGGGCGTCCTCCCGGTGTAACGGTACGGGCCGAACGGGCGAATCACGGTTAGCCGCGACCGGACAAACAGTGTGGGCCGCGAAGAACCACCCGGCACCGGACGCGGCGGCGGTGGGAGGCATCAGGTGGGGTCGATGTGGCGGTGAAGCACCCTCGTACCGCCGTGATGGCGGGCGTGCTGACCGCGGGTACCGGGCTGGGCGTGACGGCGATGACGCTCAAGATCGCCGACGGTGGGCACACCGTGCTCGACACGACCCTGTCCACGTCGACCGGCTTCCTCTTCCTGATCGCAGGGGCCGTCGCCCATGTGCGCCGCGCGTCGAATCCGATCGGCGTGCTCATCGCGCTGGTCGGGGTCGCCCTGTTCACCGAGGACCTGCAGTTCGCGAACGACCCGCTCATCCACACGATCGGCCTCGCGCTGCCGACCGCGTCCAGTCCGGTGATCGCGCATCTCGTACTCGCCTTCCCGCACGGGACGCTCCAGACCCGCTGGGAACGCATGCTGGTGGTTTCGGCGTACGGCGTGGTCTTCGGTTCGGCCCTGTTCGGGCTGCTGGTCAACGACGACTCGCTCAACCTAGCCGCGGTCGCGGCGTCACCCGAGGCAGAGCAGGTGGTCAAACGGCTGCTGGAACTGATCGGCGCGCTGATCGGCGCCGGCGTGGTCGTCGTGCTGCTGTACCGCTGGCTCGCCGGACGCCTGCCGCAGCGGCGGCTGCTGTCGCCGGTCGTCGCCATCGCACTGATCGGGGCGATCACGTCGACCGTCGGCAACGCGCTCGGCACGGGACATTCGCTCTCCGAGCCGCTGCTGGACGTCTACCGGATCTCGTTCTGCCTGTGGCCCTTGGCATTCCTGATCGGGGTTCTCCGGGCACGGGTCGGCAACGCCGAGATGATCAGGCTGCTGCTGGAGCGCGACGGCACCGGGCTGGCCGCGCTGGTGCAGGACGACGAGGTGTGGAAGGACAGCCGGTCGATCGACGCGCTGAACGCCGCGGCCGGGCTGGTACTCGACAACCAGCGGCTCGCCGCCGAACTCGAGGAGCGTCTCGCCGAGGTGCAGGCCTCCCGCGCCCGGATCGTGGCCGCGGCCGACGACGAACGGCGCCGCGTCGAACGGGATCTGCACGACGGCGCGCAGCAGCGAGTGGTCAGTGTCGTGCTGCTCCTGCGGATGGCCGAGCGGCGGCTCGGCGATGAACTGACGCCCGCGGTCGCGACCCTGTTGACCAGCACCATCAACGAACTGCAGGCCGCGGTCACCGAACTGCGCGAACTCGCGCGAGGACTGCGGCCGGCGATCCTCACCGAGGCCGGACTGGTCCCCGCCGTCCGGTCGCTGCTGGACCGGATCCCGCTGAAGGTGAAGATCTCCGAGGCCGCCGTGCCCCGGCTCAGCGGCGCCGTCGAGGCGACCGCGTACTTCGTGGTCTCCGAAGCACTGACCAACGCGCTGAAACACGCGCAAGCGCAAGAGGTCTGCGTCAACATCGGGATCGAAGGGACCACCTGCCTGCGGGTGGACGTCTGCGACGACGGCAATGGGAACGCGGACGTCGACGGCGGCTCCGGACTGCACGGCCTGCGCGACCGCGTCCGCGCGCTCGGCGGCGAACTCACGGTGCTGAGCGAACCTCGTTCCGGCACAACGGTTTCGGCCGTGATCCCGCTGGAACACTGAGATTCCCGAGCGGGTCAGGCCAGGCCGCGAATCGCCCGTGCGGGCGGGCGTTCACCCTGGATCGACGCGATCATCTCCAGCACCTGCCGCGTCCGCCGCACCTCGTGCACCCGGAACACCTTTGCCCCGTTGGCCACCGCCCACGCGGTCGCGGCGAGCGTGCCGTCGACGCGCTCGGCGAGTTCCACGCCAAGCGTCTCGCCGACGAAGTCCTTATTGGACAGTGCCATCAGGACGGGCCAGCCGGTGTCGGCCAGTTCCTGGGCGTGCCGCAGCAAAGCGAGGCTGTGCCAGGTGTTCTTGCCGAAGTCGTGGGTCGGGTCGATGAGCACGCCTTCGCGCGGCACACCCAGCGCGACGGCGGCTTCGGCGAGTTTGGTGGTCTCGGCCACGACGTCCGCGACGACGTCTTCGTAGCGGACCCGGAACGGGCGGGTGCGCGGAACGGCGTGTCCGGTGTGGGAGCAGACGTAGCCCGTGCCGAACTCGGCCGCGACCTCGGCGAGTTTCGGGTCGGTGCCCGCCCAGGTGTCGTTGAGCAGGTCCGCCCCGGCTTCGGCGGCCCGCCTGCCGACCTCGTGGCGCCAGGTGTCGACGCTGATCACGATGTCCGGATGCAGCTCGCGGATCACCTCGACGAACGGGATGACGCGCCGGATCTCCTCGTCGACGTCGACCTCCGCGCCCGGTCCGGCCTTGACCCCGCCGATGTCGACGATGTCCGCGCCGTCCTCGACGGCCCGCGCGACGGCGGCCAGCGCGTCGGGGTCGGAGAAGGTCGCACCCTTGTCGTAGAAGGAATCCGGGGTGCGGTTGACGATCGCCATGACCAGGGCACGGTCCCGGACGACACGACGACCGCGGAAGGTCAGCTCGTTCACGCGCCTGATCGTACGGAGGAGCTCCCGGCCAGGCGGCGGTCGACCTGGGCGGGCGCGAACACCGATTCCACGACCATCGCGCAGGCACCGGTCAGCGCGGACTCCTCGCCGCGGACCGCGATCTCGACCTGGAGGCTCTGCGTGGCGCGCGGCAACGCCTGGCTGTACAACGCCTCGCGCACTCCGGCGGCGAAGTGCTGCTCCGCCAGATCCCCGGCGATGACCAGGACCCCGGGGTTGACCACCGAGACCACCGTCGCGAGCACCTCGCCGACCTGCCGTCCCGCGACCTGCGCGAGCCGGACGGCGGCGGCGTCGCCGGCGACGATCCGCTCCCGCACCCCCGAACCGGACGTCGTGGGCAGCCCCTGTTCGGTCAGCCGCGCGGCCAGCGCGCCGCCGCTGGCGACCGCGGCGAGACAGCCCAACGAACCGCAGAGGCAGCGCGCCCCGGGGTGTCCCGGCAGCCGGATATGCCCGATGTCGCCGGCGCCGCCGTCGATCCCGCGGTACACCTCGCCGTCGATCACCAGCCCGGCGCCGATCCCGGTGGAGACCTTCACCAGCACGAGCGACCGGCACGTGGCGTGCTGCGTCCGGTGCACGCCGAGCGCCATCAGGTTGGCGTCGTTGTCGACGAGCACGGGCGCGGTGAACAGCGCGCCGAAGTGGGCGCCGATCGGGTAGCCGTCCCAGCCGGGCATGATCGGCGGCTTGGTCACCCGGCCCAGTCCGGGTTCGACCGGACCCGGCACGGAAAGTCCGATCCCGCAGACCTCGCCGGGTTTGCGGCCCGCCTCCGCGAGCACGGCGCCGAACCATTTCGCGATCTGCTCCAGCACCGGGTCCGGTCCGTCGGCCACGCGCAACGCCCCGGACCGGTGCGCGAGCCGCCTGCCTGCCAGATCGGTCACGACGGCCTCGGCATGCATCGTGTCGATACTCGCGGCCAGCACCACCGCGTGCTGGTCGTCGAACCGCAGATAGCGCGCGGGACGGCCACCGGTCGAGTCCTCGTGGCCCGATTCGGTCAGCAGACCGGCCGCGTGCAGCTGGTCGAGCCGCATGGTCAGCGTCGACCGCGAAAGCCCGCTACGCGCCTGAAGCGCCTTGCGCGTGGTGGCCTGCCCGGTGCGAACCAGGTTCAGCAGCTCACCCGCGGACGTCGACCCTGTCATTCCGATACCCCTTCGGTGTGGTGGGCATCATCTCAGTCACTCCTTTTGTCCATTGACCAGACATAAGTCTGAGATATATTGGACACATCGTGGAAACACTACTCAGGCCCGGCGCCGCGCTGCGCGACGCCGCGACGGCCGTCCTCGAGGCGAACTGGCTCGGTTCGTCGACGATGCCTTCGCGAGCGCTGTACCCGCACCAGTGGAGCTGGGATTCGGCGTTCATCGCCCTGGGCCTGCGTCACCTCGCGCCCGAGCGTGCACGCCGGGAACTCCGAACCCTCTTCGCGGCCCAGTGGCCGGACGGCCGGGTGCCGCATATCGTGTTCGACCCCGCGACGCCTCCGGAGGCGTACTTCCCCGGTCCCGGCTTCTGGCGCGCCGGCCGGACGTCGGGCATCGTGCAGCCGCCGGTGCACGCGTTCGCGGTCTGGGAGGTCCACCGCGCGGATCCGGACCCCGGCTTCCTCGCCGCGATGTACCCGAAGCTGTGCGCGTGGCACGAATACCTGCTCACCGAGCGGGACTTCGGCCGGACCGGGCTCGCCTCGATCGTGCACCCGTGGGAGTCCGGAATGGACAACAGCCCGGCCTGGGACGCGCCGCTGGCGAACGTGACACCCATGGATCCGGCGCTGTTCGTCCGGCGCGACCTCGAACACGGCGACGCCGCGGACAGGCCGAGCGACGATGACTACGGCCGATACGTCCGGCTCGCGGCGGGCTACCGCGACGCCGGATATGCCGATTCCCGGTGGCCGGGATTCGACGAGGGCTTCACGGTCGAGGATCCCGGGTTCAACGCGCTGCTCGCGGACGGCGAACTCGCGCTCGCCCGGATCGCGGAAGCCCTCGGTCTGCCTGGTGAACGGCACCGGAACGCCGCACGGCGAATCCAGGACGCACTGGTGAAAACCTTGTGGGACAACGCATCGGGTTTCTTCTTTGTCCGGGATGTCCGTACCGGCCGTCTCGACGATGAGTACACCTGCAGCGGCCTGCTCGCCTTGATCCTTCCGGAACTCCCTGTCGCACAAGGCTTGCTGAAGACCGCGAAGGGACCCCGTTTCCGGCTCGGGCAGGTCTCCGGTGTGCCCAGCTACGACCTGACGGCGCCGGGATTCGATCCGGCGCGGTACTGGCGGGGGCCGTCCTGGTTCAACGTCGGCCATCTCGTCCACCGGGGATTGACCGCTCACCGGGAACCCGCTCTCGCCGCACGACTCCGCTCCGATCTCGTGGAAACCGCGGGGAAAACCGGCTTCGCCGAATACGCCGACCCGTTCACCGGTACGGGACACGGGACACTTTCGTTCGGCTGGACGGCGGCACTCACCGTCGACCTCCTGTCCACAGAGGACTGACATCCCGGCCAGCGGTACATCTTCCGGAAATCCTGAAACGCCAAGCCTTTTACGCGGTCACCGCCTACTCCCGGCGCTACCCTGCGGTCAAGACTTCGGCCGGATTCGGCGCGCACTGAAGGCCATGACCGGACTAAAGGGTGGGGCCATCCGGGTTAAATATCTGATATATGACACAAGAGATCGGATCTGTGGTTGACTGTGTCCAGAGCAGACGAGTAGACGTTCTCTCGGACGAAGTTTCAGGCGGGTCACAGACCCGGCCCCAGAGACCACTGCCCGGCGACACGGTCGCCCCAGAGCTGGTCGGGATGCCGACGGACGGCGGATCGGCATCCCGACCACCTGCTCCCCACCGCGTCACCGGTGCTTCCGCGGCAGGAAGGACTACGAATGTCCGAAGATCCTCTTCGCTTGGCGCACCTTTCGCGGCGATCGATACTGGCGGGAACGGCGGGCGCGCTCGGCGCGCTGGCACTGCCCGGCGCCAGTGCTTGGGCCGCCGGCCCGTCCGCGATCGCCCAAGCCGCACCGGCGGACTGGTCCCGGGCCGTCATCGACTCGACGATGAAGCGCTACACCCCCGGCAACCTCGGCGGCTGGGGCTACACCCGTGGTCTGTACCTCTACGGTCAGTACCTGGTGTACAAGCGCACCGGCGAGAAGAAGTACCTCGACTACATCCTCGCCTGGTACAACCGGTTCGTCACGAACGACGGGATCTCCAACAGCTTCAACAACCTGGACTCGATGCGCTCCGGGCAGATGTTCCCCTTGCTCTACACCGAAACCGGGCAGGCGAAGTACAAGAAGGCCGCCGAACAACTCCGGCGCCGCTTCCCCTCGTACCCGCGGACGTCCGATGGCGGGATGTTCCACGCCACCAGCAAGGTCGGCCAGCTGTGGGCCGACGGCGTGTACATGTCCCAGCCGTTCCTCGCGCTGTACGGCAAGACGTTCAACGATGCCGGTTACTGCTACGAAGAGTCGGCGAAGAACATCGTCACCTACTTCACCCGTCTCAAGGAACCGGCCAAAGGCCTGCTGTACCACGCTTATGACGAGGACGGCTCGGAGTCGTGGGCCTCCGGCAGCGGCCGGCACTCGAAGTACCACTGGGCCCGCGCGATCGGCTGGCTCGGCATGGCGTCGATCGACATCCTCGAGACCCTGCCCGCCGACCACCCCCGGCGTCAGCAGCTCATCGACGTCGTGAAGTTCCTCGCGGCCGGGTACACGAAATGGCAGGACTCCGCCTCCGGCCGCTGGTTCCAGATCGTCGACCGCGGTGGCGATTCCAAGAACTGGCTGGAAACCTCGGCGTCGGCGATGTACACGTTCCTGCTCTCGCGTGGCGTTGAGCGCGGGTACATCGGGTCCGAATACGGTCCTGTCGCGGCGAAGGGCTACACCGGCGTCCTTTCCCAGGCGTCGGTCGGTTCGGACGGGCTGACCAGCCTCAAGAACATCTCCGAAGGCACCAACGTCGGCGACACGTCGTACTACTACGCCCGGAAGCGCAACACCAATGACTTCCACGGCCTCGGCGCGTTTCTCATCATGAACGAACAACTCGCCTACTGACGAACGCCATGAACGGGCCGTTATTTGCGAAATTTGCAAGTAACGGTCCGTTCATGGCATTTGCGAGGGGTCAGCAGCCGCCGGACGAACCGGAGGTGTCGACGCGAAGCGCACCACCGCCGGTATTGGTACTGCCGGCGAGGCAGTAACCGTTGACCGTCTGGAATCCGACGTCGAACGGACTGTTCGAACCGCGCTGCGCGATGAAGTTGTCGAACGTGATGTTCGAGCTGTTGTTCGCGATCACCGCGGGCCGTCCGTCGTTCTTGCCGAACTTCACCGAGCTGTTCACGAACTTGATCCCGTTGCCGTACCGGATGTACCAGCCGAACGCGGGCCGGGTGCCGATGCTCTTCGGGTTGTAGTCGGTCGAGGTGTTGCTCGGGACGCCGGTCGACATGGTGCCGCTGCCGCCGGGCACGGTCAGGTCGACGTTGGTGAAGGTCACGTTGCTGATCTGGTTGGCGCTGCCGGCGCCCCAGACGGTCGGGCTGAAGTTGCTGCCGCTGTGCGAGCCGGTGATGTTCTCGAAGGTGATGTTGCTGATCGAACCGACACCGGGGTTGTTCCCGCAGCGTTTCCTTGTCCCGACCTTCATCATGATCGGCGAGTACGTCCCGGTCATGGTGATGTCCTTGTAGTGCACGTCGGAGATCTTCGCGCCGTCCATGGATACCATGCCCAGCCCGGATTTGTGCGAGCCGTTGATGGTGATGCCGGTGAACCGGTAGCCGGTGAAGTCACCGCAGGTTTCGGAGCCGAACATCAAGGCGTTGCAGCAGACCGCGGAGAGCTTCGCGTTGTCGACGGTGACGTTGCCGTTGGGGAGTTTCGCGCCGAGCGCGTAGTCGCTCTTGAACGCCAGCGCGTCGTCGTTCGCGGATGCCACCAGGTTCGTGATCTTGACGTTGGTGGTGCTGATGATGTTCCAGCCGTCACGGTCGCTCGCCGTGTCGATGGTGAGCTTGTCGGAGACGACGTTGGTGCAGCCGTTGATCAGCGCCGCGAAATGCCCGCCACGGCGGAGTTTGATCCCGCTCATCACCAGTCCGTCGCACCGGGTCAGGGAAAGGATCTTGTCCGCCTGACCGGAACCCGGGTTTCCGGTTATCAGGTTTCCGCCGCCGTCGATCGTGCCTGATCCGACAAAACCGATGTTCTTCAACCGATCTCCGTAGAACATCGCGTTACGAAAATGGCTGTGCCCGTAGTCCTGGTAGTCGTCCCACGGATTCGATTCAGCCTTGTCGTAGGTCTTCGCGCTCGAACCGACGATCGTCGCACCGGCGTCGAGCTGGATCGTCACGTCGCTCTTGAGATGCACGGTATTGGCCGATTTGTAGGAACCGGACGGGAACCGGACCGTGCCGCCGCCCGCGGAGTTCGCCGCGGTGATGGCCTTCTCGATGGCGGAGGAGTCATTGGCGGAGCCGTTTCCCTTGGCCCCGTAGTCCTTCACGTTGAACTCGGCGGGCGCGCCGGCGGAGATTCCCGCCCCCGCGGCCGTCAGGCTCACGACCGTGAGCCCGAGCACCGCGAGCCGCGCGGCCGTGAACAGGCCTGCCCGCGCTTTCGTTCCGAATTTCACAACAGAGACCGCCTTGTCGTCATGTGTGGTCGGCAACCGGGCCGAATAGCTGACACGACGGCGGAGACCTCAGATTAGGAGCGGCAAAGAGGAAGTGTCAAGGAGTGCCCTGAGGCGCTAATATCTCGTGCTGCCATACCAAATCCCAGGAGGGACGACCGGATGCGCGAAACGCCACCCCAGGCCTCCTACACCCGGCTGGAACTGGGCGACACCAGCAGAATCCCGGTCAGCGTGGCAGTTTCCCCGCATATCTCACTGGTTTCCGTACTGGTCGAAGTCGTCGGCGGCTACGATCGCGGCCTTCCGGCGGGCTGGCGCCGTCAGATCGCCGCCGCGATCCCGGAGCAGGCGGTGCGCGCGGTCAGCCCACTCACCAGGCGTGGTACGTCCGTCCAGCCGGATTTCATTGTGCCGATCAGCCCCGCGAAGGATGCTTCCGCCGCCAGCCAGGCCGAGATGCTGCGCGATATGCCGGAGTCTTCGGTACTGAAGGGATTGGAAGAGGTCTTCGGCGACAGGCTGCCAGGGCATTGGCGGCAGGCGGCGGAACAACCGCGCCGCTGGGTCACCGCGCTCGCGGACGCCTTCAGCGCCGCCAGGCTGGCCACCGAAAAGCTGTGGACCAAGGCCCGCCCCTTGCTGGACCGCGAGATCGAACGGATCGGGGTGGCCGCGGTCCGCGGCGGGACGGACGCCGCACTTGCCTTGCTACGGCCGCATTTCCGGTTCAACAACGGCTCGCTGCTGCTGCCCGACGCGGAACCGGCGCACTACCGGACGCGGGGACGCAAGATCATCCTGGTGCCGATGATCGCGGGCAGCCGTTCGGTGGTGTCCAGTTTCGACGACGAGGAGGCCATCTGGATCGGCTACCCGTTGCCGGGCTTGGACGGTCTCCTCGAGAACGGCCGGTCCGAACCACCTCCCGGCGTCGACGGGCTCGAACTCGTCGTCGGCGCTCACCGGGCGAAAATGTTGCGGCATCTGAGAAAGCCCGCCCGGATGGGCGAGATCGCGACCCTGCTCTCCTGCGCCGCGAGCACCGCGACGTACCACTGTGAACAGCTCGTCTCGGCCGGTCTGATCCAACGGCATCGCGAAGGCCAGGTCGTCCTCGTGGTCCGGACACCGCGAGGAGACGCACTCGTCGACCTCCTCTCGTGAGAGCGCGTGAAGGACTCCTTCCCTCGGCTGAGCCGAGGGAAGGAGTCCTTCACGCGCATCGACAAGAGGTCTAGACCCGCTGAAGGCCCGGCTTACCGGCCTCGACGACGTAGCTTCGGTCGGCGGCCAGGGTCACTTTCGAGAAGTCGTACTCGGCGGTGTTCGAGACCGTCATGAAGTCGGCCCGCATCTGCGCCTGCGACGCCGTCACCCGCACGTAGCCGCGCTTGCCCCGGCAGTACTTGATATGCGGGTTGTTCGCGAGCCAGGCCGCCGACGGGTCGGTGGCGGTGTCGCTGTTGCTGGTCACCGACGTCGTCACGAGCTCGGAACCGAAGACCCGGTCGCTGTGGTTGAAGTAGTCGCGGCGCAGATCCGCGGCCCAGTGCCGGTGAACGTCGCCGGTCAGCACGATCGGGTTCGGCACGTTGCGGTCCACGATGCCCTTCGCGATCCGGTCGCGCGAAGCCTCGTAACCCTGCCAGGAGTCGGGGCTCTCGCAGGTCGCCTTGTTTCCGTCGCCGTCCCGCGTGGCGAAGAAGACCTGCTGGCCGAGGAAGTCCCACTTCGCCGGATGCGTCTCGAGTGCCTTCAGCAGCCACGCTTCCTGCGCGGTGCCGAGGATGCTGCGCGACGTCGCCCGCATGTCACCGCACGCCGGGCCCGCGGAACCGGACGGGTCGGCGACCTGGGCGTTGCGGTACTGGCGCGTGTCGAGCATGTGGAACCGGGCGAGGTTGCCCCAGCCGAACTGGCGGTACAGCTGGATCGACGAACCGTTCGGCTTCGCGGTCGAGCGGATCGGCATGTTCTCGTAGAACGCCTGGAAACCGGCGGCCTTGCGCGCCGCCGTAGCCGGAGCGCCGGTGTTGTTCCAGTTGTTGGCCACCTCGTGGTCGTCGAAGACCACCATCCACGGCGCCATCGCGTGCGCGTTCTGCAGATCGGCGTCGGTCTTGTGCTGCGCGTGCCGCGCGCGGTACTGCGCGAGCGTCGTCACGTCCTCGGTGAACGCGAGCCGGCGCGGGTTGAGCTCCGCCGCCGCCCGGCCGGATTTCTTCTCGTACATGTAGTCGCCGAGGAACAGCACCAGATCCGGGTCGTCCGCGAGCATTCCCTTGTACGAGTGGTACCAGCCCTCCTCCCAGTGCTGGCAGGAGGAGAAGCAGTACTTCAGCTGATCGACGGCGGCACCCGCGGCGGGCGCGGTCCGGGTCCGTCCGACCGGCGAGATGTAGCCACTCGTCTTGAACCGGTAGAAGTACTCGCGGCCGGGAGCGAGCCCGGCGGGCTCGATGTGCACGCTGTGCCCCGAAGCGCGGGCCGCGGTCGCCGCTCCCTTCTGGACGACCGACGAGAAGGCCTCGTCGTTCGCGATCTCCCAGTCCACTGTGTACGAAGCGTCCGGCATGCCGCCGAAACCGTCGGGGGTGAGCGGTGCGGGGGCGAGCCGCGTCCACAGCACGACACTGTCCGGCAGCGGATCACCCGAAGCGACACCGAGCTGGAACGGATCGTGGATGGCCGGAGCGGCCACCATCGTTCTCGCGTTGGCCCACGAGGGCAACGTCGACGGTATCGCCGCGGCCGTCACCGCCGCGAGCCCGCCGAGAAGCACCGACCGCCGGTTCACCTGACCCATGACATTTCAACCTTTCGAAGATGGGGAACGAGAGAGGAGGCGTTACGCGGCGAAATCGGTGAGCCCGCCGCTGCAGGCCTCGAGGGTCGGGTTGGCCGCGGCGTTGGCGACGCAGACCTTGTAGTAGACCCACGATCCCTTCGCGACCGGCACGGCCTTGTCGACGTGCGTGCCGTTACCGCCGGAAGCCCAGACGTAGAACGGGCCGGCGCCACCCTTGAGCCAGTAGGCGACTACCGCGGACTTGCCGTCGGCGTTCTTGTCGTAGACGAGGAAATGCGAGTCGGATGACCGGAACTGTCCTTCACCCGCGCAGACGCCGGTGGAACATTCGGCACTGCCGGAACCGACACCGCAGTCGGGCGCGATCCGCTGATCCGAACCGGTGTAGACATATCCGTCCGAAATGTAACCGCCGAGCGCGGGCACGTAATCCCACAACGTCGTGGTTCCGTAGGGACCGGTCACCTCGGTGCCGATCGTCTGGCAGTCGATGGTCACCGTGGCGCCGTTGGCGACCGTGCGCACCGCCGACGAGTTGAGGCTCGGGGCACGGCGCACGTTCAGTGGATCGCCCGCGGTCTTCACGGTTCCGGTTCCCGCGGCGAACGCGGGAGAAGCACCGGCGAGGCCGAAGGCACTCGCCACTGCCAGCACGAGGAAGAAACCGGCCAGGCGCCGGATGCTTGAACGCTTCATGGCCACAGCGTCAACCGGTGTCGTACACGTCCCGTACAAACCGGATCGGGTGTCTGCACATGCATACGAATGGATCTAGCCATCCAGGGCCGACGGCAATACCATCGGCCGTTATGGGGCTCCTGCCGTATTGGCGGTTTAGGTGACTATTCTCGGGTTTCGCGTTCTCGGTCCGCTCGAAGTGGCAGTGGACGGCAAGGTGGTGCCGCTCGGCGGCCCCAAACCTCGGCTTCTGCTCGCCGCACTGCTTCTCCAGCCCAATGTCGTCGTTTCGACGGAGCTGCTGATCGAGGTCCTGTGGCCCTCGTCGGCTCCCCGTTCCGCGGCGGCGAACATCCGTACCTATGTCCATTCACTCCGCAAACGCCTTGCCGATGGCGATCCCGAGCTGGGGGAACGGATCGGCAGCCGCGCTTCCGGCTACATACTGAAAGCCGGCCCGGCGGAAATCGACCACATCGCGTTCACCGAACTGGCGGGCCGGGCGCGGGACGCACTCGCCCGCGGGGAGGCCGAAGCCGCGCTCGATCTGCTGGACAAGGCCGAGGCCTTGTGGCGTGGCGAAGTTCTCGAAGGACTCCCCCACGATCACGGCTGGGGAGCGATGGTCGCGCGGCTGTCCGAACTCCGGCTCGCGGTCCAGGAACAACGGCTCAAGGCCAGGATCGACCTCGGCCGCTGCGCCGAGGCGGTGGCCGAACTGCGCGGCCTGGTCACCGAACATCCGCTGCGCGAGGAACTCTGGCAGCAGCTGATCGTCGCGCTGCGCGCCGACGGTCGCGTCACCGACGCGATCGAGGCCTACGAAGCGGCCGAGAAGGTGCTGGCCGAGGAACTCGGCACCGAGCCGGGAGCGCGGCTGCGGGAGCTGAGGGCCTCCCTGGTCGTCGAACCGGCCGTCGTCTCCGCGCCCGCTTCGCAGCAGCTACGTCCGATGGTCCCGGTCTGCCAGCTGCCGCTGGATCTCCCGGACTTCACCGGCCGGGAAGAGGTCGTCGCCGAACTCGTCGAACTGCTGCGCAAACGTCGCGAGCAGGGCAAACCCACGATCGCGGTGTTGTCCGGGGCGCCGGGGGTCGGCAAATCCGCGGTCGCCGTCCGAGTCGCCCACGCGGTGCGCGAGGACTTTCCCGACGGCCAGCTGCACGTCGATCTGGCCGGGACGTCGTCTTCACCGCGGGCACCGATGGGCGTGCTCGCCGAACTGCTCCGCGCGCTGGGCATCCCCGACGCGGGCCTGCCGCGCGATCTTGCCGAACGTGCGGCCCTGCTGCGCTCACGGCTCGCGGGAACGCGGATGTGCGTCGTCCTCGACGACGCCGGCAGCGCGGCGCAGGTCCGGCCGCTGCTGCCCGGTGCGGGAGCCTGCGCGGTGCTGGTCACGAGCCGGATCCGGATGCCGGATCTGGCAGGCGCGACCCCGGTCGACGTCGATCTGCTGCCCGAAGCCGAAGCCGCGGAACTGCTCGAAGGCATCGTCGGCGCGGAGCGCGTCGCCGCCGAGCAGGAGCACGCCGGGGCGATCCTGCGGCAATGCGGGTATCTCCCCCTCGCGATCCGGGTCGCCGGTGCGAAGCTGACGCACCGGCCGGGCTGGACTCTCCGCGTTCTCGCGGACAGATTGCGGGACGAGAGACGAAGACTCGACGAGCTGCGGGTCGGCGATCTGGCGGTCAGAGCCAGCGTCACGCTCAGCTATGACCTACTGCCGATGTCCGCGGCGACCGCGTTCCGCGGGCTCGGCGGGCTCGGCGCGGTCCAGTTCCCGGCCTGGGTCGTCGCCGCGCTCCTCGGCCGCGACCTCGCCGAAGACGTCCTGGACGTCCTCGTGGACGCCCACCTGGTCGAACTGACCGGCTCCGACGGCACCGGCCAGCCTCGCTACCGGCTCCATGACCTCTTGCGGTGCTACGCCGTCGAACTGCGCGCTCACGACGTCCCCGCCAAGACCCGTCAAGCCACGAAACGGGTCCTGGAGGGGTACCTCGCGCTGGCCATCGAAGCCGCCGACCGGATGCCGATCGACTTCTTCGGGATCTACCACGACGAAACCACCGCCCGGCCGGAACTTCCGCCGGGGACCGAATACCTGGTCGAGGATCCGGCCGCGTGGTTCGCCGCCGAACGGCACACGTGCGTCGCCGCCGTCTCGCTGGCCGCCGAACTCGGGTTCGACGGGCTGGCCTGGCGGCTCGCCGCCGCGCTCACGCCGTACTTCGACCAGCGTGGACATCAGGACGATTGGCTGCAGACGCACGCCGTGGCGCTGGAGGCCGCCCGCCGCTCCGGCGAGGTCCGCGGTGAGGCGATCATCCAGCGCAACCTCGGGCAAATCCAGCTGTACCAGGACAGTTACGTCGAATCCCTGGCGGCCTTCGAGCAGTCGCAGATACTGTTCGACAAGATCGGGGACGCGCGCGGGGCAGCTATCGCGCTCGCCGGGCTCGGCACGATCCTGCGGATCCGGGGCGAAGACACCGTCGCGCTCGACCGCTGTCACAAAGCACTGTCCCAGTTCGCCGAGGCGGGCGACCCGAACGGCGAGGCCGTCGCGCGGATCGCCATCGGAGCCGTCTGGCTGGCCCGCCGCGAGTACCCGCAGGCGGAACGCTGGTTCACCGAAGCACTCGAGCAGTCCGCGTCGATCGGTGACCGGCACCGTGAGGCGCACGCGCTGAAGCGGATCGCGATGTTGAAGCAGCACAAGGGAAATCTCGCTGACGCACGGGAGCTCGTCGACCGGGCGATCGCGATCTTCAACGAACTCGGCGACGACCATTGCGTCGGCTACGCGAACCAGAACCTCGGCGAGCTCTATCTGCACAGCGGGGATCTGGCCCACGCGCAGCTGTTGCTGGTCAACTCGCTGAGTGTGCACCGGCGCAACGGCGACCGGCGGTCGGAGGCCGAGGTCTCCGAGCTGCTCGGTGAGCTGCACGAGGCGTTGAGCCAGCCGGAGCGGTCGCGGACGTACTCGGAACGCGCTTTGGCGCTCTGGCGGGAACTTTCCGCACGACCACAGGAATCCGCGCTCGCCTCACGGCTACAGGAGGCCGCCGAAGCCTCGTACGGAAACCCCGCGACAGCCTAAGTCCGTGAAGGCCTCCTTCCCTACTCTCAAGGTAGGGAAGGAGGCCTTCACGGACTTTTGTACAGATCGTGTACAGCGGCTCGACAGTCTCCCTTCAGTAGCAATCGAGTGCTTTGAAGGGAGACCGGAATGGTCCGGACTGTGAGGGCCCGCCGCGTCGTGGCGGCCGTGCTGGCCGTAGGGGCCGTCACCGCGCTGGCCGCGAGCCCCGCGAACGCCGCGCCCGAAGGAAGCTGGCACGCCGACCTGTCCACTGTGGACGGCGACGACGTCAACGTGCGCAGCGACGGCGGAATTCTCAGCCTGCTCAACGACGCCGCCAACAGAAAGCCCGGTTCCGCCGGTAGCCAGGGATACCTCCTTCTCGCCGAGCAGAAGCTGGGCAAGCCGGTGAACCAGGTCGACGCGAAGGTCACCGCCGACGCGCCGAAGGGCACCACCGTCGAGATCGACGTCCGCGGCAAACTCACCTCGAACGACTGGACCGAATGGCAGTCCGCGACCGGCGAGACCGCTCGTTTCGCCACCGCCGCCTCCACCGTGCAGGTCCGCATCGGTCTGCGGAGCCGGACCGGCGACACGACCGCCAAGGTCAGCGACGTCGAACTGAAGGCGGAACTCGGCCCGCAGACCAACGCCGTCGGCATCGCCGCCACCCCGCTGACCTTCAAGGTGTACGGCACCCGCGAAGGCCTCGTCGGCGGCACCACCGCCAACGGCCACAAGATCACCCCGCGCGACCACTTCGTCTCCTTCCCCGCCACGAAGTCCCTGTCCCCCAAGGGAACCGGCAACTACAGCGTCCGGGTCTGCCGCACCGACAACAGCCGCTGCGAATACGCGCCGGTCTGGGAGGTCGGCCCCTGGAACGAGTACGACGACTACTGGAACGCGCAAAGCGTGCGGAAGTACAAGGACCTGCCGCAGGGCAAGCCGATGGCGCAGGCCGCATACCAGAACGGCTACAACAGCGGCAAGAGCGAACTCGGCTACAAGATCACGAACCCGGCGGGCATCGACCTCGCGGACGGCACCTTCTGGGACGGCCTGAAGATGAGCAACAACGAATGGGTCAACGTCACCTACCTGTGGACCGGCTCCGGCCCGACCGGTGTCGTCAGCACCGCCGGCGACCCGATGAACGTCCGGGGCGAACCGACCACCACCGGCAGCGTCAAGGGTCTCGCGGCGAACCTCGCGAAGGTCAACATCGAGTGCTACGTCGAGGGTGAGACCGTCACCGGCAAGTTCGGCACCAGCAACATCTGGGACCGGATCGGCCCGGGGCACTACGTCTCCGACACCTACCTGCAGACCGGTTCGGACCTGCCGGTCGCACCCAAGTGCGCGTAACCTGTAACCCCTGATCGCGAAGGTCCGGCGCACCCCCATTTGCGCCGGGCCTTCGCCCTTTCGGGCAGCCGCAACCGCCCTCTTTACCGCTCCACGGGACCTCGAGCGGAGCCGCCCCCACAAGAGACTGGGGCGATACCCGTGACCTGAGGGGGTCCCATGAATCCGCCGGACAGCCGTGAACTGACCGCGTTGCGCCAAAGCCTCGCCGGGAAGGTGGTCACCGCCGCCGACCCGGAGTACGACACCGCCCGCTCCGTCTGGAACGGCGACATCGATCGGCGTCCACTGCTCATCGTCGAATGCGCCACGCGCGAAGACGTCGTCACCGCCTTGGCTTACGGGCAGGAGAAGGGCCTCGATCTCACCGTCCGGGGCGGCGGGCACAGCTTCAGCGGCGCCGCGATCCTCGACGACGGCCTGGTCATCGACCTCGGCGGGCTGCGGACGATCTCGGTCGACCCCGAGGCGCGTACCGCTCGGGTCGGCGGCGGCGCCACCTGGGCCGAGGTCGACGCCGCCACCCAGCAGCACGGTCTCGCGACCGTCGGCGGCACGGTGAGTGACACCGGTGTCGGCGGCCTCACCCTCGGCGGCGGTTTCGGCTGGCTGACCGCGAGACACGGACTGTCGATCGACAACCTGCTTTCGGCAGAGGTCGTCACCGCGGACGGGCGGATCGTCCGTGCCTCGGCCGACGAGCACCCCGACCTGTTCTGGGCATTACGAGGCGGCGGCGGGAACTTCGGTGTGGTCACGGAATTCGAGTTCCGGCTGCACCGCGTCGGCCCGCTGGTGGAACTCGGGATGTTCTTCTGGACGGTCGACGAGGCGCCCAAGGCCATGCGCTTCGCGAAAGAAGTGATCGCGTCCTTGCCCCTTGGTACCGGCGCGATGTTCGTCGGCCTCAACGCCCCGCCTGCCCCGTTCGTGCCGACGGAACTCCAACTCGCGCCGGGATGCGCGCTGGTCGTGACCGGCTTCGACGGCCCGGAACAGCACGCGCCGCTCGTCGAACGGATCCGGGGCGGGCTGCCGGCGGCGTTCGAACTCGTCACCCCGATGCCTTACGTGGAACTGCAAAAGCTCCTCGACCCGACCGCGCCTCGCGGAATCCTCGCCTACGAGAAGTCGCTCTACGTCGACTCGCTGACCGAGGACGTCATCGATCTGGTCACCGGACATCTACCCGGCAAGTCCTCGCCGATGACGGTCATGCCGATCGTTCCGTTGCAGGACGCGTACTCGACGGTCGCGAACGACGCCACCGCGTTCGGCGGGCCGCGGACGCCGGGGTTCATGGTCGGGGTGGCGGCGACCGCGCCGACACCGGAACTCCTGGCCGCCGACCGCGCGTGGACGCGGAGCCTGTGGGAATCCCTCGTGCCGCACTCCAACAACTACGGCGGCTACGTGAACTTCATGAACGAGTACGACGAAGACCGCGTGCGCACCGCGTACGGCAAGGCGAAGTACGACCGGCTGGCCGCGATCAAGGCGGTGTACGACCCGCGGAATGTGTTCCGGCACAACGCGAACATCCGCCCCGCCGGGTGAGCCACCCCTAGGTCATTCACAACCATGAATGGTCTTCACAAACGTGTACGCGCTGTGCAAAACTCTGCCCCGTCCATCCCGTGACGCATTTCTCACTCATGAATGGCGGGCACTGTGCGCGTTTCCCGGCGAACCCTGCTGACCACCGCGGCCGGCGCCGCCGTCTCGGCAACGACGATCACCCCTGTCGCCGGCGCAGCGGAGCAGGAGGCCGACGGGCTAAGGACTTTCCGCCGAACGGCCGACTACGCGATCACCAAGTTGCGGGCCGTCGCGCCCGGCGTGACGGCCTTTCCGGAGATCACCAGATTCGAGAAATGGACCTATTCCCAGAATGGTGGCTGGATCGGCGGATTCTGGCCGGGGACGCTGTGGCTGGCCTCGATCTACAGCGGCGATGCGCAGTTCAGGACACTCGCGATGGCGTCCGCGGACAAGCTCGCGCCACGTCAGCACGAGACGAAGGACCACGACCTCGGGTTCCTGTTCTACCCGTCCTGGGTGACCGGCTGGCGGCTCACCGGTGACGCGAAGTGGCGCACCGGCGCGCTGAACGCGGCGGCGTCGCTCATCCAGCGCTACAACGAAAAAGGCCGGTTCATCCGGGCGTGGGGCGCGCTGGGCACCCCCGGCAACGCGGGCCGGGTCATCGTGGACACGATGATGAACCTGGACCTGCTGACCTTCGCGAGCAAGCAGACGGGCGACCGGAAGTACCTCGACATCGCCGTCTCGCACGCCAAGACCACCGAGCGGGTCTTCCTCCGCCCTGACGGCTCGACCCCGCACGTCTTCGATTTCGACCCGGCGACCGGTGCCGAACTCGGTCCGAACACCGTGCAGGGCTACAGCCCCACGTCGTGCTGGTCGCGCGGGCAGGCATGGGGCATCTACGGGTTCACCACGATGTACCGGCGGACCGGTGAACCACTGTTCCTCAAGACGGCTCAGCGGCTGGCCGATTTCGCCGTCCGCTCCCTCACTCCGGACAACGTCCCGGTGTGGGACTACCTCGCCCCGCAGGCACCGAACGACATCAAGGACTCCTCCGCCGGCGCGATCATGGCCTGCGGACTGCTCGACCTCGCCGAGGTCTCGAACAAACCCGCCTACCGCGCGGCGGCGATCCGGATCCTCACCGCGCTGTGCGACACGTGCCTGACCACGAGGTCGATCCGCGCCGAGCCGATCATGGCCAGGGGCACCCGCAACCGTCCGTCCGAGGACGGCGTCGAGATCTCCCTGCCGTACGGCGACTACTACCTGCTGGAAGGAATCCTGCGGGTCCTGATGCCGCGGGAGATCGACAAGGCGATCGACCTTTCCCACGTCTGATCAGTGGTCCCGAGCGCTATGAACGGTCCGTTCCTTGCAAATTTTGCAAGGAACGGACCGTTCATAGCATCGGAGGATGCCTTCAGTGACCGTGGTGCGCGTGGACCTTCGCGTGGCCGAGACCGCGCCCGATCATCCATTTGTTCACCGGCACCGTCACCACGAACGCGAGGGCGAGCGAGAACGCGAGCGCGCCCCAGAACAGCAGGTTCGCGAGCCCGGCCTCCATGGCGCCCGGGATGACCACCATGACGGCGTTGTCGATGATCTCCATGACCGCGATCGACACCGTGTCGGCGGCCAGCGCGACCTTGAGCGCGGCGGCGAACGCGAGTCCGGACTTCAGCACGCCGCGCATCGTGAGCGCGTAGCCGAAGACGAACGCCAGCGCGATCGCGAGGATGATCGTCGCGACGTTGCCGAGCCCGAGCGCCGTACCGATCACCATGCCCAGCACCTCGCCGATCGCACAGCCGGTGAGGCAGTGCAGGGTCGCCGACGCCGCCATCGCCCAACTGGCTCCATGCTGTGTGTCGTTCATACCGGCACTATACCCCCCACCCGTATGGTTGGCCGAGTGACCCGCGCCATTCCGGTCGCTGACCGTCACCCGGGTACGCCAACTCCGTCACGAAGAAGATCGCGATGAACTCACTTCCGTAACCCTTTGCGTACATACCGTTGACCGGGGTAACCGTGGAGCCTTAGTTTCGCCGGAGGTCTCCACCGCGCGCAGACCATTCGGCGAGTCAGGCCGGGTACAGACACAGTTCCGTGACATGGGGTGGAGATGCGAGGGCCGACGAAGACGCTCGTGCTGGCTGCCGTGCTCGGTTTGGGCACGATGTCGGGCCTGGCGGGCTGCGCCGACAAGGACCCGGCCGGCATCGCCGCGAAGCCGGTCCGGATCGCCTTCGTACCCAAGGTGGCGGGCATCCCGT
Source organism: uncultured Actinomycetota bacterium (assembly GCA_963766045.1). GTDB lineage: Bacteria > Actinomycetota > Actinomycetes > Mycobacteriales > Pseudonocardiaceae > Amycolatopsis. The sequence goes on along the minus strand of CAVXYN010000003.1, from coordinate 1,357,089 downwards.
ACTTCGAAGCGATGAACACCGGCGGCGAGGCCGCGGCCAAGCAGCTCGGCGTCGAATGGTCCTCGACCGGACCGGCGACGGTCGACCCGGCGGCGCAGGTCACGATCGTGCAAGGCCTCGTCGACCAGCGGGTGGACGTTATCGCGATCGCCCCGAACGACCCCAAGGCCATCGCCCCGGTGATCGCCGACGCCAGGGCGAAGGGCGTCCACGTGATCACCTCGGACACCGATGCGCCCGGCACGGAACGCGAACTCTTCGTCAATCAGGCGACCCCGGACGGTATCGGCCGCGCCCTCACCGACGCCCTGATGAAGAAGATGGGCAAGGCGGGCAAATACGCGATCGTCTCGTGCGGCGAGGCCGCCGAGAACCTCAACGCGTGGATCGCCGTCCAGCGTTCGTATACCTCCACCCAGTATCCGGACGCCCAGCTCGTCGAGACGGTCTACGCGGGTGAAGACAAGGACAACGCCACCATCCTCGCCAAGGAACTGATGACCCGGCACCCGGACCTCACCGGACTCGTCGGCGAGTGCACGACGTCCGCGCCCGGTGTCGCCGAGGCGGTCCGCGACCAGCAGAAGATCGGGCGCGTGTTCACCGTCGGCGTCGGGACACCGCAGGCGATCAAGCCGTACCTCCAGGACGGCTCGGCCTCGCTTTCGGTGCTGTGGAACGTCGAATCGCTCGGCTACCTGACCGCGTGGGCGGGCAAGCAGATCGCCGAGGGCAAACCGCTCGCCGCGTCCAACAAGGTCAACCTCGAACTGCCGGCGATCAAGTACGACGAGGCCACGAAGACCATCCTCCTCGGCGACCCGCTGCTGATCACCCGCGAGAACGTCGACCAGTTCAAGTACTGACGCCGTCGTCGGCCGGGGTGCGAAAGTGCGTGAGGGCCACATTCAGTCCATATCGGACAGACGCGTCCCGAATGCCTCATACGAGACGCTCAACGTCTCCAATGTGGCATTGGAGACACCTACCGCGCACCTGTGCCGGCCCGCGACCGCTCCGTCAACGATGCCGCCGGACGGCGCGAGCCGCGGCACCCCCGCCGAGGACGAGGATCAGCGCGGTCAGGATCCACCGGCGTTTCACCGCCGTGCGATCGTCCTGCGCGGCCTCGGCCACCGCCTTGCGTTCGCGGGGTGACTGCGAACGCGTCGGCCTGGGCAGGTCGGGTGCCGGTGCCTGCGTCGGACGGATCACGCGGGGTATCTGCGGTGCGGCCGCGCTGGGACTGTTCGCCGGAGGTGTGGTGACCGACGTCGGCGTGGGGGTGACCGAGGGGCCGGCAGGCGGCGCCGGTGGATCCATCCGCGGCGGGGCGGGCGGAGGCGGGGCGGGCGGCTTGGGAACCTCTGCGGCGCCGAGGCACCCTGCGGCGTCCGAACTGGACAGAGGCGCGGCCGAGCGAACCTCCGTCAACTGCCCCGAGCGATCCAGCCGGTACAGCACGCTGCGACCGCCGATCCGGTTGGCCGTGGCGTAGAAGGCGCCGTCGCGGCCGAGCACCACCGCGCCGTAGGTGCCGGCGACCGGGAACCGTCCCCCGCCCGCCTCGGCGACCCGGCCGGACACCGGATCGAGCGTGACCACCGCGCCCTTTCCGCGCGAGGTCGTCGACACGCCGTAGAGCAATCCGTTGTGGTAAGCGAAGTCGTCGACGTCGATGCCGAGCGTGATCGGCCTGAGGAACACGGTCCGGATCACGCGCAGGTACCGCTCCCCCGGCGTCAAGTCCACTGTGTACAGTGTGCCGTTCCTGAGCAGGTACCAGGAATTCCCACCGATCGCGCCCGCCGTCGCCCCGGTCACCGGGCTCCACGACGGATGCCGGTGACCTGCGCGAACGATCGGCCCGAGGTCCTGTGTCCGGCCGTCCCCGTCGATCGTCACGGCATGTGCGCCGTGGGCGAGCCCGTCGGCGACCGCGTAGACGAGGTCCTGTCCGGCCGCGTATCCCAAGGCGTTCAACCGATATCCCGGTTCCGAAACGCGTTGGACGGCTCCCGAACCGACCTCGATCCAGCGCAGGGTGGACGCCCTCGCGTGCGGCTCACTTTCGGCCTGGATCACCAGACACGCCTCGGCGGCGTGTGCCTCCATCAGGGCCAGCAGACCCGACGCCCCCAGCAACCCGGCGACGGCCGCCGTCGCCGCGGCTCGCGTCAACCCGTCCACGGCGGTCAAGCGATCCTTGCCATCGCGGCAGTAAAGGCGTCGGGCGGGATCCGCACTCCGCCGCCGAACGGGTTCTGCAGCTGGTAGATCGCGAACAACAGCAAGGTGATCGTGCCCGCCAGTGTCGAGACGATGACCAGGTGCGCCGCCAGCCGGGTACCGCCGAACAGGTTGGGCAGCAGTACGGAAATGAGGCTGCCGAGAATGAGCGCGAACCAGACGACCCCGCCAACGCTGCCGCCTTCGACCGAGGTCAGGCGATCCTGCCGTGCCTCGTAGACCTGCCAGAGCTGGATGGCGGCCTCGGCCTTGCGTTCCCGCATCCACTCGTTCTCCGACGGCGCCTTGTCCACTGCCTTCCGCAGCTGATCGAGCTGCGACCAGCCGGTGTCGGGAACAGAGGCACCGCCGTCTGCCATCCGGGGCCATTCCTGCTGCTCGACCGTCGTGATGTACGCGGCGCCGAGCTTGCGCACCTCGTCCTTTGCTTCCACCCCAAGGGAATCAGCGGCCCAGACGGTGGCGACGAGGCTGTTCGCCTCGTGGTACGAGCCGTCGCGCGCCGAGCTCACCGAGTCGAAGAGCGAGATCAGGACGAATGCCATCAGCACCGCGTGGAGCCCGCAGATGATGGTGAACACCTGGCCGGCGGCGTCGTTGTTGTCCCGCCGCCCCTCGTCCCAGCCGAACCGGCGGACGAGATAGCCGACGATCCCCGCGACCACCGCCGCACCGGCGACCCAGGCGATACCGGTCAGGTAAATACCCATTCGTCCCCCTTCTCCATTGCACGTCTGATGCAGCTGCATCAGACCCCGTTATTCCGCAGGCAAGACTGCTCAAAGTAGTCAGCATCCGACCCGGCGAGAAGGCCGATTGAATCAATTCATCCACGCGGCCGAAATGACCCTTCGAGCATCACCGGCTCAGCCCAATATCCCGACTGGCGAAACATTTTCCGGCACTTTGATGAGGAGGTGCGTCACCACTAAGGGAACGAAAGGCCACGACCGGGTGAGAGGCCGCCACATGACGTCACCATGACGCAGGATTCCCACGTTCACCACGAACCTGTCGTCCGGTCGGTCGCATGATGAAACCTCCGGTCGGCCCAATCCGGCAAACAGGTGAATGTATCCGCAGACTCGATGGAGTGCTTGTGCGAACACACCCGCTTGCTATGTTGATTTTGCGCCTGCCCCGGCCCGGAAAACGCCGAATCAAGGGGAAACGAGCACGTCAAAGGCGACCGGTATTTCCGGCGATGAACCCTTCCCGACACGACGATGGGTGGATTTCGCAGTGACTGTCACGGATTCGGACGCTTCCGCCAACTCCGCGGAAAACGCGCAGCTGAGCCTAGGCCGGGCGGCCGCCCGGACGCTGGCCACGACCACCAAGTCCGTTCCGCAGATGCGGGGCATCTCGTCGCGGTGGTTGCTGAAGGTGCTGCCGCTCGAATTCGGGCATCAGGCTGACCAGGTCTTCCTGATCGCGCACGGAAAGATCAACAAGGTCGGGGTCGGCGAGTACGGCGATCAGACCGTGCTCGGTGTCCTCGCCGACGGTGAGCACTTCGGCTCACAGTTCCTGACCGAAGACGACGCCATCTGGGAGTTCACCGCGAAGGCCGTCACCGCGTGCACCGTGCTTTCCTTGCCCCGCAGTGCCTTCGCCGAGATCATGGACCGCTCCGACGAGCTGTGGGCGCATATCGACGAGTTCCTGTCCGGTGGGTCAGAAGCACAGAACGACTACGGCGAAGCGCTGATCGACGTCGCTTCCGGCCATGACGGCGAGCCGCGGCTACCCGGGACATTCGTCGGCTACGACGCCCAGCCGCGCGAGTACGAGTTGAGCGTGGCGCAGACCGTGCTGCGAGTGCACAGCCGCGTCGCGGATCTCTACAACCAGCCGATGAACCAGATCGAACACCCGGCTGCGGCTCACCAGCGAGGCCCTGCGCGAGCGGCAGGAACACGAACTGGTCAACAACACCGACTTCGGCCTGCTGCACAACGCCGACCTCTCCCCGCGCATCCACACCCGCACCGGGCCGCCGACCCTGGACGACCTCGACGAGCTGCTTCCGTTGGTGTGGAAGGATCCCGGCTTCTTCCTCGCCCATCCGCTGGTTCCCGACGCGCTCGGGATTCTCGAGAACGCCGAAACCGGACAGGAAGGCTGAGAAGGCCTTGACCACCATCGACACCGGTGCCCGGCCGGCCGCGGAAGTACTGGCCTGGAGCCGGAACCTGCTCGACCCGGCACTACGGGACGCCGTCGGAAAACTGCCGGAGTCGATGCGGCTGATCGCCGGCTACCACTTCGGCTGGTGGGACGAACACGGCCGTCCATCCACTTCGGACAGCGGGAAGGCGTTGCGACCCACCCTCGCACTGCTGGCCGCCGAAGCGGTCGGAGCCGATCCCGAGGTCGCCGTCCCGGCCGGTGTCGCGGTGGAGATGGTGCACAACTTCTCCTTGCTGCACGACGACGTGATGGACCGTGACGTGACCCGGCGGCACCGGCCGACGGCGTGGACCGTCTTCGGCACCGGCGCCGCGATCCTCGCCGGGGACGCCCTGCTGACCCAGGCGTTCGAAGTCCTGTCGGCGAACGGGCCGACCGCGCTGAAGCTGCTCAGCGCGGCCGTGATCGATCTGCTCGACGGGCAGACCGCGGACCTGCAGTTCGAACAGCGGGGCGACGTCGGCACCGACGAATGCGTCCGGATGGCACAGGGCAAGACCGGCGCGCTGCTGAGCGCGGCCTGCACGCTCGGAGCGCTCGTCGGGGAAGGGAGGGAGGATCAGGTCGATCGACTGACCGAGTTCGGGAAGGCACTCGGTCTTGCGTTCCAGCACATCGACGATCTGCTCGGAATCTGGGGCGATCCGGCGGTGACCGGGAAACCGGTCCATTCGGATCTGTTCAACCGCAAGAAATCCCTGCCGGTGGTGGCCGCGCTGCGCTCCGGCACGGACGCTGGACAGGAGCTGGACACGTTGTACCGCCGGGAAAATCTCGATGCCGCGGAGTTGCCCCACGCGGCGGACCTGGTGGACCTGGCGGGCGGGCGAGCGTGGAGCCAGGCACAGGCCGACAGCCTGCTGGCCGGTGCCCTGCACCACCTCGCCGTCGCGGGCCCGGCGCCTCGCCCCGGCGCCGAGCTCGCGACCCTCGCCCGGCTGATGGTCCGGCGGAAGTTCTGACGGCCACCGACAGCGCGTGAAGGACTCAGCGGCCGGGCCGGGTGAGTCCGGCGTCGGCCGCGCCCCGGCTCAGCACGACCTCGTCGGTGGCCTTGAGCGCTTCGGCTCCCGCATCACCGGCCTGGCCCGAGGTCAGGTCGAGCAGCCGGATCGGCGGGCCGAGCTGGACCAGGGTCGGGACGTACTCGGCCTTGTCGACCTTCCAGCGTTCGCCGTCGCGCACGAACCGGAACCGCGCGGCCGCGCCCTGTTCGGTCGATCCCCTCGGCTCCGAATGCCGCGCGATGTGGTTGCCGAGGCCGTAGGCGACCCACTTCCCCTCGATCTGTTCGAACGGCTGCACGACGTGCGCGTGGTGACCGATGATCAGATCGATCGAGTCGTCCGCGAGCAGTTTCTTGGCCAGCTGCCGCTGTTCCGCGGTCGCTTCGTGCTGGTACTCCGTACCCCAGTGAAGGCTCGCGAGGACCACCTGCGCCCCGGCCTCGCGCGCGGCCTTGGCCTCGGCGATGACGTCGTCGGCCGCGATCTGGTTGACCAGCCACGGCTTTCCGGCGGGCACCTTGATCCCGTTGAACCCGTAGGCGTAGGAGATCTGCGCGACCTTGACCCCGTTCACGTCGAGGATCAGCGGCTTCTTCGCCTCTTCGGCCGAACGCGCGGAACCGGTGTGCTTGATCCCGGCCTTGTCGAGCCGGTCCAGTGTCCGTTCCGCGCCTTCCGCGCCCTGATCGATCGTGTGGTTGGACGCCGTCGAGCAGGTGTCGTACCCGGTGTCCTTCAAGCCGTCGACGATCTCCGGCGGCGCGCTGAAGGACGGGTACCCGCTGTATGGGCCGCCTTCGGGCGCGAGCGGCGTCTCGAGATGGCAGATGCCGAGGTCGGCGCCGGAGATCAGTGGCTTCACCCCGGCCAGCAGCGGCCGGTAGTCGAACGACCCGTTCCCGTCGGTCTTGGCCTGCTCCGACAGCGCCGGGTGGATCAGGACGTCCCCGGTGGCGACCACGGTGAACGAACCCTCGGGAGCCTGGGCCGCGGGTGGCGGGGCGCCGGGATCGGCGGACGGCTGCTCGGTGGTGTCACTGCAGGCGACGAGCAGCACGGCGACGCCGAGGAGAGCGGCGGCTTGGCGAATACGGGTACCGATCATCGATTCCCTCGTTCGGGTGACTGTCCGCCCATAGTGCCAGGCAGCGAACGGACTATCGCCAACCCCTGAACAGTCCTTAACAGTCCACACCAGTCAACAAGAACGATCGGACAAACTTCAGACAAGTTGCACATCAGGCCACGATGGCGAATCTCGGTCCGACGTCGGAGAACGTCGGAATAATACTACTATTGCTCGCAGAAGCGGTGACGAGTCGTTACCCAAAGTAGGCGACACTCCGCTAACTGCCTGGCAGTCCAGTCTTGACGTCACTCGAATGAGTGTTTTGTAATACGAGACACACGGCGTTCACCCGTCCGCAACACTCATCCTCGGTCCCCCTGGGAGCACTCGATGTCCACAGATTCGCACAGGCTGCGCGCCTGGCGCGTTGTTGGTTCTTGTTTGATTGCTGGTGCCGTGTTGGTCGGCTGTTCGTCGGGCAAGGAGACTGCCGCGCCCCAGCAGCAGGCTCCCGCGAGCGGCAAGGTCACCCTGTTCTACCTGCAGAAACAGGGCGACCAGCAGTACTTCGTCGAGCAGGCCCAGGGCGCGCAGGAGAAGGCCAAGGAGCTGGGCGTCGAGCTCAAGGTCGTCAACCTCGGCCAGGACGCCAACAAGGCGATCACCGAACTCGACGCGGCACTCGCCCAGGGCGCCAACGGCATCGCGATCGTGGTCCCGGACCAGGCGATCGGCCCGCAGGTGATCGACAAGGCCAAGAGCGCGGGCATCCCGATCATCGCCTCCGACGACGTGATCAAGGACGGCAGCGGCGCGAAGTCCGCGTTCGTCGGCTTCAACGGTTCGCAGATGGGCGACTCGGTCGGCAAGGAGGCCGCGAAGCTGTTCAAGGCGGCGGGTTGGACCGCGGCCGACACCAAGATCATCAGCGCGTACAAGCAGGACCTGACCGTCTGCTCGGACCGCGTCACCGCCGCGAAGGCCGCGTTCGATAAAGACGCGGGCGCCCAGGTCCCGGTGATCGAGGTCGGCACCGACAACACCCCGGTGGACGCACAGAACCGCACCGGCGCGGTGATCGGTTCGAACCCGGGCGTCAAGCACTGGGTCGTCTGGGGCTGTAACGACGAGAACGAGACCGGCGCCGTCACCGCGCTCGCGAACTCGGGCGTCCCATCCGCCGACATCATCGGCGTCGGCCTCGGCGCCTACCTGACCTGCAAGGACTGGGCCGCGGGCAAGGACACCGGCAACAAGTCGGCGCTGTTCATCTCCGGCGCCGAGGTCGGCCGCACCGCCATCCAGATCCTGGTGGACAAGGTGAAGAACTCGAAGGAACTGCCCCCCGAGACGATCGCGAAAACCCAGATCGTCAACAAGGACAACTACAAGCAGGCCGGCGTCAACTGCATCTGATCGCCACCTGAGCACGCCACCCCGCCGGGCCTTCGCAGCCCGGCGGGGTGGAGCTCTCTGTCAACCAGGCCCATTATCGGCGGAGGCGTCCATGGCCACATCCGAACCCGCGGCGGCGCTGACCGCCGAAGGGATCAGCAAGAGGTTCTCGGGCGTGACCGCGCTCGACGGCGTCTCGCTCGCGTTCCGGCCCGGCGAGATCCTCGCCCTGATGGGGGAGAACGGCGCCGGCAAGTCGACGCTGCTGCGCGTGCTCTCCGGTGACCACGGCCCCGACGACGGGCAGCTGACGATGGACGGCCACCCGGTGTCGTTCGACAACCCGCGAGCCGCGATGGCCGCCGGGGTCCGGGTGATCTACCAGGAGCCCGAGATCATCCCGCATGTTTCGGTGGCGGAGAACGTCTTCGTCGGCGAACTCCCCGCGCGCGGGCGCGTGTTCAACCGCCGCACGCTGCACCGGGCAACGCAGGAGGCGTTGCGGGAGTACGGGTTCGAAGGCGTGCTGAACCCCGCGACGCTCGGCAGCAGGCTGTCCGCCGCCCAGCGCCAGCTCGTCGAGATCCTGCGGGTGCTCACCGCCGCCACACCCCCGAAGGTGATCGCGTTCGACGAACCGACGTCGTCCCTTTCGGAACACGAGGTCGACGCGTTGTTCGCGCTGATCCGGCGGCTACGTGACAGCGGCGTCGCGGTCGTCTACGTCTCCCACCGGATGAAGGAGATCTTCCAGCTCGCCGACCGGGTCGCGGTGCTGCGCGACGGCAAGCTGATCGGTGTGCAGGAGGCGGCGACCACCGACGAGAACCAGTTGGTGCGCATGATGATCGGCCGCGATCTGTCCCAATTGGAGCGTCGCGGCACGCAGGAGACCGGCAAGGTCGTGCTGCGGCTGGACCACGTCACCACCGACGACGTCACCGACATCTCGCTGGAAGTCCGCGCGGGTGAGGTCGTCTGCCTGGCCGGGCTGGTCGGCGCCGGCCGGTCGGAACTCGCCCACGCGATCGTCGGCGACTTCCCGGTGCGCTCGGGAACGGTCGAACTGGACGGGAAACCGCTGCGTGCCCGCACCCCCGGCGACGCGGTCAAGGCAGGGATCGGCTTCGCGCCCGAGGAACGCAAGACCGACGCGCTGCTGATGCAGCGTTCCGTGCGGGACAACGTGTCCATCGCCGTACTCGACCGCCTGCGCCGGTTCCGGGTGGTGCGGCGGGTCAAGGAACGCGAACTCGTCGACGAGTACGTGCGCGAACTGCGCGTGCGGACGCCGTCGATGGAACAGGAAGTCCGCAAGCTTTCCGGCGGTAACCAGCAGAAGACGGTGCTGGCGCGCTGGCTCGCGCGACGACCGAAGCTGCTGATCCTCGACGAGCCGACCCGTGGTGTCGACGTCGGCGCGAAGGCCGAGATCTACCGGATCATCGACGGCCTCGCCGCCGAAGGCATAGCACTGCTGGTGATCTCGTCCGATCTCCCCGAGGTGCTCAGTCTCGCCGACCGGATCGTGGTCATGCGCGCCGGCCGGGTGGCCGGCGAGATCGGCCGCGACGAAGCCACCGAAGAAGCCGTGCTGACCCTGGCCATTCCCGCGACGGAACCCGCCGCCGTCGACGTCGACACCGAGGAGATGGTGGGCGGAGCGACATGAACAGCGGAAACCAGCCACGTCGAACCCGCCCCGGCCGAAGGCCCCGCTATCGCGGTGTCAGGGCGCCCGACGTGCAAACCGTGAGATGCCTCGACAACCAGCGCCCTGGCGACGCGATTGCGGACGCGGGTTCGCGATTCAACAAGGAGATCGCCTCGTGAGCACCCCCACGCGCCCCAGCGAAGAGCAATCCCAGGAGAAGGCCGTGCCCGCCGCCACCACTACCGAATCCACCTCGGAAGGCCACCGCGTCTCGACGTTCCGCCGCGTGCTGACCGCGATCGGGGTGCAGAACTCCAGCCTGCTGCTCACCCTCATCGTGATGGTGATCCTGCTGAGCAGCCTGAACGAGAACTTCTTCCGTACCAACAACCTGCTGCTGATCGGCAGCGCGATCACCATCATGGGCCTGCTTTCGCTGGTGCAGACCTTGGTGATCATCCTCGGCGCACTGGACATCTCGGTCGGTTCGATGGCCGGGCTCGCCTCGGTCGTCTCCGCGATGGTGTTCACCTCGACCGGCAGCTCCGCCGTCGGCATCCTCGCCGCGATCGGCATCGGGATCGTCTGTGGTCTGGTCAACGGCATGATCATCATCTTCGGCCGGGTCAACCCCGTCGTCGCGACGCTGGCGATGCTGGCGACGTACAAGGGCATCGCGCAGGTCATCTCGGACGGCAAGGCACAGGGCTACACCGGCGCCGACGACCTGTTCATCTTCCTGGCGAAGGGTTCCATCATCGGCCTGCCGACGCTGGTGTGGGTGTTCCTGATCGTCGCGGCGGTGCTGCACTTCCTGTTGCGCTACACCGACATCGGCCGCAACATCTACGCCATCGGCGGCAACGACACCGCGGCACGCCTTGCCGGGATCAACATCAACCGCTACATCATCGGCGTCTACGCGCTCGTCGGCGTGGTCGCGGCGATCGCGGGCCTGCTGATCACCGCCCGGACCGGTTCCGGGCAACCGACGTCCGGCTCCGAAGGGCTCGAGCTGCTCGCCGTCACCGGCGCCGCACTGGGCGGCACGATGCTCAAGGGTGGCAAGGGATCCATCATCAGCACCGTACTCGCGGTGATCATCCTCGGCGTACTCAACAACGGGATGTCCGGGCTGGGCATCAACCCGTTCTGGCAGAACGTGGCCTACGGAACGCTGCTGGTCGTCGCCGTCGTGCTCCAGCAGGTCCGGAGCGGGGAACGCCGCGTCGGCCTGCCCGAGTGACGCGGCCGATGTGACGGCCGCGCCTGGCGGGCGGAATCTCCATGCCCGCATAGTCGACGAACTCGGCAGGTTGATCGTCTCCGGTGCCTTCGGGACCGGGCAGCCGATCGTGCCGGAGGACATCGGCCGCCGGTTCTCCGCGTCCCGCACAGTGGTGCGGGAAGCGTTGCGGGTGCTCGAATCCAAGGGCATGGTCTCGGCGCGGCCGCGGGTCGGCACCTGGACGCGGCCGCCGGAGTACTGGGACGCGATCGATCCGGACATCATCGCCTGGCGGGTCAACGGACCCGATGGGCGGCACCATCTGCGGGAGCTGCTCGAACTGCGGATGACGATCGAACCGCAGGCGGCCAGGATGGCGGCGTGGCACCGCCGTCCGGACGAGCTCGCGGTGATGGCGGCGGCCTACGAGCTGATGGCCGACGCCGTCGACCGGCGGGATCCGGAAGCCTTCAAGGAAGCCGACTGCCAGTTCCACGCGGCGCTGATCCGCGCGTCGGGCAACGCGTTGATCGCGCAGCTGCAGGTCCCCGTGGTGGCGGCGCTCAAAGCCCGCGGGGAGCTTCCGGACATTCCACCCGACGATCCACAAAGCACACTGGTCGCCCATTCCCGTGTCGTGACAATGGTGTTGGCACGCAACGCCGACGGGGCGGAATCGGCATCCCGCCGTTTGCTGGAAGCCGTTGCGCCGTTCCACTCACCGGCATCTTGACACCCTCAGTGGTACATACCATTCTCAAAGCCGGGTTTCCGGGCACGGAAGCTCACCGCCGCCGCGGAGTGCTTTGAGGAGGACGCTTGATGCGTTTCCCCGGAATTCGCCGGGTCGCCTTGGTCGCCGCAGCGGTGCTCGCCGGCGGACTGCTGTCCACGCCACCGGCACAGGCCGTGGCCGCGGACGCGTCGTGCGCGGTGGCCCAATCGATGATCTCGGCGGGGAACCACTGGGTCGCCAACGGAACCGACCTCGCGGCGAACAGTTGGCAGAACGGCACATTCCACGTCGGCAACCTCGCGCTGGTGCGTACGACGGGCGTCTCGAACCACAAGACGCTCCCGTGGGCGCAGGGCAACGGATACCTGTTGCGGAACGACCCGAAACGACCGTTCTTCCCCGATTTCCAAGCCGCCGGTGAGGCGTACCTCGACCTGTACTCCTTCCATCCCGACGACCCGGTCATCGCCGACGTCCGCAAACGCCTCGCCGACGAGGTCACCAGTGTCGAAAAGGGCGACACCTCGTACTGGAACTACGTCGACGCGCTGAATATGGCGATGCCGTCCTTCGCCCGGATAGGCGTCATGGACAAGAGCGAGTCCACCCTCGGCGCGATGCAGAAACTGTTCCGCTCGGCCGAAAAGCGTCTCTTCAGCGAACGCACCGGCCTCTGGAACCGCGACGCGAGCCAGACCGGCACCTTCTGGTCCCGCGGCAACGGCTGGGCGATCGCCGCACTGGCGAAGGTGTTGCAGGTCCTGCCTTCCGACGACCCGAGACGGCCGGAGTACCTGCGGGTGTTCAAGAAGATGGCGAACTCCCTGCGGTCGCTGCAGCGGCGCGACGGGTTCTGGAACTCGGACCTGCTCAAGCCGTGGCACCACGGCGGTCCGGAGAGCAGTGGCACCGCGTTGTTCACCTTCGGCCTCGCCTGGGGCATCAACGCCGGCGTCCTCGACGCGGGCAAGTACCGTCCTACGGTCGACAAGGCATGGAAGGCGTTGTCCACCAAGGCTTTACGCTCTGACGGCTTCCTCGGCTACGTCCAGCCGGTCGCCTCGAAGCCGGGTTCGGCCAAGGCGACCGACACCGGGGCCTATGGGGTCGGCGCATACCTGATCGCGGGTCAGCAAATCGCCAAACTCACTCCCGGTTGCTCCCCTGCGCCTTGAGTGACGCCGGCTCGTGATCGGTAAGGAGTCGTGAGTGGTAATGACGGTTCTATTGAGGGATTGGGCAAAGGTGGCGTGGGTGGGTCACCCCCGCGCAGGCGTTCAGCCGGCCGTGAAGGCCTCCTTGCCTACCCTGAGGGTAGTGAAGGAGCCCTTCACTACCCCGCCGAGGTGATCTCTGGTGACAGTGGGGGCAACCGTGACACCAGTGTCCGGTCGAAGTCCGACACGACACCTTTGCCTTTCGGCTCAATAACCATCATTACCACTCACGACCCCGGCACCTCGAGAAGCCGATGCAGCGCCCGCGTGTACTCCTCGAACGCCGCCCTGCCGCGAGTCGTCAGCTCGACCAGCGTCACCGGAGTGCGGTGCTCGAACGCCTTGGTGATCTCAACGTATCCCGCGTCCTCGAGTTTCCGCAGATGGGTCGAGAGATTGCCCGGCGTCATCTCGAGAAGCTGTTGCAGACGCGGAAAGGTGATCCTGTCGCCGGTGCCGAGACTCGCCAGCGCGACGGTGACCCGCAGGCGCGCCTGCGCATGGATCACCGGATCGAGCTGCGGCAAGGCCTCATCGCTCATCGGAGCCGGCCACGCAACATGAAGACGGCCGCGGCCACCAGGAACCCACCCCCACCGCACAGGCTGAGCACGAGGAAGTTGTACGGCGCCCCGGCCACCACACTCCCCGCCCCCGAAACCACGATCCACACGCCGAGCCCGTACTGCAGCTTGTCCTGCCACAGCATCCCGCCCGCCAGATACAGCAGGCCGGTGAGCATCAGCGAAGTTCCCGACCACAGCAAGGAAATCAGATTCGGCTCCAGACCGAGCCCGACGAGCCGCGTGTTCACGACCGTCAGCCCGCCGAAGGCGATCATCCAGGCCCAGCCGTACATCGCGCCGGTGAGCCGCGACGGCCCTCGCAACCCGCGGTTCGCCCGGATGCCGTAGATGGCGGAGTAGGCGATCGCCCCGACGAAGCCCGCGGCCGTGATGAATCCGGCCGTCCACAGTGGCATCAGCGAGGTCGGAGGCGACGAGAAGTACAGGAGACCGAATCCCAGCAGCCAGACCACGCCCCACACCGCGAGGATCACGGCCGGGCTCGGGCCGAAACCGCGCTGGACGTCCTTGGACTGCCGGGCGATCAGCGCCAAGGACTCCTCGGGCGTCATCGGCTCGGCGTCATCGTCCATGTCACGCTCATGCTCCGGCACTACGGAAAGCTAACACGGGTTCACAATCGCGCCGTGTCAAGCCGGAACCGCCACATGACCACGAACGCCGGGATCACCAGCCACGCCCCGAGCACCAGCACGGCGGTCAGCATGCCGGAGGCGCCCAGCACCGGCGCCCGCCCGATCTCGCCGAGCCAGTACGTCGGCATGAGCTGCCCGGCGGTGTTCATCCAGCCGGGCAGGACCTGCAGCGGGATCCAGAGCCCGCCGAACATGCCCAGCGGCAGCATCAGCGCGCCCGTCACCGCCTGGACGGTGTCGCCCTTGCCGAACAGACCGATCATCAGACCCAGCACCGCGAACGGGAGCGCGCCGACCCACAGCGCACCGAAGATCGTGAGCCATTGGCCGAGGTCGAGCCGGATGCCGCGGAGCATCCCGGCCACGAAGACCACGACCAGCACGGGCAAGGCCACGAACAACCCCGCCGAAACCTTGACCATCAGATATCCGGGCGCGCGCATCGGCGTCAGCCGCAACGTCCGTTGCCAGCCGTCGGTGCGTTCGGTGGCGACGCGGGTGCCGGTGAACAACGCGGCGGTCATGGCGCCGTACGCGGCCATGTTCACCATGGTGATCGTCGCGGTCGAAACACCGGGAGCGATCTCGCGGGCGCCGAAGATCCCGCCGAACAACAGGAACATCGCCAGCGGCATCCCGATGGTGAACAGCGCGAACTGCGGGCTCCGGACGATCCGTTTGATCTCGAGCGACAGGTAGTTCACGTTCATCTCAAAGCTCCTTCGGCTTCGTCGGCCGTCAGCGCGACGAACGCTTCTTCCAGGCCCACAGCGGTGATCTCGATGTCGGCGGCGAGCGGGAATTCGGTCAGCAGGCCACGGATCGCGGCGTCGGAGTCGGCACAGCTCAGCTCCGCGTGCCCGGCCCGGAGCACCGCGCGCGAAACCCCTGGCAGCGCGGCCAAACCGGCTTCGGTGGCGCCCGGGACGACCGCTCGGAGCACGCGTCCGGCGACCGCGGCCCGCACCTCGCCGACCGGCCCGTCCGCGACGATCCGGCCGTGCCGCATCAGCACGACGCGGTCGGCGTAGTCCTCGGCCTCGGCGAGGTAGTGCGTCGCGAAGAGAACGGTCCGGCCGGTTCCGGTGTACTCCCGCATCGACGCCCAGAACCGGCGACGGCCCTCGACGTCCATGGCGGCGGTCGGTTCGTCGAGGACGAGCAGGTCGGGATCGCCCACCAGCGCCAGCGCGAACCGCACCCGCTGCTGCTCACCGCCCGAGAGCTTCCCGCACCGGCGCCGCGCGTACTCGGTGACGCCCGCCCGCTTGAGAACCTCGTCGACCGGCAGCGGATTCCGGTGCAGTGAAGCGAAAAGGCCGACGAGCTCGAGGACCGTCGCGTCCCTGAGCAGGGTCCCGTTCTGCGCCATCGCGCCGATCATCCCCTGGTCCATGGCCTCGGCGGGGCTGAGCCCGGTGACCTTGACCTCCCCCGCGTCCGGCCTGCTCAACCCCAGCAGCATGTCGATCGTGGTCGACTTGCCGGCGCCGTTCGGCCCCAGCAGCGCCACCACCTCGCCGGGCGCGACACGCATGCTGACGTCGTCGACGGCCTGGACGTCACCGAAGCGCTTCTTCAGCCCCTCCAGGCTGAACGCGTCCACCATGACTCTCCCCCTTCGAGCACTCTGAACCACAAAGCCCACCCCAACTTTGTAACACAAAGTCCACTGCGAAGGAAAGCCTGAGAAATCCGTGAAGGCCTCCTTCCCTACCCTGACGGTAGGCAAGGAGGCCTTCACGGACCTTTGCTAGGCGGGCACCCGGGAGGTGGCGTCGGCGGGCGCGACACTCACCGAGGCCGGTGGCGGGACCGGCAGTGGCAGCGGAGCGCGTTCGACGTCGGCCGTCCGGCCGGGCAGCGCACCGGTGGCCAGGTAGTCGGCGATCCGGTTGTCGACGCAGGCGTTGCCTGCGCCAGCCTCTGGCGAAAGGTCCTACCAACGGCGGGTCCCGAGCACGGCAAACCGGGCAATCGCTTAATCGTTTGGTGCGGGCGATCGGCCCACGCTAGGGTCTCGATCATGACCTACCACATCCGCTTGCGCCTCGTCTGAGACGGCGTGACCGCAGGGTCGCCCGCGCCGCGGATGCCGTGGAGTCCTACCTCCACTAGCCCGGCACTGTTCATAACAACCACTCGCGGCTCAGGTACCGCGGATCTCGTTCAGGTAGTTGTAGATCGTGTAGCGGGTGACGTCGAGTTCTCCGGCGAGGTGGTCCACGGAATCCTTGATGAGGAAGAACCCCGCCTCGTCCAGTTCCCGGACGACGGCCGCCTTGTGCCGCTTCTTCATCAGGTCCACCGGAATCCCGGCCTTCGCGACCGCCCGCCCGACCAGGAACCGTTGCAGGCTGTCGACATCGGGCGGGAACGTCTCGGGTTCCTGCCCGTTCGCCTTGGGCGCGCCGTCCATCAAGCGGTTGACGCACAGGCAACCGATCGCCACTCCGTCCGCGTCGCGCAGGAACAACGTCGACGAACGAATCGCACGGCCATCGGGACCATGGGTCTCGTAGTTCGTCAGATCCTGGGTGGTGCCACGGCGAACCAGGCCCAGCAACAGATCGGTCATCGGTCCGCCGACGGTCCGGCCGGTGAGGTCTCCGGCGATCGCGACGATCGAATCCGGCAGCCTGCTCAGATCGTGTAGCAGAACCTCGTTACCCGGCCCCAGCATCGCGGCGAGCGCAGGCACCGCCGGAACGAACGCCGCCAGCAGGTCGTGCGGGGCCGCGGACGCGACGACAGGGGCGGGCGAGGCCAAGACGCTCACCGGTTTCGTCAAGCGCTCCAAAGCAGACCGGACCAGTTCGGCCGAACTCGCCGGAGTCGACGCGTGCGGCGAAAGCCGGACGTGTTCCGGCCGGACCGTCGCCGCCATCCCGGCGTTCATCAACGCGGCACCGACGTGTTCGGCAGCGTGCCCTGTGATGGTGAAGGCGAGGATTCCGGCACGCCGCTCGACCGCCGAAACCACCTCTCCCCCAACGGATTTCACTACTTCTTCCAGTTCTCCGACGCGTTCCGCGATCCGCCCGGCGATGGCCGGGACTCCCGCCTCCTCGACCAGTTCCAAAGCAGCGGCGAACGCGCCCGACGTGATCGGGCTCAGGTTCGAGATCGACCACGCCGCCGCGGTTTCGTCGGCCGGATGGATCTCATCGTCGAACAGACCTGGGTCGCGGGCGCCGGTCCAGCCGGACAGGATCGGCTCCATCCGCTCCAGCGCCCGGTCCGAAAGTACCGCGAACCCCGTGCCCCAGCCCGCCCGCAGCCACTTCTGGCCGCCGACCACGAGGACGTCGGCCACCTCCCAAGGCGTCTCGGTCACGCCGAAGCCCTGGATCCCGTCGACCACAAGAAGCCTGTCCCCCATGACCTCCCGGATCGCCCCGAGGTCCGCGCGATACCCGGTGCGGAAGTCGACCGCGCTCACGCTGACCAGCGACGTCTCCGGAGTCAACGCCGCCGCCACAGCATCCGCGGTGACATACCCCAACGGAAGCCGCCGCACGGTCAGCCGCCCTGCCTGTTCGGCGCGCGCCCACGGATAGGTGTTGGCCGGGAATTCCGACGCCGAGACCAGCGCCTCCCCGCCGGGCGCGTTGAACGCCGCTTGGAACAGGCCGAGACTGGTGTGCGGCAACAGAACCGTATGGTCGGTGTCGCTGCCGGCAAGCCGCGCGGCCGCGGCCTTGGCGCGGATCTCCTGCCGCATCAGGTCGTCCACAGTGGACGGGCCGGCCTTGGTCGACTCCTCGAGCAGGCTCGCGGTGGTGTCCAGAACCGCGTGCGACGGCGGGCCGAACCGCGCGAAGTCGAGGTACGCGGCCGGTTCGTCGAACTGCAGCAGGTACCGCGGGGAGATCCGCGTCATGCGAGGACCCGCGCGAGGAACTGCTTGGTGCGTTCATGTTGCGGGTCGCTCAAGATCTGTCCAGGCGGACCGGTTTCGACCACGGCGCCGTCGGCCATGAACACCACCTCGTCCGCGGCCTCGCCGGCGAACCCCATCTCGTGCGTCACCACGACCATCGTCATCCCCTCCGCGGCCAACGTGGCCATCACCGCCAGCACCTCGCCAACGAGCTCCGGGTCCAGCGCGGACGTCGGCTCGTCGAACAGCATCAGCTTCGGTTTCATCGCCAGCGACCGGGCGATCGCGACACGCTGCTGCTGCCCGCCGGACAGCTGCGCCGGATACGCGTCGGCCCGATGCGCGAGCCCGACCCGGTCCAGCAGCTCCATTGCCTGCGCCCGCGCCTCGTCCGGAGCGACGCCGAGCACCCGGACCGGTCCTTCGACGACGTTCTGCACTGCCGTCCGGTGCCCGAACAGGTTGAACCGCTGGAACACCATGCCGATGCCGCGCCGTTGCCGGGCGACCTCACGCTCACGCAGTTCGTACAGCTTCCCATTGCGAAGCCGGAAGCCGATCGGCTCGCCGTCGACCCAGACCTGTCCGGCGTCGATGGCCTCGAGATGGTTGATACAGCGCAGGAATGTGCTCTTCCCAGCCCCGGACGGGCCGAGCAGGCAGACGACCTGTCCTTTGTGGACCTCGAGGTCGATTCCGCTCAGTACCTCCGTGTGGCCGTAGCTCTTGCGCACACCGACGGCTTTGAGTAGCGGCTCAGGCACGTTCACTCCTCACCAGCGGCGCGGTGCGCAATGCCTTGGCCGCGCGGGTCCACGGCCCGCGCGCTCTGTCCTCGGAGTCGAAAGCGCGTTCCAGATAGTGCTGCCCGACCCCGGCGACGGTCACCACGACCATGTACCAGGCCGCGGCGGCCAGCAGGGTCTCCATCACCAGCAGGTTGTTGGACGAGATGTTGTTGGCCGCGTGGATCAGCTCGGTCACGCCGATCACCGACGCCATCGATGTCCCCTTGAGCATGTTGATGAAGTCGTTGCCGGTCGGCGGGATGATCACCCGCATCGCCTGCGGCAGCACGACCCGGCGCAGCGTCGCGCCAGGCGGCATCCCGATCGACTTCGCCGCCTCCGTCTGTCCACTGTCGACACTGTTCAACCCGGCGCGGACGATCTCCGCCATGTACGCGCTTTCGTTGAGCGCCAGGCCGAGCAGGGCCGCGGTGAACGCGGTGATCAGCACGTTGGTCTGCTCGTGCAGCAGATGGCCACCGAACGGCAGCGGAATCGAGATGAACTCGAAGACCAGTGCGAGGTTGTACCAGATCAGGATCTGCAGCAGCACCGGAAGACCGCGGAACAACCAGATGTAGCCCGCGGCGAACCAGCGCGCCACCGGGTTCGCCGAGCGGCGCATCAACGCGATCACGATCCCGATGACGATCGCCGAACCCTGCGCGATCACCGCGAGCAGCACGGTGTTGAGCAGACCGACCGCCATCACCCGGTACCACAGGAAATCCGGGACCGAATCCCATTGGATCTGCGCGTTCGCCAGCGCTATCCCCAGCAGGACCAGCAGAGCGAGAATGACGACGGCGCTGACCCATCGGCCCCAATGACGGAGCCGGACGATCGGGAGCGGTTCAGCTTCCGCCATTGATCTTGGCCTCCCTGAGCGCACCCTGCTCGACGCCCCAGGACTGCAGGATCTTGCCGTAGGTGCCGTCGGTGATCAGCGCCTGCAAGGCCTTCTGGATCGTGTCGGCGAGCGGCTTGTTCTCCTTGTTGACACCGATGCCGTACGGCCCGCCGTTGATCGGCTCACCCGGGACGACCTCGAAGAATTTGCCCTCACCCGCGGTCCGCGAGATGTAGACCGCGCTCGGGAGGTCGTTGAGGATCGCGGCGACCCGGCCGGTGCGGAGCTGGTTCTGGTTCTGGGTGTCGCTGTCGGTCGCGGTCACCGTCAGCGCGGGTTTGCCCGCCTGGGTGCATTTGCCGGTCTGCTCCTCGGCGAACTTCTGGTGACTCGTGCCCTGCACGACGGCGACGTTCTTGCCGCACAACGTGTCCGGACCGGTGATCTGGTCCGGGTTGCCCTTGCGGATCATGATCGTGATCCCGGACGAGAAGTAGTCGACGAAATCGATCTGTGCCTGGCGGGCCTTGGTGTCGTTCATCCCGGCCATCGTGGCGTCGATCCGGCCGGACTGGAGGCTCGTGATCAGCGAGCCGAACGCCATGTCCTGGTGGTGGACGGTGACGCCGAGCTTCGCGCCGATGGCCTTGGCGAGGTCGACCTCGTAGCCGATCGGGGTCTTGCCGTCGGCGGCGTAGAAGTTGTTGGGCGCGGACTGCATGTTCGACGCCAGGTGCAGCATCCCGGCCTGCGTGTACTTCGCGGGCAGTGTCCCGGCGACCGCGGCGTCCTTCTGGATTCCGGCCAGCAGCGCGGCGTTGTCGGGGATCGCGGCCGGACCGCCCGCGGCGGGTTCCTGTCCCCCGGCACCGTCAGGCCCGCCGCCGCAGGCCGCGGTGACGAGGGCGGCCAGGCCGGTGACCAGGATCAAGCGCCAGGTTCGGGTCAGGGTAAGCGGCGTCGACGGCATGACGGACCTCCACGGTGCCTCGGGTGGTCGCCGACGCTACAACTGGCAGTTGAAGGGGTCAACAACGAGTTGAAATCTTGTCCGGTGGATGTCCATGAAGTACATGAAGGCCCCTTCCAGTACTCAGACGACTGGAAGGGGCCTTCATGTACTTCGGGGCTCAGGTGCCGGAACGCACCTGGGCCGGGGTCTTGGTGGGGCCGGCGGAGTCGCCGAACGCCCACGCCTCGATGCTGCCGAGCTGCGGTTTGTAGGTCGACGCACCCCTGGTGCTGTACGTCCACGCCGTCGCACCGACGTTCGCGTGGTAGTACGACCAGTACGCCGTCGCGGACGGCGTCGACGCGCAGGTCTCCTGCGCCGGCGCGGGCAGGTTGTTGATCCGGCAGATGAAGGCGAGCCCGAACTCGTCGGTACCGGTCAGGGTGAACCCGGCGTTCTGCAGGGCGGCCACACCGGTCGCCTGAGCGCCGGGCGCGCACCGCGTCTCCTGCGCGCCGCCGAACGCGACGAAGTCCACGGACACGGTGACACCGCTGGTCCCGGCGCACGGCCCCGGCGTCCCCGCCTGGGTCGCGAGCGTCGTCGCGCCGGAGTCACACGGCATCACCGGGACCACCGATGAAGGCACGGAAGCCTTGAGCGGCAAGGTCTTTCCGGCGGCGGCCGGGACCGCCTGCACGGTGGCGATCAGGTTCGCCGCACGCGAGCCGGGGTAGAAGTACGCGCCGCGGTCGGCGACCAGGTCCCCGCAGCCCAGCTGGTAGCCGGCGAGTACCTGGTAGGCGGCTCCCGGCGACGCGCCCTCGGCGAGGAAGGCCTGGATCGTCAGCGCGGTCGAGTTCGGGTCGGACTCCTGGCCGGGCGCGGCCAGGTAGGAGAAGCCGCCGTCGGCGGACCGGGCGGCTTCGAGCGAAGCGAGCACCTTCGCGCGCTTCGGGTACTTGCCGTACGCGGCGAGACCCTGGACGGCCAGGCTGGAGCTGTTGGTGTCGGGACCGGCGAACGTCGCCGGATCCGCGGCCGGGCAGGCGACCGAGACGTCGGCACGGTATGCCTGCCAGAGACCGTTCTCGCACTGCTGCGCGGTCAGCCAACCGAGTCCCTTCGCCACGGCGGGATCACTCGACGGGACCTTCGCCGCCTTCAACGCCGCCAGCGCGACGCCCTGCCGGAACGCACCGTCGAACGTCGGCGCGGCCGCGCCGAACAGCCCGGCGTCCGTACCGGTCGTGCGCTGGGTGGCGACGAGCTGCGCGACCAGGTCGGCCCCGCCGAACCGACGCGGGTTCCGGCCCTCGGCGACGGCGGCGAGCACCGTGTAACCGAGCCGGCCCGGGTTGTCGGCGAGATCGGCGACGCGGGTGGCGAGGAAGTCGGTGGCCTTCTTGGCGGCGTCACGACCGACTCCGGCCGCGTGCAGGGCGAGGACCGCGCTCGCGACGTTCGTGATGGCCGGGACCTGTGGGGTGCCGAGCCTGCCTTCGGTGATCTCACGGGCCAGGTAACCCGCGCCGTAGCGCGCGGAGGTCGAGCCCTGAGTCGTCTCGGTCTGGGCTTGGGCGGTGGACGGCGCGAGGGTCAGGCCGATCACCGCGGCGCCGATCAGCGCCAAGGATCTCGGGATTCTTCGGGTTCGCACGGGATGCCCCCTTGGGTAAGGCGGACGCGGGCCCCGAGCGGCCCGGTGGTCGCCCAGGCTCCATCCCGCAGTCCACGACGGTTCATCGGAGCCCGTCCCCCGCTGGGCAATCCGGCTCGCCCGCCACAAGGGCGGGCCCACGGTTGCGGGTCAGCGCCGGATTTCGACCGGCTTCCCCCAGACCAGGAACGTGCCCAGCGAACCTAACACCCCGGACGTCCGTGAAGGCCCCCTTTCCTACCGTCAGGGTAGGTAAGGAGGCCTTCACGGCGCTCAGTCGTGACGGCCGGATGAACTGCACTTCTTCCGGCGGCCTAGCGTTGAGGTTATGAAGATCGACCTGAGCGCCCGAGGCGACGGCTTCCGAGAGTTCTGGACCGAGCGGCATCTCGCGTCCCTGACCACCGTCCGCCCGGACGGAACCCCGCATGTCGTGGCCGTCGGGGTCACCGTGGACTTCGAAGCCGGCATCGCCAGGGTGATCACCTTCCGCTCGTCGAAGAAGGCGCGACTGGTGAAGGAAGCGGGCGAAGGGGGCATACCGGTCGCCGCCTGCCAGCTCGAGGGCCCCCGTTGGTCCACTTTGGAGGGCCGCGCGGTACTCCGCGAGGACCCGGAGTCGGTCCGTGACGCGGAGAACCGTTACGCGGCACGGTATCGCCAGCCGAAGCCGAATCCGGAACGGGTGGTCATCGAGATCACCGTGACCAGGGTGCTCGGCAATGCCTAGTGTCGCGTGACACTGGTGTCCTGTGTCGGAAGTTCGCGTTGTAGGTCATGTTCGGATTCCGTCGGCATGTGACCTAGGGGTCCACACCGGACAGACACGTCCCCAATGCCACATACGAGACGCTCAACGTCCCCAACGAGGCATTCGAGACACTCCGAGCCAGACCAGGCACAAGCGGCCAAACGCCGCCACTGACTTACGACGCGAATCAACAACGCAGGACGCTCTACTAGCCCGCGCGCACAAGTCTCGTGTATTCGTCCAGGATCTCGCCGAGGCCGGTGAATTCGCCCGCCGCGGCGAGTTGCTGGTAGCCGACCAGCATCGCCAGCCCCAGCGCGGTGACCACCTTCGCCCGCTCACGGTCGGCGACCAGGTCCTCGACCACCTTGCCCACCGTCTTGACGCGGGCGTCGTCGACGCGTTTCTGTGCCGCGCGAACGGTTTCGTCGTTCGCCGCCCAGGCGCGGATCGCCGCCTCGGCGCGGTGCCGGAGGCCGCGGGTCAGCCGCATCAGCGCGTCGAAATCCGCCTCGGGACCGCTGGAGCCGAAGTCGAGATCACGCAGGATCCGCTCCTGCCGAAGTTCCCAGAATTCCAGCAAGGCGTCCACAAAGCCTGGCCAGCCACCGAAATGGTGGTAGAACGACCCGCTGGTGACGCCGAGCCGCTTGCCAAGCTTGCCCACGTTGAGGTCGGCGAAGCCCGAATCGGCGAGGATGTCCAGCGCCGCCTCGAAATACTCGTCCCGGCTGACGATCGAAGGCATCAGACGTTGCGCTCCCGGCCTTCCCAGTACGGACGGCGCAGGGTGCGTTTGAGGATCTTGCCGGTCGCGTTGCGCGGCAGCGCCTCCACGACGTCGACCGACCGCGGGCATTTGTAATGCGCGAGCCGTTCGCGGCAGAACTCGACGAGTTTCCCGGCGTCGACCTGCTCGCCGGGCGCGGGCGAGACGACCGCCTTGACCTGTTCACCCCAGCGGTCGTCCGGGACGCCGATCACCGCGACCTCCCCGATCGCGGGGAACTCCGCGATGACCCGCTCCACCTCGGGCGAGTACACGTTCTCGCCGCCGGTGATGATCATGTCCTTGACCCGGTCCTCGATGAACACGAAACCACCGTCGTCGACGCGGCCGACGTCACCGCTGCGCACCCAGCCGTCGACGATCGTTTCGGCCGTCGCCTCGGGTTTGCCGAGGTAGCCCGCCATGGCCTGGTCGGTGCGGAACCACAGCTCTCCCGGCGTCCCCGGTTCGACGTCCTCGAGGATGACGGGGTCGACGACCCGCATCTCCACCTGCGGCAGCACGGTTCCCGCCGACGCCAGGCGCTCCGGGCGGGCGACGTCCCGGTGGGCCTCGGGGTCCAGCCCGTGAGATCCCCGTGGTAGTGGCCTCCGCGAGGAGGTGCTCGTACTCGTCGTCGTCCCCGCCGACGACGATCACCCGCTCCACGGACGGCAGCCGGTCCTTGAGCGCCTCGACGGCGGGAAGCAGCTCCGGGCCGGTGAAGACGATCCGCGCGCCACTATCGTTGAGGACGTACGCCAGCTCGCCGGGTGCGAGACGCCAGTTGACCACCGCGTTCGCCGCGCCGAGCGAAGACGCGCCGAAGGTCACCTCCAGGCAGGCCGGCGTGTTCTTGTCGACGAACGCGACCCGGTCACCTCGCCCGAGCCCCAGCGCCGCGAGTGCGCCGGTGACCCGCCTCGCGCGCTCATCGAGCTCCGCCCAGCTGAAACGGCGTCCCTGGAACGAGAGCGCCTCCTCGCCCGGGATCTCGTTCGCCCAATATGCGAAGAGCTCGCCGAGCCGCTTTACCTCCGGCCGCGCGTCCTCGGGCATGCCGGACTCCTTTCAGCAGGTCAGAGCCACCATAGAGTGCTCTATGGTGGCCCGTCGCCCGCTCCGGCGTCAAGTCACTGACCGGGACGGCGGTTGACCCCAACACGTGGCACATCACATCCTGTACATGATGTATGACGACGCCAAAGGAGGCGTTTCATGACCACCGGTGGTTCTCGGCGAGACTTCCTGAAGGCGGCCGGCCTGACAGGCGGGATCCTCGCCTCCGGCGCCCTGTTCGGCTCGAGCACCGCGTCCGCGGCGCCGGCGGCCGACCCTTGGGATCAGGTTCCGGAGATCCTCGCCCGGATCGTCCCGCCGAAGTTCCCGGACCGGGTCTTCGACATCCGCACGTACGGCGCGGTCGGCGACGACAAGAAGGACAACACGAAGGCGTTCGCCTCGGCCATCGCGGCCTGCAACGCCGCGGGCGGTGGGCGAGTGCTCGTCACCGGCGGGAAATACCGCACGGGCGCGATCCACCTGCTGTCCAATGTAGACTTGCACGTCGACGCGGGCGCGACCATCAAGTTCTCGAGCAGCGCTTCGGCGTTCCTGCCGATGGTCTTCACCCGCTGGCAAGGCATCGAATGCTTCAACTTCTCCCCGTTCATCTACGCCCATCAGCAGACGAACCTCGCACTGTCCGGCGCCGGGACGATCGACGGGAACGCGCAGGCCGGCCCCTGGTTCGACTACGACGGCAAACGCGGACCGGACTGGGACAAGCTCCAGCAGCAGGCCGTCGACAAGATCCCTGTAGAGCAGAGGAAATTCGGCAACGGCCACTACCTCAAGCCGAACATGATCCAGTTCTACAAATGCCAGAACATCCTCGTCGAAGGACTGTCGCTGCGGAATCCGGCGATGTGGACGGTCCACCCGGTGCTTTCCCGGAACGTCACCGTGCGGAACATCAAGATCTACAGCCGCGGCGCGATGGTCGACGGCGTCGACCCCGAGAGCAGCTCGGACGTGCACATCCACCACTGCAGCTTCGACACCGGCGACGACGGCACGGTGATCAAATCCGGCCGCGACACCGACGGCCGCCGCGTCGGCGTGCCGAGCGAGAACATCGTCATCGAGGAGAACGACTACTACGGACGCTGGGGCGCGATCACCGTCGGCAGCGAGATGTCCGGCGGGGTGCGCCACGTTTTCGCGCAGAACAACCGGATCCACGCCGGCTCGTCGTACAAGGCGTTCTACGGCCTGTACATCAAGACGAACAAACGGCGCGGCGGCGTGATCGAGAACATCAACGTGCGGAACCTCTCCGGCGGCCCGGTCGACCGCGGCTCCATCTTCGTCGACATGAACTACAGCCTGACCGGACCCGGTTTCGGCGCGATCGTGCATCCGGTGATCCGCAACATCAACGCCCAGAACATCAAGCTGAACGACTCGCCCTTCGCGGTGAAGATCACCGGTTCGTCCGACAGCCCGCTCAACGGGTTCCATCTGAGCGACTCGGTGTTCACCAAGATCGACACTCCGAAACCGCAGATCAGCAACGCCAAGGACGTCGTGTTCACGAACGTCACGGTCAACGGCAAGCCGATCTGACGTATCGGGCTCACACGAAGAGGGCCAGCATCCCTTCAACCGACCGGACCACGACCCGGGCGGCCGCGCGTTCCGCTTGCGCGGCGTCCGGGCGTTCGGCCTCGTGCCTCCAGCGGAGGAGCGCGTTCTCGCCCGCACCGTGGATCTCGGCCGGGTCCGCGTCGGGTTCGAGACCGAGTCGTTCGGTGGGCGCGATTCCTTGCGCGCCAAGGAGCCGGGTGGCCTCCTCGGCCGTGTCACCGGACAGCGCCGTGCGGCCACCACGGATGTCCGCGATAAGCCGCAGCTCCCGGAAGTCGTGCGCCGCCACCGCGAACCGTTCGACGCGGGCGGCGAGCCGGTCGCTGTGCGGACGTGGCTCGGCGCTCAGCAGACCTTCGAGCCGCAACACCGCGGTGCGCGCCTTCAACGCCTCCGCCCGCGCGACGAAACATCCGGCCAGCGTGTCCCGCAGATCCCCGAGTCCGCTGCGCTGCACGAGTTCCGCCGAGAGTTTCAGCCTGCTCTCACATCCGGTGCGGACCAAGGTGATGGCCAGCCGGACACCGTAGAGACCGAACCTCGACAGCAGCAGTTTCCTCGCCTCGGGCGGGAGCCGCACCGGGAATGGATCGTCCACAAAGGAATCCACCGACAGGAGATGACGCTCGAGTTCCGGCCGGGACACCGACGCCAGCGCGCGCAACGCCTCGAATTCGTCATCACGCAATGCTCGCCCGGCGTAGCCCAGCTGCCCGGCGACCGCGATCACTCCTTGGAAGCCCGCACAATTCGAGTCTTCGCGCCACGCGCGCCGCGCAAGCTGTTTCGCGGTGAGGAGAGCGTCGATCCGGCCCGCGCCGACCTCGTCGGCCCGGGCGAGTACCAGGACGGAGTTCACCGCGGTCTGCCGCGCGAACGCCGAACCGCCTGCCGGACGGGCACCGGCGAGTTCGTCCGGTTCGAGGTGCCGCACCAGCCGCACGGTCGCGTCGACGTGTTCGGCCAGTGCCGGTGTGTCGAGCAGTTCCAAATCCCGCAACGCCCGTGTCGGCCATTCCGCTAGCGCGGAGACCAAAGTGGACTTACCGGTTCCCGGCGTGCCCACGAAGCCGACCCGGAGCGGTTCTTCGAGCCGCTCCAGGGATTCACGCAACATCGCGACCGCGGGCGGACGGTCACGGTAGAGCGCGGCAGCGTCGGCCAACAGGTCCCGTACGTCGAAGGCGCTCACGCAGAGAGCTCCCGGCGCGGCGCCGCCCCACTGCCGAGCGCGCCCGCTTTCCGGTGCAGCGAAGCGAGCCTGTCGATCTCACGTTTGACCTGCTGGGTGCGCCGGTCGCGTTCGGCGGAGCCGGCGACGATCAGTTCCCGTTGGCGCGTCAGCTCTTCGGCGAGTTCGTCCGCCAGCATGGTGAAATGGTCGCGCAGCCGCCGCTGAACGAGCCGGACCGCGTCCCTGGTCTCCTTGCTGAACCGGATGAACACGTCGTCGACGTGCCGCTGTGCCGCGGCTTTCGCGAGCGCTTGACGGCGCTGCAACCGCATCCCGCCCTCGTCGCGCACGCTCTTCGTGGCGAACGCCACACCGGCGCCGAGGGAGACCGG
The DNA here is from genome assembly GCA_963766045.1 of uncultured Actinomycetota bacterium. Lineage (GTDB taxonomy): Bacteria > Actinomycetota > Actinomycetes > Mycobacteriales > Pseudonocardiaceae > Amycolatopsis. The sequence continues at coordinate 1,329,250 of CAVXYN010000003.1, read as the reverse complement.
GTTGATCAGCGGCAGACCCGCGAGGCTGGTCACCAGACCGAACATCAGCACGCCACCATAGGAACCGCGCAAGCCGGTGAACAGCTTCTGGCCGATCTTGAAGCGTTCGATCTTAGGGGCGCCGACCTCGGGGATCGAGTCCACGCCTGACCCGCTCAACGGCAGCTCCGGGGTCTGGCCGTACCTCGGCCCGAAACTCGACGCGACCGCGTGCGCGATCCATTTGGCCCGTTCGGACACCCAGTCGTAGTTGGTCTCGACAGCGTCCGCGAGGTTTTCTTCCAGCCAGGCCTGGAAATCGGGCCAGATCTGGGCCGGGTCACCTTCGTCGAAGGTCCGGTCGATATGCCGCACGATCGTCCGGGTGCGCTCGCGAAGATCGTATTCGGCGTCGGAGATCAGGTCGGTGATCTCGTCGGAAAGCAGGTTCTGCCAGCGGACGTTCTGCCGCCGCAGCTCTTCGGTACGCCGCTGCGCCTGATGCAGCAGGGTGACCTGATCGGTCCCGTTGTCCTGTGACACCGCGTTGAGCCGGGCCTGCAACGTCTCGACCAGCTCGACCGCCGCCGCGCGGACGCTCACCGCGGCCGCGAGCGCCCGGGTCCGTTCGATCGGGCGGGCGCCCTGTTCTCCCACCCACGAAAGGAGTTCCGGGAAACCCGAACGTCCATTGAGCCCGACGTCGCCCGCCTTCGCGGCGGCTTGGCGCACGGTGGCGGACACCGGGAAGACATCGGCGGCCACACCGGTCTCCGTAAGCGCGGCCCGGTTGCGGGCGGCGATCTCCCGCCAGTCGGGGCTGACGTCGATTTTGGTCATCGCCAGTACCAACGACGGGCACCACATCCGGATATGCCTCGCCAGTGCGAGTTCCGCGGGCTGGAGTTCCTGTGTCGCGTCGGAAACGAGGATCACGGCGTGCGCGTCCGCGAGGACGTCGAGCGTCGCGGCCGTGCGCGGCGACCGGGGATCCCCTATCGCCGGTGTGTCCACCAGGACCAGTCCGGAACCGAGCAGGTCGCGCGGCAGCCCGACCTCGACGCGGCGCAGCGAGCCGGGCGGACGAGCACCTACTTCCTTCGCGAGCGTCTCGACGGGGACGCGTTCGCGGCCGTGACCGATCAGGGTGGCGCCGGCATCGTGCGAGTACCCGATTTCGGTGGTGACAGCCGGTGTACTCGCGTCACCGACCGTGCAGATCGGTGCGTTCAGCAGCGCGTTGAGCAGGTAGCCCTTGCCCTGCTTCGGAAAGCCGACCACCGCGATCCGGGTGCCCGGCACCTGCTGGTCACGTCTGCGGCGCAGGCGTTCGGCCAGGTCGGCGCGACCATGGGCGGCACAGGCGTCCATGGTCTCGTTGAGCACGTCGTGCCAGGCGGGGGCGGTCACGGAGATGCAGTGTTCCTTTTACCAAGCGCGGAATCAATGTGGGATGTGCCAACAAAGCGCGCAGGGAAAGGCCCCGCGGCCGGAATCGACCGCGGGGCCCGTTCACATCGTGAGACGTGAATTATGTTCAGCCACCGATGTGGATGTCGTTGCCCGACGCGACGTCGCCGGTGCCGAGGTGCACATCCCCGACGTTGGCGATGTTGGCGACACCGGAGACCACGTCGTGGACCTCGCTGACGCCCGCGTGGTTCGCGACACCGGCCACGACACCGTCGGCGCCATCGGCACCGACGGTGTTCGACACGGTGCCACCGACGGCGCTGTCCGCGACGTCGTGGACCTTGGTGGTGACGTCGGCCACGTCGACGTGACCGATGCTGCTGGTGAGGTCGCCCACCTGCGACAGGACGCCGCCGGTCGCGCCACCGGCGACACCCGGGAGGTCGCTGGTCAGGTCACCGACGGCCGGGACGTTGACGCCGTCGACGGCCGGGATCTGGACCTGGTCCACGACCGGGACGTCGTGCACGAGGCCGGCCGCGGTGTCGGCCGCGCCGTTGGCGACGCCACCGGCGTAGGCGACGGTGTTCGAGTCGATGCCCTGCGAGAGGTCGTCGGTCAGCGCGAAGCTGCCGACGGTGTTCTGCGCGAGGGCGGTCACGCCGGCGGCGGCGTTCGACACGTCGGTCACGTCGGAGACGGCGGGAACGACACCCGGGACGACGCCACCGACGTTCGGCACGCCTACCTCGGGCAGGCCCAGCTCCGAGAGGCCCGGCACGGCCGGGACACCCGGGACGCCGACCGAGGGGAGGCTCGGCACGCCGACCGGCAGGCCGCCGGCGATGCCGTCGACGGCGGGGACGCCGACCGGGAGGCCCGCGGTGAGCGCGGTGAGCTGGTCGATCGCGCCCTGGACACCATCGGCGCACTCGCCCTCGGTGCCATCGACGGTGCCGTTGAGGACACCGGTCGCGCCACCGAGGTTGACGAGGTTGTCGGCGGTGCCGGCCACGTTGCCCGTGATGCCCGTGGCGGTCTCGACCGGCACGAAGTCGAGCACCAGCGGGATGACCTCGTGCACGTCGACGGCGTTGATGTCACCGAGGCCGGCGTCCGCCAGGACCTGCTGCGGGTCGTTGGCGAAGGCCACGCGGGACGCGGAGTCGTTGAGCAGGTTGAGCGTGAAGTCGTGCAGGGTCTGAACGGAACCCATGGAAGGACTCTCCTGGTTGGTCTAGAAGCGAGTGGTTCATGCGCAGCGGCCGGAGGGCACGGCTGTTCGCAGGTCACCCAAGCTAGTGAGACGGCGCCGTTCAGCACATCGGGGATCACTCCCGGTCGTCACCCAGTCAGCCAATAGGGGATCGGTATGACATCGTTAGGGCGTTAGGGGCTTAACCGAGACGCGTTCGGTTGGGTTTAATGCCACCTCTCACCCAAACGGGTCAAGCCGATCGGGTGAGTGGCCCTAGTAGGTCCTAGGGGCTGGTCAAGCGAAGGAGGATGCTCGTTGCCCTACGTCCTCGGCATCGATATCGCCTCGACTCGCACCACCGCCGCCACCTGCACGAACCGTGGTGACGGCTGGGGCGCCCCCGAGCCCCTATGGCTCGGTGCGCGCGGCCCGTCGGCGGCGTCCGCGGTGTTCCTCGACGATGACGGTTACCTGCTCACCGGCGACGCGGCCGCCGAAGCAGGACTCGCCGCGCCCGCGCGGCTGCTGACCCGGTTCCACGAACGGGTCGGCGACGACGTCCCCCTGATCGTCGGCGGCGAACGCTTCTCGGCCGAGTCGCTCAGCGCCGTCCTCGTCGACGCCGCCGTAGATCAGGCCGCCGAACAGTTCGGCGGGAAACCGCAGCACGTCGTGGTCTCTCATCCCGTCGATTGGGGCGGGTTCCGCCGTGACCTGCTGCGCCGGGCACTGGCCGAGGCCGGCTTCCCCGGGCCGCACTCGTGCCCGCGCCTCTCGCCGCGCTGCACGCCTACCTCGCTCCGCCGAGAACCGGGGATGCCACCGCCGGCGTCTGCGAATTCGGTCCGGACGGGGTCGTCGTGACACTCGCCCGATCCGGGATCAACGGCTGGCAACCGGTCAAAACCGTGGACGGCGTCGACCCGGCCGACGCCGTGAGCAAGGTCTTCGAACTCGCGCACGGCGGCGGTGTCCCGCCGCAGCAGCTGGTCGGCATCGTGTTCTGCGGGGAGGCTCCCCCGGTCCCCGGTAGGACGCCGTGCCAGATCTTCGCCGCGAGCGACCCGGTACTGACTGTCGTGACCGGCGCGGTCAACATCGCCGCCCGACGTGACATTCCTCAACCCGGGCACGCCGTCGCGACGGTGGAAACCACCCTGCTCCCCCGGGTCGAAGCTGCACCGGAGCTCGAGGAGCGGCCCGAACGGCCGCCAGTGGACATTGCCCCGTTCCCCTTGCCAGAACCCACCCGGACGGCGAAACTGCTCAGCCGACGGAAGCCACTCGCGGCCGGAGCCGCGGTGATCGTCCTTGCCGCGACGGCGCTTTTGCTCACCTTGACCACTCGAGAAGCCACCGCAGACAAAGGTCCCGAAGCCCCGCCCCCCACCTCGAGTACCTGCGCACCCGCCACCCCAGGCGCAGCCGCATCCCCCTCCCCCGAAGGTCGCTGTTGAACACATTGCTCGACAAGCCCGGCATCATCCCCCCGGGTGCCCGTCAGCTGCTCGACGAGGTGACCGCCGCGCCGGAACTGCCGGTGCGGGCCACCGTCGTCGCCCCCGGCGGCTATGGGAAGACACATCTGCTCGGTCTGCTCGGGCGCCTCTACGAGGGCGCCGGAGTCGAGGCCATCTTGATCGACGACGCGGACCAGCTCGACGACGCTGAGATCGCGAAGATCAAGGTCAGGGCGGAAGAAGCCGGCAGCCCCATCGTGCTGGCGTACCGCCCGACACCCCGGACCACCGCGTTGCGGGCGCTTGCCGACACCTTCGGCAGATCGGTGACGTTGGGGCCGCTCGGCGTCGAAGACGTCGGCCGGCTCGTCGAGCACACGGGTGGCGACGCGGCCACCGCGGACGATGTCCACGCCAGAACCGGTGGTGTGCCGAGACTCGTGATCCGCGCGGTCACCGGACTGCTCGCGGATTTCCGCGGTGAACTCGAAGAACTCGACGACGACGTGCTGCGCTACCTGATCGCGGCCGAAGCCGGGGCTGGGCGCAACCTCGACCTGCTGGCCGCACTGCTCAACCGCGACCGCGACGGCCTGCCCGAGATCTTCGATGGGGCAAGGGCTTCCGGCTTGCTCGGCACGGACGACGTCCTCCTGCCGATCGCCGCCGAAGCCGTCCGCACCTGGGGCTCACCGGGGCGGCGGCTGACGGTGTTGCAGGGTCTGGTGGAACTCCAGCTGCGGGACGGGCTTCCGGTTCTGGACCTGGCCTGTGCCCTGCTCGGCACGGGAAGCTCGGGCGCGAGTGCGGCGGCGGCCTTCGAGGCGGCCGCCCGTGAAGCGATGCCCGAGGACACGAAGCTCGCGGCCCGGCTTTTCGAAGCCGCGTCCGAGGCCGGCGGGCGCGGCGCGGCGCTCACCGTCGGCTGGGCACACGCCGCCGCCCTCGCCGGAGATCTCGACACCGCGCTGCGGCTCGGCGACGGCATGCTCGGCAGTACCGAGGACGCCGACGCCCGGGCCGCGGGGGCGGAGGTCGCCGGAACCGTCCTCGCCCATCGCGGTGAACTCGCGCACAGTGCCGAGCTGTACCAATGGTCCGGCCGCGCCGGTTCGAAGGCCTTCGCGGCGGTTGCCCTGATGGGCACGGGAAATCTCGAAGCCGCCCGCGGCGTACTCGAAACCCCCGAGGTCCCGACTCTGTTCGCGGGCGCCGCGTCACGGATGGCGCGGGCGATCGCGGGCTCGGTCTCCGGTTGTGGCTCGGAAACCTTGGCGGCGCTGCTCGGTGCGGCGTCGATGCTCGAATCCGCGGGCGCTCCCGCGCCGCTGCCGGACAGCCCCGCGGCACTCGCGGCCCTGGTGGGCCTGCACTCCGGCGAGCTCGCGCTGGCGGAATCCGTACTCACCCGTGCGCTGGCCGGCCGGATCGGCGGCGACCTGCTCGCCAAACGGCACCGGCTGTTGCTCGGCTGGGTCGCGATGACCTCCGGTGACCTCAAAACCGCCGCCGGACTCGCCCTGCCACCCGACGGTCTCGAAGCCCGCGACGAACTCTTCGCCGCCACCCTCCAATTAGGACTCGCCCGGCGAGCGAGCGACCTCCCCGGATTGCAGCGGGCCTGGGATCGCGCCTACCAGGCGTCGATGCGCCAGCAGGCGGACCTGTATTCCTTGCTGCCCTTGGGAGAACTCGCGATCGCGGCCGCCAGGGCCGGGGCGAGCGCGAAACTGGCCGGGCAGATCGAGCGGGCGCATTCCGTCCTCGACGGCCTCGGCAACCCTCCACTGTGGTCGGCCACCCTCCGCTGGCACGAACTGCACGCCGCGATCACCGTCGAGAACCATGCCGCGGCCGAAGAACATCTGGCCGCGTTGAACGGCTTCGCTTCCTGCGGCCGGTACACCGCCGCGCTGGCTTCGGCCGCGGCCGGCTGGCTCGCCGTGCTCAGCGGTTCCTTCGACTCCGAGGCGATTTCCGCGTCCGCCGGGGAACTGTACGAACTGGGACTCTGCTGGGATGCGTCCCGGCTGGCAGGCCAGGCCGCGATCCGCACCTCGGACCGGAAGGTCATGGTGCAGTTGCTCGAGGCGGCCCGCCAGTTCCAGGGTGCGGCCGGGCGAACCCCTGAACCTGTCGCCGCGACCGGGCTGAGTGCGTTGAGCGAACGGGAACTCGAGGTCGCCCGGCTTGTCGTCGACGGGCTGACCTATAAGCAGGCAGGAAGCAAGCTGTTCATTTCCGGGAAGACGGTCGAGCACCATATGGCCCGGATTCGCGGGAAGCTGGGCGCCGGAGACCGGCGGGAACTGCTGGCGCTGCTGCGGGAGCTGCTGCCGAACTCGTAGGTGGCTCGTGAGTGATAGTGGCGGTTCTAACCGTCATTACCACTCACGAGCCGTCATAGGCACTCAGCTCAAGGGTGTCGGGAAAGCCACCGGACTGCGGCGCCCGTTCTTCCCGACCGCCCGCACACCGAAGAACACATTGTCCTTCGACAGATCCACTTTGGCCGTCGTGACGTCCCCGACGCCGAGTACGTTCGTCCATTCGGCCCCGGTCGTCTCGCGCCAGACGACCTCGTATCCGGCCAGGCCCGCGTCGGTTCCCCGCTGCCACACCAGATCCGTGTCGTTGGTCAGCTGGTTCGTCCGGATGCGGACATCTTTGGGAGTGCCAGGCGCGGTGGCCAGCGACCACATCGCGGCGGCGTTCACCCTGGCGACGCGGCCGATGAACGGGAAGTCGCAGAACTCCGGCAGGTCACCGAATTGCTGACCGTTCTCCACCCGGACATCTTGATGCTGATGCGCGTAGTCCTCGTGCGGCTCGGTGAACCGCGCGGCCGCATAGCCCTGCTCCAGGAACGGGATATGGTCCCCGCCCCGCAGGTACCGGTCGCGACGGTAGATCACGCGCACGTTCATCCCGGTCGCGTCGTTCTCGGCCACCGAACGGACGAATCGCGCGAGCTGCCGCGAGGGCGAATCGTTCTCCCCGCCGACCGCTCGCCGGATGTTGGCTTCCGCCGGGGTCTCCGAGGTCGGCACCCCTTCGGCGAACAACCGGATCGTGCGCGGATCGCGCGTCCCGTCGTCGGCGCGGGGAGAACCGACGATGTCGTTGGTGAACATCGCCTGCACATCGGTCCCCGCGCCCTTGAACGTCGTGGCCATATGCCGCGCGCCGAACAGCCCCTGCTCCTCCCCGGCGACGGCGGCGAACACGATCGTCGCGGCGGGCTTGCGCGACGCCATCACGCGCGCCAGCTCCATCGCGACGGCCACACCTGACGCGTCATCGTCTGCGCCCGGCGCGTCCTTCACCGCGTCCAGTGGATCCGAACAGCGCGAGTCGTAATGCCCGGAAACCACATAAACCCGTTCCGGCGCACTGGATCCCTTCAAGGTCGCGACGACGTTGGTGATCGTCGTGGTCACCGGGATCCGCGGCGGCGCCGGCGGCTGGACGTACGACTGCAGCGCGACGGTCATCCGACCACCGGAGCGCTCCGCGTACTTCGACAGTTCCGCGAAGATCCAGTCACGCGCCGCCCCGATCCCCCGCACCGGATCGGTCTGCGAGGACAATGTGTGCCGCGTCCCGAACGCGGCGAGCCGCCGCACGTTCGCCTCGATCCTGCGCTCGTCGATCTCCCTCAGGATCGCCCGGAGCTCGGCATCGGGACGCTGCGGCGAAACCACCCCACCTGGACCGCGATCCCCCAGCTCCTCGGCACCGGCGGGGACCCCGGTGAGAGCGACCGCCGAAACCGCGGCCGACGCGGACAAGAACGCTCGTCTGGACCTTTGCTCAGCCATGCCCCGTTCCTACGCGTCCGGACATCGGACGTCTACCCGCAAAAAGGATGAGCGCGCCAGACGGCCATCGGGGAGGATCGCCGGGTGATCTTCCGTAAGCGAAAACCGGCACCCGCCGTGGCAGACGCACTCAAAGCGTCACTCGAAACCGGTGGCTACCGCGTCGACGAGTTCGTCGAGGCGATCCTTCGCGTAGACGAAACCGGCGACGCGAAGGAGATCGAGGCCGCCTTCGCGACGATCACCGCGACCCCGGGGCTCGTCGCCACGATCGACCACCACTGCCGCCCCGGCTACTGGGACTCCGTGCACTACCCGCGCATCCTGCACGAAGCCGCCGACCGGCTGAAGGCGGGCAAGGCAGGTCCGCTAGCGACCACCATCGCCGGCTCACACGGTGATGGACGCGTGCGGGCTCTCGCGATCACGAAGATGCTGGAGAACCCTCTCCCCGCCCAGCTCCCGTTCCTGCTGCTGCGCATGACCGACTGGGCCGCCCCGGTCCGCGACCGCGCTCGGGCCGGAATCGCCGCGCTGCTGCACGATCAACCGACCATGTTCGTCCCCGCGGCCGCCGAGACGATCCTGTACCTCGGCATGCGCTGGCGCGGCGACTTCGGCGTGCGACAGCTCCACGCGGCGGCGTATGACGCACCTTCGAAAGTCCTCGACCGGCTGTCCGAGTCGGAGAACGTCTCCGTCCAGCGGTTCGCGTTCGAGGTGCAGCGACGTCGAGGCGAACTCAAGGTCGACGGACTCGTCCGGCGTGCCGAGAAGAGCAGGGACGTCTGGATCCGCGCACGAGCGAGCGAGGCCGCGGCACGTGAAGCCGTGTGGACCGGCCAGATCGACGTCCTTCGCAGGCTGGCGTCCAACCGCCACGGCGAGGTCCGGATCAGTGCCTTCACCGGCCTCGCCCGGCTCGGTCACCTCGGCGAGATCGCCGCGCTGCTCGACGACCGCGCCTCACTGGTCCGTGCACTCGCCCGCGACGCGGCACGCCGGACCGAGGTGGACGCGCTCGCCTGGTACCGCGAGGCGGTCACCGCCGAGACGCCGTCGCTCGGCGCCATCGCCGGTCTCGCCGAATCCGGCCGTGCCGGGGACGGGCCGCTGCTGCACCCTCTGCTGACGCATCCCGTTCCGCGGATCCGCGCCTATGCGGTCGGTGCACTGCGGATTCTCGGCGCCGTCCCGAGGGAACTGGTCACGCCGATGCTCGAGGACCCGTCACCCAAGGTCGCCAGGGCCGCGGCAAAGGCGCTGGGCACCTAGGCCCGCACCTGTAGCCCGAGCGAGGTCACAAGAACCGTGGCCTGCTCGGGCGAGATCGTCGCGCCCGCCAACTCGACGTTGAACGGATCGACGGCGCTGAGATCGCTGCCCCGCAGCTCCGCGTTCCTGAACTTCGCGTTGTGCAACTGAGCGGCGGCGAGTTCGACGTCGGCGAACACCGCGCCTTCGCAGTTCGCGCCGGTCAGGTCCGCCTCGCGCATCTTCACGCCCTGGAAGGTGACGCCACGCAGGTCGGTTCCGGGAAGCCCCACGAACGACCAGTCGCCACCCAGCACCTTCAGCGGCCGCAGGGTGCACTGCTCGAACCCGCTGCCGACCAGCTTGCAGCCGCTGAATTCGGCGTCGAACAGGTTGCAGCGTTTGAAGGTGCAGCCGGTGAACGCCGAATCGGTATGCCGTGACGCGTTGAACCGGACGTTGCCGAAAACGCAGTCGGTGAACACGACGCCTCGGGTCGACGCCTCGGTGAAGTCGACCTCGCGGAATTCGCACCGGGTGAACCGGCGGCCGGTCAGTTCGTCGCCGTACCAATCCTCTTTCTGGTACACGGTTTCGACGGACTCCACAGCTGCCTCCTGACACTCACACAGCGAGCTCCGGCAGCTCGACCCGCCGGCCTTCCGCCGACGAGCGTAGGCCCAGCTCCGCCAGCTGCACCCCGCGCGCGCCCGCGCCGAAGTCGTACGGCCACGGCGCGTCCTCGAGCACGTGACGCACGAACATCTCCCACTGGAGCTTGAAACCGTTGTCGAAGACCTCGTTGTCCGGCACTTCCTGCCAGTCCTCACGGAACGAATGCGTGACCGGCATGTCCGGATTCCACACCGGTTTCGGCGTGGTCGCCCGATGCTGGATCCGGCAGCCGCGCAGCCCCGCGACGGCGCTGCCGTGCGTCCCGTCCACCTGGAACTCGACCAGCTCGTCGCGGTTGACCCGGACACACCACGACGAGTTGATCTGCGCGATCACGCCGTCCGCGAGCTCGAAGATCCCGTACGCGGCATCGTCCGACGTCGCCTTGTACTCGCGCCCGTTCTCGTCCGTCCTTTGTGGAATATGTGTGACGGCCTTCGCGGTCACCGCCTCGACCCGGCCGAACAGGTTCTCCAAGACGTACGACCAGTGGCAGAACATGTCGAGCGCGATCCCGCCGCCGTCCTCGGCGCGATAGTTCCACGACGGCCGCTGCGCCTGCTGCCAATCGCCCTCGAACACCCAGTAACCGAACTCGCCACGCACCGAAAGAATGCGCCCGAAGAACCCACCGTCGATCAGTCGTGCGAGTTTCCGCAGTCCTGGCAGGAAAAGCTTGTCCTGGACGACCCCGGTGCGCACGCCCTTCTCCCGCGCGAACCGCGCCAGCGCGAGGGCGTCGTCGAGGTTCTCGGCGACGGGCTTCTCGGTGTAGATATCCTTGCCCGCCTCGATCGCCTGCCGGATCGCGGCGACCCGCGTCTGCGTCACCTGCGCGTCGAAATAGATCAGGTTTTCCTTCTCCGCCAGTGCTTCGCCGAGATCCGTCGTCCAGCGTTCGAGGTTGTGCCGTTCACACAGCTCACGCAGTTTGTTCTCGCTGCGGCCGACCAGCACCGGCTCCAGCGCGACCCGTTCGCCGCCGGACAGTGCGACGCCGCCCTCGGCGTTGATCGCCAGAATCGAGCGGACCAGATGCTGGTTGTACCCCATCCGGCCGGTGACGCCGTTCATCACGACGCCGACGGTTCGTGTGCTCATGAGGGCCTTTCACTCGCGCCGAGCAGAGCCCGGATATGTGCTGTGGCGGTGCTGAATTCGGGACGTGCCATGGTTTCCGAGTACCCGCGGTCATCGGGCAGCTCGACCGGCAGGATTTCCTGGACGGCTCCCGGCCGCGCCGTCATCACGACGACGCGGTTCGCCAGGTACACCGCCTCGGCGATGGAATGCGTGACGAGCAGGACGGTTGTTTCGGTCTCCTGCCAGATCCGGCGCAGCTCGACGTTCATCTGCTCACGGGTCAACGCGTCCAGCGCGCCGAACGGCTCGTCCATCAGCAGCACCCGCGGTTTGTGCAGCAACGCCCGGCACAGCGCGACCCGTTGCTGCATCCCGCCGGAAAGCTCGTGCGGCAGCGCGTCTTCGAACCCGGTGAGCCCGGTCATCTCGATCAGCTCGTCCGCCCGGCGATGCGCCTCGCCCGACGACATCCCGCGCATTTCCGCCTGCAGCAGGATATTGCGCCGCGCCGACCGCCATTCCAGCAATGCGGCCCGCTGGAAGACGTAGCCGATGTCATGCCGTGGCCCGGAAACCTCGTCACCGAGCAGCCGCACCGTGCCCGCGGAAGGCTTGAGCAGCCCGGAAACGAGCTTCAGCAGCGTCGACTTCCCGCAGCCCGACGGTCCGACGATCGAGACGAACTCGCCGGGTTCGACGTCCAGCGATACCTCGCGGATGGCCGTCACATCGATCTTCTTCGAGCGGAAACGCACGGCGGCGGAGTCGAGCTCGACCGCGGCCGTCCTTAGTGTCACGGTCATCCCTTCGGTGCCACGCTTTCTTCCCAATACGCCGACGGCTCCTGTGCCTTGCTGATGATCCCGGTGCGCTGGAAGGTTTCGATGGTCGTCTTCCAGTCCGCCACGGTGTTCACCCCAGGACCGGACGACTTGGTGGCCTCGGTGTGCAGCAACGTCACGGTCGTCTTGAACTGCTCCAGCAGGACGGTCGCCGACGGCAGCTGCTGGGACGCGCCCTTCATGGCGTCGACAGCGGCCTGCTGGTCCTTCTCCGCCGCCGCCCACGACTCGGCCGTCGCGGTGACCATGCGCTTCACCAGGTCGGCGTCCTTCAGCTTCTCGGCGGACGCGATCAGGCCGTTGCTGTAGTAATTCAGCCCGAATTCGGAGAAACGTAGGTAGGACACCGGTTTCCCGGCCTTCTCCTGGATCGTCGGCCCCTGGTCGGAGGCGAAGCCGAGCAGGACGTCGGCGCGGCCGGCGATGACCGCGGCCATCTTGCCCGCCGGGTCGATGTTCTGTATCTGCACGTCGCCCTCGGCCATGCCGTTCTGCTTCAGGAAGGCCGGGAACGTCTTCGTGAGCGCGTCACCGGCGGTCGTCGCGACCTTGAGCCCCTTGAGATCCTGCGGCTTGGTGATGTTCTTCTCCGTGAAGAACTGCACCGACGCGGGTGTGGTCTGCAGGAACACACCGACGCTCTTCACCGGGACCCCCTGCTCGACGGCGGTGGCCAGCGCGGACGTGTCGGCCCAGCCGAAGTCGGTCTGGTTCGCCGCGGCGGCCTGCACGGTCTTGCCGGAACCCTGCCCCGCCTGGATCTTCAGGTCGATCCCGTGTTTGGCGAAGATCCCCTGTTTGATGCCGTAGTAGAATGGCGCGTGCTCGCCGTACGGGTACCAGTTGAGCGTCAACGTGACCGCTTTCGCGCCCTGCTGACCCGAGCCGGCGTCGTTCCCGCCTCCCCCACAGGCGGCGACGAGCAGCGTCGCGGCGAGCAGAACGGCCAATATCGCGGGTTTCCTCATCGCAAAGCCCCTTGCTAGATGGTGGTAGTGGCGGCTTCGACGCGGCGGCTGGCGTGCCATGGCAGCACCAGGCGCTCGGCGACCTCGAGCAGGACGAACAGGACGACGCCGATAAGCGACATCACGATCAGCCCGGCGAACAGCATCGGTGTGTCGAGATTCCCGTTGGCCTGAAGGATCACGTAGCCGAGGCCCTCGTTCGCACCGACGAACTCGCCGACCACCGCGCCGGTGACGGCGAGCGTCACGGCGACCTTGAGACCGGCGAACAGATGGGGCACCGACGCCGGGAACCGGATCTTCCAGAATGTCTTGACCGGGCCACCGCCCATCACCGACGCCAGCTGCAGCATCTCCGGGTCGACCGACTTCAGTCCGGTGACCATCGAGATCACCACCGGGAAGAAGGCGATCAGCACGGCGACCAGCACCTTGGGCTCCAGCCCGAAACCCAGCCAGACCACGAACAGCGGCGCGATCGCGATCTTCGGGATGACCTGGGCGAACAGCAGGATCGGGTAGACCGTCCGTTCCACGTTGACCGACGAGACGAGCGCGACCGCGGTGATGACCCCGATGAGCGAGGCAAGAATGAAGCCCAGCACCGTCTCATAGGTCGTGACCCAGGTGTTCTGCCAGATATAGGGCCATTGGCCGACCAGCGTGTCCATGGTGTCCCCTGGCGAAGGCACCAGATATCGCGGGATGAGCCGGGTGGTCCCGGTCACCAGCTGCCACAGCACGACGAGCACCACGAGGAGCGTCACCGGCCGCCAGGATCGCTCGAACCAGTTCTCGGACGCCGCAACCCGGCGAGTGATCTTCATCGAACCTCCCGCGCCGACACCAGAATGAAAACGCTTTCTGAAAGCGCTTTCTGGCGTACCGTAGAACCGGCCATCACATGGGTCAAGAGGGAGGAGCACGAATGGTCCAACAGGCCCAGAGCACCCTCGGTGACGTCGCCAAAGCGGCGGGGGTCTCGCTCGCGACCGCGTCCAGAGTGCTGAACGGCACCGCGACCGTCGGCCCCGCCCTCCGCGACCGCGTGCTCAGCGCCGCCGAGCGGCTCGCCTACTCCCCGAACGCGCACGCGCAGGCGCTGGCCCGCGCGTCCAGCAAGACGGTCGGGGTGATCTGCCACGACGTCGGCGACCCGTACTTCGCCGGTATCGCGCGCGGGGTGATGCGGGCGGCGAGCCGGCACGACCTGCAGGTCGTCCTCGGCAGCACGTTCCGCGACCCGGACCGCGAGGTCGCGTACACGTCGATGATGCGCGGACACCGGGTACGGGCGATGTTGCTGATCGGCTCCGGCTTCGAGGACCGGGAGCGGCAGGAAAGCCTGCGGCAGGAGCTGGATCGCTACCGCGCGACAGGTGGCCGGGTCGCGGTGATCAGCAGACATCGCGGGCTCCGCGCCGACGCGGTCCTGCCGGAGAACCGCGAGGGCGCCGCCGACCTGGCGCGAGCCCTGCTCGACCTCGGACATCGCCGGTTCGCCGTGCTCTCCGGTCCTCCCCTGCTCACCACGGTCGTCGACCGCGTCGGCGGGTTCCTGGAAACCCTGGCCGCCGCGGGAGTCACCGTGGAGCCCGACGGCGTCGTCGAAGGCCCCTTCACCCGCGACGGTGGCTACGCGGCCGCGAACGAGCTTCTCAGCCGCGGCCTGCGCGCCACCTGCATCTTCGCGTCGACCGACGTCATGGCCGCGGGCGCGCTCGCCGCCCTCCGCGAGCACGGCTTGAGCGTGCCCGGCGACGTCGCCCTCGCCGGTTTCGACGACATCCCGATGATCCGCGACCTGACCCCGCCGCTGACCACCGTCGCGCTGCCCTTGGAGGAACTGGGCGAGCGGGTGCTCGAGCTGGCGATGCGGCCGGAAGCGGGTCGTGCGCGGATCGAGCGAGTGCGTGGGCGGGTGGTGCTGCGGGCGAGCACGTCGCGCTGGCAAGGTGGCTCGTGAGTGGTAAGGACGGTTAGAACCGTCCTTACCACTCACGAGCCACCCACCTGCTGGAGGTCACTTTGGCCCGCACCCTCACCCGCACGCTCGGCCCTGACGAGGTCCGCGCGACCGTCCCCATGCGCGACGCGGTCAAGGCCGTGCGCGAGGCGTTCGCCGAACTCGCCGCCGGCCACTTCACCCAGCCGAACCGGCTCGTCTTCGGCGGTGGGCAGGTGCTGGTCATGTCGGCGTACCACGAGCCGACCGCCTCGGCGGCGGTCAAGACGCTGAGTGTGCGGCTCGACCGGGATCCGGCGATCCTCGGCACGGTCGTCTGGACGGGTGCGGGCGAACCGCTCGTCGCCGACGCGACCATCGTGACCACGCTGCGCACGGGCGCCGTCACCGGAGTGGCGACGGATCTGCTCGCCCCGGCCGACGCGGGCAAGCTCGCGCTGCTCGGCTCCGGCGCGCAAGCGGCCGATCAGGTCCGCGCGATCGCGGCGGTGCGGAAACTGCGCGAGGTGACGATCCACAGCCGCACCACGGACAACGCCCACGCGCTCGCCGAACGGCTCAGCGAGGAGTTCCGGTCGGTGACCGTCCGGGTCGCGGAAACCGTCGAAGAAGCGTTGGCGGACGCGGAGATCGTCAACTGTGCGACGTCGTCGGAAACCCCGCTCTTCGCGCTGTCCGCCTTGCCGGAGAACGTCCACGTCAACGCGATCGGCTCGTTCCGGCCGTCGATGCGCGAACTCCCGCCGGAGCTGCTCGCGACCGCGTCCGTGGTGGTCGTCGACCAGCTGGAAGCCGCCCTCGAAGAGGCGGGCGAGGTCATCCACGCCCTCGACAAGGGCGACGTCGAGCGCGCGTCGATCGTCGAACTCGGGGCCGCACTGGAGAATCCGCCGGAAATCGCAGGCCGGACGGTGTTCAAGTCGGTCGGCGTCGCCGCGCAGGATTGGGCCATCGCACGGCTACTGGCCGCCGCCGGGGAGTAACCGGCTACGTCCGATCGGCGCAATCTGGCCGGTGCAACGTTTGCCGTTCCGGGATACGGGAACTTTCCAGTATGTCCAGATGGCGAACTACCAGCAGAAACTACACAGCTGTAAAGGTCATCACCGGTATCGGCGCGGTCTTCGCGTTCATCGAACTGCTGTACATGGTGATGGTGCTCGCGGGTGCCAACGCGGCGAACGGGTTCTTCATCTTCATCCGCGCGCTCGCGATTCCGCTGGCGCTGTTCTTCCCGGGGCTATTCCCGGTGAGTGACCCGACACTCGCGGTGGTGCTCGATCACGGGCTGGCCGCGGCGTTCTGGGTCATCCTGGCCGGCGTGATCGCGCGTTTCGCGTCCCGCTGACGACCCTGAGGCACCATTCGGCGTCCCGTTCGGCGACACTGGTGGGATGAGCGAAGGCAGATGGTTCGATTTGGGACCCCTGCCCGAGCTGTTCGGCCTGGCTGCCGCCGGGCGGGCGCTGGTGCCGAATGTGCCCGCGACCCCGGCCGCGGTGCTGAAGATGGTCACCGAGCAGCTGGTCGGGCGGCGACTGACGGCGAAGGTCGACGGGCACGAGGTCGGCCTCACCCTCACCGAACTCGACTACCAGGCGGACAGCCTCCGGCTCGCGGCGACCGGCAAGGTCGGTGACGTCCGGATCGTGCTCGAGGACGTCGACTGGCCGGAGACCCCGCTCGAACGCATCACCTTCCTGGCGTCGAACGTGCGCCTGCGGTCGCTCCCCTCGCCCGCGGCCATCCCGGAACAGGTGAAGATCGCGATCCGCGTCGCCCCGGAAGTCCTGCAGGAACGCGTCGCCGAAGTGCGGCCGGGGATCATCGTGACCCCGGGCGACGACGGATACTTCCATGTCCGCTGGGACAAGCGGCCGCGCTGGGGGCATCTCGCCCTTGAGTCCACTGTGGAGGACTCGGCCGTGATCCTGCGGCCCCGGTCCGTCCACATCGGACGTCGCCGGTTCGGCCCGCCGTCGAAACTGAAGCCCATCGTGCTTCCGCTGCCCGAACTTCCGCCCGGCGTCCGGCTTGTCGCCGTCGAGGCCTACGAGGGCGACCTTCTGTTGCACGCACTGGCCGACGAATGGCCGGAGCGGTTGTCGCGGATCCCGTTGAGCGATCTGCTGACCTGGATGATGACGGCGGTGGTCACCATGAGCGTGCCGAAGCTGGGCGGACGCTGACGATCAGATCACCGACTGCTCGGAGACGGGAAGGCAGACGGTGAAACGCGTGTCACCGGGCGCCGAGTCGACCCGGATGTCGCCCTGGTGCCGTTCGGTGACGATGCGCCACGAAATGTCCAGGCCGAGCCCGGTGCCCTGCCCGACCGGTTTCGTGGTGAAGAACGGTTCGAAGATCCGCTGCCGTATGTCGGCCGGAATACCGGGGCCGGTGTCGCCGATCTCGACCTGCACGTGATCGTCCACTTTGGACGTCCGGAGCGTGAGGGTGCCTTCGGCGCCCATCGCGCCGAGGGCGTTGTCGATGATGTTCGTCCACACCTGGTTCAGCTCGCCCGCGTACGCCGGGAGCTGCGGCAGCGACCGGTCGTACTCCTTGACGACGCGGATGCCGGGGCCGATCTTGCCGGCGAGCATGACCAGCGTGGAGTCGAGCCCTTCATGGACGTCGATCCATTGGTGCGGCGCGCGATCCATCTGCGAGTACTGCTTGGCCTTGCCGACCAGCACCGAAATCCGGGTCGTCGAATCCTCGATCTCGCCCATCAGCATCTCGGTCTCGAGCGCGTACGCCAGCCAGCGGACGGCGCCGTCGATGAACGTCCCGCCGACCGATTCGAGCAGCTGGTCCAGATCGGGCACGGTCAGCCCCGCGCGCACGTAGATATCCGCGAGATCCCAGCCGGAGTCGATCTCGTGCTCGTCGAACCAGTCGCCGATCTCGTCCTCGCGGTCGGCTTGCTGCATCGCCGTCAGCTTCGGCGCCGCCGCGACCTGTTTGACCAGGCGCTCCTGGATTTCCAGCAACTGCTCCAGCAACGTGGGGTCGATGTCCTTCTTCGCCAGGAAGGCGAGTTTGTGCCGCATCCCGGCGACCCGCTCCCGCAGCGACGCCGTCGCGCGGACGGCGGCCGCGGCCGGATTGTTGAGCTCGTGGGTCAACCCGGCGGAAAGTTCGCCGAGCGCGAGCAGACGGCGCCGCGAGCCGATCACCGTGTCGCTGTTGCGCCAGCCGAGGTACATCCCCTCGAGCAGATGTGTCGCCATCGGGAACCAGCGGCGGAATTCGGTCGCGAACTCGGCCGCGGGCAGCGTCAGGAAGGTGAGGTCGCTGACCGCGTGCACCGAAGCGCCGTAATGATGTTCGTTCTCCTGGTGGACGAAGAACTGCGTGGCACCACAGTACGAACCGCGCTGATCGGACCGGATCGTCTCCACCTCGGTGCCACCGACGAGCCGCGTCATCCGCAGCGCACCGGACAGCAGGAGATAGAAGCACGTCGCCGGATCGCCCTCGCGGAAGACCGTCGTGCCGCCGGTGTACTGCTCCAGCACGGCGTGCTCGTCGATCCAGGCCAGCTGTTCCTCGCTGAGGTGCTCGAAAAGGAAGAGCCCGCGCAGTTCTTCCCTTGGCAGAACGCTCATTGCTCCTCCAAATACCTGTGCACCAGGGTGACCGCCATCGCGCCCTCGCCAACGGCCGAGGCGACCCGCTTCACCGACTCGGACCGGACGTCTCCCGCCACGAACACCCCGGGAATCGACGACTCCAGGTAGTGCGGGTCGCGGTCGAGCGGCCAGCCGGGCGGCTGGTTCCCCTCGTTCAGCAGATCGGGTCCGGTGCGCACGAAGCCGTAGTCGTCGCGCAGGATCTCGTCGCCGAGCCAGTCGGTACGCGGTGCCGCACCGATGAAGATGAACAGGTGCCCGGTGGCCACGATCTCCGTGGTGGTCCCGTTTTCACACAGGGTCAGCTGTTCGAGATGCTCGTCGCCGTGCGCCTTCAGCACCGTGGTCCGGGTCCGGACGTGGATGTTGTCGATCGCGGCGATCTGTTCGATGAGGTAGTGCGACATCGATGCCTCGAGCGACTCGCCACGGACCAGGATCGTGACGTCGGAGGCGTGGCGGGAGAAGAACACCGCCGCCTGCCCGGCCGAATTGGCGCCGCCGACGATGTAGACGTGTTCGCCCTTGCACTCCGGCGCCTCGGTGGCGGCCGAGCCGTAGTAGACACCGCGGCCGCCGAGTTCCGCGATGCCCTCGGCCTCCAGCGACCGGTACGCGACGCCGCTCGCCAGCACCACCGAATGCGCGGCGATCTCGGTCCCGTCGCCGAACAGGATCACCCGCGCCGAACCGCGCGCCTCGAGCCCGACGACGTCGCGGGCAGTGAGCACCTCGGCACCGAACTTGAGCGCCTGGCGGCGAGCGCGGTCGGTCAGCTGCGCACCGGAAACGCCGTCGGGGAAGCCGAGATAGTTCTCGATCCGGGAGCTGGTGCCCGCCTGGCCGCCGGTGGCCTTGCGCTCGACGATCACCGTGCGCAGCCCCTCCGACGCGCCGTACACGGCCGCGCCCAGCCCGGCGGGTCCGCCGCCGATCACGACCAGGTCGTAGAACTCCTGCGCGGGCCGGGTCGACAAACCGACCGCGTCCGCGATCTCGGGCCCGGATGGGTGGCGGAGCACGGTGCCGGCGGGGGTGACCAGCACCGGGATGTCTTTTTCGGTGGCCTCCGCGGCCTCCAGGATCCGGCGGCCCTCGTCGTCCTCCACCGAGTACCAGCGGTACGGCACGGCGTTGCGCGCGAGAAAATCGCGCACATGGAACGACGGCGACGAATACCGGTGGCCGACCAGCTTGATCTCGTCGACGGGCCGCTCCCCCACCACACGCCACGTTTCCACCAGCGCGTCGATGACCGGATAGAGCTTCTCCTCCGGCGGGTCCCACGGCTTCAGCAGATAGTGGTCGACGTCGACGACGTTGATCGCCTGGATCGCCGCGTCCGTGTCGGCATACGCCGTCAGCAGCGCGCGGCGGGCGTTCGGGAACAGATCCATCGCCTTCTCCAGGAAGGCGATGCCGTCCATCTGCGGCATGCGGTAGTCGGCCAGGATCGCGGCCACGGCGTCGCCGCGCAGCTTGATCTCGCGCAGCGCTTCAAGCGCGTCGGCACCGGAATCGGCTCGGATGACCCGATAGTCCTTTCCGTACCGTCTGCGCAGGTCACGGGCGACCGAACGGGATACGGCGGGGTCGTCGTCGACGGTCAACAGGATCGGCTGGCTCACCGGATCAGCCTAGCCCGCGTAGCGTCCGAGAATGCTCGCCGAAGCCGAACGCGTACTCCATGACCGGATGAGGCTCGCCTGCGAAGCAGCCGTCCCGGAACGTCGCGATCCTTCCGCTCGACAACCTCCCACCGGCGGACACCGAAGCGGATGTCGTGGACTTCCCTGACATCGACGTCTTCCTGCGCATCCTCCTCGACGGGTATGAAGGCGACGAAGTGGTCACGGCGTTCATCTTGAGCACCATCGGGCGGGAAGGAGCCCGGTTCGCCGTCGCGACCGCGGAGGAAGGCTCGCCGAGCCTGTCGAATATGCGCCGCGCCGGTTTCCGCGTCCATGCCCGCCAGGCCTGGCGATGACCTGGTGCCCTGTGTTGGTCCGGCTCTGTAACTGGCTGCCCACTGCTCAGGGCCAATGGCGTGTTGCGAAGACCACCGTCACAACAGCGACAGTCCACACCGGACAGACACGTCCCCAACGCCACATACGAGACGCTCAACGTCCCCAACGAGGCATTCGAGACGCTCCGCGCCAGCGGCGAGGGGTGCCTGAGCGCGTTGGTCGTGAGTGGTAATAACGGTTAGAACCGTCGTTACCACTCACGACCTCAAGCCGACGGCTCGGCCTGCTCAGGCTGTGCGGCGAGCTTCCGCAGGCGGAACGCCAGCACCAGCAGCATGACGCCGTACAGCAGCGCGTAGATCCCGACCAGCAGCGCGATCCCGAACGCGCCCGCGATCGGGTTGATCACGATCAGGATCCCGGCGACCAGAGAGAGCGCGCCCGCGGCGATGAGGAAGGCCTCGCCCTCGATCTGCTTGCGCAGGCGGATGGCGGCGATGATCTCGGTGACGCCGGTGAAGATCGCCCAGAAGCCGACGAGGAGCGCCAGGAGCAGCACGGTGATGTCCGGCCAGAGCAGGACCAGCCCGCCGGCGATGATGCCGAGCACGCCCAGCACCCCGTAGGCGGCGCGATGCGCGGCGTCGCCCGGCCGGAACGCCTGCATCACCCCACCGACGCCGTCGAAGATGGCGTAGATACCGAACAGGATCGCCAAGGCCAGGACGGTCGCACCCGGCCAGATCAGGGCGAGCAGGCCGAAGAGCACGGCGAAACCGCCTCGGACGGCGGCGAGCGGCCAGGCGAGGCGAGGTTCGATGGCGGTGAATCCGATGAGCGGCATTCTCCGGCTCCCTAATGCTGTAGGCGGAGTCCTGCAAGGGGTTCAGTATCGGAGCCATGGGCGAACTCGGCGCGCCCCACCACCCGTTCGGGCCACGAAGTTACGACAGACGCGGATCCCGGATGAGTAGTTCGACGTTACGGTCCAGAACGGTTCCGGCGCCATGCTCCTCGAGCGGGTCGTCGTCGCGCAGCTGCCAGTAGTTCGCCGAAAGCTCCCGCGAGAACCCGGCGAGCGCGACCGGATCCTCCCCGCCGTCCCACTCGACCGGTCCACTGTGGTCGATCACGGTGGCCACAATGGACAGAGTTCCGTCGCGGTTGTCCACGATCTCGATCAGCCGGGCCTGCTGCGGCCAGTCGATATGGGAGGCCGTGGTGACCTCCCAGTATCCGCCGAGTTCGCTCCGATGCGCCGTCACCTTGTTCTCGTGCGTATGCCCGTTCACCCACAGCACGACGTTCGCGTGACTCAGGAGCAGCCGTTCGACCTCGTCCGCGAGAACGCGCCGGTCCGGTCCCTTGTCGTTGACCAGGGTCTCCAGCGGATGGTGACTGAACAGCACGAACAGCCGGTCCTCGCCGGCCTCGAGCTCGGCCTTCAGCCACTCGAACTGGGTGACGTCGAACGAACCCTGCCAGTACCCGCTCGGATTGACAGTGTCCAGCACGAGACACCGCAGGACGCCGTGGTCGAACGCGTAGTACGCCGTGTCCTTCTCGACGTTCTCGCGGCCGAACCCGTGTCCGTGGCAGTCGACATGCGCGCCGACCCATTCCGACCGGGTGACATGACGGCGGTTCGGATCGGCGGTCACCGGAACGGACTCGCCTTCGAGCAGGCGGCCGATGACCTCGCGGTCCGCCTGGTCGAAGCCGTACAGCAGCTCGACGACGTTCCCCTCGGGCAGCTGCGTGAGCTTGGCGTCGCCGACGGTCACCTCCGCCAGCTCCGGCCATGGCGGGACGACGCCCTGGAGCATGTTGTCGTGATTGCCGTGCACGGCGTACCAAGGCATTTCCAGCCCGGTCGCCGGAAACGGGCGCGCGGCCGCGTCCAGCACGCCGGGCGCCTCAGGAAAGCCGTGGATACGACGGGCGTCGTCGTCCTCGTGGCCGTCCGGGGTGCCTTCGGGATGCCAATACCGGACGTCGTAGGTGTCCGGATCGCTCGAATGCACGCCTTCCCAGTGACCGCGTTTCCCCGAATCCGGATCGACCTCGTCACCGTCGAGGAGCGCCAGGTACGCCTTGAGTTCATTGGCTTGGCAGGCATCCGTGGCGTCACCGGTGGAGATCGCGAAGTCCAGTTCGACGCCGGCGCCGTTGACCGCGCGCACCATCGCCTCGACCACATGCGGGGTGAACATCTCGTGCGGCCGATAGGTGCCGACCAGCGGGATGTACTCGCGGTACGGCGAATCCGGATCCGCGTAGCGCTCCAGGTACTCGACCCGGCTCGGCGACTGCGGGTCCATCACGTGCAGATCCGAGAGATGGGCGAACCGGAGCAACGGAACGCCGTCACGGGAGTCCCCGGCCGTGGCCAGATCCTCCCGGACGGTGTGCTGCTCCCCCGGCGTCCCGGCCAGCCGCCGGTAGCCGCGTTCGTCCGGCCGGTCCCTGACGATGCGGCGCCGTGATGTGTCCATTCAGGACCCCTCGGTCGCCAGAAGTACCGGACGGGTACCGAATCCGGCCATGGCCGTGGTGCCCGGCTGGAGTTCGGACGCCGTGACACTGGGCAGATCCGCCAGCAGGACCGTGCCGTCCGGCAGGGTCGCGGTGACGCGGGTGACCGCGCCGCGGAAGCTATGGTCGGTGACCCGGACCGGACCGTCCACAGCGGACTGAAGCGTCACGGCCTCCGGCCGCACCAGCACGGTGACGCTCTGTCCGCCGTCGCGCGCGCCGGGTTCGGCCAGCGCGAGCCGGTGTCCGGCGACCTCGACCGTCGTGCCGTCGGCGGAGATCGTGCCCGGCAAACGGTTCATCGTCCCGACGAACTCCGCCACGAACGCCGTCGCCGGACGCGCGTACAGCTCGGCGGGAGTGTCGAGCTGCTCGAGCCTGCCATCCCGCATGACCCCGACGCGGTCCGCGATGGACAGCGCCTCCTCCTGGTCGTGCGTGACGAACAGCGTCGTGATGCCGACCCGCAACTGAAGACGGCGGATCTCGTCACGCAGCTGGTTGCGCACCTGAGCGTCCAAAGCGGACAGTGGCTCGTCCAGCAGCAGCACCCGCGGCTCGATGGCGAGCGCCCGCGCGAGGGCGACGCGCTGCTGCTGCCCGCCCGAAAGCTGATGCGGGTACCGCTTGCCCTGGGTATCGAGGCCGACCAGCTCCAGCAGTTCCTGCGCCTTCTTGTGCCGGGCGGCCGTGGCCACCCCGCGCAGCCGCAGGCCGAACGCGACGTTGTCCCGCACCGTGAGGTTCGGGAACAGGCTGTAGGCCTGGAAGACCATACCCATGTCGCGTTTGTTGGCCGGGACGCCGACGACATCGGTGCCGTCGACGAGCACCTCGCCCGAATCGACCTGCTCCAGTCCGGCGAGTACGCGCAGCGCCGTCGTCTTCCCGCAGCCCGACGGGCCGAGCAACGCGACCAGTTCGCCCGGCGTGATCGACAGATCGAGTCCGTCGAGCGCCTTGACCTCGCCGAACTCCCGGCGCAGTGACCGGAACTCGACCGAGGCTCCGGTGCGGGTGGCCGGCTTGTTGTCCACAGCAGTCATCAGGGCGTTCCTTGGGAGGTGTTCGCGGGGGCGATCGGGGCGGCCGGGTTGTGTTCGCGACGACCGCGACCAGCCACAATGGACAGAACGAAGAGGAGCATGAAGGCGACGAACAGGCTGAACAGCGACACGGCGACCGAAACCCCGGCCTCGGACTGCCCGGTCTGCACGGTCCACACCGGGAACGTGTCCATCAGCAGGATGCTGGCCAGCGTGTACTCGCCGAGTACCAGTGCCAGGTTGAGGAACGCCGCACCGAACACCGCGGAGCGGATGTTCGGCACGATCACCCGCAGCAGCACGGTCGGCCACGAGGCGCCGAGACTGCGCGCCGCCTCGACCAGAGTCGGCAGCGCGATCGCCTGCAGACCGGCGTCGAGGGTGCGGTAGGTGAACGGCAGCGCGAGGATCACGTACTCGAGCACCAGGATCACCGGCGTCCCGTTGATCACCTCCGGCGCGTCGCGGAACACCACGAGCACCCCGTTGACCAGGACGATCGGCGGGATCACCAGCGGCAGCAGGCTGACCCCCTCGATCAGCCTGCGCAGCTTCGGTTTGCGCAGATGTACCCAGCTGACCGTGGGCACCATCAGCAGCAGCGTCAGCACGACGGTGCCGGCCGCGACCCATAACGATGTCCCCAGTGTCTCGAGCAGTCCGGGCTGATCGAGGATCTTGCCCCACGAGGCGAAACTGTGGGTGTCGTTGACATCGCGGAGGCTGAACTCGACCGACGCGACCATCGGGACGAGGAAGTACAGCCCGAACAGGGTGAGCAAGATCCAGCGACCGGCGGAACCCTTCTTGCGTGTGCTCATCCCAGCCACCTCGACGCGCGTTTCTGCATCCAGCCGTAGATCGCCATCACGATGGCGACGACGACGATCATGCCGAGGCCGAGTGCCTTGCCGAGGTTCTGCTGGTCGGTCACGACGTTGCCGGAAACCAGTGAGCCGATCTGGATCGGCACCAGCGGCACGACCCCGCTCGTCAGGGCGTACGCCGTGGCGTAGGCCGAAAAGGCGTTGGCGAACAGGAGCAACATGGACGCCATGAACGGCGGCAGCAGCACCGGACCCGCGACCAGGCGGAAGTACTGCCGGCGCGTCGCACCCAGGTTCTCCGCTGCCTCACGCCATTGGTGGCGCATCCCTTCGAGCGCCGGCGTGAACACGATCACCATCAGCGGGATCTGGAAGTACACATAGACGATCGCGATGCCGGTGAAGGAGAACAGGCTGAACCCGCCGCCGTAGATGTCGAGGCCGAGTTCGTTGAGCGCCTTCGTGACGATGCCGATGCTGCCCAGTGTCGCGATGAACGCGAAGGCCAGTGGCACGCCACCGAAGTTCGCCAACACACCCGAAGCGCTGGAAACGATCTTGCGCAGCATTCCGTCCTCTTTGGACGAAAGTACGGCCTGCGCGAGCAGTGCACCGAGGACCGCACCGACAACGGCGGTGAGGGCCGACAGTTCGATGCTGGTCACGAAGGAACGCCCGAACTGATCGGCGAAGGCCGCGGTGATGTTCTCGGTGGTGAAGGCGCCGTCGTTGTCCTCGAACGCGCCGATCACCACCATCACCACGGGCGCGCCGAGGAAGACTCCGGCATAGAGCAGGAAAGGCAGGAGGCCGAGGTGCCCGAGCACCCATTTCAGGATCCGCCTCGGCACCGGAACGGAGGTGGGCGCGGCCTCCGCCGCGCCCACCGATGCAGTCGATGGTGCGGTCATGCTCAGCTGACTGCCTTCGTCCATTCGTCGGCGAGAACCTTCTTCGCCGCGTCGATCTGCGCGTTGGTCGGGAACTTGACCTCACCCGGGATCACGGGCAGCGCCGCGACGGCGGCTTTGTCCGCGGTGCCGGCGGTCTCCATCTTCGGCAGGCGAGCCGGCCGGGAAAGTCCCTTCAGGTAAAGGTTCTGGCCTTCGTCGGAGAACAGGAACTCCTGCCACAGCCGCGCGGCGGCCGGATGCGGCGCGGTCTTGCTGATCGCCTGGCAGTAGTAGCTGGCGTAGAGCGCGTCGGTCGGGACGACGACCTTCCAGTCGATCTTGCCCTGCAGCTTCTTGGTGTACCCGGCCTGCAGGTAGTCCCAGTCGAGGGTGATCGGGGTCTGGCCGCTTTCGACGGTGGCCGCGCTGGACTGCACCGGGATGAAGTTGCCGGACTTCTTCAGGTCGGCGAAGAACTGGATACCCGGCTTGATGTCGTCGAGCGAACCGCCGTTGGCCAGCGCCGCCGCGTAGACGCCGGCGAACGCCGCGCCCGCCTTGGTCGGGTCACCGTTCAGCGCCACCTTGCCCGCGTACTCGGGCTTCTTGAGGTCCGCGAGGGTCTTGGGCGGGTTCGGCACCTTGGCGGCGTCGTAGCCGATGGAGATGTAGCCGCCGTAGTCGTTGACCCACTGACCTTCGGCGTCCTTCTGGCTGTCGGCGATGTCGCCGAAGGTCGCGACCTTGTACGGCGCGAGCAGGCCTTCGCTGGCCGCGGTGAGCGCGAAGGCGCCGCCGAGGTCCAGCACGTCCGGGGCGCGGTCCTGGCCCTTGAGCTGTTTGACCGCGGTCAGCTCGTCCTGGCTCGAACCTTCAGGGTTGGCTTCGTTGACCTTGATGCCGTACTTCTTCTTGAAGGCCTCGAGGATCTCGCCGTAGTTGGCCCAGTCGTGCGGCAGGGCGATGACGTTGAGCTCGCCCTCCTTCTTGGCCGCCTCGACGAGTTTGTCCAGGCCACCGAGGTCGGCGGCGGATTTGGCGGTGGCCGCGGCGGAGTCGGTGCTCTTGCTGTCCGAGCCACCGCAGGCGGTGAGGACCAGCGTCAGCGCGGCGGCTCCCGCGATGAGCCCGATGAAACGTTTGTTCACTTGCCACGTCCTCCATTTGGACCAAGGTGGAATGCCGAGCGAACAGTCCACGAGGCAAGTGAACGTAAGGTGAACACAGACCGAAGTCAACCTGTCACCGAACTGCACGATGAAAACGGCGGAAACGATTTCGATCCGTTACCGTTTCCGCCGGTGATCACCTGTGTCTTTCACCACTGAGAGGCGGTCACCGAACCGGGTGAGGCCGGTGCGCGCCGCGACCGCCATCGCGGCGCGCACCGGTGTCCTTTATGGATACGAGACGAGGTTCGCGACGTTCGTGCCCGAATTGGACGGTCCGCCCCGGTTGTTGATGACCCGGCTGATCGTCCCGTTCCCACCGAGGGAAACCGTCACCATGCTGTGGAAGCGGACGGCCGGGTTGTCCGGCGCCTCGATGGCTCGCGCCGCGACCACACTCGGGTTGACGTTGAAGAAGCAGTAGCTCCCGAGACCCCAAGCCTCATGACTGGTCACCGAATTCGCCACCTTGTATGCGGCGTAACCCTGGGTGGAACCGTTCATCCAGGCGGCCTGGTTCGGCGGGTCGTACGGCATTTCATTCTGATAGAAATACGTGCGCCCGCGGTTTCCGTTCCAGATCGTCTGGTATTTCTGATAATGCTCGACGAACAGGCCGTACGTCGTCACGTCGTCGCCGTTGACGATCAAACCGGTATCGGCGGTATTGGTGTTCCAGCCGATACCGTTACCGTGATCGCCGCGCCAGATCCAGAGATGGTCGCCGATGACGTCGTCACTGTTGACCACCAGGCTCTGCGTGGCCTTGCCGGCGTGTGCCCCGCCGACGCGGAAGAACACGTCGTGGAGCGAGGTCGGGTTGGCCGCGTGGTCCTGCGCGGAGTTCGCCGGACCGACCTCCATCAGCGTGTTCGAGTTGGTGGTGCCCGCGTCGATCAGCACGCCGGCGACCTTGACGCCGTCGACGTCGGCCACCGTCATCGCGGTGACGCCGTTGTCCGGGATCAGCGTCGCCAGGCCGAGTCCGAGGACGACGGTATTCGGCCGCGTCACGCGGATTGTGTCGTTGAGGTGGTAGACGCCAGGCGTGACGAGCAGATCCTTGCCGGCCGCGAGGGCCGCGTTGATCTCACCCGCGGTCGCGCCCGGCTTCGCGATGTGGAACTGGCTGATCGGCAGCGAGCTGCCCTGCGGCGACACCCAGCCGGTGCCCTGCGAGTTGGTTTTGAGCGAGGGCACGAAAACCTGGTACGCGCCGGCGTTGTCGATGTACAGGAACGGCTTCTCGCGCACGACAGGCGCCTGGCTCACCGTGGTGTAAGGCGGATTCGGGAAACTCGTCGTGGGTGCGCCGTTCACGCCGACGAACACCATGTTCCAGTTCGATCCGGCCCAGCTCCCGAACTGGGAGTTGCGGGAAATCCACTGCTGCTGCGAACCCGAGCGAACCTGGCCGTCCACCTTGACGTCGGACATCCAGCCACCGCTGGACCAGCCGCCGTCGTCGAGCTGCAGGTTGCCGCGGACGTGCATGCGGCGGTACGGCGCGGCCTGCGAAACGGCCCAGCGGTCGGTGCCGCCATTGGGCGTGACGGACAGGTTTTCCGCGCCACGCCAGAAGTTCTGGGTCGCGTTACCCTGGAACCAGTCGGCCTCCGCGTGCACCGCGCCGTTGATCGTCACGTTGTCCGGCGACATCCCGAGCCCGAGCACCTGGGTGTAGAACCCGACGTTGACGTCTACGTTGTACGAGCCCGGCTTGAACAGCAGGGCGGAGCGCCCCTGGCCGAACTGGGCGGTCTCCTGACGGGAGAAGACACTGTTGACCTGCGACTGGATCGCCGACTGCGACATCGACGGGTCGAAAATGAGCACATTCGGCCCGAGGTCGGGATTCTGGGTGCCCGTGACCGGCGTGAGCCGGAACGACTGGGCGCCGGAACCGTTGCACGCGTACTGCTGAAGTTGCGCACTGTCCGCCGTCGAAGCGCCCGGCACGTCAAGACATTTGTTGCTGTTACGACTGATGAAGTGGTACGCGCCCCCGGCCTCCTCGACCGGCTGCCACTGCTGGTTGTTCCCGCCGCCGTAGGTCCACAGGTGCACCAGCCCGCCGTCGGCGGTCGAAATGTTGGCGACGTCCCAAACCTGGGCCGGGTTGTTCCTGGTGTTGACCCGGTAGAACCCGCCGGAGGTCGGCTGGAACTGCCACTGCTGCGAGAAGGTCTGGTTGCAGGCGTACTGCTGGACGACCGTCCCATTGGCGGACGCCGCGGACCGCGCGTCCACGCATTTCCCGCTACCCACCGCCGTCACCGTGTACCAGGTGTCCGGCACGATGGCCGCCTGCGCCGTCGGCGCCACGACCAACAGGGCACTGACCAGCGATAACAGTGCTATCAGGGCTGCTTTGGCCCTCATCAGGACCTCCTCCGCGTCATTAGGGCATGGCGAGCTGAGGCAACCCAGGCTGAGACGCGGCGTATCGGGCGGGGACCTCGGCGTCACGATTGCCGAAAACGTAACGGCGGTCACACGCAGAGTCAATACACAACTAAAAATAAGTCGCGAAGATGCAGGTAGGGGCGCTTTATTGGGGCTACGGCAGCGAAGGATGACCCCCGCGTGAACGGCTCACGCAGACGGTGTAACGTATGTACCCACGAGATGCGGAGTACAACTTCGTTCCGGGGCTATGGCGCAGCTGGTAGCGCACCTCACTGGCAGTGAGGGGGTCAGGGGTTCGAGTCCCCTTAGCTCCACACCTCAGAGATCCCCTTCGGTCAAGTCGTTTCGGCTGGTCGGAGGGGTTTTTCGTGTTTCGCTTCCGATCTTTCGTGATCGTTTCCCGTGGGTTCTGCGTGCCCCTGCTGGAGCGCTTCTGGAGCAGTGTGGCGCAGCTGGAGCGCTGCTGAGCGGTCCCCTTTTGGTGCTGTTGCGGGGGCTTCTCGGCGGTGACCCCCTCACCAGCGGTGGTCGGGGCAGGCCATTTCGAATGGGGCTTGGCCCGGCGCGGTGTCAGGTAACTGTGGCGGTTCGCCTTGGTCCAGCGTCGCTGCAGATCGGCCAGTAACCGAGTTTCGACTTCACGGGCGACATGGCTGTAGGTCTCCACGACGCGGTCGCGCAGGTGATGGCCGAGCCGTCGGGCTTGGGCGATTTCAGGTGCGCCGCCGGCGATGAGCCAGGTTTTCTGGCTGTGTCGCAGCCCGTGGAACGTCAAACCGGGGCGGATCGGATACGCCCGAATGCCAGGCTTCGGGCCGGTGAGGTTGCCGTCGATCGCCGGGCGCAGGACTCGGCGGATGAACGTGGACCGCCAGAGCCAGGTGCCGCTGGGAGTGGTGAACACGAACTCGAACGGATGCGTCGCCAGATGCCGCCGCAGCAGCGCGGTCAGGAACGGCGGCAGCGCGATCGTACGGGCGGACGCGGCAGTCTTCGGCGGGCCGAGCCAGCGTGTGCCGTTGGATTCGTGCAGTGCGCCGTGTTCGGGGTGAACGGTGAGGTACCCGGTGTCGAGATCGAGGTTGTCGCGGTGCAGCCCGGCGAGCTCGCCCCACCGGCACCCGGTCCAGCCAGCAGTGATGATCAGTAGCCAGGCGATGCGCCCGCCGAGCGCGGCGGCCTGATTCGCGATCCGAAGTACCTGTTCGGGAGTAGCCCAGACCTTCTCCGGGATGATTCTGCGGGAGCGTCGTCCGCGGCGCCTTCGCTGACGGACAGGGTTGCTGGCGATGAGGCGTTCGTCGACGGCGTCGGTGAGGACCATCGACAGCAGCTTGACCCAGCCGGCGACGGTCTCCGGCGAGTACCCGGCGTCGACGTTGTCCTTGACCCAGGTCGTGATGTCGAGAGCGGTGATGGCTCCGAGAGCGACACTGCCGAAGCGCGGCAGGAGATGACAGCGCAGGTAGCTGCGGTAGTGCTCCAGGGTGCGCGGGTCGAGGTCGAGGCTGGAGAACCAGCGTTGGCCCCAGTGGGTGAGGGTGGTGTTGCTGCCGGCGGGGTCGATCCACGTGCCGCGCCGCCGGTCCGTGTCCATGTCGCTGATGTAGCTCCGGGCAGCTTCCTCTGAAGAGAAGCCGGATATTGACTCAGTACCGACGCCGCGACGGTAGCGAACGCGCCAGGAGTGGATTCCGGTTTGCTCGGGCCATGCCATGACGACCTCCCGCGGTTGCTAGTGGTCGTCTCAGGATGCAACGTCACGCCGCAGGCAAGCCTTTTGTTCAGGCGTCCCAATGCGTCCGCTCATGCCGATGAGAGAGCGCTAGCCTCCTGCGAGCAACCGCGCGGTCCGGCCAGGGACTGTGAGCCCGTTGTCTATACCTTGCTCGCCACCACCATGTAGTTCTCGGCCTCAGGGTTGAACGTGCTCATTTCCAGCCGAAGTCCGACCCGGTGCAACTCGACTTCGAGTTCGTCGTATCGGTAGGGCCAGCACGACAGCAGTTCCGAGCGGACAAGAACCGACCTAGCCGCATCAACTTGCGCGACCGCAATCTCGATGTGGTGCTCCTCCTCCCAAAGCGGTGCAATCTCCCAGCGGTAGACCACGACGGCATCGCGACCGTTCCGGCGGACGAGTCGGTCACTGATGTCCAGTCGGGAACCTTTGGCCCTCACGAGTTCCCACGTGCGGGAGGTGAGCACCAAGCGCCCGCCACGGCGCAGAAGCCGTGACATCGACTCCAGAGCAGCAACCCTGCCTCTCGCGCCGACGGCATGGTGCAGCGAGTTGCCAACGCAGAACACCATGTCGAAGGTGACGTCATCGAAATGGTCGGGCAACTCTTCCCAGTCTGCCCGCACTGTCCGAACAGATGCCCCGAACTCCTCAGACAACTCCGCAGTCCGACGAACCATCGCTTCGCTGGCGTCAGTTGCGGCAACCTGGATGCCAAGACCGGCGAGGCCAACCGCCAACTGTCCGGTTCCGCACGAACAATCGAGGACGTGGGCGTTCGACGGCAGGAGACTGAGGACATCATCGAACGACGCAGCGAACTCGGCCGGAGCCAGCTTCGCATCGGAGATGAGCCACTCGTACACCTCGGCAAGCGCGTCATAACCCGTCACAACTACTACCTCCGTCACGCGGCAGACTCACGGTGCACATCAGTACATCAGCGGAGCAAGTCGGTTCACCAATGGTTTCGCAGGGGCAACCCGTCCGCTCATGCCGCGCAGGGCGCCGGTACAGTCAGTTACAGCGTCGGTGCTCGGTGCGATACTGGCTGTGTGACGCACTCGCTAGACCAGACCTGGCTCGATCCGCAGATGTCGTGGAACGCCAAGCTGGAGCGTGCGCGGGAGCACCTCGACGCGTTGCGAACGCAGGTGTGCGAGTACAGAGGCTCGGAGCCCTACGCGGTAGAGCCCGAGCCCGCAGGCGTGCCCGAGCGGCTGGCGTATCGGCTTCGCATCTGGCGGCCGCAGCCGATCAAGATCAGCACGACAGTAGGCGACATCCTGCACAATCTCCGCACGGCGCTCGAGAGTGTGGCGTTTGAGCTGGCGCGCCGCAGCCACGCTGGCCTGCTCACGCCAGAACAGGAGGGACTGTCCACTTTCCCGATCAAGAAAACCCCGGCCGCGTTCGAGCGCTTCTTCGAAAGGCGCCGCGAAGGTCTCTACGATGATCGAGCCCGCGAGGCATTCCACTCATTCCAGCCATTCGCGGAGCTAGAGCAAGCGCATAGGGTCGGCGTCGCCCTCGACAAGGAGCCCAGCTCCGAGTCTGAGTGGAATCTCCTCTACAGGCTCGACAAACTCTGGAACGTCGACAAGCACCGACGACTGATACCTGGGGCGTGGTGGCCTGAGCTGGTCTGGTGGGCGAGCAACGGGGAGTCGAACAGGCGCATGCTCCCCGGCGACGGAACGCTAGCGAACGGCTCGATTTTGTTCTACATCGAGGGAACGGACGAGGACATGGGAGATAAGATCATGCACGAGTTCAACCTCGTGCTGAGGGACGACCCAACGTTCACTCTCGCCCCTGACGTGACGCAGGACGTGGTGGAGCTGATGGAACAGTTCACCAACCACGTCGACTCGATCATCCGGCGGATTGCGTGGGGACTAACTGCCACTCCCTAATCGGGCGCATGTCCGACCCCGAGACGTGACATCCGCACTTGCCGCTGCGGGGTGGCTGCCGTAGTGGTTGGCGAGCTCCTCCTCGACCGTGGAGGCTATGACCACGACACCAGCAACTCACCCGCCTTCACCGTACGACGATGACTTTGTGCTCCGGCTTGCCGCGGAGGCCTACCTCGGCCGCTACGCCGGCATGTCTCGCGTCCACTCACAGTCTGACCTGCGGCTTTACTTCGCGTGGTGCACCGACCAGGACATAAGCCCCCTAGCGATTCGGCGGCCGCAGGTCGAACGGTACGTGCGATGGATGCAGGAGGTGCGCCGGTTCAAACCCTCGACGGTGTCACGCCGGATGGCAGTGGTCACCGGCTTCTACCGGATCTGCGTGATCGACGCCGTGCTCGAGCACCCACCCGCCGACTACGTCCGCCGACCACTCGTACCGGCCGAGTCGCCAACCCTGGGACTGTCGCACCTGCAGTTCGAAGCACTACTGTGCGCCGCCCGTGAGTCGGACAACCCGAACGACTTCGCGCTGGTGGCGATGCTCGGACTGCTGGGCCTTCGGATCCTCGAAGCCTGCGGCAGCGACATCGCCGACATCGGTGAGGAACACGGCCACCGGGTACTGCGGGTGGTCGGCAAAGGCACCAAGATCGTGCTGGTGCCGCTGCCTCCCGCGGTCGGACGAGCCATCGACCGGGCCATCGGTGACCGGCTTGCCGGGTCGATCCTGCTCAACCGGCGAGGGCGACGGATGGATCGGCACTGCGCCACCCGCCGGCTGCGTCGGCTGGCTGAGAAATCGGTAGTGCGTTTGCCGCGGATGCATCCGCACATGCTGCGCCACACGTTCGTGACCACGATGCTGGACGCCGGAGTCGATCTGCGGGATGTGCAGATCGCTGCTCGTCACGCCGATCCGCGCACCACGATGCGCTATGACCGGGCACGTAAGAACCTCGACCGGCACCCGAACTACATCCTCGCCGCATACATGGCCTCGGGTACCTGACCGCGCTGATCTGCCGATGACCGCGCGCTGAAAGATCGCTGAAGCTGTCCAGCTGCGACGAGTGGGCGGTTCGAGCTTTGTCGGGCGGCGGGTTCTCGTGGTGGTGGTGTGGGCACCTGCCTGAACGACGTTTCAGCGGAGCGGGTCGGGGCGTGGGCAGATTGGCGTGCTGTTGGCCGTCGCGGTCGTGCTGTTCGCATTGGCGGCACGCGGCGGTTCGACGTCGCCGACGACCGAGTGCTGCGATGGCAGGCGGGGCAGCAACCCGACCCGGTCAAGCCGGTGTGTCCGCGACGGCAGGCGCCGTGGGCCGACACGCAACAACCACCGACCACAGTCTCAAGCCAGGCCGTCATCCACGCGAAAGATCCGGGCTAACAGTCCTGCTCAGACGGAGTCGCCTCGGTTCCGTTAGCGAGCTCCTCACTCTCGCGCAGCCAGAGATCATCGTTCATCTTAATCACAAGCGCAACCAGTAGTTTGAGTGTGGTGACGTAGGTACGGTAGTGCTCCTCTTCATCCGCGACGTCAAGAATTGCGCCATGCAGGTACCTGTTGCGCAGGTTCAGGCCATCGCTGAAGTCCTGATGATTGAGGCAGTAGTTGAAGTAGTTTGCTTCAGGCTTAGACAACAGCGACTCGGCCCGCACAAGCCAACCCTTTGCGACCATCTCATCGATTGCTTCGCGCGCACCTTTGCGGTGATGGTAGTAACTTGCCGCTTCCAACTCGTAGAGATCGCGCAGCACCACGAACTGGTCGGCACTTGCTAGCCGGATATGGCCTCCAGCGTTCTCGGCCACGCCGTGCGCGATTATGTAGTCGACTTGATCCTTCTGGTAGTCATGGAAGTCACCATAAAAAACATCGTGCTCGATGAGTAGTCGAGCACCGTTGTCAGCCCTGAGGCTCTCATTTATGTACCCCAAGCCGGACTGATCCGAGAAGAGTAGGTGCATGACGTTGTGGATGTTTGGACTCTCGCCTACATAGACATACTTGCCGACCAAGCAGCTGGCACGTCTCGGTACTTGACCTGGGCCGACATCATAGCCAGCAGCTCAGGGTCAAACTCGCCGTTCTCCACGTAGAGCGAGAACTGCATGACGATACTTTCCATCTCGGCGAACAGATGCCGACTCTTCTCAAGGTATGTTGCAGTCCTACTTGAAGGCGCGAACCGTAGATTCGTCACACCAAAACTATCTCTCAAGTAGTCCGCGAAGAACCACGCGATTACCGACTCAAGCTCAACATCGTTGTGTCTGAGAAGTCGCTCATACATGGAGACCTGCAGGAAGGAACTCTGCTCCTTAAGACGAAAGGCGAAACCCGCTGGATAAGCATCCTTTCCTAAGGTTCCCATCACACGCTCAATCGCTCCGACTTCCGCCTGATACGAGGGCAGCGTCAACAGCATGTGACGATCTACGAACCCAAACACATAGAGAAAGTTGTTGAGGATCGTAGGGTAATCGAGGTTCTCATCGAACCACTCGCGACTGTAGGAGTACTTCGTCACGAGCCCGTCCCTTGATGCCTCCACAGGCTCATCTTGCCCCTTGGCAACAGTAACGTCACAGCCGATCACCATTCCGCCACCGCTAGACTCAAAGAACTCCTTCGTCCATCGTTCATGCTTGCGCTTCGCTTTGAGCTTCATCTTCTCGTCGATTCCAGCAGCTGCGTTGACGCGCGCGACGGAGATCAGCTCGAGAAGATTCGGATGCGCCTCCTCGCTATCTATGTACGCGTCAAGCAGTGCGCGCTTGTCTGAACTCTTCAAGCTCTGCGGCAAGTACATCTGCGAGCGATCATCACCGCTGAGATATAGTCGAATCACATGCTCAGCGTTGGCCACGTTCGAAACAAGACGCGTACGTATCTCTTCATCGTAAACCCGCACAAGGTTTCCACACGAGAGCATCGTGCCCGTACTGACGTTCAGGCTGTCTAGGATTGCCAGCACAGTCGCGGCGGAGCAACGGCTGTAGACCTTGTGTTGTGACAGGAGTTCCAGCAAGGTCCGTTGATATGAATGACTGACCCCTGCGATCCGGCAACTCAGCGTTTCGTCGGTCAGAGAGCCAAAGAATCTGGACTCGACTTCATGCAATCCGGGAATGAGCGCCTTAAATGCCGCGCGCTGCTCCTCGGAAGAGGATGCAGGAAAGTACCCGTTCTCCACGAAGAGTCGGGAATTATACAGTTCGAGAACGTCAGAAGCAGTGTACGTCGTGACTGATGCGTCGAACCGACTAAGAACCTCAGCTGCGCGTCCCGCCTGGAAATAGTTTCCGAGGTCCACTGGACCAAAGAACTTCAGACGTCGATGTGGCGCAGGCTCGGTGGTCATTCTTCTTACTATACTAGATTCGAACCTCGGAGTCGGCTACGTCCGAGGTGGGTTACTCGGTTCAGCATCCGTCCGCCCCTGCGATGCATGAAGCCTTTGAGTTCCCATGTCATGGTTCGTCGATCATGCCTGTGGGCTCCACCCTCAGCTTCGGCGTGTGAGTAGTCGCCTCGAACTCCTGCACCGTTACATATCCGATCGCTCTGCGTGAACGCACTCTCATGCGCCGAGGGTATGTGAGGCAGTGAACCGACAATCGCGTGTAACCAGGCGGAAGAGATCTATGCATATTGGAGCGATGAAGCTGGCCTCCGGCATCGTCATCGGAGGTGGACAGGCCACACTGGTGATTGGCGGCATAGAGCACAAGAGTTAGCTCGATGTGAGACGGATCGACCTCGTCCAACACGACTGATAACAGATCCATACGAAGCAGGTCGCAGGGAAGGCACGTCAAGACACAGTGTCTCAACCCTGAACGGCGATGTGCCGGACCGAGAACAACATCGGTCCGGCACATCGAAGACCGGAGGCACGGACCGCAGGCCCCTGTCAAAGAGGCCACCGTGGGCACCTCGCCGCCCCCTTGTGGTGGAGGCCCCCGGAGTTGCGGCATGATCTGAACACCTGTGGCCCCGATTGTCAAGGAGATGGATTGACAAGCCTCGTCGCCTGGATCGCCGTGGATTCACGCGGACCCGCCGCGATCTACATTGCAAGCGACAGTCGCATCAACTGGCCCGCAGGGACCCTCGGTGCACCTCAATGGAGTCACGCGCGCAAAACTTACTCGACTACAAGAGCTCCGCACATTATGGGCTATGTCGGCGACGTTCTTTTCCCGGCCCTAGCCCTTCCGACTGTGATGGCCCAATTGGATGAAGCTCCGCAGGAAGGGTCGATCGAAGAGGCTCAACAAAGCGCCCGAAACTAGTCCAGGCAGCCTGGAGAGATGTACCTGCGGGAGTCCGATTAGGCAGTGATATTGTCCACTGCACGAAAGTTGGCACTGGAGTAAAAGACGTCCAGTTTGGTGTCCAGATCTTGAGCCTCCCAGCTGGAAGCGATCGGTGGTCAACTACAGTTCTCGAGATACCCCAGGTCAGCTCTAGGATCGAATTCCTAGGAAGCGGCCACAAGGAGCTTAAAAAAGCTTACCGCAGGTGGGTAAGACCTGACAGCTTGGAACGAGATCGAACGAGTCGTGCTGCATTTAGCGCATTTTGTGATGCGGTAAACTCTGAGAAAGACCCTTGCACGGGCGGAGCGCCGCAGTTAGTGGGTATCTACCGAAAAGGGCCTGCTCGGGCGTTCGGGGTGTACTGGAACGGAAAGGCTTACTTGCACGGCACCGAGATATCGGATGCACCGCTCGAGGCTACGGAGTATCGAAATTCGAGGTTCGAGCGAGTTGATGCTGCAGGGCTCATCTTTGAAAGTGCTCAACGACATGCCTCCAAACCGACGTGAAGGCTAGCCAATTCGACACCCGCTCATGCCGTTGGTCGTTCGTTCAAGTAACCGCGCTCGCGCCGTTGGCTGGCGTCCACGAGCGTGCACGGCTCGCTCCGATGAGTGTGCGCAGCGCGAGTTGTGTTGTACGGCTAACGATTGGGTTACTGGTCGGCGGTGAGGCCGATGCAGGGACGATGCTGAACGAATGCTGCTGGACATCGCTACCAACGTCATCGCGAACGTCGTGTTCTGGCTCGGCTTGGGCTTCGCCGTTGCAGCGATGGCCCGGATCGCGCAGCGGCGCTTCCGCCGCTTCTTCGGCTTACACACGAATCAACAACTGGTCGTCTGTCTGTCGAACCTGTGGACCACAGCAACCAGTTCCCGCCCACGCGGTTACGCTGTTTCATTGAGCCTTTTTCATCCTTGGTTTTCGAGGGTGAGGATGGCTTTGGCGTGGGTGGTGACGTGGTGGGTGCTGCAGCGGGCGCGGTGGAGGATGGCCCAGTTTTTGAGGGTGGCGAAGCCGCGTTCGCCGCGGCCGCGGCTGGTGGCGTGGGCGGTGTTGGCGGCTTTGTAGGCCGGTGCCAGGGGGCGTGGTGGCAGGTGTTTGTTGCGGGTGTTTTTGTAGGGTGTGATCACGCCTGCGGCGATCTGGTGGTAGCCGGTGTCGGCTAGGAGCAGGATCCCGGCTTGCTCGGCAAGGTCGGGAATCTGATGGTGGCGGGCGGCGGCGGTGTCGTTGATGGCGCCGGGCAGTCCGTCGGAGATCCACAGCAGCCGGCCGTAGGGATCGGTGAGTCCTTGCAGGTTGATGCCGTGATAGCGGTGTTTGCCCGAGTAGAACGGTTTGTTCGCGGCGACCCGGTCGATCCGGATCACGGTGCCGTCGAGGATGCCGTAGTTGTTGTGGCTCCACGCGAGTTGCCACAACGCGCTGGTCAAAGTGGGGGCCCGCTCGGCCAAGAGCCGTGTGGTTTCGCGGATATACCGGAACACGGTGGCGATGCTGACGCCGTACCCCGCGGCGAGCCGGGCATAGGTGTCACCGTTGCGCAGATGGGCCAGCACCAGCACTGCCTGCTGCAACGGGGACAGCCGTCGCCACGGTGATCCGATCCGCTTCAGGTGATCGCGGATGACCTTGACGACATACCGCAGCGTGGTGATGGACACGTCGATCACCGACGGGTAAGAAAGCACAGCGAAGCTCCTGGTGGCTCCTGGGTTGATCTTGGTCGACGATCCATCTACCAGGAGCTTCGCCACGTTCACAGCACCAACACGCCACCCCGCACATCAGGATGAAAAAGGCTCATTGCATGAGCTGCGCGCCTCCGAGGCGATTACACGGCTGTTCGGCTCGGCGTCGTTCCGCCTTCCGGACCTGGTCCGCGGACTGGTCGACGCGATTTATCTCGGGCGCCATCGCTACGACTTCCGTAACTCCGTAAGTCCGTCGCCGAGCGACGACCCCAAGCATTTCTCCGAGCTGAGTGGCAACCTCATCGTTGTTGGCGCAGCTCCCCGCAACAGCATCCGCAGAATGTATCTGCAGGAGAACTTAATAAGTCTTCGAATCTCCAACGAACATCCAGATGCCGGCGACGACCAGTTGCCGCTCGAGAAGCGGTATGTGGAGGTGCTCAACGGAGCGGACCTCGGTCAACGGGTCACGTCAGACTTTCTGGACCTTGCCGTGGTCGAGAAAGTACAGGACACCGCACGTGGTACGACCGTAGTATTTTGCCTAGGCCGTCGAGGAGACACTACCTGGGCAGCAACTGAATACCTCGCCCGTAACTGGCGGTCTCTGCAACGGGAATTCGATGACGGCCCGTTCGCCCTGTGCCTGGGCTTTCGTGACCTGGACTACGAGTACGACTACCACCCGCCCCGACGCTTGCTAGCGCTACGAGGCTGACCGAGACGACCACTCCGATACATCTGCCACTCCTTGCAGGGCCTCGTATGGCGTACGGCCTGTCGCCTCGGCGAGGGTCGTGACTGCGGCGGCGGCCAGCGCAGTCAGGTTCAGCGCTGCCGACACCGCGTTCTCTCCGACGGCGGAGTCGGTGATGTTGTAGACGGCCGCGTCGTCGTCGGCAAGGTAGGCCACTACTCCTTCGATCGCGGCACGGCGCGTGGTTCCTTCGTTCGCTGTTCGACACTCAGCCAGCTCCTCCCCGGCGTCCGCTCATGCCGCGAGGCGGCCGATGCAGCGACCGGGCGCGGTCATGCTGAGGAGCGGGGCTATTTGATGGGCGGTGCCTGGTGCTACTGCGGCGGCGATCAGAGACGCACGATGCCGGATTTCGCTCGCAGCACGCCTCGCCAGTTCCGTATCCTGCGGCGATGATCCCTCCGGATGACGGCACCCGGACCGCGGCATTGCTTCGAGCCCGGCTTGGCTTGGCTTTAGAGTTGGTGACCGAAGAGTGGCACTGGTACCAGGGCCAGCGGAGCGCACTGCTGAGGTTCTGGTTGCATTTTCGTCGAGTCCCTGCTCTGGGACTGCACGGCGTGGGGGACCTGCTCCACCTTGAGGAATCAGTGCCATCCAGGTCCTATGAGATGGGCGAGTACGGCGAAGGCAGAGTCGGTCCCGCTCAGGCGCCGAGCCTCCTCGCCAGGTGCGTCGGCTCCTGCCTTGGTGATGCAATCTTGATCCGGGAGTCCTCCGCGGAGCCGTCTGTCGGCGGAGTCATCCTCAGATTCGACGCCGGAGACTTGGTTGTCGCATCATCGGCCGACGAATGGGTGATCGCCCCAGACGACCTGCCTCCCGACGCCGCACCGCACCACCACATCGAGGCAGTGAGCATTGTCGGCCGTCCGTGGCCGCTGCGGGTGCACCCCGCTATCTGACGTGGACTGTTGATCACTGCCCGCGGCCAAACCGAGCGGGTGCCGCCGCACCGCGAGCACCGCCGACGCGCTCTCATGCCGCGTACAGCGCGATCGGCCGCCTCCGGATGAAACACGCGCTTCTGCCGATGAGCGGGTCGGTCCGGGCCAACGTAATCGGGCTGCGACCACGTCGCTGACCAGGCACCATAGGCGCATGTCGGACATTCGTTGGGACGAGGCCAGGAACTTCTTCGATCCTGACCTGATGGGGGCGCTGCCTGACGTCTTCGTCCCAGATGCCTCCGCTGAGGACTGGCAGGCGATATTCGACTTGGTCAAAGCGCGTGGTTGGCAGTGGGAGTTCTTGCAGGGCGACACGATGCTGCCACTGCCTTTGGCCGCTGAAGTGCTCGCCCAGCCGGCCGGTGCCGAAACGGTGACACTGAAGGTCTGGCCGGTTCCCGGGGTGCTCGCAATCTTCCGTCCTATGTCGGCGGAGGAAATCGACTTCGACATCGACCTGCGGGAACTGCAAGGGCAGGAAGGAGTCGACACCCTCTGCACGTTCCTCAGCGAAATCGGGCGGGAACTGCGCAAGCCGGTGCTCATGACCTCAGAGGGCGGAAGCCAAGCCCACCCGGTCCTCGGGTTCGACCCGGTGTTCAACCGAGTCGTACTGCTAGCTGATCCCTCGTTCCGCTGAGCTCCAACCCCAGAGCGAATGACGTACATCCACCAACCCGGTTCGGCCCACCATGAGGGAGAAGATGACCGCGTGTCCGACGACCACTGTCACTGACGTGACGCCAGCAACGGCCCAGGCGTCCTCCGTCGGCCGACATGTTGAAGCACGCCTGCCTTGACCGGCGGGGTACGTTTCGTCCGAATCATGGTTTACAGTAAGGGGGTTCCATCCTCCACGGAGGACTGATGGGTTGCTCGAGTCCATTTCACACCGGTTGAGCTGGAGCAAACCTGGAGCACGGGTACTTGTCCAACTGCGCCCTACGGCACTGAACTGCATCAAACAGCTTGGGTTGTAACGGTTCTGACGTGCGTGTACTGTAGAGTCGCAGGTCAGAGGCACTGTCCAAACCAGACTGGCAGTGAGGGAGTCAGGGGTTCGAGTCCCCTTAGCTCCACCGAGGTATTTTGGACATGTGGCGTCGAATTGAGTCTGGTTTGTTAACACCGGCTTGCCGCAGGCACGAACGTCCACGGCGGGTGCCGCCGCAGCGTGCCGTACGGTGCGCCGGTGAGGTTCCCCCGAAAACTCAGAGGGTTGACTACCTGACTCCGGTTGAGGATTCAGGGATGATGGATGGCTTGAGTTGATCGGCGTGCCGGGCGGCCTCGTATTCAGCGGGGCTGAGCCAGCCGAGTTCTTTCTGGATGCGCTCGGTGTTGTACCAGCCGTCGATATAGCTGAAGATCGCGTTCTCGGCCTCGTCGCGGGTATGCCACGAGTTCCGATACACCAGCTCGATCTTCAGTGTGGAGAAGAAATTCTCCATCAGCGCGTTGTCATACGAGTCGCCGACTGAGCCCATCGAGGGCAGGATTCCGTTGTCCGCCAATCGGTTTCGTGTCGGCGCGCCGACCGTGGGCAAAGTGCTTTCCGAGATGGCCGGGCGCGGCATCGTCACGACCCACCCCGGCAGGGGCACCTACACCGCGCGCAGGCAGCGCGCGTCCGGACTCGGCGACCTCGGCTGGCAGACACTGGCCCTCGGCAGCCGGTGCGAGCTGAGCGCGGAGATGGAGGAGTTGCTCACCGCCGACGGCGACCTGCTGCCACTGACCAGCACCTACCTCGGCGCCGACCTGCAACCCACCGGCCTGCTCGCGACGGCGGCGGCGCGGGCCGCGCGGCGTCCGCACGGGTGGGGCCGTGCGCCCGCGGCGGGTGTCGAGGACCTGCGTGCGCTGTTCGCCGCCGAGGCGGGTCCGGACCACCGCGCGACCGACGTCGTGGTCACCCCCGGCGGGCAGGCCGCGCTGGCGACGGCGTTCCGGTACCTGGCCGTTCCCGGCGACCCGGTCGTCGTCGAGTCGCCCACCTACCCGGGCGCGCTGTTCGCGGCCAGGGTCGCCGGTCTGGTGCCGGTTCCGGTGCCCACCGACCGTGACGGCGTACTCCCGGACGCGCCGGGCGACGCGCTCGCCCGCACCGGCGCCCGGCTGGTCTACCTGCAGACGCGGTACGCCAACCCGACCGGCGCCACGCTCTCACTCGACCGCCGTGAGCCGGTGCTGGCCGCATTGCGACGGGCGGGCGCCTTCCTCGTCGAGGACGACTGGGTCCGCGACGTCGACCTGGACCGGCCCAGCCCGCCCCCGCTGGCGGGCAGCGACCCCGACGGGCACGTGGTCTACGTCCGTTCGCTGACCAAGGCGGTCGCGCCGGGGCTGCGGGTGGCCGGCCTCGCCGCCCGCGGGCCGGTGCTGACCAGGCTGCGCCGCGGCTACGTCGGGGACGGCATGTTCGTCGCGACCCCGATGCAGCACACCGCGCTGGAGGTGGTCACCGCGCCCGGCTGGCCCCGGCATCTCTCTCGGCTGCGCGGGGCACTACGGCAGCGCCGGGACACCCTGATCGCGGCGCTACGGGAGTGCATCCCCACCTGCGAGCCGCCGCCGACCCCGGGCGGCGGCCAACCCCGGCCACGCCTACTTCCCCGGCGAACCACCCGCCAGCCACGTCTGGCTCAGCTACACCGGCGCCGAGCCCGCGACCCTGCGCGCCGCGACGAGCGTGCTCGCCGAGGCGATCGGGGAGGCGATGGGCTGACGCCGCGAAAAAGATTCCGCCGCGTGTCGATCCGCGGCGTTCCCCGTTCGACCGGGAGGTGAGAGGGTCCAGAAAGGACCCGGCCAAACCGAGGAGACGACAGCCGTGAAGTACATGCTGATCATGCGGAGCACTGACGAGACCATCGCCGCGTCCCATGACCTCGACGTCGACCGAGGTGCATGGACACGGTGGGCCGGTTCAACGACGAGCTGATCCGGACAGGAGTGCTCCGTCGCCGCGGAGGGGCTCGCCGTCGACGGCGGACGACGTGGTCGTCGACTCCTTCCCAGTCGCCCGTGGTCACCGACGGCCTGCAAGCGAGCCCCCGGAGCTCTTCGCCGTTGTCTTCATCCTCGACGTCGCCTCAGGGCTCGTGTCGCGCCCAGCACACGATGATGATCGCCGGCCCCGGCATTTTCGAGCCCAGTGCGCCGGGTCGCCACGATCGACGAGCTCCAGCAGAGCGACGAGTGGATCCAGGAGGAACCGCTGGCCCTCGCGTGAGGGCGACCAGCCAGCTCCTGGCGATGGCAGACATCCAGCTGGCCGAGGAAGCCATCGCGTCCGTATGGCGGATCGAGTCCGCGCGGATGGTCAGTGCGCTCGCGCGCTCCGCCGGCGACCACGCGCTGGCCGAGGACCTTGCACCAGGAGGCGCTGGCCGAGGCGCTGCGTGGCCTGGCCGCACAGGAAGGCGTCCCGCGCGACCCGTCGACCTGTTGCCCGCCGTCGGCCGCGCACGCGGACTTCGACGCGTACCGACGGCACTTCACACACAAGGACAGGAGGATCCCCACCGTCGCCCGCCGGACCTTGGCGAGGGCGGCCCTCTCACTGCCGGGGAGCAAAAAAGCCACGAACTTTTTGCCTGAGCGGGGTCGAGGCGTACTGCTCAAGCCCGACCAGGTCAACGACGACGTGCTCGCGCTGATGTTCATCTCCTGCCACCCGGTTCTTCACCGCGGGGCTCACGGGTCACTAGCTCAGCCTGCCGCATCATTCGCATCCTGGCCAGCGACGAGATCACCAAGGGGTTGGCTCGTCCCCGACCGCGCCCGTGCAGGCTCCCATAACCGCAGCGACGAAGACCCTCGGAGCAGCCCGCATACAGTTTAGGGTGCCGCCCGCAGCGGGAGCGGGTGAGACGAGCCACTCAGCAACCCTTCAAGCACGGATTTGTGGACCTGATCTTCACCGAGGGGTGAACAGCCAGCTCCCGGCGGCGACCTGATCCATTAAGCCCTCGCCGGTGAGGCGCAGCGCCTTGCCCGGGTCCTGACCCGGCTGGTGCCAGACAGAGCCCGAGGTGCACGGCCTGCTGGCGCTCCTTCGAGCTGAGCCGCGGCGCGCTCCCCGCCCCGC
Source organism: uncultured Actinomycetota bacterium (assembly GCA_963766045.1). Lineage (GTDB taxonomy): Bacteria > Actinomycetota > Actinomycetes > Mycobacteriales > Pseudonocardiaceae > Amycolatopsis. The sequence continues at coordinate 1,284,615 of CAVXYN010000003.1, read as the reverse complement.
GCCAGCCAAACAGCTCGGAACTGCACGTGCTCACTCAAGTCAAGGCCCGCCGCCGCTCGGAGCACTCCGCGATCCGCACGGGGCCGGGCCGCGCTCGGCCGGCGCAAGGAGCAGGAGTCGCCGCCGGCGCCTCGGCGCATACAGACTGCAGGGCGGCGATCGCCGAGAGTCCCCGAGCGCGGTCGCCACGTCGGTCGAAACGACGAACTCGAAGTCCTCGTCGTCCTCCTCTTCGCGGCGCTTCAGCCGCCTCGCCCCGTCGCAGTGGTCGACCTGAACCGGGCGGTCGCGGTGTCCATGGCCAGGGGGCCCGCCGCGGCGCTGCCGATCGTGGACGGGCTGGTCGCCGACGGCGCGCTGTCGAGATCGCACCTGCTGCCGAGCGTCCGCGGCGAGCTGCTCAGCAGGCTCGGACGTGCCGGCGAGGCGCGCGCCGAGTTCGAGGCGGCCGTCCGGCTGTGCGGGAACGGCCGTGAACGTGCCGTGCTGGAGGGCAAACTCGCCGAGCTCGGCTGAAATCCACAGTGGACCCCGCCGGTAACCGTGGGCTCTCAGTGGGGTAGGTAGTTGTGTTTCGAAATGGGCGAGGGTGGCTTGCACGATGTCGCCGATTTTGCTGGGGCTGGCGGTGACGTGTTGGAGGCAGATCGGCCGGTGAGGAGGGCGAATCCGCGTTCTCCTGGGGCGCAGAGCGCGCAGCACTCTGTTGTAGGCGCGGTTGTCCACGGCCAGACGTGTTCCTCCCAAGGGTTGTTTGATCGGGGTGTGTACGCCGATGCCGGCGCCCTGATTGCCGGGATCGGCCAGCGTGGGGAGATTCAGTTGCGAGGCGGCCCAGCACAGCGCGCCGAGCGTGTGGTCGCGAGCAGCAGTCAGGTCGTGTGTCGATCCTGGTGCGACCTGCGAGATCCAGATGGGCAGCCGTCCGGGCGCATCACGGCTTGAACGTTGCCGCCGAAATCGTGGGTCTTGCCCGCGTACCAGGCGTCGACGATGTCGCCGTGGGTGTTGAGGGTCTTCTCCGCGCACCGATCAGAATCCACGATGTTCCCGTCCAGGATCACGTGCGACCAGCCCTCGGCTGCGACTCGGCGCAGCACGTCGTGCAGGTCGGGAGCGCAGACGGCCAGCACGTCGATCGCCTCGTCGAGGTAACGGTAGGAAGTGGCCTGGGAAATCCCGAACCCCTTGCCAGTCAACGGAATGCTGCGTTTCTCCCGGAACCACACCAGTGCGGACACCGCTTGCTTGAAGCAGGACAGCGCCCGCGCCCCCGGGCAGGTGCCCAGTTCACGGCGATGGTCTGCCAGCAGACTCGCCAAGAACCAGGCCAGTTCGCGCGGCACGTCCAGCATGGCAGGATAGGCAATCATGGAGCCCCTTGTGGATGAAGCTGATCTTGGTCGATTGCTTCCTACCAGCGGCTCCGCCCATCATCCCACCGTGACACGCTCGTGCCAGCTCGCCCCGTCCCGACCCTGCCCCAGCCTCAACACAATCCCACTGAGAAACCTCAGTGTCGGTTCCTGAAGACCTTTTGAAGCTGCCCGCTGCAATCTCTGAGCTTCCCCCCGTTGCCCGGACACCTACCTGAGGTGACCCTGCCACCAGGAAGGATGTTCTCATGCCTGCGCCACACCCGCCTGAGTTCCGTCTGCGAGCGATCGAGTAGGCCCGCAAGGGCGACAAACCGTCGCAGAGATGGCCAAGGATTTAGGGATCAGCGAGTCATGCCTGCGGAATTGGTTGGCCCAGGCCGACGACGACGAGAACGGCGCCAACGAGGATGACGAGCGCGGAGAAGAAGGAACTCGCCGAGCTGCGCCGAAGAACCGGCAGCTGGAGATCGAGAACGAGATCCTGAAACGCGCGGCGGCTTTTTTCGCCCGGGAGAACGTGCTCCCAAATAATCTTCCCGCTGGTCCATGAGCTCGCCGACGACGCTATCGAGGTCACGGTGTCCTGCCGGGTATTAGGCGTGTCCCGTTCCGGCTATTACGACTGGCTAGGCCGCCCCGTGTCACAGCGCGAGGAGGAGAACGAATTGCTGCTGAAGCATATCAAGGAGGTTCATGCCAATTCGCGAGGCACCTACGGCTCGCCGCGGGTGCACGCCGAACTGGCGCTCGGGCGGGCCTGAACTTCAACCACAAACGTGTCGAGCGGCTGATGCGCCAAGCCGGCATCCAGGGCCTCTACCGGCGCAGACGCCCAGGACCACGGTCAGACCCGGCCGCCGACCGGCCGGACCTGGTCAACCGCCAGTTCACCGTGGACGCCCGACCGGTTATGGCTGACCGACATCACCGAGCATCCCACCCAGGAAGGGAAGTCTATTGCGCCGCGGTCATGGACGCCTACTCACGGCTGATCATAGGATGGTCTATCGACTACCACATGAGAACAGAACTCGTACTGACGCACTCGACATGGCCCTCCTGCGCCGGAAACCAAGGAAAACACCACGATTCTACATAGCGACCACGGAACGCAATACACTTCCTGGGCATTCGGGAAACGCCTCCGCAACGCCGGGTTACTCGGCTCCATGGGCACCGTCGGCGACTGCTACGACAATTCCATGATGGAATCTTTCTGGGGCACGCTGCAGCTCGCCAACCAGGCATGGGAATGCTCCGGCGAAGACGCAAGGCTTCACGGCTACGCACCGGGAACCGTCCAGCCCACGACGACCGAGTTGCTGTTGTCACACAAACACTCCGAGGACCGCTCGTGATCACCAGCGAACGACCAGCTCGTGGTCGTCAGTAGTCCAGACTGTCGGTGGTCGGGGCTAGCCTCGCCGTATGGACCGACACAGTGCCCTAGCGTCTGATCTACGTCATTACCTTCAACGATCGCGGGAGCGTGTTCTTGGGTCTCTGGAAGGGTTGACCGAGTACGACGTCCGCAGACCGATGACGCCCACGGGCACCAATCTGCTCGGGCTGATCAAGCACCTCGCCGGGATCGAGTTCGGCTATCTGGGTGACTGCGTTTCCCGTCCTTCAGCCGTTCGATTGCCTTGGGTCGAGGACGGGTCGATCGAGGACAGTGCTGACATGTGGGCCACCGCTGAACAAACACGAGACGACATGGTCGAGTTGTATCGAGCCTCGTGGAAGCACTCCGATCAGTCGATCGATCAGCTGGGGTTGGATGCCCCGGCGCATGTCGAGTGGTGGCCCGAGGACCGACAAAAGACCACCCTTGGCTCCTTACTCGTCCGCGTCATCGTCGAAACCGCCCAGCATGCAGGACATACCGACATCCTCCGCGAGATGATCGATGGGCGAGCAGGAGCTGACCACGACGATATTGGCGATGCCGCGTGGTGGGCCCGTCACATCGAGCGAGTCCAACAGGCTGCGGACAGCCACCGACAGCCCTCCCAAACCGAGTAGCTGCTCTACAAAGGCGGCATCAGGCCAAGATCTAAACGCACTCTCGTGCCGCGAGGTGCACGTTCGGCCAGGGCACTGTAATGCGGAGAACCGAGTCTCCCAGTCCATCGGCGAGGTCCGTCCAGTCAGAGCAACTCCAGATGGATGCTGTCTCCGGACTCGTCGCCATCGGGGCCGTGATCGCGGACGATGTCGACGATCTCATCGAACAGCGTTGGACCTTCGCCACGCTTCGCGCTGACAATCTCGGCCTGGACTCTCGAACGGTTCGAAGGGTGGCAGGTGAGGAGAAGTCGCTGTCGCCTTCGGATCATCGCCTCGTAGCCGAGCACGGACCGGGACCGCTCATAGTTATTGACCCGTAAGGCAAATGTGGCATGATCGTGGTGTGAGTGCGAAGGTTCGGGTGACGGATGCGCGGCGGCTTTCCCAGCAATCGCAGGAGGATCTGCGGCGGCGGGTGGCCGCCGCGGTCCAGTCTGGTCGGTCGCAGGTCGAGGCGGCGGAGTTGTTCGGGGTGTCGTTGCGGTCTGTGACGCGGTGGTGGACGGCGTTCGAGCGTAACGGGAATCGGGCGTTGTATGCCGGGAAACGTGGCCGGCGCGCTGGGGAGCAGAAGGCGCTCGATGTGAAGCAGCAGGCGCGGGTGAAGCGGGCGGTGCTGGGGAGGTCTCCGGATCAGCTGGCGTTGCCGGGGCTGGTGTTGACCCGGGGTCAGGTCGGTGAGCTGATGAAACGCTGGTTCGGGCTGGAATTGTCGCGGGTGACGGTCGGGAAGTACTGCGGTCGTGGGGTCTGTCGCCCAGAAACCGGTCCAGGTGGCGTATGAGAAAAATCCGGAGAAAGTCACCGAGTGGCTCCAGCAGCGATACCCGGCGATCGTCGAGCGGGCGCGGAAAGAGAAGGCGACGATCCTGTGGCTGGATCAGACCGGGCTGCGCTCGGACGCGACGGTGACGGCCACGTGGGCTGCAGGTCGGGCAGACCCCGGTGGTGCCCAACGGTCGGAACGGTTCGCCGTGAACGCGATAGCCGCGATCAGCAACAAGGGCGAACTGTATTTCACCGTGTTCGAGGGCGGTTTCAATGTCGCGGTCATGATCGGCTTCCTGGATCGGCTGGTGCGGCATCTGGACCGCAAGATCCACCTGATCGTGGACGGGCGCCCCAGCCACGGCAAAGGTCCTGGGCCGGTGCTGGCCGAGCGGGAAGCACGAATCGAGATGCACTTCCTGCCCGGCCGCGGCCCCGACTCAACCCCGTCGAACTCCTCAACGCCGACCTCAAACACCACGTCACCGCAACAACAAGCCCCCGCGGGAAGGCCGAACTGGCCGACCCCGGCCGCGCCCACCTGCGCCGCCGCCAGAACCAGCCCGACCGCGTCGAAGCCTTCTTCGGCAAGGAAGAAGTCCGCTACCAGCAGACTGACACGCCACATTTGATTAGCGGTTCAAAATCAGCCCTTTTAGGACCAGACCGTCCTAAGGTGTCCCGAAGCCTCCACCGAGTGTGCGTTGAAAGCGTCCAGGTTTCCTTGCCACGTGTAGTCGCGGAGCAGCCGCGAGAACTCACGGCGAACCCGTCAAAGTCCGAGAAGCAGGCTCCGTCGATGATCAGCACGGGACGTCATCACTGCGGCCAGCCGCGACCAAGCCTGGCACGGACCCTGGTCGCCAGTCTGATCGAACAGGCCTAACGATTCCTGCCGCAGCTGGTGCACGACGCACGAGCGAACAGCTGCACCAGGCACGAGATCGGCCACACCTTCGGCACTGGCCCGATGACGCGCAACCCCGCTTCGATCCCTGGGACACCGATCGCGACGGCCGCTGGGCTCGGGTCGCTCAGGCTGATCGGCGAGTTATTCGCATAATTGTGGCCGTTGATCTGCTGCGGACTGCTCGGGTCCAAGAGCGGATCGAGCGACGCAAAGCGACTTAGATCAGCGTCATATTCACGGGTACCCAGATGCACCAGAACCGCAGGCACATTTACTCCGGGCCGCTACCAAGACTGCCAGCTCGAATCCGCGTAGATCTCATGCCGAGCAGACTTGCGAAAAGTCCACAAGACTTCCTGCCAGCCCCGCCCTAATTTCCCGTGCGAATACTAACTATTTCAGAAATCATGCCATCCAGCTCTTCGTCAGTAGGCAAGAAAGGTGAGCAATAGGTTCGCAGGACTTGTTGGCGATGTTCATGGCTCCACTCACCCCAAAGTGCCTGCGCTGCAGCGTGTCGAACTATGATTTCTCGCTCAAATTCCCTTGTCGACCAAGTCCTCCAGTCTGCCCACCTTTGCTTGCGATCCAGATCATTCTTCTTCGCATTCTGCCAATAGCGTTTCGAACAGTCGACGATGTGCGGCGACCAGAAAGGAACTTCCGAAAAATGGCTCAAATGCAACTGGGTCGTCAAACTTTGCCCTAATCGCCGATGAAACCATCACTTCTAGCTCTCGCGCAGAAAAGTGTATGTTCACTAATTACTCCTATCCGAACGGATTCACGCCCGCATAGACTACATCCTCTGGCGCGAACCTCAGCGATCCCTGGTGGATCAGCTCATTGGGTTGCTCTCCGGCCCGGAACGAGCTGCCAGCAGCCGGCCTTACGGCGATTACATAGCCTCCCCTGCCGAAATGGGACGGCGCGCCGGCAAACAAGGAGTTATGCACTGACCCTGCGTCCAACATTTCTTTCGTCACGTATGTACACCCCTTGACGTCAGCTCTAATGGATGAAGATTCGACGATTCCCTGTAGCCCCTTTGCGTCGGTATAGTGAAAACAACGTCATCATCGACATTCTTGAACAGCGACCCTGGTGAACCAATAGAAACGGGCGTATTCTTTAACGCCTGTTTGCCTGACTTGGCTCCGGCGGCTGCCCAGCCGAGGAAGGGAATCGCGGCCCCGGCGGAGAGTGCGGCGTTGAAGTCGTCGCCCTCGTCGAGATACCACCCAGCGTTCGCAATATCCGCAGCCTCACCGAGCAACGGTATATAGCCGAGAACATCCAGAGCCTGATGCCCGACTTCAGACGGGCTCTCCGCCCTGATCAAATGGTAGACCGCACCCAACCCACTGAACGGCGGAAGAGCCGCATCCAGCCACTCAAGAAACGAAGGAGACTCACGCTTCGCACCGGTCGCCTGCGCACGATTCCGCTGCCGACGCTTCTCCTCAGAAGCAGCCTGACCGCGCTTGACACCCTTCTGGGAGAGCTGCTCGTCGCTGTAGTGACCTCGAATATCGCCCCCGACCGCCGGATCAATCCCACAGTCGCCATAACGACTGACGCAATAGCCAGGCGAGTCCTCAGGCGCCAACCCAGTCGGGTCACTCAGCACGACCGGGTTGCTGTTCGCATAGTTATAGCCTGCGTGGAGCCGGTCGGGTCGTGACGGATAAACCGGCCGCCATCAGCGTCATACAGAAAGGCCCTGCCCGAGGCGCCCTCGGTGACCTTCTCCAGCCGGTTTTCGACATTCCAGTCCAGACTCTGCTGCACGGCCGCACCGAGACGGGTATTAGTGTGACCGGACTCGCCGAAATTTGGACGCGACCAACTTGATCATCCGGCGGTAGCCCTTAGCCACACTTCTTCAAACACTTTGCGGTCGATCACCTCCGGCGCGAACTCCGATTGGCCAGCAATGTCGACAAAGCTGGGCACTGGCAGCTCACCAAGTAGCGTCGTGCCGGTCGATGCCTGAGCATCGGCCCAGTCATGGCGCCCGCTACGGTAGACCTCAACTTTTCTGGTTTCGTACCGTTCGGCATCTAGCTCGCTGTACAACAGTACGGGCTCCTCAGGGAACTCGTGATGCCAGCGAACCTTTAAGTACTCCATGGTCAGTTTTTCCCCCAGCCCACGATTCGACTAGTCACGTCCAGCGTGTATCTCCAAGTATAACGAAGACATTATCGCGCCCCTTCATCACATTGAGCCCTGTCACGTCGATCTCAACATAATGAGTGAACCTCGCCCCTTGGAAGGGCATGCCGAGGAAGCAACGTGACAATTGGCTGCATGTCCTGCTACCCGGTGCGATATCGGACAGATACTGGCCATCGCCGAACTTCGCATCCGTCGGATTCGCCGCCTTCAGCGAAGGCCGCAGCTCGCCACTCTCGCGGATACCGGCCTGTCCAGCCTCGTCCGTGTAGTGAAATAGTGACTTTCCATCCTGAAGTTCCTTTGCGACGCCAGGTGCCGTCGCGGCTGCTTGCTTGAGCCCCTGTTTGCCTGCCTTGGCTCCGGCGGCTGCCCAGCCGAGGAAGGGAATCGCGGCCCCGGCGGAGAGTGCGGCATTGAAGTCATCGCCATCCCCAGCGTACAAGCCGGCGTTAGCAATATCCGCTGCCTCACCGATTATCGGTACGTAGCCGATGATATCCAGACCACGATGCACCGCCTCGGACGGGCTCTCCGCCCTGATCAAATGGTAGACCGCACCCAACCCACTGAACGGCGGAAGAGCCGCATCCAGCCACTCAAGAAACGAAGGAGACTCACGCTTCGCACCGGTCGCCTGCGCACGATTCCGCTGCCGACGCTTCTCCTCAGAAGCAGCCTGACCGCGCTTGACACCCTTCTGGGAGAGCTGCTCGTCGCTGTAGTGACCTCGAATATCGCCCCCGACCGCCGGATCAATCCCACAGTCGCCATAACGACCGACGCAATAGCCAGGCGAGTCCTCAGGCGCCAACCCAGTAGGGTCACTCAGCACGACCGGGTTGCTGTTCGCATAGTTATAGCCGTTGATCTGCTGCGGGCTGCTCGGATCCAGAACGGGATCGAGAGACACAAAACGGCCCAGATCCGCGTCGTAGTCGCGGGCACCCAGATGCACTAGCCCGGTCGAAGCATCGACCGTGCCACCAACAAAGCCACGCTCACCCGGCATCCCTGCTCAGCAGCCGAATGGACCTGTCACCGACATACGGCACACCCTCACACCACCGGCACGGAGCAGGCAGCGGGGGATCGGTCTTCATCTCGTAAGGCGGGTTCGGTTTCGTGTTGTACCTGATTTGCAGGATCGTGCTCGGGACGTCGTACTTGCGCCATGCGTCGGAGTCTGTCTCCGACGTCGCCTTCAGGAAATAGGTGGACGATCCATTCGGATTGATAAAGAGACCGACACCGAACCTCGCCGGCCGGTTACCCGGACAATCATTCCAGCTACCTGGCACCTGAGAAGTGGAAACCTCCTGCCCGCCAGGCTGATTGCCCCAGTTGACTCCCCAATCCAGATTTCGGTTCGCGATGAACAGCTTATGCTCGTTCGCGCCACAATCCGGCCCATGCGATACCGCCGTATTAAAATCGACCTGCTTGATGATCTTCCCCGCAAGGAAGGCAGTATCGAACTGAAAGAACGTGCGGGCGAGGTCGATCTCCTGACATTGGGCCCACGTACACTTTCCGACCTTCGCCCACGCGTCCTTGTCACCTGTGCCGTTGACATACGAGTTGCCGGGGTGTCCGCGGAACACCTTCGCCCACATGCTCTGGCCAGGCGACCGCATATCCGGGTCGACCACCACCGGGTACCGCGTGTTCCGATCCGCCAACATGACGGCATCCGGCGTCAACGTCATCGAGGAGTCATCGACCGCGACCGCGACCGGCGTGCTCGTGGCATCCCGGCCCCGCGCGTCCCACATCGTCGCGGCCGGCGCGACGAAGACCTGCTCCCCCGCGGAATCCACCGCCTGGACCCGGCCGGCGTCGTCCGCACTGAGCCGCACACCCTCGGTCTCGAGCGCGAGCTTGATGGACATCAGAGCAGGATTGCGTCCGGCCTCGGGCGTCTTGATCACGAAACGCTGGTTGTAGCCCTCGGACTCCGCCTGCATCTCCAAATCGACACCCGGCAGCACCTCGCGATATCTCGCGGAGCTTCCCTCGAGTTCAGGCTTGGGCAGTACACCTGGCCAGCGCAACGCCATCCGCTTGCCCTCGCGGGAAAAGCGCACCAACGGCGCCGCACTCCCACCCGCAGAGAACGCCACATCGGCCACCGCGGCCTTCGGCCTCACAGAACCATCCGGCATGGACGCCAGCCCGGTATCGACAGGCACCCAGCCACTGCCCTGCCGGACACGCACCGGCTGCGGCGACAGCTGCGCCGTCAACGTTCCGTCCGGATTCGCCAGCACCTTCTTGGCCTCACCGGTCAGGTCGGCCACCCCAACCGGCGTGCCCTGCGCACGCGCGGCGGCGAACGCCGCAGCCGAGTCCGGCGCCTCCGCCACCGGCACCACCGCATCAGGCAGCGAACTCTTCGGCGAACTGGCCGTCACCACGACGACACCAGCCAACATCAGAAAGATCATGGGTAACGTGCGCAGCCTGAAGCCACGCGCCACTGACGGACGCACCATCGAAAAGGACCCCCTCGGCCCGGTCAACGCGCGTCCCCGACGCCACGCGACCCACAAAGACAGGACGACTCTTCACGACCACTATCGAGTCAAGAAAGACTCCATCAGAGTGAATGATCAACCACACGCAGCCACGACATCTTCTGTCATACCTGGTCAACGGCGTACCCCGTCAGCACCTATCCTCCGCCACACCTGTCCAACGATGCGGATCCGCACGCACGGGCGCGAGTCCACTGTGGATTTCGGAGACATCGACGGACGTCCCATGAGGACGCTGACACCAGCTTGGCAACTGAGTAGAGCGACCGGGCCGAAGCCCGCCCGGTTCAGGGGGTGAGGATCAGGCGGCGGCCGTGGAGTTCGCCTCGCTCGAGGCGGGTGTGGGCCTTCGCCATGGCATCCAACGGCAGGTGCTCGATCGCCTTGGCGCGCAAGGTGCCGGCCGCCAGCAGGCGGTTGATCGCGCGGGCGGCGCCGGCGAGTTCCTCCGTGGTTGCTTTCGAGATGACGAAACCGGTGATCGTGCCGTCGTTGAGGTACAGCTCTCCCACCGGCAGCACCGGACGGGAACGAAGTCCGGCGAGCAGCACGATCCGGCCGCGGAACGCCAGTAGTTCCACCGCCACGCCGAGGTCGTTGGTGCCCGACGTGTCCACGTAGATGTCCACGCCGCCGGTGCACAGCCGCTGTAACGCCGCCGGGTCGCGGTAGTCGGCGAATTCCGCGGCGCCCAGCGACCGGCAGTATTCCTCGTCCCGGGCCGCCGCGGTCGCCACCACCCGCGCGCCTGCCTCGGCGGCCAGTGTCACCGCCGCGCTGCCGACGTTGCCCCCTGCGCCGGCGACGACCACCGTCTCCCCCACCCGCAACCGGCCGTGGGTGAACAACGCGAGGTAGGCCGTCGCCGCGGGATGGAGCACCGTCACCGCCTCCAGACCGTCCTCTTCGGACAGTGTGGGAGGAAGCCGGTAGAGCCGGTCGGCCGGGACCACCGCCCGTTGCGCGGCGGCGCCCTGCCTGCCGCCGTGGCCGAGGCTGCCACACCAAACCCGCTCCCCCTCGGCGAAGCCGGACGCCTCGGAGGCGACCCTGCCCACCAGATCCCTGCCGACCACGAACGGGAACGGAATCGGCGTACGCCACTTGCCCGACCGCACGAACGTGTCCACCGGGTTGACCGTGGTGGCCAGCACGTCCACCAGCACGTCGGTCGGGCCCGGCACAGGCTCGGGCAGTTCCCCGGACAGGATCTCCTCGGGCGGTCCGAGCCGCTCGATGTAGGCAGCACGCACAATCGCATTCTCCCACCCGGACCGCACCACGCACGACAACCTTGCGCACTCTGTCAGGTCGCCGGCCGACCTGACCAACTCTGCGCCGTACCCAGCCACACCGGCCGGCCCGCTGCCACGATCAGGACATGTCTGCATCCGTGATCGACCAGACCCCACTGTTCGAACTGCGTGCCGGTATCGAGGTCGCCGCCGGCCCGGAACAGGCCTACGCCGTCGTCAGCGACCTGGGGCGCAGCGGGGAATGGAGCCCGGAATGTCGTGGCGGGGAATGGGTTTCCGGCACGCCGTCGACGGTCGGCGCCGTGTTCCGTGGCGAGAACCTGCGTGGTGAGGATGTCGTCGGCTGGGCCCCGCTGGTACGCGGCACCTGGCACACCGAGTCCCGGGTCGTCGCTGCCGAACCCGGTAGCACGTTCCAGTGGATGATGTTGTCGCACGCGGGTGCCGACCAGGAGAGCGTGTGGGGTTTCGACCTCGAGCCCATCGCGTCCGGCTGCCTGCTGACGCACCATTTCCGGATGGGCAAGGCCACCGCGGGAATCCACAAGATCGTCGCGGATCTCGACGAGGCCGAGCGCAGGCGGTTCATCGAGGACTGGACCGCCAAACTGGAACGCGACCTCGACGACACGCTCAAGCGGCTCAAGGACGTCATCGAGGAGGTGCGCTGATGTTCCTGCAGCGCGTACGCAACAGGGGAATCCGGCTCGGTACGTTGTTCGACCGCGCCGCGCGGCGGCATCCGGCGAGCCTCGTGCTCCTCGACCACGACCTCGACCTGGCCCCCGGCCGCGGCCGCCGGTTCACCCTGACCGAGATCGCCGACCTGGTCGGCGACATCGCCTCCCGGCTGTGGGCGGCGGGCGTCCGCCCCGGCGAGCGGGTGGTGGTGCACAAGAGCAACAGCTTCGACATCACCCTGCTCGCCTGCTCGATCGTCCGTGCGGGCGGCGTGCCCGTGCTGCTGTCGCCCATGCTGGACGGCGAAACGGTCGCCGAGCTGGTCCGGAGGGTCGACCACCCCCACCTGGTCACCGACCAGGCCAAGCTGGAGAACGACCTGCCCGCCGGCATCGCCGGCCTGACCCGCGGCGTGCTGCTCGCGTCGGGCCGGTACGAGCATGCCACCAGTCTGCACGACTTCGCCGGCGTGGAAAGGATCGCGCCGGTGACCCGGCCGCCGGAAGAGCCGACATTGATCACCCACACGTCGGGCACCACCGGTATCCCGAAACTGGCCGTCCACACCGGACGGACCTTCGAGGCGCGTTACCGTCCACAAGGGACTGTCGCGTCGCTGGTGCGGCGCTCCGAACCGGTCGCCATCCACGTGTCGTTCGTACACTCGCGGATGTTCACCGCGATGCCGATCTCCATCCTCCAGGGACATTCGATCATCGTGCTCGCCGACGACGAACCCGAGACCGTCGCCGAGCTGTTCACCCAGGTGCCACCCGGCCTGATCGAGGCACACCCGAACTCGTTCCTGCGCTGGGAAGAACTCGCCGACGACCCGCGCGCCCCGCTGGCAGGCGTCAAATACTTCAGCAGCACGTTCGACGCCATCCACCCGAGGACCGTGCACCGGCTGCTCGCCGCCTCCCGGCGCGACAACCCGCATTTCGTGCAGATGTACGGCCAGAGCGAGGTCGGCCCGATCGCCGGGCGGACCTACAGTCGCAAACGCGACACCGACGCCGACGGCCGCTGCGTCGGCAGGCCGTTCCCCGGCATGACCGGGGTGCGGGTGGTCAGCCGCGACGGCAACCGGCCGACCAAGGCCTCCCCCGGCCATATCGAGGTGCGCAGTGACGGGCGGATCGTCACCTACCTCGGCGAGCACCCTCGCTGGGAGAAGCAGGTCAACGACGGCTGGTGGCGTATGGGCGACGTCGGCTACCGCACCCGCTGGGGCTGCCTGCACCTGCTGGACCGCGAGGTCGACGAGATCGACGGCATCGACAGCACGCTGGAGATCGAGGACAAACTGTTCACCCGCATCCCCGAGCTGGCCGAGGTGATCATCGTCCCGGACGGCCACGGCGCACCCGTGCCGGTGGTGTCCACAAAGGACGATCGACCCCTGGATCCTTCGGCATGGCGCAGCGCCGTCGACGGGCTGCCGGAGATGGCCGACCCCGTGCAGTGGAAGCTCGGCGACCTGCCGCATACCGCAACCACCAAGATCAAGCGGCTGGAGCTGGCCCGCCGGTTGCGCGGTGCCGCCTGACCTGGAGGTGACGGACACACCATGGCAGGAATTCCCCAGATCGAGCCTTACCCCCTGCCGGGCGAGACGGAGCTGCCCGGCAATATCGCCAAGTGGGTCGCGGAACCGGACCGCGCCGTCCTGCTCGTGCACGACATGCAACGCTACTTTCTCCGGCCGCTGCCAGGTTCGCTTCGAACCGAGCTGGTGGCCAATATCGCCCTGCTGCGGGACCGCTGCGCGAGCCTCGGGATTCCGGTCGCCTATACAGCGCAGCCCGGCGGGATGACCGAAGAGCAGCGTGGGTTGCTCAAGGACTTCTGGGGGCCGGGTATGGGCACCGACCCCGCCGATCGGGACGTACTGCCGGAACTGGCGCCGGAGCCGGACGACTGGCTGCTCACCAAGTGGCGCTACAGCGCGTTCTTCGAGAGCGAACTGCTTCGGCTGCTCCGCGAACACGGGCGGGACCAGCTGCTCATCTGCGGGGTGTACGCACACGTGGGCGTACTGGCGACCGCGATCGACGCGTTCACCCACGACATCCAGCCGATCCTCGTCGCCGACGCGCTCGCCGACTTCTCCCGCGAGCAGCACCGCATGGCGCTCGACTACGGAGCCCGGCGGTGCGCCGTCGTCGGCACGACCGGGACGCTGCTCGCCCAGCTCGGTGCCGCTTCCCTGGCGGGCACCGGTGCGGGTGGAGGAGGAAGGACCAGCCATGGCGGCTGATCTCATCGACCTGGTGTCCGGTCCCGATCCACCCGAGTTCGCACTGCTGCACCGCCCGGCCACGAACGAGGCGGCACCCATCGAGCTGCTCGTCGGTGAGATGTCCGAACTGGGCTCGCTCGCCGAGGTCCCGCTGCCTGAACCGGAAGGGCGGCCGGACGAGCCGCGGCACCAGACGCTGGTGATCATCCCGTACCGGCAGGTGCGAGAACGTGGATTCGCCTGCGTCGACGACGCCACACCGCTGCTCGCGATGCGCGTCACCGGACAGGACACCATTCCGGTCCCCGACTTTCTCTCCCTGATTCCGGACACCGGCATCCAGGTGTCGGACGGCCACTTCGACGTGCCCGACGAGACCTACGCCGGCATCGTGCGGGACGTCATCGCCGACGAGATCAGGCACGGCGAGGGCTCCAACTTCGTCGTCAAGCGCTCCTTCGTCGCCGAGATCACCGGGGACACGCTCGGCAGCGCGCTGACCTTGTTCCGGCGCCTCCTGGCGAGTGAGTGCGGTGCCTACTGGACGTTCCTTGTGCGCACCGGCGACCGCACGTTCGTCGGTGCCAGCCCGGAACAGCACGTCACCCTGCACGGGGGCGTGGCGACCATGAACCCGATCAGCGGGACTTACCGCTACCCGGACTCCGGGCCGACCCTGGCGGGGTTGCTGAGTTTCCTCGACAACCCCAAGGAAACCGACGAGCTCTACATGGTCGTCGACGAGGAACTCAAGATGATGGCCCGGATCTGCGGCAGCGGGCTCCGGGTGACCGGACCACGGCTCAAGGAGATGGCCCGGCTCGCCCACACGGAATACTTCATCGAGGGGCGCACCGGCAGCGACCCGAGGGACATCCTGCGCGAGACTCTGCTCGCCCCTACCGTCACCGGCAGCCCGCTGGAGAACGCGTGCCGGGTGATCAGCCGCTACGAGCCCTACGGCCGGGGCTACTACAGCGGAGTCGCCGCACTCATCGGCCACGACCGGCACGGGGGGCGCACGCTCGACTCCACCATTCTGATCCGGACCGCGGACATCGACCGCGAGGGGCGCGTCCGGATCGGCACGGGCGCCACGCTGGTGCGTCATTCCGATCCGGCCTCCGAGGTGGCCGAAACGAAGGCGAAGGTGGCCGGGCTGCGGGAGGCGCTGAACGGCGGTTCGGCGGTCAGGTACGGCGAGCACCCGGCGGTGCGCGCCGCGCTGGACCGGCGCAACGCGACCGTTTCCGGGTTCTGGCTGGCCGGCGGCTTGACCGGGCCGAACAGGCCGCACAGGCCGGTCGCCCCGCCAGGGCGCCGTGTCCTGGTCGTGGACGCCGAGGACACCTTCACCGCCATGCTCGCCCACCAGCTTCGGGCGTCCGGACTGTCCATCGCGGTACGCCCCTTCGACGAACCCGGCGAACTCGGCGACCACGACCTCGTCGTCCTCGGTCCCGGCCCAGGGGATCCGCGCGACACCAACGATCCCCGGATCGCCCGCCTCCTGGAGTCCGCGCGGTGGCTGATCGCGCACCGGCGGCCGTTCCTCGCGGTCTGCCTGAGCCATCAGGTGCTCGCCGGCTGGCTCGGGTTCGAACTCGACGCACTGGACGAACCGAATCAGGGCCTGCAGCGGTGGATCGATCTCTTCGGCCGGCGCAGGCTGGTCGGCTTCTACAACTCGTTCACCGCCCGGAGCGCGGAGGACAAGGTCGAGCACGCGGCCGCGGGTGTCGTCGAAGTGGCCAGGGATCCGGAGACCGAGGAGGTTTACGCCCTGCGCGGTCCGCATTTCGTGTCCCTGCAGTTCCATGCCGAGTCCCTGCTCACCCGCGAGGGGCCGGACATCGTCGGCGAGTTCATCGAGCAGTTGCTGAACTGAGGAGGAGGTAGTGCTCATGTCCAGTCGGGTACGGACCGCCGTCATCGGTGGCGGAATGGCCGGTTGCGCCGCAGCCAGGGATCTCGTGAAGGCCGGGCGCGACGTGGTGCTCTTCGAGTCTGCCGAAGGCCTCGGCGGGCGGGCGCGTTCCTGGCACCGGCCGGAGATCGAACCGGACGTCGGCATCAACCTCATGTACGTCAGCTTCTACCGGCTGATGTCCGAGCAGATCCGGGAATACGGGCTCGAGGACCGGCTCATGAAGATCTCGAGCACCGTCTACATCTCCGACCGGGGCGAACCGGCAGGGCTGTCCTCCGACTCGCCGGTCAGTCTCCTCTCCTACCAGCACGTTCCGGTTCGCGGCCGGATCGCGTTCCTGATCAACACCCTGCGAGAGGTGTTCCAGCGCAAGCAACTCGACCTCTTCGACCCGTTGCGGTCCGCTCCGTACGACGACGGGACCACGGCGGCCGCGTACGGCCACGCGCGGATGTCCGAGCGGACCTTCGACTACACGCTGCGGCCACAGATCGAGGGGTTCTGGAACTTCGCCTGCGAAGAGATCGCGTCCGTCCACGCCAGGGCGCTGCTGGCCTGGATGGGCGGTTCGGACTTCTACGTGCTCCGCGACGGCATGGAGACGCTCGCCGAACGCAACGCCGAGGGCGCCGACCTCCGGCTCGGCCACGAGGTGACCGACATCCGGAGCGAGGAAGGGAAAGTACACGTCACCGCCTCCCGCGCGGACGGACGGCCGGTGACCGAGACCGTCGACGACCTCGTCGTCGCGACGCCCGCGCCGATCGCCGCCAAGCTCACCGCCTCGCTCGGCCCGGACCTCGTGGACCTGGATACCAGGAGGTTCCTGGAAACCCAGGAGTACGAACCGGCCCTTTCGGTCGCCTACCTTGTCGATCCCGGCAGCCTTCCCGCCGAGGCTCATATCGTCGCCGGCGGACCGGGGGATCCGCCGCTGCGCAATATGATCACCTATCCGCGCCGGGTACGCGACGAGCACGGGCAGCAGAAGGACAAGCTCCTGGTTTTCGCCTACCCGGGCCGCGCCAACACGAGGCGGTTGCTCGGTCGTCCCGAGAAGGAGCAGTTCGCGGCGGTCACGCCGCTGCTGCCTACCCTGTGGCCGGATTTCCCGGCTGACCCCGAGCCCTTCCACATCGCCGAGCGGCCCTACGGGTTCCCCATTCCGGCGCCGGGCCGGTACCGGATGTCCGCCGACCTGACGCGCCGCCAGGCACCGCCGGTGACCTTCGCGGGCGACTACTTCAACTCGCCGACCACCGAGGCCGCGATGCTCTCCGGGGTTCGTGCCGCCGCATCGCTGCGGGGTGTGCCCCCGTCCTGATCGCGCCCGCCGTGCGGAGGATCACCTGACCACGCGACCGTCGAGTAACGATGCGGGGCGCGGGGGCCGGGGCGCCATATGCCGGTTTCGCTCCCGCTCCTTCCGCCGTCCCGATCTCGGCGCCGAGCCTTTCGCCAACATGTCCAGATGAAGTTGCTGTAGCTCGCTACAGGGCTCCACACCGAGCTCCTTCAGCAGCCCGTCCCGCAGACCGTGGTAGGCGTACAAAGCCTCGCCCCGCCGGCCGCTTCGATCCAGCACGCGGATCAGCTGGGCGTGCAAATGCTCGTCGAGCGGGTTCGCGGTGGTCAGCGCTCGGAGTTCACCGATCAGCTCCCGGTGCATCCCGGCCTCCATCTCGGCCTGGATCCGCAAGCTGTGCACCTCACGGCGACGCTCCTGCAGGTTCACCGCGTAGGCCGAGAGCAGCGGGCCGCACTCGACGTTGGCCAGAGGCGGACCGGACCACAGCCCCAACGCCGAGCGCAGGCTCCGCGCGGCCTGCTCGAACCGTCCGTCCGCCAGCTCCGCACGTCCCCGGTCGGACAGTTGATCGAAGTGGAAGCCGTCGACCTGGGACCGGTCGATCGCGAGCAGGTAGCCGGGTGCCTCCGTGCGCAGCACCCGCTCCGGCCTGTCCACCAAGTTGTTGTCCTTCAACAACTTGCGGAGCTGGTACACGTACGTCTGCATGGTCCGCTGGGCACTCGCCGGCGGCCTTTCGTCCCATAGCTCGTTGATCAGTGACTCACTCTGCACGACCATGCCTGCCTCGGTCAGCAGCAACGCCAGGGTTTGCAGGAGTTTGGGCGCTGTCGGGCCATAGGCTTTCGTGCCGCGACGTATCTCTACCTTCCCGAGAAGGTTGAACTCTAGATCCGATTCACTACCGTCGGTTTCTGTCGGCATACACATTCCCCTCCATAAGTGCGACGAGCACGGTGTCGTCGGAGGACCGAACCAGAACGTTCCCGGTCAACTTGCCCAGGGTGATGAGAGCCCCAGGGAAACCGAACGGTCTGTCAAAAGATCGTGCCCCGCAGCGACCTGTTGGTATCTCATATTGCCATCGGCGTGTCCGTTTGTCCTGCCGAGCGAGCCCATCCACATGCACAGATCCAGGAAAGTCACTCCGCGTGAAAAAGGCTCACTCATCGAGAGATTCGTTTCCGTGCCGTAGACGTCGTCTCGAACGCGATTCGAACCACGGTCGGTAGCTTTCCCGATTATCGAAGCGGCGTACCGCAAATAACGTCGGTAAACCTGCATGACAAAGGAGGTTGGCGATGTTCTCAGCCGTTGCCGACGTATGCGACTGGTTGGCTGAGCGGCGCCAGGCCAACGAGTACCTGGTCAAAGAGGTTCCGCTCGACCAACTGGACCGCTGGCGGATATCCGAGAATGGCGATATCGCACACGACACCGGGCGGTTCTACACGGTCACCGGTCTCTCGGTCACCGGTGCGAACCACCGACCTGTCCGCGATTGGGAGCAGCCGATCATCGACCAACCGGAGTACGGGGTACTCGGCATCCTGGTCAAGTGGTTCGACGGAGTTCCGCACTACCTGCTGCAGGCCAAAATGGAGCCGGGCAACATCAACATGCTCCAGCTCTCGCCAACCGTGCAGGCGACCAAGAGCAACTACACCGGCGCGCACGGCGGCAAGTCCGTGCCATACCTGGAATATTTCCTCTCGCCCCGGCGGGGACGCGTGCTGTTCGACGCATTGCAGTCCGAGCAGGGAGCATGGTTCCTGGCCAAACGCAACCGCAACATGGTCGTCGAAGTGGTCGACGACATCCCGCTGCTACCCGACTTCTGCTGGCTGAGCCAAGACCAGGTCGCCGAGTTGCTGCATATCGACAACATGGTGAACATGGACACCAGAACGGTGCTGTCCGGCGCGATCGTTCCCTCACGGGTGGACGCCGACGATCCCGGCTCCGACCCGTTCCGGGCGGCACTGGCATCCGGAACGGCGGAGCGTCCGCTGCACACCGAGACCGAGTTGCTCATCTGGTTCACCGAGGCAAAGGCGCGCAACACGATGGAAAGGCGGAGGATTCCGCTGTCCGCCGTGTCCAGCTGGGCACACGAGAACGGGACGATCAGTCACCAGGACGACCGGCACTTCACCGTGCTGGGACTCTCGGTCGAGGCCAGCAACCGCGAGGTCGCCGGCTGGTCGCAGCCGATGATCGCCCCACGGGGCCAGGGTGTCGTGGCGTTCCTCGCCAAGCGCATCCAGGGAACTCTGCACCTGCTGATCCAGGCCAGAACGGAAGCGGGCGCCTTCGACTCGGTCGAGATGGCGCCCACGGCGCAGTGCATCCCGGACAACTACCGTCAACTGCCCGACGAGAGCCGGCCGCCGTTCCTGGCCGAGGTGCTGTCCGCGCCCGCCTCCCGGATCCGGTTCGACTGCGTGCACTCCGAGGAAGGCGGGCGGTTCTACCACGCACAGAACCGTTATCTGCTGGTCGAAATGCCCGAGGACGGCGACCTGGACGTGCCGGAGAACTTCGCCTGGATGACCCCGCGACAGCTGCTGGGTTTCGTCCGGTACAGCAACCATCTCAACGTCGAGGCTCGCAACCTGGTCGCCTGTCTCGGCTTCCTCCGCTGACGTCGGCACAACCACCCAGGAGGGGCGCGACATGACGATCCGAGTGTGGGACTACCTGGCCGAGTACGCCGAGGAGCGCGAGTCCGTCCTGGATGCGGTGACCACCGTCTTCGACTCAGGCCAGCTGGTCCTCGGCCGGAGTGTGTCCGAGTTCGAGCGGGAGTACGCCGCCTACCACGGAATGCGGCACTGCGTCGGCGTCGACAACGGCACCAATGCCGTACTCCTCGGGCTCGAGGCGCTGGGGGTCGGCCCCGGCGACGAAGTGATCACGGTGTCCAATACCGCCGCGCCGACCGTGGTGGCGATCGACGGCGCGGGCGCCACGCCGGTGTTCGTCGACGTCCGGGAGCAGGACTTCCTCATGGACACCGGCGCGTGGAGGCCGCGATCACGCCGCGTACCACGGCGTTGCTGCCGGTGCACCTGTACGGCCAGTGCGTGGACATGGCGCCGTTGCGCAGGCTGGCCGAGCGCCACGGCCTGCTCATCCTGGAGGACTGTGCGCAGGCCCACGGCGCGCTCCACCACGGACAGCTGGCAGGCACCATGGGCGACGCGTCGGCCTTTTCCTTCTACCCCACCAAGGTTCTCGGTGCCTACGGTGACGGCGGCGCGGTCGTCACCTCCGACGACACCGTGATGCGGAACCTGCGCAGGCTGCGGTACTACGGCATGGAATCCACCTACTACGTGGTGCGGACCCCCGGTCACAACAGCAGGCTGGACGAGGTGCACGCGGAGATCCTGCGGCGGAAGCTGGACCGGCTCGACAGCTACATCGCGGGTCGCCGTGCGGTGGCCGCCAGGTACGCCGAGGCCCTGGCCGACCTCACCGGACCCGGAGGGCTGACGCTGCCGTCGGTCACTCCCGGCAACGAGCACGTGTACTACCTCTACGTCGTGCGGCACCCTGAGCGGGACACCATCATCGAACGCCTGAAGGGCTACGGCATCTCACTCAACATCAGCTACCCCTGGCCGGTGCACACCATGAGCGGGTTCGCCGAACTCGGCTACCGGGAAGGCGATCTACCGGTGACCGAGCGGCTGGCCCGCGAGATCTTCTCGCTGCCGATGTACCCGTCGTTGCGCAGGGACGACCAGGACAAGGTGATCAGTGCCTTGCGCGAGGTGCTGAACACCCTGTGACAGCGCTGTCCGAGACGAGTTCCCGGTGCAGTCGCCGCAGCTCGGCACCCGGCTCCAGACCCAGCTCCCGGTCGAGGTTCGCGTACAGAGCGCGGTAGGCACGTAGTGCGTCCTCGAGCCTGCCGCGGTGCCGGAGCACCCGGATCAGCTGGGCGTGCACCACCTCGTCCAGCGGGTTCGCCCTGATCAGCGAACGCAGCTCGGCGATCAGCTCGTCGTGGAGTTCGATGTGGTGGCCCGCTTCGATCTCCGCCTGCACCCGCAGGATACGGGCGTTGCGACGCAACTCCTGCAGGCAGATGTCGAAGGCCGAAAGAATCGGCCCGCGCCGCAGGCCGGCCAGAGGTGGGCCGGACCACAGCGCCATCGCGGACCGCAGCTCCGCGGCGGCTTCGGTGAACCGCCGCTCGCCCATCAGGGAACGAGCCCGTCCGTAGCTCGCCTGAAAGCGAGGGGCATCGACCTGCGCGGGCTGGACGAACAGGGCGTAGCCCAGTCGCTGGGTGGTGGCCAGCAGCTCCTCCGGCCGCTCCACGCCGGCCTCTCGCAACAGCGAACGCAGCTGATACACGTAGTTCTGCACGGTCGACTGGGCACTGCTGGGTGGGCCTTCCGGCCACAGCTCACGTTCGATCGTTTCGGTCGGGGTGACCTGGCCGGCCCGCGCCACCAGCACGGCGAGCATCTGCCGCAGCTTCGGTGTGGTCGGCGTGACGTCCCGGCCGCCCGGCGAGCATCCGCGGCGGACCGAGCACGCTGAACGTCACCGCGGACACGGGCGGACGTAGTGCGTGCTGCCGCGGCGCCAGGTCGGATCTGTCCCAGGCGACGAACTCGGAGAGTGACACGGTTCCTCCAGATTCTGTTGCCTGGCAACCATTTTGTTTCGGACGCGGTCGAGAATCGGTCCTATCACGAGCGACTCTTCACACCGCTCTCGCGGCGCTCTCGCCGTGCTCTCCGGCCTGGTGCAGCAGCGAAGCGGGGCCACGACCGGATCTGGAGAACGACTCGAACCGGCGGTCCTAGTGTCCTGAGTCGTATGGCTCGGAGCGTCTCGAATGCCTCATTGGGGACGTTGAGCGTCCCGTACGTGGCATTGGGGACGTGCCTGTCCGGTGTGGGATCCAGGAGGTGGGTAATGAAATCGCGGAAACTGCGGGTGGACGGCGCCTTCGTCTTCACGCCGCCGGTCTTCGGAGACGATCGCGGTGTCCTCATGGCACCGTTCCAGGCGGAGGCGTTCGCGGAGACCGTCGGGCATCCGCCGTTCCCGGTGCGGCTGGCCGCCTGCAGCCGCTCGCGCCGGGGTGCGGTGCGGGGCATGCACTACACCGCGACACCGCCGGGGATCGCCAAGTACGTGCACTGCTCCCACGGAGCGGTGCTGGACATCGTCCTCGACGTGCGGACCGGCTCGCCGACGTTCGGTGAATGGGACAGTGTGCTGCTCGACCAGAACACGTTCGACGCGGTGTACCTGCCGGTGGGCGTGGCACACGCCTACCAGGCGCTGGCGGACGACAGCATCGTGCACTACCTGGCTTCCGGACCCTACGTCGCCGGTAACGAACGGCCCGTCTCCCCGCTGGATCCCGCACTGGGCCTGCCGATCTCCCGCGACGTCGAACCGATCCTCTCCCACCACGCCCGGACCGCCCCCACGCTCGCCGAGGCCGAGGCGACCGGACTGCTGCCGGATTACGCGCGATGCCTGGAGATCGAAGCCGCGTTCCGGGACGGACCCTGACCCGGCGCGTGAACCCGGCCACGAACCGTCCTCGACAGATGGTCGACATCCGATGGCTACCTTCTGCCAGGACGACGGACAGTGAGAAAGGGAGGCGCAGGTGCGCACGGCAGTAGCGGAGGCGATCCGCCCGAGAATGCCGTTGATCGGCCGCGACGATGAGCTTGCCGGAGTGCGGGGACGGCTGACCGACCCGACGGGGCGGCTGCTGACCGTCACCGGGCCGGTCGGCGTCGGCAAGAGCAGATTCGTCGCGGCGCTGGCCGACGACGTGTCGGCTGCCTTCAAGGACGGCAGGGAGTACGTGGACCTCACCGGCACCAAACCCGCCGGTGACCTGGACGATCTGCTCGCCGGTTCACTGGCGGACCGGCCCGCTCCGGCGGGCGGGGATCCCGCGCTGCCACGTGATCGGCAGTGCCTCCTCGTCCTCGACGGCTGCGAGCGGCTGACCGCGACGCTCGCGCCCCGGCTGGACACCCTGCTCTCGGCGTGTCCGCAACTGACCGTGCTGGCGGCCTCCCCGGCACGGCTCGGGATCTACGGCGAGGTCGTCGTCCGGCTCGCGCCCCTTCGAGTCCCCGACCCCACCCAGGCGGCCGACCCGGCCGCGCTTTCGCGGATTCCTGCCGTGCGCCTGTTCGTCGAGCGCACCCAGGCGATCCGTCCGGACTTCCGGCTCACCGACGCGAACCAGGCGGCGGTGGCCGAGTTGTGTGCCCGGACCGACGGACTGCCGCTGGCGATCGAGCTGCTGGCGGCGCGGATGGCGCTGTCCTCACCGCAACGGCTGCTGGCCGAACTCGATCGCGACGTCGGCAGCCTGACCGGTACCGACTCGGACACGCTGTCCCGGCATCACAGTATGACGGCGGCGATCGAGTCGAGCCTGGACCTGCTCAGCGAACAGGAGCGGCTGCTGATCGACAGGCTCGCCGTGTTCGCGGGCTATTTCGACGCCGCGGCCGCCGCGGCGGTCGGTGGCACCACGCCGGAGCAGACCTGCCTGCTGCTGGCCGGCCTGACGGACAAGAACCTCCTGTGCACCGCCGAATGCCCGGACGGCGACCTCATGTTCCGGTTGTTCCGGCTGACCCGGCGCTATCTGCAGCGCCGCCCGCTGACCGCGGACTACCGGGCCCTCCGGCGGGCGCATGCCAACCATGTCCTCGCCTTGGCCGCGGCCGGGCCGGATTCGCCCGGCCTGGACCGTGCTCCGCAGCTGGAGCTGGTCGGCAGCTGGCACGAGGACATCCTGACGGCGCTGGCCTACCTCGACGAGTCCGGGGACAGGGTGTCCATGGACAGGCTCGCCTCGGCCCTGCGGGACCACTGGCGGGCCGGGTGGCTCACCGAGGGCATCCGCTGGCTGACCGGATCGGGACGGCTGACTCCACAGGGGGCGGGTGTGCTCGGCGAGCTGCTCCTCGAGAAGGCTCGTCTCGATGCCGAGCAGGGCCGTGGCGAAGACCTGGTCGCCACGGACCGGCTCTCCGGCACGGAGCTGGGCACGGCGCTGCTGGAGCTGGCCGGGTACCTGTTCGCCGCGCATCACCGCGGACAGGCGAACAGGTTCGCCGAGGCGGCACTCGGTGAGTTCACCCGGCACCAGGACACGCGCGGGATCGCCCACGCCCACTACGTGCTGGCCGACGTCGCGAGTTCCGCTGGCGACCGCACGAAAGCGCTTCGGCTGTGCCGCAAGGCCTTGAGCGGCCTGCGGGAGTTGCCGGATCCGGTGGGGCACGCGGCCGGGCTGGAACGGCTGGCGGTGCTGCTCATCGCCGGCCCCGGCTGCGCGCCCGACAAGCTGGAGCAGGCGGTGTGCGCGCTCGGTGCGGCGGCCGGGCTACGCGCGTCGGCCGGTCATGCCGGCCCGCCCACCCTCTCCGCGGCGGTGGTCTCCGCGGAATCACTGGCCAGGGCTTGGCTCGGCAACCAGGCCGTGGACGAGTACCTCGCGGCCGGTGCGGCCCGACCCGCCGACACGGTCATCGCCGAGGCCATCGCCCCGCCCGGACAGCGACCCACCGTCCGGCCCCGGTCGCTCCCCCGGCAACGGAACGATCATCTGCTCACCCGCCGGGAGTGGGAGGTCGCCGAGCTGGTCGCCTGCGGCATGACCAACCGCGAGGTGGCCCGTCGTCTCGGCATCGCGGAGTGGACCGCCGTCAACCACCTGCGCAAGATCATGCGCAAGCTGGACTGCTGCTCCCGCGTTCAGGTGGCCGGCTGGTTCACGCAACGGGGGCTCGACGCGAACGACGAAGCCGAGGCGGGCTGAGCTGCTTCCGGCCACGGGCACACGAGTTCAGCGCCGGTCGGGCAGGTGCTCCCGCGGCTCCTGCGCGCGTCCGGCCCTGAACTCCGCCGCGAACGTCTCCGCGCCGAGCTGGTCGCGCACCGCCTCGGTGATCCGCTCGACGTCGGGACGTTGCGGTTCCGGCACCGGCACATCGGCCGTTTCCCGCAGGACGGCGGCGGTCCCGAGCAGCCGCGCCGCGCGAGCCGGGCGTCCGGCGACCAGCTGCGCACCGGCGAGCCCTTCGAGCGCGAGTGCGGCGCTGCGCTGATTGCCGAGGTCGCGGGCCCGGTCGAAGCCGGCGATATGACAGGCCGACGCCTCGGTGACGTCGCCCCGTTGCTCCGCGACGAACCCCAGCTCGGCCAGCGTGTTCACCACACCGGGCTCATGTCCGATCTGCTGATACGCCTTCAGCGCGCTGCGGAGATGGGTCTCCGCGATTTCGAGGTCGCCTTCCCTGCGCGCGCAGCAGCCGACGTTCTCGTCCGCCAGGATTTCCCAGAACCGGTTCGACTGTTCGGCCGCGAGCCGCTCCGCCCGCTCGAACGCCTTCCTGGCGCGCGAGTAGTCCCCCGTGAACATGGCGGCACGGCCAAGGCCGATCAACTTCGCCGGGACGTCGGCCCACAGGCCGAGGTCCTCGGCGGTGCGCAGCCCATCCCGGTGCCAACGCTCGGCCTGCGCGTAGTCACCGGCCAGCTCGGCGAGTTCCGCCAGGCTTCCGGTGGCCTGCATCCGGCCCCAGCGGTCGCCGACCTGGCGGAACAGCTCGTCGCTGCGCTCACAGTCCTGCCGCAACGTGGTGAGATCTCCTCTCAGAAAGGAGAAGAATCCGCGCGTCCACAGTGCGACGGCGATACCCCAGCGATCCCCGAGGGAACGGAACGTGACCAGCGCGCGGCGCACCTCGGCCTCGCTGGCACTCAGGTCGCCGAAGCTGTACAGCGCCGCACCCCAGAACCACCGCGCCCGTGCCAGGCCGGCGTCCGCATCACTCCCCGCGATCTCGTCGTAGGCGACGGCGGGCCGCTCGCCGAGCATCAACTGGATGCCCGAGTACCAGGCCGCCGCCTGAGCACGCAGTCCGTGCGGGGCCGGACCGGGATGAGCGTGTGCGGCGGCCAGCGCCCAGCCGCCCTCGCGCAGTCTGCCGCGGAGCACCCAGTACCAGCTCAGTGCCGCGACCAGCCGCAACGCCTCCTCGGCCGTGTCGTCGTGCCGGAAGGTCTCCAGCGCGGCACGCAGATTGGCGTTCTCGGTGTCCAGCCTGCGCAGCCAGTGCCGTTGCTCGTGACCGCGAAGATGCGGTTCGGCCTCTTCCGCGAGCGTGAGGTAGTACCGGCTGTGCCTGCGACGGACCTCGTCGAACTCGCCCGCCGCGTGCAGTTGCTCGACGCAGTAGGCCGTGACCGGGGAGAGCAACCGGTACCGGCGCCCCTCGGTGACGATCACCAGCGAGCGGTCGACCAGCCGGGCCAGCAGCTCGACCACCGCGGAGGGCTCCACGTCGTCGCCCGCGCAGGTCGCCTCCGCGCCGGCGAGCGTGCTCCCGTTGACATGCACGGCCAGCCTGCGCAGGACGGCGCGCTCCGCGTCGGACAGCAGCTCCCAGCTCCAGTCAACGGTCGCCCGCAGGGTCTGCTGCCGTTGCGGTGCTCCGCGTCTGCCCGCGGTGAGCAGGTGGAACCGGTCGTCGAGCCCGCGCGCCAACTGGTGCACGCCCATCCCGCGCACCTGCGTGGCGGCGAGCTCGAGCGCCAGGGGAATCCCGTCCAGCCGACGGCAGATACTCGCCACCGCGGCGGCGTTGCCGGATTCGAGCACGAATCCCGGCGAGGCGGCCGCGGCTCGGGCGACGAACAGCTCCACCGCGCTCGACCGAGCCAGATCGGTGTCGCTGGCGGCGTCGGGCACGCCGAGCGGGGCGACGTAGTACACGTGTTCGCCGGTGACCCGTAAGGGTTCCTGACTGGTCAGCAGCACGTGCAGGCCGGGCGCGGAGCGCAGCACCACGTCGATCAGCTCAGCTGCGGCCTCGATGACGTGCTCGCAGTTGTCCAGCACCAGCAGCATGCGCTTGTTGCGCAGCACCTCCACCAGCCGGTCGGCGGGCGCCGCGGGCTGCTGGGCACGCCCCCGGCCGGAGGCGATCCCGTCCCGGATGCCCAGCGTCTCGGCCACCGCCTCGGCCACGTCGGCCGCTCCCGCGCCGGGTTCCAGATTCACCAGCGGGACGAGGAACGTTCCGTCCGGGTACCCATCCCGCAGACGCCCGGCCGCGGCGAGAGCGAGCCTCGTCTTGCCGACGCCACCGGTACCGGTGAGGGTGACGACGCGCTCCGTCCGCAACAGGGAGGACACCGCCTCGACGTCCTCGGTCCGGCCGATCAGCTCTGTCAGCGGTGCGGGCAGATTGGCAGGCGGACCGCCAGGGTCCGCGTCGAGTGCGGGGCTCTGGTCGAGCATCGCCCGGTGCAGCTCGACGAGCTCCCTGCCCGGATCGGTACCCAGCTCGCTGCGCAGCTGTTCGCGCAGCTGGGTGTACCCGTGCAGAGCCTCGCCCTGACGTCCCACCCGGTAGAGCGCCAGCAGGTACGTCGCCTGCAGGCTTTCTCGCAGCGGGTGCTTGGCGACGACATCGGTCAGCTCCTCCACCAGCTGGGCGTGCTCGCCCAGCTCGAGCCGGGCCCGCGCGTGTTCTTCGACGGCCCCGATGCGCTGCTCGTTCAGCTGAGCGATCGCCGGTCGGGTGAACTCCAGGTCGACGAAATCGGCATACGGCTCACCACGCCACAGCGCCATCGCCTCGGCGAACAACGCGGCCCGTGCCCTCGGGTCGGCGGTGGCCCGCGCCTGGCCGGTGAGCGTGGTGAATCGGTCGGCGTCCACCGCGCCAGGTTCGGTGCGCAGGAGATATCCCGCCTGCTGGTACACGACAAGGTTGCCGGCGCCCGGCTCGCCGCCCTCCAAGGTCCGGCGCAGCTGCCAGACCTTGTTCTGGAGGGTCGCGAGCGGATTGCCGGGCAGGTCCTCGCCCCACAGATCCTCGATCAGCCGATCGGTCGACACGAACCGGCCCTCCTGCATCAGCAGGGCGGCCAGCAGGGACCGCGGTTTGGTCCCGGAAACCTCGACCGGGACGCCCGCGGATGTCCAGACCGCCAGAGGACCAAGAACCCCAAACCGCACAAACCGACACTAGTGCAATCGGGCACGACCAGGGCGTATGTCAGGTCGACCCGCGCGATGAGAGTGAGCCGAGAGCGGAACGCGGCACAGTGAGTACGCCGGTTATGGCCAGGCATCCAACCTGCGGAGGAGACCATCATGACCGAGTCCGAGACCGAAGCCGGCCGGACAGATCCAGCTGCGCCTGCCACGACCACCACCGAAACGCGGGCAGGCCCCCGGGCCTGGATCGGCCTCGCCGTGGTGACCGCGGCCAGCATGCTGATCGCGATGGACAACACCATCCTTTTCCTGAGCCTGCCGCATATCACCGCCGACCTGAGGGCGAGCGGACCGCAGATGCTCTGGATCCAGGACATCTACGGCTTCCTCGTCGCCGGGTTGCTGATCACCATGGGCACACTCGGAGACCGGATCGGGCGCAAGCGGCTGCTCATGACCGGCGCTGCGGCGTTCGGCGCGGCGTCGCTGCTGGCCGCCTTCTCGACGAGTGCGGGGATGCTGATCACCGCCCGTGGCATCCTCGGCGTCGCGGGCGCGGCGCTGGTGCCGACGATCCTGGGCTTGGTGCGGGGTCTGTTCCTGGACCCGAAGCAGCGCACGCGTGCCATCTCCGTGCTGATGACCTGCTTCACGCTCGGTGGCGCGCTCGGACCGCTCGTCGGTGGTGCGCTGCTGGAGCAATTCTGGTGGGGAGCGGTGTTCATCGTCGCCGTCCCGGTGATGGCGCTGGTCCTGGTGGTCGCGCCGCTGCTGCCAAGCGACGAGGACGTCCGCCCCGGCAAGCTCGACCTGCCCAGCGTCGGCCTTTCCCTGGTGTCCATCCTGCCGATCACCTACGGCGTCAAGGAACTGGCCAGCTATGGCGTGTCCTGGGCGGTCCTGATCAGCATCGTGGCCGGAGCCGCTTTCACCGTGCTGTTCGTCCGCCGGCAGTACCGGCTGGACAGTCCGCTGCTGGACCTCCGGCTGTTCAGCAACCGTTCGTTCAGCGTGTCGCTGGGAGCACTGCTTCTCGGGCAGTTCGCGATCGGCGGCATGTTGTTCCTGCTGCCCCAGTTCTTCCAGCTGGTGCTGGGTGAAGCACCGCTGCGGGCCGGGCTGTGGCTGCTGCCGGGCACCGTGGTCTTCGCGCTGGTCGCCACGATCATCCCGGCCATCGCCGCGAAGGTCCGGCGCGACTGGCTGCTCGCGGGCACCCTGATCCTCGCGGCGGTGGGATACATCCAGCTCGCCCTCGTGGGTCCCGGAGCGGGCCACGGACAGCTGGTGGCGGCGATGGTGGTCATGTTCGCGGGGATGGCGCCGTTGGTGCTCCTGGTCACCGACCTGGCCGTGGCGAGTGCGCCGCCGGAACGGGCGGGAGCGGCCGCCGCGATGTCCAGTACCGCCACGGAGTTCGGAATCGCGATCGGTGTCGCCGCACTCGGCAGCGTCCTCACCGCCGTGTACACCCGGGTGCTGGGTCCCCTGCCCGCGGGTGTACCGGCAACGGACGCCGCCGCCGCCGGGGAGAGCCTCGCGCGGGCGGGCAACGTGGCCGGTCAGCTCCCCGATCCGGTCGGAGGAGAGCTGCTGGCCGTGGCCAAGGAAGCGTTCGTCACCGGATTCAACGTCGTCGCCGTCATCAGTGCGGTGGTGGCGATCGGTGCGGCGATCGCGGTGAAGGTGTTGTTGCGCAACGTCTCCACGTCGGCCGACGCACCGGCCGGGCAAGCCGAGTCGCATAGTGAGGAGTCCCGGGCATGAGCAGGATGACCAAAGAGCAGCGGGAGCGGTTCCTGGCCGACCTGCACGTCGGTGTGCTGACGGTGGCCGACGCCGATGGTCGTGGACCGTTGGCCGTTCCCCTCGGCTACCTCTACGAACCGGGCGGTGAGATCAAGTTCGGCACGGCGAAGGACAGCCGGAAGATGACGCACGTCAGGGCCGCCGGAAGGGTCGGATTCCTGGTGCAGACCGAACAGTTGCCGTACCGGTACGTGTCCATCGAAGGGCCCGTCGTCGGGGAACACCAGACCACGCAGGACGAGCACCTGGAGAGTTCGATCCGCTATCTCGGGCCGGAACAGGGCAAGAAGTTCTTCGAGATGACAAAGGACGAGCTCTCCGAGATGGTCACCGTCCGCGTTCTGCCGCAGCGGTGGCGCACTTACGACTCGTCCGACGAACTGCCGTGACCCGGGGGGACAAGAAATTGCTGGGGACACGCGTGCCTGACGACGAAGAGACTGACATGTGCCCACCGGGAGAAGGAAGGACGTGACGTAGGCGTGACAGCGCAGACAGCACAGACGGCGCAGACAGCGCAGTCGGCGGAGGGCCGCACCACTCCGGAGACCTTGTCCGACGACCTCATCGACTACTACCGGACCAACGGGTTCGTGCATGTCCCGAACGTGCTGTCACCGGAAGAAGTGGCCGAGTTTCGCGCCGACGCGCACCGCCTGCTCAAGGCCGGCGACAAGCTGACCTGGGACATGGGAGGCGGAGCCATCGCGATGGACTGGGTCCCCGACGCGAACAAGCGCAGCGAGATCATGCGCAGGCTGACCATGCACCCGAGTGTGGCGGGGATCGCCGAGCGCATCACGGGCGGTCCGGTGCGGATGTTCAAAAGCGAGTTGCTGCGCAAGGCGGGGAACAAGGCGGCCACCGGCACGCCGCATCACGACGACCAGAGCATCCTGCCGTTCAAGAGCGATCCTCCCGCGGTCACCGCATGGGTGCCGCTGGTGGACGTACCGCTGGCGCGCGGTCCGATGAGCTACATGCCCGGATCGCAACGACGTTCCGAACCGGTGCCGTGGGACGACGAGGTGGCGAATCTGATGCCGCTGGACTACTGGACCGAACTGAACTACCAGCCGATGACGACGAAACCGGCGCGTGCGGGCGACGTCTGCTACCACACCGACCGGGTGGTGCATTCGGCCACTCCCAACGAAACCGACACCGACCGGCTCGTGCTGGCCACGATCTACGTGAACGCCGACGCGGTGTACCGGCACAACCCGTTCTACTCGGGGACGTACACCGACGATCCCAACCTCGGGGGGATGCGGCCGGGCGAGCCACTCGCGTCGCGTGACGAACGGTTCCCCCTGGTCGGCTCGACGTACTGACCCCGACCGATCGGTCCGAGAGATCACCCCGAATACGGAAGGAAGTGACGTAGTCGTGACCGCGCAGGCTACCGAAGGGCTCACCACTCCGGAGACCTTGTCCGACGACCTCATCGACCACTACCGGAACAACGGGTTCGTGCATGTGCCGAACGTGCTGTCGCCGGAGGAGGTCGCCGAGTTCCGCGCCGACGCGTACCGCCAGTTCAAGACGGGCGAAACCCAGGCGTGGGACGAGGGCGACGCCGTCGTCTTCGACTGGGTGTCCGATGTGGACAAGCGCAGCGAGATCCTGCGCAGGCTGACCATGCACCCGAACGTCACCGGGATCGCCGAACGTCTCACCGGCGGTCCGCTGCGGATGTTCAAGAGCGAACTGCTGCGCAAGGCGGGAAGCAAGAACGCGAAGACGCTCAACACCCCGGCACACGAGGACAAGAGCGCCATGCCGTTCCGCAGCAACCCCTACGCGATCGTCGCCTGGCTGCCGTTGGTCGACGTGCCGGTCGCGCTCGGCCCCATGCGCTACTGGCCGGGTTCCCAGCAGCGTCCCCTGCCAGACCGGTGGGACGACGAGGGGATGCTGGCGCCGCTGACCCACTGGCCCGAGCTGGCCTACCAGCCGCAGGACATCGTGCCAGCGCACGCCGGTGACGTTCAGTTCCACAACGAGTGGTGCGTGCACGGTGCCGACCCCAACGAAACCGACACCGACCGGATCCTGCTGTTCACCGTCTACGTGAACGCCGACGCGGTGTACGAGAACAAACCGTTCTACACCGCGATGTTCCCCGACGACGCCGACCTCGGCGGGCTCAAGCCGGGCGAGCCGCTCGCGCTGCGGGACGAGCGGTTCTGCCGGGTCGGCAAGGGCGCCTCGTAACACGCGCTCCCACCACGTCGTCGGCCGATGTCGAAAGGAAGTCATGACCACCTACACGGGAAAGAAAGCCGTCATCACCGGAGGCACCCACGGCATCGGCATGGTGGTGGCCGAGCGGTTGCTCGACGGTGGCGCGGAGGTGCTGATCACCGGCCGCAAGGAGGCGAATCTGGTCGCCGCCAAGGAAAAGCTGGCCGGGAGGAAGGCTCACGTGATGCGCTCCGACGCGTCCAGTATGGACGACATCAAGGAGCTCGGGCGGGCGGTGAAGACCACCTTGGGCGAGGTGGATCTGGTCTTCGTCAATGTCAGCCGGCTGCACTTCGCCCCGTGGGGTCAGGTCGACGAGCCGACCTACGACGACATGTTCGACTCCACCACCAAGGGTGCGTTCTTCACCACCCAGGAGCTCGCGCCGCTGGTGCGCGACGGGGGCGCGTTCGTGTTCACCACGGCGGTCGCGGTGGGGATGGGCTTCGTCGATACCGCTGTCGGCACCGGAATGAAGAGCGCCATCCGTGGTTTCGTCCGGGTCTTCGCGTCCGAACTGCTGCCCCGGGGCATCCGGGTCAACGCCGTGAGCCCGGGCTTCATCGAAACCTCCACCATGGGCGTGGCCGAACCCACCGAGGAACTGATCGCCGCCATCGAGCAGGAGGCCGCGCCGAGGACGCCCATGAACCGGTTCGGTACCCCCGACGAGGTAGCCACCGCGGTGCTCTTCCTCGGCTTCGACGCCACCTTCACCACCGGAAGCGAGCTACCGGTCGACGGAGGGCTGGGCGAAGGTCTCGAGAAGAGGGTGCCGGACGAATCGCCGGTCGGATGACCGGTGTGGAGGAGTTCTCATGAAGGTTCTGTTCATCCCGGGCAACAGCCCGCAACCGATCTTCTCCCACGCGCCACTGGTGAACGCGGTACGCAGTGCGGGGCACCAGGTTCTCGTCGGCGGGATCAACTGGGTCCTGCCCACCATCGCCGGCGTCGGCCTGCCGGCCGTGCAGATCTCTCCGCTTTCGGAGGAGGAGGTCGGTGCGTTCATCGCGTCCATGCCCACCGATCCGGAGAGCTGGGCGCACTCCGTGGGCAAGGTCTACGCCGAGATCGCGTTGAGCAGCCTGCCGAATCTGATGGAGCTGGCCGAACACTGGCGGCCGGACATCGTGGTCGGCGGTGGCATGTTCTACACGGCGCCGCTGCTGGCCCATCAGCTCGGCATTCCCTCTGTGCGGGTGGAGTGGGACCGCAACGACACCCGTCCGTACGACCCCGGCGCCGAGCCGGTGTTGCGCCCCCTGCTCGACGAACTCGGCCTGGCCGCGGTGCCGGGGCCCGACCTGTGGCTGGACGTCTGCCCGCCGAGCCTGCGCCCGGCGGACGCCAAGGATCCGGAACGCCGTCCCATGCGGTGGGTTCCGCTCAACGCACAGAAACCGTTGCAGCCGTGGATGTACACCCAGCCGGCCCGCCCCCGGGTCTACCTCACCCGTGGCGCACGCATGCCCGATGTCGCCGACCTTGCCGCCACCGCCAAGCACCTGCTGGAGCTGGACGTCGAGGTCGTGGTCGGCACCTCCGAGCAGCTGGCCGAGCCCCTGCGGGAGCAGTTACCGGAGGTGCGTGCGGGCTTCGTGCCACTGGACGTACTGGCACCGACCTGTGATCTGGTCGTCCATCACGGAGGTGGTGGCACGGACATGAACGCGCTGCACGCCGGCGTCCCGCAGCTGATAGTCGAACCCGAGTACCCGGCCGTCGCGATTTCCACGCTGGTCGGCTCCGGTGCCGGGCTACTGGTGGACGACGCCGATGACGTCCCGCGCGGTGTCGGTGACGCGGCCAAGGAGCTTCTCGGCAACCCGGCCTACCGGACGCGGGCACGTGCCCTGTCGGCCGAAATCGCCGAGCTGCCCCCGCCCGCCCGCTTCGTGCCCCAGTTCGAGGAACTCACGGCTTCGACCGGACAAGAATCGTTAGGGCGTGTCCCTTAGTGTCCTGCGTCGGAAATTCGCGCCGTAAGTTCGTGGCGGCATTCGGCCACCTATGCCTGGTCTGGCTTGGAGCGTCTCGAATGCCTCGTTGGGGACATTGAGCGTCTCGTATGTGGCATTGGGGACATGTCTGTCCGGTGTGGACTGTGGCCTTCGCAACACAGCTGCCTGCCCACGTCACGGACCCGCCGGAACCCGAACATGACTTACAACGCGAACTTCCGACTCGGGACACTAGTGGTCACCATCGGAAGTCCCTTAGAGAGAAGAGAGCCGGACCGATGGGCAATCCGTTCACTTTTCCTGACGACGTTCCCACCTTGACCGATGGCACGGTCACCCTCCGCGCGCATTCACTGTCCGATGTGGACAGAATGGTCGAGCAATGCACCGATCCGGCGTCGATCGCGTGGACGACGGTCCCGGTGCCGTACGAGCGCGAGGACGCGGTGCGATACATCACCGACATCGTGCCAACCGGGTGGCGGAACCGGACCGAGCTGTGTTTCGCCATCGACGCGGTTCACCCAGACGGGACAAGCCGGTTCTCCGGCACGGTGAGCCTGCGGATTCGCGGCAACCAGAGCGCGGAGATCGTCGGTGGGACACATCCGGCCGCGCGAGGGCACGGGTTCTTCAGCCGCGCGGTGAAGGTGGTTCTCGACTGGACCTTCACACAGCCGGACATCGACGTCGTCATCGTCAACATCATCGTCGGCAACTGGGCGTCTCGCCGGGCGATCTGGGCGAACGGGTTCAGCTTCCTCGGCACGGTGCCGCGTTTCCTGCCCACCCGCGGTGAACGGAAGGACAGCTGGTTCGGCACGCTGCGCGCGGAAGACAGCCGGGAGCCCAAAACCGCCTGGAACGTGCCGCCGGTGCTCGAGACAGACCGGCTCAGGCTGCGCCCCTACCGGCAGCCGGACGCCGAGCGAGTCGGCGAGATGACGGCCGGCGAGACCGATGGCGCGACCACGATTCATCGCCACCTGGAGGCCTGCGCGACCGGCAGGCGGTTCGTCTGGTGTGTCGCCGACCTGGAGACCGACGAGCCGATGGGACACGTTCAGCTTTCCGGTCTGAGCGGGCCGGACCTCACGGCGGCGGAGGTGAGCTGTTCGGTACACCCGCGGTGGCATACCCACGAGGTGCTGCCCGCCGCGCTGCGGGCCGTGACGGAGTGGTCGTTCCGCCCGGCCGACCGCGGTGGGCTCGGTAAGCGCCGCCTGCTCCTGACCGCGGCGGCGAGCGACAGGACGTCGCGGTACGCGGCCGAACGAGCCGGCTTCCAGCACGTCGGCACCGAACCGGAAGCATTCGCCACCGGCGACACCGTTTTCGAGGACATGCTGCGTTACCACCGGCTCAATCCGGACTGGAGCCGTCCCGCGCGACGGAAGCCCGCCATGGCCGAGGCAATGCGATAACCTGCGGAAATATGAGCCCGATCGAGATACCGCAAACGCACGGACGCCCATCCTACGATTCCGAGAAAGAAATCTGGCGCACCCTCTGCGCGTACTGCGAGGGTATGGACACTGCCGATTTCGACCGGGTCGCGGACCTATGGAAGCACGGAACGTGGCCTTTCGCGGACGGCCCGGGATCGGAACCGATGCGCCGCTGGCTGGAAGAGAGCGTGATTCTGTACAACGGAAAAACCCATACCAAGCACCAGATGACAAATGTCGTCATCGATGTCGACGACGAGGCCGGGACCGCTGTTTTCACCAGCTACAGCAGCATATGGCAGGCCATTCCGGGCTCATCGCCGCAGCTGATCATCTATACCCGGCTGAATGGCACCTTCGAGCGCCTGAACGGACGCTGGTGGTGGAAGACGTTAGAGCTGATCCCGGACCTGGTGAATGATACGAGCCGGCACGTCCGCGGATAGCCGGGACCGAACGTGACCAACTCCGGGCGATATTCCGGCAGCGGCTTCCGCCGTTGACACAATGGCGGATATGACGACATCGGTGACAGAACGCCCCTTGGAGTAGATCATGAGTATTTCGCTCAGCAGGCACGAACCCTTGGTAGAGAACACGTCCAGCCGCCACCTGCCCTGGGTGGGCGGCGTGGTGTTCCTGGGCGGGTACCTGGCGAGCCGATGGCTCAACGGCCTCCTCGACAAGAGCAGCCTGCCGGCTCCGAACGCGCCGGACAGCGCGGTGGTGACCTACTTCGCCGCCGAGGTGGACGCCGTCGCGGCGAACGCGGCGTGCAACCTCGTCTCGGCGATGGGACTGCTCGCCTTCCTCGTCGGAGTCGGGCGGCTGGTTCCCTGGGACCGGTTCCGTGCCGTGGCGGCAACCCTTGCCATGACGGGGTTGCTGGTCTCAGACGCGCTGTCCTGGACGCTCGTCTTCGTCGTCGGCGACGTTTCGCCCGGCACCGTGACGGCGTTGCACGACGCCGGTATCCACGCCGGCGGAGTGGTGTCCATCGGTGCGCTGGGCCTGCTCGTCGCCAGTTTCGTCTGGGGACCGGCAGCAAGCCAGTTCGATAGCGCCACCCGCCTCTTCGGCCGGATCGTCGCCGTGATCGCGATCCTCGGCATCGCGTCGCTCGTGTTCGAACCCGCCGCCTATCTCATGCTCCCGGGCCGGGCGCTGTGCATGGCGTGGACGATCGCCGCGGGCGTGAACCTGCTGGTGCGCCGGACCGGCCAGGCGCTGGACTGACCGCGCCGGCGGACTGCTTTCCTGCCCCAGTCGGCCATTCGCACCGAAAGGATCACCGTGAAGGCACTGGTATTGTCCGGGGGCCAGGGAACCCGGTTGCGGCCGTTCAGCTACTCGATTCCGAAACAACTCATCCCTGTCGCCGGGCGTCCGGTGCTCGAACACGTGCTGGACAACATCACCGAGATCGGGATCACCGACATCGGCATGATCGTCGGTGATCAGGCCGACGAGATCGTCACGACGCTCGGCGACGGCTCCCGCTTCGGCGCCCGAATCACCTACCTCCGCCAGCACGAACCGCTCGGCCTAGCCCACTGCGTCATCCTGGCCAGGGAGTTTCTCGGCGACGACGACTTCGCCATGTTCCTCGGCGACAACGTCCTCCCCGACGGGGTCGCGCCGTTCGCGGCCGAGTTCGCCGCGCACCGGCCCGCTGCACAGGTGCTGGTACAGAAGGTCGCCGACCCGACCGCGTTCGGCGTCGCCGAGTTGGATCATGACGGCAGCGTCCTGCGGCTGGTGGAAAAGCCCGACCTGCCGCGCACCAACACCGCGTTGATGGGGGTCTACTTCTTCACCCCGGCCGTGCATCGCGCGGTCCGGTCGATCCGCCCCAGCGCCCGGGGCGAACTGGAGATCACCGATGCCGTGCAGTGGCTGGTCACCTCCGGCGCCCCGGTGAGGGCCGGCGAGTACACCGGCTACTGGCGCGATGCCGGCGACGTCGACGGCGTGCTGGAGTGCAACGGCTGGCTGCTCGACCGGCTGCGCTCCCAGGTGGCAGGCGAGATCGACCCGGAAAGCGAGCTGACCGGGCAGGTGATCGTCGAGCCGGGCGCCCGGCTGCTGCGCTCGCGTGTGGACGGTCCGGCCATCATCGGAGCCGGCAGCGTCCTGGACGGCAGCCATATCGGCCGGTACACCTGCATCGGCAAGGGCTGTCTGCTCACCGGCAGCAAGGTGGACAACTCCATCGTGCTGGATCGCTCGTCGCTGTCCGGGGTACAGGGGCTGAGCCACTCACTGATCGGCCGCGGCGCCACCGTCGGGGTGAGCGAGCACGGTGCCGGACACCACCAGCTCGTCGTCGGCGACGACACCAGGGTCGAGTTCGTCGCCTGAGCCTGGCTCAGTGGTTGCGACCGGAGGTCTCGACAGACTTCCGGTCGTGACCACTTATTTGGGGGTAAGGCAAGTGTGGCGTGTGGGTCGCCCGGTGCAGGCGTTCAGCTGGCCGTGAAGGCCTCCTTGCCTACCCTGAGGGTAGGCAAGGAGCCCTTCACTACCCTCGCCGAGGGTGCCTTCACACGCCGAGCGCGGCGCCGCCGTCGACAGTGACGGTCTGCAGGGTGATGTGCGCCGCCCGGTCCGACAGCAGGAACGCCACCGCCTCGGCGACGTCGGCGGGCAGGGCCGTGCGGCGTAGCGGGATCCCGACCCGGAAGGCCTCCGGCTGACCGTCCACTGTGGCCTCACGGCCATGCTCGTCCTTCCACAGCGAGTGGAGCATCGGCGTCTCGGTGGACCCCGGCGCGACCGTGTTGCAACGGATCCCGTGCCCGGCCAGCTCCAGGCCGAGGCAGCGGGTGAACATCGTCGCGGCGGCCTTGGACGCGCAGTAGGCCGACATGTCCATCCGTGCGGTGCCGGCGGCGTTGGAGGTCACGGTGACCACGGCGCCCCGTCCCCGGGGCACCATGCGGTCGGTGACCGCCCGCGACATCAGGAAGACACCGGTCGCGTTGACCCGCATCGTCTCGTGCCAGTCCCGCTCCGTCAGGTCGCGGGCCCGCCCGGCCCGCAGCACGCCGGCCGTGTTGACGAGAAAGTCCAGTGGTCCCAGGGTTTCCTCGACCGTGTCGACCACGGCACGCACCTTCGTGTCGTCGCCGACGTCGGCGGGCAGGGCCGTGACGGCGTACCCGTCGGCCGACAGCTTCGCCGTCGTGCGGCGCAGCGCCCCGGCGTCGTGGTCCACCGCGGCCACGGTGGCGCCCCGCTCGCCGAGCAGGCGGGCCACCGCCGAGCCGATCCCGCCGGCGGCACCGGTCACCAGCGCCACGCGGCCGTCCAAATCCTCCATCGTGCCCACTCCTCCTCTATCTCACCCGCACCTCATCCGGTCCAGGCCGACACCAGGGACAGCGCCTGCCCGGGGTTGAGCCGCGGATCGCAGAACGTCGTGTACTTGCCGGTCACCTCGTCGACGGCGGACTCGTTGGCCACGCACTCGGTGACCGCGTCCGGCGTGGTCTCCAGGTGCAGGCCGCCGGGGTCGACGCCGCAGGCCCGCAGGATTCCCTGGAACTGCCTGACCTCGCGCACCATCGTGTCGACATAGCGTGTCTTCAGCCCCACCGGCGTGGTGACCGTGTTGCCGTGCATGGGATCGGTGAGCCAGATGACCGGGTGCCCCGCCGCCGCGACCGCGTCCACCAGCGGCGGGAGACGTTCGGGCAGCGCGGATCCCATGCGTACCACCAGGGTGAGCCTGCCAAGACTGCGTTCGGGGTCCAGCTTCTCGCACAGCACGAGCAGCTCCTCGGCGGTCATCGCCGGTCCGACCTTGCACGCCACCGGGTTGACCACGGTGGACAGGAGCTCGACGTGCGCACCGTCCGGACGCCGGGTGCGCTCGCCGATCCACGGCCAGTGCGTCGAGCCGAGCAGCAGCCCGCCGTCGGGCAGCCGCCGCAGCATCGGCACCTCATAGTCGAGCAGCAGGGCTTCGTGGCTGGTCCACACCGGGGATTCCAGCTCGCAGCGGACGCTCGGCTCGGTCCAGCCGAGATGACACATGACGGAATGGGCCGCGTGGTAACACTCGAGCATCCTCAGCGGATTGGGCTCGCGACGCACCGGGTCCGGCTCAGGGCTGTTCACCATATGCCCGCGATAGACGGGCAGCTCCAGCCCGCCGACCCACTCGGTCGGCCGTGACCTCGGCTTGCCGAACTGGCCGGCGATCCTGCCCGCCCGCAGCACCGAGCGCTGGGCGGTCATCTTCATCGAGCCCGCCAAGAGGTCCAGCAGGCCGGTCTTGCGGCTGACGTGGTCGAAGCCGCACTGGGCCGGGTCCTCGGCACAGTCGCCGCTGAGGATCACCTGGGCCTCGCCAACCGCGACCACCGCCAGCAGCGACCGCAGCCGCACGACGTCGGCCATGCGCACGAGCGGGGGCCTGCGAGCCAGCTCGGCCCGCACGAACCCCAACCGGGGATCGCGTTCCCAGCCGGGCTGCTGCGGCGCGGCCCGGGCGAGCAGTTCGGTGTCCACCCGCTCCCCTCAGGACGCCAGTTCCAGTGGCGCACCCTGGTCCGCCGCCACCCGAGAGGCCTCGGCTTCGGACAGGGCGACCACGGCGTGGGCCACCGACGCGAGTGTGACGTGCCGGTGCCAGCCGCCGTAGGAACGGCCTGCGTAGTCCCGCATCCCGACCTGGTCGGCGATCGCCGTGACGTCGTGTTCGACCCTGCGTGCCAGGCGGCTCAGGTGCAGCATCGCGCCCGGGTGCGGCGCGGCGAGGTCGGTCAGCCACAGCTCGCTCGGCGCCGGGCGGCGCCGCTCCCACAGGCCCACCAGCCGCAGCTGCCGGGCCTGC
The DNA here is from genome assembly GCA_963766045.1 of uncultured Actinomycetota bacterium. Classification (GTDB taxonomy): domain Bacteria; phylum Actinomycetota; class Actinomycetes; order Mycobacteriales; family Pseudonocardiaceae; genus Amycolatopsis. The sequence goes on along the minus strand of CAVXYN010000003.1, from coordinate 1,244,024 downwards.
GCCGCGTCGGCGGCGCCGGTCGCGACGTCGACACCGGCCAGCAGTGCGCTACAGCGCGCGGGTCCGGCACTCTGCTCGCCCCGCAGAACCGGGCGGCGCAGGTGCCGTGCCGCCAGCATGACGTCGCCCGCCGTCATCGACGTGGCGCAGCCTGTCAGGGCGGGATCGGTGACGGTCAAGGTCTGGTCCGGGTCGACTCGCACAGCCGACCGCGCCCCGACGGCCCGCAGCCCTTCGACGACGGCGAGGGGGTCGAGATCGCGTGCGTCGACCACCACCGGCCGGTTCGACAGCCCCCATCCGGCGCGGACCTCACCGCAAGCGGCGACCACGCAGTCCTCCGGCGTCCGCGCGTCCACGCCGGGCGGAATGTCGGCCTCGACCCGCAGCTCGTTGTCGCTGCGCCACGGTTCGGGCAGGTGCAGCCGCCAGTTCAGCGGGATGCTGAGCTGCTCGTCCGCCGCCCACAGGCCCACGGCGCGCTGGGCGTTGACCAGCTGTCCCTCCAGTGCGGAGAAGTACCGGCCGACGCCGACCGAGTGCTCCCCGACCTTGGGGATCGTCATCGGCCGCACCACCCACGCGTGCGCGGGTACGGCCGTGGCGACGTGACGGGCCAGCGCCCGGCGTGCCGCCGTCCAGTCCCAGGTCGAGCTCGAGATGAAGTGGTGCAGGCTCTGGCCGGTCCCCCGGCCACCGATCGCCGCCGCCATATTGCGTGCCGTCTTGCGTCCGGGCGTGGCCAGCAGGCCACGCAGGTACTCAGTACCTCTGCGCCGCTGGTCGCAGCGTCGCAGGCAGCCGAACACGATGTCGCTCAGCTCGCCGAACACGGTCTCCGCGCTTCGCACCTGGGCCTCCGGTGGGGTCGCCAACTTCGACTTCTCCACCGTAGAAATTGATCGGGGACCGTTTAAATGGCAATTCGGTGACAATAAATACGTACAGATAACAAGGTGTGTCAGCGCCGGATAGCAAGTTGCTGCTATCCACCTCTCCTGCACTTGACCTGCGGCTCCTTACGGGGAGAACCTCGTCGGAACGGAGAGTTATTCCGGAAGCCAGAATTGCGGCGAACGGGAACGGAGCGCGGATGCGGCCGACGAAAAAGGTACTTCTCGCGGAACCACGCAGCTTCTGCGCCGGGGTGCGCCGGGCGATTTCCATCATCGAGCTCGCCCTCGAACGGTTCGGCCCCCCGGTCTATGTGCGCAAGGAGATCGTGCACAACCATGTGGTGGTGCGCGGGCTGGCCGCCCGCGGCGCGGTGTTCGTCGACTCCGAGACCGACGTACCCGAGGGCGCGGTCTGCGTGTTCTCCGCGCACGGGGTGTCACCGCAGGTCCGGCGCAACGCCGCGGAACGCGGCCTCGACGTGCTCGACGCGACCTGCCCGCTGGTGTCCAAGGTGCACCAGGAGGCGGTGCGGTTCGCTCGTTCCGACCGGACGCTGCTGCTGGTCGGCCACGCGGAGCACGAGGAGGTCGAGGGTACCTACGGCCACGCGCCCGACCGAACGGTGATCGTGGAGACCGTCGAGGACGCCGAGCGGCTCGACCTGCCCGCGGACACCCCGGTCGCCTACCTGACCCAGACCACGTTGTCGGTGGACGAGACCGAGGACATCATCGCCGTCCTGCGCCGCCGCTTCCCCGATCTGCGTCAGCCGGGCAGTGACGACATCTGCTACGCCAGCCAGAACCGCCAGGACGCGGTCAAGGCCTTGGTGCCGCGAAGCGACCTGGTGCTGGTGGTCGGCTCCCGCAACTCCAGCAACTCGATCCGCATGGTCGAGGTGGCCCGGCGCCAGGGCACCGAGGCGTACCTGGTGCCCGACGCGGGCGAGCTCGACGATCGCTGGCTCGACGGCGTGTCGACCGTCGGCGTCAGCGCCGGCGCCAGCGCACCGGAGGAGCTGGTGGAGGAGCTGCTGGACCGGTTGGCGCGGCTGGGTTTCACCGACGTCGAAGTGGAACGGATCACCGAGGAGAACGTGGTGTTCTCCACGCCCGCACGACTCACCGCGACCTGACGGCGAAAGGCGGCCACCATGGGTACGGACCCCGAAGGTCAGCGCACCGAGCTGGTGCGCAGGATCGACCTGCGGCTGGAGGAGTTCCTGGCCGACGAGCACGCCAGGTGGTCCGGCGTGGCCGGCCGGGGCTCGGTGGTGGTGGACGCCGTCTCCGGGCTGGTCTGGGCCGGCGGGAAGCGGCTGCGGCCGACGTTCTGCGTCACCGGTTTCCTCGCCGCCGGCGGGGATCCAGCCGACCTGCGAATCGTCGACTGTGCGGCCGCGATCGAGCTGGTGCACACCGGCGCCCTGATCCACGACGACGTACTCGATGCCGCCGAGACCCGCCGCGGCAGTCCTGCGGTCCATATGCGGCACATCGCCGAGCACCGCGCGCACGGCTGGTGGGGCGAGCCCCGCCGGTACGGCGAGGGGGTGGCGATCCTCGCCGGCGACCTCGCCACCGTCTACGCGGCGCGGCTGATCCCGTCGCTGCCCGGCCCCGCCCGCGCGGTCTGGGGCGACCTGCTGACCGAGGTGCAGATCGGCCAGTTCCTGGACCTCGCGGTCGCCGCCGAGTCGGTGGTCGACGCGGAGATGTCCCGGTGGGTGGCGGTGTGCAAGTCCGGCCGCTACAGCATCCACCGGCCGCTCGTACTCGGCGCGGCGCTGGCGGGCCGGGCCGTCCTCGGCCCGGCGTTCGCCGCGTACGGCGAGTCGCTCGGCGAGGCGTTCCAGCTGCGTGACGACCTGATCGACGCGTTCGGCGACAGCCGTGCCGCCGGTAAGCCGGTCGGCCACGACCTGGAGCAGCACAAGATGACCCTGCTGCTGGCCACGGCGGCCGAGAGGGACCGGCGAGTGCACGACCTGGTGTCCAAACCGGACTGGGACGTTCCCGCTCTGCGGGCCAGGCTCGGCGAGATCGGCATCGAGGACGTTGTCGAGCAGCGAATCGCCGGCCTGGTCGCCGACGCCACCGGGGCACTGGAACAGACGGACCTGCCCGCGCCGTGGCGTGCCGAGCTGACCGCGCTGGCCAGGAAGGTGGCCTATCGGGACCGGTAGCACGCTCACCCATCCGGCAGTATTTCGAGGAGTAGTCCATGACGGCCCTGTTGTCCACAGTGCACAGCCCGCGACGGCTGCGCGAGCTGACCACCGGCGAGCTGACCGAGCTGGCCGGTGAGATCCGCCAGTTCCTCATCGACCGGGTGTCGGCCACCGGCGGGCACCTCGGACCCAACCTGGGCGTCGTGGAGCTGACCATCGCGCTGCACCGGGTGTTCGACTCACCGACCGACCGCCTGCTGTGGGACACCGGGCACCAGTCCTATGTGCACAAGCTCCTCACCGGCCGCCGCGCGGGTTTCGAGAAACTGCGCAAGGCCGGTGGCCTGTCCGGCTACCCCAGCGGCACCGAGTCCGAGCACGATCTGGTGGAGAACTCCCACGCCTCGACCGCACTGTCCTATGCGGACGGTCTGGCACGCGCGGACGCGCACCTCGGCCGCACCGGCCGGTCGGTCGTCGCCGTCATCGGCGACGGAGCGCTGACCGGCGGGATGGCCTGGGAGGCGCTGAACAACATCGGTGGCGGGCCGGACCGGTCCCTGGTCATCGTGCTCAACGACAACCAGCGCTCCTATGCCCCCACCATCGGCGCGCTGGCGGGTCACCTGTCCGACCTGCGAGGCGACGAGCCGCCTGCCGCGGTGTTCGAGCAGCTCGGGGTCACCTACCTTGGGCCGGTCGACGGCCACGACATCGACGCCGTGGAGCATGCGTTGCGCCGCGCCCGCGACAGCCGGGGGCCGGTCCTGGTGCACACGATCACCGAGAAAGGCCGCGGCTTCCGGCACACCGAGGCCAACGACGTGGACCGCGGGCACACGATCAAGCCGATGGATCCGGAGACCGGCGAACCGCTGAAGAAGGCGTCCGGCCGGTCGTTCACGAGCGTCTTCGGCGAGGAGCTGACGCGGATCGCCCGCGAGCGCCCGGACGTCGTGGCCATTACCGCGGCCATGCTGGAGCCGACCGGGCTGGCCGGGCTGCAGCGCGAGTTCCCGGACCGGGTGATCGACGTCGGCATCGCCGAACAGCACGCGGTCACCATGGCCGCCGGCCTGTCGATGGGCGACGTGCACCCGGTGGTGGCCATCTACTCGACGTTCGTCAACCGCGCGTTCGACCAGCTGCTCATGGACGTCGCGCTGCACCGCAGGCCCGTGACGTTCGTGCTGGACCGCTCGGGCGTCACCGGGGACGACGGACCGAGCCACAACGGCATGTGGGACTTGTCGGTCCTGCAAGTGGTTCCGGGCCTGCGAATCGCGGCGCCGCGCGACGCCACCCGGCTGGCCGAGCTGCTCGACGAGGCGGTCAAATGGGCCGACGGTCCCACGCTGGTGAGGTTTCCGAAGGGCACGACAGGACCCGACATCCCGGCCATCGCCGGCTTCGCCGGGGTCGACGTACTGCACCGGGAGGGACCGCTGGACGTCCTGGTCGTCGCGGTGGGCGCGCTCGCCGGGCTGGCGCTGGAGGTCGCGTCGGCATTGCGGGCACAGGGAATCGGCGTCACCGTCGTCGACCCGCGCTGGGTGACCCCGGTGCATCCCGCGCTGTGCGACATGGCCCGCCGGCACCGGCTCGCGATCACCGTGGAGGACAACAGCCGTACCGGCGGCGTCGGTTCCACCATCGCGCAGGCGCTACGGGACGCGGCCGTGACCACGCCACTACGCGAGTTCGGCATCCCGCGGCGGTTCCTGGCACACGGCAGCAGGCCGGACGTGCTGTCCGCGTGCGGGCTGACCGCGCAGGACATCTCGCTGGCCGTCACCGAGCAGATCACGGAGGCTTCCGCCCCGGCCGCCGGCGAGGCCAGCGAGCTGGACGCCGGTCTGGTGCGGCTGTTGCGCGGCCGCGGTGAGGAGGAGTGGTGATGGTCGCCCTTGGTATGCCGTCGGTCCGCGATCCGGCGGGGAACCAACTGGGACGGCGGCGGAAGTCGCGGTCGCTGCGGGTCGGCAGCGTTCCGGTCGGCGGTGACGCGCCGGTGTCGGTGCAGTCGATGACCACCACGCTGACCGCGGACGTCAACGCCACCCTGCAGCAGATCGCCGAGCTGACCGCCGCCGGCTGCGACATCGTCCGGGTCGCCTGCCCGAGCGCCGATGACGCCGAGGCGCTGCCCGCCATCGCGCAGAAGTCGCAGATCCCGGTCATCGCCGACATCCACTTCCAGCCCAAGTACGTCTTCGCCGCCATCGACGCCGGCTGCGCCGCGGTGCGCGTCAACCCCGGCAATATCAAGAAGTTCGACGACCGGGTCGGTGAGATCGCCGACGCCGCCGGTCAGGCCGGTATCCCGATCCGCATCGGCGTCAACGCCGGGTCGCTGGACAAGCGGCTACTGGCCAAGCACGGCAAGGCCACCCCGGAGGCACTGGTGGAGTCGGCGCTGTGGGAGGCGAGTCTGTTCGAGGAGCACGGTTTCACCGACATCAAGATCTCGGTGAAGCACCACGACCCGGTGGTCATGGTCAAGGCGTACCGTCAGCTGGCCGCGCAGTGCGACTATCCGCTGCACCTCGGCGTCACCGAAGCGGGGCCGGCGTTGCAGGGCACGGTCAAGTCGGCCACCGCGTTCGGGATCCTGCTGGCCGAAGGGATCGGCGACACCATCCGTGTGTCGCTGTCCGCGCCGCCGGTCGAGGAGGTCAAGGTCGGGCAGCAGATCCTGGAGTCACTGGGCCTGCGTGAGCGGAGCCTGGAGATCGTGTCCTGCCCCTCCTGCGGCCGGGCGCAGGTCGACGTCTACGCCCTGACCGAGCAGGTGACCGCCGCGCTGCAGGACTTCCCGGTCCCGCTGCGGGTCGCGGTGATGGGGTGTGTGGTCAACGGACCTGGCGAGGCCCGCGAAGCCGACCTCGGCGTCGCATCGGGCAACGGCAAGGGACAGATCTTCGTCAAGGGCGAGGTCATCAAGACCGTGCCCGAGCACGCCATCGTCGAGACGCTGATCGAAGAGGCGATGCGAATCGCCGAAGACATGGACATCGAGGTGGGTGAACCCGCATGAACGCCACGACCACCGCGCCCTCGCGCGGCAGCGGAGGTCCACTGAGGACAGTGGCCGCACTGGCGAGGCTGGTGAAGTACCGGTTCGTCCTGGACTTCCTGCTATGTCTGCCGATCGTCTGGACGGCACTCGACCCGGCCGACCGGCTCGCCGGAGACACACTGATCACACTGCTGTTCTTCGGACTGGGGCAGGTCGGTGTGCTGTCGGCGGTGATGACGCTGGACGACGTGACCGGGGCGCGGGACGGCAGTGACACCGCCAACTACCTCGATTCCGGGAAGACGGGCCTGCGGCCGGTGAAGCGCAAGCCGCTGCTCACCGGTGAGCTGACCGTCCGGCAGGCGCTCTGGCACGGATACCTCAGTCTCGCCTGGGGTACCGCGTGGTGGGTGGCGGCATTCCTGTACACCCCGCACGCGGAGGTGTGGATCGCGGTGCTGACCGCGTTGCTGCTGACCACCAGCGTGCAGTACTCCTGGGGCCTCAAGCTCAGCTACTACGGACTGGGCGAACTGGTGCTGCTGTTCTCCGCGGCCACCTTCGTGCTGGCGCCGCACGCCCTGGCGACCGGGTCGCTGCCGGCGCTGATCCTGGTGGAGGGCTTGCTGTTCGGCTTCGGGCAGCTGCTCATCGCCGGCTACTCCAACACCAACGACATCAAGGGCGACGCCGCCGTCGGCAGGCGCACGGTCGCGGTGCTGACGTCGCCCCGCGGCAACCGGATCTTCCTCGGCGTGCTCACCACGGCCAACCTCGCCGTGGTGATCGTGCCGGCGCTGGCCGGCTGGCTGCCGTGGTGGTGGCTGGCCGTCGCCGCGCCGCTGGTCGCCGTGCGGCTGCGACAGTACGGCTCGTTCCTCCGCGACGGCGACCCGCTCGTGGCGCGGCGCCGCGGCATGCTGGCGTTTCGGGTGACGGTGGCCTGCACGCTCGTGTTCAACCTGCTCTGGCAAGGAGTCGCCTAGGCTCGTGACGGCTATCTTAGGTACCTACTGCGGTGCGCGGGTGGCGGGGTTTCGTGAGTGGAAATGGTGGCTAGAACCGTCATTACCACTCACGAGCCACGTAGGTCCGCGATCAGTGTGCTCGGCTTACCGGCCACCACCGCGGGCAACCATCGGTTCACGACAGGGAGCTGAGCCAGCCTCAACATCGCACGACGAACCAGCAGCCGGGTTGTGGTCGCGGGCAGGAACCAGTGGGCGGCGGCGCGACCCACCTGTTGTTTCTCGTCCGTTATCGGGCGCCACAACTGCTCGTATCCCTCGAGGGCGGAGGCTATCGACGGCTCCTGGGACAGACGATCCGCGAGCACATATGCTCCCGCGATGCCCAGCGAAGCGCCCTGACCCGCCAGGAGCGAGACCGCGTAGCCGGCGTCCCCGAGCAGAACGGCCCGTCCCCGATGCCAGCTCGGCATATCGACCTGCGCGACCTGGTCATAGTAGATCTCAGCCGGCCGCGGACACCTCGCGAGCGCTTCCGGAACCACCCAGCCCAGATCTCCGTACACATTCCGCAACGCTTCACGGGAATCGGCCGGCACTGTCCTATCAGGACTCCTGTGCACGGCGAACGCCGCGACCCTGCCGTCACGGAGTCCGTAGAAGCCCATTTGCCTGCCGATCGTGTCGGTCAGGCAGAACCGGCCACGGACTTCCTCGTACACCTCCGGGGCGTCGAAGGTGTAGGCCGCGGTGTGGAAACCGAGGTAGCGAAGGAAGCGCTGCTCCTCCCCGAATACCAGGCGGCGCACGGCCGAGTGAATGCCATCGGCACCGACGAGCAGGTCCGCGGCGATCGTCGTGTCGTCGTCGAGCGTGACCCGGACTTCCTCGCCTCGTTCCTCGATCGCCACCGGTGCTCGGCCGTACCGGATCTCGAGGTCCTGGGGCAGCCGTTGCCGGAGGACCTGCTCAAGATCTGGCCGCATCACGTTCAGCAGGCGACCATCCTCTGTCTGCGCGAACTGGGCGTACCGCACCCGTGCCCGGCGACGGCCGTTCTCGTCGAGCAGGCTCGCCTCCTCGATGTGGTAGGCGACGGTTTCCAGCGCGGGCAACGCACCCATCGACTCGACGGCGTCGTAACCAGGACCGAAGAAGTCGATCATGTATCCCTGATGTCGTGGTTCCGGCGCGCGTTCGACCAGCACCACCTCGGCGCCGAGCGCGGAGAGCCGTCCGGCCAGCGCGAGCCCCGAGATACCGGCACCGCAGATCACCACCTTCACGAGCCCTCCCCCTCCGCGCACTCGACCACCCTGCGCAGTACCGCTGCCACCGGTGCGGAGGCGGCTCGCGGACTCAGCGCGCGATGCAGCAGCAAGCCGTCGACGGCCGCCGCGAGAACCACGGCGGTCTCACCGGGCGCGGGAACCCCGTACCTCGAAAGAAACCCGGTGAGACGGCGATGAAAGCCCTCGACGACCTCGGCGATCCGCTCCCGCAACAGGTCGTCACGAGTGGCCGCCAAATAGGCCTCGACGAACAAGAGCGACATCGGGTCGGCACCGGTGTACCGCTCGACCGTCCCGGCGAGGGCGTCCACGAGATCACCCGCATCACGGCCGGCCTGCAGCATCGGCTCGAACTCGCCCAAGACCGAGCCCATCGCCGACACCACGGCTTCGTGAAGCACGGCTTGTATCGAGGGGAAGTGGTAGTGCACCACGCTCGGCGTTACCCCGGCACGTTCGGCCAGCACGCGGGTGCTGACCGCGCTCCAGCCCCGTTCCGGGATGAGCTCGACCGCGGCGGAGAGCAGACGAAGCCGGACCTCCCGCCCTCGCTCCGCCGCCGGCGACAACACCACAACGCCCTCCTGAACAGTCGTCCTGTACGACTGCCCTGACAGTAGCCCTTGACTCACGCATCGTCAAACCTTCGAACCGTGACGAACTGCCGAGTCGAACAGCAGGAACATGCCCACGGCGACAGCGATCATGGTGAACACGCCGCGAGGCCAGAAGATGTGACTGTCCAGAAAGGACACACTGGCGACGAGCAGCAGTACCGCCCCCGGCACGCCGCGCAGACCGGCTTGGGAAAGGACAGCGGCGACGATCAGAACGTTCGCCACGAGGAAGCATCCCGCGCCGATGTAGCCGAGCACGTCTCCGACCTCGAAAACGGCTCCGGCAACCGGGGTGACACCGTGCTGGGCGTGGGCAACGGTCCCCGCGGCGATCCCCGCGACGGCGTCAAGTCCCGTGTAGAACGCGGCGAAACCGAAGGCCGCAAGCCGCCCTGGCCAGCGAAGCCAGGAAGGTGCCGTTGTCAGCAGGACCCATTGACTCGCGGCCAGTAAAAGGAACGCCGGTAGCAGGAGGATGTGCATCGTCGTCCACCAAGGCGCGGTGACCGCGTCCAACGACGCCGGATGAACGGCTCCGAATCCGGCGAGAACCAGACCCGGAACGGCCAACAGCGCGCCTCTCGACCATCGTGAACCGAACATCTGACGACAGTAGGCGGCAGCATCCACATTCCGGCGCTGTTCTCCGGCCACGTAAGTGATCTGTAAGGGCGTCTCGAAGGGTTGGGCAAAGGTGGAGTGGTCGAGTTGCGGGGCGGCGCGGCCACGGCAACGCCCGAGTCTATTGTAGACAATCCAGGTCAACCTTCTGATACCGTGCCTCGGACCTGAACATGGGTGTGGACCGCCGCCGCACTCGGGCCAGGCGCGGACAGCCCCTTGGGGCAAGAGGCGAGACTGATGCGTGACGACGTGGTCGAAGCAAGAGTCGTGCTGGGACATCCGCCGGATGTGGTGTGGCAAATCGTCAGGGCCCCTGACTGGTACTCGCGATTCGTGCCGGAGATCGCCGGGTTCGAGATGCTCGCCCAGGCCCGGCAAGGCCGTGGCCCGAGGGGCATGCTGCGGGTCACTCCGGCCAACGGAAACGTGATCGAGGTTTCTATCCAGGCCGTCGTCTACCGGGCAGAGGAGCACGTCGTGTGGTGCGCCGTGCCCGACGACGGCAGCTGGTTCTCCCTTGAGCTGCGTCCGCAGGCTGGAGGCGGGACCGAGCTCGTGGTGCGCATGATGCTGCCGCCCTCCCAGGCGGATCTGGCGTCCGCGCTCAAGCGGGAGATCCCGGCTGCGGCACAGCGGCTCGAGCTGTTCCTCTCCGGCCGTCCTGATCCCGAAGAACCACACGCACAGACCAAGGCGACCCACCTGCGGACGGCCGGGATCCTGCTCCGGGCCGGGGTGATCGCCCCAGGGCGGCCGGACAAGGTGGCCCGGCAGCTCCGCGCGCTCGCTCGCTGGGGCGCCACCGTCGCCGGCGGCTACACCGCCGCCGCGGCCCGCGCGGCCAACGCTCCGGCGCTGCGGGACGAACGGATATCGCTGACCTTCGGTCAAGTGGACGAGCGCACCGACCGGCTCGCCAACGCCCTCGCCGGACTAGGCGTCCGCGCGCAGGACCGGATCGCGCTGATGTGCCGCAACCACGCCTTGGTGGTCGAGGCGTACGTGGTCGCCGGGAAACTGGGCGCCCACCTGGTGCTGCTCAACACCGGCCTGCCCGCGGCCGCGGTCGCCGAAGTGATCGCCGCGCACCGGCCCGCCGCGGTGCTCGCCGACGACGAATTCGGCGAGTCCATCGCGTCCGCGCCCGGCGACTTCGTCCGAATCAGCACTTGGGCCGAATCCGAGACCGGGCCTCCGACCGTGGAGGAGCTGATCGAACAGGCGGCGCCGGTCCGGCCGAAGCCGCCCGACCGGCCGGGCCGCATCATCGTGCTCACTTCCGGCACCACCGGCGTCCCCAAGGGCGCGCGCCGGCCGACCCCCAAGGGCCTGACCACCGCGGCCTCGATGCTGAGCGGACTCCCACTGCGCTCCGGCGACCGCATCGTCGTCGCCGCACCGCTGTTCCACAGCTGGGGCCTGGCCGCGATGCAGCTCGCGATGGCGCTGCGCTCACCGCTCTCGCTGATCCGCCGGTTCGACGCCGAGCAGATCCTGCGCACCATCTCCGAACACCGCGGCAACGCGTTGTTCGCGGTCCCGATCATCCTGCAACGGATCCTCGAGCTGCCCGAACGCGTCCGAAACCGCTATGACCTGTCGTCACTGCGGATCGTGGCCAGTAGCGGCTCGGCGATCGCGCCGACGTTCGTCACCGCGTTCATGGACACCTTCGGCGATATCCTCTACAACCTCTACGGATCGACCGAAGTGTCGACGGCGACCATAGCCGGACCGGTCGACCTGCGGGCCGCACCGGCCACCGCCGGCCGCTGCCCTCCCGGCACCCGCGTCGCCATCTTCGACGACGACGCGCAGCTGGTACCACCCGGCGGCGAAGGCCAGATCTTCGTCGAAAACGACTTCCTCTTCGACGGCTACACCGACGCCCCCGACCCACTCAAGGCGCGTGGCCTGATGTCCACCGGCGACGTCGGCTACGTCGACGCCGGCGGCCGCCTGTTCGTCACCGGCCGAGCCGACGAAATGATCGTCTCCGGCGGAGAGAACGTGTTCCCCCGCCCCGTCGAGGACGCGTTGCTGACCCTGCCCGGCGTGTCCGACGCCGCCGTCGTCGGCGTCACCGACGTCGAGTACGGCCAACGCCTCGCCGCCTATGTCGTGCCGCGCCCCGGCGCCCACCTCATGGCCGACGACGTCCGCAACCACATTCACGAGCGGCTGGCCCGCTTCGCCGTGCCCAGGGACGTCTACTTCGTGCCCGACCTCCCCCGCAACACCACCGGCAAGATCCTCAAGCGCCTCCTACACGAGGACTCCTGGCCCACCAGCGAGTATTGACCCGTGCCGGTGACATGACTGCCCTGTCGGCCTGTTCCAGAGCGCTCAGGGGCGCACGCGAATGACGGTCTTGCCCTTGCGCCGCTCGGTCGGGTCAAGCGCTGGGACGGCGTCGTCGAGGGTCACGACGGCCGACGAACGGCGGTTGACCCCGGCGGGGATTCGGAGTGCCATGGATCCGTGCTTAGCAAGCGCTTTCCCGCCGTGCTGCTCGTTCTGGCCACCGCCGTCGCGGCGCCGATACCGGCGTCGGCCGACCCCGGATCGGCCCCTGGCAGCGCGGAACTGGGCTTCGACCTCGACGCGGCCACGATTCCCGACCTGCAGCAGCGGATGGACCACGGACGGCTCACCGCGGTGCGGCTGACCACGGCCTACCTGCGCCGGATCGAGGCGGTCGACGGCAAGGTCCATTCCGTGCTCGCGCGTAATCCACGTGCCATCGCGGAGGCCGCCGCCAGCGACGCGCGCCGCAGGTCCGGGCGGACACTCGGCCTGCTCGACGGGATTCCGGTGCTGCTCAAGGACAACGTCGACACGCGGAGCCAGCCGGCCACAGCGGGGTCCCGGGCGCTGTTGAACCGGCCCGCCGCCGACGCCTTCCTCGTCGGCAAGCTCTACCGCGGCGGCGCGGTGATCCTTGGCAAGACGAACCTTTCCGAGTGGGCCAACTTCCGCTCCACCCACTCGACCTCGGGCTGGTCCGCGGTCGGCGGCCAGACGAACAATCCCTATGTGCTGGACCGCAATCCGTGCGGTTCCTCGTCGGGTTCCGGCGCCGCCATCGCGGCCACGCTGGCCCAAGTGGCGATCGGCACGGAGACCGACGGTTCGATCGTGTGCCCGTCCGGTGCCAACAACGTCGTCGGACACAAGCCGACGCTGGGCTTGGTCAGCCGGAGCGGCGTGGTGCCGCTCTCGGCCGAGCAGGACACCGCGGGCCCGATGACCAGGCACGTGGTGGATTCCGCCATCACCCTGTCGGCCCTGCAGGGACGCGATCCCGCCGACCGGGCGACCGGGGCGATTCCCGTGGGACAGCCGACGGACTACGCGGCGCTGCTGCGACCGGACGCCCTGCGCGGTGCCCGGATCGGCGTGTGGCGGCTCGCCGGCCTGGATGCCGATGTCGACCGCGTCGTGCAGGGCGCGGTACGCACGCTGAGGGCGCGCGGCGCGACCGTGGTCGACGTGGACCTGCCCTTCCAGGACGACGTCAACGCGAACGAGTTCCCGGCGCTGCTCACCGAGTTCCGGCGCGACCTGAACGCGTATCTGCTGAAGCGGCCGGGTCGGCCAGGCACCCTAGACGAGCTCATCGCCTTCAACCGCGACGATCCGGTCGAGCTGTCGAAGTTCGGGCAGGAGCTGTTCGAAGAGTCGGCGAAAGCGCCGGACCCGGCCGACCCGGTTTACCGCCGCCAGCGCGAAACAGCCACCACACAGGCGCGGCGGTCGATCGACGAGACGCTGGCCAAGCTGCACCTGGACGCCGTCGTCGCGCCGACCAACAGCCCGGCGTGGAAGACCGACTACGCGGCCGGGGACGCCTTTGTGCTGGGCTCCTCCACCCCGGCGGCAGTGGCGGGCTACCCGAACGTGTCGGTACCGGCCGGGTTCGCCGGGCCGTTGCCGATCGGGGTGTCGTTCTTCGCCGGACGCTGGTCCGACGCCCGTGTGCTGGCTTTGGCCGCGGCCTTCGAGCGCGCCGCTCCGGCCCGCCGGGTACCGCAGTACCTCCCGACGATCGGTTAGCAGGCTGACTAACCCAACTGCTCGTTGACCCAGCCGCGCTCGACCGCCCACTCGCGCGTGATGTTCTCCGCGGCGGGCAGTGTGAGGAGCGAGACGGCAGACAGAACGACGATGAGTCCGATCGAAACAGCCCAAGCGCGAGGACGGATTTCCGGCCGACCCGCCCTGTCCGGCCTCAGTGCCCACGACGCGACGGCGAACGCCAGGAACATCAGCGGCGGACCCCACGACACAAGATCGTCGCCGAGTGCCAGATGCGACACCACGGCACCCGACCACATGAAGCAGATGCCCGCGTACGCCCATTCCTTGAGCAGCCGGAACCCGGGCACTGTGATCGTGACGCCCGCACCGAATTGACACACGCCCAGAATGTAGGCGAAGTAGTCCGGGTATCCGAGGTGGTCCAACTGGGCTTCGATCCAGTCGATCGTCAGAAGGTTCCACGCCGATCCGGAAATCAACTCGAAGGCGATGACGAAAGTGGTGAACCAGAAGGCGATGGGGCGGATCCGGCTCCAGCTGGTTCGTGCGGCGGTGGCCGACTTCTCGGCGGCCATGTGCTGTCGGCTGTTGGTCGTTTGAGTGTGCATCTCGGTTTCCCTGCCCATTGATTGTTGGTTGGGAGCGGCATCGGCTTCAGACGGCCGGCTCTCGCTACCGGCTGATCCGGCGCCGTACCGTCGCCGTGAGGAGTTTGTCCGGGTTGCGAATGGCGTAGATGTTGGTGATCTCGCCGTTGGTGATCTCGATCAGGAACACGCCCTCCAGGTGGTCGCCGCGATAGGCGATCAGCGCGGGCGCGTTGTTGCAGTTGACCGTCTCGATCCGCAGGCCCGGTATTCCCCGCCCCTTGTCGAAGAGGTTCATGAGGCGTGCGGCCACCACCTCCGCGCCCACCACCGGCCGGCGTGCTGCCCGGGCCTTGCCTCCGCCGTCGGCGGTGAAGGTGGCGTCCTTCGCGAGCAGCGAGAGCAGCCCTTGCATGTCACCCGTGGTGGCCGCGGTCATGAACTGCTCGGTGATCCGTGCGGTCGTCGCGGTGTCGGCGGGTTCGAAGCGCCTGCGCCGCGCCTGCACATGCTTGCGGGCGCGGTGCGCCGCCTGCCGCACCGTCGCCACGGTTTTGCCGACCGCGGCGGCGATGTCGCTGTGTTCGAAGCCGAACACCTCGCGCAGCACGAACACCACACGCTCGTCGGGGGTGAGCGTTTCCAGCACCACAAGCATCGCCATGGACACGGACTCGGCGAGCACCACGTCGGCCGACGCGTCGTTCTCGTCGAGCAGCAGCGGCTCGGGCAGCCACGGGCCGATGTAGTCCTCGCGGCGGCGTGCGCTCGCCCGCAATGCGTTGAGCGCCTGACGGGTCACCAGCCGCGCCAGGTACGACTTGGTGTCCCGCACCGTCGCGAGGTCCACTTCGGCCCACCGCAGGTAGCTGTCCTGCAGTACGTCGTCGGCTTCGGTCGCCGAGCCGAGCACTTCGTAGACGATCGTGAACAGCAGCGGCCGCAACAGGGTGAACCGCTCGGCGTGCTCGTCGGTGCTCACCGCGACGTGACGCCCTGCGCGGCGGCCGGCTGCTCGGGCCGTGGGCCGCCCTTGGGCCAGATCAGGGAGCCCGGCTTGCGGGCCTCGCGGCGGATCTTCCCCACCCCGAACTTGCAGGTGAGTTCCTTGATCGCCGCGCCGGCGCGTCCGCCGATGTAGACGTTCACCGGGCTGTCGTCCTTGCCGGCGAGTTGGCGGACGGCCCTGCGCCGGCCCAGGCTGACGCACGCCCCCGAAAAGGCCACGCTGAGCACGGCCGGCTCGGTCCCGGCAAGGCGACTCAGCACGGTGTCGACGGCCTGCGCGCCCAGTGGCCCGGCGGCGTAGGAGCTCATCCGCAGTGGCCGGCCCGACGGCGCCGCGGCGTCGCCCGCCGCGACGACACGGTCGTCGTCGACACTGGTCAACGTCTCGTCGGTGAGCAGCCGGCCCAGCGCGTCGGTGCGCAACCCGCTGGCTCGGGCAAGCTCGGGCACGCCGAAACCCGCCGCCCAGATAGTGACCGCGCTCGCCCGCACGACACCGCTCGCGAGCACGGCCGCGTCCGGCCGGACCTCGGCCAACCCGTCGTTCTCGAGCACGGTGACGCCGTGCCGGGACAACCACTTGGCGATGGATCGGCGCCCTGGTGCGCTGAACGTCGGCGCCAGGGTCGTGCCACACACCAGCGTGACCGTGCGTCCTTGCTCGGCCAGTTCGGCGGCGGTCTCGATACCGGTCAACCCACCGCCGACGACGGTGACCGGAGCGTCGAGCGGCATCTCGTTCAGCCTGGCGCGCAGCCGGTGGGCGAGCTCGAACTCGGCGACGGAGAACGCGAACTCGGCCGCGCCGGGTTCTGACGGCGTCGCCCCGGTGCTCCCGACCGCGTAGATGACGTAGTCGTACTCCAGTGAGCGCCCCGACGCCAGCTCCACCGTGCGGGCCGTGGTGTCGATGCGCGTGGCACTGTCGACGACCAATCGGACCTCATCGCCGAGCAGCGTGCCGTAGTCCACCTCGGCCTCGCCGGTGCCGGCCACGAACTGGTGCAAGCGGACCCGGTCGACGAACCTCGGGCGAGGATTGACCACCGTGATGTCGACGTCGCCGCGCATCCGCAGCCGGTTGGCCGCGACCGCTCCGGCGTAACCACCGCCGACCACGACAACCCTGTTGTTCGCTGTGCTGTGTTCAGACATGCCTCCCAAGACACCGCGGACCCGGGAAACGTGACACCACGCCGATCCGGGTCTGCTGCGCAGCGGGTCGTTCAGGGCATCCGCGAGCCAGTGCCGGTACGACGGAGGCGCTCGCGGGCCTCATTCTCCGTCAGTGAGGTGATGGGCCGCGCGACCGTGTGCTGATACTTGGCGTCGTAGGCCCTGGTCCACACGCCGGCCGCCCACGACCGTTGGAGCTCGTCGACGCTGAACTCCCGGCCACGCGCCTGGCAATACGCGACGAGGAACCGCTCAGTGTCCTCGACGGTGGCCAGCTCGTCCGCGCTGACGGTCGAATACAGCGCGGCGGCGAAGCCGACCAGGACGGCTTCGCTATCGGCGGTCACGCTGTCCCAGTCATGCACCACCAGCACCGCGTCCGCGCTCCAGCGCAGGTTGCCGGCAAGCCAGTCGCAGTGGCCGATCACGGCTTCGGATTCGCCGTCCCGCAGCCGGTCACGGGCACGGCGCCCGGCATCGTCGATCCACTCCGGACCGGCCACCCCGTTGAGGTTGACATCAGGGTCCTCCTCCGGACGCGGCCACAGACCGTCCCCGGTGTGGTTCCAGGCCGCCCACGACGGTGCCGGGTCGAGCGTGGACACCTCGGCCGGCCGAGGGGCCAGCCGGATCAGCCGCGCGAACGCCTCAGCGAAGGCTTCGGCCGCGTGGTCCGCGCTCGGGAGCAGCGCACCGCCGGGGAAGTAGGCTTCCGCGGTGGCGACGTCGCCGCCGCCGAAAGGCTCGGCGCCGGTGAGCGGCCGAGGGCAGGGATAACCGGCCTGGAACAGGCGCCGCTGGACTTCGGCGCAGGCCGCCATCCGCGGCGAGTCCGGACGAACCTTGACCACGACCTCACGGCCGTCAGCCAGCCGCAGCCCGATGACGGCGGACAGGTACCCGGACCTGAACATCTCCTCAGCCGGCGGGCTGCCCAGATGCTGCCTGCACCACCGCGCAAGGCGGACAGGATCGACGGCACGCAAACGAGGCGACATCGGAGCATCCTCACATGCGCTGGCGGTGTCCCGGAACGACCTTCCGAAGTACATGAAGGTCCCCTTCCTTGCGCCTGGCGCAAGGAAGGGGACCTTCATGTACTTCCATCCGACGGGTCCTCCTCAGGCGCGGAAGAACGTCCGCAGGTCCTCGGCGAGGACATCCGGGCGCTCCATCGCCGCGAAATGCCCGCCGTTGGGAAACTCCGACCAGTGCACGATGTTCGTGTTGTCCCGCTCGGCGAAGGTCCGGATCGTCTTGAAGTCGTCCGCGAAGACCGCGACGCCGGTACGCGACGGGTTCACCATCGGCTCGTGGCCTGCCTTCCCCTCTTCGTAGTGGTAGCGGCCGGCGGTCGCCTGGGTGTTCGTGAACCAGTAAAGCGAAACCTGGGTCAGGATCTGGTCCGTCGTGACGAGGCTCGTCCCGTCGCCGAAGTTGTTGAACAGTTCGCTGTAGGCGAGCTGCCCGACCGGCGAATCGGCGATGGCGGCCCCGACGGTCTGCGGGCGCGTCGCGTTCATCTGGGCGTAGCCGCCGACGGACTGGAACCACTCGAGGTGCTGGAGCGCGGCATAGTCCTTCGGCTCGAGCTTCTCGAATTCCGCCGGGTCGCCTGAGGGGAACGAGAAAAGCTGCAGCACGTGCAGGCCGAGAAAACCCTCCGGCTGCATGAGCCCGAGCTCGCGGGAGATCATCGCGCCGCCGTCGCTGCCGTGCGAGCCGTACGAGTCGTACCCGAGACGTCGCATCAGCTTGTCGAACGTCTCCGCCACTTTCCGCATCGTCCAGCCGCGGCCGGTGAGCGGCGTGCTGTAGCCGAAGCCGGGGATGG
Organism: uncultured Actinomycetota bacterium; assembly: GCA_963766045.1. Classification (GTDB taxonomy): domain Bacteria; phylum Actinomycetota; class Actinomycetes; order Mycobacteriales; family Pseudonocardiaceae; genus Amycolatopsis. Next base: position 1,225,791 of record CAVXYN010000003.1, on the reverse strand, counting down.
ACGGCACCACGACCGAGAACGCGTCAGCCGCGTCGCCGCCGTGCGCGACCGGGTCGGTGAGCGGGCCGATCAGATCGAGGTAGTCGGCGAACGAGCCCGGATAGGTGTGCAGCAGCAGCAACGGAGTGGCGTTGTCCTCTTTGGACGGAACGTGGATGAAGTGGACGTTCTGCCCGTCGATCTCGGTCAGGTAATGGGGAAACTCGTTCATCCGCGCTTCCTGCGCGCTCCAGTCGAACTTGGTCCGCCAGTAGTCGACGGTCTCGCCGAGATAGCTGTTCGGGGTGCCGTACTCCCAGTCGTCGGTGGGTGCAGGCTGCGGCAGCCTCGTCCGGGCGAGGCGCTCGTCGAGGTCGTCTCGGTCGGCCTGGGGAACGTCGATGCGGAAGGGGCGGATCTCGCTGCTGTTCGTCATGACACGGACATTAGAACCCTTATAGGAACATTACGTTCCTATACAATCGGCTTATGCTCGAAACCTCGTCCCGGCTGCTCGCCGTGCTGGCCCTGCTGCAGTCACGACCGGCGTGGCCGGGCTCTGAGCTGGCCGAACGGCTGGACGTCAGCAGGCGGACGATCCGCAACGACATCGATCGGCTGCGCGAGCTGGGCTATCCGATCGAGGCCGTGCGCGGGCCCACCGGGTACTACCGCATGGGGGCCGGGGCGAAGCTGCCACCGTTGCTGCTCGACGACGAGGAAGCGGTGGCGGTCGCGATCGGGCTACGGGCCGGCCGCGGGGTCGCGGGTATCGAGGACAGCGCCGCGCGGGCGTTGACGAAACTCGAACAGGTGCTGCCCCACCGGCTACGGCGGCAGGTGACCGCGGTGCACGAAGCGGTTTCGGAAGGGCCTGCGAACACCGGCACCAACGTGGCGGATCCGGTGGTGGACGCGGCAGTGCTGACGAGGATCGCGGCGACGATCCGGGATTCGGAGCTACTCCGTTTCGACTACCAGGCCCCGGATCGCGAGGACGACGCGCCGCGGCGCAATGACGCCTCGGCACCGTTCGGGGACTGGCCGGTACTGGTGGAGCCATACCGGCTGGTGAGCTGGGAACGGCACTGGTACCTCGTCGCGCGGGGCACGGAGACCGGCGCGTGGAACACGTACCGCGTCGACTGGATCTCGCTGCGGATGGCGACCAACCGCCGCTTCACACCGACCCCGCTCCCTGGCGGGGACTACACGGGCTTCGTCCTGCGCGATGTGGCCACCGCGGGCTGGAAGGTGCACACCCGGATCACCGTGCTCGCTCCCGCGCAGGATGTGCTGGCGCGGATCAACCCGGCCGTCGGCGTGGTCGAGGCGGTGGACGAGTCGACGTCGGTACTCGTGACCGGCGGGGACAGCCTGGAGATCATCGCGGTCTACCTCGGAATGCTCGGTCTCGACTTCCACGTCACCGAGCCGCCCGGCCTGGTCGAGCACGTCCGGACTCTCGGCGAGCGCTACCTCCGCGCCGCGGGAACGGAATTGTGATTACAGCGCTCGTAAAGAGAGCCATTACCGGACAAGATCATCCCCGATGCGCTACGCCTCTTGACCGACCGTCAGCCACCCCCTAGTCTGGCCCGGAAATCAAATGGTCTAGACCGGTAGCGACGATTCAGCGTGGGGCGATGCCCTTTGCACGTTGCCGGCTCGACTCTCAGATATCAGCCAGGTCGTCCACGACGCCGGCGGATGAATTATCCGTACTCACTTTCAGGTCTGAGAGAGGAGACGAAGTTATGACGATGAAGCGTGTGCGCGCCAGACGGGCGGCGATCTCCTCTATTGCGCCGATCTCTCTGACTTCTCTCCGCAGACGGAAACGCTGACGCGACAAGGATTCCTGCTGACACGCACGGCAACACGTGGGTGTTGGGCGATCCATTTCATCGTCATGAAGCTCGCCGTCGTCGGCGACCGGACGGCTTCAGCAAGAACGTGAACCTTCAGCGTCAACGACAAAAGAGGAAGAGGAGTTTGCCGATGGCTTTTTCCAAGCTCTTGAAGCGTGTGGGAGTGCTGGCCTTCGCCGCCGCTGCGGTGACTACCGCCGCGGTATTGCCCACGACCGCTTCGGCGGCGCCTGCAGCCGCATTTGTGGTCAGCGAAGCGCAGTTCAACCAGATGTACCCGAACAAGAACCCCTTCTACACCTACGCGGGGCTGACCGCCGCGCTCAGCGCGTACCCGGGATTCGCCACAACCGGCAGCGAGACGGTGCAGAAGCAGGAGGCGGCCGCGTTCCTGGCGAATGTCAGCCACGAGACCGGCGGACTGGTCCACATCGTCGAGCAGAACGAGGCCAACTACCCGCACTACTGCGACGCCAGCCAGCCCTACGGCTGCCCGGCGGGTACCGCGGCGTACTACGGCCGTGGGCCGATCCAGCTCAGCTGGAACTTCAACTACAAGGCCGCGGGCGACGCGCTCGGCATCGATCTGCTGAACAACCCGTACCAGGTCGAGCGGGACGCGGCGGTCGCCTGGAAGACCGGCCTCTGGTACTGGAACACCCAGTCCGGTCCGGGCACCATGACACCGCACAACGCGATGGTGAACGGCGCGGGCTTCGGTGAGACGATCCGCAGCATCAACGGCTCGATCGAATGCAACGGCGGCAACCCTGCCCAGGTGCAGAGCCGGATCAACCTCTACACGCAGTTCACCGGGATTCTCGGCGTTCCGACGGGTGGCAACCTGTCCTGCTGAGCCTTCTCCCCTCCCGCCTAGGGGCTTCCCGGCGTCGTGCCGGGAAGCCCCCTTGGCGTCGGGGATCCTCAGAACAGGGTCGCCGGCTCAACCGGCTCCGGCTCGGGCAGTGCGTCGAGGCCGGGCACCAGCGCTCGTACGTCGTCGTGGAACCGGCGGGCGAGCGCCGGCGCGTCGCCGTTGTCGGGGGTGTGCAAGAAAACCGTCGGCGACCGGCCCTCGCGCAGCCAGCCGGCGACCACCGCGGTCCACGGCCGCCACCCCTCGACCGTCTCCTGGACCGAGTCCCGGCCCAGATAGCGGACTATCGGCCGGTCGGTCAGTGCCCGCGTCCGCCGCGGCAGCCGCGGTTTCTTGGCCCAGGCATCCTGCTCGGCCTCACTTGTCGGTGGGCTCCGGAAGAAGACCGTGGTGTCGAACGGCACCCACTCGGCGTCCGCGTCGGCGAGCGTCCCCTCCAGCAGCGACGTCGAGCCGGCGTCGGTGAAGAACCCGGGGTGACGCACCTCCACGGCGCGCCGGCGGTCGGCGGGGAGCCGGCGCAGGAAGCGACCGAGAGCATCGACGTCCGAAGGACCGAACGAGCCGGGCAACTGGGTCCACAGGACCGCCCGTTCGCCGAGGGGTTCGATCGCGTCCAGGAACGCCCGCATCTCGGCCTCGACCCCGGCGAACCTCCGATCGTGCGTGACGACCTTGGGCAGCTTGACCACGAACCGGAAGCCGGGGTCGGTCTGCTGCGCCCAAGTCGCGACGGTGTTCCGGGCGGGAGTCGCGTAGAAGGTGGTGTTGCCTTCGACCGCGTTGCACCAGCCTGCGTAGGCCCGCAGGCGTTCCTTGACCGGCAACGACTGCCGCAGGAACCGCCCGGGCCACGCCTTGTGGGTCCACATCGCGCAGCCGACGTGAAGACGTGCCACTGAAGTCGGCTCCCCTCGATCGTGAATGAAATTACAGAGCAGCCCGGGCCTGCCGTCGTGTACGGGTCAGACGACGGGGCTGCGGCGTTCGAGGAAGACGGTGTCGTGCCACCTACCGTCGCGTTGGGCGATCCGTTCCCGGATGCCGACGGTGCGGTAGCCGGCGCTGTGGTGCAGAGCGATACTCGTGCGGTTGTCAGTGAACACCGAGGTTTGAAGGGTCCAGAGTCCGGCGGCGTCAGCCTCGGTGACCTGTTTGTAGAGCAAGGCCTTCCCGACTCCCCGGCCACGGTGGCCGTCGGCGACATAGACGGAGGTTTCGGCGACACCCTGGTAGCACTCACGTCCCGAGACAGGCGTCATGGCGGTCCAGCCGACGACGTCGCCGTCGAGTTCGGCGACCCACCGGTGCCCGGCCAGCCATCTCGCCTCGAGGGCCTTGCGAGTGGGGACTTCGGTCTCGAAGGTGGCGAGGCCGGTGGCCATTCCTTCGCTGTAGATCCGCCGCACCGCGGCCCAGTCGTCCTCGTGCAGGGCGCGGACGGTGACATCGGCGGGGACGTCGTCTGGGCAGCACGGGCGAGGTGCGAGCAGGCCCATGACCGCGTCGGCGGCGTGCGGCAGTCCGCTGCAGCAGGCCTGGTTGATCGTCACGACCGTGGCCGTGCCCTCTTTCCGCAGATGCAGGAAGCCGACGTCGGCCAGTTTCCGGACGTGGTGTGAGCAGGTGGATTGGCTGGTCCCGAGGATTTCGGTCAGCGCGCCGACGGTGAGCCCTCGTGGCGATGTCGCGACGGCGTGCAGGAGCTTGACCCGCATGGGTTCTGCCAGGCAGGCGAACCATTCGGCGTAGGTCGCTGCTTCACGCTCGGGCAGGAGCCCGGCGAGGGGAACGGGGACAACCGTGGTCATGCCGCCCAGTATCGACCAGAATCGATGGTTGCGTCAATCGATGACACTCGATAAAGTCGATTCAATCGAGCCTGATCGATTAAAGGGGGTGCATGTGCATGAACGAGCTGCCTGTCGTGGTGGTCGGAGCCGGTCCGGTGGGACTTGCCGCGGCCGCACAGCTTCTGGAGCGCGGACTCGAGCCGTTGGTGCTGGAACGCGGGACCCAGGCCGGTGCGGCGGTGGCGCAGTGGAACCACGTCCGGCTGTTCTCGCCGTGGTCCGAGCTCGTCGATCCGGCGGCCGGCCGGCTACTGGAAGAGACCGGCTGGGCACGGCCGGATGGTGATTCCTATCCGACCGGTTTGGACTGGGTGAAGCTGTACTTGGGTCCGCTCGCGGCGGCGCTCGGCGATCGGGTGCGGTTCGGCGCCGAGGTGACCGGGGTGGCCCGGCGGGGCCGGGACCGCATTGTGGACAGTGGCCGGGAGGACGAGCCGTTCACGGTGCACGTTGGCACGGGTGACGGTGCGGAGGAGCGAATTGTGGCTCGCGCGGTGATCGACGCGTCGGGCACCTGGTCGACCCCGAACCCCCTTGGTGGCGAAGGACTTCCGGCCATCGGCGAACGCACCGCCGCAGACCGGATCACCTATCGGGTGCCGGATCTGAAGGATGCCGCGGTGCGAGCGCGTTATGCGGGCAAACACGTGGTGGTCGCGGGCAGCGGACATTCCGCGCTGACCGCCCTCGTTGCTTTGTCAAGCCTGGCACAGGGAACGCGGATCAGCTGGGTGCTGCGCCGCGGTTCGATCGGGAACACCTTCGGCGGCGGCGACGCCGACCAGCTCCCGGCGCGGGGCGCGTTGGGTCTGCGGGCACAGGAGGCGGTGAACTCGGGTGTGATCGCGGCGGTGACCGGTTTCCGCATCGAGGCGATCGAACGGGAGGCCGGCGGGCGGCTCACGCTGGCGTCGTCCCAGGGGCAGCAGATCAACGATGTGGATGAAGTCGTCACCCTGTCCGGTTTCCGCCCCGAGCTTTCCTTTCTGTCGGAGATCCGGTTGGAACTGGATCCGACGCTGCAGGCGCCTGTGGCACTGGCGCCGTTGATCGATCCGAATGTGCACTCGTGCGGAACGGTCTATCCACACGGCTCGAAGGAACTAGCCCACCCGGAAAGGGACTTCTACCTTGCCGGCATGAAGAGTTACGGCCGGGCACCGACGTTCCTCGCGATGACCGGCTACGAGCAGGTCCGCAGCATCGCCGCTCAGCTCGCCGGTGACGACGAGGCAGCCGGACGGGTCGAATTGCGCATGACCGAGACCGGCGTCTGTGGCGGCTCGGGCCTGTTCGACGAACCGGAAGACACCGCATCCAACGGCTGCTGCACGGCGCCGGAGCCGGAGATGCTGACGTTGTCCGCGCCGCCGCCCTAGCTCACTCCGCCGGGGCTTTGCCGGTCCAGCGTTTGCTCAGCCACAGGCCGACGTACACGAGACCGACCAGCACCGGGACCTCGATCAGCGGGCCGACCGCCCCGGCGAGCGCCCGCGAAGGCCACAGTGATGATGATGTGTGGACGGAGACCTGGCAGGGTCTGGCCCGGAAAGCCACAAACGACAGTGTCACGGTCCCTGCACCGGCGCGGACGAAACAGCCCAACTGTCGTGATTTGGGGATTCGCCGCTTGGCTCTGAGCTAAGGTCGATGGACTGCCGAGACTCTGAAGTGAGGACGCCCCTTGGCCGATTACCTCAAGCCTGGCCACGCCGCTCGGCTTACCTCCGCCATCGATACCTTTCACAAGGCGCTCACCAAGCGCTGGCGTGAGGAGGCCGCCTCGGCGATCGTGGAAGAGGAGGATCTGACCCAAGGAATTCTGCGCTGCTATCCAGCCGGCCCGAACCAGCACTGGGATTACAAGTCTCCCTCGGCACGGGCGCATATCGACTACAGCAGCTGTTCTTATCTGGACTGGGTGTACGGCGGGCAGAAGGGCGACCTCGGTTCGGTGACCTGCGAGGGAAAGACCGGGCACCTTATCGTTCTCGGTCAGCAGAACCCGCCTAAGGACGAGCCGATCGCGTGCGGCGTCGGCAGCATTCTCGCTCAGGTCGAGCAGTGGGCGTGGGACGAGCGGACCACCATTTTCAACAAGTTGCCGATGTTCGACGCTCACGACCTGAGCCTTGTCGAAACCGCGCACAACGACTTCATCAGCCTGGGCAAGGGGCTGGGGCTGGAAGCGGCGGAAGGCTCCCCAGTCAGCACTTTGGGCAAGGCCGACGGTCGTGATCTGGGAAGCAATGTCGACGCGTTGTCGAGCGAAACCACGCATTACACCGACTGGTGGGCGAGTTGGACCGGCTTGGCCGCCGACCGGGCGAAGGACGGATTCTTCGCCTCGGTCGAACCGACCCTGCGGAACCAGTCGGGTATCACCGGCTGGCTGGCCAACCTGTACGCATTCCGCGCGGCCATCGTCGAGATGGGACGAAACGACGCGCTGTTCGCCATTCAGCAGGCGACCAAGGCGCTCAGCGAGACCGAGACGATCACCACTGACCTGACCACCACCTGGAAGGTAGTGGCCGGAGCGGGCGCGGTTCTCGGCGTGGCAGGCATCTGGTTCCCGCCGGCCGGCGGTGTCGGCGCCGTCGTGGGACTGGTCGGATTCCTCGGTGAAAACCTGCTGGAGCCGGACGAGCGGGAAGGGTACGCGCATAGCGTGAAGGAGGTCGTGTTCCGGCTGGGCGGCGATATCGACGAGCTCAACGTCGAGTTGGCGAACCGGGAGTCCGACTACACCACGAAGGTGACCGAGCTCCGGTCGGCGATCAGTGGGATCAAGAGCTTCAACCTCGAATTGTATGATCTGACTCTGAACACAGCGGACGGCGACCCTGAAACGCATGGCGGCAAATTCACCGTCGATATCAGTAACATCCTGGCAATAGCCAAATGCTGTTATGAGACGGCAGAGCTCTACGAGCCGATTCTGCGCTTGATCAAACACACCGCCGTGGCCGACAAATATCTTGCCGGTGAGGACGGAAAGCCGACCTGGGCGGATACCGAGCTGATCGATATCAGGAACGCACTGGAAGGTTTTCTGAGCACCGCCTGTGCCCGCTACGCCCTGGCCGGCGACAACACCGTGGCTGCCGCCAAAGCCTATGGGAACACCGACAGCGCGGCCAAGCAGGAGTCCGAAAGGATCCTGAATGACTGGGAGTCGGCCCGAAAGGAGGGCAATCCCATCCCGCACCACCCGGCACGCGGTTCCGGTGCCGACACCGGCCGGACGGACCGGGACGAGATCGAGCCGGGCCGGCGGCCGACACTGCCACCCTGGCTGCCCACCGGAGACCCGACCAAGAGCGATGAGGGTGACTACGAGACCGAGCGGCAACCGGCCCGCTGACCGCCGTCGGCCTTCCCGGACGGTCCAGCACGCTGGAGCCGTCCGGGAAGGTTTCGTTTGAAGGTGCGACGGCTATGCGGCAGAGGTGTTCTGCTGCATCTCGTTCCAGACCGCCGAGGGTGACTTTCCGGTGGACTGCCGGATCACGGTCTCCGCGCTCGGAGTACCGGCCTTGCCTGCGGCGTGCATCTTGCGCAGGAAATTGGCGTCGTAGCGCGACCGAATGTATTCGAAATAGTAGGCGGTGACCCGATAGCCGGCGGTCCAGCTGGAACTGGCCGGTGGCTTCGGCAGCGTGCGGCCCTCGTATTGGTAGAAGCGGTACCAGTCCGCGACACCTTCGGTGGACCAGCCCGCCATGCCGCGGTATTGCTGCGCGATGTGGACGGCCTCGTGCACCGGTGCGCCGATATCCGACTGATGGGAACGGAAGTAGTTGGCGCCCAGCGTGACGGTGGTGCCGGTTACGTAGGCGACGCCGGTATAGCTGGAATCGATCCGGACGGTGAATCTGTCCGGAGCGGCGCCACCCAACGTGCTCTGGATCCGCGGGTACCAGGTTTGCAGGGTCGGGCCGACCTGATTCTGCAGCCAGCCGGCCAGATCCGGAGCCTGACTGGAATCCAGGACGATGGTGGCCGCTTGGGTCGTGACAACGGCAGACGGTGAATCCGCCTGGCTCGTTGCCGCGCCCGCCACCGCGGGCTGGGCGATCATTGCGCAGATGGCGCCGCCGCCCGCCATCACCGAAAGCACGAATACGCGCCGGAATCGGCCAATATTCATGACACTCTCCACGTCATTGTGGGCCGGAGGAATTCCAGGGCCCGGGTGCAGGGAACGCTCCGGCGCAAACCGGGAGCGAGGCGACGTCGCCCTTCGAGTATGGAGCCACCGCGGGTTTAACTTCAGGTCCGAAAGTTCGAATCTGTGAGACATTTTCTGACATTTTTGGTACGTCCGGTCGGCCTAGTTCACATCCCGATATGCGGTAAGCGGGTGGGTGGCGGTGCCGGGAGGTTCACGGTTGACCTTCTCATTGATGTCAGGCTTTAGCCTTTCGTCGTCCGTGACCGGGGGAAGACGAAGGAGCAGCGATGCCAGGTGTAGTGATCATCGGAGCGGGATCGGGGATCGGCCTTTCGGTCGCCCGTCGATTCGCGCGGGAAGGGCTGCCGGTCGCCCTGGTGGCCCGGTCCGAAAACACGCTGAAGACCGTGGCCGACGCGCTGGCCGCCACCGGGGTGCCCGTTATCGCTTTGACCGCCGACTGCGCCGACGAAACAGCCTTGCGTGCCGCTCTCGACACCGCCGCGGAGGAGTTCGGCGTACCGGACGTCCTGGTGTACAACGCGGCGATCATCCAGCCCGACCTGCCCGGTGAGTTGTCCGTGCGAGCCCATCAGGATGCCTGGGCCGTCAACGTGGTCGGCGCGGTCACCGCCGCCGCGCACCTCGCGCCCGCGATGGCGCAGCGCGGTGGCTCGTTCATCATCACCGGCGGAATGCCCGAGCCGAGCCCGGAGTATGTGAGCCTCTCACTCGGCAAGGCCGGGGTACGAGCCCTGGTGACCCTGCTCGACAAGCAGTACAGGGCGGCCGGCCTCCACGTGGCGACCGTGACCGTGGACGGACCGGTCGCGCCGGGCACCGCGTTCGACCCGGATGACATCGCGGAGCACTACTGGCGACTGCACACGCAATCGCGGCAGGAATGGGCACGGGAGATCGTCCACAGCGTGAGTGGTAGCCGGCCGTGAAGGCTCCTTCACTACCCAGCCGTCAGCGGCGGCCGGTGGCCAGGATGACGAGGAACTGACCGCCGCCCGCCTGGATGTTCGCGGTCACCGGCAGTCCTGGTACCAGTCGGGAGAACCGGTCCACCAGCCAATCCGCCGCCTCTTGGGCGTCCTGTTCGGTCGGACAACGGGCCACCATCTCGCGACCACCCTTGCGCTCCAGCCTCCCGGCGACCGTGATCAGCGGCGCGGGTTCGACCACGTGCAGGCGGTCCGGCCAGGCGATGACCACCTTGACCGCGCCCTTGCGGGTGTTGCACCCGCGGTGCGCGAGCCGCTCGGCGACCTTGGCCTTCCGGTCTGCGGTCCGGCTGTCGACGCTGGGCCCCCGCGGGTCGTTCACGGACATGTCGGGGTCGACCGGTTCGTCACATACCCAGCACCGCCAGCCGTCACGCTCGGCCACATCATCAAGGAGACTCACCCGAGCAAACTAGCCTGCCCGCGGTCAGAACGTGGCGATCGGGTTGACCGGGCTGCCGGACGTACCGGCGAAGCGGACCGGAGCGACCGCGAACTGGAAGTCCCACTGGCCGAGCTCGGCAGCCGTCGTCACGCACGCCTCCAGGTCGCAGTTGTCGAGCATCCACAGACCCATCGCGACGAGGCTCACGGCGTGAACCGGCATCAACACGTCGTCATACCCCGACGGCTGAACATCCTGGGGAGTGTCGGCGCCGATCAGCGCGACCTCCCGTTCACGCAGCCACGGCAGGCAGGACGCGTGCCAGCCGGCCTGCGTGAAACCGCCGGCCGGACCGGCCTCGTGCCGGGCGCGGCCATAGCCGGTCCGCAGGAGTACCGCGTCGCCGGATCGCACCCGCACACCCTGACGGCGCTCGGCCTCCTCGAGATCATCGGGGAACACACCCTGCCCCGGTTCCAGCCACGGCACGCCGCGGACCGCCGCGACGTCCAGCAGGACACCACGCGTGACGATCCCGTTCGCCGCCGCCGTGACGGCAGCCCACGCCGATCCCGTTTCCGCGTCGACAAGCGAGTGCGACCGACCGTTGTACGTCTTGCCGTCCCAGAAGATGTGGCAAGGCGAGTCGAGGTGGGTGATGGTGTTGCCGTGGAACATGATCCCGAGCCGCTCGTTCGAGAAACCCCAGTGCCGGTCGTTGCGGAATCCGGGCATCGGCATGTCGTCCGCGCCCGGCATGTCGGCGGCGCACGGACAAATCGTCGTCGACCGTTCCATCTCTTCCGGTACGCCGACCTCCCATGCGCACGACACGCTCCTGCCGTGGCGCACCGCCCGCGCCGCTGCCAGCCGGACGTCGTCGGTGATGTGGTTCAGCGTGCCGAGCTCGTCGTCGTCGCCCCACCGTCCCCAGTTCGACAGCGTGTCGAAGTACCCGAGCACATCGTCCTGTGTAGGCACCGTTCGCCCTTCCGTCATTCCAGCATCGACTCCTCCGGAGATCAGCTTCTCAAACACGCACTGAGTTCAGGTGCTCGACCAGTCCGGGGACGGTCGCGAGTATCGGGGAGTCGACACTCGCCCGGATCAGGTCGGCTTCCTCGTCCCCTCTTTGACCTTCGAGGATGACGACGACGAAGTCGGCAGGCAGCGAACCGTGGATGCCGCCCCGGCGAGCGGTCGCGGTCATCGCCTTGCAGACCCTGGCCATGGCGGCGTCGTGTGCCACCAAGAGCGCGTCCGACGCCGCCTCCCGGCCCGCGTCGGTACTCGCGGACGCGAGGATCTCCGCGGTAAGGCCGTCGTACCACGGCCGCATCGCGTCGCTCGCGGCGTCCAGCACGTCCCACCGCCATTCCGGCGGGACGAACCGTGTCGGGTATCCGTCGGTCCGGTGCACCGCCGCCTCGGTGTTCGCGGCGAGGGCCGGTGCGAGGATCTGGATGTCGTCGCCGTAGAACAGGTGAAAAGCCGCGGCGTAGAACCGCTCGCCCGACCTCGCCGCGGCGAGGTCGGCCAGCGTTCGGCATGCGCTGTCATGCCAAGCCGTTTCGAAGGCGTCCCAATCCATCGGCGCACACTATCGCGGCGGCGCACTATCGGTGGCCGATCAGACGTGAGTGGCAACGACGGTTTTTGGGCCGAAGGGCAATCGTGGCGTGCCGGTCACTGCTCGCCGGCGCGTGGAAGTACCTGAAGGACCCCTTCCTTGCGCTAGACGCCAGGGGCCCGGCAAAGTCAGATCCCCGTTGAGTCACCGACGACGGCCGGGACGAGAACAAGGTCGTGAAGGTCGTTCTGGACGGGTCTCGGCCGATTGCTCAGGTTGCCCGCGAATTGGGTATCGTCGAGCAGACTCTTCGAAATTGGGTGAATTCCTATCGTCAGACTCATCCCGGAGGAAGAACCCCTGACGAGGCCGCTACTTCCGCACGCCGGTCGCGCTGAACTCCTGTACGCCGACGCTTCCGTTTTGGTTGCTGTTGCGCGCGTAGAGCCGGATGCTCGTGGTGGCAACGCCGGCCGGCGGCCGGTAGACGACCGGCGCCACCGTTTTGATCGCCTGGTAGGGCATGATGTCGATCCAGGCGTTCTGGCTGGCGCTCCACCGCTGCACCTTCCAGTGGGTGGTCATCCAGGTGCAGCAGTTGTCCTGCTGGATGGTGAAGGCGAACCGCTCGTAGTCGGCGCCGAGATCGAACTGCACCCAGGACTCGTTCGCGTTGGAGCCGGCCTCGCCGGTCTCGGTGACGCCGTCCCAAAGCTTGCCGAGGCCGCTGTCCCAGGCACTGCGCTGCGACACCGTGCTGTAGCCGGCCAGGTTCTCCCCTGGCACCTTCCGCCGCAGCGCGGCGTACTCCGGTTCCAGACCCGCCTGGTTCATGATGGTCCGTGCCTCGGCAGGCCACGCACCACCTGTCACCACGTGCGGTCGCCCGTCGCCGTCGTAAATGGCTCCACTGAGCCAGTTGTCGGCGAAGTCGGTGTAGTTGTGCGACGCGTACACCGACAGGGGCCGGCGGTAACGCGGGGAGAAGTCGAACCGCCCGCCCAGCCCGACGTTGTAGTCCCAGCGGGTCTGGTGACTCTGGTTGTCGCTGTAGTAGTTCGCGGTCGACGTCGCGTGGTGCACGTAGTTGTGGCTGATCACGCTGCCCGGCCACGACCCGAACGAGTAGACGGCCCCCGAGTCGTGCACCCCCCAGGAGACCTTGGACGTGGCGTTGTACACCTCGTTGTGGCTGAACGTCGTCTTGCCGATCCCGTCCACCCCGTCGAGGAGGCTGGTCTCCTCCGCCTTGCGCTGATGGAAGCCCATGAATGCGGTGTCGTAGACGAGGTTGTGGGTGACCGCCACGTTGTAGGTGTTCATCAGACTGATCCCGGTCGCCGGGAAGAAGTCGTCACCGGTGTCGGTCACGACGTTGTTGCTGATCGTCACGTTCCTGGTGCGCCGGGCACCATCGACGTGCACGTCCATCCACCGGCCGACGATGATCCCGGCGGCGGTCAGGTTGTAGAAGACGTTGCCGGTGACGGTGACGTCCTCGGCTCCGGTCAGCAGCTGCAGTCCGCCGCTGCCCATCTTGCCCACGGTGTTGTTGGTGAAGGTGATGCCCTTGGCATTGGTCAGCTTGATCTGACCGGGCACCTCGCCGCCGTAGCCGTCGTGGTTCGGATCCGTGAAGGGGTCGTCCGCGTACTGCGCCTCCGCCTGCGAGCCGCCGATGAACCGGTCGCGAGGCAGCAGCCAGTTGCCGTGCTCGAACGTGATGCCGTCGAACGCGATCGCGCTCGCCTTCGCGGACGGGCTGGACCCGGCCACGTTCACCAGCGTCTCCACCACCGGCGCGTACGCCCCGGCCTGGCTGACATCCTCTCCCGCCCGCGGGTAGTAGTACACCTTGTTCGTCGCCCGGTTCAGATACCACTCGCCGGGGGAGTCCAGCTCCTCGAACGCGTTGAGCACGTAGAACGTGTCGTCGTAGTCCAGCGAGAAGCCGTCGTCGCGGTTCAGCCGCGCCTGGAAATGCGGCTGTGCCAGGCGCACCCGCTTGCCGGCGCCGCTCGCGCTGATGTCCGTGACGGGGAAGTAGTCGATCTTGAAGCCGATCGCGATGTGCAGCAGCCGGATGTCGCGGATGTTGGTGTACGCCGGAACGCCGGCCGCCGGGAACTCCACGCCGTCGTAGGAGCGGGTCGGCCGCTCCGGGTTGGCCGGTGGGTTGGGGATCGATGCCTCATCGAAGAAGCCGCTACCCACGATGCCCTTGCCCATCGCCAGCTGAGCCCGCTGCCCGCCGACGTAGAGCTGCCGGAAGTAGTCGGCGTAGCCCGCCGACTCCGGCACGTCGGCCACGAAGTAGGGCCGGTCGGCTACCCGGCTCCAGCCCTTGACGGCCTTACCGCCGTCAATGATGGGCGTCTCACCCGGAAACGCCCGGTAGACAACCTTGAACCCATTGGACCCCGAGTCCGTCTCGGCCAGGTTGAAGGTCGCCGTCCGGGTATGCCGGCCCCCGCGCAGACAGACGCCGAGGTCGGCCCGCATGTTCTTGTTGAGCCCGTGCAGCCGGATATGGTCCCGCGCCCGTTCCAAGGTCGCCCAGGGGCGATTCGGTGAGGTTCCGGCATTGCTGTCGCTGCCCGACGCCGAGACGTACAAGGTGCACGGCGCTGCCGCGTGCGCCGGCCCGGCGGGCACCAGGCCCGCGGCCAATACGACTCCGGCGATGGTCGCCACGGCTGCTCGCCTACTTCTGTTCATGGCGTTCCACTCCTTGCTCGGTGGTCAGTCGCTCGGACGATCCGCACGGCTACTCCTTCGTCGCCCCGGCGGTCATGCCGGAGACCAGTGCGCGCTGGGAGAAGAGGAAGACAATCAGGACCGGGATGCTGGTGAGCAAGGCGGCCAGCGCCAGCTCGGGCCGGAGGATCTCCGAGATGCCGCTCGAGGAGTTGAACATCGGCGAGGCGGTCAACAGGGAGTTCAGCCCTACCTGAGCGGGATACAGCTCGCTGTCGGGCAGCATCACGAACGGCAGGAAGAAGTTGTTCCAGCTGTGTACGAAGCTGAAGAAGGCGACCAGAGCGACCACCGGCCGGGCCAGGGGCAGCGCGATCCGCCGGAAGACCGTCCACTCGCTCGCGCCGTCTATGCGGGCCGCGTCCAGCAGGTCGCCGGAGACGGTAGTGGTGTAGTAGATGTAGGTCAGGTACACCCCGAACGGGAAGAACGAGAGCGGCAGGATGACGCTCAACCGGGAGCCGGCCAGGCCGAGCGCGTCCATCTCGAGGTAGAGCGGCAGCACCAGGGTGGCGTTGGGCATCAGCATCACCATCAGGGTGACCGTCAACAGCGCGATCCTCCCTCGAAAGTGCGTTGTGGCCAGCGCGTAGCCGGCGGGCACAGCGGTGACCAGCGTGATGGCGAGCGCCGAGAACGAATACAGCGCCGAATTGCCTACCCAGGTGACGATCGCGTGCGACTGGAAGTCGTACAGGTGCTGCCAGCTGGCCGCGAGGTCGTCCAGCGAGCCGAAGGTCAACGGAGCGCCGTGCACGATTCCCGCGTCGCTTCGGGTCGGGGCGAGCAGCAGCCAGGCGATCGGCACGGCGAAGAAGCACAGAAAGACGCCGACCACCATCACCCAGGCGACCCGAGCGGCCACTGACGTCGCGCTTGCCCGGTTCCGGCCGACGGAGATCCGGCTCGCGACCGACGACGGATTGGTCACGAGTGGCCTCTCTCGAACAGCCCAGCCTTGAATACGGCGGCCGCGGCGCAGCCGAGGCTCAGCACGAGCAGGACGACAGCGATGGCCGCCGCGCCGTTGAAGTCGGCGGCGACGAACGCGAACTGGTAGCTGAGCTGGTTGGGCGACCAGTCGTCGGGCACCTGCCCGAAGCTTGCCGTCCCCACGAGTTGCGGTTCGACGAACAGCTGGGCCCCGCCGGCGAAGGCGAGGATCAACATGTACGCGATCCACTTACGCAACATCGGGAGCTGTATCCGAAGTGCGATCTGCATTGTGCTGGCCCCGTCGATCCGGGCCGCCTCGATGACCTCTTTCGGAATACCGTTGAGCGCGCCGTACATGATGACGATCCAGCTGCCGGCGCCCGTCCAGAAGGCGATGATCGTGAAGATCACCGGCAGATTCTCCGGCGCCACGACCTGTGCCGCGTTGCTCCAGCCGACTGCCCGCAGCACCGGACCGACCGGACTCGCGACCGGGTCGAGCAGGATCAGCCAGATCAGAACGCTCGACGCTCCGGCGAAAGCGCCCGGCAGGTAGCAGAGGAACCGGACCACCGCGCTTGTCCGCTTCAGCCGGCCGTGCAGCATCAGGGCCAGGGTCACCACCAGTGCCATCAGGCTGATGAGCCACAGGGTCAGGTAGACCCCGATGTGGGCGAAGGCCGAGCCGAACCGGTAGTCGGCGAACACCCGGGTGAAGTTGCCAAGGCCCGTCAACTGCCCGCTGGAGTTGGTCACCGATAGCCACAGGGCATAGACCGCCGGCGCCACGCCGAACAGCAGCAGGAGAATCGTGTAGCCGGCCACGAAGAGGTAGCCGACACGGCCGCTGCCGACACGCCGCCCGCGGGGCTTCGCCGCCCGGATAGCGGGCCGGCTCGCGCCGACCCGTGCCTGGGGAGTTCCGGTCGTCACCATCGATCAGCCGACCTTGTAGCCGAGTGCGGCGGCCTTGTCGGCGATCGCCTGCTGCCACAGGTCCAGCTGCGATGAGACGGACTTGCCGGCGGCGAGCGCCGGCACCATGGTCGCGGCGTAGATCGCCTCCTGGCTGTACAGCGTGCTGACCGCCCACTTGGTCCAGATCCGCGGAGCGGCCTGTTGCAGGACCTGGCCGATGTCGTTGGCGTAGTAGCCGGACGCCTGCTGTGCCGCCAGCCAGCCGGTTGCCGCAGGGCCGTAGGCGGGGTAGGTCGCGGCGGTCGCCGTGTATCCGGGGTCGGTGGTGACCCAGGTGACGAAGTCGACGGCGGCCTTGAGGTTGCGACTGTGTGAGGAGACGAACCACATCCCCCCGCCGACGGCGCCGGTCCAGGTCTCGGCGTCCGCCGCGAACTTCAGCGGTGCGGCGGCCGCGATCTCTCCCGGGGGAGTGTGGTAGCCGGCGTTGAACAATGCCTGGCCGTACCAAGCGGGCCCCGGCATCATGAGGATCTTGGCGGCCTGCTCCTTGATGAAGCCGGTGTCCCACTTGTTACGGGTGCCCAGCGCACCGGCACTCAGCAACGGATCGAGCAGCTGCGCCATTCTTGTGCACGTGGGGTCCCGGAGGTCGACGGTCACCGTCTTGTCCCCGTTGAGAACGCTGGTCGGGCATTGGCTGCCCCAGAAGTAGATGTGCGGCGTCGTCGGGCTCCCGACCTCACCGACCAGGTATCCCGGGTGCTCTTTGCTCACCCGCAGGCCAAGTTGCTGCCACTGCTCCCAGGTCGTGGGGACCTGATAGCCGAACTGGTCCATGAGTTTTTTGTTGTACCAGAGCACGTTCTGGGCCAGATCGTTGCGCAGGCAGTGGACCTTTCCTCCCACTGTGCATTGGTCGAGCGCGCCCTTGACGTACCCGTCGAGCACGGACCTGTCGACCAGCGTGTCGAGTGGAGCGGCGAACGGGGTCGCCCCCGTGGTCGCCCAGGCGAGGTCCTGGACGTTCGGCCAGACAACGTCGGGCCACCCTTTACCGGTGCGGTCGAACAGCTCGACCTTGGTTCGCAGCTCGGTGCTTCCGTTCGCGCCGCCGCTGTAGGTGACCGCCTTGATCTTCACCTCCGGGTGAGCCTTGCGGTAGGCCTCGACCGCGGCGGTCCGGGTCGCGTCCACCCACACGGTGATCTCGCTCGACGGATCCTGCGGCGCCGGGCTGAACGGGCCGGCGGCGGCCAGCGGGGCGCCGGCCCGGTTGGGGTCGGCGTTCGCGCAGGCGGTGGTCAGCAACGCGGCCGTCATCACGGCCACCAGCGCACGGGCTCGACGCGGGCCTGTCCTGGTAGGCGGGGCAATCATGTATTCCTCCCAGGAATGGTCATGTCGTCGTGGTGATGCGGGCAGCCGGTCATGGGACGCATACGTACTCCCCGAGCGCGGCGGGATAGACCGGCCCGGATGCGAGGCCGATCCCGTGGTCGCGGGGCGCCAAGACCGAGCCGTCCGGTTCGACGCCCGATCCCTTGCGTACGGGGTTCGCGGTCACGAGGGACTCGTAGTAGGTGGTGTTGGGGATCGCCATACACAGATGCCGGGCCGACTGAGTGTTGCCATGCACCTCGGCGCGCAGCCGGTAGGCGTCCGCTAGATGGGCGATCCGCATCGCACCGGTCATTCCGCCGCGCAGGGCCGCACTCGTCCGGACGTAGGTCGCGCAGCCGGCAGCAAGGAAGTCAGCCGTGCTCAGATGCACGCCGGGGATCGTCTCGGCCACGTTGAGCGGCACGCCGACCCGCTCGGCGAGCCACCGATACGCCGTGATGCTGTACTCCCGGATCGGCTCCTCGTACCAGAGGTAGCCACACTCGGTCAGGGCGTTGCCGACGTGCACAGCGTCCGCGAGGTCGAACGCCGCGGAGCCGTCGTACATCAACGGGACGTCCGGACCGACGTGCGCCCGCACAGCCTGGATCAGCCGGGTATCGCGATCGCGATCGCCCCAGCCGTGCAGCTTGATGGCCGAATAGCCGAGCGCCAAACACTGGTCCGCAACGTCGAGGTACTCCTCGATCGAATCGAACGTCACGGTCGACGCGTACGCAGGGATGCGCGTGCGGTAGCCGCCGAGCAGTTGCCAGCACGGGGCGCCGTGCACCCGCCCCGCCAAGTCCCACAGCGCAGTGTCGACGACGCCGAGCAGATGAATAGGCAGATACTCGGTGCGGTCGACGTTCCAGAGGCGCTCCCACAGCCACTCGCGCTGCAACGGGTCGGCGCCGACCAGTTCCGGGCGCAGCACGCGGTCGACGAGCTCCCGCAGAACGACGGCGGAGCCCGGCTTATGCGCGGTGGCCACACCGGTCGCACCCGTGTCGGTGCCGATGCGGATGATGCCGACCTGTCCGCCGGACCCGCCACGCAACCCGTCACGCCACCGGAAGGGCGGCTCCGGAGCGGCGACGTCGGCAGAGAAGGTTTCTACATGGGTGATGCGCACGGTGACTCCGGTCCGGGCGGGGGTGGCACCGCACTTGCGGTCAATGAAGCGGGTACATCGTGTGTGATGTGGGCAACATATCAGTCACTGATTGAAATGAGTAGACCTCATTTTGGAAACGATCGGGCTGGCAGGGCGTCAGGAAGACGCACACAAACCCCTTCGTCGCAGGTGGAACGAGAGGAGGCAGGCGCTCGTGGAATAAGCGCTGGATCGGAGGGAAACATTAACCTGCTTCATTTGACAGATGAAGCAGGTCTCGGAAGAGTCGAGAACGACTGCTACCTGCCTGTCGGTCGTGCCCCGTGCTCGCGGTCAGTGCGACCGGAAGACTCGCCGATCGATCTCCGTCTGATAACTCAGGCGGGTGCGCTCGACGTGCGCCAGGGCCGCAATGCCTGCCTGTTCGGCGTCTCCGCGTCGGACGGCCTCGAGGATCTGACGGTGTTCCTCCAAAGCGGTGGCCACCGGACCACCGCTGAATCCGCCGAACGCCGCCGCCACCACCCGCCGTTGCAGACCCTGAACGGTCGCGATCGAGTCGAGCAAGAACATATTGTGGGCAGCCCTGGCGACGGCACAGTGGAAGGACTCGTCGGCAGCCGCCATTACCCTCGGATCCGCAGCCTCCAACGACCGGGCATACGCGTCAAGGGCGTCGTCGATGGCAACCAACTCGCCCGGCGTAGCCCGCTTCGCGGCCAGGCCGGCCGCAGTCTGTTCCTGCACCCCTCGGAACTCGAACATAGCCATGATATGGGCAACGTCAGTCGGTACGAACCCGGCCAACGGCGACACCGGCGCCTCCGCCGGATCGGCGACGAAGATGCCCCGCCCCCGCTGCGTCCTGATCCGGCCGGTGGCCGCGAGGGTCTTCAGCGCATCCCGGGTGATCGTACGGCTGACACCGAGGATCTCGGCGAACCGCGCCTCGGTGGGTAACCGGTCACCCGGCACGAAGCCCTGCTCGGTGATGAACTGCAGGATCCGCTCTGCCGCCCGGGTATAACCCGGCCGGTAAGTGGCCTCCCCATCCGCCTCCGGTACGAACGTCTCGACCTTGACGTGACTCGTTGCACCCACCGGACGAGTATGACTCATCACACGGCCGCCCTCATCGCGCCACATCGTCGACGCCGTGCGCACCACGCCCACAGGCGATGCCGAGGACCAACACGACAACGCCGACCAGGCGTTCGCCGAAGTGGTCCGCCGGTCCCAGCACGAGAACGTCAAACTCACCGACCTCGCCTGTGGTCAGGTCGCGCCGGCCGTCCATGGGCCGATCCGGCGAACGCTCTGCACGGCGGCGACGAGTTGCTCGCCTGTCATGCCGGCCCAGTCGTCGGCGGCTTTGAGGCTCGCCTCGGCGGCGGAGCGCAGGCCGCCGCGGAAGAGCTTCATGCGTAGCACGGCGAACTCGTCCACGCCGGGTCGGCTGCGGTGTCGTACCGTTCGCCGTAGGTTTCGCAGAACCGGCGGTAGTTCTCGCGCGCGGTCGCGGCCTTGATGACCTGTCGGGTCACCGCTGTGCCGAGTGCTTCCCACACGTTCGAGGTCCGCACGCGGGCGACCGGGCCGCAGCCGAACCTGGGAGAGGCTGTCCGGGCTCGCCATATCGCCCGCATATCGAAAACCACATACGTGCCGGCAACACCAGGCTGCCTTGACTGGCGCGTATGACCTACAGCGAAACAGCACGAACGGCGCCCCGCCGCACCCGATCGCTGGCGTCCCCGTCCTCCTCGGCCCTCCCGGCCATGGGGATCACGATCTATGGATGCGGGCAGGACGAGGCCGTTCTGTTCCGGGAGCTGGCGCCTCGCTGTGGCGTCATACCGACCATCACCGAGGCCGCGGTATCCGACGTCAACATCGACCTGGCCTTCGGAAATCGATGTATCAGTGTCGGCCACAAAACTCCGATCACCAATCCCACCCTTCGTGCGCTCAGCCAAGCCGGCGTGGCGTACATCTCCACGAGAAGCATCGGATTCGACCATATCGACGTGGAGTACGCGGAGAGCGTCGGCATTTCGGTCGGCAACGTCGCTTATTCGCCGGACAGCGTGGCCGACTACACGGTGATGCTGATGCTGATGGCGGTACGCAATGCGAAAACCACCCTCAGGCGTGCGGACGTTCATGACTACCGGCTGAATGATATTCGCGGGAAGGAACTACGCGACCTGACCATCGGGGTAATCGGCACGGGACGTATCGGTGCGGCCGTCCTGGACAGGCTGTGGGGCTTCGGCTGCCTCGTGATGGCCTACGACAGTCAGCCGAAGACCTCGGCCGTTTACGTTCCGCTCGACGAGTTGCTCCAACTGAGCGACATCGTCACGCTCCACACCCCGCTCAACGCGGACACGCACCACCTCCTCGATGGAAGGCGCATCGCGCAGATGAAACACGGCGCGTTCGTCATCAATACCGGACGCGGTTCACTGATCGATACCGAGGCGCTCATTCCGGCCTTGGAAAGCGGTCGCTTGGGCGGCGCGGCACTGGACGTCCTCGAAGGAGAGGAAGGGATCTTCTACGCCGACTGCCGGAACAAACGCATCGAAGACAGACCGTTGGCGCGGCTGCAAAGACTGCCGAACGTGCTGATCAGCCCGCACACCGCCTACTACACGGACCACGCCCTGAGCGACACCATTGAAAACAGTCTCCTCAACTGCTTGAACTTCGAAGGCGGAAACCAGCATGGATAGGTTGAAGGTCGGAATCATCTTCGGGGGAATCTCCGAGGAGCATCCCGTCTCCGTTAAGTCGGCGCAAGAGGTCGCGAAACACCTCGATACCGAAAAGTATGAACCGTTCTGGATCGGGATCGCGGAGAGCGGCGAGTGGAAGCTTTGCGACGGCCCTGACACCGACTGGGAAGCCGGCCACGGCCGCCCGGCCATGCTGTCGCCGGACAGAAGCGTCCACGGTCTGCTCGTCCTGGAGCAGGGACGGTACGAAATGATCGGCCTGGACCTCGTGCTGCCCGTTCTGCACGGTAAGTTCGGCGAGGACGGTGCGATACAGGGTCTGCTGGAGTTCTCCGGTATCCCCTATGCCGGCTGCGATGTCCAAAGTTCAGCCCTGTGCATGGACAAGTCCCTCACTTACCTCGTCGCCGGCAGCGCGGGAATCGCCACGCCGAACTTCTGGACCGTCCAGGCGGACGAGCATCTCGAACCCGACCGGCTCACCTATCCCGTCTTTGTGAAGCCCGCCCGCTCTGGGTCGTCTTTCGGCGTCAACAAGGTATCTCGTAAAGAAGAACTGCCGAATGCGGTGGAATCCGCGAGAAAGTACGACACGAAGGTGCTGGTCGAAGAGGCCGTCGTCGGCAGCGAGGTCGGCTGTGCCGTCTTGGGGAACGAGCTGGATCTGATCACCGGCGAGCCGGATCGAATCCATCTGTCTCACGGTTTTTTCAAGATCCATCAGGAAGATGAGCCCGAAAGCGGCTCTGAGAACTCGACGATCACCGTTCCCGCCGATGTTTCGGCGGAGTCGCGCTCGCTCGTCCAGGAGACGGCGAAGGCCGTATACCGCGCTCTGGGCTGCACGGGACTGGCGCGAGTGGACCTGTTCCTGAAGGAGGACGGAACAGTGGTCCTCAACGAGGTCAACACCTTGCCAGGCCTGACCTCGTACAGCCGTTACCCGAGAATGATGGCGGCCGCCGGGTCGCCTCTCGGCGAAGTGATCGACCGGATCGTTTCGCTGGCATTGACGGGAAAGGCCCGATGAAGAACGACTTCGTCTTTGTCGACGAGTTCGTACCCGGAATCCGCTGGGATGCCAAGTACGCCACCTGGGACAACTTCACCGGCAAACCCGTGGACGGATACGCGGCCAATCGAATCGTCGGCACGACTGCCTTGTGCGCGGCCCTGGAGAGCGCGCAGGAAAAGGCCGCGTCCGGCGGCTTCGGCCTGCTTCTTTGGGATGGGTACCGCCCACAGCGCGCCGTGGATTGCTTCCTGCGCTGGGCAGAACGGCCGGAGGACGGCCTGACGAAGCTGCGGCACCATCCGCATATCGACAGAGCGGAGATGTTCGAAAAGGGGTATGTCGCCGCCAAGTCGGGCCACAGCCGGGGCAGCACGGTCGACTTGACGCTGTACCACCTGGACACCGGCGAACTCGCCCCGATGGGCGGCGACCACGACTTGATGGATTCGATCTCCCATCACGGCGCGAAAGGAATCACGCCAGGGGAAGCGAGGAACCGTCAATACCTTCGTTCTGTCATGGAGACCTGCGGTTTCAGCTCGTACGAGTGCGAGTGGTGGCATTACACCCTGAACGACGAACCTTACCCGGACACGTATTTCGACTTTCCCGTCGGCTGAGCCCGTGACAGAGGAAGGCATGCGGACACGAGCGGCCCCACGCGTCGTTGTCGCAGGCGGCCATTCGGCCGGGCATATCGAGCCCATGATGAATTTCGCCGACGCGCTGCGCCGGCTGGAGCCCGCGGCCGAGATCACCGCCCTCGGTACCGTGCGCGGCCTGGACACCACGCTCATCCCGGCCCGCGGCTACCAACTCGAACTCATCCCGCCGGTACCGCTGCCGCGCGAACTGAACCGGGCTCTGCTGCGGACGCCCGGCAGGCTGCGCGACTCGGTGCGGACGGCCGGGGCGGTGCTCGACCGGGTGCGGGCGGAGGTCGTGGTGGGCTTCGGCGGCTACGTTGCCGGGCCTGCGTACCTGGCCGCGCGCCGGCGGGGCCTGCCGATCGTCGTCCACGAGGCGAACGCCCGGCCCGGAGTGGCCAACCGGCTGGCGGCCCGGATGACGGCGCACGTTTTCACCGCCGCGCCGGGTGTCCGGCTGGCCAACGCCACCGCCATCGGGATCCCGCTGCGGCCGGCGATCACCGGACTCGACCGGCCCGCGCTGCGCGACGCCGCCCGGCAGCGGTTCGGCCTGCGCCCCGGTGGACCGGTACTGATGGTCACCGGCGGTTCGCAGGGCGCCCTGGTGATCAACGCCGCGGTGTCCGGTGCCGCCAGGGCGTTACGGGCGGCAGGCGTTCAGGTGCTGCACATCGCCGGGCCGCGGCACGTGGTCGAGGTTCCGGACGGCGACCCGCCCTACGTCGTCGTCCCCTACGTCGACGAGATGCAGTACGCCTACGCCGCGGCCGACTTCGTGCTCTGCCGATCGGGGGCGATGACTTGCGCGGAACTGGCCGCGGTCGGACTGCCTGCCGTCTACGTGCCGCTGCCGGACCGCGGCGCTGAGCAGCGGCTGAACGCCGAGCCGGTCGTCGCGGCCGGCGGGGCACTGTTCGTCGACGACGCCGACCTCGACCCGGCGTGGATCGAGACCACGCTGATCCCGGTGCTCACCGACCCCGAGCGGATCGCGGCGATGTCGGCTCACGCATCGGCGGCCGGAGCACCTGACGCGGACGTCGTCCTGGCGCGACACGTGCTCACCGCGGTCACCGAGCGGCGGCCGTGAGCAAGATGCTACGAACCGCCATATATCGTCGGCATACCGAAAAACTCCTACGTGCCGGCAACACCACGCCGCCTTGACTGGCGTTATGCCTTACCGCGATTCAGTACGAACGGCCCTCGGGAAAGCACATGGCGCTGTCCCTGAACCCGTAACGGTTTTCGACGAAATTCCGGCCGTGGCCAACCTCGCTCCCGATCTGCTCGGTGCGTTGCGCCGGGCCGCGACCGACGCCGCGGGCGACGGGATCGAGTTCTTCGTGAATGGTGGCTGGCGTTCCTCGGAATACCAGGAACAACTGTTCCATGAGGCGATCTCGAAGTACGGCTCCGAAATGGAGGCCGCCCGATGGGTGGCTACCCCGTACACGTCCGCTCACGTTTCCGGGAACGCGGTCGACGTCGGACCCTCCGCTGCCAGGGCGTGGCTGTCCGAGCACGGCGCCGGGTACGGGCTGTGCCAGATCTACCGCAACGAACCCTGGCACTACGAACTGCGCCCCGAAGCCATCGATAACGGCTGTCCGCCCATGTACGCCGACCCCACGCACGATCCAAGGATGCGGCCTCGGTTGCCCGGAGCGTCTCGAATGCCTCGTTGGGGACGTTGAGCGTCTCGTATGTGGCATTGGGGACATGTCTGTCCAGTATGGACTGTTGCTGGTGTGACAGTGATGACGTAAGAGGTGGCTGAGGTGCGAGGTCGGGGATCAGAGAGGTTGCGCCCCCACGTCACAGGCCCGACGGAACCGGAACATGACCTACAACGCGAACGTCCAGCGCAGCAATCCAGCCCACGTCGTATATCGCGGGCGTATCGAAAATCGGATACGCCATCGCAACAGTCGCTCGTCTTTGATGGCGGCGTGGCGACCGGCCGGTTCGCCGTTGTGGGGAGGGCGATGGCTGATGCTCGAGAGTCGGATGGAGTGGCTCGGCACGTTCACCGGCGTCGCGGCCCTCACCGTGGCGGCACTGCCGCTGGCCGGGCTGGCGGTATGGGCACTGGCCCATCGTCGGAGCGCCACCGGCACCACACCGGCGTGGGCCTGGCGCAAGTCGCTGGCCGAGGTCGGCATCGTCTACTGGACGACGCCGTTGGTGTGGATGATCCTGTTGCCGGGCAGCCACGCCGGCACCATCCCCGGCCGGGTGAGCCTCGTACCGTTACAGGACCTGCCCACGATGTCGACGCTCCAGGTCGTCGGCAACCTGCTGGTGTTCGCGGCGCTGGGGCTCCTCGCCCCGTTGCGGTTCGCGGCGCTGGCGTCGGTCTCGCGGATCCTGGCGCTCGCGGCGGGCTGCTCGATCCTGCTCGAGATCGCGCAGTACGTCCTGCGGCTGGACCGGGTGTCCTCTGTGGACGACGTACTGCTCAACACCGCCGGCGCCGGGCTGGCCGCGCTGGCATCACGCCACTGGTGGCACGCCACGGCCAGAACGTCGGCCGGCCGATCTCGATCAGCTGTCTAGGCTTCAGGTATGCGCGTGCTGATCGTGGAGGACGAGCCCTTTATGGCGGAAGCCATCCGTGACGGTCTCCGGCTGGAAGCGATCGCCTCCGACATCGCCGGCGACGGCGACGCCGCCCTGGAGCTGCTCAGCATCAACTCCTATGACCTCGCGGTCCTCGACCGCGACATCCCCGGCCCCTCCGGCGACGAGATCGCCAGGCATATCATCGCCTCCGGCAGCGGTATCCCGATCCTCATGCTCACCGCCGCCGACCGGATCGACGACAAGGCGTCCGGGTTCGAGCTCGGTGCGGACGACTACCTCACCAAACCCTTCGAACTCCGAGAACTCGTCATGCGGCTGCGAGCGCTCGACCGCCGGCGCGCGTACGCCCGGCCTCCGGTCCGCGAGATCGCCGGACTGCGGCTGGACCCCTTTCGCCGGGAGGTCTTCCGCGACGGCCGCTACATCGCGCTCACCCGGAAGCAGTTCGCCGTGCTCGAAGTCCTCGTCTCGGCCGAAGGCGGTGTCGTCAGCGCCGAAGAGCTGCTGGAGCGGGCCTGGGACGAGAACGCCGACCCCTTCACCAACGCCGTCCGCATCACGGTCTCGGCACTGCGCAAACGGCTCGGCGAACCCTGGATCATCGCCACCGTCGCCGGCGTCGGCTACCGGATCGACACCGGCGGCACTCATGAATAGGCGCCCGGGGCTCAGCGCCCGCCTGAAGCTCACCATCAGCTACGCCGGAATCGTCCTCGTCACCGGCGCCGTCCTGCTGGCCGTGGTGTGGGCGTACCTGCTGCGCTACGTACCCGACAACGAGCAGGGCCTGCTCGGGATCTCCCCCAACCGGTACCTGCTCTCACGTATTTTCGGCCGCGCCGCGGCCATCGCGCTGGCCTTTTTGCTCGTGTTCGGCCTCCTGGGAGGCTGGCTCCTCGCCGGCCGGATGCTCGCCCCCCTCAACCGGATCGGGGACGCGGCACGGAAGGCCTCGAACGGCTCGCTTGCACATCGAATCCGGCTTCCGGGCCGCAGCGACGAATTCCGTGAACTCGCCGACGTATTCGACACCATGCTCGACCAACTCGAGTCCCACGTCGCCGAACAGCAGCGATTCGCCGCGAACGCCTCCCACGAACTGCGCACCCCGCTGTCGATCTCGCAGACACTCCTCGAAGTCGCCCGCAACGACCCCGGGCACGACCACGATGAACTCATCGAACGCCTCCATGGCGCGAACAAGCGGGCGATCGAACTCACCGAGGCCCTCCTGCTGCTCAGCCGCAGCGACCGCAGGAGCTTCACCCGCGAGCCCGTCGACCTCTCCCTCATCGCCGAAGAGACCGCCGAAACGCTGCTTCCCCTCGCCGAAAAGCGCGGGATCACCCTCGATGTCACCGGCGAGCCGACACAGACCGTCGGCTCGCCGGCGCTCATCCTGCGGATGGTGATGAACCTCGTCCAGAACGCCATCGTCCACAACCTTCCCGACGGCGGCACCGTGACCGTCCACACCGAATCGCGGTACGGCGCGAGCGTGCTGCGGGTCGAGAACACCGGCCATCCGCTCCCGCCGGAGCTGGTGCCGACCCTCACCGAACCCTTCCAACGCGGAACAGAACGCGTGCGCAGCGACGAGCACGCCGGCGTCGGCCTCGGACTGGCCATCGTGCACAGCGTCGTCCGCGCACATGACGGGGTCCTGTACCTCACACCCCGCACAGGCGGCGGTCTCCTTGCCACCATTCGACTTCCGAGTACGCCGCAGGAGCCGCCCCGGAGAGGTGCCCGATCAAGGGACACCTCTCCGGCCCAGATCAGAACGGAAGCGGCGTCCGAACGACCTCCAGCTCGTCCGGGTTGATCTCCGGGTACGCACCGGCGGGCTGGAATCCGACATCGGCCCAGCGGCGCACGATGTCGATCGCCGCGGCGCGGTCACCGCCGTCGAGGAAGGAGATCTTCGCCCCGTGGTGCGCACCGGGCGCCGTGTAGCTGTGGGAGTCGTGCGGGCTCGGCGTGAACCGCTCCGCGCTCCACGGGTCGTTCTGCCCGTAGATGAACAGGATCCGCTGCGACCGGGTACGCACCCACTGGTCCATGTCGAGCATCGGACCCGCGTTGTGCGACCGGTGCAGTTCCGGCGGCACGTTGGAGTACACCGACGACGAGTCCGGGTACTTGAGGTAGGAGCGCACGTGCGCGAACCGCGGCTGGGGCCAGCCGAGTTCGGTCATCGCCTGGAAGTAGTACGGCGTCATCTGGCCGAGGTCCCTGTCGCTGAAGGAGCCGAAGTTGACGCTGTTGTTGATGTACTCGAAGATCTGCTCGGTGGTGGCCGAGGTCGCCGGCACCTTCGCGCACTCGGTCTGACCCTGGAACTGCCAGAAGGCCCAGCCGAGCATCATCACCGACTTCTCGAACGCCTGGTCCAGGCTGCCGACGATCTTGTCGTAGCTCCAGCCGTACTTGGCCGCGAACTCGGTGAGCAGGGCGACCATCTCCGGACGGCGCTTGAACGCCTCCACCTGAAGGTCGGCGAGCGCGGTGCGGCAGGCGTCCGGACCGACGGTGGCGAAGAACCGATCGTAGGCGCTGTCCTCGTCGTTGACGTGGTCGTTCGGAGCCACATAGGCGACGACGCCGTCGACGTCACTCGGATAGAACCGGCTGTGGTAGATCGAGGTCATCCCGCCCTTGCTGGCCCCGCTCGACACCCACTTCTTGGGATAGAGCGGTTTGAGCGCGCTCACCAGCCGGTGATGGTCGGTGGCCGCCTGCCAGAGGGTGAGGTGATCCCAGTTCGCCGGCTCCGGCCGGGACGGCGGGAAGAACCGGTGCTCGGTCGAGATCTGGTTGCCGCCGACGAGCTGGGTCGACTCGGTGCGGAACGAGGTCGGGTAAAGGTTGTATCCGGTGGTGTGCAGGATCGTCGGCCGGTCTGCCGACTTGTGCACCAAACTGAACCTCTGTTGGAAAGTGCTCCCGCCCGGCTGACGATGATCGACGGGCTGGGTGTAGCTGAGCACGAAATACCGGTGCTCCGGGGCAGGCGGCGCACCCTCGGAAAGCACCGTCAGTCCCGGGATTTGCTTGAGCTGTTCGAGAATGTCCTCTTCGGGTGCGGCACTCGCCGCACCCGCCGGGCCGACAAGGCCCGCGATGAGCGCGATCGCCGCGCCGGCGGCCACCGCCGGTCGTATCTTACGTATCTTGGCCAGCAAATTGGCACTCCTCTTCTGACACACGTCGCTCCCCAGTCGGCGACGATCACGCGAGTGTGGTGGAGAACACCGCCGCCCGTCCTTCGATTAGGCGATCTCGACCTGTGGCAGGCGACACATGATCGGTCACGATTGGCCCGATCAATGGGATTCTCGCTTCATTTCGCCGATTTCATTACCGTCGACCGGTACCACCATTAGCAGGACGAATGTTGCCGCTCATCGACACGTGTGGCCGGAAACCTTGGCGAGACGCGGAGGTTTAGACCATACTTTGCTGCCGCCTGCGTGTCCCCCTCCGATGCCACACAAAGGAGCACCATGCGTCTGACCCGAAATCTCGCCGCGATCGCCTGCACCGCCGTTTTGACCGTGGCGGGCGTGATCGTGATCCAGCCGAGCGCCCTCGCCGGTCCAGTGGGCAGCGGCTGGAAGGAACACCAACCCTCGTGGAAACTGCAGATCCAGAGCCGCGGCGAATACACGACCTACCCGAGCAGCACCACCAGCGCGTCCGGACCCGGCGGCTCCTACTCACGGTCCGGCGGAGTGCAGACCTTCAAACTCTTCAATAACGGCACCAACCGAGTCGAGGCTCGGATTCAAGATAATTACCGGACCGGCCAGCGGCAATTCGAGGGTGAACTCAAGGTCACCTCGGGCACCAATGACGAAAGCGCCATGCAGATCTTCGGCAACGACGGTGACGGCGCCACCACCCTGATGATCAGGTCCTATTCGAAGAACGGCGGCACCCTCCGAGGCGGGGGCAAAGACCTGATCAGCAACATCTACGGAAAGTGGGTGCGCATCAACGTCACCCACAACGCCACCGCCTCCGGTGGCAGCTACTCGATCTACATCAACGGCAAACAGGTGCACACCAGCAACGGACCCAAAGGCGATCACTACTTCAAGTACGGCGTGTACGGCACGTTGAAGGCCTCGAGTGCCGAGCACCAGTGGCGCAACGTGCACTTCTACCAGAAGTGAAGTACGGGAAGCGTCGCCGAGGGGTGAAGGTCGAGTTTCTTGCGCTGAGCCGAGGGAAGAGGTCCTTCACGCGCCACGATCGTGACGGCTGAGCACGCTGGGGTGGATGTGGCCACCCGGGAGGTAGCGAAGGCCTCCTTCCCTACCCTCAGCGTAGGGAAGGAGGCCTTCACGGCACCCGCTCCAACACCGCGCCCCACGTCACGAGCGGCGCGCGCACGTGGACGGAAGTCGTCATCCGGCGACGAGTCCGGCCGAACAACCCCTAACCGAGAAGTTGAGCCATCTGTGTGACAGATCTGGTTAATCCGTCACAAGGTGCGCCGGAAACGCTACCGTTCTGTCAGCGGGTCAACGACTGGGGTCGCATAAGAATTCTCATCACAGCACGGGGAAGCAATTCTGTTCACGCGGAGACGTGACGTCATCGGAGGAATAATGCGCAGACTCATCGCTTCACTGCTGCCTGTCGCCTGTCTGACAGCCGGTCTCATCGGAGTATCGTCCACCGGACTGGTTGCGACCGCTGCCCCGGCCGCTGGAACATCGTCGGTCTCCCAAGCGCCCATGAATGGGTGGTCGACCTACTACGAAAACTACTTCTACACTCACGCCAGTTGCAAAGCGCGTGGTCTCAGGGTTACCGGAAACTACAGCGGCAACGGCGAGATCCCTGGCACCACGAACTTCATGTGCTATGTGGAGCTCGGTGATGAAAAGTTCTCGATGGACTTGTATTGGTCCTGAGCAGCGTGGCTGAAGTACGCGGGACGGCCGGAATCACCTGGGTGTCCTCACCGCCCCGGTACGGGTCCGGTTTTCCGGCGTCGGCCCTGGGTTTCTTCCGCGGCCGGAGGTAGATCCGCAGCTTCTGGGTCGGCCGTTCGATCAGCCGCCAGGACACCACCCCACATAAGTACGCGGTGGGAATCGCGAGCACGATCAGCAGATACGAATTGCGGACCCCGGCGAGCGTGTAAAGCTGCTGCACCGGCATTCCCCACACGTACATCCCGTAACTGGGGTAGACCCACTGGTCGTAGCCACCCAGCCGGCGCGGCCAGTGGTACGCCCAGGTGATCGCGCCATAGCCCGAGGCGATGGGGAGGATGAAACGCGCCGCGGGTTCGATGGCCGGCGTGAAATGCGCGACGAAGTACAGCGCCACCAACACATACGCGACGACCGGGCGCAACGGGATCAGGTCCCGGTAGCTGTGCAGCAGCATGCCGACGACGAACGCCACCAGGAACGCCACCATCGATCCCAGCGGGACACTGAACAACGCGCCCGCGTCGCCCTGGAATCCCACGGAGGCCTGGAAAAACCCGTCCGCGACCATAAAAGCCAGCAACAGCGGGAAAAGCATAATCCGCCCGCGGGCGAGGCCGCCGACCAAACCGACGACCAGCACGATCATGTACCCGGTGGTCTCCATGGGGAGTGTCCACAGTGAACCGTTCGCGGAGAACGGGTAGGGGTTCTCGGTGAACACCCCCGGAAGCAGATGCTGCAACGGATACAGCATCGCGTTGTGCACCACGTAACCCCAGGTGCCGGGGTTCCCCCAGTACTCGTCCGGGCCGAGCACGGTCACCAGCGGCCCGATCACGAACGCCGTCACCATCACCACGAACAGCAACGGCGGCCAGATCCGCAGCACCCGCTTGAGCAGGTAACGCCACCACGAGGAGTCGCGCTGCCAGCTGTCCGCGATCTGGTAGCCGCTCATGGCGAAGAAGGCCATGAGCGCGAAGTAACCTAGCGAGAAATTCCAGCTCGCCGGCAGGCTGGTGATCCGGTTCGGCTCGATGATCGGGAAACAGTGCTCGAAGACGACCAGGACCGCCCCCGCCATCCGCAGCCAGGCGAATCCGGTGTCCTGATTCGCGTACAGCTTCCCGCTCTTCGTACCCAGTTCGCGCACCTTGCTTACTCCTGGACCCACGGGGCGAGCAGACCGCTCAGGGTGGAGCGGGCCACCGCGGGCCCGAACTGGTCCGCGACGGCGAGCCGGCCCGACTCCGAAAGCCGTTGCCACAAAGCGTCATCGGTGAGCAGGGTGACGACCTTCTCGGCGATCTCCTCGGCCGTCTCGCCCGTCAGCACCTCCTCGCCGTCGCGCAGCCGCATACCTTCGAACGCCAGCGGAGTACCGACTACCGGCACGCCGAGCGCGAGGCTCTCCCCCACTTTTCCCTTGACCCCGGAGCCGAAGCGCAACGGCGCCAAGGCCAACCGCGTGGCGGCGTAACCCGGCTCGAGGTCGGCGACCCAGCCCCGGACGACGACACCGTCACCAGACAACGCGTGGATGTCGCCGGTGGGATCGGCGCCGACGAGCTCGAGCTCGGCCGACGGGAGCTTCCGCCGCACCACCGGCCAGATCTCACCGGCGAGCCAGAACGCGGCGTCCCGGTTCGGGCCGTGTTCGAAGCTGCCGACGAATATCGCGCCTGCCCGCCCCTCGGGGCTGGTGGACTCGCTGCTGAAGGGGTGCACATTGGACAGCACCTCGACCCTGGCCGACGGTACGAGCTTGGCGAGCAGAGCTCGTTCGGCCTCGGACACCACCAGCGTGCGGTCGCTGGAGCGGACCAACGCCAGCTCCAGTTCGCGGTAGAGGTCGGCACGCCGCCGCAGCATGACCGCGACCGCCGGGTCGCCGATCCGCTCGACGAGATCGGCTTCGCGGCCGAGCCGGACGAAATGCAGATCGACGGTGTCGTAGGCGAGAACCGCTTGCGGCGCGCAGATCTGGATCCGCTCGGCCATATGCCAGGCCACTGTCGGCCGGGACAGCACCACGAGACGCAACGCGCAGCCGGCCTCTTCGAGGAACCGCTCGCGTTCGGCCGGTGCGAGCAGCACGGTGACCCCGGCGCGCCTGAGTTCCTCGGTGTACTCCGGTGGCTGCACGTCGTCCATCGGGCAGAACACCACTCGCTGCCCGAGCCCGAGCAGTTCGTCGATGAGCCGTCGCATCCGGACCGAGCCGGAATCCTTGTCCGGCGCGGGAACCTGCAGATCGGCGATCAGCACGAGGCCGGTGTCACGCGGCGCCAGCCCCGGCATCCGCTGCCGCCCGAGCCACAACCCCGCCGGACTCGGTCCGGCGATCTGCCCGGTCAGCGTCTCCGCCCACTTCTCGGCGAACACCAGCCGGTTGGTCTGTTGGAAGCGTTTGTGCCCCGAGCTCGGATCCGTGCCGTGTGAGATGCCCTCGTGGTGCACGACGACCGCAGCCGGTTCGACCACGGTCCGGAACCCGGCGGCACGCACTGCGAACGCCAGGTCGGTGTCCTCGTAGTAGGCGGGCGCGTAGCGGTCGTCGAAACCGCCCAGCTGCTCGAACAGCTCGCGGCGGATCATGATCGCCGCGCCGGAGCAGTAGTCGACGTCTCGGACCGAGGCGTAGCGGGCGTCGTCCGGGTTGTCGCCGTGGCCGTAGTTCGCCGCACCGGCGTCCGCCCACACGATGCCGCCGCATTCCTGCAGGGTGCCGTCCGGGTAGACGAGTTTCGCGCCGGCGAGGCCGATCCGGCCGTCGTGATGGAACGCCTCGGCGAGCGAGTCGAGCCAGCCCGGCTTCGGCTCCGTGTCGTTGTTGAGCATCACCAGCAGATCGCCGTTGGCCGCGGCGGCGCCGAGGTTGGCGGCACGCAGGAAACCGACGTTCTGCTCGGTGCGGATCAGCCGGACGCCGGGACATTCGGCGAGCACCCGAGCGGACGCGTCGGGCGAATCGTCGTCGACGACGATCACCTCGAACGGCACCGTCGGGCGGCCCGCCTCGATCGACGCCAGGCACTGCCGGGTGTAGTCCCATTTGCCGTGGACCGGGATGACGATGCTGACCAGCGGTTCGGTACTGGTGGTCACGGCCACCGGTTCGAGGCCGTGCGCCTCCGGCGGGACGTCGGCGGGACGCCCGAGCGCACGCTCGTAGGCGCTCCGGACCGCGCTGCCTCTCGGCGCGTATTTCTCGATCGCGCCCCGGTATTTCTTGACCAGCCGGTTGACCGCGGCGGAGTGGCCCTCGCTCAGTACCGCGTTCTCCCCGGCGAGCCGGGCCACCTCGGCGCTGTACCGCTCGGCGGTCTCGGTCCGCCACGCCAGCCGGGCCGCGTCGAGTTCCGACTCCCGGCGGAGTTCGGCGACCTCGGCCGCGAGCCGGTCGCGTTCCTCGCGCAACCGGGTCAGTTCCTCCTCGGCCCCGGCGAGCCTCGGAGGTTCCTGTGCGCGCATCTCACCCAGCAGGGAGAGCTGCGGGTCGAGCAGGGTACCGACGGCCGGGACGGCGTCCAGCGGGCCGTCGGACGCGATCCCGATGAAGTACGTATGCGGGCTGCCGTCGGTGACCGTCCAGCTTTCCTCGCCGGTGCGGTTCAGGCTCTGGTTCAGGACCGGTCCGGTCGCGTGCCGCTCGCCGGGATCGGCGACCAGCAGCGAACCCACCGCGACGTTCTGCCTCAGGATGGCCACGTTCCCGAAGTGGCCGCCGAGGAGCTCGCGGAACTCCTCCTCGGTCAGCTCCTTGACGTGGAAGGGATTGTCGTTGCCGTGCTCGTGGCTGTAGACCCGGATATCCGGGGTGCTGCCGAGGAAGACCCCGCCGGGTGCGAGCCGGACGCGGACCAGGCTCATCAGGTCGTCGTGCTCCACGACGTGCTCGATGGCTTCGAAACAGGTGATCACGTCGAACCGGCCGGCGTCGGAAAGCAGACCCGCGTCGATGATCGACCCCTGGCTGAACCTGAGGTTCTTCTGCCCGGCGTAGGTGCTCCGCGCGTGCTCGACGGCCGACTCGTCGATGTCGACCCCGACGACCTCGGCTGCCGTCTTGGCCAGCAGCGCCGCGCCGTATCCCTCGCCGCTGGCGAGATCGAGCACCCGCTTACCCGCGACGAACCGGGCGGCGAGCGCATATCGGTGATAGTGCTCGTAGATCATCTGGAGGTCACCGGCCCACGGCACACACCGCTCGCCGGTCCATCCGATCAACCTACGAGGATCTTCCAAGCCCGCCATATCCGGGGAGGCTACCTGGGCGCCATCGGGCCGGTGCGAGATACCGAGACATCTGGTGGAAGAGTAACCATGCCGGCAAACGGCCGAACACCAAGCGCGCAAAAGGAGGTACCCACGGTGACCGAATCGGATCGTTCACGACGGGAACGCAACCTGGGGCTCGTGGTGGTCGTGGTGCTGGTGATCGTCCTGGAGGCCGCTGTGATCGGCTATCTGGTCACCACGAACTGAGCGACGTCCGTGCCAAGCGACTTCCGGCCCTGGCGCAACCGCCGGTAGCCGAGTGGTCCGGTCTCGTGAGTGGTAATGACGGTTAGAACCGTCATTACCACTCACGAGAGGGATCGGGCCACGACGGATGCCGGGGTGGTTCAGCCAGGTCCTCGAGGTAGGTGAACCCGCTGAAGTCGTCATCCGCCGGATGCGCCGGGATCGGACGCCTGCGCTTGGCCGGCGCGGGCTCCGGCTGGAGGCTCGCGGCGACTTCGGTCAGCTGTGGCCACACCTTCTCCTTGGCCCTCGGCGTGGACAGCGCCAGCGCGAGCGGATGCGTTGCCGTCCCGGCGGCGACTTCCTCCCAGGTGAACGTGCCCTTCTTGACGCAGTCCGCGGCCCGGGTCAGCCGCGGCGAGGCATCCGGGCGCGCAGCCGCGAGACGGAACACTTCGGCCGTGAACGGCGCCGAATCGACCATGATCTCTACCTCCGCCGTTCAGCGTAACCACTGGTGAAGAACCGTGTCAGGAGCCGTGTCAGGCCGAGGACAGGCCGGTGTCAGCGCGGCCGTTGAAAGTTCTCCCCATGACAAGTTCAGCGATTACAGCTTCCGGGCTCCGGAAGGCCTATAAGGACAAGGTCGTGCTCGACGGCATCGACCTGGATGTCCCCGCCGGCACGGTCTTCTCCCTGCTCGGCCCGAACGGTGCCGGCAAGACGACGACGGTGAACGTGCTGACCACGCTGTTGACGGCCGACGCCGGGACGGCGCGCGTCGCGGGATACGACATCGCGACCGAGACCAAGAAGGTCCGCTCGTCGATCGGGGTCACCGGTCAGTTCGCCTCGGTCGACGAGCTGCTGTCCGGGCGGGAGAACCTGCAGCTGATGGCGGACCTCCTCCACCTGAAGGGCCGCGAAAGCAAGCAGGTCGTCGAGAACCTGCTGAAGCGGTTCGATCTGGAGGAGTCGGCGAACAAGCTCGCGTCGACCTATTCCGGTGGTATGCGCCGGAAACTGGATCTGGCGATGACCTTGGTCCGCACGCCGCGGATCATCTTCCTGGACGAGCCCACGACCGGCCTCGATCCCCGCAGCCGCCGGACGATGTGGACCATCGTCCGTGAGCTGGTGGCCGACGGCATCACCATCTTCCTCACCACCCAGTATCTCGAGGAAGCCGATCAGCTCGCCGACAAGATCGCGGTACTCGACCAGGGCAAGCTGGTCGCCCAGGGCACTCCCGAGCAGCTCAAGCGCCAGGTTCCCGGCGGCCACGTCCAGCTCCGGTTCGCCGAGGCCGGGCAGCTCGGTGCGGCGGCGCGAATCCTGGCCGGCTCCACCCCGGCCGAAGAGAGCTTGATCCTGCGAGTGCCCAGCGACGGCGGAGCGAAGTCGTTGCGGGCCCTGCTGGACCGGCTCGACGCACACGCGATCGAGGTCGAGGAATTCACCGTGCACATGCCGGACCTCGACGACGTTTTCCTTGCCCTTACCGGCCACTCGAGCACCGAAGCCGAGTCCAAGACGGAGGCCATCAGCCGATGAGCATGCATGATTCCGCGGTCATGTTGCGCCGCAACTTCAAACACACCCTGCGCGCCCCGTTCGCCGTGTTCAACGCGATCATCATGCCGATCGTCATGATGCTGATGTTCGTGTACGTCTTCGGCGACGCGTTCAACATCGGTGGCGGCGACTACATCGATTACGCCACCCCCGGCATGATCATGTTCGCCCTTTCCTACGGCCTCAGCGCCACCGCCATTTCCGTCAACTCCGACATGACAAAGGGCATCATCAACCGATTCAAGGTCATGGACGTCTCCCGCGGCGCCGTGCTGACCGGACACGTCGTGGTCACCGTGGTGCGCACCGCGCTCGCCGTCCTCGCCATCGTCGGTATCGCCTTCCTGTTCGGCTTCAGCCCCACCGGATCCTTTGTGCAGTGGCTCGCCGCCGCCGGCGTGCTCCTGCTGGTGGTCTTGGCCATCAGCTGGCTCACCGTCGCCTTCGGCCTCGCCGCGAAGACCCAGGAATCCGCGGGTGGCGCCACCGTGCCGCTGATCATGCTGCCGTTCTTCAGCAGCGCGGTCGTACCCGCCGGCAAAATGGGCCCCGGGATCCGGGAATTCGCCGAATACCAGCCTTTCACCTCGTTCATCGAGTCCATCCGCGGATTCCTCATGGGCGCACCGAGCACCGGTCATACCGTCGCGGCGATCGCCTGGTCCGTGGGAATCGGCATCGTCGGTTACCTGTGGGCACGGTCGAAATTCGGCAAGCGCGCCTGAGCGGCTCACCAACACACCCCTTTACGTACCAAACACAAGGAGAATCGCCATGCCCACCTTCACCACCCCTGGACCCATCGCCGCGATCGTCGAGGTCGCCGGAGCTCAGGTGCGACTCACCGCGAGCGACCGGACCGACGCCGTCGTACTGGTCGAGCCCATCGACAAGACGAACCGCACGGACGTCAAAGTGGCCGAAAAGACCAAGGTCGAATTCACCGACGGCAGGCTATCGGTCAAAACGACCGCCTCCGGGAACAAGAACGGGTCGGTCGCCATCACGATCGACCTGCCCACCGGCTCCAGCCTGGCCGCGTACCTGGCGCATTCGGCCGTGCGGGCCGACGGCTCCTTCGGCGAGTGCGAGCTGCACGTCGCCTCGGGCCGGGTCCGGCTGAATCACCTCGAAGCGCTGCGGGCGAACATCTCGTCCGGTGAGGTCGCGATCGACCACATCGCCGGGCACGCCGAAATCGACGGCGGCGCGTTCGCCTTGCGGATCGGCGAGGTCGAGGGCCCGGTCAGGTTCTCGAACTCGGGCGGGCGGGCCTGGATCGGCCACGCCTCGGCCGATCTCGATCTCAGCAGCGCCGGCTGCGACTTCGACGTGGACCGCGCCGACGGCGACGTCACCGCCGGAACCGCCAGTGGCGCCATCCGGGTCGGCCGGATGACCAACGGCCAGGCGAAGTTGACGAACGGTTCGGGAAATATCGAGGTCGGCATCAGCGAGGGCACCGCGGTCTCCGTCGACGCCGGCAGCGAGCGAGGGGCGGTGCACGACTTCGTTTCGTCGCACGGAAACTACGCCCTGTCGGACCACAAAGTGATGATCCACGCCCGCACGCGGCACGGCGACGTCATCGTTCAACGCGCGGCGAGCCGCCTGCCTCAGGAGGCGAGCGTGGCCTCGGCAAGCTGAGACCAGCTCGTCTCCGTCCCCTCCCGTGTCACCTCGGCGAAGCGTGCTTCGCCGAGGTGACGTCGTGCGTCCCGCTCGATTCTGGCCGCGTCCGGATGGGACAGATCCGGCAGTCCGCGGACGCCGGCGCTGGCCGCGAGCAACCTCGCCGCCTGTTCATACTGGTCGAGCCGAACCGCCAGATCCGCGACGCCGACGAGCATCTGGGCGATCACCGCCGCGTATCCGGCCTCGGACGCCGCCTGCAAGGCGGCCACGCGGTGGGTACGGGACTCGCGGAGATCGTCGGCAAGGTAACCGAGCACGTCGTGGATCTCCGCGCTGATGTTCGCCTGCTCCGCGTCGTCGCCCAGCAGGGCGGTGGCGAGGCCGAGTTGACGGCGTGCCTCCTTGGCGTCACCGCCCAGGCGCGCGAGATCCGCCTTGGCGAGTGCCAAAGCGACCAGTGCATCCGGCCAGGTGACACCTTCGGCGCGGCGCTCGGCCTCGGCGATCGCGGCCGCACTGGAGTCCCGATCACCGTCGAGCCGGTACAGCAGAGCCTGCTGGGACCGCATCTGGATGGCGTCCTCGACGGCACCGATTTCGGTGACGACGGTGATGGCCTGTTCGAAATGGTCGCAGGCGCGGGCGAACTCGCCGCGCTTGGCGAACAGGTCGGCCAGCGTGGACAGGGCGATCGAAATCCCGAACCGCTCGCCGAGCGCCCGGAACTCGGCGAGCGCCAGCTCCAAATACCTCTCCGCGTCCTGCACGTTTTGGCCGACGATGATCCGCATCTTGCCGAGCTGGAACCGGGCCAGTGCGCGCACCCAGGGATCTTCGCTCTCCAGCAGCGGCTCCCACGCGGTCACCGCCGTTTCCGGCGCCTGCAACATACGTTCCAGCGGGATCACCAAGCCCAGCAGCGGATTACGCAGCCCGCCTTGCTCACTCATCCGGTACACCTGGTGAATCCAGTCCGCACCAACGTGTTCGGCGCCCCGGCCGGAGGTCACGAAGAGCACCACCATGCCGTACGCCATGGCCCGGACCTCATCGGTCACCTCGCCGGGAACCTTGGTGGCCGCGATGAGCAGCTCCATACCTTCGGCCCGGCGCCCGCCGAGCCACCAGTACCACCCGCACGCGCCCGCGAGACGCATCGCCGCCTGTGCGTCGCCTGCCGCGACGGCCCCCCGCATCGCCGCGGTGATGTTGTCGTGGTCGGCCTCGAGTATGGCGAGCCAGTCCAGTTGCGCGGCGCGGCGCAGCTGTGGCTCGGCGGTCTCGGCGAGTTCGGTGAAGTAGGCGAGATGCGCCTGGCCGCCTTGGTCTTGTTCTCCGGCCTCCGCCAGCCGATCCGCGGCGTACTCCTTGATCGTGGTGAGCATCCGGTAGCGCGGAGTGCCATCGGTGACCAGCAACGACTTCTCGGCCAGCGAGGTGAGCAACTCGAGTACCTCGTCCTGTTCGAGGGAATCCCCAAGGCAGACCTGCT
Organism: uncultured Actinomycetota bacterium; assembly: GCA_963766045.1. GTDB lineage: Bacteria > Actinomycetota > Actinomycetes > Mycobacteriales > Pseudonocardiaceae > Amycolatopsis. Next base: position 1,185,845 of record CAVXYN010000003.1, on the reverse strand, counting down.
CGGCGGCCTCCAGGCTCGCCCCGCCCGAGAACACCGACAGCCGGCGCAGCACCATCCGCTCGGCGTCGGTGAGCAGCTCCCAGCTCCAGTCGACCACCGCCCGCAGCGTCTTGTGCCGCGGCAAAGCGGTGCGGCTACCGCTGGTCAGCAGGCGGAACCGGTCATCGATCCGGTGGGCGAGCTGGTCGAGGGACATCGTGCGCAACCTGGCCGCGGCCAGTTCGATCGCGAGCGGCATCCCGTCCAGCGCCCGGCAGACGCGCACCATCGTCGACAACGTGCCGGCGTCGAACGCGAGATCCTTGCGCACCGCACTCGCCCTGTCCCGCAGCAGCTGGACGGCAGGCGACGATTCGATCCCGGCGAGGTCGGTTTCGGCAGGCACCGCCAGTGGCTCGACCTGCCACAACGCCTCACCGGTGATGCCGAGTGGTTCCCTGCTGGTCGCGAGGATCCGCAGCCGACGGCATTCTCCGAGCACGCGCTCGGCGAACCTGGCCGCCGCCTCGATCACATGCTCACAGTTGTCGAGGATCAGCAACGCCTCCCGCTCGCGGATCGCGGCGATGAGCCCGTCCACCGGGTCCGCGCTCGGCGACGCACCCAGCAACGCGTCCCGCAGCCCGAAACCGGTGAGCGCCGCCTGAGCGACATCACCGTCGGCACCACTGGCGGCGAGTTCCACGAACCAGACCCCGTCCGGCAGCCCACCGATCAGCGTGCGCGCGGTTTCGGTGGCCAGCCTGGTCTTCCCCGAGCCACCCGGCCCGGTCAAGGTGGTGAGCCGGTGTCCGGCGACGAGTTCGCGGACTGCGGCGATATCGGCGTCCTTGCCGACGAAACTGGTCAGCTCGGCACGCAGATTGGTCTTCCGGTTCTCCTCCGGCCGCCGCAACTCGCCCCGCATCAGCGCGAGGTGCAAGGCGGACAACTCCGGCGAGGGGTCGACGCCAAGCGCGTCGGCCAGCGCTTCCCTCGTGCGCTGGTACGCGAGCAGCGCGTCGGTATTGCGGCCGGCCGCGACGAGGGCGCGCATCAGGGCGGCGACAAGCCGTTCCCGCACCGGATGCGCGGCGACCAGATCGGTCAGTTCCGTGACCAGCTCCGCGCCGTTGCCGCGGCTGATCTCCGCATCGAACCGGTCTTCCATGGCGGTCAGGCGCAGGCCTTCGAGCCGGGTGACCGCCGCGTCGAACGCTCCACTGTCCGGAAGACCGATGTCCTGCATGGCCGCGCCGCGCCAGAGGTCGAGGGCCTCCCGCAGCCTCCGCGGGTCCTCGTCGGTGCGGGCCTTGCCGACGAGTCGTTCGAACCGCACGGCGTCGACGGCGTCGGGTTCCACGGTCAGCCGGTAGCCGTTCGGCTGTCCTTCGACCGCTCCTTCCGGCAGCGCCTTCCGCAGCCGGGAAACCAAGCGTTGCAAGGCATTCGCCGCGTCGGCGGGCGGGTGCTCACCCCAGATCCAGTCGACGAGCGTCGCCTTCGGGACCACGTGACCCGGGTCGAGCGCGAGGGCGATCAACAGCCCGCGCAACCGGTCGCCCGGCACGTCGGTCAGGACGCCGTCATCCGTGCGGACCTCGAACGATCCCAGCATCCCGATCTTCACCCGGCTGATTTTGCCACGCGCCCTCGGCCGGGTCCCGACTGCTGACGCGGTGTCAGAGCCGTGACAGGTGCGTGTCAGCTCGGTCCGTGATCGTTGCCGCGACAACCACCACGAGAGGAACTCCGATGAGTCGAACGGTCGATATCCCGCACGGTCTCCCCATGGAGCGTGACGCGGGCCCCTTCGACCCGCCCAGCGAGATCACCAGGCTGCGCGAGGGGCGTCCGGTCAGTCCCATGGTCTTCCCCGACGGGCACGAGGGCTGGCTCGTCACCGGCTACGAGGCGGTCCGCCGTCTCATGGCCGACACCCGGTTCAGCTCCCGGCTGGACATCGGCGTCCTCCACGTGCCCTTCGAGACCCCCGGCATGCCCGTCGCGACCGAACCTTCCCCGCAGATGCCGGGTGTGTTCGTCGCCATGGACCCGCCGGACCACACCCGGTTGCGGCGCAAGCTCACCGGCGCCTTCACCGTCAAACGCATGAAGCAGCTCGAGGAGCACATCGCCGAAATCGTCGAGCGGCAACTGGACGGGCTGGTGCTCCTTCCCCAGCCGGTGGACCTGGTCAAGGAGTTCGCGCTGCCGGTGCCTTCGCTGGTGATCTGTGAACTGCTCGGTGTCCCCTACGCGGATCGGGAGACCTTCCAGGCCAACTCCGCCCAGTTCCTGGTCCGGGACCAGACCCTCGAAGAGAAGATGACCGCGCTCATCGCGCTGAACACCTACCTCGCCGAACTGGTCATCAGCAAGCGCGCCGACCCCGGCGAGGACATCCTGTCCGACCTGGCCCGCGACGACGACCTCGGTATCGAAGAGCTGACCGGGATGGCCTTCCTGCTGCTGCTCGCGGGCCACGAGACCACCGCCAATATGCTGGCGCTGGGCACCTTCGCGCTCTTGGAACACCCCGAGCAGGCGGCCGAGCTGCGCGCCGACCCGGAGCTGCTGCCCGGCGCCGTCGAGGAACTCATGCGCTACCTGTCCATCGCCGACATCTTCTATCGCTACGCCACGGAGGACCTCGAGCTCGGCGGCGAAACGATCAGCAAGGGATCGACCGTCGTCGTCTCCTTGCTGGCCGCCAACCGCGACCCCGAGCGCTTCGAAAACCCCGACACACTGGACATCCACCGCAACGCCCGCGGTCATCTGTCGTTCGGCCACGGCATTCACCAGTGTCTCGGCCAGCAGCTGGCCCGTATCGAGATGCGCGCCGGTTTCGACGGGCTGCTGCGCCGCTTCCCGACCCTCGAGCTGGCCATCCCCGCCGGCGAGGTGAAACTCAAGACGGATATGAACATCTACGGCGTCCACGAACTTCCGGTCATCTGGTCGGAAGCCTGATGGGCGAAGTACCCGCAGGAGGCTGCTGCACCGGAAGTACGTGAGGGTGGCCCTCACGCACTTTCGCACCCCCGCTCGGACGCTAGGTGATTGTTGGCTCTAACCGTCATTACCACTCACGAGAGGCTGTCATCGGCAGCGCCACACGACGGCCTGAATGGTGCCGGTCGCATCGTCCGCCTGTCCGCTGATGGTGCGACCGTCATCGCTCAACGCGTTCGGGGTGACGGTCATCCCGCCCGGCTCACGGCCGACCAGACCCGGCAGGACCACTGTGGCTGCATCGGTCACGAGCACCGCCCGTCCCTGTTCATCCGAACCGATCTGCCAGCCCTGCGCGTTCGCCGTACTCGGATGATTGTTGATCTGGTCGAACACACGCACCTCGCCGGTGCGGAGGTTCCACCGGACCGATGTCGGCTTGGCCCCCGCGCCTGACCGCTTGTCGCCGCCGACGCCGGCCCAGCCGGTCGCCCAGCCGTTCCGGACGGTGAAGACCCGGCCGGTCGTGGCCTGCCCCTCGTCGAGTTTCGGCAGCGGGAGCTCTCGGTGGGTGCCGTCGGCGAGCCAGACGTACGGCTTGGCCATGTCGATGTTGCCCACCACTGTGCCGTCCTCGTCGATGTCGGAGGCCCCGGCTTTTGACGCGCCTGCGGGCAATGGCAGCCGGGTCGGTTCCGCCGTCGCCGACCGCCAGAGCAGCGCGGTGCCGTCGGCGTCGTCGCCCACGATGGCTCCGGCGTCGTTCACCGCGAGCGCGGAACCGCGGTGCACGCCCGGCAGCTGCGACACCTTGCCGTCGCGGTAGACATACGGAACCGGGCCGGTGTCCTGGTAGCTCCAGCCGACCGCGGTACCCGTGGAATTGACGTCCTGCAACGATTCCTCGAGGTCACCCGGCATCATCACCTTGGTGGCCTTGCCGTCCTGCCAGATCACCGCCTGGTATCCGCCGCTCTTCGGGTACGAGCGGCCGACGATGTACCGGCCGGTGGGGTCGGCGCCCGAAGCCAGCGCCATCGGCGCGTCGTCCGGCACCGGCAACCGGTCGATCGCGCAACCGGCCGGCGGGGCCGGTGCTTCCGAGGCGCCGAGCGCGGCGGTCTCCTCGGGGCTCGGCCGGGCGTCGGTGAAGAAACCGCCCGCGGCGACCGACGCGCCGACGACGGCGACCACGGTCAGCGTCGCGGCACCCGCGTAGCCGGCTCCTCGGCGCGTCCGGCGGCGGCGCCCGTCGGCGATCGCGCGTTCGACGTCCACCCTGGACGGGGTGGGCGGCTCGGCGTCCAGCGTCTGCAGATCGAAATCGGATGGCATCACGTACTCCTCAGTCCATGGGTGGAATAACCGGCGAACTCCCGCTCACCCAGCAGCCGCCGCAGCGTGGCCAGCCCGCGCGAGGTCTGGCTCTTGACCGTCCCGGCCGAACAGCCGAGCATCCCGGCCACCTCGTCGACCGGCAGGTCGTAGAAGAACCGCAGTACCAGCACGGCCTGCTGCCGCCGGGGCACCTGGGCCAGTGCGACCCGGAGGACCTCGCGCTCCTCGATCCCGCCCTCCTCGACCGGCGAAGACTCGGGCGTCTCGCCGAACAACCGCACCCGTGCCCACCCCAGCCGTCGCTCGTTCAAATGCGTGCGGACCAGCATCGTCCGCACGTAGCCGTCGAGATGGTCGGCGTTCTTCGCACGCTGCCACTTCACGAACAGCGTCGTGATGGTCTGCTGGACAAGGTCATCGGCGCGGTAGCCGTCACCAGTCAGGAGGTACGCCAGCCGCCGCAGCGCGGGGATCCGCGCCGTCACGTACTCGACATACGCCTGTTCCGAACCGTCCCGCATTCGCCCCCACCCGTCCGTTGGGTCATCACACCTCAGACACGTCCGGACCGCCGCCCGGTTGTCACGCCGCGCGAATTCTTTTGACGCCGAGTGCAACCCCAGGGCCACCCGATCGCCTTTTAGGAACATGACTGAAGCGACGAAGCGTAGGCATAGACGCTTGGCCACCGTCGGCGTGCTGATGGCGACACTGGCCGGGACGGGGGTCGGTGGCGCGGCGGAAGGCGGAGCGGCGGGGAGCGGCACGGCGACCGCCCCGGCCCTGCTTCCGGCCGGGCAGACGCACACGGTGACATTGTTGACCGGGGACGTGGTGACGGTGACCGGCGCGAAGACGGGTTGCCCGATCGTGAGCGTGCGCCCGGCCGCGCCGAGCGGCGTGCTGAACCGCGGCTGCGGACCCGACGGACACGTCCGGGTGGTGCCGGCCAAGGTCGCGCCCCTGGTCGGCAAAGCGCTGGACCCGGCCCTGTTCGACGTGACCGCGTTGATTCTCGACGGCTACGACGACGCGCGTACCAAGGAACTTCCGCTCATCGTGCGTCCGGGCGGCGAGGCCGGCCGGCTGACGGCCGACCCCCTCGTCACCGGCCTGGCCGGGGCCCGTGCTCTGCCGAGCATCGCGGCTGTCGCGGGCCGGCGCACGAAGGCGACGGGCGCGGAGTTCGTGCAATCGGTGTCGACTCGCTCGGCGACCGCGAAGTCGTCCGGCCCGTCGCCGAAGGTGTGGCTGGACCGCCGGGTTCGGGCGACCGCCGTCCCCGCCGGCCGGTTGGACCCCAACCTGCGCCAGGTCTCCGCGCCGCAGGCGTGGAACGCCGGATACACCGGAAAGGGCGCTCGGGTCGCGGTGCTGGACACCGGTATCGACGCGACCCACCCGGATTTCGCGGGACAGATCGCGGAGAAGGCGGACTTCACGGTCGAGGGCGGTGACGCGGGCGACCGCAACGGCCACGGCACGCACGTGGCATCCATGGTCGCGGGCACCGGTGCGGCTTCGGGTGGTGCGCGCGGTGGCGTGGCGCCCGGCGCGCGGCTCGCGGTCGGCAAAGTCCTCGACGACAACGGTGAAGGCACCGATTCGGGTGTGATCGCCGGGATGGAATGGGCCGCGAGCCGGGCCGCCGTGGTGAACATGAGTCTCGGCGGCTGGGCACCGAGTGACGGCACGGATCCGTTGTCGCTCGCACTCGACACGCTGTCCACTCAAACGGGCTCGTTGTTCGTGGTCGCGTCCGGCAACGCCGGAACCCTCGACGGCACCGTCTCCACACCGGGCGCCGCGGCCAGCGCGCTCACCGTCGGCGCGGTGGACGGCGCCGACGTGGTCGCCGAATTCTCCAGCCGGGGACCACTCGTCAACACCCGCGCCGCGAAGCCGGAGCTGGTCGCGCCGGGCGTCGACATCATCGCCGCACGGGCGGCCGGTACCACCATGGGCAAGGCGATCGACGCGCGCTACGTCGCCGCCTCCGGCACGTCGATGGCCACCCCGCACGTCGCCGGAGCGGCCGCGGTCCTGGCCCAGCGCCACCCCGACTGGAAGGCCGGGCAGCTCAAGGCCGCGCTCGTCGGCGCGACCGACCCGATCCCCCACAGCGACCCGTATACGAACGGCGCCGGCAGGCTCAACGTGGCGCGGGCGCTGTCCGGGGTGGTCAGCAGCCAGCCGGTGGTCAACCTCGGCACCTTCGCGCACCCGCAATCCGGTGTGGCGGAAACGAAACTCGCGTGGCTCAACACCGGCGACCGCCCGGCGACGGTCGGCCTCGACGTGGCCGTGACCGACCACAACGGTGCCGGAGGGCCTGCAGGCGCAGTGTCCCTTTCGGACAGTCGGCTGCAACTGGCGGTGAATGCCTCCGGTGGCACCAAACTGACCATCGACCGCGCCGCGTTCGCCGCCCGCCCCGGCCTGTACACGGCCGTTGTCACGGCACGCGCCGGCAATGGTGTGGTTTCACGCACGCCGGTGACGTTCTATGTCGAGTCACCCAGCCACGACCTCACGGTCACGACGACCGCGATTCCGGGAACCCCGGCAACTGTGACCGGATCGGTCACGGGATGGGTGATCAACATCGACGACCCCGCGATCTACTACCACGGCGAGTCCGGCGAAGCGGGTCAGCCGCTGAAGTTCCGGGTGCCCGCCGGCCGGTACAGCGTCATGGGCTCGTTCATGGCCTGGGGTGACGGCGATGAGCGCATGGCCATGGCGGGCGACCCGGACGTGGCCATCGCGGCGGACACGTCGTTGGCTCTCGATCTGAGCCAGGCGAAACAACTGACGGCGAGCGTCGACGGCGTCGCCACCGAAGCCGGCTCGATCGGCCTCACCTACATCCAGATGCCGCGGCGTGGCGCCGGCTGGACCGACTTCGCCTTCGCATGGGGCGACGCGGCCAAGGCCGGAAACGTATTCGTGGCACCGAACGACGGCACCGGGACCGGGACGTTCCAGTCGTACGGCGCGTTCGGCCTCGACGCGCCCGGCGCCGGGCACAGCCCGTATCTCTATGACCTCGTCCGCCCGTTCGGCAACGGTATTCCGAACGACCCGACCTACCGGGTCACGGCCGCCGAACAAACCACGCTCGCCCGGATCGACCAGCGCTTCAGCACCCTGGACTCCCCGGACTCCGTCACCAACCACAAGCGGTACGGGTTCAGCGAGGAAGGGGTCTTCCTCACCGACTACACGACCGGCCCGCTCTCCGGTGACCGCACCGACTACCTGTCGTCCGGCTACACCTGGTTGGACGAGGCCTTCTGGAACGACGTGGTCACCCAGGAGGGATTCGCCCGCTACCAGCCAGGAAGCCGTCAGGAGAAGGTGTGGGTGCGGCAGCCGCTGCGCTCCGACTGGTACGACGATCCGGCAGGCTCCCCGAGCAGCTGCGCACCCGCCGCGCCGTCCCGCACCAGCGGCAATCTGCACGTCGAACTCGTCACGCTGACCGACCAGCACCAGCGGTTCGACTGCCTCAGCGGCGGCTTCGGCCTCGATATCAAGAGCAAGCTCACCCTGCAGCGCAACGGAAAGACCGTGGGTGAGGCCGACAAGTCGTTCGCCGACTTCACCATTCCGAAGCAGGCAGGCGACTATCGGCTGACCTACGACATCGACACCAGCGCCGAACTGCCGGTGTCCACAAAGGTCACCACGTCGTGGACGTTCCGCTCCGCCGGCCCGAACGGCTCCGGCAGCATCCCGCTGCCGCTGCTGTCGGTGGACTACGCCTTGGCACTGGACAAGGCGAACCGTCCCACGTCGGGTCTGGCGACCTTCACCGTCAACCAGGCACACGGCGTCCGGAAGCAAGCCATCTCCTCGTTCGGGCTGTCGGTGTCCCTCGATGACGGGGCCACTTGGCAGACCGTGCCGGTCAAGCGTTCCGGCGACGACCGGTACCAAGCCCAGCTGCCGCAACCCGCCGCCGGTCAGACGGTCTCGCTGCGGGTGGCGACGCAGGGCAACGCCGGGAGCGGGGTCGAGCAGACGATCATCCGCGCGTACCGGGCGGGATAGTTCGCTGCCGTGCCGCTGGTGTTCCAGCGGCACGGCGGCTCCTCCGCGCTCGAATCCCTTTCACCTCCGGGAGAACACGGTGCACCGGATCTCCGAGGTGTAGCGGCTCTCCCCGATCCGCAGCCACAGGTGTTCGGGTCCGGGAAGCATCTCGGAGATCTCGACCGAGTCATGGGGTGACGCGGCTCGGAGCTGCCGGAAGAACTGGCGCACCAGCAACGGGGACGACCAGTCGACGTAGATCGGCTTCGGTTCCTGGGGGAACTTGGCGAACACGTGCTGAGGAAAGTCGTGCCGCTGCACCAGTAGCGTCGCCGACAGGAACGACCGGGCGTCCGCGGACTTCCACTTACGGGGCAGGTCGAAGGCGTCGACCGAGTCGCAGCGGACCCGCCAGCGTCGCCTCGTGAGAACCACCCTGCCGGAGCGGATGCGGGGTAGGTGCTCCCGGTCGACGTCGGCGAGAACACCGCCGCCCAGGCTGCGCGGGAAGGTGAAGACGGCGAGCGGGTCATGGCGAATACTGGCGGCTCCGGACAGCGAGGTCAGCAGCCGCAGACGTCCGGGGATGGCACGGCTGCGCAACTCCACCCGGTCGTCGTTCGCGACGAGGTACAGGTCCTGAGGGCGCAGCACGTCACCCCGGTCCTTCGGGGAACGACCGATGACCTCGAGCTCCGGCAGCGGCAGTCGTACCTGGGCGGAGATCTTCGAAGTATGGCTCCGCACCAGGTCGACCAGCACCTCGTCGTCGTCCACGATGCGCCGGTAGCCCGCCGTCACGTCGTCGACCACCTCGGGGGCGCGGTCGGCGATGAACGGCGAGAACGGCCCGTGGGTGAGGAGGTCGCGGACGGCGTGTGCGTCGCCGACGACGCCGAAGAAGTCTCCCGTGGCGAGGGATGACCGATCGGCGGCACCGAGCATCACGTCCGGGTTGCATACGGCGGCCGGTCCTGACGGGTAATGTGCGAGGACATCGTGCAGGATCTCCGGCGCCACATCGATCTCCGGTGTTTGTCCGTCCCATTGGGACAGTAGCCTGCCGGTAAGCAGTTCCTCGGCCGCCGCGACCTCGCCGTCGACCACGTCGCAGCGCAGGCCGAGCACATCGCGGTCCGCGAGGAACCGGTCGTACACCTGGCCGAGCGGCAGTTCTCGGCCCACGGCAAAGGAATCCCGCAGCCAGTCGCGGAGAATCTCGCGTTCGCCCGCCATCCGCACCCTCGACCCGAGCAGCAAGGCATCGTAGACACCGGCCAGTTCCTCGGTCACGAAGTCGTGGATTTCCTTTCCCACCACTACATTTCGCACGTTGCTCAGGCAGTCCTCGTACAGCACGCCGCGGTCGGCGTAGTGCCGCCCACCGCTTCTCGATGGCGCCACGCCGGTCGTCTCCTGGAAGAAACCGTTGACCTCGGTGAGGATTTCGGCACGAAGGTCGGGTTCGGCTCCGGCGAACTTGATCAGCAGATCCTCGAGCCGGTCGACGGGATCAAGGTCGGCACCGTGGGAGCCGAACAAGCCGCGCAGGCAGGCGGGCGACAACTCGCCCACCGGCACCTCCGGTCCGGGGTGGAGCAGATCCCGCGTCGCCAGCCCCTCCAGCGTCCGGTCGAACTGTTGCCCGGGGAACCGCACCTGCCACTCGGCACGCAGATCGGCGACCGTCCGTGCGCCATCGGCTCGTTCGAGCAGCCACCACTGTTCCGGGCGGAGGTCGTGGCTTGCGACGAGTTCGAGGTGCCAGGGATAGGGCAGGCCTTGCCGGGGCTGGAAAACGAACAGGGAAGCCCGGTTCCCGTTCTGGAAGACCATGGGACACGCACGTGGCCGCAGACGATCCGAACCGAGGACTCGCGCCTCGGCCAGCACCGAGGAGGCCCAATGTGACAGGAACGCGGTCCTCTCGACGCCCTCGCCGACCGAGAACCCCAGACCGTGCGCGGACGGGTCCACGCGGCCGATCGCGAAGGGGCCGAAGTGGGAGTTCGTCTCGTTCTTGGTGGTGATCCGCTGCAGGTACATGGCGAGCAGGTCGGTCAGCTTGCGGGCCTGGGCACCGTCCACCCGGTGCGCGGACGGGAGCCAGTTCCGGAAGATCGTGAAGACCGATTCGTTGGAGAGCAGCAGCACCTGCTGCCGCCATGGATCGCCGAAAAGGCGCGCCACGTGCTTGCGGGAGGCGGTGATCGCCTCCGCGTGCTCGTCCTCGCAAGCCCGCATCAGTTCGTCGACCCGATCGACCGCACTCCGGTACCCGGTCAGCACGGTCCGCGCCTCGTCGGGAAGACCCGGCAGAACCAGCTCCGCATCGGAGTCGCCGACCGGCTTGAGCATGCCGACGGACGCGGACACACCGGGTGCGCCTGTGCGCCGCGTCCGGAGAACCTCCTTGAGCTCTCCTGCTCTGGCCTTCGCCTCACGCCAGGCCGCGATCAACCCGCCGGACAACGCGGTCAGCCCGGTGAACCGCAACCCGTCGAGATCGTCGACCGGGTAGCCGGCGTGGCGCAGCAGCACCGTCGGGACGATGTCCCATTCACTTCTACGTTCGGGAGAAGACGGCACAGCGCACCTCACTCGTGTATCGGCGGTCGTTGATCGTGAGCCACAGCTCGTCGGGTCCCGGCAACATCTCGCTGAAGACCGCGGTCCCGCTGCTGGTACGGGCCATCCGGAACAACTGTCGCACCAGCAAAGGGGAACTGAAGTCGACGTAGATCGGCTTCGGTTCGCTCGGCAGCTTCGCGAACACGCGACGCGGCAGCCCATGGCTCTCGCGGAGGCGGTCCGCGGCGAACAGCTCGGCCGCGTCGCCACGCCGGTTCACCCGCCCAGGGCCGATGCCCGCCAGCTCGGCGACGTCCACGAACCACCGCTCCCGCTGGAGCACCACTCGTCCGGAGCGGAAACGCGGCAGGTGGTCGCGCCCCTGGCCGCGGATCGCCATGCCACCGAAGTGGCGTGGGAACGAGAATGCGGCGAGCGGGTCACGGGCGATGCTCGGTCCCGAGGCCGGTGGGGCGAGCAGCCTGACCCGCCGCCCCGACCCCGTATGCCGCAGCTCGACCCGGCCGGCGCTCGCCGTCAGGAAGAGGTCGGCGGGCGAGAGCACCGACCGCCGCTCCTTGGCCGACCGCCCGGAGAACTCGACGTCCGGAACCGGGTACACCAGCTGCGCGTCCGTCTTGTCCAGGTGCAGCCGGACGACGTCGCAGAGCATCTCGTCTTCGTCCAGCAGACCTTGGTACAGCCGCACCATCTCGTCGACCACGTCCGGCGCGCGGTCCTCGACCACGGGCGCGACACTGCCGTGCGTCAGCAGTTCACGCATCGCGTGACAATCTCCGACCACCGCCAGGAAATCACCCGCGTCGAGTGCCTCGACGCTGTTCGCGGCCAGCATCACGTCGGGATTGCACACCGCAGGCGGGGTCCGGGGGTGCCGGGAGAGCAGCGATTCGATCTCCTCACGCCGCACCACCACCTCGTGCTCGGAAACCGCCGTCCCGGCCAGCATCGTGGCGACCATGTCATCGTCGACGCGGGCGATTTCGGCGTCGACCTCGGCGCAGCGCGCGGCGATCTCCTGCCGATCGGCCAGGAAATGCCGGTAGAACTCGGCGAGTGGAACGGCGCGGCCGCCGAAGGTCGCCTCCACCCAGTTCGCCAGCAACGCCTGCTCCCTGCGCATGCGAAGCCTGGGTCCGACGAGCACGATGTCGTAGATCGGCGCCAGCTCGGCCGCGACGAAGTCGTGCAGCTCCCGTCCGGCGGTGAGACCGGCGATGGGCGCGTGGCATTCCTCGAAAAAGACGCCGCGGTCGGCGTAGTGCCGGCCGGCGTGCCGGCTGGCGTTCGTGCCGGTGAATTCCTCGAACGCCCGCTTGAGTTCCGGCAGTGCCGTGACCCGGCGGTCGTGTCCGGCCGAGGAGAACTCGCCGAGGAGTTCGCTGAAGTGGTCCAATGCCTCGTGACCGAGCGGCAGCTGCGCCCGCAGCCCCCGTAAGGGGTCCGGCTCGCCGAGGAACGGCTCGAACCGGGCAACGACCAGTCCGGCGGTGCAAAGGCCGGTCAGGCAACGGTCGAACACGGCACGGTCACCGGGCCACTCCGCCATCAGCTCGGCGAGGGTCCTGGTGCCGTCCGCGCGTTCGAACAGCCACAGCTCGTCGGGATCGAGGTCGCGCCTGCACTGCTCCCCGAAGCTCCAGTCGGCGGTGAACCCGGTTTCCGTGGTGGAGGCGAACAGACGCACCGTGCCTTCGTCCAGCAGCGCCAGCGGACGACGGCGTGGCCGGACCGCGTCGCGCAGCTCCGGTCGTTCGGTGAGGACCCGGCCGATCTCCTCGGCGGCCCAGTGGCTCAAATACGTATGGCGCGACGATTCTCCGGCTGTCCACGACAACCCGGTGGCCGCCGGGTCGAACCTGCCGACGGAGATCGGTCCGAAGTGGGCGTTCGTCTCGTTCTTCGTGGTGAGGCGCTGCAGGTACATCGCCAGCAGATCGGTCACCCGCCGGGACCGGCGATCCTGTTTCCTGTCCCGGAATTCGTCCAGCCAACGGCTCAGCTGGCTGAACTGCGCGTCATTGGACAGCAGCAGCACCTCGCGCAGCCCGACGTCGTCGCGGAACAACGACGCGAGGTAGTCCCGGTGCGCGTGCAGGATCTTCTCGTAGTCCGCGGTGAACGCGTCCCATCCACCGTGCAGCTGGGCAGCGTGCGCCTGGTACTCGCGCAAAGCCGTCGCGATGTGGCCGTCCGCCTGATCGGCGACACTCGCCAGCAGCGCGTCGGGCAGCGGACGCAGTTGTCCCACCAACGGCAGGACCTTGTCGGCCGCCCGGACACCGGCGAGCAGCACGCGGACATCGCGGGCGAGCGCGTCCAGCCGGTTTTCCCAGCTCCGCAACAGATGTACCGCGTCAACGGCGTCCGGCGCCTCCAGCGGATCCAGCAGATCCATCGGGAAACCCGCCTGCCGCAACATGAACACGGACGCGAGACGCCATTCGTTCTCATCGCGCACGCTACTCATCTCCGTTTCTCGGCGTTACCGGCAGCGGTCCCGTCCGTTCGTGCCAGGTTCCGGTGAGATCCGCGGGCAGTAGCAGCCCGCCGTCGCGAGCCGATGACGAGCCGCCCGACGTCAGCTCGACTGCGTGACGACCGGCGAGCAGCGCGGTGAGCGCCTGCAGCTGCACCATCGCCAACCGCAGGCCGGGACAGGTGCGCGGGCCACCGCCGAAGGGCAGGAAGGCGTTCTTGGCGACGTCTCCGGTGAGCCACCGCCGCGGCACGAACCGGTCCGGCTCCGCCCACCACCGTTCGTCGCGATGCAGCAGGTACGGACTGACCAGCACCTGGCACCCCTTGGGCACCGTGTACCCGCCGAGTGCGACAGGCTCGGTCGTGGTGCGGCTGATGAGCCATTGTGGAGGGTGCAGCCGCAGTACCTCGCGGACGAAACCGGCCGTCGCCGGCAGCTCGTCGTCGACCAGCGCGAGCCCGAGCTGGACCTCCCGCGCCTCCGCCGCGAGATCGGCGACGACGTGCGGGTTCTCGGCCAGCCGCACGAACACCCAGGACAACGCGGCTCCGGGCACACCTTGTGCGGAGAAGACGAGCATCCGCAGCGCCATGGCCGCGGTGTCGTCGTCGATGTCTTCCCGCAGCAGTTCATCGAGCAGGCACCTCGCCTGCTCGGCGGGCGTTGCCGCGCGACGCCGCGCCACCTGCTCGGCGAGCAGTTCCTGTAGTTCCGCACTCGCCCCGGTCGCGCGCCGGGTCGCGGGCCGCGGCAGCCAGCCACGCCGGGCTTCGTTCCGCTCCAGCGCGGTCAGCGATTCCTCGAACGCGACCCGCGCGGCGCCGGCGATCCGCTCGACCGCGTCCGGGTCGTCATCGGTCAGCGCGAGTCGCGCGATCGCCCGGCCACAGATCTCCCGGCTCGCCACGACGAGATCGGCGGAGCGCCCCCGTCGGGAACGCAGCTCCTCGTCGTGGACCTGCACAAGGCGCTCGCCCCCGGCCGGGGTGAGATACCTGCGACAGGCCCTTGAGACGAGCCGGCGCAGCCTCATCCACTCCGGCGTCCGGTCCCGGAGCGCCTCCTCATGGCGACGGCCCGCGAGCACGGCGGTGTCGAGCAGGTAGTCGTCGTTGGTCCCGCCGAGCACGAGTCGCGCGAGTTCGAGATCGTGCACCACCACCGCGTGCGGTGCGAGCCGCACGACGTCACCGAACTCGGCGCGCGTCCGGACGAGCCAGCCGAGGCGGTCGGCCTCGTACTCCGGCAGCTGCCCGACGAACCAGCGGCCCCGTGGGCCGGGAATCCGCATTGCCATCCTCTGTACTCCCCCAGGAGTGGGGCGAGCGGACACTCGCCCCACTCGTCAAGTGATCAGTGACATTCGACGTACAGGTAGACACCGCCCACCCGGGAGCGACCCAGCCTGCCGACAAGGGCACGCACGTAGCCGATCATGAAACACCTCCTTTCCCCAGTTCCGGTGACCTCTCACGACCGATGCTCGAGCTCATCGCGTAGTTCGAGCATCCGTCCCACCCACTCGGCGCCACGGACCTCGTCCGGGGATTCGCACAGGAACACCACGGCCAACATGACCGCGGCGTCGAGCCGGTAGACGAGGAAGGCGGGATCGCGGGGGTCCGGGGACGCCCCGTACCCGTGCAGCACGGCCCCGATGTCGATGCCGTTCTCCGGCAGGCACGCGAACTCGGTGAGCCGCGCCAGTTCGAGTGCCGGATCCCCGATCAGCGCGTTCGACCAGTCCAGCAGCGCTCGCACCGAGCCGTCTACGCAGCGCAGGTTGGCCGCGCGCACGTCGAGGTGCAGCAGGCTGGAGCAGGCGGGACACCCATCGAGCCGGGCCCTGAGCTCGTTCTGCGGCGGACAGGAAGGCAGATCGGGCACGACCTCGGCGATCTCCCGCCATCGCCGCACGATCCGGCGTGGCACGAGGTCCTCGGTCGCACATCCCTCGGACACCACGGGCGCCATCCCAGGGGGTGGCATCCGATGCAGCCGTGCCAGCACAGAGCCGAGCCCGGCCGAGCGGAACGGCGCGCCGTCATCGGGAATGTAGCGGCTCATCAGCAGGTCCGGCTCGCCCAGCACGAGGTCGAGCGGTGCCGCGACCGGAATCCCCCGCCCGGCCGCGTATCCGGTGATCTCGTACTCCCACCGCAGCAGCGTCCGGGTATCGACGTGGGGATCGTTGGCGTTCGACTGGAACCGCGCACCTACCGGTACCCGGAGCACCACGGCACCTTCCACCGGATGCTCGGCGCGGAAGACGGCGAACTCGAGGCCGTTGCCGACAAGGTGGAGATCGGCGAGGTCGCGTGCGGCCGCGAAGGCGGCCACCGCGTCGTGGTTAGTGGTCACCGCGGACATCTTCCCTCCTCACGGGGTCGCGCAGCCTGGTGTCCCCGGCGAGTACGAGCGCGACCGGCACGGTCAGCAGGACGATGACCAGTGCGCCGGCACCGAAAGCCCACCTGGATCCCCACAGCTGCGCGAGAGCGCCGAACGCCGCGGCGCCGAGCGGCATCGTTCCCCACGCCACCACCCGGTAGGCGCCGATGGTCCGGCCGAGCAGATGCTCGGGAACGATGGCCTGCCGGAGCGACACCGCGACGACGTTCCACACCATCAGGCCGAAACCCATGGCGAAATAGCCGAACGCGGTGGTGACCACGGTGCCCGCCAGCACACCGGCACCGGCGCCACCGACGAGGGCGAGCCCGCTGACGAGCGTGGCCAGGCGGCCCACCTGGGCGACCAGGCGCTCGGCGATGAGTCCTCCGGCGACGCCGCCGGCGGCACCACCGGCAAGCAACGCGGCGTAGCCCGTCGGGCCGAGGCCCAGTACTTCCGTCACGAAGAGCACGAAAACGGCCACTTGGCCGAGGTAGACGGCGTTGATCACGCCACCGGCGACGGTCAGCGTGACGAGCAACCGGTCCCGCAGGATGTATCGAGCGCCGTCCGCGATCTCGTGCCGGATGTTCCGTTCCGCGGCGGGTCTCGGCGCCTGCCGGGGAACTGTTTTCAGCAGCAGCGCGGAAACGAGGAACGAGACGGCGTCGAAGACGAGCGGGATCGCCCGGCCGAAGGTGTAAAGGACCCCGCCGGCAAGATGGCCGAGCAGGTCGCGGCCGAGGCTCTGTGCCGTGAACAGCCTGCCGTTGGCGGCTTCCAGCCGCGACGCCGGGACCACCGCGGGCAGTACCGCGAAGGACGCGCAGTCGAACACGACCTCGCCGATCCCCAGCACCAGCGCAAGCACGAGCAGCGGGACGAACGTGAGGTGGCCTGTCAGCAGCAGGATGACGGCCACCACCAGACCGGCCGCACGGAAGAGATCGGCCACGATCATCATCCGCACCCGGTCGGCGCGATCGGCGTACGCGCCGACGGGCAGGCCGAGCAGCAGCCAGGGAACGGTGCTCGCGGCGGTGACCAGCGCGACCTGGAACGGGTCCCCGAGCAGTGCGACGGAAAGCAGTGGCAGGGCGGTGAACCGGATGCCGTCGCCCATCGCGGACACCGTGCTGGAGCTCCACAGCCGCCAGTACGCGGCCCCGAATCCCGGTGGTGTCTCGGTTTTCATCGTCGTCATCGCACCGCGATCTGAGCTCGGCGGTCGTGCAGGGCGGCGACGAGGCCGACCGGGTCGTCGGGAACGACCGGCAACAGGCCGGGTTCGGTCGCCCACGGCTTCACCCGGACGCCGTGGTAGTCCGAGCCCATGGTGGGCACCAGGTCCAGCGCAGCGCACAGCCGCGCCAGCCGCCCGCTCTCCTCCGCGGTGTGCCAGGTGGTCCAGACCTCGACCCCGGCGAGCCCGACGTCCCGCAGCGCGGCGAGTTCGGCCGCCCAGTCCGCGTCGCCGAGCAGCCGTGCGGGATGGGCGAGCACCGCCACCCCGCCCGCCTCGACGATCCAGCCGATCGCCTCGGGCAGGCTCGGCGACCACGGTTCCGGCCGGTGCAACGGCTGTCCCGGAGCACACCAGTCGGCGACGAACGAGCGAGTGTCCTCAGTGGAGTAATCCCGGAAGCGGGAGTCCTCTCCCGCCGCGGCGACGACGAGCCGGAGGTAGTCGCCCGGGTAGGCGATCCGGTCGTCCCCGATCCGCTCGGTGACCTCGGCCCAGTCCAGCGGGACACCGAGCCGCCCGACCGAGTCGATCCACTCACGCCACCACGTCACCTCGACATCGTGGATCCGGCGAATCCGGGCGGCGAAAGTCGTGTCCTCCTCAGCGATCCAGTAGCCGAGGCAATGCGCCTCCGCGCCTCGCCACCGGGCGCTGACCTCACAGGCCGGCACGACGGTGAGGTCGCTCCCGGCCGCACTGGTGAACGCCGCGACCGAGGCCAAGGTGTTGTGGTCGGTCACGGCCGCGACGGACACGCCGGCCGCGAGGCAGCGCCGAACCAGCTCCTCCGCCTGCTCGTCACCGTCGGACGCCTTGGTGTGCAGATGCAGGTCGACCTTGCTGCGCTCACGGCCCACCGAGCCCGTCACATCGGCGTCTCGTGGCCGGGGTGAACGCTCCACGGCGCGAGACCCGAGCCACGCTGCTTCGTCCGGAACAGGTACTCGAACAGCAGCCGCGCGGCGATCTGGGCGGTGCTTCCGCCGGGGTCGTAGCGGGGTGCGATCTCCGTGATGTCCAGCGCGCGCACGGGAAGGTCCCGGAGCACGTCGTAGACGTCGAGGAGTTCACCGATCTGGATGCCGCCCATCGTCACGTGTCCGGTACCCGACGCGGCACTCGTGTCGAGCACGTCGATGTCGAGCGATATGTAGACGACGTCGCATCGGCTGCCCAGCGCGTCGAGGACAGCGGCCAGTGCCGCCGCGGCCCCGTCCCGCCGGATCTGGGCTCCCGGCACGACGTGGAACCCTTGCTCCAGAAGGAACTGGAACTGGTCGTGTTTGGTCACGTCACCGACACCGACGAAGGCGATGTCCTCCGGGCGCATCCCCGGCAGCTCACTGATCCGGCGCGAGTTCGAGCCGTGGTACAGCGCGCCGTGGAGGGTGCTCCAGTTACCGAAGTCGAAATGGTGGTCGATGTTGATGAATCCGACACGTCGTGAAGGGTCCTTGGCGAGCTGCGCCGCGCGGAAACCCGCGAAGGTGGGGAATGTGCACGAGTGATCGCCGTTGAGGAACAAGACCGATTCGCCGCGGCTCGCCAGCAGCTCGGCCTCGCTCGCCACGCCTTGGAAGGTGCGGACCGTGTTCGTCTGGTACACGTGCAGATCGCCGGCGTCGACCACCAGTGGAGCCTGGTAGGAGAAAACGTTACCGGTGCGGGTATCGAGCATTTCCGTCTCGCCGAGACTCCGCAGCGAGTTCGCGAAGACCACGCTCGCCGAGCGAACCGCGCGAGGGCCTTCCGCCGCACCCGCCCGCGAGCTCGCGGTGCCGTCGAACGGCACACCCGCCACGGCCCAGCCGGAGAATTCCGTCAGATCCTCCAGCGCGACCGAGGGCGCGCCGAACAGTGTGCCCGGCCCGGCCCATCCCGGGAGCGGGTCGTCCCGGAAGTCCTCTGGTACGGCCAGGTTCTGCAACCGCTCGAAGTCGGGAATATGGGACAACTCCACTCACCTCTTCGTTTCCGCGTGCGGCACCAGCCGGTCGACCTTCGCCCGCACGATCTGGTGTGCGGCTTCGACCTTCTCCATGAAGAGCTCCCAGCTCCGCTCCGGCGTCATGTTCTTCGGCTGGAACACCGGCAGGGCATCCTCCCGCCAGTCCGCGAAGTCCCAGTTGTGGATGCGGTCCTTCAATATCTCGAAGTCCGGAACCAGCGGATAGGGCACGAAGCTGTACAGGTTGAACAGCCACAGCATGGAACGGTTGTCGTACAACCAGTTCACCGTCTGCCGGTGCGACTGTTCGGTCTCTTCGTCCAGCCCGCCCATGACGTTGAGCACCACGTTCAGACCGGAGTCGGCGAGCATCCGGACCTTCTCGGTGTAGTCGTCCAGTCCGCGTGAAAGCTTGTTGAGCCGCTTGAGCATCTGCGAGTCGCCGGACTCGAAACCCAGCTCGACGGTGACCACGCCGAGCTCGTGCATGGCGTCGATCACCCACGGGCGGACCTGCATCACGTGGGTCTGCACGATGAAGCGGTAGCCGGGGCGGTCACGGAAGACCTCGACCAGGTTCCGCACCGCTTCCTTCGACTGCCCGAAGGTCTTGTCCCCGATGTAGAACAGTTTCGTGTCGGGGAACCGCCGCGCCAGCTCGTCCACTTCGGCGGCGAGCGCGTTCTTCTCCACCATCACGAGCTGCCTGCTCCATGCGTCACCGCAGAACGAGCACTGGTACAGGCAGCCGTGGCTGGCATTGAGGCGCAGCAACGGAATCTGGCCGCGATAGCCGTCGAGGTGGCGGTAGTCGGGCGCCCAGGTGATCAGCTCGTCGGACTTCCCGATCCGGATCTCCTTCACCAGCTCGCCGCCGCCGGACTGCGCCAGATCGACCAGTTTGCGCACGAGCGCGGCGTCCAGCTGGCCGCGGTGGACAAGATGCACCGCCCCGGTCGGCGCCAACGGCGCCATGTTGCCGCCGAGCACGACACGGCGGCCGACGCCCTCCAACGACTTGGCGACCTCCAGCGTGAGCCGGAAGTTCTGGGCCAGCGGTGACATCAGGACGAGGTCGCCGGGCACCGTGGTGTCCCGGATCTTCTCGAAGCACGCCTCCGCCTCCGCGGGGACCTTCGAGAGATCGCAGAACTGGGACTCCAGCCCGGCGGTGCGCACCAACGAAGTCAGATGCGCTACCCAAAGCGGCATCTCCCAGAGACCGTCCTGGGGAATGAAGTACTCCGGAAAACCCGCGCGGAACAACCGGTCGTAATCGGTGTAGTACGCGGCGAGTTTCGCATCCGGATCACGGGTCGAAGGAAACGGAAGTTGCACGATCGTAGCGCAGACCACAGGCGCTCTCCCCAGAGGTGGCCGAAAATGAAAAAGCTCTATCCCCAGTAACGGCAATCGAAGTTGCCTGATGCGTGGGGCACGGTAGGCACGCAGATGAGCCGAGTCAATGGGAACGGACCGCCGCAGTTGAACGGGTGGACGTGCGGGCCGGGGAGATGGTCACCTTGGTCACCAACCGATCCGACCGGAGGGCATGTCCGTGTCCATAACCGTTCTCGACGTCGGGGGCACGCACCTTCGCTGGGCGCGCTGGTCCGCCGAACGCGGTCTTGGTGCAGTCCATCGCGCTCCGACGCCCAGCCGCACGAACAGTCCATCTGCGACGGTCGACGAGCTGCGGGCTTCGCTCGTGAAGGCGATGGCCGAACCGGTTCCGTTCGGAGAGCCCGCCGGGGTCTCCTTCGGTGCCGCCCTCGATCACCGGACAGGTGTGGTGTACGCGTCGGCGCCGTTGTGGGGCTCGCACGTCGGTCCCTTCGACGTGCTCGGCGCGCTGCGTTCCGCGCGTCCCGACGTGCGCTGGCATGTCGTCAACGACGTCACCGCGGCTCTGTTGCACCTTGCCGATTCGCCGCACGCGAAGAATCGCCGCAAGATCCTGCTGGCGACCATCAGCACCGGTATCGCCTGCCGCACCATCGACCTGCGCACCGGGGACATCCCGGTCGACGGTCTGGGACTGCAAGGCGAGATCGGACATCTACCGGCGACCGTGACGATCGATGGCGAGCCGGTCGAGCTTCGGTGCGACTGCGGGCGACCCTGCCACGTAGCGGCTTTCTCCTCAGGGCCGGGAATACGCAGGCTGAGCGAGGTGATCCGAGCCCGGCGACCTCGGCAGTGGGCGCTGTCCCGGCTGGCCGGAGGCGAGCCGTTCGAAGCCGCGCTCGCGTCGGCGCTCGAGGATGCCGACCCGGTGGCGATCGACCTCCTCGCAGCCGCGACCCGTCCGGTGGCCGATGTCGTGCGCACCGCGCTCTGTCTCGACCCGGAAATCGATCTGATCGCCTTCACCGGCGGTGTCGCGACCGGGCTCGGCGACCACTATCGCGACGCGCTGCTCGTCCACTTGACCCGCGAAGGCCTGTATCTCACCAGCGAACGCGAACCCGGTTGGCTGCCCGACCGGGTGCTGATCTGTGGTGAGAACGAGGCGAACGGCCTCGCCGGCGCCGGACTCGCGGCGCAGCGTCAGGGTGTCCACCGAGCGATCGTGCGCGCGTCCGGGTCGCTGTCCGTCGTACCGCGGCCGACGGTCGAGCCCGGCCCTGGAGAACTGAGCGTCGCGACCGAGTACGCGGGGCTGTGCGGGACGGACATCCAGATGCTGCGGGGTTTACGACACGACCCGGCACCGGTGATCGGTCACGAGGGAATCGCGACGGTGGTGGCCGCCGGTAGTGGCGTCGGGCCGGAGTTCGCCCCGGGCACGCTCGTCGCCGTCAATCCGACCCATCCGACGGATCCGGGCTTTCTGCTGGGCCACAACGTCGACGGCCTGCTTCAGGAGCGCACCCTGCTACCCGCCACAGCCGTCGCGGGTGGCATGGTGCTCCCCCTGCCCGCCGGTACTGATCGGACACTCGCGCCGTTGCTGGAGCCGCTCGCCGTGGTCCGGTACGCACTGGGCGAACTCCGCGCCTTCGCACCACGAACATTGATCGTTTATGGTGACGGCGTCGTCGGGCACCTCGCGGTACGCGCGGCCCGCCGTTGGCTCGACCCGGCCGTCCGGGTGATTCTGGTGCACCACACCGAAAGCGGGCGTGCGTTCAGCGAAGCGGCGCCGTACCCCGCGGACGTGCTGTGCACCCGGTTGGACTGGGCCCGGCTCGAACCCGGTGTCGTCGGAGCGCTCCTGGCCACTCCGCGCGATGCGACGGTGTTCGCTTTGGAGACCGTGCTTTCCCTTGGCGCCAAGGAACTGGCCGTCGACATCGTGGGCGGGCTGCCGCCGGACGCGACGACGCCGTTGCTTCCCGGCGTCGAACTCACGGCGACGCGAGCCGCGAACTGCGGCGGCCTGCCGTCTCCTGCCCGAATCGTGACGACCGAATCGGCCGCGGGTGATCGTGTCCACGTGTTCGGACATCGCGGTGTGGACAACCGGCACCTGCTCGATGCCGCGGCCGAACTCGCCGCCGAGCCGGACCGATATCGCGACTTGATCACCCACGTGACCGATCTCGAAGGCGCGGCTCGCGTGATGCGCGCGCTGGCCGGTTCGCGTGATCGCGTGATCGACGGCCGGAGACTGATCAAGCTCTCCGTCCACATGGGAGCCGAGGGGTGAGTCCCTGTCTGGTCGGCCTGACCGAATGGCGGCTCGCCGAAGGTGGACCGGACGCCGTCCGCCGGACCGCGGCCGCCGGAGCCGATGGGCTGCAACTCGACTTCGGCGGGCCTGGCCGCGGGGAGTGGCTGGACGCACCCGGCCGCGTCCAGTCCTTGCGCGACTCCGCGGACGCCACCGGGGTACGGCTGCTCGCGATCGCGGGTAATCAGCTCAACGATGTCGGTCTCACCACCTCAGAGGCGCCGCCACTCATCGAGCGCCTGCTCGACTCCGCGCACGCACTGGACGTGCCATTGGTCTTCATCCCCAGTTTCCGGCGCAGTGCCATCGACGGAGCGGCCGCGTTCGACCTCACGGCTCGGGTCTTCGACTGGGCCGCCGCCGAAGCGGAGGCACGTGGCCTGCTGCTGGCCAGCGAGAACGTCCTCGCGCCCGGCCATGCACTGGAACTGGCCGAGCGGGTCGGCTCGCCGGCTTTCCGGCTGGTGCTGGATACGTTCAATCCCGTACAGGTGGGGCTCCGTCCCGAACTCCTCGTCGCCGAAGCCGGACACCTGCTCGCCGACCAGGTACATCTCAAGGACGGACCGCCCGACATCGGGGACATGCCCGCGCTCGGCACCGGTACGGGAAGGCTCGACGACACCCTCGACGCCCTGCGCGGGCACGCGATACCGGTGCGGGCTTTGGTGCTGGAAAACGACTATCGCGGCGGCGATCCAGGCCGGCTCGCCGCCGATATCGCCTGGGCACGACGGCGGGCCCGGCGGTTCACGCGACCGGCAGCCGCCGGACGTCGCCGAGCTCACGGTGGATCTCGAGTGCGGCGTCCAGCTCCTCCGGCGTGACGTCGTTGACGAAGGTGACACCGCCGATGCCGACCGGCAACGGCAGCCGCTGCCTGCCGTCGCGGTGGCGGACGGCGTCGTGCAGGGCTTGGGCGAGCATTTCCGGCTCCAGCAAGGAATCCCAGGTGGGCAATTCGAGCAACGTCATGACGGCGAAGACGCGGTCGCGTTGTGCTTCGGTGAGCAGCCCACGACGGCAGGCGAGGATCGTGGTGAGCGCCATGTCGACGCATACGGCCTCACCGTGCAGAAGAGCGGGCAGTGCGCGCATCTCGATCGTGGGGCTGAAGGTGTGTCCATAGTCGACACATCGTTCCAGCTGGGCTTCCCAGAGATTCGGCTCGAGTTCTTCGATCATGCCGCGGGTGGCGGCGTGCAGCACGGCCACCGCGGTCCGGTCGCTTTCCGGGCTGAGGCCCTGGAACTTCTCCGCGAGCAGGAGCGCGCCGTGCTCCTCCAGCTGCTCGAACAACGCGAAGTCCTTGATCAGGGCGATCTTGAGGATTTCCGCGAGTCCGTTGCTGATCTGCCGCCGGTCGAGGGTGGCCAGGAACGCCCGGTCGAGCAGGGTCAGTTCGGCCGGGGCGTAGGTGCCCAGCCGGTTCTTGTGACCGTTGAAGTTCACGCCCGTTTTGGCGCCCACACCCGCGTCGACGAGACCGATGAGCGTGGTCGGCACCCGGAGGTACGGGGTACCTCGCCGGTACAGGCTCGCCGCGAGCCCGACGATGTCCATCAGGACACCGCCTCCGATCACTATGATCGGTTCACGCCGGCGGGCGATGCCGAACTTGTCGAGTTCCTTGACTATCCGCGCCGCGGTCTCGAAGTCCTTGACCGTCTCATCGGCGGACACCGTCAGCATCGCGTATTCCACGCCATGGTGTTCGAAATAGGCACGAATCCGGGCTCCATGGTAGCGGTCGACATTGCTGTCGAGGACGACGAACCGGCGCGGCGTGGCCTCGTGTTCACCTTTCTCGAGCAGGTCCGTGCGGTCGGAGCGGAAGAGATCCTCGCAAAACCGCACCTCGTAGCTGACGCTCTTCTGGGCGCGAACAAGCCAAGAGGCCGACTTCTTCCCCGAATCGGTCATTACCCGTTCCTTTTTCCAGCGGCTGTTCGGCAAAGAAAAGACCGCGACTTCGCTTAGGTACCGTCATCTTTGCGGGTTTGCCGTCCCGCTGTCGCGTCGGTGAGACGACCACCCATGACCCTGCCCGGCAGTACATTTCGCTCCGCGCGTCAAGCCTCGTTCAACTGCGGAATTTTCTCAGTTGCCTGTCCGCGTCCACCGATCTTGACGCCATCGGCACCACCGGTACCCTGACATCGATCATCACACGCGCCGAATCCTGAAGTTTCACAAAAACTTCCAGCAGGGTTACGTGCCGAAATCCGAGGACTTCATCACGATACCCGCGATCGGAGCACGAGAGAATGCGCCGGATCTGCCTGACCCTTCCCACGAATCGGGCCTGCGGCACCGCCCTGTCGGACTTCCTCGAAGAGGGGGAGTTCGCGGCCCGGAATTTCGACGTCGAGGTCTTCTCGCTGATCCTCGACTCGTCCTCGGAGCGAGAGTTCGGCGAGCACGCCCGAATCGTCGGCGCCCGGCGCCGGACCGAAAACGTCGTCGTGCTGCACCTCGGCGAAACCGAGCAGCGGGCATTCCTGCGACGAGTGATCAAGGCGGCGGACCTCGACGAGCCCGGACCGATGCTCGATCTCATGCTTCCGGCCGGTGTCTCGTACGGCGCCTGCACCAACCGTGCCTTCCTGATCGCCCGCGCGCTCGGCTGCCGATCCGTGCACCGCAGGGATTCCGACAGCGGCTACCAGCTCTCGAACGGCGAGAAGGTGTTCCCGGTACACCATGAACTCAGGTCGATCGGCCGACGGGCCGCGGAGGTGAAGGACCACGTCTCGACCGTTTCACTCGCACCGGAGCACGAGCACAAACCCGTGGTACTGGTGGGCGGATCGTTCGTCGGTGAGCTGTCGGTCGACATCGAGGACATCCGTTCACGAGACCGGACCGCGTACCACGACATCGTGAGCCTCTGGGCGCCTGACGGGTGGACCGACGCGCAAAAGGCGCAGCTGGTCAAGGAATCGTTCACCGGGGCGGGCACCGAACCGTTCACCGAGGACCGCTCGGACGTCGGTTTCGTCGACCCGATGCGCGTCGACATGTGCAACATCGGCTTCCAGCAGATCCACGAGCAGGTGCCGCTGCCACCCGCGATCGCCACGATCGGCAGCGACTACTTCCTGTTCCACCTCGCGCACAGCGCCCGGTTGCCCGGCGTCGTGCACAACCGCCACATCGTGAACTTCCACACCGGCGAACGGAAAACCGGCGCGGGATTCCTGGCCTACCAGCTGAGGCTGACCAAGTTCTTCCTGTCCATGTTGTACTTCCACGCCATCTACGACCGGATGGCCGAGGCCGGCGAGGCACTGCTCGACCACGGACACCGGGTCCAGGCACCGATGATCGCGGGCTTCGCCCGAGAGAGCACCGGTTTGGCGGACGGCACGAACGTTCTCCGGTTGAACCGCCTCGACAAGGTCCACCGCGGGCTGGGCGGCCGGTACGCGGAATTCGCCGATGTCCTTGCGCCGCAACGAAACCGGTTGCTCGTCGAAGCAAGGCAGGATATCGAGGACTTCGCGTCGCTGATCGACGCATGGGACCGGCTGATGGGCGCGAGCGCGACAATGGGGCTTGATCAGGCATGTCGATAGCGAAGACGGACCAGAACACGTTCGTCAGCGGGCAGATCCGGAAGGCTCTCTCCACCGCCCGGCACGATCAGCTCATCATCGACCTCGCCGGGGTCGAGCGCGCCTACGACGCGCTCACCCACGAGTTTCCCGGCGTAGCCGTCCGATTCGCGATGAAGGCGTGCCCGGTGGACGAGGTCCTGGCGTGCCTGGCCCGTCGCGGCGCGGGCTTCGACGCCGCGAGTCCCGACGAAATCGTCCAGGCACTCCGCACCGGTATCCCCGCCGGGCTGATCCACTACGGCAACACGGTGAAGTCCGACGAGAACATCGCCGACGCGCACCGGCTCGGTGTGCGCGACTTCGCCACGGACAGCGTCGAAGACGTGCTGGCCATCGCGGCCAACGCGCCCGGCGCCCGGGTGTTCTGCAGGTTGGCCACGACCGGCGCCGGCGCCCTCTGGGGCCTGGGGCGCAAATACGGCTGCGCGGGAGCCGACGCGGTCCGCGTCCTGCTCGCCGCACGACGACACGGGTTGATCCCCTCGGGCCTGTCGGTCCACGTGGGTTCTCAGCAAATGACGGTCGAAGCCTGGCACGAGGCCTTCGACCGCCTCGCCGACGTCCTCGTCTCGTTGTCCCTCCAGGGAGTGCACATCGACCACATCAACCTGGGCGGTGGTCTGCCCGCAGCCGGATACCTCGACAAGGCGGGAAATCCCCTGCGCCCGCCGGTCAAGGAGATGTTCGCCGCGCTCCGGGACGGCATGCTCCGCCTCCGGCAGCTGGCCGGCACGCGACTGGCGTTCGTCGTGGAACCAGGTCGTCACCTGGTCGCCGATCACGGTGCGATCAGAGCACACGTCTCCCGGCTGTCCTCGCGGCGGCAGTTGAGCGGCGTCCACGAGAACTGGCTGTATCTGAGCTGCGGGAAGTTCAACGGGCTCTACGAAACCGACATGCTGCGGTACCGGCTGGTGTTCCCCACCCACCTCGACGGCGAGTACGTCCCGGCGATCGTCGCCGGGCCCACGTGCGACAGCGACGACGTCTTCAGCGACGGACGCACCTTCGTACAGGTGCCCAAGGCGGCGGCGTCGGGGGATCCGGTGTGGATCCTCTCCTGCGGTGCGTACTCGACGAGCTACACGACACGAGGGTTCAACGGATTCGCGCCCCTGCCGATCACCGGACTCGTGAGTGGCTCCGTAAAGGCGCTCAGCTGGCCGTGAAGGCCTCCTTGCCTACCCTGAGGGTAGCGAAGGAGGCCTTCACTACCCCGAAAGGCTTCCCATGCGGGTCAAGCACATCTCCCCCGGCGACTGGCCCGGCATCCTCGAGCTGGAAGCCGATGCGTATGCGGAAAAGGGGTTATCCGAGACGCGAACCGTGCTCGAGTCGAGGGTGCGGGCCTCACCGGCGACGTGCTTCGTGCTGGAGGCCGGCCCCCGGACAGCGGGCTACGTGATCGCGCTGCCCTACCCGATGTTCCGGTACCCGGAGTTCAACCGGCCGGAAGGTCCCGCGTTCGCGTCACGCAATCTGCATCTACACGATCTCGTCATCGCCGCGGACCTGCGCCGCCAGGGGCTGGCGAAGGTTCTGCTGAACCGGCTCGTCGCGACGGCCCGGTCGAGGCGGCACGACCGGATCTCGTTGATCGCCGTCGCGGGCAACGCGGCCTTCTGGGCGGCCAACGACTTTCATCCCCACGCCGAGGTGCCGAACGGCTACGGCACGTACGCCGTCCTCATGTCCCGGACCATCCAGGACTCGCCGCGCCAAGACACGCGCTAGTGTCCTGAGTCGAAAGCAACCATCCACACCGGACAGACACGCCCCCAACGCCACATACGA
The DNA here is from genome assembly GCA_963766045.1 of uncultured Actinomycetota bacterium. Taxonomy (GTDB): domain Bacteria; phylum Actinomycetota; class Actinomycetes; order Mycobacteriales; family Pseudonocardiaceae; genus Amycolatopsis. The sequence goes on along the minus strand of CAVXYN010000003.1, from coordinate 1,157,780 downwards.
GACGCTCAACGTCCCCAACGAGGCATTCGAGACACTCCGAGCCAGACCAGGCACAGGTGGCCAAATGCTGCCACGAGAATACGGCGCGAATCTCCGCCGCAGGACGCTAGCCGGGCAACGTTCCCATCGCGGCGATGACCGCGCCACGCAGGGACGATTCGCCACCGAACCGCGCGGGCACGACCGGGGCCACCGGATGTCCCGGTCGCGACAGCACGGCCGCCTGCCTTCCGACCTCGTCGACGAACCCGGGAATCCCCGCCGCGAACCCACCGCCCACGACATGGACGGCCGTGCCCACGAGCTCACCGACGCCTGCCAGCGCGGCCGCCAGCGCGACGGAGCTGTGCTCCACCGCCGCGACCGCCCACGTCTCCTCGTCCAGGTATCCGGTGCGGAGCTCGTCGAAAGACACCGTCGCGCCACGTGCGGCGGCGGCTCGCCGTAACGTCGCGGGGCCCGAAGCCTCCGCCTGGACACAGCCCCGCCGCCCGCACGTGCACGGCGAACCACCGTGGTTCACGATCATGTGCCCGAGTTCGCATGCCCCGCCGGACACCGCGGACAACAGGCGGCCCCCGACGACCACTCCTCCCCCGATACCGGTGCCGACACCCGCGTAGACAAGGCCGGTGACGTCCGCCGCGTACGCTTCCGCGACGGCGGCCAGCGCACCGTCATCGGCCCAGACGATCTCCGATTCCGGGAACAGGGAACGCAGTTCGCCCAGCAGGTCGAGCCCGCCCCAGGAACCTCGGTTCGGCCACGACACCACACGTCCCGCGGCGTCCACGGTGGCCGCGACCGCGACACCCACACCGGAGAACCACTGCCGCGTCGCATCACGCAGCTCCTTCACCTGGGTCCGCAGGACGGACAGGTCATCCCCGACGTCCGCCGGCGAAGACGGCCAGCGGGCGAGCGAACGCCACAGCACCTCGCCTTCCGCTTCCTCCGATTTGCGCACCGCGCACAAGGAGACCTTGGTACCGCCGATGTCCATCCCCAGATAACTGGCCTCGGTCACTGGACGGCGTCCTCCGTGGCCCGCATGAACTCCCGGTACCGGTCGCGAGACCAGCTCGGCGGGCAGGTGTCCTGCCACGGTTTGTCCCGGCCGCTGAAATGCAGGATCGAGGCGGTCTGCTCGGCGCGTACAAGCGAGTCCAGACCGACGATGTCCTCCGCGACGTGGACGTAGTCGTCCCTGCTCGCCATGATCGACATGGCGAAGGTGTTCCATTTCCGGTCCAAGCGAAGCCAGTTGTCCGCCGCCGACCAGTTCAACGCGTCCTGATCGGGAAAGCGCGCGACCTCCGGCCGCTCCAAAAGGATCTCGCCGGCGCGGTCGAGAACACCGGTGGCCCGGCATTCGTCCAGATCGAGCAGAAGCACACCCGAATTGAAGTACTCGCGGTCCGGCGGGAATTCGCGCTGTCCCCAGGACGGCAGCGCGCCGCCACGGCTCATCGTCGGCCGCGCCGAATCACGGACGGCGCCGACGGCATGGCCGTTCATGGGCAGCGTCAGCAGCTCCCGGAGGTCGTCCAAGATGATCAGATCCGAGTCCAGATAGAGAACCCGCGATTCGTCGGCGAGCACGTGATGCACGTTGAGGCGTAGGTAGATGGCCGCCGTGTACCGTCTCAGCACAGGGAAGCGCGGGTCGACCGGCGGGCTTTCCACCAGCTCCAGCTTGAGCCCCAGCCGGTCGCCGTGGACCCGGATGCGCGTCTGCGCGTCGGTGCTCAATTCGTCGTACAGGATCACGACCCTGAGATCGTCAAGGCATTCCTCGTGTGCGGCGGCAAGCGATTGCAGCGCGACCCTGACCGGCATTTCGAAATTGTCGTCCACCGCGCAGACGATCGACGGAAGCGAGGGCTGAGGGTCATTCCCCGCCATCGGAGACCTCTGCTTTCAGTGGCTTGCGGTACTGCCAGAAGCACCGGCCGATGCGTGCTTTCAGCCGGTCGGAGAACAGGGACAACGGCCCTGCCCAAGAGATCTCGGCGACGGAGACGCCTTGGTCGCGTTGATCGGCGTAGCAACGCTTCATCAGTGTCATGCCGATGCCACGGCTGCGTACCGCGTGGTCGGTCGCCATCGGGCCGATGATATGCGGCTGGTTCACGCCGTACGAACAGAAGGAGACCGGTTTTCCCTCCGAGAGCGCGATATGGCAGCCCGCGTTCTCTCGGTCGAGCGAGGCGGCGGCTTCGTCCGCCCAACCGGGTGGCCATCCGGCCGGCGGCCAGCCGGACCCGGCGGACAGCCAGCCGTGCAGCGCCTCCCGGTCGTCGCCGGTCGCCCTCCGGATCTCGATTCCCTCGGCCAGAAGGCGTTTCTCGTCGTCCGTCGTGTCCAGTGAGATCGCGTGCAGGTCGACGTCCATGTTGACCACGCAACGTCCTCGCTCGTAACCGCTGTCCTCGAAGAAGCAGATGGCGGAGGTGTAGTGCACGTCGACACCGGGCGAAAGGTAATAAGGCGCATTGCCCTCGACCACGATCTGGGTGCACCCCTGGCTCGCCAGCCTGCTCTCCAGGGTCGTCACCAGTTGCCGCGCGATTCCCTTGCGCTGGAACCGATCGGCCACGACCAGGAGATCGAGGGACCCGTCGGTCTCCCCTCGGGCCGAGCCCAGTGCGGCGCCGGCGAGTTCGCCTTCGTCGACGGCGACCAGGCCGACGCCCCGCCGTCGCAGCAACATCTCAGGGAAGTCCGCGGCGTAGGAGTCCAGCGGTAGTTCGGCGGCGCACAGCGCGGAGATATCCGCCAGGTCCGCTGTCTCGAGTGGACGGATGTGCATCAGTTTCCTCCGGTTGTCACTGGGTGAGCCGCACGTCTGTGACGAGTTCACCGGCGTCGAGTGCCTCGGTCAGGGAACAGCACGAGAGCCCTTGTTCCCGGTAGACGCTCACCATCAGGTCCGTCAGCCGGCCCCGGTCGAGCCTCGGCGGGCGGCCGTCGTCGACACCGTCCATCTGCGACGCGAATCCGTCGTGCGCGAGCATGATCGTCCCGGGACGGGCTGCTGTGACCACGGGCTCGAGATGCGTCTCCGTCGGCAAATCCCACCAGTCACGCAGGGCGTCCGTCCAGAGCACCGACGTCATGCCGGTGGCGTCCACCGCGTTCCAGCTCTCCAGGGAATGCAAGCCGTAGGGCGGCCGGAACCACCGCACCTCCCGCCCGAGCCGGTCCTCCAGCTCGCCGCGCGCGTCCCGGATACTGGTGTGGACGGCGCGCGGGTCGATCGCCGTCAACCTCTGGTGGTCGACTCCGTGCAACCCGACTTCGTGCCCTGCGGCCACCATCTCGTCGAAAAGCCTCGGAAACCGGCGGACCCGGCCCATCAGGACGAAGAACGTCGCGGTGACACCGTGTTCACGCAAGGCCTCGAGCACCCGGTTGGTGCCGTCCGGCTCAGGACCGTCGTCGTAGGTGAGGACGACGTTCTTCGTCTCGGTGCGTACGGCGTGGACCGACGCGCCGACCGGAGTGGTTTCTTCCTCGTCGTCGTCACTCATGGGTCTCCGTCTCCTGTCGATGAAACACGCCCTAGAGCACTTCGAAAACGCCGTACGAGAAGCCGCCGGCCCGCACTTCCCCGTCGCTCACCTCGACTCCGCGCACGGCGAGCGGACGGACGCCCTTGACGTCCACCGACGCGGTGGCCGGCTCCTCGCGACCGTTGACGACCACCAGGTGGCTTTCGCCTCGGGTGTAGACGAAGGGGTAGTCCTGGCTCAGGACCCGCACCGGCGCGCCGGTGCCCAGCGCGGGTGTCTCCTTGCGCAGCCGGATGAGCTGCCGGACCTGGTGCGGCAAGGAGGATTCATCCACCATGCCCGCCGCGACGGTGGGGCGGTCCGGATCGGTGTCGACGGGGAGATAGAGCTCCTGCGGTGCGGCGGTGGAGAACCCGGCGTTCGGGCCGTCGTCCCACTGCATCGGAGTACGCGAACCTTGGCGGGCCGTCAGGTCGGCCTGACTGCCCTCCTTGTCCGGCAGCCCGGGCAGGTACCGCATGCCGATCTCGTCGCCGTAATAGATGACCGGCAGCGTCGGCCACGTGAGCTGGAAGGCGAACGCCGGAGCGACCATGTCGCGGGTGCGCGGGCCACAGACCAGGCGTGAGAAGTCGTGGTTGGCGGTCGGCAACGCCGCCAACCCGCGACCGCCCGCGGCGGCATCGGCCTCATGCCATTCCTGGAGGAAGGGCTTCATCGAGCCTCGGCCGTCCACGTCGAAGTAGCAGGGGCGGCCGTCGGTCCACGGACCCTGGGTGCCGGAGTCGTTGTCCCACAACGAATGCACTGCCGATCCGACGAAGTGCAGGAAGAAGTCGGCGTGGAAGCCGGCGGGGATGGCGGTCTTCGGGTCGCCCCACTCCGACAGCAACGCGCAGTGCGGGTATTCGCGGTCGATCCACTCGCGCATCTCGCCCCACAGCTTGGCCGTCTCCACCCGGCCGGGGTCGTCCTTGACCAGCGAGTAGGCCATGTCCATGCGGAAACCCGCCACGCCACGGTCGAACCAGTAACCCATGATCTCCCGCAGCGCCGCGCGGTTGGCCCGAGGGCCCGCGGCGTCCACGGGTTGCCGCCAGGGCTCGGCGGGATCGAGCCTGGCGTAGCCGAAATTCAGCGCCGGCTGGGCGGGATAGAAGTTGGCCCGGTAGAAGCCGCCTCGTTTGCCGAGGTTGGGTACCCATTCGCGGACGGGCGAGGAGATCCGGTCCGACCAGATGTACCGGTCGTCGCCAGGCGTTTCGGCCGACTCCCGGAACCATGGGTGCCGGTGCGAGGTATGCCCGGCCACGAGATCGAAGAGCACCCGGATACCGCGACCGCGTGCCGCGTCGATCAGCGCGACCGCGTCCTCGTTGGTGCCGTACCGCGGTGCGATCGTCAGGTAGTCCACCACGTCGTACCCGCCGTCGGCGAACTCCGAAGCGAAGCACGGGCTCAGCCAGATGGCGTCGACCCCCAGCCAGCTGAGGTGGTCCAGGCGCTCGGTGAGCCCGGCCAGGTCACCGATGCCGTCACCGTTGGAATCGGCGAACGACGGCGGATAGACGTGGTACAGCACGGAGTCCGCCAGCCAGGACGAAGCGGCACGGGACTGGGACATGGTTCGAGACCTTTCGCCGCGGTCAGGGAAGCTGAACGGACAGCTTGTGCCGGAAGAAGTTCCGGGGATCCCATTTCGCCTTGACCTGCTGCAGGCGCGGGTAGTTGTCCCGGTAGTACAGGTCGTGCCAAGCCGCCGTGGACGTGTTGAACCTCGGATCGGCGAGATCGGTGTCCGCGTCGTTGACGTAACTGCCGCCGGTCACACCGTTCGGCACCGGAACGCCGCCCGTCTCCGCGTACACCGCCGCGTAGAACTCCCGGTTCCAGTCGACGAACTTCGTGTCGTCGGCCGGGTTGTTCCAGATCACCGTCCACAGCAGATTCAGCGAGCAGTCCCGGTGCGGGAAGGCGGTGTCGTTCCGGCCGACCGCGTTGATCCGGCCGCCGAAGGACAGGAACGACACCCCGATCGTGGGGTTGTCGACATCGGTGCGGGTGAGATACCGGTACAGCGCGTCGATCTGCGAGTCCGGCATGGTCCCGCGCATCATGGCCGACTTGAAATCGCTGCGCAGCGCCGGGTCGTTGGCCTGGCTGTTCGTCGTCGCGCGTTGCAGTGTCGACTGCAGCCACGGCATCCGCGTCACATGCGGCTTGGCGTTCGGCGCGACGCCGTCGAGGATCTCCGCGTGGTAGCGCTCGAGCAGCCGCTCGGCCTCCGGATGGGTCGCGTCCACCTGGGTGCCCATCCCGATCGGGCCGGCCGACCGGAGCGGGAGACCCAGCCCCCCGGTCAAGGCCAGGAAAGGCGAGTCGGGGTGCTTGTGCTTCTCGTGGAAGGCGCTGTAGTTCTTCAGCAGCCTGGAGAACTTCTCCTTGGTGAAGTCCGCCCACGGCAACCCCAGGCCGGCGAACAGCACTTCGGCGGGCGGGCGCGGAAGAAGCTTGCGCGGGTCCTTCCCGGTCGCTCCCGGCGAACGGAACCAGTACCGGGTGACGACGCCGAAGTTCCCGCCTCCGCCGCCGGTGTGCGCCCACCACAGGTCGCGGTTGGGGTCGTTGTGCTCCCTCGTCGCCACCACTTTGCGGACTCCGCCCCTGGCGTCCACCACGACCACCTCGACCGCGTAGAGGTGGTCGACCGCCATGCCGAGCAGACGGGACAGGAAACCGTGACCACCGCCCGCGAAATGACCGCCCGCGCCGACCGAGTAGATGATGCCGGCGGGGATGGTGACGCCCCACGCCTTGTACAGGCGGTCGTACATGTCCATCAGGATGGCGCCCGGTTCGACGGCGATCGCCGCGCGTTCGGCGTCGTAGTACACCCGGTTCATCTCGGAGAGGTCCAGCACCACCTGGACCTCCGGATTGAACACGAAGTCCTCGACGCAGTGGCCACCACTGCGGACGGTGAGCCGTTTGCGCTCATTGACCGCTTTGCGGACGACCTCGATCACCGAGGCCGTCGAATCCGCGACGTAGATCGCCTCGGGATCGGCTACGTACCTCGGGTTGAGGCCGCGGGTCAGATCGCGGTACCGCCCGTCGGCCGCGGTGACGGCGACCGGCCCGAAGCCGGCGGTCTCCGCCTCCGTGCCCGCCAGGGGCGCCGCCTGTGCGGGCACGAGAGAGGCGGGGCCCAACACGGTGGCGGCGGTACCCGCGGCCACCGTGCCGGTCAGAAACGTGCGTCTTCCGATTCCCTCGGTGTTTTTCACTGAAATTCTCCATTTCGGATGCGAAGCCTGTTTGTCGCGCGCTTACGGGCAAGGCCGACCCGGCTGCCGACAGGTCGAAAGGGCGGCGTTGATCCGGGCGTCGACGAACGATCGACGCCCGGATCACCACCGACGATGAAGGCGTTCGGCTACCCGCTGGCCTCGATTTGGCCGTCGTTACGCTTCTCCAGCTCGCTGGCGAGCGATTGCCACGTCCCGGCACACGTCCGGGCGAGGTCCGCCATGACGATCGAGCAATGCGACGGAAGAAAATCGACCACGCCGTTCAGCTGTGCCGACATGGAATAGGTCGCACCGATCAGCCGGAGAATCCGTCGTCCGGCGATGCTGAGCCGCAGTGACGGATCGCGTTCCAGCGCTTGCAGCGCGCTGACGGACGCGCCCTTGGGCTCCAGCGCCGCCGCGGTCACGGCCAACGCGCCGGCGAGGTGCTGCTCCTGCCGAAGCCCGTCCTTCCGCGCGTCGGCCGAGGCGGTCTTGCTGTACGCCTTGGGGATCGGGTCCTCCCCGTGCCGGAGCCGCTCCCGTACATCACGCGCGGTACCGACCGCGATCCCGGAAGACCTCGCGATCTCGTTGAGCGAGGCGTCCGGATTTTCCGAGAACAACTCGGCCGCACGAAGACGTCCCGCCGAACTGTCCAGCGGACGTGCACGACCGTCCTTGCCGATCCGCACTGCCGCCGAGCCGCCCGAATCCGGCGACACCGTGCTCCGGATGGAACTGATCTTCTTCGCCGAAAGTCCGGCGATCTTCGAAATCGACCGATCCGACCAGTGCGGGAAGAACCTGATGATCTTTTCCGCCGCCGCCTCACGATCGGCCTTGGTCAACGGCATTCCGTGTTTGATGTTCGCTTCGACCGCATGGACGAAAGCGGATTCCTGTTCCCCGTCGTAGAAAGTGACCTCGATCGTGGAATCGCCCCGCAGTCGAGCGGCACGCAGTCGGTGCATCCCGTCGATGACTTTTCCGGTCTTCCGGTGAACGAGAATCGGCGGCAACTTCTGGTCGAGCTCGGCCAGCGTACGGGCATATTCCAGATCTTCGCCCGAAATCCTGGGTGAATCTCCCGGAATGAGCGATTCAACGTCGACAACAACCGAGTTAATTGTTTCCTGGCGATCCTCTACTGTAGATCTTTCGGGTGCTTTCAACCGCTCATTCAATTGCGGGTAGTCCATCAATAATCCCCCAGTTGATTATTGCTCCCCCTGTACGAACAGTCAGTAACGCTCCATCCAGCCTACCGTGGGCCATCTGAAGTGATCAAGCATGTGGTCTGGACCTTAGGGCGTGACATCTTGAGACGTGATGTCACAGGGGCTCATCCCCCTTGCCTGCATGGCGATGCGGGGCCCGCCGCCGTGCGTGCCACGACTCTTCAACTGCGGCCCAGCAGCAGTTGAACGACCAACGTAGCCCTCACGACGCAGGAGCACGACGGGCCATGACCTGCCGGTTGGACGTGGATGACACTCCTGGTAAAAGGAAACCCACCGAATCGACTCCCGCCGATCGGTCGATCGATTTTCTCCCCGAGTCGCGAATTCATTCCGACACCGCGACAAGGTCTTTCAAAGCGCGAATACTCTGGATTGAAGGTTGCGTCAATGACGGACATGAATGCGCCGAGGTTCGGGGCGTCGGACGCGGCGTGCCACCTCGCCGAAGCACTCGTCCTGCTCGCCCATCCACGGCCGCGGCTCAACGACCACAGCTGGCCGGCCGAACGCGTGTTGTTCGAGCGTGCGGCCGAGGCCGGCCTCGGCTCTTTGCGCGCCGACGAACGCACAGAGGTGGAAGCCGCCGCGATGGCCGCCGCCGAGGAGGAAGGCGACCGCCTCGCGCTGGACCGGCTCGTGCGGCTGCTGAAGGGCATCGCCGGCCTGCCCGACCTGGCCGCGTCGATCCGGGAGGTCGACGAACGGCTCTTTTGCACGAGGCTCTGCCCGGGTCACGGGACGGCGACCGGGGCGGTCGTCGAGGAACTCGAGCCCACACTCGCGGTCGAACACCGCACCATGACGTTCGTCGTGCCGTTCCGCGCGTCGACCGAAGACCGGACGCGCAACCTCGAGGTCGCCCTGCGGGCGCTGCGGCAAGCGAGCAGGGACGCACCCGGTGTCGAGGTGACGATCGTCGAACAGGACGTCGGCACCGGGCTGGCCGGTATCCCGCGAGAGCTGTACGACTCGCATATCCTCGTCCCGGACAACGGCCCGTACAACAAGTCTTGGAGTGTCAACGTCGGAGTCGTCCGGTCGGCCCACGACCGGGTTTGCGTTCTCGACGCGGACCTGCTCGTCGACAGGCACGCCATCGCCGCCGTCCACGCCGGCCTGGACGAGTTCGACATGTTCGTCCCCCATGGCCGGGTCAACTGGATGGACGAGGTGTCGACGACTCGCACGATCGCGGCCATCACCACGGCGGACGGCGGATACCGGATCGACGGGTCGGCCGCCCGCGGCCTGACCATCGACGGCCTCTTCGGCGGATGTTTCGCCGTGCGACGCGACTTCTACTTGTCGATCGGCGGGCACGACGAACGCTATACGGGTTGGGGCGGGGAGGACCTCGCGTTCCACGAGCTCGCGGCGGCGCGCGGCCGGGCCGGCCACGGCGACCTGGTCATGGCCCATCTGAACCACACCCGTCCTCCGGTCACCCACGCCGACGGGACGATGTTCAACGAACACCTGTCGGGGACCCGGGCCGGCGACGAAGAAATCGGCCGGATCCGCAAGCGGCTTCGTGTGGTGAGGTGACCGTGGACGAACTGCTTCTGCTCAACGGCCCGAACCTCGGCATCCTCGGGCAACGCGAACCCGGGATCTACGGCACCGACACGCTGGCCGACATCGAGGCCGCGGTCGAGAAGGAAGTGGCCGAACGGGGCTGGCGGGTGATCGCGGTCCAGCACGACTGCGAGGGCGCGCTGGTGAAGACCGTGCAGGACGCGTACGGCACGGTCGGCGCGATCGTGAACCCCGGCGCACTGATGATCGCCGGTTGGAGCCTGCGGGACGCGCTGGCGAACTACCCGCGTCCGTGGATCGAAGTGCACCTGTCGAACGTGTGGGCCCGCGAGCGGTTCCGCCACGAGTCGGTGATCGCACCGCTGGCGAGCGGCGTGATCGCCGGCCTCGGCGCGCTCGGCTATCGCCTCGCGGCGCGGGCTCTCGTTGACCGTGTCCCGTAGCACCTCTCTCCGATTCGGCCTTTCCGCTCAATACGCGGAGAAATTTGCGCTCAAGAATGTTCTGCGAGATGGTCTTCACATTCGCGGAGCAGATCATTCGCAATGCTCCAAACCACTCTGAGACCGCTTCTGACGAAAGTGACGCCGATGATCGATGTTGCCGTTTCCAGCGGTGATCCTCTTGGTGACTACGGCGGGATATTGGGCGTCGTCGAATTCGGAGGCCGATCCCGGAACCCGGATTTGGACGCCGGCCACCCGACGGTCGGGATAGCGATGTGCGGACGGCCTGGAGAGCCGGTTCGCGAAGTGTGGACGAGCGCGTCCGAGGTATCGACGGGGTCTCGCGACGACATCGTCTACGGACATGACGGCTCGCACCTGTTCGGCGCGTTCCGGCTGCCCGGTTCGGACGCCTACCGCGCGGTGACGCGGACCGTCTACCGGCAGATGATGGCACTGCTGGCCGATCTCGACTATCCGCATCTGGTCCGTATCTGGAACCACATCGCGGACATCAACCACTCGAACGCCGAGGGTTTGGAGATATACCGGGACTTCTGTCAAGGAAGAGCGGAAGGCTTCGAACAGGCCGGCACGGATATGGCGGCCGGCCTTCCCGCCGCGACCGGGATCGGCTCACACGGCGACGGCGTGGTGGTCTACTTCATCGCCGAGCGGTCCGGGACACCCGTTCACTTCGAGAACCCGCGACAGGTCCCGGCCCATCGATATCCCCGGACGTATGGACCACGCTCGCCGAGTTTCGCCAGGGCCACCCTGCTGCCGTCGGCCGAAAAACTGTTCCTGTCCGGCACGGCGAGTATCATCGGGCACCGATCGACCCACTTGGATGATCTCGACGGACAATGCGATACGACGTTCGAAAATATCCGGATACTCCTCGCGGATGTATCGGAGAAGTCCGGCGGCAAGGTCGAAATGGATTCCTTCTGCATGCTCAAGGCCTATGTGCGCCACGAGCACGACATTCCCCACGTCCGGCAGAGATTACGCGACGAAGTCGGACCGCTGGTGCCCATCGAGCTGTTCAACGTGGACATTTGCCGCAGCGAGCTCCTGCTGGAAATCGAAGGCGTGCTCACCATGAAGTTCCCCGAGCAGTCCGGTGATGTTCGCGGAGGGGGATCGTGACCGCGGTATCGGACCTCGTCGGCGCGCACCAGCCTGCCTGGCCGGAGCCGGAGATCCTGCGCGACACGATCGAACGGCTGCGGTGGTTGCCGCCGCTCGTGGAAGCGGAGGACTGCGCCCGCCTCGCCGGCGAGCTCGCGGCGGTCACCCGAGGTGAAAGCGTTGTCCTGCAGGCGGGCGATTGCGCCGAGCTGTTCACCGACTCGGCACCGGACCGGATCCGGGCCAAGGCCGCGCAACTGGACGGACTCGGGAAGTACCTGCGCCGCACCGGACGGGCACCGGTCGTCGTCGGGCGGATGGCCGGGCAGTACGCCAAACCGCGGTCGCGCCACGCGGAGACCGGCACCGACGACGTCGAAGTCCCCGTCTACCTCGGTGACGCGGTCAACGACCGTGCCCCCACGACCACGGCCCGGCAACCCGATCCGCGCAGGCTGCTGCTGGCTTACGCGCATGCCGCTCGCGGGCTACGGACGCTCGCGTCGGGTCCGGCCGTGTACGCCAGCCATGAAGCCCTGCTGCTGGACTACGAACACGCCTTGCGGCGCCCGGACCCGGTCCGCGGCGGAGTCTTCGCGTCTTCGGCGCATATGGTCTGGATCGGCGAACGCACCCGCGACGCCGGGGGGCCGCACGTCGGCTTCGCCGCAGAGATCACCAACCCCGTCGGAGTGAAGATCGGCCCGGACGCCGTCCCGGCCGATGTGCTGACCATGGTCGAACGACTGACCTGGAACCGCTCGCCCGGCAGGCTGAGCTTGATCGTCCGGATGGGCGCCGACCTGATCGGCGAGCGGCTGCCACCGATCGTGCGGGTCCTCGGCGAGCACGCGGCCGGCGTCGTATGGCTGAGCGACCCGATGCACGGCAACACCGTCCGCTCGGGCGAAGGGCTCAAGACCAGGGTCTTGACCCGGCTGACCGACGAGGTCGAGCAGTTCTGCGCGGTGCTGCACCGGCATGGGACGCACCCGGGCGGGCTACATCTGGAAATCACCCCGGACGACGTGAGCGAGTGCGTGGACGACAGCGCGGACCTGGCGACCGGGCCGAACCCCGCCCGGTACAGATCGGCCTGCGACCCCCGCCTCAATCCCGGCCAGGCCAACGCTCTCGTCGAACGGTTCACGGACGTCCTCACCACCGGCTGAGGAGCTTTCACCAGGAGGTCGACCCGCAAATGACTACCTCGTCAACCACTTCGGCGAAGGTGCGGTTCTCTGGCTTGGCAGGCACTGTCGCGCCGATGACCTGGTCCCAGTTCGGGATCTGGGGCGCGGTCAAGAAGTTCCACCCGCACGACGCCTATCTGAACGTCAGCTGCCGCATCGAGATACCGCCCGGCCGCACGATCGACGACGTCCTGTCCGTGATCCGTGCGGTGATCGTGCGGCACGAATCGCTGCGGACCCGGTACTTCGACGCGGCCGACGGGTCCGGCCGGCAGGAAGTGCTGGGCTCAGGCGAGTGTGAGGTCCGGCTGGAGCACGACCCGGAGGACTCGCTCGACGATCTGCTCGCCCGGTTCGCCGACCGCTCGTTCGACGTCGACCGCGGGCTCCCCGCACGGTTCGGCATCGTCCACATCGGAGGGCGCCCGGCCTGGCTGCTGGTCGTCGTGTCGCATCTGTCCATCGACGGACTGGCGCGCAACCGCCTCCACGAAGAGTTCACCGCACGGTTGGGGGGTGAGGACCGGTACGGCGAAGAACACGCCGTGCTTACGCCGGTGGCACAAGCGTTGGAGGAGAACAGTCCGGGCGGCGTGCTGCGGAACGAGCGCACGATCAAGCGGTGGCAGCGGTTCTCCGAACGGATCGACGTCACGAATTTCCCGGCACGGCTTTCCGCCGGGCGAGAGCCGCGCTGGGTCCGCGTCGCCATGTGCTCACCCGCGCTCGGAGCGGCCTCCGACCGGATCGCCGACCGGAACAAGGTCACCTCGCCCGCCGTTTTCGCGGCGTTGTCGGCGACGGCGGTCGCGGTGTTGTCGGGCCGGGCCACCAGTGCGCTTCGCTGCATGATCTCCAACCGGTTCACCGACGCCGAGAAACGCTATATCGGCAACATGGCGCAGTCGGGCGCGTTCGACGTGGAGATCGGGGACGCGGTCTTCGACGAGGTCGTCCGGCGCACCATGGCCGCGAGCATTCGCGGTTACTCGATGGGCAGGTATCGCATGGAACAACTGGCGGAGGTCATCCCGCCGGCCAGGTTCGACGCCATGCACAACGACTTCCGCGACACCGCGGTCAGCCACCGGCCGCAGGAACTGCTGTCCGATCCCGAGATCCACGCGCTCCGGTCCAGGACCGTCATCGGACCGCCCCAGGTCCTCCACTACTACGACGACAAGTTTCATGTCGAGGTCCGCAACGGCGAGGACGGGCCGGCTCCGCAGCTCATGCTCGACCGCTGCCACGTGTCCATCGCCGAGCCACGTGAGGTCCTCGTCGCGATGGAGGCTTTCGCGCTCGCCTCGCTGTCGGACAACCGGGAGATCCCCGCTGTCGACGCGTTCAAGCTCGCACTTTCCCAAGCCGTTGAAACGGACTGAGAGGTCACACATGATCAACGAGACGGAACCGGCCGATCGTGCCGTGGTCGCGCGGCGACTGACCGAGTGGGCGGTGGAGCTGATACCCGGCTGCGAAGAGTCCCTGATCGAGGAGGGAACTCCGCTCACGGGGTTCGCCGGGTTCGACTCGATCGCCATCGTCCAGCTGCTGGCCAAGGCAGAGGACGAGTTCGGCGTCGATCTCGCCGACGAGGACCAGGCGATCGAGAGCGCCGGCTCGATCGGATCGCTGGCGGACAGCATCGTTCGGCTCGGCGGCAGGCCACGATGATGGCGGATCGCGCTGCCGGAGCGGGCGCCGCGCCGGTTCGCCTCGCGCTCATCGGTCTCGGGTGGGCCGTCCGCGAGCTGTGGGCACCGAGGATCCTGGACCATCCCGCGTTCACCGTCGTCGCCGTATACGACCCGGACCCGGCCGCCGCGACCTGGGCCGCCGACCGATTCCCGGCGGCGCGGCTCCTGAGCGAACCCGGCGATCTTCGCCGGGATGACGTGGACCTGGCCGTCGTCGCGACCCCCAACCATCTGCACGCCCGGACCGCGATCTCGTTGCTGGAACGGGGAATCTCCACGTTCGTCGAGAAGCCGGTCTGCGTGAGTTCGGAAGAAGCCGCGGCCCTGGCGGCGGCGGAGCTGGCCGGCGGCGCGCGTGTGCTCTCGGGCACCGCGGCCTGGTACCGCGCGGACGTCATGGCCCTGCGTGGGCTGCTGCCGGATCTCGGCCCGCTGCGGTCCGTGGAGCTGTCCTGGATCCGGGCCAGCGGCATCCCCGCACCCGGCGGCTGGTTCACCGAACGCCGCCGGGCCGGTGGCGGGGCACTCGTCGACCTCGGCTGGCATCTGATCACCCTCGGCATGCGGATGCTGTCCTGGCCGCGGGTGACGCAGGTGACCGGCGCCGTTTCGGCGGACTTCCTCGCCAGGGCCGGTGCCGAGGCGACGTGGCGGGGTGACTCACCCGACGGTCCGGTGCGGGAGCTCGCGCCGAAGGATGTCGAGGACACCGCACGCGGCGTTCTGGCACTCGACGGCGGTCCCCTGTTCACCGTGCGAGCGGCCTGGGCCTCGCACTCCGAGCGCGACGTGACCCGCTTGGTGCTCGAGGGCGCCGACGCCCGCGCCGAGCTGACGTGCACCTTCGGCCTCAGCCCGAACGGGGTGGGCCGCTCCACCCTTGTGGTGCACCGCGACGGACGGGCCGAAGAGGTCGAGCTGGAGCGGGAGGACCGCGGGACGGAATACCGCCGCCAGCTCGACCTGCTGCCCACGTTGCTGGCCGACCCGGCGCAGCAGGGAGTGGCCACCGACGAAGTGATCCGGACGATCGACATCATCGAACGGCTCTACCGGTCGGCCGGCGCCCCGCCCCTTTAGCCGAAGGCTCGGCCGGGGCCCGCTATGAAGGGGCCTTTCATTGCAAATTTTGCAATGAGCCTTTTTCATCGTGGTGATGGAGTAGGTGTGTTGGTGCTGTGAACATGACGAAGCTCCTGGTAGATGGATCGTCGACCAAGATCAACCCAGGAGCCACCAGGAGCTTCGTGTGCTGTTCTATCCGTCGGCGATGGACTTGTCCACCACCACGCTTCGGTATGTCGTCAAGGTCATCCGTGATCACTTGAAGCGGATCGGGTCCCGGTGGCGGCGGCTGCTACCCGATCAGCAGGCGTTGCTGGTGCTGGCGCATCTACGCAACGGTGACACCTATGCCCGGCTCGCCGCCGGGTTCGGCATCGGCCTCAGCACCGCGTTCCGGTATGTCCGCGAAACCACCGAGCTACTGGCCGAACGAGCCCCGACCCTAACCGCGGTGTTGTGGCAGCTCGCGTGGAGCCACGACAACTACGCCATCCTCGACGGCACCGTGATCCGGATCGACCGGATCGCGGCGAACAGGCCCTACTACTCGGGCAAACACCGCTATCACGGCATCAACCTGCAAGGACTCACCGATCCCTACGGCAACCTGCTGTGGATCTCCGACGGGCTACCCGGCGCGATCAACGACACCGCCGCCGCCCGCCACCACGCCATCCCCGACCTCGCCGACCAGGCCGACATCCTGCTGCTGGCCGACGCCGGCTACCACCACATCGCCGAGGGCGTGCTCACCCCCTACAAAGGACGCAAGCACCTACCCCAAAACTACCTCGACGCCAACACCGAACACTCCCGCATCCGCTGCCGCGGCGAACGCGGCTTCGCCACCCTCAAAAACTGGGCCATCCTCCACCGCGCCCGCTGCAGCACCGACCGCGTCACCACCCTCGCCCAAGCCATCCTCACCCTCGAAAACCAACGATGAAAAAGGCTCAATGAAAGGCCCCCTTCATAGCGCCAGGCCGGTCCTCTCGCCGCCACCCGCCACCTGACCGCCGGCGGTCAGCTCAGGCGCCAGAACGCCGAACCGGTGGTCGCGCCACAGCGCCGACGACCGTTCTTCCGGATAGGGCCGCACCGACGACACGGTGTCGTAGATCCGGGTGGCGCGCTCACGCGAGTCGAAACGAGACCAGCCGGGGTCACCGGTCGTGGCGAACGCGAGGTACTCGGCTCGCATCAACTCCGAAAGCGCGCGGTGTTCCTCCATGACCGCCGGCCCGGTTTCGGTGACGTCACCGAACACGTCCGCGGTGCCGAAAACGAGGGACGCGTCCAGCATGTGGCAAGCGCCTTCCGGCCCATAGCCCCAGCACAGCTCGGAAAGCCACACCGGCGCCCCACCCGCGTGCGCTGCTTCGGCCAGCCGCAGCGTCGGCATCCGCAGCAACCAGTCCCCCAGCGCGATTTCCCGCAACCCGGCCGCGGCGAGGCCGGGGAATTCGGTGCGGTACCGGTTCGCGTCCACCGTCGGCGCGAGGTTGCCGATCAGCTCCGCCACCTCGGCGTCTTCGGCGGGTCCGAGCCGGGCGGCGAGCATCCTGGCGTCGTCGCGAGTGTGGCCGAGCAGCATCGGTACCCGGTTGGCCGGACCCGCGGCCAGCCCTTCCCAGGGCGCGACGGGCAGGATCTCGCCGTCCACCACCGGGGAGAACGGAGTCGGGGTGTAGACGACGGGACCCCACCGCGGCGACATCCGTTCGCTCACCGCCATCACCGCCGCCAGCAAAAGTTGCGGGTCGACGTCGGCGAGCTGCCGCGTGCCGGCCTCGGCACGGATGTGGTCGGTGACCTCGGCGGCCAGCTCCGGCGTGAAATACGTGCCGGGCAGGCTCTGCAGGATGGCTCGGTCGAACAACCCGGCGGCCGGCGGCATCACGAGCAATGCGGCGCACGATCCGGCTCCGGCCGACTGGCCGTACACCGTGACGTTGCCCGGATCGCCGCCGAAAGCGGAGATGTTGTCCTTCACCCACCGCAATGCGGCGATCTGGTCCAGCAGCCCGCGATTGTCCGGGTGACCATCGAGATGAGCCCACCCTTCGGCGCCGACGCGGTAGTTGACGCTGACCACCACCGCACCACCGTCGGCAAGGCTCGCCCCATCGAAGTGAGGATTCGCGGTGGTGCAGTGCAGATACGCCCCGCCGGTGATCCACACGATCACCGGCAGCCCGCTCGCACCGAGATCCGGTGTCCACACCGCCAGGGTCAGCCACTCGTCACCGGTCGTCGGCGCCTGCGGGCCAGGAGGCGCCGTACCGAACTCGGTGACATCACGTACGCCGTCCCAGGACAGCGCCGGCCGAGGCTCGGCGAACCGGTTCGCACCGACCGGCGGGGCGGCGAACGGCATCCCCCGGAAGGCCGCGATCCCGTTCGTCAGCTCACCTTCGACGACTCCTGCCGTGGTCCGAGCGCGTGGTCTGTTCATCCGCACATCCCCGTTTCGAATCCTCGGTTTTCAACGCACGGCCGGGGCGTCCTGCCAGGTGCGATCGTCCAGCGAGACCGCCTCGATCTCGGCCCAGAGCCCGTCCTCGATCACCACTTCGGTCATCGCCAGCGTCCGCTCGTAGTTCTCGACGCCCGCCGAGCCGACGATCGTCGAGGTGATCCGCGGGTCGCGGAGCGACCACTGAAGCGCGGCCGCCGCGATCGGCACGCCCGCCTCCGCACACAGCCGCCCGATCTCTTCCGCTGCCGCGAGCAGTGCTGGCGCCGCCTCGCGATAGGCGTAGTGGGTGTGCTCCAGCGGCCGGCGGGTCAGCAGTCCACCGCCGTAGGGCGCGGCGTTGAACACCCCGAGCCCGCGTTCGGCGGCGAGGTCCAGCAGCTTGTCCGCCGACCGGTCCACCAGCGTCCAGCGGTTGTGGGTGATCAAGGCCTCGAAGTGCCCGGTGGCCACCAGGTCGCACAACATCGGGGTCGGGCCACCCGCGACGCCGAGGTGCTCGATGAGCCCCTCCTCCCTTGCCGCGACCAGGGCCTCGACCGCCCCGTCCGGTCCGACGATCTCGGCGTACGGCGCGTGCTCCGGGTCGTGGAGATAGCACATCGGCAGCCGGTCCAGACCCAGCCGCTCCAGGCTTTCGTGGAGCGATTCGCGCATCCGGGCGCCGGAGAAGTCCCCGGTGAAATGCCGGTCCGCCTTGGTCTGCACCAGGAAACCCGGTGGTACGCCGCCGAGTTCGGCCAGCACCCCACCGATCCGCCGCTCGCTCTCTCCCTCGCCGTAGTTGTTGGAGGTGTCCACCACGGTGACCCGGCCGTCGCTCACCAGGCGGCGGATCAGCTCACCGGTCCGCGCGCGAGTCGGCCCGGAGCCGTCGGCCCAATGCCGCCAGCCCGCCGCGCCAACCGTCACCGGCGACACGGCCAGCCCGGTCCGGCCGAGTGGCCGCTTCTCGGTATCCGCCATCGGCTTTCGCTCCCCCATCACTACAGGCGAATGAACAGGCTTTCGATTCCGCGGGTCACGGTGCTGGCCCATCGCTTCGGCGGCCTGGCCAGCCGCATACCCGGGAACCGCGTGAACAGCTGCCGCACCGCGACCACGGCCTCCAGGCGCGCGAGGTTCGCTCCGAGGCAATAGTGCGTACCGGCACCGAAGGCCAGGGTCCGGCTGCGCTTGCGATGCGGATCGAACTCGTCCGCGTTGTCCATTGTGGACGGATCACGCTCGGCGGCCGCCCACGAGAAGAAGATCATCTCGCCGTCGGGGATCGTCTTCCCGCCGACGGAGACCGGGCAGGTGGTGATCCGGCTCGTCGAGATCATCAGTGGTGTGTTGAACCGCAGCGATTCCTCTACGAGCGTCTCGTAGTCCACGCTCCCGGCCAGGACCTTGCCGGTCAGTTCGTCCGACTCGAGCACCGTCACGAGCGTGTTCGCGATCAGGTTGGTCGAACTCTCGTGACCTGCGATCAGCAGCAGGTACACCATCGAGACGAGTTCGTCGAACGACATCGGCGGCGCGCCGTCCGGCCCCTCCGCCTTGGCCATGCGCTCGGCCAGGGTAGTGCCGTCACCGTCGCGCAAGGTCTGGCGCAGCACGTTTTCGAGGTGTTCCCGGGCTCCGCGGATGGCGTCCGTGTCATCGCCGTCCGACACGGTTTCGTTGGTCCAGTGCCGGAACAGGGCGCGGTCGACCAGCGGCACGCCGACGATCTCGATGATCATCTCCAGTGTGAACCGGTATGCGAACGCTTCGACGATGTCGACTTCTTCACCCTCGCGGAGCTGACCGAGCAGTTCCTCGGCGATCTCTTCGAGTCGTGGCCCCAACTGCGCGATCGCACGGGGTTTGAAGGCACCGGCGACCATTTGCCGCAGCTGCCCGTGGCGCGGTTCGTCGCAGGTGAGCATCCCCAGTGTCGAATTGCCGCCACCGTCCGGATGCGCGACCCCGAGATAGCGCGGTCCGGCCTCCAGCGTCGGTTCGAACAGCAATTCACGGATCGCCTCGGCCTCGACGACCAGCCAGGCGGGGAGATCGAACGGCAACCGCACCTTGTGCACGGGGCCGGCTTCCTGCAGTGACTTCATTACGGCGTGGGGATCTCGGTAGAACTCGTCCCTGGCCTGGTAAAGGTCGACGACGTCGTCCTCAGCCGTCACGCCGGCGGCCTCATCAATGCTTGACATGCTTCATCCTTCCCAGCGTCAACGGCCAACGTCTTCAGCGCGGGGGCGCGTAGATCAACTTTCCGGTCGAGGACCGCGGGAGCCGGTCCAGCCACTCGACCTGGCGCGGCACCTCGAAGGCGTCGAGCCGGTCCCGGCTCCAGGCGAGGATGTCCGGCCGCTCGTGCCCCGGTTTGACCACGACTCTCGCCACCGGGAACTCTCCCCGGACCTTGTCCTCGGCGACGATCACCTGAACCTCGAACACATCCGGATGTGCCGAAAGGACGGCTTCCAACCGGGAGCGGCGCGTCTTCCGCCCGGCGATGTTGATCAGATCGCCGAGCCTTCCGGTGACGCGCAGCCCATCGGCGTCGCGCTCGGCGAGGTCACCGGTGCGATACCAGCCGTCCTCGGCCGGCAACGGCCGCATTTCGCCTCCGGTCAGATAGCCGACGGCGAACGAGTCGTTCCGGACGAGGAGTTCACCTTCCCCAGACCCGATCCGGACATCAACGCCGTCCAGCGGCGTGCCGATGCTCCCCGGCGCCGATGTCTCCTTCAAGGACGCGATCGCCATCGTTCCCACCTCTGACGCCCCGTATGCGTTGAGGAGGTGGAAACCGTGGTCACGGCAGACCTGTGTCACCGCTTCCGGTCGCAGCGGCGCGCCCGCCGACACCACTTGCTTCAAACCGGTGAAATCGAGTGACTTCGCCGCGGCGATCATGTGGACGTGGTTCGGCAACGCGATGAGCGTGCCGGCGCCCGCCCGAGCCGCGACCTTCGCGAGTGCTTGAGGCAGCGACGAAGGCGCACGGAAGGTGGTCTTCGCGTCGGCGAGCAGGCCGGCGAGCAACCCGTGCGTGAACCCGTAGGAATGGAAGACCGGTGTGGCACAGACGATTGCACCCGGCGAACCGCCGCCATGCAGTGAATCCGCGATGCGCACGCTGTCACGGAGAACAGCGGCGACCGGTTTCACCACCGCCTTGGGAGCGGCGGTCGAACCGGAGGTTTGGAAAAGGACCGAGTCGCTCGGCAATGCGTCGGGCAGCGACGGTGCGGACCCGTTCTCGCGACGCGCCAAGTAGCAATCGAGGCTTCCGTTGATCCTCACCGCGTCACCGGGTGACGGCTTGTCGCTGATCAGCACGTCGTCCGCGGCCGCGAAGGTGCTGTTGGTGCCGGGATCGCGCAGCAGCACGGGAATCCGAAGGCGACCCGCCGCTGCGACCGCGGCGATGATCAGGGCGGCGTTCGCGGTGGAGACCGTCAGGAGCCGCGCACCGTCGAACCGCCGGGCGATCTCGCCGGCCAGCAGGTCACCTGAGCGCAGGAGGTCTTCGCCCGCCCACTCGACGTCGTCTACGACGAGCCGTGCCGCTCGGCGCTCGGCGAGGACCTGCTCGATTGTCGTGGTCATCCGGATCTACTCTTTCGTCGCGAGCACGAACGCGAGGAATTCGTCGGGACTTTCCAGGCTCGCGTCCGGGTCCGCCGCCAGGAGCACCTCGCGATCGCACTCTCCCCACAGTGCCGCGACCGCGGTGACACCGGCGGCCCGCGCGGCCTCCAGATCGTAGACGGCGTCGCCGATCATCACGGCTTCGCTCTTGTCGACGTCCATCAGTTCGAGGGCCCGTCGCACGATGTCGGGAGCGGGCTTGGGCTTCTCGACCTCGTCCGAGCCGATCACCTGCTCGAACCGGTCCAGCACGCCGAGCCCGTCGAGAAGCGACCGTGCGCGTGCGCCCGCCTTCCCGGTCGCGACCGCGCACGGGATACCGCGCTCGCGCAGTTCGGCGAGCAGGTCACGGACACCGGGATAGAGTTCGATCCGGTTCGCCAGCCGGTAGCTCTCGCGAACGAACGGGCCTTCCATCTCGAGCGGAAGGCCCATCTTCCGCATGATCTCGGGGAAATATCCGCCGAGGTAGCGCCGGTACACCTCGAACGGTGGTTCGCCGTCGCCGACCACCTCCCGGAACGCGTGCGTGAACGCGAGGCGCATCACCTCGAACGAGTTCACGAGAACGCCATCGAGGTCGAAGACCACGGCATTCAACGCGGTCTCGACGGGCCGGCCCCGGTACTCCACCGTACGGCCGGCCACAATCTCCTTGGCCATCAGGAGACAGCCACTTTCGCCACCACGTCCGAAACGATTTCCGCGACGGTGGTCATCTGTTCCTCGGTGCCCAAAAGTGTCCGGTGGTGAAGCCAGATGCAGTCACCGGAGATCGCTTCGACATTGGGGCACCGGCCGGCGATGGTTTCGAGATCCTCGTCGGGGGCCGCCATTTCCCAGAAGGCGTCGGTGCGATAAATCGCACGGAACGCGGTGAACGCCGGAACGCCGTGCGAAATGAGTTCGTCGACCATCGTCCGGCGCTGCTCCGCGGTGATCCCGGGTACCCGGAACATCGCCATGTAGTGCGGATTGCGCGTGCACCGGTCGTCGTCGCCCTGCGGAAGCACACCCGGAATCCGGGCGAGCAGACCGGAAAGCACCGGCCATCGCTGCTCCCGCACCTCGATCTGGCTGTCGAGCCGGGCGAGCTGCGCCCGCAGCACACTCGCCGAGAATTCGTTCATCCGGAAGTTCGAACCGGACATCTTGTGCTCGTACGCGCGGTCCGTCGGCGGACGGCCACAGCTGTGCCGCAGGAACGCGGTCTCGTACTCATGTGTATCGGAGAAGGTGAGGGCGCCACCCTCCCCCGCCGTCATCAGCTTGCCGTTCTGGAAGCTGTAGGCGGAGATGGACGCGAGTTCTCCGAGGCGCACACCGCGCCACTCGGCACCCTGGGCGTGCGCCGCGTCGTGGACCAACGGCACGCCGGCGTCACCGGACAGCTTTCCCAGCGCGTCGATGTCGGCGAGCAGGCCCGCCATGTGGACGGGCATGATCGCGCGGGTCTTCTCGGTCACCGCGGCCTCGGCCGCCTGCACATCGATGCAGTAGGTGTCCAGGTCGACGTCGACCGGCACGGCCACCGCACCGAGCCGCTGTACGGCCTGAGACGACGAGATGAAGGTGAACGCCGGAACGATGACCTCGGTCCCCGGCCCCACGCCGATGACCTGAAGTGCGAGTTCCAGCGCATGGGTGCCACTGGTCACCGCCAACGCGTTGCGTGCACCGAGATACCCGGCGAACTCCTTTTCGAACTCCGACACCTCCTGCCCGCCGAAGCGCCACCACCCATTCTGCTCGAGGGCGCGCAGCAAAGCCGTTCGTTCCTGGTCGCCGTACTGCGGCCAATTCGGCAATTCAAGATTTCGACGAGAAATGGAGATCACGTCCATTCATTGCTCTGCCTGCTTCCGGTGAGAACAGGACGACCGGCGGGCTTTGTCGGCGGATTGCCTCGGCCACCATAGGAGCTGCGGATCCGAACCGGCAAACATCATCTGGAGTGGACCCGAAATAACCCGGGCAAGTGCGGAATTTCCGCAGTTGCACGGCTGTCCAAGGCCAGCCTGTCAAAGGTCGCGCTTGCCGTTGTCCGCAGGGATCTGGTATTGCGATGACAACCGGAGTATCCGGGGAGAGCAACAGGGTGACGCACTCGCACCGGCATGGATGGATAGGCTTGAACAATGAACCAACCAACGTCGAAGCGGTCAATCATGGCCTTGGCCGATCTGGCCACCCCCATGGCCGTCCGGGTGGCCGCGACGCTCGGTCTGGCGGAGCTCGCGGGGAACGCGGGAGCGACGGCGGAACGACTCGCCGCCGAGACCGGGACCTCGGCGCCGGCTCTGAGACGTATGCTCGATCACCTGGTCACGATGGGTGTCTTCGACCTGGATACGGAGTCCGGTCACTATCGGCCGACCGACCTCGGCGCCCAGATGCGCGAGGACGCTCCGGAAGGCGTGAAACCGCTGCTCGACATCACCTGTGCCGGCGGCCGCGCCGAACTCGCCTTCGTCGATCTCCTCGAGACGATCACCACCGGCGAGCCCGCCTATCCGCACCGGTACGGACGCGGCTTCTGGGCGGACCTCGACGCCGACCCGAAACTGCGGAGCTCGTTCGACGCCCAGATGAACTGGCGATTCCGCGAGCAGGCTCCGCAGATCGCCAAGCGTTTCGACTGGAGCCGCTTCCCCGACATCGTCGACGTGGGTGGCGGCGACGGGCCCTTGCTCATCGAAATCCTGAACGCCCATCCCGGTGTCCGGGGCCGGATCGTGGACCTGGCACCGACAGCGGCCGCCGCCACCGAAAGGTTCACGGCCGCCGGACTCGGCCACCGGGCAAGCGCGGTGGCAGGCAGCTTCTTCGACCCCCTGCCCACCGGAGCCGACGCCTACCTGCTGTCCGACATCCTGCACGACTGGGACGACGAGCACTCCCGAAGGATCCTGACCGAATGCGGCCGCGCCGCCGCACCGAACGGCACCGTGGTGCTGATCGAGCCGGTACGGGGACACGGCGCCTACACCGCGATCGACCTGTTCATGCTGATCTGCTTCAGCGGCAAGGAAAGGACGGTCGAAGAGCTGACCGAGCTTGCCACCGAGAGCGGACTCGTGTTCCACGGCTCGGTTCCGGTGACAGAAGGCCGGATGGCGCTGGAGTTCAAGGTCATGCGCCGGTAGCCGGCTCCCGCAGGAAGCGCGAGGCCTGCCGTCGCGCGGTCGCGGCGGCCGTCCGCCTGCCGAGGTGGGCCAGTACCGGAGCGGCGGCGTTGAGGACCTCGGCTTCGATCCGTGGCAGGTGGGCTCGGCGTAGCAACATGCGACTGCGCGCCAGATGCGTCAAGGCGGATCGGTGATCGTCGACAGCGGCGCAGGATTGTGCCAGCCACAGCAACACGATCGCCTGGCCGCGCCAGTTGTGCCCCTCGGCGAACAACGTCAGCGCTCGTCGCTGCAGCCGGATGGCGCGCCCGTAGTTTTCGAGGCGGTGCTCGCAGCGGCCCATGTTGTGGATGGCCAAGGCTTCGCCCGCCCGGTAACGGATCGCCTGCGCCTCGTCGTGGCTACCGGCGAAGTGTTCGCGCGCCCGTGCGTACCGGTCGTCGCCGAATTCCGTAGTTCCCAAGGCGTTGTCGGTTTTGGCTCGCAGGCCCCGACGTGCGGTCCGGCGCAGGCCGGGCAGGGCGTGTTCGCGCAGTGGCGACCGGTCGGGGAACGGCGGCGATACAGCAGGACTTGATCGAGGATCGCTTGTGACACGGCGATGTCCCGGTCGGTGACCCCCAGCGCTGCGGCCATCAGTGCTCCTGTCGATCTCGGCTCCCGATGAGATCCACTGTCGCCGCGGGCCGCACGACTTCCGCATGTGCGGTGCACGATTTCCGCATAAAAGGGGCGGACGGCCGAAGCCGCCCGCCCCTCCCCCAGGCCTGGGCACGGTTACCCGCGCTTGTACTCCTCCCAGGTCACCTTCTTGACCTTGGGACCGTCGTCCTTGGCGTGGCTCGCCAGGCCGTTGAGACCCTTGAAGTAGTCACCGGCCTGCGCCTGGGCCTGCGGCGACATGTCGGTGTCGCTGATCGCGATACCGTGGATGTGCTCCACCCAGTCGCCCTGGCTCGGCGTGCGGTGCCACGCGGCGAACCCGACCTCACGCAGGGCCTTCACCGCCGCGGTCTTGTTGGAGATGTTGTTCACGGAGATGTCGACCGCGCCACCGCCGTCGTGCGTGCCACCCGAGGCGCCGACGCCGCCGGCGTTGTACGAACCCTGGGTGACGGTGAACTTGACCCCGGCCTTCTTCTCCGCGGCCGCGACCATGTCGGCGGTGCGCTTGTTCACCGTTTTCCCGTCCAAGCTGGTCTTCGACCCGACGCTGATCGGCGCCGTCACGGTGTAGCGGCCCTTGCCCAGTTCGGACAGCGAGCCCTTGCCGGGGAGACCGCTGGCGGCCAGGCCGCTATGCCCCAGCGACTGCTGGAACTTCTTGTACGCGGCCACGGTCGCCGTCCCGAAGTGGCCGTCGACCTGCTTCTTGTCGAGCATGTTCTTCGCCGCCAGCGCCTGCTCGACCACCTTGACACTCTCGCCCGAACCCGGCGTGATCGACTGGTCGGCCTTGTACGGGTCCCACATGGCCGCCTTGATCACGGATTCCATGTTCACCGCGGGTGCGGCCACCGCGGGTTGTCCTGCCGTCAGCCCCATGAGCGCGGCTCCGGACAGGGCGGTGAACATCGCGGCGGTTGCCACCTTGCGCATGACTGCTCCTTCTCTCGAGGCTGCTCCCGGTGAGCGGCTTGGGTTCGACACTGGCCCGGACGAGGGCCCGTCCGGAACCACCTGTACAGAACGTCTGACGTCAGAAACCGCAGGTTGACAGCGTTTGACAGTCGTCGGACGCGGCTGATCCCGCTGGTCGGCACGGCGATCGCGGCACAGTTCGCGATATGATTTCCCGGCCGCGCACAGTGACGAAAATCGTGTCCCTGTTTGACACGATCGCGAGGGGAGCGTGTCGAGACTGCAAGCGGGAGAGCGCACGCCCGAGCTGGAAGCGTTCATGTCCGAGCTTCGGAAGCTGCGGACGCGGGCCGGGGAGCCGTCTTTTCGGAAGATGGCCGCGAAGTCCGGCGCGGTGTCCCACGCGACCCTGCACCTGACGGTCACCGGGCGCCGGCTGCAGCCGTGGGAGACCGTCCGCGAGTTCGTCCGCGCCTGCGACGGTGACGAAGAGGAATGGCACGCCCGATGGCAGGGCCTCCAGCTCGTGCTCTCCGCGGACTCCACCGACCGGGAACCGGAACCCGCGCGGCCCTTCCGGTGGTGGCGCTCGAAGCGGGTCCTCGTGCCGTTGGCCGTCGTCCTGATCGCCGCGATCGCGACCGCCGTGGTCATCCTCCTGCCCGGTGACCAAGAGCCCGCCGGACCGCCCCACCCTGGTGATTCGAGCAAGTTCATCGCCGACGTGACCATCCCTGACGAGACCGTGGTCAAGCCGGGTACGCAGTTCGTCAAGGTGTGGGAGATCAAGAACGCCGGCACGGTCGAGTGGCGGAACCGCTTTCTCCGCCGCACCGACCTCCCGGTCGCGCCCGGTGCCTGCCGCACCCCGGAACGCATCCCGATCAACGACACCGCTCCACAGCAGCACGTGCAGGTGACGGTGACCGTGAACACGCCGCCGACCGCGCCGGTCGACTGCAAGGTCTTCTGGAAGATGGTCGACGAACAGGACCGGGAACTTCTGCCGTCGCGGCAGCCGATCTACTTCTCCGTGCTCGTGCGCCCTTGAGCTGACGGCCGCGTCGTCACCAAAGGCTTCGGCGGAGCCGGTTCGGGCAGGGTGCGGAACAGCAGCCAGCTCAGCGCGGGCAGCAAGATAAGCGGAGCAAGGGCGGTCTGCAGTGAGGTGGCGTCGGCGATGCCGCCGATGATCGGACTCGCGAGGCCTCCGATGCTGACCGTCAGCCCGAGCGTGATCCCGCTGGCCGTGCCGACCCGCGTCGGAAGGTAGTCCTGGCCAAGGGTGATCTGCAGCGAGAACGGGACGTAGAGCCCGACCGACGTCAGTGCCAGGAACAGGTAGATCGCCGGGCCGGGGACGAACACGACCCCCGCGATGGCGGCGATCGTCATCAGGTACGAGCCGCGCACGACGGTGACCCGGTCCCAGCGATCGGCCAGGCCACCGCCCAGTACGGAACCGACGGCCCCACCGAGGTAGAGCACGAACAGCGCGACAGTGCCCGCCGCCGTGCCGCCGCCGGTGCGCTGCTGGGCGTAGAACGCGATGAACGTGCTCAGCCCGATGAACGCGATCGACCGGCAGACCACGGCCAGCGACAGCTTCACGAACGAGCGTTTGTCGTCGATTCGCACCACGGGCGCGGTGGCCGAACCGGTCCGTGCCTCGTTGGCCAGCGCGCGCAGGACGGGCAGGCACAACACGCTGCCGGCGAGGGCGGGCACCACGAGCAACGGCGAGAGGCGCAGGCCGCCGGTGGCGACGACAGCGGTGACCAAGAGGGGCGCGACGGCGAAACCGATATTGCCACCGAGCGAAAACCAGCTCATCGCGCTGTGGCTGCCCCGGCTGGCGAGCCGCGCGACGCGCGCGGCTTCGGGGTGGTAGGCGGCGACTCCGATGCCGGACACCGCCGCGAAAACCAGTGTCAGCGCGTAGGAACCGTTGAGACCGCTTAGCGCGATCCCCAGTCCGCCAAGGATCGTGCTGGCGGGGAGCAGCCATGGCAACGCCCACCGGTCGGCGAGCGCACCGAAAACCGGTTGGGCCACCGAGGAAAGCAGTGACGCGGCGAGCACGATGCCCGACGCGGCGGCGTAGGTGTAGGCGCGTTCGGCGACGAAGAACGGAATGAGCGACGCCACCGCGCCCTGGTAGACGTCCACGCAGGCATGCCCGGCCGCCAGCAGGATGATCGACTTGTTCCTGGTCACGCCCCCATGCTCGACGCGGTGCGTTTGTCGCGCTTCCGATAATCTGCCAATCGATGACGAAAATCCGCCACGTGCCCGGCGCACCGACCCTCGCCCGGTTGCTGGCATCCAGAGCCGCCATCGACGCCCACCGGCACGATGAGCATCAGATCGTCTACGCCGCCCGCGGAGTCCTGGCCATCACCACCGACGCGGGATCGTGGATCGCGCCGGCCACCCACGCCGTCTGGGTGCCCGCCGGCACCGTGCACGCCCACCAAGCCCACGGCAGCCTCGAACTGCACCTGGTCGGCCTGCCCGCGACCGACAATCCCCTCGGCCTCGAGGTCCCGACCGTACTGGCGGTCGGCCCTCTCCTGCGTGAACTGATCATCGCCTACACCCGAGCCCCGCACGACGACAGCCCCGAACGCCGACGACTACGGGCCGTCCTGCTAGATCAGTTGCGAGTCTCCCCGCAGCAACCCTTGCACCTGCCCACCCCCACGCGGCCACAGCTCCAAGACCTGTGCGACATCCTGCGCACCGACCCGGCCGACAACCGGACCCTGGCCGCGCTGGGCAAACAGGTCGGCGCAAGCGACCGGACCCTGTCCCGCCTCTTCAAAAGCGACCTCGGGATGACCTATCCGCAATGGCGAACCCAGTTGCGCCTCTATCACGCCCTGGTCCTCCTGGCCGACGACGTTCCGGTGACGACCGTGGCCCATCTGTGCGGCTGGTCGTCGGCCAGCGCGTTCATCGACGTCTTCCGCCGGACCCTTGGCCACACACCGGGGACGTGGTTCGAAAAAGCTCGTGAGCGGTAATGATGGTTCTAGCCGTCAATACCACTCACGACACAACGTGCAAAAAAAAGGGGCAAGGGCTTCAACCGCTCCCTTACCTCTCCCAACTTATAGCGCACCTGGGGTCTTGCGGCAAGACCCCCGCTGTGCTGCACAATCTCCCGCCGAAGCCACAACCTGCGGATATCAGGGATCCGTGATGTATGTGTGCCGACCGAAAGAATGCGGGGGTTCATGATCGACGTGATCATTGCCGGCGGCGGGCCGACCGGTGTGATGCTGGCGGCCGAGTTGCGGCTGCAGGGCCTGGGCGTGGTCGTGCTGGAGCGGGACGCTGAGCCCAGCGAGATCGTGCGCGGGCTCGGCCTGCACACGCGCAGCCTGGAGGTGCTGGACCAGCGCGGGCTGCTGGAGCGTTTCCTGGAGGTCGGCACGCAGTACCCGATCGGGGGATTCGCGGGCATCGCCAAGCCGATTCCGGCGGATCTGGACACCTCGTTCCCGCATACGCTCGGCATGCCGCAGACCGTCGTCGAACGGCTGCTGACCGAGTACGC
Source organism: uncultured Actinomycetota bacterium (assembly GCA_963766045.1). Lineage (GTDB taxonomy): Bacteria > Actinomycetota > Actinomycetes > Mycobacteriales > Pseudonocardiaceae > Amycolatopsis. The sequence goes on along the minus strand of CAVXYN010000003.1, from coordinate 1,128,271 downwards.
CCTCGAGGTCGGCACCGACCTGCGGCGCGGCTGCGAGCTGGTCGGCCTGAGCCAGGACGACGACGGTGTGACGGTCGAGCTGGCCGACGGCACGCAGTTGCGCTCGCGCTACCTCGTCGGCTGCGACGGCGGCCGCAGCGCGGTGCGCAAGCTGCTCGGCATCGGTTTCCCCGGCGAGTCCGCGCGGCACGAATGGCTGCTTGCCGAGTTGGAGCTGGACACCCCCGCCGATGAGGTGACCGCCGTGATGACGGAGGTCCGCAAGACCCAGCTGGGGTTCGGCGCCGGCCCGGTGCCCGGCGGGGGCTACCGCCTCGTCACACCCGCACTGGAGGTGGCCGAGGACCGCACTCGCCCGCCGACGCTGGACGAGCTGAAGGAGGCAACGCGGGCGACCGCCGGCACCGATTTCGGGATGCACTCGCCGCGCTGGCTGTCCCGGTTCGGCGACGCCACCCGCCTGGCCGAGCACTACCGGTCGGGCCGCGTGCTGCTGGCGGGCGACGCGGCGCACACCCACCCGCCGATGGGCGGGCAGGGACTCAACCTCGGCATCCAGGACGCGTTCAACCTGGGCTGGAAGCTGGCCGCGGCGGTACACGGCTGGGCGCCGGAAGACCTGCTGGACACCTACGAAGCCGAACGGCACCCGGTGGCCGAGTCCGTCCTCAACAACACTCGCGCGCAGTCCGAGCTGATGTCGCTGGAGCCGGGTCCCCAGGCCGTCCGCCGTCTGGTGTCGGAACTGATGGACTTCGAAGAGGTGAACCGGTTCCTGATCGAGAAGGTCACCGCGATCGGCATCCGCTACGACTTCGGCGAAGGCCCCGACCTGCTCGGCAGGCGGCTGCGCAACGTGAACCTGAAACGGGGCCCGCTCTACGCCCAGCTGCACGCCGGCCGCGGGCTCCTTCTCGACCAGACCGGCCGGCTTTCGGTGGCGGGCTGGGAAAACCGGGTCGACCACGTCGTCGATGTCAGCGAGGAACTCGAGGTACCCGCGGTGCTGCTGCGGCCGGACGGCCACGTGGTGTGGATCGGTGACGATCAGCGGGATCTGCTCGGCCGGCTGTCCCGGTGGTTCGGCTGAGCACGCACCGGGATCGGCGGGTGTAACACAAAAACCGGCGCAGCGATCCAGGGACGTGGAAGAGAACAGAGGCGTGGGAGGACAACGGTGATCCGGCGCCCGCGGCTCGAGGGGCTGCTCGGCACGACGAGGCTCACCACGCTCGTCGCACCCGCCGGATACGGCAAAACGACTCTGCTGACGCAGGCGCACACCGACCGTCCGGTCGTATGGCATACCTGCCAGGAGGGCGATCGGCTGCTACAGCCGATCGCCACCGCCTTGGCGGCCGAATGGACCAGCGTCCCCGCGGTGTCCGGGGAGGACGAATCCGGCCGGGCCCATGCGATCGCGGGTCTACTGTGCGACGCCCTGCCTGACGACGTCCTGATCGTTCTCGACGACATCCACGTGCTGCGACCGGAAGATCCGGCCGTACGGTTGCTGGAGGCGCTCTGTCTCCAGCTTCCGCCGACGGCGCGCCTCGTGCTGTCCGGCCGCATATCGCCGCCGTTCCCCTTGCGTCGCTTCAAGTTCGACGGTGAGCTGACCGAGGTCACCGCGACCCAGCTGGCGTTCACCGCCGAGGAGACCAGATCGGTCGCTGGCCACGACGTGCACGACGTCACCGGCGGGTGGCCGATGGCCGTCCGTCTGGTGGCGGAGACGGGTACGGTCGAAGAGCTCGGCTATCTGGCGGACGAAGTCGTTGGCAGAGAACCGAAACAGACCCAAGACCTGCTCCGGACCGCGGCCGTGTTCGACCGCTTCACCGCGGACCTGCTGGCCGCCCTCGGCCATGAGAACGCCGCGACGATCCTTCCGGACCTCGCGAAACGAGGGCTGTTCGTCGAGCACGTCCGGGCGGAGCCCGGATGGTTCACGCTCGTGCCGCTGGCACGTGAATTCCTCGAACCGGCGGAAGGGGTGCACGCGGGTGCCGCGCACTGGTTCATCGCGCGCGGTGAGTACGGTCGCGCGGTGAATTCCCTTGCCGCGCTTGAGGATTGGCCCGGCATCACCGAACTGCTCGACGGGCTGTTGCGCACGAAGGGCGCGGACGCCGTGCTCGCCGCGACGCGGCAGGTACCGGAAGATCACCGGACGACCGAGGTGTGGCGGCTGGAGGGTGTCGCGCACCAGTTGCGTGGTGAGTGGCGCCACGCCGCCGACCGGTTCACCAAGGCCACCGAGGAAGGTCTGACCGCGGAACTGGCCTGGCGGATGGCGTGGATCCAGCATCTGCGCGGCGGTCCGCAGGACGCGCTGAAGATCTGCGACGAGTACGTGCCGGACGGCAGCGACCCGACTGCGGAGTCGATGCTGCTGAGCACGGCCGCGAGCGCGCATTGGGCGTTGGGTGATCTCGAAGCGGCGGAAGGGAACGCGATCGAAGCGCTCGCCAAGGCGACCACCGACGGCACGCTCGGCACCGCCCACACCGTGCTCGCGATGGTCGCGGCGGCGCAAGGAAAGCGCGACGAGCTGACCGAGCATTACGACGTCGCTCTCGACCACGCGCAGCGAGCCGGTGACGTGCTCGGGGTCATCCGCCTTCGGTCGAACCGGGCCTCGCACCACGGCGAGGCGGGCGATCACCGGGCGGCATTGCACGAGATCGAGCAGATGCTGCCGCTCGCGGACGTCACGGGTTTCGCGACGTACCGGGCGATCGGCCTGCACAACCGGGGCGAGGCACTGCTGGGACTCGGCAGCCTGGACGAGGCGGCGGCGGATTTCCATGCCGCACAACAGACTTTCGACAAGGCGGGTTCGTGGCTCGCGGCCGCACCGCTCGTCTATTTGGGCGAGGTGCACCGGCTCCGGGGCGACCGGGCGTTGGCGGGATTCTCCCTCCGGGAGGCGCTCAGGCTCGCGTCCGCCAAGAACACCGTGCCGCACGTGATTCTCGCGAACGTCGGGCTGGCCAAGCTGTTCGAGCACGACGACCCCGCCCTCGCCGAGGAGCACGCGCGGAAGGCGTTGGAGCTGGGCGAAAACGTGACGGCGCTGCTCGTCCTGGCCCGGCTCAAGGAAGACAAGGACCTGTGCCAGGAGGCCGCGGAGACGGCGACCCGGCGCGGGGACCGGGCCGGGTTCGCGAAGGCGTTGGAATTGCAGGGAAAACTTGAGCGCGATCCGGCGCTGCTCGACCAGGCGCTGACGTTGTGGCGGGAGATCGGCGACCCGCTCGGGGAGGTCGGGGTGCGCACGGCGCAGGCCGCGTTGCTCGGTGGCGCGGCGGGAGAACAGCTCGCCGGAGACGCGCGGCAGCGCGCCGCGGAACTCGGCGCGCGAGTACTCGCCGACGCCGCTGCCGCGGTCGCGGAGACCTGCCGGAAGGCGAGCAGGCCCGCGTTGTTCATCCAGACGCTGGGCGGATTCCGGGTGCTGCGCGACGGCGAGCCGTTGCCCCCTGCCGCCTGGCAATCACGCAAGGCCAGGGATCTGGTGAAGATCCTCATCGCCCGGCGTGGCAGGCCGATCACGCGTGAGGCGCTGGGAAATCTGCTCTGGCCGGACGAGGAACCGGAGCGCGTCGCCAACCGGTTGGCGGTCGCGTTGTCGACGGCCCGCAGTGTGCTCAGGGCGGGCACGGGGATCGTTGCCGAAGGCGACGCGATCCGGCTCGATCCGGACGTGCTACCGGTGGACGTCGTCGCGTTCCTCGCCGACGCTCGGGCCGGACTCGCCGCGGCGGAACGGAATTCGTCGGCGGCGATGCCGTTGCTGACGGCGGCCGAGTCGGCCTATCACGGCGACTTCCTTGAGGAGGATCCGTACGAGGACTGGGCCGCGCGGCTACGTGAGGAAGCCCGGTTGATCTACCTGCAGGTGGTGGCGGTGCTCGCCGCACGGGCCGAGGCCGCCGGTGAACACGCGCTGGCCGGGCGGTACTGCCTGCGCGTACTCGAGCGGGACCCGTACGACGAGCCGGCGCACCTGATGCTGGTGCGGGTCCTCGCCGCGGCGGGAAGCCACGGCGAGGCCCGGCGGTGCTACCAGACCTACGTCACGCGGATGCGGGAGATCGACGTGGACCCGAGGCCGGTCACGGCGAGAATCACTGGGAGCACACGGCGTACGTCGTGATCGACCAGCGGATGGCCTGCGAGTCCTTCGTCTCACCGGTGACGAGCGCGCCGGATCCCATGGGCACCACGTCGTCGATGACCGCGCCTGCCACCACCGCGCCACCCGCGCTGACGGTGTGCTCATCTTCCTGACAGGGAACGGACTTCGCCCCGGTCTGCGTCTGGAGCACGTGCGAGGAGGCGCTGCGGAGCACCAGTCCGGACTGGCCACTACCGCAGATCGCGTACGCGGTGACACCCCAAGCGTCACCCGGACCCGATGCCTCGACGAGACCGCCCTTGAGGTCGCTCTTGGGCACCAGCCTGGTCAGGTGCACGCCGCTGATCCAGTCGACGACCTCGCCCATGACTCCCAGCGACTTCTTGCCCGCCGGGCACGTCGCCTCGGCGGTCTTCGTGCCGGTCTTGGTGGCCAGCGTGAACGAGCCGGGTGCGCAGTTCGCCCGCACCGTCACCGTCCACGACTGCGGCGTCCCCGCGCCGTGCTCGACCGCCTCGACCTCGACGCTCGACAGGTTCGCGCTGGGGCGCACCCGCGTGATCGTGGTCCGCTCGCCGGTCACGGAACCACCGGCGCCGACGACCTTCGTGCCGTTCGGGCAGGTGACCGACACCGTCTTGTCGGCCGAGGTGCTGGCGCTCACCGCCACCTTCGGCTCTACCGTGTCGCCGACCGAAACCGTGGCCGCGTTCGCCACGTTCAGGCTCGCCAGGCTGGTCAGACTCACCATGAGCAGGACCGTGCTCATCATCTTCACGTCTCTCCCCTTCGGGTCCGCGGGCGTGTTCAGCCCACGGACCCGAAGGATGGTGCGACCCCTTAAAGCAGTCTTAAGGTCAGGGGCAGCTGACGAGGACGTCGCCGACCGTCGCGTCGAGGCAGGTGTCCACCCCGACGCCGCCGTCGAGCGTGTCGTTGCCCGCGTTGCCCCAGATGAGGTCGTTGCCCGCCAGTGCCTGGATCTTGTTGACCGCGGCGTTGCCGACCAGGTGGTCGACGAAGGCGGTGCCGATCAGGTTCTCCACGTCACTGGAGACGTTGTCCTTCAGCGCCAACGTGTTGTAGCCGTCGTCGGTACCGGTGCCGATGTTCACCGTGACACCGGAGTTCGGGTGCAGCGAGCTGCCGCTGTTGTAGTCGACGGTGTCCACGCCCGCGCCGCCGGACAGGTGCACGCCACCGCGCTTGGACCGCAGCGTGTCGTTGCCCGCGCTGCCGTAGATGGCGCCCTTCGCGCGGGTCTCGACCACGTCGTTGCCCTCCTCCGCCCATACGGTGGCGGACATGGCGTCGGCGTTGGTGTTGTCGTAGGCGATGTTGACCCGGTCGTTGCCGTCGCCCGCGTGGACCGCGACCGACGTGATGAGCTTCGTGGCGCCGGACTCGTACGTGCACCGCACGGTCGTGCCGCTCAGCGCGCAGCCGGCGCCGACGGCGAGCAGGTCGCCGGAGTCGGTGATGTTGAGCCGGTGGTTCGCCGCGTCGAGCCCGACCACGATGTTGTTCGCCTTACCGGCCTCGGCCTCGACGATCAGCACCTTGTTCTGCACGTACACCGTGGTGTGCGGTGTGGCGTACGCGACGCCGGGCATGGCGAGAGCGGCGAGAGCGGCGGCACCAAGACCGATGAGCAGTCTCATTCTGTTCCCCTTGGGATAGCTGGTTGTCTTGCTGGGGAACAGACTGCTCAGAGGTCTTTCGGTGAGCTTTGGGCCGGTTTAGGGCCGCCTTCGAGTCTCAAATCGAGACAGCGGCCGATCTTCTCGGCTGCTATAACGACCTGCGAGACCCGATCCCGCAGGGAGGGCAAGATGATCTTCATTACCGCCAAGTTCCGGGTCAAGCCCGAACACGCCGACCAGTGGCCCGAGATCTCCCGGGAGTTCACCGAAGCCACCCGCGCCGAGCCCGGCTGCAAATGGTTCGACTGGTCCCGCAGCCTCGACGACTCCGCGGAGTACGTCTTGGTCGAGGCGTTCCAGGACGGCGACGCGGGAGCCGCGCACGTCCAGTCCGAGCACTTCAAGACCGCGCAGAAGACCCTGCCGCCGTACCTCGCCGAAACACCCCGCATCGTGAACGCGGTGCTGGAGCAGGACGACTGGTCCGAACTCGGCGAACTGGCCGTAGGTGGCTCGTGAGTGGTAATGACGGTTCTAACCGTCATTACCACTCACGAGCCACGCAGTCCCTTGAGGAGTAGTTCGACCAAGCGGCGGGGGTCGTAGCGCGGGTCGCTGTCGCGTCCGATGCAGAGGTTGCCGATGCCGCGCATCAGTTCGTAGGCCTGCGTACCGGGTTTTATCTCGCCTGCCCCGACAGTCGCGTCGAGCAGCTGCGCGCAGACGGGCACCAAGCGGTCAAGGAAGTAGGCGTGCAGCGCCTCGAAGCCGCTGCTGTCCGACTGCATCGCGTTGGCGAGCCCGTGCTTGGTGACCAGGAAGTCGACGAAGAGGTCGACCCACTGGCGAAGTGCCGCGAACGGGGAGTCGGCGTCGGCCAGCAGAGTCGGCCCGGCTTCGGCGCAAGCCTCGACCTGGTGGCGGTAGACGGCGACGACGAGGTCCGCCCGTGTCGGGAAGTGGCGGTAGATCGTCCCCAGCCCGACGCCCGCCTTGGCCGCGATCTCGCGGATCGGCGCCTCGACACCGGAGGTGACGAACACCGCGGCGGCGGCGGTGAGCAGCGTCTGCTGGTTGCGCAGCGCGTCGGCCCGCTTGGTACGGACCGGCCCTGCCCCGGACTGGCTTGCACCGGACACCGCGCTCTCCTTCCAGACGACCGTTGACAAAGCGGAACACTGTTCCATATCGTTGTGGAACACTGTTCCGCTTTGAGCGTAGACCGGTGCGAAGCCTACGGAAAGAGAACCCACATCATGAGTGAATCGACGCACGCCGTTCCCGTCCTTTCGGTCGGCCCGGTCGTGTTGCCGGTACCCGGCCGTGCCGTGGACCTGCGGATGCGAGTCTCCGCACCGGTGACCAGGAACGAGCTGCCGATCGTCCTGCTGTCCCATGGACAGGGCCACTCGAACAACCTGTCCTCGCTGAACGGCTATGCCCCGCTCGCCGACTTCTGGGCGGCGCACGGCTTCGTCGTCATCCAGCCCACCCACCTCAGCTCGAGGACGCTGAGCCTGGCTCCCGGAACCCCCGGGGCGCCGATGTTCTGGCGATCGCGGGCCGAGGACATGACGCATATCCTCGACCGGCTCGACGAGATCGAGACCCAGGTCCCGCAGCTGCGAGGACGTCTGGACCGGAACAAGGTCGCCGTCGCCGGGCACTCGATGGGCGGGCACACCGTGAGCCTGCTGCTGGGTGCGCGGCTCATCGATCCCGACGACGGAACGGAAGTGGATCTGACCGAACCGAGGATCAAGGCGGGTGTGCTGCTCGCCGCGCCCGGCCGCGGCGGCGATGCCGTCACCGAGTTCGTGGCCGAGAACTACTCCTTCTTCCTGACCATGGACTTCGCCAAGATGGCGGCGCCCGCGCTCGTCGTCGCCGGCGACAAGGACACCTCCACCCATTTGACGGTTCAGGGTGCGAGCTGGCACACCGATCCGTACTTCCTCTCCCCCGGCCCGAAGTCGCTGCTCACCCTGTTCGACGCGGAACACGGGCTCGGCGGGATCTCCGGATACGACGTGGCGGAGACCACGGACGAGAGCCCGGAACGGGTCGCCGCGGTCCAGCGACTCACTTGGGCCTACCTCCGCAGTGAGTTCTACCCCGACGATTCCGCCTGGCAGACGGCGTGTGACGCGCTGGCGGCCGGACCCGATCCGCTCGGCCGCGTCGAGTCCAAGGTCGAGTCCGAGTGAGCCGGGCAATGATCGAAACGCCCTCGCTCTCAGCGGGAGATCGGTAAGCTCGAGGGGAATGTCCAGGCGCCACGCCGTCCTGGGCACTCGGAACGTCCGAACGAGGACGCTGGACCACCCCCGTTCCGTCGGGCGAACCGAGATAGGGCACTGCCGGCCATGACCGACCTGATCATCGCGATCGCGCTATGCGTGGCCGTCGCGATCGCGTACGCGGTGGCGGCACTCATTCAGGCCCGCTACGCCCATCTCAAGGTGGCGGAGCTGGTTCGTGTCCCCGTGCTGTGGGCGGCGATGGCGCTCAACGGACTCGGCGCCGCACTGCACGTCACCTCGCTGAACTTCGGCCCGCTGTCCCTGATCCAGCCGCTCGGCGTGCTCACCCTCGTGATCGCGGTCCCCTTGGCGGCGTTGACGGCGAAGCGCCGGCCGACCCGGCTCGAACTGACCGGGATGACCAACACGGTCATCGGCCTCGCCGGCCTCACACTGATCATCACCACCGCGGGCAAACCCGACACCCTCACCGACCCGGAACTCATCGGACTGATCGCCGCCACGGTGGTCGTGGTCGTCGCGCTCGGTTTTCAGGGACGACGGCCGGGAGCATCGACGCTCTGGGAGGCCATCGCGGGCGGCATCGCGTTCAGCGTCTGCTCGGCGCTGTGCCAGACCGTCGTCGTGACCGTCGGCGACGCAGGCCCGCAAGTGCTGCTACGCCCCACGATCATCCTCGCCATGGTCGCCATCGGCACCTTCGCCGTCGCCGCGACTCTGCTCAGCCAACGGTCCTACCGCAACGGGCTCAGCGCGCCCTTGGCGGTGACGAACCTCGTGAACCCGGCCAGCGCCACCACGATCGGCGTGGTCCTGCTCGGCGAGGACCTCGCCACCACCAACCTCAAGATCATCATCGCCGTCGCTTGCGCCCTGCTCAGCGCCCTCGGCGTGGCGCAGCTCGCCCGCGCGCGGGATATCGACGCCTCCCCCACGACCCCGGCGCCGCATGAGGATATGCGGGCCGGAGCGTCCTAGAGGTCCGCGAGTTTGCCGAGCAGCTCGTCGCGGTCCACACCCGGCAGCTCCAAAGCCCGCCGGAAGTCTTCGGCCGCCGCGTCCCGCTCCCCCGCCGCCTGCCGTGCGACGCCGCGGTTGAACCAGAGGTCGGGGCCCCGCGGGGGTTCGCGCGATGGCTCGGGTGAGCTTTTCGGTGGCTGCGGCGAAGTGGCCGTCGTCGTAGTCCAGAATCGCGCTGTTGACGAGCGCCGCGGTCAGCGTTGGCTCCTTTCGAGCGCCAGCGCGAACAGATCCTCGGGGGTCGATGGTCAGCATGACCGGGCCCGTGCGTTTCGTGTAGGCGTCGAGCAGTTCGGCAACACCGTGGGCGGCGCATGAGTCCGTCTTGGAACCTCGTCCGTTCTTCCCAGGAGGCGACGTCGGTCAGGGTTTCGGGGACCGAACCGATGATTTCCGCGAGCTCCGGGACATACGCGAGGATCGCGTACCGGTGTTTCGCCGTCAGGTCAGGGAATTCGCGGTGGATCCCTGGGACGGCCAGTGGACGAACCCGTTGAGCCTTTGCCGTCATGTCAGCCTCCACTGTACTGTTCGACCTATGCTGACGTGTGAAACCCGCGAATCGGCGCTGGCCCGCCTCGGCCGGGCGCTGGCCGACCCGACCCGCTGCCGGATCCTGGTCGCGCTGCTGGACGGCGTGAGCTATCCCGGACGGCTCGCCACTCAGCTGGGGCTGACGCGCTCCAACGTGTCCAACCACCTGTCCTGCCTGCGCGGCTGCGGCCTGGTCGTCGCGACCTACGAGGGCCGTCAGGTCCGCTACGCCCTGGCCGACGCGCATCTGGCCCGCGCGCTGAGCGAGCTGGTGCAGGTGGTGCTCGCGGTCGACACCGAAGAGCCGTGCGTCGACGACGACAAACCCGCCGCGATCGAGGTCGGGCAGTGAGCGACCTCGAGCTCCCTCTGTCGGCCGAAGCGCAGGACGGCTGTCCCGACGAATGCTGTGCCGACGGATGCTGCGCCCCCACCACGTCTACGCCACTCGACGCGGATCGCCGCGCGGTGCTCTCGCGGCGCGTACGGTTGCTGGTCGCCGCCACGATCACCTACAACGTCATCGAAGCGGTCATCGCGATCTCGGCCGGGACGATCGCCTCGTCGACCGCGTTGATCGGCTTCGGCCTGGATTCGGTGATCGAGGTCGCCTCCGCCACCGCGGTGGCCTGGCAGTTCTCCGGCAAGGACCCCGAGGCCCGCGAACGCACCGCGTTGAAGGTGATCGCGGTGTCGTTCTTCGCGCTCGCGGCCTACGTGACCGTCGAGTCCGCGCGCTCACTGCTCGGCGCCGAACCGGCCGGGCACTCCACGGTCGGCATCGCGCTGGCCGCGGTTTCGCTGCTGGTGATGCCGTTCCTGTCCCACGCCCAGCGCCGCGCCGGCCGGGAACTGGGCTCGGCCAGCGCGGTCGCGGATTCCAAGCAGACCCTGTTGTGCACGTACCTGTCCGGAGTTCTGCTCGTCGGGCTGCTGCTCAACTCCCTGTTCGGCTGGTACTGGGCCGACCCGGTAGTCGCCTTGGTCATCGCCGCGGTCGCGGTCAAGGAAGGCCGCGAAGCCTGGCGCGGCGAGCACTGCTGCTGAGCGAGTCCGGGTGTTCCCCGATGCGGCGCGTCCACGATGGTGCTTGTCTGGTGCCATGACGAAATCCGGGGTACGGGCGATCCGGTGGCAGGGCTACTGGGACCGGAAGTCGGCGACCTACGACAAGGAGATGGGGATCTGGGATCGCCGGCTCTTCGGCGACTCACGCCACTGGGCCTGCACACGAGCCGTCGGTGAGGTGCTCGAAGTCGCCGTGGGCACCGGGCTGAATCTTCCGTTCTACGCGGACGAGGTCACGGTCACCGGTCTCGATCTGAGCGAGGGGATGCTCGACATCGCGCGGGACCGCGGCGAGCGGCTCGGCCGCGCGGTGACCCTGCGGCAGGGCACCGCGCATGCCTTGCCGTACACCGATTCCTCCTTCGACACGGTGGTGTGCACGTTCGGCTTGTGCGCCATCCCGGACCCCGACGCCGCGATCGACGAGATGATCCGGGTGCTGCGTCCGGAGGGGCGGCTGATTCTGGTCGACCATGTCGCGAGTTCCTCGCGCCTGGCCCGAGGCGTGCAACGGCTTCTGGAACTGATCACCGTTCCCCTTGCAGGCGAACACTTCCTGCGCCGGCCGGCCCACCATGTCGAGGCCCGCGCACTCCGAATCGAGGAGCGGCAACGGTTCAAGCTCGGACTGGTGGAACGGCTCGTCGCACGGAAGCCGGCCCGCTAGAAGTCAGCGCCGCAGAACGGTCTCCTGCTCCATCCGCGAAAGCTTCGCGGGATTGCGCACGGCGTAGAGGCCGGTGACGAGGCCGTCGTCGATGCGTACCGCCAGGACGGTGTCGATCTCGTCGTCGAAGCGGAGGATCATCGCCGGGTAGCCGTTGACCTCCGCCGGCTGCAGAGCCGCCGCGCCGAGCTTGCCAAGGCCGACGGACAGCAGCCGGGCCACCTTGTCTGCACCCATGATGGGTTTGAGTACGGCCTGGACGACGCCGCCACCGTCGCCGAGAAAGACCACGTCCGGTGCGAGGACGTCGAGCAGGCCTTGCAGATCGCCCGTTTCGACCGCTCGCTGGAACGCCTTGAGCGCCCCTCGTGCCGCGGCCGGTGAAGCAGTCCCGCGCGGGCGGCGCGCCGCGACATGGGACCGGGCCCGGTGCGCGATCTGGCGGACCGCGGCCGGGCTCTTCTCGACGGCGTCCGCGATCTCGTCGTAGCCCAGATCGAACACCTCGCGCAGCACGAACACCGCCCGCTCGGTCGGCGTGAGCGTCTCGAGCACCAGCAACATCGCCATCGAGACGGAATCGGCCAGCTCGACGTCCTCCGCCACATCGGGCGCGGTCAGCAGCGGCTCCGGCAGCCAGGGGCCGACGTAGGACTCCTTGCGACGCCCGAGCGTGCGCAGCCGCAGCAGCGCCTGACGGGTGGTGATCCGGACCAGGTACGCACGCTGGGCCTGCACGGTGTCGAGGTCGACGCCCACCCACCGCAGCCAGGTCTCCTGGAGGACGTCCTCCGCGTCGGCCGCCGAGCCGAGCATCTCGTAGGCAACGGTGAACAGCAGGTTCCGATGGGCGAGGAACGCCTCGGTGGCGGGATCTGGCACGGGTACCCCCTCTCGGTGTTCCCATCAGACACCGGCCACCGCCGTTTTGTGACAACCGGCCGCCAGTGGCGCTCGTCACGTCCTCGTCCTGTCACAAGAACCCGGGCGCCGGCATCTGGTGTTCGTCCAGTGCACCACCACAAGTGAGGACGAAGTCATGGAAGCCCGACTCAACATGCTCGACAACGAGATCGCCGCCAAGTTCGGCAAGCGGTTCGCCAACGCCGCGATGGTGCTGTTCCAGTCGTCGCTGCCGAAGTCCACTCAAGAGCTGGTTTCGCTGCGCGCCAGCCAGATCAACGGCTGCGGCTTCTGCACCGACATGCACACCAAGGACGCCACGGCCGCCGGGGAAACCCAGCTCCGGCTCAACATGGTCGCGGCCTGGCGCGAGGCCACCGTGTTCACCGAGGCCGAGCGGGCCGCGCTCGCCCTCGCCGAAGAGGGCACCCGGCTCGGCGACGACCACCGGGGCGTGTCCGACGAAACCTGGGCCCAGGTGCGCAAGCACTATGACGACGAACAGCTCGCGGCCCTGGTCTGCGTGGTCGCCCTCATCAACGCCGCCAACCGGATGAACGTGATCGTGCGGACTCCGGCGGGTTCCTACGAGCCCGGCATGTTCGCCGAGCACGCGAGCTGAGCGGCTGGCGGATTCGGGCCTGGCCGGCACCTTCCCGCCGGGCCCGAATCCCCGAAATCGGCCTCGGTGATCGTCCCGCCACTGTTAGCATGCGGCCCACTCCGATCACCGTCGTCGAGGGGGAGGCGTGCACGGCCAGATCGTCCGGCATGCCGCCAACATCGAAGCCGTGCGCGTGCGGTTCGCGGCGGTGCACGACGCCAGTGCCGCCATCGCCGGCGAGGACGGCACCTACGGACGGCTGTGCCGGTGGATCACCGAAACGTTCGAGTCCAAGCACGTTCGGCAGGATGAACTGTTCGCCTACGTGGAGGAGAACCTCCGGCTCGTCGGTGAATCGCTGTGCACCATGGCGGAGGTCGAGTCCGCCGAGCCCGACCCGGTACGCCTCGCGGCAGGCCCCTCCCTGGTCGCCCCGGTGAAGACCAAGGTCGTGGCACGCGGCGGCTGGAATGTGGAGCACGTCGAACCACTGCGCGACATGCTCGACCAGCTCACCGGCAAACCGGACGTCGTCGCGGCGCATGCGGCGACCTGGTACAACATCGCCGTCGAACTCCGGTCCATGGCCGACGATCTCGAAGACTTCGTCGAGTACGACCTGTCCGGTTGGCATGGCGACGACGCCGAGACACACCGGCGCTTGATGGCCAACAACGTCGAGGCCATCAAGGGCCTCAGCTCGGTTTCGGCGGCGCTCGCGGAAATCACCGAAAGCGTCGGCGTCCTCGTCGCGCAGACGAGGCGGATCGTGCGCGACCTCGTCATCGACCTGATGGCGCTTCCCCTGTCGACGGCGCAGAACGACGGGGCGTTCGCCCGCTGGGCGTGCCGCATCACCGTGTACGCGGTGGCGCTGGGCATCACGCTGACTCACCTCGAAAGCCGGCTGAACGGTTAGGTGACCCAAAGCCGCCGGTACAGCACGATCGACGCGACGCCGAAGACGGCGAGCAACGAAAAGGCCCAAGTCAGCGCGCCGGTCGGCGAAAGCGCGAGGGATCGGCCCAGCGAATAGGTCCCGCCACCGACGAAGCCCGCGATCGCGGTGGCCGCCGTCTCGGAGAACACGACCGCGGTGGCAACGGGGAGCACCCGGTCGGACGGCAGCCCGTCCATGGCCGACGCCGAGAATCTCGGATAGGCGACGCCCATCCCCATCCCGGCGACGAACCACCCGGAGATCAAAACGACCAGAGCCGCGGTGCCACCGAGGGTGGTCTGAGTAAGCAGCACGGCAAGAAGTCCGACTGTGACGATGACGAGTCCGGCGACCTGAGGTTTCAGGAGCCACCGATCGGCGAACTCGGGCTTGAACCCGGTGAGAGACCAGGCAAGAAGGCCGACGCCGACGGCAACTGTTCCGGCGACGATGCCATGGCCGAGTCCCGTGATCGCGGCGAGGGAAATGATGCCGGCCCCGCCGAAGAAGCACAGGCACAGCAAGAACAGGAGCACCACTCTGCCCAGGCGTGCGCGTTCCGGTCCGATCTGGAGGCGAAGAATGCGCAGGCTCGCGATCGAGGCGAGCAGACAACCGGTGGCCAGCAGGACGATTCCGGTGGCTCCCTTGGGAAAGGTGGCCAAGGTCGCCAGGACGAGTCCGCCCAGCAGGGTGAACGCCCAAATCGGTGCTGGCGGCGCGGCTGTGCTGCGTTTCCATGGCACCAGGTCGATCCGTTTCGCGATCAGGACTCGACCGATGATGACGAGGACGGCCGGCCAGGCGAGCGCGGCCCGCCATCCCCACGCGAGGGTGACCACGGCGTTGACCGCCGGGCCGACCACCGAAGGCAACAGCCACATCATGGCGAACAGGCCGTAGACGCGGGTGCGTTCCCTGTCCTCGAACAGCCCACCGAGAATCGACATTCCGAAGGCCGCGAGCATGCCGCTCGCGATGCCACGGACGACGGTGCCGATGAGAAGCATCGGCATCACCACGGCCGTGACCGCCAGAACCGATCCCAGAACGAAAAGAGCCGTCGCCGTCCCCAAGAGCGCGATGGGGCGCAACCGCGCGAAGGGAGCGGGACCGATCGCCAGTACGAGAATCAGGGTGAATGAACCGGCGGCGAGTGTGGCGCCGTACAGACTCGCGCCGTTCAGGTCCGCCGCGGCGATGGGCAGCACCGACGAGTAAGCGATGCTGTGGACGGCTCCGCCGAATTCGGTGAACAGCAGAGCGGCGAGCAGCGCTCCACGGCGTCCGGCGAAGATGACCCGCAAACTCGTGGACGCGTCCTGCTTCCCCTGAGTCCCCATGGAATCACTCCGGCTCGCGCTTACGTGTAAAGATCCCGGTCGTACCCGTTGATCTGCACCCACACGCCGTCAGGATCCTGAACTCGCAGCGAGTGCCCGAAGCCTTCGTCGATCACCGGCCCCGGCTCGAACCCGGCCGCCCGCATGCGCTCCGCGACGTCTTCCAGTGGTTCGTCGACCTCGAATGCCAATTCGCACCGGCCGGCATCCTCGCCGGACGCCTCGTGGATGGCGAGCATCCCGCCTTCGGCAGGTAATTCGACCCACCCGCCAGGGCGTGACACCGGCCCGGACTGCAAGCCGAGAGCCCGGTAGAACCGGGTCATCGCCACGACATCCGAGCTGTAGCGGATCGGCATCACCCTCATGACGATCGTTCCTCACTCGTGGAACGGCTCTGCCGCAAGTGCTCCTCGAGCACCCTCTCGACGAACGCCGACAGCGACTCATCCGCGTCGACGGAGGCGTGCTTCACCCGCCGGATGAGATCCGGCGGCAGGTAGACGCTGAACTGTCGCTTGTCGACCTTGGGCACGCCCATATGCTAGCAAATGAGCTTGCATGTGTGGATGAAGGAGACCGATGCTGGATCTGACCGGAACCACCACCCTCGTCACCGGAGCCGGCGGCGGAATCGGCCAAGGGATCGCACTGCGGTTCGCCGAAGCCGGGAGCGCGGTCGCGGTGCACTACCACCGCGACCGCGCCGCCGCGTCCGCACTGGTCGAACGGATCGGGGAGGCCAGCGGCTCCGCCATCGCACTGGCCGCCGATCTGTCCGACGACGACGCCTGCCACCGGCTCGTGCAGGCCGCCGCGGCCTGGACCGGACAACTCGACACCCTGGTCAACAACGCCGGAATCCAACCTGTCGAGGCGCTCCCGGGGATGTCGGCCGACAGCTGGCGCAGGCTTCTCGACGTCGATCTCACCAGTGCGTTCTCCTGCACGCAGGCCGCGGCGGAAGCCATGTCCGGACGGGGCGGCAGCGTCATCCACATCGCGTCCATCGAGGCCGCGCAGCCCGCGCCCGGGCACGCGCATTACAGCAGCGCCAAGGCAGCCCTGGTCATGCACGCGCGTGCCGCCGCCCTCGAATACGGCCCGCACGGCATCCGCGTCAACGCCGTCTCCCCCGGTCTCATCGACCGGCCCGGACTCGCCGGCGACTGGGCCGACGGTGTCCGCCGCTGGCAGGAGGCCGCGCCACTGGGCCGCCTCGGCACTCCTGCCGACGTCGCCAACGCCTGCCTGTTCCTAGCGTCTCCTTTGGCGGCATGGATCACCGGTCACAACCTGACCGTCGACGGCGGTGTCTCGACGCATCCGACCTGGTAGTCGCCGACCTGTGTCATCTGACTGCTCAAAGCCGGTAGAAGTCGCTGTAATGGTTGGGAGAGAACCAGACCGCGCCGCTGTTGATGTTGACCACGATCCGGTAGGCGTTGCACGTGCGCGAGTAGACGTCGAACTCCCGGTAGGAACCGTTGGTCGGGCGCCTGTCGGCCGCTCCCATTACTCCGCGCCGTGAAGGCCTCCTTCCCTACTGTCAGGGTAGGGAAGGAGGCCTTCACGGCATTAGTCAACCGGCCGGCGTGACGGTAGAGGAAGACGTGATCGGTGTCGGTGGCTTACAGTGCAGACCTTGTCACTGGCAGGAGGGGCTGATGGCGAGGACACCGACCGGGATCAGCGGCGTATTCGGCGTCGCGGAGTTCCGTGTGGTGTGGCTGGCCGGGGTCGCATCGATCGTGGGCGACCAGCTGGCCCGGGTCGCGCTCGCGCTGCTCGTGTTCGCCCGCACCGGTTCCGCCGCCGCGACGGCCGGGGTCTACGCGTTGACGATGGTGCCGTCGCTGGTGTCCGGTGTGCTGCTCTCGGGTATCGCGGACCGCTGGCCGCGGCGCACGGTGATGGTCACGGCCGACGTCCTGCGCGCGGTGCTGGTGGCGGTGATGGCGATCCCCGGAACGCCGTTGTGGCTGCTCGCCGTGTTGCTGGTACTGGTCCAGCTGGCCGCGGAGCCGTTCGCCGCGGCACAGGGCGCCGTCCTGCCGGACATGCTCGGCGGCCGGTACGAGGCGGGCCAGGCCGTTCAACTGGTGACGCATCAGGTGTGCCTGCTCGCCGGGTTCGCGGGCGGCGGGGTGCTGGTCAGCGGGCTCGGACCGCATGGCGCGCTCGCCGTCGACGCGGTCACGTTCGCGGTGTCGGCGTTGCTGCTGCAGGCCGGGATCGCCCGCTACCCGGTCGGCACCGGCACCACGGTGGGGCCGGTGCGCATCCGGGTCCGGCTCGCCGGCTGGGCGGCCCAGATCCGGCACGGCGCGGTCATGGTGGCAGGCGACCGGCGGCTGCGGACGCTGGTCGGGCTGGGCTGGCTCGCCACGTTCACGACGGTGCCCGAAGGGCTGGCCGTGGTCTTCGCGGCGCAGGCGAACCTTTCCACGGGCTGGGTCGGTTTGCTGCTCGCCGCCGAACCGGCCGGCGCCGTCGCCGGGGCGCTCGTCCTGCGGCTGGTCCCCCGCGAGACGCGGCTGAAGTGGCTCGGGATGCTCGCGCTGGGTACCTCGGTCCCCTTGCTGGGCTACCTACCAGGCCCCGGACCGGTCGCCGCCGTCGCGCTGCTGTTCGTCTCCGGATTGTGCGCCGCCTACCAGGTGACGGCGGCGGCCACGTTCGTCCAGCTGATCCCCGCGGACCGCCGAGGCCAGGCTCTCGGCTTCGCCAGGGCGGGACTGATCGCCGGGCAGGGTGCCGGGATCGCCGTCGGCGGGCTGGTCGCGCAGGTCACGGGCTCGGCCGCGACCACCATCGCGTGGGCAGGCGCGGCCGGTTCGGTGCTCGCTCTCGCCGTCGCCGCGGCTTGGGCGCGTCTCACGCCGTCGCAGGTCGCAGGGGCGCTGCCCGCGGAGAAATAAAGTGGCCGCGGCACCCTCGCCGCGGCCACGGTCACGGATCACCAGATCTTGTCCCGCCAGATCTTGTCGCGCATCGAAGGTCACCTCCCATCCATCCCGCACACATGAGCGGTTCCACGCCCATGGTCGCTGGCTTTCCGGGCTCGGTCACCGTCACGGGGCTGACATTTCCCCGATCGGCGAATACAGTGCGTGGGCGGTCACGTACGCGCGGGATTCGAGGTGACGGCCGTGGACGACGGCGAGAGAACCGGCTCCGGCCGGGCACCGTTCAAGAACTGGTCCATCTGGCGGCTACCGCGGCCCGCCCTCGCCTACGTCCTGACCATCGAAGCCCTCGCCCTCGCGGCCGTCGCGGTGGCCATCACCTTCGCCACACCGGCGAGCTGGGGACCACTCGGGCTGATCGCCGCCGGCGCGATGCTGCATCTGCACGGCTCCCAGGCGATCGAACGGATCCGCCGGGACCACTCGCATCTTCCGCACGTCGACCTGTGCTCCGTCTGGATCCTGGCCGGAGCGCTCGTGCTGCCCGCTTCGGCCGAAGTCGCCCTAGTCGCCCTGATCTACCTGCACCGCTGGCTACTCGTCGGCCGCTACGACGCGTCCCGGCCGCCGCACCGGGCGCTGTTCACCACCGCGATGATGACCCTGGCCGCGCTCGGTGCCGGCACCATCGCGGACGTCACCGGCCTGCGTGACCACCTCATCGCCGGCGACACCGGCTGGACCGATCTGGCCGCGCTGATCGCGGTACTCGCCGTCCAGTGGTCGGTCAACAGCTTCGTCGTCGGCGGGATCCTGTTGCTGACCGCGAAGATCCGCCGCAAACGGGAGGTACTCGGCAGCGCGGCCGACAACCTCCTCGAATTCGGCCAGCTGGTCCTCGGCGTCTTCGTGGCGCTAGCCGCCGTCCGGTGGCCGGAGCTGATGCTGCTGATGGTCGTCCCGCTTTACCTTGTCCACCAAAGTGTTCTGCTGCACCAGTACCGGCTTGCCGCACGCACCGACAGCCGCACCGGGCTGCTGAACGTCGAGGCCTGGCGCACACAGGCCGAAGCCGCGCTGCTGCGCGCCCGCAAGGAACGCAGTCCGGTGGCGGTCATGATGCTCGACCTCGACTACTTCAAATCCATCAACGACTCCCACGGCCACGCCGCGGGCGACACCGTGCTCGAAAGCGTGGCCGGAGTCCTGGCTTCGTGCGTACGGCACAGCGATGCCGTCGGCCGCATGGGCGGCGAGGAGTTCGCCGTCCTGCAGGCCGGCGTCGAGCCCGCCGACGCGCTCGCCGTCGCGGAACGAATCCGCCACTCGGTCGGGAAACTCACCATCCGGGACCGGGCAGGCGCCCCGGTCCCGGTCTCGGTGACGATCGGTGTCGCGACCTGGCCGGAATGCGGGGAGACCACGATCGACGGCCTGCTCCACACTGCGGATATGGCTCTGTACCGCGGAAAGCACGCCGGACGGAACCGGGTCACCGCGGCGGACGAGACTGCATCCGTACCCGCCAGCCGTCGGCACCGGAGCGCACATCCACGTAGTCGCAAACCTGCCGGGTGAACCAGAGTCCTTGCCCTGGCTGGACTTCGAGGGTGTCCGGAGGCCGGAAGCCGATCAGGATGTCGTCCAACCTGCCGGAGGGCGCCGCGACCTCGCATACCGACGCGCCCGACATCGGCCACGCGCGGACGATCGTCCCCGCGGGCGCGTTGTGGACCACCTCGGCGACGGCGGATTCGAAGACGCCTGCCTCGACCGGATCCAGCCCGTGTGCGGCCGCCTGCGCGCGGACGAACGCGCAGACCGCGCCGGGGTCGCCGTCGAGCCGTACTTCCGCCGCTCCAGCCGGACGTCCGGGCAGTGGCGCGGCGTTCAGTTCCGCGATCAACGCGAAGGGGTCGGTGTACGACGGGCTCGCTCCCCGCACCTCGTTGGGGTGGGTCCGCCGCGCGGCCGCCACGATCTCGGGAGACGTCGTGCGCTCGTCGTAGGGGCACAGCGCGGTCACCGCGAGCGGGGCCAGCAACACGTTCACCAAGGCCTCGTAACGGATCCACTCCGCGCTCTCGCGTGCGGACCTGCCCGGCCTGCCGGTCCAGTCGGGTTCGGCGATCGCGTGGATGCACCCACCCGGACCGGCGTGGGTGGCGACGTAACCGGCGGCCTGTGCCAATGCGTTCGCCGCGGATCCGGTGTACCACTCCACGTTGGGGATGAACTCGACGTGCCGTGCGTCCGCGCCGAGCGCGTCCCGAACCAGGTCGAGTTTCACCGCCGTGCTGATCATCAAGGGCGGCGGCTCATCCGGCGCCGCGATTCCCTCGCGCAGGAACGGCACGGCCGCCGCGACGTATTCCTCGTCGGACCCCAGGACCGCCATCCGGTGGTCGAGCAGCCCTTGTTGTCCTGAACTCATGATCTCCCGTCCCTTCATTCATCGGATCGTGTACCGGCGATCCACGCGGCGACCTGACTGCGTGAGCTGAACCCGAGTTTGGTGAGAATGCGTTCCACATGCCCCTCGGCGGTCCGCCGGGCGATCACCAGCCGATCGGCGATCTGCTGGTTGCTCAGCCCGAGCGCGATGAGTTCGGCCACCTCGTTTTCCCGGCGTGTCAACATCTCCGCACCAGGACCCGGCCGCCGAGCCCGCCCGGCCCTTGGCTGCTCTTCGAGCGCGTGGGCGACTCCCGCGTCC
The DNA here is from genome assembly GCA_963766045.1 of uncultured Actinomycetota bacterium. GTDB lineage: Bacteria > Actinomycetota > Actinomycetes > Mycobacteriales > Pseudonocardiaceae > Amycolatopsis. Next base: position 1,107,516 of record CAVXYN010000003.1, on the reverse strand, counting down.
AGCCCTCGGTCCCGTCCGCGCCGGTACGCCCGCTCGAACCCCTTCTCTCCCAACGCTACCCGGACGCGGGCATCCTGTTCGAGCCGTGCGGTGTTGTAGTTCGCCGAGCCGAACCGGTGGGGATCGATGTCGCGCCACACCTCGTCCGCGGCACCGAGCAAAACGGCCGCGCGTTCGAACCGGTCGCGATTCGCCGCGATCACCATCAGCAGATCGAGCGTCAGTCCCGCGCCGACAGCGTCGTACAGACCATGTTTCAGCCGCAGCGCCTCGCGCGCGTGGAGGTCGGCCGTCGCCCAGGCACCTTTTACCGTATGCGCCAAGGCGAGCACGCGCTGGACGTACGACATGACCCACTCTTCGCCGTGCTCCACGCAGAGCCGCCGCGCGCGCTCGCATACGTCGATGGCGCGATCCGGCTCGCCGGAGAAGGACAGGGTGGCGGCGAGTTCCACCAGATCCAGTGCCCACAGGCTGAGCAGTTGTCCTTCGACCGGCGGGCCGTCCACCGCCACCTCGAACAACGCCCTCGCGCCATCGAGGTCGTCACCGAACAGGGCCATGACGCCGGCGACGTAATCGGCGTGCGCGGCTTCCGCGGCATCGCCGATTTCCGTTGCCAGTGCACGGGATTCCCTGGCGAGTTCCGTTCCGCGTGAAAGGTCGTCGACGTTGTTGGCCAGCAGGCCCGCCACCCACAACCCGCGTGCGCGTTCCGAGGTCGGCCCGGTATTCGCGTCCAAGGCCAGTTCGAGCCAGTATCTTCCTTCGATCCGCGCCGCGCATCCGTGCCAGTAGAACCAAAGGCTGCCCGCGAGCCGCAGTCCGGCGAGCTGTTCGCCCGGAATGGTGAGGCAGAAGTCCAGGGCGGCACGGATGTTGTCCTGTTCGGCCCGCAACCTCTCGACGACGCCGCGTTGCCCCGGCCCGAACCATTCCTGTTCGCAGCGCAAGGCGAAGCCGAGGAACCAGTCGCGATGACGGCGTCGCAGTTCCTCCTCGGCGCCGGGGATCTCCCGCAGCCGCTCGCGGCCGTAGTGCCTGATCGTGTCGAGCATGCGGTAGCGCGGCGGCTCGGCCTCGCGGTCACTGGTGAGTACCGATTTGTCGACGAGCCCCGCGATGGCCTCGAGAACCTCGTCCCGCGGCACGCTTTCCCCGGCACAGACGGTTTCCGCGGCGTCGAGCGCGAAACCACCTGCGAAAACCGAGGCCCGCGCCCAGATCAGCTGTTCCTGCGCCGTGCAGAGCGCGTGACTCCAGTCGACGGCGGCCCGCAAGGTCTGGTGCCGCGGCAGCACCGCGCGGCTGCCGCCGGTCAGCAGCCGATAGCTGTCGTCGAGCCGGTCGACGAGCTGCTCGACACCCAGCACGCGCATCCGGACCGCGGCGAGTTCGATCGCCAGCGGCAGCCCGTCGAGCCGTCGGCACAACCGGATCACCGCCGGGCGGTTCTCATCCGTGATCTCGAAACCAGGCACGACCGCGGCCGCCCGGTCGGCGAACAAGGCCAGCGCCGAAAACTGATCACGAGGACCGGGCGGCGCGGTCAGGTCGGGCACGCGAAGCGGCTCGACCTCGAGCAGATGTTCACCGGTGACCCCCAGCCGGTGCCTGCTGGTCGCGACGATCCTGAGCCCGGGAAGGTTACGCAGCAACGTGTCCGTCAATTTCGCGCAGGATTCGATGACGTGTTCACAGTTGTCCAGCAGGAGCAGCATCCGCCGGCCCGCGAGCCGTTCGACGAGTGTCTGCACCGGTGAAAGGTCCCCGTGGTCGTAGAGCTGCAGCGCCCGCGCGACGGCGACCGGCACCAGTGCCTCGTCGTCGATACCGGCGAAAGGGACAAGCCAGACACCATCCGGGAAAGCCCGCCGGACCTTCGCACCCAGCCGGACCGCCAGCCGCGACTTGCCGACTCCGCCGGGTCCGACGAGCGTCAGCAGCCGAGTGGTGGACAGCAACTGTTTGGCATCGGCCAACTCCTGTCGCCTGTCCACAAAACTCGTGAACTCGACCGGCAGAGATCCGCCTATCAAGCAGCCACACCCCTTGATCGTCCCGAGGGGAGGCTAGGCGTTTTCGCCTTGCTGTCAAGCAAGTCACCTGTCTGCGCGAACCGCCAAAACGGCCTCACCACCACCGGAAGCCGATCGGCCCATTCAACAAGGCACCGAAAGAGTGAAAGGACGGTCAGCGAATACGGAACGTGATCAAGGTCGGGACCGGTCCCCTTTCCCCGTGCCTAACATCTCGCGAACGACCTGGTGCTGGAGGACGACCGTGACCGAATTGGGCGCCTACGTGGAGCGCTACGACACGAACAACCGCCGTCGCGGACTGGTGGCGCTGGCCGCCGCGGTGGTCGGCCTCTTCGTCGCGACGTTCGGAGCCGTGACGTTCCTGATCGTCGACGCGGGCCCGAACGGGGCCGGCGGCAACGCGACGATTCCCGGTCTCGTCGTCGGCTGCGGGCTCGGCCTGGTGGTCCTCGGCTTCTGGCGTGGCTGGCAGTTCGCCGTCCGGCGCGGCGAGGTCTTCACCTTGTACGAGGGCGGTTTCGTGCACACCTTCGGCGGGACGACCACGGTGGTGCCGTGGCAGGCGATCGCCTCGGTCACCAACGGCGGCAAGAACTCCTTTTTCGCGAGGACCTTCGGCAACGACGTCAACTGCGTCGTCAAGCTCGCGGATGGCCGGAACGTGACCGTCACCGGCTTCACCGAAGGTGCGTGCCTGCTCGCCTACAGCCTCGGCCAGGCAGCGGGTCGCGGCACCGGCTGAGGCAACTTCGGCGCCCCCTCGTGCGTTACCAGGATTCCTGGAACACCGGGAGGTGGTGGCCGTGGAGATCATCGTCGCGAACGAACTGGACGTCCGTGCCGTCGTGCTGACCCTGCGGGCCAAGGGATCGCAGCTGGCGTTCCGGCTGTTCCCCATGGTGCATCTGGGCACCCAGGCGTATTTCGACACCGTCCGGCGGCAGGCGAACCAGTGCGATCTCGTGGTCGCCGAGGGCGTCGGAGCCGCCGCGGGAGTTTCCCTGCTGACCATGAGCTACCGGCTGGCGGCGCGGAGCAGGCGGCTCGGGCTGGTGGTGCAGGACCTGAAGGCCGATTCGTTCACCGTGCCCACGATCCGCCCGGATCTGAGCGGCGAAGACTTCGCTGACGGCTGGCGGCAGGTCCCGCTGGGTGACCGGCTGATGATGTCCGTGCTCGCGCCCACGGTGGGCACCTTCCTGCGCGGCTTCGGCACCCGTGGGATGCTGGCCCGGTTCCTGACCGTCGACGATGAGAACGACTGGGGCGAGGCCGCGGAGGCCATGCCCGAACTCGACAGCCTGATCGTCGGACGCCGGGACAAACTGCTCGTGGACGCCTTGGCCGAACTACACGAACAGCGCCACGATGACCCGGGCACGATCGGCGTGGTCTACGGCGCCGAACATATGCGCGCCGTGGTCCGCGAACTCCGCACCCGGTTCGGTTACGTGGTCCGGGATGCCGAGTACGTCACGGTGTTCAGTCTCTAGCGCCGTTCGTCCACAAAGGACTATGGCGGCCGGACGCTAGGGCATCTCCGCCCGCTTAGCCCGCAAGTAGTCCTCTAGTTGCCCGCCCAATCACGCGTGTTGCCCGCCCAATCACGCGTGTTGCCCGCCCAATCACGCGTGTTGCCCGCTCGAGCACGCGTGTTGCCCGCTCGAGCACGCGAGCCGTCTGCGGCCGGGCGGTCGCACGGCGGCACTCGCGTGGCTGGAGACGGAACTCGCGTGATCAGACGGCGCACACGCGTGTTTGGAGGGGCAACACACCTAGGAGACGGTGGAGAGGTCGGGGGCGGAGACGTCGTAGGCCTTGCCCTCGCGGGTAAGCACGCCAGGGCCACTGGGTCCACAAAGGACTAGGCGCGTGCCGGGGCGAAGGTCTTGCGGTAGTCGTGCGGCGAAACGCCGACGACCCGGTTGAAATGGTGCCGTAGCAACGCCGCTGAGCCGAAACCGGCGCGGCGCGCGACCTCGTCGATGCCCATCGTGGTCTCTTCGAGCAGCGTCCGCGCGTGCAGCACCCGCTGGGTGGACAGCCACCGGTGCGGGGTCGTGCCGGTTTCGGCGACGAATCGCCGGGCGAAGGTCCGTTCGGACATCTGGGCCCGGCGGGCGAGTTCGGCGACGGTGTGGTCCTGGTCGATGGTGTCGAGCATCCAGGTGAGCACCGGCTGCATGCTCTCGGCGGTGCACTCCGGGATGGGGTGCTCGACGAACTGACGCTGGCCGCCCTCGCGCTGCGGCGGCACGACCATCCGCCGGGCGATCACCGTGGCCGCGGCCGAACCCAGCTCACGGCGGACGAGGTGCAGACAGGCGTCGATACCGGCGGCGGTGCCCGCGCTGGTGATGATGTCGCCGTCGTCGACGAACAGGACGTCCGGGTCGAGATGTGCTTCGGGGAAGCGCGCGCGGAACTTGGCGCTCTGCCGCCAGTGGTTCGTGCACCGGCGTCCGTCGAGCAGCCCGGCGGCGCCAAGCACGAACGCGCCGGTGCACACCGAGAGCAGGGTGGCCCCGCGGGCCGAGGCCGCCCGGATCGCGTCGAGCACCGCGGGCGGGTACTCGTCGCGGACGTCGCAAGCGGGCACCACGACCAGGTCGGCGTCCTCGAGCGCGTCGAGCCCGTGCTCCGGAGTCACCTTCACGCCATAGCCGATGTTCAGCGGTTTCCCGGCGACCTCCCCGCACACCCGGAAGTCCAGCAAGGGCACACCGTCATCAGTGCGGTCGTCGCCGAAGACCTCACAGACGACACCGAACTCGAACGCGGCGAAGTCATCGATCAGGACGACGGCAACGGTCTGCAGCATGCCCCGAGCATAGCTGGCAGGATTTTGATGCACAACGACAGGACTGCCACTGGTGGCAGAAACTAGAGTGGCGCAAACTTACTGCCATGACCGCATTCATCTTCACCATCGCCTTCATCGCCCTCGTCGCCTACAGCCTGCAGCGCAACCACGCGAAGCAGGGTTACCCCCACGTCGCCGGCAGCGGGAACTCTGAGCCCGCCAACCCCTTGCAACCCTGGGAATCCCACCGCACAGGCGGCGCCACCACCTAGAATCCCCTCGGAACCTGGGGGTTTGATGACCGATAGACGGCACCTTTTTCGTCCTGTCCTGTGGACCGCAATAGTCCTGCTCGGCGGCGGAGCGCTCTTCGCACTCGTGTTGGCGGCCGAAGTCCCCTACGCGCAGACCGCTCCGCCGCCGAGCCCCTCCTTCAGCCCGGCACCCACCACGGCCTCGTCCGAACCACCTTCACCCTGGACGTCCATGTCCGCCGAGGTCACATCCGTCCGCGACGGACCCGACGACCGCACCTTGCTGATCCAGGTCCAGATCCCGGTCGAATCACCGGACTGCGCGCGCGATCCACGGACCGGCGGCGTGACCGAAGAGAACGGCATCATCTACGCCCAGCCCGGCTTCAGCGCGCTTTCCACGGCCCACGCCCAGGTCGGCCGCTGCCAGCAGAAGGGACCGGTCGAACTCCGGCTGACCACGAAGTCCCCGATCGCGAACCGGACCGTGGTGCTCGATCCCTTGAGCTCAGTGCCTTGGCACAGGCTGCCGGACGGCACCTGGGGCCACTGTGGATCCTTGGGCTGCGATCCGCCCGCCGATCACTGCGCGCCCGTCCGGATCGCGCAGACCGACGGAGAGGCCATCGACACGGACACCCGCGCCTGCGACCAGAACTGGCTCGTCGTCGACCGGACCAACTTCTACAAGGACCCGGCGATCCGCGTGATCTACCGATGGGCACCCGAAGGATGGCAGTCCGTGATGAGCGTGAAAACCGAGGGATGCGCGGAAATCCTCGCGAAAGAACCGCAGTTCAGCAGGGCCCTTTGCGAGAAACTCGGCGCGCCTTCCTGATGGCCGGGTCATCGCGGCTCCGGTGAGAGGCGTCACCCCAGCTCAGGCCCACATCCGCAAGATCTGCCGCCCCTTGTGTTCATGGTTAGGGTGCAAGGAGCTAATGGGTCAAATCGGGTGGGAAGGAGTCGCGCTGAGGCAGGCGCGTGGCTGAAACGATGAGTTCGCAGGACGGTATACCAGCGACCGAAGAGGTCGCCGACAAAGATCTCGCCAACGCACCGGATACGACGGGCCCCGGGCACACGCCCGATGAGCACGTTCCGCTCGACAGCGCCGCTGACAGGCCGGCCGAAACCGACCGCACCGTGTTCGGGGTGGCGGCGGTGCTCGCCCTCGCGATCATCGTCTGGGGTGTCGTCTCCCCGGAAAGCCTTGCCAGCGTCGCGTCTTCCCTGCTCAACGATGCCGTGATCCCGTACGGCGGCTGGGCCTTCGTGCTCACCGCGAGCGGGTTCGTGATCTTCGCCATCTGCCTGGCCATCAGCCGGTACGGCCGGATCCCCTTGGGACAGGACAAAGAACTGCCCGAGTTCCGGACGTCGTCGTGGATCGCGATGATGTTCAGCGCCGGTATGGGCATCGGCCTGATGTTCTTCGGCGTGTACGAACCGGTGTCGCATTTGGCGAGCCCTCCCCCGGGCACGTCGGCGCCGAACTCGGACGAAGCCGTCCACACCGCGATGGCGACGACGTTGTTCCACTGGACCGTTCATCCGTGGGCGATCTACGCCGTCGTCGGGCTCGCGATCGCCTACAGTACGTTCCGCAAGGGCCGCAGCCAGCTGATCAGCTCGGTGTTCGCCCCGCTGCTCGGCAAACGGCGGACCGAAGGCCCGCTCGGCAAGGCGATCGACATCATGGCGATCTTCGCCACGCTGTTCGGTTCGGCCGCGTCGCTCGGCCTCGGGGCCCTTCAGGTCGGTGGCGGTATGGGTGCCGTCGGCTGGATCGACGACCCCGGCAAGGGCCTGCTGGTGGCGATCATCGCGATCCTCACCGTCGCGTTCATCGCCTCGGCGGTGTCCGGTGTGGCCAAGGGGATCCAGTGGCTGTCCAACATCAACATGGTGCTCGCCGCGGTGCTCGCGGTGTTCGTGCTGGTGGTCGGGCCCACTGTGCTGATCCTCAACATCGTGCCGGGCGCGATCGGCGACTACTTCCGCGAACTGGCGGAGATGTCCGGCCGCACCGGGATGACCGGTGGCGACGAGATGCAGACGTGGCTCGGCGGCTGGACGGTCTTCTACTGGGCGTGGTGGATCTCGTGGACGCCCTTCGTCGGCATGTTCATCGCGCGGATCTCGCGCGGCCGCACCATCCGGCAGTTCATCTTCGGGGTCATCGCGATCCCGAGTGTCGTGAGCCTGATCTGGTTCGCGATCTTCGGTGGCGCGGCGATCAGCAGGCAGCGTTCGGGTACGGACATCGCCGGAGCAGGTAGCGCGCAATCGGCGACCTTCGAGCTGCTGCAGACGCTGCCCTGGTTCGTGCCGATCGCGATCCTGGTGATGCTCCTGGTGTCGATCTTCTTCGTCTCCGGCGCGGACGCCGCGTCCGTCGTGATGGGCACGTTGTCCCAGCGCGGCAGCGTGCATCCACAGAAGAGCGTGGTGATCTTCTGGGGTGTGCTGATGGGCGCCGTCGCGGCGGTCATGCTGCTGGTCGGCGGGGACGAGGCGTTGACCGGCCTGCAGAACCTCACCATCCTGATCGCGGTGCCGTTCGTGTTCGTGATGGTCGGGCTGTGCGCGGCGGTCTGGAAGGACCTGCGCAACGACCCGCTGATGAAGCAGGAAGACGCGATGATGCTGTCACTGAAGGAATTGCACGAGGAACGCACCAACGGTGGACGCCGTCGCATCCTCGGGCGCTCCCGGAAGTAGCCGGCCGGTAGCCGATCGGAAGTCCGTGAAGGCCTCCTTCCTTACCCTGAGGGTAGGGAAGGGGGCCTTCACGTCATTTCTTGCGGAAGGACACCACGATCGCGACCCCGGTGGCGATGATCTGCACGACGCCGAGCACGGCTGGCCCGGAGTGTCCCGAATGCCACATTGGGGACATTGACCGTCTCGAATGTGGCGTTCGGGACATGTCTGTCCGGTGTGGACGGTGGTGACGTGGGAGGTGGCTGATGCGCGGATCGGGCACCAAAGTGGCCTTCGCACCACCACATCGGTCCAGGTCGCCGTAAAGGCCCCCTTCCCTCAGCTCAGCCAAGGAGGGAAGGGGGCCTTCACGCGCTTACTCGAGCCGGTCAGACGTCCCGGATGGGAGTCTTCACGACCTTCTTCATGCCGGGGTTCTTCGTCTCCGGCCTGGTGTTGGTGGGTTCCTCCTCCGGAGTGCCGCCGATCCCGGATTCGATCGCGGCGGTGACGATCAGGTTCTTCTCCTGGGACGAGATCACCTCGGTGTCGACCAGTTCCTGCGCCACCGCGCTGACGTAGGCGACGAACTGGTCGTTCGACGAGTATTCCGACTCGTCGTCGATGGCGTCGTTGATCGTGCAGCCGTTGCCGATGTCGCGATTCTCGACCTGGCTGTCGGTCTCCCCGAGCATCACGGTGTCACGGACGTCCGAGTCCGGACAGGCGTCCGGTCCCGGCGGCGACTCGACGATGGTGAACGCGCCACCCTGTTCCGCCGAGACGTTGCCCGCCTTGTCGGACGCGCGGTAGGTCACCGTATGCGTTCCGAGGGCGGTCACCTTGACCGGTGCCGAGTAGGTCGTCCACGACCCACCGTCCAGTTTGTACTCGACCTTGTCCACACCGGAACCGGCGTCCGTCGCGGTCAGGTTGATGGTCGCAGCGGCGATGTAGTTCCAGGCGCCGTCGAGATCACCGCTGACGACGATCGACGTGGTCGGCGCGGTGGTGTCCTCGCCTTGGACGATGGTGAACGCCGACGTGCCCTCCGGCGAGACGTTGCCCGCCTTGTCGGTCGCGCGGTAGTTCACGGTGTGCGCACCGACCACCGTGAGCGCCAGTGGCGCCGAGTACGCCAGCCAGGGCCCACCGTCCAATTTGTACTCGACCTTGTCCACACCGGAACCGGCATCGGTGGCCGTCAACGTCACGGTCGCCTTGGTGATGAAGTTCCCTGCCGTGTCCTTGTTGCCGGTCACCTCGGAGGTCACCGCCGGAGCGGTGGTGTCACTGCTGACCACCGTGAAATGTTCCATGCCCTCGGGCGATTGGTTGCCCGCCTTGTCGGAGGCACGGAAGTGGAACATGTGCATACCCGGCGCGGTCACCGCGACCGGTGCCGAGTAAGCGGTCCACGCACCGTCGTTCAGTTTGTACTCGACCTTGTCGACGCCGGAACCACCCGTTTCGTCGACCGCGGTCAGCTTCACCGTGGCGGTGTCGACGTAGTTGCCCGCGGTGTCCTTCGTGCCGATCACCTCGGCCGTCACCGTCGGCGGCGTCTTGTCACCCGGCTGGTCCGCGACGACGGCGAACGACGACATTCCTTCCGCGGAAACGTTTCCGGCCTTGTCGGTCGCCTTGTAGTGGACCATATGCGAACCCACGGTGCTGACCACCACGGGCGCGGTGTACGCGGTCCACGCACCACTGTCGAGCTTGTATTCGGTCTTGTCCACACCGGACCCGCCGGCATTGTCCGTGGCGGCGAGGTTCACCGTCGCGGAGCCGAGGTAATTGCCCGCCGTGTCACGGTTTCCGGTGACGTTCGCGGTCACGGTCGGCGGCGTGGTGTCGGGTACGGGATCGCCCGAGACGATCAGCTCGCCGACCATCTGCTCGTGGCCGTTCACCACGCAGTGGTACCGGTACTTGCCCGGTGTCAGCGTGACGATCGCTTCGTAGTAGCCACCCTTGTCGTCTTGGGGATTGGCGAAGATGTTGAGGTCGACGTCGGTGTTGTAGCCCGGGGTCGTGGTGTCGAACGTCAGGGTGTGCGACATCGTGCCGGGTGCCGGCGGCGGCTGTGTCGCCAGGCTGTTCTCAAAGATGATCTTCGTTTCGCCGGGAAGCGCGGTGGTCGGCGCTTCCCCATAGGACGTCATACTCGGGGTTCCGGTCCACTTCAGGGTCTGGACCGGTGCGGCGACGGCGGGCGCGGAGGAGCTGGGCAACGCCAGCCCCAGTAACGCGAGGGCCGCGACCAGCACGGCCGCAGCGAGATTTCTTGGGGACATCGCGGGAGAACCTTCCTTACAGGGAAACCGGCCGGGCGCACGGGAAGCGCGCCCGGCCGGTTTTCGCGCTACAGCTGCCGCACCCGGATGTTGCGGAACTCCATCAGGTCGTTGTCACCGTGGTTCTGCAGACCGATGAACCCGCTGACGAACTGCCGGAAATCGGTCGACGGGTCGCTCGGCCGGGACGAAACCTGGCCGGGCGTGTTGTCGAACTCGTTGATCACCGCGCCGTTGCGGCTGATCGTGTAATGCTGTCCGACGACCTTGATCTCGTACTCGTTCCAGGTTCCCTTCGGCTTCACGCCGGCCTGGTCGAGCGGACGCGGGTCGAAGTTGTAGATCGACCCGGTCTTCTGCGGTTCACCGGTGGCCCCGTCGTACAGCTGGACCTCGTGTCCACAGTAGATCGCGACCCACGCCTGCGAAGTCCTCGCGGAACCGACGGTGCCGCAGCTACCCGGCGGACGTTGGTCCAGCGGGGTTCGCGGATCCGGGAACCGGACGAAGACACCGCTGTTCGCGTTGCCCGTCGGCGCGATGTCCTTGAACTGCAGCTTCACCGAGAAGTTGCCGTACTGCCGTGCCGAGTACCACAGCATGCCCAGTCCGCCGGACGGTCGTAGTGACCCGTCAGGCTGGATCGTGAACTGCCCGGACGGTGCCTGCGACCAATTTCGGAACGACTCCGCCGTGCCGTCGTAGATCGCGTCGTACCCGGTGACGCCCTTGTTCCCGATCGGCGACGCGGCGGCCGCGGCGTTCAGCTTGTCCGCCTCGGTCGCGTTGACCACACCGAGATCCGCCATCGCGTCGACGACCTGGCTGACATGGTTGACGAAACCGGCGTGGGTGGTCCACGTGCTTTCGTCGTCGATCATGTCGTCGACCGTGCAGCCACCACCCGCGTTGCGGTTGGTGACCCCGGTATCCGTGTCACCGATGCCGACCGTGGCTCTGGGATCGGCCACGAAACAACCGACACTCACCGATGTCCTGGTGGTCACCGCTTCGCCGTCCGCATAGGTCGTGGTCAGCTTGGCGGTGTAGAAACCGGTGCGCGGGTAGACGTGCCGCGGGTCGGCCTGCGTCGACACCGTGCCGTCGCCGAACTCCCACTTGTACGAGACGCCACCGGACTTCGATCCGGTGAACGCCACGGTGAGCGGCTTGTTCTGCACCGCGGTCGACGACGCGACGGTCGCCGGGGTCGCGGCACCACCGATGTAGCTGACCTTGATCAGCTTCTGGTTGTCCTGCACGGTGAAGAAGCCGGTGCCGTAGTCGAGCATGTACAGCGCGCCGTCCGGACCGAACTTGGCGTCCATCCAGCTGTAGAGCCGGTCGTCGGCGGTACCCGAGGGGAGGATCTGGCGCAGCGTCTCGGCGAAGACCGGCGGCTGCTGCGTCGGGACACCCGCCGGGTCGACGGTGACCGCGATACGGTTCGCCGAGTTGCTCTGGTCACCGATGAACCACTTGTCGTCCCAGTACGCCGGCCAGGCGACACCGCTGTTGGTGTTCACCTTGTCGCGGTGGTACGTCGGACCGTTCATGACCGCCTGGCCACCGCCACGCAGGTAAGGCTGCGTGTAGGTCGCGTCCGCGGCGTTGTAGGTGGGGATGCCGCTGTTCGGCCGGTTCGGGAACACCGGTCCGCCGCCGTCCGGCGAGTACCAGATCATGTTCTTCTTGACCGGCGGCAGATTCACCAGGCCCGTGTTGCGCGGCGAGGTGTTCACCGGGTTGTCGCAGTCGTACCAGCCGGTCAGCTCCGCGGCGTTGGTGCTGCTGCGGTCGCGGTAGGGCTGCTTGTTGCCCATGCAATACGGCCAGCCGTGGTTACCCGCCTCGGTGATGATGGTGGCGGTCTCGTACTTCGCCGGGCCGAGTTCCGGGCTCGGCGACCCGGCGTCCGGACCGACCCAGGCGGCGGTCAGCCAGTTGGTCTCCTTGTCGATCGCCAGGCGCGAGATGTTCCGCACGCCCATCACGTAGATCTCGGGCCTGGTCTTGTTGCCCGGATCGTTCGCCTCGGGGAACAGGTTCCCCTGCGGGATCGTGACGGTGCCGTCCGGCTCCGGGTGGATCCGCAGGATCTTTCCGTTGAGGTCGTTGGTGTTACCGGCCGTGCGGCGCGCGTCCTGGAACGACACGCCCTGCCAGTCGAGCGTCCAGTTGTTGCCCGAGTAGCCGTTCGACCCCTGCGACGAGTTGCTGTCACCGGAACCGATGTACAGGTTCCCGTCCTTGTCGAAGTCCATCCCGCCGCCTGCGTGGCAGCAGCTGTGGATCTGGACGTCCCAGGACAGGAGATCCTTGCGGGTCGCCTGGTCCAAGGTCTGCTTCGTCAGGTCGTAGGTGAACCGCGAAACGGTGCGCTTGCCGATCCGCTTGTCACGGTCGATCGACTCGTGCGGCATCCAGTAGGCGTACATGAAGCCGTTCTCGCTGAACTTCGGGTCCAGCATCAGCCCGAGGAGGCCTTCCTCGTTCTTGACCAGCTCGCCACCGCTGCCGCGGTTACCCATCACCTTGAGGGTGGTGAGCAGCTTCGCCTTGTTGGTGACCGGGTCCCACTGGTGGACCGTGCCGCAGCCGGCGCCGATCTCGGGGTTGGTCCAGTCGTTCGGCGTCGGCACCGCGTTACCGGCGCAGGCACCGCGGCCGATGTAGAAGACACGGCCGTTCGGCGCGATCGTCAGACCGTGCGGCTCGCCCATCTGATCGAGCTGGCCCGGCTGGTTCTTCGGGGTCAGACGCTCGATCTTGTAGTTCGCCGCGATACCGGCCTTGCAGTCCCCGCGCACCATGCCGGTGGTCCAGCGCAGCGCGCCGAGGAGGTGGCCGCGGAACTGGGCTTCGCCGTAGCTGGCCTCGGTCCGGCCCATGCCGGTGTAGAAGGACCGGCCGCCGTCGTAGTCACGGCACCAGGAGACCGGATGGAACGCGCCGTTCGCGCCGACACCCGGCTGATAGGTCTTCTCCTGAACCTGCGCGACCGTGTGCACGGTGCCGGTCGGGTTGGTCTCCCAGTTGAGCCACCGGTCGGTGCGGACCCAGCTGGCGCCCATCCCCGCAGTGGAGGGGTTCGCCTTGTCGAGGACGTCGACGGTCGCCTGCTGGACAGCGGGCTCCGGCGGAGGCGGCGTAGTCGACTGGTCCTTGAACAGGTTGAGATCGGCGAGCTGCACGATCGTCGCGCCCGAGTTGGCGGTCACGTTCAGGCGGTAGTTCGCGTACGCCGTGGTGTTGGTGAACGTGAACGTCCTGCTCTGCTGACGCTCGGCGAACACCTCATTGGTCCTGGAGTCCAGGTCGGTCCACGTGGTTCCGTCGTTGGAGCCCTGCAGGGTCCAGTTCTTGGGGTCGCGGGTTTCGGCGTCGTTGGCCGAAACCAGCGCGTAGCTGCTCACCGCGACCGGGGCGGCCATCTTGTAGGCGACCCACCCGGTCGGCGTGAACGCCAGCCACTTGGTGTTCGAATTGTTGTCGGCCAGCTTTTCCTTGGTCTCGTTGGGCGGATTCTCCGCACTCGCGGTGACCGAGGTGACGGCCTCCGGGTTGGGACGCGCACCCACCGGACGCGCCCCGATCAGCCCGGAGAACCACTGCGATCCATCCTGCGCGCGTGCCGCGTCGGAAAGACCGAGGAAGCCACCGCCCGCCTTCATGTAGTTCTGCAGCGAGGTTTCCTGGTCGCGGTTGAGCGTGACCCCCTGTGCGGACAGGAAAACGACACCGCGGTACTTCGCGAGGCCTGCCGGGCTGAACACCGCCGGGTCCGAAGAGGACGTCACGGTGATCCCGTTCGCCTGCCCCAGGCTGGCGATCGCGTCCGTGGCGCGGACAACCGGGTCCTTCTGATCGGCGGCGGCGCCGTGGAAGACCAGGACGTTGACCGGGACGTTCGTCGCGGCCTGAGCCACGGGTGCGATCGTCAGCGGAAGGCCCGCCGTGACGACGGCCCCGACCGCCAACGCGGCCAAAGGCCGTTTGCGGAACCAGCGTTGCGAAACGTTTCGTCTCATTCTCTCGCTCCTTTCGTGATGGTCGGGGAACTAGTGGTTATGCGCATGCGTGCCGGCCGCGGTGTTCGACGCGTCGTCGGAGGTCGCGCCCGGATGCTGATGCCCCTTGAACCGGTCGATCGCCTCCTGCGCGCCGGCGGGCATCCCGCCGTCGGCATTGCGGACCAGGAACACCCCGGACATACCGTCGTCGGAATGCTGCTGGACGTGGCAGTGGTACATCCACGCACCGGCGCCGACACCGTCGCCCGCGATCACCTGGAATCCGAACGAGTTGCCCGGGTCCAGGGTCTTGTTGTCGATCACCTGCGCGTTGTCGGTGGCGCTCGTGAGCATGCCGGTGCGGGTGTCCGCCCAGCGGTGCGCGTGCAGGTGGAAGGTGTGCATCAGGTTTCCGTGCCCGATGCAGACGAACTCGACGCGCTCACCGAGATTCGCCTCGAAGATCGGGGTGTTCGGGGCGATCTGGTGGTTGACCCACATTTCGTTGAACACCACGGTGAACGTCTTGCTTGGCAGCAGATCACCGCGTTTGCGGACGATCAGGCCGCCGTAGAGACCTTTCAGCAGGCCGATGGTGCCGTGGTCGCCGGTGCCGTACGCGTGGTCGTGGTAGTGCCAGTAACCCGCGCTGCCCGGCATCCAGAACCCGTTGGCCGCCTGGTAGGCGGTGCGGGACTTCCAGATGTACTTCTTGGTCTCACCCGGTTTGTTGAAGGAGTCGTTGAACGGGGAACCGTCGGATTTGGTGTCGTAGTTGACGCCGTGCGGGTGGATGGACAGCCGCTGGTCGGTGTTGTTGACCAGCTCGATCTCGAGGGTGTCGCCTTCGTATATTTCCAGCAGCGGCCCGGGAATCGTCGGCTTGCCCGGCTCGAGGCCATAGCCGACCCGGGTGGTGCCGGGCACGTTGTCGGCGTAGAGGGTGATCCGCCGGGTGAGCCCGGCCGCTGCCGCCGGTGCCGACCCCGCGGAGCCGGCGACGATGATCGGGGCCAGCGCGCCCGCCGCGGTGCCCGCCAGCACCGATCTGCGGGACAGCCCGCCCTTGGTTTTCTTGTCCATTGTGGATTCCCCAGTCAGAAACAGAGGTTACGGAGATAGCGGAAACCGGTTCGAGCGGTGACCAGTGCATCAGCAGGGTTGTCGTGCTCGACGATGTACTCGGCCAGGTTCGGCCGCGTGGCCCGGAAGATGCGGGGGAAGTCGATGACCCCCTTGCCGGGGTCGACCATCTGGCCGTCGGCGGTCCGGTCCTTCACGTGGTACTGCGTGACCCTCGGGAAGTTCTTGCGGTACAGGTCGATCGGGTCGGCCCCACCGTGCACCGCCCAGAACAGGTCGATCTCGAGGTTCACGTTCCGCCCGGTGGTGTTGGACGTGATCACGTCATACGGCCGCACGCCGCCGATCGGCGCGAATTCGTGGGCGTGGTTGTGGTAGCCGAACTGGATCCCGGCGGCGCGGAAGAGCTTGCCCGCCTCCTCGAGCCGTCCGGCGAAGGCCTTCCATTCCTCGACGGTCGAGTACTGGGCGAAAGGCACGATGGCGCGGTTGTTGCCGAGGATCTTGGCGTCCGCGATCGTCTTGTTGATGTCGCCGTCGATGCCGATATGCGCCGACGTTCCCCGCAGGTGGTACTTGTCGAGCAGCCCGCGGAACTCCTGGGCGGAGCGTCCGTAGGTCCCGGCCAGTTCGACCTTCCGGTAGCCGATGTCGGCCAGCGCGGACAGCGTCCCGGGGAGATCGGCCTGCAGCGCGTTGCGCAGGGTGTAGAGCTGGATGCTGATCTTGTCCACCGGGATACGTCCCCGGCCACGGCCCGCGCTTTCGGATTCCTGCGCATTCTCGGCGCTTTGGGCGTTCGCCACGCTCGGCAGGGCGACCGCCGCACCGACCGCCAGCGCCGCCGTGGCCGCACCCCGCAGCAATGCGCGTCGAGAGTGGAACTGCTCAGCTTCTTCACCGCACATGAAACGCCCTCACTTCTGGTTGCTGAAAGCCGCGTCGAAGGCCGCCGTCGGCTTTTCGAACAAGAGCCCCCGCAGGTAGGTCACGGCTTCCGCCGCTCCCCGCAGCCGGTCCATGCCGGCGTCCTCCCATTCCACTGAAATCGGACCGGCGTAACCGATCGAATTCAGTGCGCGGAAACAGTCCTCCCACGGCACGTCGCCGTGACCGGTCGAGACGAAGTCCCAACCCCGCCGGGGATCTCCCCACGGGAGATGCGAGCCGAGCCTTCCGTTGCGGCCGTCGAACCGTTTCCTGGTGTCCTTGCAGTCCACGTGGTAGATCCGGTCGGCGAAATCGAGGATGAAACCGACCGGGTCGAGGTCCTGCCAGATGAAATGCGAAGGATCCCAATTCAGCCCGAACGCCGGACGGTTGCCGACGGCTTCGAGCGCACGTTTGGTCGTCCAGTAGTCGTAAGCGATCTCCGAGGGATGCACCTCGTGCGCGAACCGGACACCGACCTCGTCGAAGACGTCGAGGATCGGGTTCCACCGGTTCGCGAAGTCCTCATAGCCCTCGTCGATCACCGCCTGCGAGACCGGCGGGAACATCGCGACGTACTTCCAGGTCTTCGAACCGGTGAACCCGATCACCGTGTCCACGCCGAGTTTCGCCGCCGCACGGGCGGTGTCGGCCATTTCCTTCGCCGCACGCTGACGAACGCCCTCCGGTTCACCGTCACCCCACACCCTGGAAGGGATGATGGCCTGGTGCCGTTCGTCGATCGGATCGTCACAGATCGCTTGGCCGACAAGGTGATTGGAAATGGCCCACACCTTGAGGCCGTGTTCGGCGAGCAGTCGCAGCCGTCCCGGCACATAGTCCTCTTCGGACAGTGCGCGGTCGACCTCGAAATGGTCGCCGGAACAAGCGATCTCGAGGCCGTCGTAGCCCCATTCGCTGGCGAGCTTGCACACCTCGGTGAACGGGAGATCCGCCCACTGGCCGGTGAACAACGTGATCGGACGGCTCATCAAGACTCCTCGAAGGTGATCGCGTCGACGTCGAACAAACCGCCGGAACCGGTGCCGTTGAACACCAGGTAGAGCGGATGGGTGCCACCGGGATCGGTGATCGCGGTGGGAGGCAGGTCGGCATAGGTGTCCCAGTCGCCGGTGTTCGCCACGGTCACCGTCTGCACCAGCGGTCCGTCCACCGCGCCCGAGCGCACCTCGATCGTTCCGCCGGCACCGCCGGAGGAGACCCGGTAGCCGATACCGCTCACGCCGGCGAGGTTCACCGGATCGAATTTGATCCAGTCACCGGATTCGATATGGCCGACCCGCTTGCCGCCACTGGCGCCGTCGTGCCCGACGACCTCGATCCCGCTGGACTCGGTGTAGAACTCGGCCTGCTTGAACTTGGGCTGCAGCAGGCTTTCCGCCTCACCGGTCAGCGCCGGGACACCGTTGGCGCCCTTGTCGGTGTAGGTCGCGTTGATGACCCCGAACACGTCGGAGTCCAGCCCATGGCCTTCGTCGGCAGGAGTGTCGATCGTGCCTTCGCAACCGGTTGCCCGGCTGAGCGGATGGCCATGGCCCTCATGACCGAGGATGTATTCGACGGTCACCTTGGCACAGTCGACCGGGTTGTCCTCGGCATCGGTCACCTCGACCTTGAACGGGACCGTGTCACCGAAGCTGAACACACTGCCGTTGGCCGGCGTCTTCAGGGTGACCACCGGCGCGGTGTTGCCGACCGTCACCACCACGCTGGCTGCGCCGGTCAGCCCGGTGGCGTCGGTGACCGAAAGCTTCGCCGTGAACTGGCCGTTCGTGGGGTAGGTGTGGGAAACCGGGCCCTGCTCGGTCGAGTCGACCGTGCCGTTGCCGTCGAAGTCCCAGGCGTAGGTCAGTGCCTGCTGGTCGGGATCATGCGTCCCGGCCGGGTCGAACCGGACGGTCAGCGGTCCCTGGCCGGACGTCTTGTCCGCCGCCAGTTTCACCTCCGGCGTCCGCCTGCCCTTGGTGTAGTCGACGCGGTAGACCGCGGATTCCTTGGAGCCGCCGAAGTATCCGCTGCCGTAGTCGAGGATGTAGAGCGCGCCGTCGGGCCCGAACTCGATGTTCATCGGGCGGGTCAGCGTCATCGAGTCGAAGAACGGTTTGATGGCACCGCGTTCGCCGTTCGGCCCGACGCCGATCTCCTTGATCCAGCTGCGTTCCCATTCGTAGGCGAACGTCTTGCCGTCGTAGTAGGCGGGGAACTTCGTCTGGGACTGGTTCGCCGCGTCGAAGCGGTAGACCGGGCCGCCCATCGGCGATTCCGGGCCGTCGCCGAACTCCGGCACCGAACCGCCGTCGTAGGCGATCCACGCCTTCTGGACCGGCGGGAGATTCGTCAGCCCGGTGTTGCGCGGGCTCAGGTTCTTCGGTGCGGCGCAGTCGAACGCGGCACCCGACTTCTCGGTCGCGAAGTCGTAGTCGATGAACGGCTGATTGTCCCCGACACAGTACGGCCAACCGTAGTTGCCCGGCTGCTTGATCAGGTTGAACTCGACCGTGCCGCCGGGACCGCGCGCGGGATTCGCGGCACCCGCGTCGGGGCCGTAGTCCGCGAGGTGGATCCAGCCGGTCTTGCGGTCGACGGTGAACCGGAACGGGTTCCGGAAGCCCATCGCGTAGATCTCCGGCTTGGTCTTGGCGGTGCCGCGCGGGAACAGGTTCCCCTGGGGCACGGTGTACCTGCCGTCCGCGCCGACCTTGATCCGCAGTACCTTGCCGCGCAGGTCGTTGGTGTTGGCCGCGCTACGCTGGGCGTCGTAGACCGGGTTGCGGTCCGCTCGTTCGTCGATCGGGGTGAAACCGTCCGAGGAGAACGGGTTCGTGTCGTCCCCTGTGGACAGATACAGGTTGCCCTTGGCGTCGAAGTCGATCTCTCCGCCCGCGTGGCAGCAGATCCCTCGTTCGGCGGGCACCTGAAGGATCTTCTGCTCACTGGCGAGGTCAAGGGTGCCCGCGGCGCTCAGCTTGAACCGCGACAACTGGTTGTAGCCCTTGAACGGCGCGAAGTCCGCCGGGGTGCCGTTCTGCGGGGCGTCACCGGCCGGAGTGTTCAGCTTGGGCGCGTAGTACAGGTAGACCCATCGGTTCTTCGCGAAGCCGGGATCGATGGCGACACCCTGCAACCCGTCCTCGTCGTGGCTGTACACGGGAACCTGGGCGGCAAGTCTGGTCGTGGCGGCGGAGCTGGTGTACCAGACACGGCCGTCCCTCGAGGTGTGCAGCACGTCGCGGTTGGGGAGCACCGCGAGCGCGATCGGCTCGCCGGTCTTCTCCTCGCCCTTCGCCAGGGTGATCTGGTCGAATTCGGCGTCGGCCGGAGGGTCGTCGGTCGTGTTGGCGCAGCCCGCTTCGCTCAGCTTGGTGGTGTAACGGATGCCGCCCGCGAGGTGCGAACGGAAGGCGGGCTCGGCGTAGGACTCCTTTGTGTGGCCGCCACCGGTGTACCAGGACCGGCCGCCGGAGTTCTCATGGCACCAGGCGATCGGGTGATCGCCCATCGCGCCGTCGCCGGGCTGGTAGCTGGTCTCGTCCAGGCTGGCCAGCACGTGGACCTTGTTCCGCGGGTTCTGGCGGTAGTTGTACCACTCGTCGGTACGCGGCCAGGTGTCCGGAAGATCCACAGTGGACACGTGGTCGTGGTCCTCGACCTTGACGTTCGCCCGCTGGATCTGCGGATGTGATTTGAAGTACGCGCCGACCAGCTCGCCGTACCACGGCCAGTCGTACTCCGTGTCGGAGGCGGCGTGCACACCGACGTACCCGCCACCGCCGTTGACATACCGCTCGAACGCGGCCTGCTGCGTCGCGTTCAGCACGTCACCGGTGGTGGAGAGCCAGATGACCGCGTTGAAGCGTTTGAGGTTCGCGTCGGTGAAGGCCGCCGCGTCCTCGGTGGCCTCCACTCCGAAGTGGTGCTGCGCACCCAGTTCCTTGATCGCCGCGATCCCCGCGGGGATCGAATCGTGCCTGAAGCCCGCGGTCTTGGAGAAGACAAGGACGGTCGCCGCTTCGTGCTCCGGCGCGGCTTGCACCGGCAGCGCGATGCCTGCCCAAGCCGTGACTGTCGACGCGACAAGGGCGCCGAGCCGTTTCAGAGACATGGCTGATGCGATCCTTTCGATGAGCGGCGGCGATCAAGGAACCGGATGCGGTGGAGCCTTCCTCCTATTTCAGGCCTTGCAGGGACAGGAGCAACGGGTGGACGTCGGTCGCGCCGATGCGGCCGGACGGCTGGAAGGCGGGGTCGGAGCACAGCAGCACCGGACCGTCCTCGCCTGCATCCGGCAGTCGTCCGTGCGAACCTCGCACCCAGCGCGGATCGGTCGGGACGACGTCCATCGCGTACCGCAGCCCGGCGAACTTCTTCGCCAGGTTGAGCCCGGCCCGCACCTTCGCGAACTTGTCCTCCGGGTCGAAGAACAGCTCAGCCGGGTCGTAGCCGGGTTTGCGGTGGATCTCGACGCCGCGTGCGAAGTCGGGTTTCCGCTCGTCGTCGAGCCAGTAGTAGTACGTGAACCACGAATCCGGTTCGGCGACGGCGACGAGTTCGCCCGCGCGTTCGTGGTCGATCCCGTGCTTCGCCTGCGCCTCCCGGTCGAGGACCTCGTCGACGCCGGTCAGCTCGCCGACGATCGACCGGACACGGTCCACATCGGACTCGTCGCGGACGTAGACGTGCGCGACCTGGTGGTCGGCGACGGCGAACGCGCGCGAGGCCCACGGGTCGAGGTATTCCATCCCCGCCTGGGTGTAGACCTCCAGCAGTCCCTCGCGGCGCAACGCGCGGTTGATATCGACCGGCCTGCTCACCGGCGTGATCCCGTACTCGCTCAACACGACCACGGTCGCCCCGGCGTTGCGGGCGTCATCGAGCAGCGGCGCCAGTGCGTTGTCCAGCGCCCGTGCGGCCTTCACCGCCTCGGGGGCATCGGGGCCGAAGCGCTGCAAGTCGTAGTCCAGATGCGGGACGTAGGTCAGCAGCAGGTCCGGACGCCGCTCTCGCAGGATCTGCCGGGCCGCGCCGATCACCCACTTGCTCGACTTGATCGACGCCGTCGGGCCCCAGTACTGGAACAGCGGGAACTCCCCCAGCTCACCGGTGAGCCGGTCGTGCAGCTCGGGCGGCCGCACGTAGGCGTCCGGCGACTTGCGGCCGTCGGCGTGGTAGATCGGCCGCGGGGTCACCGTGACGTCGGTGGACATCCCCATCGCGTACCACCAGCAGACGTTCGCCGCGGTGTAGCCGGGATGCGCCGCACGGGCGGTCTCCCAGAGCTTCTCCCCGCCGACGAGCCGGTTGTGCTGGCGCCACAAGAAGATCTCGCCGAGCTCGCGGAAGAACCAGCCGTTGCCGACGATCCCGTGCTGCGCGGGCATCAGTCCGGTGAGGAACGTCGACTGCGCGCTGCAGGTGACCGCGGGCAGCACGGTCCCGAGTTCTGCCTGCCAGCCGTCGTGCGCCACCGCGGACAGTTTCGGCATATCCCGCAACGCCTTCGGGGTCAGCCCGACGACGTCGATCACCACCAGCGGCTTCACGCGGAAACCCCTTCCTTGACGAGGTTGCGTTGCGCCCACTCGAGTTCGGCGGCGATGCCGCCGACGAGGTCGCCGGCGTCCGGCAGCACGCTCCAGGTGTAGGTCTCGACCTCGATATGCGGTTCACCGGGCAGGGCGGCGGCCACCGTGCGCAGTACGTCCGTTGTCGTGGTGAGCGGCGCGGCCGGGGCCTGGTGCAGCGGCAGGTGGAAATGCACGCGCCACGGTCCCTCCCCCGGCAGTTCGGTCATCGCCTCCGGCAGGTCATCGGCCTTCAGCACACGACCGTCCGCGGCGAGTTCGCGAACCTGGTGCAGGTAACGGGGTTCCGCGAACCCGGCCAAGGCGTCGCGGGCCTCGGACGGCTTTTCGACGTGCAGTGCGGCGGAAGCCTGGACCTTGACGATGTCCAGACCCGACTTCGCGATCGCCGCGAGGGTCTCGTCGGGGTCGGCGAACGACACCGCCAGATGACACGTGTCCAGGCACAGCCCGACGTACTCCGGGTCGACGCGGCCGGACAGCCAGTCCAGCGCGTCAGCCACGGTGTCCAGCACACAACCGGGTTCCGGTTCGACGGCGATCTTGATCGGCCGGTCGCCGGTGACCCGGCTCGCCCGGACGACCTGTTCGAACGCCCCCGCCGCGCGGTGGTCGTCGTGCTCGGTCCACGGTTCCCGCCAGGCGAGCGGGAGCGTCGAGATGCTGCCGTACGACGCGTCTTCGGCGAGAAGGTCCGCGAGGACGGTCACGCAATCGATCGTGTAGGCGACCCGGTCCGTTTCGGTCCACTGTGGACGATAGACGGCATGCTTGACGACCTCGTCGTGGAAACCGCCGTACGGGAACGCGTTGAGCGTGTACACGGACAGCCCGCGCGCGTCCAGCTCCGCACGGAAGGCCCTCCTTGCCGAAGCGTCGTCGGCGAGCCCCCGCGCGACCGGGGCGGACAGCCAGAGCCCGACACCGAGCCGATCGGCGCCCAGCCGCTCGCGCACCGGCAGCGCGTACTTTTCGAGCTGCGCGACGATCCCGCCGACGTCCTCGGCGGGATGCACGTTCGTACAGTACGAGATCATTTACGCGCTCCCCGCAGCACCGAGTTGCCCGCGAATTCCTGTGCCTCACCGGTGAACCCGGGCAGTGGGTCGAGGGTGAGCCTGCCGCTCTGGCCGTAGAAGGCGACCGGGTTCTCCCACAGCACCTTGTCCACATCGGACTCGGTGAAGCCGCCTTCGAGCATCGCCTGCCCGGTCTTGTACGTCTTCAGCGGATCCGAGCGGCCCCAATCGGCGGCCGAGTTGACGATCATGTTGTCCAGCCCGTACTGGCGCAGGATCTCGACCATCCGGTGTTCGTCCATCTTGGTGTCCGGGTAGATGGAGAAGCCCATCCAGGCGCCGGAATCCTTGACGAGCTTGACGGTGACCTCGTTGAGGTGGTCGACCACGACCTTCTCCGGAGCGAGCCCGGCCTCGCGGACGACGTCGAGCGTCCGCTTGGTCCCCTCCAGCTTGTCGCGGTGTGGGGTGTGCACCAGCACCGGGAGGTCGTGCTCGACCGCGAGTGCCAGCTGCCGCGCGAAGACCTCGTCCTCTTCCTTGGTCATCGAGTCGTAGCCGACCTCGCCGACCGCGACCACACCGTCCTTCGCCAGGTACCGGGGCAGCACGTCGAGGACCTCGACACAGCGCGGATCGTTGGCTTCCTTGGGGTTCAGTGCGATCGTGCAGTGGTGCCGGATGCCGAACTGGGCGGCGCGGAACCGTTCCCAGCCGATGAGGGCGTCGAAGTAGTCGGTGAAGGAGCCGACGCTGGTGCGCGGCTGGCCGAGCCAGAACGCCGGTTCGACGAGGGCGCGGACCCCGGCCGCGTACATCGCCTCGTAGTCGTCCGTGGTCCGCGAGGTCATATGGATATGGGGATCGAAGATACGCATCAGAGGCCTTCTTTCAGCAATTCGAGAGCGTCGGCGGGGACGTCACGTCCGGCCGCTCTCCGTTCGTCGGCGTAGTCGGAGACCATCCGCCGGAGTTCGTCGTCGGCACGCTCGCCCAGCTCGTCCACGGCTGCCAGCGGAACGCCCACGAAGAGGCATTTCAGCACCCCGTGCCGCCAGGCGTGCTGGTCGAGGTGACGCGCCGCGAAGGTGCCCATTGCGGCCGCGACCAACCGGATGTCGTTGGCCCGCAAGGCATCCGAGACCAGCAGCCGTCCGGCGACGACGACCTGCTCGTCGAGCACCCAGGTCTTGGTGAGGCCGTTCAGCCCGCGCAGCACCCCACGCCGCTCGGCGTCGTCGCCGTAGCGGTACAGCTGGCTCAGCTCGGTCACCACGTCCTCCGCCGCCAGCTGCCTGTGGAGCGTCCTGATCATGCTGGTGCGCGCCTCGTCGTCGACGGTGCCGTGCACCAGCCCCTGCGGATCCGACTCGGGTTCCCGCGGAGCGCGGCCGACCTCACGGCCGACGGCGGGGAACAGCGAGCCGATGACCGACGGCGTCACGTGGATCCGCTGGATCGCCTTGCTCAGCCAGGTCTCTTCCACCTCGGGCTGATGGATCGGCATGGCGTTCCGCAGTGCCTCGATCGACCGGCGCGCCACGTCCGGTGCGGCGTGGCTGTGCCGGGGCAGTTCGACCGCGGCCAGCCCGGTGTAGCCGGTCTCGCCCAGCGCACCGAGCGTCGCCTCGAGATCCAGTTGACCCTGCCCGAATTCCAGGTGCTCGTGGACTCCTGGCAGCATGTCGTCGAGCTGCACGTTCCACAGCAGGGGCCCGGCGATCCGGATGCACTCGGCAGCGTCGACCGGCTCGACGGCGACGCAGTGCCCGACGTCGAGTGTCACGCCGAGCAGCTCGGGGTCACCGAGTTCCTTGCGCAGGTCCAAGACCTGGCTCAGCTGCTGGACGAGATGCCCGGGTTCGGGCTCCATGGCCAGCCGGACGTTCAGCCTGGTCGCCTCTTCGAGCACCGCGGCGACGCCGTCCCGCAGCCGCGCCCAGGCAAGGTCAGTGTCCACAGTGGACACACCGGACCAGAACGAGACACAGTCCGCGCCGAGGTCGGAGGCGATCCGCATGGCCCGCGCCAGGAAGTCGATCCTTGGCGCGGGTTCGTCGGACAGCAGCGTCGGGGAATGCTTGTGCCACGGATCGAGCAGGTACCGCGCACCGGTCTCGATCACCACGCGGTTCAGGCCGAGCGCCGTGAGGCGGGCGGACACGTGCTCGATCTGCGGCGCCAGATCGAGCGCGAACGGGTCGAGGTGGTCGTGGTCCAGGGTCAGCGCCACCCCGGTGTAGCCGAGGTCGGCGATGACGGCGAGCGCGTCGTCGAGATTGTGGTTGGAAAAGCCGTTGGTGCCGTAGCCGAGCGAGAAAGAGGTCATGTCGGGCTCACCTTCCGCGACAGCGCACGCGCGATCGGGAGTGCGGCCGCGATCAGCGCCGCCCCGAGGATCGAGCCCTTGGCCGCGACCGCGGCCTGCAGCGGGACCATGCCGTGGATGCCGGTCATGGTCGCCTTGCGGACCGCCTTCGCCGACGGATCACGGACGGCGTCCGCCTGCGCCCGGCCGACGAGACCGGCGTAGCTCGATCCCGCGGCCATCGACGCGAGCCGGTTCCATTTGCCGCGCGCGGGGCCCGAAACTGCCAACGTTGTCGCGGCGCAGCTGGTGGCGAGGGCGGCACGGGCGGTATTCGGGTTCGCGCCGTGCACCTCTCCGGTGGACAAAGCGGTGACGCCGAGCGTGTGCACACCCACCGCCGCCGCGGCACCGGCCGCCAGCCGGGTCTCACCGCCTGCCCCCAGCAGGACGTCGAGGGTGCGGCAGGCCGCCATCGCGACGGGACCGGCCGGAGTCGGCTTGAGCACCGTGTCGTAGGCCCACACCGCGGTCGCGAGCGGGACGGCGACGCGCATCGCCTTCCGGCCGCCGCCGAGCGCGGCCAGGCCCAGCCCGGCCGCGGTCAGCGCGACCCCGGTGGTGAGCGCCGCGCCAGCGCTCACCCTCCCGGACGGGATCGGCCGCTCGGGACGCTCCACGGCGTCGAGCTTCCGGTCCGCCCAGTCGTTGAGGGCCATCCCGGCCCAGTAGAAGGCGACCGAGGAGAACGGCAGCAGCAGCCGTCTCCCGGTCATCCGCAGCCCCGCGGCGGCGGACCCGGCGACGGTGTCGCCGAGCACGGTCAGCGCCGCGGGCGCGCGGACGAGTTCGATGTAAGCCTTCACAGGGTCGCCGCCCAGGTGGTCAGACGGGCGGCCTGCTCGGCGAACCGGTGCTCATCGCTGCCCAATGGGTCTTTGAAGAAGAACCCGAGCTCGGTGAGCGCACCGGTCTGCCCGGCGGCGTGTGCCGCGCTCACCAGCCGGGCGAGGTCGAGGATCAGCGGCGCCGCGAGCGCCGAGTCGTAACCGGTCCAGGTGAACTGCAGGCTCATCCGCGCACCGAGGAAACCTTCGAAGGACACGTGGTCCCAGGCCGTCTTGATCTCGCCGAGGTCGGGCACGTTGTCGATGTGCAGCGGCGCGGTGACGTCCTCACCGAGCAACGCCGCCAGCCCGCGGGCCTTGGACTCGAGCTTGCTGCCGGCGGTCACCGGGTCGGCCAGTGTCTCGCCGTCGCCGCCGCCCAGCAGATTGGTGCCCGCCCACGAGCGGACCTTCAGCGCCCTCGCCGAGAACATCGGCGCGAGGACGGTGCGAAGCAGCGTCTCGCCGGTCTTGCCGTCGCAACCCGCGTACGGCAGGCCCTCCCGCTCGGCGAGCTGCCGCAGCGCGGGCAGCGTGACCCCGGACGACGGCGTGAACTCGACGTACGGGCTGCCCGCCTTCAAAGCCGCGTAGGCGGACAACGAGCTGGACGGCAGCACCGCCCGGGTCGGGTCGGCGAGCGCCTTCTCGAGCGCCTCCAGATCGTCGTGTTCGGGCAGCTGCGGACAAGGCGCTTCGGTGGAGGAGATGTTGATCACCACGACCCGCGCGAGGTCGTGTTTGGCGGCGAAGGCCCGGATATCGCCGGACAGCCGCTCGGCCGCGTCGGCCTGCGCGCCCGTATGCGTCGCCGGGTGGTAGCCGTCGCGGATCTCGGCGTCCACTTCGGCCAGTCCGGCCCGGACGGCTCCGAACACGGAGTAGTTGAAAACCCCAGCCCCGGCGAGCTGCTCGGCGCGCTTCTCGAGCGCGGTGTGCACGATGTCGTGCCCCCCGATGACCAGGTCATCCCAGCCGGGCAGCGGCACCGAAGCGAACGCGGGCAGCTCGGTCACACAGCCGGTCGCGCCGGCGACGCGCGCACGGAGAGCGAGCAGCCCGACCGTCGCGGTCGTGGCTACCGACCCCCTTGCCCCTACCAGCCAAATGCCAGTGCGCTCCTGAGCAGGCATTGCCTCCACCTTTCCCAGCCGAAAGCCCGACCTCGAATGATCGGACGTTTCGGATCGAACCAGTCGCAGTAATGTTTTCCATGCGACTTTCGGCTGGATCTAGTTGTCAGTTACTCCCCTTCGTGGTGACAACCGGCACAGCGGTCCACCGGGCCTCTTCAGCGGCGCTTCGCTCGACCATGTCGAGGACCCGTTGGACGGACAAACCGTCCTCGAAGGACGGGTGCGGATCGGTGCCTTCGCCGATCGCGGTGAGCAGGTCGGCGACCTCGTTGGTGAACGTGTGCTCGTAGCCGAGGAGATGCCCCGGCGGCCACCAGACCCCGACGTACGGGTGTTCGGGTTCGGTGACCAGGATCCGGCGGAACCCGGCCTCGGTGTCCGGTTGCGAGCCGTCGAAGAAGGACAGCTCGTTCATCGATTCGAAGTCGAACGCGAGGCTCGCCTTCGACCCGTTGACCTCGAGCCGCATCGAGTTCTTGCGGCCGAGCGCGTAGCGGGTCGCTTCGAAACTCGCCACGGCCCCACCGGAGAGGCGCCCGAGGAACAGCGCGCAGTCGTCGACGGTCACCTGGCCCATACCGCCGTTGCCGTCCGGCCGTTCCGGCACGAAGGTGTTGGTCAGCGCGGACACCCCGGTGATCTGCTCACCGGTGACGAACTGGGCGGCGTCGACGATATGCGCGCCGAGGTCGCCAAGCGCCCCCGAACCGGCCTTCTCCTTGTGCAGCCGCCAGCTCATCGGCGACCGCGGGTCGGACAGCCAGTCCTGCAGGTACACCGACCGCACGTGGCGGATTTCGCCGAGCGCCCCGCTCGCGACCAGTTTGCGGGCATGCGCGAGCGCGGGCACCCGGCGGTAGTTGAAGGCGACCATGGACCGGACGCCGCGCTCGCGGGCTTTCGCCGCCGCCTCGGCCATCGCCTCGGCCTCGGCCAGGGTGTTCGCCAGCGGCTTCTCGCACAGCACGTGCTTCCCGGCTTCGAGGGCGGCGATCGCGATCTCGGCGTGGCTGTCGCCCGGCGTGCAGATGTCGACCAGGTCGACGTCGTCGCGGGCGATCAGCGCACGCCAGTCCGTCTCGACGTCTTCCCAGCCGAACCGCTCCGCCGCCGCCTTGGCCCGTCCTTCGTCGCGGCCGCCGAGCACGGCGAGTCTCGGGATCAACGGTGGTTCGAAGAACCGGTGGACGTTGCGCCAGGCGTGCGAATGCACCGCACCCATGAACGCGTGGCCCACCATGCCGATCCCGATCGTTTCCCTTGCCGTGCTCATGCCCCTCCTAGGTCCACATGCCTGCCGTGCAGTGCTGCTTCAAGAGCCTGCCGATCAGGAGTCGAAGCCGACGTCCAGGTACTGGTCGACGTTCTCCTTGGTGACGACCGCGGAGTACGTGGTGACCTCGGCGGGGATCTCGTGCTCGGCGAAGTCGGTGAGCCCCTTGTTCTGCCCCAGCAGCCGCGCGAGCGCGATCGCCGACGACGCCATCGACGGGCTGTAGAGCACCGTGGCCTTGAGCGGTCCGGTGTCACCCTTGATCAGGTTCATCGCGTTCTTCGACCCGGCGCCGCCGACCATCAGGAAGTCCTTGCGGTTGGCGTTGTTGATCGCCGCGATCACGCCGACACCCTGGTCGTCGTCGTGGTTCCACAGCGCGTCCAGCTTCGGCGCCGACTGCAGGAGGTTCGACGCCTGCTGCTCACCCGACTCCGGGGTGAACTGCGCGGAGACGCGCGGGCCGACGGCGAAACCCTGACGGGCCAAGGCATCCTTGAAACCCTTGCTGCGATCCTGGGTCAACGGCAGCGAGTCGATGCCCGCGACCTCGCCGATGATCGGGCTGGCGATGTTCTTCGCCTTCATCTGCTGGGCGATGTAGTTGCCCGCGTTGACGCCCATCCGGTAGTTATCGCCACCGATCCAGGTGCGGTACGCGAGCGGGGTGTCGAAGACGCGGTCCAGGTTGATCACCGGGATGCCGGCGTCCATCGCCTGCTGCCCCACCGCGGTCAGCGCCTTGCCGTCGAACGGCAGGATCACCAGGACGTTGACCTTGGCGTTGATCAGCGTCTCCACCTGGGAGATCTGCTGGTTGACGTCGTTGGTGCCCTCGGTCGCGTTGAGCGTGACCTCGGTGAACTTCCCGGCCTGCGCACGGGCGTTCTTGGTGATGGCCGCCATCCAGCCGTGGTCGGCGGCTGGCGCCGAGAACCCGATGGTGACCGGGGTACCCGGCTGCGCGTTGTTCCCGGCGTTGGCGACGTTGGCGTTGTTGTTCTGCGCCGGTGCTTCGTTCGAGGTGCACGCCGTCAGCAGCGCACCCGCTCCGACGGCCGCACCACCGAGCAGAAATCGGCGGCGGTGCAGAGATTGTTCGGTCATGACGACTCTCCATCCACGGTGACTGTGGTTGCCATCGGAAGTCCTTCGGGGGTATTCGGCGGATCCAGGTTTCCGCTGGACGTGCGGCCGTGAGGTCCTCGTACCGGGTTGTACTCGGGCCTCGCGGCCGTGCGTCCAGCGGGAAGCTGGGCCGTCGAGACCCCCGGAGGACTTCCGATGGTGACCACTATTGACTCGTCTTGGATTTCTTGACGGAGCGGAACTGCAGTAGTGCGGCCAAAACGATGATCACGCCCTTGGCGATGTTCTGGATGTCGGTGTCCAGGTTGTTGAGCGTGAAGATGTTGGACAGCACGGTGAAGATCAGCACGCCGATGAGGGTGCCGATGAGGGAACCGCGGCCGCCGGTGAGCAGCGTGCCGCCGATGACGACCGCGGCGATGGCGTCGAGTTCGTAGAGCATGCCGTTGGTCGAGGCGCCCGCGGTGGTGCGCGCGACGACCATCAGCGCCGCGATCCCGCAGCACAGCCCGGCGACGCCGTAGACGAGCGCGGTGTGCCGTTTGACGTTGATGCCCGCCAGACGCGACGCTTCCGCGTTGCCGCCGACCGCGTAGGTGCGGCGGCCGAAGGTGGTGCGGTTCAGCACGACCCAGCCGACCGCGAACACCAGCGCGAACATCCAGATCAGCACCGGGATGCCGATCAGGTCACCGCGGAAGAAGTCGAGGAAGCCACCCTCCGCGACCACCTGTGTCCGGCGGCCGCTGATGCGTTCCGCGAGCCCGCGTGCCGAGACGTACATCGCGAGTGTCGCGATGAACGGCACGATCTTCCCGTAGGAGACCAGAATCCCGTTGACGAGACCGCAACCGAGCCCGACGAGGACTCCACAAAGGATCATCACCCATGGGCCGTAGGACTGGGTGGCCAAGGTGGTCAGCCAGACACTGGAAAGCGCGACGATGGAACCGACGGACAGGTCGATGCCGCCGCTGATGATCACGAACGTCATCCCGACGCTGACCACGCCGATGGCCGCCGCCAGCCGGAGGATCGTCGAGATGTTGCCGTCGGTGAAGAACTGGTCGGGCCTGGTCACCTGGCCGACGATGCACAGGATCACCAGTACACCGGTCAGCCCGAGCAGCCTTGGGTCGGCCCGCCAGATCGCGAACCGGCTTTCTTTGGTAGGTGGTACGGGTTCCACGGCGGTTCCCGCACGCACCGACTCGGCTTGATCGGTCACGCCGCACTCCCCTCGAGAATCACGTCGAGCACATCCGCCTCTGTCAGCTCTCCGGACGGCTTTTCCGCCAGGACATGTCCTTCACGCAGCACCAGCACCCGGTCGGACAGTCCGAGTACTTCGGGGATCTCGCTGGAGACCAAAACGATCGCCACTCCGGTCGCGGCCAGCTCGGCGATCAGCCGGTAGAGCTCGGCCCGGGCACCGACGTCGACACCCCGGGTCGGCTCGTCCAGCAGCAGGACCCGGCAGCCGCGTACCAGCCAGCGCGCGAGGACCGCCTTCTGCTGGTTGCCGCCGGAGAGCGTGCGGATGATCCGCTGCGGGTCGGCGGGCCGGAGATCGAGGCGCCGCAGGCTTTCCCCGGCGTCGTCGAGTTCCCTCGACCGATCGGAGAAGCCGAACGTCGCGTACCGGCTGAGGCTGGCGAGGGTCACGTTGTGGACGACGGGCAGGTCCAGCAGCAGGCCCTGGCTCTTGCGTTCCTCCGGCGCCAGGCCGATACCGGCCTTGACGGCGGCGGAGACACTGCCCGGCCGGACCGTTTTCCCGTCGACCGCAACGGATCCCGTGTCCGGCTTACGCGCGCCGAAGATCGTCTCGAGCAGTTCGCTGCGGCCGGAACCGACCAGCCCGGCGATGCCGACGACCTCACCGGCGTGGACGGTGAAGTCGATGTTCTCGAACTCGCCTTCGAGGGTGAGGTTCTCGACCTTGAGCACCTCCGTGCTCCGGTCCACATGCGCTTCGTGACGCGGGCCGAACACCGTTTCGACCTTGCGCCCCGCCATCAGCCGGACGAGTTCCGACGTCGGCGTCTCCTTGGCGTCGAGGTCGGTGGCGACGGTCTTGCCGTCCTTGAGCACGGTGACCCGGTGCCCGATCCGCCGCAGTTCCTCGAGCCGGTGGGAGATGTAGACGATCGCGACGCCTTCCGCGGTCAGCTCGCCGACGATGCGGAACAGGTTGTCGACCTCCTCGCCCGCCAGCGCCGCGGTGGGCTCGTCCATCACGAGGAGCTTCGCGTCGTGCGCGAGCGCGCGAGCCATCGAGACCAGCTGCTGTCCCGCGGAGGACAGCCTGCCGACCTCGGTCGACGGCTTGATCTCGGGGTGGCCGAGCCTCGCCAGCAGTTTCGCGGCCAGGTCACGGGATTCGCCGATCTTCGTGAAGCCGAGGCTCGCGCGCTCGCGGCCGAGGAAGATGTTGTCGGCGACGGAAAGTCCCGGTACCAGGTCGAGTTCCTGGTACATGGTCGCGATGCCGATCTTCAGCGCGGCGACCGGCGAGGGCAGCGTGACCGGCTCACCCTGCCAGGTGATCTCGCCTTCGTCCGGGCGGTGTGCCCCGGCCAGCACCTTGATCAGCGTCGACTTGCCCGCGCCGTTCTGGCCGAGGAGGCAGTGCACCTCACCGGGTTCGACGTCGAAGTCGACGCCGTCGAGAGCGCGTACCCCCGGGAAGGTCTTCACGATCCCGCGGACCGAAAGCAGGGTCATGCCGGTGCCTCCTCGGTGTTGGCAAAGGAACCCGTGGCTACCGGCACGAGCGTCGGGTCGGCGAACAGCCGTTCGGTGGCAAGGTGCGCGGCACCCCGCAGCGGAGCGGTGGTGCCGAGCGGGGACGGCTCGACCCGGCAAGCCGGCTCGTGGCCAAGCGAGCGCGCGGACAGTTCCCGGCGCACCGGCTCCACCAGCCACTGGCCCAGCTCGGCGAAGTAACCGCCGAGCACGACGACGTCGGGATCGAGGACGTCGACCACGGTGGAGACCGCGACTCCGAGGGCGACGCCGAGTTCCGAAACCGCCGCGACCGCGCGCTGGTCGCCGCGCTGCACGCGGTGCTTGAGCAGCCCGACGCGGCCGTCGACGCCGAGCGCGGGGTCGTGCAGCGGATCCCCCGGTGACGCCGCGGCGCGCAGTACGGAGTTCAGCCCGGCCTTGGTCTCCAGGCAGCCGACGCGGCCGCACGGGCACTGCTCGCCGGACGGGTCGACGGTGATGTGCCCGACCTCGCCGGCGAAACCGCGGGCGCCGCGCAGGATCACGCCCCCGGAGACGAGTCCGCCACCGACGCCTATCCCGCCGCTCAGATAGAAGAGCTCGCGAACACCCGCGCCGACGCCGACGACCGATTCGCCGACCGCGCCGAGGTTCGCTTCGTTGTCCACCGTGATGGCGTCGGCGGTCAGGCCGAGCCGGGCGGCCATCAGGTCGGCGATCTCGGCGTCCCGCCAGCGCAGCGTCGGCGCGAACCGCAGCACGGCCGCGGCCGAATCGACCAGGCCCGGGACGGAGATGGTGACCCCGACCGGCAGCTCGTCGGTGAGGATCTCCCCGGCGAGGAACGCGAGTTCGTCCATGCTCCGGTGAAGGCCGAGTGCCGCGACGTCGGCGGTCTCGATGCGCTCCGCGATGACGCGGCCTTCGAGGTTCGTGACGACCGCGGAGAACCGGTCGGCCTCGACACTCAGCGCGAGCCCGTACGCGCTTTCGGCGTTCAGCTCGACCAGCTTGCTCGGCCTGCCGTTGCCCCCGGTGAGCACGCCCGCCGCGCGGACGAGCCCGCGTCCGGACAGCTCGGTGATCAGCCCGGAGACGGCTGCCTTGGTCATTCCGCAGCGGGCGGCGAGCTGGGTACGCGACAGAGGTCCCGCGCGAAGCGCCCGTAGGAGCGCCGCGAGGTTCGAGGTGCGTTTTCCCGCCGAGAACCCATCAGCCCAGTTCGTCGTGCGCGGATCAGTCGCTGCCACCCTTGCCCTCACTTACGAGTGCGGCCTAACAAACTTTGTTACTTAGCCAGCGAAAGTAGGGTGACTGCAGTCACTCGTCAAGGTGACAACGAGACAGAAATGGGCCCGGTCACCCGAATAGCCGTCTATTTCGCAGCAGACTTTCGTATTCAGAGTGCAAAAGTGTGTACGAAATTGACGTTACTGGTCGGATTCAGGTGGAAGCTCAACGTGCTTCGAGCCGACCCGGTCTGGGCCACGCAGAGCGACCGCCGAGCCCGTCCCGCCGGCTGCCGAGGCAGACCACCCAAGCGAGTCAGCTACTGAGGGTGAAAGCGCGGTCCGTCGCCGACCAGGCCGCGCCGATGACGCCGGCGGTGTCGCCGAGTTCGGACAGCACGATCGGGAGGTTGCCGGTCGCCAGCGGCAGCGAGCGCCGGTAGACCGCGCTGCGGATCTCGGCCAGCAGCTGATGCCCGAGCTGCGCGACGCCGCCGCCGATCACGACCATGCCCGGGTTCACGAAGCTCACCAGCGAAGCGACCACCTGGCCGAGCCGGCGTCCGCCGTCGCGGATCAGGTTGACCGCGCCGAAGTCGCCGGCCGCGGCCGCGCGGCCGACGTCCAGCGCGGTGATCGCGCCATGGTCCGCGACCACGTCGGCGAGGTACGCCGAACGTCCGCTGCGCGCGAGCGTCAGCCCGTCGCGGGCCAGCGCGGCCCCGCCGAAGTACGCCTCGAGACAGCCGACCTCGCCACACGCGCACGTCGGCCCGTAGTCGTCGAGCCGGATGTGCCCGATGTCGCCCGCGGTCCCCGCGACCCCGCGGTACACCTTGCCGCCGAACACGATCCCGCAGCCGATCCCGGTACCGATCTTGACGAACACCAGATCGTCGATCGAGCGGGCGACCCCGGCGTGCCGCTCCCCGAGCGCCATCGCGTTGACGTCGTTGTCGACCGTGACCGGACAGCTCCACAAGCCGCCGAGATGGTCACGCACGGAGAAGCGGTCCCAGCCGGGCATTATCGGCGGCGCGACGGCCATCCCCTCGGCGAAACTCACCGGCCCCGGCAGCCCGATCCCCGCGGCGATCAACTTGCCCGGCGCCTCTTCGCGGATCTTCTCGGCCAGCTCGACGACGCGTTTGAGCACGGAATGCGGCCCCTGGCGGACATCGCAATCCTCGACGGTGTGCACCAGCACCTCGCACGACGCGTCGGTCACGGCGACCCCCACCGACGTCGCGCCGACGTCCACCGCGAGCACCCGCAAGTCGCCGGCGAGTCGCACCAGCGTCGACCGCCTGCCACCCCGGCTCGCCGACGGCCCGGCCGTCTCGACGAGCCCGACCTCACCCAGCCTCGCGACCTCGGCCCCCACCCGGGCACGCGGTAGCTCCAGCCGCTCCCCCAGCTCGACCCGGGACATCGGTCCCTCGTCGCGCAACAAGGTGAGCAGCTGGGTCTGGTGCCGGGTTTCGACCATCGGATGCTCCGTGGTGGATGCCGTGCTCATTCAGCTGAGCCTACGGCGTCGGGTCGCCGACTGGGTCACCTTGGTCGTGAGTGGCGTTTCGGGTTAGAACACGAATCGCCACTCACGACCAGAGGTAGCGCCGTTCAGGCCGTCCGGTCCCGCCGTACTTGAGGTTCACCGCGGCCTTCCCGGTGGCCACGAAATGCTCCAGGTACCGCCGCGCGCTCACGCGGGCCACGCCGGTCGCCTCGGCGCATTCGCTCGCCGACATCCCGCCTTCGGCGGAGCGCAGCGCGTTTTCCACCAACCGCGCGGTTTCGGCGGTGAGTCCCTTGGGCAGCACGGGTTTCGCGCTCGGCCGCGCGCCGAAGACCTGGTCGACGTCGGCTTGGCCTGCCTCGGCCAGCCGGTCCAGCCGGTGGTGCAGTGCGGCGAAATGGGTGAGCTGGTCGCGCAGGGCGGAATACTCGAACGGCTTGATCAGATAGTGCAGGACACCGCCCCGCATCGCGTGCCGCACGGTTTCCACATCGGTGGCCGCGGTGATCACGATGACGTCGACGTCTTCGGTGGCGCGTAGTTCCCGCAACACCTTCAGCCCATCGAGGTCGGGCAGATAGACGTCCAGCAGGACCAAGTCCGGTTTCAGGTCGCGGGCCATCCGGATCGCGTCGGCGCCGGTGTGCGCGACCCCGACGACGGTGAAATCCGGTGTGCGCGTGACGTATCCACTGTGGACCTTTGCGACCATGAAATCGTCGTCCACGACGAGAACCCGGATCATCGCGGAAGCCTTGCGGTGAACACGGCGCCGTTGTCGTTGTGCACCCGCACGGAACCGCCGCGCCGGATGCAGGTCTGCCGGATCAACGCCAGCCCGAGACCACGCTGCCCGTGCGATGCGGCCTTCGTCGTGAAGCCGTGCTCGAATACTTCCTCGGCGATTTCCGGCGCGACACCCGGGCCGGAATCCCGGACCACCACCCGCACTTCGCCATCCTCCTGCCACACACCGACTTCGATCCAGCCGTATTCTCCTCCCTGCATGTCCCGGACCAAGGCGTCCAGGGCGTTGTCGACAAGATTTCCCAGTACCGTCACCAGATCCGTGGACAGCGGATCGTCGACACGGTCCAGTTCGCTGTCCGGCGCCATCCGGAGACCGACGCCGCGTTCGGCGGCGAGCGACGCCTTGGCGATCAGCAGCGCAGCGACCGCCGGGTCACCGATCCGCGAGCCGACCTCGGCCCGCCATTCCCCTTGTGCCGAACTGATCCTGCTGACGTACCCGCGGACCTCTTCGTATTCCTCGAGTTCCAGCAACCCGGAGATGGTGTGCAGGCGGTTGCTGAATTCGTGGGCCTGCGCTCGCAGGGTGTCGGTGGCGTGTTTGCTCGCGTCGAGTTCGTCCCGCAGTGTCATCAGATCGGTGCGGTCCCGCAGGGTGACGACCGCGCCGCGCACGTCGATCGGCATCCGGTTCAGGGTCAGTACCTTCCCTTGCCGCAACACGATCTGATCCGCGCCGGTCGCCCGCCCGGTGAGCACGTCACGGATCCGCTCGTTGAGGTCGAGCTCCTCGACCGACCGGCCGACCGCGCCCTCGGGCAGTGCGAGCAACGCGCGGGCGTGGTCGTTGACCAGGGTGATCCGGTGCTCCGGGTCGAGACCGACGACACCCTCCTTGATCCCGTGCAGCAGCGCCTCACGATTCTCGACCAGCGCGGTGATCTCGTGCGGTTCAAGGCCCAGCGTCTGCCTTTTGACCCGGCGCGCCAAGATCAGCGAACCGCTCACGCCCACCAGCAGCGCGACACCCAGCACCCGCAAGGCGTTGTCGGGGTCGTCGAGCACCCCGGCGAAGAAGCCGGGCGACTTCGCGCCCGCCGCGACCATGCGGATCACCTTGCCCTTGTCGTTGAGCACCGGCACATGCGCGACGATCGAATCATCGAGTTCGCCGACCCACGACCGTCCGGTGAGGACAGTGCTCTCACCGATATCGAGCTGCGTCGTGAGCTGTCCCGGATCCGGTGACGCGAGCACGAACCTGTCCGCGTCCGCGATGACCACGGAGTCCGCGCCGGAGAGACTCCGCGCGGTCTCGGCGGGTGCGATCAGCTCGAACGGGCCCTTGGTCAGGTCACGCACGATCCCCTGCGCGGCGACACTCTCCGCGACCGAAAGCATCCGCCGTCCCTCGGTCGTGCGGAAATTGTTCCCCGCCTGGACGACGGCCAGCACGCCCACCGCGCACAGTAGGCAAATGACGACTACTAGTTGCCACACGAGGAGCTGGCGGGCCAGCGAACCACGTCCAGCCACTTCGCCACCTCCTCGTGACCACAACGAACACTGCGCCTCTTCAAGACGCGACCACAAAGACCAAAAGAAACCTTAGGCGACTAACCGAGACATCTCTGTTTACACGAGTGCAACATGTCCAACCACGCGGCAGAGAGGCGGGGATCACAGTGAAGCCCAGTAGCTGGTTGGCCATCGCGGCGGCGCTTGTCGCCGTTTTGCTGGTGCCACCGTTGCTCACTTCGGGCAGCGAGGCCGATGAAGGTTCGCAGATCCGGTCGTTGCGGGTACTCGTACCCAACGCGCCCGGTGGCGGCTACGACATCACGGCTCGTACGGCGACCAAGGCGATGGAAGACGCGGATCTGCTCCGCAACGCGGAGGTGTTCAACCTTCCCGGCGCCGGCGGCACGGTCGGCCTCGGCCGGACGGTGGGCGAACGGGGCAACGGCAAGCTCGTCATGTCCATGGGACTCGGCGTGGTCGGCAGCGTGTTCACGAACAAGTCGCCGTCTTCGTTGCTCGACACCACACCGGTGGCGAAGCTGATCGAAGAGTCGGACATCGTCGTGGTCGGCAAGGATTCGCCGTACCAGAACATCGGTCAGCTGATCGAGGCGTGGAAGGCGGATCCGGGCGCGGTCCAGGTCGGCGGCGGTTCGTCGCCGGGCGGGCCGGACCACCTGGCACCGATGCTGATGGCGAAGGCGGTCGGGCTTACGCCCAAGGCGGTCAACTACGTCCAGTTCGACGGCGGCGGCGAGCTGCTCGCGTCGGTCCTCGGCGGCAAGGTCGCCTTCGGTGTCTCCGGGATCGGCGAGTACCGCGACCAGATCCAGGCGGGCACGCTCCGGGTGCTGGCGGTGACCAGTGAGAAGCGGATCCCGGGCGTCGACGCGCCGACGCTGTCGGAGTCCGGTGTGGACGTGAAGTTCACCAACTGGCGCGGCAT
This sequence comes from uncultured Actinomycetota bacterium, assembly GCA_963766045.1. Lineage (GTDB taxonomy): Bacteria > Actinomycetota > Actinomycetes > Mycobacteriales > Pseudonocardiaceae > Amycolatopsis. Next base: position 1,069,375 of record CAVXYN010000003.1, on the reverse strand, counting down.
CGTCGCGCCGCCCGGCATCAACGACGCGGACCGCACGAAGCTCGTGAGCCTCTTCGAGCGGCTGCAGAAGACGCCGCAGTGGCAGGAAGCCTTGCAGCGCAACGGATGGACCGGGGCGTTCGCGCCCGGAGAGCAGTTCGGTTCGTTTCTCAAAGAGGAGAACACTCGAGTGGCAACGGTGCTGAAGGAGCTGGGTCTGGCATGACCACGTGGCTGAAGGAGCGCTCCGAACTCGGGGTGAGCGTGGTGCTTCTGGCGCTCGGCCTGCTGGTACTGACCGATGCGCTGAGCATTCCCACCGACTTCGCCCAACGCGGACCGGTGGGACCGAAGGCGGTGCCGATCCTGGTCGGCTCGCTGCTGCTGATCGTCGCGGTGCTGCTGGCGCGCGACATCCTTCGCGGCGGAAAGGGAGAAGCGGAGGGCGGTGAGGACATCGACCTCACCGCACCCGCCGACCTGCGCACGGTTCTGTTGCTGTGCGGTGCTTTCCTGGCCAACGCGGCACTGATCGGCCTGGTCGGGTTCCCGATTTCGGGTGCGATCCTGTTCTGGGGCGCGGCTTACGCCCTCGGCAGCCGCAATCTGGTGCGTGACCCGCTGATCGCTGCAGGTATGTCCGTGGCGACATTCCTGATCTTCAACAACCTGCTCGGAGTCCCGTTGCCCGGTGGCCCGTTGATGGAGGTGTTCTGATGCTGCAACAACTCATCGACGGCTTCGGCACCGCGCTGACCCCGACCCATATCGCGATGGCGGCGATCGGTGTCCTGCTCGGCACCGCGATCGGCGTGCTGCCGGGGATCGGCCCGGCCATGGCGGTGGCACTGCTGCTCCCGGTGACCTACGGCCTGGAGCCGACCGGCGCGTTCATCATGTTCGCCGGCATCTACTACGGCGGGATGTTCGGCGGTTCGACGACGTCGATCCTGCTCAACACCCCTGGTGAGAGCGCGGCGGTCGTCGCGGCCATCGACGGCAATCCCATGGCCCGCAAGGGCCGAGGGGCGCAAGCGCTTGCGGCCGCCGCGATCGGGCATTTCGTCGGCGGCATCCTCGGCACGATCGCGCTGGTCGTGCTGGCCCCGGTGATCGCGAAGCACGCCGTCGACATCGGCGCGCCGGACCTGTTCGCGATCATGGTGCTGGCGTTCATCGCGGTCACCTCGGTGCTCGGCAGCTCGCGGATCCGAGGGGTGGCCTCTCTGCTGATCGGTCTCACCATCGGGCTGGTCGGCCTGGACGAGATGACCGGTCAGCAGCGGCTGACGTTCGGCTCGCTGCATCTGGCCGACGGGATCGACGTGGTCATCGTGGCCGTAGCGCTGTTCGCGGTCGGCGAGTCGCTGTGGGTCGCCGCACATCTGCGGCGCAACGTGTTCACGCCGATCCCGGTCGGCAGGCCGTGGCTCTCGCGCGCCGATCTGAAGCGCACGTGGAAGCCGTGGCTGCGCGGGCCGCTGATCGGGTTCCCGTTCGGCGCGGTGCCCGCCGGCGGTGCGGAGATCCCGACGTTCCTGTCGTACGTCACCGAAAAGCGTCTGTCGAAGCACAAGGACGAGTTCGGCAAGGGCGCCATCGAAGGCGTCGCGGGCCCGGAAGCGACCGCGTCGGCCTCGGCCGCCGGAACGCTGGTCTCGATGTTGACGCTCGGTCTCCCGACCACCGCGGTGGCGGCCGTGATGCTGGCGGCTTTCCAGCAGTACGGCATTCAGCCGGGACCGCTGCTGTTCGAACGTGAGTCGTCGCTGGTGTGGGGCCTGATCGCCTCGCTGTTCGTCGGGCTGACGCTGCTGCTGGTGCTGAACCTGCCGCTGGCGCCGCTGTGGGCGAAGCTGCTGCGGATCCCGCGGCCGTACCTCTACGCGGGCATCCTGTTCTTCGCCAGCGTCGGCGCGTACGCGGTCAACGCGGACATCTTCGACCTGCTGGTGATGTTCGTGATCGGCCTGCTGGGCTTCGCGATGCGTCGCTACGGCCTGCCGGTGCTGCCCGCGATCATCGGGGTCATCCTCGGCCCGGCCGCCGAACAGCAGATGCGGCGTTCGCTGCAGCTGAGCGACGGCGATCTGACCGGGCTGATCAACACCCCGTTCTCGATCGTGGTCTACGTGATCATCCTGGTGCTTCTGTTCTTCCCGTTGATCAAACGGCTGTTCCCCACCCGTCCGGCCGCCCCGGAGCCGGAGCGTGACAAGGCGGACGTCTGATCCTCGGGATCCTCGGTTTCCGGCTCCGCGAATGCCACCGCACCGGAAACCGGCGGAGGGCCTGGCCTCGACTGCCTCGAGGCCAGGCCCTCTTTTTTTACTGATCGTGAAGTCAGTTGAACCGGTCCCGCGCGAGGCACGTGTCCTGTTCATCACCTCGTAAACCCGGGGTCCTCGGGCCCCTGTACACCTCGTTCACAATATAACGAAACGGTAACGGCCAGATCGCGTTTTGAACCGCGTCTGCGTCGCGTCCGTTTCAGCAAGCACGGAGCCAGTAGCGCTGGCCGCGTCGCCGTCCGGACGGCGACGCGGTCGGCGCCGCATCCCCCGGGCTCCGAAAGCCGTGAACTGCCAGCAGTTCTTTCCCGGGGCCGCCCTGCGCGGGTGGCGCCGGAAACCGAACGAGGTGAACAATTTCATGCCCCGAAACCAGCTGAGATCCTCCGGCGCGGGCCGGCATCGCATCGCCCGCCGCACGAAGCTCGCAACCGGCGCCATCGCGCTTACGATCGCCGTCGGCGGTCTCGTCGTCGTCAACACGACGGGCACGCCCGACGCGGCGAGGGCCGACGGCGCCGACAAGTCGTTCTTTCTCGACATAGCCAAGGTTCCCCGCGGTAACAATGTCAATCTGAACCTGCCGAAGCTCGGTGCGCGAGGCACCTTCACCGTCGATTGTGGCCGCAACGAGAACGGTCACTTCAACAGCGACAACTTCATCGCCCAGCCCGGCGTCCGCAACGGCGCCGCGCATCTGCACGACTACGTCGGCAACCTCTCGACCAACGCCGACTCGAACAACAAGAGCCTCTCCCGCGCCGGAACCACCTGTAAGAACGGCGACAAGTCGGCCTACTTCTGGCCCGTCGTCCGCATCAACGTCGAGGACGAGGAAGAAGAGAACGCCGACGCGGACAACGGAAAGCTCGCCGCCGACCGGGCCGGTGCGGCCAAGGACGAGGCGGCGGCGCAGGTCGACTGCCCCGACGTCGCCAGTGAACTCGACGACGTTCCCGACCAGGCCATGCCGGCGGTCGATGAGAACCTCGGGAAACTCGACCAGGAGTCCGACAACGCGAACAACCAGCTGGCCCAAGGGAAACAGTCCGGCCAGGTGCTCGACGAGCTGAAGAACAAGCGGAAGCCGTCGATCAAGAAGATCAATGACGCCATGAAGCAGGCGGGCAAGCCCGTCCAGAAGAGCGAAGACCAGCTCGCCGGTTGCGCCGTGAAGCAGAACGGAAATGGCGGCCTCGACAACGGTGGCCAGAACAGCAACGTCAACAAGAATGGTGACGCCGCGAAGAAGCAGGCCGACGGCAACGCCGCCGACCTCCCCGCCGCCGACGACAACCAGGAGGTCGGCGACAACGAGGGCGAGATCCAGCGGCCCGCGAAGGTGGACCTGACGTTCACCAGCGGTGGCGCCAAAAAGGTCGTCGCGATGCCGAAGTTCCTGCGGGTCCTCTACGGCGATGCCAAGCAGAGCACCAACGGCCCCGCCAACGCCCGCCCCAGCTGGACCTGCACCGGCTTCGAGGACCGGCTGACCGACCTGTACCCGATCTGCCCGAACGGCAGCAAGGTCGCGCGCATCCACTCGTTCCCGAACTGCTGGGACGGCAAGAACACCGACAGCGCCAACCACCGCTCGCATATCGTGTTCTCGGACCCGAACGGTAAATGCCCGAAGGGCTTCAAGAACGTGCCGCAGCTGCGGATCACCTTGGTGTACAACATCCCGCAGAACGTCCAGATCGCCGGCCAGTACGCCGTCGACGCGTTCGACCAAGAGAAACACAGCCCCCGCTCCGACCACGACGACTTCGCGAACGTCATGTCGCAGCGCCTGATGAACCAGCTCGTCAAGTGCATCAACAGCGGGAAGCGGTGCCGCCAGTAGGCGACCGCGTCCAAAAGCTCGTGAGTGGTAATGACGGTTCTAACCGTCATTACCACTCACGAGCTGAGACCCGGTTTCTGGCCCGGCGTAGGGGTGCCGGACCAGAAACCGGCGAGCGGCCCGGCTCTTCCCTCCCTGGAAGCCGCGCCGCCCGGTCCTGAGGACTAGGCCGTCGAGGGCAACCTGCCGGCGTGGTCGAACACGAGCGCCGACGGACCCGACGGGCTGACCTCGGCCAGCACGGCGTCGGCGTCGAGGCCGGGCAGGTGGATCCAGGCGCTGTCGGCGAAATCCGGGGTAGTGACGCTGATCCGGGCGCAGCGGGCGGGTGGGATCAGGGCGACGCCGAAGGGCTCGACCACGTTGCGCCACACCGATTGCGAGACGATCAGCCCCGCGCCGAATTTGTCCCCTGTCGGGTCGAGACGGCACCAGTAGCCGACGGCGTCGTTGAAGGTGCCGGCGGAAAGCAACCGGGTCAACGTGATGTAGGTGCGGTGATACCGGTGGTTGTCGGCCATCGGTCCCATGTGGACGGCCACCCTGGCACGCATCGGGACGCGTGCGTAGCGATTGCGGGAGCGCAGGAGATGGTCGAGGTGGAACACGACCTCGGAGAGCTGGCCGACCGCCCGGTCCGGGTACGCGACCATCACCCCGTCACCGGTCTCGCGGAAGTGTCGCGCGCCCTCCGGGGCGAGCCCGACGGCGCCGAGGGCGTGCGAGACGAGCGACTCCATTTCCGTCTTCATCGGATCCAGCAGATCATCACTGGCCTTCGACGATCCGACGATGTCGACGGCGAGCACGGCATGGGTATGCGCGTTGTAATGACCTGAGGTCAGCGTCTGCATCTGCGACCCCTCCCCTGATCGGCGAACTGGCGACATAGAAGAAAGTGTTCCCACTACTCACCGAGAGTTCTGTTCGGAACCGAACAAAACCTGACCCCGCCACGGTTAGCGCCAGTGAGCTAGCTCACACCTTTTTCCGTAATCGCCCGCAGGGCTTCGCGGTCGATCACAGTGAGCGCCCGACGCGAACTGGCCACCACCCCGGCCCGCCGGAGCTTGTCCAAAGCCTGCGCCACCATCGTCCGGCCCATCGGGATGAACTGCGCGAGTTCGTCCTGGCTCAACGGAATCCCGATACGCCACCCGGCGGCCGTCCGGATTCCGCAGACGTCGACGAGATAGTCCAGCCGCGCCGCGACCCTCGCCACGGCCTGCGGTTTCCAAGACTGGGTCCGCTGACGCTGTGCGAGCACGAACCGGCTGCAGACACTGACGAGCACCTCGCGCATCGCCACCGGATGTTCCAGCAGGAACCGGTTGAACTCGCTCGCCGCGATCCGCCGGACCTGAACCTCCTCGATGGCGACGATATCGGCCATCCGGATTCCGCCGGAGATCACGGCGATCTCGCCGTGCAGATCACCGGGCACGCCGACATCGAGGATCACCGTCGCGCCCATGCGATCGGCGCTGGTCACCTTGACGTAGCCGTGCCTCAGCAGCATGACGAAATCGCCGGGCTCGCCGGCCCGCATCAACGCTTGTCTGCTTTCATAGGTCTGCGGGGTGCCCATCTCGAGCAGCCGCGCGCGGACGGGTTCCTCCAGCCGATCCAAGAACGGGCGTGGCCTTTCTTCGGCAGCCTCCGGCCCCAAACTCACGAAGCACCCTCCCAGGCAGTCGTGAACACCTATCGCGGAGAGTAACCGATCGGCCACCCGGTTCCGGCGTTCGAATCATCACGTCGTGAAGATGCCTAAGCGCACCAGCTCCGATCTGATCCAGTCCGCCAGCCGGTGCAACGGTCCGTCATCGGCCTCGAGGAGATAGCTGTCCACGATCTGATGTTTCCGATCGGCGTGCTTCGCCGCGTACAACAGCGCGGCCCGGACCTCCGACACCTTCAGCGGAGCCACCTTCACCCCCGGCGCCGGCCGCACGGTGCTTTTCGCGGCCATCACCGCCACCACGGCCTGCTCGAGGCTGAACCGGTGCTCCACCGGCACGACCACATGTTCAACGCCTTCGACTACCCGGCGCCCCATCAATGGCATGGTGTCAGGTGACCACGTCACACGGCCGTAGTCTGTTCGGCGCCGAACATTCGGCCCGGATAGGTCCGGCGGGTCATCCGTTGGGCGAATGGCGTCCATTTGGAGGTGATCAGCACCGTTCACCGGGCTAAAGTCGCACGCGATGGTCAGATCGCAGCGACACACCCGACAGCCTGGCGGCGTGGAAGAGCCCGGCGACATCGGGTCCCCGTATGCGCCGTCGGCGGCGGCACGCACCGGCGGAATGCTGCTCACCATCGGCGGCGCGCTGGCTCTGGCCCTGGTCGCGACGGTGCCCACCTTCGTACACGGCAAGGCGTTGCCGACCAGCATCCTGGCAGGCGTCGCCTGCGCGATCGGCCTGTTCTGCATGCTGTTCGCCCGGCGCGTCCCGGCGTGGTTCATCCCCCTGATCGGTCCGCTCGGGATCGTGCTGATCGCGACGTCGTCGGTGCTGACCGGCACCACCTCGGACGGCAGTGAGCTGCTCTACCTGTGGCCCGTCCTGTTCAGCGCCTACTTCCTGTCACTGCGGGCGGCGCTGTTCAACGTCATCCTGGTCGCCCTGATCTACCCGGCGATCGCCATATCGATCCTCGGCGGCTCCGGGATCACGCCGTCGGTGTACATGGTCGGCACCTCGATCGTCACGCTCGTGGTGACCACGAGCCTTCGCCGCCAGGTGAACCGCACGGTGGCGTCGGCGGCGCTGGAAGCGCGGACGGACAAGCTGACCGACCTGCCCAACCGGCGCTCGTGGGACGACGGGCTCTCCGGCGTGGTGGCGAGCCAAGTCGCCGTCAACGCTCCGCTGTGCATGATGATGATCGACCTCGACCGGTTCAAACAACTGAACGACACCCAGGGCCATGCCGCGGGTGACTCCGCACTCGCGTTGGTGGCCGGCGTGCTGCGGGCCCAGACCCGGCAGACCGATCTGCTGGCCAGGGTCGGCGGTGAGGAGTTCGCGGTCGCACTGCGGGATTGCGCGCTGACCGACGGACTCCGCCGGGCGGAACAGATCCGGGTCGCGGTGGAGAAGATGAGCGCGTCCTGGCCGATGCCGCTCACGGTGAGTATCGGCGTCGCGGCGCTGAACGTCGAAGCGCCGTCGACCTGCGCGGAACTGATGGCGAACGCGGACGCGGCGCTCTATGCGGCGAAACGGTCCGGGCGCAACACAGTGCGCACGCTGTCCGAACCGTCGGAAAGCCTGCACTGACGCAGTCCTTTGTGGACTCACGGCGGTTTCGTCACCGATCGTCGTTGACCCATTCGACAGGCGACTATCGGCGGGTTCCGCAGCTACCCTGCCAGGTCCTAACATCACGCTGTGGCAACGGCGGACTACCCACAGGTCCGCCCTGCCCGAACAAAGTGTCGACACTGCTCCGCATCCAGCACGCCTTAGACGCGAGGAGTAAAACGTGCTTCGACGAACATTCGCCGCGGTGCTCACCGGCGCCGCGGTCACGCTTACGGTCGTTTCGGCGCCTGCCGCCGGGTCCGCCGAGCTATTGGCGACCACGCTGACCTATGACGACAGCCAGGCCGCGGAGTTCAAATCCGCCGTCGCCGCCGGCGTCAACGTCTGGAACACCAGTGTTTCCAACGTCCGCATCGTGAAGGCGACCGCCGGGCAGCGGGTCAACATCCGGGTCATCGCCGACAACGGCTGGCCGCGCGCCAATCTCGGGCCGGTCCGGCCGTCCGGCACCGTCACCGTCTGGATGGGCAGGCAGGCCGTCAACGAGGGCTACAACCCGACGAGGATCGCGGCCCACGAACTCGGCCACAGCCTCGGACTCCCCGACATGAAACCGGGCCCGTGCTCGTCGCTGATGTCCGGCTCGACCGGCGGGGTCAGCTGCACCAACCCGAACCCCAACGCCTCGGAGAAGTCGCGGGTCCAGCAGAACTACGCCGGCACCTTCGCCAAGCAAGAGGTCGACACCAGCGTGGTCCTCGCGGAAGCCGCGTTCTGACGGAAGTGCCAGGGGGTGCCCGCCCGGCACCCCCTGGCACTGCCTTTCCCTCCTCAGCCGTCGATGGCGATCGCCGCGGCGGGGCAGAGCTGGACGGCGTCGGCCACGTCGTCCGGCTCCGGATCCAGCACCTTGACCTTGCCGTCTTCGTCGTCCTGGTCGAACACCTCCGGCGCGGTCAGCACGCACATTCCGGCGCCGACACAGCGTTCGCGGTCCACCACGATCTTCATCGCGATCAGTCCCAGGCCACGGGGAGCGAGTGCACGCCGTAGACATCCGAATCGGTGCGCATCGGCACGTCTTCGGCCGGGACGGCGAGGCGCAGTGTCGGGAACCGGGCGAACAGTCCGGTGAACGCGACCTTCATCTGGACGCGCGCCAGCTGCTGGCCGAGGCACTGATGAACGCCGTGCCCGAAGGCCAGGTGCCCGGCGGCCTTCCGCCGGACGTCGAGCTTGTCCGGGTCCGGGAACTTCAGCGGATCGCGGTTGGCGGCCTGCACCGAGACGCCGACCGTCTCACCCGCCTTGATCAGCTGCCCGCCGAGTTCGACGTCCTCCAGCGCCGCGCGCATCCCGGTATGCGTGATGGTCAGGTAGCGCAGCAGTTCCTCGACCGCGGGTTCGATGGCGCCGGGGTCGTCGCGCACCACGGCGAACTGGTCCGGATGCTGAAGAAGAGCGAACGTGCCCAGCGCCAGCATGTTGGCCGTGGTGTCCAAACCCGCTCCCAGCAACAGGAACGCGATGTTGGTGAGCTCCTCGTCGGTGAGGTCGGCGGTGGTGAGCTCACCGAGGATGTCGTCGGTCGGCTGGGCGCGCTTCTCCACCACGAGCTTGTAGAGCAACGCCCCGACGGCCTCCATCGCGCCCTGCTGATCTTCCAGCGCGATGGTGACGTCGTTCAGCCGGCTCACCGCGCTCTGGAAGAACTCGTGGTCGTCGTAAGGAACACCGAGGAGTTCGCAGATCATCAACGCCGGAATGGGTCGCGAGAACAGCGGCACCAGGTCGACCGGCGAACCCGCGCGCTCCATGGCGTCCAGGCGTTCGGTGGTCACCTGCTCGACGCGTTCGGTGAGCTGCCTCATCCGGCGCACGGTGAACTTTCCGGTGAGCAGCTTGCGGTAGCGGCTGTGCTCGGGTTCGTCGTGCGCGATGAACATCCCGGGCGGCGCCGCCGGGATCGCACTCAGTGCGGCCGCGCCGGGCAACGGTGAGTGCAACAGTTCGTGCCGCGAGCTGAACCGCTGGTCCGACGCGACGGTCCGGACCACGGCGTGCCCGGTCGCGAGCCAGCCTTCGTGTCCATCCGGGAAGGTCAGCCTGACGAGCGGGTGCTCGTCGCGGAGCTCACCGAGTTCGGCGGGCGGGTCGAACGGGCAACGCGCCGGACGTTCGGTGGGCAGTTCGGTGAGTTCGGGAACCGGCTTGGTCACAGCTGTTCCTCCCAGATCTTCAGCCATGACCGAAGGCTACGTTGCATTTATTATTCTCTCAAACAAATACCATGCTCATTGACCGATTATCGCTGGTAGATCGGAGAAATCGTTGCAACGGTTTTGTCGATGAATGCAACGAGGGCGTTGCAATGGCCTGAGCGTGAATGCACAATGAGCGAAAGGGGAGGTACACATGCCGGGCGGCAGGCTGACACTCGAGGACAGGCGGCTCATCGCGACCTGGCTGACCGAGGGCCTCGGGTATGCCGAGATGGCCCGGCGGCTCGGGCGGCCGACGTCGACGATCAGCCGTGAGGTGGCGCGCAACAGCGGGCATTCCGGTTACCGCGCCGAGGAGGCGAGCCGGGCGACCGGACACCGCGCGCGCCGGCGCAAACCGGTACCCGCCAAACCGGTTCCGGCCGTCGCCGACGACTACGGCCGCGATCCGGGTGCGGTGCTCGAACAGGAAGAGAACTTCGTCGAGCTGATGGTCCAAACCGGCCTGCCCCGGATGATGGCGCGGGTACTCGGCGGCCTGTACTCCACCGACAGCGGCGCCCTCACCGCGGCCGAGCTCGCGCAACGGCTACAGGTCAGCCCGGCTTCGATCTCCAACGCCGTCGGCTACCTCGAGAACCTGGAGATGCTGAAACGGGAACGGGACGGGCGGCGGCGTGAGCGCTACATCGTCGACGACGACAGCCTCCAGCGAGGCTGGCACGCGAACGTGCGCGCCAACGCCGAATGGGTCGAACTCGCGGGCAGGGGCGCCGAGCTCTACGGCATCGCCACCCCGGCAGGGGCTCGGATGGACGAGGTGGCGCGGTTCTACCGGCGCATCCACCTCGCCATGCTGGACGAATCGATCCCGGTGATCGGCGGGGACGCGCTCACCGTGCTCGCCGGCCTGCTCCACGCCGCGCGGCCGCTCACGGTCGAGGAGCTTTCCGAGGCACTGGCTTGGCCGGTGACCCGGGTGACGGCCGCGTTGCGGGTCGCCGAGGACCATCCCGAGGTCACCGGGCCGGTCACCGTGGTCGAGGAGGACGGGGCTCATCGCGCGGTGCCGCGAGTGGAACGGCTGACCGCCGTCCAGCTCGCGGCACTTCACGCGCTGCGATCGTGACGGCTGAGCACGCTGGGGCGAGTGTGGCGACCCAGGAGGTAGTGAAGGCCTCCTTCCCTACCCTGAGAGTAGGGAAGGAGGCCTTCACGGCACCCCGTAGCTCAAACTCTGCTGCCTTGCCGGGCCGCCTCGTTGACACGCCCAGCCGACCATGGACCTACCGTCCTGAGACCGAACCGCAAAGCCCTAGGTAACGTCCCGAACGACCAGGCGTTGCGAAGCGCGATCGATGGCGGCTTCGACGGAGCCGACCCGATCGGCCAGCAGGCCCATGGCACCGACGGCGCGGCTCATCGGGTCCTCGTCGTCACCGCCCAGCGCCTGCGCCCGGAGGTAGGCGGCCTTGACGTCCGACCACCGCCGCGCCTGCTCCGTGCTCAGTTTTCCGCGCAGTTCGGCCAGTTTGAGCAGGTTCGCCTCGGCGCCCGAGGTCAGCGTCTGCGCCTCACCGGCGTAGTGATCGTCGATCATCGCTTCCAGCTCGGCGTTGTTCATCGCGGGCACGATCCGCTCGGAGAGCTTGTTCATGTTCCGGTACGAACCTTGCAGCTGGAACGGCGGCTCCACCCGTGAAGCGTCCGCCTGCGCCGCCGAAGCGATGTAGGCCTGGTTGTTCGCCAGCACGATCCGTTGCACCTGGATCAGTTTCCTCAGTACAGCGAGGATCTGCTCCAGTTCGGTCGCCGAATACGAGTGTTTCAGCTGATCGGCCCGGACCGAGCCGTCACCGCGGGCCATCCGCACGAGAACGTCCACATCGGACCGTTCCCGCGAGACCAGCGGAGCCAGCACGGAATTCGACGTGAGCGAGTTCTCGATGTAGCTCAACGCGAACAGTTCTTCCTTACCGGACAACACATCGCCGAGGTTCCATACGTCCGCCCGGTTGGCGAGCATGTCGGGGATGCGGAACCGCTTGCCCTGCTCGGTGTACGGGTTACCGGCCATGCAGACGGCGAACCGCTTGCCGCGCAGGTCATAGGTACGGGTGCGCCCGTCCCAGACGCCCTCCATCCGCCGCTGCGCGTCACAGAGCGAGATGAACTTCTGCAGCAGCTCGGGCGAGGTGTGCTGGATGTCGTCGAGGTAGAGCAGCACGTTGTTGCCCTGCTCCAGCGCGAACGAGATCTTCTCGACCTCCTGCCGCGCGGTCGCGTTGGGCGCGTCCGCCGGGTCGACCGAGGTGACCTCGTGCCCGAGCGCGGGCCCGTTCACCTTGACGAACACCAGCCCGAGCCGGCTCGCGACATACTCCATGAGCGTCGTCTTGCCATAACCAGGCGGCGAGATGAGCAGGAGCAGACCGGACTGGTCCGTGCGTTTGGCGTCGCCGGTCGCCCCGAGCTGCTTGGCCAGGTTGTCCCCGATCAGCGGCAGGTAGACCTCGTCGAGCAACCTGTTCCGCACGAAGGCGCTCATCACCTTCGGCTTGTACTCCGCCAGCCGCAGCCTGTCCCGCTCGGCGGCCACCAGCTCGTTGCGCTGCCGTTGGTACGCCCGGAATCCCGGCACCCGGTCCGTGCGGAAACGCTGTGTCCTCGCGAGTGTCTCGTCGAGCCGGAAGGTCAGCGACCGTTCGGTGATCCGGGGATGCGAGCCGAGCAGACCGTCCACAGTGGCCGAAAGAGTCGCCGAGGAGTCGTACCTCGGCAGCTCGCACAGCTCGACCGCGACGGCCTCGGCGAGTTCGTCGGCAGGCAGCCCTGACGAGTCCACAAAGGACTTGAGCCAGGCTTCCGCCAGCTGGTGACGGTCCGCGAGGTCGTCGAGCGCACGCAGGTCGTCGGCGAAGGTCCGGCGGTCGAGCCGGAACTTGTCCAGCAACTTTCGCGCGCCACCGCTGGTGACGAACCCGGGCGGCGATGCGGCGAGTTCCTCGAACAGGTACTCGCCGGCGAGGTCGAAGTCCAGGGTCAGGCCGGCGGTCTCGGCGAAGACGGCCATCGCCTCGGTGAACTCCCGCGCCAGCGCGTCGATCGCCGTCGTATGCCCGAAAGCCTCACGCACACGGGAGAGCGACGCGGCCCGCGTCGTCCACGCGGACTTGGCGGCCTCGTCCGCCCCGAACGCCCAGAACAGCTGGGCGGACGCACGGGCGGCGGGCGGATACCGCAGCAATCCGGCACCGGAACGCAGGCGCAGCAAGGCCGCGAGGATGGCGGCGGCGTCGTGGTCGTGCACGCCGCGGGCATAACCCTCGTCGTACCGATCCCCCGCCACCCGCCGGACCACGTCGATCAGCTCGGTCTCGACCAGGTCCTTCACCGGTTCCTGGGTGAGGATCGAGGTCGCGAGGTACTCGGCCCGGTAGACCTCCGGCGACTCCGAGACCAACAGCTGATCCCAGTACGGCCGCGTCGCCTCGAACGACTCGTCCCGCACGGGCGAGCGGTAATCGGTGCCGGTGATCGCGAACTTCATCGTGCCGTCGTGCGGCACCAGCGTCAGGTCGATGTCCTGGGTGTTGACCGCGAAGGTGTTGCGGCCGAGGCGAATCGTTTCGCCGCCCTCGCCGTAGAGGTCGAGCCGGTCTCGCAGCGCGCGGCCGGCTTCCTGGCGAGCGGCCTTGACCCGGCCTTGGAGTTCCTCGGCACGCACCTGGTCGCCGAGCTCGCGCAGCTCCTCGACGACACTGCGCAGCTTCGACACCATCGGGTCGGACGCGAAATAGGTGTTGATCTCGTCGACCGAACCGAGGGTGGAGACCCGGCGCGTGACGCTCCCCAGGATCCGCTCGGCCGAATCGACCAGCCGGTCCGCGCGGCGCGCCCGTTCGTCGAGCAGCGCCTGCTTGCGCGAGGAGAACGCCTCGTAGACGTCGGTGCGCTTCTCCCCCAGTGCCGTCAGGAAATCGTCGAACTCGCCGAACCGCGATTCGAGGTTTTCCAGCTGCAGCAACAACCTGCCGAGTTGCTCGTCGCAGCGGTCGGGGGTGTCCGCGACCGCGAGACCGCCGGTGATCGCCTGCGCGAGCAGGGCGAACTCGGCCGCGAACTCCGCCCGGCCCTCGGTCTCGAGCAGTTCCTTGCGCCGCGCGCCGAGCGTCGCCCTTGCCCGGTTGACGGCACCGATGACCTCGCCGACGCGTTCGAGGATCCGGGTGCGGACGACAGCGTCGGCGATGTCCAGCCCGCCGACGACGTCGGTGAGGACCTCCAGCCCGCCGGACTGCTCGTCGAGCTGCTCGGCGACCGGGACCGCCTCGGCGACCGTCGAGATCGCGCCCGCGGAGGCGATGAGGCGGTCGACTTCGGCGTGGTACCTGGTGAACGCGTCCTCGCCCTGCAGGAACCGCACGGCCCGCTGCGCCGCCTCGCCGAAGTCCGTGTCGAGTCCGGCGATGAGGCCGTCGACCCGGGCGGTGTCGACATACCGCAGTTCCCGCACGGTGACCAGATGTCCCCGCGCGCGGTGCATTTCGGCGAGCCTGCGCACCCACGCGTCGGCCGCGTTGAGCGTTTCGCCCCGCACCCTCCGCACCAGGGAAGCGACTTCGGCATCGGCGTCGTCGACGGCCTGCTCCGCCTGCGCGGTGAGCTGGGTGACCGTCTCGAACTCGTCCAGCACCTGCTCGGCGGTGACGCGGACGTCGGAAAGCGGCGACCGCAGATCACCCAGCTCGGTCTCGCCGAGCCAGTGGTAATGATCGAAAACCCTTGAGCAGGAAGCGATCAGCGCCTCGAACACCGCCGCCGACGGCGCCATGTCCTCGATCATCCTGGTGATCGAGAGGCAGTCGGAGATCCCGCGGACCAGATCGGCGTTCCCCACCCGCTCCAGCGGTCCGGTGCCGGCGGGCTGCGACGCGGCGAAGGTGTCCGACTGGAACGGCGTCCGCCACACCTGCATCGGGTGCACGCGGCTCGGTTCGTCGGACAGCGCGCGGAACAGCACCATCGTGCCGTCGTCGAACAGCGAATACCCGTGGCACGGGATCGGGTTCGCGACTTCCTTCCGGATCACGTTGTACGGCAGGAGAAGTGTGCGGCCGTCTTCCCGCGCGTGGAAGACGTAGAGCACGTCCTCGCCGTTCGGCGACCGGATGACGGTCTCGAATTCGAGACCGTCCACCGTGGTGTCGAAGGTCTTGGTGATGCCGGTGTCGAGGTAGTAGCCGCCAGGGAAGATGATCCCGTGGTCCTCGGGCAGCCGCTGACACGCCTGGCCGATCCCGTCGAGGCGCACGACGTCCCGGGTGCGGGTGTTGAACACCAGGTAGCGGTACCCGGTCTCCTTGTACGGCAATATCCGCAGCAGGATCAGCGGGCCGATCCGGGCGTAGGAGACCTCGGCGTCGGCGAGGCTTTGCAGCGGCTCGTCGACCGGCTCGGCGTAGACACCCTCCCCGGTCTCGGTGTTGTTCTCGACCTTGATCGTCAGGTTGCCGCCGACGGTCTCGACGAACACCTCGTCCTCGATCGAGATATGCGGATGCCGCCCGAGGATATGGTTTTCCCGCGTGGTCTCGATCCACTCGAAATCGTGCGAGGGCGGGAAAACGTGGTCGCGCTCGCCCCGGTTGTCCAAATAGGACACCGTGCCGTCGGCCGCGATCCCCCAGCGCAGCACCCGGATGTCCTCGATCCGGGGACCGATCTGGAACACGGCGAGCAGCTTGCCGTCGAGACGCCGCAGCTGCAGCAGTTTCGCCTGCCGGTAGTACCGGTACAGCTCGGCGAAATCCCGGCCGAACTGCTCGTCACGCAGCAGCTCCGGCAGCTCGGCCGGGCCAAGGTCGTCGAACCGGAAGGCGTTCTCGTCGTGGGTGAAGCCGTGCAGCGAGAAGACGTCGTCGACCGTCGTTTCGGGTTTCAACCCGATGAAGACGTTGTAGCCGAACAACATCCGCCCGTCGACCGACACGATGTCCCGCGGCACGCAGTTGTTCGCGGTGCGGATCCGTTCGGTGCCGATCAGCGCGAGCTGCGCGCTGCCGAAGACCCCGAGCCTGGCGGCGTTGAGCTCGTCCGCACGTTTCGCGAGTTCGGCGGCCTGCGCGGCGAGCCGGGCGCGGAGCACCTCATAGGTGCCCGCGTCCAGCTCCGTCTCAGCCGCCGTTTCAGTCGCCGTCACTGCTTCGCTGCGGCGAGCGTGGCGACCGGCGTCTCAGCGAGGCCGAGCCGCTGCGCCACGGTCATCAGTTCCTGCAGCTTGTCGCTGTCCGGTCCACCCGCCTGCAGCTGCTTGGCCAGGAAAGCGGACAGCGTCAGGTTCTTCATATCCTCGGTGCTGACCGCGCCGAGCAGCCTGGTCAGGTCGTCGGTGAAACTGCCCGAACCGTCGAGCCAGGGCCGCGCGAGCGACTGGACGACGTCCGAGTTCTGCACGAATCCGTCCACGCTCTTGCCGAGACCGATCGAGCCGATGACCCGGTCGAAGAACATGGTCTCGCCGCCGACGATATCGATGTCGGCCTTCTCCAGCCCGATGCTGAGCACGGTGGCCTGCGCCTCGGCGACCTCTTTCTGCACCTTGAGCGATGCGAGGCGGATCTCCTTCTCCGCCTCCAGACGCAGCCGGTATTCCTCGTGCTGACGGCTGGCGGAATCGAGAGCGGCCATCGCGGCGGCCTTCTCGGTGAGACCTTCCGCCTCGCCCTTCAGCTTGTCGCGCATCGCGTCGGCGAGCACGATCGCCTTCTCGCGTTCGACGATCGCCTCGGCGCGGCCGACCTTCTCCAGCGCGTCCGCGTCGCGTTCCCTGACCAGTGCCTTGGCGAGGCCGACCGCGGCCTCCTCGGCCTGGATCCCTTCCGCCAGGCGGATTTTGGCCTGCGTCTCCAGTTCGGCCGCCTGCTGGCGCGCCTCGGCGAGAGCGAGTTCCTCGCGGGCCTTGTACCTGGCCGCCGCCTCGGCGGCTTCCGCGGCCTTGATGTCCTTGACGAGGTTCTCCTGCGCCTCCGCCTCGGCCCTGATGATGGTGGCCTCGCGCTGGCGCTGCGCCTCTTCGACGACCCGCAGCTTCTTGATGTTCTCTTCCTGCTCGGCCACGGTCTTGTCGACCGCGATCCGCTCGCGGACCACCTCGGCGATCGAGCGCTTCTCGGTTTCGACCTCTTTGTCCTTGGAGATCCGGGAAAGCTCGGTCTCGCGCTCCCGGCCGATGACCTCGAGCAGACGGTCCTTCTCGATCCGCTCGGTCTCGATCGCGATGACGCGTTCGCGGTTCTTGCCCGCGACTTCGATCTCACGCTGCTGGTTCTGGTGCTGGATCCCGAGCTGCTCGTCCGTGCGCAGCTCCGCGGCCTGTGCCTTGAGCCGCTCCTCCGCCTGCACCTTGGCGGTTTCCGCCTCTTCACGGGCGCGGATGGTCTCGACCTCGCGCTTCTGCTTGATCTCCGCGTCGGCCTGCCGCCGCTCCAGCTCGAGGATCGCCTCCCTGGCGTCCACGTTCTGGCGGGTGATCTCCTTCTCCTCGTGGCGCCGGAACTCGTTGGTGCGCACGTGTTCGATCGCGGTCAGCTCGGTGATCTTGCGGATACCCTGCGCGTCGAGGATGTTCGCGGAGTCGAGCTGCGCCATCGGCGTCTGCTCGAGGTAGTCGATCGCCGCGTCCTCGAGGCTGTAACCGTTGAGGTCGGTGCCGATGACGCGAATGATCTGATCGCGGAACTCATTGCGCTTCGTGTAGAGGTCGACGAAGTCGAGCTGCTTTCCGACGGTTTTCAGCGCCTCGGAGAACTTCGCGTTGAACAATTCCTGCAAGGTCGCTTCATCGCTGGCACGTTCGGTACCGATCGCCTGCGCGACCTTGATCACGTCCTCGACGGTCTTGTTGACCCGCACGAAGAACGAGATCCGGATGTCGGCACGGATATTGTCCCGGCAGATCAGGCCTTCGCGACCGGTCCGGGTGATCTCCATTGCCTTGACCGAGGTGTCCATGACCTCGGATTTGTGCAGCACCGGCAGCACGATCGCGCCCGTGAAGGTGACGTCGACCCGGCGGACCTTCGAGATGATCAATGCCTTGCCCTGCGGCACCTTCTTGAACAACCTGCTGATCACGATGAGCAGGATCAAGAGGATGACAACTATCACGGCGATCAGTACGCCGGCCCCCACGCTGATGGCATCCATATTCGGCTAGTCCTTTTCTGCTTCGAATTCCATCGACTCGACCCAGAAGAACTCGCCTTCGGAGTCGTAGTCATAAACGACTACGCGGCTGCCCACGCTGAGGTTGCCTTTGCCCGCCTGCCGAACGTGGACGATCGCGGTCGACCCATCCTCAGCCGCGACCTCGGCCTGACCGAACTCGTGCGTCACCGTCGTCGTGCGGACGACTCCGACCCGGCCCACCAGGTCCATCCGGCTCGGCTCGGCCCCGGAGGTGAACACGTGCCGCAGCGGCACCACGAGCAAACGGGTCGCGAGCGTGCCGACGAGGAGCGCGCCGACCAGGATGCCGGAACCGAGCCCATACCGGAGCGCCGTCGAGGGCTCCATCCGGTCGATCAGCACCGTGCCCGCCAGGCTGAGGAACCAGCTGAACGCGATGAGCAACGACAGGGAAAGGGATAACGGGACACCCGCGAAACCGGCGAAAAACCCATCGCCCGCGCCGACGCCGTCCGCCTCGACCGCGCCGAACAAGGCCAGCAGCCAATAGCCGATCACCACGATCAGCAGGAAGCTGAACAGCACGGCCGGAAAACCCAGAGCCGCGGTGACGAACCCGCCCATCGACGTCGTTTCCTTCCCCCAAGACCCAGGGCTGGACTATAGCCAGCGCGCGAAGGCCGAGTGGGCGTTTTTCGGATACGACTGGGTCACAGGTCGTGAGTGATTCGGGTCGTTCTAACCGTCATTACCACTCACGAGACCGGACGAGCCGCGGCGGCGAGGATCCGGGCGAGTTCGGCGGGCTTGGTGTGCATCGGCCAGTGGCCGGAGTCGATGTCGACGAAGTCGAGGCTCTTGGCCTTCGCGAGTTCCGGCACATCGCCGGCGTCGATCCATTCCTTGACCTCGGCGGGACTGAACTCGGGGCAGACGACCACGACCGGGACCTCGAAGCGTCGCTCGTCGGTCAACCGCACGACACCCTTGGTGACGCCGCCGGGAACGGCGATCGCGGCGTCCGCGAAGGCGCGCTTGGCTTGCTCGTCGAAGTCGGCCGAATCCGGTCCCTCGAACGGGGCCCAGCCGGGGAAGGCCATGACGCCGTCCTGGAGATCGAAGAAGTCGGCGTACGGCTTTCCGTCAGAGGTCGGGAAGCCGCCGATGAGGACGACTGTGGAGACCTTGTCCGGTCGTGCGTCGACGGCCAGCCAGGCCAGGGTGCATGCGGCCGAATGCCCTACCACCATGGGTTCACCGTGAGCCGAGTCCACGGCGGCGAGCACGGCCGCCACCTGGTCGTCGAGTGTGGCGGAGGTCGATCCATCACCCTGACCGGGCAGGGTCAGCGGCACGGGGCGGTGGCCGAGGGTGCGAAGCTCGGACGCGACGTCGTCCCAGGCGGAGCCATCGAGCCACAGACCGGCGATCAGCAGAATGTCCATGACCGACATTCTCGCCGACCTGTATACCTCCGATCAGGTGCACGTCGTTACGCCGATCGGCGGCATACGCGCCATCCACTTGGCCCTGTCGCCGCACTCAGCAGGCCCCTACTCTCCAGTATTGAGAGTGACGCAGCGCACATCCGCGGACCCAGGGAGGCTCCATGGGGTGGCACGTTCGCGAAGTGATCGACGAGGATCAGCGCGGACGGCGAATAAGACACGTAACCCGGTGTCTGAGTTGCACTCTCCTCTGCGTCCATTGTGGACTTCCGGCTGGATTTTCCCTTCCCTCGGGACATCCCGGGCTCGGCGTCGTCGAGCACCTGGACGGCATGACCACCCCGGGAATGCCGGATCTGGCCCTGTTGCACCGGTTCTGCCGGGACAACCTCGCCACCAAGGCCGAGGACGGCGTGGCTCTCAGGCGTGCGTATCTCGGGCTGGCAACCGAACTCTTCGAGGCGGGGCGACGGATCCGTTGCCACCAAAGGCTCGGCGTGCATCCGCCACGGCCGGGACATCTCGAGGCCTACCGAAAACGGTGGCGAGTTGCGAAAATGCGGTACGCCTGCAAGGCGTGCCGGTACTACACCGGCTCTCACTGAGTCGTTTCTCCCCCGGAGGGCTCGTGCTCGTTCGTCTCATCCTCGGCCTGCTCATCACGGTCGCCGGCCTCGCGTTCGCCGGCCGCCGTGCGGTATGGCTGTTCAAATTGATCCGCTCGGGCCAGCCCGATGAAAAGCGCTCCGACGTCATGGCGACCCGTGCCAGGACCCATCTGGCCGAGGTCTTCGGGCAACGCAAACTGCTGAAATGGTCGGTACCCGGCCTCGCCCATTTCTTCACGTTCTGGGGCTTCGTGATCCTCGGCTCGGTGTACCTCGAGGCGTACGGCTCCCTGTTCGACCACGACTTCCACATCCCGCTCATCGGCCACTGGGCGGCGCTCGGCTTCCTGCAGGACTTCATCGCGGTCGCGGTGTTCCTGTCACTCGTGGTCTTCGCGGTCATCCGGATCCGCCAGGACCCGGAACGCAAGGACCGCGAGTCCCGCTTCTACGGTTCGCATACCGGCGGCGCCTGGCTGATCCTGTTCATGATCTTCAATGTCGTCTGGACGATGTTCCTCTTCCGCGGCGCGTCATCGGCCGTCGGCGTCTTCCCGTATGAGTCAGGCGCGTGGGTTTCCCTTGGCGTTGGCGAACTCCTGGAGCCGCTGGGCCTTTCGGTGAACGAGCCGCTCGAGACCGTCGGACTGCTGCTGCACATCGGCGTGGCGCTGTCGTTCCTGTCCATCGTGCTCTATTCCAAGCACCTGCACATTTTCCTGGCGCCGGTCAACGTCACCGCCAAACGGCTGCCGGACGGGCTCGGCCCGCTGCTGCCGATGGAATCGGGCGGCAAGGCGATCGACTTCGAGGATCCCGGCGAGGACGACGTCTTCGGCCGCGGCAAGGTGGAGGACTTCACCTGGAAGGGCATGCTGGACTTCGCCACCTGCACCGAATGCGGGCGCTGCCAATCGCAGTGCCCGGCGTGGAACACCGGGAAACCGTTGTCCCCCAAGCTGGTGATCATGGATCTGCGCGACCATCTCTTCGAGAAGGCGCCCTACATCCTGGACGGCAAGGAGGCGCCGGAGGAGCGTCCGCTCGTCGGCACCAAGGAAGACGGCGGCGTGATCGACCCGGACGTCCTGTGGTCGTGCACCACCTGCGGCGCCTGCGTCGAACAGTGCCCTGTCGACATCGAGCACGTCGACCATATCGTCGACATGCGCCGCTACCAGGTGATGATCGAGTCGGCGTTCCCGAGTGAGCTCGGCGTTCTGTTCCGGAACCTCGAGACCAAGGGAAACCCTTGGGGCCAGAACAATTCCGACCGGCTCGCCTGGACGAAGGATCTGGACTTCGAGGTACCCGTGTTCGATGGCGAACTCGCGGAGGACGTCGAGTACGTCTACTGGATCGGCTGCGCGGGCGCCTTCGACGACAACGCGCG
Source organism: uncultured Actinomycetota bacterium (assembly GCA_963766045.1). GTDB lineage: Bacteria > Actinomycetota > Actinomycetes > Mycobacteriales > Pseudonocardiaceae > Amycolatopsis. Next base: position 1,048,123 of record CAVXYN010000003.1, on the reverse strand, counting down.
CAAGACCGTCCGCGCCACCGCGGAACTGCTGCACATCGCCGGGGTCAAGTACACGATCCTCGGCACCGACGAATCCTGCACCGGTGATCCGGCCCGGCGTTCCGGCAACGAGTTCCTGTTCCAGATGCTCGCGCAACAGACGGTGGAGACGCTGAACGCGGTGTTCGAAGGCCGCGAGCCGGGCACCCGCAAGATCGTCACCACCTGCCCGCACTGCATGAACACGCTCGGCCGCGAATACCCGCAACTCGACGGGCATTTCGAGGTCGTGCACCACACCCAGCTGCTGAACCGGCTGGTCCGCGCCGGGAAGCTGACGCCGGTGAAGCCGGTCGACGCCGGGCCCGTGACCTATCACGACCCGTGTTACCTCGGGCGGCACAACAAGGTCTACGAACCGCCGCGCGAGCTCGTCGGCGCGACCGGGGCCAGCCTGACCGAGATGCCCCGGCACGCGGATCGCGCGCTGTGCTGCGGCGCGGGCGGCGCGCGGATGTGGATGGAAGAGCAGATCGGCAAGCGCATCAACCTCGACCGCGTCGACGAGGCGATCGCGACCGACGCGGAAACGATCGTCACCGGCTGCCCGTTCTGCCGCGTGATGCTCACCGACGGTCTCGTCCAGCGGCAGAGCGAACAGCAGGCCGAGAACGTCACCGTGCGCGACGTTTCCCAGCTGCTCCTCGAAACCGTGAAGGAACGCGACCGGACGACCGTCACGGAGGCCTAGCCGCTGGTGGCCTGACCGCTGAGGGCAACGCTATGAAGGACGCTTTCATAGCAAATTTTGCAATGAAAGCGTCCTTCATAGCGTCTGGTCGCCTCTACCTACGTGATGGCCGAGGCAGCCTCGTAACCGGACGATCACCGCTTGCGCTGTGGTTGCGATGACACCACCGTGACAGCGTTCTTAGGTTAGGCTCCCCTCATGTTCAAGGGAGACGCGCTGCTAGCCGGCCATGATCTGGTCCTGGCGCACCACGAACGGGCCGTGGTGGACGGCGTGTCACTGGAGCTTCGCGCGGGTGTCGTGACGGCGCTGGTCGGGCCGAACGGGTCCGGCAAGTCGACGCTCCTTCGCTCGATGGCCCGTCTCCACCGTCCTCGCGAGGGCCGGGTCCAGCTCGGCGAGCGCGCCGTGTGGGGCGGGAACGCGTTGTCCGGCAAGGAGTTCGCTCGCCAGGTCACCTTGCTGACCCAGCATCGGCCCACCCCGAGCGGGGTGTCGGTCCGCGACGTCGTCTCCTATGGCCGTTACCCGTACCGCTCGGGCTGGCGCGGTGTCGACGCCGACGGAGCCACCGCGATCCGCCGCGCGATGGAACTGACCGGCGTGACGCCGATGGCCGAACGCGGGGTCGACGAGCTGTCCGGCGGTGAGCTGCAGCGCGTCTGGCTGGCGTCCTGCCTCGCCCAGCAGACCTCCGTACTGCTCCTCGACGAGCCCACCAACCACCTCGACCTGCGCTACCAGGTCGAGATCCTCGACGTCATCCGCGACCTCGCCAACGAAGGCGTCGCGGTCGGCGTGGTGCTGCACGACCTCGACCACGCGGCGCTCATCGCCGACGAGATCGTGCTGCTGAGCGAGGGAAGAATCGTGGCAACCGGCGATATCGGGCAAGTGCTCACCACCGAGCACCTCACCCAGGCATACGGCGTCATCGTCCACGTCGCGAACGACCCGGTGACGGGCGCGATCCACTGCAGGCCACTCGGGCGGCATACGCCCCGGCCCGCCTGAGAAACCCCAGGAAGAACCATGCGTGTGCTGACCCCTGTCCTCGTCGCGGCGGCGTTGCTGCTTTCCGCCTGCGGAACCACCGAAACCCCGGCGGCCGCGCCGAGCGAATCCACCGGCGGTCCGGTGAAGGTGACCGACTCGCGCGGCAAGGCCATCGAACTCAAGGCCCCCGCGAAACGCGTCGTCGTGCTGGAGTGGGGCGAGGCCGAAATGGTCGTTTCGCTCGGGGTCATGCCGGTCGGTGTCGCCGACACCGCGGGCTACAAGATCTGGGACACGGCCGCCGCGCTCACCCCCGACGTCAAGGATGTCGGCAAGCGCGGCGAGCCCAGTGTCGACGCCATCGTCGGGCTCAACCCCGAGGTGGTCATCGTCGCCGAGGAACGCGACTCGGCTCTGGTGCCGCAGCTGGAGAAGTACGTGCCGGTCGTGGTGACCAAGGGCAGCGAGGCGAGCCGGAACTTCGACCGGCTGCGTGACGACTTCAAGATGATCGCCAAGACGCTCGGCAAAGAGGCCGAGGCGGACAAGCAACTGTCCGAAATGGACACCAAGCTCGCCGACGCCGAGAAGGCCGTTGAGGCCAAAGGCGCCACCGGCACCCCGTTCCTGATGGCCGACGGCTGGAAGGAGGGCAGCACGGTCAGCATCCGCCCGTTCGCCAAGGGTTCCCTGGTCTCCGACATCGCCGAGGCCATCGGGCTGAAGAACGTGTGGACCGGCAAGGGCGACGAACAGTGGGGCCTCGGCCAGACCGACGTCGAGGGCCTGACCGCGATCACCGACCCGAAGGCCATCCTCGTCTACAACGCGTCCGAAGAGGACGTCTTCACCGACGGGCTGGCGCAGAACCCGGTGTGGCAGCGGCTGCCGTTCGTGGTCTCGAAGAAGATCACCAAGATGACGCCCGGTGTCTGGATGTTCGGTGGACCTAAGTCGGTCGTCGCCGTCGCCGACCAGTTCGTGAAGGCCGTCAACGCCTGATGCTGACCGAACTGCGGACGCCGCAGCGCGTGCGAGCGCCGCAGTCCGTGCGCACGGCCGTGGTGTCGGCGGGGCTGGTGGTGCTGATCGCCGTCCTCGCCGGAATCCATCTGACCCAGGGCACCTCGTCGTCCGGGGTGCTGGACATCGTGAAGGCGATCTTCGGCGAAGGTGACGCGCAAACCCTCGCGGTGCTGGAGGGTTCGCGTGTCCCACGACTGCTCGCCTCGCTCCTGCTCGGCGTCGCACTCGGTGTCGCGGGCGCCGGAATGCAGTCCGTGGCAAGGAATCCGCTCGCCTCCCCCGACACACTCGCGGTCAACGCGGGAGCGCATTTCGCCGTGGTCGTGATCGCCGCGTTCGGGATCGCGCTGCCCGTACTGCCGGTCGGCGGGGCGGCGTTCGCCGGCGGGCTCGTCGCAGCCGTCATCGTGATGGGGCTGGCGGGCGGCGGTTCGGCGAGCCCGCGCCTGGTCCTCATCGGCTCGGCCGTGCTGCTGGCGATCCAGTCGGTGACGATCCTGCTGCTGCTGATGTTCGAACAGGAGACGGTCGGGCTGTTCGCCTGGGGCAGCGGCTCCTTGTCGGTCAGCGATCTGAAGGCGACCACGCAGATGACGCCGGTCGTCGTGATCGCCGTCGTCGTGCTCATCGTGATGGGGCGCAAACTCGACGTCCTGGCGCTCGGCGACGACAACGCGACCGTGCTCGGCCTGCGGGTGCGCCGGACGCGGATCAGCGCGGTCCTGCTGACCGTCGCGCTGACCGCGGCGGCCGTGACGGTAGCCGGACCGGTCGGGTTCGTCGGCCTGAGCGCGCCGGTGATCACCCGGCTCCTGCTGCCGATCGCCAAGCACCGGGCACTGCTGCCGGTGTCCGGTCTGGTCGGGGTGGTGACGGTGCTCGGCGCCGACGTCCTCCTGCGGGCGGCGATGGGGTCCGCCGACGCCGTGCGGGTGCCGACCGGAGTGGTCACCACCCTCGTCGGTGCCGTGGTCCTGGTGTGGCTGGCGCGGCGCGGGCGGGCCAGTGGTTCGCGCCGTCCGGCTCCGGCCGGACGCGTAGGGGTCGCCGGATCGAGGCGACGGCTCGTGGCCACCGGGGCGGCGCTGCTGGTGCTGCTCGCCGTCATCCCCGTCGTGGGCATGCTGCTCGGCGACCGGCTGGTGCTGCTCGGTGACCTGATGAACTGGGTCACCGGCCGGACCGGGACGGCACTGACCTTCGTGCTGGACCAGCGACTTCCGCGGGTCCTGGCCGCGCTGACCGCCGGTGCCGCACTCGCGGTCTCGGGCTGCGGGATCCAGGCCGTCAGCCGCAACCCGCTCGCCGAACCCGGTCTGCTGGGGATCACCGCGGGGGCCGGGCTCGGCGCCATCACGCTGATCACCCTGGTACCGCTGGCGGGCGCATGGGCGATCGCGGGCGCCGCCGGAGTCGGCGCGACGGTCGTGTTCGCGATCGTCTACGGCCTCGCGTGGCGCTCCGGACTGGACTCGGACCGGCTGGTGATCATCGGTATCGCCGTCTGGTCGGCGGGGATGGCGCTGATCACGCTGCTGATCGTCGCCTCCGACCCGTGGAACTCGGCGAAGGCGCTGACCTGGCTTTCGGGGTCGACCTACGGCCGGACGCTGGAGCATGTGGTGCCGGGGGCGCTGGCCTTGCTCGTGCTGACGCCCCTGATGTGGGCACGGCATCGCGAACTCGACCTCCACGCCCTCGACGAGGACACGCCGCGGGTACTCGGCCTGCGCGTCGAACGGTCGCGGCTGGTGATCCTGCTGGCGTCGGGAATCCTTGCCGCGACAGCGGTTTCGGCGATCGGCGTGGTCGCGTTCGTCGGACTGGTCGCGCCGCATCTGGCGCGGTCGCTTGTCGGCGGACGGCATGGCCGGGTGATCCCGGTCGCGGCCGTCCTCGGCGCGCTCATGGTGAGCGTCGCGGACACGCTCGGCCGGACGGTCATCGCGCCGGCCCAGATCCCGGCCGGTCTCGTCATCGCGCTGGTCGGTACGCCCTACTTCGTGCTCGTCCTCTGGCGAACCCGGCCCTGATCGCGCGTGAAGGACTCCGAGGGAAGGAGTCCTTCACGCGCGGTGGGGAGGGCTATTCGGTGCAGGCCTCACGAGGGCCGGCGAACTGCCAGCCGGTGCCGATCCGGATGTACGCGTCGAACTTGTAACAGGTGACCACGGGAGCCGGCTTGTAGGAACCGCGATATTCGAACTTGAAGTAGCCACTGGGACAGGACTTGTAATGCGTCGAGGCCTGCGCGTTCGGCTCGTCACAGGCCGCGATGGTCACCTGCTCCTGCACGACGCTCGCATTGGCCGTACCCGCGGACACGGCGAATAGCGACGCGCTCGCGAAAAGCGTCGCCGCGACCGCACGGCCGAATTTCCTTGCATCCATGATTGATTCCTCCGCTGGATCGGGGCAGGACGAATAGGATGCAAAGGTACAAATCTCCGTCGCTTGTATACAACCCCTCTTAGGCGCACCTAAAACCGGGGTTGCGTGGATCTAAAGTCCGTGAAGGCCTCCTTCCCTACTTTGACGGTAGGGAAGGAGGCCTTCACGGAATTCGGGGATTCCAGAGGGTTCTAGAGGGCTTTCTGGAGGTGACCGGCGAGGAGTTTGGTGAAGCGGGCGGTGTCGCCCAGTTCACCGCCTTCGGCGAGCAGAGCCATCCCGTAGAGCAGCTCTGCGGTCTCGGCGAGGCCGTCGTCCTCGCCCTTTTCCGTGAAGGCGTCGCGCAGCCCGGTCACCAGCGGGTGGCCCGGGTTGAGTTCCAGGATCCGCTTGATCTGCGGCATTTCCTGGCCCATCGCGCGGTACATCTTCTCCAGCGTCGGCGTGACGTCGTTCTGATCGCCGACGATGCACGCGGGCGACGTCGTGAGACGCGACGAAAGCCGCACCTCCTTGACCTGCTCGGACAGTGACGTGCTCAGCCAGGTCAGGAGTCCGGAGAACTCTTTCTTCTGCTCGTCGCTGGTCTCGGAATCGAGGTCGACCTCGCCCTTGGCGACGGACTGGAACTGCTTCTCTTCGTAGCCGGGGACCGACTCGACCCACATCTCGTCGATCGGGTCGGTGAGCACGAGGACCTCGTAACCCTTGGCCTGGAAGGCTTCCAGATGAGGCGAGTTCTCGATGCTCTGCCGCGATTCGCCGGTCAGGTAATAGATGTGCTCCTGGCCGTCCTTCATCCGCTCGATGTACTCGCGCAACGAAGTCCGCTTTTCGGGGTCGTTCGTCGAAGCGAATGAGCAGATATCGAGGATCGCCTCACGGTTTTCGAAGTCGTCCAGCAGCCCTTCCTTGACGGCGCGGCCGAACTCCTTCCAGAACGTCTCGTACTTGTAGCCGTCGTTGGTCATCATCGTCTTGACCGTCGAGAGGACCTTCTTCACCAGACGACGGCGGATCAGCTGGATCTGCCTGTCCTGCTGGAGGATCTCGCGCGAGACATTGAGCGAGAGGTCCTGTGCGTCGACGACGCCCTTGACGAAGCGCAGGTACTCCGGCATCAGCGCTTCGCAGTCGTCCATGATGAAGACGCGCTTCACGTACAGCTGGACGCCGCGTTTGCGCTCCCGCATGAACAGGTCCAGCGGCGCGTGGCCGGGCAGGAACAGCAGCGCCTGGTACTCGAAGGTGCCCTCGGCCTGGAGCCGGATGGTCTCGAGCGGATCGTTCCAGTCGTGCGCGACATGCTTGTAGAACTCGTTGTACTCGTCCTGGGTGACGTCGCTGGAGGAACGGGCCCACAGCGCCTTCATCGAGTTGACCGTTTCGACCTCTTCACCCTCGGCCATCCGGATCGGCCAGGTGATGAAATCGGAGTACTTCTTGACGATCTGCTTGATCTTCGCGGCCGAGGTGTAGTCGAAGAGCTGGTCCTCGGCGTCCTCGGGCTTGAGGTGCAGCGTGACCGACGTGCCCTGCGGCAGGTCGGGAACCGTCTCGATGGTGTACGTGCCTTCGCCTGCCGACTCCCACCGGACGCCTTCATCCGAACCCGCGTGGCGGGTCAGCAGCGTGACCTTGTCGGCCACCATGAAACTGGCGTAGAACCCGATCCCGAACTGCCCGATCAGATCCTGCGACGTGGCCGCGTCCTTGGTCTCCTTGAGCTTCTTCAGGAATTCCGCGGTCCCGGATTTCGCGATCGTGCCGATCAGGGCCACGACGTCGTCCCGGCCCATCCCGATCCCGTTGTCGCGCACGGTCAGGGTGCGGTTTTCGGGGTCGGTCTCGATCTCGATGTGGAGATCGTCGGTTTCCGCCTGAAGATCCTTGTCGCGGAACGCTTCGAGGCGCAGCTTGTCCAGGGCGTCGGAGGCGTTGGACACCAGTTCCCGCAGGAACGTGTCCTTGTTCGAGTAGATCGAGTGGATCATCAGCTGGAGCAGCTGACGCGCTTCCGACTGGAACTCGAGTGTTTCGACAGGAGTGCTCACGCGGCGATATTACCGAGAGCGGGTGCCCGGGCTCGTGAGTGGTAATGACGGTTAGAACCGTCATTACCACTCACGAGCCACCCTGCCAGCCTCCGCCTACATCGCCACGTGCCCGATGCGGATGCGCTGCGGGTGGTCGCCCACCGGGATCGACTTCACCTTCGCGCCGGTCGCGAAGTCGATCGCGGTCACCTGGTCCGCCGAGCTTTCCGAGATGACGCAATGCCGTCCGTCGCCGCTCACAGTCGCCCAGTACGGCTTGCCGGCCGTGACCGGCTGAGCTTCCTGAAGCGTGGCACGGTCCACGATGGTCGCGTAGTCGTCCATCGTCCCGGCCACGCAGAGCTTGTCACCGGCCGGGCTCATCGACAGCCCGTGGTGGCGCGAGTCGTTGATCCAGGTCGTCCGGTCCTCGCTGGTGTTCGGGTTCTTCGGCAGGGTCTTCGCCCGCGTGATGCGGTCGGTCGGGATGTCGTACTCCAGGAAGCCGTTGAAGAACGAGACCTGGAAGTAGAGCTTCGACTCGTCCGGGGTGAACGCCACCGGGCGGACGGCGTCCGAGAGGTCCTTGCGGCCGAAGGCGTCGAGACGCTGGCGCATGTCGATGACCTTGACCTGCTGGAACGTCTGCGCGTCGGCGATGGTGAGGCGCCGGTCGCCCTTGGTGAAGTCCTGCCAGGGGGCGTCGAGTGCGGTGTTCACCTCACCGATCGAGCTGTTCCAGAGGTGCCGGCCGCCGTCGGTGTAGGTGTTCTCGTGCGGCTTGTCGCCGGTCTTGAACGAGCCGAGCTGCTGCCCGGTCTCGATGTCGAGCACGTGCACGGTATTCGACGTCGAGGCGGAGACGGCGATACTGCGCCCGTCCGGCGAGACCGCCATATGGTCGGAGCGGAAACCCGAGACCGGGAAGCGCCAGTTCACGCGCCCGGTGGCGAGATCGATCGAGACGACGTCGGCGAAACTCGGGCGGGACGCGACGACGGCGCGGCCGTCCGGCGTCGTATAGAGATCGTCGACCAGCTGGTCGTGTCCCTCGCCGACGCCGTTGCGGATGCCGAGGAAGAACGCGAGCTTGATCGGGTTCAGGTAGATCTCGCGAAGACGTTCGTCCTTGTCGGGCACCATGTTGACGCGGGCGATCTTCGCGTAGTCACCGGAGGGCGCGATGACGTCCGCGGTCCCCTCCCAGTTGTTGCCCACGAACAGCACCTGCCGCAGCTGGGCGCTCGATCCGCTGGCGGAGCCGGAGGCAAGCGCGGCCAGCGCCAGACAGGTCACGATGACGGTGTTCAGAAGACGGCGTTTCCTCATCTCGCGCACCTTTCGGCGGAGGTCCCGGTGGCGACCGAGTGCTGTTACCTTGCGGTAGCCACAGGAAACCAACCGACCGCACGCCCTCGATAGGGGCCGGTCGCCAAGGACGCCGTCGGCCGGTTGTGTGTCGGCCACAACCGCGGGAAGGCGGTGACGATGGGTCACCGGCTGCTGCTGGAGGTGCTTCGGGCGATGGCGGCCGACGCCGACGTCGTCGACTCCGTGGTCAAGGCCGCCCGCACCGAGTCGCCCGAAGTCGCCCGCCTGCCGGTGGACGAGAACCGGCGGCATGTCGCGATCGTGCTCGCCGCCGGGCTGGCCGCGTTCGAACGGCCGGACGGCGCGATCGAGCAGGACTTCGCCGCGGCCGCTGTACTCGGCGCGGACCGCGCGGTGCAGGGCATACCGATCGCGGCGTTGCTACGCGGAGTCCAGGCCGGCCGCAGCCGCGCGGTCGAGATCGCCGTCGAACGCGGTAAGGCGGCCGGGGTGCCGGACGACGTCATGCTGTCCGCGCTGGTCGACTTCGACCGCAACACCCGCGCCCTCGAGCGGCAGGTGATCGCCGGCTACCACGAGGCCGAGCTGGAGCTTTCACGCACGATCCACGACACCCGGGCCCAGTTGTTGCGGCGGTTGCTGCGCGGCGACACCGCGGTGCCGTCGGCCGAGGAGGTCGCGCAGGCCGGGCTGAATCCGGATGGGCGTTACCACTGCCTGCTGTCCGACGTCAGCGATCCGTACCAGGCGCGCGTCGTCGAGCGACGGCTTTCCGGGCCTGGCGGGATCTTCGGCCTGGTGGAGGGGCGGCTGACCGGGCTGGTGCCCCGGCTCCCCGCGAAGACGGCGCTCGAGAACGACGTCCTGGTGGTGGCCTCCCCCGCCGCCGGCCTGGCCGAGATCCGGGGGCTGTATTCCTTGTGCGCCATGGCCTTGCCGACGGCCGCGAAGCGCCATTCGCGCGGTTTGCACGAAGTGGCCGATCTGTCCGTGGAGACCGCGCTCGACGCGCAACCCGGCCTCGCCGGCCTGCTCGGCCGCACTGTGCTGAGCGCGCTGACCCCTGGCGATGCCTTCCATCACCAGCTCGTCTCCACGGCGCTGACCTACTTGGACCACGGGCGGCGGCTCGATCAGACGGCTGCGGCCCTGCACGTCCACGCGAACACCGTCCGGTACCGGCTCGGCAGGCTCCAGGAGATCACCGGATCCTCGCTCGACCTGGAAGAACACACCGACGGGTCGCAGGTGCTGCACACCGTCGCCTGGTGGTGGGCTCTGCGAACCTGGCTGGCAGGCTGAACCGCTCGCGCCCGCGAGCCGTGTAACAAGATGACGGCCTTGTCCCTCCGCGCCTTGGGACGCCGTCTACCGGCTCACCAACGGAAGGACCGAACGGTGTCGTTTTTCACGCGCTTTCACCTCGTCGCCGGGCGTCCCGGCGTCGACCTGGTGAGCCTGCCGAGCGACAACGACCGGCTGCACATCCGCCACCTCGTGACCACCGCGGTCACCACACTCGCCGGTCTCCTGGTCCTGTTCGCCATGCTCATGCCCAACGACCTGAACCGGCTCACCCCGGACGCCTTCGTGCGGCTGCCGGTCGAGGCGCTCCTCGGGGTCGCCATCGTGCTGGTGCTCCGGGACGGCGCCCGGCGGATCGTGGCGGCGACGGCCGGCGCGATCCTCGGCCTGATGACCATCATCAAGGCCATCGACATGGGCTTCTCGATCGCACTGAACCGGCGGTTCAACCCGGTGTTCGACTGGGGCGTCCTCGGCAACGGGGTGGATCTGCTCGGGACCTCCATCGGGCAGACGGCCGCGATGGCGTCGTTCATCGGGCTGGCGCTGCTGGCCGTGGTCGTGGTCGTCCTGATGACGTTGTCGGTGCTGCGGCTGAGCCGTCTGGTGGTGGGCCACCGCACCACCTCGACCCGGGTGGTGGCCGTGCTCAGCGTCATCTGGATCATCTGCGCCGTGTTCGGCGTGCAGGTCGCGCCAGGGCAGCCGCTCGCGTCGCGCAGCGCCGTCGCCTTTGCCTACGACGACCTCCGCCAGGTGCGGGCGGGCATCCGGGACCGGCAGGCGTTCGCCTCCGAGGTCTCTGTCGACGCCTTCCGTGACGCGCCGGGCGACAAGCTGCTGAACGCCTTGCGCGGCAAAGATGTCCTGTTCACCTTCATCGAAAGCTACGGACGCGTGGCCGTCCAGGATTCGGACATCGCACCCAAGGTCGACGCGGTGCTCGACGCCGGAACCGCTCGGCTGAACGCGGCCGGTTACGGGTCACGCAGCGCGTTCCTGACCTCGCCGACGACGAGCGCGGGGAGCTGGCTTGCCCACTCGACGTTCCAGTCCGGGGTGTGGGTCAACAGCCAGCACCGCTACGACGACTTCGTGAAGACCGACCGGTTCACCCTCGGCGGCGCCTTCAAACGCGCCGGCTGGGACACCGTCGGCGTCGTCCCCGCGCATACCGAGGACTGGCCCGAGGGCAAGGTCTACGGCTACGACCGGTACTACGACTCCCGCACGATCGGCTACCACGGCCCGCCGTTCTCCTACGCCACGATGCCCGACCAGTTCACGCTTTCGGCGTTCCAGCGGGCCGAACGCGCGAACCCGGACCACCCGCCGCTGATGGCGGAGATCGACCTGGTCACCAGTCACTGGCCGTGGACGCCGCTCCCCCATATGGTCGACTGGAACGCCGTCGGCGACGGCTCGATCTACCAGCCCATGCCCGCCGCCGGGAAGACTCCCGAAGAGGTCTTCACCGACCCCGCCAAGGTCCGCGGCGCGTACGGCGATTCGATCGCCTACTCGCTGAACTCACTCATCTCGTACGTGGAGAACTTCGGGGACGACGACCTCGTGCTCGTCTTCCTCGGCGACCATCAGCCGAACCCGATCGTCGCCGGGGACGGTGCCGACCACGACGTCCCGATCACGATCGTCACCAAGGACAAGGCCGTACTGGACAAGATCTCCGGCTGGAACTGGCAGAACGGCCTCAACCCGGACCGGAACGCGCCGGTCTCGCAGATGAGCACCTTCCGGGACCGTTTCCTGACGACGTTCGAGAAGTAACCCAGGCACTAGGCTCGCACCGGCCGGTACCGCACGTCCACACCCTCCCTGACGCCGTCGACGTCCTGAAGAAGGATCGGCGCGTGGCCGGGGTTGTCGTACAGCCGGACGCCCTGACCGAGCAGGACCGGGGCGATATGCAGGTCGATCTCGTCGATCAGGTCCAGTTCGAGGAGCTGACGGCCGATGTCCGCCGAGAACACCTCGACGTTCTTCCCGCCCGCCGCCTCCAGCGCGATCCGCACCGCCTCGTCCGCACCACAGTTCAGGAACGTGACCCCTTCGGCCTGCGTCGCGTCCTCGGCGTGATGGGTGAGCACGAACAGCGGCCCACTCCAATCGCCGTAGGGCGCGGTGGGGTCCGGGACCTGGTTCCAGCCGTTCCGGCCGCCGAGAATGGCCCCGGTGGTCGCGAGGTATTCCTGCTCGAGATGCGGCCGGTACGTCACCCCGTCCAGCCAGCCCATCCCGCCGCCCGGCTCCGCCACGAACCCGTCGAGGGACATCGTGAAATGCCAGAGCACCTTGCCGCTCGCGGTCTGCGGTTCGAAGTCCTTCATCGTCTCCTCCAGTATCCTGCTTGCGTTTTGCAACCGGTTGTCTCAACCTAGGGCAAACCGGTGGTAGATTGCAACTAGTTGAAGGGTTAGGCGAGGCAAGGAGCCGACTTGGCGGATTCGGTACGTTCCGGATGTCCGATCAACGCCGCGGTCGAGGCGTTCGGCGACAGCTGGACTCTGCTTGTGTTGCGGGACATCCTCTTCGGGAATCGGCGTTATTTCAGGGAACTGCTCGCCGGCTCGGAGGAGGGGATCGCCTCCAACATCCTGGCCGACCGGCTGAAGCGGTTGGTCAGGTCCGGCCTTCTGACCCGCGAGAACGCAGGCCCGGGACGCCGGGCCGCCTACAGCCTGACCGAGGCGTCGATCCAGTTGGTGCCCGTGTTCGCGCAGCTCGGCGAGTGGGGGCTGCGCCACCGTCCGACCACGAAGCGGCTCCGGGTGCGAGCGGAGCTGCTCGCGGCGGGCGGACCCGAGCTATGGGACGAGTTCATGGCCGAGCTGCGCATCGTCCATCTCGGCGCACCCGCACCGGACCGGGACGGGCCAGGCGTCCTGGAACGCCTGGCCCAGGCCTACGCCGCCGCACTCTGACATTCAGGCTGAAACATTCAGGCTGAAACATTCAGGAGGTCGCGTCGCGATACCGGTCGGCCAATTTTCGCAAGTAGTCGACCAATTGCGGGGGTTCGGTCACGGTGAAGGCGAAGCCGAGCATTCCGATGTGGACGGCCAGCGTTTCGAGGCTGTCGGCACCCGTGTGCAGGACACAGGTCTGCTCGCCGACCGCTTCGACCGTCCCGACCGCGGGGTTGATCCGCGCGGTCACTGCCTCCGCCGAAGCATGCACGGTGATCTTGGCCCGATGTCGCCAAGCGGCCGACGAGACACCGCGCTGTACCCGCTCGACGACGTCCTCGGGCAGGTCGCGCGGGATGAACCGCGGTCCGAGCGGGATCCGCGGGGTCAGCCTGTCGACGCGGAAGGTCCGCCAGTCGGAGCGGTCGAGATCCCAGGCGACGAGGTACCAGCGGCGTCCCCAGTTCACCAGGCGGTATGGCTCGACCTTGCGGACACCCTCCGAGCCGTCGTGACTCCGGTAGCCGAACCGCAGCTGCTCGCGGTCCCGGCAGGCGGCGGTCAGCACGGTCAATGTCTTGGCGTCGACGCGCGGCCCGGGGTCGTCCCTCGGGACCGGGATCGTGTACGCCTGCAAGGCGTTGACCCGGCGTCGTAGCCGCGACGGCAGCACCTGCTCGAGCTTCGCCAGCGCGCGTAGCGAGGTCTCCTCCACCCCTGCGATGGTGCCGCCGGCGGCGGTGCGCAGGCCGATCGCGACGGCGACGGCCTCCTCGTCGTCGAGGAGCAGCGGTGGCAGCTCGGCACCCGCGCCGAGCCGATAGCCGCCGATGGAACCGCGGGTCGCGTTCACCGGATAGCCGAGCGCGCGCAGCCGCTCGACATCGTTGCGGATGGTCCGCGCACTTACTTCCAGCCGTTCGGCCAGTTCCGTGCCCGTCCAGTCACGGGGCGTCTGCAACAGGGAGAGCAGACGGAGCAATCTTGCTGAAGTCTCCAACATTTTTCTGAGGCTGCCTCCCCATTAGGAACGTTCTGTTCCTAATGGGAGCTTATCGTGGTCCCATGAGTGAAAACACCGAAATCAGACCCTTCCGCAGCGAAATCCCGCAGGCGGACCTCGACGACCTGGCGAATCGGCTGGCCCGCGTCCGCTGGGCGAACGAACTGCCCGCCGACCAGGTGACCGATGGTGTTCAGCGCGGTCCCGTCACGCCGGGCTGGGAGTACGGCGTGCCGCTGGAGTACGTGCAGCGCCTGGTCGACTACTGGCGTGAGGGCTACGACTGGCGCAAGTGGGAGGCGAAGCTCAACGAGTACCCGCAGTACACGACGGAGATCGACGGGCAGACCGTCCACTTCCTGCATGTCAAGTCGCCGGAGCCGGACGCGACGCCGCTGATCCTCACCCACGGCTGGCCCAACTCGGTCTTCGAATACCTCGATCTGATCGACCAGCTGACCGACCCGCGTAACCACGATGGCGACCCCGCCGATGCGTTCCACGTCGTGGTCCCGTCGATTCCCGGTTTCGGGTTCTCCGGCGCGACTCGCGAGAAGGGCTGGAACCGGCACCGCATCGCCAAGGCGTGGGCCGAGCTGATGAACCGGCTGGGCTACGAACGCTATGGCACGCACGGAAACGACGCCGGTTCGATCGTGGCTCCGGAGGTCGGCCGCACCGACCCCGAGCACGTGATCGGTGTGCACGTCACGCAGCTGTTCTCGTTCCCGTCCGGTGACCCGGCCGAGTTCGAAGGCATGACGGAGAAGGAACTGGAGTACATGGAGTTCCTGCAGAACTTCAACGACGACATGTCCGGCTACGCCAAGCTTCAGGAAAGCGCGCCGCAGAACCTCGCGCACGCGCTGGCCGACTCACCGACCGGGCAGCTCGCGTGGAGTGCGCAACTGCTGGCGGGGACGAGCGACGACCACGTGCTCACCAACGCCACGCTCTACTGGCTGACGAACACGGCGGCCTCCGCGGCGCGGCTTTACTACGAGGACAAGCACACCGAGCACCCGGCCGAACCGACCACCGCGCCGACCGGGCTGGCGAGCTTCGCGTTCGACTTCCGGCCGTTGCGGCGCTTCGCCGACCGGGACCACACGAACATCGTGTCCTGGAGCGAATTCGACCGCGGCAGCCACTGGGCCACCCAGGACGCGCCCGATCTGCTTCTCGGTGACATCCGGGACTTCTTCCGCCAGGTGAAGTAGACCCGCCCACGCAATGAAGGGGCCTTTCATCGCAAATTTCTGGATGAAGGCTGGGCGCGAAGCGCCTCCGTTGAGGGTGGCGGCGGGGGCATGGATGGAGAAAGGCCCCTTCATTGCGCTTGAGAGGACGCTTCAGTGCGACGATGACCGCGATGGAGTCCTACGTCGAGCGTCCGCCGTTGCCCGGGCTGGCGGGCGTCGTGCGGACGGTCTGGACCCAGCGCACCGGCGAGACCGCGTACGTACAACGGCACTTGCCCACGGGCGGGGTCGAGATCCACTTTCCGATCGGTGGCCATCCTCAGCTGGTCGGCCCGTTGACGGGTCCGGTCATCGAGGTCATTCCGCCGCACACCACGATCGTTGGTGTGCGGTTCCTGCCGGGGACCGCGCCGTCGCTTCCGACAGTGCTCGACGATCTCGTGGACCAGCGGCTCGGCCTGGCGGACCTGTGGGGAACCACCGTCGACCGTCTCGTCGAGGCGATGGCCGGGGCCGGGACGCCCGAGCGAGCGCTCCTGCTCCTGCAGGCCCACCTCCTGCGGGAGTTTCGCACCACGGTCCGTGTGGATCCGCTGGTCGGCGAAGCCGTGAGGACGCTGATGCCCTGGCATCCGGTCAACATCGAAACCCTCGCCGACCACCTGGCCCTGTCGGCGAGCCAGTTGCGCCGCCGCTGCCTGCACGCGGTCGGGACGAGTCCCAAGGTCCTCCAGCGGACGTTGCGGTTTCAGGGATTCCTCGCGCTGGCGCAGGCCGGCGCCACCGCCACGGGACGGCGTGGTGCGGACGGCATGGCGGGACTGGCGGTCGACGTCGGGTACGCCGACCAAGCGCACCTCAGCCGGGAATGCCTCCGCCTGACCGGCTTGACCCCGCGTCAGCTCCTCGGCGGTGACCTCGACCGGTGTGCCTGCGGCCACGAGCACTCCGCTTCCTACCTGCCCTTCCTCGCGAGCCGGAGCACGCTGCCGCTGCTGGGATGAGGTTGCGCGATTCGTTCAAGAACGGTCGTCGCGATTTCCCTAGCCTCGGATTCGTGTTCGACTTGAGCTCCCTCGACGGCGACGTATTCAACCCCGCCTCGCCGGGCTACGAAGTGATCCGCCGTCCCGCCAACGCCGCCTTCCGCGACGTTCGGCCCCGGCTCGTGGTCCGGTGCGGCTCGGTTTCGGACGTCGTCGGCACCCTGAAGTACGCGGCCGCCACTGGGGACCGCATCGTCGCTCGCGGCGGAGGGCACTGCTTCGCGGGCCGATCGTCGACGGACGGGATCGTGCTAGACCTGTCGGGACTCGACCAGATCAGCGTGTCCGGCGACGGCATCGCGACGATCGGCCCCGGCGCCCGCCTGGGCCAGGTGTATCCCGCGCTGCACGCGTACGGGCGGACCATTCCGGCCGGATGCGGGTCCACCGTGGGCATCGCGGGACTCATGCTCGGCGGCGGGATCGGCCTGCTCGGGCGCAAGTACGGACTGACCTGCGATCGCCTTGCCCGAGCGCAAGTCGTGCTCGCCGACGGAAGCGTCGTGGACTGCGACCACGACCACGAGCCGGACTTGTTCTGGGCACTCCGCGGCGCGGGCGGCGGCCAGTTCGGCGTAGTCACGTCACTTCGGTTCGACACCGTGCCGGAGCCGGTCACCACCCGGATCGAGGCGCACTGGCCGGCTTCGGCGGAATTGGTCGCCGCCTGGCAGGCCTGGGCACCGGCGGCTCCCGACGACGTCACCGTCAACCTGACGCTCGTAGCCGGCGAGGCCACCCTCTTCGGCGCCTCCACACTCCCCGAGGAACCGACCCGGGAGGTGTTGCGGGAGTTCACCGGTCGGGCGGGCGTTGCCCCGGCCTTCGAGTTACGCGCCGGCTTGCCCTACCACCGGCTGAAGAACACTTTCGCCGATCTGGACCCGCCCGAACGAGTTCTGCGGATCCGGTCGGAGTTCTTCGCCCAGGCGATGTCCGACCGCACCCTTGCCGCGCTCCTGACTCGGCTCGGCGACCCGAAAGCGTTGGGCCGACGGGAAATCACGTTCACCGCGATGGGCGGGGCCTACAACCGGGTCGCCGAGGACGCCACCGCGTTCGCCCATCGCGACGAACACTTCCTGCTCGAGCACATCGCCGAGCCGGGCGATCCCTGGATCGACGATTCCTGGGCGACCGCCCACACAGACGGGTCTGGACGCGTCTACCCCAACTTCCCCGATCCCGCTCTCGACGACTGGGCCGTCGCGTACCACGCGGGCAATTACTCCCGGCTCGCGGCGATCAAGAACGTCTACGACCCGCACCGCTTTTTCGACTTCGCCCAAGCCATCTGAACAACAGGAGAGAAAATGAGCAAGGTCATCAGTGCCCACGCCGTCTCGGTCGACGGCTACATCACCGGTCGCGATCCCGGAGCCGGACGCGGACTCGGCGACGGATCGATGCTGTTCGACTGGTACTTCAGCGGCGACACCCCCAGCCGGGTGTTCGACGGGTTCAAGCTCAGCGAAGCCAGCGCCTCGCTCTTCGACACCCTCGCCGAACGCGTGGGCGCGATGGTGGCCGGACGCAACACCTATGAGGACTCCGACCATTTCGGCGGCGGCAGCCCGCATCCGGCAGCCCAGCTGGTCGTCCTCAGCCACCGGCCCGCGCCCGAGATCAGCGAGAAACAGACGCTCGTCACCACCGGCATCGAGGACGCCATCGCCGCGGCACGCGAGGCCGCCGGAGGTAAGGACGTCGGCCTGATGGGCGGCGGCGTGCTGGCCTCCGCGCTGGAAGCGGGCCTCGTCGACGAGGTGATCCTGCACCAGGTGCCCATCCTGCTCGGCGCCGGTCGCAGCTTCTTCCAGGAACTCCCGAAGCACGTGAAACTCCGTCTGCTGGAAGCGATCCCGACCGACAGCGTGACCCACCTCCACTACGAGGTGACGTCCGATCGGCTGAAGTGGCGGAACCGGCGGCCCTGCTAACCGGTCGATCATCAGCGACTCCGACCGCAAGCCGCCACCCGCCATCCGGTGCAGGACGAACATCCCGTTCAGCAGTGGCCGGTCGAGCCGCTGGTCGTCGGTGGCGACGTACTCGTCGAGGATGTCGAGAATCCGGTTGTCCAGCTCTGTGACTTCCTCCGGCGAGAGGTGCAGCGCGAACCGCTCCAGCACCTGAACCGAAGCCGGGCCTGCCTCCCGGAGTTCGTCCTGGAACGCCTCCATCGAGCCGTACCTCGTGTCGGCGTCGAAGTCGTTCAGCGGACCGTCCAGCCACCACGACTTTCCCAGGCTCCGATAGGGCTTCTCGAGCGCGCCGCTCGTGCCGGTGCGGACCGGCGCCTGCTCGAGCAGACCGGCCTCGGTCAGTTGACGTACGTGATAGAGCACGGTGCCGGGGTCCTTGCCGAGCCGGTCGGCGAGTTCCTTGTTGGTCAGCTCCTGCTGCCCGCAGAGCCGGAGAATACGCAGCCGCAAGGGATGGCCGAGTGCCTTGGCCTCGCGCGCCGTCGCCTCACGCCGTCGGTCCGCGACCCGGGCGGCGACCTGATCGTCCATGAACACAGCGTAGCCGAATGATGGAGAGAATCAACATCGATGGAGTTTTCTCAATCGATGTGCGATCCTCAATTGATGCCTACCTCCCTGGGGACTACCTACTGGCGGCTGTGGAGCTCGTCGGGTCTGTCGAACCTGGCCGACGGGATCGTCAAGGTCGCGCTCGTGCTGGTGGCGATCCAGTACACCCGGTCGCCCGCGCTGATCGCGGGGCTGACGTTCGCGATCACCCTGCCGTGGCTGCTCTTCGCCCTGCACGCAGGGGTACTCGCCGACCGGCTCGACCGCCGCCGGGCGATGCTCGCTGCCAACCTCGTCCGCGCGACCCTGCTCGCCGTCCTGGCACTGGCGATCGGGCTGGGCTTCGGCTCGATCTGGCTGCTGTACGCCGTCGCGCTCGGCCTCGGGTTCGCCGAGACGATCCACGACACGGCGGCGGCGTCGACGCTGCCGCAAGTCGTCTCCCGCGATCAGCTCACCCGAGCCAACAGCCGTCTCTTCGCCGCCGAGCTGACGGCCAACGAATTCGTCGGCCCACCCCTGGGCGGGTTTCTCGTGGCGGCAAGCGCTTTCGTCGCGTTCACGACGCCGGCCGCACTCTGGATGGTCGCGGTGGTGGCGCTCTTCTTCGTCCGAGGCTCCTTCCGCGCGGAGCGGACGCAACAGACGACGGTGCGCGAAGACCTCGTCGAAGGACTGCGTTTCCTTTGGAAGAACCGGATTCTCCGCACCCTGACGATCATGATCGGCGGATTCAACTTCGCTTCGAGCGCGATGCTCGCGATCTTCGTCCTCTATGCGGTGGGGCCGGGATCCGCGATGGGCCTGTCCGAGCAGCAATTCGGGTTCCTGCTGGCGACCATCGCCGCGGGCAGCTTCGCCGGGTCATTCGTCGCCGAACGGATCGAACGAGTCCTCGGCCGTTCACGATCCCTGATCCTGAGCCTCATCGCCGGCGCCGCGCTCGTCGGAATTCCCGCGTTGACCGCGAATCCCTTCGTCATCGGGGCGGTGTTCCTGATCGGCGGCGTGGGGGTGGTCGTCTGGAACGTCATCGTCGTTTCGCTGCGGCAACGGATCATCCCGAACCACCTGCTGGGCCGGGGCACCAGCAGCCACCGGCTCGTCGCCTGGGGAACGAGGCCACTGGGCACCATGGCAGGCGGTCTGCTCGCCGAGACCATCGGGCTGCGCCCGGTCTTCGTCGTGACGACGCTGATCGTCCTCACGTTGCTGGTGGCCATGCGGACGGTGACCGACAAGACCATGGCCGCGGCCGAAGTCGCCTGACCACTCACGAGAGGCGGCTACGTAGCCGCCACCGCGCTTCCCCGGTCCACCCGGTCGCCGGTATTTGTGCGTAAAGGTCGAGTTTCCTTGGCTGAGCCGAGGGAAGGGGTCCTTCACGCGCCACGTCGGGGACTCAGGGTAGTGAAGGCCTCCTTCACTACCCTGAGAGCAGGGAAGGAGGCCTTCACGGATCACTTTCCAGGGCATAGGTAGGCAATGAGGGTCCGCTCTAGCCGTCCTTACCACTCACTAGACCCTGAAGCCGGGCTTGCCGTTTCGCGTGACTGGTTGGACGACACGCGTGATCGGGTGGACGACACGCCGTGCGGCCGGGCCATACAGCGAGTCGTCCACCCGGACACGCGTGTCGTCCATGCAATCACGTGTGTCGTCCCGCCAGTCACACGAAACCGCCACCCGCGCACCGCAGTAGGTACCTAAGACACCCCTCGGCCCTAACGACCCGAATCACTCACGACCCGGCGACGCGGCGCAAGTGGTCGAGCAGGTCGGCAGCGGAGGTGCCCACGGCGTAGCGGGCCGCGTCGACAGCGCCGATCGCGGCGGCCAGCGGGTCCGGGTTGCTCGCGCGGTGGATCGTCTGCCACAGCCAGCTTTGGCCGGCGTGTGCCTGCAACTGTGCCTTCCTGGCCAGGATTTCCGCGTCCGGAGTGAGCCGTCGTTCCGCCAGCGTCGCCGAGACGGCGGGTTCCCCCGCGACACCGGCGTGTTCGGCGGCCATCGACGCCGCGTACCAAGCGAGGTCCCGCAACGTGCCTTCGGACAGGAAAGCCAGTAGATCGGTGTCGGCCCCGAGCGGACCGTCGCCGGGGAACCGGCGTGAACCGTCGGCGTTGCGTGCCTCGGGATACAGCTCGGGAAGGTGCGGCAGGATCCGGTAAGCGACATCGGCCTGTGTCATCCGCTCGATGTCCTCCGGCCGCATCCGGAACCCGGTGAACCGCTCCACGGCCACCAACGCCATCTCGAGCCTGTCGCGGTAGCCGTCCAGATCGAGGCCGTCCAGCGCGGCGTTCACCAGTGGCTCCTCGATCAACCCGGCATGCCCGAGTTCGAAGTGAGCGAGCACGCTTCCCTTGTCGGCGAAGGACAATCGGGTCACGCCGTTGATGTTCCAGTACAGACTCGCGGTCCGCCCCGCAAGCGACACCGGCTCCAGCACCGGCCGGTACGAAGCCTGGAAACCGTTGAACTCGACGGCGAGGACCCCGCCCTCGACACGGAGCACGACCACCCAGGGGTCGATGCCGAGTTCCTCGGCCAGCTCCCTCCCGGACACCGGTTCGGCCGGGTCGGCACCGAATCCTCGAAGGACGTCCGCGGGAGAGGCGCCGGCCACCAAGGTCACCGTCGCCGCGTCGGCCAGCGCACTCTTGCGGATCCACCGGTAGCCGACGTGCGGCGGGATCTCCCGTTCCGGAACGGGCTCGCCGCGGACCTCGTATCCGAGCCTGTCACTGTGCTTGTGCACGATCTCCGGCGCGGGCGGCGCCTCCCAGAGCATGAGTTCGTAGCGCTCGTCCTCTTCACCGTCGCGGCCGATCGCGTGCACGCGGACTCGGAATTCTCCAGGCCACGGCGGGGTTTTCGGGCGCTGGTGGCTACTTTCGCCCAAGACCGCGTCACCGCGTTCGGCGCGCCAGCCGAGCTCGACCACCTCGTCCCACCAGTCGACGTCGACCCCCTCTGGCGGCCCTTCGAGGATCTGGACGCCCACCCGCACCTGACCGTCCGCGAGCCCGGTGCGCACGGCGACCCCACCGGGCGCCGCGACGACGAGGCCGTTTCCGGAGAAGTCGAGGTCGCCGGTGACGGGTCGTTCCGACAACGTGAACCGATGCCCGGCCACGTCGGCAGAACCCGACGAGGAGGACGGAAGCAGGTATTCGGCACGGCGTTTCTCCAGCAGTGCGGCCGCATATGCCGGTGGCATCGGGCTTTCCCGCAGCAAGGCCGAGACGGCGCCGAGCGCGACGCCGACGACCGCCGCCGGCTTCCCACCGAGCAGAGGCGCACCGACCTGCCGCAGAATCACCGCGGCCGCCGCGAGGGCCAGCGCGAGGTGGACCGCGCCGTGCTGTGCGGCGAGTTCCTCTTCGCCGGCGACCTCCGGCCCAGGCTTGAGCAGCGAAGCCAGGTCTTCGCGTCCGGCCAGCTCGGCGACGACCGCCACGATCGTCCCGGACACCCCGCGCCGGAGCTGGTCGAGCAGGCCGACCGCGATGAGCGTCTCCCCGCCGGCACCGCCCGCCGTCATGATGCCGAAGGACCGCGGATTGGCCTCCTCGCCCGGAATCAGCCTGACGAGGACGTCCGGCACGTCGAACGTCAGCTCGTCCAAGGTCAGCTCGAGCGCGCCGAGCAGCCGCTCGGAGACCGGATCACCGAGCGAACGCAAGTGGCTCAACGCCTTCGACTCGCCATGTCGGGGGAAAGGATTTCCCATGCCCTGGCCGAAGATGCCGGTCGGCGCCTGCGGCGCGCCCAGCCTGCCGAGCGTCGCGGCGGGTCCGTGCGGAATCCGTCCGAGGAGAACCGGGAACAGCTCGCCGACCGTCGGCACCAGCGACTCCGCCAATCCCGGCGGCGCCTCGACGTGCTCTTCTTCGACCGGCGGTTCCTGCCGGAAGGCGGCCTGCCCCATCGCCTCCACGCGGCGCATCGCCAAACTCCTCGGATCCATCCCCAGACCTCCCACGTTCGTCGTCGCGTGGGACGGTAGCGATCCCCACCGACAATTTCGGCGTGTTCGATCCAAGAGCATGGCGAAAGGCGCGGATCTCGTGGCTTTGTCCGGTCGGGATAGCCAGAAGATCCGCGCCTCAACCGCCGAGCCGCCGGATTTGTGAACCGAGGACTCCAGGGAAACGCCTTTGTTGTGGCCCCGCCCTGATGTCTTCAACGATATGGGCCGCCGCGCCGGCCGGACAAGGGTCGAGAACCGCTTGGGGCGAAAGGAATCCCGAGCCGTCCTGTCGACGGGACAATGCGCCCGCGCGCGCCTTATACCGGATGCTACGAACCGGGAAGTACGGAACGCACCGCCTCCGGCGACCGGCCGACGACAGTCGTGCCGTCATCGGCGGTGATGATCGGCCGCTGGATCAGCTTCGGATTCGTGGCGAGCGCTTCGATCCACCGATCGCGGTCGGCGGCGGTCCGGCCCCAGGTCTTCAGCTCGAGTTCCTTCGCTACCGCCTCGGTCGTGCGGGTGATGTCCCAGGGTTCGAGCCCGAGCCGCCGCAGCACCGCATCCAGTTCCGCCGCGGTCGGCGGCTCTTCGAGGTAGCGCCGCACGGTGTACTCGACGCCCGCCTCGTCCAGCAACGAGAGCGCCGACCGGCATTTGGCGCACGCCGGATTCACCCAGATTTCCATCTTGCCCAACCCCGTTCCGAAAAGTGCTCAGTCGATGCGCACTTTAGCTCCGATGATGGTCACAGACTAAGAACCCGGAGAGGAACAAGCCATGTCGGAGAACACCTTCACCGCAGCCACCGCCACCGAGTGGCGTCAGTGGCTGGCCGAACACAGCCGCACCGAGAAGGAGGTCTGGCTGGTCATCCACCACAAGCACAGCGGCGTCCCGAGTGTCCGCATCCAGGAGGCGATGGAGCAGGCGCTGTGTTTCGGCTGGATCGACAGCCTGCACCGCAAGAACGACGCGACGAGCTCCCGGCTCCGGTTCACCCCGCGCACTCCCCGCAGCTCGTGGAGCCGGATCAACCGCGACCGCGTCGCGGACCTGACCGCGCGAGGCCTGATGACCGAACAGGGACAAGCCGTGATCGACCTGGCCAAGGAGAAAGGGCGCTGGGATCACCCGGCCAAGTGACTCATTCCCCGTCGCGCCGCACGACCAGGAGGGCGATGTCGTCCTTTGCGGGCGTCGTACCGACGAGGGCGGACATGACCCGCGCGCATACCACCGAGGGCGCGTCGACCGTGACGACCTCGGTGAGCCGCCGCAATCCGGCGTCGATCGGGCTGTGCCGGCGCTCGACGAGACCGTCGGTATAGAAGGCGAGCACCGATCCGTGCGACAGGTCGAGCACGGTGGTGCGGCGACGCGGCCCGCCGACCCCGATCGGCGGGTCGACCGGCACTTCGACCAGGCTCGCCGGGCTCCCGGAGACCGCCAGCACCGGGCACAGATGCCCCGCGAGCGAAAGCTCCAGACTGTCCTGTGACGGCGCCACGATTCCGTAGGCGACGGTGGCCATCGCGCCGGGTTCGAAATGCCGCGCCTTCCGGTCCAATTTGGACAGTACCTCGGCCGGGTCGTCCGTTTCGAGCGCGTAGGCGCGAAGGGCACTCCGCAGCCGTCCCATGATCACCGCGGCGTTGAGACCGTGCCCGGCGACGTCGCCCATCACGATGCCCAGCCGATCACCCGGCAGGGGGAACAGGTCGTACCAGTCGCCGCCCACCCCGGGTTCGGCGCCCGGCACATATCTCGCGGCGAACTGCAACCCTCGAATCGCGGGCAGGCGGGTCGGCAGCAGGCTCCGTTGCAGGGCCGCGGCCGCGGCGCGGTCGGCGAGGGAGATGTCGAGCTGCACCGCCAGCGCCAGCCGCGCGGCGACCAGCTGGACCAGTTCGATGTCGGACTCGGTGAACTCGCGCGGCGTCACCGAGCCGACGTGCAGGACGCCGACCAGGTCGTCCCCCGCCAGCATCGGCACCCCGACCATGACCCGCAGGCCCCGTTCCCGCAGAAGGGGGTTCACCACCGTGGTCTCGTCGACATGGTCGATGACCACCGTCCGCCGTTCCGAGGCCACCCGCCCCGCGAATCCCGCGCCGACGGGGATCCGGACGGCCTGGTAGACCTCCTCCTCCATCCCGGAAGCGGCGATGGCCTGCAGCTGCCGCGCCGACGGGTCGTGCTGGAGCACCGTGGCGGTGTCCACGCCGAGCACGTCCCGCATCCGCTCCAGGATCGTCGTGATCACCTTCTCCGGAACGAGACGCCCCAGCCCCGCGTCGGTGATGGCCTCCAGCACCTGGAGCCGGTCGTCGGCCGGAGCCGGGGTCTCGGACATGCGCAGAGCCTAGCCAGCCCAGGTACCACCGTGACAGCGCACGTCGGGTGTCGGCCGGATGGCCGAAGTGGCCGATCTTCGGGCCGAGAGGACCGCCTCATCGGGCAGGCAACCTGGATCGGGCCGGCACGCGTCCCCTGATCAACCCGTGAATGCCCGCCGGACTGCCCGAAAGGGGGCCCTCATGGAACGCCGGACGCTAGGATCCCGCATTAACGTCATGTTCTGGGGGCAGAACCATGGAAGTGGAACCACGTCGCGCGCCCGCGGGCGGCTCCGACGGGGACGGGGCCGAGATCACTCGGCTCTGCCGGACCCTGTTGCCGCTGGCGGCTGCCGGTA
The DNA here is from genome assembly GCA_963766045.1 of uncultured Actinomycetota bacterium. Taxonomy (GTDB): domain Bacteria; phylum Actinomycetota; class Actinomycetes; order Mycobacteriales; family Pseudonocardiaceae; genus Amycolatopsis. Next base: position 1,022,915 of record CAVXYN010000003.1, on the reverse strand, counting down.
AGCACGCCGAAGCGGCGTCGACCTACCGGTGGGTGACCAGGGCTTCGACCGGTGCCGGTCACCGGTACGGCGACCATGCCCTGCGCATGGAGTTCTGTGCGCTCACCGGCAACGAGCACACCGGTTTCGATCTCTTGTCGCTTTTGGACGGTCTCGGCGAGCACGCGGACCCTGTCGGAAGGTCGGAGTTCTTCACCGCAGCCGCCGTCCTCACCGGGCGGATGGTCGAAACCGGGTTCGGCGAGACCAGATTCGCCTTGCCGGGCCCTTACGACGGACTACCGCTGCGCCTGCTGCACGCACGGATGCGTGAGGCCGCGTTCGAAGCGGCCCGGGAACTCGACCGTCGCGACAAGACCACGTCGTTCACCGAGGACGTCGAGACGCGCCTTGCCGCGAAACCGGTCGCCGATTTCGTGCCACTGCTCCCTTCGGCGCGTCCTCGTGTCCGAATCGTCCCCCCTGCGGATCTGTCCGCGGAAGAACTGCTCGATCGCGCGGAGATCCACAACCACCGGTGCGAACCCGAGGAGGCCCGCGCCTGTCTCGCCGCGATCGGCACCGTCCCGGACGAACTCGAGTCGCGGCTGGCCGAACTGCGCGCGATCTTCTCCCAGGACGCCGAGACCGAGACGCGGCTGCGCCGGGCGGCCGGCGGATACCGCCGTCAGGGCGACGACGTCCGGTTCCTGCTCAACCAATGCTGGCTGGGCCTCTGGCTCGTTTTCGACGACCAGGTGGACACCGGCGTCGCGCTCACGACCGTCGCCGCGTCGAAACTGCGTGCCGGCGCCGACGATCGAGCCGCCGGCTGGGGCGAACACTGGCTGGCGCACGTCCTTTCCGGGCAAGGACGCAACGCCGAGGCGTGTGCCGCTCTGCGGCGTGGGGTGGAACGCGCGGAGGCCGCGGGCGACCCCCTGCTTCTCGGGACCGTCCTCTGCCTCGAAGCGACCCTGCGCAACGCCGACGGCGAAGACCCGGAGACCGTGCTCGAGCTCGCCAAGGCCGCGACGGACGCGTTCATCATCGGGAACGTCGGCGAGAAGGCCATCGAGGCCCTCGAGCAGGTCCGGATCGCCTACGAACGCGCCGACGCGTTCGAAGAACTCGACGACTTCGTGGAACGTCTGCTGGCCGCCCTGCCCTCCGGCAGCCCGGACCGGTTGCGTGGGCATCTGCGCCGGCTCCGGGCGGTCTCGCTGATCGGCACCGGCCGGTTCGGGCAAGCCGTCGAAGACGCCTACGAATCGCTGGCCATCGCCGCCTCGCGGGGCAAGGACACCGCGGAGCATTGGTACGTCCTCGTCACCGCCCTGCACGGCGACGGCCGCTACGACGAGGTCCTCGATGTCGCGCCGCGCACCATCGACCTGCTCACCGGCCTGCCGGACTGGGTGTACCGGTGCCGGTGGATGTACGCCGACGCCTTCCGCGTCCTCGGCGAATCCTCCCGCGCCTTCAACGAATACGCCGTACTGGCCGAAATCCTCGAAGAAGCGGGCGAGACCGGCCATTCCTTCATTTCCGTGAGCATGGCCGCCGCCGAACAGCTGGACCTGCTCGGCTACGGCGCGAACGCCGCCGACTTCTACGCGCGTGCCGCCGAAGCGGCGTTGGCGATCGGCGGCGGTTACGTCGCCGCCACCTGCCGCAATGCCGCCACCCTCTCGCGCCTGCGCTCCGGCGACCTCGACGCCGCATTGACCGCGCTCGACGCCGCGGAAAACGCCGTCAACGCCGTCGAAACCGAAACCGTGCCTGCCAGGGAACATCTCGCCGCACAGCTCGACCACGTCGCCGCGCATGTGCTCAGCGCGGCGGGCCGGGCACAGGAAGCGGCGCGGCGTGCCGTCCGCGCCGCCGAGACGTTCCATCGCATCGGCGAGTCCGAATCCGCGCGTGACGTCGACCTGTTGCTGGAGCAGATCCTGCTCGGAGACTGACCGCCGGCCCGGCATGTCCGGTTCTGTCAGTGACATTCACACCGCCAGATGCCTATGATGCCAACTGGTCTAGACCTCCTGTGAGTCATCCACCGGAACGCGGGATGACTCCGCTCATCCCTGCGATGAAAGGCGGTTCGGCATGACCAGGAGACTGCTGCGGCTGGCGACGGGAGCGTTGCTGGCGTTGGGGGTCCTGACGCTGCCGACGACATCGGCGACCGCGGTGACGGCGGCGGCACCCACGGTGGCCCCGATGGCGTCGGTCTGCGACGGCGACGGTGTCAGCGGGAAGCGTGTCCAAGCCCTGTACGTCCGAGGAAACACCCAGGCCGACAGATATTCGCAGTTCGTCGGCCAATTCCAGACCTTCACCAGCCAGATCGACGACATCTTCGTCGAAGCGGCCGCCAGACTCGGCGGCGGCGTCCGGCACGTCCGGTACGTGCACGACGCGAGCTGCCGCGCGACCGTCAACAACGTCGTCATCGCCCAGTCCGCCATGGGGAACATCAACACGATCACAAGCGCGATCCAGGCGCAGGGTTACAACCGGGCCGATCGCAAGTACATCGTCTGGTTCGACGCCGGCGGCTGCGGGCTCGCCTTCGGCAACGGTGGCAACGACAGCCCGGGCGCGAGCAACCCGTACAACGGCGGCCCGCACTATGCCACGGTCGGCACCGGCTGCTGGTCGTGGAACGCCACCGCGCACGAACTGCTGCACACACTCGGCGCGGTACGGAGCAGCGCCCCGCATGGGACGCCGTACGGCCATTGCTGGGACGACGAAGACATCATGTGCTACGACGACGGCGGGCTCCCACCAGGCGGGCTTCAGAAGGTGTGCGCCGGGGCGTTCGGCGACCAGATCGACTGCAACGGCGACGACTACTTCAACACCAACCCGCCCGCCGGAAGCTACCTCGCCACGCACTGGAACGTCGCCAACAGCCAGTACCTGATCTCGGGCGGCACCCAGAACCCCGGGGGCCGGATAACCGGGATAGGCGGTAAATGCGTCGACGTGAACGGCGGGAACTCCGCCAACGGCACCGCGATCCAGCTGTGGGGCTGCAACAGCTCGGCCGCCCAGCAGTGGAGCTCCCAGAGCGGGACGCTGAGGGCGCTCGGCAAGTGCATGGACGTCGCTTCCAGCGGTACGGCCAACGGCACCCTGGTCCAGCTGTGGGACTGCAACGGAACCGGCGCGCAGACCTGGCAGCGGCAGGCCAACGGCAGCCTGCTGAACCCGCAGTCCGGCAAATGTCTCGACGCCACCGGCGGCAACACCGCCGACGGCACCCGGCTGATCATCTGGACCTGCGGCGGCGGCGCCAACCAGCTGTGGCAGGGCCCCTAACAGCAACCGCGGCCGGCCGAGTGGTCTCGTGAGCGGTAATGACGGTTAGAACCGTCATTACCGCTCACGAGCTTGTATCGTGCCGCCATGTCCGAAGGCGCGAGCAGTACCAGCAGGAGCGTGGCGATCGGCACGATCGTGCTGTGGGTCGTGCGAGTCGCACTCGCCGCGGAGTTCCTCTACAGCGCCTACCTGCTGTTCGCCGGCGGCCATACCGAGCAGACGTTCGCCGCGATCGGCCTCGGCCAGTGGCTTCGGTACGTCACCGGCGTCCTCGAGGTCGCGGGCGCGATCGGCCTGTTGATCCCCCGCCTCGGCGGCCCGGCGGCGCTGGTGCTGGCCGGGGTGATGGTGGGCGCGAGCATCACCGAGCTGTTCATCCTCGACCCCGGCGGCCCGATCCTGCCGCTGATCCTGCTCATCCTCTCCGCGTCGCTGGCGTGGTTCCTGCAGGACCAGACGAAGGCACTCCTCGGCATCGAGCCCAGCGAAGACGACGAGGACCACTGATCTTAAACTTGAGGAATAGATTGAACTAGAGTTCAAGTTTATGCTTGAGTGACACTTTATGCTGCAGTCGCAGTTTAGGCACGCGTGCAGACTCGGACCTTTTCCACCGAACGAACCCGCAGGTCAGAGCGTTGCGAACCCGCGAATGAATTGCCTCCAAGAATCAAGCGACACCATTATTTAATTGGCCCGTCAGACCGCTTGGCAGCACCGCCAGATCATGCCATCACCATTCTTTAAATGCGGAGAATTGCCCGGAAAGACCCGCGCCAAGCGAACGATCCGATCAGCTCGCAGGACAGGTACCCGCAGGTCAGAAGCAGTCTGCCCGCCGAGAACCCGGCGGCTGATTTCCCGCTTCCCCGCATCCGAGTGCTGGACCAACGGAGTGAACCGGGACATTAGCGGGAATGCAGACGTGAAGGCCAGCATGGATTGCATTCCAGCTCCACCGTTCGCACGGAAGGCCCGGTGATCAGATTGACCGAGATGATGGGTGTCAGCAGGACGGTGAGCGGACCTGCCACCGCCGCAGGCGTCTCCTACGAAGCGACCAAGCCCGTGGAACCCGCACAGCAGCGTGACGAGCCCGAGCCCTTCCTGGTCGACGCGACCCAGGTCGACGACTCCCGGTTCGTCACGACCGCGCGTCCGCCGGCGTCGCACCCCTACTTCACCGACCACACCGGCCCGTCACTGATCGACCCGTTGCTGCTGCTCGAATGCTGCCGCCAGGCCGAAACACACGCCGTGCAGACGCAGTACGACGTCGCGCCGGACACCCGTTCGCTGCTCCAGTCCTGGTCGCTGGAGGCCTATCCGCTGCTGACGTCCGGCCTGTCGATCGGGCCGGCCGAGGTCATCATGTCGGTGCACACCCGCGACGCCGTCTGGCGTTCGGACTCGCTGCGCGCGATGAGCTACCGCATGCAGGTCTTCGTCGCCGGGCTGCACCTCGCCGACGTCGGCATGCGCGTGAAGTACGTCCCGGACGACATCTACCAGGCGATGCGGCGCAGCCACGACGGCCCGGTCGACTCGGATCAGCTGACCCCGCACGGTCCGGTCACCGTCAAACCGGGCCGGGTCGCGCGGTCGAAGCCGGAGAACGTCGTCCTCGTCGACCCGCAGCTGGGTCCGGACAAGCTGTGGGCCGGTCTCTATGTCCCGCAGGGTCCCGGGCCGTTCGGCCAGATCACCGACCACGTGCCCGAGCTGGCGCTGGTCGAGGCCGGCCGTCAGCTGGCCGTTCTCGCGGCCAGTGCCTTCAACGACGTGCCGCCCTCGAACTGGTCGCTCACCGGGATCGACGCCTCTTTCGCGACGCACGCCGAACTCGGCACGCCGTTGCTGCTCGTCGCCGACCGCCCCGACGAGGGCCGCACCGACGCGAGCTTCCAGGTCACCTTCGAGCAGGCGGGCGAAACCGTCGCCGAGGCCTACTACACCGGCGGTCTGCCCGCCTGATTCTCCCGCGCCAGAAAGGAATGCGATGACGATCGAACTGCTTCGGCCGGCGCAGGCCGTGATCGAGTACGACTACAGCGACCTGGCCCGGTTGATGGGCCTGATGACCGGGCAAGAGCACGCCGAACCGGAACCGACGCTGGACGTGCTCTGGGTGCTCTACGACCGTGTGCTGCAGGTCAGCCCGCGGCGGGCCGACGACGACGAACGCGACCGGTTCTTCCTGTCCAAGGGCAACGATCCCAAGGCCTACTACGCCGTGCTGGCGGCGACGGGCTTCATCGAGCCGCGTCTGCTGACCGGGTACGGCGACTACGACAGTCCGCTCGGCCTGCACCCGGATCGCGTACTGGTCCCGGGTGTCGAGGCCAGCAGTTCCCGGGGGCACGGCCTTCCGCTGGCCGTCGGGACCGCGTTGGGCTTGCGCGCCCGCGGGCTGACCCAGCCGCGGCTGTGGGTGATGGCCGGAACCGACGAGCTCGACGAAGGTGCCAACCAGGAAGCCATTTCCTTCGCGGGCCACGCCGAACTGGGCCGGTTGAACGCCGTCGTCATCGACGATTCCGGCAGTGCCGCGCGAGCGGCCGAGCTTCAGCGCAGGTTCGCCTCCGAAGGCTGGTCCGTGCAACAGGTCGACGGGCACGACCACGACAAGCTGGAGCTGGCTTTCACGAGCGCGTCCGATATCCGACCCCACGCCGTCGTGGCCCGAGTCGACCGGAAGGGCGCCGGGACCCGGCAGGCGATTTCGCGGAGCTGAGGGAAATGATGGCATCGACCTGTGAACGGCGGTTCGCCGACAGCGACGCGATGCGGGAGCGTTTCACCGCGGTGATCACCGACCTCGTCGCCGAGGATCCGAGGGTCGCCGCGGTATTCGCGGACTTCAGCTGGGACCGTCTGTCCGAAACCGCCCGCGAGCATCCCCGGTTCTTCAACGTCGGTGCCCGCGAACAGCTTTTGATCGATGTGGCGGGAGGGCTCGCGCTCGCGGGCCTGCGTCCCGTCGCGCACACCTCCGCGGGTTCGCTCGCGGAACGACCGTTCGGCCGGATCAGGATCGGGCTGAACCTGCAGGACGTCGGGGCGGTACTGGTGAGCGCCGGCGCCTCCTTCGACCTCGACAGTGACGGGCACGCGCTCAGCTCGCCCGCCGATGTCGCGCTCATGGCCACCCTCCCCGGTTGGCGGATCAGCGTGCCAGGGCACGCGGACGAGGCCGAAACCATGCTTCGCGAGGCGTCGCGTGGGGTCGACCTGGAGTACATCCGCCTTTCCACGCAAACGAATTCACGGGCCTACTGGACCGGCGAAGACGGTTTCGTGGCGCTGCGGCTGGGGGTCAACGGAACCGTGATCGCGGTCGGACCGATCGCCGACACCGTGCTCGCCGCGGTGGGGGATCTGGACGTGACCGTGCTCTACTCGCCGCGGATCCGGCCGTTCGACCGGGAAACGCTCCTGGCGACGCTGTCGGTGCCGGACGTGGTGCTCGTCGAGCCCTACCTGGTGGGGACTTCGGCCGCGGAGGTGAGCCAGACGCTCGCCGACGTCCCGCACCGGCTGCTCAGCCTCGGTGTCTCGGCCAGGGAACTGCGGCGCTACGGCACGCCGGAGGAACATGCCGCGGCCTACGGGCTCGACGTGACGGGACTGCGGTCCCGCATAACCGCCTTCATCGGGGGTTGAAGGGAACGGCCGGGTGGTCCGGGGGGACCACCCGGCTTTCCCGTGCTCCAGAACGGAACTCGCGTGATCAGAGCGGTAACTCGCGTGATTGAAGGGGTAACTCGTTCGATCCGCGAGTTACCCCTTCAATCACGCGAGTTACCCGCCCAATCACGCGAGTTACCGCTCTGATCACGGGTTCCTGGGTCAGGCAACGTCGACGCCGGCGGCGGTGAGCCACGGGATGTCGGCGAGCCGGACCGGGTCGGTCGGCGAGTCGATCATGATCTTCCGGTGCAGGTCCTGAAGTGTCCGGGACGGCTCCAGGCCGAGGTTCTCCGACAGGCCCGCCCGCAGGTTCCGGTACACGGCGAGCGCCGCGTTCCGGCGTCCCGTCATATGCAGCGCCAGCATCAGGCAGGCGTGCAGGGACTCGTCGTACTCGTCCATCGGGATCAGCGCGCGCAGTTCGCCGATCAGCCCCGCGTACCGCCGCAGCTTCAGCTCCAGCACGACCCGGCGCATCAGAACGGACTTGTTCTCCTCGTTCAAGCGCGTGATCTCGCCGTACAGAACCGGTCCTGGGAACACGTCGGCGAGCGGAGCACCGCGCCAAAGGTCCAAAGCCTCCTGCAACAGATCCGAAGCCTGCTCCAGATCACCTGTCGCTTCGGCCGCGCCTGCTTCGGCGACCAGCTGCCGATGGGTGCGCAGATCCGACCGCTCGATGTCGAGATTCAGCTTGTACCCCAACGATTCCGTGCTCAACAGCCGCTTCGCGAGCGTGCCCCCGCTCGCCTCCCCCAGCGCGACCGCGAGCTTCTTCCTGATCTGCATCACACAGTTCTGGATCGCGTTCGCCGCATTACGCGGCGGCTCTTCCCACAATTCACGTTCGATGGTCCGCGACTGCACAATGCGGCCCTGGTTGAGCAACAGCAGGGCGAGCAATTGCTTCGCCTTCATCGCGGGCGGCACGATGGAAACGCCGCCGACCTCGATCTGCAATGGACCCAGAACGGTGACCAGAGCTTCCCAGGATTCCAAATCCCTCGCGGCCGAGCGCAGTCTTGTCCGCCGGTCCGCAGGTGCTGTCATGGTCATGACGAGTACCCCCAATTGCGTGTCCTCGACCCGCGACCGCCTGCCGCGGGACCGGCCACCAGATGCCCGATTTGCCTGAGTCGGGACGGACCCTCCGGCGGTCACCTGACCAAATGTACCAGAGACCAAAGTTGTACTCAAGTCATACTTCAGAGTGACACAGATCACAGTTTCCCCATCTACAGCGCCTTATGTCCGATTTGCCTAGGCCGTTCGGCCTAGTAAGCATTAGGCATCGCGGCCCTTGGCATGGCTTTAGATGCAGCTGTTAACGGTGAACAGTTCGCCAGAACGGCAAGGCCAAAGTTGACTTGGAGTATAACTTTGGATCGAAGGCGCTGAGGTGCCACAGCACCGGCGCACCGGGTGTGGACAAATGATCTTGGGGGATTAAATGTCCGGTCTTTCGCGTATTTCCGCCGAACCCGACTCAATCGGCGTCATAGGTATGGCGTGCCGCCTTCCGGGGGCTCGGAACATCGAAGAGTTCTGGAAGGTTCTGACAACCAACTCCGACACCATCAGCGAAGTTCCATCGGATCGTTTCGATATTTCCTCGTACCATTCTCCGGAGCCGTCGACACCGGGGAAGACCTATTCCCGCTTCGGTGGCTTCATGGACGACATCCGCGCCTTCGACGCGGGCTTCTTCCGTATTTCCCCGCGTGAGGCGAAGGTGATGGATCCGCAGCAGCGGATCCTTTTGCAGGTCGTCTGGGAAGCACTCGAAGACGCGGGAATCCCGCCGTCCTCGCTCGCCGGTTCCGACGCCGGCGTGTTCGTGGGCCAGGCGACGGGCGAATACGCGGCGGTGTCCGGAATCCAGTCGGGTAGCGACGTACTCGGCCTCACCGGCAGCGGGGTCCGCGCGATCACCGCCGGCCGGATTTCGCACGCGTTCGACCTTCGCGGGCCGAGCCTGGTCGTCGACACGGCCTGTTCCTCGTCACTGGTCGCCGTGCATTTGGGACGCCAAAGCCTGCTCTCCGGCGAATCGGAGCTCGCCATCGTCGCCGGGGCCAACCTGGTGCTGAGCCCGGCGGACGCGATCTCCTACGCACAGGGGAACATGCTCGCCCCCGACGGCCGCTGCAAATTCGGCGACCCGTCCGCCGACGGCTTCGTCCGCGGCGAGGGTGTCGTCGCCTTGGTACTCAAGCGAACCGGAGACGCGAAGACCGACGGCGACCGCGTCCGCGCGTCGATCCGCGGCAGCGCGGTCAACAACGACGGCCTCGGCAACGGCCTGCTGCTCAAACCCGCCACCAGCGGACAGCGCGCGGTGATCCGCGCCGCCTGCCGCAACGCGGGCGTGCACCCTTCGGAGCTCGATTACGTCGAGGCGCACGGAAGCGGGACACAGGCGGGCGACGCGGTCGAGCTGGAAGCGCTTTCCGATGTGCTGGAGGACCGCCGGACCCCCGACGCGCCGCTGTTCGTCGGATCGGTGAAGTCCAATGTGGGCCACACCGAGTCGTCCGCCGGGATCACCGGGCTCACCAAGGCGGTGCTCATCGCCGAGCACGGCTTCCTGCCCGCCACCCTGCACGTGAGCGACCCGGAGGCCGTCCGCACGAAGACCCCGCTGCTCGCCCTCGCCACCGAGAACCGCCCGCTGAATCCCCGCGGTGAACACGCACTGCTCGGCATCAGCTCGTTCGGCATCTCCGGCACCAACGCCCACATGATCGTCAGCAATGAGCACGGCGAGCCGACGCGGGACCGCGACGACGAGGTCTCTCCCGCCGGCCCGCAGGTGCTCGTGCTGTCCGCACGTTCGGAAACGTCGTTGCGCGGACTGGCCGAGGCATACGCCGACTACCTCTGCCCCGGCGGCGACGGCGAGGCCTACTCGCTGCGGACCATCTGCCACGCCGCGGCCACCGGCCGGGACGCCCTGCCCTACCGGCTGTGGGTCACCGGCTCCACTCACGAAGAGATGGCCGGTGAACTCCGCACCCTCGCCGAAGGCCGTCCCGCCGCCGGCGGGGCCTCGCAGCGCGCGGGCACCGGCGCACGGACCGCGTTCCTGTTCCCCGGCCAAGGAGGCCAATGGAACGGCATGGGCCGTCGGCTGCTCGAGACCTCCCCAGTGTTTCGAGAGTCGATGGAACGCTGCGACGCCGTGGTCCGCGACGAGCTCGGCTGGTCGGTCCTCGACCGCCTCCAGGACGACAGCCTCGACGGAGTCGTCGCCGTCCAGGACGTCCAGCCGGTGCTGTGGGCCGTCCAGGTGTCGCTGGCGGAACTGTGGCGCTCCTGCGGGATCGAGCCCGACCTGTGCCTCGGCCACAGCATGGGCGAGGCCGCCGCCGCGTATCTCTCCGGTTCCCTTTCGCTGCGTGACTCCGCCGCGGTCATCTGCCGCCGGAGCAAACTGATGGCCACCCTCTCCGGAACCGGGTCGATGCTCGCCACCGAACTGTCCACCGAAGAGGCCGCGGAGTTCATCGGAGACGAGACCGCGGTCTGCGTCGCCGCCGAGAACTCGCCGCACTCGACCGTCCTCTCCGGAACGGCGGAAGCGGTCGGCCGGGTCGCGGCCCGGATCCGCGACGCCGGGATCCACTGCAGTGAGATCAGGGCCGACGTCCCGTCCCATTCCCCGCTGATGGACGGGATTCTCGCCGAACTGCGCGGGCTGCTCGCCGACCTCGACCCCCGCCCCCGCTCCGCGTCGACCACCATGGTCTCCACCGTCCACGGACGCCAGGTCGGGGACGCCGAGCTCACCGGCGCCTACTGGGCCGCGAACCTCCGCTCCCCCGTCCGGTTCTCCTCCGTCGTCAACGGGCTCGTCGCCGAGGAGCCCTGTGTGGTGGTGGAGCTGAGCCCGCATCCCGTGCTCTTCGCCGCGCTGCAGGAATGCCTCGAGGGCAGTCCGTACTCGACCGCGGTCGCCGCGCAGAACCGGCATATCGCGGAGGACCTCTCCCTGGTCAAGGCGTTGGGCAAGTTCTTCGCAGCGGGCGGCGAGATCGACTGGACCCGGTTCTACGGCGGCGCGCGGCCGCATCTGCGGCTGCCCGCCTACCGGTGGGACACCGAAGACTTCTGGACCACGACCAAGCTCACCGTCCCCACCGGGCCGGTCGCCGAGACCGGGCACACCCGGGTCGTCAGCCTCCAGGAACAGGGCATCTTGGACGTCTGCCGGGAGACGTCGCTCAACGGGACGACCCCCGTCCCGGCCGCCGCGTATCTCGACGCCGCGCTCCAGGCCGTGACCGAGGAGAACGGCGAGATCAACTTCCCGCATCTGGTCCCCACAGAGCCCGACAACCTGTGGGCCCTGCACGACGTCCGGCTGAGCGGCGACGTCCTCTACTGCGACCGGCAGGACGTCCGGCTCGAGATCCGGCTCGACGAGCCGTTGTCCGGGCTGGACCGGCGGTTCACCCTCAGTGCGGCGGCAGGCGACGCCGTCGGCCAGGTGACCGGCGAGCTGCGCGGCTATCCGGCGGCGCAGCACCCGATGGCGGAGGGCGGCGGCAGGCAGCTCGACGCCGCCCTCTCCCGCTGCGACAGGTTCCTCACGAAAACAGAGTTCGACCGGGTCGCCGCCGCACAGGGCTACCGGTTCCCGTCGGGTTCGGGGGTGTTGCAGGCGTGGCGGAGGGAAGGCACGGCGGTCGCGCTCGTGCGCCCGTCCTCGGCAGGCCGGCTCGCCTTGTTGCAGACGGCGATGCGGGCCTTGATCGCCGCGGACCCCTCCACCGGCCCCTGGTCATACGAGGTGTCGGCGATCGAGGAGGTCGCGATCCGCCAGGTCGCGCCGGGCGACTTCTGGAGCATCGTGTGGTTCAGCCCAGGCGGCGCGGCCCGGCCGGCGCAGGCCGACGTGCTGGTGCTGAGCCAGTCGGGTCAGATGGTGGCCTCGCTCCAGGGGATCAGCCTGACCCGGCTGCCCGCGGTCGGTGCGGATTCGAGTGCCGAGCCCTCACGGATCGAAAAGCTGGACGTCGTCGCCCAGCCGGAGCCGGCGACCCAGCCTGCCGACTCGGATGTCCGGCTGACCTTCACCAAACATGTCGCGACGGTCCTCGGCACCGTCCCGGCCAGGGTGAATCTGCACAAGTCGCTGCGTGACATGGGACTCGACTCGATCATGGCCATCCAGCTGCGGAGGCTGCTCAACGAGTCGACCGGCGTGCAGGTGAGCGCGGCGAATCTGCTGGGACCGGGCAGCGCCGAGAATCTCGTGGTGCGGCTCAACACGGAGTCCGCCGCAATCGGCGCCGCCTGACCCGGACGGTGCGGACGGGGTGGGCGAGTGCGATCTCGCCCACCCGTTTCCGCAAGTCGCTTCACTCCAGACCAAAGTTGTACTATAGTTCAATGAGTTGTGCACCATAGGTTATGAGGGGACGTGTCGTGACCACCGACTCAGCACAGGAGGCTCCGCTCGGGCGCCGAGAGCGAAACAAACGACTGGCGAAGCAGCGGCTGTACGACAGCGCGCTGGAACTTTTCAACGAGCGCGGCTACGAGAACACCACCATCGAGGACATCGCGGAACGCGCCGATGTCGCGCGTGGAACGTTCTTCAACCATTTCCGCCGCAAAGAAGATCTCATCACCATGTGGGGCGAGAAACGCCGCGAATACCTCACCGAGGAGATCATCGCACCGCATCCGGGTACGACCATGGTCGCCGAACTCGAGAACGTCATGGCGGCGCTCGGGAAAATGAACGAGAGCGAGTGGACGCGAAGCACGACGATGCTGCTCGCGTGGGTCAAGGCCGGCCGCCCGGTACTCGAAGAGCCGCACGCGGCCTACATGTTCGCCCGGATCATCGAAAAGGGCCTCGGCCGCGGAGAGGTCACCGACGGCGTCGACCCACAGCGGGTCGGCAACCTGCTCCGGGACGCGTATCTCGGCACGCTTTACCGCTGGACACATTTCGAGAGTCCACCCGCACCCTTGGCGGACGAACTCATCAACGTGCTGCACCTGATCCTGGAAGGAGTTCTTCCGCGCCCCACCGCGGCGTGATCAGGTCCGCGTTCATAACGCTCACGTGAGGGCCGTGAGCGTTATTCTCATGCCTTCCGTTCCCCAGACCCCATTTGTCTCGCCGAGAATGCAACACTCCGAACGTAACATGCGGAATCGGACAAACGGAATGTCTCCCACGCATTTCCGCGATGATCACCTGAACAGAGCACCGCGCGCCGGCGTGCCATGTCCGTGAAGGCCTCCTTGCCTACCCTCAGGGTTGCGAAGGAGGCCTTCACTACTTTCCGGCACCACGACAGCCGACCGCAGGGGCTGCCACCGGACAGACACGTCCCCAATGCCACATACGAGACGCTCAACGTCCCCAACGAGGCGTTCGAGACGCTCCGAGTCAGCGGCGACGGGTGCCTGAGCGCGTTGGTCGTGAGTGGCAATGAGGGTTAGAACCGTCATCGCCACTCACGGGCTGCCAAAGGGGCTGAACGGTCCAACGCATTCCTCCGGTCAGTTTCGATGATCGGGACGGTCAAGGAAAAACCGCATGTCAGCAAGGCCCGCAAGGAGCTGACCGGGAGCCACACTTTCCGGTCACTACCGTGATCATCCGGTGACTCTTGGTGAAAGAATGCGGCTCGTTTACAACGACTCGGCCACCTGCTTGACAGTCGGAGTGGTACGTACCACGCTGCCCGCATTGGTCTACACCATTTTGTAGGAGTCCGGCCGGGTGGCTGGACATCGAAAGGACGGCTCGAGTGAAGCGCTGGCTCAAGATGGCTGCGGGCGCCGCCGCCATCACCCTCGCGACGGCGGGCTGCGCCGGTTCCGGCAGCGGCGACAGCAATGCGACAACGAGTGCTCCGGCCGGAAACGGCTCGCTCACGGTTTGGCTGATGACCGGCTCCGCCCCGGAATCGCTGACCAACTCGCTCCACAAGGAGTTCGAAGACGCACACCCCGGCGTCAAGATCAAGTACGAAATCCAGCAGTGGAACGGCATCCAGCAGAAGCTGACCACCGCGCTGGCCAGTGACAACCCGCCGGACGTGATCGAACTGGGCAACACCCAGACCCCCGCGTTCGCCAACCAGGGTGTGCTCGCCGACGTCACGTCGAGCGTGCAGGACTTCAACGGAGCGCAGTGGCTCCAGGGTCTCAAGGCATCGGGCGAGTTCGACGGCAAGACCTACGGCGTCCCGTTCTACGCGGCCAACCGTGAGGTCATCTACCGCAAGGACATGTTCGAGCAGGCCGGAATCACCGCGACGCCCAAGTCGCGTACGGAGTGGCTCGACGCGATCACCAAGCTGAAGGCCAAGTTCGGCAGCGACCCCGAGTTCCAGGCCCTCTACATGCCGGGTCAGAACTGGTACAGCCTGCTTTCGTTCATCTGGGACGAGGGCGGCGACATCGCCCAGGCCAACGGCAAATCGTTCAAGGCGACACTGGACACCCCGCAGGTCAAGGCGGGCGTCGACTTCTACAAGCAGCTCGTGGAAGCCTCCGGCACGAAGGCCCCGAAGGACGCCGACGAGGCCACCCCCGCGCAGGAAGGCATCTACGGTGCGGGCAAGGTCGCGATGATGATCGCCGTCTCGGGTGGCGTCGACACCGCCGCCAAGGCCGACCCGTCGATCAAGGACAAGTCCGGCGCGTTCCCGATTCCTGGCAAGGCCGGGCAGCCCGCTCCGGTCTTCCTCGGTGGCTCCAACCTGGTCATCCCGGCCAACAGCAAGAACGCGGCCGCGGCCAAGGACTACCTGAAGCTGCTCTCGACGCAGAAGTACCAGACCGAGCTGGCCAAGGCCGGCTACGTCCCGGGTACCTCGACCGACGTCTCCGCGCTCGACTCGAGCGAGTTCGGCAAGGTCATGGCCGAGGCGTCCAAGAACGGCCGCGCCGTGCCCGCCAGCCCCAAGTGGGGTGACGTCGAGTCCGGCCAGAACCCGCTCAAGGACATGCTGACCGCCTATCTGACAGGAACCAAATCGCTCGACCAGGCGACCGCCGACGCCAACGCAGCGCTCGACAAGCTCATCGGCGGATGACCACGACCAAAGATGTGACGGTGCCGGCGGGGGCGACCCCGCCGGCATCGCCGCGCACCAAACCTCCGAAATCCAATCGGCGCCTCCGTGTCGGCGAACGCACGGTGCCGTACCTGTTACTCCTCCCCGCCCTGATCGCGGTCCTGGTCCTGCTGGGCTGGCCGACGATCCAGCTGATCGGGATCAGTTTCCGCAAGCTGGACCTGCGCGAGCTGGTCTCGGGCGACATGGTGTGGATTGGCTTAGAGAACTACTCCGCGATCCTTGCCGACCCGGAATTCTGGGAGATCACGATCCGGACCCTGGTGTTCACCACCGCGGTCGTGGTCACCACCCTGCTGCTCGCGCTGTTCATGGCGCTGCTGATGCGGCATCTCAATCCGGTGGTCCGCATGCTCCTGCAGGTCTCGCTGATCGTCGCGTGGGCGACCCCGGTGATCGCGACGACCACGATCTTCCAGTGGATCTTCGACCAGCAGTACGGAATCCTGAACAAGACGCTCGCGAAGCTCGGCTTCGAGCAGTTCATCGGGTTCTCCTGGTTCTCCACCGGCCCCAGCACACTGATGGTCATCGGAATGCTGGTCGTCTGGCAGGCCGTCCCCTTCGTCGCGTTCACCCTCTACGCGGGGTTGCTCGGCGTGCCGAAGGAGCAGTACGAAGCGGCCGCCATCGACGGCGCCAGCCCCTGGCAGGGTTTCTGGGCGGTCAGCTGGCCGGCGATCCGGCCGATCCTGACCATGGTCACGTTCCTTTCGGTCCTGTGGGACTTCAAGGTGTTCGCCCAGGTGTGGGCGATCCGCCAGGGCGGACCGGACGGCGCGAGCACCACACTGCCGGTCTTCATGTACCTCAAGGGCCTGGCGGGCAACCACTTCGGCGCGGCGGCCACGGTCGCCCTGCTGATGATGCTCGTCCTGATCCTGCTCACCGCCCGGTATGTACAGCTGCTGGTGCGCTCGAAGGAGGCCGACCTCTCATGAGGAAATCGCTGACCCAGCGGCTCAGCCTCGGCACGCTCGGCGTGCTCGTGGCGCTCCTGTTCGTCTTCCCGACGTACTGGATGATCACGTCTTCGCTGAAGACACCGAGCGAGGTCCTCTCCCCGGACTACGATCTGATCCCGCTCTCGGTGACGTTCGAGAACTTCGGCTCGGCGTTGACGAAACCCGGGTTCCTCACCTATCTCACCAACAGCCTGATCGTCACGATCGGCGCGGTGCTGTGCTCGCTCGTCGCGGGCGTGCTCGCCGCGGTGACGCTGTCCAGGATGCGGTTCACCGGCCGGAAGGGCTTTCTGCTGCTGGTGCTGGTCGCACAGCTGGCGCCGTTCGAGGCACTGCTGATCCCGATGTACCTGCTGATGCGGGACGCCGGGCTGCTCAACCAGCTGCCTTCGCTGCTGCTGGTGTACTTCGCGGCGACGCTGCCCTTCACCTGCTGGATGCTCTACGGCTTCGTCAACGGCATCCCGTACGACCTCGAAGAGGCCGCGATGGTCGACGGCTGCACCCGGGCGGGCGCGTTCCGCCGGGTGACGTTGCCGTTGCTCGCCCCTGGACTGGTGACCACCTCGGTGTTCAGCTTCATCACCGCGTGGAACGAGTTCCTGTACGCGTTCGTGTTCATGCGCGACCAGAACATGCAGACGCTGCCGGTGTGGCTTTCGTCGTTCCGGACCGCGTTCTCCGTGGACTGGGGCGGCATCATGGCGGCGTCGGTGATCTACGCCGTCCCGGCGCTGGTGTTCTTCATCATCGTCCAGCGCAAGCTCGTGTCCAACCTGACCGCAGGCGCAGTGAAGGGATAATCGTTGTCCTCAACGGAAAGGCTCGCCAGTTCCGTTCTGCTGCCGGGTTTCACCGGCACCACCGCTCCCGATTGGCTGCGGCGCAAGGTGGCCGAGGGCCTCGGCGGCGCGATCCTGTTCGGCCGCAACATCGTCGACGACGAACAGGTGGCGGCACTGACCGCGCAGCTGCGGGCCGAACGGCCCGACGCGGTCATCGGGATCGACGAGGAAGGCGGTGACGTCACGCGGCTCGACGTCGCCACCGGCTCGTTCGTCCCCGGCCCGCTCGCGCTGGGCGCGGCCGACGACGTCGAGCTGACCACTTCGGTCGCCGCGGCGCTCGGCGAACGGCTCGCCGCGTGCGGGGTCACGGTCGACCTGGCCCCGTGCGCGGATCTGACGCTGACGCCGGAGGATCCCGTCATCGGGGTCCGTGCGTTCGGCTCGGATCCGGTGAAGGCGTCGCCGCATGTCGCCGCCTACATCACGGGTCTGCAGAAGTACGGCGTCGCCGCCTGCGCCAAGCATTTCCCTGGGCACGGCGCGGCGACCGAGGATTCGCACCACGCCGTTCCCGTGCTGCCGCGGGACGAGGCCGGGCTGCACGAGATCGAGCTCGTGCCGTTCAAGGCGGCGATCCGGGCCGGGGTGCGGGCGGTGATGACCGGGCACCTCGTCGTGCGTGACTGGGGTGACCTGCCCGCGACGCTGAACCCCAAGGCGCTCACCGATGTCCTGCGAGGTGAGCTCGGCTTCACCGGCGCGGTGATCACGGACGCCCTCGACATGGGTGCCATCGCCGGCGAGCTCGGTAAGACCGAAGGCGTCGGCAACGCGTCGGTGCGGGCGCTCGCCGCCGGCGCGGACGCGCTGTGCCTCGGTGGCGTTTCGTTCGAAGAGGACGAGCTGAACCAGATCGCCGCGGTCATCACGGCCGCGGTCGAATCCGGTGAACTGCCGCTCGAACGGCTCGCCGAGGCCGCGGAGCGGACCGCGGCGCTAGGCACTCCCCCGGCGGCTGCCACGATCTCGCCGGTCGACTACCGCCTCGGGCTGGAGGCGGCGCGCAAGGCGCTGCGGATCCAGGGCTCGCCTCGGTTGAGCGGGCCGCCGCTGGTGGTCGATATCGAGACCGAGCCGAATATCGCGGCCGGCCCCATGCCGTGGGGTCTCGGTTCGCACCTGACGGAACTCGTGCCCGGCACCCGTGCTCTGAAGGTCAGCGGAGACGAGATCGCGACAGCGCTCGAGGCTGTTCGAGGAGCGCGTGAGGTCGTCGTGGTCACCCGGGAGGCACACCGCCATCCGGAGGTCCGCGAGTTCCTCGGCTGGCTGCGTGAGTCCACTGTGGACTTCGTGCACGTCGAGACCGGGGCACCGGGGCCGGACACCGGCACCGGGCCGCGGATCGACACGTTCAGCGGTTCCTATGTCAGCCTCCGTGCCGCCGCGGAGTACCTGGCCTGACATCCCTCGCAAGTCGTCCTCTGGTCGCGGTCCTTGCGCGTGCAAGTACCACAACCAGAGGACGACTTGCGTTCGGGGGTAATTCGCTTGCCGTCCGGCAGGGGCGGGTGTTGTAGTCGGCTGCCTACCACTGGCCGAGCCGAGGAGACGATCGTCGTGCGGATGTCTTTGTCCTACCTCCAGGTAATTTCCCCCTACCTCAAGGACAAGACATCTCGTGAAGACCCTCAACCTGGGGATTTTGGCACATGTTGACGCCGGGAAGACGAGCCTGACCGAGCGGCTGTTGCATACGGCCGGGATCATCGGTGAGCTCGGGAGCGTCGATGACGGCAGTACGCAGACCGACTCGCTGGCGCTGGAGCGCGCTCGCGGGATCACCATCAAGGCGGCCGTGGTGTCGTTCGCGGTCGGCGACGTCACCGTCAATTTGATCGACACACCGGGCCATCCGGATTTCATCGCCGAGGTCGAGCGCGCCCTGAGCGTGCTCGATGGCGCGGTCCTGGTGATCTCGGCCGTCGAGGGCGTGCAGGCGCAGACCCGGGTCCTGATGCGGACCTTGCGCCGGCTCGGGATCCCGACGCTGCTGTTCGTCAACAAGCTAGACCGGATGGGCGCGGATTACGACCGCGTGCTCCGGGAGATCGCCGTCAAGCTGACGCCGTCGATCGCGCCGATGGACACGGCCGACGGGATCGCCGATCTCCTCGCCACCCTCGACGACGACTTCCTGGCCGGATTCCTCACCGACCCGGATGCCTATCCCCCGGCCCGGCTCCGAACGCGGCTGAGCCGGTGGACGCGGAAAGCACTCGCTCACCCTGTCTTCAAAGGGTCGGCGATCACCGGCGCCGGGATCGACGAGCTCATCGACGGCATCACGAAGCTGTTGCCCGCTCAGGAAAACAACGGCGGGCCGGTATCCGGGACCGTATTCAAGGTCGAACGTGGTCCGGGCGGCGAGAAGATCGCTTACGTGCGGATGTTCTCCGGCGCTCTGGTTGTGCGCGACAAGGTCCCGCTCGGAGACCACGAAGGCAAGGTCACCGCGATCAGCGTCTTCGACAACGGTTCGGCCGTATCGAGCGGCTCGGCCGGTGCCGGCCGGATCGCGAAACTGTGGGGGCTCGACGTCCGGATCGGCGACACCCTCGGTGTGCCGTCCGGTCGCGAGCATCGGCGGTTGTTCGCCCCGCCGACCCTGGAGACCGTCGTATCGCCGGTCCACGCGGCCGATCGGGGCGCGCTGCACCTGGCGCTTTCCCAGCTGGCCGAACAGGATCCGCTGATCGCCCTTCGCCACGACCGACTCCGCCTGGAGACCTCGGTCTCCCTGTACGGCGAAGTGCAGAAGGAAGTCATCCAGGCGACGCTGGCGGACGAATACGGCATCGACGTCACCTTCAGCGAGACGACCACGATCTGCGTCGAGCGTCCGTCCGGAACGGGATCGGCGGTCGAGATCATCGACAAAGCGCCGAATCCCTTTCTGGCCACGATCGGTCTGCGTGTCGACCCGGCCCCCATCGGCTCCGGAATCGAATTCCGGCTGGAGGTCGAGCTCGGTTCGATGCCGTACTCGTTCGTCAGGGCGGTCGAGGAAACGGTGAAAGAGACCCTGCGAGAAGGGATCCACGGCTGGGAGGTGCTCGACTGCGTGGTCACGATGACCCATTCCGGTTATTGGGCCAGGCAAAGCCACGCCCACGGTACCTTCGACAAGAGCATGTCGAGCACGGCGGGCGACTTCCGTAACCTGACCCCGCTGGTGCTGATGGACGCGCTGGCCGGCGCCGGAACCCTTGTGCACGAACCGATGCACCGGTTCACCCTCGAAATCCCGGCGGATACACTCGGCCCGGTCACCGCACTGCTCGCGCAGGCACGGGCGACTCCGAGGACTACGGTCACCCAAGGCGAAACCGCCGTGCTGGAGGGCGAGATCCCGGCAGCGAAAGTCCATGAGACACAACAACTGCTGCCGTCGGCGACGCGTGGCGAAGGTGTTCTCGAAACCGCCTTTCACGACTACCGCGCCATCAGCGGCCCGACGCCGTCCCGGCCGAGGACGGACCACAATCCTTTGGACCGCAAGGAATATCTGCTACGCGTCCAGAGGCGCGTCTGAGGGAACCCCGCCGCTGGTCCGGGCCTCGAGAGCCTTGATCACGGCGACCATGTCCGCGTCACCGAGACCTAGGCGGGAGGTTTCCGCGTAGAGGTCCTGGGACGCTTCGAGGAGCGGCAAGGCGAGGCCCGCGGTCCTGGCCGCGGCGGCGATCAGGTCGACGTTCGCCCGGACGTTGGCGATCGAGGCCTGCGCGGTGAAGTCCTCCTCGACGAGCTTGGGGGCCTTGACCCGCATGATCGGGCTCGACGTCTGGCCCGCGCCCAGGATGTCGACCAGTTGCCCGAGGTCGAGACCGTGAGCTCGGGCGAACTGGACGGTCTCGGCCAGCCCGGTCACGACCGTGGTCAGATAGACGTTGACCGCCAGTTTCATGAGCAGTCCGTTCGGGACGGCGCCGCAGTCCACGGTGTCTCGGCACATCGGCTCCAGCAGCGGCCGGATGTCCGCGACGGCGTCCGGCCGACCGGCGAGCATGGCGACCAGTTCCCCGGCCTCGGCGGGAAGCCGCGAACCGGAGACCGGCGCCTCGACGTACCTTCCGCCCGCGGCGAGGATTCCGGCTTCGAGCGTCTGCGAGTGCTCAGGCGCGGTCGTTCCCATGTGGACGATCGTGTGCCCGGCCAAGGTCGTCTGCTTCAGCACGGTGTCGACCGCGTCCGCGTCGGCCAGCATCAGGATGACGACCTCGCAGCGCTCGAACACCTCGGCCGGGTCTCGCGCGACTTCGGCGCCCGCGGCCCGCAGAACCGTCGCCTTGCCGGGCGTGCGATTCCAGACGAGCAACCCGGTGCCGGCTCGCGCGAGGTTGAGGGCCATCGGCGTGCCCATGGTGCCGAGGCCGAGGAAACCGACTCTGTCCATAACACCACTCTCCGGTATCCCGAGGGCGGCGGGGAGCCGGTGAGACGTTCCTGGCGAAATCTGCCAGGAACGTACCGTCGGCGGGGCACACTCAGAACGGGTGCTCGAGCCAGACGTTCGCCTCGACGTACACGCCGCAATCACGTTCGACCGACGCCTGCACGGGTGCGATGCCGCCGGGGATCAGGTTGTCGCCGTCGACGAGTTTGACGCCGGTCCAGTCGTGCCAGTCCGAGATCGATCCGGAGATCGTCACGGCGAACGGGCAGATCTTGATCATCCGTGCGCCGAGCCGTTCATGTGTGCGCAGCCAGCGGTCGGCGAACAGCCCGTCCTCGCGGCGCCGGGCGGCGTACTCCGACATCGGGACGTCCGGTTCGGCCTCCTTGCCGATCGGCCGCACCGAGACGATCAGCCGCTTCAACCCGGTTTCGGCCGCGCGGGCCTTGAGCGCCTTGAGCATCGGCGTCGACAATCCGGTGCCGCGCATATGTGGCGCCACAACGACTTCTAGTGCGCAGAGGGTGTCGGGCTCGCGGCCGTCCATGAGGTCCTGCGCAGCCCACTGGATCGCCTCGTCCCAGCCGTGCTCCGGCAGCTCGGGACGATCTTCCGCCGGAAACGCCAGAGGAACCGACAGCGCTCGCGCGATCGGCGTCCCGTCATCGTCGAGCGCGATCAGGAAGTACCGCGGCCAATGCCGCAGGAACCGCTCCGCGGTGATGATCTTGCCGCTGAACCCGGCGTAGATGAACTCACCACCGACGTCGCCGAGGTTCAGTGCGGACTCGCAAAGGTCAGGACGGGACGCAAGATCGACGATTCGCATGCGCCCAGTCAACCGATACGAAGATCATCGCGATAGGTCCTCGCGAGTGAGTTACGCCAGCTGACGAGGTGTGGCCTGCAACCGGGACAACACGTCGGTGAGCCTGCCCGCGGCGACGTCCCATTCCTCCAGGACGCTGCTGCGGGCGAGTGCCGCCGTCCGCAGCGAATGCCGGAGTTCGGCGTCGAGCGACCACCGCAGCAACGCCGTCGCGAGTGCCGACGGATTGTTGGGCGGCACCAGGATGCCGGGGGTTCCGCCGCCGGGCGCCTGGCCGAGGGCGTCGTGCGCACCGGCGGTTTCAGTTGCCACGACCGGGATTCCACGGGCCAACGCCTCGGCGACGACCATGCCGGACGTGCCACCGCGGGACGGCAGGACGAGCAGATCGGCGCCGTCGTAGACCAGGTCGAGGTCCTGTGGCGGCTGGATCAGGCTGATCCGCGAGCCGAGTCCCGACCGTTCCACCGACCAGCGCAGCTCGTCGACGTAGGCGGGATCTTGGTGCATCGAGCCGGCGAAGACGCATTTGAAGGCCAGCTCGTCGACCGTCGCGAGTGCCTGGATGAGCAGGTCCTGGCCGTATCGCGCGGTCATCGGGGCGATGCACAGCAGCCTGGACACGCCGTCCGCGCCGGTGGCGAGCGGGGCCGCGTCCGTCCCCGGTGTCGCGACGTAGACGCGGGTGGGGTCGAGGTCGTGCCGGTCGATCAGCTGCCGCGCGAGCCAGGGCCCGGTGGCGACGACCATACCTGCCAGCCGCAGGGTCTCCCGTTCGCAAGCGTCGAGCTCGGCGGCCTGCGCCGGGTCGAGTCCGGGGTCATCGGCGAGTGGCTGGTGCACGAGCACCGCCAGCCGCAGGCGCCGCGCGTGCGGCACGACGATCTCCGGAACACCGCAGGCGACCGTACCGTCGATGAGGACGACGGTGTCATCGGGCAGTGCGGTGAGCGAGCGGGCCAGCCGTGACCGGGACAGCGGTCCCGGCATCGGCCATTCGCCCGCGATCGGCAGCTCCAGCAGGGGGAGGCCGGTGGCGGGGAGGTTCTGGCACATGCGGCGGTCGTACTCGCCGCTATGGCCGGTCGCGTTCTCGTCGGCGACGTCCCCAGGCAGGACGAAGACGACCGGCTCGACCCCTCTCACACCACACCTCCGGCCTGCACCGCAGGGATGTGATCACGAACTTTCGAGGTGAACACGGTTTACCTCCAGGTGCGGACGACGAACCAGCGGGGCGGCCTTACTAGGGGACACGGATATGGCGGCTGGGCGGTTCACACCTGGACGAAAGAATTTTCAACTGTTTACGCGGGTGAGGGCGGTGATGATCTCCTCGCGCAGTCCGGCACCGACCGCGATGGTGGCCGCCGAGTTCACGGAATGCTCCGAACCGTCGGAGTCCACGACGGCTCCTCCTGCCTCGCGGACCAAGAGGACACCTGCCATCGTGTCCCACGGTTTGTTGGCGAGGATGATGCTCGCGTCGAGCTTGCCGTGCGCGACCCAGGCCAGGTCGATCGCCGCGGAACCGAGGAACCGGATCCGCTGCACGCGTCCACCGAGCTCGGCCAGCAGGGCCATCCGGACGCGGTTCTTGACCTCCGCGCCCTCGCCGACCGCGAAGTCGCCGATCGAGACGATCGCGTCGGAGAGCTTCGTCGCCTTCGAGGCTTCGAGACGCTCTTCGCCCGCGAAGGCGCCCTGTCCTTCGACAGCGGTGTACGTGACATCAAGGAACGGCAGGGAGATCGCGGCGACCGTACTCTTCAGACCGTCGACCAGTCCGAGTGAGACACCGCACAACGGGATCCCGCGCGCGAAGTTGGCCGTGCCGTCGACCGGGTCGAGCGCCCACCACAGGTTCTCGTCGCCTTCGTGCCCGCGCTCCTCGCCGAGGATCCCGATCTCGGGCGTCTCACGGGCGAGGAACTCGCGCACGGCGTCCTCGACGGCGAAGTCGACATCGGTCACCATGTCGCGATCACCTTTGGCGGCAACGGAAAACGACGTCCTGGTGCGGATGATCTCGGTCGCCCTCGCCACGGCTTCGCGGGCGACGGACAGCAATGCGGCATGCTCGGTCATGTGGGTACCGTAGCGAGGTGAACCTGTTTCCGACGGCCACGACGGTCGACGAGCAGCGGCGGCGAGCCGAGGTCGCGGTGCTGCCGATCGGCAGTTTCGAGCAGCACGGCGCGTACCTCCCGCTCACCACCGACGCCGTGATCGCGACAACGATCGCCGACGCCCTCGCCGGCGCGTACCCTGTGCTGCGGCTCCCGCCGATCACGCTCTCGTGCTCGCACGAACACGCGGACTGGCCGGGCACCGTCAGCATCTCCGCCGCGACCCTGTACGCCGTGGTGAACGACGTCGCCGCTTCGCTGCGTCGCTCCGGCATCTCCAAACTCGTGCTGGTGAACGCGCACGGCGGCAACTACGTGCTGTCCAATGTGGTCCAGGAGGCGACCTCGCCGATGGCGCTCTTCCCCGGTCTCGAAGGCTGGCAGGCCGCGCACGACGCCGCCGGGCTCGAAACCTCCTTGGACAGCGACATGCACGCCGGCGAGCTCGAGACGTCGATCCTGCTGCACGCCCACCCCGAACTGGTGCTGCCCGGCTACGAGTCGGCCGATCACCTCGCGGACGACAAACCGCACCTGCTCACGCTGGGACTGCGGCCGTACTCGGAGTCCGGCGTGGTGGGACGGCCTTCGCTGGGTACAGCGGCGAAGGGCCGACTGGTGCTCGAGTCCCTCGTACGCAGCTTCGCGGACACTCTGACGGCCCTCTGACGTCCAAGAAAGTCCGTGAAGGCCATCTCGATGGCGTGGGGACGCCATCAAGATGGCCTTCACGGATCTACCGCCGCGGGAGTGGCGGAGTCAGGAACCGACCTGGGTCACCTGGTCCAGATGCGGCAGGAAATGGTGCATCCGCTCCTGTTTGGTCCGCAGGTACCGCAGGTTCTCGTCGTTCGGTGTGACCAGCAGCGGTACCTGCTCGCTGATCCGGATGCCGTGCCTCTTCAGCTGGTCGACCTTGGTCGGGTTGTTGGACAGCAGCCGCACCGACCGCACCCCGAGGTCCTTCAGGATCGCGGCCGCCGCCCGGTAGTCGCGCGCGTCCACCGGCAGGCCGAGGGCGATGTTCGCTTCGACGGTGTCGAGGCCTTCGTCCTGCAGCCGCATCGCCTTCAGTTTCGCGAGCAGCCCGATGCCACGGCCTTCGTGGCCCTGCGCGTACACGAGCACGCCGGCGCCCTCTTCGACGATCGCCCGCAGCGCGGCGGCGAGCTGGTCGCCGCATTCGCAGTGCATCGAGCTGAACACGTCGCCGGTCAGGCATTCCGAGTGGACCCGCGCCAGCGTGGCGAACCCCGCGACATCGCCGTGCACCAGTGCCATCTGCTCGATGCCGTCGGCGTCGAGGTACCCGTACGCGCGGAACACGCCGTACTGAGTCGGAAGTCTGGTCTCGACGACCCTTTCCACGATCGCCTTCGCCGGAAGCTCCTCGACAGTCATCGCGTTTCTCCTATCTGTACGGGTGTCCTGACGACGCGGGCCGCAAGGCGCGGTGCGGCGGGCACGTCGATGCGTTGAGTCTTGAAGAAACCGGCGGTCGACCGTGCCAGGAGCACGCCCGCCCCCGGGAGGCCGGAAACGAACGCGAGCACGCCGTAGACGACGGCCACGGTGACGCCCTGTGCCGAACCCAGCCCGGCCGCGCCGAACAGCAGCGCGCACACGCCTTCCCGCGGGCCCCAGCCGCCGATGTTCAGCGGCAGCCCCATGGCGAGCAGGGCGAGGATCATCAACGGGAGCAGTTCCCCGACCGGTGCGGTGACCCCGGCTGTTCGCGCGGCGACGACGAACAGTGCTAGATGACCGGCCAGTGTCGCCACCGAAAGCAGGCTCACCTTCGGCCAGGTTTCCCTGGTCAGCAAGCCCATCCGGAGGTCGGCGAGGGTGACGGCGAACCCGCGCCGCACCTTCGATTCGCTGTGGATCCAGCGTTTCCCGGCCGTCATCCCGGTGATGACGGCCGCGACCGTGAGCACGACGACCGCGATGCCGGCGAATATGACGACCTCGTCGATCGCCTGCGGTACCACGGAAGGCGTGCTGAGCACGACGGCGACCGAAGCGCCGATCAGCACGATCTGGCCGGCGGTCCGCTCGAGCACCACCGCGCGAACGCCCCGCAGGACGTCACCCGATTCTCGCCCGTGCTGGACCGCGCGGTTGACGTCACCGAGCACGCCCGCGGGGAGGACACCGTTGAGGAACAGCGCCCGGTAGTACTCCGTGATCGCTCCCCACAACGTCAGCCGCAGGCTGAGCCGCCGCGCGACCAGGCACCAGCGCCACGCGCTGAACACCGTGGTCGCGAAACCGATCGCGACGGCGGCGACGATGCCGGGTGCGTCGACCTCACGCAGGCCGTCCAGGAAGGCCTGCGTGCCGAGCTGCCAGACGAGCACGGCGAGGATGGCCAGCGCGCCGAGGATCCTCAGCCAAGGCCAAAGCCGCTTCACGCCGTCACCTCCCGCTTTCCCGGTATGACCAAAAGATCCTCGTGGTGGATCACCGCGTTCAACTCCCCAGCTGCGCACTGCGCGAGCCGCCACTGAAGGTAGGCATCGGCGTCTGGGATGAGTTCGGGCCGTTGTTCGCAGGCCGCGGCGACCCAGCCGGCCAGCCATTCCGCGGTCAGCGCGGCCTGGTCGGCACCGAGCCGCCAGGGGCTGGAAGCGCGCTTCACGGTGGCGCCGAGCCGTTCGAAGACACCGAAGGCGACGTCCACCGCGTCCGGTCCGAGTAGCCACCGATCGTCGGTGACGCGCCGCTGGTGCGCGTTGAAGGCGTCCGAGATCTCGATGTCGAACCGGTCCTTCGGCGACAGCACGACCCGGCCCGAAACGCTCAGCGTGAAGAGCACGGCGGTGCCCGCGTCGACGCAGGCCTCGGCCAGCCTCGTCATCTCCTCGGCCGTGAGCAGGTCGAGCAGCGCGGACGCCGCCACGAGCGACGTCCCGGTGAGGTCGGCCGCGCGCAGTTCGGTGATGTCACGCTGCTCGGTGACGACGGTGACCTCGCTGCCGTCCAAGGCGCTGTCCGGCAGGCTGGTGCGGGCCAGCGCGTGGTTGAGCAGGTCGTCGTCGCGGTCGTGCAGGATCCAGTGCTGGCGTCCGGGCAGCCGCCTGGCGAGCCAGCGGCCGAGCGATCCCGTGCCACAGCCGAGATCCCGGATGACCACTTCTTCCTGACTGCGCAGGAAGGTGCGAACGGGTTCGAGCAGCTCGGTCGCGCGGGCCGCAGCATCGGCGTCCTCGCGCAGCTGCAACCAGCTGGGGGCGTACCTGGTCATGCCGCCGTCCTTTCACTCAGCAGCACGGCGGCGACACCGCGAGCAGTTTCGTCCCAGCCGGTGAGCATCTCGCGGCGAAGCCGGGCAGACGCGCGAAGGCGGTCACGCAGGTCAGGTTCGGTGAGCCAGCGGCGAAGCGCCACGGCGAGTTCGCCGGCGTCGTCCCCCGGCACGAGCATCCCGGGCACGGTGCCGTCGGGCGCTTGGCCGAGCGTGTCCGGCAGAGCGTCGACAGCGGTCGCCAGCACGGGAATGCCACGCGCGAGCGCTTCGGTGACGACCATGCCGTAGGTCTCCGCACGCGAAGGCAGCACGAGGAGGTCCGCGGCGGCGTACGTCGCTTCGAGCGCTTCGCCGGTCCGGGGGCCGGTGAGGGTGAACCGGTCGCCGAGAGTGTGGCGCCGCAACCGCTCGACGTACCGCGTTTCGCGACGGATGGCACCGACGCATTCGCAGGTCCACGGCAGGTCGGGAAGCGACTCAAGCGCTTCCGCGAGCACGCCCTGACCCTTGCGCGGGGTCACGTTGGCGATGCACACCAGGTTCGTCCCGTCCATGCTGCCGGAGGCGAGCTCGGCCGAGTCGACGCCGGGCGGGACCACGTGCACGCGGTGCGGGGCGAGATCGTGGTGCTTGATCAACCGGCGGGCGGCCCACTCGCTGGTCGCGACGACGGCGTCGACAGCGCGGAGTGTCTCGCGCTCCTGCTTGTCCAGTTCGTCGGCCAGCGATGGGGGCAATCCCGTTTCGTCGCCGAGCGGCAGGTGGACCAGCACCGCGATCGAGAGCCGCTGCGCGGCCGGGACGACCACCTCGGGCACGCCACAGGCGACCAGTCCGTCGAGCAGGACGGCCGAACCGGTCGGCAGCGCGGCGAGTTTCAGTGCGAGCACCTTACGGGCCTCGATATCGGGCCGGGGCCAGTTCCCGCGGACGGCGATTTCCTGGACACCGACGCCTTCGTCCGCCAGACCGTTGCAAAGGCGCCGGTCATAGACGTTGCCACCGCTGGGCGCGGTCACGTCGTCGATGTCATTGGGCAGGATGACCGTGAGCCCGTTCACAGCGCACGCTCGTAGGATGCCCAGGCGACATGGGATTCATGCAGCGAAACGGTGATCCCTTCGAGGCCGAGCGCGCCTTCACCGAGCGCACCCGCGTGGACGCGGTCGACGAGCCGGTCGGCGATGGTCTTCGCCAGGAACTCGGTCGAGGTGTTGATCCCCTTGAACTCGGGTTCGTCATCGAGGTTGCGGTAGTTCAAGTCGCTCAATACCCCTTTGAGCTCCTCGGTCGCCTTGCCTATGTCGACGACGATGTTGTCGGCGTCGAGTTCGAGTCGGCGGAACGTCGCATCCACCACGAAGGTCGCGCCGTGCAATTTCTGCGCGGGTCCGAAGACCTCGCCGCGGAAGCTGTGGGCCACCATGACGTGGTCACGGACGGTGATACTGAACAACGGTCCTCCCGAATCCTGCCGCTACCGCGTGTCCTCCACTTGATAGGTGACACGGAGGCAGAGCGTTCCTGGTTCATTTGTGGACAGACGAGGAAGTACTTCGGGCATGTCGTGGAACCGGCATTCCCCGGTAACCAGCACGTCAAAGGCCGGATCGGCCAGAATCTCCAAAGCGAGCATCAGGCGGTCGCGGTAGCTCCGGCTGTTCCGGCGGGCCGGTGACACCATGCCGACCTGGCTGCTGCGGATCGACAGCCGTCGCGAGTGGAAGTGCTCGCCCAGCGGGACGGTGACACTCTGGTCGCCATACCAGCTGAGTTCGATGACCTCGCCTTCCGGCGCGAGCAGTTCCAGTGAGCGGGCCAGCCCGGCCTCGCTCGCACTCGCGTGCACGACGAGGTCGCAGTCGCCCTTCGCGTCCTCCGGTGTCGAGAAGTCGACTCCGAGGGCTTCGGCGATCTCGAACCGTTTCGGGTCGACGTCGATCAGCTGGACCCGGGTCGCGGGGAAGCCGGCCAGCAGTTTCGCCACGCTGCTGCCGACCATGCCGGCACCGACCACCGCGATCCGGTCGCCGAGTTTCGGCGCGGCGTCCCACACCGCGTTGACCGCGGTCTCGACCGTCCCGGCCAGGATCGCCCGCTCCGGCGGCACGCCGCGCGGCACCGGGGTCACCGCCGACGCGGGGACGACGTACCTGGTCTGGTGCGGGTACAGGCAGAAGACGATCTGACCGAGAAGATCCGCCGGACCATGTTCGACGATGCCCACATTGAGGTAGCCGTACTTCACGGGCCCCGGGAACTCGCCTTCCTGGAACGGCGCGCGCATGGCCTCGCGTTGACTGACCGGCACCTCGCCGCGGAAGACGAGCGTCTCGGTCCCCCGGCTCACGCCGGAACACAGGGTGCGGACCAGCACCTCTCCGTCACCGACAGGAGGGAGCGTGACAGACCTGAGCTCACCCTCGCCATCGCCACTGAACCAGAAGGCGCGTTCCATCGTGTCTCCTCATGTCAGACCCTGGAGGCAGGGTCGCCGTCACCCTAACGAGGAGGACTCGTGATCAACCCCGGAGTTTTCCTTGGGGTCCTCGTCCAGGTGGCCCTTCTCGGAGCCCTGGACGCCATCGTGGGCCTCGGCCCCCTGGGCTGGCTCGCCGGCACAGCCTACGGCGTCGTGGTCGGAGCCCTCTTGAATCACGGCCTGCACAGGAGCTCCGCGCGCTCCTTGGGCCCCGCCGACGTCGTCACGCTCGGCCGTTCCGCGCTCGTCGGCTGCGTGACCGCGCTCGTCGTCGACACCGCGGGTCAGGAGATCGTCGCGATGGTCGTCATCGCCTCGGTCGCCCTGGCACTGGACGCCGTGGACGGCCAGGTCGCGCGCCGCACAGGCACGTGTTCGCCGCTCGGCGCGCGCTTCGACATGGAGGTCGACGCGTACCTGATCCTGATCCTGAGCGTGGTCGTCGCGCAGTCGCTCGGCCCGTGGGTGCTCATGATCGGCGCGATGCGATACGCGTTCGTCGCCGCGAGCTGGACATGGCCGTGGCTCAACAGCCCGCTGCCGCACAGCATCATGCGGAAGACGGTCGCGGCCGTGCAGGGCATCGTCCTGGTCGCCGCGGCTTCGACCCTGCTGCCGATCTGGGTCGCCTTCGCCATCACGGCCGGGGCGCTGGGCACGCTGGTCTGGTCGTTCGGCCGGGACACCTGGTGGCTGATCGGCCACGCGCGCCCGGTCACCGCTGTCGTGGTCGAGCACCGGCCGGAGACGCGGATCTCCGTCGCCCGGCTTCGCCACCACCACACGCACGCGGACGCCGCGTGAAGGACTCCTTCCCTCGGCTGAGCCGAGGGAAGGGGGCCTTCACGCGACTTCAGGCGTACTGGGCGACTCCGTGGCCGAACGACCAGTTGACGAGATCGGTCTCGGTCACCGAGACCACCACGTTCCGCGGCTCGGTTCCCGTGTACTTCTCGGCCAGCTCGGCGATCCGCTGGTAGAGCGCCTTCTTCAGCTCGGGCGTGCGGCCGGGACGCATGGTGATCGCGACGAACACGACCCCGTCGTCCCGGTGGATACCGAGGTAGTCGTCGTAGCGAAGGGTGCTGCTCGTGCCATCGTGGCCGGTCAGGACCTGGAACCGGTCGTCTTCCGGGATGCCGAGGGTCTCGACCATGGCGTCGTGGACGGCGTTGCCGAGCGCGTCGAGCCGAGCGGTGTCGGCTCCCAAAGCGTCGATGCGAACGAAGGGCATGTCAGCGGTTCTCCTTCACAGCGAGCAGACCGAGAGCACCTTCGACGGCCTTGGCGAAAACTTCCGGTGAGCCGGCAGCACGCGCGAGGACATAGCCGCCCTGCAGCACCGCGACCAGCGCGGTCGCGGTGGACGCGGGGTCGAGTCGCTCATCGAGTTCGCCGTTCGCGCGACCTTCCTCGAGCAACTCGGTGAGTCTGCCGGTGACCCACGCGAAGGTCTCCTCGACCGGCTTGCGCAGCTCGGGAGCCGCCATCACCTCGGGATCCTGCGTGAGGCGCCCGACCGGGCAGCCCTTGAGCGCGTCCCGCTCCCGCCGCAGGTAGACGGTGATCCGCTCGACGACAGTGCCGGGACCGGAGAACTCGGCCTCCGCCCTGGTCCGCATGTCTTCGGCGTTGCGGGCGATCGCGGCCAGCGCGAGGCCGGACTTCCCCTGGAAGTGGTGGTACATGCTGCCCTGGCCCGCTCCGGCGCGCTCCTGGATCGCCTTCGGGCTGGTGCCGACGTAGCCGCGCTCCCACAGGAGCTCGCGGGTGCTCTCGATGAGCTGTTCCCTCTTGTCCACACCGAGACCGTACATACTAGTAGGTACAGACACAAGCGCGTGAGTGCCCGATCGCGGTAGTACGTGGCGCGAACTACCGCACTTCGTCGACGAAGTGCGACACCCGGCCAGCCGGACGCTAGGAACGGGGCGTTCCTAGCCGGCTCGGGCCGCAACCCAGGGCGGCAAGAGAGCAAGGGACCTTTGCTACCGCCTCGACGTCACGAGCAGACATGAGCAGTCAGGAGCGGGTCCAGTCCTGCCCGAATCGTTCCCACTCGCGGTCCCAGGCCGACCGCCGCGCCCGGTCCAGGAAGTGGCGCACGAGCAGGTAGAACGCGGCCAGCAGAGTCGCGGAGAACAGCCAGACACCGACACCGATGCCGATTCCCGTGCTGGCCGCGTCGACCGGGGTCACCGGCGCCTGGACGAGCTCTTCGGCGTCGTCCAGCCACACCGACACGGCGTCGCCGCTCTCATCGCCGAGGTCGGCCTCGGCGATGCCTTCGCGGAAGGTCCCGTCCGGCAGCGTCCAGCGGACCCGCACTTGCGCGGTCTCCGTCGTCGGCGTGCCGTCGACCTGGAAACGAGCGGGCGGGGCGTCTTCGATGAGGAACGCGGTGGTCTCGTGGCGATCCGAGGTCTGCTCGACCGAGCGAGCCATCATGTTCGCGTAGGCCTCGGAACCAGCGGCCGCGGAGAGCGGTACACCGAACAGCGCCGCCGAGACGACTCCGATGAGGACCGCCGCTTCGATCCGGTCCCAGATCCGCGCGAGCGGGTTGCGGCCGGGATGGATCCGGCGCCACAGGACGGTGAGCGCACCGGGCTGCCCTTGCATGACGAGCCTCCTTCACCGGTTCCCCTTCCGATAAGACTGCGTCGCGAAAGGCCGGACGGGTAGGAGGCTTTGGTCCTGTCGGCGGCCGTGCGCGAGCCTGAACGGTTCAGGAAACGTTCGCGTTCTCATTCAGGTCCACGTAGCCCGGCTCCGCGGGGTTCACCGGCTCACTCCCCCGGCCGAAAATTCTCTGACTATAGTCAGACGATGGACACGGGATTGGTCGGCCAGGTCCGCCGCTTCAACCGGACCGTCACCCAGCGGATCGGCGCGCTCAACGACGCGTATCTCTCCCGCGACCTGCCGCTCGGCCAGGCGCGGGTGCTGTGGGAAATCGGCGAGAACGGCTGCGACGTCCGCCTGCTCCGGGCGAATCTCGACCTCGATTCCGGCTACCTGAGCCGACTGCTGCGCGCGCTGGAGGACGCCGGCCTGGTGACCGTGGGACCGGGGACCCCTGACCGGCGCGTCCGGACCGCACGCCTCACCGACGCCGGACTCGCGGAACGCGCCGTGCTCGACCGCTGCTCCGACGAACTGGCCGAGTCGATCCTCGGCCCGCTCAGTCCGCGGCAGCGCGTCCGCCTCGCCGCCGCGATGGCCGATGTGGAGCGATTACTGGTCGCCTCGACCGTCGAGGTCGAGGTCTGCGACCCTCGCGATCCACGGGCGAAGGCGACCATGAGGGCCTATTTCGCCGATCTGGCCGTCCGATTCAGCGACGGTTTCGAGCCGGAGAAGAGCATCTCCGCGGACGACGACGAGCTGACGCCGCCGCACGGCCTGTTCCTGGTCGCGACCTTCCATACCGAACCGGTCGGCTGCGGTGCGCTGAAGTTCCACGACGGCGCACCGGCGGAGGTCAAACGGATGTGGGTCTCAGCCGAGGTCCGCGGGCTCGGACTGGGAAGGCGCCTGCTCGCCGAACTCGAGACGCAGGCGAGAGTCCACGATGTACAGACACTTCGACTGGAGACGAATCGCACGCTCACCGAAGCGATCGGCCTGTACCGCGCGGCCGGATACCGCGAGGTCGAAGCGTTCAACGACGAGCCCTACGCCCACCATTGGTTCGAAAAGACGCTGTGACCTCAGGACCGGACGACGTGCGGGTACGCGGGCCTCAATTCCTCGGCGGAGCCGGGCGGCGCCACCAGCGGCCCCTTGGCCCAATCGCAGCCCAGTTCGTGCAGGACCTTCAGTTGCTGCGACGTCTCGACTCCTTCGGCGACCACCACGAGATCGACGGCATGCGCCATCGCCATGATTCCGGCGACGATCGGTTCGGCATCCGTCGAAATACCCAGGTCAGCCACAAAGGAACGATCGATTTCGATGGCGTTCAAATCGAGCCGGCAAAGCTGCGCGAGGGAGGAGTAACCCGCCCCGAAACGCTCCGCCGCGACTTGCACTCCGGTTTTCCTCAGGAAATCGACAGCTTCCGCGGCTTCCATCAAAGCCGTTTCGTCGACGTCGAGGCAGAGGTCCTCCGGAGACAGCCCGGTGTCGTCCAAAATGGACTGGACCAACTGTAGTAGCGACGGATCGCCCAACTGGCGCACCGAAAGACTCACGTTGACACTACAGTGCACTCCATGAGCGGCGCGCCAACGAGCAAGGTCGCCGACGGCGTTGACCAGGACATCCGCGCCGATGATCGTCATGAGTTCGCTGTCGTCGGCGACCTCGACCAATTCGGCAGGGTCGATCCGGCCACGGCTCGGATGATCCCAGCGGGACTTCGCCTTCACCGCGACCGTTTCACCGGTCCGCAAATCGACGACAGGCTGGTAAACGGTCTCGATCTTCCCTTCCGCGACGGCATTCCGCAGATCCTGTTCCAGGCCGAACCTGATCCGGACCCGTTCCCGCATGGCGGGTTCATAGAACGCATAGCGGCCTGGACCGAAGGTTTTCGCCTGATACATCGCGAGGTCGGAGTCCTCCAGCAATTCGTCCGCACTGCGGCCGTCGCCGGGTTCTGCCATCACTATTCCGATGCTCGTATTGATATGCAGTTCCCGGCCGTACACGGTGAGCGATTCGGCGAGATGGCGCTGCAGATGGTCGGCGAGGGCGCGGACCTCCGCCGCTTCGGTATAACCGGTCGTGATGACCAGGAATTCGTCCCCGCCGAGGCGGCCGACCAGATCCGAGGATCCGGCCACCGCCCGCAGCCGCTCGCCGATGATGCGCAGCACCTGGTCGCCGACGGTATGACCCAGCGAGTCGTTGATGATCTTGAACTTGTCGAGGTCGATGAACAGCACGGTCGTCGTGGCGGCCGGGTCGCCGATGGTGCGCCGGAGGTGATCGAGCGCCAGCGTGCGGTTCGCCAGCCTGGTCAGCGGGTCATGGGTCGCCTCGTAGGCCAGCCGCTCGCTGATCGCCCGGCGTTCGGTGATGTCGGCGAACGACGTCAGCACCGAGGGCACACTCTGCCCCGGCGCCATCAACGGACCGGAGGTGAGCGAGAGCCAGCGGTGTGCGCCGTCGCGGCGCCGCACCTGCACGACACGGCCGGTCTCGACCCGTCCGGACCGGCGCACCCGGGCCGACGGCAGATCGTCGACCGGAACCGACGCGCCCTTCTCGTCGTGCAGCCGCAGGGTCCGGCTCTCCAGGCCGACCAGGGAACCGTCCGGCGCGCCGGCGATCCGGTGCGCGGCGGTGTTCGCCAGCTCGATCCGCCCGCCGGGGCCGACCACGAGCACGCCTTCGTCGAGCGATTCGACGACGGTGGCGAATTCGGTCTCGGCCCGGCGCTGCGCGGTTTCGTCCGCGCACATCAGGACGTAACCGTCGAACATCTCCGCGGCCGAGACCCGCACCGCGAGCGCGGCGCCGTCGGCCCGGAAATGCGTGGCCTGCTGGACGCCACCGGTGGCGACCACCTCGCGCGGATCCATCGGCGCGCCGACGACCTCGGAAACCGGCAGCCCGAGGACGTCCTCGAGGTGGTGCCCGTAGACCGCCTCGGCGGCCGGGTTCCAGCTCGTCACCAGCCCGTCGGGCGACGTCGCCATGATCGCGTCACTCGCATGGCCGACCAGCGCGGCCTGGAAGCGCAGCCCCGCTTCGGCCTCCTTCTGGAAGGTCAGGTCGCGCATGATCACCTGGTAGGCCGGTTCGCCCTCCCAGGTGGTGAGCACCGCCTGGGATTCGACGATCACCTTGCCGCCGCCGATGGTCAGCAGCGTCATCTCGGTCGGTTCCGAGAAGGAACCGGGGGCGGCCAGGGCCTGGATCCGCTCGAGCAGCGGGCCGACCGACGCGGGGTCGACCATGGCCGTGATGTGCAGCCCGACCAGTTCGGTCGACACCTTCGCGCCGACGAACCGCATCGCGGCCGAATTGACGAAGACCACCTTGCCGCGCTGATGCACGCAAATTCCGTACGGGCTCGCCTCGACCATCGTGAGGTACTGGGTGCCGAGCGCACCGCCGTCGGCGAATTGCTCCGTCGGGTGGTACCCACGCCGGAGAAAACCGAGCGCGGGCTCACCGGTGTGATCCCGTTCACCGGACAACCTGGTCAGCAGACGGACGAGCGAGGCTTGCCGGGAACCCGTCCCGTCAGGCGGGTCGGAAATCCCAACCGTGCTGGACGCGGCGCCGTTCGCTGGCGAGGAATCCTGATCCGAAGGCCGGTGGGAGTCGGGAATCCCACCGTCGAGATCGTCAGGATCCATGTGATCCGAACCCCCTACTTGGCTGATGTAGCTTCCGATTAGATCACTAAATCGACGTTGCTGTCCCCCTAGTCGAGCTGATCGGGACGCCGTTCCAACCCCCGGTTTGACGGGTAGTAGTTGAAGGGAATCCTGTGCGGAGCAAAACCGACATCTGCGGCATCGGTGCCGTAACCGGCTATGGCTGGGGTCGCGAGTCATTGTGGGAAGGCCTCACGAGCGGCGTCTCCGCCGCGCAATTCGCCGAGGGCTTCGGTGACACCCGGGAACTTCCCGGCTGGGTCGGTCATATCCCCGACGGCGGAAGACCGAGAGACGGCAGCCTCCATAGCCGCGCCCTCCTTGCCTCCGCGCGGGAAGCGATCGAGGACGCGAGCGCGCGCGGCTGGACCCCCGGCCGCCGGGTGGGGGTCGTCTACGGCGGTGTCCGCGACGACATGCACACCTGGAGCGGGTTCCACGAGCTGGGCGAGCGGCTCGCGTTCCGGCGGCAGTTCATCGGGATGATGCCCTCCACGCCGATCACCTCCCTGATGGCCGAGTTCGGTTTCCACGGCCCGTCCATCACCGCGTCCGCCATGTGCGCGACCGGGAACGCGGCCGTGATCACCGCGAAAATGTGGCTGGACGCCGGCATGGTCGACGACGTGGTGGTCGTAACCACCGATCTGTCCGCGACCCGGCAGGTCGTGCGGCATTTCGTGTACTGCGGCGTCGCCGTCACCGACGCACCGCCCGCCGACGCGTGCCGTCCTTTCCAAGAGGGCACAAGGGGGTTCACCTTCTCCGAGGCGTCGGCGGCGGTCGTGATGACCCGTCAGAAGACCGACGCCTACGCGACCGTGCGGGGCGGAGCCATGACCCACGAAGCGCATAACGCGATGGCGCTCAGCCCGGACCCGGTCCACGCGATCACGGCGGTCACGGACGCGCTCGACCTCGCGAGCGTCGCACCGGCCGACGTCCGGTACGTGAACGCCCACGGGACCGGCACGAAACTGTGCCACCGTACGGAATCTTCGGTCCTCGAGGAGGTCTTCCCCGACAGCACGCAGATCTACTCGCTTAAACCGCTCACCGGCCACAGCCAGTCGGCCTGCGCGCTGGTCGAGATCATCACGACCTGCCTGTCCGCCCAGCACGACCTCATCCCGGCGCCGAAACCGGTCGCCGACGGGCATCCCCAACTGCTGGACGGCCCGTCCCGACCGGAAGGCGGCGTCACCGTGAAGACGTCGATCGGAATGGGCGGCTACATCACCGCCGTCGTACTGGACGCCGGCTGAGAGCAAGGGACCTTTGCTACCGCCTCCGCCCTACCCCGCACAGGTGAGCGTCGCCCCGCCCCAGTCGGCGTGGTCGCTCCCCGGATTGTCGCCGGAATCGGAAACCGCCAGGTCCAGCCAGTGCACGCCGGTCACGTCCACCGAGATCGGTACACCGGCGTCCGGCCCGCGCAGGACCGGACTGGTGTAGACCGTCCGGTCGTCGCCGAGTACGGAGAACACGACGCTCCCGTTGTCACCGACCTCGTCGTCGACACCGACGGCCGCGGTCAGCGTGCCGCACTTCCCGCCGAGGAAGACCCGGACGTCGCTCGCCGGGTGCACCCCGAGCCCTTGTCGAAACCGACTCCCCCGATGCTGATCCCGGTGCCGTCCCCGGCCGCGCCCTCACCGTTGGAACGGTCGCGTTCGACCGGGCCCAGCCGTTGCCGGCGCGCACGACCTCCAATTCACTCACGGCCTTCGTCCCGATCGGACCGGGCGGCGGGACCTGCACGGCACGAGGCTCGGCCAGCGTCAGCGACCGGCCCGTCTGCCGGAAGGCCGCGTTCGCGGTCAGCACCGAGTAGGACAGCGCACCGCCGGCCCGAGGGGTCACCTGCCAGCGAGTGGACACCGACTCCGACACGAACCAAACACGAGTCGACAATTTCCCACCCGTTCGAAGTGGCGCTAATCGCCGCCTCTTTATGCCCTAATCGACCGCCAACGGAAGTCGTACAGTCCACTGTGGACACTTGTCCGGAGCGGCGCCGAGACGTGACCGAATGGCAACCCCGACGCCACGGTGAGAGGGTCATCCCACGGCCTCGACCTGCCGATATACCCAGTAGACACGCACGAAGCACGGAGGCGGCCATGAGCCAGATATCGGCATCCGACAAACTCGTCCACTCTTATCTGTTCCTGCGACGAGCGATCGGTTTCCTCGGGGTCGGGCTACCCTTCGTGCTCATCTTCGGGAAGATGCTCGTCGACGGCGGCGGGCTGCTGAACTCGATCAGCGGCTATTACTACTCGGGGATGCGGGACGTCTACGTCGGAACGATGTGCGCGATCGGCGTCTTCCTGCTGTCGTACCGCGGCTACGGCCGGATCGACGACATCGCCGGGAACATCGCCGCCGCGGCCGCCGTCGGCGTCGCGGTCTTCCCGACCACGCCCGCGCAGGACGTCTCGCGGGCGGACGAGATCCTCGGCATGCTGCACCTCGGCTTCGCGGCGGTCTTCTTCCTCACCCTCGCGTTCTTCTGTCTCGCCCTGTTCACCAAGTCGGACAAGGAGAATCCGTCCAGCCGCAAGGCGGACCGGAACAAGCTGTACGTGACGTCCGGGGTGGTCATCCTGGTATGCCTGGCGTTCATCGTGATCTGCGGCTGGCTCCTCGACGACCAGACCAAGTCGCTGTACCCGGCGCTGTGGCTGGAATCGGCCGCGATCCTCGCCTTCGGTGCCGCATGGCTCGCCAAGGGCGGGACACTGCTCGGCGACAAGCCCTCCTCCGCCTCGTCGGCCGCCCCGATGACGGCCGCGGACGCGTGAGAAGCCGCACAACGCCCTGACCTGGGTGTCGGCTGTGAGCCCGATGGTAAAGGAACCTTTGCCATCGGCCGGGTCGTTGACACCGTATGACTGAGCGCATCGCATTCCAGCTCGGCCGCCGCGATCTCCTGGTGGTCGCGGGGATCCCAGGGGCGGGAAAGACAACCCTGCTGTCCCGGGCGGCGACCGGCGCGATGCCGGTGCTCGACTCCGACCAGGTCCGGAATCGGCTGCGCGGCAGGCTGCCCGCCGCGTTGCCGTACCGGTTCTACCGCCCGCTCGTCCACCTGTGGCATCGCGCCCGCGTCGTCGGATTCGCGCTGAGCGAGCCCGGTCCGGTGGTCGTGCACGAACCGTCGACCCGGGCGACCACCCGCGGCCTGCTGGCCCTCCTCGGACTGCTCAGCCGCCGTCCCGTCCGGCTCCTGTGGTTGGATGTCTCCCCCGAGGAGGCCAGGGCCGGCCAGGTCGCACGCGGCCGCCTGATCCGGCGACACTCGTTCACCCGCCATGTCAGAAGGGCCGAGAAGCTGCGCCGCGAACTGCGCGACGGCTGGGTGCCCACAGGCTGGCGCGGTGCGCACATCGTGACGCGAGACGTCACCGGGGTCATGCGTTTCGTCCCCGACGAGGAGCCCGTAAGAGACCTGACCGCGCCGGACTTCGAACCTGCTCGAACCGCCTGACCGCCTGCAGATAGGTCCAGACCTCTGACCGTCTGACCTCTTTACATCGGATGTCTTCCAGCTAACGTGGCCTTCGCGAGCACCGGCCACACCGGCACAGGAGGCAGCATGTCCCCCAGGGCGAAGTCGATCACGGCCGCGGTCCTCGCGGTCCCTATCCTGCTCACCGCGACGCCTGGCACGGCGAACGCGGCCGTGTACTTCGAGAACACCGGCACCCTGAGCGGCTGGAGCAAGTCCTATACCCAAAAGGACGGCGTCATCCGGAACGTCGGTTCGCCGTCGTTCAAGGGCGGGAACGCGATCGAGTCCAAGCAGACCTACATCAACGAAACCGGCGGCTACCATTCGGAGACGATCAAGGCGGGCGCCCAATCGGTCGGCCAGGACCGCTACTACGGCCAGGCGATCCATCTTCCGGCGAATTGGCAGTGGCACAACCAGAACGTCACATTCCAGCAGTGGTCACCGGAGAACCCGGAAGGCCCGTGGCTGCTGATGTTCGTCCAGAACGACGAGCTGCGGTATGGCGGCAGCGGCGGGATCAGCGGGACGATCGGCAAGATCACCGCCCTTCGCGGCACCTGGATCCGCATCGTGACGCGATTCAAACTGGCCGAGACGAGCGGCGCGTACGAGGTCTGGGTCAACGGCGCCAAAAAGGTGAGCCGGACCCAGACCGTGCTGCCCAAGACGTCCAAGACCATGCGCTGGTCGTCCGGGATCTACTGCACCGGTTGGCGTGAAGGCAAACCGGCCGGACAGAGCGTGCTTTCGATCTACCACGACCATGCCCGGATCGCGTCGTCCTACGCGCTCGCCGAACCCGCGAACTGGTGACGAGGGGAAGCGGGTGAAGGCCCCCTTCCCTCGGCTGAGCCGAGGGAAGGGGGCCTTCACCCGCCGCTGCCCCGGCCGCCCACTTGCAATCTGCGTTGAGAGTGCCGTGCTTGCTCTTCGTCCGGCTTCGAACCGATCCGCTGGTACAGCTCAGCGGCCCGCTCATGATCGCCCGCGAGGTACGCCCGCGCGGCCGCCAGCCAAGGCGAGGGCCGGATGCCGTCCAGCGCGGTCTCCGGATAGCCGAGGGCGGAGAGCACCACCGGCAGGTCGACGCCGACGTCCGGGAAGATCGAACGTCCGGACAGCCCTCGCAGCAGTTCGTCGGTCAGCGCGCGGGCGTCGTCCTCGCGACCCGCGCTCAACGCCGCACGTGCCGCGAAGGCAAGTGCCGGGAAGACGTCCTGCGGGTCGCCGAGCAGCCGCGCGGCGTCGAGTCCTTGTGCCGCTTCGGTTTCCGCCTCGGCAACGGCTCCTTGGGACAGTGCGTTCCGGCCGCGGACGATATGCCAGCTCGCCCGCAATGGAAGCCAGTCCACGCCGTACTCGTTCAGCAGGCGGTCGGCCAGTTCCCGCGCGACCTCGCTGTTCCCGGCCCAGTATTGCTCGTTGACCTCGGTGCCGCGCAGCATCCTGGTCGCGAGCGCGTCGCCGTACCGGGCGACCGCCCGGGTGGCCTGTGCGCGGATGTCCTCGAGCCGGTCGAGTTCCCCAGCCCGCGCCAGCGCGCAGCTGAGGTTCCCGAGCATGCGTGTGGTGGCAAGGCCGTGCCGCGCACAAAGGTCCACGGCGCGTTCGAAGTCCGCGACACCGTCCAGATCGCCGAGGTCGACGCGGGCGGCGCCGTGGGCCTTCAGCGCGGAGACGACGAGTTCGGGGCGGCTCAGCCGCTCGGCCGCGACCAGGGCGTGGCGAGCCAGGTCGAGCGCCTCGGCGCAGCGG
Source organism: uncultured Actinomycetota bacterium (assembly GCA_963766045.1). GTDB lineage: Bacteria > Actinomycetota > Actinomycetes > Mycobacteriales > Pseudonocardiaceae > Amycolatopsis. The sequence goes on along the minus strand of CAVXYN010000003.1, from coordinate 981,293 downwards.
CCGTCGATCACGAGGGACAACGCGAGGCCGCAGCGAAGCTCGACGGCGGCTTCGGAGGAGTCCGTCGGCCGCAGCAGGCTCAGCGCGCGGTCGCGGCCGGCTCGGCTGCCCGCGTCACCGGCGCGGCGATCCGCCAGCAGGGCCAGGTGGAATTCGGCGCTCGCCGCACCGGCGGCCTCCCCGGCCACCAGCAGCGCGTCCCTGGCCTCGATGAGCACCTCCTCGCCGCGACCGTCCATCTCGGCGAGGATGGTTCCATAGCGCAGCAACAGATCCGGCCTGGCCGGATCATTGGCCGGGCACAGATCCAGCGCGGCGCGGTAGCACCGGATGGCCGCCTGCCGGGCACCGAGCGCGGCGGCGCGCCTGCCCGTTTCACTGAGCACGACCCTGGCCCTGGCGGTCAGTTCGGCCGTCGGGCTGCCGAGCGCCGCGGCCAGCTCGACGGCGGTTCCGTAGTGGTGTGCGAGCGCTTCGGCGTGGTCGACGGGCAGGCTTTCGATCCAGGCGGCCGCCAGCCGATGGCGTGCCGCACGGACGTCGAGCGGCAGGCGGTTGTACGCGATGTCCCGGATCAGGACGTGTCCGAATGTGTACTCCGGCTCTCCCGCGACCGTGCTCCGATGCGCCCGGTGCAGGATCTCGCGCCTGGTCAGGAAGTCGAGACCGCGCCGGACGTCATCGATGTCACGACAGGACAATGCCGCCACCGCCCCCGGCCAGACCACCATGCCCAGCACGGACGCGTCGAGCAGGATGGCCCGTTCCTGGTCGGGCACCTTGTCGAGCCGTGCCGAGATCACCGTCTGGACCGACTCGGGCAGGGCGAGACCATCGCCGGGCCGCGATTCGGCCAGCATGCGCACGTATTCCTCGGCGAACAGCGGGACCCCGCCGATCCGCTCGACGAGGTTCTGCCAGAAGGCCGGCCCGCGCTCACCCGAGCATACGACGTCCTTTTCGGACAGTCCGTAGCGATCGAAGAGGGTGCGCAGCAGCTGCGCGGTTCCCGCACCGGACAAGGCGTTCAGCGAGATCGTGGTCGCATCGCGTTTGCCACCCGCCCAGCCGGGTCTGCGCCGCAGCAGTTCCGGTCGCGCGGTGACGATCACCAGCAGCGGCACCGGGGCGAGCTGATCGGTGAGCTCGTCGACGAACTCGAGGATGACGTCGTCCGCGTTGTGCAGGTCCTCCAGCACCATGACCAGCGGCCCGGCGGAGGCGGCCTCGGCAAGGAACATCCTTGCCGCACGCCAGGTCTCGCTCGCGGGACGGCTGCCCAGCCGCGCCCGGTCGAGCCCCGCGAGCACGCGCAGGTTGTCGCGGACCCAGTCCTCCTGTTCAGGATCGCGGACGACGCCGCGAACCATCGTCGCGAGCTTTTCGTCGGCGGTGGCGAGCGGGTCGGTGTCCTGGATCCCCGCGCAGTTCTTGACGATCGCGGAAACCGCCCGGTACGCGGTGCCATCCCCTTCTCCGGGGATCCGGCCGACGAGGACGCGGGCCGGAACCCGGCGTTCGTCGGCGATCCGGACCAGTTCGGCGACCAGTCTGGTCTTCCCGTGCCCGGCCTCGCCGAGCAAGGTCACCAGGTGTGGGCGTCCTATTTGGACGGTGTCGAGCAGAAGCCGTTCCAGTAGCCCGGTTTCCCGCTCCCGTTCCACCAAGGGGAGCAATTCCCCCGATGACGGCGCGGCCTCGGCCGAAACCGGGCGCCAGCCGCCGCCCGAACTCGGCGCGTACTCGATCCGGTTGCGGCTGGCCCGGTAGGTCGCGTCGCATACGAGGACCTCCTGAGCGGACACCGCGGTGAGCAGCGCCTGCCCGTCCTCGAGCACGCTCGGCATCACCGGCCCGTTCAGGTCACCACGATCCACCAGCGCATCACCGGTGGAGACCGCGATCCGCGTCTCGCCCGGCGCGTGCCGCAGCCTGTCCCGCAACGCCATCGCCGCCCGGACGGCCCGCACGGTGTCGTCTTCACCGGTGTTCGTGGCGCCGAAAACGACATGCGCCAGCGCTCCGCCGCCGGTCGCGGGCATGCCGCCGAACCTTGCGGCCTCCTCGCTGAGGATGCCGAGCACGGCGCTGAGCCGGTGGTCGCGAATCTCCGCGTCGATGCCTTGTGCCGGCTGGAACTCGACCAGGACGACACTCACCCGGCGGCGTTCCCGCTGCCCGGCGGTCACCGATTCCGTCACGACGGGCGTCGCCGGGGAACGCTCGGGCGGCGCCGCGACGGCCAGCGCCGGATCCTGTTCGAGCACGGCCCGTTCCAGCTGCTGGAGTTCGAGGCCCGGTTCGATGCCCAGCTCGGTGACGAACGCCGACCGCGCCCGGCGGAACACGCCGAGGGCCTCGGCCTGACGGCCCGAGCGGTACAGCGCGAGCATGAGCTGACCGCACAGCCGTTCTCGCAGCGGGTTGGCCTCGACGAGCCCGGTCAGCTCCCCGATCACCTCGTTGTGGCGGCCGCAGGCGAGTTCGGATTCGAAGCAGTCTTCCCAGGCGGCCAGCCGTGCCTCCTCCAGCGTGGCCAGCACCGGCCAGCCGATCCCGGTGTCGACGAGATCGGCCAGCGCGTGCCCGCGCCAGAGGGAAAGCGCGCGGCGGAAGACCCCGGCCGCGGCGTCATGGTCGCCGGACGAAGCGACATCGCGGCCGCCCGACACGAGATCCCGGAACACGTGCAGATCGATCCGGTCGGCGGGAACGATCAGGACGTAGCCGGGTTTCTGGCTGAGCAGCGACACCTCGTCGCCGTCCTTCAGCGTTTTCCGGAGCCCCCAGACCGCGTTGTGCAGCATGTTCTTCGCCGACGCGGGCGGGCTCTGCCCCCACAGCGCGGCGACCGCCTGACTCACCGAGACCGTCCGGTTCGCGTTCAGCAGCAGGAACGCGAGGAAGGCTCGCTGGGTCAGGCCGCCAAGAGTCACCGGCCGGTCGTCGTCGACGACTTCCAGCGGGCCGAGTACCGAGAACCGCATCACCTCAGGTCACAGGCCTTTCCCCGACCGCAGCCAGTGTGCGGTTTCAGCAGCGAAGCGAACACTCTCGATTATCGGCATCGAAGCGGCAACGGCGGCTGTCGGCTACCTGTCGATCTCCTGTGTGCCGGCTGTGGACGGCAGGCGCGGGATCGGCCGCCGGTCAGGCGGTTACGGGCGCGCGGATGCGACGTCCCGGCAGGATACACGAACGTGCGTGAGGGCCACCCTCACGGACTTGAAGGTGGCCCTCACGCACGTTCGCGACCTGTCGTCGCACAGTTATGGAAACTCGTGGCCGCCACTCAGGCGGCGTCGGGTTCTTCTCCGGTCATGGGATGTGCGCATCCACAGTGCGCACATCCCATGACGTCGGTCGTGCCACGGTTCCGGCCGAACCGGCGGCGCGGCCCGAGCTCTTCGGGGATGTCATCAACCGAAGGACCGGGACGGTTCGGGGGAGGACACGAGTTCCATGGCGCCCAGCGGATGCGTACCGGCATCGTCGTTCATCCTTTCCACTCCGCGAAGGCCTTCGACAAGCCGGTCCACCTCGGTGTCCGGCCGGACACCGAACCGCAGGAACTGGCTGCTGAGCCCGATCTTGTTACCGCAGTTGCGCACCAGCAGGTGGTGTTCGTTGAGCAGGTAGTCACAGAACGCGCCGCCCTCGGTCGCGGCGGGTAATTTCACGAGCAGGAAGTTGGCCTGCGACGGGAAAACCGTCAGCTCGGGGAACCGGGACAGCGCCGAGGCCATCATGAACCGGTCGAGCGCGAGCATTTTGAGGCTTTCCTCGTACTCCGCGCGATGCTCCGCGAGCATGAACACGAAGGCTTCGGCCAAAGAATTGACGTTCCATTTCGGGAGCGCGGCGGACATTTTCTTTGTCAACGCCGGATTGGCGATCTGGTACCCGAATCGGATTCCGTGCAGACCGAAGTTCTTGCCGAGGCTTTTCAGCACGATCACATTCGGCCGAAGCGCGGCCTCGTCGGCGACAGAGGGGTTCATCTCCACCTCGACGAACTCGATGAACGATTCGTCGATCACCACGAGGTCGAGATCCATCAGCTCGTCCATGAACCGGATGACCTCGCGGCGCGGGATGTAGCCGCCGTCGGGGTTGTTCGGGTTGCACAGCACGGCGACCCGCGAACCCCGCGCCCGGATGAAGTCGATGTACTCGTCGATCCGCAGCTCGAACTTGTTGGCCTCCTTGAGCAGGAACATGTCGACGCGTTTACCGGTCTCCAGGGACTGGTCGGTCCAGCGGCCGAAGGTCGGGACGGGCACCGCGATACTGGTGTCCACCAGCAGCCGGTCGATCCAGGTGATGAGTTCGGTCGACCCGTTGGCCATCGAAACGGTGGAAGGGTTCAATCCCAGCGTGCTCGAAAGTTGACCGATAATGGTCCCGACGTCACTCGGATAGAATTTCAGAATCGTTCTGAGATTCGCCTCCAGATGCTTGAACATCCCGTCGGTTGGGAAATACGGATTCGCCGGGATACAGAAGTCGGCGAGATCGGTGGTGTTGTTCCCCATTGCCCGTGCAACCGAGAAGAACGACGGACTGTGGGCCGTCCCTTGCCTCAGGATGGCCGTATTGATCCCATGTCGCACGCGAGCTCCATCCGCCGTATCTCCTGGTCGGCCTCAACACTCGGCCTCTGCAACGTGATACGGACGTGATGATTCACCGGTTCACTTGATCCGGAAGAAAGAGCCTCAGTGGCCGGATTGCCGCCGGATGGCCCGCAGCAGTGCGACGTCCAGCCCCACGCCGTGCACCGAGGCGATTTCGAACCCCGATCCGGCCAGCAACCTGCGGTAATGCCCGGTGGTCCGCTCGCGGCCGCCGACGTTGCACATCATGTGCAGGTCCCAGGCGACGGCCAGGGACGAAGACCCGTCCTCGGGCAGCAGCCGTTCGAGGATCAGCAGCTCAGCGCCGTCTTCCATGGCCTCGGCACAGCGGTCGAGGATGATCCGGCATCGCTCGTCGTCCCAGTCGTGCAGAACCCGCGAGAGCAGGTAGACGTCGCCGCCGGACGGCACGCCGCCGGTGAAGTCCCCGGTGACCAGCTCGACGCGGTCCAGACAGCCCGCCTTGTCGAAGGTCGCCCTCGCGGCCTCGATCACGTGCTCCCGCTCGAACAGCACGCCGGAGAGGTGCGGCTCGGCACGCAGGATCCGGCCGAGCAGCTCGCCGTTGCCGCCCGCGACGTCGACCACGACCCGCGCGGCCGAGAAGTCCACCAGTTCGGCGACCCGGCCGAACATGGACGCGCTCGAAGCCATCGCGCGGTCGAACAGCTCGGCCAGCTCCGGCCGTTCGGCGAAGTAGTCGAAGTGGTTCGTGCCGAAGAGGTGCTCGAAGGCCTCCTGTCCGGTGCGCACCGAATGGACAAGACCACCGAACGACTCGTAGAACGATCCGCCGTAGATCACCGCCAGCGGATGCAGCGACCGCTCCGTGTCGGTCCGCAGCAGCTCCCCGAGTTCGGTGAGCTCGTAGTCGTCGCCCGCCTCCTTCACCACGCCCTGCGCGGCCAGGTACCGGAGCAGCCGCCGCAGGCTGTCGTGATGGGCGCCCGTCGACATCGCGAGTCGCGACGTCGGAATCGGCCCTTCCGCGAGGCGATCGGCGAGGCCGAGTTCCGCGGCCACCGCGATGGCCTGGGTGGTCCACGCCCCGGTCATCAGCTCGAGTAGCCGGGTGGCCGACTGGTCCGGGTGGTCGTCGTGGTCCGCGAGCAGTCCGGGGTGCTCGCCCGCCGAGATCAGCTCCAGCCTGCGCCGCAAAGGACTGTCGTGGCGGTCGTTGCGGAAGTACAGGACCGTGACGCCGACATGACGGTTGTAACCGCCGCCATCGGGCCGGTATCCGCCGTCCAGCAAGGTCGTCCGCAGCCCGGCCAGGACGATCCTGTCCGGCGCGACCACACGGAAACCGACATGGGTTTCGATCCCGCTCGCCCGCTCCCCCGCGACGATCTCCTCGAATCCGGATCCCGGCGGCGCCTGGAGGGCGAAGATCTCCAGCTCGCGGACCTCGCCGTCGTCGGACTCCACGGGAACGCGGAAGATCCGGACGTCCAATTCGGCGAGCGGGCGACCGTAGCGGCGGCTCAACCGTTCCCGCACGACGACGCTCGGCGCGGGCTCCCCGGCTTCGAGCCCCAGCTCACGAAGACCTTCGGCCAGAGCGTCCTTCGAGCGCGGGAAGACGAGCACCGCGGCGTGGTCGAGACGGCAGTAACCCTCGAGGTCGCCGGCGAAGCCGGGCAGCATCCGGGACAACACGCTCCCGGTGTCGCCGGTCCGGAGGAAGCCGGTCAGCTCGTCGATGCGCCGGATATCGACGTCGTCGAGCCCGGAAAGTTCAACCCCTGTCGTCATTTCATCCCCAGTTTCGTTGCCCCCGTGGGTCAGATGCCCACGTAGTTCTCCGCGAAGAAATCCTGGTGTGAGCGGGAAACCCGGAGGCTTTCGAGCCGCGCGTCCCGCAAGGCACGGTGGAACACGGCCTCGTCATCGTCCCCGAACGGGCCGTGCAGCAGGCTGATCATCCAGTGCGAGAACTCCTGCGCACGCCAGATCCGTGGCAGGCATTCGGCCGAATACCGCTCGAGCGGGCCGTCCTCGTCCCGTTTCAACGCCGCGATCAGGGCGTTCGCCAGGATTTCCGCCTCCATCAGCGCGAGATTGGCGCCCTTGGCCGCGGACGGGCTGATCAGGCTCGCGGCGTCTCCGGCAAGGAAGAGGTTCCCGTGCTGGATGGTGTTCATGACATGGGAGGTCATGTCCACGACCCGGCGCTCGATGATGGCGCCTTGTTTGAGCGGCCCGTACTGTTCGGCCCGCATCCGCAGATGCAGCTCGTCCCAGATCCGGTCGTCGGTCCAGGCTTCGGGATCCTCACCGGACGGGACCTGAAGGTAGTAGCGCGTCACCGTCGACGTCCTCGCCATATGCCCGGCGAACCCGCGTTCGTGGATCGCGTACCCGACCGCGGACATACTCGGCGGCGCCTCCGCGAGGATCGCCAACCAGGAGATCCCGTGGTCCCGGTGGAAGACTCGCGCCGGAACCGCTTGCCGCGAGACACCGTGCTGACCGTCGCAGCCCGCGACATACCGGGCACGCAAAGGAATATCGTCGACCGTGACGCTCGCGCCGTCGGCCGAAATCTCGGAGACCTCGGCGCCGAACCGGATTTCTCCGCCACGGTCGAGGAATTCGGCGATCAGGTCGGCGACGAGAAGCTGTTGCGGATAGACGGTGTGGATCTCACCGCGGCCCAGCTCGCTGTACTTGAGCTCGAACTCCGCGTGGTCGCCCCGAAACGCACAGGTGTCATGCGGGATGCCGTCACGTCGCAGACCTTCGGCGAGACCATTCTCCGTGAGCACCCGGACACTGTTCGCAGCCAGAAATCCCGCTCTCGCACGATTTTCCACATGCACCCGGCTTTGCCGTTCCAGCACCAGGCAGTCGATTCCCGCTGCTCGCAACAGGTTTCCCAGCACGAGCCCGGCCGGACCGGCCCCCGCGATGAGCACGTCAGCATCGGCAGACCCCACGAAATCCCCCTAGAACCACGCCTCCCAGTGGATTCCACCGTACACAAGATGCCTTGATGTTGTGGCGTTTCAGCCCTCCTGGGCTCGCGCCCTCGCACGGCGCTTACCCTCGTGCATCGCCAGCACGCGCGCGATCGGGATGGTGTGGCCCTGTTCGACGAGATCGACGGGCAGTGTCTGCGGTTCCGGCATCAGCTCGGCCCACGGATCCTTGTCGCCCAACAGACCCGGAGCCGTATGAATGGTGAAATCGGCGGGGACGACGTTTTTCAGTTCGTCCCAAGGCAGCGGGAACGACACCGGCAGGCCCGGCCGCAATCGCGGGCTGTACGCCGACGCCACCGTCCCGCCTCCCGCGCGCGTCGAATCGAGAAAGACCTTGCCCTCGCGTTCTTCCACGACGTACGCCGTCGTCGCCACCGACGGATCGACCTGCTCCGCCCGCGCGGCGAGCGCGCGAGTCGCGGCCGCGACGTCCTCGAAGGTCTGCCCCGCGACGAGCGGGACGAAAATATGCACTCCCTTGGACCCACTGGTCTTCACCGCACCGGACAGTCCCGAATCCGCCAAGGCCTGCCGCACCAGGCCGGCGGCACTGACGACATGCGCGAAATCGTCACCCGCGGGCGGGTCGAGGTCGAGGATGAGATGCGTCTGGCTCGGGTTCTCCTCCGCGCACATCAACGTCGGGTGATATTCCACGGCACGCTGATTCGCGAACCACATCAACGTGCGGCGGTCGTCGCACAGCGCATACGACACCTCCCGCTTCGAACGCTCCGCCCACATCCCGTACCGCTTCACCCACGGTGGCGTGTACTTGGGCAGGTTCTTCTGCATGAACGGCCCCTGGCCGCGCAGAATGCGGATCACCGACAGTGGCCGGTTTTCGAGCACCGGGATGAGGCGGCCTGCGACGGCGTCCAGGTAATCCACCAGGTCGCGTTTGGTGACATCCTCGAACAGCGGCTGGTCGAGGTTACTCAGAGAGACTCCGTCGCGCTCCTCATCACTCATGGTCAGAGCCTGGCACGTCTCGATCGGTCGCGAAAGTCGTCTTCTTGCTCCCTTTCGCCACCCTCCACGGGTACCGGTAGCCGAGTGGTCGCCTCTCGTGAGTGGTAATGACGGCTAGAACCGTCATCACCACTCACGAGCCGGGCACCCACCCCGGACATGCACAGAGCCCGCGCCCCTAGGGGAAGCGCGGGCTCTGACAGATGCGACGACTAGCTGATGTTCGCGTCGATGCAGACGTAGAAGGCGTTGGCCGTGTCATAAATGTTCCAGCGGGCAAGGATCTTGTGCCGCCCGGTCCGCTGCAGGTTCACCTGCTGCGTGTGGGTACCCAAAGGCGGAGCTACCCCGTTGCCTGGATTCGACTGGACCAGCTGTCCGTCGACGAAGTACTCCCACGAGCTGGTGCGGTGTGCCGCCGTGATGGTCCACCGGAACGTGCTGTTCCGGCTGATGTTCTGTACGGCCCAGCCCTTGTTGTCGTCATTGAGTTCGGCGAACCTGCCCACTCCACCGTTACAGCTCATCAGGCCCTTGGGGCCTTCGACGCTTTGCGGTTCCCATTGGATCGAACCACAGGGAATGGTCTTCGCCCCGCACTGCGCTTGCCTGCTCGCGGGTGAGGAGATGTAGCCGTGAGCGTTCGCGGTTCCCGCCGGGATCGCGACCAGCAGGGCCGGCACTGTTGCCACACCGGCCGCCAGGGTTAAAAGCCTTCGTTTGAAGCTCATCCGTACCCCTTTCGACACCCACCGCGGACCCCGGCGGCGGCCCCGCACGGAGCGCACGGAGGGTCTGGGCCACGACGAGTGAAAACCATTGACGGTTGGGACCACATCCGCGGACCGGAGCAAGCGAATGTGGTCTAGACCATAAATGGTCTAGAGGACTTCGGTCAAGAGTAACCAACCGGACACTTTATGTCGTAAGGATCAGACAGCGTTGTCAACCCCTGAATCAGCCCGCACCCAAACAGACGAACGGGCGCCGGAACGGGTCGACGGCAATGGTGTCCGCGAGCGCTGTCGCAGGTCCCGCCCCTTCCGCGAGTCCGCGGTGGTAGTCGTCCATCGCCGCAGCGGCGGCCTCGTCACCGACTCGGCTCAACGGCGCGACTACCGTGCGCGAACCGCTGGCGAGCAGAGCGCTGGCGAAACCGAGCGCCTCATCTCCTGGCCTGATCCGGTTGAGCGCGAGCTCGCACGCGGCGAAGACGACCTGCGACGGCGGCTGCGCGAGCCCTGCCATTTCGTGCGCGAACAACACTCCGTCGGCCAATTCCAGCCGGGAGAACAAGGCGTTCTCGGGCTCGTGCGCACCGTGTGCGGCGATATGCGCGAGCTTCGCGCCGTCCAACGCTCGCAGTACGGCCGTCACCGTTGCTTTGGGCCCGGCCAAGGTCTTCGCGGTCCGATAGTGCGTGGCGAGTTTGTCGAGCTCACCCCTGGTGCCGACCAAACCGGGGCCGCGAACGAGAACCACTTTCCGTGTGCGCGTCGCCTTCGACCGTTCCGCCGCCAGCCACGCCGTTGCCGATGGCGCAACGACGATCGGCCGCGACCGCAGTCCTGGCAACACTCCCCAAGGGATGGCGTACAACGAGCCGGTCGGAACGACGACCAGATCCCGTTCGCCGATCAGGCCGGCCAGCGGCCGGATCAACTGAGTCTCGAGCCGTTCGGCCTGTTTCCGTGCCGAACCGAGCACCGACTGAACCAGTGGTACAGACAAGTGATCGGGAGCGAGCGCGTCGAGGTCGACGTTCAGCATCCGCGCGGACTCCGCCGCCCGCGCCGCGGACCCGAGACGGACCAATTCGGTCTTTCCGCCGGCGACGACGACCGCCACCAGATCGTCCGCGGACGAAGTGAAACTGACCAACGCGCGCTCACCCAGCTGCGTTCGGACGTCGGCGAGCACCGCGACCGGCCGAGGTCGTCCCCACCGGCCGGTGTGCCACCCGAGCCGATGCGCCTCGTGCAGCCGCTCGGCATGTTTGGCCCGCAACGCCCCCACCGGATGACCATCGTGCTGTGCCTGATGGATCGCCTGGCCGAGACCACGCACCTCGGCGACCCGCTCGGCGAGATCGGGATCGGTCGCCGCGACCGGCTCGTACCGATAGGTCTGTGCACGAGTCCGTTCCAGCCAACCGAACAACCTGGTGGCGTCCGCTCGCTCCAGCACGATCTTCACGGCCAGATCGGCAAGTTCCCTGCCATGCAAAGCCGTTCCCGACACGAGCTCGAGCCCGCCCATGCGGTCTCGAACCCGATCCAGTTCGATCAGGCCCGCTTTGATCTCGGCCAGTGCCTTGGTTCTGTTCCCCTCCAAGACCGCGAGTTCCGCACGGCAGAGCCGCCGCAGCATCCGGTAATCAACGGACGTCAGCCTGCCCGGCCGTGGAATCCGCGTCATCAATTCGGCGGCCCGCTTGCGATTTCCCTTGCGCAGCTCCAACCGCACGGCCAGCATGCGCGCCAACGCGACCTGATCGGCGAGCCGGGGCATCGGCATCCGGGTCGCCGCCCGCAAGGCCCGCGCAGTCAACGTCGTCGGGATCTTGTTGCTACGCAAGGCGTCCCGCACGTCGGCCCGCAACCCGATGATGGTCGCGTCGGCGACACAGGTCTGGCACCCCCAGCGCGACATCCTGCGCCGGGCCGAGGTCGCATACCGTCGGGCGAGTTCGAGGTCGTCGCTCATCAACGCCGCCGACGCCCGGTACAGCTCGGCATACCCCAGCTCGCGAGTGACACTGTGCTGCTTCCGCATCACCCCCAGCGCCTCGTCGAGATGACCGCCTGCTTCGTCTGCGAGACCGGCAGCCAGCAACGCTTGGCCTTGTTCCAATCTGAGAAGCGGATGGATCGCCATACCGAGCGAACGATAGATCCGTTCACTTTCCCCGTAGAGGCGAAGTGCCAGTGGCACATTTCCGATTCGCAACTCCACGGATCCAAGGGGGCGCCTGGCATCAGCGGCCTGGGCACTCAGCCCATATTTCTCGGCGAGCTCCATGGCTTGCGTCAGACCCTCACGTGCCCGCCGAACATCGCCGATCCTGGTGTACGCGAGTCCGCGAGTCGCCATCGTGCCGAGAAAGGGATCAAGGACCGGCAGTGGATCCTCCGCCTCGGCAAGTACCCGGTTCTTGTGCTCGATCGAAGCGTCGAAGTAGGCGATCCCCTCTTCGTTCCGGCCGACCGCGAGGAGCAACAACCCGTAGTTGTGTTCGATGGCTCCGCTGAGTTCCGCGCGCAGCACAGGATCACTCACGTCGTCCAACAACAGACGGACCCTGTCGAGTCCTCGGAGACCTGCGGCGACTTCACCGCTGGTCTCCGAGGAAAGTGCGGCGATCGTGCACGCCAATCGGATCCGGACGACAAGCCAGTCCGGTCGATGGTCCGCCGCAACGGGTTCGATCGACTGCAGCAGCGTCATTCCACGACGCAGCAAGCGAACGCCTTCAGGTTGACGCCCCGCGCACGCGGCATCAACTCCGGCCCGGTGCAGCCCTCTCGCCTCACCGATGACCTCGGCTTGCCGGAACTCAGTCACAGCCACTGATCTATGACAGCACAGTACGTAGCCAAAAGAGGCCCGCCCACCGATGGAAACTCGGTGGGACGGGCCAGATTTTCAGCATCCGTCAGGGCGTGGGCGGCGGAGTCTGAACACAGCCACCGGCGCATTCGACCAGGTGATCGCGATTGTGCTCGCAATCAGGGTGATGCCGGTGTTCAGGCTTGGGCTCGGCCGGGTCGGCCGGCTCCCCTTCGCCGATGGGATCCTTGACGTCCGTAGGCGTCGACATTTGACGATCTCCTCCCCTGGTGATCCTTCTGTCGTGCCAGGCGACCCCCTGGTAGCACTGGGTCCCCTCGTTCCCGGGCCCTCTTCCCGCGAACGGGGCAATACTGCCACAACGGAGCAGTGATCGGGAGGTTTTCGCCCACACTGAGTCACTTCAAGCCGCCAAACGGGCCCTTTCAGCGTCCGTCCACTTTGTACGTCCATAATGGACATACAGGTCGACAGCCAGGTTGTCGGTATATCGTCCTACCTTTGTTCGGACATGGTCCCGGTCAGAGGGTACGTCGGGGCCCGGCAGCGCATTGACTCATCCGATGTATCACTCGTAGTCTTGCCGCACCAGATCGAAGACGCCTTCCGGCCTTGTCCGGACCCATCACGTCGCCACGGCGATCCGGCCGGCATCCGCCTCTGCCGCCGGAGACAAAACGCCTTGTGCGGCGGGGTCCGAACGTTCCGGTCGTCGGCGGAATTTGACCGGAGGCGGCCCACGGACACATTCATCCCCGGATTCAATCCCCCAGCCCGAGCACGCGCCCTCGATTGCCTGCTCAGGGCCCTCTGAACTGCATCCTTTGCGAATGTGAATCATGGAGGTATTCATGAAAAGACGGTTGAGGCATCTCCTGGTGCTCGCCGGCGTCTCGGCGGTGACGGCCGCGTCGGCGCTGGTCGTGGCGGGACCGGCGCAGGCGGCGGACCCGCTGCTCTCGCAAGGCAAGCCGGTCACGGCTTCGTCGGCAGGCGGCTGCTGCGCCGCCCCCAACGCGGTGGACGGCGACTCCGCGACCCGCTGGGCCAGCGCGTCGGGCGTCGACCCCCAGTGGCTTTACGTCGACCTCGGCGCGACGGTCCATGTCAGCCGGGTCCGGCTGCAGTGGGACGCCTCGTGCGCCACGGCCTATGAGATCCAGACCTCGTCCGACAAGACCACCTGGACGAAGATCTACTCGACCACCGCCGGAAAGGGCGGCGTCGAGGATCTGACCACGCTCGACGGCAACGGCCGCTACGTACGCATGTTCGGCACCAAGCGCTGCCGCACAGAATCGTCCAAGGGTTACTCGCTCCAGGAGATCGGCGTCTTCGGCTCCACCGGCGGCGACGCGGTCCCGCCGACCCCGCCCGGCAAACCCGAACTGGTCGGCGCCACGTCGAACAGCGCGACGATCAAGTGGCCCGCCGCGACGGACAACGTCGGCGTCACCGGCTACGACATCTTCCGTGATGGTCAGCTCTGCGCCAGTGTCACCGCCCCGACACTGCAGGGCACCTGCACCAACCTGAACCCGAACGTCACGTACGGGTTCTACGTCAACGCGCGTGACGCGGCGGGCAACGTCTCCCAGGCGAGCGACACCTTGCCGGTCAAGACGCCGCCGTCCAACGACACCAGCGCCCCCACCGTGCCGGGGAACGTGCGCACCACGTCGGTGCAGAGCACGAGCGTCGGCCTCGCTTGGAACGCCTCGAGCGACAACGTGGGCGTCACCGCCTACACGGTCTACAACGTTGTGAACGGCGCCCGCACGAAGGTCGGTTCGTCGAGCGGCACCAGCACCACCGTCGGCGGCCTCTCGCCGAACACGGCGTACCACTTCCAGGTCACCGCGTCCGACGCCAACGGCAACGAAAGCGGTGGCAGCACGCCGATCCTGGACGTCACGACGCCCGGCGGCTCGAACTGCACGCCCGCGCAGGGCATGTGCACGGTCAAGCAGGTCGGCACGGACAACGACGTCGTCTGGGGTCTGGTCACGTTGCCGGACGGCACGATCCTTTACAACCAGCGCGACGCGCACTCGATCGTCCACCTGAACCCCGCCACCGGTGCGAAGAAGACCATCGGCACCGTGCCGAATGTGCAGAGCACCAACGGCGAGGGCGGCCTGACCGGGCTGGAGATCAACCCGGCGACGTTCGCAAGCGACCGCTGGCTCTACATCATGCACACCTCGGCGAACGACAACCGGATCGTGCGGATCAAGTACGACCCGACCGCAGATTCGCTGCAGACCGGCACTCTCCAGGTCCTGGTTTCGGGTATCCAGCGCAACAAGTTCCACGACGGCGGCCGCCTGCGCTTCAGCCCGGACGGCAAGTACCTGTTCGCCGGTACCGGCGACGCACAGAACGGCGACAACGCGCAGAACAAGGGCAACCTCAACGGCAAGGTGCTGCGCATCAACCCGGACGGCTCGATCCCGTCGGACAACCCGTTCGGCAACGCGATCTGGACGCTGGGTCACCGCAACATCCAGGGTCTGGCCTTCGACTCGCAGGGCCGGTTGTGGGAGCAGGAGTTCGGCAACTCGGTCATGGACGAGACCAACCTGATCGAGAAGGGCGGCAACTACGGCTGGCCCAAGTGCGAAGGCACCTCGGGCAGCTGCTCCGGCTTCATCGCGCCGAAGCGCACGTACTCGGTCGGTTCGGGGTCGTGCAGCGGGATCACCATCGTCCGCGACGCGCTGTACGTCGCTTGCCAGAAGGGCGAGCGGATCTACCGAGCGGTGATCAGCGGTAGTTCGCTGACCGACGTCCGCCAGTTCTTCAGCGGCACCTACGGCAGGCTCCGCACGGTGGAGCCTGCTCCGGACGGCGGAATCTGGATGGCCACCTCCAACGGCGGCGACAAGGACAGCACACCGAACAACAGCAACAACCGGATTTTCCATGTGACAGTAGGATAATTCGCGCTCTCGGACGACAGTGAACGGGCGGGGCACCGGCATGGTGTCCCGCCCGTTCACTGTGCTCCATCCGGCCTAAGATCGAGAACTAGCTGCGCCACAAGGGTTTCCGAGCTTCTGAAGCGGGGAACCCGGATGCTGTCGGGGGTTACCGGCAGATATCCGGAGGAGATAGCGATGCCCACGTGGTTGGTCATCATCATCGTCATCGCCGCGATCCTGGTGGTGGGAGCCGCGGTTTGGTTCGTCATGCAGGACCGGCGCAGGAAGCGTCTGCGGGAGACGTTCGGCCCGGAATACGAACGCGCCGTGAAGGAACACGAAAGCCCGCGGGAAGCGGAGCGCGACCTCTCGTCGCGGATGAAGCGTCATTCCGATCTGGACATCCGTCCGCTACCGGCGACCACAAAGGACCGGTACGCGCAGGAATGGGCGCTGATCCAGGAACAGTTCGTCGACCGCCCCTCCGGGGCCGTCGTGGAGGCGGATCGCGTGCTGGTCTCGCTGATGGCCGAGCGCGGCTACCCCACCGAGGGGTACGACCAGCAGCTCGAGGATCTGTCCGTCCGGCACGCCAACGCGCTCAAGCACTACCGCGCCGGACACGACACGTTGGAACGCCATCGGGAATCCGAACGGTCCACTGAGGATCTTCGTGACGCGATGAAGCACTACCGCGTCGTGTTCGAAGACCTGCTGACCGACGACCGCGCCGAAGGAACGGAGAGTCATGGAAAACAGGACCATGCAAAGCGAGGAAACGGAGCCGCGGACCACGCACCGCGCCGAGGAACCCAGCGTTGACGATCCCGTGCTGACGCGGGACACGGACCAGGCGCTGAGCACCGAGGATCTGGTGAACGCCGAGCCTGAGACCACGGACGCCGTCGCGACGCCGTCCGAGCGGACGGAACCGGAAGAGGGCGAGCACGCGCTGTTCGACGACGGTGATGTCGATCGGTTCCGTGGCAGCTGGCAGGACATCCAGACGGCCTTTGTGGACGATCCGCAGCGCGCGGTCAAGGAAGCCGACGAACTGGTGGCCGTCGTGATCCAGACGCTGGCCGCGACCTTCGCGGAGCACAAGAGCGAACTGGAATCCGCGTGGAGCCAGGGCGAACCGGCGACCGAGGACCTGCGGATCGCGTTGCGGCGGTACCGGTCGTTCTTCAACCAACTGTTGCGCGCGTAACGCAGGCGCCGTCAGGTGCCCGCGTGCTATGAACGGTCCGTTCCTTGCGAATTTTGCAAGGAACGGACCGTTCATAGCGCCCTCATGGACTTCCTGGCCTCCGCGACACCCCGCTCGGAGGTACTCAGGCGCCGGTCGTCGATCCCGGACGCACGATCATCAGCACGGTGACCACCGCCCACAGGAGGTTGAACATGCCCGTGTACATCGCCACCCGCCCGGCCGTGACCGGTTCCGACGGCGGGGTGGCGTCCACTGCGGCGAGAATCGCGTTCTGCCCCGGCAGGACCAGCAACGCGAGCACACCGGCGGCCGCGGCGGTCAGGACGATCGACACGATGACCCACGCGTCGCCGAAGACCTTCATGCTGCCAGCCGTCGCGAGCCCGAAGAACGGCACGGCGATGCCGACGACGGCGTAGACCCGGCAGATCCGGTTCAGCGCGCGCAGGACCGAGAGGCCGGATCCCGGCTCGGCGAAGGTCCGCCGGGCGGCGGCGGGGAACATGCTCGCGGCGACGGTCACCGGTCCGATCGCGATGACCGCGGCGAGCACATGGAGGATCAGCAGTATTTTCGACACGGACCAGAGCCTAAGATCGCCGTCCGGCGTCCGGTACCGTTGTTTTCGACAGATATCACAGGATTCCGGCCAGGCCGCCTACGTCCGGTGACGTACGGCGAAAGCCGCTTCGGAACGGATGTGCCACAACGCCGCGCCGGACACCATCATCACCATGAACATTCCCGTGGACACAGACGAACTCACGAAACGGTACGGCGAGAACCTCGCCGTGGACCGGATGAATCTGACCGTGCTGCCGGGCGAGATCTACGGCTTCCTCGGCCCCAACGGCGCGGGAAAGACGACGACCTTGCGGATGTTGCTCGGCCTCGTGCGGCCGACGTCCGGCAGCGTGAGGCTGTTCGGCAGGCCGCCCGGTGACCTCGACGGGGTCGGCGCGCTGATCGAATCGCCCGGTTTCTACCCGTACCTATCCGGTTTGGACAATCTCAAGGTGCTGGCCCGGTACAGCGGAACGGATTCGCTGCGGGTGAGCGAGGTGCTCGCGATGGTCGATCTCACCGATCGTGGCAAGGACCGGTACTCGACGTACTCGCTGGGCATGAAACAACGGCTCGGCGTGGCGGCCGCGCTGTTGAAGGATCCGCGGCTGCTGATCCTCGACGAGCCGACCAACGGGCTCGACCCGGCGGGTATGGCCGACATGCGCGTGCTGATCCGGCGCCTCGGCGCCGAGGGCTGCACGGTGCTGCTGTCGAGCCATCTGCTGGGCGAAGTGCAGCAGATCTGCGACCGCGTCGGCGTGGTCTCGCGTGGACGGCTGGTCGCCGAGAACACGGTGGCCGAGCTCCGCGGTGGCACGGTGTTGCACATCGAGGCCGACGAGATCGTGCGCGCCGCCGACCTGGCGAAGCACTGGCTCGGCGACGGGAACGTGCGGACGAGCGGGACCGGGATCGACCTGACCGTCGAACCCGACCGGGCGTCCTGGATCAACCGCGAACTGGTCGCGGAAGGGATCTCCGTGAACGAACTGCACGTCCGCGAACGGGATCTGGAACAGGTTTTCTTCGAACTCACCGGAGAGGTTGCCGAACATGTGGGGTAGCTGCACCGCCGAGCTGGCGAAACTCGTCCGCCGCCCGGCGAACTGGTTCATGCTGGGAATCGCCGTCGTACTCGGCCTGACGTTCACCTATCTGCTGCCGCTGGCGGGTGCGGCGGGCTCGTCGAGCGGCGCGCCGGGCACCGATCGCGGACTGGCCGCGACGATGCCGGAGAACCTGGTCGGCAACTCGATCGGCGGGCTTCCGGTGTTCCTCGGGGCGATCATGCTCGTGATCGGGGTACTGGCCGTCGGCACCGAGTACGGCTGGAGCACCTGGAAGACCGTACTGACACAAGGACCTTCGCGACTGACCGTCTACAGTGGAAAGTTGTTCGCGCTGGGCGTCGCGACGCTGGCCGTCGTTCTGACGAGCTTCGCGACCGGTGCGATCACGAGCGCCGCGATCGCCGCGTCGGAAGGCGCACCGATGAACTGGCCCGCTGTCGGCGACCTCGTCACCGGGATCGGCGCCGGCTGGCTGATCGCGATGACCTGGGCGGTCTTCGGTGCGGCGCTGGCCGTCGCGATGCGCGGAGTCGCCCTGCCGATCGGGCTCGGCCTGGTGTGGCTGCTGGTGATCCAGAACCTGCTGTTCGGGGTCGCGGCTCCGCTGCTGGACTGGGTCAACACGCTGCAGCTCGCGCTGCCCGGCGCCAACGCCGGTTCGCTGGTCGCGTCGCTCGGCGCATCGGGGGCGACCCCCGGGGTCGACGCACTCGTCGGCGCTTCCCAGTCGACGCTGGTGGTGGCCGGCTACCTGGTCGCCTTCGCCGTCTTCGGCGGGTGGCTGCTGCGGCGGCGGGATGTGCTCTGAAAGTCCGTGAAGGCCTCCTTCCCTACCCTGACGGTAGTGAAGGAGGCCTTCACGGACTTAAGCGAGGGCGTTGAGGTCGGCGAGGACGTCTTCGGGGAGTTCCAGCTTCGCGGCGGCGACGTTCTCGTAGAGGTGCAGCAGCGACGACGTCCCCGGAATCAGCAGGATGTTCGGCGAGCGCTGGAGAAGCCAGGCGAGCGCGACCTGCATCGGCGTCGCGTCGAGGCGGCGGGCACAGTCGTCGAGCACGCCGGACTGCAGCGGAGTGAACCCGCCCAAGGGGAAGTACGGCACGAACGGGATGCCGATGGCCGCACAGGCGTCGAGGAGACCGTCGTTCGCACGCTGGGCGACGTTGTACTCGTTCTGCACGCAGACGACCGGCGCGATGGACCGGGCCTCCTTGACCTGCTCCGCCGACACATGGCTGAGCCCGAGGTGGCGGATCAGCCCCTGCTGCTGTAGCTCGGCGAGCACCTCGAACGGCTCCGCGACCGAGACCGGGATCGGGAAGACCCCGTGCTCCCCGACGAGCCGCAGGTTGACGACGTCGAGCACGTCGACGCCGAGGTTGCGGAGGTTGTCGTGGACCGCGGAGATCAGTTCCTCACGCGTGAGCGCCGGCGGCCAGCCCTTGTCCGGAGTCCGCTTCGCGCCGACCTTCGTGACGATGTGCAGATCCTCGGCGTACGGGTGCAGCGCCTCGCGGATGACCTCGTTGACCGTATGCGGACCGTAGAAGTCGCTGGTGTCGATATGGGTCACGCCCATCTCGACGGCCTTGCGGAGCACGGCGATCGCGGCCTCGCGGTCGGGCGGTGGGCCCCAGATGCCGACGCCCGACAGCCGCATGGCGCCGTAGCCCATCCGGCTCACGGTCAGATCACCGAGGTGAAGGGTGCCGCCTGGGCTCATGGTGCTCGTCTCCTCTGGCCGGTGGTTCGCGTCCCTCACCCTAAGCATGGTCAACTGCCCGGGCGCGTCCAGGCAAGGGAGCAAGGGACCTTTGCTACCGCCCTGCCCGGACGACCAGCCCGACCAGCTGATTCGCGAGTCCTTCGGTCAGTGCGTCGACGAACATCTCGCGTCCCGCCGGCGCTCCTCGCTCGGCGAGGACGGTCGCCACCGCCTCGCCAGGGTTGGCGTAGGGCCACAGCCCCGCGATGAGCACGAAGACCGCCTTCGCGAAGTGTCCGGCGGCCTCGGCGCCGACAGGGACCTGCGCGCGGACGAGGTCAGCGAGCCGTCCGGTCCGCTCGGCGGCACGACTCTTGAACGTCCGGGCGGACTCGACGGAGATGTTGCGTTCGAGCACCGCGGCCATCGTGCTGATCAGCTCGCACAGCAGACGCTGCCGCGACATCGACGTCGCGATGACAGTCGCTACGCGGACTTCGCGGTCGTACCCGGGTTTCGGTTCACCAGGCTCCCCCAGCTCGCCTTCCAGCTCGTCGAGCCAGGCGACCCAGACCGAGTCGAGTACTTCGAGGAAGATCGCCTCACGGCTGTCGAAGTACCGAAGGACGTTCGACTTCGCCAGACCCACGCGGTCACTCAGCTCCCGCAGACTGATCTGCGACACCGGCCGCTCCGACAGCATCTCCCGCGCCGTCCCCAGAATCGCCGCGCGCCGGGCTTCCACCTGCTCCGGGCGCCGGGCGCGCTGGAATTCGGGAGCCACGCGCCGCACCGTACCAGACCACCCGGCTGTTATTCGCCCGCCGCGGCACGGCGGGCCTGCACCCTCCGGTAGCTCCAGATCAGCAGCGCGAACAGGATGATCCCGGACAGGATCAGGCTCGAGCCCGTGCTCCAGCCGGCGAGCGGCAGGCCCGGCACGAAACCCCAGACGAGCCCGGCGGCGATCAGCCCCAGCCCGGCCAGCACCGAACCGGCGATCCGCAGCGGCGACGAGACACTGTCTTCGGCTGCCTTCATCGCCCTGTCGCGGATGGGATCGACGTACTTCTCCACGACCGGGAACTCCGACGCCAGCACGAGCAGACCGGCGAGCACGAGCAGCAACCCCGGGCCGGGCAGGACGAGCAAGGCGATGCCGACCAGCAGGAGGATGAGGCCCGCCACCAGGATGAGCCCCTGCTTCACGGGTTTTCCGAGTCCCATCGCGTCTCCTCGCCGTCGGTCTTCCCCCGAGTGTGCCGGGAGAGCGGCCGCTCCGCCGGGAACACGCTGATCCGGAAGGCGATAGCAGAGGTTTGGGGCAGGTATGACTTGCGGTGTCGCTGATGCCGCTGAGGTCTGCGCAACCCCGAATACAAGGCCGCCGACCCCCGGTGACCAGCGCAAGAGAGCAAGGGACCTTTGCTACCACTTACTTAGCATGCCTAAGCGAGCGGTAGCAAAGGTCCCTTGCTCACTCTCCTGCCGCCAGCAGCTGCTCGAACGGCACAAACCCGCTGGTCACAGCCGCCGAAACCGAAGCACCGGACAGTCGGGCCGCAAGATCCGCACCAGCCCGACGCGCCCGCGCGTCGAGGTTGCCCGGAGACGCCCAGTCCGACGAAGCGGCATACACGGCCGTCGCGACAGGCTCGGCGCGAAGGTAGGCGAAGAGCGGACGCAGCGCGAAGTCGAGCACCAGCGAGTGCCGTTCGGTCCCGCCGGTCGCGCCGATCAGGACCGGCTTCCCGTCGATCGCCTTCTGGTCCAGCACGTCGAAGAACGACTTGAACAGACCGCTGTACGAGGCGGTGAATACCGGCGTAACGGCGATGAGACCGTCGGCGGAGGTCACCGTGTCGATGACCGCACGCAAGGCCGGCGAAGGAAATCCGGTCAGCATGTTCTTCGTGATGTCGATGGCGACGTCGCGAAGTTCGATGACCTCGATTTCGGCATCTCCCAGAGCATCCCGAGTGGCCGCCGCGAGCTTGTCCGCGAGCAGCCGCGTCGAGGACGGCTGGCTCAAGCCGGCGGTCACGACCGCGATCGTCGTCATGCCAAAGCCTCGGTTTCGGAACGAGCCGCCTTCAGCGAAGCGTGCGTCGGCGCGTCCGGGACGTGCGCGGGGCGCTTCGCGTCGAGTTCCTTGCGCAGCACCGGAATCACGTGCTCGCCGAGCAGGTCGAGCTGCTCCAGCACGGTCTTCAGTGGGAGACCGGCGTGGTCCATCAGGAACAGCTGGCGCTGGTAGTCCCCGAAGTGCTCGCGGAAGGTCAGCGTCTTGTCGATCACTTCTTGCGGGCTGCCGACGGTCAGCGGCGTCTGCTCGGTGAACTCCTCCAGCGACGGCCCGTGCCCGTACACCGGCGCGTTGTCGAAGTACGGCCGGAACTCGTTCCACGCGTCCTGCGACTTCGGCCGCAGGAACACCTGGCCGCCCAGCCCCACGATGGCCTGGTCCGCCTTGCCGTGCCCATAGTGCTCGTACCGCTCGCGATACAGGTCGATCAACGCCTGGAAGTGCTCCTTCGGCCAGAAGATGTGGTTCGCGAAGAACCCGTCGCCGTAGTAAGCGGCCTGCTCCGCGATCTCCGGGCTCCGGATCGAGCCGTGCCAGACGAACGGCGGCACGCCGTCGAGGGGCCGCGGCGTCGAGGTGAACTCCTGCAGCGGGGTCCGGAACCTGCCGGACCAGCTGACCACGTCCTCACGCCACAACCTGTGCAGCAGGTGGTAGTTCTCGATGGCCAGCGGGATGCCCTGGCGGATGTCCTGCCCGAACCACGGGTACACCGGGCCGGTGTTGCCGCGGCCCATCATCAGGTCGACGCGGCCGTCGGCGAGGTGCTGCAGCATCGCGAAGTCCTCGGCGATCTTCACCGGGTCGTTCGTAGTGATCAGCGTGGTCGAGGTGGAAAGGATCAGTTTCGACGTCTGCGCGGCGATATGCCCCAGCATCGTGGTCGGCGACGACGGCACGAACGGCGGGTTGTGGTGCTCACCGGTGGCGAACACGTCCAGGCCGACCTCTTCGGCCTTGAGCGCGAGCCGCACCATCGCCTTGATGCGCTCGTGCTCGGTGGGCGCCTCCCCGGTGGTCGGGTCGGTCGTCACATCGCCCACCGTGAAGATTCCGAACTGCATGACCTGCTCCCTAGTCACCGGGTACTATTACTTGAGCGCTCAACCTTACGCGCGGAAGATATATTCCTCGCCGCCGGGCCACCGCGTCCAGACCTTCGGCGCAGGCTGAACGAGTGACTTGATCGGGCCTAATAGTGATAAGCATCACACTCGAATCCATGTGGCTCACAACAGTTCTCTTGTCAGCCTTGACCTTTTCCCTCACCCCGGCCACCACCCCGGCACCCTCGATCGCCGCGACGATCTGCGCGACCCATTGCGACGGACGCGATCCGGCTTTGGCCACCGGAGACAGAAGACCGGGAACGGCGGCCATCTGGGGCCGCAACCTCGTCCTGCACCTGTCCGACGGCGACAACATGGGCTGGGGAAGTATCGACAACGGTTCGCCCGGCGACGAGGTCTGGCTCGACAGATCCTTCGACGGCGGCCGCACCTGGGCCGGCGACAGCCGCATCGGCAATACGAAGATTCCCGCCGGAGCACGCGGCTGGCGCACACTGATGTTCAACGTCGACGACCCGGCCACCCACCGCTTCGGCGCACTGCGCGCCTGCGGGAAAGCCGGTGACAGACCGGAAATCGCCTGCACGCCCTGGTTCCGCGGCACGGTCGCCGCGCACAACCGCGCCGAGGCCGCGGCCACCGCGCTGATGCAGTTCTACGACGGCAACACCGGCCTCTGGCAGACCACGGGCTGGTGGAATTCGGCGAACGCGCTCACCGCGATCCTCGACTACAGCTCCCGCACCGGCTCGCCGAACTACCGCTACGCCATCGGCAACACCTTCGATCGCAACCGCGGCAACAACTTCACCAACGAGTACATCGACGACACCGGCTGGTGGGCCCTGGCCTGGATCCGCGCCTACGACCTGACCGGGGAACGCCGTTACCTCGACACCGCCGTGATCGCGGCGAATTACATGTACTCCTATCGGGACGCGACCTGCGGCGGCGGACTGTGGTGGTCGACGGCGCGGACGTACAAGAACGCGGTCACCAACGAGCTGTACATCAAGGTCGCCGCCGCACTGCACAACCGGCTTCCCGGCGAAACGCTCCAGCTGGCCAGGGCGCGCGAGGTCTGGGAATGGTTCCGCGGCAGCGGGATGATCAATTCGAGCGACCTGATCAACGACGGCCTGAGTTCCTCGTGCGTCAACAACGGCCAGCCGGTGTGGAGCTACAACCAGGGCATCATCCTCGGCGCGCTCCTCGAGCTGAACCGCGCGACGGGGGACGCGAGCCTGGTCGCGCTGGCCCGCCGGCTCGCCGACGCGTCCACCACGACTCCCGTGCTGCATTCCGGCGGGATCCTGCGCGACCCGTGCGAATCCGGCGATTGCGGCGCCGACGGTCCGTCGTTCAAAGGCGCCTACGCCCGCAACCTCGGGGAACTGGACCGGACGCTCGCGGGCAGGCCGTACCGTGCCTACCTGACGCGCCAGGCGAACTCCACGATCGCCGCCAACCGCACCACGTTGGACCAGCACGGCCTCCGCTGGGCGGGACCGGTCGACCGGATCGACGCCGCCCGTCAGCACAGCGCGCTGGAGGTTCTCACTGCCAGCCTTTGACAACGGGATCCGGGATATGCAGCCACGCGCGCACATCGGTTTCCTTCTCCTGCACCGTGACCGGCTGGTAGCTCAGGATGTCGAGACCCGGTTCGCCCTGATCCTGGATGTCCTCGTGGAAGCGGTCGGAGACCAGGATGACCATCGGAACCTCGTCCGGCGCCTCGGTGAGGGCGTCCCGAAGGACCCGCGAGTCGAGCAGGCGCGCGAGGAGGACCTTCGGGCGCCCTGTCACGCCGTACTCGTCGAGCCGGATCTCGCCCGCGTGGATCGCCACGCGGACCCGGATCCGCAGCGCCGGAGGCGCGGAAGCGTTGTACCGCACCAACTCCGACGAAAGGTGCGCGATCAGCGGGTAGAGCAGCCGGACCTTGGGGAAATGTGGCGGGACGACCACGATCATCCCGTCCCCGGTGTCCCGGCGCAGGCACATCTCCCACGTGACGCCACTGACCTCGAAGGCGTTGGCCAGCAGGCTGAACAGCACGTGCCGGACCTGTACGAAGGTCTCGCTGGTGCGCCCGACCTGACCGAACCCGGCGATGTCGATCGAGAACAGCCCGCAGTGCATCCCGTTCTCCACCCAGGACGTCAGCGGCGGGTACAGAATCCGCCTTCGCAACCTGGCCAGATGTATGCAGGCGGCCGCGATCACCACGATCGTGCCGACGAACCACGAGACCGCGATGATCGCCTCGGCCTTTTCATCCTTCGCCTCGATGAAACCGACCAGCGAGAACAGAGTGGCCGCAAGAACGCCATAAAGCACAACGAACACCCACAGGACCGCTCGGCGCAGGCGCAGCGCGGCGTGCACGAAGGGTATCGGCGCCAGTACACCGAGTGATGCGATGACCACAACGAAGTACCAGAGGCTCACAACGCGCCGCGTTGTGGAAACGCGCGCGGGACCGGCTCCTACGGCCACATTCAGCTCCCCCTGTCACCTCGAGCCCTGTGACAGGGGAAACGATAACGCCTCATCAGGTGACCGTCACGTGCAGTACCACGCGGTACAGGAAAATGCCCACCTCCTCACCTTTCAGCCAGATCAGCACGCCCAGCGCCGCCAGGATCAGCCCGGCGACGACCAGGAAGCGTCGCGATTTCATCACGTCCTTTCCCCGGGAAGCCGCGCCCGGCTCTGCGATGAAGGGGCCTTTGATTGCAAATTTCGCAATGAAAGGCCCCTTCATCGCACGTGCCGAGGCGCCGTCAGCCGACGCGGTAGGCCCGCAGCAGCGTCTCCGCCGCTGTGTTCCTCTCGGCGTCGGCCACGTTCGCCCGCACCGAGACGAACCCACCACTCGGATTGGTGACGACGACCTTCCACCGGTCACCCTCGCGCGTGACCTGAGCGGGAACCCAGGTAACGCCATCGTCGGTGGAGACGTCCAGGCCGAGGCTCTTGATCCCGGTCTTCACCCCGGAACCGCTTCCGGCCAGCCCCGGCTTCAGCCGGTCCGCACGCCAATCGGGATGCCGTTGCGCGAGGATCGCCGCTGCTCCCGCGACGTGCGGTGTCGCCATCGACGTGCCGTCCAGGCGCGCGTAGGCGGTGTCCACGGACGTTTCCGGATACGTTCCGGCCGCGCGCGCCGCGACGATACCGACGCCCGGCGCGGAGATGTCCGGCTTCACCGCGAGATCACCCACCCGGGGACCACGGCTGGAGAACGCCGCGAGTTCGTCCTTTTTGGACAAAGCGGCCACGGCGAGTGCGGCATCCGCCGACGGGGGTGAGCTGACCGCCTGCTCACGGCCGTCGTTGCCCGCCGCGATCACGAACAGCATGCCGGTCTTCTCGGTGAACGCGTTCACCGCCTGCGACAAGGGATCCGTGCCATCACTGGGATATCCGCCGAGGCTGAGGTTGACCACCTTCGCGCCATGGTCGGCCGCCCACTGAATACCGGCGAGAATCGCGTCCTGCGGACAGCCGTCGTCGTCACAGACCTTGCCCGCCAGCAACTTCGCTCCGGGAGCGACCCCGCGGTACCGGCCACCGGAGGCGGCACCCGAGCCCGCGATGGTCGACGCGACATGCGTTCCGTGCCCGATCGTGTCCCGCGCGTCCGTGCCGCCGACGAAGTTCGCGGATCCGGTGACCACGCCGGAAAGATCCGGATGCGCCGGATCGAATCCGGTGTCGAGCACGGCCACCTTCACGCCCTCGCCCGTGAACCCCGCCTTCCAGGCGTCGGGTGCGCCGACCTGGCGCGTGCTCTGGTCGAGGACCGGCTTCAGCTTCTCGTTCAACCACAGTCGACCATGACCCGGTCACCGGTGATCAGTGTGATCGGACGCGGCGTCCCCGACGCCGTCACAGCCCCGCCCGGCGTCGCCTCTGCCTCGGTGACCGGCGCCAGCGCCGCCGCCACCAACCCGGCGGCGGCCGCGGCTCTCCGTACCTCCATGAGTCCTCCCAGTGATGCCGCCCATCGCGGCCGTCACCGGTACGACGCCGGCACGGCAGGTATGGTTGTAAGCCCGCGCCTTCACGGAACGTCAGCCCTCGGATGACACGGAGTGGCCGGGGACAGGGTGTTTCGCCACACCGAGAGGCTTCGGAGGACGATCCTGTCGGGGCAGGCGGATATCCTCTCCTACGGTGTCGCGTTGAACACCCCTCTACCAGCAAGTTCGTGAGCCACGACTCCAGGAGAAAGACCCAGTGACTGCTGAGACCCTGTACGGGGCCGACGACCTGACGCATCTCGAGGGTCTGGAAGCGGTCCGCAAGCGCCCGGGCATGTACATCGGCTCGACCGACAGCCGCGGCATCAACCACCTGTTCTCCGAAGTGGTGGACAACTCCACCGACGAGGGCGTCGCCGGTCACGCACACAAGATCGTGGTGACCCTGCACGCGGACGGCAGCGTCCAGGTCGACGACGACGGCCGCGGCATCCCGACCGGCACGCACGCGAAATCCGGTTTGTCCGGTGTCGAACTGGTGCTGACCAGGCTGCACGCCGGCGGCAAGTTCGGCGGCTCGGGCTACAAGACCTCCGGTGGTCTGCACGGCGTCGGCGCTTCGGCCGTCAATGCGCTGTCCCACCGCTTCGACGTCACGGTGAAGAACGACGGCAAGATTCACCAGATGTCCTTCGCGCAGGGCGTTCCCGGCGTTTTCGACGGGCCCGGCCCCAAGGCCAAGTTCACCCGCAAATCCGGGCTGAACATCACCGGCAAGATGAAGCGCGGCGAGCGGACCGGCACCTCGATCCGGTACTGGTACGACGCGCGCTACTTCGAGACCGGCGCCGCACTCGACGTCGAAGGCGTCCGCGCGAAGATGCGCAACACGGCGTTCCTGGTCCCCGGCGTCACCTACGTCCTGCGCACCGCTGTCGACGACTCGATCAGCGAAGAGACCTTCCACTTCCCCAACGGCCTCGTGGACATGGTCGACTTCCTGGCCCCGTCCGGCGAGAAACCCGTCTCCGGCACGCTGCTCATCACCGGTGAGGGCACGTACAAGGAGAACGCGGCCGACGCCAACGGCGTCATGCAGTCCAATGTGGAGCGTCACGCCGAGATCGAGGTCGCGCTGCGCTGGGGTACCGGCTACGAGCGCACAGTCGAATGCTTCACCAACACGATCCGCAACGTGCACGGCGGCACCCACCGCCGCGGTTTCGACCGCGCGGTGCTGAAAGCCTTGCAGGACGCCATTTCCAAAACCCGCGGGCTGCTCAAGCCCAAGGAGGACATGCCGACGGTCGAAGACGTCCTCGAAGGGATGACCGCGGTCGTGCACGTCCGGCTGCCGGAACCGCAGTTCACCTCACAGACCAAGGACGAGCTGTCCACAGCCGGTATCACCCGGGTGCTCCAGGGTGTCGTCGACAAGCAGGTCCGTGCCTGGACCGAGGACCGCAAGAGCAAGTCCGAGGCCAAGATCGTGCTGCAGAAGGTGGTCGACGCCGCACGCGTCCGGCTCACCCAGAAGCAGCAGAAGGACGCGGCGCGCCGCAAGACCGCGCTCGAAGGCGCGGCCATGCCGCCGAAGCTGGTCGACTGCCGCACCACCGGCGTCTCCCGCAGCGAGCTGTTCCTCGTGGAAGGCGACAGCGCGCTCGGCTCGGCGCGAATGGCGCGAGTTTCGGAATACCAAGCACTTTTGCCGCTGCGCGGCAAGATTCTCAATGTACAAAAGGCAAGTCTCGGCGACACGCTGAAGAACGCCGAGATCGCGTCGATAGTGCAGGTGCTCGGCGCCGGCAGCGGGCGCACCTTCGAATTGTCGACCATGCGCTACGGCCGGGTGATCCTGATGGCCGACGCGGATGTCGACGGTTCACATATCCGGACGCTGCTGATCACCCTGTTCGCCAAGTACATGCGGCCGGTGATCGAGGACGGCAGGCTGTACGCCGCAATGCCGCCGCTGCACAAACTGGTCACCAAGGGCCGTAACCCGGAAACCCATTTCACCTTCACGCAGAAGGAGATGGAGACCAAATACGCGGAGCTGGAGCGGGCGGGCAAGCAGATCGTCACGCCGGTGCCGCGGTTCAAGGGTCTCGGCGAGATGGACGCCGACGAACTGTGGGACACCACGATGAACCCGTCCACCCGTTCGGTCCGCCGCATCACCATGGACGACGCCGAAGCCGCCGAAGGCGCGCTCGAACTGCTCATGGGCGAGAAGGTCGAACCGCGGCGCAACTGGCTGGTCGAATCCTCCGACCGGGTCGACCGCGAAGCCATCGACGCCTAGTTTTCATTGCTATTCAAGGAGTTTTGAGCAATGGCACGCCGTAAGGGCACCACCACCAAGGTCGACCCGTCCGCATTCGACCGGCCCGGTGCGCAGGTCTTCGACAACCCGTTGAAGACCGAGATCGAGGACTCGTACCTGGAGTACGCGTACTCGGTCATCCACTCGCGCGCCCTCCCGGACGCGCGGGACGGGCTGAAGCCGGTACACCGCCGGATCATGTACTCGATGAACGAGAACGGCTACCGGCCGACTCACGCGTACGTGAAGTCGTCCCGGGTGGTCGGCGACGTGATGGGCAAGTACCACCCGCACGGCGACACGGCGATCTACGACGCCATGGTCCGCCTCGCTCAGGACTTCTCGCTCAACGTCCCCCTGGTCGACGGGCACGGGAACTTCGGGTCCCCGGACGACGGCCCGGCCGCCTCGCGATACACCGAAGCGCGGCTCTCGCCCGAGGCGATGCTGCTGGTCGGTGAGCTCGGCGAGGACACCGTCGACTTCCGCCCCAACTACGACGGCTCGCTCGAAGAGCCGTCGGTGCTGCCCGCGGCGTTCCCGAACCTGCTGGTCAACGGCACGTCCGGAATCGCGGTCGGGATGGCGACCAACATGATCCCGCACAACATGGGCGAGGTCATCGGCGCCGCGCGGTGGCTGATCAACCATCCGACCGCCACCCTCGACAAGCTGATGGAGTTCGTCCCCGGCCCCGACCTGCCGACCGGTGGTTCGCTGCTGGGTCTCGACGAGGTCCGCCGGGCTTACGAAACCGGTCGCGGTGTGGTGCGCATGCGCGCGAGCGCCGAGACCGGGCCATTGGAAGGCAGCCGCGGCCGCCAGGCCATCACGGTCACCGAGTTGCCCTACGGCGTCGGGCCGGAGAAGGTGATCGAGAAGATCACCGACGAGGTCAACAAGTCCAAGCGCCTCACTGGAATCGCCGACGTCAAGGACCTCACCGACCGCGAGAACGGCACGCGGCTCGTCATCGAGTGCAAGGTCGGGGTGAACCCGCAGGCCCTGCTCGCGGACCTGTACCGGCTGACGCCGCTCGAGCAGTCCTTCGGCATCAACAACCTGGTCCTCGTCGACGGGCAGCCGCAGACGCTGGGGCTCAAGGCGCTGCTGGAAGTCTTCCTCAGCCACCGCTACGAGGTCGTCACCCGCCGCACGCGGTACCGCCGCCGCAAGCGCGAAGAGCGTCTGCACCTGGTCGACGGCCTGCTGACCGCCCTGCTGAATATCGACAAGGTGATCAAGCTGATCCGCGAGAGCGAGAACGCCGCGGCCGCGAAGGACGGCCTGATAAAGCGGTTCAAGCTCTCGGAGATCCAGGCGACGTACATTTTGGACACTCCGCTGCGACGGCTCACCAAGTACGACCGGCTGGAACTCGAAGCCGAGCAGGACAGGTTGCGCGACGAGATCGCCGAACTGTCCAAGATCCTCGACGACGAGTCGGTGCTGAAGAAGGTCGTGTCGAGCGAGTTGGCCAAGGTGGCCAAGGATTTCCCGACCGAACGCCGCACCGCGCTGATCGACGGCGACCTCAAGGAGGTCCTCGCCGCGTCGAAGCCGTCCGGTCCCCTGGAAGTCACCGACGACCCGTGCCAGGTGATCCTTTCCGCCACCGGGCTGGTCGCGCGCACGGCGGCGGAATCCGAAGAGGCGTCCGAAGTCCGGCGCCGCAACGGCCGCGTCAAACACGACTCGGTTTCCGCGGTGGTGCATTCGACTGCGCGGGGCCAGGTCCTGCTGGTGACCAACCGCGGCCGGGCCTTCAAGACCGACGTACTTCCACTGCCGGTGCTCCCCGAACAGGCGGGCACCGTGTCGCTGCGCGGCGGGATGCCGACGAAGGAACTGGTGCCGCTGGAGAAGGGCGAGCGCGTCGTCGGCTTGGCACCGCTCGGCGAACAAGCCGCCGGTTCCCCGGGTCTCGCGCTCGGCACGAAATCGGGTGTGGTGAAGGTCTGTGCGCCGGAGTGGCCGGTCCGCTCCGATGAGTTCGACGTGATCAGCCTGAAGGACGGCGACGAGGTCGTCGGCGCGACCTGGCTCACCGACGGCAACGAGACGCTCGCGTTCCTTTCGTCGGAGGCGTCGCTGCTGCGCTACGCGGCTTCGCTCGTGCGGCCGCAGGGTCTCAAGGGCGGCGGTATGGCGGGTATCAACCTCAGTGGTGAGGCCGAAGCGGTGTTCTTCGGTGCCATCCGCACCGATGATGCCGAGCACGGCGAACCGCTGGTCATCACCGCGACCGGCGCGAGCGTGAAGGTGACCCCGTTCAGCGAGTACCCGGCGAAGGGCAGGGCGACCGGCGGTGTCCGGGCGCAGCGGTTCCTCAAGGGCGAAACCCGGCTGGTCGTCGGCTGGATCGGCCCACGTCCCGCCGGCGCCTCCCGCAACGGCGACCCGGTCGAACTCCCCGAGATCGACTTGCGGCGCGATGGCTCCGGCCACGCTCACCCGGGACCTGAGGTCGTCGGTCACCTCATCGAACGCGACTGATCGTTCCGTGAAGGCCTCCTTCCCTACCCTCAAAGTAGGGAAGGAGGCCTTCACGGAATTCGGCAAAAGTGTCAGATGACGCAGACCGGCCGAGCCCCAAGCCGTAGACAACGAATCGAACATTTCGATTCAAGGGGGTTCGATGAAAAGTACTTCGCTGATGCGCGCCGGTGTGCTCTTGGCGGCGACGATGATCACGGCGACCGGCCTGCTGCCGACGGGGGCCGCAGCGGCTGCCGGAGGATGGCGGATGAGGTTCCTGCCGGTGCCTCCCGGTTCCCCGCCAGCCGTCGTGGCCGGCACGGACGACAAGGGAAGTTACTCCGGCCATTTCTCCGGGCCGACGGGATCCACGGTGATCACCTGGAACCAGGGCCGGTTCCGGAATCACGGAGTTCCGTCCGGTTTCGACTCTGCCGTAGTCGTCGACGAGAACGCGTCGCGGGAGGTGGCTGTCAATGCGAGAACCTTCGAGGAACACCCCACCGTCTCCCGCTACCGAGCCTTTGTCCTGGTCGGCACCGAGTTCCAACCCCTCACAGCGCCGCCGGGTTACTCGAGTTCGGACATCGACGGCATCAACGACCGAGGCGACATCGTCGGCTCGGTCTTCAACGACCCGAGATTCGGTTCGGTCCCGGTGCTGTGGCCCGCGGGCGACCGTGCCCATCCGATCCTGCTCGACATCCCAGGTCCGCGATACCCGGTCGACATCGACCACGACGGCACGATTCTGTTGGAGGAAACGTTCGGCAGCACCTCCCTCTGGAAGGCGGGCGAGCTCCGTGAACTCGTGCTGCCTGACGGCGCGACCGAATCGCGCGCGATCGCGATCGAGGACGGCAGGGTGCTCGCCGTCGTCAATCCGTGGGGCGACCACCTGTGGAAGGCCGTCGGCCAATCGCAACATGTTCCCCTCACGACAAGCGATCTGAACTCGTTCGGGCTGGTTGCCGGAGTGAACGAAGCCGGCCCGGCGGTGTGGACGGAGGCCACCGGAGTGACGACGTTGCCCTCGCCAACGCCGCAGGGCGTCGCGGTGCTCGCGGGTGACAACGGCGAGATCGCCGGACAGCTGACGAGCAACGAGTACAACGGCAAACCGGTTGTCTGGCGCCGGGGCTGATTCCTGCTCCCCTGCGGGGCTGCCCTGAGACGACATTAGCTGACTAAAGTCAGAGTATGAAGAACGAAGAGCTTCGGCAGCGGTTCGCCGGGTTGACGACCGCGCATCTGACGGACGGCTGTATCCGCGCGGATATCCCGGTCCGCTGCGCCCAGGCGGGAACGCGGGCCGTCATCCCTGGCAGCCGGCTGGCCGGGCGGGTCTCCCCCGCCCGGCACTCCGGCAGCGTCGACGTCTTCCTCGAAGCGTTCGAAACCGCCGAGCCCGGCGACATCCTGGTGGCCGACAACGGCGGGCGGCTCGACGAAAGCTGCGTCGGGGACCTCGTGGTCCAGGAGGCGCAGTCCGCCGGGCTCGGCGGAGTCGTGATCTGGGGCCTGCACCGCGACACCGCCGACGTCACCGAAATCGGCCTGCCGGTGTTCAGCCTCGGCTCGATCCCGACCGGCCCGCTCACCGTCACCGCCCGCCCCGGCGGCGCGCTCGAATCCGCCACCGTCGGCGAGTGGACCGTGAGTCATGCCGACCTCGTCTTCGGAGACGAGGACGGCGTCGTGTTCGTCCCGGCCGACCGCGCCGACGAAGTGCTGACCCTCGCGGAGACCATCCGCGACACCGAGCGACGTCAGGCCGAACGCATCCGTGCCGGTGAGTCCCTTCGCAACCAGGTCCGCTTCAGCGACTTCCTGGCGAAGCGCGCGAAGACCTCTTCGCTGACGTTCCGCGAGCACCTGCGGTCGGTCGGCGGAGCCATCGAGGAATAGTCGATTCGCCGTCTGACCTGCGGAAGAGAGCAAGGGACCTTTGCTACCGCGCTCACCTCGCCCCCACCGCAGGGTGAGCAAGGGACCTTTGCTACCGCCTCACTCCGCCCCTCGTGGAGTGAGCAGAGGGCCGCGCCGTCACGGCGGCCGCGGGCACGGCCGCTGCCACGGGCATCACGGCCTACCTGGTCCGGTCGGCCATGCTCATCATCGCGCGGCTTGCACTCCGCCGAGCCACTTCAGGCCGTCGATGATGAACCGGTTCTGCACTTCACTGGCGAACGTCGACGACAACGGCTGGTTGGTCTCGTAGTTCATCTTGTTGTGGCCGAAGTTCGCGTACAGCATCTTGTACTTGTTGTTGGTCCAAAGGATCGGGTAGTAACCGCTGTACCAGGACTGGTTCGGGTCCGTCCCCAGCGGGAAGCTCACCGGATCCACCGACGCAAGGATCTTGATGTCCGGGTTCTTCCGCAGGTCGCTGTTCCAGGCGTACCACTCGCTCACCGACGAGGTGAACGTCGCGGGCAGCCGCGTGGTCGAGGGGTGCGGCCGGTTCTCCACGCGCAGCGTCGACGTCGTCGGCCCCCACGTGTTGGACTTGAACGCGCCCGTGCCGAGGAACTTGTTGTGGTACCAGTCCCAACTCGACGGATTCGTGTTGAAGGCCGCGACGTGGAACCCGAACCACGCGCCACCGGCCCGCATGTAGCGCTCGAAACCCGCGCGCTGCGCCGAGCTCTGCGGCAGGTCGTCCAGGAACAGCACCACCTGGTACTGCGAAGGCTGCAGCGAGTTCAGCTGGTTCCAGTTATTGGTCGCGGTGTAGGTGAAGTTGTTCTGTGCGGCCGTTTTCGGGAACCACTGGTTGGCTTCCTTGACGAAGCTGATGTGCGCCGCGTCCCAGGTGCCGTTGTAGAACGCGAGCACCTTGAACGCGGGTGCCGCCTGTGCCGGCACCGGCGCCGAGGCCAATGCGAGACATGCGACGAACAGCAGAGCGAGCCGGAGTGCGAATTTCTTCAACTTGGTCACCACCCGTGCCGATAGCGAAGGCCGAACCCGAACGGGAACAGCGGGGATTTTCCATCGCCGAGGTTGATCGGCTGCTGATCTGCACTGCGCATCCAGGTGACCGGCAATTTGCCGGTCGGGTTGTAGTCGCCGAAGAGCACGTCCGCGACGCCCTGGCCTTCCGTGCCCGGCAGCCAGGACGCGATAAGCCCATCCCACTCCGGCAATTGCGCGGAAATGTCCAGTGGCCGCCCGGAAACCAGCACGACCACGGTCGGCACGCCGCTGTCGTGGAGCCGCTTCAGCGTCGCCAAATCCTCGGCGTCCAGCCCCATTCCCTCGGGCTTGTCACCGCGGCCTTCGGCATACGGGGTCTCGCCGATCACGGCCACCGCGACGTCATAGGACTTGTCGATCCCGCTCGCGTCCTTGCTGAAGGTGACCGTCGACGACTTCTTCGCGGAGTGCTGGATCCCTTCGAGGATGGTCGTACCCTCGGTGACCGGTCCGCTCTTGCCTTGCCAGCCGACGGTCCAGCCACCGCTCTGATTACCGATGTCGTCCGCGCTCTTTCCCGCGACGAAGATCTTGTTGCGGGACTCGTCCAGCGGCAGCACCTTGTTCTCGTTCTTCAGCAGCACCTGCGACTCGCGGACCGCCTGGCGCGCGAGGTCACGGTGCTTGTCGCTGCCGATGGTCGAGAGGTAGCGCCGGTCGGTGAGCGGATGCTCGAACAGGCCCAGCTCGAACTTCTTCGTCAGGATGCGGCGGTTCGCGTCGTCGATCCGCGCCTGCGAAACGCGTCCGGCGAGGACCTCGGCCTTCAGCGTGTCCATGAACTTCTGGTACTCGAAGGGCACCATCACCATGTCGATCCCGGCGTTGATCGACGCGGTCACCTCGGCCGGGGTGAAGCCCGGCTGCCGGTCGATCTGGTCGATGCCGTTGTAGTCCGAGATCACGAGACCGGAGAAACCGAGTTCTCCCTTGAGCACGTTGTTGATCAGGTAGGAGCCGGCGTGCATTTTCAGCCCGTTCCAGCTGCTGTAGGAGATCATCACCGAACCGACGTTGCGCCGGACGGCCTCGCGGAACGGCGGCAGGTGCACTGCGCGCAGCTCGGCTTCGCTGATGTCGGTCTCGCCCTGGTCGTCGCCGCCGGTGGTCCCGCCGTCGCCGATGTAGTGCTTCGCCGTCGCCAGCACCGAGCCGGACGTCGAGAGCGAGCGGCCCTGCATACCGTCGATGACCGTGGTCATCGACGACGCCAGTTCCGGTACCTCACCGAAGGATTCGTAGGTACGGCCCCACCGGTCGTTGCGCGCGACGCACAGGCACGGCGCGAAGTTCCAGTCGATGCCGGTGCCGGACACCTCTTCGGCGGTCGCGCGCCCGATCTTCTTGACCAGCGCGGGATCCCGCGTCGCGCCGAGACCGATGTTGTGCGGGAAGACGGTCGCGCCGTAGAGCCCGTTGTGCCCGTGGACGGCGTCGACACCGTAGATGAGCGGGATGCCGAGACGGGTCGCGAGCGCTTCCTTCTGGAAGCTGTCGTACATGTCGGCCCAGGTGACCGCGTTGTTCGGCGTCGGCTGGGAACTGCCGCCGGACAGGAGCGAACCGAGCGTGCCCTTCGTGACGTCGCCGGGCGCCTTGATCCCCAGGCGCTCGGCCTGCGTCATCTGGCCGATCTTTTCGTCGAGAGTCATGCGCGACAGCAGGTCGGCCACCCGCACCTTGACCGGACGCCAGGCGTCGCGGTACGCGGGATCGTTGCCGGCCAGAGCCGGGGTGTGCGCCCCCACCACCAACATGGCCGTCAACAGTCCGAGGGTGAATTTCCGCATCCGGGTCCTCCTCGACACCAGGCGTAAGTTCAAGGCTTGAATTAATACATGTACAAGGTTCCGTGGTCCAGACCTGCAGAAAATTGGGTTCCCGGTCAGTGACACGGCCTCGGGTCGATAGCCTGAGCTTCATGGAGCTGCGGGACATCGAGATCTTCCTGGCGCTGGCCGACGAATTGCACTTCGGCCGCACCGCGGAACGGCTGCACGTGTCCCAGGCGCGGGTAAGCCAGACGATCAAACAGGTGGAACGCCGGATCGGCGCGCAACTGTTCGCCCGGACGAGCCGCCGGGTCGAGCTCACGCCGATCGGAAAGCGTTTGCGCGACGACCTCGGCCCCGCCTACCGCGCACTGCACGAGGGAATCGAACGCGCGGTCGCGGCCGGGCGCGGAATCGGCGGCGTGCTGCGGCTGGGGTTCGAAGCACCCGGGGTCGCCGACCTCACCGAGGACCTGCTCGACCGATTCCGGCAGCGGTATCCCGACACCGAACTCCTGATTCGGGAAGCGGATTTCGCTGACCCGTTCGCGATGCTGCGATCGGGTGAAATCGACCTCCTGGTCACACTTCTTCCGGCTGACGAAGCCGATCTCGTCACCGGCCCGGCCGTGCACGCCGAATCGATGGTCCTCGCGGTGTCGTCGAAACACCCGTTCTCCCTGCGGGAATCCGTGACGCTCGAGGACCTGGCGCGGGACACCGTCCTCCGCGCCGCGCACCCGCCTGAGCCGTACTGGGTCGCCGAGCCGCATCCGTGGGTCACCCCGGGCGGAAGACCGGTGACGCGAGGGAACCCTCTCGCGACGTTCCAGGAACTACTCGCCGCGATCGCGACCGGTGCCGGCATCTGCCCTCTCGCCGCGCACGCGAGCGAGTACTTCAGCCATCCCCGAATTCGCTTCGTACCCTTCGCCGACTCGCCGAACGTCGAATGGGGACTCGTCTGGCCACGCTCCGCCGAGACGACCCGCGTACAGGCCTTCGCGCACCTCGCGGCGTCCGCGCGCCCCTGACGTCCAGTAACTCGCCGGGGACATGCGGTCCCCCACCGGCCGAGAGAGCAAGGGACCTTTGCTACCGCCCTGGTGTGCCGAGTTGTCGATACGCGTTGTAAGTCGTGTTCGGATTCCGGCGCGCTCGTGAGGTGGGGCAACCTCTGGCGCCCCATCGCCGCAGCTCGGCCGCCTCTCGGGACCGGCAGGTCTGTGGTCGGCCGAGGTGCGGGAGTGCGACCACCGGCGGCCGAGTGGTCCAGTCTCGTGAGCGGTAACGACGGCTAGAAGTGCCCTTCGCAACCCTCTGGCGCCCGGTCCCGCCTCCCAGCCGCCTCCGCCGTCACACCCGCAACCATCCACACTGGACAGACATGTCCCCAAAGCCACATTCGAGACGCTCAACCTGGATCCACCGGTGCGTTTGTTCGGTGATCTTGGCGGGGGTTTGTTGGTCGTCTGTTTGGTGTGGTGGCAGGTCGGGGTGCCGGACGTCGCATCCGGTGTGTCCACTGTGGCCTGTTGTTGGGGCGGTGGTCAGGGTGTTCGGTGGGTGGCGGTGAAGAGGCATTGGTAGGCGGCTTGCCAGGGCCAGTTGGCGGGTAGTCGCAGGGTGATGCGGCGGGCGGTGCGGGTGATGCGGGCGGGGATGGTGATCAGGTGCCGGCGGAGCGTGCCGGTGCGGGCTTTGGCGTGAAAGACGCTGGCCAGGCAGCCTGCGGCGCGCAGCAGGTTGTGGGTGAGGCAGGCCAGGATCAGCCAGGCGTGGTTGGCCGGGAAGCGGCCGGAGGGGAAATGTGCCAGGGCCGCGTCGTTGAGGTCGGCGAAGACCTGCTCGATGATCGCGTGTTTGCGGTGATACTCATCGGCGACGGGCAGGTCGAAGCCGGTGTCGGTGAACACGGCGTGGTAGTTCCAGACGCGGAACAACTCGCCTTGGTCGTTGGTCTTGAATCTGGGTGTGCGGCGGACCAGCAGCCGTGCGGTGACCTCGCGGCCGGGGTTCTCGGTGGTGTTGACGAACGCGGTCAGGCTGGTTTCGGCGATCTCGGCGTGTGTGATCAACTCGCCGGTCTCCGGGTCGGGAATCGGGTGCCGGTAGGCGATCCTGGTCCAGGTGTCCTCGCCGATGTCGGCGATCGCGGCCTGGGTGGCGACGTTTTTCTGGGCAGTGATGGAGAACAACGCGCCCGCCCGGCGGATCGCGGCGATGATCGGGCCGGTGAAGAACGCCGAGTCGGCGCGGAGGACGATCATCCCTGTCGCCCCGGCGCGCCGGGCCAGACCGATCGCCTCGGTGATCATCGAGGCTGCTCCGCGGCGGGAATCGGTGTTGCCGCCACGCAGCCGCGCGGTCAGGATCACCGGCGCGCTGACCGGGCTCGACAACGTCGCGACCAGGTGATTCAGGCCGCGGACACCGCTATAGGCGAACCCGCTGCCCTGTTTGCCGTGTCCATAGGTTTCCTTGATCTTCGCGTCGATATCGACGAACGCCAGTTGCTCCACCCCGGCCAGCAGCGACGGCACCCGCCGCGCCAGCCGGACCAGCACCTCAGAAGCCACCGACGCGAGCTGACGGGCATGACCGTGGGTGAACCCCCGCAGCCACGATCCGCAGGTCGAGGGCGCCCGTAACCGGTCGAACAGCCGCGGCATCGCGCCGTGCCGGATCACATCCAGGTCATCGATCGAGTCCGCGCCGATAACCATCCCGGCCACGACCGAAAGGGCTTTCGCGTCGCTGTTCGCACCGACCGGAATCCCCAGATCGACCCGCCGGCCGATCAGCTCACCCAAACCGACACCCTCGGCCAGCCGCAGCACCGGCACGATCCCCGCACACGACACGAGACTCTCATCATCGAACCTCGCCGACACCGCCGAAACGGTATGAGATGATCGCATCCAGCAGATGCCCTCTCGCTCAGTGATTTTTGTTCCGTCGCAAGAACAATCATCCCAAGCCAGAGGGCATTTGCGTACCCGGACACACCCCAAACACCACACAACACCGGTGGATCCAGGCTCAATGTCCCCGACGTGGCGTTCGGGACATCCTCAAGGGCAGCGGCGGGTGCCGCGTCACCTGGGTCGTGAGTGGCGATTCGGGTTAGAACCGTCATTACTACTCACGATGCCAAAGGCCGCCCTAGCCGGTGACCTTCTGCAGCCAGCCTTCTTCGACCTTCACGATCTGGCCGTTCGACGTCACGGTCGGCGTACCGAAGCCCTTCTGACCGTCGCCGAAGTCCTGCTCCAGGGCCGGATCGTTCGAGATCTTCTCGTACGCCGCGTTGATCTCCTGGTCATGGGCGCCGGAGTTGATCGCCGCCGCGAAGGCCGGGTCGGTGATCCCGACGTCCTGGCCGAGCTTGATCAGCTGTCCCTTGTCGAAACCGCGAGCGCCTTCCTCGGGCTGGTCCTTGAACAGCGCGTCGTGGAAGGTGACGAACTTGCCCGCGTCGGCCGCCGCGAGCGAGGCGTTGGCGGACTCGAGCGAGTAGCCCGGCGGGTCGGATTTCTGGTTGAGCATCGGCAGCATGTGGTAGCGGACCTGCAGGTTCCCGTTGTTCACCTGCTCCTGGATCTGCCCCTTGAACGCTTCTTCGAACTGCTTGCAGATCGGGCACAGGAAGTCGGCGTAGATGTCGATGGTCTTCGTGGCCTCGGGCTTGCCGACGGTCACGACGGCGCCATCGCGCTTCTCCACCACGCCGGGCGCCGACGTGGTCGCCCCCGCCTGGATCACCTTGCCCTCGGTGCTGTCCTTGCTGGACGTCGTCCACACGACGCCACCGATCACCAGCGCGGCGAGCACCACCACCGCGA
The DNA here is from genome assembly GCA_963766045.1 of uncultured Actinomycetota bacterium. Taxonomy (GTDB): domain Bacteria; phylum Actinomycetota; class Actinomycetes; order Mycobacteriales; family Pseudonocardiaceae; genus Amycolatopsis. The sequence continues at coordinate 941,100 of CAVXYN010000003.1, read as the reverse complement.
CCGAGATCGCGATGACCTTCTTGTTCCCGCCGCCCGCGGCGGTTCCCCTGGCCTGTGACACCGATCGCGCCGCCGTCTGCTGCTGCTTGCGCTTCCGAGCGTTGCGCTCAGCTCCACCCACGATTATCCGTTCCCTTCAGCGATACCCACATAGTCGTCGTCGGCGGGGGCCCCGGAGTTCCCGAGCCAGCCGTCCACGGACAGCCACGTCCGCGGCCGGACGATCAGCCAGACCCCGAGCAGCGCGAATCCGAGGTCTCTGGCGATCTCCTGCGGATACTGCGTCTGGTCCGCCGAAATCTGCCCGCCACCGCCGAAACAGCCGCAGTCGATGCTCAGCCCGCGTGCCCAGGACTGCGCGATCGCGGCGATCAGGACCGCGAGCAACAGCACCGAAAGCACCGACACCCAGCGCGTCAGGTACCCGGCGAGCAGGAACAGGCCGAGGGCGAGTTCGGCGAGCGGCATCGCGATCGCGACCGGGCGGATGAGGCCGTCCGGCAGGACGTCGAAAGCCTGCACTGCGATGTAGGTCTGACCCGGGTCGCTGATCTTCAGCGCTCCCGAAATCAGCCATACGGCAGCCAGTCCCAACCGGGCCAGCGTGCCCACGGCATCGAGCGCGGCTTGGGGCGGTCTAGACACAGGCCTAGGCTAGTCGTCAACCCTGAGAACAATGTGAGGCGGCGGACGGAGGCACCCGATGCGGGGACGCGTAGTGCTCGCCGCCATCCTGCTGCTGGTCACGACGGCCGCGTGCACGTCGGAGACGAACGCCTCGGATTCGCTCGTGGCGCGGGCCGTCAGCTCGAACAAGCTCACCATCGGCATCCGCTATGACCAGCCGGGGCTTTCCCAGCGGACCATCGACGGGCGGTTCGTGGGTTTCGACGTCGACGTCGCGAAGTACGTCGCGGGCGAGCTGGGTGTCGACGCTGACCGCATCACCTGGCACGACAGCTCACCGTCGTCCCGTGAGACCGACATAACAGCCGGGATCACGGATCTGGTGGTGGCGACGTACTCGATCACCGAGAAGCGCAAGCAGGTGGTCGCCTTCGCCGGTCCGTACTTCGAGATCGGCCAGGACCTGCTGGTCCGGCTGCGGTCGACCGACATCACCGGCCCGGAGAGCCTCAACGGCCGCAAGCTGTGCTCCGTTGGCGGAACCACTTCGGCCGAACAGGTGCGCGACAAGTTCGCGCAGGCCGTCCAGCTCGTCGAATACCCGCGCTACTCGGACTGCGTCACGGCGCTGCTCGCCGGCCAGGTCGACGCGGTGACCACCGACGACGTCATCCTCGCCGGATACGTCGCGCAGAATCCCGAGTTGCTGCGGATCGTCGGCAAGGCGTTCTCCGCCGAGAAATACGGCATCGGCCTGCGGAAAGGCGACAATGAGGGGCGCGCGGCGGTCGCCAGGGCCATCCAGAAGATGATCTCGTCCGGTGCCTGGATCGAGTCGCTGAACCGCAATATCGGTCCCTCCGGCTACCGGATCCCAGCCCCGCCGCAGGTCACCGAGCAGTGAAGCTTCCCGATCTGCCGGTGCGCGCGGTGCTGCCCGAGCTCACGGCCGCCCTCGAGGCCAAGGGGACCGCGGTGCTGGTCGCGCCGCCCGGCACCGGCAAGACCACGCTGGTCCCGCTCGCCCTGGCGAACGGGGACGGCCGGGTGATCGTCGCCGAGCCACGGCGGCTGGCGGCTCGGGCGGCCGCGTCGCGGATGGCCGCCCTGCTGGGTGAGCGGGTCGGCGAAACGGTCGGGTACTCGGTCCGCGGCGACCGGAAGGTGTCGTCCGCGACGCGTATCGAGGTGGTCACATCCGGCCTTCTCGTGCGGCGGGTGCAGGGCGATCCGGAGCTGGCCGGGGTTTCGACCGTCCTGCTCGACGAATGCCACGAACGCCATCTCGACGCGGACCTGCTGCTCGCGCTGCTACTGGACGTCCGCGCCGGGTTGCGGGACGACCTGCGCCTGCTCGCGACCTCCGCGACCGTCGCGGCCGGACGCCTGGCCGCACTGCTCGGCGACGCGCCGGTGATCACCGCCCAGGCGCGGACCTACCCGGTCGACGTCTCGTACGCCCCGCCGACACGTGGCGAGCGGGTCGAGTCGACCATGGTCCGGGCGATCCACAAAGCACTGTCCGAAGGGGACGGTGATGTGCTCGCCTTCCTGCCCGGTGCCGGCGAGATCGCGCGGGTGAGCGGACTACTGAAGGGCCTGGACGCCGACGTGCTGCCGTTGCACGGACGGCTTTCGGCGGCGAGTCAGGACGACGCGCTGCGACCTCGTGACCGCCGGAGGGTGGTGCTGTCGACGTCGGTCGCCGAGTCCAGCCTGACCGTGCCGGGTGTGCGCGCGGTGGTGGACTCCGGGTTGTCCCGCGTTCCCCGCGTCGATCATCGGCGCGGTCTGCCGGGCCTGGCGACGGTCCGGGTGTCGGGGGCGGTCGCGGAACAGCGTGCGGGGCGGGCCGGCCGTGAGGCGCCGGGTCGCGCGTACCGGTGCTGGGCGGCGCACGAACAGGCTTCGCTGCCCGCGTATCCCGAGCCCGAGATCAGGACGGCCGAACTGGCGAGGTTCGCGCTGGAACTCGCGTGCTGGTCCACTCCGGACGGTTCCGGCCTCGCCTGGTGGGACCCGCCCGGCGAAGGCGCGCTCGCGGCGGGGCGTGCGTTGCTGATGACGCTCGGGGCGACCGCCGAAGACGGGACGGTGACCGAACGCGGGCGGAAAATGGCCGCGCTTGGCCTGCATCCACGGTTGGCGCGGGCCCTGCTGGACGGCGCCGCGCTGACCAGCGCGCGTTCCGCGGCCGAAGTCGTCGCGCTGCTCGACAGCGGTGGCACGCTCACCGACGTCGAAGCCGAGCTGCGGCGAATCCGGAGTGATGAGCGCTGGAAGGCCGACGTGCGACGGCTTTCCCGGCTGGTTCCCGACGGCGGTGGCGCTCCCGATCCCGCCCTGATCGTCGCGCTCGCGCATCCCGAACGGCTCGCGCGACGGCGTGCGCCGGGCACGCCCGTGTACCTGATGGCAAGCGGAACGGCCGCGGAGCTTCCGCGCGGCAGCGGACTGGCCGACGTCGAATGGCTCGCGGTGGCCGAGGCGACCCGGGATCCAGGGCGGGCACAGGGAATCATCCGGCTGGCCGCGGCCGCCGACGAGGAACTCGCCGTGCGCGCCGCGCCGAATCTGGTTTCCTCGGTGGACGAAGTGCGCTGGTCCGGAGGTGACATCGTCGCTCGTTCCGTGCGGCGGCTCGGTGCGATCGTGCTGTCCGAACGGCCGTTGCACTCATCCTCGCCGAGCGCGATCCGTGCGGCGCTGCTGGACGGGTTGCGCTCCGAAGGACTCGATCTGCTGCACTGGCCGGAAGACGCTCGCCGGCTGCGGGAAAGGATCGCGTTTCTGCACCGCGTACTCGGTTCGCCTTGGCCCGCGGTTGACGAAACGAGCCTGCTGTCCACTATGGATGAATGGCTCGACGTCGGCTCGGCGCGGCGGCGGTCGGGCCTGGCCGCGATCGACGCCGGCGCCGCACTGCGCGGTCTTCTGCCGTGGCCCGAAGCGTCGCGTTTGGACGAACTGGCGCCGGACCGGCTGGAAGTCCCTTCGGGTTCGCGGATCCGGGTCGACTACTCCGGCGACCAGCCGGTGCTGGCCGTGAAGCTGCAGGAGACCTTCGGCTGGCTCTCCACCCCGCAGCTGGCCGGGGTGCCCGTCGTCCTGCACCTGCTCTCACCCGCCGGACGTCCGGCGGCTGTCACCGCCGACCTGGAATCCTTCTGGCGCAACGGTTACGCCGCCGTACGCGCCGACCTTCGCGGCCGGTATCCGAAACACCCGTGGCCGGACGACCCGCTCACCGCGGCCCCGACCCGGCGCACCCGGCGTCCGAACTAATCGAGCAGCTGATGCTGCGGCTTTGCCGGCAGCCGCTCCGCCAAGTCCTCGTCATCCTGCTCTTCGTTGAGCCCCAGCTGCACCGCGGTCCGGATCTGCTCCCGGTTCTCCCGCACCACATGCGCGAAGAACTCGTCGATCCGTGGATCGGTCAGCACCTCGAGGATCACGCGCATCGCGGTGTCGATCACCGATCGCACCACTTCGTCGTGGAACGGCAGCTTCGAAAGCCGTCCCGCCTGCGGGTCGTTCTTGAGTTTCTCGGCGATGATCCCCCGCAACAGGTGCTGGTTCTCTCCCAGCGAACGCGCCAGGTTCTGCGGGTAGTTCCCGGTCTCCAGCACCTTGACGACCTCGTCGAGCACCGCGATGGTGATCGGCTTCTTGATCGCCAGCACGATCGGCCGCGAAAGCCGTTCGACCAGCCGCTGGGTGAACCGCTCGCCGAAGGCGCGGTCGGCCGTGCGCGCGAGCCGCACGAGCACCACGAGGATCCGCAACAGCCGGAACCCGCGTAGCGCCGGATGCGCGATCGGGATCATGCCGAGGATCTCGTACCAGTTCCGCAGCGGGAACCATTTCTCCCAGCCGCTGCGGCGCCAGCGCCACAGGAATTCCAGCGCGAACACCCCGCACACCGCGGTGTCGATGATGAAGACGGTGTGCGCCGTTTCGTCCGAATGCGGAAAGAACGTCACGTAGACGAGCAGCCCGACGGAGAACACGGCGAGCACGAGCATCGTCAGGTCGAGCGGGCTCACTCGCTTTTGCGCGCGGGTGGTCATGGCGCCGATTGTGCCTTTCCGCAGGCACTCGCGCCGGACGGCACCTGACGAAAGTCAAGGATCGTTGCTGACCTCGGTGCGATGCCCGCGGGGTGCCCCGGATCAGAGACTTCAGGGACCAAGACCCTGGAGGGCAAAGATGATCACGCTTCGAGGACTCACGAAGCGCTACGGCGAGAAGACGGTCGTCGACGGGCTCACGTTCGCTGTCGCGCCAGGCAAGGTGACCGGTTTCCTCGGGCCCAACGGCGCGGGCAAGTCGACCACCATGCGGATGACACTCGGACTCGACGCGCCGAGCGCCGGCGATGTGCGCATCGACGGCAAGAAGTACGCGGATCTCCGCCATCCGCTCCGCGAGGTCGGCGCACTTCTGGAGGCCAAGGCGTTGCATCCCGGCCGGAGCGCGGGCAAACACCTGCTGGCGATGGCGCGCAGCAACGGGATTCCGGCGAGCCGGGTGGACGAAGTGCTCGCGACCGTCGGGCTCACCGAGGTCGCCGGCAAACGCGCGGGAACGTTCTCGCTCGGTATGGGACAGCGGCTCGGGATCGCGGGCGCGTTGCTGGGCGACCCGGCGGTGCTGATGTTCGACGAACCGGTCAACGGCCTCGATCCCGACGGCGTCCGCTGGGTGCGGCAGCTGATGCGTTCGCTGGCGGAAGAGGGCCGCACGGTGTTCGTGTCGAGCCATCTGATGAGCGAGATGCAGCTGACCGCGGACAGGCTGGTCGTCATCGGCCGCGGCAGGCTGCTCGCCGACGCCCCGGTCGACGAGTTCATCGCGGGCAACTCACGGACGTCCGTCGCGGTGCGGCTACCCGTGCCCGGTGAGTTGAGGATGCTCGATCAACGCCTGCGCTCACTTGGCGCGGCAACCGAAACGGACCAGGGCGAGCTGATCGTGCACGACCTTCCCGTCTCCCGCGTCGGCGATGTGGTGCACGAACTCGGGATCCGCGTCCATGGGCTGGTCGAACGGACGGCCTCGTTGGAGCAGGCCTACATGGAGCTGACCGCGTCGTCGGTGGAATACGGAACGGTGGTCGCGGCGTGAAGGCGTTCGTGATCCTGGCGGTGGTGATCGCCGGCCTGCTGGGGGTGCCGGCGGCCGCGTCGCCACAGCTTTCGGAGCTCTCACTGCCTTCGCCCGGCGGCCCGTATCCGGTGGGGATGCGCACGCTGCACCTCACCGACCGGCAGCGGGCGGACCCGTGGGTACCCGAGCGGCGGCGTGAGCTGATGGTCTCCGTCTGGTACCCGGCCGTCCCGATCGGACGTACGCCGCTGTACATGACTCCGGCGGAGTCCGCGGCGGCGATCGCCGGGCGCGGGCTCGACCTGCCGCCGGACACGCTGAGCAGGATCCAGGTCCACTCAAGGGAAAACGCGCCGTCTCTGCCGGGCCGCCGTCCGCTGGTGCTGCTGTCACCGGGAGCGGGCAACAACCGGACTACGTTGACCTCGGTGGCCGAACGCCTTGCCGCACAAGGTTTCGTGGTCGCCGGGATCGACCATGCCTATGAAGCCTGGGAGACCGAGTTCCCGGATGGGCTGCGGCAATGTGTCCCTTGTGGACTTTCGGGAACGCCGTGGCCGGGCGCGATCACGAACCGCGCATTCGATGTGTCGTTCGTCGTCGACACCCTGCTGAAGGACCGGCGCTGGTCCATCGATCCTTCGAAGATCGGGATGGCCGGCCATTCCGCCGGCGGCGCCGCGACCGCCGCCGCGATGACCGCCGACAAGCGGATCAAGGCCGGTGTGAACATCGACGGCCCGTTCTACGGCACCGTTTCGTTCGACCGGCCGATCCTGGTGCTGGCCAGCCCGGTCGGCGAGCCGCTCTTCGGGCCGAGCTGGGACGAGACCTGGCCGCGGCTCACCGGCCCGAAGGAGCGGTACCTGCTCGAGAACAGCGGCCACTCGTCGGTGACCGACGCCGCGATCCTGGTCGACCAGCTGAACCTGCGGGCGACGATGCCGCCGGATTTCGTGCGGAACCAGTACGGCTCGATCGATTCGCGGGGGGCGCTGGACTTCTTCCGCGACCGGCTCACCGACTTCTTCAAGCAATGGAGTGCACGATGAACGCGATCTCTTCGGAATGGACCAAGTTCTGGTCGGTGCGATCGACTTGGTGGTGCCTGATCAGCGGTCTCGCGCTGATGCTCGCCTACTCCGCCGCCCTTGGCTTCGCGCTGCACGACGGCAGCGACCGCCCGATGGCCCCACACGCCGTGGTGGTCGGGGCCGCGTTCTACCTGTCGCAGTTCGCGGTGGTGGCACTTTCGACGCTGTTCATCACCAGCGAATACGCGAGCGGCAGCATCCGCTCGACCCTGCAATGGGTGCCCGTGCGAAATCAGGTCCTGCTGGCGAAATCCGCCGTGCTCCTGCCGGTCATGTTCGGCTACGGCGTCCTGCTCGCGTTGGGCGGGGTGGCGATCTCCGCACCGCTGATTCCAGCGCCGGATTCGTCGATCGGTGACGTACTCGCGACCGCCGTGGGCATGGGTGGCTACTTCGCCCTGCTCGGGCTGCTCTGCCTCGGGCTCGGGACGGCGCTGCGGAGCACGGCGGGGACGATCGTGTCGGTGTTCGTCCTGCTGGTGATGATCCCGATGTTCGCCGGTTCACTGGGCTGGGAGGACCTCGTGAACTACTTCCCCGGCTTCGCGGGCGTCAACGCGATGGTCGCTTCGGGGGAGCCGAACCCGATCTTCCAGGGCATCGCGCCCTACGCGCCCTGGATCGGCCTCGCGCTGTGTACGGCGTGGGCGGCGGCCGCCCTCGCGACGGGCTCCGCCGTCCTGCGCCGCCGCGACGCCTGAAAGTGGGGAGCAAGGGACCTTTGCTCTCGCTCGCTTAGCGTGCCTAAGTAAGCGGTAGCAAAGGTCCCTTGCTTCTTTCCGCAGGTCAGCGCACCTCGGGAGCCCGCGCAAGTAGGTTGTGAGTGGCAATGACGGTTCTAACCGTCACTACCACTCACGAGAGGTGGAGGGGCGCTTGCCACCCCGAGACCGGCCAGCACATCCCGCACGTCCCGCACAAGTTCCCCCAGCTCAGGTGGCCGAAGTGAGCCCGTTCCGGCCAGCGAGTCGAAGATCGTCCCGTCCAGCCAGCCGACGAGCACCCGCGCATGCCGGTCCGGCTCCGCCGAGCCGTACGCCGCAAGCACCTCGGCACACCGTCGCCGCACGACCAGGCCACCTCGGTCGTAGGCCTCCCGCAGCTCCGGCCGCCGCGTCGCCTCCAGCGCGAACTCGTAGCGCGCGAGCATCCGCGTCCGCCCCCGCGTGATCGCCGCGTAGGCGAACCCGGCCAGATACTCGGCGAGCTTGCCGGGCGGCGGATCGAGGGTGACCGAGTCGAGTTCGACCATCCGCGTGATCGCCAGCTCCAGTAGCGCGGCCCGCGTCCGCGCGTAATACGAGGTCGAACCCGCCGGAAGCGCGGCGAACCGGTCGACCGCGCGATGGGTCAGCCCGCGCATTCCCTCGGCTGCGATCACCTCGATGGCCGCGTCCCCGATGGTGGCCTTGCGCTCAGTCGACACTCTACAAGTGTAGTAGTACTCTACAACCGTAGAGGAGGTCGGCATGCGCAAAGCGATCGTGGTCGGCGGAGGAATCGGCGGGCTCAGTGCCGCCGTCGGGCTCCATGCCATCGGCTGGGAGGTCACCGTCCTGGAGCGGTCGCCGGAATTCGGCGACGTCGGCGCCGGCATCTCCCTCTGGCCGAACGCCCTGCGCTCCCTCGAAAGCCTCGGCGTGCGGCTCGATGGGCTCAAAGAGCAATCGTCGGGCGGGCTCCACGACCGCGACGGCCGCCGCATCACGAGATGGGACGCCGAAGCGTTCCGCCGCCATCACGGCCGCCCGCTCGCCGCGATCCACCGCGCCGACCTGATCGACGGACTCCGCGACGCCCTGCCCGCCCAAAGCCTGCACACGAACACCACGGTCACCGGCATCGACGACCTGGACGCGGACGTGATCGTCGGCGCCGACGGCATCCACAGTGGACTCCGGAAACTCCTGTGGCCCGACCACCCCGACCCGATCTACAGCGGCAGCACTGCCTTCCGCGGCGTGACACCCCTCCCACGAGCGGTCGGCCTCAGCACCAGCTGGGACGACGGTGCCGAAGTGGGCGTCCTCCCACTCGCCGACGGCGGCATCTACTGGTGGGCGAGCTATGTCGCCGAAGCGGGAATCCGCCATGACGACGCCAAGGCATATCTGCGCGATCGCTTCGGCGGCTGGCATCCGCCGATCCCCGAACTCATCGACGCGACGCCGCCCGAAGCGCTACTGCACCACGACCTCTACCTGCTCGGCGCTCCCCTGCCGTCCTTTGTGGATGGTCGCGTCGCGCTACTCGGGGACGCGGCGCACGCGATGCCACCATTCCTCGGCCAGGGCGGTTGCCAGGCGATCGAAGACGCCGTCGTACTCGCCTCCGCACTCAGCGCGACCGACGACATCGGCGCGGGGCTCAAGCGTTACGACGAGCAACGCCGGCCGCGCAGCCAAGGCGTCGTCCGGTCATCCGTCCAGGCAGGCAAGATCGGACCACAGCTGAAGAACCCATTCGCCGTAGCAGTCCGCAACAGCGTCTTCCGGCTGCTGCCGGGCACCGTCACCGCCCGCATCGGCGCCGGTGTCAGCGGGTGGACGCCTCCGGTTCTCCGCCGACCAGCCCCGCCTCGTACGCGGTGATCGCGGCCTGGACCCGGTTCCGCGCGCCGAGCCGGTTCAGGATCGTGCTCACGTAAGCCTTCACCGTTCCCTCGACCACGAACAGCCGTCCCGCAATGTCCGCATTGGACAGTCCTGATCCCAGCAATGCCAAGACTTCCCGTTCGCGCGGGGTCAGCTTGTCGACGAGGGCTCGTGCCTCCTCGGCACGGGAAACCTGGTTACCGGAGAACCGCGCGATGACCCGCTGCGCCACCTTCGGCGAAAGGAACGCCGCGCCGCCCGCGACCGCGTGAATCCCGGACAGCAGCTCACGCGGATCACCGGATTTGAGCAGGAACCCGCTCGCCCCAAGGCCGAGCGCCCGCTCGATGTAGGCGTCCTCACCGAACGTCGTCAGCATGATCACGCCGACTTCGGGCAACAGCCGCCGGATCTCTTCGGCCGCCTTGAGGCCGTCCATGACCGGCATCCTGATGTCCAGCAGCACCACGTCCGGACGCGTCGCCCGCACCTGGTCGACCGCCACGCGACCGTCCTCGGCCTCCGCGACCACCTCGATGCCGGTGTCCGCGGCGAGGATCGCCGAAACCCCCGCGCGGATCATCGCCTCGTCATCGGCCAGCACCACCCGGATCATCCGGGAGCCCCCTTTTGCTCGTCTTCACTGATCACGTCCATCGCCACGAGCTTCCCGCCGGCGAAGCACAGCCGGTAGGCCTCGTAGTTCAAGTTGAACACGCTGCGCTCGGTGCCGTAGTACTCGCATGCCGCCCCCGCCGGCACCGGCGGTTCGACCACACGCGGCCGCGCGATCCGCTGCGCCGGCGGCAGAACGGCGGCGATCTCCGCTCTTGTCTGCCCCAACCCGATCCGGGCATAGGCGGATCCGGGCAGCTCCGAGCGGTACCACTGCACGAGGAACACCACCCCGCTGATCCCGACCACCAGGCCGAAGAGCACGACCGGGACCACGATCGCCTGGATCAGGCTGCGCCGGACATCACGACGGGCGCGCTCCAGCTCACGAGCCGAGGTCGACTGCCCCACCTCGGCGTCCATCGCCGCCTGGCTTTCCGGCGATTCCTCCGACGGCGCCGCGCCGTGCGGCAGACTCGCGCTGACCTCGAACCCGCCTTCGCGCGGTCCCGCGCGGAGCGTCCCGCCGACCAGCCGGACCCGCTCACGCAGGCCGATGAGCCCGCGCCGGCCAGAAGCCCGGCCGGGCAACGGTCCCGCGGGCGGCGCGGCGTTGGCGACCACGACGTCCGTCCGCTCGTCCGAGCACACGACCCGCACCGTGACCGCGGCGCCGGGAGCGTGCTTGACCACGTTCGTCAGCGATTCCTGGACCACGCGATACACCGCCCTGTCGACCATCGCCGGCTCGCCGTCACGAGGATCATCCACAAAGGACTCGATCAGCACGCCGGACGCCCTGGTCCGGTCGAGCAATTCGTCGATGGTCTCGTGCACCGGCTCGGTCGGCGCGTCGTCCTCACGCAGCACCCCGATGATCTCGCGCAGCCGTTCGGTCGCCGTCGCCGCACTTTGACGCAGTTCTCCGGCTGCCTGCCGTTGCGGTTCGTCGAGTCCACCCGCGACTTCGAGTGCGGCCGCACGCACCGCGATGAGGCTCAGCTCGTGACCGAGCGAATCGTGCATATCGCTGGCGATCCGGGTCCGCTCGCGCAGCCGGGCACGGTCGGCGATGAGCCGCTGACGGCTCTCCATTTCCTCCGCCCAGCGCCAGCCCGTGCGCGCCATGTCCTCGCGTCGCCGGATGTAGCGGCCCAGCAGCCACGGCGTCACCGAAGCGAACACGAGCATCCCGAGCAACGCGCCCCACGACGAGAAACCGTCCTCACCCCAAGACAACGCCACCGGGACGGCGACCAGCGCGACGCAACCGAAGGCGATCAACATCGGTTTCGCCGCCGGTGCGCGGTACCCGCTGAGATAGCCCGCCGCGACCATGAGGAAGCCTTCCCAGATCGGCACTCGCCCGCCGTAGTCGCCCAGCACGACGAAGGCCGCGAGCATCGCGACGGTGAGCGACACCAGCGGATATCTGCGCGCGGTCGCCACCACGATCGCGGTCGCGACCAGGCCGCCCACGAGCTCCCAGAGGTTCTGATTCGACCCCGCGTCGATCAGCACCAGCCCGCTCAACCCCAGCCACAGCCCGATGTCCAGCACCAGCCGCCACCCGCGCCGCGCCGCCTCCTCACCGTCGTTCACAGGACCGGACGCTACAAGCAGTCACGACCACCCCGCCATGGACGAAAGTCAAGTCCCAACTCGCCGACGCGGATCGCGGACGACTCGATATCCATGCTCATGAGGCAAGATGATCGACCATGGCCGAGCGCACACTCTCCGGTCAGCTCGGCGGTCCTGTCCCGGCAGGCATCGAGGCGCTGGCCGACGACGAGAAACAGGATCTCTCCGACGCGGTTCGCGACGCGCGGCACCGCCAGGCCAAGGCGCTCGCCGAAGCGGGCGAAGAGGGCTTGAAGTACGTACCCGCCCTGCTGCGCGGAGCCGTCCGCAAGGTGGTGGGCCTGTGACCACCGAGAACTACGCCTCCCAAGCCGAGATCCTGAAGCTCGCCCGTGTCCTGGGTAGCACTCCCGAGCGACTCGCATACCTCGAGCGAGTGGACGCCGCCGAACTCCAGGCATTCCGCGAGCAGGTCACCGACACGTTGTTCGACGCCAATCTCGCCGTCCTCGAACGGATGGCGATGGCCAGCAAGCTGATCCCGGGTGCGGTGCTCGCGAAGATCGCCGAGAAGGTCTTCGGCCCGCTTCTGTGCGCCCGGATCGCCGGGCTGGTGGACGTCTCCCGGGGCGTCGACGTCGCGAAAAGGCTCAAGCCGCACTTCCTGTCCGACGTCGCCGCCGAACTGGACCCGCGGCGCGCGAGCGCGATCATCACGAGGATCCCTCTCGACACCGTCGTCGCTGTCGCCGGCGAGCTGATGCGTCGCGAGGACTGGATCACCGTCGGCCGCTTCGTCGGCCACCTGCCCGATCCGACCATGCGGAAATGCCTCGACATCATCGGCGACGCCGCCCTGATCCGGATCGCGTTCGTCCTCGACGACAAGAGCCGTATCGACCACGTCGTCGGGCTGCTCCCGGACGAGCGGTTCCGCGGTCTCCTGCGCGTCGCGGTCGACGACGAGGACCTCTGGGCGCCCGCGCTCGACCTGCTCACCCACCTGAGCGAGGATCACCTGGCCCAGCGGGCACCGCTGCTCGACGAACTCCCGCGGGAGCTCCGAGAGCGCGTCGAGGAGACCCTCCGCCAAGCCTCCTGACCCACCGGGAGAGCAAGGGACCTTTGCTACCGCTTTGCCACGAACCCACTGGTCAGGGGCACTCCTCGCCGCCAGACCGAGGCCGTCAGCGGCACTCCGGGCCGGTACGCCAGGTGCGTCGTCGAAGGCGCTTCGAGCACCTGAAGGTCGGCCCGCGCGCCCGGCCTCACGAAGCCGACGTCGTCGCGGCGAAGCGCCTTCGCACCACCAGCCGTCGCGGACCAGACGGCCTCGTCGATCGTCATCCACATCTGCAGCACCGCGGTCGTCACACAGAACGCCATGGACGTCGTGTACGAGCTACCCGGGTTCGCGTTGCTCGCCAGCGCGACCGTCGCCCCGGCATCCAGCAGCCGCCGCGCCGGCGCCAGCGGCTGCCGGGTCGACAGGTCGCAGGCCGGGAGCAAGGTCGCGACCGTGTCCGAAGCCGCGAGCGCCTCGACGTCGGCATCGCTCAAGTAGGTGCAGTGGTCGACGCTCGCCGCGCCGAGTTCGACGGCGAGCCGGACGCCCGGACCTTCCCCAAGCTGGTTCCCGTGCACCCGCAGGCCGAGCCCACGTTCCCGCGCCGCCTTGAGCACCCGCCCGGACTGCGCCTCGTCGAAAGCGCCGGTCTCGCAGAAGACGTCCGCCCACCGCACCAGCGGCGCGACGGCGTCGAGCATGTCGCCGCACACCAGGTCCACATAGGACTCCGCGTCCGCACCCGGCGGCACCAAATGCGCGCCGAGGAAGGTGACTTCGTCGGCAACCTCGGCGGCGATCCGAGCCGAACGCGCCTCGTCCTCGACGGTGAGGCCGTAGCCGGTCTTCGTCTCGAGACACGTCGTTCCCTGCCGCGCGGCCTCGTTGACGTGGCGGCGCAGGTTCGTCGCCAGATCGGCGTCCGACGCGGACCGTGTCGCTCCGACGGTGACCGCGATTCCTCCGGCGCTGTAAGCCTTTCCGGCCATCCGCGCTTCGAACTCGGCGGTGCGGTCACCGGCGAAGACGAGGTGCGTGTGGCTGTCCACCCAGCCCGGTAGCACCGCACGGCCCTCGACGTCGACCCGCTCGTCCGCGTCGGGAGCGTCTCCGGCGGCGCCCACCCAGGCGATCCGCTCGCCGTCGATGACGACGGCCGCGTCATGCAACTTGCCCAGTTCGGCGTCGTTGGTGGTGAGTTCGCCGATTCCCGTGATCAGGACTGCCACAATGCCTCGATCTCCTTGGCCAGCACCGTTTCTGGACCGTCGATCAGCTGATGAACGCCATCGCGGACGATCTCCCGCCCGGCGATGACAACGTCGCGAACGTCCGCCCCGGACGCGGCGAAGACCACGCCGGACGGCTCGATCCCCGCGGTGCGTACCGATCCGAGGTCCACCGTGACGAAGTCCGCACCCGCGCCCTCGGCCAGTTCGCCGACCTCGTCCCAGCCGATGGCGCCGTGATCCGTGGCCGCCGCCAGCAGTTCCGCCGCGGTAAAGCGGCCACGCTGTTCACTCGAAAGCCGCTCGTTCAGCTCGAGCGCCCGTGTCTCCTCGAACGCGTCGACGACCGCGTTGCTGTCACTGCCGACAGACAGCCGCACCCCGGCATCCAGCAAGGTCCGCGCAGGGCCGATGCCGTCACCGAGATCCCGTTCGGTCGTCGGGCAGAAGCACGCACGACTGCGTGAGGCGCCGAGCCGCTCGATGTCGAGCCTTGTCAGATGCGTGGCGTGCACCGCGGTGAGCCGGCCACTCAACACGCCGTTGTCGTAGAGCAGGCCGGTCGGCGTCAGGCCGTATGCCCCCAGGCATTGCTCGTTCTCGGCTCGCTGTTCGGAAAGATGCACGTGCAGCGGACGTCCTGCCGGCACTCCATTGTCCACTTCGGACAGTTGTCCGGCGGGAACCGCGCGCACCGAATGGATCGCGCCGCCGACCCGGAACATCTCGTTCTCCTGGAGTAAGCCGGCCCGTTGCGCCCAGTTCGCCGCGGAGCCGTCCGAGAACCGCTGCTGCACTTCGTCGGGTTCGACGCCGATCCCGCCGGCGAGATAGCAGGTATCCAGCAGCGTCAGCCGGATTCCGGCCTCCTCGGCCGCCAACCGCAGCGCGTCGCCCATCGCGTTCGGTTCGGTGTACGGCTTCCCGCCCGGCGCGTGGTGCAGGTAATGAAACTCGCCCACGCTCGTGTAACCGGCCAGCACCATCTCGGCGTAGACGCCACGAGCCAGGCGGTAGTAGGACTCGGGGTCGAGCCGTGCCGCGAGCGAATACATCCGCTCCCGCCAGGTCCAGAACGTCCCGCGGTCGTGGTGCGTCCGCCCCCGCAGCGCGCGATGGAAAGCGTGCGAATGGCCGTTCGCGAACCCGGGTACGGTCAGTCCACGAAGGACGGTCCCGGTCCTCGGCGCGTCCACGGTCACCGAAGTGATCCGGCCGCCGTCGACCTCGATCCGGACGGCGTCCGCGACACCACCCGGCAACCAGACTCGCTCACCCCAATAAGTCGTCATGTCGACAAATTCTCCAGCACGTCCGCGAGCGCGCGAGCCCCGTGATCGACGTCGTCCGGTTCCGCGAACTCTTCCGGCGAATGGCTGATACCGGTCGGATTCCGCACGTAGAGCATCCCGGACGGCACGAACCCGGCGAGGATCGCCGCGTCGTGCCCAGCCCCGGTCGGCAGTTCCGGCGGTCCGCCCAGCCAGGTACCGAGGTCGCGGCGCAGCTTGTCGTCGAAGACGACATCGCTGGAGTACGACTCCTTGGTGACCTCGACGCGGCAGCCTTCCTGATCCGCCACCTCTCCGGCGGCCTTGGCGATCTCGGCGACCAGTTCAGGCGTGTCCGGGCCCGGCACCCGCGCGTCCAGCCAAAGGTCCACAGTGGACGCGATGACATTCGTCCCGCCAGGGATCGGCAGCAGGCGGCCGACCGTCGCCCTGGCGTCGGCCATGGTCTTCGCCAGCCGCCGCACGGCGAGTACGGTCGCGGCGGCCGGGATCATCGGATCATGACGATCGTCGATCAGCGTGGCGCCGGCGTGGTTTCCCTGTCCGCTGAAGGAGAACCGCCAGCGGCCGTGCGCGATCACGGTGTTGCCGACGGCCACCGGCGAGCGCAGGTCGACCAGACCGCGGCCCTGTTCGACGTGCAGTTCGAGGAACCGGCCGATCATCCCGAGCCGTTCGGAGTCGAGACCGATGCGCACGGGATCGAGCCCGGACTTCGTGGCGGCTTCGGCGAACGTCACCCCGTCGGGGTCCCGCAGGCCGCGCGCCTTGTCCGCGTCGATCGTCCCGGTCAGCAGGCGCGAGCCGAGGCACGGTACGCCGAACCGGCCGCCTTCCTCCTCGGCGAAGACGACCACCGCGAACGGCTTCGCCGGACGGAAACCCTTGGCCTGCAAGGTCTCCACCGCGTCCAGTGCGCTGACCACGCCGAGCGGACCGTCGAAGGCGCCACCTCCGGGAACGGAATCGAGATGGCTGCCGGTGACCACCGCGTCCGGTCCGGGGGTGCCCCACCAGGCCCAGATGTTGCCGTTGCGGTCGGTCTCGACGTCCAGCCCGAGCCGGCCCGCGCGCTCCACGAACCAGGTGCGCAGCTCGGACTCGGCCGCGTCGAAGGCGTGGCGAGAGTAGCCACCACGCTTCGGATCGCGGCCGACGTCCGAGATCTCGTTCAGTGACGAGGACGCGGTCACTCGGCGTCCCGCATCGGCACCCGGACGCCGCGCTCGTCGGCGACTTCGGCCGCCCGGTCGTAACCGGCGTCGACGTGCCGGATGACGCCCATACCTGGGTCGTTGGTGAGCACCCGCTCGAGTTTCTGCGCGGCCAGCAGGGTTCCGTCCGCCACGCTGACCTGGCCGGCGTGGATCGAGCGGCCCATGCCGACGCCGCCACCGTGGTGGATCGACACCCAGCTCGCCCCGGACGACGTATTGACCAGCGCGTTGAGCAGCGGCCAGTCGGCGATCGCGTCGGAACCGTCGGCCATGCCCTCGGTCTCGCGGTACGGCGACGCGACGCTGCCCGAGTCGAGGTGGTCACGGCCGATCACGACCGGCGCCTTCAGTTCGCCGCTGGCGACCATCTCGTTGAACCGCAGACCCGCC
Source organism: uncultured Actinomycetota bacterium (assembly GCA_963766045.1). Taxonomy (GTDB): domain Bacteria; phylum Actinomycetota; class Actinomycetes; order Mycobacteriales; family Pseudonocardiaceae; genus Amycolatopsis. Next base: position 924,283 of record CAVXYN010000003.1, on the reverse strand, counting down.
AGGTGCCGCTCGCCGTAGCCGAGCCAGCAGATACGCGACGGAAGTCCTTGGAAGGCAACGCGTTCGCCGGCCAGTTTGATCCAGCGCGCGAGGGATTCGTTCTCCGGGAACAGTTCCAGCATCGCGCGGTCGGTGGCCGCGATATCCTCGGGGTCGCCGGACAGCGCCGCCCAGCGGAACGGTCCGTTGCCCTCGCAGAAGAGCGGGCGGATGTACGCGGGCACGAAACCCGGGAAGTCGAACGCGCGCTCGCAACCGCCGAGTTTCGCCTCCCCGCGCAGGGAGTTGCCGTAGTCGAAGACCTCGGCGCCCTTGTCGAGGAAGCCGAGCATCGCCTCGACGTGGTCGGCCATCGACTCGCGGGCGCGATCGGTGAACTCGTCGGGCTTCTTGGCCGCGTAGTCCTGCCAGTCATCGACGCTGATTCCCTTGGGCAGGTAGGAAAGCGGGTCGTGCGCGGAGGTCTGATCGGTGACGATATCGACCTCGACGCCGCGGCGCAGCAGTTCGGGCAGCACCTCGGCGGCGTTGCCGACGACGCCGACGGACAGCGCGCGTTTCTCCTTCTTGGCCGCTTCGACCCGGCGGATCGCATCGTCGAGATCATCGGCGACCTCGTCCAGGTAACGGGTTTCGACGCGGCGGTGCGCGCGCTGCGGGTCGCATTCGATGACGAGCGCGACACCGTCGTTCATCGTGACGGCCAGCGGCTGGGCCCCGCCCATGCCGCCGAGACCCGCGGTGACGGTGAGCGTGCCCTTGAGGCTGCCGCCGAACCGCTTTTTCGCGACGGCGGCGAAGGTCTCGTACGTGCCCTGCAGGATGCCCTGCGTGCCGATGTAGATCCAGGACCCTGCGGTCATCTGGCCGTACATCGTCAGACCCTGTGCTTCCAGGCGGCGGAACTCCGGCCAGGTCGCCCAGTCGCCGACGAGGTTGGAGTTCGCGATGAGCACGCGCGGCGCCCATTCGTGCGTGCGGAACACGCCGACCGGCTTGCCGGACTGGACGAGCAGCGTCTCGTCCTGCTCCAAAGCGGTCAGTTCGCGGGTGATCGCGTCGAAGCTGGCCCAGTTGCGGGCGGCCTTGCCGGTGCCGCCGTAGACCACCAGGTCCTCGGGGCGTTCCGCGACCTCGGGGTCGAGGTTGTTGTGGAACATCCGCAGCGCGGCTTCGGTCTGCCAGTTCTTCGCGGTGAGCGTGGTGCCTCGGGCGGCACGGACCGTACGGGACATGTGCTCAGACCTCCAGTTGGGCCGCGGCGAGAACGGCACCCGACGCGACGAGTTCTTCGGCGGCGGCGATTTCCGGCGCCAGGTGACGGTCGGGGCCGGGGCCCTCGACCTTGGTACGGAGCAGATCCCGGACCCGGCCGGTGACCGGCGACGGGTTCAGGGGCGCGCGCATGTCGAGCGCACGCGCGGCGGTGAGCAGTTCGATGGCGAGGACGGTGTTGAGGCCCTCGACGGCTTTGCGCAGCTTGCGCGCGGCCGACCAGCCCATGGAAACGTGGTCTTCCTGCATCGCGCTGCTCGGGATCGAATCGACCGACGCGGGCACCGCGAGCCGTTTGAGCTCGCTGACCACGGCGGCCTGCGTGTACTGGGCGATCATGTGGCCGGAGTCGACGCCCGGGTCGTACGCGAGGAACGGCGGCAGGCCGTGCGAGCGGGTCTTGTCGAGCATCCGGTCGGTGCGGCGCTCGGCGATACTGGCGACGTCCGCGAGCGGGATGGCCAAGAAATCCAACACGTACGCGACCGGCGCGCCGTGGAAGTTGCCGTTCGACTCGACGCGGCCATCGGCCAGGACGACGGGATTGTCCACAGCGGACTGAAGCTCGCGGCCGGCGACCAGCTCCGCGTGCGTGAGGCTGTCCCGCGCGCCGCCGTGGACCTGGGGCGCGCAGCGAAGCGAATAGGCGTCCTGGACCCGGTTGCAGTCCGGGCCGCGGTGGCTCTCGACGATCTTCGAGTCCTGGAGCGCCGTCCACATCCGCTGCGCACTGACCGCCTGTCCGGGATGCGGGCGCAACGCCTGAAGATCGGCCGCGAAGGCGCGGTCGGTGCCGAGGAGTGCTTCGACGCTCATCGCAGCGGTGATGTCGGCGGTGTCGAGGAGCTTGCGAAGGTCGGCCGCGGCGAGCAGGAGCATGCCGAGCATGCCGTCGGTCCCATTGGTGAGGGCGAGGCCCTCTTTCTCCGCGAGCACGACCGGCTCGATCCCGGCCTGCTTCAGCGCTTCGCCCGCCGGGACCACTTCGCCCTTGAAGGTGACTTCGCCTTCACCCATCAACGCGAGCGCGACGGCGGCCAGCGGCGCGAGGTCGCCCGAACAGCCGAGCGAGCCGTACTCGTGGACGATCGGGGTGATCCCCGCGTTGAGCAGGGCCGCAAGCGCTTGCGCCGTCTGCGGGCGGATACCGGTGTAGCCACTCGTAAGGGTGCGAAGCCGCAGAAGCATCAGCGCCCGCACGACCTCGGTCTCGACGGCCTGCCCCGCTCCCGCCGCATGCGAGCGGATCAGCGACCGTTGAAGCGCGGTGCGGCTCTCGAGTGGAATATGCCTGGTGGCGAGCGCCCCGAAGCCGGTCGAAACGCCGTAGGTCGGCGTCTCGGCGTGGGCAAGGTCGTCGATGTGCTGGCGAGTCGCGGCGAGGTTCTTCTCGGCCGCTTCGCTGACCGCGACGGGCGAGTGGTCACGGGCGACCGCGACGACCTGTTCGGGCCGAAGCGGTTCGGAGCCCAGCAGTACGGTTTCCGGCATAGCCCCATTGGACAACGCCGTGCGCCCTGGTGGGCGGCCCCAACCGGTGGTTGTGTCTGGTATTCAAGACGCAAGGCCGGGCGCAAACGAGAGCAAGGGACCTTTGCTACCGCTTACTTAGCCTGCCTAAACAAGCGGTAGCAAAGGTCCCTTGCTCCCACCGCTGCCGAGCGAAGAGGAGGTTGGGATGGGTGAAAGCAGCGAAGTACCGGCGCTGCGACGCGGTCTGGGCATCCTTCGGACCCTCGCCGCCAGGCCGGGCCCGGTGTCCGCGGCCGCGATCGCCCGCGAACTGGGCCTTCCGCGCTCGACGACGTATCACCTGCTCGCGGAGCTGGAGACCGCCGGTTTCGTGGCGCACCTGCCCGCGGAGCGCCGCTACGGACTCGGCATCGCCGCGTTCGAACTCGGGTCGGCCTACCTGCGGCATGACCCGCTGGAACGGCTCGCCGGCCCGCTGCTGCGCAAGCTCGTCGATCGCGCCGGGCACACCGCACATCTCGGCGTCCTGCACGGCAACGAATCGCTCTACCTGCTCAAAGAGCGCCCCGCCCGCCCGGAAACCCTGGTCACCGAGGTCGGGGTCCGGCTGCCCGGACAGCTCACGGCGTCCGGCCGGGCGATCCTCCGCCACCTGCCGGCACCACATGTGCGTGCCCTTTTCCCAGCCGCTTCCGCCTTCGTCCTGCGCACCGGCCGCGGTCCGCGAAATCTCGCGGAGCTGCGTCGCACGCTGAACGAGGAGGGCAGACGCGGCTGGGCGGTCGAAGACGGGAACGTCACCGAAGGCTTCGCATCGGTCGCATGCCCGGTCTTCGACCACGGCGGCCGCCCGATGGCCGCGATCAGCGTGACCCTGCGCCACCTCTGCCCGGGTACCGAAGGCTGTGACGAAACCTGGCCTGACCTCGCCGAAGAGGTCCACGTGACCGCGGCCGAACTGACCACCCGAATCGGGGGTCAGGCGCGCTGAGCGTGCTGCTTCTGTACTCCTTCTAGACCGAGCATCGCCAGGAGTTCGGCACAGTCGACGGCGTCCGAAGAATGTCCGGCGACGGTACGAGCGGCTCTGGCGTTCTGCAGCGTGAGGCGGACTTCTTCCTCCGCTCGTACGCCGGCCATCCGGCTCTGATCTTCCGCGGGGTCGGGACGACTGGAATGCCTAGCCCAGGTCATCTGCCACCTTCTTCCGGCCTTCCGGCGACACGGGGTCGGTTCGCAAGAGGGCCATGGTCGGACACTCAGCATGACATCCCGCCTCATCGCAGTTCCCGGCGCGGGTGAATTGAGACGAAATTGACCTTGGTCCCGCTTACCGTCCGTGACCCAGAAAGGCCTCGAGCCGGGTGTTGAAAAGCTGCCCGACATCGGGCACGAGATGACCCATTCCCGGCACGACCGCACGTCGAGCCCCGGTTCTGCGCACGATCTCGTCGGCGATGATCTCGTACTCCGGCCGATGGCCGCCGGTGACCGCGAGCAGCGGGAAGCCGGCCCTCGTCAGCGCATCGAGCGGCAGGGCCGCGTCGCCGGGCGGCCGCATCCCGGCCAGCGCGCGGACGCCTCGCCGCAGCGGCTCGGGTACGGGATCCGGAATGGACAGCGGCACCCCGGCGAGCGGAAAGAAGGCTTCGAAAACCTCCCGCGGATCGTCAAGGGGACCGTCGAGGAACCTCCTCATCTCGGCATCCCACTCATCGACGACTTCGTCTCCGCGAACCACGCCGGTCGCGGGCGGCTCGACCATGGTGAGCGTCCGCACCATCTCGGGCCTCCGGGCGGCCGCGAACATCGCGACGATCGCTCCATAGGACAGTCCGACCAGATGCGCGGGCTCGTCGAGCAACTGCTCCGCGATCAAGCCGGCGTCGACCTCGAAGTCCTGCACCCCGTCCGGCGACTTCCCGTGTCCGAGCCGATCGGGAGCCAGCAGGGTCCACCGTTCGGTCAGTGGCCGCTGCGCCCGCCAGGCCTCCCGGCCGCCGAGCAGCACCCCGTGCACCAGCACGACTCTCGGCCCTGATCCCCACTGATGTACGTGAAGCCGCATACGACCAACTTAGGCATCCACCTCGGCGCATGCCCGCCCCAACGGGCGGCCGATACGACAGAAGGCCCACGCCCGGTGTGGGCATGGGCCTCCGATCGACGGTGGAGGTGCCGGGAATTGAACCCGGGTCCTCTGGCGCTTCATCAGGACTTCTCCGTGCGCAGTCCGCTATGTCTCTACTTGGCCCCTTCGGTCACGCGAACAAGCCGAAGTGACGAGCCCAGCCACTGTTTGTTTCCCAACCGAACCCCGTAGCCGGGTCCTGCGGTAAGCCTCCTAGCTGATGCCGGTGACCGGGTCGGAGGCGACCCCGGACCGACAGAGTTGCTCTACTGCTTAGGCAGCAAGAGCGAACTCGCGCTGGCTCTTAGGCTCGGCGCTTATTGGTTTGCGATGACGCTTACGGTGGTCTCTCGCCTGCACCGGCACGCTTCTCCTGATTCAACGTCCAAAGTCGAAACCGTTCACCCCCTTGTGGGATACAACCTGTACATCATAACGCGGGCAGGCAACTCAGATATTCCGCAGGTGGGGCTAGCCCCACCTGGGACATACCCGCGGGCACCATGGTTGCCGGGGGCCTGCCGGGCGATGCTGGTGTCCTCGAATCAGAGAGGAGCCGACCATGAGTTCGCTAGCGGCCGAGCGGGAGTTGAGCCGGTCCGATCCGTCGTTCGGCGGCTCGCTGGTCTATCTGCTGATGAACCTGCCGATGGGCATCATCGCGTTCACGCTGCTGGTGTCCTTCACATCGCTCGGTATCGGCACGGTGGTGGTCTGGCTGGGTCTGCCTGTGCTGGCGTTGCTCGTGTTGGCGACGCGCGGAGCGGCCCGGATGGAGCGCGCCCGCGTGTACGCACTGCTCGACCACTACATCGATCTGCCGTACCTGCCGTTGCCGACCGCTCGCCAGTCCGTGCGCTGGAAGGCGCGTCTGAAGGACACCTCGACCTGGCGCGACATGGGCTACTTCTTCTTGCTGTTCCCGCTGGGAATCATCGAGTTCGTCCTGGTCACGACGTTCTGGGCGACGAGTCTCGGCCTCGCGGGGCTGCCGATCTACTACCGGTTCCTGCCGGACGGCGAGTACCACTTCCCGTCCTGGGATGTCCCCTGGTTCACCGTTGATTCGACGGTCGAAGCGCTGCCTTGGGCGGCTCTCGGCGTGCTGTTCATCGCGCTGTCGGTAGCGTTGACGAAGGCACTGGCGGGAGCGCACGCCCGGCTGGCCACGGCGCTGCTCGGGCCCACCTATGCCCAGCGTCGCCGGCTGGAGGACTCTTGGGGCGAGGTTCCGACGATGAGCACGGTGAACGGATGACGGTCGAGCAGCAGGCGCGGCAGCTGGAGCATCCGCGCCCCAGATCGGCGCGAGCGATCGTCTACATGATCGTCAGCTTCTTCTTCCGCGTGATCCAGTTCGTGCTGATCGTCGCCGGTCTGGCGGCCGGGATCGCGACGGTGATCGTGTGGATCGGGTTCCCGATCCTTTGGGCGACGACCGGGTTCATCCGGTGGTCCGGCGACCGGGAGCGGTCGTGGGCCCGGAAGATGCTGGGGACTCCGCTGGTGCCGATCGAGCGGCTTTCGGTGGAGGGGCAGTCGGTGGTCCGGCGTTGGCTCATCCGGCTGACCGACCCGTCGACGTGGCGCGACCTGGCGTACCTGATGCTCACGTTCCCGCTGGCCTGTGTGGAGCTCCCGATCGCGCTGGTGTCGATCGTGCTGCTCCCGATGGCGATCTGGGTGACCCCGTGGCTCGGCTGGCTGCACGGGAACCTCGCGTACGCCCTGTTGGGACCGAACCGCACGAAGCGGCTCGAGCAGAAGGCAGAGCACCTTCAGGCGTCGAGGGCGCGAGGCGTGGACGCCGCAGAAGCCGAGCGCCGCCGAATCGAACGCGATCTGCACGACGGCGCGCAGCAGCGGCTGGTGGCCGTCGCGATGAGCCTGGGCCGCGCGAAGTCGAAGTTGGACAAGGACCCGAACGCCGTACGCGAACTGATCGACGAAGCACATCTCGACGCGAAGCTCGCGGTGTCGGAGCTGCGAGACCTGGCGCGGGGTATCTACCCAGCCGTACTCGGTGATCGCGGGCTCGACGCCGCATTGTCCGCGCAGGCGGCGAAGTCGCCGATTCACGTCGACGTCCATGTGGATGTCGAGCCGCGGCCGCCCGCGGCCGTCGAGACGACGGCGTACTTCATCGTCGGCGAGACGCTGACCAACATCGCGAAGCATTCCGGTGCCACCGAAGCGGGTGTGAAGGTGTGGCGCACCGATTCGATGGTGATCGTCGAGATCACCGACAACGGGCACGGCGGCGCCGAGGTCCGGCCCGGCGGCGGTCTCGCCGGCCTGGCCGACCGCGCGGCGACGATCGACGGCGTGATCACCGTCGTCAGCCCGACCGGCGGCCCGACGGTAATTCGCGCGGACCTGCCGTGCCAATGGTGACCAGGTCGTGAGTGAATAGGCATAGCCATTCATTCACGACGCTGGGGGCCGGATGCGGGTTGTCATCGCCGAAGACGCCGTTCTGTTGCGCGAGGGGGTGATCCGCCTGCTCGCCGACGAGGACATCGAGACCGTCGCGGCCGTGGACAACGGCGACGACCTGCTGGGAGCGGTGAAAGAACACCGGCCCGACCTCGCGATCGTCGACGTGCGGATGCCGCCGACGTTCACCGACGAAGGCCTTCGTGCCGCGTTGGGCGCCCGTGACGTCGTCCCCGGACTTCCTGTCCTGGTGTTGTCGCAATACGTCGAAGAGAGCTACGCCGTCGAACTGCTGTCCGGTGGCGCCGGCGGAGTCGGTTATCTGCTGAAGGAGCGCGTCGCCGACGTCGCGGACTTTCTCGACGCGGTGAAACGCGTTGCCGGGGGCGGAACGGCGATCGACCCGGACGTCATCGCGCAGCTGATGGCTCGCGGCCGAAAGAACCCGCTCGACGCGCTGACCGCGCGTGAATCCGAGGTCTTGGGCCTGATGGCACAGGGACTTTCGAACACGGCCATCGCGAACTCGCTCGTCGTGTCGCATGGCGCCGTCGAGAAGCACATCGGAAATATCTTCTCGAAGCTCGGCCTCGAGGCGAGCTCCGAAGAACACCGCCGGGTCCGGGCCGTGCTTACGTACCTGGGCCGCTGACCTGCGCGAAGAGAGCAAGGGACCTTTGCTACCGCGTGGCCGCGAGCCTTACCGCGGCCTGAGGTAGCTCTTGGTGTCGAGCCCGTCACTCACCTAACATTGGCAGACTGTGCAGTGACGCGAGCCCGAGAATCGAGGAGGACCCATGACCGACCGGCCCTCCCACCGTGCCCGCTTCTTCGGCGGCCCGCTCGACGGGCGGATCCAGGACCTCACCGACGACGAGCCGGTCGCGGGCACCATCCTCAAACACGTTCACCTGCACGACGGGCCGAAGATCGAAACCCGGTACGAACTCGGCCAGGTCGAGGACGGCTGGGAATTCCGGCTGTGCCCGGCACCCGTTCCCGAACCCGCGGCCAGGCCGGAACCGGAACCCGACGGCGTGGGGTAGGGAAAACTCCACCTCCGCAGGGCGAAAACAGGAAGACGGATACGGCGGTACGCACCGCTGTTTCCGAGGCCTCGAAATACCAGGCTTCTCGTCATGCACACGAGCGAGAAGCCGGCCGCACACGCCGGCCGGGACAGGTTCCTCGACATCGTCCGCGCGGGCGCGATTCTCGCGGTCGTCGCTCAGCACTGGGCGGTGCCGGTGCTGTCCTTTTCCGACGGTCACCTCACCACCGGGAACGCCTTGGCGACTCCCGGCTGGTGGGTGATCACGTGGCTGTCGCAGGTGATGCCGCTCGTGTTCTTCGCGGGCGGTGCGGCCAATCTGATCTCGCTGCGCCGCGCGGCCGGTTCGCGTGAGTGGCTCGCCGGACGGCTCAAGCGTCTGATGGTGCCGGTACTGCCGCTGATCGGTATCTGGCTGTTCGTGCCGGACATCCTGCGCGGCGTCGGCATTCCGGAGCAGCCACTCCAGGTCGCCGGCGCGATCGCCGCACAACTGCTGTGGTTCCTCGCGGTGTACGTGCTCACCGTGCTGCTGACCCCGCTGATGGCCGCCGCCCACCGCCGTTGGGGCCTGAAAGTCCCGCTCGCGATGGTCGCCGCCGCCGTCCTCGTCGACGTCGCCAGGTTCAACGACCTCGGCCTGATCGGCTTCGCGAACGCGGTCTTCGTCTGGGTCGCTGTCCACCAGCTGGGTTTCCACTACACGGAAGGACGTCTCGGTTCGCTGAACCGCAACGCCGCGCTGGGCATGTCCGCCGCGGGCTTCGGTATCGCCGCGCTGATGGTCGCCTTCGGCCCGTATCCCGCGAGCATGATCGGCATGCCGGGCGCACCGGTGTCGAACATGAGCCCGCCGACCGTACTGCTCGCCTTCCTCGCGATCGGCCAGATCGGCCTCCTGCTGGCCTTCAAACCGCAGCTGAACGCCTTGGCCGCCCGCCCGAACCTCGACGCCGCACTCCGCTGGATCGGCGCTCGCTTCATGACCGTCTACCTCTGGCATATGCCCGCGCTGATCGTCGTCTCCGGCGTGCTGGTCTACGGCCTGGGTTACGAGACGCCCGCACCCGGTTCCGTGCTGTGGCTGACGATGGTGCCGGCGTGGCTCGGCGCTTGCGGCCTTGTCCTCTTCGTGTTCATGCGGCTCTTCGACGGCTTCGAGATCCAGAGCTCCGGCCCCGCGCCCACCGCACAGACGCCTCAGCTAGTCCTGGCCGGCCTGCTGATCGCGGGCGGCCTGCTCGGCCTGGCAGCGCACGGCTTCGCGCCGCTGAGCGACGGACTCGCGATGGGACCGGCACCGTGGGTGGTACTCGCGACGGGCGGATTCGTCCTGGCGGGCAAGCACATCCCGGTTTCCGACCTGGGGACACGGGTGCTCGGCCGCGCGATTTCGGTGAGCGAACTGGCTCAGCTCAAACGCTGAGCAGCTTCGCGGGCGTGTCGTGAAGCACGGCTCTCAAGAACGGCTCCCCCAGGCGATCGTCGGCCGCCCAGCCGGCGATCGCCTGTAGCTGTGTCGCATAGGGATACGGGATGTTGGGGAAATCCGTGCCAAGCACGACCCGGTCGGCGAATTCCGCCAGCCGATCCGTCCAATCCGGCGGAAGAGGGTTGTCGCGAAGCGAGAACTCAACGCCGACCATCGTCGTGTCGAGATGTACCCGCGGATACCGCCGCACCAGCTCGAACGCGAACTCGATCTCCGGCATCCCCGCGTGCGCGAGCACGAGCGTCAGCCGCGGATACCGCATCAGGACCTCTTCGAACAGGCGCAGTCCGGTGTACACACCCCGAAGCGGACCATGTCCACAGTGGACGATCACCGGGACGCCGGCGTCGGCGAGGGCGCCCCAGACACCGTCCAGCAGTTCGTCACGCGGATCGTAGGCGCCGACCTGCACGTGCGCCTTGAAGCAGCGGGCACCCGCGCGCAGAGCGCCATCCACAACGGACACCGCCGACGGTTCGGGGTAGAACGTCCCCGTCGGTACGGCGTCCGGTACCCGTGCGGCGAATTCCAGCGCCCACGACGTCAGCCATTCGGCCATGCCCGGCTTGTGCGGATAGACGAGCGGCGCGAACCTGCGGACGCCGAGCGCGCGCAACGTCTCGAGCCGCTCTTCCTCCGTCGTGCGGTACTGCACCGGCCACGGCGTGCCGTAGTGCTCCGCGGCCTGGTCGAAGTAAGCCCACACCTTGTCCATGACCGGCTTGGGCAGGAAATGCACGTGGATGTCCACGAGCCCGTCGATGCCCAGTGACGAGACCCAACGAGCGACGTCGGCGTCGGACGAGGGCCCTTGGGTCACTCGCTGTACCGGCCCTTCAGCGCCCGGCCCATCGCCCGGCTGATGGTGCGGTCCGCGTCCCGTTTGGCGAGGTCCTGACGCTTGTCGTAGGACTTCTTACCCTTTGCCAGCGCGATCTCGACCTTGACCTTGCCGTCCTTGAAGTACATCGACAGCGGCACCAGCGAAAGGCCGCTCTCCTTGGTCTTGCCGATGAGCCGCTCGATCTCCCTGCGGTGCAGCAACAACTTGCGGGTGCGCCGCGGCGTGTGGTTCGTCCAGGTGCCCTGCACGTACTCCGGGATGTGCAGGTTCCGCAGCCACACCTCGCCGTCGTCGACCGTGGCGAACGCCTCGGCCAGTGATGCCCGTCCCTCACGCAGGCTCTTCACCTCGGTACCGACGAGCACGAGACCGGCTTCGTAGGTATCGAGGATGGAGTAGTCGTGCCGAGCCTTGCGGTTCGACACGATCACCTTGTGTCCACGTTCTTTGGGCATGACGGCGACTCTACGTGAGTTCCTGGGCTTGAGCAGGTGGTTATCGGACGGCTAGTGACGGACGTACAGGCGCAGCGTCACGTAGCCGGTGATCGCCGAGATGACGATCGAGACGGCCAGCAGGATCGGCGCCACCGGGAACAACAACTCGAGCATGCCGACCGCGGGGAACACGTCACCGGTGAGCACAAGGTCGAGCAGCAACACCTTGGTGAGCACGAGGAAGACGATTCCGATGAGCGCACCGACCAGGCCGGCGACCACCGCCTCCAGGAGGAACGGCAGCTGCGTGTACCAGCGTGTCGCACCGACCAACCGCATGATGCCGACCTCGGTGCGCCGGGTGAACGCCGAAACCTGAATCGTGTTGGCGATCAGCAGCAGCGCCGCGATCGCCATGATCAGCGCGGCACCGAACGCCAGGTTCCGCACACCGTTGAGAGCGTTGAACACGCGGTCCAGCGCCTTCTGCTGGTCGTCCACCTTCGCGACGCCGGGCTTCGGTGTGTACTCCTGGATGATCGCTTGGCTGCGCTCCGGGTTCTTCAGCTTCACGTGCAGCGACGCCGGAAGCGCCTCCGGGCCCGTCAGCGCGAGCAACTCCGGCTGGCTCTCGAACATCTTCTTGAACCGCTCGTAGGACTGCTCGCGGTTCTCGAACACGACCGACTCGACGCCGTCGTTGCCTTGCAGCTCCTGACGCAGCGACGTGCAGGCGGACTGCGAACAGGTCGGGTCACCCGCGCTGATGTCGTTGACCAGATAGACCGAGACCTCGACGTCGGCGAGGAAGTTGGCCTTCATCTTGTCGATCGTGCCGACGGCCAGCAGACCGAAACCGAGCATGGCGAGGGAGACCGCGGTGGTGAGGATCATCGCGATGGTCATCGTGATGTTCCGGCGCAAGCCGGTGACTACCTCGCTGAAGACGAAACTGGCGCGCATCGGGGTTGATGTCCCTTGGGAGTCGTGGGTAGCGGTTCTGGGCTGGGCGGCCGGTCAGCGGCCGATGCCGTAGACGCCTCGGGCGTCGTCACGGATCACCTTGCCGAGCTGCAGCTCGACGACCCTGCGCCGCATCGAGTCCACGATCGAATGGTCGTGGGTGGCCATCAGCACGGTCGTGCCGGTGCGGTTGATCCGCTCCAGCAGCAACATGATGTCCTGGCTGGTGTCGGGGTCCAGGTTCCCCGTCGGCTCGTCGGCGAGCAGCACGAGCGGGCGGTTCACGAAGGCACGGGCGATCGCGACACGCTGCTGCTCACCGCCGGACAGCTCGTTCGGCAGGCGGTCGGCCTTGCCGTCGAGGCCGACCAGCTCGAGCACCTCCGGGACGACCTTGCGGATCGTGGGGCGCGGCTTGCCGATGACCTCGAGTGCGAAGGCGACGTTCTCGGCGACGGTCTTGTTCGCCAGCAGGCGGAAGTCCTGGAACACGCAGCCGATGGTCTGCCGCAGACGCGGCACCCGGCGGCGGGCGAGCTTGGCGACGTCGAAGTTGGAGACCATCACGCGGCCCTTGCTCGGGACCTCTTCGCGCAGCAAGAGACGCAGGAAGGTCGACTTCCCCGACCCCGAAGGACCGATGAGGAAGACGAACTCACCCTTGTCTATCTCGACCGACACCCTTTCGAGGGCGGGACGGGTCGAGGTCTTGTAGACCTTGGAAACCTCTTCGAGCCGGATCACGGTTCGGCATACTACCCATGCCGCTCGTTAAGCCCGGGTAGCCGTACCTGCAGAGCAAGAGAGCAAGGGACCTTTGCTACCGCACTCTGCCGGAGAGTGATAGCAAAGGTCCCTTGCTCTCTTACGCACGGTTGTTACGCGGCTCCGGACTGCTTGCGCCAGCGGATGCCCGCCTCGAGGAAACCGTCGATGTCGCCGTCGAGCACGGAGGACGGGTTCCCGACCTCGAACTCGGTCCGCAGGTCCTTGACCATCTGGTACGGGTGCAGCACGTAGGAGCGCATCTGGTTGCCCCAGCTGGAGCCGCCGTCCTTGAGCGCGTCCATCTCGGCGCGCTCCTCCTCCTTCTTGCGCTGCAGCAGCCGCGCCTGGAGCACCTTCATCGCCGCGGCCTTGTTCTGCAGCTGCGACTTCTCGTTCTGGCACGAGACGACCACGCCGGTCGGAATGTGCGTGATGCGCACCGCCGAGTCGGTCGTGTTGACGCTCTGACCACCGGGACCGGACGAGCGGTACACATCGACCCGGATGTCCTTTTCGGGGATGTCGACGTGGTCGACCTCCTCGACCTCGGGCATCACCTCGACGTGCGCGAACGAGGTCTGGCGACGGCTCTGGTTGTCGAACGGCGAGATACGCACCAGCCGGTGGGTGCCGGATTCGACCGAGAGCGTGCCGTAGACGTAGGGCGCGGTCACCTTGAAGGTGGCCGACTTGATACCCGCTTCTTCGGCGTAGGAGATGTCGTAGACGTCCGTCGGGTAGCCGTGCCGCTCCGACCAGCGCAGGTACATCCGGAGCAGCATCTCGGCCCAGTCGGCCGCGTCGACGCCACCGGCTTCGGATCGGATGGTGACCACGGCGTTCCGCTGGTCGTATTCACCCGAAAGCAGTGTGCGGACTTCGAGCGCGTCGATGTCCTTGCCGAGCGAACCGAGCTCGGTCTCGGCCTCGTTGAGGCTGCCGGAGTCGCCCTCGGCCTCGGCCAGCTCGTAGAGGACGCCCAGATCGTCGAGCCGCTGCCGCAGCTCGGAAATGCGGCGCAGCTCACTCTGCCGGTGGGACAACTGGCTGGTGACCTTCTGCGCCGCCTCGGGGTCGTCCCAGAGGTTCGGGCTGGAGGCCTGTTCCTCCAGTTCCGCCACCTGGGCACGCAGCGCATCCAGGTCCATCACCGACTCGATCTGCGTCAGTTTGCCGGCCAGGTCCTTCAGTGCCGCATCGAACTCATCACTCACGTCGGTCAAGGTTACGGCAAAACCCACGACCGGTTGCGGGGAACCGGTCGTGGGCACCTCACCGAGTCAGGATTGGGGGATGGAATCCAGCAGTTTCAGCGCCGCTTTGGCCTGGGCCTGCGCGAACTCGGCCACGGCCTTGGCGTACGGGCCGTCGGCGGCCTTCGTCGCGGCCTTGGCGTCGTCGAGCTGCTGCGTGTAGCTGGCGCGGGCCGACTCGAGCAGGGTCGAGCGCTGCTTCACGGTCAGCGAACCGGCGTGCACGAGACGCAGGATCAGCGGGCTGCGGAGGTGGTCAGGGCCGGCCTCGGAGGAAAGCCACGTCTTGAACGCCTTCTTGCCGGCCGCGGTGATCAGGTACTGCTGGCTCGACCGCGGTCCCTGCTTGCCAAGGCGGACGAGGCCCTCCTTGGACAGGGCCGGGAGCTCCCGGTAGACCTGGCTGCGGGTCACGCTGAAGAAGGCGCCGAAGCGCTCACCCGCTCCGGCGACCAGTTGCCCGCCCGTGGCGGGACCGTCGTGGAGGAGACCGAGCAGTGCGGCGGCAGTTGCATTCAATTCGGACACGTCCTATACGGTCCCACTTTTCGCATGCTGTGTCCACTGTGGTCAGCACATCTGTCCATTGTGGCTAGTCAGATGCGCTCATTCGGCCCAATGCACTACGCCTGTCCACAATGGACCGAATACGCTGCGCAACCGGCCCTGGCCCCATACAGCGGTACGTATCCCCCAGCACGACCAACACGTGACCGAAAGACGATCCGAACGGCGACCTACGAAGTACGAAACAAAAGAGGCATGTGTCTGCGTTTTCCGCAGGCACATGCCTCTTTCTTCTGTAGCGGGGACAGGATTTGAACCTGCGACCTCTGGGTTATGAGCCCAGCGAGCTACCGAGCTGCTCCACCCCGCGTCGTTGTGTTTAGAAGATTACACGTGGGGTGAAACGGGTTTCAGGCACCCCCCTCTAAGGCTCTCGTACGCCGTTGACCTGGCGTTATCGAGAATCCCTCTCGACCAGTCAGGCGAAGACGCCGGTGCGGACCATGGTCAACCCGTCGCCGAATCGCCCTTCCTCGTCCTTGTCGAAGACCCACGCGGTCGGCGTTTCGTCCGGCCAGGTGCGGCTCCAGGCCCGCCGCTACGCGTTCCCGGAGCGGATGGTCGCCGAGCAGGCTGTCGTCGGTCAGGAAGGTCTCCGAGAAGACCTTCGCGCCGTCGCGATAGGCCAGCATCATCCGCCGTAACGCTCGCGCCGCGAATTAGAGCAGCTCCTGCTTGTTCTTCATATGCCGGTACAGCGCCGGCGCTTTGACCCCGAGTTCCTGGGCGATCAGGCGGAGCGCGAGCCCGTTCAACCCGACGTCGTTGAGCAGCTTGAGCCCTGCCGCGCGATGTCCTGCCTGGTCAGACCTACTATCGGCCTCTTCCCGCGTCTGATGCTGGCGAACGAGCTCGTGCTCGCGGGTGTCGATGTCGTGGTGCGGGAACGGCTTCCCGGCCGGACAGGACTGTCGAAGGCGCTGGACCTGCGCGGGCTTCTGGACGGTGCCGAGTCCCGTTCGTTCGCGACCGTGCAGGACGGACACTTCGCTATGATCCCGGTCCGCTACGACGGCTGGGAGACACGTTTTCCGTATCAGGTGGGAATTCCGCAGGAACAGATCGAGGGCTTCCTGGAGGACCGGCTTGCCGCGCAAGGAACGAAGGTCTTGCGGGGCCACGAAGTAGTCGGTTTCGAACAGAACTCCGACTCAGTGACCGTGCATATGCGTACGCACGACGGCGAAATCCGGCTGAGCGCGGGATTCTTCGTCGGCTTCGACGGCGGGCGAAGTGTTGTGCGCAAAGGCCTCGGCGTGGACTTTCCCGGTGTGGACGGTGAGGGATTCGGTGTGATCGCGGATGTTCTCTTCGGGAGACCACCTGATGGCGTGCAGAAGCAGTGGCGTTCGATGCGGAACATCGGCGAAGCCACCGGACCGACGACGTTCACCGGGCTCATTCCGTTGGGTGAACCGGGCCCCTACCGCTTCCTCTACGGCGATCGGGCCTCTCGGTCCTCGGACATGCGGGCCGAGGTCTCGGCCGCGGAAGTACGACAGGCCCTGCACGGCAAGTACGGCGACGCGGTGACGGTGTAGGAAATCCGGCGGGCGTCCCGGTTGTCGGACGCTGCACGGCGGGCGGCGCACCATCGCGCCGGCCGGGTCTTCCTGGCGGGCGATGCCGCGCATATCCACTTTCCCGCCGGTGGCCAAGGTCTGAATCTCGGCGTGCAGGACGCGATGAATCCGGGTTGGAAGGTGGCGGCGACCGTCAAGGGTCCAGGGGGCGAAGCCCTCCCTGACGAGGGTCCGGGGGTTCGACCCTCGGGAGAAATGCGAAAGAGGCGCGGTCTGCGATTTCCGCAGACCGCGCCTCCAACCTCTGTAGCGGGGACAGGATTTGAACCTGCGACCTCTGGGTTATGAGCCCAGCGAGCTACCGAGCTGCTCCACCCCGCGTCGGTAACACCTACCTTACGCCTGCGTATCGAGCAGGCGCAAAGCAGGTGCCCTTTCAGTTAGCGATGTCACCCTCCGGGCTGGCCGCTGGGTGGCGGGTTGCTCGGTGGTGGGGTACTGGCCGGTGGTGCCGCCTTGGCCGACTCGTATGCCTTTGATGCGGCCTCGAGTGCGGCGAGGGCGGCGCCTTGGTCGGCGTAGTTGCCGGATTGCTGGGCGGCGCGGAACTTGACCCAGGCGTCGTGCATCTCGGAAGCGGCCTTGTCGAGTGCCGGGTTACCTCCGGCCGCTGGAGGCGGCTGTGGGGTAGTACCGGGTGGCTGCGTCGGTCCCGGCTGCGGTGGCGTGGTGGTGCCGGCACCGGCCCCGAAGACCTGGTCGAGGGCCTCGCTCAGGGTCGGGGCGAAGCCGATCTTGGTTCCGTAGGAGACCAGGACGCGGGCGAGCTGCGGGTAGCTGAGCTGGTTCCGTTGCCGGATGTAGACCGGTTCCACGTAGAGGAAGCCGTTGGCGACGGGCAGTGTGATCAGGTTCCCGTAGGTGACCGTCACGTTGGGGTTGTTGAACAGGGTGCGGTCCTGGGCGACCCGTGGATCGCTTTGGAATCTGTTCTGTACCTGGACGGGGCCGTCGACTTGGGTGGCGCCGCTGGCGCCTGTCGGTAGTTTCAGGACCCGCATTCGCCCGTAGTCCTCGGGATCCGAGGAGACCGACATCCACGCGGCCAGGTATTGCCGTTGGAGACCGGTCAGCGAGCTGGTGAGCTGGAACCTCGACTTGGTGTCACCTGGCGCGGTGGCCAGGACGTAATAGCCGGGCTGATTCGCGATGCCGGATGCGGACGGGTTCACGCCGCCTTCCTGCGTCGGGTCCTGCGGGACGCTCCAGAAGGCCTGCTGCGCGTAGAACTCGGCCGGGTTGTTGACGTGGTACTTCGACAGGAGTTCCCGCTGCACCTTGAAGAGGTCCTCGGGGTAGCGGAAGTGCGACCGCAGGTCCGGGGAGATCTCGCTGCTCGGCTTGACGAGTCCGGGGAACACGTTCTTCCAGGCGTTGAGAACCGGCTCGTTGTCTTCGATCCCGTACAGGGTCACTGTGCCGTCGAAGGCGTCGACGGTGGCCTTGACCGAGTTGCGGATGTAGTTGATCGACGAGTTCGCCTGGCGGGTGGTGCCGCTGAGGGAGTCGTTGGTGGCCGTACCGAGCTGGGTCTGCTGTGCGTACGGGAAGTTGTTCATCGTGGTGTAGCCGTCGACGATCCAGAGGATCTTGCCGTTGACGACGGCCGGGTACGGGTCGCCGTCCAGGGTCAGCCAAGGCGCCACCTTGGCGACCCGGTCCCGCGGCTCCCGGTTGTACATGATCTTGGATCCGTCGCCGATGGCGTCGGAGAAGAGGATGTTCCGCTCGCCGTACTCGGCGGCGAAGACGAGCCTGTTGAACCAGTTGTCGATCGGCACGCCGCCGGAGCCCTTGTAGATGTAGGCGCGGTCGACCGCGGTGTCGTACTCGCCCGGCGCCTCGCCGGCCTTGCCGCCGACGATCGCGTACGCGGCGTCGGTCGCGAGCTCGCCGTAGTAGATCCGGGGTTCCTCCACCTTGATACCCGGCTTGTTCGGGTCCGTGGCGCCGGCGCCGTCCAGGTCCTGAGTGTCGCTGGTGGTGGCGATCGGGTATCCGCCGTCGGAGTTGGTGTCCTTCAGCGCCCTGTCGATCGTGTTCGCGGGAGCGGCGACGAATCCGTTGCCGTGTGTGTAGACCAAGTGCTTGTTGATCCAGTTGGTCTGGTTGCCGGTGAGGCCTTCGGTCTTGATCTCCTTTGCCGCGACGATGTAGTCCTGCGTGACACCGCCGATGTTGTACCGGTCGATGTCGAGCTTGGACGGGAAGCCGTAGAAGTTCTCACGGCCGACGCGCTGCGTGAAGGTGTCGCTCAGGATGTTCGGGTCGAGGAGCCGGATGTTGGGGACGGTTCCCTTGTCCTGCTTGATCTCCGTGGAGGTCGCCTCGGACTTGCCGCTGTACTCCTTGTACTCGACGTTCGTGAGGCCGAACGCCTGGCGCGTCGCGTCCATGTTCCGCTGGATCGACGTGGATTCCTTCTCGTTGGCGTTGGGCCGCACGGAGAACTGGTCGAGGACAGCGGGCCACGCGACGCCGACGAGCACGTTGCTCAGGATCAGCAGTACGAGGGCGATCGCGGGCAGCTGCAGGTTGCGCAGGAACGCGCCGGCGAAGAACGCGACCGCACAGATCACCGAAATGCACAGCAGAATCAGCTTCGCGGGCAGGACGGCGTTCAGGTCGGTGTAGGTCGCACCGATGAACAGCGGTGCTCCTCGGTCGGAGAGAAGCAGGTTGTAGCGGTCGAAGAAGTACTCGACGGCCTTGAGCAGCACGAAGATGCCGATGGTGATGGCGAGCTGGGCCCGGGTCGGCCCGGCGAGCTGGCCGCCCTTGCCCGCGAGCCGGATTCCGCCGAAGACGTAGTGCGAGATCAGCGCGCCGAAGAACCCGATGACGACCGCGATGAAGAGCCAGCCCAGGAGCCAGTTGTAGAACGGCAGGTCAAAGGCGTAGAAGCCGACGTCGTTCCCGAACTCGGGATCGGTCTGACCGAACGACGTGCCGTTCATGAACAACTGCACGACCTGCCAGTCGGCCTGCGCGGACGCGCCGGCGATCAGGCCGGTCAGGACGGGGATGCCGATCCCGAACAGGCGGATCCGGCCGACGATCGCGGACCGGTAGCGCGCGAGCGGATCGTCGTTGCCGGAGATGGGCACGAAGACCGGCCTGGTGCGATACGCGATCATCAGGCTGATCGCGAGCGCACCCCCGACCAGGATGCCCACCGCGAAGAACAGCACGATGCGGGTCACCACCACCGTGCTGAATACGGACCGGGCACCGACTTCGCCGAACCACAGCCAGTCGACATAGGTATCGAGCAGTCTCGCGCCCAATAGCAGGGCCAGAATGACGACGGCGGCGATGATGAGCAGGATCCGGCTGCGCCGGGACAGCTTCGGCAGGCTCACGGGGGGCCGAGTGGCCACTGCACACGCTCCTGGTTTGGTGAACTTTTTCGCGGGGGCGCGCGTACAGCGTGCGGCCTCCTGATGCTCTAACTCTACGGATGCCGTCCTGAGTTCCCGGAACCCGCCCAAACCGGACTCGGACGGCCGCGGCGGGGGCCGCCTGGAACGATGGGGCAATGGCACCGAGTAAGCAGCACGGCGTGGCCGATCTGGCCCGCGAAGTCGAGGAGTTTGTCGCCTCCGGAGGGTGGGATCAGCCGCCGCAACTGTTCGCGCTGGTCCCGACCGCGGCGCTGCTGGACGAACAGCCCGAGCTGGCAGGACAGCTCGACCCGTCGAGTCCGCTGACGCCGGTCGCCCAGGAAGCCCTGCCCGACGGCGACCTCGGCGAGGCGCTGGCCCATATCGCGTGGCCGGATCTGGTGCTGGGCTGCGCGCTGGCGCAGGAGATCATCGTGCTGCCGCCGGATGCCGAGGCCGAGCTGCCGGTGGTGCCCGAGACGGATTCCGAACGCCTTCGCCAGGCAGCGGCCGACCACCCCACGTCGCACCGAAGCCCGGCTCGTGGCCGCCGTCCTGCGAGACGGCGCCGGAGCCTGCGTCATGCGGCTTCGCGGTGCTGGACAGCCTGATGAACCCGGGGACGACCCGGTCGACGAGATCATCGAGAACCCGAATCTCGCCCCCAACCTGATGGAAGCGCTGAAGGCGACCTTCCTCCCCTGACCTGGAAAGAGAGCAAGGGACCTTTGCTACCGCCGGGCCTGAACGGGCGGCGGCGGTAGCAAAGGTCCCTTGCTCTCCTCAGTGCCAGAGCGGTAGCAAAGGCCCCTTGCTCCCACCAGGTCAGCAGGAGGCGGTGGGGCGGCCAGCCTTGAGGTTCTCGAGCTGCGCGAGTGCCTCGTCCAACGTGGCCACCTTGATCAGGTTGAGGCCGTCGGGGGCGGCGGTCTTCGCTTCCGCGCAGTTGTGCTCGGGCACGAGGAAGTCGGTCGCACCGGCCTCACGGGCACCTACGACCTTGAACGAGATACCCCCGATCGCGCCGACGACACCCGTTTCGGAGATCTCGCCGGTTCCGGCGATGTGCCTGCCACCGGCGAGGTCGCCGGTTTCCAGCTTGTCGACGATCGCGAGCGCGAACATCAGCCCGGCGGACGGGCCGCCGACGTCCTGCAGCGAGATCTTCACGTCGAACGGGACATCGGCTCGGTCGACAGCGGTGAGGCCGACGAATCCTTCCGGTCCGTCGGGTCGCTGTGCGAGGGTGAGCGGCACGGTGCGCTCGGCCTGACCGTCCGATTTGAAGGTGATCTGCACCGTCTGGCCAGGTTTGGTTCCGTTCAGCGCGGCCCGGACATTGGTCGCCTCAGCGATCGTCTTGCCGTTGACGACGAGCAGCCGGTCTCCGGGAGACAGCACCTTGTCGGCAGGGCTGCCGGAAACGATCGTCTTCGCGAGCACCTTCACCGGGAACTTGCGGCGCAACGCGGCGACCTGGGCGGCGGTCTGCGAGTCCTGCAGCTGCTGGATGTTCTCCTGCCGGACCTGTTCGTTCGTCTCACCCGGCTTGAAGTATTCCTCGCGCGGCGCGAGCGCGTAGCGGCCGCTGGCCCACAGGCCGAGCGCGTTGAACAACGTGATTCCACCGTCTCGGAGGGAAACCGTCGTCATCCGCAGCTCACCGGAGGTCTCGAAGACCTCGTGCCCGTTGACCTGGATCACCGGCTGCCCGGCGGCGTCCTTGCCGAGTGTGTCGTAGGTCGGGCCGGGACTGATCGCCACATACGGCACCGGGATGAAGAACCCGACCAACGCGAAGGCCACGAACAACGCACCACTGACCAGCAGCGTCCACCCGCGGCGGGTCAGCCGCCGGTCGGAGCGGTCCGGGTCACTCGCGGACCCAGCCCGGCCTCGCGCTGCTGTGTTCTCCTCCGAGGGCTCTGTCACGCGTGACAGCGTACGGTGACGGTGTTCGCTTCTCGGTGAAGGCCACGCTCATCACTCCAGTTGACAAGCTCAGGCCACCTGGACCCGCGTACGGTGGGTGCCATGAGCAAACCCCCGTTCGGCTTCGGACCGCCCGATCCCGACAAACGAGGCGAGAACGAACCGTCGGACTCCGGCGATCAGCCCTCCGGCGCCGAGGCCTTCAACCAGCTCGGTCAGATGCTCAGCCAGCTGGGCCAGATGCTCAGCCAGGCCGGAAGCTCGACCGGGCCGGTCAACTACGAGCTGGCCAAACAGATCGCGCTGCAGAACATCAGCAGTAGCGGGAGCGATCCCAAGATCGGCTTCGCGTCGGCCGGTGGTGACTCGAGCACGGCCGTTCGTGACGCCGCCCATCTGGCCGAGTTGTGGCTCGACGCCGCGACGATCCTGCCCGCCGGGGCGACGACGACGGTCGCGTGGTCCGCACGCACCTGGGTCGAGAAGACCCTGCCCACCTGGCAGCGCCTATGCGATCCCGTCGCGCAGCAAGTCTCGGGTGCCTGGGTCCAGGCACTGCCCGAGGAGGCGAAACAGGCCGCCGGGCCGCTTCTGTCCATGATGGGGCAGATGGGTGGGATGGCCTTCGGTTCCCAGCTCGGCAACGCCCTCGCTCAGTTGGCTTCCGAAGTGCTCACCTCCACCGAGGTCGGCCTTCCGCTGGGGCCTGCGGCGACCTCCGCACTCCTGCCGGCGAACATCGAGAAGTTCACCGAGGGCCTGGAGTTGCCGAGTAGTGAGGTGCTGGTCTTCCTCGCCGCCCGCGAAGCCGCCCACCAACGGCTGTTCGCCCACGTTCCGTGGCTTCGGCAGCGCCTGCTCGCCACTGTCGAGGAGTTCGCCAGCGGCATCTCCGTCGACACTTCGGCGCTGGAACAGCTCGCCGGGCAGATCGACCCGGCGAATCCGGCCAGCATCGAAGAGGCCATGTCCTCCGGCCTGCTCGAGCCCAAGACGACGCCGGAGCAGCAGACCGCGCTGAACCGGCTGGAGACCCTGCTCGCACTGGTCGAGGGCTGGGTCGACGTGGTGGTCGCCGAGGCCATCGGAGACCGCCTGCCGGGAGCGGACGCGCTGCGGGAGACGTTGCGCCGCCGCCGCGCCACCGGCGGCCCAGCCGAGCAGACCTTCGCCACCCTCGTCGGGCTCGAACTCCGCCCGCGGCGCATGCGGGCGGCCTCCGCGCTGTGGAAGCTGGTCGGCGACCAGCACGGCATCGAGAAGCGGGACGGACTCTGGTCCCACCCCGACCTGATGCCGACCGCCGCCGACCTCGACGAACCACTGGACTTCGCCGAGCGGCTCGGCGACGGCGAATCGAGCCTCGACGACATCGACCCGATCGCCGAAATCGAACGCACCCAACGCTCCGAGAAGGAGCAGCCCGAGAACGACAAGGGCGACGACGGCAAGAGCTGAGGCAAGTCAATCCTCCGCCGCTATGCCCCATCCGGCGGCGGAGGACAGGCCCTCCAGATAGCCGATGGCGCGCTCGGTCTTCGGATAACGGCGTACGAGCTCCCAGAACGCCGCGTTGTGCCCAGGCTCCTTCAGATGCGCGAGTTCGTGCACGAGGACGTAGTCGAGTACCCAAGCCGGCACCCGGCGCAGACGATCACTCACCCTGATCGTCGCGTCGACCGGCGTGCAGGACGCCCACCTCGTGCGCATCGGCGGCACCCACCGAACGCTCGTGGGTATCGCCTTGCCGTCCAGATATTTGGCCGAGAGCACGGCGCAGCGCGCCAGCAGTGCCTCGTCCGAGGCCTTCGGCGGTGCGGCCCGCCTCGGCCCTGTGCGGAGCAGCTTGCGCTCCATCTCGGCGACCCAGTGCTTCTCCTCGGCCCGGGTCATCCGGGCGGGGATCAGCACGACGAGGGTGTCCTCGTCCCAGTACGCGGTGACGGTCCGGTGGCGGCGCTGGCTTCGCCGTACCTCGACCTTGTGTTCGGGAGTGTCCGACAGGGGATTCGTCTTGTCCCGGCTCCTCAATGAGGGCATCCGTGCTTCGACCACTCGACCACGGTAAGGCCAGCGACCGACAACTCCGAGAGCCGAAAGGTCACAGCCTCGAGTTGTCCACAACGGGACCGACCTGTGGATAACTCGGGCTTTTCTTAGTGGATGGTTAGCGGGGTGGTGCGATCCTGCGATCATGAACCTTCGCGCAGCGGACCTCCGGTCGATCATCCTGCCGTCCTATCCCGTCCTGCTTCCCGGCCTTGATCTGCTGGAACGCGGGAACGGCGAAATCCAGATCGGCCTCGATCCGGCGCACGCCGTGGTCATCGCCGGGCTGGCGGACGGCGTCGTCGCGGCGATCCGCGGTCTCGACGGAAAACGGGATATCGACGACATCCTGCTCGCGCAGAGCGAACACCACGAGGAGCTTCGCGAGCTGATGACCGAGCTGACGGCCTACGGGCTTGTCACCGAAGCGGGACAACCTCAAAGACATCCGGCTCCCAAGGCCGAAACCGGCTTGTGGTCGCTCCGTGCCCGCCACCACCAGGCCGCATTGAAGACACGGCGCAAGCACTCGGCCGTCGCGGTTCAGGGCGACGGCCGTCTTGCGGTCGCCGTCGCCGCATTGCTCGCGAACGCCGGGATCGGGCATATCGAAATCCGGGCCTCGGGCACCGTGACCGAACACGATCTCGGTTCGGGCTACACCGAGGCGGAGATCGGGATGTCCCGTCGCGAGGCGGTGGCACAGGTCATCCGCCGGACCAGCCCGCTCACCTCCACAACCCGCCTGTACGCGGATCGGCAGCCGGAACTCGTCCTGCTCACCGACGCTGTCGTGCCCGCCCCCGAGGTGGTCGACGAGCTCGTCCAGGAGGGCATCAGCCACCTCCCGGTCCGCGTCCGTGACGGGATCGGCATCGTCGGGCCGCTCGTCGTCCCCGGCCGCAGCAGCTGCCTTCGCTGCGCCGACCTGTTCCGCGCCGGCCTCGACAACGGCTGGCCCAGAGTCGCGAGTCAGCTCGCGGGACGCGTGCAGCGCCCGGACCTCGGCGCGGTGCAGGCCTGCGCCTCGCTGGCCGCCGCGCAGGCCCTCCGGCTTCTCTCGCCAAGCGACGAGGCACCGCCCACCTGGAACGCGACGCTGGAGATCGACTTCTTCGACGGCGCCGTCCACCATCGCGATTGGCCGCCCCATCCCGGATGTGGATGCGGAGCCCGCTGATACCGCGAGCGACGTAGACCACATGCACGCACCCAACAGGCTGCGCGGGCGCAGTGAATCAAGGCAGAATCGCGAAGGTGACCGAATCCCGCAGCGCAGAGGACCGTGAGACCGCGATACCCCGCAAGGGAGCGGCTCGAACGGCGAAGCTGGCCAGCATCCCGCTCGGTATCGCGGGCCGCGCGGTCGGCGGCTGGGGACGGCGCCTGACCGGGCAAAGCGCCGACGAAGTCAGCGCGACCCTGTCGGCGAAGGCCGCGGAACAGCTCTTCGAAGTCCTCGGCACGCTCAAGGGCGGCGCGATGAAGTTCGGGCAGGCGCTCAGCGTCTTCGAAGCCGCGGTGCCAGACGAAATGGCGAAGCCCTATCGCGAGGCTTTGACCAGGCTTCAGGCCGCCGCACCGCCCATGCCCGTCCGCCAGACCCACCGCGTCCTCGCCGAACAGCTGGGGCGGACGTGGAAGCAGCGCTTCACCGACTTCGACGACGAGCCGGCCGCGGCCGCGAGCATCGGCCAAGTCCATCGGGCGACCTGGCACGACGGCCGCGAAGTCGCCGTCAAGGTGCAGTACCCGGGAGCCGACGACGCGCTCCGAAGCGACCTTCGCCAGCTCCAGCGTTTCAGCCGCCTCTTCCAGGCCTTCGTGCCGGGAACCGAGGTGAAACCGCTGCTGGCAGAGCTCGCCGACCGCATGAACGAGGAGCTCGACTACCAGGCTGAAGCCCAGAACCAGCGCTCTTTCGTGAAGGCATTCGAGGATGTTCCGGGGTTCCTCATCCCGCGAGTGGTCGCGAGTGCACCGAAGGTCGTCGTCACGGAGTGGGTGACGGGTACGCCGTTGTCGAAGATCATCGCGGGCGGCGACAAGGAGGCGCGGGATCGGGCGGGCCGGTTGCTGACCGAGTTCCACTACTCGTCGCCGGAACGGGCACGGCTGCTGCATTCGGACCCGCATCCCGGCAACTTCATGCTGACCGACGACGACAGGCTGTGCGTGATCGACTTCGGTGGCGTGTCGCGGCTGCCCGAAGGCATTCCGCGCCATCTGGGCGAGATGACCAGGCTGGCGCTCGACGGCGAGTCGGCCAGGCTGATGCGGCTGCTCAGGGAATCCGGCTTCATCCGCGGGGACGCGGATCTGCACGCAGAGGACGTCCTCGCCTACCTCGCGCCGTTCACCGAACCGCTGGCGGGCGAGACCTTCCACTTCACCCGCCGCTGGATGCAGCGACAGGCAGGGAGGGTCGGCGACACCCGTGGCCGCGACTTCCGGATCGGGCGCTCGCTCAACCTGCCTCCTGAGTACCTGATGATCCATCGGGTCACCGCCGGGTCGACCGGCATCCTCTGTCAGCTCGACGCGGAGATCCCCGCTCGAGCGATCGTCGAGAGGTGGCAGCCGGGCTTCGCGGCCTGAGAGTTTTATCCACAGGCAGAAGGAAAATCGGGGTTGCCGGGCGGAGTTGTCCACAACTTCGGGAATGCGGTTCCACCCGGACGGCCCAGGGGTCATCCTCGGTTCATGACCACTACAACCCGCGCCGATCTGATGGCGCTCAGTAATGTCAGCGAGTCCGGGATCATCACCAGCCGGGAGCTTCGCGCGGCCGGCGTGACCGCACGCCGTGCCGCCAAACTGTGTGGCCCAGGTGGTCCGTGGCGACGACTGTTGCCGGGGGTGATCCTGTTGCGCGACGCCACGCCGACCCGGCTTCAGCTGCTACAAGCCGCTGTCGCGCGATTCGGTCCGCAGATCGTG
Organism: uncultured Actinomycetota bacterium; assembly: GCA_963766045.1. Taxonomy (GTDB): domain Bacteria; phylum Actinomycetota; class Actinomycetes; order Mycobacteriales; family Pseudonocardiaceae; genus Amycolatopsis. The sequence continues at coordinate 897,706 of CAVXYN010000003.1, read as the reverse complement.
GTGACCGGTGCCGACGCGCTCCGCGCCCGAGGTGTGGACTGCAAGCCGACCCGGGATATCCACCTCCTGGCCCCCGACTACCGACGGGTCCCGGCCGAGCCCGGGATGCTGGTCCGAAGAACCTCACGGATGCCGCCACCCACCTTGGTCGACGGCGTTCCCTTCGCACCACCGGCCCGCGCAGCGCTCGATCTGGCGCGCTCGGAGCTCGATCCGGCACGGATCGAGGAGCTGATCTCGCTGCCGTTGTACTGGGGCCTCTGCACCGTCGACGAACTGAGCGCCGAACTCGAAGCCGGTAACCAACGAGGTTCCGCGGCGGTGAGGGCCGCGCTGCGAAGCGTCGATCCGGAGGAGACGTACGCGCATGGGCTGGCGAGGAAACTCCTCGATGGCTGCCCGCTACCCGAGCCGGCATGGAACGTGACGGTCTGCGATCGGCGTGGCCGTCCGCTCGGAACGGCCGACGGATGGTGGGACGAGATCGGCCTGGCGTGGCAGTTCCGCACGCCACGGCCGGACACGGCGAACTTCCACTCGCTGGCTCTGACGGCGACCGGGACGGTCCTGGTCCGCTGCACCATCGACCAGCTGAGAAACGTTCCGCTCGAGGTGGCCTCGGAACTCGTCAGCGCCTTCGCGGAGGCGGCGCGGACGCCGCGTCCCAAGGTCCGCACGATCGGCCGGATCGACAACGCCGCATGACCACGTTCACCAGTACTCGTCGGGCAGCTTTCCCTCAATGTCGCGCGTATGGCGGCGGGCGCAGGTCGGGCACAACCAGCGCGTTACTTCCTTCTCCCGAGTGGAAACCCAGGCCAGCGTTTGCGCGGGTTCCTCGTCCACGCCTCGGATCCGCCCGCACAACGAGCAGCCCACCCGGTCGGTCACCGCCGCCGTCCACAATGGATCTTCTTGGCTCCCAACAAGAACAGGTCCTCTCGCGCACCAAGGAACGCGGTATTCGCGGGATCGACCAACGCTTCCGCGGTCTCCCGATCGTCCGCGGCGAGCCGGTCGCCCAGCATCTCGGCGAGCCACCGCACACGCTCCACGACGTACTCGCGCAGCAGTTCGGACCCGGGCGCCGGATGGTGGATGAGCACTCCGAACGAGTCCACATCCTCTAGCCCGGCCCGGCGAAGCGCGGTGCTCCAGTCGTAGGGCATCGCGACGGAGCCGGGGATCCCCGCGCGCATCTCCACGAACCAGTCGCCGCGCGCGGCCAGCAGCCGCTGCTCGATCCCGGGCTGCCCGATACCGAGGTCCCACGGGAGGCAATTGAAGTTCAAGCCGCCTTCGGAGATGGCGATGAGCCCTCCCGGGCGGGCCATCCTCGCGAGCGTTCCGAGCGCCGCCTGCTGGTCAGGGAGGTGATGGACCATCCCTGACGCCCAGACCAGGTCCGCCTGGGGAAGCTTGTCGGGCAGCCCACTGTCGGCGACATCAGCGTGGATGGTCTCGACAAGGGCCTTGCCGCCCGCGGCCGCGCCGACGACCCGGTGCGCCTCGACGAGCAACGGCTCGGTCGCGTCGACCAACACGATCCTGGCGCCGGACGCCGCGAGTTCCTCGGCGAACAGCACGCTCATCCCGCCCGCGCCGCAGCCGACGTCGATGACGGTCGGCTGCTCCGGCATGCTCTGCAACAGCCGGCGGGCAGCCACCCGCATCGATTCGGCGTCGAGCGCCTCGGCCATGCGAAGCGACCGAAGCCGATCCGCCCAGTCGATGTCGTCGTGCGTGTGTACGGCCATGCACCCAGTGAACACCAAGCCGCACCCGAACACGCCCAACAGGAGCAGGGGACCTTTGCTACCGCCGGGCGGTAGCAAAGGTCCCCTGCTCCCCGTGTGAGTCAGGCCTGGTAACGCTCGGCTCGCCGGGCCGCCCAGCGGGCGACCCTGTTCCACCTGCGCGCGGCGCGAGGGCCGCTCCGAGCCCGCTGCGCGCGGACTCCCTCCTCCAGGTCTCGTATTCGTGCTCGGGACAGTTCTTCATAAAGCAACATTTCGCTGGTCTCCTCGACCTTGATCTCGTTCAACTTGGCGGGCGCGAGTTTTGGATTACTCGTTCGCGCCTCGAAATCCCTGGTGGTGATGGGTTCGACGGTCATGCCGCTGCGCTCCGCTCGACCTTGCGTGCGGGGCGAGCCTCAGCGGCGGGCTCGACGACAGGGTTCTTGCGCGGGCGGCCACGAGGCCGCTTGCGCGCGACGACAACTCCGCGCTCGAAGATTTCGCCGCCCCAGACGCCCCACGGCTCACGCCGCGCGAGGGCACCTGCGAGGCAGGCGGAACGGACCGGGCAGTCAGCGCAGAACGCTTTCGCCCGCTCGAGCTCTGCCGGGGACTCGGCGAACCACAGGTCCGCGTCGCCCGAACGGCAGGGAAGCATCGACTCAGGTGCGTCGATGGCGTCGAGCAGGTCGACGACGCCGGCGTCGGCGAAGGGCAGGGCCTCCTCCGGCGCGAAAGCTATGGCCGATGACATACGTGCACTCCTTTGTCCCGTAACGGTTTTTGAACTGACGGTGGAACTGGACAACGCTTGACCCCATTTGGTTGTGCAGCCAACTTGTTTGTGCAGCAAAAACACGAAGGCCGCGGATCCGGATTCCCGGTTCCGCGGCCTTCGTGAGCCTCTGTCCTGACTAGGTCAGGAACTTCGCTCCCGTATGGACAACGGAACACGGAACTGCTTGATGACCGGCAGATCGACGGCACCCTGCGTGTAGCCGCCACCGAAGACGGCGGTGTGCGCGAAGGTTTCGTCGGCGGTGACCCAGCGCCGGTTGAGACGCTCGGTGCCACGGGCGGAGAGGATGCTCACGGGCATGAAGGTGCCCTGGCGCTGAGCCTGCGGAACTTCCGCGATGCAGGACAGACGGGTGCCAGGGTTCGTGAGCATCATGTTGATCGTCATTTCACCGGCACCACCTTTCGCTGTCGCGCGCGAGCCGCCCTGCGGTCTACGCTGTGTTGTAGAAGTCTTCTTCCCCATCCCAGGCGCTTCCCGCCCGGTACCTGCAGGTTATTGCCCCTGGCCGTGCCGGGGCAACTTATTTTCCGGAAATCTCGTCGAAGCTACGAAGATCGGCTCTGAGCAGCGGGTTCGCCGCACGGATCAAGCCCGAGACGCGGTCAAGACTCCACCGAGGCGCGTACGACGTCGAGAACCTCCGCGCCGAAGCGTTCGAGCTTTGTAGCGCCGATACCGGAGATGGCAACCAACGCCGTGTCATCGGTCGGTCGCTGTTCGGCGATGGCGACCAGCGTCGCGTCCGTGAACACGACGAAGGCGGGCACCTTGAGTTCCCGGGAACGCTCGCCCCGCCAGGCTTTCAGCTTCTCCAGCAGTCCTTCATCCACATTGGACGGACACCGGGAGCAGCGGCTCAGTTTGATCTCGATGGTCTCCAGCAACGGCCCACCGCACACACGGCATCGCGCCTTGTGACCGGACGGTTTGGGTTGCTGGGACCGGGCGACCCTGGCCGCCGGGTGATCCTCGGGGATCAGGCCGTAGAGGAACCGGCTGCGCCGCCTGTTGCGGCGGTTGCCCGAAGTCCTGGCCAGTGCCCACGACAGCGAAAGATGCTCTCGTGCTCGAGTGACGCCGACATAGAAGAGCCGACGCTCCTCCTCGATCGCCGCTTCGTCGCCGTCGGCGTGGAGGATCGGCATGGTTCCCTCGGCGAGTCCCACCAGGAACACGGCGTCCCACTCGAGCCCCTTCGCCGCGTGAAGCGAAGCGAGAGTGATGCCCTCGACGGTCGGCGGATGCTGCGCCGCCGCGCGTTGATCGAGTTCTGCCACGAGCCGCGGCAGATCCGCGTCTTCGACGGTGGACGCCAGCTCCTCGGCCAACTCGACGAGTGAAAGCAGAGCATCCCAGCGTTCCTTGGCGGCCCCGCCTGCAGGCGGCTGCTCGGTGAGCCCGACCTTCGCCAGCACGGAACGGACCCTGGTCACGAGCTCGCCGGTGTCGGCATCAGTCGACGCCATGCGCAACGCGGACATCGCCTGCCGGACTTCGGCCCTGGCGAAGAACCGTTCGCCGCCCCGGATCAGGTACGGGATCCCGAGCTCGGCCAAGGCCTGCTCGTACGCCTCGGACTGAGCGTTCACACGGTAGAGGACGGCGATCTCACTGGCCGCCACTCCGGTCTCGAGGAGGTCCCGGATCCGGCGCGCGACGGCTGCCGCCTCGGCGGTCTCGTCGTCGTATTCGGCGTACCGCGGTTCCGGCCCTGCCGGGCGCTGACCGACGAGCTTCAACCTCGAACCCGCCGGACGGCCGCGCGCGGCACCGATCACCTGGTTGGCGAGAGCCACGACCTGAGGTGTCGACCGGTAGTCCCGCTCGAGCCGTACGACCGTTGCCTCCGGGAACCTTCGAGTGAACTCGAGCAACGGCCGAGGCGAGGCTCCGCCGAACGAATAGATGGTCTGGTTCGCGTCACCGACGACGGTCAGATCGTCACGGCCGCCCAGCCAGGCGTCGAGCAGGCGCTGCTGCAAAGGCGTGACGTCCTGGTACTCGTCGACGACGAAGCAGCGATACCTGTCACGGAACTCCTGAGCCACCACCGTGTGCTCTTCGAGAACGGCAGTGGTGTGCAGGAGCAGGTCATCGAAATCGAGTACCTGCGCGGCGTTCTTGATCTTCTCGTAGTTGCGGTAGACCTCGGCGACCTGCGACGCGGGTGCCGGCGTATCCCGCTGCGTACGCGACGCGACCGCCGGGTAGTCGTCCGGCGATACCAAAGAGGCCTTGCTCCACTCGATCTCACTCGAGAGGTCGCGCAGAATCTCGGTCTCGGTGCCCAGCCCGACCTTGTTCGCGGCCTGGCCGACGTAGCGGAACTTGTTCTCGAGCAGTTCCCAGGGCCGGTCGCCGATCACCCGCGGCCAGAAGTAGCGGAGCTGCCGCCGTGCGGCGGCGTGAAAGGTCAGCGCCTGAGCCGCGTCCACACCCAGGCCCCGAAGTCGCGAGCGCATCTCTCCAGCCGCACGCGTGGTGAAGGTGACCGCGAGCACCTGACCAGCGGCGACGTGACCGGATCGGACAAGATGCGCGATCCGGTGGGTGATCGTCCGCGTCTTGCCCGTCCCCGCTCCGGCCAGGACGCAGACAGGCCCCCTTGGCGCGCAGGCAGCGGCGCGTTGCTCGGGATCGAGCCCATCGAGCAGGCCTGGACGACTCTTCGGGGACGATGCGCTAACCACGCCCCCGATCCTCGCAGAGGGGCCGACGGGATCGCCGCAGGGCACGCGGCCGTATCCTGGTCACATGGCGGGAAAGCAGGACAAGGAAGCAGCCAAGCTGGCCAAGAAGGAGAAGCGCGCGGCGAGCAAGGCTCGGCGTGGCCAGATCTTCGAGGCCTTCAAGATGCAGCGCAAGGAAGACAAGGCGCTCATCCCCTGGATGGTCGGATCGATCCTGGTCGTCACCGGTGTGGTGTTCGGCATCGGGTTCATCTTCGACGTCCACTGGGTTGTGCTGCCGCTGGGCATCCTGCTCGGCGCGCTCGCCGCCGTGATCATCTTCGGCAGGCGGGTCCAGAAGACCGTGTACTCGAAGGCCGACGGGCAGCCGGGTGCCGCGGCGTGGGCACTCGAGAACATGCGTGGCCGTTGGAAGGTGACGCCGACCGTGGCCGCCACCACTCAGCTCGACGCCGTTCACCGCGTACTCGGCGGCCCCGGCGTCGTCCTGGTCGCCGAGGGCGCTCCACACCGGGTCAAGTCACTGCTAGCGCAGGAAAAGAAGCGGGTCGCACGCTTGATCGGTGAAATCCCGATCTACGACGTGATCATCGGCAACGACGAGCCGCAGATCCCGCTGAAGAAGCTGCAGGGCTACCTCATGAAGCTCCCGCGCAACCTCAAGCCCGCACAGGTCGACGCGCTCGAGGCCAAGCTGGCCGCTCTCGGCAGCCGCGGCGCGGCGATGCCGAAGGGCCCGATGCCGGCCGGCGCCAAGATGCGCAACGTCCAGCGCACCATCCGTCGCCGCTGACCAAGTAGGAGCAGGGGACCTTTACTACCGCCAGCTGGCGGTAGTAAAGGTCCCCTGCTCCTTTTCCGGACGAAAACTGTCGGTGGGTGGTCGCATGATCACTGCGTGGACGGAGACTGGAGCGCCCGGAAGAACGCGCTGGCAGCGATGTTCCCGGACGGCGTAGCCGCCCGGGCGGCGCTTGTCGCCCTCGGACTCTCCCACTCCTGGATATCTCGAAAGTGCCGCCAAGACGGGCCTTGGCGGCGTCCCATCCCCGGCGTCATCCTCCTCACGAACGCCACTCCGACCAGTCGGCAGCTCCAGAAAGTCGCACTGACGCACGCGGGTCCCGACGCGATGCTCACCGGTGTTCAAGCGGCGCGCATGTACGGAGTCCGGAAGCTACCGCCCGAAAGACGGGCCCACACCCTGATACCTCACCGGAGCAAGGTCGCGACCTGGGGGTTCGCGATTGTCGAACGAACCATCCACCTGCCGGATCCGGTGGAGATCGACGGCCTGCGGGTCGCTCCTCTCGCCAGAGCCTTGATAGACGCGGCTCGGCGTATGGAGGATCTGCCGTCGGTGCGCGCCATGATCCACGACGCGGTCCACCGAAACCTCTGCACTCCGGAGGAACTCCGCCACGAGCTGGCACAAGCCAGCACGATCGGCTCCGCCTTGCCGCGTCTCGTTGTCGGCGCCCTCCAGGACGGGGTCCATGCCGCCGTCGAGCATTGGGCGCGAGGAGTGGTCGAGCGCAGCGGCTTGCCGGCGCCGGTGTGGAAGGCGGAGTTGCGAACTCCGGACGGACAAGTCATCGGTATAGCCGAAGCCTGGTGGCCGAAGGTCGGCGTCGCTCTGCAGGTGCGCTACGACGAGGTGACCCTCGAACCGGAGAAATCCCCGAAGACACCAGTTCTGGCCGCTCCGGGACTCATCGTCGTCGAACTGCGTCCGTCGCAGCTACGGGACCAGCCGTTAGTGGCGATCCAGGAAGTGCGGGCGGCCTATCAACGCGGTCGCCAACGGCCTCCCCCACAGCTGATCAGTACTCCCGTGGCACCGGCGGCCTGACGTCCGGCGTGAGCAGCACCCTCCAAGGCGGAAGCAAAGGTCCCCTGCTTCCTTGGGCAGAGGTCAGCGCATGCGGACGACGACGGTTCCGGTCAGCCGGTCAAGCCAGCTTCGGCCGTCGATGTTGCGGAACGCGGCCGGAATGATCACGAAAGTCAGGGCTGTTCGCACCGCGGCTCGCCACAGGCCGACCATCTGCGCGCCGTCCAGCCTGCCGACGCGAATACCGACCGCGCCCATACCCGGGGTGAAACCGAAGAACGCCGCGGAAACGATCGTTATGACAGCCCAGACGCCCACCGACCAAAGGTTGAAGGTCTGCATGACGGCCGGATCCTGGAGGCTGGGCTTCACAAAAAGGGTGGTGACCAGCGACGACAAGGCAAGATCAATCACCAGCCCCAGAAGGCGTGCCCCGCCGCCGGCTACCGAACCCACTCCCGATTCGGGCAGGCCGAGCCCCTCACCTCGCCACCGCTGGGTACTTTCGCCGCCCGCCGTCGTGCCGTCGCCGGCCCCTGGCAGCCATTCTCCGGTCCATCTAGCCACCCATCCAGGGTATGCCGGTGGCGCCGACCACATTCGCCCTGGTCGACTACCCGTTATCGCCGACCCGTTAACACCGGCGAAACATACGGGTGACGGTCGGGCAACACCGCGCTCTTAGCGTGAGCCGAAGAGAGTACTGCCGCCGGCAACGAACGAGAAGGAGTCACCGAGGGTGCCCACTACTCCAGACGACATTCAGCGCCTTATCGCCGACGAGAATGTAGAGGTCGTCGACGTCAGGTTCTGCGACCTGCCCGGCGTTATGCAGCACTTCACCGTCCCGGCGAAGGCGTTCACCCAGGAAGCCATCGACGAAGGCCTTGCCTTCGACGGCTCCTCGGTGCGCGGGTTCCAGTCGATCCACGAGTCCGACATGCTGCTGCTGCCTGACCTCGACACGGCGCGGATCGACCCGTTCCGCAAGGCGAACACGCTGTCGGTGAACTTCTTCGTGCACGACCCGTTCACCCGCGAGGCGTACAGCCGCGACCCGCGCAACATCGCGCGCAAGGCCGAGCAGTACATCTCTGAATACGGCGTCGCCGACAACGTGTACTTCGGTCCTGAAGCCGAGTTCTACATCTTCGACTCGATCCGCTTCGACTCCGCCGAGCACGCCTCGTTCCACGAGATCGACTCGGTAGAAGGCTGGTGGAACACCGGCGCCGACGAGGCGGGTGGCAACCAGGGTTACAAGACGAAGTTCAAGGGTGGCTACTTCCCCGTCCCGCCGGTCGACCACTTCGCCGACCTGCGTGATGACATCGTCCGCAACCTGCAAGGCTCCGGTTTCGAGATCGAGCGTGCGCACCACGAGGTGGGCACAGCGGGCCAGACCGAGATCAACTACAAGTTCAACACGCTCTTGCACGCCGCGGACGACCTGCAGCTGTTCAAGTACATCGTGAAGAACACCGTCTTCGCCGCCGGCAAGACCGCTACGTTCATGCCGAAGCCGCTCGCGGGTGACAACGGTTCGGGCATGCACTGCCACCAGTCGCTGTGGAAGGACGGCACACCGCTGTTCCACGACGAGTCCGGCTACGCCGGCCTGTCGGACACGGCACGCCACTACATCGGCGGTCTGCTCAAGCACGCTCCGAGCCTGCTCGCGTTCACCAACCCGACCGTCAACTCGTACCACCGGCTCGTGCCGGGCTTCGAGGCTCCGGTCAGCCTGGTGTACTCGCAGCGGAACCGCTCCGCCTGTGTGCGTATCCCGATCACGGGCAACAACCCGAAGGCGAAGCGCGCCGAGTTCCGCTGCCCGGACTCGTCCGGCAACCCGTACCTCGCGTTCTCGGCGATGATGATGGCCGGCCTCGACGGCATCAAGAACAAGATCGAGCCGCCAGAGCCCATCGACAAGGACCTCTACGAGCTTCCGCCCGAGGAGGCCAAGAACGTCAAGCTCGTTCCTGGCGACCTTGGCACGGTGCTCGACACGCTTGAGGCCGACCACGACTACCTGCTCGAGGGTGGCGTCTTCACCTCGGACGTGATCGAGACGTGGGTCTCCTACAAGCGTGAGAACGAGATCGACCCGCTGCGGCTGCGCCCGCACCCGTACGAGTTCTCGCTTTACTACGACGTGTGATCGTGCGGTAGTAACACCAAGAGCACGCCGGTGGTGAGGAGTGGAAACGCCCTCACCACCGGCGTTTCATTTGTGCCGGGTTCGGCCGGTTACTCCGAAGTGGAAAGAACCTTCAGATCGACGCCCGCGCTCTCGATGCGGCCACGGGGATCGGCGACCAGTTTGCGCTGCTCGAGATCCATCAAGCCCAGTGTGCAGGTGATCTCCGCAGCCAGCGTGCCGTCGACCTTGTAGATGTTCGAATCCATGTGGAAGGTCCTGCCGGTACCGAACTTGGCATCACAGGTGACGTCGACGGTGTCACCTCCACGGAGCTCTCGCCGAAAGACGATGTGGGACTCGAGCAGGACAAAAGCGAGCTTCGCGTCCCGCATGCCCGAGTTGAGACCACCCGCGAGCTCGATCAGCTCAAGTCTGGATACCTCGCCGTACGAGTGGTAGACGGCGTGGTTGAGATGGCCCAGAGTGTCCAGCTCGTAATGACGCACCTTGATCCGGGTGCGGAACAGCTCGCGCTCAGTCACCGCTCCACTGTAAGCGCCCCTATCCGCCCTCGACCTCTGGTGTGAGCAAGGGACCTTTGCTACCGCCGCGGCCGAGCTTCGGCAGGAGCGGGAGCAAAGGTCCCTTGCTCGCTTCGACGCAACCAGGTAGTCAGTCCTGGTAGAAGAGGCGCTCGACCACTGCGTGCGCCCGCCGTGTTATGCGCCGGTAGGCGTCGAGAAACTCGCCGGGATCGTCGTCGGCCGAGTAGCCGAGCACCCTGGCGACCGCGGCGAGATCACGGCCCGAACTGGGAATCTCGTCCACGGCTTTGCCCCGGACCAGCATCCCGGCATTCCGGACGCGTGTGGCCAGTAGCCATGCCTCGATCAAAGGTTCGATCTCGGCCGGCTGGGCGAGTCCGGCACCCACGGCTGCCTTGAGCGCGTCGATCGTCGATGTGGTGCGCAGGCCGGACACCTCGTGACCGTGACGCAGCTGCATGAGCTGCACGGTCCATTCGACATCGGCGAGCCCGCCCCGGCCGAGCTTCGTGTGCCGCGTGGGGTCGGCGCCCTTGGGCATCCGTTCCGTTTCCACCCGCGCCTTGATCCGCCTGATCTCGCGCACACGAACCGCGTCGAGACCGGCCTCCGGGTACCGGATGGGGTCGATCATCTCGATGAACCGCGCACCGAGGTCGTCGTCACCTGCGATGAACCGGGCGCGAAGCAACGCCTGCGATTCCCAGACCTCTCCCCACCGCTCGTAGTAGGCGCGATAGGACTCCAGTGTCCGCACCAAAGGACCGTTTCGGCCCTCCGGCCGGAGATCGGCGTCAACGACCAGGGCCGGATCCGGACTCGGCGCACCGAGGATCTTGCGGACAGTCTCGGCGACCGAAGAAGCGAACTTCGCCGCTTCGGCATCGGACACGCCTTCGGCGGGTTCGCACACGAACAGGACGTCGGCGTCGGAACCGTAGCCGAGCTCGGCTCCGCCCAACCGGCCCATGCCGATCACCGCGATCTTCGCGGGAGTCCGGCCGAGCTCGGCCTGGCGCTGCCGGAAGGCAGCGGCCAAGGCTCCCTGCAGGACCGCGACCCACACACTCGACAACGCATCGCAAACCGCCGGGACGTCGAGAAGACCCAGAAGATCGGCCGAGGCGACTCGTAGCATCTCGTGACGCCGCAACGACCTCGCAGTGGCAACGGCCGCGGTCAGGCCAGGCTGCCGGCGAACCGCGGCGCGGAGCGACGTGGCCACCTCGGACGGTGTTCGGCCCGAGAGCCGCGCCGGATCGCCGAGCAGCTGCAGGACCTCAGGTGCTCTCGCCAGCAGGTCGGGTACCAGCCGCGACGTACCCAACAGGAACGCGAGCCGTTCGACCACGGCTCCCTCATCGCGGAGAACCCTGAGGTACCAAGGCGTCGCTTGGAGCGCCTCGGAAACCTTGCGATAGGACAGCAAGCCCCGGTCGGGATCCGGTGTGTCGGCAAGGAGATCCAGCAGCACCGGCAACAGGGCTTGCTGAATTGCGGCACGGCGCGACACTCCGGCCGTGAGTGCCTTGATGTGCTGAAGCGCGCCGTCCGGAGCGGCATAGCCCAGTGCAGCGAGACGACTCTCCGCCTGCTTCGTCGTCAACCTCAGTGCCTCAGTCGGCACGTTCGCCACCGACTGCAGCAGAGGCCGGTAGAAAAGCTTCTCGTGGAGGCGTCGAATGCCTTGCAGATGGCGGCGGAATTCCGCGACCAGCACATCACCCTCGCCCTTACCCCGGGCGGGCCGCACGCCACTTGCCCTCGCGATGGTGCGCAGCTCGCTGGTTTCCGAGGCGGCTGGGAACAGGTGCGTGCGGCGCAGCCGGCGAAGTTGGAGCCGATGTTCAATCGTCCGCAGGAACTCATACGACGAACCGAGTTCGGCTGCATCCGCACGGCCCACGTACCCGCCGCCGCCCAATGCGGACAGAGCGTCCATGGTGGACGACGAGCGCAGTTCTGGATCGATGCGCCCATGGACCAGCTGCAGCAGCTGGACCGCGAACTCGACGTCCCGGAGGCCGCCTCGTCCCAGTTTCAACTCACGTTCGGCATGCGCGGAAGGCACATGGCCTTCGACACGGCGCCGCATCTTCTGCACCTCTGGGACGAAGTTCTCCCGATCGGCCGCCGACCACACCATCGGTGCGACCATTTCCGCATACTGACGGCCAAGCTCGTCGTCACCCGCGACCGGACGCGCTTTGAGTAATGCCTGGAACTCCCAGGTCTTTGCCCACTTCCGGTAGTAGGCAGCATGTCCATCGAGAGTCCGGACCAGCGCCCCGGCCTTGCCTTCGGGACGCAAGGCAGCGTCGACCTCGAAGCAGGCTTTACCGGTCACGCGCATCATCGTGCTCGCCAGCCGGGTCGCGACCGTCAGGTCTCCGTCGCCGACGAAAATGACATCCACATCGCTGACGTAGTTCAGCTCGCGGCCGCCGCATTTGCCCATCGCGATCACGGCAAGCCGCCCCTCGGTTCCGGCGCCCACTTCTGACTCCGCGACGACGAGCCCTACCTTTAGCGCCGCTTCGGCCAGCATGGTCAGCTGCGCACCGATCTCGGCGTAGGGCGGCTGATACAGGCCTGGCTCGACGAGATGACCAAGGTCGGCCGCGGCGATTCCGAGCAGCAGCTCACGGTACGCGGCGCGGAGGGCTTGCTCGGCTTCCTGGCCGATGACCAGCTCACCTTCCGGCCGAAGGCGATCCAGCAGCCGGTCGACGTACCCATCAGGATCGGTGCTCTTGTCACCTTGAAGCGTTTTCCAACGATCCGTGTGAACAGCGAGGAAGTCGGCGAGCGCGCTCGAAGTGCCCAGGACGCCGAGCAACCGGCCGCGAAAGGTTCGGTTTGCTCGCAATGCCTGATCGAGTTCGCCCCAGACTGCCGGGTCGGCCTCCCTGATGCGATCGAGCCCGCTCAGCGCGAGATCAGGATCCGCCGCACGAGAAAGAGCTGACAACACGTCGGTGGCGGAGTCGTCCGGACCGGTCTCGGTCCACCAACCGGCAGCACGCAGCTGCCCGTCGGCACGAGCATCGGTGAATCCGTATCTCGCCGCGGAAGCGGTCGGCCGGGCGCGCTCAACCATTGGGTCTCACGGTAGTCGCACATCCGCCGGTGATCCTCTGGACGCGCAAGGGAGCAGGGGACCTTTGCTACCGCCCGGTGCTGGGGCGGTAGCAAAGGTCCCCTGCTCCCTTAGGCCGCGATCTTGCGGACCTCGGGCTCAGGAATGGTCGAGGCGGCGGAGTCGCCGAAGCTGCCGGCGTTGACGGGGCTGCGCCGGGACAGCAGGTAGATCCCTATACCGATCGCCAGGCCCGCGACGCCGACACCGATCGTGCCGGCGGTGCCGGTCGACGTCACCTTGCCCGCCGCGGCACCGACTATGGCTGCGGCCGGGAGCGTGAACAGCCAAGCGATCACCATGCGCCCCGCGGTTCGCCACCGAACCGGCGACTCCCGCCTGCCCACGCCCGATCCGACAATGCCGCCTGAGCACACGTGGGTCGTCGACAGCGGGAAACCGAAGTTCGTCGATGCGAGGATCACCGCCGCCGAACTCGTCTGCGCGGCGAATCCCTGTGGGCCGTCGATGTCGGTCAGGCCTTTGCCCATGGTGTAGGTGATTCGCCAGCCGCCCAGATACGTCCCCAACGCCAGCGCCAACGCGGCGCTGACGATTACCCAAAGCGGCGGACCGGACCCGGCGGGCAGGGTCCCGGCGGTGATCAGTGTCAACGTGATGACGCCCATCGTCTTCTGAGCGTCGTTCGTGCCGTGAGCGAGTGAGACCAGCGACGCCGAGATGATCTGGCCGACGCGGAAACCCGCTGTGCGACCTCGGCGCACGAAAAGCCGGTAGACGAAGTAGGTCACGATCATCGCGACCAGGCCCGCCACGACCGGCGACAGCGCCGCGGGCACGAGAACCTTCTCGACGATCTTTCCGAAATGGACGGAGTCCGTTCCGGCCGAAACCCAGGTCGCTCCGATCAGACCGCCGAACAACGCATGAGACGAACTGGACGGCAAGCCGACGAACCAGGTGACCAGATTCCAGATGATCGCGCCCACCAAGCCACCGAAGACGATCGCCGGTCCGATCTTGGTGTCATCGACCAGCCCGTTCGAAATGGTCTTGGCGACCTCGACGGACAGGAACGCGCCTACCAGGTTCAGGACCGCGGAAATCGCAACCGCCACCCGAGGACGAAGCGCCCCGGTAGCGATCGACGTCGCCATCGAGTTGGCCGTGTCGTGGAACCCGTTTGTGAAATCGAAGACCAAGGCCGTGACGACGACGAGCACGACCAGCAGTGAGGGCTCCACCCCGACCTCCGAACCCTGTGAATCTCCCTCCGCGCAAGGTACCTGACCGCATGACCGGAGCGTTAACGCCCCATACAGATTTGAGACATCCCCCGTTAGGCCATCGGTAATGTCCGTTGACGGTCCGCAGCCGGCTTGAGCTCACCGGCCGCCAGTCGGACGAAGCGATGCGCGAATGGCCGCCAGGTTTCGGCGATGTCGGCATGCACTCGAGCGAGGTTCTCCGACGTCAATGCGTCCGGCCGGGTGAGTTCCGCCATTTCCGGCTCTTCCTTCGCCCACTCGAGGACGAGCTCCGGCGTCGTCTCGAAATGAAACTGGACACCGTAGGCACATCGGTCGAAACGGAAGGCCTGGTGGGGATAGCGCGGAGCCGAAGCGAGTAGCTCGGCGCCAGCAGGGAGCCTGGTGATCGCGTCGCTGTGGAACTGCAGGACATCCTGCATGAGAGGCAGCTCGGCGAAGAGTGGATCGGTCCAGGCTGCGTCCTTCTTCGACACCAGCGCCGGGCCCACCTCCGGCCCCTGGTCCCCCTTCGTCACCTGGCCACCCGTCGCCACAGCCAGCAGCTGTCCGCCCAGACAGATTCCCAGCGTCGGGATGCGAGCGCCGACGGCCTTCGCGAGCAGCTTCCGCACATCCGCCAACCATGGATGCGCGGCGTCATCGTTGGCGCCCATACCGCCGCCCAGGCAAACAACGCCGACGTAATCGTCGAGATCGACGGGCAGCTCCTGGCCGGGCAGGAGACGGATGTCGAGTTCGGCGCCGGCTTCGGTGAGCCAGTCGCCGAGTGGTCCGACCGGGTCGGACTTGTCAGGCTGAATGATGAGCAGTCGAGGCGCGGTCACCACGTCAGCCTACGACCAGCGCGGGAGCAAGGGACCTTTGCTACCGCTGTGGAGGGCGGTAGCAAAGGTCCCTTGCTCCCTCCGTCAGCAGGCGCAGCGCGGACTGGGTGAGGCTGCGGGCGAAAGAGCGGGGATATCGCGTTCGACGGGGTAGCCGGCGGCTTGCCATGCGGTGATGCCGCCGGAGAGGCGTTTGACCTTGAACCCGAGTTCGGCGAGCTTCAGTGCGCCCTTGGCCGCCGCGTTGCAGTGGATGCTCTCGCAATAGCAGACGTAGACGACGTCGCGATCGAGATGGCTGACAGACTCGGGCGTCATGCCCCGGTAGGGGATGTTGATCGCGCCTGGGATTCGAGCTGAGGCGAAGGCCTCTGGGGCACGGGTCTCGACGACCGCGTATCCGTGTTGAGTGCCTGCGGCACTGTCACGGACGAGGTCGTCCGGATCCACGTCGAGGGCGAGCTCCGCACGGAGGTGGGCGACGGCAGTCTCGACTGCCAAGGCCGGGAAGGCCAGTACGCGGGATTCACTGGTCATGTCTCAATCCTGCTGTTCGACGATCATCCGGAACACCGCCGAATCCAGGTGTTGTCGCCGGATAGCCTGGAGATTCCTGGCGTTTACGACGATCGACCTGGAGTTCCGTGAACCTCGATGATCTCGACTGGCAGCTGCTCGAGCTGTTGCAGTCCGAAGGGCGGCTGAGTTTCTCCGAACTAGGCCGGCGGGTGTCGTTGTCCGCGCCCGCGGTGACCGAGCGGGTTCGGAGGCTCGAGGAGAAAGGTGTCATCACCGGGTACTCGGCCAGCGTCGATCCGACGAAGCTTGGGCTGCCCATCGAGGCGATGGTGCGCGCACGGGTGAGGAGCCTGGACACGCCCCGCTTCCGGAAAGCGATCCTTACGCTCCCCCAGGTGCTCGGCGCCGATCACGTCACCGGCGATGAGTGCTGGTTGCTGCGCGTGGCCTGCCGGAATACGAGGGAACTCGAAGAGCTCGTGGAGCGGATGCAGCGCTACGGGGAGACGACCACGTCTCTGGTCTTCTCGTCACCCGTCCGCCAGCGCGCGATCGGGCGGCAGGTCGGCCTGAGCGATGCCCCGCGGTAGCAAGGGACCTTTGCTACCGCCGCGGGTGTCGGGAGGCGGGCATGAAAAAAGGTCTGGGACCTGGGAGAACTCTTGGTTCTCTACCAGGTCCCAGACCTTGTTCTTAATTTTAGTCCGGCGGTGTCCTACTCTCCCACAACCCTTCGGTTGCAGTACCATCGGCGCTGTCAGGCTTAGCTTCCGGGTTCGGAATGGGACCGGGCGTTTCCCTGACGCTATGACCACCGAAACACTGTGAAACAACACAAGCGTCTGGCTTGGTGTTTCAGAGCTGTAGAGTGGATGCGTAACATCTTTGTGGGCAAGTCCTCGGCCTATTAGTACCAGTCAACTCGATAACACATTACTGTGCTTCCATTTCTGGCCTATCAACCCAATGGTCTGTTGGGGGCCTTAACCCACAAGGGGTGGGATACCTCATCTTGGAACAGGCTTCCCGCTTAGATGCCTTCAGCGGTTATCCCTTCCGAACGTGGCTAACCAGCCATGCCACTGGCGTGACAACTGGCATACCAGAGGTTCGTCCGTCCCGGTCCTCTCGTACTAGGGACAGCCTTCCTCAAGTATCCTACGCGCGCGGCGGATAGGGACCGAACTGTCTCACGACGTTCTAAACCCAGCTCGCGTGCCGCTTTAATGGGCGAACAGCCCAACCCTTGGGACCTACTCCGGCCCCAGGATGCGACGAGCCGACATCGAGGTGCCAAACCATGCCGTCGATATGGACTCTTGGGCAAGATCAGCCTGTTATCCCCGGGGTACCTTTTATCCGTTGAGCGACACCCCTTCCACCAGGTGGTGCCGGATCACTAGTCCCGACTTTCGTCCCTGCTCGACATGTCTGTCTCACAGTCAAGCTCCCTTGTGCACTTGCACTCAACACCTGATTGCCAACCAGGCTGAGGGAACCTTTGGGCGCCTCCGTTACTCTTTAGGAGGCAACCGCCCCAGTTAAACTACCCATCAGGCACTGTCCCTGAACCAGATCATGGTCCGAGGTTCAGATTCCCAATCCGACCAGAGTGGTATTTCAACAACGACTCCACCAACACTAGCGTGCCGGCTTCACAGTCTCCCACCTATCCTACACAAGCCGAACCGAAAACCAATACCAAACTATAGTAAAGGTCCCGGGGTCTTTCCGTCCTGCCGCGCGTAACGAGCATCTTTACTCGTAGTGCAATTTCGCCGGGCCTGTGGTTGAGACAGCCGGAAAGTCGTTACGCCATTCGTGCAGGTCGGAACTTACCCGACAAGGAATTTCGCTACCTTAGGATGGTTATAGTTACCACCGCCGTTTACTGGCGCTTAAATTCTCAGCTTCACCCCGAAGGGTTAACCGGTCCTCTTAACGTTCCAGCACCGGGCAGGCGTCAGTCCATATACATCGTCTTGCGACTTCGCATGGACCTGTGTTTTTAGTAAACAGTCGCTTTCCGCTGGTCTCTGCGGCCACCCACCCCTAGTCCGCGAAGGACTTCAGGATGTTTGGCCCCCCTTCTCCCGAAGTTACGGGGGCATTTTGCCGAGTTCCTTAACCACAGTTCACCCGATCGCCTTAGTATTCTCTACCTGACCACCTGTGTTGGTTTGGGGTACGGGCCGTGCATACACTCGCTAGAGGCTTTTCTCGGCAGCATAGGATC
>CAVXYN010000003.1:0-875000 GCA_963766045.1 uncultured Actinomycetota bacterium | reverse complement strand
GGCGACGCCCGCTGCCGATCCGGCCGATGACCCACAGGGATTGCGATCGAGGACGTACGGATTGTTCGTCTGGCCACCGACCCCCGACCACCCGGAAGTGGGTTTGGCCGCGCGGAAGTTCGCCCATTCGGACAGGTTCGCCTTGCCGAGTACGACCGCGCCGGCCTCACGCAGACGGCGGATCAGGGTTGCGTCTTTCGTGGGCTTGCTTCGCAGTGCCCGCGACCCCGCCGTCGTCTGCATCGACCGGGTGTCGACGTTGTCCTTCACCAGGACCGGGATGCCGTCGAGCGGTCCTCGGACCTTGCCCGCCCGGCGGCGGGCGTCACTCTCCGCGGCCTGTGCCAGCGCGGCGGGGTTGACCACAAGCACCGCGTTCACGCGGCGGTCGATCTTGCGGATCCGATCGAGGTATGCCGAGGTCAGGCCCATCGCGGTCAAGCGCCCTGCCGACATCCGCGCCTGCAGCGCCGGGATGTCGGCGGCGTCGAGATCGAAGTCCCTCCCTGTGGCGGAGGCCGCCGGAGCTGTACTCACCGCGACGGCCGCCACGGCCAGTACCGTCAGGATCCTGACCACCGGCCGCCGCAGCATCACGTCTCCTTCGTCTAGAGCACCGGGAGAAGGGTCCGGAGCTCATACGGGGTCACCGCGCTGCGGTAGTTGTCCCACTCGACCCGCTTGTTGCGCAAGAAGAAGTCGTAGACGTGCTCGCCGAGGGCTTCCGGCAGCAACTCCGACTTCTCCATCTCGGCCAATGCCTCACCCAGGTTCTGCGGCAGCTGCGCGTAACCGGCGGCACGGCGCTCCGAGTCCGAGAGCTGCCAGATGTTGTCCTCGGCGGGCGGCGGCAGTTCGTAGCCCTTTTCGATGCCCTTGAGGCCGGCGGCCAGGATCACCGAGTAAGCCAGATAGGGATTGCAGGCGGAGTCGAGCGTGCGGATCTCGACCCGGCGCGACGACGCCTTGCCGGGCGAGTACATCGGCACCCTGACCAACGCGGACCGGTTGGCCCGGCCCCACGAAACCGTGGTCGGTGCCTCGCTTCCGCTGATCAGCCGCTTGTACGAGTTCACCCACTGGTTGGTGACGGCCGAGATCTCTTTCGCGTGATGCAGCAGCCCTGCCACGAAGGCCTTACCGGTCGCGGACAACTCGTATGGGTCTTCCGCGTCGTAGAAGGCGTTGCGATCGCCCTCGAACAGGCTGACGTGGGTGTGCATCCCCGAGCCGGGCTGGTTGGTGAACGGCTTGGGCATGAAGGTCGCTCGCACGCCCTGGGTGAGCGCGACCTCCTTGACCACGTAACGGAAGGTCATCACGTTGTCGGCCATGGTCAGCGCGTCGGCGTACCTGAGGTCGATCTCCTGCTGACCGGGCGCGCCCTCGTGGTGGCTGAACTCGACCGAGATCCCCATCGCCTCGAGCGTCTCGATGGCGTGGCGCCGGAAATGCGTCGCCGTGGCGTGACTCGCCTGATCGAAGTAGCCGCCGTTGTCCGCCGGCTCGGGTTCGCTGCCGTCCTCGGGCAGGCTGGCGAGCAGGAAGAACTCGATCTCGGGGTGGACGTAGCAGGTGAAACCCGCTTCGGCCGCCTTCGAAAGCTGCCGCCGCAGGACGTGCCGGGGATCCGCCCATGACGGCGAACCGTCCGGCATCGCGATGTCGCAGAACATGCGCGCCGAGTACGGGCCGCCGTCCGGGGTCTCCCACGGCAGGACCTGGAACGTGGCCGGGTCCGGCTTCGCGACCATGTCGGATTCGTAGACGCGCGCGAATCCCTCGATGGCCGATCCGTCGAAGCCGATTCCCTCGGTGAAAGCACCCTCGAGCTCGGCAGGTGCCACCGCGACGGACTTGAGAAACCCCAGCACGTCGGTGAACCAGAGCCTGACGAAACGGATGTCGCGCTCTTCCAAGGTGCGGAGCACGAACTCCTGCTGGCGATCCATGGCCGCACCCTAACCAGAACGTGTTAACGACATGTTTCGCGACGCGCCGATCAACCGGATGTGGTGGACGCCCCAACCAGAACCGGTTCGGGCTTGACCGTTTTGGTGATCGCCAGCGACGCCACCGAGGCGAGCACCGCGAGCCCGGCGGCGATGTACCAGGCCGTGGAGTAGTCCCCGCTCACGTCGCGAATCGCGCCTGCGCCGACGGCGGCAAGGCCGGCCCCGAGCTGATGGCTCGCGAAGACCCAGCCGAAGACGATCGGGCCCGACTCGCCGAATTCACGGACACAGAGCGCGACGGTCGGCGGAACCGTCGCCACCCAGTCGAGTCCGTAGAAGAGGATGAACGCCCACATGCTCGGTTCCACCGAAGGACTGAGCAGCTGCGGCAGGAGAGCGAGCGAAACACCTCGCAGCGCGTAGTAGACGCCCAGCAGGATGCGCGGATCGACCCGGTCGGTGAGCCAGCCGGAGGCGATGGTGCCGATGACGTCGAAGATCCCGACCAGCGCGAGCAGGCTCGCCGCTGTCGTCTGCGGCATCCCGTGATCGTGGGCCGCCGGGATGAAGTGGGTGCTGACCAGGCCGTTCGTGGTCGCCCCGCAGATCGCGAAACCGCCGGCGAGCAGCCAGAACGTCCTGGTGCGGGCGGCCGAGCCGAGCACCGAGAGAGCGCGGCGGGCCGATCCGCCGGTGCGCACGGCCGGTGGCACGGCATCGGGCGCCGCGCCGTATGCGGTCGTCCCGACGTCCGCAGGATGGTCGCGGATCACCAGCAGGATCACGGGCACGACCGCCAGCGCGGCGATCGCGATGACCAGCGACGCGGTGCGCCAGCCCTCGTCGAGGGCGAGGTTGGCCACGATCGGCAGGAAGATCAGCTGGCCGGTCGCGCCCGCTGCGGTGAGGACGCCGGTGACGACGCCTCGGCTGCGGACGAACCAACGGGCCGCGACCGTCGCGGCGAAGCTCATCGAGAGCGAGCCGGCGCCGAGTCCGACGAGGACGCCCCAGCACATGACGAGTTGCCAGCTCGCTGTCATGAACACCGTGCCGCCCGCGCCGAGCGCGATGACGAACAGCGCGGTGGCGGACACCTTGCGCATGCCGAAACGCTCCATCAGCGCCGCCGCGAAGGGCGAGAACAGTCCGAAGAGGACGAGGTTGACCGTGACGGCCGACGCGATGGTCGCTCGTGACCAGCCGAATTCGGCGTGCAGCGGGTCGATGAGGACACCTGGTGCGGCACGGAAGCCGGCGGAGGCGATCAGAGCGACGAAGGCGGCAGCGGCGATGAACCATGCCCGGTGCACGCGCGGGGAGCGGGTTTCGAGATCCACTGCTTCAGCGTCGTCGCTGGGAAGAGTGCACGTAAGTGGCTTGAAGGACACTATGCGAAAGATTCAGGCCAGTGCTATTAGGCTCTGCTCATGCGCTGCCGTCTTCTCCTGCCGACGCTGCTGCTCACGATCGGGCTTACCGGCGGCTGCGCGGAGTCATCCGGCTCCGGCGATCCCCTGCCTCCTGCCCAGGATCTCGTGAGCGCGGCCGCCGAATCACTCATTTCGTTGCGCAGCGTGCATTACGTGCTCGGTGTGAACGGTGTCGTAACCGGGCTTCCGGTCCGGGCGATCGGCGGCGACGTCAGCCTGGACGGTGGACCGCACGGCACCGCCGTGGGTGACGCGGACCTGCAGACCGGCGTGGACCGGCAGTTCGTCAAGTACCGGCTGAGCGGGGACGACATCACGATCAGCGGGCCGGCTGGGGTCCGGGTGGTCCCGATCACCGACGGTTACACGCCTCGTGCGTTCCTCGGTGCGGACGGCGGGCTTCGGCGGCTGCTGATGGGTGCCACGGCGTTGCGGACCGAGCGGTGGGAACGGGTGCAGGACACCGACGCGATCCGGATCGACGGGAAGGTGCCCGCGGCGGTGATCAGCGGGCTCATGCCGGAGATCCAAGCCGACGTGTTCGTGAAGCTGTGGGTGTCGAAGGCCGAGCCGCGGCAGCTGGTGCGGGTGTGGGTGCAGGTGCCGCCGACGAAGCCGGAGGAGTTCGCGGTCATGCTGGAACTGGCGTTGACCAGGCATAACGCGGTGGTCCTCGACGGCAAGTGAGAGCAAAGGTCCCTTGCTCGCCCGGGCGGCGGTAGCAAAGGTCCCTTGCTCTCTTGGGCGGCGTATGCCCAGGTCAGCGGCCAGGCGGTAGCAAAGGTCCCCCGCTCCCATGGGGTCACTTGCAGCGGGTGTCGGGGGCTGGGACCTTGCCGTCGATCAGGTAGGCGAAGCCCGCGCTGTCGACGCATTGATTGCCCTCGAGGAAGACGGTGTGCTGTGCGCCCTCGAACGTGAGCAAGGCTCCTTTGAGGTCCCGCGCGAGGTTCACGCCGGACGCGTGGGGGGTCGCGGGGTCGTTGGTGGTCGAGATGATCAGTGGCTGAGGCAGGCCGGCGACGTTCGGCCGGTGGACCTCGGACGTCGCGGGGACCGGCCAGGCCGCACAGATGTCGAGCTCGCTGGTGTCCGGCGTACCGCCGACGAGGAACGGGGCGCCCTGGCGCATCCGTTCGTGGGCGCCGTCGATCACCCGCCGATCGGAGATCCGGGTGCTGTCGACGCAGCGGACCGCGAAGTAGACGTCCAGGATTCCGGTGTAGCGGCCGTCCGCCTCGCGGCCGTAATAGTTGTCCGCGAGGGCGACGAGGGTCTTGCCGCTGCGCCGTTTGATCTCGTTCAGGCCGTCGTTGAGGAACTTCCACGCATCCTGCGAGTACAGGGCGGCGCTGGTCCCGGTGATCGCGTCCTCGAACGACAGTTTCCGGTCGCCGGCGGGCACCGGATCGGTGACCAGCGGCTGGACGAGGTCCTGGAACGCCGTCGTCACCGCGCCGGGGTGACGACCGAGCGCGCAGTCTTCCCGCGCCGCACACCATTTGCCGAATTCGTTGAAGGTGTTCTGGAAACCGGTCATCTGGGTCACGAGTGATTCGGCGGTGTCCAGTTCGGGGTCGACGGCACCGTCCAGAACCAGGGCCCGGACCTTGTCCGGATAGGCCTCCGCGTAGGCCGTCCCGATTTGCGTGCCGTACGAGAAGCCCAGGTAAGTCAGCTTCTCGTCGCCCAGCACCGAACGCAGGATGTCGAGGTCCCGCACGACGTCCCTGGTTCCGATGTTGGCGAGCATCTCGACGCCGTGTTTAGTGCGCTCGGCGCATTTGGCGCCGTAGTCCTTCGCGTCGTCGAGCTGTTTCGCCACCCCGCGTGGGGTCACGTCGCTTTCGGAGTCGTCCGCCCGGTCGGCGTCTCGTTCGGCATCGTTGAGGCAGACGAGCCTCGGTTCACTGGTCCCGACGCCGCGCGGGTCGAAGCCGACGATGTCGAACCGCGCCGCCAGCGTGGCCGCGGTCGAGGACTTCGAGATCCGGGCCGCCATCGAGACGCCCGATCCCCCAGGTCCGCCAGGGTTGACGACCAGCGAACCTATCCGCTGGTCGGCCTTCTTCGCTTTGTGCCGCAACACGCCGATCGAGGCCGTCGCGCCGTCCGGCTTCAGATAGTCCAGGGGCACGGTGAGCTTCGCGCAGTCGAACGCCTTGTCACCGAAGGCGCGCTTCGCCGACTGCGTGCCCCCGAACGGCGTGCACGAACCCCAGTCCAGCTTCTGCCCGGCGAACTTCTCCAGAGCCTTCGGATCCGGGGTCGGCGACGCCGACGTCGTCGGAGCGGGGGGTGGCGCCGACGGCAGGGATTGCGGCTCCTGGGTCGTGCACGAGGCGACCAGCACGGCGATCGCGAGCACGGCCGGGACGCGGCGGAGGCTGGTCATTCACGGGATCTTCGCAGCGTCGCGGCCGGTCAGGGGCGTTCGCGCCGAACTCGTTACCTGGCCGCGCAGCGCGTTCCGTCCTGCGGCACGGTGCCGTCCACCAGGTATTTGATGCCGATTTCGTCGACGCACTGGACGCCCTGGAGGAACACCGTGTGCTGGTTGCCCTCGAACGTGAGCAAAGCTCCCTTGATCGCCTTCGCCAGGTTCACCCCCGCCTGATACGGCGTCGCCGGGTCGTTGGTCGTCGAGATCACCAACGTCGTCGGCAGCCCCTCGACCTTGGGCTGATGGGGCTCGGACGTATTGGGCACCGGCCAGAACGCGCAGGCGTCACGGCCGGCGCCGTCCGGGCGGCCGTCATCGAGGAACGGAGCGGCCTGCGCGTACCGCCGCTGTGCCTCGAGGATCTTGGCCGGATCCGTGACCCGCGGATCGTCGACGCACCGGATCGCGACGAACGCGTCCTGCGTCGTTCCGTAGCGACCGTCCGCGCCGCGCTCGTTGTACATGTCGGCCAGTTCTTCCAGGCCGTCACCGCGCTGGAGCTTCAGCTCGTTGAGGGCGGAGTTCAGCCGCTCCCAGAGATCTTCCTGGTAGAGCGCCTGGATCACGCCGGTGGTCGCGTCTTCGTAGGACAGCTTCCGGCCGTCGCCGACGGGCACCGGGAAGTCGATCAACGGCCGCACGAGGTCCTGGAACGCCTTGGTCGCGCCGGCGGCGTCGCGCCCGAGGGCGCAGTCCTCCCGGTCGGCACACCATCGCGAGAACTCCTCGAACGCCTTGCCGAAGCCCTGCCCCTGCGCGACCAGCGATTCCACCGCGTCCTGTTCGGGGTCGACCGCACCGTCGAGCACCAGGGCACGGACATTGCCCGGGAAGGCCTCGGCGTACGCGGAACCGATTCGCGTGCCATACGAGTAGCCGATGTAACTCAGCTTCGGATCACCGAGGACCGAACGCAGGATGTCCAGGTCCTTGACCACGTCGCGGGTCCCCGCGTTCGCCAGCATCGTCGGGCCGTGTTCGGTCCGCTCGGCGCATTTCGCCGCGAACTGCTGGGACTCCGTCTCCTGCTTCTTCACTCCCTCGGGTGAGCCGTCGGTCTCGCTGTCGTCCGCCCGGTCGGCGTCACGCTCGGCGTCGGTGAGGCAGCGGATCTGCGGCTGGCTCGCACCGATGCCACGCGGGTCGAACCCGACGATGTCGAAGCGTTTACCCAGCTCGTTCGTCGCCGTCCGCGAGGCGAGGCCGGCACCGGCGACCATTCCGGAGGCACCCGGACCGCCGGGGTTGACCACCAGCGAGCCGATCCGCTCGCCGCTGTCGAGCGCCTTTCGTCGCAACAGACCGAGATCGATCGACGGCCCGTCCGGCTTGGCGTAGTCCAGCGGAACGGTCAGCCGCGCGCACTGTGCGTCCTTCACCCGGAACGCCGCTTTTGCGTCATCGGATGTCGCGTAGGGTGCACAGTCGGCCCAGGTCACGCTCTGGCTGTAGAACTTGTCGAGTCCCCCGGGCACCGGTCCGGAGGGAGCGTGCGACTCGGTCACCGGAGCCGGTGGCTGGGTCCGGCCTTCGCCCGACGTACACGCGGCCAGCGTGACGGCGAGCAGGCCGGACAACGAGGTCGCGACGATTCGGCGGGCACGAGACCTGGCGCTGACATGAGTGGACACGGTTGGATCGTGCCATCGGCCGTGGAACTCGGCCGCACCACCACTGCGTTAGGTGGGTCGAGTGCGGACGGCATGGGAACAGACGGGAGCACAGGGGTGGCAGCACTGATCAGCCGGGTGAGCAAGAAGCTGCGCCGGATCATCCAGCGGCCGGGCAGCGTCGAGCTGACCCGCTACGAAGCGCTGCTGCCGGCCATCGAGAAGCTCGAGCCCGAGTTGGAGAAGCTTTCCGACGAGGAGCTGACAGAGCGGGCCGGCAAGGTTCGAGAGTCCACGTCGTTCGGCAACGACGAGTTGATCGAGGTCTGCGCGCTCGGCCGTGAGGCCGCGCGCCGCGCGCTCGGTGAACGCGCCTTCGACGTCCAGCTGATCGGCACGATGGGCCTGCTCAGCGGGCATATCGTCCAGATGGAGACCGGTGAGGGCAAGACGCTCGCCGGCGCGCTGGCCGGGGCCGGGTACGCCCTGCGCGGCAAGCACGTCCACGTGGTGACGGTCAACGACTATCTCGCCCGCCGTGACGCGGAATGGATGGGGCCGATCTACGACCTGCTGGGGGTGTCGGTCGGCTGGATCGAGCCCGCCCACTCCCGCGATGAGCGCCGTGAGGCCTTCGCGAAGGAGGTCACCTACGGCGCCGTCAGCGAGATCGGCTTCGACGTCCTTCGCGACCGCCTGGTGACACACGAGGAGGACCGGGTCCAGCGCGAGCCCGAGGTCGCGATCGTGGACGAGGCGGACTCCGTCCTCGTCGACGAGGCCAGGGTTCCGCTGGTGATGGCCGGCTCGATCGACCACACCGACGCCGACGAAGAGGTCGCCAACATCGTCCGCCGGTTGCGGCTCGGTCTGCACTACGAGACCGACTCCGACGGCCGGAACGCCTGGCTGACCAAGGCGGGCGCTTCGGTGGTCGAGAAGGCCCTCGGCGGCGACATCAACCTCTATGACGAGACCGGTTCGGACCGGCTTCCCGCGGTGAACGTCGCGCTGCACGCGCACGCACTGCTCACCCGCGACGTCGACTACCTGGTGCGTGAAGGCAAGGTGCAGCTGATCAACGCCGCCCGGGGCCGGGTCGCCGAGCTGCAGCGCTGGCCGGACGGCCTCCAAGCGGCCGTCGAGGCGAAGGAGCAGGTCAACGCGACCGATCGGGGCGAGATCCTCGACTCGATCACCGTGCAGGCGCTCCTCGCGCGCTATCCCGAGGTCGCGGGCATGACCGGTACCGCGGTCGCGGTCGCGGAACAGCTGCGCGAGTTCTACAAGCTCGAGGTCGCGGTCATCCCGCCGAACACTCCGAACGTCCGTGAGGACCACGAGGACCGGATCTTCGGGTCGCCGTCGCAGAAGCTGCGGGCGATCGAGGAGGAGATCCGACGGGTGCACGAAACCGGGCGGCCGATCCTCGTCGGCACCCAGGACGTCGCAGAGTCCGAGGAGCTGGCGGAAAAGCTGGCGAAGGTCGAGCTCGAATGCGTCGTCCTCAACGCCCGCAACGACGCCGAGGAAGCCGCGATCATCGCCGACGCCGGTAAGAAGGGCGCGGTGACCGTGTCGACCCAGATGGCCGGTCGCGGTACCGACATCCGGCTCGGCGGCAAGGACGGCGAAGGCCGCGACGAGGTCGTCGAGCTCGGCGGCTTGCACGTGATCGGCACCGCCCGCTACCCGTCGAGCCGGCTCGACGGTCAGCTGCGCGGCCGCTCCGGGCGCCAAGGTGACCCGGGCAGTGCGGTGTTCTTCGCCAGCCTGAACGACGAGCTCGTGCTTTCGAACGCGCCGGACGTGCCCGAGGGCATCAGCTCCGACGTGGGCAGCGGCGAGATCACCGACCTGGCGGCACTGCGGCAGATCAACCACGCGCAGCGCGTCGCCGAAGGTGTCGACCTCGAGATCCACCGGAACACCTGGCGGTACACGCGGCTGATCGAGCGGCAGCGCGGTGAACTGCTCGAGCACCGCGACAAGGTGCTGCGGACGGCGCACGCGGCCGAAACACTCGAGAAGGCACAGGCGGAGAAGTTCAAGGAGCTCGCGGAGAAGGTCGACGACGAGGCTCGTGTCGAGCAGCTGTGCCGTGAGGTGCTGCTGTTCCACATCGACCAGCTGTGGTCGGACCACCTGGCGTTTCTGACCGACGTGCGGGAGAGCATCCACCTGCGGGCGCTGGCGCGGGAGACACCGATCGACGAGTTCCACCGCGCGGCGATCCCCGAGTTCCACAAGATCATCCCGGAGGCGGCCGAGCGGGCTTCGAAGACGCTGGAGGAGGCCGAGATCACCGAAGACGGGATCGACCTCGGCGACGCCGGCGTGCGGCGCGCGAACACGACGTGGACCTACCTGGTGCACGACAACCCGTTCGACTCCGACTTCGAGCAGACGATCAAGAAGGTGCGCAGCCTGATCAAGCGCAAGTAGCGGCGGTCCGAGCTCCAAAAGGGAGCGGGGGACCTTTGCTGTCACTCTCTTCCGGAGAGCGGTAGCAAAGGTCCCCCGCTCCCTTTCCGCAGGTCGGACCGACCACAAGGTCTCCCAAAGGGCGCCCTGCGCCCGACGAAGACTTCACCCGTCGAGCGCCCTGCTCGTCCCGGCGAACGCCGGTGAGTGAGAATGTCGGCATGCCGCAACTGCGCATCGCACTGGCCCAGGTCAACACCACCGTCGGGGACCTCGAGGGCAACGCCGAGCTCACCGTCGAGTGGACCCGGAAGGCCGCCGAAGCCGGCGCCCACATCGTGGTCTTCCCGGAGATGTCCCTCACCGGTTACCCCGTGGAGGATCTCTCCCTGCGCCCCACCTTCGCCTCCGCCTCCAGGCAGATGGTCGAGGCACTGGCCCGCCGGCTCGACGAGGCCGGCTGCGGTGAGGTGCTCACCTACATCGGCTATCTGGATCTCGACGAGACCGGCCCGCGTGACGCGGCGGCCGCGTTGTATCGCGGCGAAGTGGTCGCCCGGCAGTTCAAGCACCATCTGCCCAACTACGGCGTCTTCGACGAGCACCGCTGGTTCAAGCCCGGCAAGACGCTCGACGTCGTCCGCTTCCACGGTGTCGACGTCGGCATGGTCATCTGTGAGGACATCTGGCAGGACGGCGGGCCGATCTCCGCGCTGGGCCGCGCCGGAGTCGACCTTGTCGTCGCGCCCAACGCGTCGCCGTACGAGCGCGCGAAGGACGACATCCGGTTGCCGCTGATCGCGCGCCGCGCCGCCGAGGCCGGAGCACCGCTCGTCTACACGAATCTGATCGGAGGCCAGGACGACCTCGTCTTCGACGGCGACTCGATCGTGGTCGGCGCGGACGGGCAGCTGCTGGCCCGCGCACCACAGTTCATCGAGCACCTGCTCGTCGTCGACATGGATCTCGCCGCGGGCGGGCACGCCACCGACGGCGAACTCGAAGGCCTGCAGGTCCGGCGCCGCGTGCTCAGCGAAGAACCGGTTCCGGCATACGCCGCGCTCACCGAGGCCGCCATCAGCGAGCCGCTTTCGGACGAAGCGGAGGTGTGGTCGGCGCTCGTCGCCGGCCTGCGTGACTACGTGCACAAGAACGGCTTCTCGTCGGTGACGTTCGGTTTTTCCGGCGGCATCGACTCGGCGGTCGTGGCGGCGCTGGCGGCTGACGCGCTCGGCGGCGACAACGTCTACGGCGTCTCGATGCCTTCGGAATACTCGTCGGAGCACTCGAAGGGCGACGCCGCCGAACTCGCCCGCCGGATCGGCGCCCACTTCCGTGTCGAGCCGATCGCCGACATGGTCAAGGTCTACGTCGACCAGCTCAGCCTCACCGGGCTCGCCGAGGAGAACATCCAGGCCCGAGTCCGCGGCATGCTACTGATGGCACTGTCCAATCAGGACGGTCATCTGGTGCTGGCCACCGGGAACAAGACCGAGCTGGCTGTCGGCTACTCGACGATCTACGGCGACGCCGTCGGTGCCTTCGCGCCGATCAAGGACCTCTTCAAGACCCACGTCTGGCATCTGGCCAAATGGCGCAACGCCGAGGCGGAGAAGAACGGGGAGACCCCGCCCATCCCTGAGAACTCGATTACGAAGCCGCCGTCGGCCGAGCTGCGGCCGGGGCAGCTGGACAGCGACTCGCTGCCCGACTACCTGATGCTCGACGACATCCTCGACGACTACATCGAGGGCGACCGCGGCTACGTCGACCTGGTCGACGCCGGATTCGACCCGGAGACCATCGACCGCGTGGTGCGCATGGTCGACAAGGCCGAGTACAAGCGCCGCCAGTACCCGCCCGGCACCAAGATCACGTTCAAGGCGTTCGGGCGGGACCGGCGGCTGCCGATCACCAACGGCTGGCGCGAAGGCCAGGTCATCGTCCGCTCAACTGAGCGCGACCTGATTCCCCGCTGAGTTCTTGAGGACGGCCACCAGGCCGGGCTTGGTGTCCTGCCGGACGAGCATGTCCATCCCGAGCGCCCGGACCGCGGACTCCACCGCGGCCGGCTCGGGGTGGACACCGGTGACCAGCAGCAGCGGAATCGACGGGAGACCACGCGTCGTCGGATGCGGGGTACTCCCCCAGTCGATGAGGAACGGCGCCAGCCCGTCCAAGTCTCCCCGCCCGGTGAGACGCCAGGTCAGCAGTTCACCGTCGTCGGTGGCGCGCGACATCTCCGAAACCTCCCCCGGGTCGTAACCCCGTTCGCGCGCTTCGGCGATCGCACCGTCGATGTCCGCCGTTCGCGCCGCCCAGGTCACCAACGCCGGCGCGGTCAGCTGATCGACGCCGAACGGCCGTGGTCCGAGGTGCTCCGGCTGGTCGGGATCGGGGCCGATCACCTCGAGAAAGGCCCCCGCGCCCAGATCGGCCAGGTAGTTGGCCGTGCCCCGGCCGACATGGCTTCCGCCGCGTACGGGTGTGACGCCCGTCAGCTCGACGACGCGCGCGACGGCCTCCTCGAGGTTCGGCCCGGCGTAGACGAGGTGATCGAGAACGAGGTCGCTCATGCTCCTACTCCTACCGCAGCCACGGCATCCACGGCATCCGGTCAGGCGGGTGTCGCCGATCGGAGATGGAACCGATTATCCGGAACTGTCGGACCGGTCTCGTACCCTGGAGTGATGACGGCACAGGGTTTCGCCGTGTTCGGCAGCGCGATCGGCGTCTGCGGCATCGCGTGGAACGAACACGGAGTCACTGCGATTCAGCTGCCCGAGGGCGGTGACGCGCGCACCAGGGCGCGCCTCACCGCCCGCCATCCCGAGGCCGTCGAGTCCACACCACCGAAGGAAATCCAGCACGCCATCGGCGGCATCGTGTCGCTGATGGACGGCAAGCGCACCGACCTCACCGACATCGCTCTCGACTACGGAGGAGTTCCCGACTTCCACCACCGGGTGTACGAGTTCATCCGCTCGATTCCCGCGGGCAAGACCCTGACCTACGGCGACGTCGCGAACATCCTCGGCATGCCCGGGGGTGCACAGGCCGTGGGCCAGGCGATGGGGCGCAACCCGTTCCCGATCATCGTGCCGTGCCACCGTGTCCTTGCCGCCGGTGGCAAGGACGGCGGTTTCTCCGCACGCGGCGGAGTCGCCACCAAGCGCCGGATGCTGGTCATCGAAGGCGCGTTGGCGGACGAACCGACACTGTTCTAGGCGGATGCCCCCGCGGGCGACCACGGCTTGAGCCAGGGCGTCTCCGGCCAGCCCTCCGCGGCGGCCATCAACGGGATCGCCGTCGCGCCGTCGACGTGCTCGCGGATGATGTCGGCGTGGCCCGCGTGCCGCGCGGTCTCCTCGATGAGGTGGAGCAGCACCCAGCGGACCGACCAGGCCTCGACGTCCTGCGGGTACCAGGGGACGCCCTTGGGCACCGGAACCGGCTGACCGAGATCGGCGACCCCGGCGATGACGTCGGAAGTGCGGCGAGCGACCTCGTCGTAGCGCGCGAGGACGCTCTCCACCGTGTCCTCCGGCGACATCACATAGCCGGCTTCGTACTCCTTCATGGCCTCGTCCAACGGCTCGAGAGGCTTTTCGAGGAGGATGTCGATCCAGCCGCTCTCCGTGCTCGCGACGTGCTTGATCAAGCCTCCGACGCTCAGTGAACTTCTCGTCGGGACGGCTCTGGCCTGGTCTTCGGTGAGGCCGTGTCCGGCAATGCGCAGAACGTGGCGCTGCTGCTCGAGATAGGCGAGCAGACCCTCACGCTCGTCGGCGACCGGTGGGACGTTTCCAGCCATGATGGCTCCTTCCGTTAGGAAAGATCCTGGCATCCGGTGCCGACATTTCGGGGGCGCGTTCCACCGGGGGAGAGAGCAAGGGACCTTTGCTCTCACTCTCATCTGGGCACTTACTCTCCGTGGGAGAGCGATAGCAAAGGTCCCTTGCTGTCTTTAGGACTGAGGCCGCACGAACGGGAACAGCACGGTCTGCCGGATCGACGCACCGGTCAGCATCATCAGCAGCCGGTCGATGCCGATGCCGAGCCCGCCGGTCGGGGGCATGCCGTGTTCGAGCGCGAGCAGGAAGTCCTCATCGAGTTCCATCGCCTCGACGTCCCCGCTCGCCGCACGAAGCGACTGCGCCTCGAGCCGCCGCCGCTGTTCGAGCGGATCGGTCAGCTCGGTGTAGGCGGTACCGACCTCCGAGCCGAACGCAATCAGGTCCCACCGCTCGGCGAGCCGCGGGTCGGTCCGGTGCTGCCGGGTCAGCGGCGAGACGTCCGTCGGATAGTCGGTATAGAACGTCGGGAGCACGGTCGAACCCTCGACAAGGTGTTCGTGCGCCTTCAACACGAGGTCGCCGTGCCCGGCTTCCTCGGCAACCGGGACTCCCGCACTCCGGCACAGCCGCCGAAGTTCGGAAACCGTCGTGGCCGCGTCGATCTTCTCCCCCAGCGCCGCGGAAACCGCTTCGTGGACCGGGATCACCGGCCAGTCACCGGAGATGTCGTACTCGACGAGCTTTCCGTCCGGCCCAGGCCGACGCACCACCTGCGCCCCATACGCCGCCTCGGCGGCGTGCTGAATGAGTTCGCGCGTCAGGGTTCGCATGGTGCTGTAGTCGGCATACGCCTGATACGCCTCGAGCATGGTGAATTCGGGATTATGCGTCGCGTCGACGCCCTCGTTGCGGAAGTTCCGGTTGAGCTCGAAGACCCGCTCGACCCCGGCGACGCACAGCCGCTTCAGATACAGCTCGGGCGCGATCCGCAGGTACATCCGCATGTCGTAGGCGTTGATATGGGTGACGAACGGTCGCGCGTTCGCCCCGCCGTGCACGGTCTGCAGCATCGGCGTCTCGACTTCCAGGTAATCGTGGTGGTGCAGACGTTCCCGCACCGCGCGGATCACCGTCGAGCGCAACCGCAGCATATTCGTCGAATCGGGGTTGACCGCGAGGTCGAGGTAACGCTGCCGCACCCTCGTCTCCGGGTCGGTGAGTCCCTTTCGCTTGTCCGGCAACGGATGCAGGCTCTTCGCCGTGACGGTCCATTCGTCGACGAGCACGGAAAGCTCACCACGCCGCGACGTCACGACCTGACCGCTCACACCGACGTGGTCGCCGAGGTCGACGCAGCCCCGCCAGCCACCGAGGTCGAGCACGGACGCATCAAGCATCAGCTGGATCTCGCCGCTGAAATCCTTGACCCGCGCGAAACACAACCCGCCGAGATTGCGCATCGCCAGCACCCGCCCGGCAAGCCGGACCCGGTGCCCAGTGTGGTCGTCCGCGGCCAGCCCGCCGAACTTCTTGACCACGTCGCCGAGCAGATCCTCCCTGGCGAACCCGACCGGATAAGGGTCGATCCCGTTCTCCCGCAAGCGATCCAGCTTGGCGATCCGGACTCGTACCTGGTCCGGCCGTCGCACGGTCTTCGGCGCCGGCTGGGCCGCGTTCTCGTCGATACGCTTGGTCTCTTCGACGAACTCGTCGGTGACGGTCTCGAGCCTGAGCGCCCGCGCCGACCGTCCGGTAGGGACGAAGCCCTCGAGCGCACCGGCGACGATTCCGACCCGCGGCAACCGCCGAGCCGAGGAATAGCAAAGGAAACGCGGCTCCCACTCGGGGCCGTATTTGGTATTGGAGCGGTAGAGCGATTCCAGCTGGAAGAACCGCGATGCCATGCTGAGGACGCCGCGCCACGCGCGCAGCACCGGTCCGGCGCCGATCCGTTCCCCGTCGGAGAACACCGCGCGGAACATCGCGAAGTTCAGCGAAATCCGTTGCGCGCCAAGGCGAGAACTCGCGGCGACGACCTCCGCGATCATGTACTCGTTGAGCCCGTTTTCCGCGTCACGGTCGCGTCGCATCAAATCGAGCGAGAGGCCGCGGCGGCCCCACGGAACGAACGACAGCATGCCGCGAAGCTCGCCACGCGAGTCGTACGCCTCGACCATGACGCTCCGGCCGTCGCTCGGATCGCCGAGTCTGCCCAGCGCCATCGAGAAGCCGCGTTCGGTCTCCGCTCCGCGCCATTGCTGTGCATGGGACAGGAGCTGAGCCATCTCGTCGTGCGGGATTTCGCTGTGACGGCGGACTTTCGTGGTGTATCCGGCCCGTTCGATCCGTTTGACCGCTTGGCGGACCGAGCGGCGTTCCGGGCCCGCGAGGCTGAAGTCACGGACGTCGAGCACAGCCTCGTCGCCGATTTCCAGTACCCGCAGTCCCGCGTCCGCGTACGCCTTCGCACCGCGTTCGCTCGCGCCCAGCACGCCGGGCGTCCAACCATACGTCCGCGATTCGTTCAGCCACGCGCGGACCGCGTCCGGCCACGCGTCGGGATCCCCCACCGGATCGGCACTCGCGACACTGGTTCCCGCGAGCACACGGTACGTCACGGCGGCGCGACCGTTGGGCGAGAACACGACGCTCTTCTCACGCCTTGTCGCGAAATAGCCGAGAGAATCGTTCTCACCGTGCTCGGCGAGTAGCCGGCGCACGCACAGTTCTTCTTCGTCCGTCCTCAAACGACGGCTGCGGACGCCGCGGAAAAGCGTGTACAGCGCGGCGGTCGCGATCGCTGTCGCGCTCAGGTCCAGCACGATGTCCAGCCAGGCGGGCCCCTCCCCGATCCCGACCTTGCGCAGCGCGATGTTCTCGCCGGTCGTGTGGTTGACGACCCAGGCGAACCGCTCCCATGTGTCGCCCAGACCGCCGGGGAACGCCTCGCTCAACGCCCAGCCGACCAGGATCACCGCGGCCAGACCGCCCAGCAACACCGTCAGTCCGTCGCGCCAGGCGCTCGGCGCGAGCCTCGCCGGGAACGCGGGACGCAGCACCCAGAGCAGCACGATCATGCCGATCGTGATCAGGTCGGCGATGGTGAGCGCCCAGACCTGTTGCGGGATGTGGCGCATTTGGCGAGGCCGCAAGGTGAGTGCCGTCGGCGACAGCAGAAGCGCGGCCTGCCACGCCAAGGTGAGCGCCAGCCCGCCGACCTGGAACAGCAGCAGGGTGTACAGGGCGGCGCGTTTACGACGACGCAGCGCGGCCCCGAGTACGACGAGCAGAAGGACGATGAGCAGGCTCCCGTTGGCCGGGATGCTCAACACCGAAAAGGCCATGTCGCTGACGTTCAGCACCCAGCCCCGCCGGTCGCCGACGATCAGCAATATCACCGAGAACAAGGCCCCGAGCTGCACGAGCGTGGCGATGATCCCGCCTGCCCTGGCCTTCCAGGGCGAGACGCGGCTCGCTGGGTTTCCCATCCTGGCCCTTCGCGGTACTCACAGTAGATCGACAGCAGTAACTACTTGACGTGCCACAACCCCCTGTGGTTGTCACGATCATCATCCTCGAGGCGTGAATCCGGGTTGTGCGCAGGCGTGACTCTGCGTGGACACCTCGGTGTGAAGCTGGTCGCAGGCCCTTGGGGCCTTTATCCCCGCGTGTCACGCTTTGAACGTTCAGACTCCGCGACCCGGGGACCTCATCGAGGCCTCGAGGGAAGGACGGTCGACAAAGATGTCTGCCACCGAAAAGGATTCCGGTGAACTGGCCGCGCCGTACGGCACCGGCGCCTCACAACAGGCGGCACCAGGAAAGAAAGTCCGCGTGCATCACCTTCGGGAGATGAAGGAACGCGGCGAAACCTGGCCGATGCTCACGGCCTATGACATGTACACCGCCGCGTTGTTCGACGAGGTGGGCATTCCCGTACTGCTCGTCGGCGATTCCGCGGCCAACAACGTCTTCGGTTACGACACGACGGTTCCGGTGACAGTCGACGAGCTGCTTCCCCTGGTCCGCGCGGTGACCCTGTCGGTGAAGCGGGCCCTCGTCGTGGCCGACCTGCCGTTCGGGTCGTACCAGCTCTCGCCTGAACAGGCCCTGGAGACTTCGGTCCGGTTCATGAAGGAAGGCCGCGCGCACGCGGTGAAACTCGAAGGCGGCAGGAAATTCGCCCGGCACGTCGATGCGTTGACGTCGGCCGGAATTCCCGTGATGGGACATATCGGATTCACTCCACAGAGTGAGCACAATCTGGGCGGCTATCGAGTGCAAGGGCGCGGCGAAGCGGCCGAGGTCCTACTCGCCGACGCGTTGGCGCTCGAGGAAGCCGGCGCCTTTTCGGTGGTCATGGAAATGGTGCCCGCCGAAGTGGCGAAGCGGATCACCCACGAGCTGCGGATCCCGACCGTCGGCATCGGCGCCGGCCCGGACTGCGACGCGCAGGTGCTCGTGTGGCAGGACATGGCCGGGCTTCGACGCGGGAAGGCGCCGCGGTTCGTGAAGCGGTACGCCGACCTGGCCGGCGTGCTGTCGAACGCGGCGACAGCGTTCGCGGAGGACGTCCGACGCGGCGAGTTCCCGGCGTCGGAACACTCCTTTCACTGACACCTGCTCCCGCTGACCTGCAGAAAGAGAGCAGGGGACCTTTGCTATCACTCTCCGAAAGAGAGTGATAGCAAAGGTCCCCTGCTTCATTTCGGGCCGGACCGCGACGGATGGATCATCCTTTCGTCGTTCACGTATATGAACATCAATCATGTCCTTGACTAGTGTTCGAAGCGTGGCTTAGCGTTTAGCCGTCGCCGCCACGACCAAGCTTCGATACCTCGACGAGGAGGACCACCGAATGCGTGTTCGTGAGCGGGTTCTCGCCATCGCGGCCGGTGTCGCCGTGCTGTCGACGCCGGCGGTATACCCGGCACAGGCCGCGACGGTCCGCGTAGGGACTTCGGCGCAGCTGTCGGCGGCGCTCGCCTCGATCACTCCCGGAACCATCATCGAACTCGCGACCGACACCACCTTCACCGGGAACTTCAAGGCGGCGAAGAGCGGCACCTCGAGCAGCCGAATCACGCTGAAAGGCCCGCGAAGCGCGGTGATCAAGGCGTCGGCCGGCCGCACGCTCGAACTCACCGGAAGTTACTGGAACCTGACCGGCTTCACGATCACCGGAGGCCAGAAAGGCCTGATGGCCACGGGTGTGAAGAACACGGTGGTCGACGGCATCAAGGTCACCGGCGTCGGCCACGAAGGCATCCACTTCCAGTACACGAGCACCGACAACGTCGTGAAGAACTCCGAGATCACCGACACCGGCCGCGAGTACGCGGGCTACGGCGAAGGCATCTACTTCGGCTCCGCCACGAGCAACTGGCCTGGCGGCACACCGGACCGAAGCGACCGCAACAAGGCGCTCGGCAACAAGATCGGCCCGAATGTGCGCGCCGAGTCGATCGACATCAAGGAAGGCACGACCGGCGGTGAGCTGCGCGGGAACGTCTTCGACGGCACAGGGCAGACCGGCGAGCATTTCGCCGACAGCTGGGTGGACATGAAGGGCAACGGCTATCTGGTCGCGGACAACCAGGGCAGCAAGGTCTTCGTCCACAACGCGAATTACGGCGGCTTCGAGGTCCATGTCCAGCTCGACGGCTGGGGCCGCGACAACACCTTCTCCGGCAACACCGCGGACGTGCGGTCCCCCTCGGCCTACGGCTTCTATCTAGTGAAGGCCGCGACGGGGAACAAGATCTGCGCGAGCAACAAGGTGACCAACGCCGGAAAGGGATTCGCGAACGTGGCCGCCACAGGTGGCTGCTGACGCGACCGGAGACCGGGGGCCCGCTCAGCCCGGCGGCGGGGGCGGGCCCCCACCCTTCGGACACTCGTGCCGATTCCGGCAGAGTGTCCCCATGGACGATCTCTATCCGCCGATCCCGCCCCGCGCCGAAGGCATGCTCGACGCCGGCGACGGGCACCGGATCTACTGCCAGGAGGCAGGCAATCCGGAGGGCAAGCCGGTAGTGGTCCTCCACGGCGGCCCGGGTAGCGGAATCTCGCCGATGGCGCGCCGCCATTTCGATCCCAAGGTCTACCGGATCATCCTGTTCGACCAGCGCGGCTCCGGTCGCAGCACCCCGCATATCGGAGAACCGGACGTCGACCTGTCCGTCAACACCCTGTGGCACCTGGTCGCCGACATGGAGACGCTGCGCGAACGGCTGGAGATCGAGCGGTGGCAGGTCTTCGGCGGCTCTTGGGGTGCGACGCTCGCACTCGCCTACGCGGAGACGCACCCGAACCGGGTCAGTGAACTGATCCTGCGTGGCGTCTTCACCGTGCGCCGCAGCGAAATCGACTGGATCTACAGCGGCGGCGCGGCGAACTTCTTCCCGCGCGAATGGGACGCGTTCCTGGAGCCGATCCCCGAAGACCAGCGAGATGACCCGATGGCGGCGTACCGCGAGCTCGTCTACCACCCCGACAAGGAAATCCGCCAGCGCGCCGCCGTCGCGTGGAGCGTCTGGGAAGGCGCGACTGTCTCACTTCGCCCCGACGCCGGCTTCGTCGACCAATACGCGTCGCCGCGCTTCGCCGTGACATTCGCACGGCTTGCTCTGCACTACTTCAGCAACAACGCCTGGCTCGAAGAAGGCCAACTCATCCGGGACGCCGCCAAGCTCGCCGGAATCCCCGGTGTCATCGTGCAGGGCCGCTACGACGTGGTCTGCCCGCCGACCACCGCTTACGAGCTGCACCAGGCTTGGCCGGACTCGAAACTCGAGATCGTCGAGGCAGCTGGGCATGCCGCGACGGACCCGGGCGTCCTGGCCGCCCTACGGACCGCCACAGACTTCTTCCGGCCGGCCTGACCTGCGGTTTCATCCCGAAGTGAGAGCAAAGGTCCCTTGCTCTCTTCGCGAGGTGACTTTGGTCGGCACTCCTGCCTGCCCGATCGTCACTCCCGGTGCGTCGCCGGTGGACGGGACCGTGGCGGGATGACCGACTACATCCTTCCGCAGGCGCCCGACCGGTTGACCGAGCAGCGTCGGCTCGAACTGCTTCAGGCGTACAACGAGGGTCCGACGACACGGGCGCTCGAGGCCGTCGGGGTGGCCGAGGGCTGGCATTGTCTCGACGCCGGGGCGGGAGCGGGTTCGGTCAGCAGGTGGCTCGCCGGACGTGTGGGAGACAGCGGCTCGGTTCTGGCAGTCGATCTCGACACGACGTTGCTCTCCGAGGACACCAATCTGACTGCGCGCCGGCTCGACGTGCGTACGGAGGAACTGCCTGCGGACGCCTTCGACCTGGTCCACGCAAGGCTTCTGCTGACCCATCTGCCCGAGCGCGAGGACGTGCTCGACCGGCTGTTGCGCGCGACCCGGCCCGGCGGGTGGGTGATGATCGGCGACATAGATTTCAGCACTGTCCGCCTGAGCCGCGACGACGCGATCTTCGAGAAGGTGATCGACTCCTACGGGACGGTGTCGCGCAAGGCGGGCGGCGACCCGGTGCTCGGACCGGCCTTGCCCGCGATGCTCGAGCGGCACGGCGTCGTCGGCGTACGGGCCGAGGTCTTCCAGACCTATCAGCGCGGCGGCGACGCGGCCGCGACCCTCCTGGGGCTCACCTTCGAGCGGCTTCGGGAACGGGTGCTCGACCACGGTGTCGCCGCGGACGACCTCGATCATTTCAATGCCGTGCTCCGCGATCCGTCGAGCGGCATCCACAGCCCGACGATCTGGACCGTCTGGGGCAGGCGGTAGCAAAGGTCCCTTGCTCCCGGCGTAACGCTCCTCCCATCCCCACTTCCACAGTGGACTGCGCTCCCCGTGGCGAGCCGGAGCGATCTTCCGACCGCCATGAGAGGCGGCTGGTTCCACGGCGTAACCTGCGCGCACACGTTGACCGGCTCGCGGTGGACGAAGGAGGTGCGCCCTCCCCTGCCGAACACCCTTCGGGGACACGCGCGGAAACCGCGGCTGGTCGATGATCTGCTGAAACGTCTGCGTCCAGATGTCACATGACATGGCGATGGGGCAAGATTGGTCCCATCGGGGTGCCGGTACGGCGAAGGGCAACCATGAGTAAGGGGATGTCGCACAGCGCGCGATCGGCGATGTTCGCGCCGCTCGGCCAGATAGGCCGGGCGGAAGCGGTCACCGCGCGGCTGGTCGACGCCATCACGCTGGGCCTGCTGGCCGACGCCGAGCAACTGCCGAGCGAAGCCGAGCTGGCCGCCCAGTTCGGCGTCTCCACCGTCACTGTTCGCGAAGCGCTTGTCGCCTTGAGACAGCAGGGTCTCGTCGAGACACGGCGAGGTCGGGGCGGCGGCAGCTTCGTGAAGGCACCTGCGAACCCGTCGGCCGCTTCGTGGCGAGAACGGCTTCGCACTGTTTCGCTGTCAGACCTACGCGACGTCGGCGACCACTACCTCGCCATCGCCGGCGCCGCCGCCAAACTCGCGGCCGAACGCAGCTCACCCGAAGACATCAAGCGGCTCGAGCTGGCGACCGAAGATATCCGCACCGCCACCGGAGCGGAGGCCTCTCGCGCGGAACGGCAGTTCCACCTCGAGGTCGCCGCCGCCGCGCAATCGCCCCGGCTGACCAGGGAAGAGGTTCGGTTGCAGAGCGAACGCGGCGGCCTGCTCTGGATTCCGCTCGAACCCCATGGCACAAGGGAAAACGCGTACGCCGACCATCGCGCGATCACCGCCGCGATCGCGCAGGCCGACGGCGAGCTGGCCAGGAAACTCACCGAGGAGCACATCCTCGAGGCGATAGACCGGCTGGCGGACGTGCATTTGGACCTGTTGGCCCCTTAAGCTGCGGCATCCGCGCATCCGAGGTGAGCATCGTGAACGACACTCCGTCCGGCAGCGAAGTCTCTGACGTCGTCGAACAGGTTTCCGCACTGGTCGAGGATGTTTTCGGCAGGTTGAAGCCGGTACTGGCCGGTGCCGAAGGACTCCTGACCGAATCCGCCGACGCCACCGCGAACGATCTGACGCGGCTGCGGCCGCAGGTCGTGGACGTCCTCGGCGGGCTGGTCGTCGGCGCCGGGTTCGTCAGCGCGCCAAATGCGCTGGCCGACCAGGAATTCGGCTTCGAATGGTGGACCGACACCGCGGGCGAAGACCCGTCACAGCTGATCATCAGCCTCGACCCGGACAGCGAGAACTTTCTCGACTACACGCGCCAGTCGTGGTTCACCGTGCCACGCGATACCGGACGCCGCCACATCAACGGCCCGTACGTCGACTATCTCTGCACCGACGAATACACGCTGACGTTCACGGTTCCGGTGCAGCGAAGCGGTTCCTTCGCAGGCGTTGTCGGCGCGGACATCCACGTGCGGGAGGTCGAGCGCATGCTGCAGCCGAGGCTGCGCGCGCTCGGCGGCCGCGCGGCGCTGGTCAACGCGCAGGGCCGGGTGATCGCCTCGAATAACGCACGCCAGGCGACCGGTTCACTGGTGCGCGAGGTCGATGTCCCGGCATGGTGGATGTCGGGTGCGGAGCCGGTCACGACCGAAAGCGGGACGAGGCTCCGTCGCTGCGGGGACTCGCCGATAGCGCTCGTCATGTCCGATCGCTGACCTGCAACGCGAGCCAGAGTTCCGCGCGCACGCCGGGTGAATCGAGATCGCGGCCGGTGAGTTCGGCGACCTTGCGCATGCGGTTGCGCAGCGTGTGCCGGTGCACGCCGAGGCGAGCCGCGGCGAGATCCCAGTGCCCGTGATGTTCGAGCCAGCAGTTCAGTGACGTGACGAGATCGCCGCGTCCGGTCTCGTCGTGCTGCCGCAGCGGCAGCAGCAGGCTGTCCGAAAACGCTTGCGCCGCCGAGGAATCCAGCAGTTCGAGGAGTCCGCGTCCGGCATGTTCGCCGTAGCGCACAAGATCGGCCCGATCGGCCTTCGCCGCTTCCGCCGCCTGCCGCGCCTGCCTGAGCCCGGCCGGGAAGTCCGCTATGGACACCGGATCGGATATCCCGGCATGGAGTCCGCCGACGCGAAGGGCCTCCTGGAAAACCGTCTCCTCCAGAGGACCGCT
This sequence comes from uncultured Actinomycetota bacterium, assembly GCA_963766045.1. Lineage (GTDB taxonomy): Bacteria > Actinomycetota > Actinomycetes > Mycobacteriales > Pseudonocardiaceae > Amycolatopsis. The sequence continues at coordinate 851,272 of CAVXYN010000003.1, read as the reverse complement.
CGCGGTGCCCAGCGCGACCAGGAACGACCCCATTTCGCCGAAGAACACCTGCTCCCCCAGCGCTTCCGCGTCTAGCGCGTCGGAGAGTGCGCGGCGACCGCGCTCCGGTCCGGTGACGGCCACCACCGACCACGGCGCTTCCGGCGCGCCGCCCCATAAGGTCTTCATCGTCTTGACCGCCAGTTCGGTCCGACCGGCCGCGAGTAGCTCGCACAGTCCGGAACGCAGGCGTCGAAGTGCGGCGACCTGCTCCCGATTCTGTTCCAGGGCAAGCGAAAGCAAGGAGATCGCGGTGTTGACGATGTGCTGCTCGGTGGCGTCGAGCGACTCCCGCGTTCCCACCACGAGCACGCCGCGCGCGCGGGTGTCGAGCGTTTGCAACACGACCTCGTCTTCACCGTGCGCCGTCACCAGCGTGCCGACCCGGAGCCGGGCGAGGTCACCCCGCAACTCGTCACCGAAACGCGCTGCCGACGCGGGGGCCGCTTCGGTCACCGTGCCCGAGGAGTCGACGAGGAGGACCCAGCCGTCGACCAGCTTGGCGAGTTTGCGCACGACTCCACCCGGACCACCCTTGCCGACGGCCGTCCGGGTCAGTTCCTGCTGCCCCTTGCCGGTGCGCACGAGTGCCGCGTATTCATCGGCGGCTACGGCCCGGGAGACCGCCCTGGTGATGGCGATGAACGGCGTCTTCCGCGGCACCTCGAGCACCGGGAGCCCGACCTCGGCGGCAGTGTCCACAAGGGACTTCGGGATCTCGTCATGACTGATTCCGACGCCGAATCCCAGCCCGGCGACTCCGGCCTGAACGAGCCGCCGGATGTAGGCGGGTGCCGCGTCCGCTTCGAGGGTGAGGCCGGTGGTCAGCAGGAGCTCGCCGCCCTCGAGGAAGGCCTGCGGGTCGGTCAGCTCGGTGGGGTGGACCCATCCGATCGGCCGGTCGAGTTCCGCCTCGGCGGCCCTCACCCGCAGGCCGAGCGACCGTTCGGCCGCCAATGCACGCAACGTCAGTGCCATATTGGCCAATTCTAGTCACCGATATCGACAAGATGTCGAGCTGACGCGGACTGGTGCGGCCCTCACTCTGGAAGTCGACCCCCCGTTAACGCGTCCGCAGGAGTTGGCCGTGACCGTCACCACCGCAGCCGAAACCCAGGCCCCGGCCCCGCAGCAGCGCAGACTGCGCACTGAGATCCCCGGCCCCGCCTCGCGCGCCCTGCAGGAGCGCCGCGCTTCCGTGGTCGCCGCGGGCGTGAGCTCGGTACTGCCCGTCTACATCACGTCCGCCAGCGGCGGTCTGCTCACCGACGCCGACGGCAACGTGCTGATCGACTTCGGTTCCGGCATCGCGGTGACCAACGTCGGCCACTCCGCCCCCGCCGTCGTGGACCGCGTCCGCAAGCAGGCGTGCTGGTTCACCCATACGTGTTTCATGGTCACGCCGTACGAGGGCTACGTCGAGGTGTGCGAAGCACTCGACAAGCTGACGCCGGGCACCCACGAGAAGCGTTCGGTGCTGTTCAACTCCGGCGCGGAGGCCGTCGAGAACGCGGTGAAGATCGCCCGTGTCGCGACCGGCCGCCAGGCGGTCGTCGTGTTCGACCACGCCTACCACGGCCGCACCAACCTGACGATGGCGCTGACCGCGAAGTCGATCCCCTACAAGCACGGTTTCGGCCCGTTCGCGCCCGAGGTCTACCGCGTGCCGGGTTCGTACCCGTACCGCGACGGGCTGTCCGGCCCGGAGGCCGCGCGTATCGCGATCGACCGGATCGAGAAGCAGATCGGCGGCGACCAGGTCGCGGCCGTGGTGATCGAGCCGGTGCAGGGTGAGGGCGGTTTCATCGAGCCCGCGCCGGGCTTCCTGCCCGCGCTTTCGCAATGGTGCACCGAAAACGGCGTCGTATTCGTCGCGGACGAGGTGCAGACCGGCTTCTGCCGCACCGGCGAGTGGTTCGCCTCGTCGCACGAGGACATCGTGCCCGACCTGATCGCCACTGCCAAGGGTATCGCCGGCGGCCTTCCGCTCGCCGCCGTCACCGGCCGCGCGGAACTGCTCGACGCGGTGCCGCCGGGCGGCCTCGGCGGAACCTACGGCGGTAACCCGATCGCGTGTGCCGCGGCGCTCGGCTCGATCGAGACCATGCGGCAGGAAAACCTCGCCGCGTCGGCGAAGCGCATCGAGAACGCGGTGCTGCCGCGACTACGGGCGCTGGCCGAGGAGACCGGCGTGATCGGCGACGTCCGCGGGCGTGGCGGGATGCTGGCCGCCGAGTTCGTCAAGCCGGGGACCACCGAACCCGACGCCGACCTGACCAAACGTGTCGCGCTGGCCTGCCACGCGGCCGGGGTCGTCGTGCTCACCTGCGGCACCTACGGCAACGTCGTCCGCCTGCTGCCGCCGCTGTCGCTGTCCAACGACCTGCTCGACGAGGGCCTGTCGGTCCTCGAGCACGCTGTCCGCACGGAGGCATCACTGTGACCTACCCCTTTTGGGTCGCCGGAAAGCCGGTCACCGGCGGCGAAACCGCCGTCATCCGCCATTCCTTCGACGGAAGCGAGGCGGGCACTCATTTCGTACCGTCCACTTCGGACATCGAAACCGCGGTCCAGGCCGCGCACGACGTCCAGGACGAGTTCGCGACGCTGCCCGCTCATGTCCGGGCGGGCGCGTTGGACCACGTGTCCCGAGTTCTGGGTGAGCGGTCCGAGGAGATCGCGCAGCTGATCACCGCCGAGTCGGGCAAGCCGCTGAAGTGGTCGCGCGGCGAGGTCGGGCGTGCGGTGTCGACGTTCCGCTGGGCGTCGGAAGAGGCGCGCCGGTTCTCCGGCGACCTGCAGCGGCTCGACACCGATCCGGGCGGGACCGGCCGGCTCGCGCTGGTGCGGCGCGTACCGCGTGGCCCGGTGCTCGGCATCACGCCGTTCAACTTCCCGCTGAACCTGGTGGCGCACAAGGTCGCACCGGCGATCGCGGTCGGCGCGCCGATCGTGCTCAAGCCCGCGCCCGCGACGCCGCTGACCGCGCTGCTGCTCGGCGAGATCCTGGCCGAAACGGATCTGCCTGCCGGAAGCTGGTCGATCCTGCCGGTGAACAACGAGGAGTCGGCCAAGCTGGTCACCGATCCGCGACTGCCGATCGTGTCGTTCACCGGTTCGGTTCCGGTGGGCTGGGGAATCCGCGACGCCGTGCCGCGCAAGCATGTCGCGCTCGAACTCGGCGGCAACGCGGCGGTGCTGGTCTGTCCTGATTGGACGGACTTGGACTTCGCGGCGCAGCGGATCGCGACGTTCGCGATGTACCAGGCCGGCCAGTCGTGCGTCTCGGTGCAGCGTGTGTACGCGCACGCCGACGTCTACGACGAACTGCGGGCGAAGGTGCTGGAGCAGGTGCGCGCGCTCGACACCGGCAACCCGCGGACGGACGGAGTCGACGTCGGCCCGCTGATCAACACCGCGGCCGCTGAACGCGTCGAGTCGTGGGTCGCCGCGGCCGTCGACGCCGGTGGCGAACTGCTGACCGGCGGCAAGCGCGACGGCGCGACCGTGGAGCCGACCGTGCTCGCGAACGTGCCGGAGAACGCGGCCGTGATGGCCGACGAGGTCTTCGGTCCGGTCGTCTCGATCACGCGCGTCGATTCGGTCGACGACGGTGTGCGGCGGATCAACGACTCGCGCTTCGGGCTGCAGGCCGGTGTGTTCACCCGGGACCTGCCGACCGCGTTCGACGTGTCGGCGAAGCTGCGCGTCGGTGGCGTGCTGGTCGGCGACGTACCGAGCTTCCGGGCCGACCAGATGCCCTACGGCGGCGTGAAGGACTCGGGCGTCGGCCGCGAGGGCCCGGCGTCGGCGATGGCCGACTTCACCGAGGAACGCGTCACCGTCCTCACCGGCCTGACCCTCTGACCTGCGCAAATCTTCCGGAAGAGAGCAAGGGACCTTTGCTACCGCTTACTTAGGCATGCTAAGTGAGCGGTAGCAAAGGTCCCTTGCTCCCGTCTCCGGCTATCGCAATTCGGCGACGAGTCGCGTGAGGCGGGCGTGCGCTTCGACGAGCGAAGGGCCGTACCAGGTGAGGTGACGGCCGGAGACGAGGACGTACTTCGCGCCGGGGAACGCTTCGGGGCCGTCGGAGTCGGTGAACTCGTAGGGCTCATCCGGTAGCACGAGCAGGTCCGCGTCCGACTCCGCGAAGTGCGCCAGGAGTTCGTCGAGTTTCGGGCGTGGGTAGCGCTCGGCGTTGCCCGCGTAGACGTTGCCGACGCCGACGCGACGCAGGACGTCGCCGCCGAAGGTGTCCCGGCCGAGCACGATCCACGGCTTCCGCCAAACCGGCACGACCGCGCGGAATCGCTCCGGACGCGACTCACGCCAGGCCTCCTCGGCCTCGACCAGCCATGCCGGCTCGTCGAGGTCGTAGGCCTGGGTCAGAATCCGCCGCAACGACCCCAGCGCGCCGGGCACCGTCGCCGAAGCCTCCATCACCCAGACCGGGATTCCGTTGGCGCGCAGGCGTTCCACGTCGTCCGGCCGGTTCTCCTCGGAGTTGGCCAGCACCAGATCGGGAGCGAGTTCGAGCACCTTGTCCACGTTCGGGTATTTGGAACCGCCCACCCTCGGGACGTCCAAATCGACCGGATGGGTGCAGTAGTCCGTAGCCCCGGCGAGCCTGCCCGGCGCGCTCACCTCGACGGCCTCGGTCAGCGAAGGCACCAGCGACACCACTCGCGACGCCGGCCCGCGCAGCGGGACCTCTTCGCCGAGGTCGTCGATCAGGTGCAACGTTCTCATGCCCGCTCGAACGAGAGTTTCCGCTTGTCGACGTCCACCGAGGTGAGCCGGACGCGGATCCGCTCGCCTTCCGGGAGTTTCTCGCCCGTGCACTTCGACATCACAGGCGGATCCTCGACCAGGATTTCGGCCTTCGTCTCCTCCGCGCGCAGGACGATCGCGCTGAACTCGCCGCCGATGTGCTCGGCCATCACCCAGGCCTCGACCTGATCGATACACGCGCGTTCGACCTTGGCCGCCAGCGTGTCGGACGCGGTCATCAGTTCCGGCACCTCGGAAAGCGCCGCGCGTACCCACGCGGGCACCTCGCGACCGGCGCTCACCGCGAGACAGATCTCGGTGGCGAACCTGTCGACCAGCCGCCGGATCGGCGCGGTGACATGAGCGTACGCGCCGCCGATTCCGGCGTGCGTGGTCAAATCCGGCAGTTCGCCGTCGAACGCGGTGTAGCCCGCCCCGCGCAGAAGTCGTGTGGTGTCGGCGAAAAGAGCCATCGACGCGGGCTGTCCGGGGTCGAGCGCGGCCAGGAATTCCGACACGCTCTTGCCTTCGGGCCAATCGATGCCAAGTGCGTGTGCCGAGCGCCGCAGCCATTCGACCGCTTCCGTCTCGGGCGCGGGCAAGGTCCGCAGGACGCCGATCTTCGCGTCGATCATGAGTTTCGCCGCGGCCATCCCGGTGAGCAGCGAGATCTCGGCGTTCCACGCGTCGACGTCGTTGCGCGGCCGCTGGACCAGCACCCAGCCGCCGTCAGGGTCGCCGTTGATCTCCTGTTCCGGCAGTTGCAGTTCGACCGCTCCGCGACGGACAGCGAGTTCGCGCCGAAGGCGGCCCAGTTCCGGCAGAGCGGCGACCGAAGGATGCGGATCGCCCGCGTCGATCGATGCTTGGACGGTCTCGTAGTCGAACTGCACGGTGGACCGGACCAGCGCCCGGCGGACGTTGGTCGCGGTCGGCTCACCGCGGGAGTCGACGTCGATCGTCCAGAGCACGGCGGGCCGGGTTTCGCCCGGCAGCAGGCTCGCGGCGCCCTCCGACAGCACCGGCGGATGTAGCGGGACGTTCCCGTCGGGCAGGTAAAGTGTCTGCCCGCGCCGCCGCGCCTCCTTGTCCAGCGCGCCACCGGCGGGGACGAACGCCGCGAGGTCGGCGATCGCGTAGTGGACCCGGAATCCGCCGCCGTCGATACGTTCGATCAGCACGGCCTGATCGAGATCCTTGGAGCCGGGCGGATCGATGGTGACCAGGGGCAGACCGGTGGCGTCCTCCCGTGTCCCGGCCGATTCGAGCGGATCGACGACAGCCGCCTCCGCCTCGGCGAGGACGTCGGGACCGAACGACTCCGGCAGCACGAACTCGGCTCGCAGGCGACCGAAGTCACCTCCGGCCGTGTGTGTCCTGATCACGAGTGGAGGCACCACCTAACCCTATCCCGATCCGGCCCGGGCGATCGCCCGTTCGGGTGCGGGCCGGTCGGGTGTACGTTACGGATCGAAATGAAAACCGATACCATCTTCAAAACGACAGGAAGGGCCTCGGCGTGAAGATCGCGTTCGTCGGCAAGGGCGGCAGCGGTAAGACCACGCTGGCGTCGCTGTTCACCGCGTTTCTGGCCGACGCCGGGAAACCGGTACTGGCGATCGACGCGGACATCAACCAGCATCTCGCCGTCGCGCTCGGCGCCAGCGAGGAAGAGGCCATCGCGTGGCCGACACTGGGCGACAACATGGGTCTGATCAAGGACTACCTGCGCGGCGACAACGCGCGGATCGCCGACGCGGCTTCGATGATCAAGACCACCCCGCCCGGCCGCGGCTCACGACTGGTCCGGCCGTTCGAGGACAACCCGATCTTCCAAGCGTGCTTCCGCGAATTCGGCGGCGTGCGGCTCGGCGTCACCGGACAGTTCGACGAGGACGATCTTGGCGTCGCCTGCTACCACTCGAAGGTCGGCGCGGCCGAACTGCTGCTGAACCACATGATCGACGATTCCGGCGAATACGTGGTCATGGACATGACCGCGGGCGCCGACGCCTTCGCCTCCGGCCTGTTCACGCGGTTCGACGTGACCTTCCTGGTGTGCGAGCCGACCGTGCGCAGTGTCGGCGTGTACCGGCAGTACGCCGACTACGCGCGCGACTTCGGGGTCCGGCTGGTCGTCGTCGGCAACAAGGTGACCGAGGACGAGGACATCGACTTCCTGCGCGACGAGGTCGGCGGCGCACTGCTGGGCTGGATGGAGAACTCGCGGCATGTCCGCGCCGCCGAACGCGGCCGCGCTCGCCCGATCGCCGAACTCGAGGGCCACAACCTCGAGACACTGGGTTCGATGCTCGCGGCCGTCGACGCCGGACAGCGCGACTGGGCCCACTACCAGCGTCAGGGTGTCGAGTTCCACCTTCGCAACGCGCGAGCCTGGGGCAACGGGCGAACCGGTGAGGACCTCGCGGCGCAGGTCGACCCGGAGTTCGTGCTCGGCCCGGCGCTGGCTGATCTCTCGTGAGTGGTAATGACGGTTAGAACCGTCATTACCACTCACGACCCAGGCACTCACGCACTCAATCGTCGCTCCACTTGGCATCGGCGGCGTCGGCTTGGCGGGTGCGTTCTCGGGCGATCTCGAGGGCGCGGCGGGCCGTCGCCTCGTCGGGGTACGGGCCGAGCAGGTCGATGCCGCGGCCGCGTTCGAGGTGCTCGACCTGGTTCGTCTTGGTGTTGTAGTACCAGCCTTGGTCCGGATTCGGGTCGCTCGACATCCGTCTAGCGTGACACCGCTCGAACGTTCTGTCATCACTTCCGGTAGCGGTACGGGATCTCCGTCGGCTCGCCGGTCGGGCCGAATTCGCCGCCCTCCGGCGGGTCCAGTTTCGAGCTTTCCGGCAGGTTCTCGGCGAGTTCGTCGAACCAGCCACGGTGTACGGGGACACCGCGCGGCGGCGTGGCGGGCTCGGGCGCAGGCGGCACAGGCGTGCCCGAAGGCGGTGAAGGAGGCGAAACAGCAACCGGAGGCGGGTCGACCGCGGGTGGCGGGGTGGCTTGTGGCGGCGCTGGAGCTGGAGGATCCGCTGGCGTGGCCACGGACGGCGGAGTTTCCGGCGCGGCGGCTGGAGGACCACTCTCGGCGGTGTCCGGCGCCGCCGGCGCGGCAGGCGGTGGTGTCTGCGCACTCGCGGCGGGCGGCGCTTCCGGGCCGTTAGGCGCGGCAGGCGGTGTCTGCGTAGAAGGCACAGAAGGTGCGGCCGGCGGTGCCGCAGGCGCCCCAGGAAGCGGCGGAGCAGGTGGTCCGGCGGGCGGGGTCACGGTCCGCCACACCGGCGCGGGTCCGATGTTCATCGGTGCCGGCGCACGCGGCGGCTGACCGGGCGCGGGCGGCGCGGCCTGCGACGGCGGCGCCGCGGGGCGCCGCGCGGGCTTGGGAATCGGGTCGAGGCAGGACACGAGCACCGTCGTGTTCACCGGATCCTCGATCTTCCGCCCACTGCGCTCGCGGTAGATCATCTCGCCTTCGGTGTCCATCTCGACCAGGTAGCCGGCTTCGGCCAGCTGCTCTTCATCGAGGTCGACGAGCTTTTCGTAGCGTGAGGGGACAACGCGGTAGACCGGCCAGGCGAGGTGGGCGTTCTCGTGGTGGAACTGGGCCAGCAGGGCGGCCATCTGCTGCTGCCACGGCAGCGACATCCCTTCGGCCAGCGAACGCGGCAACACGACATAGCCGGGGTCGACACCCGGCCAGCCCTGGTTCAGCTGGTCGGCCAACGGCGTGCTCGACGCCGGCCTGGCCGCCTGCCTCGGCGCCTGTGGTGCGCCGAAAAGATCGCGGGGGTCGACCTCCGTACCCTTGGCCGCCGCGGACTTGCCTCGCCTTCCGAATTTCCGTGCCACGTTCTTCATCCTCTGCCAGTGTGCGGCCGCGTGCCGGTGGACAGGCCGCCACTTCGGGTGAATCCGATGGTCTCGCGGTCGCGAAACCACGCTTTCACCATGCTAAACGCCAGGACGGACGGCCTGCGCGACCACTTCACCCTCGTCGAAGGAGAAGTCGCGGGTGTGCACCGGGACCCCGGTCTGCTGCGCCTCGACGATCTTGCCGTCGCCCAGGTACATCATCACGTGGTGGATGGTCGCCGGGTTCGACGGATCGGTGGCGAGGAACAGCAGGTCACCCGGCTGCGCGTCGCGAACCGGCAGCATCGAGCCCGCCTTGTACTGATCCCGGGAAACGCGCGGCAGGATGATCCCGGCCGACTCGTAGGCACGCAGCATCAGCCCGGAACAGTCGTAGGAATTGGGCCCGGTGGCGCCCCACACATAGGGCTTTCCCTGCTCGGCCAGTGCGAACTTGATGGCCTGCGCGGCGGCCTGGCTCGGCGGCACCACGTTGGCGACGCCCTGACCGCAGCCGACGACGTCGACGACCTGGCCGACGTTCTGCACCAGGATCGAGGCCATCGGTTCCCAGCTGTGATACCGGTCGGGGAAGCCGGACCGCTCCACCCGCTGCGCCGCGTCGCCGGGCCGCATGTTCTCCCAGTCCGGCACCGCGAGCAGGACGTCGTAGAACTTGTTGACCTGGTACGGCGGATCGGTGACCTGCGCGACCGTGCCCCAGCCCATCGACGGGCGCATCTGGAAGATGCCGAGCGAGTCGCGGTCGCCATAGGTCAGGTTCCGCAGCTTCGACTCGGTCATCCCGGCCTGGATCGCCACCTGCCACGCACGCGGCGACAACGACCGCTGCTTGCCGATCGAGATGATCAGCGCGACGATCCCGCGCTGCTCCTCGTCAAGGTTCGACGCGTCCGAGCCGCCGCGGTCGCCCTGCCCCGGCAACGTCGGGCCGATCGCCGCGTCGCACGAGACGTTGGCGATGCCGCCCGCCTGCGCCTCCATGTTGTCGGTCACCACCTTGGCGACCGTGCCCGTGGTCACCACCGCGGCGAAGACCGCGGCGATGAGCACGCCGACCAGGATCCCGATCTTCATCGGGTCAGGCCGCTTGGTCGAAGCCGGCGACCCGCCATCCGGCATTCGTGTCTATGACGGTGACCTTGACCTTCGGCCCGTCCGTCTGGATGGCCAGCTCCATCGACTTCGCATACGAGGAACGGACTTCCGGTTCGCCGACGATCTTGGTGGCGGGGATGTTCGACGGCTCCACCGAAGCCATCACCGGCAGGTACTCCTCGGTGGTGTAGGGCCGCAGCCCGTCCAGCCACTGCTCGTTCTTCACGCCCTCGGGATGGTTCGCCCACGCCGTCACCCACTCCTTGGCGATCCGGATACCGTCCTGGTTCACCGGTGCGGACGTCGGTGGTGGCGGGCTCGAAAGCCGCGTCGGCAGGGTCGACGTCGTGGGCACGGGAACCGCCAGACCGGAACGGGACGACGTCGTGGTCGCCGAGGAACTCGCCCCGGCGGCCGTCGTCTTACCCGGTTTGTCGATGACCTTCGGCAGGAGGATGCCCATCGCGGTGAACACGACCGCGAGGATCACCAGGGTGCCGACGAGGTGGCGGGGTGAGCGCAGAGGCCAGCCCCACAGTCGGCGGTAGACCGCGGTACGCCCGCGATTGGTCCGGATCGGCATGCGTCACCGGCCCACAACGTGGTCGGTGTCGCGGATGTCCTCGCGGACCTCGAGCCCGCGCGAAGGCCTGTACAGCACGAAAACCGGCTTCCCCGCGACGACCTCCGGGTCGACCCGGCGTGGCCGCGGCGCCGACGGTCCCGGCTGCACCGGCACCGAGCCGGTGTGCTCGCGCGAGTCGTAGCCCCCGTTGGACAGGTTCATCCGCGAGGGCACGACGACCGGCTCCGGCTCGTCGCTCCACCGCCGGTCGGCGACCGGTGAGGTGTCGACCCGGCGGCTCGGCTGCTGCATCGGCATCCGCCCGCCCGAGGTGAACATGGAATCGCCTGGACCACCCGCGTGCGGGTTGTACTGGCCGAACACCGGAACTCCGCCGTTTCCGCCCGCAGGCAGCGCGGGCATCCCGCCACCGCCGCCGACCGAGCCCGGCCAGGGCGCGCCGGACCAGGCCGCGGCCGGCCGGATCGCGCCGGAACCGTTGTCAAGCCGTTGGGAGCTGGCGAAGATCGTTGCCTCAGGCCGGAACCGCCCACCGCCGACGGTCGCGCCGACCGGGCCACGGAGGTCGCCGTCGACGACGTCGTCGGTGTCACGGACGTTCTGCCAGAACGCGTCCTGCGGTGTCGGCTCGTTGCTCTTCTTCCGGAAGCGGGAGAAGAGGCCACCGCGTGGCGACGGCACCGCGCCGCCCACCATGCCGACCGACATCTCGACCATCTGCCACAGCCGCCGCACCGGGCGCCCGACCATGAACAGCAACACCGTGACGAGGCCGGCCATGACCATCTGCGTCAGCATCGAGAGGCTGTTGCCTGCGTCGAAGATCGCTTGCAGCAGAAGCGAATGCACCCCGGCGAGCACCGAAAGCACGACCAGGTTGAACGCCACCGCGCCCGCCACCTTGAGCACCCGGCGCAGGATGTCGGGGTGCAGCAGTGCGACCAGGCCGATCAGCGGCGCGGTCAGCGTGAACACCCGGATCAGAACCTGCGCCAGCAGCACGGAAGCCTTGGCCAGCAACTGGAACAGCGAATAGACGAGACTCTGCCCGAGGCCGAGGAACCCGGCGCCGGTCCGGCTGCCGTCCTCACCGGTGAAGTACCCGGTGGCGGGGCCGAGCTTCGTCGAAATGTCCTTGTAGGCGGCCTTTTTGCCATCGACGACCGCCACGTTGGCGTCGTCGCCGTTGCGGATCTGCGCCCAGGTGAAGGCCTGCGCGTCCAGCAGCGGGCGGGCGTACTGCTCCGCCTGCGGCGCGTCGGGCGAGCCGAATTCGCCGCGCTGCCAGTTCTTGTAGACGATCTCGTTGTGCAGGTTGGTCGGCAGGATATGCCGCACGACCCGGTCCGAGGATTCGTCGACGAACCCCGCCTGGATGTTCGTCGTGGTCTGGACGATCGCCTTGTCGATCGGGTCGTAATACCGCAACAGCGCCAAGGACGACGCCGCCAGCCACATCCCGGCGACCGCGTACAACGCCTTCTTGCTGACAGTCGCGAGATCGCCGCGCCAGATGTTGCGGAACATCATGATCGACAGGATCAGCGCGACGAGCCCGAACAACTGGGCGTAGATGTTGTTGTAGACCTTCTCCGCGCCGGACTTGACGGCGTTGTAGATCGGGTTGAGCAGGCCGCCTTCGAGGACGGTGTAGTGCAGTGAGTTCGTGGCACCGACGATGTTCTTGCCGATATTGAACAGCTGGTTGCCCGCCCAGGTGTCGATCGTCGAGTCCGGCGAGGTGATGCCTGCCATCGGGCTGCAGTTCGTCTGGAACGTGTTCCAGACGAAACCCGCGTAGCTGTAATCGATGTACGGGCTGCCCGCCTCGCCGTGGCCTTCCGCGGGATCGATGGCGCCGACCATGCCGGCGCCGGGTCGCTCGGGGTTCGGCGCTTCACCACACGCCGCGGCCGACGCCGCCGGAGCGGTCGCCACGGCCTGGAGCCCCAGGATCAGTACGACGATGAGCATGGTGGCACGGCGGCTCGGTTTGTACCGGCCCTCCCGCGGCCCCTCTTTGAGGCGGCGGCGCAGCGCGTGCCAGCCGGCGGCGAACGCGAGCACGAACGCCAGCGTCATCACCGTGCTCATGCCTGCTCCTCGTACCGGGTCGCTTTACGTCGCATGAGCGGGCACTGTGCTGATGGTTCGCTCGCAAGCTCGCTCACGCGGCATCCCTGCCGGTGCCACCCTTGCCGGCGCGCGCGTGCTTCTCGCCGTTGCCGCCATCTCCGTTGCCATTGTGTCCACTTTGGACGGCGCCCTGCACCTCACCGGTTTCGGACGCGAGCGGGTCCGGCGCGCCGAGCATCTGCTCGTCGGTGAGACCGACCTCGAGTTCGGCCGCGAGTTCGAGGTCTTCCTCGAGCTCGAAGTCGTCTTCTTCCGGCGGCGCGGCCACGTACTGCTTCTCCGCCGGGGCCGCGAGTTCGTTGCCGGGCCTCGACGGCTTGGCGTCGGGCGAACCCGGCGTGGTGTCCATGACCCGGCGCAGGTGGTCCAGATGGGGCCCGGAGAAGTCGACGCGGATGCGCTCCACGCCGCCGGCACCGTCACCGAAGATGAACTGCCGTGGCTCGACGTCCCGCTGGAGGTCGCGCTGCGAACCGGGGCGGCGGCCCAGCGCCGCCACGACCTGCTCGTAGCCGACGCCGACCGGGACCTTCAGCAGGCGCAGCGCGTCGGCCTGGGCGTCGTCGTCGTCGAGACGACCGACGAAGACCGAGTCCAGCAGCGTCACGAAACCCTGGATCTTCAGGAAGTCCGCGGGGATCTGCGAGGACAGCAGCACCCGGACGTTCCACTTACGCGAGTCACGCGCGAAGCGGTTCATCAGGACGCGACCGGTCGGCACTTCGGACAGGAAGAACGCCTCGTCGATCCAGACGCCCTTGCGCTGTTCCTTCGGCTTCTCGTAGACCGATCGCTGGGTCAGCCAGGCCGCGAGGTTCAGCATCTCCACGCCGAGGGATTCCGCGTCCGTCCAGTACTCGCGTGGAACGCCGTCCTTGGGCAGGGTCAGCCCCGCCATGGTCAGCACGGTCATCCGGTCGTCACGCGTCTCGGCGTACGGGTCCGCATCGGTCTCCGGGATGAGCAGCGCCATCCGCTCGCGCATCTCGTCGAGGAAGTCCGCGACGACCACGGCGTGCTCGTGGTGCTCGCTGGAGTCCCGGCGCAACGCGTCGATGACCTGGCCGGGGTCCGCGTCGAACCGGCCGCCGACCGCGCGAACCGCGCGGAGCAGCACGATCCGGGTCTGCGCCATGCGCGAAACCTCGTACGGCAGGACACCGGAGAGGACGTCGAGCACGAGGCGGCGGCGAGTCGCGCCCGCGAGCGCCTTCTCCCGGCGCCACGAGCGTTCGGGATCTTCCTCGTCCATGAAATGCTCGAGCTGCGGCTCGGCGACCACGCGGTACGGGTTGAGAATGCCGGGCTGCGCGTTGAGCAGATTGATATTCCGCGCGTACGGCCGCAGCTCGGGCAGGTCGCACAGCCGCGACAGCGGGCCCGAGGGGTCGAGGATCGTCCAGTGCGCGCCCGCGCGGAGCGTCTTGTAGACGATGCCGCCGCCGAGGAACGACTTACCGCCACCGAGGCCGGCGACCATCGCGGTCAGCCCGGAGCCGTCCCGGATCTCCTGCGCCATCCAGGGGTCCCAGGCCACCGGGCGCCGGGTCGCCGTCACGGTCTCTCCGAGCAGGATGCCGCGGCGGTCGCCCACCTCGGCCGTCGCCGTCGGCACGGCCGCGGACGCCCAGACGACCGAACCGCGGCGCATGTACGCCGCCGCGGCCAGCGGCTCACCGGGGATGAACTCCCGTGCCATCGCGTACTGGGCCTCGGGATGCTCGATGGCGATCTTCGGCTTGTAGAGGTCCAGCAGCTGCTGGGCCAGGCGCAGCGCGTCCCGCTCGGTCGGCCCGGACACCGCCAGGCGCCACCACGACCGCACACGGGTGGCCAGCGCGGTGAAGCCCGACGTCATCTCGTCGTCGATCTCCAGCACCCGGCCCGCCTGGCGCGCCAGCGACTGCGGCGGCTCCAGTTCGTGCTCGTCGGTGTAGTGCTTGACCTGCGAACGCACCTTGTTCATCTGGCGCTGCAGCTCGCCGGCGACCTCTTCAGGGCGCCGGACGTAGATCCGCGCGGACACCTCCACGGCGGCCGGCAACCGGTCGGCGTGCTGAATCCACGGATCGTCGACCTCGGGAATCTGCAGACCGTGCATCTGGCCGACGGTGAGCACCGCGAGATGGCGGGACACCCCGGCGTTCGACCCGGTGCGGCCCCGCACCGTGACCGTGGGCGCATACGGGTCGGCATGGAAGTCCGCCGCGTCGGTGAAGCTGGCGAGGTCCTCCGGCTCCCAGGCCGCGCCCGGGACCGCCGGCATGTTGCGCGGCGCGGGCAGGCCCAGCGAGCACGAACGGTGCATCAGCCAGGACATCTCCTCGGCGTGCACCGGACGGCCTTCGAGGCCCGCGGAGCCGATCACCTGGTCGAGATGCTCGACCTCGGAGTCCAGCGCGGCCAGCTCGGCGTCGACGGCCTCGGGGAGGATCTTCCGTAGCACCGGGGCGGCACTCTCGACGGCACGGTCGATCATCCGCCGGGTCTGCACCTGGACGCCGAGGTAGACCTCCTTCTCGGCCATCGAGCGGCCCATCAGCTGCTGCTGCTCACCGATGAGGTAGTCGTCGAAGGACAGCGCGCCCTGGACGTCCTTCGGACGACCGACGGCGTTGTGGACGTGGGCCTCGGCCCACATCCGGATCGGGTACGGCCGGTTGGTCACGCGCAGATGCAGCCAGCGGCCCTGCAGTTCGGCGTACTGACCGGCGATCGCCGCGATCAGGTCGCGGCGCTGGGAGTCCGACCGGAACGACCAGCGCTGCGGCGCGAGCCGGTACCAGGCGTACACCTCATAACCGGTGCGTAACAGATGACCGTCGATGCTTCGGGCCGCGATCGACGGGGTATAGGTAGGTATCGCCGCTTCGCCGGGCAGCCGCCTGCCTTTGCCGGTGTTCTTGCCCTGCGCGGAACGGACCTGCTGGGGCGGGTTCCAGGCCCCTTGCTGCAGGTCTCGATCACGTTTTCCTCGGCTTCCGCCGCGACCGAACAACGACTACCTCCCGGCCCGGGCCGCAGGGCGGCCCCGGCGCGCTCGTGATGTTCCCTGAGCTCCGGCTCCGCCGCCGTAGCCGTGGTGCTGGTACTGCCGCCTTCTGCGGTGCTTCGGCAACGGGCGGGCTGCCCGTACCCGGACGCGGTCGGCGCTCGCGGCGCCGCCTGTGCCCGTGGTCCGTTCTCTCGGTGAGTTGAGCTCTCTGGCCGCCATCGCAGCCACGGCGCCGAGCGGACGCTCGTGGCTGATCTTGGACGTGATCAATCTGGTGATCACGATTGTGGCGACGAAGGCCCATGCGGTCGAGAAGAAACCGAAGCTCCAGCCCGCCCACCGTTCGACGGTGAGCACGAGGAGGAAGACCGGGATACCGACGAGCCACGCGACGTAGCGGGCTCTCCAGGGAAAAGTCGCTTTCGGCGGGCCGAGCCATACGGCGTCGACCCGGTAAACCTCGTCATCCGTCCGGATACGCAATGCGAGCCCTGCCTCAGCCGGTGAAGAGGCCGGCGATCCACTGGCCCACGTTGACTCCGGCGCCGCTGACCGCGAGACCGATGATCGCCAGCGCGATCACGACACCGGCGAGACGGCGCATGACACCCGCGTTGTCCCCTTTGCCACCACCGAGCCACAGGAGCAGAAGCGCGACGGCGAGCAGCACCAGCGGGATGATGTTGTCGATCAGCCAAGTACGGACGTTGCCGGTGCCGAGCTCGCCGGCGGCCAGCGTGTCAAGGGCGGTCAAGGTCATCATCGCATTACTCCCGGTGCGCGGAGAGGGGGTTCGCGCGGTTCTGGCTCGGTGGTACTTCGAACAACATCATGGCGTCACGAGGGGTAGTGGTCAAAGCGCGCTCTGTGCATAGTCTCTTTGTCTACTTGGCACAGGGCGAGGCACAGCACCACGACCATCCTCGGTCTCCATCATCGTTGCAAGGGTCGTCTGGTTTAACCCCGGCCACCCGTATTTCGCAGTGTGCTGACGAACTCACCCGGTTGCGAGGTTGTTGCTCACTGTGGGTATGGGTCGGCGGACTGTAATCCGGCCGTGACCAGTGTGTCATGACTCGTTCGGTGGCCTTCGGCGAGTCCGCTCAGTGAGCGAGCTTTTGACAGAATCGGTCAGCACCGATCAAGGAAAAGTCATAGGTCCGTTACCCAAAGCGAAAACCTAACACGCATTTTCACTACATAGCGTGACTAACGGCCCGATGCGAACACGGAAGCGGGAAATGCACCTGCTTCGACGGCTCGACGGCTCAAGGGCCCGCAAAGCTCGTGCAATCGACGGGTCTTCTCCTCGCCGAGATGGTCCCAGGGACCGGTCGCCGCCGCGTTGGTCGCGGCCTCGATTCGCTCGCGGAGTTCGTCGCCGGCCTCCGTCAGCCCGCCCTCGGCGTCGAGGAGGCCGTTCTCGCGGAGTGTCGTGACGGCGTCGCCCCACTGCTCGTCGCTCCAGCCGCGGGACACCTTGGCCGCGTCGGCGAGGAAGCCCTTGCCGGTCGCCGTATGCGTGACGAGGGCCTGCAGCCCGTCGAGGCCGTTGAGGACGAGTGCCGCGATATGGCCGTCGCCGCGGTGCTCGCGCAGCAGCGTGATGGCGTGCCAGAGGACGAGGTGCGGCTCGGACGGCCAGGCCAGGTCGGCGTGCCCCGCGTACAGCGCGCGACCGTCGACCTGGCAGCCCGCGGTCGCCTCACGGGCGAGCTCGGCCGCTTCGGCGACCTCGTCGGAGCCGATGACGTCCTTGCCGAGCAGCCGGGTCAACGCGGCGTCGGCGGCCTCGAACCGGGCGGCGATGACCTGCTCCGGAGTGGCGAGGGTCCACGCGCGCGGGATATGGCGGGCGACGAGCTCGGGATTGAAGTTGTAGAAGGTGGCGGCGACCACACCCGGCCCGACGGCGCCCATCGGCGCCGAGCGGCCCGCGAAGTAGCACATACGCCCCGGCCTGAGCCCGACGCCGGTGAGCGCCTGCTCGGTCTCCGGGGCGAAGTAGATGAGGGAATGCAGTGAATCGAACGTCCCGCGGAACCGTCCTGTAACCCGACTCGCGTCACCCATCCCCGCACCCTACCCACAGGTAGGTCCGCCTCGCAGCGGCCGAAAGTGCGGCGAAGTGAGCAAGGGACCTTTGCTACCGCCTCCCCCGGCCCACCCCGGAACCGGCGGCATCCGCGATCCGTCGAACGGCCGGACCGCGGGACGGCGTATGCCATAGTCCCGGCGCAAAGAGCACCACCCAGCACGAGGGAGACGCGATGTCGGCCCATATGGACCAGCTGATCGCCCAGTTCCAGAATTTCCAGACCAAGCTGCGCCAGGCGGAAACGCGCTTCGCCGGGGTCGGCGACATGCAGGAGCGGATCGCACAGGTCGAGACCACGGCGTCATCCCCGTCCGGCGAGGTCACCGTGGTCGCGGGCGCCGGCGGCACCGTCACCGACCTGCGGCTGACCGCGGGCGCCATGCACCTCGAAGCCGGCCAGCTGTCGGCGATGATCATGAAAACCCTGCGGCAGGCGGTCGCCGGGGCGGTCCAGCAGCAGGCCGGGATCGTCGACGACGCGTTCGGCGACACGCTCGGCACCACCACCTCGGAGCAGGTCCGCCAGGCTCAGGCCGAGGCGTTCGGAACCCCCGAGGAGGAGCCCGCGTCACAGCAGCAACAGCCGCCGTCGTCCCGTCCGGCGCGCCGGCGCGGCCCGCGGGACGACGACGACTACTTCGACGACGAAACCTCCTTCCTCCGCCGCAGCTGACCGAACCGATCGAGGGACTCCCACGAATGGCAGACATACAAGCGAATCTCGACGCGATCTCCGGTTACGCCCGGCAGCTCCCCTTCTACGAGCAGGAGGCGGACAAGTTCGGCGCCAAGATCGACGCCGCCGACGTGTCCGACGAAGCCTGGGGTGTCGTCGGGATCTTCGCGAAGCAGGGCTACACCGACCGCCTCGGCGAGCTCCGTTCCCTCTTGACCGACATGAAGGACGGCGTGGACGGCTTCGTCACCAAACTGAACAAGGCCGCGGAGATGTACAAGGGCGTCGAGGAGGCCGGGAAGATCGAGTTCGGCCGGCACGAAGGCGAGATCGACGCGCTCGGAAAGCAGGGGTCATGACCGAGGAGAAGACGAGCATCGCCGACGGGCTCGACGTCCAGGCGTACGACGAGAGCACGGGGGCGAACCTCGATCGCGCGATGGGCCATGTGCCCGTGGCGGGCACCATCTACAAGTCCGGCAAGTCGATCGCCTCGCACGCCCAGCAGGCGGCCGACGCCGACGGCCCCGGCGAGCTGGCGTCCGCGGGTGCGGCGCTGGTCGGCGACGGAGCGGCGTTCGTCGGTGCCGCCGCCGCGGACATGGTCACCTTCGCCATGGACCCGATCGGCTGGCTGGTCAGCCACGGGCTGAACATGCTGCTCGAACTGGTCCAGCCGCTGCAGGACGCGCTGCACCAGGTCAGCGGCGACGGCCCGGCCATCGGGCATGCCTCCGAGAACTTCGTCACGCTCGCGCAGGGTTTCGTCGCGCTCGCCGAGGACTTCGAGAAGACCGGTGACACCGCGCTGGCCGAGTGGATCGACGACGCCGGGAACGCGGCGAAGGAGGCGCTCGGCGACTTCTCCTCGGGTATCCGCGGCATAGGCTCGGCTGCCGGCTCCGTGGCCGAGGTGCTGAAGATGTGGTCGATGGTCATGGTGGTCATCGAAGAGGTGATCAAGGCGATCATCACCGAACTGGTCTCCTGGCTGATCACCATCTGGCTGCCCGCGCTGGCCGCGTCGGTGATCAGCTTCGGCAGCTCGGTCGCCGCCGCGATGACCGCGTCCATCGCCAAGGCCGCCAGCGTGCTGCAGAAGGTCACCCGTTACCTCGGCAAATTCGGCAAACTGCTCGACACCTTCATCGAGTACATGGCGAAATACTCGACGAAGATCGTGGAAGCGACGCGGAAGTTCCGGATCGGCACCTTCGCCGGTGAGTCGAAGTTCTCGCTGAACGTCCTGGAGAACACCGCCGGCGTGGCGCTGACCCCGAGCAACCGCGTCCTCACCACCATGTTCGGCACCTCGGTCGGCGCCGGCCCGCTGCTCGCCGGTGCGGGCGTCAAGGCCGGTATCGGAGCCGGGAAGGCCGCCTACACCGAGGGCAAGGAAGCCGTCACCCCCGAAGGAGACGAACCGTGGTTCGACAAGAGCGAGATCGGCGGGGACCGGAGTCCGGAGGAGAGCAGCAAGGACCTCGAGATCTAGGCGAGTTCGCCGATCAGGCGCCAACCGGGGCGCGACGAGACGCCGCGCGGAAGATCTTCGAGCACTCGGAACGGATGGCGGCCAAGGCCGACAAGGCCCTGGTCCGGCCCGGGTTCCGGGAACGGGTCGAGGAACTGATGCGGGACCAGTGGCGCGAGCCGGTCCTCGTGCTTCGCCTCGGCGACACCGACGTGGGATTCGATGTACCCGGCAGGCGTTCGGACGGCACGGTCAAGGGGAAGCGGCTCGTCCGGCGCTTCTTCTGGAACGTGCTGCGCGGCGTCGGCGGTGCGGTGCTCTACGTCTTCTTCCTGCTGAACGGCGGCGGCAGCGGTGGCGGCAAGGGCGGACATCCGTTCAAGCGGGAGGTCCGCGTGACCGGACCGGCGAACGCGACGGCGCTCGACCTGCTCGACAAGCTCCGGGGCACCGGCGGCCCCTGGCTGGTGTGCTCGCCGTCGGCGATCGCGGTGGTGGACACCGGCTCGACCTACCTCGACCCGGCGGACGCGCCCGCTCCGCAGGTCGTCTGGCAGGCCCGGCAACCGCAGGCACCGCGAATCAGCTTCCGCAAGCGGACCATCACCTGGCCGGACGGATCGAGTTTCGAGTTCCCCCTCCACAGCCGCACCGAGGATCAGCACCTGCGGAAGTACCTGAAGACAATGCCGTGAAGGCCTCCTTCCCTACCTTGAGGGTAGGGAAGGAGGCCTTCACGGATTAGCTGGGCGGACGAGCCGGCGTGTAAGCCGGATCCTGTACTCACGACGCCTTGCGGCTTCGCGAGTGGCGGCCATCCATCTAGGCCCGCCGTCGCCGGCGGGCTCGAGCGGCCTACCCGCAGACTCGGGCGGGCAGCCCTCGATCGCCTGCGCAGGAGCCCGTGGGCTCCCTCTTGGCCTTGCTCCGGGTGGGGTTTACCTAGCCGTCCCGGTCGCCCGGGACGCTGGTGGTCTCTTACACCACCGTTTCACCCTTACCCCCGCGAACGGGGGCGGTCTGTTCTCTGTGGCACTGTCCCGCGGGTCGCCCCGGGTTGCCGTTAACAACCACCCTGCCCTGTGGAGTCCGGACTTTCCTCGAACCGGTTTCCCGGCTCGCGGCCGCCCCGCCGACTCGTCCGTCGGCGAATGCTACTCGCCTACTGGATGTCGTCCGGCAGGCAGTTCAGGTTGCGGTTGCCGTCGGGTTTGACGACGAACCAGGCATGGTCGGTGCCCTGGCCCGTCCACTCACCGGGACGGGCGTTGGCGAACTTGTAGAGAGGACGGCCGGCGAGGGTGATCTGTTTGGTGCCCTCGGGGCGTTTGATCGTGCCGACGATGGCGGGGTCGATTCCGGTGAGGACGGGTGTGCCGGTCGTGGTGATGGGGACCCAGATGGCGGCGCATTCGCCGACGCAGATGGACTTGGCCTTGTGGGGGTTGTCATATTCGAAGCGGAAGAGGATGGCTCCCGTTTGGTCGATGACGGCCTGACCCATCTGTGCCATGTAGACCGCGGTGAGCTGTGCGGGTGGCTCACCGGCGCGCATTTCGTCGCTCTCCGGAGCGGGTGTCGTCGTGGTCGCCGGCGGCGGGGCAGGTGGAGGCGTGCTGGTCCGCCGCGGTGTGGTCGGCTGCGGGACCCGCGCGCTGGGGAGGCTCTCGGTGACCGGGGCGCCCGCCGTCAGCGACGCCTGGTCATCGGTGTCAGCCGCCTGCCACCACATCGCGGCGCCCACGACGAGCGCCGCCACGACGAGGACCATGGTCAACCTGGATCGGCGCATCCGACTTCTCCGTTTCTCCTTGGGGGCTGATGGGGTTCTGGTCGGCTATCTCGTTCGTCCAGTGGAGGACGGCCGAGGGGCTGTCGAGGCCGACTACACCGACCAGGCGTCCCTTGCGGACGAAGCCGGTGACGGGTTTCTCACCGCCGACGGGTGAGGCCAGGGCGACGGTGTCCGTGCCGAGTTTGGGAATGCCGCCCGCCTGGATGCGGACGCCGTGCTGCTCGGACCAGAACCGCGGCACCGGTGCGAACGGTTTCGCCGCGTGCGCCCCGGCGAGGAGGCTCTCGGCCGCGGCCCTGCCCATCTCGACGGCGTTGAGCCAGTGCTCGACCCGCCTCGGCGTCTCGTCGAAGCGGAGGTTGGGCCATCGCGCGACGTCTCCGGCGGCGACCATGTTGTTCATGCCCAGCACGTGGCAGGTGGGCGAGCAGACGACGCCGTCGTCGATCGGCAGTTTGGCGCCGCGCAGCCACGAGGTGGACGGCACGGTACCGACCGCGACGATCACGCAGGAGACGTCGAGCATCCAACCGTCCGAGGACCGCAGCCGCAGCCCGTTGGCCGTGGTCGACCAGGTGTCGATGGAGGCGCCGAGCGCGAGCCGGATGCCACGGGATTTGTGCAAGGCGGACAGCTTCTGCCCGATGTGCTTCCCGACGACCTCGCCCATCAGCGTCTCGGACCGGCCGATGATGGTCACCTCGCGGCCCATCTCGCGCAGGCTCGCCGCGACCTCACAGCCGATGAACCCGCTGCCGAGCACCGCGACCGGGCCGTGATCGGCGGCGAGGTTCTCCCGCATTTCCGCGGCGTCGGCCAGTGTCCGCACCACGACGACCCGGGGATGCCCGTGCGGGATCCCGGACAGCCGCCGCGCCTCGACACCGCTGGCGATGACGAGCCCGTCGTAGTCGAGTTCCTCGGCTCCGGGCAGGTGGACGACCTGGCGACCCGGCTGCAGGTGCATCGCCCGGGTGTTGAAGCGCCATTCGGCGTCGATCTCGTCGATCCGGGTGAGCAGCATGTCCGCGGGGTCGGTGGTGCCGGTCAGCAGCTGCTTGGACAGCGCGGGCCGGTGATACGGCAGGTGCGGCTCGTCCCCGACGATCACCAGTTCGCCGTCGAAGCTCAGTTCCCGCAGCCGCTCGGCACAACGCAGCCCGGCAAGGCCTCCACCGACGATGACGATCCGTTCGCTCATGCCTGCTCCTCGTACTGGGTCGCTTTGCGCCGCATGAGCGGGCACTGTGTTGATGATTCGCTCGCAAGCTCGCTCATTGACCCGCCCCTTGCAGTTGGATTGCTCGCATCGGACACGCTCTGGCGGCCGCCTGAACCTGCGCCACCTGTTTGGCACCGGGTTTTCGCAGGTACCGAAGCTGGCCGTCGCCCTGCAGCTGGAACACCTGCGGAGCCTCGGCCTGACAGATGGCGTAGCGGTGGCACTTCTTGTCGTCGACGGAGATCTGGATCGGTTTCGACCGGCCGCTCTCCCCGTCGAGCAGGCCGAGCCGGACCAGGATCGACGGCGGCAGGACCCGCAAGACCGTGAGCACGACGGCCGGGGTGAGCACGGTGATCCCGGCGAGCCAGACGGCGGCGAGGTTCCCGTTCGCGGCCGCGCCGAGCCAGGCGTGGATCGCCAGCAGTCCGACGGCGAAGTAACTGACCTGGTGGAACCGCTGCCAGCTCCGGCTGACCACGCCGCGGCGCAGCGCGGCGGTGATCGAAACGGCGATGAACAGCTCGAGTCCGACGATCCCGGCGGCATGCCGGGCGTAGCCGCCACCGACGAACGGGATCAGCACCATGATCGCGCTGAAGGAGTTGTCGTCGAGGAAGAGATAGGAAAGGCCGTGGACCACCCCGGTCGCGAGGGTGAAGACGCCGAGGACCACGTGTCCGCCGCGCAGCGCCTCGTGCCCGGTGACGCGCCGGATCCAGCCGGTGGCGGTCAGTACGCCCCACACCAGGGTCAGGCACATCGCCAGGTAGGTGAAGCGGGCCGACATCGTGGCGATGTCCCGCACTCCGCTGTCGTGCGGAGACGGGGCCTCGATGAGCTGGAGGAGCGCGGCCGTCATGCGCGCCTGCCCGGTGCGCCGAGGAGCCGGACCAGCCCGAAGGTGGCACCCCCGGCGATCACCACCATGACGAGACCGAGCACCACGTCACCGCCGTCCAGCGAGTTGCCGCCGGAGGACACGACCATCAGCGAGCTCGTCTCCGCGATCCCGGTGCTCTCGAGCAAGGTCATATGGCGCATGACGGTGTCGACGGCGGTCTGCGCGAACGAACGCATCGCGTCGTCGCGGGTGGCGGCCCGTACCTGGGAGGCCAGGCCGAAGACGGTGCCGTGCGCGGCGCGGGCACGGTTGACATAGACACGGTCGAAGTCGGCGCCGGCGGCTCCGGTGATCTCGTCGACCCAGGAGCGTTGTTCGTCGGTCGGGGTGCTGGGCAGTTCGACGCGAACCCTCGAAGCGAGTTCGCGGACCTGGACGTCGAGACGGTCATGATCGTCGGCGAGTTTCCGGCCGACTTCGCGCACACGCTGGCCGCTTCCGCGTTGTTCCGCCTGCCGGCTCACGGGGCCTTCCCATAAACCCGCCTGGCGCACTCGGATGAGCAGTTCCTGATCATGACTATCAATTTCCGCACTGGCCTGGGCGGGTGTTCCCACCCATATCACCAAGCAGGCGAGTACCAATCCCAACAGCCGGTAGATCATTTCACCCGTCCCCGTTCCGCAAAGTGCCTCACTAGGGTTACGGGGCCCCGAGTGACCCGGTTCGATCTCTGTCCATCCTAGACAGTGTGACGTGAATCACACGACACATTTAGAACCGTTTATCCTCGGCGTACGTACCGACCCAAGTAATTGAAAACTCTCACTACTGCACATGGCTTACAGCGATAGTCTGCGCTAGGCTGCCCGGACCTGTGAAATCCTCCACCGCTGGGGAGGTTGCAAGCTTTATGGAAGCAGTGGGCAGAGGGTGGCAGTTCAGTCGCGATCGTCAGGCGCCCGACATGTCTGATGACCCCTCCGACGAGCTGATTTCGTTGCTGTACAAGAACTTTCGAGACACGTTGTTCAACCAGGTCATGTATTTGACCAACCATGATCAACAGTGGACCGAAGACGTGGTTCAGGAGACTCTGATCCGCGCTTGGCAGCATTCGGACACCTTGAACCGCGAGCCGGGAATGTTACGTGGCTGGCTGCTAACCGTGGCCCGCCGGATCGTCATCGACGGTTGGCGAAACCGGCGTGCACGCCCACAGGAGGTGGAGCTGGAAAACTCCGAAAGTGCCGGAATAGCGGATCAGACCGATCAGTCACTGTCCGCACTCGTCATTTCCGAAGCGCTACGATATCTGGACAGCAAATATCAGGCGGTCATCTACGAGACGTATCTGACCGGACATACGGTCCGGGAGGCGGCGGTGATATTGGGAATCCCAGAGGGAACGGTCAAATCACGGCTGTACGCGGCTATGAGGACATTGCGACGGTCGTTAGGAGAGCTGGGTTCGCGATGAGGAAGCAGGCGAAACACACCGATGTCGCGGCCTATGTGCTCGGTGTGCTGGATCAAACCGAGGCATATGCCTTCGAAGAACATTTACGAGATTGCGGGCGCTGCGGGCGCCAGGTCGCCGAATTCGCCTCGGTCAAGGGCGCACTGGCGAAGGCCGATCCGCGCTACCTGTCCCCGGAAGGAGGTCCCACGGCCGTGCGGCGGCCGAACAAGTACTTCGCACAGCGCTGCGGCCGGCTGCCGATGATCGCGGCCAACCTCGTGGTGGTCGTACTGGCCTGTATCGTCGCGGCCATGATGACGTCGCACCGGTCCTCAGACCGGTATCGGCGGGTCAGGTCGGATGCGAACATCGTGTCCCCTGCTCCCCTCGGCAACGACGCGGCCGACGACTCCGACCAGCGACTACTCCCACTACCGCTTACGTTCCAGTAGTCTGCCGCAAGCCGACACGAAGGTCTCTACGGTGCATACCGAAGTAAATTCCGAGAGCCCCTTCGGCGGGCCTTCGGTACCGAAGCGCCGCGCCGCCGGGTTACTGGGTCGCGACAGCGAGCTCGACACGATCACCGGTCTGTTCCGGGCCACCCTCCACGGGCGGGCCACCAGCGGGGTCCTGGTCGGCGAGTTCGGCATGGGCAAGTCCGCGCTGCTCACCACGGCAGGCGAGTTGGCGAAGGCGGCCGGGTTCACCGTCGCGATCGCCACCGCCACCCGGCTGGAGACCCACTTGAGCGGCGGCGTCAGCCGTCAGCTCGTCGAAGGCCTCACCCACGCCCCGGCCGAGCCCGGCTCGCCGCGGCCACGGGTACCGCATGTCACCGAATCCCTGCCGGACCGCCGTCCCCGGACCGAGCAGGAGCAGACGGAGGCGCTCGACTCCTTCTTCCACACCATCCGGCACGCCGCCGAACAGGGACCCGTCTTCCTCGGCATCGACAACATCCACGTATGCGACGCGTGGTCGATGCGCTGCCTCGCCTACATCCGTCACCGCGTGGAGAACCTGCCGGTGATGATCGTGCTGACCTCGCTCGCCGGTCATCCGCCGACCGGCGAGGTCGGCCTGCTGGAGATGTCCGGCTGCACCCCCGCGATGATCAAGCTGAACGGGCTCGGTACGCACCATGTCGCGGAATTCCTCCGCATTCCGTCGAGCCGGTTCGCCGCCGAATGCCGCGAAGTGACCGGTGGCAATCCCTATCTCCTCGCCGCCTTGCGGCGCCGCCTTGTCCCCGGGATGGATCCGGGCGAGGCGGGATCGGCGATGATCGGCCAGGTCGTGCGGGTCCGCATGCACCAGTTCACCGCCGCGCCGAAGCTGCTGGAAGCCGTCGCGATCCTCGGCGAGGACGCGAGCTTCGACCTGCTCGCCCAGCTCTCCGGCGTCGACGAGCTCACCGCGCTCGAAGCGGTCGACACGATGGTGCGCGTGCATATGCTGACCAACAGCCACCAGCCGCAGCTCAGCTACCGTTTCGTCCGCAATTCGGTGCTCGCGGACATGCCGCTCGCGACCAGGGCGGTCAACCATTCCCGCGCCGCGCGGCTCCTGCACGACGCCGGTGCCCCGCCCGTCCGGGTGGCGACGCACCTGCTGCAGGCGACCGCGATCAGGATCCCCTGGGGGATCAACATCCTCCGGGTCGCCGCACAGTCCGCCGTCTTCAGCGGGGACGCGGAACTCGGCGCCGCCTTCCTTCGCCGCGCGCTCGACGAGCGGCTCAACGAGGGCAAACGGATGGCGGTCCTCCTTCAGCTCGCGCACGCCGAGCTCCGCTGCGATCCCGACAGCGCGCACGTCAGGGTTCGGGAGGCCGTCGATCACATCGACGATCGCGATACCGCCGCCTTCGTCGCGACCGCGATGATCCTTTCGCTGTGCGGCGGTGCCGACGCACGACTGGCGATCAACTCGGCGGGCCAGTTCGCCGCACGGCTCGACGCCGGCGGCCCCGACGCCGTCTGGCCGCTGCTGTGCATGACATATCTCGCCGAAGCGGGCAGCAGGCTCGGCCCGCCGCCGGACTTCCGCGACTTCGGACGGCAATGGGCCCCGCTGAACGACCCGGCCGCGCAACAGAGCCGCTCCGGTCTGCTCGCACTGGACGCCGTCCGAAGTGGTAAGTCCTGGGTGGACGCGGTACGGCACTTCGGGGAAGCCCTCTCCGGAGAGCAGCCCGAGCTGTTCGAGCAGCCGTACTTCTTCGCGCTCGCGACAGCCGTGCTCGCCGACGAACCCGTCCTCACCGACCGGCTGTGCCAGGTGCTCGACACCAAACGCAGGCCATGGGATCACCACGTGCCGAAGGGCGCCCTCGCGACGCTGGCCCGCGGGATCGCCCTGCAAGCGGGTGGCGATCTGGTGCGGGCGAGCGTCCACTACGAATCGCTGCTGCGGCAGTTCGACGAACGCGGCGCCACCGCCGAATGCCCGGTAGCGGTGCTGTGCGCGGCCAGGTTGATCGAGACCTCGGTCGAACTCGGCCGCTTCGACATCGCCACCGCACTGCTCGACCGGATGGACTTCGCCGGTACCCAGGGCCTCTTCACCCACAACTACCTGCTCTACGCCCGCGGCAGGCTCAGGGTGGCCATGGGTGAGACCGAACTGGGCTACGAGGATCTTCGCGGCTGCGGCCGCCGTCTCGAACACCACGGCATGCGGTTCCCAGGCTTCGTCCCCTGGCGGGCGTACGCCGCTCGCGCCGCGCTCGTGCTCGGCCGCGCGGATGAGGCGGCCCGGCTCGCCGAAGAGGATCTCGAGGCCGCCGAACGCTGGGGCGCTCCGCGGATCCTCGGCATGGCCCTGACGACCCTCGGCTTCATCCGTGACGACGAGGAAGCCGAACGGTCGCTGTACAAGAGCGTCGAGGTCCTCAGTGGATCGACGGCGAAGCTGGCCTTGGCCGACGCGCTGACCGAACTCGGCAAACTCCAGTCGCGCCACGGGCACGGCGAGAAGTCGCTCGTGACGCTGCGGCAGGCAGCACGGTTGAGCCGGCACTGCGGCGCACGGCCGCTGGCGAGACGGGCCGCCGAAGCTCTGCGGGACGCGCGGGAGAGAACGGCGACGGCCAAGGACAACGAACATGGCCTGACCAAGCAGGAGTACCGGGTCGCGGTGATGGCATCACAGGGCCTCACCAACCGGGAGATCGCCGAGGCGCTGCATCTCACCCGGCGCACGGTCGAGCTGCACTTGTCCGGCGCCTACCGGAAGCTCGAGATCACCGGGCGCACCGAACTGAGCTCCGCACTCGTGCGGTCCCAGCCTCAACAGCTGGATGCGGACTGACGGACGGGGTGCCGTTAGTTCCGCTAACAAACGATAGCAAAGGTCCCTTGCTCCCGCTAGTCCCTTCCCGCTGAACCCTGAACGCCGTGAAGGCCTCCTTCCCTACCTTGAGAGTAGGGAAGGAGGCCTTCACGGAATGTCGGGCTTTTACTGGCCGAGCCGGACCGTCTGGCCGGGGTGCATGGTCGGACCGCAGTCCTTGAGCGGGCCGCCGAAGCGGGCACGCTCGACGTCCGGCATGGTCGTCGCCGCGTACTCCTGGACCGCCTTCAGCTTCTCCGGGCTGGAGACGGCGTCCTTGCGCACGAAGTCACCGTTGCGCAGGCCGCCACCCGGGTAGACGAAGATCGGCTCGTAGTCGCGGTCGATCCGCGGGTCGACGGTGATGCCGTTGCCTGCCGCCCACGGGCCCCACGAGTGGATGAAGGTCGGCTTGACCTGATCGAACACGTAGTCGCGCAGGCCTGGGATGTCGTTCTTCTTCACGAAGTCCGCGATGTCCGCCTCGACGAGCCCGGCCATGTCCACCAGGTGCAGCCGGCTGGTCATCGACGAGCCGCCGAGGTCGGGCAGCAGCAGCGAAGCCTGCTTCAGCTCGAGGATGTCGGCGAAGGTGTTGAACCCGCGGCCGAACCGGTCGGCGATCAGGCAGGCGGGGACGGTGGGGATCTCTTGGAACTTCTCCGAAGCCGATGCGAAGCCCATCCCGGACGGGATCGCCGCCGCGACCACCACGAGCACCACGACGGTCCGCAGTACGACGCGCGCCCTGCGCAGCAGTTCACCCGCCGCGAGCGTTCCGGCCAGCGCGGCGAGGATCCAGATCGGGGTGGCGAAGCGGTACTGGGCCATCCAGTCGGGAACCATGACGCCGTAGGCGATGATCCCGAGCGCCAGCGGCACCATCAGCGCGATCAGGCTGCGCCGCCATTCCGCGCGGACGAGCGCGTAACCGATGACCAGCGCGAGGACGATCACCCCGGCGACCCCGGAGTAGCCGACCAGTTCGAACGGCTGCTTCAGCGCCGAAAGTCCCGGTAGGCCCTGCCCCTTCGCGATGGACGGGTTCGCCAGCAGCCTGCCGAACTCCGCGATGCGCCACGTGAGGTACGCGCCGAACGGAACGGCGAACGCCAGGACCGACAGCAGGATGAACTTGACGCTCCGTCCCAGCAAAGGCTTACGGAGCTGGAACAGCACGACCAGCGGGTACGCCCCGCCGTAGATCAGGCCTTCGGGCCGGGTCAGCGCGGCGAACGCGACCAGCACGCCGGACCAGATGGCGACCTTCGCGGTCAGCACATGGTCCTTGCGGACGGCCACGAACAGCAGCACCGCGAGCCAGGCGACCGCCATCCCGAACAGGGAGTTCTCCAGGCCCGAGACGGTCCAGATGACGAACGACGGGATCGCCGCGATCGTGAGCCCGACGACCAGCGTCGCCAGCCAGGCGAAGCGCTCGAAGACCTGCTTCGCCGCGACGTGGCAAGCCGCCAGCGTCCCGGCGGTGAAGAGCAGCCCGAGCAGCTTCGGGAACATGACGTAGTCGGGGACGCCGAACAGCATGCCGCTGTCGAAGATGCCTGCCAGCTTGCCGAGCGCCAGCAGCACCATCCAGGTCGGGTCCGAGAACCCCTCGACCGACGGCTGCCCCGGCTGCAGCACCGGGCCGAGCCCGTCGGCGAAGCTACGCGCGTAGGAGAAGGTGATCGCCGCGTCGTCGACGATCCAGTGTCCGTACCAGGTGGCGTGCCAGGCGACGGCCGCGACACCGGCGAGCACCGCCAGGTAGGGCGCGATCCGGGCGGCCAGGCCACGACGGGCAGGCGTCTCGACCTCGTCAGGCAGGTCTTGTTCGGATGCTTCGCTGAGTGCGCTCGCCGTCATGTCCCCGTCTTTGTCTGTTGTGCGCGTGCCGTGGGAGAAACGCACAGCCTGCGCCCCCATGTAAGGACTTCGACCTCGCGGCGCCGCGACGTCGACACAGCACTGTAGCCAATACCCCATCCGGCGCTGACGACGCGTCATATCCAGCCGTGATCCGCGCCACATTTCCGTGGCGCGGCGCTACCCGGCTCAGGACAGGTGCGAGATGTCGTTCACCAAGCGCACCGAGGCGTTCCCGTCCGGATAGAACTCGACGATCGACAGGGACGCCAAGTCCAGATGCAGGCGGAACAGCAGCGACGGCCCGGCGTCCAGCCCCATCCGCAGCAGCGACTTGATCGGCGTGACATGGCTGACGACGACGATCGTGCGGCCGCCGTACTGCGCGATCAGTTCGTCGCGGGCCTTGCGGACCCGGCGGTGAACGCCGTCGAAGCTCTCCCCGCCCGGCGCCGGAACCGAGGTGTCCGCGAGCCAGCGCGCCTGGAATTCGGGGTCGCGCTCCATGGCCTCGGTGAAGGTGAGCCCTTCCCAGTCGCCGAAGTCGGTCTCGATCAGGCCCGGATGGGTCTCGACCCGGCCACCGATCGCGTCCGCGACCGCCTGCGCCGTCTGCTGGGTGCGGATCAGCGGGGACGCGACGATCTGCGCGACTTCGCCGTCGGCGACCAGGCCTTCCATCGCGCCTAGCCGTTTCGCGGCGGCGGCCGCCTGCTGTTTGCCGTGCTCGGTGAGCGGCACGTCACCGCGGCCCGAGTAGCGCCTTTCGACCGACATCGCGGTCTGGCCGTGGCGCAGGAGCAACAGTTTGGTCGGGGTGCCGGTGGCGCCGGTCCAGCCGACCGGGCTGACCCTGTCCTGCTTCACGGTCTTCGGTGCGTCAGCCGGCTTCGCTTCGGCCGGCTCGGCGGCCGAAGCGCCGGCGTCCATCGCTTCGTTCGCGAGCTTGTCGGCATGCGAGTTCTCCGCGCGCGGGATCCATTCGTAGCGGACCCGCGAGAACCGGCTCGCCAGTTCCCTGGCCTCGGCGGCCAGTGGCTGCATCGACGGGTGCTTGACCTTCCAGCGCCCGGACATCTGTTCCACCACGAGCTTCGAATCCATCCGGACGTCCACTGTGGACGCTCCGAGCCCGGCAGCGGCGGCGAGCCCGGCGATCAGACCGGAGTACTCGGCGACGTTGTTGGTCACGATCCCGAGGAAGTCCTTGCGCTCCGCCAGGACCTCGCCGGTGGCGGCGTCCTTGACGACGGCGCCGAATCCGGCGGGACCGGGGTTGCCCCGCGAGCCACCGTCGGCTTCGACGAGCACGTGCTCGGTCACAGGCCGGACTCCAGGGTGCGCACCAGGATGGCGCCGCAGTTCTCACACTGGATGACGTCGTCCTCAGGGGCAGCCTTGATCTCGGCGATCTCCCGGCGGTCGATGTCGAGCTGGCAGGCTCCGCACCGGCGCGACCTCAGCAGGGCGGCGCCGATACCTTTCTGAGCACGGACCCGTTCGTACAGCTTGAGAAGGTCTTCCGGGAACCGCGGCAGGAGCTTCGCGCGGTCCTCGTCGCGCCGCGCCGTCGTGGTGTCGAAGTCGGTGAAGTTCTCGTCGCGACGGCGAACCGACTCCGCGATCTCGTTCTCCATCTTCGCCACTTCGGCGCTCGTGCGCTGGGCGTCGAGGTCGAGCGCCTCGCGGCGTTCCATCAGCTCGAGCAGGTCGTCCTCGAGAGCGGACTGACGCCGCTGCAGGCTGTTCAGCTCGTGCTCGATGTCGGCCATCTGCTTCGCCGCCACGGAACCGGATTCGAGCAGCTTGCGGTCGCGATCTCCGCGGGCGCGCACCGACTCGATCTCCTTCTCCTGGCGGGCGATCTCGCGGTCGAGGTCGGACGCCGCCGTCTGGACCGACACCAGCGCGTCACGCCGTTCGCGAGCCGTCTTCTCCCCCGCGTCGATCTCGGCGAGCTCGGGCAGGGTGCGGCGGCGGTGGGCGGTACGCGAAAGTTCGGCGTCCACCTTGGCGAGTTCGAGTAGTTGGCGCTGGACGGCGGGATCAGCCTTCACGGTGCTCCTTGTTCTCAGTGCTCGGTTCGGGTGGCCCGTAGCGTCCACGGGTCGGTGCACCGCGTGGAGACGTGAACGTCGACGTTACCCGCAAATGCGGAGCGCACGACGGCCGAGGCTTGCTCGCACCACGGCCATTCGCTCGCCCAGTGCGTCACGCCGACGAGGGCGGGGACTTCGGTGATCTCGGCGAGGTGCTCCCCCGCCGGATGGTGCCGGAGATCGGCGGTGACATAAGCATCGACACCGGCCGCCGTCGCACGCTTCAGATAGCTGTCCCCGGAGCCGCCGGAGACGGCGACGCGGCGGATCGGGCGGTCCGGGTCGCCCGCGCCGTAGACGCCGGGTTCGGTGCGGGGCAAGGCATTCGCGACCCGTTCGACGAAGGCCGAGAACGGTTCGGGCTCGGGCAGTTCCCCGATGCGGCCGATGCCGGTGACGCCGTCCTCGCGCGGGTCGAGCGGGCCGGCGACGGTCAGGCCGATCGCCTCGGCAAGCGCGTCGGAAACCCCGGGTGAGGCGGAATCGGCGTTGGTGTGCGCGCAGTAGAGGGCGACGCCGGCGCGGATCAGCCGGTGCACAAGACGGCCCTTGGTGGTGTCGGCGGGAACGCCGTGCACGCCGCGAAGCAGCAGCGGATGGTGCGCGACGATCAGCTGCGCGCCGCGGCCGATCGCCTCGTCCACCGTCTCGTCGGCGGGGTCGACACAGAACAGGACGTTGTCCACGGTCTCGGCCGGGTCGCCGCAGACGAGTCCGACGGCGTCCCATGATTCGGCGAGCTCGGGCGGATACGCCTGTTCCAAGGCGGCGATGACTTCGGCTAACGCGGGCACCGGGGGATTTTCGCATGTCGCGTTTCGAGTCATGCGACAGCAGGCGGTGGTCCAGTCTCGTGAGTGGTAATGACGGTTCTAACCGTCATTACCACTCACGAGACTGGCGGCTCAGTCGAGACTCTTCGCGTCCTTGTTGACCGCCCACCGGCCCGCCGCGCGCATCACGCGCCCGGTCCACAGCACCGCCTTGACGGCTTTGCCTGGCGGGTGTTCGGGAGCCGCGGGACGGCCGACCTGGTACGGCCCGACGGTCGCGACCGACCGCAGATGCAGCGGCAGCGCGCCGAGCGCTTCCTTGGCCGAGCGTGCCTGGACGAACCGGTGCTCCGGGAGGAGTCGCTCGTCGCCGTACGGGTGGGAATGATTAACGGTGATCCGATACCAGCGGAGCCCGGTGGCCGGGGCCTCGACGCTGGGCGTTGGTGCGCTCATACGCGACCTTTCCTGCGTGTACTTCTCAGAAAGGTCTACACGGCGATCACACCCGCGTTCCAGCTCGGCGCGCCCGATAGCCGTTCACGGCCGGTAAGCGGTCGGCCCCGGCGTCGGCCGGTCGCCCGCGCCCTGGACACTGGATCACGTGCTGCACGTCGTCTTCGTCTGTTCCGGGAACATCTGCCGTTCACCGATGGCCGAGCTCGTCTTCCGTGCGAAGGCCGAGGAGGCGGGGCTCGACGGCGTCGTGGAGGTGTCCAGCGCGGGCATCGGCGGCTGGCATGCGGGCGAGCCCGCCGACAAGCGGGCCCGCGCGAAGCTGAAGGCCCACGGGTACCCGACGGGCCATGTCGCGGCCGAGGTCGACCAGGGTCATCTCGCCGCCGACCTGCTGCTGGCCGCGGACGAAACCCACCTCTCGTTCCTCCGCCGCAAGGTCCCGGACCCGGCGAAGGTCCGGCTGCTGCGCGAGTTCGACCCGACCGCGCCGGAAGGCGCCGAGGTCCCGGACCCGTATTACGGCGAAGACGACGGCTTCGAGGACGTCCTCGGGATGATCGAACGGGCGGTTCCCGGGCTGCTCGACTGGGTGCGCGCGCACGCCTGAGGCGGACCGCTTACCGTGGTGGGGTGCGGTTGAAGTTCCTGCTGCGGCCCGGGTGGCTGGCGTTGACGTTGGTGGTGTTCACCTTCGCCGTCTGCTGCTTCACCCTGCTGGCACCGTGGCAGTTCTCCCGCAACGCCGAACGCGAGGCCCAGAACGCCGCACTGCGCGAATCGTTCAGCGGGCAACCGCGGTCGCTGGACCAGCTCCTGCCCGGTGGCGCGGCCCCTGATCGGCTGACCGAATGGCATCTGGTCGCGATGAAGGGGACCTACCTTCCGGAAGGCGAGGTCGTGGCGCGGCTGCGGTCCATCCAGGGCGAAGCGGCGTTCGAGGTGCTCACCCCGTTCCGGACCGTCGAGGGCACCGTGGTCCTGGTGGACCGCGGCTACGTCCGGCTGGACGCGAAGTCGCGCGCTCTCCCCTTCGACCCGCCGCCTGCCGGAACCGTCGACATCGTGACACGGGCGCGGCACGACGAGCAGGACTCGAAGAACCGGGACGCCTTCGCCGACGAGTCGACTGGTGGGCAACTGCAGAGCTACGTCGTCGATTCCCAGGTCGTGGCGCGGGCCGCGAAGCTGGACATCCGGCCGGGCTACTTCCAGCTGGACGTGGACCAGCCCGGCGTGCTGGGCGCGCTGCCGCTGCCGCAGACCGACGCGGGGCCGTTCTTCTCCTACGCCCTGCAGTGGATCGCGTTCGGGGCGATGGCCGTACTCGGCTGGCTGTACTTCACCGTCCGCGAACTGAAGCCGGGTGGCGTGCTGACCACCGAACGGCCACAGCGGCGCAAGAGCGTCGCGGAGATGCTGGCCGAGGACGAACGCTCCGAAGTGGCCACCTGATTCGACGCGAAAATGGCCCTTCTATGAGGCCATTCGCCGTGTTCATACTCGATCATGCTGATTCATCCGTGGGACGCCGCCCACGACGACGCCGAATGGAAGACGTGGCTCGCCGGCCATGACTTCGGTGATCTCGTCGCCGCCGGTGCGGGCCGCGACCTGCCGATGGTCAACCCGGTGCATTTCGCCTACGACGGCGACCTGACGGTCGTACTCCACCTCGCGCGACCCAACCCGATCTGGCCGCTGCTGGAAGAGCACCCGCGTGCATTGCTCGCCGTGACCGACGACTACACCTACATCCGCTCCGACTGGAACACCCCGGCCGACCCCGCGCACGGTGTGCCGACGTCGTACTACTCGTCGGTGCAGCTCGAATGCGATGTCCGGCTGATCGACGACGCCGAGGAGAAGGCGGCACTGCTGGACCGGCAGCTGGCCCATTTCGAGCCCGGCGGCGCTCGCGAGGCCGTCAGCGCCACCGAGGCGCCGGACCGGCGGCTGCTTCCCGGCATCCGCGGTGCCGAACTGATCGTGACCGGGGTGCGGGCCAAGTTCAAGTTCGGCGGGAACAAGCAGCCCGGCGACCGGGCGCGGATCGACGCGGAACTCGCGCGGCGCGCCGGCCCGCTGGACGAGCGGGCCCGCGTCCAGCGCGCCCGGCGGGAGCGGTAGCAAAGGTCCCCTGCTCTCTTTCCGCAGGTCAGAGCCCAGGCGGTAGCAAAGGTCCCTTGCTAGCGCCGCCTCCGGCGCCAGAGGCCGACGACGACGGCCACCAGAACAGAGCTGATCGTGCCCAGCCACCCGACGACCCGCGACAGTTCGACCGCGCGCGTCACGTGGCCTGCGTCCGGGTTGCGGCCGATGCCGAGC
This sequence comes from uncultured Actinomycetota bacterium, assembly GCA_963766045.1. GTDB lineage: Bacteria > Actinomycetota > Actinomycetes > Mycobacteriales > Pseudonocardiaceae > Amycolatopsis. The sequence goes on along the minus strand of CAVXYN010000003.1, from coordinate 815,331 downwards.
ACGGGCAGTTCCTCGACACCGTGCGGGTACACGGTCCGGCCGCCGACGCGGATCTCCAGGGCGCCGGCGAAGGCGGCTTCGACGCGGCCGGCGTTGGGGCTGGGGTGGGCGATCGTGTCGCGTCGCCAGGCCCGCCACGCACCGCCGGCGGAGCCGCCGACGACCGGCGCGGCCAGCACGGTGAGTGCGGCCGCGACGCGGGTGGGCACAAGGTGGACGAGTTCGTCGAGCCGCGCGATGAACCAGCGGTAGCGGGCGGGCCGTCCCCGCCCGAGGCCGCGCAGCAGGCTGATCGCGCGCGAGCCGAGGAGGCCGGGCACGCCGGCGAGCGCGCCCCACACCAGCGGCGCGACGACGACGTCCGCGGTGTTCTCGGCGAGGGTTTCCACCGAGGCGCGCGAAAGTCCGATGACGCCGAGTTCGTCCGCGACTCGGGGGTCCAGTGTGGACAGTGTGCCGCGCGCGGTCTCGAGTTCGCCTTCCTCGAGATCGCGTGCCAGCGAAGTCCCGTTCGCGGCCAAGCCGGCGGCACCGAGCACCGCCCAGGTGGTCACCGCGGTGGTGGTCGCCTGCAGGACCGGGCTGCGCCTGCCGGCGCGTTCGGCGAGCACGCCGACGAGCACCGCGGAGCCGGCGAGACCGCCCGTCCACAGCACGCCGGCGGCCGGATGTTTCGACCGGACCCGCGCATCCAACGCCGAAGCGGCCTTCGCGAAGGTCGCCACCGGACGGCGCGAGCGGGGATCGCCGATCACCCCGTCCGCGGCCACCCCCAACACCAAACCGATCGCGCGAGCCGCGCTCACCGTCGCCCCCTGATCGAAAGTTTCCTCGAAGACCTGCCGAGATTACTCGAACATCATCCACCCAAGAGGGCGGCCATCTCGTCACGCGCCTGGCTGACGATGTCCCGCATCGCGCGCTCGGCCCGGTCCGGCTCACCGGCGTCGACGGCGGCCGCGACCTCCACGTGCAGTGCGACGGCCTCGGGCTGCGGTTCCTCCGGCATCAGCCCGTGCCCGGTCCGCCCGGCGAGCACCTCGGCGACGACCGCCGAAAGCTGCCTGAACATCGGATTCCGCGACGCCGACAGCAGCAGTTCGTGGAAGGCGATGTCGTGCCCGAGAAAGGTCGAAAGATCCCGCCGCCGCGCCGTCTCCTCCAGCCGTTTCGCCAAGGCGCGCAGCCGCCCGCCCTCCTCCGGAGTCGCCCGCAGTGCGGCGAATCTGGCCGCGCTCGGCTCGACGGCGGAACGCAGCTCGGTCAACGTGCGCAGCGCCGTCTTCCGCTCGGACCCGTCGAGCTGCCAGCGGATCAGCCGCGGGTCGTAGTGGTTCCACTCCCCCGGTTCGCGCACGATGACGCCGACCCGCCGTTTACTGCTGGTCAGGCACATCGTCTCGAGGACGCGGACCACCTCGCGGGCCACCGTGCGGGACGCGCCGAACCGCTCTTGGACTTCCTCCGACCGCAGCACCGAACCCGGCGGAAGCTCACCGTTCGCGATGGCGGAGCCGAGTTCGTCGAGCACCTCGGCATGCCTGTCATTGCCCACGGACCGACCATAGTCCTCTGATTCGATTAAGTAGTACTTCTTCTTGCTTAAGTACTACTTTTGAGCTGTACTCGTTCCGGCTACAACGAGGTAGGAGGTACGGATGACCGTCATCGTGGTGATGGGCGTTTCGGGCTCAGGAAAGACGACAGTGGGAACAGCACTGGCCGAAACCCTCGGTGTCGAGTACGCGGAAGCGGACAGGTTCCACCCGCAGGCGAACATCGACAAGATGAGTTCTGGCATCCCGTTGACCGACGAGGACCGGCAGCCGTGGCTCGAGGCCATCGCCGGCTGGATCCGGGACCACCAGGCCTCCGGCGGCGTCGTCACGTCGTCCGCGCTGAAATACCGCTACCGGGACATCCTGCGCACCGGCGGTGACGTCTGGTTCCTGCATCTGGATGGCGACCGCGACCTGCTCGCGGAACGTATGAAGACCCGCAGCGGCCACTTCATGCCGGTGTCCCTTTTGGACTCCCAGCTCGCCGACCTCGAACCGTTGCGGCCGGACGAATCCGGCGTCATCGCGGACATCGAGAGATCCCCGGAAGAACTCGTCGACTTCGCCCGCAACTCCTTCGAGGACCGCGTATGACCACCACACTCGCCGCCGCCTGGACCGGACACGACACGCGCCTCATCGGGGCGACGCTGATCGCCATCGCCGTGATCGTCGTTCTCATCACCAAGGCGAAGCTGCATCCCTTTCTGGCCCTGATCCTCGGTTCCGGCGTACTCGGCCTGACGGGCGGGATGCCGGTCGACAAGCTGATCAAGAGTTTCAGTACCGGCGTCGGCTCGACGGTCGCCTCGGTCGGTGTGCTGATCGCGCTCGGCGCGATGCTCGGCAAGCTACTGGCGGACTCCGGCGGCGCGGACCAGATCGTCGACACCATCCTGCGCCGCGCCGGCAACCGGACACTGCCCTGGGCGATGGCACTGGTCGCCGCGCTGATCGGGCTGCCGATGTTCTTCGAGATCGGCCTGGTCATGCTGATCCCGGTCATCCTGCTGGTCGCCAAGCGCACCGGGAAACCGTTGCTGCTCCTGGGGATTCCGGCGCTTGCGGGCCTCTCGGTACTGCACGGCCTCGTGCCGCCGCATCCCGGACCGCTGGCCGCCGCCGGCGCACTGAACGCGAACGTCGGACTCACTCTGGCCTTCGGCCTGCTCATCGCGATCCCGACGGTGATCATCGCCGGCCCCCTGTTCGGCAAGCTCGCCGCACGGATGGTTCCCGACGCCGTGGCTCCCGAAAGGCTGATCCCCGAGTCGTCCACTTCGGACGGACGGCGTCCCGGCTTCCTCGCGACCTTGTCGACCGTGTTGTTGCCGGTCGTGTTGATGATGGGCAAGGCACTCGCGGATATCCTGCTGGACAAGGAAAATGCCGTCCGCCGCGTGCTCGACTTCATCGGCGATCCACTGGTGGCGCTCCTCGCCGCCGTCCTGCTCGGCATGTTCACCCTTGGCCGCGCCGCCGGCTTCACGCGCGACAAGCTGTCGTCCACCGTGGGCGAATCGCTCCCGCCGATCGCCGGGATCCTGCTCATCGTCGGCGCGGGCGGCGGGTTCAAGCAGACCCTGGTGGACGCCGGTGTCGGCAACGTCATCACCGGGCTCGCCACCGGAGCGAACCTGTCGCCACTGCTGCTCGGCTGGCTGGTCGCGGTCGCGATCCGGCTCGCCACCGGCTCCGCCACGGTCGCGACCGTCTCCGCCGCGGGTATCGTCGCCCCGCTCGCGGCGACCATGGACCCGTCGCACAGCGCGCTGCTGGTCCTGGCGATCGGCGCCGGATCGCTGTTCTTCTCCCACGTCAACGACGCCGGGTTCTGGCTGGTCAAGGAGTACTTCGGGCTTTCCGTCGGGCAGACCCTGAAGAGCTGGTCGATCATGGAGACGGTGATCTCGGTTGTCGCCATCGCCCTCATCCTCCCCCTGGGCGCCCTCCTCTAAGTGGTCCGTGAAGGCCTCCTTCCCTACCTTGAGCGTAGGGAAGGAGGCCTTCACGGCCTTCTGCAAACTGACCGTTGACACGTGACCTTTTGGTCACCTATTCTTCTGACGTGCCCGACGACGACCTGGTTTTCAAGGCTCTGGCGGATCCGACCCGCCGGTTCCTGCTCGACCAGCTGTTCGCGCGTGACGGCCGCACGCTCACCGAGCTGGAGTCCGAAGTGGACATGTCCCGTTTCGGTGTGATGAAACACCTGAAACTGCTGGAGGAGGCCGGCCTTGTCGTCACGCGCAAGGAAGGCCGGGAAAAGCTTCACTTCCTCAATCCGGTACCGATCCGGCAAATCCACGACAGGTGGATCGACAAGTACACCGAACGCAACGTGACCGCGTTGCTTGATCTCAAAGCCCGACTCGAAACAGAGGAGCCACCGTCATGAGCGAGACCAAGACCGCCACCACCCAGGTCTACCGCGTCTACATCAAGGCCACCCCGCAGAAGATCTGGGACGCCATCACGAAGCCCGAGTGGACGCAGAAGTACGGCTACACCGGACTCGCCGACTTCGACCTGCGGCCGGGTGGCAAGCACGCCACCCACCCCACCAAGGACTTCATCGATGCCGGCTTCACGAACGACCTGGTCGACGGCGAGGTACTCGAGGTGGACCCGCCGCGCAAGCTGGTCATCACCTGGAAGCTGCTGATGGACCCGTCCTTCATCGCCGAGCCCTACACCAGACTGACCTATGAGATCGAAGAGACGGTGACCGCGGGGACCCGGCTGACCGTCACGCACGACGTCACCGACGCACCCACGACGGCCTCGCTCGTCGATGGTTCGCAGGAGGACATCAACGCCGGACCGGGCGAGAACGCCGGTGGCGGCTGGGCATGGGTCCTGTCGGACCTCAAGACGCTGCTGGAGACCGAGGCGGCCCTCGCCTCCTGAGTTCCGGCTTTCGCGTGAAGGACTCCTTCCCTCGGCTGAGCCGAGGGAAGGAGTCCTTCACGCGGCTTCAGACCCGCTGAGTAGCCGCCTTCAGAGAGGCTTTCGCGGAGTCGGACGCACCGACGGTGTCCAGGCCGAACAAGGCCGCACCCACAACCGGCGCGACATCGACGACCCGGACGGAAGCACGCGGCGCCACCTTCAGGCACCGCCGCTCGATCTCCGCGATCACCTGGGCGCCCACCCCGGTCAGTACTCCCCCGCCGAGGATGATCTCGGGCGAGCTTTGGGTCAGTTCGAGCCGTCGCAGGATGACCGCGACCAGCACGGTGACCTCCTCGACGAACCGGGTGACCACGTCCTGCGCGACCTCGTCGCCGCCCGCCGCGATGGCGAACAGCAGCGGGCACAGGGCGTGCAGCGATTCGGCCTTCAGCTCCTCGAAATGGAGGCGCTGCACCACATCCAGCACCGTTTCCGTCTTGAAGTGTGCGGAGACGGCGGCCTGGAGCGCGGTCTTCGGACCACGGCCGTCCTCGGCGCGGACGGCCCACCAAAGGGCCTCCTCGCCGAGCCGGTAGCCACCGCCCCAGTCGCCGGAGATCTTGCCCAGCGCGGGAAAGCGGTACTCACGTCCGTCGTGGCCGACGCCGGCGCCGTTGATCCCGGCGCCGCACACCACCGCCACCCCGGCCCCGTCGGAACTGCCGGCCCGCAGTAGCGCGAGCGTGTCGTTGCCGACGATCAGAGTGTCGCTCCAGCCCCGAGAGGAAAGTGCGGCGTGCAGCACGGCTTCCTCCTGCGGGAAGTCCAGCCCCGCGAGGTACGCCGACGTATGCGTCGCGAACGGCCGTCTGTCGGAGAGCCCGGCATCGTGAAGTGCTCGCAGTGCCAGCTCTTCCAAGGCGCGGACACTGCCGTCGACACCGATGTTCTGCGGTGACGCTCCCGGTCCTCGCGACTGCCCGAGCACCCGGCCGTCGCGTGAGACGACCAGGACGTCGGTCTTGCTGTTGCCGCCGTCGATCGCGATGACGACGTCGCGTGGACCGGCCGTCATACGTTCGCCCACGGCAGGTACTGACGGTTGATCTGCACCAAGGTGTCGGCGAGCTGGTCCGCCTTGGCATACTGCCCGACCAGCGGATGCGCGAGCAGCGCGTCGGCGACCCGGTCGCGGCCGCCCTTGATCGCGGCCTCCAGCGCCAGGTGCTCGTACGACGTCACCCCGGCGATGAGCCCGGCGAACCGCTGTTCCACCGGCGCCTGCGGGATCGGACGCGGTCCGTTGGCGTCCACAGTGGACGGAACCTCGATGACGGCGTCGTCGGGCAGGAAGTCGAACGTGCCTTCGTTGCGCACGTTCACGACATGCTCTTCGGCGGGTCCTCCCGAGGTCAGCGCGTGCACGAGCTGCACCGCGGCCTCGGAATAATAGGCGCCGCCCCGCTTTTCCAGCTGCTCCGGTTTGGCCACCACCTCCGGGTCGAGGTACACCTTGAGCAGTTCCTCCTCGACGTCGCTGACGACGTCCGCGCGTGGCCGCTCGGTGCGCTGCTTCACGACCTGCTCATCGTGCGCGTAGTAGTACTTCAGGTAGTACGACGGCACGACATTCATCCGGCGCATCCATCCGACCGGCGCGCTCACGTGCTCGCCGATGAACTCCGCGTGCTCTCCCAGCAATTCGGGGAGCCGGTCCTCGCCGTTGACGAGCACTCCTCGTTCCCAGCTCAGGTGGTTGAGCCCGGTGTGCACGAGTTTGACGTCGTCGATACCGGCACCGAGCAGATGCGCGAAGGTCCGCTGGAGGTGGATCGCGACGTTGCACAGCCCGACAGCGCGGTGTCCCTCGTTCAGCAGCGCCCTGGTGACGATGCCGACCGGGTTGGTGAAGTTGACGATCCAGGTGTCGTCGCCCGCGATCTTCCTTACGCGGTCGGCGATGTCGAGCACCACCGGCACGGTGCGCAACGCCTTCGCGAGGCCGCCCGCGCCCGTGGTCTCCTGGCCGACACAACCGCAGGCGTGCGGGAACGTCTCGTCCCCGCGCCGCGCGCGCTGCCCGCCGACGCGCAACTGGATCAGCACCGCCGAAGCGCCGTCGACGCCTTCTTCGAGGCTGGCGGTGGTCCGCACCCGCGCGGGATGTCCCGCGTGGTTCAGCAACCGCCGGCTGAAGTCGCCGACCGTCTCCACCCGGTAGGCGTCCGGATCGATCAGCACGATCTCGTCGACGTCCAAAGTGGATCGCCGCCCGGCGATTCCGTCGATCAGCTCCGGCGTGTAGGTGGACCCACCGCCGACGACTGCGAGTTTCATCCCTTGACCCCCGTGAATGTGATGCCCTTGACGAAGGACTTCTGCGCGAAAACGAACAACACGATCACCGGCAGCATGATCAGCGCGGTGGCCGCCATGGTGAGGTTCCATTCCACGTGATGCATCCCGCGGAACGACGCGATCGCCAGCGAAAGCGGCCAGTGGTCGCGAGTCTCACCGGTGTAGAGCAGCGGACCGAAATAGTCGTTCCAGGTGAACAGGAAACAGAACATCGCGGTCGCCGCGATCCCCGGCTTCGCCATCGGGATCAGCACCTTGACCATGGCCTGGAATTCGTTGCAGCCGTCGATCTTCGCCGCTTCCAGGTAGTCCTTCGGAATGGTGAGGAAGAACTGCCGCAGCAGGAAGATCGAGAACGCGTCGAAGAAGAAGTACGGCACGATCAGCGGAATCAGCGAACCGGTGAACCCGAGCCGCACCCACAGGTCGTACAACGGCACGATGGTGACCTGCGGCGGCAGCATCATCGCGGCCACGGTGAGCATGAAGAACAGGTTCTGCCCACGCCAGCGCAGCTTCGAAAGCGCATAGGCCGCCGGGATCGCCGAAACGAGCGCCCCGACCGTCGCCAGCGTCGAATAGAGCATGCTGTTGCCGAAGTACTCCAGCAACGGCGCCTTCTGGAACACCTCGACGAAGTTCTCGAAATGCCATGTCTCCGGCCAGAAATCGGCCGACAGCGCCTGATCGCTGGACATCACCGCGGTGAGGAACACGAACAGGATCGGGAGCGTGAAGATCACCCCGAGCGCGATACCTACGGCGTGGGTCGCGATCCAGTAGAGCTTCTTGTCCCAGCTGCGCCGCATCCGCACCTTCGGGGGCACGGTCGCCGGCTCGCGTCGCCGCGTTTCGGAGAGCGTGATCACGACTCCTCCTGATGCTGGGACTTACGCAGCTGCCGCACGAGAATCCAGGTGAACCCGGCCGAAACGATGAACAGCAGCACCGCCATCGCCGCCGCGTAACCCATGTTGAAATACCGGAAACCCTGGACGTAGAGCCAAACCGGGTAGGTCAGCGTCGAGTTCTGTGGCGCACCGATGAATCTGGTGTTGCCCGCGACGTCGGCCGCTCCGGCCGCCGCCGAACCGGCCACGATCGCCTGGGTGAAGAACTGCAACGCGAAGATGATCGAGTTGACGATCCCGAACAGCAGCACCGGCGAGATCGACGGCAGCGTGACATGCCAGAACCGGCGGATCGGCCCGGCGCCGTCGAGCTGTGCCGCCTCATACTGCTCCTGCGGGACGTCGAGCAACGCCGCCAGGATGATGATCATCAGCTCGCCCGAGCCCCACATCACCAGCAGGGTCAGCGCGGGTTTCGACATCGCCGGGTCGTTGAACCACAGGCTCCCGTCGAGGCCGACGAACCTCAGGAATGCGTTCACCGGGCCATATTCCGGGTTGAACAGGAACACGAAGGCCAAGGTCGCGGCGGCGGGCGGGGCCAGCGAAGGCAGGTAGCACAGCGTCCGTACCAGGCCGACGCCCGATTTCAGGCGGGAGATCACCGACGCCACGCCGAGCGCGAACACGACGCGGCAGATCGTCAGGACGATCACCAGCCACAGCGTGTTGTACGCGGCGGTGCCCACCAGCGGTTCACTGGTGAACATCCGGATGTAGTTGTCGAACCCGATGAATTCGGGCGGGTTGATCAGGTCGTACCGGGTGAAGGAGTAGTAGAGCGTCGCGATCAGCGGGTACCCGAAGAAGACCAGGAAGCCGATGCCCGCGGGGGCGATGAAGTAGAGGACGGTGCGGCGGCGCCGAGCGAGGTTCCCCTTCCGCGTCCTCGCGGGCGCGGAAGGGGAACCGGCCGCCCTGGAATCCAGGGTGGTTGTCATCGTGCTCAGCCGCCGGCGCGTTTCTGGGCCAGCTCGTCATTGATCTGGGCGTCGACCTGCTTGAGGCCGGCGGTCAGATCCGGGATGTTGCCTGCCTGCCACTTCTCGGCGAAGTCGTTGACCGCCTTGAGGTGCGCGTCGCCGATCGGGGTCGACGGGTTCGGCATCAGCTTTCCGCCGTTGTAGATGTCGAGGAACGTCTTGAACTCCGGCGTGACCTCGAGCTTCGGGTCGGTCAGGGAAGCCTTGGTGCTCGGCACGTTCTTCAGACCGTTCGACAGCTCCACCAGGGTGTCGGTGTCGAGGGTGACCTGCTTGATCAGTTCCCAAGCGGCACCGGGGTTCTTGGAACCCTTGGGGATCGCGATGATCGTGCCCGTGGTGAACGCGCCGCCGTAGCGGTCCGGCTTGCTGTCGAGCACCGGCGGGGCCGCGGTGCCGAACTTCAACTCCGGCGCCTGGTCCTTGATGAACGCCGTGCGGTACTCACCGTCGATCATCATCGCGAGCTTGCCACGCTGGAAGCCGTGGTCCGCCGAGTATTCCTCGCCGAGGCCCGCCTTGAACTGCTCGACCTTGGCGTGCCCGCCGTAGAAGTCGACCAGCTTCTTCTGGAACTCGAACATCGACTTCCACTCGGGGCTGTCGGCCAGATGCGACTGGCCGTCCGGGCCGAGGTAGGTGGCGCCGAAGTTCGGAGCCCAGTACTGCGCCATGTTGGCGTAGAACGGCATCGACGGGATGAAACCGGCGACCTTGATCGACCCGTCCGGGTTGAACTCGGTCAGCTTCTTGGTGGCTTCGAACAGTTCCGTGGTCGTCTTCGGCGGCGACGTGATTCCCTTCGCCGCGAACATGTCCTTGTTGTAGTAGAAGCCGTAGACGTCGGCGAGCAACGGCATGGCGCAGCGCTTGCCCTGGTATTCGGTGTAACTGCGGACGGCTTCGGGGATCTGGTTGACGTCGACCTTGTCGCGGTCGATGTAGGGCTTGAGATCCTGGAAGCTACCGGTGGAGCACCACGCGCCGAGGTTGTCGGTGAAGAAGGAGATCGCCACGTCCGGCGGGTTGCCACCGCGGATGGACTGGGTGATCTTGTCGTCGTCCTGCTGACCCTCGTGCTTGATCTCGATGTTCGGGAACTTCGCCTTGAGCCGGTTGAGGCCGGCGGTGACCACGTTGTACTCGCGGTCGGTGAACTTGCTGTAGACGGTCAGTGTGAGCTTCGCGTCCGCGGCAGGCGCGGCCGCCGCGTCGCCCGCCCCGGAGTTCGGGCCGCTCGCGGCGCCGGAACAGGCGGACAGCAGCGCCGCGACGGTCGCCGTACCGAGCACTAACGAGCCGCGCCAACGGCGGCCACTTCTCCGAACCTGGGTCGTGGAACGCATGACCCTCCTCCTACATAGTGGTTGGGGCGGGAGACGGTGGTTCTGTTCGTGATTCCGGAGTCTCCGCGGACGGCGACCCCACCGCGGGCCTGCGCGACCCGGGCAGCTTGGGAGTGGTGACACCGAAGAGTTCTTCGCGCGCGGTGGCGAGCGCGGACTGCAGTGCTCCGGCGCGGACCGCATTGCCCTGCACCGAAGCGACCCCGACCGGTGTCTTCGGGAGGACCAGTTCGTGCAGGTGCGTGGCGACCCGCGCGGCGAGATCCTCACCGCCGGCGAGGCCGGTGCTCCCGCACAGCAGGACCATCTGCGGGTCGATCACCGCGATCAGGTTGGCCGCACCGCCCGCGATGCGCCGGGCAAGGTCGTCAAGGAAGCCTTCGGCGTTGATCTCATGGGCCTTAGTGACCGCGTCCCAGCCGTATTCGGCGGTGAACCCGTGCGCCTGCGCGAGCCGGACGACCGAAGGCGAATCGACGAGGTCGCCGAACCGCGGTCCGGCCTGGTGGTTGACCGTGCGGATCGTTGTCGGATCGGGGACCCGCATCCAGTCGATCTCGCCGCCGCCACCGGTCGCGCCGCGCAGCAGCCTGCCGCCCACGACCACGGCGCCACCGACGCCTTCGTCGAGCCAGACCATGACGAAGTCGTCCAGCCCGACCGCGCGGCCCGCGGTCATCTCCTCGATCGCGACCAGGTTGACGTCGTTCTCGAGGGTGACCTCGACGCCGAGCTCCTTGCTCAGCCGCCCGGGCACGTCGAAGCCGAGCCAGCCGGGGATATGGGGCGCGGACTCGAGGTGCCCCGTACGCGGGTCGAACGCGCCCTGCGCCCCGATCACGACATTACGAAGGTCCGAGGTCTGCAGCCCGGCGGATCCGGCGACCTCGGCAAGAGCCTTGCCGAAGGTGCCGATCACGTCCGCGGTCTTGTGGACGGGCAAGGTGACCCGGTGCTCGGCGAGCACCGAACCGGCGACGTCCGCGACCACGAAGTCGGCCTCGTGCGGGTTGAGATCGACGGCCGCGACGCGGGCGAGACCGCCGTTCACCGCCCACAGCTGAGCCCTGGGCCCACGGCCTCCACCACGGACCCCGGCCTTGCCGACGACGTCGTCCTGTTCGAGGCGGGTGAGGAGCTGGGCGGTGGCCGGTTTGGAGAGGCCGATCGCGACCTCGAGCTCCGAGCGCGTCAGCGGGCCCTCGCGAAGGAGGACCTCAAGCGCCGCGCGATCGTTGATCTCACGCAGCATTCGCGGACTGCCGGCTCGCACCCTGACTCCAGTTTGTTAGGAAACTTTACAGACGGTTTCCGGGGACTGTAGTGAGCCGAGCCACAGTCGTCAACGGCGCCGGGAAACGGGGAGGTAACGCTTATTCCGTCCCGCACAGCGGGTATGCGTGGATGCACGGAGAGCGTCCGTTGACATGTGGCGAAGGGTGCCGCGGCAGCGTCCGAGAAGTCCGTAAATCACCAACCTTCCTAAGTACCACAGACCACTTTGCTGGGAATTCGCCCATTCGGCACACAAGGCCCTTTCGGCCACTTTATGATCACGGCGCATTCGAGCCACTGGGGGCAAAGAGATGCCGGATTACACCGTCGACCTGGACGGTCTGGACGCGCTGGGGAAGAACCTCGGCCGCACTGTCGACAACATCGACCAAGCGATCAACCGCATGAAGGACATCGGGCCCGATTCGATCGGCCCCGATGATCTCGACGAAGCCTGTCTGGGCTTCAAAGAAGACTGGGAGGGCGGCCTTCGTCAGCTCCGTAAGGCCGTCGGCGAGATGAAGGGCGGCCTGGACCAGGCCATGAAGGGCTACTCCGAGCTGGAGAACGGGCTCACCGACTCGTTGAGCAAGATGGCCGCGGACCTCGGAAGCATCGGAAGCGGGCCGGCGAATGGCTGACGACTTCTCGGCGCTCGGTTTCGACCCCGCACGCGGCAACGTCGGTACCGTGCGGGACCTCGCCAAGCAGATGACCGACACGGGCAAGTACGCGAACGAAGCGTTCGAAGTCCTCAAGGGTGTCAAGGACAAGCAGGAGATCTGGACCGGCACCGCCGCCCGGGCGTTCACCGACCGGCTCGGCCCGCTCCCCGAATACCTCGACAAAAGCCAAGAGTCGCTGACCAAGGCGGGCACGGCGCTGTCCACCTGGAGTGACAAGCTCGAAGCGCACCAGCGACGAGCTCGCGAACTCGAAGCCGAGGCGAAGAGGGCCAAGGGCTCGGCGGAACAGGCGGATTCGGCCGCGCGTTCGGCTCGCCAAACCGCGACGAGCCAGCCGGACAACGCCAATCTGCACAACGCGGCCGTCGACAAGATCAACGCGGCCAACGACGCCTGGGACCGGCTGGCAGACCTCCGGAAGCAAGCGGAGAACCTGCGCGACACCTGGGAAGACGACGCCGACAACTGCGCTGATCAGCTCAAGGACGCCGCGGACGCCGCTCCGACGGAGTCGTTCTGGGATTCGCTCGACTCGATGTTCGACGACGTCGGCAAGTGGCTGAAGGACCACCTTGGCGACATCGGTGACATCGCGGGCATCATCGCCGCGGTGGCCGGGGCGCTCGCGTTCATCCCGATCCTGACGCCGATCATGGGCCCCATCGCGCTCGGCGCGGGTGCCGTCGCGCTGCTCGCCCACGGCGCGGACATGGTGGTGAACGACAAATGGGACGACCCGAACGCCTGGATCTCCCTCGGCGGTGACGTCATCGGGATGGTTCCGGGCGTCGGCGCCGCCATGAAGGGGGTCGACGCGGGGATGGACGCGCTCAAGGGTGTGGACGCGCTCGTGGACGTCAGCAAGGCGAGCGGACTGGTCGACAACGCCGCCAGCGCGATGATGGCAGGCGGCAAGGCCTTCTCCGACGACCTGACCAAGGTCGTCAGCGGAATGTCTGACCCCGCCAAGGCCTTCAGCTGGATGGCGGACAAGGCCATGGGCGTCGGCCTGACCGCGTCGCCGGAGCTGGTCAACATGAGCAACAACGTCGCCAAGGTCATCCAGGGCGGCACGGGCGTGGCCCTGCAGATCCCGAGCGGGCTCGGCCTGTTCGACACGACCGACGCGACCACGAACGCGAAGAACACGACCGGCGCGATCGGCGCGATCCTCGGGGGTATCTCGCTCAAATGATGACCGCACTGGAACCGGCAGTCGAGCCGGCGCCGAAAATCCCCTTCCGTTTCACCGTTCCGCGGCTGCTGATGGCGGTCGACCTCGCCGAAGCTCCGGAAGCCCGGATGCGCCGGGCGCTCGAGCAGTGGCCTGCCGCCTTGCGTGGCCTGACTCCGCACCAGGCCGTACATCTCGCCCTGACGCAGGAGGCGTCGCTGGCGAAACTCCGCGAGGAGGGCGCGATCTACGTCGGCCAGGCCTTCGCCCGGTCGGACCACGATCCGAGCCGTCCCACCACCGGCCAGCTGGCGATCATGGTCAAACCCGCCGTACTGCAGGCCGAACAGCCTCTCGCGGCGATCGCGGGCGGGCTGACCGTACGGGGCGAGCCACGGGAAATCGGCTACGCGGATTTCCCGGCGGGTGAAGCCCTGGTGGTCGGTGAAGAGGTCACGACTCGCGTGCCGTTCACTCCGCTCGGCGGGCGGACACCGGTCACCCACCGGATTCGGCAGGCGCAGGTGATCTTCGCCTTCCCCGACCGGCGACGGCTGGCCATTCTGTCCGTCTCCACCGAGGATCTGGGAGACTGGCCCGCCTACCTCGAATTGCTGAACGGAGTGGCGAAGAGTGTCTCGTTCGACCCACCGGCACCGCCCTCGTCGATCACGAACCAGCTCGGCTGACCGATGACCGTTCTCTATGCGGCGTTTCCCTTGCTGGCGGTGTGGTTCGTCGTCGGTTTCGTGCGGCGCTCACGGCAAACCGTCGGCAAGGGAAGCGACCGTGCCCTGAAGGACCTCTCGCGGTACGGACAGGTCGCGATCTGGACCGCCTATCCCTTGTCCGAACACATGATCAAGGATCTCGCGGTGAGCAAGGGCTTCCGTTACACAGGGGAAAAGCGGACGTACAACGGTATGCGCACGCTGACCTTCGAGGCGCCGCGTACTCGGCGGAAGTTGTCGTTGAATGACTGAGAACGCGGTGAACCTGCTGCTCGTCATCCCGTCCCTGGCCGTCGTGATCGCCATCGCGCTCGTCCAAGCCGTCGGCGTCACCGATGGGACCTTGCGCAAACGCCGGGCGGCGCAGCTGGCTGCCCTTCAGGAGTCGGTCGCCGCTTCCGGGGACCGGTTCGAGCTGGATTGGCTGCGGTTCAAGGAGATCCCGAAGGATCGCGTGCTGGCCTTGGCCGGTGAGCACGGCTGGAGTTTTGCCGGCGAGGAGATCCAGGACAACACCTGGCTGCTTCGCTTCAGCAGGTGAAGTCGGGTCAGACGCCGGCCCAAGCCGCCAGCATCACGCGCGCGATCGAGGAGTTGCCCGGCAGCACCAGTTCCGCGGCACCGCCGGCGATCGGGGTCGGCACAGCACCCTCATGGCGCAGCTGACTGTTCGCGAAGGCGGCCCGCACTTCGTCACGGGACACCCACAGTGCCTCTTCGATCTCGCCCTCGGCGGGCACGAGCGGCGCGGAGATGTCGGCGCGGGCGGTGAAACCGAGCATGATCGACCGCGGGAACGGCCACGGCTGGCTACCGAGGTAACGCACGTCGCGCACCTCGACGCCGACCTCTTCGCGGATCTCCCGCACGACACAGCCCTCGAGCGACTCCCCCGCCTCGACGAAACCGGCGAGGATCGAGTACCGCTTCGGCGGCCAGATCGGTTGGCGGGCAAGGAGAACGTGTTCGCCGTCGACGCCGGCGTCGTCGTGCACCAGGCAGATCACCGCGGGGTCGGTGCGCGGGTATTCCTCCCTGCCGCAGCCGATGCACTTGCTCGCCCAGCCCAGCTGGGCGAGCTCGGTCGGGCTGCCGCATCGCGTGCAGAATTCCGACTGGCGGCGCCAGTTCCGCAACGCCTGCGCGGTGGTGAAAAGCCCGGCCGACGCGTCGTCGAGTAGGTCACCGTAGCCGCGCAGGTCGACCCAGATCTCGCCTTCGTGCCGCGGGACCTCTTCGACGACGCCCCAGCTGCCTGCCATTTCGACGGTTTCCGGCTCACCGGCGGGGCGGCCGGGCAGCGACCAGTAGTCGACGCCCTGCCACTCCCCCAGAAAGACCGCGTCGGCGGGCGGTTCGGCACCGAAGTCCTGTGTCTTCCGGGTCGCCAGTGTGCCGGAACCTTCCACCACCGGGGTCCGCGCGTGCTCGTCGAGCAGCACGACGCGGGCGTCCGCCCAGCGGGCGAAGAGCCGTTCGGGGTTGGCGCGCAACGTTTCCTGACGGTCCGCGGTGGAACGGGAAAGCGTCGGGAGCGCCCCCAACCCGAACGGCTGCTCCATCAAGCCGGCTCCCCCACGGTGACATCGCCCAGTGCGGTGAGCTTCCGCGCGAGGACATCGGCGTCGCCGACGACGACCCCGGTGAACCGCTTGGGTGCGAAGAAGTCCAGCGCGGCGGCCGCGACTTCTTCGGCGGTGACCGCGGCGAGCCGCTCCGGATGACCTGCGAGCCATTCGACGCCGAGCCCGGTCGCGGCGAGCGCGCTCAGCTGCGCGGCCAGCCCCGCCTGCGAAGACGACGACGTGACCAGCGAGCCGATCGCATACTGCCGCACCGATTCGACCTCGTCGGCCGTCGGCGGGACGAGCCCGAGCCTGCCGAGTTCGTACCGCGTCTCCAGCAGAGCCGCGGCCGTCGCGTCGGTGGCGGTGTCCGCGTCGATGTTCACCACGGCGGTGCCGTCGGTGAACTCGAAACCGGAATGCGCGCTGTAGGTGTATCCCTTGTCCTCACGGATGTTCTCGACCAGCCGAGAGGAGAAGTACCCGCCGTACACGAGATTCGCCAGCTGCACCGCGGCGTAGCGCGGGTCGGTGCGCGCCACGGTCTGCGCGGACAGCCGGATCTGCGACTGCACCGCACCGGCCCTCGGCACCAGTAGGACATTGCCGCCGGTGAGGTCGGGCAACGCCGGGAGCCGCACCGCCGAGCGGTCGGAAGCCCAGCCGCCCAACGCCTTCTCGAGCTCGCCGATGATGGTCTGCGGGTCGATGTCGCCGACGATCACCAGCACGGATCCACGTGGCAGCACCGAAGTCTGGTGCAGCGCGCGCACCTGATCGGGCGTCACGACCGCCACATCTTCGGCCTTCGGGACCTCGCGCGTCGCCGGGTGGTCGCCGTACCGGTGCTTCTGCAGCGCCTCACGGGCGATCGTCCTCGGCTGCGTACGCGAGACGGCGATCCGCTCGATCAGCCGCTCGCGTTCCCGCTCGACCTCTCCGTCGGCGTACGACGCCCCGGTGAGCGAGTCGGCGAGGACATCGAGCATCGTCGGCAGTCCGTCGGCCAGTGCGGTGCCCATGATGACCAGCCGCTCCGGGTCGACACCCGCGGACAGGTCGCCGCCGATCAGCGCGAGGTCGGCGTCGATCTCGATCCGGTCCCGGCGCGCGGTCCCGGTCAGCAGCGTCTCGGCCAGCACCTCGGCGGTGGCCGGGTGCAGTGCGTCGTCACCGGCGAACGGGATCCACACCCGCAGCTCGACCAGCGGCACGGTGGCCTTGCGGACGGCGAGCACCCGCAGCCCGTTGCTCAGCGTGGTGTCCACATGGGACAGATCGGCGGCGGCGCGCTGCGTCCCCAGCGACGGGACCGGACGCGGCCCGGTGGCCGTACGGCCGATCTCCTCGGCGGTGCGGTGCGGTGCGCTCACTGCTCGGTACCTTCCTGCTCTGAATCGGCACTGCTCGGGCGCACGACGAGGACCGCGCGCGAATCCGGCCGCAGCGCCTTCGCCGCCGCCGAAACGGCTTCGGCCGTGACCTCCGACATCCTCTCGGCCAGCCGGTAGACCAGCGCCGCGTCGCCGTACAGCAACTCGAACGAGCCGAGGGCGAGCGTCCGCGAGACCAGCTTGTCGTGCTCGGAGTGCAGGCTCGCCGCCCAGCGCGCGGTGACCTTCTTCAGTTCCTGATCCGATGGCGGCGTGGCCGCGAGCTTCTCGAACTCCTCGTCCAGCGCGGTGAGGACCTGCTCGGTGCTCACCTCATGCGGGTGGATCGCGGTGATGGTGAACGTGTCGGGATCGCGCGCCTCGAACGGGCCGAACAGCCCGGCCCCGGCGCCGATGTCGACGACCAGCGGCTCGCGGTGCACCAGCCGCTGCTGCAGCCGGGAGCCGTCGCCGTCGGTGAGGACGCCGGCGAGGACGAGGTTCGCCAGGTAGCCGTCGATATCGTTGATCGGGTCCGGCATGCGGTAGCCGACGCCGACCGCGGGCAGCGGGGCGTGCGGGTCGACGTGCTCGCCGCGCACCTCGCCCTCCGGGGCGGGCTCGGCGAAGGACGGGCGCTCCGGCGCGGGCCGGAACGGGACGTCGCCGAAGTGCTTCTCGATCAGCTCGCGGGCGTTGTCCTCGGTGAAGTCACCGGCGACGGTCAGCACCGCGTTCGCGGGCGAGTAGTAGGTGTCGAAGAAGGCCGCGCAGTCGTCCAGGGTGGCCTGCTCGAGGTCCTCGAAACCGCCGTAACCGTTGTGCGCGTTGGGGAACGTGGAGTACAGCACCGGCGGGAGCAGGATCCACGGGAACCCGCCGTACGGCCGGTTCAGCACGTTGAGGCGGATCTCCTCCTTGACCACGTCGATCTGGTTGGCCAGGTTCTCCTGCGTCAGCTTCGGCGCCCGCATCCTGTCCGCTTCGAGGAACAGGGCGCGCTCGAGAGCCGCGGCCGGGAGGACCTCGAAGTAGTCCGTGTAGTCCGGGTGGGTGGACCCGTTGAAGCTGCCGCCACTCGACTGGACGTACCGGAAATGCGCGAGCTTCTCCAGGCTCTCGCTCCCCTGGAACATCAAATGCTCGAAGAGGTGCGCGAAACCGGTGCGCCCTTCGGGCTCGGAACGGAAGCCCACGTCGTAGTGGACGCTGACACCCACCACCGGAGCGGTCGCGTCGGGTGCGAGCACCACGCGCAAACCGTTGTCGAGGGTGAATCGGACAAGCTCGGGATCGGCCATGGCTCCACCCTACGGGCTAGTCAGGGCTTCAGGCGACGACCCTGTCTAGTCGCGGCGAACGTTCCCACGAGTGCCGCCGTGAACTCGCTCAGGCGCGCGATCTCGACCTCTACGAGGCCTTCCGCGCCCTCGATCCCGTACCAGTAGATCTTCGGCGGCCCCTTCAGTTCGGCGAAGATGCCGATCCAGTGGTCTTGTTCGCCGAGAGCGAGCGCGTAGGGCAGTGCACGCGAGAGGAGCACCTCTCGTTCGAGCTTCGGGACCTTCGACGCCCTGGTCTCCAGCAGTGCGTCACGAACGCCGAGCAGCCTTCGGTGCAGCTCGGCACCGCGACCGGTGCGCGCCGGCAGAGCGCGCGCGGCGATCGCGAGGATCACGCCCGCGGCGATGAGGAGCAGGCCGAGCTGCGCGTAACCGATGGTCAGTGTCAGCAAGGCGGTCAGGAAGAGCCCGTAGAAGCACACGCGCAGGCCGATGCCGGCGAGCCGGTTCCCTGGCCGGCCGGGCGTCCGGGCGAACCAGCGCCGCTCGACCACGCCGTCGTACAGCTCGCTTCGCACGTCGTCGATTCCGACGTGCGCGGCCCGCACCTCGGACAGCAGGACGGACTCCCGATCATCGGGCAGGAGCGCGTCGAACACCGCACGTTCGAAGACGGTGAGCTGGTCGTCCGGAGTGTTGCGGCGGACGAGCCGCCAGTCGGTCAGCTCCCCGGGGACTTCGTTCACCCATAAGTAGTTGCGGACGACGAGGTCGGCGACCGTCGCCGCGAGATCGACCGAGTCGGCGCGGCCGGACAGCACCATCCCGACCTGTCCCGGAAGGACGCCGTCGGGTGAAGCGAAGGCCGCGCGTTCGTCCTTCCCGGTGAGCAGCCGGACCGGCAAGGCGCCACCTGGGTGAGCGTCCCGCCTTCGCAGGAGCACCAGCAGTACGGCGCCCAAGAGCACCGCGAGCGCGAACCCGCCCCAAGCCCAGGCGACCGGCGCGGTGAGCACGAACGCCCCGGCGAAGGTCTTCGATGGCTCCAGCCGTTCGTTCGCCGGGACGGTGCCTCCCGGCAGCTCGACCGAGATCTCCATACGTTGTCCGGCAGGCAGGTTCTGCTGAGTGAACCTGGTCAGGCCGGAGTGGCCGATCTGTGCGGTCGTGCACTGCGTTTCACTCGCCGGCGGGCCGGCGAAGCAGGTGACCGCATTCGGGATCGAGGGTGCGGCGAAGCTCGCCCGCACGAGTTCGAGCTCCTTGTCCCAGCCGCCGGCGAGGTGCCAGGTGACCTTCAGCAGACCGTCCGGTTCGGCGACCGCACCGTCCACTGTGTACCGGACGATCGAGGTACCGCCCCTGAGCCGGACGGTGAGCTCGTCGTCGGTCAGTTCGGAGTTGCCCGCGCCTTCGATGGTGACGTCACGGATCCCGATGATCCGGTCCCGGTCGTGTGGCGCTGCCGACCGCAGCGGAATGCGGCGGGTCATCGTCGCGTCATCCGGGACGGAGACCGCCTCGACGACCGAGAGTGCGCCGTCGCGTTCCACCTTGAGCGAGATTTCCGCGCTGTTGGGCAGGCTCGGCAGCGGCGGCTGTCCCTGCGCCTGTGCCTGTGCCGCGCCCAGCACTGCCAGGAGCACCGCCACCAGCACGCAAGCGCAAGCAGAGGACGAATCGCGGGTCTTCACGTCCTAGACAGGGACCGGCTCGGGACGGATCGAGCGCAGGTGCCCGGACTCGGCGAGCAGACCGTCCAAAGCGGACAGGAACGACGGCAGGTGCGCGGCGAACCGGCGAAGGTCCCTCTCGCCCTCGAGTCCGCCGAACCAGTACAGGCCGGCCGACCCGTCCGCGGACGGGTCGAGACCCTCGAACGCCTTCAGCCAGTGCTCGGTGTCGCCGAGCACGATCGCGTAGGGCAGCGAGCGGGAGAACACCATTTCCCTGTCCCCAGCGGGAATCTCCGCCACCTTGACCGTGTGCAGGTAGTCGAGCAACCCACGGACCTGGCCGACCAGACGCCGTCCGCGCGAGGTCCGCGGCGGCACCCACGAACCACCCACCAGCGTGGCGACCCCGGCGAGTGCGGCCGCGACGCCGAGCAAAGCGTTGCCGACGGTGAACGTAAGAACGACAGTCGCTACAAGTCCGAGTCCGACGAGGCCGATCCCGGCCCAGGTGAGCTTGCTCTTGCCCTTGTCGGGCCGCCGCGAGAACCAGCCCTTGCGCACGACGTCGGCGTACATGGCCTCCCCCGCGACGCGGAGATCGACGGTGCCGCGGCCGCGAAGTTCCGACAGCAGCACGGAATCCGTGCCCTCGGGCAGGATCGCGGTGTAGATCTCGCGTTCGAAGGCGGCCAGGTGCTCGTCCGGCGCGTTGCGGCGGGCGATCTGCCAGTCGACGGTGCCGCCACCGCGGATCTCGGCGATCCACAGGTAGTTGCGGACCGCGAGGTCGACGACCGTGCCGCTGACGTCGACCACGTCGACCGTCTCGTCGACGACCGTGCCGACCTGGCCGGGCAGGACGCCGTCCGGCGAGGCGAAGGAGACGCGATCGCCGTCCCGCATGAGGACGTCGACCGGGCCGGTGCCCGCGGTCAGTGCGCTCCGATCGCGTTTACGCAGCCACCAGATGGCGAGCGCGCCGATTAGCACGAACAGCGCCAGCGCGCCGAAACCGAAGCCGGCGAGCATGGTCAGCGCGAACGCTCCGCCGACCGACGCGATCGTTTCGAACCGCGCGTTGGCGGGCACCGTGCCCGCGGGCAGCTGGACGGCGAGGTCGACCCGCTCGCCCGCTTTGAGCTTGTCCTGCTCGATGCGGATGACACCGCTGTGGTCGACCTCCGAGAGGGAACACTGGCGGTCCGAACCGATCGGCCCGGCGAAACAGTCCACTGTGGGCGTTTCCCTGGTCGGCGCGCCGAAGGAGGCGGTGACACGGGACAGGTCGCCGTCCCAGCCGCTCGCCACCTGCCAGCGCACCTGCTGTCCGCCGTTCAGGTCGGCGACCGCACCGTCCACTTTGTACTTGAGAGTGGACTGGCCGCCGTCGAAGGTGGCGACGAGCTGGTCACCGTTGGTCTCGGCCCGGCCCGCGCCTTCGACCACGGCGTCCCGGATGCCGTAGACACGGTCCTGATCCTCGCCTGCCGGGACCTTCAGCGGAAGCCGCCGGACGAGGTGCTGTCCACCTGGGACGGTCACCTTTTCGGTGATGGAAAGGGAACCGTCACGTTCTACCTTCACCGCCACGTTCGCCGCCGTGCCGACGGGCGGCTCGAGCAGGCCGAGCTGGCCGCGTGCCCCCGGTGGCGCCGGTTTCGGCAGCTGGGGGGCATTCGACAAGGACGGCCCGGCACCAGGGCCTTCCGGGGCGTTCGAACTCGTGGGTGGGGCCATCAACGCCGTGCTCGCCGCGACGGCCACGACCGCCGGCCCCCATTTCATCAACACAGCCACGCACTCTAGGCCAGCCGCTCTATGCTGACCGCCGAAACGCCGAAACCGCTACCTGGTGAATCACCACGGCGTTGCCGACCGCATGGGGGATCCACTCGATGAACCAGCAGCCGCCCGGACCGCATGACCCGCGGCGCCGGCCGACTCCACCGCCGCGTCCGCCACAAGGTGGCCGCCCGCTCCCGCCGCCGGGTGCCCGGCCGCTGCCGCCGCGCGGTGGTCCACAGGGCCGTCCGCCCGTGCCGCCGCCGAACCGGCCCGGTCCCGGTGGTCAGCAAGGCCGTCCAGCACAGCCGAGCCAGCCGGGCCAGGGCATGCCGCCGCGGCCGCCGATGGAACCGGTTTCCCAGCCGACGCCGCTTCCGCCGCCGTTCCCGCCGAGCGGCGGGATGCCGCTGCCTCCGCCGGGTGCGGCGCCGCTTCCGCCCCCGCAAATCGGCGCGCCCATGCCGTACCAACCGGGCGCCGTCGGTCCGCCGCAGCTGCCGTATGGACCCCGCTTCACTCAACCGGCTTACGCGCCATATGGGCCTTATGGGACTTATGGCGCGAAGAAGTCCAACGGCGGGGTCATCGCGGCCGTGGCGATCGTCGCGGTGATGGCGGTCCTCGGCGGGCTGGTCCTGGTCATCGCGATCGCGAGCGGCGGGTCGTCGCGCCACGTCGCCGACGCCGGGTACACGAGCTCCCCGACCTACTCCTCCTCGGACTACTCGACGACCACCTCCAGCGAGACCTCGACGACCACCACAGAGTCGAGTTCCACGACCACCACCGACTCCGACGAGACCACCGGGTCGACCCGGACGAGCCAGACCCCATCGGGCCCGCAGCCGTCGTACACCCTCGCGGAGAATCCACTGTGGGCGGACGCGGAGGTCGGCCTGAACAACAAGCCGTGCAACCTGCCCAAGTTCGCCACCAACCCGGATGCCGTCTCGGCCTTCTTCGAAGGCGCCCGGCCCTGTCTGGACGCCGTGTGGCAGGAGGTCATGAACTACTCCGAGCTGCCGTTCCGCGTCCCGACGCTGAAGTATCCGTCCGGCAAGACCTGGTCCAGCCCCTGCGGGGAGGCCGACCAGAGCTGGGCGGCGTTCTACTGCTCCAAGAACGAGACGCTGTACATGCCCTACGAGGGGATCCAGATCGACCAGTACGGCAACCGCCCTGGCGTCTATCTGGCCCTTTTCGCGCATGAATACGCGCACCACATCCAGGCTCTGTCGGGGATTTCCGACGCATACTGGGACGCGCGATACGACGTCGGCGTCGACTCCGAGGCAGGACTGGAGATGTCGCGGCGCAACGAGCTGTCGGCTCAGTGTCTGTCCGGCACGTTCCTGGGCTCGACGGTGAACCGCGGCGGATCGGTCAACGACGCCATGTACCGCGACGCCTGGCAGACCCAGGACCGCGGCGACCACAACGGCGGCCCGCGCGACCACGGCACCGACGCACACGCGGCCTCGTGGTGGCAGCACGGCGCGCAGAAGAACCGGATGTTCCAGTGCAACACGTGGGCTGCCAGTTCCTCAGAGGTGGCCTGAGTTTCCGGCTCGTCCGTGGTCAGCTGGGTGGGGAGAAGGGGTTCTCGGGGACCGGTTCCGGCTGGACGGCCGTGGCGGGCTGCGGGCTGGGCGTAGTGGACCGGCGGTTGGGGCTGGGCGTACTGGACCGGCGGGGGCAACTGCCGCGGCTGCAGCTTCGCGTGGTCCCGCAGGCGGCGTTCGGCCAGCACCGCCGAGAGGTACGCCCACATCGGCACCCCGGGCGGGACCGGCGCCCCGATCGCGGCCGCGACCTGCTGCGCCAGGCCGTAGCCCAGCGCCTCGGCGGCTTCCGGGCGCAGCTCGCTCGTGCGGCCGAGATACTGCCGGACGGCCAGGGCGAGTTCGTTCGGCAGACGGCTGAGGTCCAGCTGTGAAGCCCAGTACGCCAGCTGCGGCGGCATCGCGATGTACGGCACGCGGGCGGCGGGCATGCGTTCCCGGATCACCAGGGTCCCCGCCAGGTAGTCGCCGACGCGGCGGCCGTTGGGGGAAAGCAGCGAGCTGACCACCGCGACGACGCCGAGCAGGCCTAACGCCCAGAAGTCGACGAAGAACCCGGCGAGCCCGCGGACCAGCGCGTGCCGGAACCGGATCGGCCCGCCGTCGGTGCGGACAACGCGCAGCCCCAGCGCCATTTTCCCGAGCGTGCGGCCGCGGCTCAGCGTCTCGAAGATGACCGGATAGCCGACCATGATCAGCACGACGGACACCAGGAGCAAGGTCAGTGCCAGCGCACTGTCACCGAACGCGGCGACCTGCGCCAGGATGATGAACGCGAAGAACAGGACGACGAACTGCAGGGCGACGTCGAGGATCATCGCGAGGCCGCGGCTGGCCAGTTTGGCCGCGCGGACGTCCAGGACGACGGCCTCACCGGTGACGAGATCGGACTCTTGTTCCACCTGACAAGCGTAGTGACGAATAGGCTGGGCGACCAGGAACGACCGCCGGGAGGGCACCGAGTTGGACGTGGACGTGTTCGTCGCCGCGCATCAGGCCGAATGGAACCGGCTGCGCGAACTCGTCGGGCGTGCCGGGAAACTCAGCGGTCCCGACGCCGACGAACTGGTGATGCTGTACCAGCGGGTCGCGACGCATCTTTCGATCATCCGCTCGGTCGCGCCCGACCCGGCGCTACTCGCGCACCTTTCCAGCCTGGTCACGAGGGCGCGTTCCGCCGTCACCGGTTCGCACAGCCCGGCTTGGCGGGAGGTCGGCCTGTTCTTCACCCAGCGGTTCCCGGCGGCGCTGTATCTGAGCAGGCGCTGGTGGCTGGCTTCGGCCGCGGCGTCGATCGCGGTGATGGCGATCGCGGCGGTGTGGATCGCCGGGGATCCCCAGGTCCTCGCGTCCTTGGCCTCGCCGGAGGAGTTCAAGGAGCTGACCGCGCCGGGTGGCAAGTACGAGACGTACTACTCGTCGGACCCCGCCGGCTCTTTCGCCGCGCGCGTCTGGACCAACAACGCCTGGGTGGCCGCGACCTGCCTGTTCCTCGGCGTCGTGCTGGGGCTTCCGGTGATCTACGCGCTCTGGGCGAACTCGCTCAACCTGGCGATCGGCGCCGCGCTGATGTCGTCGGCGGGGCGGCTCGACGTATTCTTCGGCCTGATCCTGCCGCACGGTCTGCTGGAGCTGACCGCAGTGTTCGTCGCCGCCGGGACCGGCCTGAAACTCGGCTGGACCGTCGTCGACCCGGGCCGTCGTTCCCGGACGGCGGCGCTCGGCGAACAGGGCCGTTCGGTCGTGGTGATGGCGCTGGGGCTGACCGTCGTACTGCTGATCTCCGGTGTGATCGAGGGCTTCGTGACGCCGTCCGGCCTGCCGACGTGGGCACGGATCGGGATCGGCGTCGTGGCGGAGGTCCTCTTCCTGCTGTACGTGTTCGTGGTCGGGCGAAGGGCCGCGAAGGCGGGCGAAGTCGGCGACGTCGACTGGCGCTACGCAGGCGACTCGCGCCCCGAAGCGGGCTGAGCCGACCACCCTGACCTGCGGCGTCCGGTGGTGCGGCATGCGGTGGGTCGTGAGTGATTCGGGTGGTTCTAGCCGTCATTGCCACTCACGAGACCGGACCACTCGGCCGCCGGTGGTCGCACTGCGGGCCGGAAGTCCGTCAGGGTGGCCCTCACGACCCCCTGCCGCCCTGACCTGCGGAAGTGAGCAGGGGACCTTTGCTACCGCTCGCTTA
Source organism: uncultured Actinomycetota bacterium (assembly GCA_963766045.1). Classification (GTDB taxonomy): domain Bacteria; phylum Actinomycetota; class Actinomycetes; order Mycobacteriales; family Pseudonocardiaceae; genus Amycolatopsis. The sequence continues at coordinate 789,984 of CAVXYN010000003.1, read as the reverse complement.
GGCATGCTAAGTGGTAGCAAAGGTCCCTTGCTCCCACCGCCGGTCAGCAGGTGCAACTGCCCTCGAACGCGATGCTGTTCCCGTCCTCCAGACTCGCGCTCCCCGCGAACCGGATCTCGAACTCGCCCGGCTCGGTCAGCACGACCTTCGGGCTCGACGCCGCGCCGTCGGCGCCGGTCTTGGCGGACGCCGTCTCGGCCCCGCCTTCGAAGACGAGCACGTTCTTGGGCCGCGCCGCCCGCACGAAGAAGTTGACCGGCACGTCCGCGGCGGGCTGACCGTTCTCGCCGATCACCCGCACCACGAACGGCTGTCCCGGCGCCTTGGACGAGAGCCGCTGCCCGTTGCCGGACAGGATCGCGAGCGTCCGCACGCCGGCGGCCCAGTTGTTCGACAGGCCCGGCAGCGAACAGACCTCCTGGTACAGCCGCGACCCCGCCGTCGGCGATTCGGCGGTCAGGCAGCGTGCGGTCGCGGCGTTGGCCAGCACGACCAGCCCGGGTGCCCCGGCGTTGCGGCGCCACTGCTGGTACCGGTCCTTGCCGTCACACGCCACGAGTTTGACGCCGACCCCGTCGACCGGGCTGATCGCGGCGAGGCACTGTCCACTCGCGACATGCTTGTACGAAAGCGCCGCCTTGTCGTACGCCCACTGTGCCCCGGCGTCCTTCGAGTCCGCGAGGACCACCTTCCCGTCGGCTGCCGCGAGCGAAAGGGTTCCGCCGCCGTCGGCGAGATAGACCGGTGTCCCGGCCGGTTGCGCCGAAGCCGGTGAGACGAGCAGCAAAACCGGGAGCATCGCGAAGAAAAGCACGACCCTGCGCAAAGCCGAACCCCATCCTGTCGGTCTGGATCTCCTTCCGACCTAACCGGCGGAGCACCGGAGCACCAAGCGGGACCACCCCATCGAGTCCTTATCCGAAAGCGCTGAACGTCACCTCGGGACGGTCGCGTTCGGTGTACATCCGCCAGGCCGTGTCGGCGATCTCGTCCGGGTCGAGGGTCCAAGCACCGACATCTCCGTACTGCTCGGGCCGGGATTTCACCAGCTGGTGGATGTCGCCGCGCTCGATGAGCCCGCCGATGGTCAAGGTCCCGGCGTAAATCCCCTTCTCGGCCAGTCCAGCGTTGAGGGTCAGCGCGTAATTGCGGAGCGCCGCGGACGTGACCGCCAGCGCACCGAGCGCGGGCATCGGCTGGACGGCGCTGAGCCCACCGGCGAACAGCAGGCCGCCGCCACCGCGTTCGATCATGCCCGGCAGTACCCAGGAGGCGACGTCGACCGCCGGGTAGACCCCGAGCATGCCCTCCCTGACGTCGTCGGCGCTCGTTTCGAGGATCGACTTCGGCCGGTTGTCCGGATCGGCCGCGCCCGGCCCGTAGTACAGCAGGTCCACGGGACCGAGCCGCTGGTCGATCACCTCCAGCACGGACAGGATCCGGTCGCGATCCTGGACGTCGGCGACGAACGCTTCGGCGACGATCCCGTCCTCGGCCAACGACGACAGATATTCGGCATGCCGCGCGTCGGTGCGCGAGATCAAGGCCACCGTGTACCCCTCCCGGCCGAATCGCCGGGCGATGGACAGCCCGAGCCCGGGGCCGACGCCGACGACTACGGCGGTCTTACCTGCTGGTGTGGACATGGACTGCACCTTTCGAAGTTAATTCGAGGGTCCCCTCGACTTACCTCACGAACGTAGCACAAAGTCGAGGGCTTCCTCGAGTTCTGTAGGATCGGGGTATGGCGGCCGGATCCAAACCCTTGCGAGCAGATGCCGCGCGCAATCGCGACAAGCTGCTCGCGGCCGCCACCCGGCTGTTCGGCGACCGCGGTCTCGACGTACCGCTCGAACACATCGCCCGCCAGGCCGACGTGAGCATCGGCACGCTCTACGCCCATTTCCCCACACGGGAAGCGTTCTTCGACGCGATCTTCCCCGAGCGCCTGGCTGCCCTGGAGCGACTGGCCATCACAGCCCTCGCCGACGCGGATCCCTGGAACGGCTTCGTTGTCTTCGTCGAAGGCCTGTTCGCTTTACAGGCCGAGGATCACGGCCTCAACGACGCACTCGCCCAGCGGTTCCCGCTCTCGGACGAACTGAACGAAATCTGCCGGCGTGGCTTCGGCCACGTCGAGCAGATCATCGCCAGGGCGAAGGAAAGCGGGCAGCTACGCGCCGACTTCCACCCGCCGGACCTCTCCACGCTGATCTGGGCGATGTCCCAGGTGATCCGGGAGTCGGCCGGTACCGCGCCGGATACCTGGCGGCGGTGCCTCGCCTTCTTCCTGGACGGGCTGCGGACGGCGGCCGCGCATCCCATCACCGTGCCGGTGCTGTCGCAGGACCAGCTCTCCACAGTCCTGCAAGGAAAACCGCGGCAGCACTGAATCAGCCGAAACGGACGTCGTCTCTACAACCGCCCGGCCGCCTTCAGCGCCAGGTACCGGTCCGCCAGCTGAGGAGCCAGCTCTTCCGGCACCGCGTCGACCACCTCGACCCCATGCCGAGCCAGCCGCGCCGTCGCCTGACGCCGTTCGGCCAGCACCCGCTCCGCCGCGGCGGCGTCGTAGACGGCTTCCGCGTCGCCGCGTCCCGCCGCCATCTCGGCGATGCGCGGGTCGGCGACCGCCGCGACGATCAGCTGATGCCGCGCGGTCAGTTTCGACAGCACGGGGAACAGGCCTTCCTCCAGCGGCGCGGCATCGAGCCCGGTGAGCAGGACGACCAGCGCGCGCCGCCGGGTTCGCCGCAGCACCTCGGCGACCATCCCGCGTGCGTCGGTCTCGATCAGGGACGGCTCCAGGGGCGCCATCGCGTTCACCAAGGCGGGCAACAGATCCGTCGAGCCTTGGACCGACGCGTGCACCTGCCGGTCGTAGGCAAGCAGATCGACGCGGTCGCCTGCCCGCGAGGCCAGCACGGCCAGCAGGAGTGCGGCGTCCATTGCGGAGTCGAGCCGTGGGGCGTCACCGACACGGCCAGCCGAAACCCGCCCGGTGTCGAGCACCAGCACCACATGCCGGTCCCGTTCGGGGCGCCAGGTCCGCACCATCACGTCGGACGCGCGGGCCGACGCCCGCCAGTCGATCGACCGGACGTCGTCGCCTATCACGTACTCGCGCAGGGAGTCGAATTCCGTGCCCTGGCCCCGGATCAGCACGGCGTTGCGGCCGTCGAGCTGCTGCAGCCGCGCCAGCCGCGAAGGCAGATGCTTGCGGCTGTGGAACGGCGGCAGCACCCGAACGGTCCACGGCACCTCGTGCGAACCCTGCCGCGCCGCGAGGCCAAGCGGCCCGATCGAACGGACGGTCACCCTGGCCGCCTGCCGGTCACCACGCCGAGTCGGCAGGAGCCGGGTGACGACCTTGCGGCGTTCCCCCGCCGGCAGCGAAAACCGGTGCCTGTCCTCGGCTCCGGCGCTCGGCGGCCAGGCGTCCCGCAGCCACGCGCGCACCGGACGGCCGCCGGGATTCGCCACGGTCAGGGTGACCTCGCACGCCTCCCCCAGCCGCACCGACGTCGCGCCCGAACGCGCGAACCGCAGCCCCCGCACACTCCCGGCGAGCAGAAGATCCAGGACCACCAACAGGAACAGCACCCCGGCAGCCAACCCGATCCCGGCCATCGAGGGCAGCAGGAAGCCGACCAACGGCGCCGCCACGAGCGCCAGCAGTCCGAGCCTCCCGGTGACGGCCATCAGCGCGGGACGGGCACTGAAGCGAGCACCCGATCCAGCACCCCGTCGGCCGTCGCACCCTCGAGCTCGGCCTCGGGACGCAGGTCCAGCCGATGCCGCAAAGCCGGTCGTGCCAACGCTTTGACGTCGTCCGGCGTGGCGTAGTCACGGCCCGCGAGCCAGGCCCAAGCCCGCGTCGCGGCGAGAAGTGCCGTCGCACCACGCGGGGAGACGCCGATGCGCACGGACGGCAGCGCCCGTGTCGCCCGGCAGACGTCGACGATGTAGCCGAGCACCTCGGGCCGTACGGTGACCCCGGCGACCGCACGCCGCGCGGCCTCGAGTTCGGAGATCCCCGCGACCGGTTTGATCCCGGCCGCCGCCAGGTTCCGCGGATCGAAGCCCTGCGCGTGCCGCGCGAGAATGCCGAATTCGTCCTCCCGCGACGGCGTCGGCATGGTCAGCTTCAGCAGGAAGCGGTCGAGCTGTGCCTCCGGAAGCGGGTACGTGCCTTCGTATTCGACCGGGTTCTGCGTCGCGATCACGATGAACGGATCGGGCAGCGGCCGGGTCTTGCCGTCGCTGGAGACCTGCCGCTCCTCCATCGCCTCGAGCAGCGACGACTGCGTCTTCGGCGGGGTCCGGTTGATCTCGTCGGCCAGCAGCAGGTTAGTGAACACCGGGCCCTCGCGGAAGGAGAACTCTCCGCTGTGCGCGTCGTAGACGATCGACCCGGTGACGTCGCCCGGCATCAGGTCCGGGGTGAACTGCACGCGGGTCGTCCGCAGATCCAGCGCCGCGGCCAAGGCCCGCACCAGCAACGTCTTCGCCACGCCAGGGACGCCTTCGAGCAGGACATGCCCCCGGCACAGCAACGCGATGATGAGCCCGGTGACAGCCGAGTCGTTGCCGACCACGGCCTTCCCGACCTCGGCGCGCAGGGCGATCAACGCCGCCCGCGCCTTGGCGGCATCCTCGGCAGCGTGCACAGAACCGTCCACTCCGGACTGTTCGGTAGTCAAGACCGCTCCACCTCTCGTTCCACGACGTCGAGTCCGTCCGCCAGCCGCACCAGCGCGGCAGTGTCTGTTACGTCAGCGGGCGGGTGACCGTACAGCAGTGCGCCGATTTCGGCCGGCGCCCGGCCGGTCCGTGCGGCAACGGATTCCACCAGTGCCGCGGGTTCGGCGTCGCGGGTCAGCCCCAGCAACGGCCGTAGCCGCGCGCGGGCCGCCTCACGCAGGGTTTCCCCGGCGTGTGCGGCGGCCTTCGCCTTGCGATACAACCGCGCCCGTCCCTCGGTGGTCTCGGCCGCGCGCACCACGACCGGGATCGGCTCGGTCACCACCGGCCCAAGCCTTCTGGAGCGCCACAAAGCCAGCAGTAGCACGGCGATCCCAGCCTGCAGGGCCGCGAACGACCAGCCCGACGGGATCAGTTCGGACAACGGCTTCTTCTCGTTTTCGAGCGAGGGATCGGCCGGATTCGGCAGATACCAGACCAGCCGCTGGTGTTTTCCGAGCACGCGCATCGCCAGCGCCGCGTTTCCCTCGTCGGCAAGCCACTCATTGGTGAGCGGCTCGGCGGCGCCGAGCGCGGTCACCGTCCCTTGTGGATCCTGATGCTCGACGAACGCACCGCCGTAGCACTCGTGCGCGGGCGGAGGCGTGTCGTACTCGACGCCGCCCAGCGTGACGTTTCCGGCCGCGACGGCGTCCGCGGCCACGCAGTTGGGAGCGCGGGTTTCCGTGTCGAGTTGAGCGATCGCCCGCACACCGGGAAGGACGTCTTCGAGCGTCAACTGGCCCGGCTGCACCAGTACGAGGTGCGGGGCACGTTGCCGAAGTACGGAGAAAGTGTTCGCCGGCACGAAGTCGGGCTGGGTGATCAGCACGGTCGAGCCCGTCGCGACGTCCCGTGCTTCGGCCGCCGTGTGCACCGTGATGATTTCGACGCCCTCGGCCTGGAGCAACGTCGCCAGCGCCCGGCTGCCCCGAGGCTCGTAGGACTCGGGTTCGAGCGCGCCGGTCGTCTGCTCGCCGCGCGCGAGAACGAGACCGATTCCGGTCAGCACGATCAGGAAGACCACCGCGAGCGGGATCCTCACCCCGCGCCAGATCTTGCGGGCGTCCGGCGAAACCGAGGTCATCCGGCCGCCAAGGCGACAGGCCGGGCACGCCGGCAGTTCTCGTCCAGTTCGGCCAGTGAACGGTAGTCCGCGTCGGTGGCCGGGATCCCGCCATAGTGGACGTCGTCGAATTTCCGTGCGCCTGAACGCAGCGCCTCGGCGACGTCCGGGAGCAGCCGCCCGGCTTCGGCCGCGGCCTCGTCGGCGGTGCGGCCCGATTTCTCGTCGAGCAGGCCGCGTTCCTCCAAAGACCGCACCACGGCACGGAATCCCTCGCGGACGGCATCGTCGAAGTCACCCCGCGCGGCGGCGTCCTCCGCCGCCTTCCGGTGTTCTCCGGAAACCCTTCGCTGCCCGGTGAACACGGCACGATCGGCCTTGGCCGCCATCGCCAGCGGACCGGACTTCAGCCGGATCACCACCACCAGTACGACCAGCACCACGACCAGCAGGACCACGGCGAGAATTCCGCCGGGCACCGCGCTGTCGACCGTGTTGAGGAAGTCGAACAGCTTTTCGAGCAGCCAGCTGAACGCCTCGGACAGCCAGCCCGGTTTCGCTGCCTGGTAGGCGGAATTCGAGAGTTCCTCGGCCGCGCGCAGCCGGGCGGTGTCCCGGTCGATGTCGACCGGGACCTCGGTGAGAAAGCCCGTCACCATGCCTGTGGTGGCTGCGGCGTGATCCCGGCGGCGCGGGCCAGCTCGATGTCCATACCTTCTCGGCGCATCCGCTGGTCGATGTACAGGATCACGGTGACCAGTGCGGTGAACGGGCCGACGATCGTCTGCGCGATGACGGTGCCGACCGACTGCAGGATCAGGTCACCGGTGGACGGGACGTACACCTGGTCCAGGTTGCCGAAGATGGAGAGGAACGCGTTGAAGCTGAAGGGCACCGTGATGATCGACGCCAGGAACGACGAGATCACGTAGGCCAGCAGCAGGATTCCGAAGACCCGCCAGAACATCCCCGAGACCAGCTTCACCGACCTGCGGAACGCCTCCATCACCGTGCCACGCTCGAGAATGAACGCCGGGCTCGCCAGTGCCCAGAAGGTGTACGGGACGATCGCGGGCAGGAGACAGAAGATCGCCGCGACCAGGATCGCCAGTGTGTAGAGCACGGTGAGGCCGAGTAGCGGGAGCAGCCGGGGCGCCGCCTCCTGCGCGGCTTCCTTGAAGCTGACCGGCTTGCCGAGGGCGGCCCTGCCCATCAACACGGTCAGGAATCCGGTGAGGATCGTCGTGCCGAGGAGGGTGGCGACGAGGGTGATGAAGGTCGACGCCAGTGTGCCCCCGAGGACACCCAGCAGCTGGTTCGACAGTTCCTGTTGGGTGGCCGCCGGACCGAGGTCGCGGATCTCCGCGAGGTCCCCGGTCGTGTCGACCAGGAGCATCCCGGTCAGGTTGATCGCCGCGGTGATCACCGCCGTCACCGCGGCGGCGCCGAAGACGAGCTTCCAGTACCTGCGCATCGCGGTGATCGCGCCGTCGAGAATGTCGGTGAGGTTCAGCGGCCGCAGCGGGATGACACCCGGTTTGCCGAGGCCGAACCGCTGCTGTGCCACATGAGGCGGCATCTGCGGTGGTCGCGGGGGCGGCATCGGCTGCGAAGTGGCGTCCGAAGGGGACTGCCATTGCTCCTGTGGTGGCTGTTGCGGCGGGAGCTTCTCTCCCATCGGCGGCGTGCTGGGCTCAGCTGTGGCAGGTGCGTCCGCCTGCGGCTTCGGCGTCTCGGTGCCTTCCGGCCCGGACGGTCCACCGGTCTCCGTCATTCTGCTGCCCCTTACCCCTTCGCGTTGCTTACGCACACTCTTCCAGAGGGTCCGACACCCAGCCAGACCTGGGGTGACGACACTGATGGGTGACCGCTTGCCTCACAACGGATACCCTCTGCAGCCGAGCAGTGGGAGAGGGCACCGTTCGCTCGTTATGCTGAACCTCGGGCCGGGAACCTCCGGCTCGCGACTGAAACCACCCGGGACAGCCTTGATGACGCAACCGCCCCACGGCCAGTGGCCGCCACGCGGCGCCGTCCAGCCACCGCCGGTGCGGGGTGGACAGCCGCAATCCCCTTGGCAGGGTGAACCGCACCGGTTCCCGGCGCCACCGCGCCGGTCGGCCGGCGCGATCGTCGGTATCTGCCTAGGCGCGGTGGCCGTGCTGGTCCTCGGCCTGGTAGCGATCGTTTCACTCAATCGTGACGACAGCGATCACGTAGCGAATGCGGGCTTCCAGAACTCCCAGAACCCGACGTCCCCGGCGCTCCTGCCGCCGAGCGGGTCGTCGTCCCCCTCGTCGTCGCCGAATCCGTTCCCGACGTCGCAGTCCAGCCCGGTGTCCACTTCGAGCGGGCCGCAGAAGGTCCTCAAGCTCGCGGACCACCCGATCCTGCAGGATCCGAACGCCGGCCTGCAGAACCGTGTCTGCACGCTGCCGCAGTGGCAGAGCACGCAGCAGGCCGCCGAGGCGTTCTTCACCGCGGCCAGCAAATGCCTCGACGACGCTTGGGGCCCGTTCCTCGACGCCTACCGTCTCCCGTTCACCCCGCCCGCCCTGCACTTCCCGACCGGCGCCAGCTTCGACACCGAATGCGGCACGATCCAGGTGGGCATCGCGACGGCGGCGTACTACTGCGAGAACAACCTCTACGTGCCGTTCCGCGGTCTGCAGACCGACCAGTACGGCAACAACCCCGGCGTCTACCTGGCCCTTTTCGCTCACGAGTACGGGCATCACGTGCAGGAGGTCGCCGGGCTGATGGACGCCGCCTGGCAGAAGATCTACGACGCGGGCCAGACCAGCCCGACCGGGCTCGAGATGTCCCGGCGCAAGGAACTGCAGGCGCAGTGCTTCTCCGGGATGTTCCTCGGCGCGCACGTCGACCAGGGCGGCACGGTCAACCGGGACATGTACAACAAGGCCTGGAACGACCAGGAGACCCGGGGCGACAACACCTCGCGCAGCCAGGACCACGGCACGAACGCCCATTACGCGTCGTGGTGGCGGGCCGGGGCGAGCAACAACCGGGTCGCCGACTGCAACACGTTCTCGGCTCCGGCGAGCGCCGTCTCCTAAAGCTCGTGAGTGGTAATGACGGTTAGAACCGTCATTACCACTCACGAGTCCCTAGAGCCGGCCCACCAGGTCGACCACCATGGCCAGCGGTTTGTCCAGGTGGAGAGCGACCGGGTCGCTGAGGCTCTTCCCTGCCGTCGCCGCGGGAACGATCAGCACCCGGCGTCCACCCGGCTTCATCCCGAGGAGACCGGCGGTCCAGTCCCCAGTGGCGACCGACCCGGTCGTGAAGCCGTCGTACTGGTGCTTGGACTCCCAAATCGAGGAAAGCACCGTCCCGGTATCGAGGTCGTAGATCGCGAAGCAGATCAGAAACTTCTCGCCCGCTCGGAATTCCGGCCCCTCACCACCGACGAGGACCTCCGCGAAGGCCGTGGCCGTACCGGCCTCCGGCGGCTCGCAGCCGGTCTGCAGGGTGACGACCGGTGCGGGCAAGCGACTGAAACCGCTGTTGGGACTGGCCGGTTTGCCGTTGGTGACCTTGACCGCGCCCGGCTCACATCGCGGATCTCGTGTGGAGGTCTGAGCGGCCGCCGCGACGGGCTCCTTCGGTGCCAGAACACGGCTGCCCACGAAGATCAGGCCCCCGATCAGCAGGACCACCAAGCCGAACGCGCCGACGATCCACGGAATCCGGCTTCGCCGTTCACCGACGGATCCGGCTCTGTCGCCGATTTCCTCTTGCTCGCTCATTCTGTGGCACCCCCAGGCTTTTGGGGAGAACACTAAGTGGCCGGTCAATCCGCCGTTCAGCCCAAGGTCATGCGGTGATGAACCGTCGGGGGCCGCGCAGGACGAGGAAGACGTACATCCCACCCGAGAAGCAGCTGAACACCAGCAGGGCCAACCCGAGCGGCCGCCTGGCGTCGCTCGCGCCCGCGGCGACGTCGGCCGAGTGGACCGACACACCGGCGCTGGGACCGCCCTCGGGCACGACGACCTCGATCCGTTCACCCTTGCCGTGGCCGCAGGCGACGAGTGAGCCCTCCATGGGCTGACCACCGAACTCGAACTTGACCGTTTCCGTCGTCGTACCGCCGGCGCAGGGCACGGGCTGGACGACCTCTGCCTGGACCTTCGTGCCCTCGGTCTCGTTCGTGATCCCGAACAGCCCCGGCCCGGCGAACCAGGCCAGGAAGACCACCAGCAGGCCGACACCGGCCGCCACCGCCAGGGAATTCCACCCCGGGGTGAGCTGTCTGGCGGGATCCGATCGCTTGCGCACGACGCCATGGTTCCAGAACCTGGCAGCAAAACACAGGCAACCCTGTGCTGTCGGTCCCCGACCGGCGAGGCGGTAGCAAAGGTCCCTTGCTACCGCGCCCGGTCAGCGCTCGATGGTCTCCGCCGCTGTGACCTTCCTGATGTAAAGCAGCTTGTCGCCGGGCTCGATCGCGTCGGCCTGCGGAGCGTCCACGCGGTACAGCACGCCGTCGCGGACGACACCGAGCACGATGTCGCCCAAATGCCGGGGCGAACCGCCCTCTTCGGACGGTTCCACCGGGCGTTCGGCGATCGCGAGGCCGGATTCGGGGGTGAGCAGGTCCTCGACCATGTCGACCACCAGCGGCGTCGACGTCGCCATGCCGAGCAGGCGGCCGGCCGTCTCGCTCGACACCACGACCTGGTTCGCGCCCGACTGCTTGAGCAGGTGGACGTTCTCCGCCTCCCGCACCGATGCCACGATATGCGACTTCGGCGCCAGCTCGCGTGCGGTCAGTGTGACCAGCACCGCGGTGTCGTCCCGGTTCGGGGCGACGACGACCGCCTTCGCCCGCTGCACACCGGCGACCCGCAGCACGTCGGCCCGGGTGGCCGAGCCGTGCACGACCACCAGCCCGAGCGAGGTGGCCGCTTCGAGGGCCTGCTGGTCGGTGTCGACGACGACGATGTGGTCGGGTTCGATGTTCTCGTCCCCGAGCAGCGCGTTGACCGCCGACCGGCCCTTCGTGCCGAATCCGACGACGACCGTGTGGTCACGCACCTTCGTCCTCCATTTTTGGATCTTGAAAGCCTGACGGGAGCGCTCGGTGAGCACCTCGAGTGTCGTACCGACCAGGACGATGAGGAAGAGCACCCGCAGCGGGGTGATCACCAGGACGTTGACCAGCCGTGCCGACGACGTCGCGGGCGCGATGTCACCGTAGCCGGTGGTCGACAGCGACACCGTCGCGTAATAGAGACTGTCGAGGAAGCTGAGCCCGTCGCCGTTGGCGTCGCGGTAGCCGTCCCGGTCGAGATAGACGATCAGGACGGTCGCGAGCAGGGCGAGCAGGGCGCCGATGATCCGCTTGGAGATGGCCCGCAGCGGGCTGACCGTCAGCTCCGGCATCCTGATCACGCCGACGAGCTCGTGATCCGGGCGGTCGCTCAACCGGACCGGGAATCGCTTCAGAACCTTCATACACAGGCTCCGGCCTGGTCCACGTCACTCACGGTCGGGAGAATAGCCGAACCTCCCGTTCCATGCGGTATGCGAAGCTCAAGGCATGTCTTCGGATTCCAAGCCGTCTCAACGGCCCGCCTATTTTCTCGCCGGACTGCTCGGCCTCGCCGGCGTGATGCACTTCGCCAAGCCGAAGCCTTTCGACGACCAGATCCCGAAGCAGCTGCCCGGTTCCCCGCGGGCGTGGACGTACGGCTCGGGTGTCGCCGAGCTGAGCGTCGCCGCCGCGATCGCCACCCCGAAGACGCGCCGGCTCGGCGGGCTGGCCGCGGCGCTGCTCTTTGTCGTGGTCTTCCCGGCGAACATCAAGATGGCCGTCGACGCCGAACGCGCGAAGCTGCCGGCGAAGTACCGGGCCGCCTTCTGGGGACGACTTCCCCTCCAGGCCCCGCTGGTGATGTGGGCGCTGAAGGTGCGCAACCGCGCCTGACTCGTCCGCCGCGCATGCAATGACCGGCCAGGGAGTGTGAAATAGGGACAGTCAACGTCCCAATTTCCACACAGTCGCCAGTCCATAGGGCAGCTGTCGCCATCCTCGCCCTCGACCACGCAGGATGAAAGACGCAACGGAGGGGCCTTTCATCGCAAATTTTGCAATGAAAGCGTCCTTCATTGCGCGCGCGAGGAGGCCGCGGAGAGCAAGGGTCCTTTGCTACCGCCTAGACCTCCCTGAGGAACTCCGCCAGGAGCGTCCAAAGTAGCGGCTGGCGCACGTCGTCGATGTTCATACCTCCGGCACGCTCCTCAGCAGCTCACGCAGGCCTTCGGCGTCCAGCAGGTCCGCAGGCCGCACGGTCTTGTCGTGCTTGACGTAGTGGAACGCCGCCCGCACCTTCTCGACGGGAACCTTTTTCAACGCCGCCCACGCCAGCCGGTACGCCGCCAGCTGCACGGCCAGCGGCGCCAACCGGTCGTTTTCCGGGACGGCGCCGGTCTTCCAGTCGACGACGGTCCAGCCGCCGTCGGCGTCGGCGAACACGGCGTCCATCCGGCCGCGCAGGGTGACGCCCACGACGTCGGCCGAGAACGGGACCTCGACGGCATGCGGGACGCGATGAGCCCATTCGCTCTTCTCGAACGCGGTTTGCAGCGCGTCGAGTTCGCTGTCAGGCGCCTCGTCGACGTCCGCCGCGCCCGGCAGGTCGTCGATCTCCAGCAGCTGTTCACCGCCGAATCGCTGCTCCAGCCAAGCGTGGAACGCCGTCCCGCGGCGCGCATAAGTGTTGGGGCGCACGGGAAGCGGTCGTCGCAGCCGGTTGGCCAGCGCGCCGGGATCGGCGGCGAGTTCGACCAGCTGGCTTACCGAAAGATGTGCCGGCAGCATGACCTGCTCGACCCGGTCCTGCGCACGAGCCCGTTCCGCGAGCAGGACCTCGGTGTCGGAAATCCAGCCGTCCGGATCCTCCACAGTGGACTCAGCGACCTCTTCGGCCGCGTCCTCCATGGCGCCCAGCACAAGGTCGACACCGTTGGTGACGCCCTCACGCCGCGGCCACAACGGATCGACCGGCCAACGGGACAGCCGCTTGTCGGCGACCAGCGGATTCTCCAGATCCCCTTCCGGTTCGTCGGCCCAGTGCTCGATCCGGCCTATCGAGTTCCCCCGCATCGTTTCGCCGATCTCGAGCAGGAACTCCGACGGCCCCTTCGGCCGCGCGCTGCTCTCGTTCCACCAGTGTCCCGAAACCAGCAGCGAATGCTCGGAACGGGTCAGCGCCACGTAACAGAGCCGGCGTTCCTCGTCCGCCTCGCGCGCGATGAAGCCTTCTTCGTGCAGCTCAAGGGCTTCCTGGACTTCCTTGCGGTCGTAGCCCTCGGCGACCCGCAGCTCCGGCAGGTCTTCGGAGTCACCGCGCAGCGACGCCGGCAGCGAGGTCGACGTCCGCAGCCAGGACGACGAACGCCGCCGACCGGGGAAGACCTCCTTGACCAGATGAGGGACCGCGACGATATGCCATTCCAGGCCTTTCGCCGAATGCACGGTCAGCACCTGGACCCGGTCCGGGACGACCTCCACCTCACCTGGGGTGAGCCCGTCCTCCGCGTGCACGGCGGTGTTCAGATAGTCCACAAAGGACAAAAGGGTCGAGGTCGGTGAGGTTTCGGCGAAGTCGGTGACGACGTCGGCGAAGGCATCCAGATGCGCACGTCCGGCGGGACCCGGTCGCGCGAGTGATTCGACGTCGAGCAGCATCGTGCGTTCCACATCGGCGACCAGTTCGGGCAACGACTGGTCGAGACGTCGGCGCAGCGCCGACAGCTCGGCGCCCACTCGCCGGATCCGCCGGTAACCCTCGGGGGAATAGCGTTCCGGCGTACCGGGATCGTCGACCGCGTCGATCAGCCCCGCTTGCTCGAACCTCTCGGTCACCAGTACCGGCTCGTCCGATTCGGACTGTCCGGGTGGTGGCACCGGCGAAGACAACTCGCCCGCGCGCCGCCACAATGCCGCGAGGTCGGCGGCCGCGATCCGCCAGCGCGCACCGGTCAGCAGCCGGGCGGCCGCGCTGCCCGCCAAGGGATCCGCGAGCACTCGCAGCGTACTGACCAGATCCGCGACCTCGGGTTCGTCGAGCAGCCCGCCGAGTCCGACCACTTCCACCGGCAATCCGCGGGCCCGAAGCTCGGCCGCGATCGGTGCCATATCCGCTCGCCGCCGCACCAGAACCGCTGCCGTCGGCGGCTTTCCGGTCTCCTCCACCTGTTCGAACCAGCGCCGCGCCAGCGCCTCGGCCACCCACTCGCGTTCGGCGCGGATGTCGGGCAGCAGCCCGCACGCGATGTCGGAGGTGCCGGCGCCTTCCAGCGCGCGCAACCGTTCGACGCCGAGACCACGTTCCCGCAACGGTTCCGAGATCGCGTTGGCCAGTTCCAGCACCTCGGGCGGGTTGCGGAAACTGGTCAGCAGCCCGAAATCCAGCGCCGGAACGAGCCGTTCCCCGTTGTCACGAGGGAAGTCGGTGGTGAACCGCGGCAGGTTGGCCGCGCTCGCCCCGCGCCAGCCGTAGATGGCCTGCGCCGGGTCGCCCACCGCGGTCACCGGCATGGGCGGATGCTCGACGCCGCCGAACAACGACCGCAACAGGATCCGCTGGGCGTGCCCGGTGTCCTGGTACTCGTCGAGCAGGACCGCGCCGTACCGCTCGCGCTCCCCCGTGACGACCGCCGGATAACTGCTGGCGAGTTGCGCGGCGAGCGACATCTGATCGGCGAAGTCGAGTGCGCCCTCGGCCCGTTTGCGCGCGTGGTAGCCCTCGACCAGCGGTAGCAGCGCGAGTCGGAACCGTTGAGCCGTCATGACTTCGGCGAGTTTCTGCGGCAGCGCGGCACGCTGCCCCTTTGCCCGCGGCGCGTTCTCGATGACCTCGCACAGCCAGGACGTGTACTGCGCCAGCCGGTCGGTTTCGACCAGGTGTTCCCCGAGTTCCCCCGCCAGCGCCAACAGCTGCGCCGTCACCGTGGCCGGAATGCGGTCCGTGTCGAGGTCATTGTCCCAAGTGGACACGACGCGGTGCGCGAACTGCCACGACGACGTCTCCGAAAGCAGCCGGACCCCGGGCTGAACGGGTAGCCGCAACCCGTGCTCGGAAAGAAGCCGTCCGGCGTAGGCGTGGTAGGTCAACACCGTCGGTTCGCCGGCGGTCACGGTCATGCGCAGGTCGCCGGTCGGATCGATCTTGTCCAGCAGTCCCGAACCGACGAGGCGCCGTAGCCGGGTCCGGACCCGTTCGCCGAGCTGACGAGCCGCTTTGCGGGTGAAGGTCAGGCCGAGGATCCGTTCCGGTGGCACGATTCCGTTGGCCACCAGCCACACCACGCGCGCTGCCATCGTCTCGGTCTTGCCCGCCCCCGCCCCGGCGACGACCAGGGACGGCTCCACCGGCGCGGAAATGACGGCGGCCTGTTCCTCGGTCGGCGAGTGCAGGCCGAGGGCGCGGGCGATCTCGGCGGGTTCGACGAAACGGCGCTGTAGTTCGGAGATCAAGGGCCGGTCACCTGCCTGCCCTCCGGCCGCAGCGGGCAGCAACCCCTTGCGGGACAACGGTCGCAGTCGGGATTCTCGGTGACCTGGTACTGCGGGCCGGCGGCGGACGCGGCCGCCGAACGCACCAGTTCCAGCCATTGCTTGCCACCGTCTTCGTCCAGCGGCGCCTGTTCGCGCTGGGTCGAGCCGGTCTTGTTGTTCGACTTCGCGACGTAGACCAGGCGCGCGCCACCGGGTTTCGAGCCGCCTTCGATCGCGCCGAGCAGCACGGCGAGCTGGTACGCGGCCAGCTGCGGATGCTGCTCCGCGTCGGACGCGGAGATCGGGACCTTGCCGGTCTTGATGTCGATGACGACCGGACGGCCTTCCTTGTCCATCTCGACGCGGTCGACCCGGCCCCGCAGCAACACGCGAACCTCGTCGTCACCGACCGGGAGCTCGACTTCGATGTCCTGCTCGACCCCGGCCTCGATCAACTCCTTGCGACTGGATTCCAGCCAGGACACGAAATTCCGCAGCATCTGCTCGACCCGCGAACGCTCCCGCCGCGAAAACCACGGCGCGCCCGCGTCGACCCTGGACCAGGCTTCGTCGAGCGCCGCGCGAATCTGCTCGTCGCTACTGCCGCCCGCGACGGCCTGCGCCAATCCGTGCACCAGCGTTCCGGTGACGGCGGCCAGCTGCGCCGGGTCGCTGCCGCCGTGGCGTTCGATCAGCCACCGCAGCGGGCATTTGACCAGAACCTCCACAGTGGACGGTGAGATGCGGATGACGTCGCCCGCCTGATGCACCGGTTCGCCGGTGGACGGTTCGAGCAGGCCGTACCAGGTGCTCGGATGTGCGCCGGGAACCCCGGCGGCCGCCAGTTTCGCGAGCTGTCGTGCCGCCCGCTGCCGCCGTTCCGGTTCACTAGCCTCATCACACACGACTTCGCGCAGTTCACCGACGAGTTCGGCCAGCACCAGCGACCGCCCGGGCGGCTTCATCCGCGAGTCGAGGCCGCCGTCGTCCGCGCCGTTCTCCTCCAGGTCGTCGATGAACCGCGACGGCTGCTCGTCCTCCCCCGCGACCGCGCTGACCAGCAACGTCTTGCGCGCGCGGCTCGCGGCGACGTAGAACAGACGTCGTTCCTCGGCGAGAATCGGGGCGGTGGCGGAGACCTTGGCGTCGTCCACCCCGGACATGATGTCGACGAGCCGCTCGACACCGAGTACGGAACCGCGCAGCCGCAGGTCCGGCCAGCTGCCTTCCTGCACTCCGGCGATCGACACGACCGTCCACTGCCGTCCGGCCGACGCATGCGCTGTCAGCAGCGAGACCCCTTCGCTCTTGAGCGCGGCGGGCGCCAGCGAGTCGCCCGCGATGTTCTGCGACGAAAGGTAGTCCGCGAACGAAGCAACGCTCGCTCGCGGCAGCCTGTCGACGTAGCGACCGGCCGCGTCGAAGAGTGCGACGATCGCGTCGAGATCCCTGTCCGCCTGCGCGCCGAGCGAACCGCCGCGCCCGGCCAAACCCACCAGCCGTTTCTCCAGACCGCTGGCCTGCCACAGTTCCCACAGCACCTGCTCGACGCCGTCACCCTGCACGACGGCCTGATGCGCCGCGTGCAGCAGGCCACCGACCCGGCGCATCGGATACGACTCGGCCTCCGCCAGACCGGTGAGAATGTCGTTGGCGCGCAGCGCTTCCACCAGGAGCTCGTCGCTGGACCGCTGACCACCGCTCGCGATCTCCAGCCGGCGCAGACCGCGGCGCAGCCGTCGCAGGGCGAGCGGATCGGCGCCGCCCAACGGCGAGGACAGCAGCATCTCGGCGAGATCGACGTCGAGCAGCTCCGGGTCCGCGGCGAGCCGCAGCACGGCCAGCAATGGCCGGACAGCGGGCTGTTTCGCGAGAGGCAATTCCTCTGTGGCCGAACCGATCGGCACTCCGGCCGCGCGCAGAGCACGTTGCAGGACAAGGAAAGTTCGAGCGGGCGAGCGGACGAGCACCGCCATCTCCGACCACGGGACGCCGTCGACGAGATGCGCCCGGCGGAACTGATCGGCGATCCAGCTCGCCTCCGACGCGGGCGTCGGCATCAGGCGGACGCGGACCTGGCCGCCCTCGGCGTCCGGCGCGTCGATGAGCTTCCGGTGCGGCGACGCGCCGGGGAGCGTGGCCGCGAGTTTCGTGACGGCCGTGCGGATCACCGGCGCCAGGCGATATGCGGTGGTCAGCAGGACCGTGCGCTCGCCGTCGTCGTCCGAATCGGCGAACAACCGCGGATCGGCGCCGCGGAAGGAGAACACGGACTGGTCGGGGTCGCCCGCCACGACGAACTCGTCGGCGGCGTGGCCGATGAGCCGGACGAGCTGGGTCTGCAGCGGGTCGAGGTGATGGGCGTCGTCGACGAACAGGTGCCGGACCCGGCGCTGTTCCCGTTCGCGCAGCTCGTCGTCGTCCTCGAGGGCGAGCAGTGCGGAGGTGACCAGTTCGGCGGCGTCCAGTGCCGGCGCGCTGGCCACACCGAGCGCGTTGCCGCCCGAGCCCTGCAGCTGCGTGACCTCTTCGTACTGGCTCCAGAACGTCCCGGCGGCGACCCATTCCTCGCGCCCGCGCCGTCTGCCGAGTTCGCTCAGATCCTCCGGGCCGAGCCCGCGTTCGGCTGCGCGGAGAAGCAGGTCACGCAGTTCCTCGGCGAAGCCGGGCACGTTCAGCGCGGGCCGCAGCTGCTCCGGCCAGTCGAGCGCACCTTCTTCGAGGTCGCCGGCGAGCAGCTCGCGGACGACGACGTCCTGCTCGGCGCCGGCGAGCAGGCGCGGTGGCGGGAGATCCGCAGCCTGGGCCTCCATCCGCAACAGCGCGTACGCGTAGGAGTGGACCGTCCGTACGAGTGGCTCGCGGATGGTACGCGGCAGCGGCGCCTGCTCCGGGTCGGTCGTGAGGCGGCGGGTGATGTCGGCGCGCAACGCGTCGGCGGCCTTGCGGGACGTGGTCAGGATGAGCACGCTCTCCGGATCGGCGCCCTCGGCGATGCGTCGCGAGGCGGCCGAAGCCAGCAACGACGTCTTCCCCGTGCCCGGGCCGCCGAGCACCCGGCGGAAGCCGTCCGGGGCGGCCAGGAGGCGCCGGGCACCGGAGTCCCAGCTGAACGAAGGCGTGCCGGTGACCGGCGTGCGGACCAGCCGCGCGTCCGTTCCTGCCGCCGTTCGCCGCCCGTTCACGCCCACGATGGAACCACGCCCCGCCGACACAACCTCGCAGCGGCACGGCAAAGTGGGCATATGGATGACGAACTGCACGAGCGGGTGCGTGAGGTCATCGCGAGCGTGCCACCCGGCTCGGTCGCGACTTATGGGGATATAGCGGCGGTTTCGGGTGCTCCGTCGCCTCGGCTGGTCGGTCGGATCCTCGGCGAGGACGGGCACGACCTCCCGTGGCACCGCATCCTGCGCGCGGATGGGACTCCCGCGCCGCATCTGGTCCACGAACAGCTCGAAAAACTGCGTGCCGAAGGTGTCCTCGCCGACGGTCAGCGGGTCGACCTGCGAAAATACCGGTGGCAGCGTGATCCGTCCGACGGCGATGACCCGGACGGACTCTTTTAGGTTAGCCTCGCCTAATGGGTTACCAAGAGGTGAAGGTGGTCGGCGTACGGCGGCTCACCCCGCAGATGAGCAGGGTGACCTTCTCGGGAGCGTCGGTCGAAAATCTGGCGCCCGACCAGTACGTGAAGGTGTTCTTCCCGCTACCCGGCCAATCCGAGCCGGTGCTGCCCGATCCGCCCGCCGGCGACGAGGTCCTCACCTGGTATCGGAGCTATCTCGCGATGCCGGACGGTGAACGCCCGCCGATGCGGACCTACACGATCCGCGCGGTGCGGCCGGCCGCGCGAGAGATCGACATCGACTTCGTGCTGCACGGCGACGAAGGCCCGGCCTCGGCCTGGGCGTCGCAGGCTTCGGAAGGGGACCGGATCGCGTTCCTCGGCCCGCACGGGCTGTACGACGTGCCCGAAGGCACCGACTGGCAACTGCTCGTCGGCGACGAGACCGCGATCCCCGCGATCGGCGCCATCGTCGAAGCCCTGCCGCCCGGCACGCGAGCGCTCGCGTACATCGAACTCGCCGACCGTGAGGACCGGCAGGTCTTCGAAACGCAAGGGAAGGTCGAGCTGCACTGGATCGTGCGCGACTCCCGTCCCGTCGGCGAAGCCGCACTCGAAGCCGTGCGTCAGGCGGATCTGCTGGGAGGGACGCCCTACGCGTGGCTTTCCGGTGAGGCGAGCATGGTCAAGTATCTGCGGCGGCACCTCGTTCGGGAGCGCGGCGTGGACAAGCGGGCGATCACGTTCACCGGGTACTGGCGGCAGGGGCTGAGCGAAGAGGCCGTCGGGCGCGAGACCGTGCGACAGATCGACAGTGGGACCCTGCCCCCAGAAGAGGACTGAGCCGACCTTCGCTGGCTTCGCAACACCTGCCGCACCACCCCTGACCTGCGGAAGAGAGCAAGGGACCTTTGCTACCGCTTACGTAGGCATGCTAAACAAGCGGTAGCAAAGGTCCCTTGCTCCCACCGCCGGTCACCGAGACTCAGCGGGGTCAGTGCGGCACCCACAGCGTCACCCGGGTCCCCTGCCCCGGATGCGAGTCGATGGTCCCCCGCCCACCGACCTCGGCCAGCCTCGCCATGATCGACTGGTTGATCCCGAAGCCCGGCGGCCGCTCGAGCATGCTGAAGCCGGTCCCCTGGTCACGCGCGATGACCGCGATGCCGCCTTCGCGCTCTTCAACGCGAAGCACGACCTGTTTCGTCCCGGCGTGCTTGACGGTGTTTCGCAGCGCTTCGCGAACAGCGTCGCGGATGGCGGTGCGGCGCGCGTGGGAGAGCCGGTAGTCCTGTTCGGTCTCGGCGGCGACGAGCTGGGTGCGGAGACCGTCGCGCGCCATTTCGGTGGCGACGTCGGCGAGGTCCGCCGTGAGACCGCGCTCCGACGGCGAGTCCGGGCCGGACAGTTCCCGCCGGAGTTCGGCCGCCTGCGCCCGCGCCGCCGCCCGCATTTCGGAGAGCCGTCGCGCGGCCTCCTCGTCGTCGTCCGGGGCCTCCAGCCCCATCGCCTCGAGCGTCTGCAGCACGCTGTCGTGCATGACGCGCTGAGTCCGCAACCGCTCGGCCTGCTGCCCGCGCCGGATCCCGATCCCCAGCGCGAACCGCGTGCCGACGCCGATCAGGATCAGGATCCCCGCCGTCGTCACCATCGCGACGACAAGCGCGACCATGCAGCCGACCGACCGGTTCAGCGCGAGCTGGTCGCCGATCGGCAACCCGCCGACCCAGGTCAGGAACACGCGGAACGGGACGGCCGCGATCAGGAGGCCGAAGGCCGCGGGCAGACCGAACGACAACGTCCACAACGCCATCGTCCCGACGAGCCACGTCCACGCGACATCGACGGCGAACGGCTGGATCGCGGCAGGCGCGGTCGCCGCGACGACGGTCGTGAGCACCAGGCCGAGCGCGAGATCGATGAGCATCAGCCGCCCGGATGTCTTCGCCCGGCGCCCGCGTCCCCGGACCACCCAAACGACGGCGATGACGTTCAGCGCGACGGCCACGATCGTCGTGCTCAGCACCGGAACGATCCCGGCCGAACCGTTCGCGACGAGAAAACCGATGTACACCTTGGGAAAGGCGGCTATCCGATAGAAGATCGGGCCGAGCGCGGAATAACGGATCGCCCGCATCAGCACCGAATCCGCACGATCTTCGCGGTGGCGGCCATCGGGAACGGAGTCCGGATCCGGCGCTTCGCCGGACGGACTCGCGCCCAGTACGGAAGATCCCTTTCGCAAGATCGCCCGCACAAAGGTGACCGACTGCGACTCGGACATCCGCCGCCCTCCCGTGCGTCGCGGGTGCTTCGAGCCTCGCAAAGCGGACTACGCCCGTCAAGACGGCCGAATGCTCATTCCGTGAAGGCCTCCTTCCCGGCCCTGTATCGGGAAGGAGGCCTCCGCGGACCACCACCACGTGGTCATTGACCCCGCGACGCCGGATCGACGCGGGCAAAGGTCAGCAAATCGACCATCGTGAACGTGTTACCGGCTTTCCGCGGCAACGTCGGTGTCCATGAACGGTTCACCGAAAGGTAAGAAGCCGGGTCCAATTCCATCATCGCGAAGAACACCTCCCCCGCGAGCCGCGCACCCACTCCGGCGAGACTGATCCCGTCGCCGAGGTACTTCCCCTCCTTCAGGATGTAGTACCAGAGCGGGGTGTTCGCATCGAACCCCACGCCGAACTGCCGCAGCTCCGGGAAGATCTCGGCGGTGAGCACCGGAATGCCCATTGCCCTCGCGATGTCCTGCCCCGAAGGCAGGGACCACGTGACATGCCGCAGCAGGTTCCGTTGCGGCAACGCGGTCGGCGCGTCGCCACTGGGGATGGTGGAAAGTGGCAGGTTGAACAACGGCGTCGAGATCATGGTGTCGATCCGCTTGTTCGGCCGCACCTGGCCGTCGCCGAAATTGAAGAATGTCTGCCACCCGATGAACCGGCGCCGAGCCCTCGCGCGACCGCGCAGGTCGACGGGGTCCGCCTGCCCTTCGCCCGCCGGGTCGAAGATGAACCCGAAGAACGCCGGTGCCCCGGTGGCCGGATTGCCGCCGACATCGCCGCGCAGGTTGGCCCGGTAGGACGGCCGGATCATGCTGTGCCCGAACCGGTAGACCGCGCCCTGGAACTCGACCGGCATGAAGTGCTGCCCGGGTGCCGGCCTGAAATGGCGCCTGCCGTGCGTCAGGATGTCCTGCGTCAGGCCGTGACCGATGATCTGCGGCAGGAATTCGTGCACGATGATCCATTGGTAGTGCCAGGTCACCAGCCGCCGCGCCTCGGCGAAAACCTGCGCCGCCGGCACTCCTTGGGAGCGCAGCCGGTCGACGACGCGGTTGTGGAACAGCAGGAAAGCCACCTGCAACCCGCTGATGATCAGGTTTTCGTCGTTGCGCGGGTCGGCGATGATCGCGACCTGGTCCGCGCGCCGCGGCAGGTCTTCGAACAGTCCGCCGTGCTCCACCCGGAACTTGACCCGGTCGGCGGGATCGTAGAACTCGGGTGTCGCATTCGGACCACCGCCGTAAACGGAATCCAGCGTGAGCGTCGGCATCCGAGTGTTCGGTGACGTCTCGGGCGCCGTCGGCACCCCGAGGGGGGAATTGTTGTCGAAAGTGAAATCGTGATCTATGAATTGCCCGAAGAACGTCGTTCCAGCCGTATGGAACGGGTTATCGGTGTTGTTCGGACTCAATTCCGGATTGGTGATGAGACGGACCGGTCCTTCATGTAACGGATCCTTGGCGTCCATGATCCCGCCAGGTCTGCCCAATTCCCGTAATGCCGCCATAACCTGGGGTGTGGGCTGGCGGAACGGCGGCAGGGAAGGGAACATCCGCCCGAAGAACCGCGGTGAGGTCGCCGCGGCTTCGGCCTGTGCCCGCGCGGTGCCCGGCAAGGCCGCAGCCGCCGCGCCGGCGGTGATACCACCCAATAGTCCTCGACGGCTGATGGTTGCCGCTCGACTGCGATCTTTTGCGTTCACAGGGAAAATTTCCACCCACCGGGACTCGGCCCGCCATGACGAGAACGACCTAGGACTGCCTCAAGACACCTAGGTCGACCAGGCCGAAACGGCGTGCGCGGGTGAGCGCGTCAGGGCGGTTTCGCGCGCGGAGTTTGGTGAAGAGTTGACGCTGTTCGCACTGCACCGTCTTGACCGCGATCCCCAGTGACTGCGCCGTTTGCCGGACCGAGTCTCCGCGAGCGATCGAGTCGAGGATCTCCCGTTCTCGCCTGGTGAGGTCGCCGTTCTTCGGTCCGGTCTCATCGCCGTCGCCCGGAACCTCACCCGGAAGCAGCAATCCGAGCCGCGCGACTTCGGCCGCCGCCTCGATTCGGCTCTGCACCTGGAGTTTGGTGAAGATCCGACGTTTATGGTTGATGACGGTGTGCGGACTGATCGCCAGGATGTCCGCGGCCTCGTTCGCCGAATGCCCCGCACAGATGAGCGCGAGCACCTGCAGT
Organism: uncultured Actinomycetota bacterium; assembly: GCA_963766045.1. Classification (GTDB taxonomy): domain Bacteria; phylum Actinomycetota; class Actinomycetes; order Mycobacteriales; family Pseudonocardiaceae; genus Amycolatopsis. Next base: position 766,603 of record CAVXYN010000003.1, on the reverse strand, counting down.
TCGCGTTCGGTGAGCCCGCCGGTTACGGCCTGCCCGCGGATTCCCCGCTGCGCCTCCAGCGCCTCAAGGAGCCTCACGAGCCCGGATCGCTTGCTCACCAAACGATCAACGCCTTCCTGGAGCAACACGGCGACGGCAGGCGCGTCCAGCGCGTTGTGCAGTCCGACGATCCGGAGTGAGTGATATTTCTTCAGGCATGTCAATAGATCCAGCTCGTCCACTCCGGCAGCACGGAACTCGACGACGGCGATATCCGGCGAGCGCAGCTCGCACAGTCGCAGTAATCCCGTGCCGGTCGCACTGGCTCCGGCCACGACGAAACCCGGCTGGGCGCCGAGCCAATCGGAAAGCGCGTCTCGCAGCAGCCCGTCACGGCAGCGTAAGACGATTTTCGAAATGCGTTCGCCGGTATGCATACGAGGTCCGGACATAATCGGCCTGCTTCCTGCCCACACCGCAGGGTGAAAACAGAATAGCGGAACGTCGGCCCACAGGTCTGGACCAGAAGGCGTAACTCGAACGTATGACTCAGCCGAGTTTTGTGGCGAGCAGTTTCACGAGTGCGCCGAGCCGCTGTCGATCGGGCTGGACGGTCGGCACCCCGGCGGCTTCCAACGGTGCCGCGGTGACCGGTCCGACGCAGGCGCACAGCACCGGCCCGCGCAGCGCGGCGACGAGTTCGTCGTGGTGCCCGTACTCCCGCGCGAGCGTGAGCAGATTCGACGCCGCGGGCGCGCTCGTGAACGCGAGTGCCCGCACCCGGCCCGAAACCACCCCGTCGACGAGTTCGTGCACCGGCTCGACGTTCTCCGGGGAACGCCAGCGGTACGGCTGTGCCTCGACGACGTCAGCACCCGATTCCCGCAGCAGCCCGGTGAGTTCGGGCAGGAGCGTGCCATGCAACTGGACGGCGACGCGCGCGCCACGCACCCCGGCGTCCCGCAGTCCCTCGAACAACTCGGCGTTGCTCTCTTCCGGCGCGGAGAACACCTCGCGCAGGCCCACTCCGCGAACGGCGCCCGCCGCTTTCGGTCCGCGCACGAAGATCCGCGACGCGCTCAGCCGCTCCAGCAGGGGTTCGCGAAGCCCCCAGCCCTCCGCGGCGGACAGCCAGCCGCGAAACCCGGCGCCGGTCGTTACCGCGGTGAAGCCGACGGGAGCGGCGAGGACGGCGTCGGTCGCTTCGCGCAGCTTCGCGTCGTCGGGCAAGGGGACGATGCGGATGGTGGGCGCGTGCAGCACGGTCGCGCCGTGGCGTTCGAGGGCGGCGATGAAGTCGTCGGCGCGCCTCTCCGCGGTGATGCCGATCGTGATCCCGCTGAGGTCAGCCATAGAACGCGCCCAACTTCCTGATCTCCTCCGCCAGCCGCTCGCGCAGGTCCGGCGGTTCGAGCACTTCGAGGTTCGCGCCGAACCGCAGTAGTTCCCCGACGGCCGGTTCGCCCGGCTCGGTCGGCAGTTCCATCCGCAGCCAGCCGTCCTCGTCCGGTTCGGCGCCGCCCTCGACGGCCGCACGCAACGCACGCGCTCCGACGGCGCCCAGATAGAACGGTACGAGAGCCCGCCCGAGCTCGCTCAGCCGGACCAGCGCCACCCGCGGGTACATCCGCCGCTCGAACTGCTCCGACCAGTCGTGCCAGTACCGCTCGAGGTCGAACTCACCTGGACGCTCGAACTGCTCGCCCAGATCTTCGAGTTCCTCGATCCTGGAAACGCGATAGGTCCGATCGCTCCCGTCGCAGCGGGCGGCGAGATACCAGTTGCCGCCCTTGAGGATCAGCCCGAGCGGGTCCAGCGTCCGGTCCACCTTGCGCTGCCCCCAGCGTTCGTAGCGGACCTTGATCCGGCGACTGTGCCAGACCGCGTCGGCCAGTTCGGACAGCCGGGGCAGGCTTTCGATCCCCCGGTGCCAGCCCGGAACGTCCAGATAGAACCGTTCGGCGACCTTGCTCGCCCGGCCTCGAAGTTCCTCCGGAAGCGCGGCGTACAGCTTCAGCTGCGCGGCAGCGAGGACGGTGCCCAGCCCGAGTTCGGCGGCCGCGACCGGTAAACCGGCCAACGAAAGCGATTGCGCCTCCTCCTCGGTCAGCCCGGTCAGCCGGGTGCGATACCCGTCGACCAGTTGATATCCGCCCGTGCGCCCACGATCCGCGTACACCGGGACTCCGGCGGCCGACAGGGCATCGATGTCCCGATAGACGGTACGAACCGATACCTCCAGCTCGGCCGCGAGCTCGTCGGCCGTCATCCGGCCGCGGTTCTGCAGCAGGAGGAGGACGGACAGGAGCCTGCTAGCGCGCATGCCGGCAATTATCGCTGAAAAACCTGACACGATCTGACAGGTTTGACCGGCAGGGTGGGTCCCATGAACACGTTCGCGATGAAAGAACTGGGAAGAAAACCTCGTCAGCGGTGCCGAGGACGGGCCGAGGGTCGCCCACGCGCACGCCTCGCTGGCCTACAGCGGGAGCATCGAAGGCAGCTCGATCGTCGATTACCTGCTCTACTACGCGGGGGAGGGCTATGACGGCGGCGAGACGACCTCGCCGGGCCTCGAGCGCATCGAGGGGACAGTGGACGGACGCGAAGGCAGCTTCGTGATCAAGCACGACACCGGGTTCGACCCGAAGGGCGTGTCGTCGAGGTTCTCGGTCGTCCCCGGCTCCGGCACCGGCGATCTCGCCGGGATCACCGGCTCCGGCACGACCACCGGCGTCATCGGCGAGCCGACGATGTCCTACACCTTCGAATTCTCGCTCTAGGGGGAGACCGTGCTCGAGGTCGATCGCGAACAGGTGCTGGCGTACCGCATCGCGGCGCACGGGTTGCACCGTGACGAGACGGACCCGGCCGCCGCGGCCGTATTCGACCTCGGGCTGCAGGATTCCCAGCGCGACACCGCCTTGCTGGCGCTGGCCGCGCGGCTCGACGGTGAGGTGACTCCGGCTGTCTGGGACGATCCGCGGTTCGTGCTCGCCTGGACGTACCGTGGCGCGCCGCATTTCCACCGCCGCGCGGAACTCGACGCGGTCCGCGCCGCGCTGGTGCCGCTCGACGAGAGCGACGCGATGTCCCGGATCGTGTGGCAACGCAGGCAGGTCGAAGACGCGGGAATGTCCGCGGTGGACGCCCTGTTCACCGCGGCCAAGGCGATCCGCAAGGTCGTCACCGGCGTGATGACCAAGGGCGCGGTCAGCGGCGCGGTGACGAAACTGCTGCCCGACGGCCTGTCGTATGCGTGCCGGGGCTGCGGTGTCGTGCACATCTACGAACAGCTGATGCGAGTCGCGGCGATCCACGGCGGAGTCCGGCTGGAGGCGGGCGCGACCCCGGCGACGTTGGCCCCGTTGGAAAGGCGCGGTGCCGTCCGGACCTCGCCGGACGCGAAGGCGGCCACCCGGGTGGTCGAGGGTTACCTGCGGATCAACGGGCCCGCCGCGCCGGGCGACGCGGCCGTCTACGTGGGAACGACGCGCGCCGACGTCGACGCGATGTGGCCGGCCGATCTCGCAGAGGTCCGGGTCGACGGCAAGCCCAGGTTCCTGCCGAGGGATCGCTTGTCGTTGCTGGAGAATCCGCCGGAGCCGGACGTGGTGCGGCTGCTGCCGCCGTTCGACCCGTTCGTCCAGGCGCGGGACAAGGCTCTGCTGGTACCGGAGAAGGCGCGGCAGAAGGAAGTGTGGAGGATGCTCGGGAACCCGGGTGCTCTGCTTGCCGACGGCGAGATCGCCGGGATTTGGCGGTCGAAGGCAAGCGGGAAGAAGCGGCTCGACTTCACGTTCAAGCCCTTCGACGTCGTGCGCCCGGCCGTGCGGAAGGCCGCCGAGGAGGAGGCTGCCCGCGTCGCCGCCGCCCGCGAATTCCCCGATCTCCGCGTCACCTGGTCCTGACATCCGCGATTCGTGGGTTCAGACATCGACGGCGAGGCGGTAGCCGCGCTTGACGACGGTCTGGACGAGCTTCGGGGCGCCGAGTGAGCTCCGCAGCCGCCCGATCGCGGTCTCGACGGCGTGCGCCTCGCCGCCGCCGGGCAACGCCGAGATCAGCTCCCGCCGGGAGACCACGTGGCCCGGCGACGCCGCCAGCACACGCAGCAAGGCCATCGGCGCCGGCGCGACGTCGCACCACTGCCCGTCCACCAGCGCCGCCTGACCGCGCAGCTCGATGCTCCGCCCACCCGCGGTCAACCGGACCGAATGCGCCTCCAACGCCTCCGAAACCGTCCTCGCCAACGCACCGATCCGCGACCGCTCCGGCTGCACGGTAGGGATGCCCAGCGCGGCAAGCGGACCGGCCGTGATCGGTCCGACGCACGCCACCACGACCCGTTTTTCCAGCGCCTGAACGATACCCGGCAGCCGACCGGTCCGTTTCGCGACGGCCAGCATGGACGCCACGGCCGGGGCGCTGGTGAACGGCAGGGCGTCGACGGCACCGTCCAGCACCGCGTCGAGGAGCCTGTCCAGCGGTCCCGGATCGGTCGGTCCGACCCAGCGATACACCGGGACCTCGATCACCTCGGCGCCCGCCGAACGCAGACTGTCCACAAAGTACGGAAGCGGCTCCCCGTGCAGCTGCACCGCGATGCGCTGACCGTCCACACCGGAATCGAGCAGATGCTGCAGCACCTCCGCGTTGCTCTCCGACACCGGCGAGTAGTCCTCCGAGAGCCCGGCCGCGCGGATCGCGCCCTTGGCCTTGGGGCCACGGGCGAGCAGTGACGAATGTCCCAGCCGTTCCAGCAAGGCCTCGCCGAGCCCCCAGCCCTCGGCCGCCTCGATCCACCCCCGGAAGCCGATTCCGGTCGTCGCGACGACCGCGTCCACCCGGTCTTCCAGCAACCGCATGGTCGCTGAGCGCAGCTCGGTGTCGTCGGAAAGCGGCACGATCCGGATCGCCGGGCCGTAGCGCACGGTCGCACCCTTACGCACGAACAGCGCGCCGAGCTCGTCAGCTCGTCGCGCCGCCGTGATACCGATGACGAATCCCGCCAGGGGAAGGACTTCTGTCACGGCGAATCCACCACGGCCCCCACCTCCACGACTCCCCCGCTCACCCGGACCTGATACACCGGAACCGAGACGCCCTCGGCGTCAAGGCACGCACCGGTCCGCAGGTCGAAACGCTCCTTGTACACCGGTGAGGCGACCACCGGGACACCGCCGGCGTCACCGACGATGCCTCGCGAAAGCACCGCCGCACCACTCACGGGATCCACATTGGACAGCGCGAACCACCGGTCACCGGGCAGGCGGAAGATCGCCACCTGTACGCCGTCATCCAGCAGGGCGGCGACCCCTGACCATTCGGGCACGGCACCGGCCGCACAGACCGCGGTCCAGGTGCGCTCGATCGACGTCGTCACCGCTTCACCTCCGGGATTCCCAGCAGGACAGGTACCTTCTGCTCGCGTTCCGTCCGGAACGAGATCGTCGGATCCGGCGTCCCTGGCGCGTTGACGAACGAGCTGAACTTCGCCAGCTTCTCCGGGTCCTCGAGCACGCCACGCCATTCGTCCGCATAGTCACCGACGTGCTTCGCCATGGCCGCGTCGAGGTCCTCGCAGATCCCGAGCTTGTCGTCGACGATCACCGCACGCAGGTGGTCGAGCCCGCCGTCCATCTCCTCGACCCACGGCGCGGTGCGCTGCAACCGGTCGGCGGTACGGACGTAGAACATCAGGAACCGGTCGATCGTGCGGATCAACGTCTCAGTGTCCACTTCAGACACCAGCAGGTCGGCGTGCCGCGGGGTCGCGCCGCCGTTCCCGCCGACGTAAAGGTTCCAGCCCTTGTCGGTAGCGATGATGCCGAAGTCCTTGCTCCGGGCCTCGGCACATTCCCGCGCGCAGCCGGAGACGGCGGACTTGAGCTTATGCGGCGACCGCAGGCCCCGGTACCGCAGCTCGAGCTCGATCGCGAGACCGACGCTGTCCTGGACGCCGTAGCGACACCACGTCGAACCGACACACGACTTCACCGTGCGCAACGACTTTCCGTACGCGTGGCCCGATTCGAACCCGGCGTCGACCAGGCGACGCCAGATCAGCGGCAACTGATCGACGGTGGCACCGAACAGGTCGATCCGCTGTCCGCCGGTGATCTTGGTGTACAGCCCGAAATCCATCGCCACCTGCGCGATCACCATCAGCTTCTCGGGCGTGATCTCACCGCCCGGAATCCGCGGCACCACCGAGTAGGTCCCGTTGCGCTGGAGATTCGCGAGGAACTTGTCGTTGGTGTCCTGCAGGGTCGCCTGCTCCCCCGCGAGAATATGCCCGTTGCCCAGCGTGGCCAGGATCGACGCGACCGCGGGTTTGCAGATCGCGCAACCGGTCCCGGTGCCGTACCGGTCGATCATCTCGCTGAACGTGCTGATCCTCGTCGCCTGCAGGATCTGGAACAGCTCCGCGCGTGACTGGCCGAAGTGCTCGCACAGCGCCTTCGACTGCTCGACACCGCAAGCCGTCAGCAACTTGCCCAGCAACGGAACGCACGATCCACAGGCCGTCCCGGCGCGGGTGCAGCCCTTGATCTTGGCGACCGAGTCGCAACCCTGGCCGGTGATCGCGTGCGTGATGGCACCCTTGGAGACCGCGTTGCAGGAACAGATCTGCGCGGCATCCGGGAGTGCGTCGACACCGACCGCCGCGCCACCGCCTGCCGGGGCGAGGATCGCCCCCGGTTCGGCGGGCAACGGCCTGCCGACCATCGCGCGCAACGTGTTGAACTCGCTCGCGTCGCCGACCAGGACACCGCCGAGCAACGTCGTCGAGTCGTCTGAAACGACGAGCTTCTTGTACGTCCCGGCGACGGCGTCGTTGAACGCGACCTCGAGCGCACCCTCGGTCGCCGCGTGCGCGTCACCGAAACTCGCGACGTCGACGCCCATGAGCTTGAGCTTCGTGGACATGTCCGGCTCGGGGAACGTGGCCTCGCCGCCGGTCAGCTGCGCGGCGACGACCTCCGCCATCGCGTAGCCCGGCGCGACAATGCCGTACACCTTGCCTTCGACGGCCGCGCATTCACCGATCGCGAACACCGCCGGGTCGGCGGTCCGGCAGGACTCGTCGACCAGGATCCCGCCGCGCGCGCCGACTTCCAGTCCGGACGACCGTGCGAGGTCGTCCCGCGGCCGGATACCGGCGGAGAACACGACGAGGTCGACGTCGAGTTCGGTGCCGTTGCCCAGCCGGGCGATGTACCGCTCGCCGTCCGGCTCGATCGCGTCGGTCGACGTTCCCGTGTGGACGGTCACGTCCAGGTCGGTGATCAGCCGCCGCAGCAGGCCGCCACCACCTTCGTCGATCTGCAACGGCATCAGACGCGGCGCCATCTCGACGACGTGCGGCGAGAGACCCATGTCCCGCAACGCCTTCGCGGCCTCCAGGCCGAGCAGACCGCCGCCGATGACGACGGCCGAACGGCGTCCGCGGCCGGGCCGCTGAGCGGCTTCCCGGATGGCGTCGAGATCCTCGATCGTCCGGTACACAAAGCAACCCGGGAGGTCGTGACCCGGCACGGGTGGCACGAACGGCCGCGAACCGGTCGCCAGCACGAGCGCGTCATACGACTGCTCGTATCCGGACTCGGTGACGACGACCTTGCGGTCCCGGTCCACCGATGCCACCGCGTCCCCGAGCCGGAGCTCGACCCGCGGGTCACCGGCGTAGTCCGCGCCTTCCAGCGCGAGAGAAGCCGGGTCCCAGGTGTCCACATAGGACGTCAGAGCGACGCGATCGTAAGCGGGCCTGGCCTCCTCGGCCAGGACCACCACCTGCCATTCGCCCACCTTGTCCTCGGCGCGCACCGCTTCCACCAGCCGGTGCGCGACCATCCCATGCCCTGCGACGACGAGTTTGCGCATCAGACCTCCGCCCCGGCGAGCGCCAGGCCGCGGACGCTCGTCACCTCCGCCTGCTGTTTGCGCAGGTACACCGCCCACGTGACAGCGAAGCAAAGCCCGTAGAAGACCAGGAAGGCGACGAACGCCGGGACACCGCTCTTGGTGTCCGCGAACGACTGCCGGAAGGCGAGGTTGATGAAGAGCCCGCCCAGCGCACCGATCGCACCGGCCAGCCCGATCAGCGCACCGGAAAGCTTGCGCGCCTTCAGGAGTTCGGCCGCTTCCTCGGCGCCTTCACTGATCGCGACCTTCGCCTTGGCGCGGAAGATCGCCGGGATCATCTTGTACGTCGAACCGTTGCCGACCCCGGTCAGCACGAACAGCACGATGAAGGCGACCGTGAACAGCACCAGTGATTGCGACGACGACGCCAGGATCAGCACCACGGTCGCCCCAGCCATCCCGACGAACGTCGCGAAGGTGACCTTGCCGCCGCCGATCCGGTCGGACAGCCAGCCTCCGACGGGGCGGGAGAACGAACCGAGCAGCGGCCCGAGGAACGTCACCGCGGCCGCCTGCAGCGGAGTGCGGCCGAACTGGTTCTGCAACACGAGACCGAAGGCGAAGCTGTAGCCGATGAACGAACCGAAGGTGCCGATGTAGAGGAACGACATCACCCAGGTGTGCGGGTCCTTGACGACCTCGCGCATCGCCTTGGTGTCACCCTTCACCGACGCGAGGTTGTCCATGTAGAAGTACGCGCACACCGCCGCCACGACGATCAGAGGGATGTAGATGTAGAGGACCAGCCGCGGTGCGGTCGCGCCGACGGTGCCGATGACCAGCAGGCCGATCAGCTGGATCGCCGCCACCCCGAGGTTCCCGCCGCCCGCGTTGAGCCCGAGCGCCCAGCCCTTGTGCTTCTCCGGATAGAAGGTGTTGATGTTGGTCATCGAGGACGCGAAGTTCCCGCCGCCGACCCCGCCGAGCGCCGCGACCAGCAGGAACGTCCCCAGTGACGTTCCCGGGTGCAGCACGACAGCGGCGAGGATGGTCGGGATCAGCAGCAACGCCGCGCTGAAGATGGTCCAGTTCCGGCCACCGAACTTGGCGACGGCGAAGGTGTACGGCAGCCGCATCAGTGCGCCGACCAGCGTCGGGGTGGAGACCAGCAGGAACTTGTCGGCGGCCGAGAACCCGTACTGCGGCCCCATGAACAGGACCATGACCGACCACAGTGTCCAGATGGAGAAGCCGATGTGCTCCGCGAGAATGGAGAACCACAGGTTCCGCCGGGCGACGTGCTTCCCGGTCTCTTCCCAGAACTGCTCGTTCTCCGGCTCCCAGTGCTCGATCCAGCGTTTACCCCGGTGGGCGGTTACTGCGGTCATCTCGTCCTCCTGGGTGGGTTTGGTTCGGGTCTCTGTCAACCGGATCACTGCGCTGCCAGCCATTTCGCGACACCGCTGACGGCGTCTTTGCAGCCGCCGCATCCGGTCGTGGCACGGGTCGCCCCGGCCAGTGCGGGCACGTCTGTGGCGCCGGCGCGCCAGGCTTCGACGAGACGTCCCTTGGTCACCGCGTTGCAGCGGCAGATGACCGCCGTCGCGGGAAGGTCCGCCGGGCTCGACGCCGACGGCGCCCCGGCGGGCAGCGCGCGGCCGAGCAGGACCGCGAGCCGGTCTTCGGGCACCGGCGTGCCCCGGTCGTACAGCTGGGTGATCGTCGCGGCCGCGTCCGGCAGGCCGAGCAGGATCGCGCCCGCCACGCGGTTGTCGCGGACGACGAGCTTGCCGTAGCGACAGCCGGCCGGGTCGCTGAAGGTGAGGACGTCCGCGGTCGGGTCATCGGCGGACGTCATGGTCTCGCCGAGCGCGGTGAGGTCGATGCCGCGAGCCTTGAGCCGTGTCACCGCCTGGGTTCCCCGGTAGCGCGACGACATCTTGGAACCGGTGAGGAGATCCGCGACGACCGCCGCCTGTTCCCAGGCGGGCTGCACCAGACCGCCGAACGCACCGGGATGCCGGGCGCAGTCACCGATCGCGTGGATCCGGCCGTCGCTGGTGCGCAGCAGATCGTCGACCATGATGCCGCCGTCGACGTCCAAACCGGCTTCCATGGCCATTTTCGTCTCCGGCCGGACGCCGGTGGACACGACGACGAGGTCGGCGGGCACGTGTGTGCCGTCATCGAGCTTGAGCCCGTCACCGGCGACGTAGCGCGCGGCACCGACGCCGAGCCGGAAGCCGACGCCGAGCTCTTCGAGTTTCCTGGTCAGCACGCGCGCGGATTCGGCGTCGAGCTGGCGTTCCATGATGTGCGGCATCGGATGCACGACGGTCACGAGATTCCCGCGTCCCGCAAGGCCTCGCGCGGCTTCGAGGCCGAGCAGGCCACCGCCGAGGACGGCGACCGGGGCACCGTATCTGGCCGCGTCGAGGATCCGGGCACAGTCGTCGAGGGTGCGGAACGCGACTACGTCCGGGCCGAGGTCGAGGCCTTCGACGGGCGGCATCCACGGGTTCGCTCCGGTGGCGAGCACCAGGGCGTCGTAGTCCACAGTGGACCCGTCGTCGAGATGGACTCGCCTGGCCGTGCGGTCGATCGCCTTCGCGGCCACCCCGCGGCGCAGGTCGACCCTGGTCCGGGACGGCCATTCGTCGTCGTGCAGCCGGACGATCTCCGGGCGCATCGTCCCGGCCACCACCGAAGACAGCAGGACCCGGTTGTACGCGGGGTGCTCCTCCGCGCCCACGATCGTCAGCCGGACGCGCTCGCCCCGCGGGTCGAGACGGCGGATGTCGTCCGCGAGCCGCGCGCCCGCCATCCCGTATCCGGCGATGACCACCGACCGGGCGGTCATGCCGCGTCACCCTGACGCTGCAAGGAAACCGCGCACACCTTGAACTCCGGCATGCGGCTCGTCGGGTCGAGCGCGGGATTGGTCAGCAGGTTCGCGCGACCCTCCCCCGGGAAATGGAACGGCAGGAAGACGAGGTCCGGGCGAAGCGACGACACGCACCGGACCCGCGCGACGGTCTCGCCGCGACGGGACCGGACGAGCGCGACTTCGCCGTCGGCAAGCCCGAATCGGGCGGCGGTGTCCGGGTGAACTTCCACAAAAGTCTCCCCTACGACGTCGTTCAGCTCTTTGATCAGCCGGGTCTGCGCGCCGGACTGGTATTGCTGCAGAACCCGGCCGGTGGTCGCCTGCAACGGGAACTCGGCGTCGGGCACCTCAGCCGGACCCACATGTTCGACCGGTACGAACCGCGCGCGGCCGTCCGGATGACCGAAGGAGTCGAGGAACATCCGGGGCGTTCCCGGATGCGTTTCCGCGGTGACCGGCCAATACAGCGCTTCGCCGGATCGCAGTCGTTCGTAGGTGACGCCGGAGTAGTCGGCGACACCGCCCTTCGACGCCTGCCGCAACTCGGTGAAGACCGTCTCGGCGTCGGACGGGAACCGTTCGGCGGGCTGACCGAGCCGCTTGGCCAGTTCCGAGATCACGAACAGATCGGTACGAGCCCCCGCGGGCGGATCGATCGCCTTGCGGCGCAACAGGACCCGCCCTTCGAGGTTGGTCATGGTGCCGTCCTCTTCGGCCCACTGCGTGACCGGCAGGACGACGTCCGCCATCGCGGCGGTCTCCGAAAGGACGAGGTCGGAGACGACCAGGAAGTCCAAAGAGGACAGCCGGTCGGCCACCTTCCCCGAACGCGGCGCCGACACGACGACGTTGCTGCCGAACACCATCAGCGCGCTCGGCCCGCCCTCGGTGCCGAGCGCGTCCAGCAGCTCGACGGCCGAACGACCCGGGCCCGGCAAGGATTCCGCCGGCACACCCCACACACCGGCGACATACTCGCGGGCCACGGGGTCGTCGATCTTGCGGTAGCCGGGAAGCTGGTCTGCCTTCTGGCCGTGCTCCCGGCCGCCCTGGCCATTGCCTTGCCCGGTCAGGCAACCGAAACCGGAGCCCTTCCGACCCGGGAGACCGAGTGCGAGCGCGAGGTTGATCCAGGCGCCCACCATCGCCGTTCCGTTGGCGTGCTGTTCGGTTCCGCGCGCGGTGAGAATGTAGGCGTTGCGGGCGGCGGCGAGTTTCGCGGCGGCCTTGCGCTGATCGTCGGCCGAAACTCCGGTGATCTGCTCGACGCGTTCCGGCCACCAGGCCGCGACCGTCCGCCACAGTTCGCCGAAACCGTTGGTACGGCTGTCGATGTACTTCTGGTCGAGCAGGCCGTCGGCGACGACAGCGTGCAGAATCCCATGCGCCAGCGCGAGATCGGTCCCAGGCGCGGGCGCGAGATGCAGACCGGCGAGCTCCGCGGTCGGGGTTCGGCGCGGGTCGACGACGATCAGGTCGCTCCCCCGAAGGTGCTGCGTGAACGGCGGCATCGTCTCGGCCGGGTTCGCGCCGATCAGAAGGACGGCGTCGGCGTCGGCAAGATCCGTTACGGGGAAAGGCATTCCGCGGTCGACCCCGAACGCCTTGATCCCCGCGGCCGCCGCCGACGACATACAGAACCGGCCGTTGTAGTCGATCTGCGACGTCCCCAGCGCCACCCGGGCGAACTTTCCCAGCAGGTAGGCCTTTTCATTGGTCAGCCCGCCACCACCGAAGACGGCGACCGAGTCGGCCCCCTTTTCCGCCGTGATTTCGGAGAGCCGCCGCGCGACGAGGTCGAGTGCCTGCCCCCAGCTCGCGGGCCGCAACTCGCCGTCGACCCGGATCAGCGGCGTGGTCAGCCGGGACGGCGAAGCCAGCAGCTCGCCCGAAGTCCAGCCCTTCTGGCACAGGCCACCGGCGTTGACCGGGAAGTCACGAGGACTCACGCGGTCGCCGTCGAGGCTCATCCCGCACTGCAGCGCGCAGTACGGGCAATGCGTGTCCACAACACGGGCCGGCGCGGCGAGCGGCACGGGCACCTCCTCCAGGCATCGATTTCGCCTGACGGTAGGTAGGCCGTGTTACCGAGAAACTTCGAAATGTTTCAGGCGTTTGACATTGCCTCGGTCCGACGCACGTCACACGGTGAGGTTTCGGTGGTCCAGGTCACAGAAATCCAACTATTCACACAGTGTATAGATGGAGTGTATAGTCGCTCGCATGTCCATCGGGAACACCTTGCTCGGTCTCCTCGAAGGCGGCCCCAAGCACGGTTACGACCTCAAACAGCTGTATGACAAGCAGTTCCGGCAGGACCGCCCCCTGCACTACGGGCAGGTCTATTCGACGCTGAACCGCCTCCTCAAGAACGGTCTCGTCGAGGAGAGCGGCGTCGAACCCGGCGGCGGCCCGGACCGGAAGCGGTACGCGATCACCGACGCCGGCGTCACCAACGTCGAAGAATGGCTCAAAAGCCCCGAAAACCCCTCGGTCTACCTGCAGAACACGCTCTACACCAAGGTCGTCCTCGCGCTGTTGTCCGGCCGCGGCGCCACCGAACTCCTCGACGCCCAGCGCGGCTCCCACCTGCGCGCCATGCGCGAACTCACCGCCCGCAAGACGAACGGCGACCTCGCGGACCAGCTCATCTGCGACCACGCGCTCTTCCATCTGGAAGCGGATCTGCGCTGGCTGGAACTGACCGCCGCCCGGCTCGACGAGCTCGCCCGCCAACACCGCTGCTCCGAGTAGGGCCGCTCCGTGAAGGCCTCCTTGCCTACCTTGAGGGTTGGGAAGGAGGCCTTCACTACCGTCAGGGTAGGGAAGGAGGCCTTCACGGACTTACAGGACGGCGCTCACATCGCGGGCGGCGGCACGGAGTCCGTCATGCGCCGCGCGGGTGGACTTCGGGTCGAGTGCGTTGGCGGCCAAGCGAAAGAGGATGGCGCGCAGGAGAAGCTGGGGCCATTCGGGGAGATGTGCCCAGCGGTCGAGGAGATCGATGGTCGCGCCGCCCCAGGCGAGCGCGTCGACCGCGACGATCGCGGCACCCCATTCACCGGGCCGGTAGTACGGAACGAAATCGACGATTCCCGGCGCCGCGTCGCCGTCGAACAGGACACTCGCGAGCAACTCGCCGTGGACGACCTGATCCGGCAGTTTGACCGGTCTTCGGGACCCGGCGAGCACCTCGAACCAGCGGCCGCCCTTCGTCTCGTCGAGCGACATCTCCGTTTCGCCCCAAGCGAGTTTGTCGGCTCGCGCCTCGATATCCGTGCGGCGTCCCAGGAAATCCGGCCGCGGCAACCCGGCCGTCGCGCGATGCAGCTTCACCGCCGTGTGCACGACGTCGTCGAAGCGGTGCTCGGGAGTGCCGGACACGTACCGGTTCGCGGACCAGCCCCCGATCACCCAGCGGCCGTCGGTCGACCGGACGGGCCTCGCGACCCGCAGGCCGGGCTCGTCGACGGCCTCCAGTGCCCGCGCGGTCCACAGGGTCCGCGGCTTGTCCACAACCGGCTTCAACACCAAGGTGCCGTACCGCCAAGCGTCGGTTCCGGGCAGCGGCTCCGCGTCACCGGGACGTCCGCCGAATGCCGAAGAAACGTGTTCCGGAGGCTTCTCGAGGGTCGCGCGCACGACAACGGACGGTACCTCCTGCCGACTTCCACGAACGAGACGACGCGCTGGTGGGAGGGGTCACCACCTGAGTAGCCATACTCAAGACAAATACCGGGCTGACCTGCCATTCTTCGCGTGTGGTCGCCACCGAATTCCCCCAAACGGCCCAGGGCCGTTTCACCGATGCGCAGCTCATCGGGATCCAGCTCGTCTCACTGTGGTTGCTGGGCACACTGGGCGCGATGACCGTCGGCTGGCTGATTCTGGTCGCGGCGTTCTTCCACGCCGCCTGGCTGGCGCTGCCGCCCGTCGTCCTGACGATCGCGACGGTCTACCTGCTCGGCTTCGCCACGCGCGAAGTGTCGCCACTGACCGCGAAGTCATGGCCCCGGGTCGGCTGGGCGTTCGTGGTGGGGCCGGCGGGCGTCTTCGGCGCGATCTTCGTGATGCAGGTTGCCGAAGCCTTCGACCCGAACGTCTGGGTCGGTTTCCCTTTCCTGGGGCTGCCGATGGCGCTCGTCGCAGGTCTGTTCATCCGCGACTGGCGGGTCAAACTCGTCGCGGGCGTGCTCACCGTCGGCGTCGTGGCCGGCGGCATCGCGATCCCGGCGGCGCTCCCCGAAGACACCGCCACCCGTCGCCTGGATTCGGCCGGTGTCGCACGCGACCGCACCCTCGCCGCGGACCTGGGCTACCGCGACCCCGACAAGGCGACGCCGGACTCCGGCTCACTGATCGTCGAGTACAACCCCGAACTGTGGATCTCCCCCGTCTGGACCTTCGTCACCGATGCCGTCGACAGCTGCGAGACCTCGGTCAAGACGAACTGGCGCCTCGACAACGCGACCTGCACGCAGGTCGGCGACGGCGAATTCGTCCGCACCAACGCCGACCGGGTCGAGTTCATCAAGCGCCGCGGAGCCGTCTCACTGCACGTCGCCGGCAACCACAACTGGAAGCCCGACGAGCTGCGCGAACAGGCCGCCAAAACCCATCCGCTCACTGACGCCGAGATCATGTCGGCCCTGCCCAAGGCGTCCGGCGGGCACCGCCTCGACGTTCCCGCCGAGTACGCGAAGTTCCTGCGTTCCCTCTTCACCGGCGGCTCGATCCGCCTCGGCTGAGAAGGAGAGCAAGGGACCTTTGCTACCGCTTACTTAGCATGCCTAAGCGAGCGGTAGCAAAGGTCCCTTGCTTCTTTCCGCAGGTCAGCGCCTCGGAAGCGCGTGAAGACTCCTTCACGCGCCTTAAGACATCAGTACGTCGGCAGGCTCTGGTCGATCTGCCGCGCCCAGGCCAGCACACCGCCACCGAGGTGGGTCGCGTCCTTGAACCCGGCCTTGTGCAGTGCCGCCAGCGCCTCGGCCGAACGCGCGCCCGACTTGCAGTGCAGCACAATCGGCTTGTCCTGCGGCAGCTCGGCCAGCGCCTCGCCGGAGAGGATCCGGTCCTTCGGGATGAGCGTCGCGCCCTTGATGTTCACGATCTCGTACTCGTGCGGCTCACGGACGTCGATCAGAGCGAAGTTCTCGCCGCTGTCGAACTTCGCCTTGAGCTCGGCCGGCGTAATCGTACTTCCCGAAGCGGCCGAAGCGGCTTCGTCCGACACGACGCCACAGAAGGCTTCGTAGTCGATCAGCTCGGTGATCTTCGGGGTCTCCGGATCCTTGCGGATCTTGACCTCGCGGTACTTCATCTCGAGCGCGTCGTAGCTGACGAGCCTGCCGAGAAGCGGCTCGCCGATCCCAGTGATCAGCTTGATCGCCTCGTTGACCATGATCGAACCGATCGACGCGCACAGCACACCCAGCACGCCACCCTCGGCGCACGACGGGACCATGCCGGGCGGCGGCGGCTCGGGGTAGAGGTCGCGGTAGTTCAGGCCCTTGCCGTTCGGGGCGTCCTCCCAGAACACGCTGGCCTGGCCCTCGAAACGGAAGATCGAACCCCAGACGTACGGCTTGCCGGTGAGCACCGCGGCATCGTTCACCAGGTAGCGCGTGGCGAAGTTGTCGGTGCCGTCGAGGATCAGGTCGTACTGCTCGAACAGCTCGATCGCGTTCGACGACTCGAGCCGGTCGGTGTGGAGGTGCACCTTGACGAAGGGGTTGATCTCGGCGAGCGACTCCTGCGCCGAAGCGGCCTTCAGTTTGCCGATATCGGACTGGCCGTGGATCACCTGGCGGTGCAGATTCGATTCGTCGACCTCGTCGAAGTCGACGATGCCGAGCGTGCCGACACCGGCCGCGGCCAGGTACAGCAGCGCGGGGCTGCCGAGGCCACCGGCACCGATGACCAGCACCTTGGCGTTCTTCAACCGCTTCTGCCCGGTCACCCCGACGTCCGGGATGATCAGGTGACGGCTGTACCGGGCCACCTCGTCCTTGGTGAGCTCGGCGGCCGGCTCGACGAGCGGCGGCAGCGTGCCTGACATCGGGTCCTCCATCTCGCGTGGATCGCAGGTCCTATCCCAGTATCCACAACACCCGCAGGCAAACAGGACTTCCCCTGTTCCACATCCTGGGAAGGGCGGGGGGCGGGAGGCTAAGGTGTGGGATTCGGCCAGGCGCCCGGTTTGCAGACCTTGCCGTCGGCGGGCACCTTGCCCCTGTCCCCACCGGGAAGATCGTTGAGCTGCGCGACGAAGTCGTTGGAAACGCCGAAGGTCTGCTGCATCATCACCGGGGCGATCGCACCGTTCTCCGGGCAGCCGACGTGCTTGGCGCCCAGTGCGTGCCCGACCTCGTGGTTGATGGCGTACTGGCGATAGTTGGTCATGTCACCCTGGAACGCCATCGCGCCGCGGACCCAGCGGGCGACGTTGATCACCACTCGTTTGTCGAAGCTCGAGCGGTAGCACGAGGACTCGTACTTGATCTGGTACATGCAGACGTCCGCGCGGTGCGTGGTCTCCGGCGTGGTGAGGCTCACCCGGAAAGTCGGGTTCGGGAAGCTCGCGTCGACCCGCTGAAGTGCTTTCTTCCCGTCCCAAGTCCAGCTCTGCGGACTCGACAGGGTCTGCTGGACCGTCGAGGCGAAGCTGTCGTCCCCGGCGTAGCTGGACGGGTCGATTCCGTCCTCGACCTCGACGGTGTAGGTGAACAGTTGCCCCGAACCGATCTTCGGCCCACTACCGGGCACGACGTGAAAGGTGCCCTTCCCGGCTTCGGTGAAGGGTGTTCCCTTGGGCAGATCGGCGGTCGGGATCTTGACGTCGATCGGTTTGGCCGGGTTCTCGGGGAGGACCTCGCCCGATCCGTCGACACCGCCGCCGGTTTCGCCACCGGCGCTGTTCCCGGCCGCGGCCTGCGTCTGAGCCTCGGACGCGATCGGTTCGGCCGGGCCGGTGGCGGTGTTGAACACCACCAGCGCGGTGATCACCACCAGGATCGGCAGCGCGTAGACGCGCCAGCCGTAGGTCTTGGCGAACTTGCCGACCCCGCCGCTGTTCTTGCGTTTGGCGGCGGCGGGCTTCGGCCGGGGGCCGCTGTCCTGGTGCGGCTTCCACGAGGCACTCAACGGCTCCGCGCTGGTCCGCCTGCTCCCCGGGCGGTAGCGATCGTCGCCGAGCCGCTGCGACGGCGGCGTCGTCGGCCGGTACTGACCGGTGCGCGGCACGTCCGAAGTCCGGGGCTGGGTGCGGGGTGTCCCACGGCCGGACGCGGGGTACTGAGACCGCCGTCCTTCGCCCTGCGCGCCCTGCCTCACCCGGTCCACGGGACCAGGGTGCCATAACCGAACTGTGATGTTGTGAGCGACTGGCTCATCGCGCGGCGTTTCATCCCCACCCGGATGGCCTACCAGGCCCCCGACTCGACCGCGTCCCACATACCCAAGACGGCCTTCGCTACGACATTCGGGCGTTCCATCTGTGCCACATGGCCGGTCCGAGGGAGCGCGAGTAGCCGGGCGTTCGGAAGCAGCCGCGCGGTCCGGCCGGCCCGGCGGGCGGATATCACCCTGTCGTGCAGCCCCCACACGACGAGCGTCGGGACGGTGACCGTCGGCGTGATGGCCCACAGCGACTCTGCTCCGCGGGCCGACCAGGCCTTGAAGATGCCGAAAGTAGTGCGCGCCAGCGCGGGCGCCGCCCAGGCGAAACCGGCCCTGACGCTGTGCTCTTCCTCGAGTTCGTCGAGCCTGCTTTCGGCGAAGCGGCTCGGGTCCGCGAAGCAGAGGTTGATGACCTGCATAGCGCGCTCGCGCGGACCGAGCGCGGCCAGCTGGCGGCGCACCGGCGGGCCGATCAGCGGCAGGTAGGCGAACGCCATGCGCGGGTCGGACAGCCTTTTCGGACTGGGACGACGGTCCGGCATCGCGGGCGAGATCAGGGTCAGCGTCTTCACCAGGCCCGGCCGCCGGGCGGCGACCAGCAGCGCGACCGCACCGCCCATCGAATTGCCGAGCAGGTGCACCGGCCCCTCGCCGAGGCTCTCGATGTAGTTCATGACGACTTCGGCGTGCGCGTCGAGGCTGAACGTGAAGCCGGCGGGCGGCTCGGAGTAGCCGAAACCGGGTAGATCGAGCGCCGTCCCTCCGGCGTACGGAGCGAGAAGCGCGGCCAGGTCTGTCCAGTTCGTCGAAGATCCACCGAGACCGTGGACGTAGACCGCGGGCGCTTCGCCGGTGCCCGGTGTCCGCCGCACATGCAGCTTCACGCCGTCGACGTCCACCATTTCGCCTGGCCAGGGCGTCGGCACGGGGTCGAGCGACGGCAGCGACCGGCGCGACAACGGCACGTGGGTCAGCGGCACGCGGCCGTCGGGGGCACGGGAAACTGAAGGAGACACAGGACAAGGATGCCCGACCCTTGGCGGTCCGGCCGTACCGGCGAGTAATCTCGACCTCACTTCACGCGGCGGTGACCCGGCCACGCGGAGCCCGCTCGACTGGAGGATGAGCATGACGGAAATGGCGCGACTGCAGGCCCGGGGCGTCCGCCTGCCCAGGACGGAACGCCGCGCGCAGCTGTTGGCCGCCGCGCAGAGGGTGTTCGCCGCGAACGGGTACCACGCCGCTGCGATGGACGAGATCGCCGAAGAGGCCGGTGTCAGCAAACCGGTCCTCTACCAGCACTTCCCCGGCAAACTCGACCTCTACATCGCGCTGCTGGAGAGCCACGTCGACGAGCTGGTGCGGCGGGTCAAGGAGGCGCTGGACTCCACGACGGACAACAAACAGCGTGTCCCGGCCACGGTCGGCGCGTTCTTCGACTTCGTCAACGGCGACGCCGGCGCGTTCCGCATGGTGTTCGAGTCCGACCTGCGTGGTGAGCCCTCGGTGCAGGAAGCCGTCGACAGGGCGACCTCGGCCAGCGTCGACGCGATCACCGAGACGATCACCGCCGACGCGGGCCTCGACGAGGACAAGGCGCGGCTGCTCGCCGTCGGCCTGGTGGGCCTTTCGCAGGTCAGCGCCCGGTTCTGGCTGGCGCACCACAAGTCGATGAGCCGTGAAGAGGCCGTCGCGCTCACCGCGAACCTCGCGTGGCGAGGCATCGGCGGTGGCTTCCCGCTCCAGCACTGACCCGCACTTCGTCGACGAAGTGCGATGTCTTAGTTCGTGAGACACCCCGCTTCGTCGACGAAGTGCGACTCCTTACTGCGGTAGGAGCTTTCGCAGGCGGTCGGCGGCGAGCTGGGCGTCGGCGACGACCTTCGCCTGGTCGATGCCGACGACGCGGCCGTCGCGTTTGAGGGCGCGGCCATCGACGAAGACCCACGAGACGTTGGCGGGCTGGGTATTGAAGACCAGCTGGTTGACCCAGTCCACCTTGGGCGCGAAGTTGA
The DNA here is from genome assembly GCA_963766045.1 of uncultured Actinomycetota bacterium. Lineage (GTDB taxonomy): Bacteria > Actinomycetota > Actinomycetes > Mycobacteriales > Pseudonocardiaceae > Amycolatopsis. The sequence continues at coordinate 746,455 of CAVXYN010000003.1, read as the reverse complement.
CCGACTGGGCGTCGATCACCTGCAGATCCGCTTTCTTACCCGGCGTCAGCGAGCCGACCTCGCGGTCCAGTCCGACCGCTTCCGCACCACCGAGGGTGGCCATCCGGAGCACGTCCGCCGTAGTGGGGTAGACCGCCGGATCCGTGGCGGTCGCGCGCTGCAGACCGACCGCGGCACGCATGACGTTGAACATGTCGCTCGTGTCGTTGGTGCCGCCGTCGAGCCCGAGGCCGACCTTGAGCCCGCGCTTCTTCATCTCCGGCAACCGCGCCACGCCCGAGGCGAGCCGCATGTTCGACAGCGGGTTGTGCGCGACCCGGACGTCCGCGGCGGCGAGTTCGTCGAGATCGGTGTCGGTGGTCTGGATGACATGGTTCGCCACCAGCCCGGAATGCAACGCGTTCGCCCGCTTGAGCGCGTCCATCTGGCCCGCGGTCAAGTCCGCTTTGGACTCGAGCAGATGCACGTTGAGCGAGACGCCGAGTTCACGCGCGAGCTTCTCGGACGCCTCGACGCTCGGGAAGTTCCCGGTGGACGGATGAGTGCCGACCTGCAGGTGCGCCAACGGGTTCGGGTCGATGACCTCGCGTTTGACACGGCGGATCTCGTCCTGCAACTGGGTGTTCGTGGTCCCGTTGTAGGAGTAGATGAACCGCAGCTTCGACTCGTCGAGCGCGCGGAGCCCGCCCTTGGCGAAGTCGAAGTTGAAGGCGTGCGACCAGTCCGTGACCGTGGTGATCCCGGTCGAGACGATGTCGGCGGCCGCGAGCTTCGTGCCCGCGTACGCGTCGGCGTCGGTCACCGGTGCGCCGTACAACGGCAGGACGCATTTGCCGAGCCAGCCGATGAGTTCCTTGTCGGCCGCGCAGCCGCGGATCAGGGACTGCCACAGGTGGTTGTGCATGTCGACGAACCCGGGCAGCACGATCTTGCCGCGGCCGTCGACGACCCGGGCGCTCCCGGTCTTGAGGTCCTTTCCGACCTCCTTGATCTTGTTGCCCTCCATGACGACGTCGGCGTCGGCAAGTGCTCCGAGCGGACCTTCGCCGAGCTTCGGGTCCATCGTCAGCACCATGGCGGCGTCGCGGATGACGACCCGCCCGGTGCCGCTGAACTCCGCGTCGCTCCCGGCTTCGGTGGCCGTGTCACCGAGGTTGCTCAGCAGGGCCGCGCCGAGCACGACGGCGACGGTCAGGCTGAAGACGGACAGAACTGATCTGCGCTGTTTCATTGTCGAACTCCCCAGTGGAAAGCAGCGTTGCAAGATCACGCTAGCGGACCGGGGAGCCGACCGGAACGACCACAGGGTCTCCCAAAAGGGACGCCGTCATTTCGGCCCGCCCACCGGCACGCGATTTCCGGTATGAGTCGATCCGACAGTCGTCGGCCTTTTCGCGTACCGGCCGGAGACGGCCGGACCGCTCGGACTACTCGCCGAGACCCCTGCTTCGCGGGCCGAGCAACTTGAGCGTCGGCGAACGGGGTGGACTTACGCGGCAACGACTGCACCTTCTGCTCCGGCCGATGGGCGAGCGTCTGCTGGCGGACGGCTAGGTCAGATCGGCGCGGGTTCCACCTGACCTGGGAAAAGAGAGCAAGGGACCTTTGCTACCGCTCGCTTAGGGATGCTAAGTAAGCGGTAGCAAAGGTCCCTTGCTCCCATTTCAGAGCCTCGCGACAGATCGGCACAGCGCCGCGATTCGCTCCGCGACCTCTTGCGCACGCTCCTGGGGGAGCATGTGCCCGGCACCCGGGTACCGCACGAACCCGGCCTCCGGCAGCGCGTCGGCGATCACCTTCGCGTGTGCCGTCGGGCAGAGCCGGTCCCGCTCTCCCGCCATCACGATCACCGGCGTCCCCTGCAACGCCGCGAGCGTGACGCGGCAGTCGTGCCGCGAGATCGCGTCCTGGAATCCGGCGACGCTCGCCGGATGCGCGCACAGCAGCTGTTCCGCCACCGAGTCCAGATCCGCGGGCCGCGGCCGCCGTCCGAAGACGAGGAACCGTGCGCCGGAGCGCACCATCGACATCGGAATCGGCAGCGCGTCCCGCCGCTGTTTCGCGAGGACCTTCGCGAGCCGCCGCTCGAACCTCGCCGCCCCGCTCCCCGCGATCCCCGGCAGGCCCAGCGTGATCCGGTTCATCTCACCGGAAGAAGTCGCGACGAACGCGACGCCGGCGACGCGCTTCGAAACGAGCTCCGGGTGCCGGCGGGACAGTTCCATGATCGTCATCCCGCCCATCGAATGCCCGGCGAGCACGAGCGGACCGTGTGGTGCGCGGGCTTCGATCAGCTCGGCGAGGTCGTCGGCGAGGGTCTCGATCGTCGCCGTCCCGGGCTTCGCCGGTGCCGAACCACCGTGCCCGCGCAGGTCGTAGCGCAGAATCCGCACGGATCCCCCGAACCGCTCGACGACGCCGTCCCAGGTCCGGTGATCCTGTGTCCAGCCGTGGACCAGGACCAGCGTGAGCTCGGAGTCGGCCGGCCCGCTTGTTTCGACGTGCAACGCCGTGCCATCACGGGTCACGAACCGGTGCTCTCGCGACGGGTCCCACGAAACGACGCCGCGCTGCTCGAGGCCCCTCATCGTTTCCCCGGCAGCAGGAAGGACTTGCGCCAGAAGTACATCCCTGGCTTGCCGACCAGACCGGATTCCTGCAGGAACGGCATGATCTTCTCGCCCGCCCACTGGATGCTTTCGCGCCAGTTCGGGTTGTTCAGCGCGGCTTCGACGCCGTCGCGCGGCCGGATCCCGACGGCCTTGTAGACATGCGGATTGATGAACGCCCGCGTCACGAAATACGAGATGAGCGCGATGATGAACTGCTGGTAGAGGATTTCCTTCTTCGACAGCTTCGCCATTCCACGAGTGACCTCTTCGCGGGCGAAGGTGACGTGCCGGGCTTCCTCGAGCACGTGGATCCGGTTGACCATCCGCACCAGCGGCTGGATGTCCGGGTCGTTCATCTGCTCGCGCTGAAGCCGGTCGAGGACCTCTTCCGCGACCAGGATCGCGCCGTAGCGCGCGGGACCATAGCTGATCGTCGGCATCAGTTTCGCCAGCCGCCGCAACCAAGGCACCGGCCCGTACGCCGGACAGCCGATCCGCGCCGCCATCCGCGCGAACATCGTCGAGTGACGGCATTCGTCCGCGATCTCGGTCAGCGCGTACTGCGCGTGCGAAGTGGTCGGGTCTTCGTTGTAGACCTCCTTGAGCAGCATCTGCATCAGGAGGATTTCGAACCACAGCCCGGTGGTGGCGACGCTCGCGACCTCGTGTTTGCCGAGTTCGATGCGCTGCTCTTCACTCAGCGAATCCCACAATTTCGTGCCGTAGAGCGAAGACCGGTGAGCCGGGATGAACCGTTTCCCGTCCACCAGCGGGGCATTCCAGTCGATGTCGACGTCGGGGTCGTAGAACTTGTTGGCGGAGGACTTCAGCAGCCGGTCGGCCGTCTTTTCCCGGTCCGTTTCCTTGAGCGCCCGCGTCATTGCCGACACACCCCAATCCTGGACTCGTATCTGTAACTTGCAGTAACAGTTACCTCTGGTAGCATGACGCGGGTGATCGAACGTGTCAAGCGCACCGGCAAGCAGTCGAGCAAGCACCCCACGGCGGCTGAGGCCGACACGGGCGATGCCCGGCGCGACCGCTGGCGCAAGCACCGGATCGCCCGCCGCGCGGAATTCGTGGAGGCCGCACTCCGCGCGCTCGACGCACACGGTCCCGAACTCGGCATGGAGGACGTCGCCGCCGAAGCCGGCGTCACGAAACCCGTGCTGTACCGGCATTTCGAGGACAAGGCCGACCTGTACGTCGCGCTCGGCCAGCGCGGTACGGAGATCCTGTTCCAGCGGTTGATCCCGGCCATCAACGCCGAACTCGCCCCGGTCCCCCGGATCCGGATGGCGCTCGACGCCTTCTTCAGTGTCATCGAGGAGCATCCGAACCTGTACCGCCTGCTCGCCCGCGGCGGCCTGCAGGAGAAGGCCGTCGTGAAGGCCGACGTCGTCGCCGAGGACAAGGAACTCATCGCGACCGCGCTCACCGCGCTGCTCGGCGACTACATGCGGATGTTCAACATGGATTCCGGCGCCGCCGAACCATGGGCGCACGGGATCGTCGGCATGGTGCAGAGCACCGGCGAATGGTGGCTGGACCGGCGCACGATGGCGCGCGACAGCGTCGTCGAATACCTGACGCAGATCATCTGGGCCGCGATCGACGGCCTCACCCGGCAGCAAGGCATCGTGATCGACCCGAACCTGCCGCTCGAGGAGAACAAGGTCATCCAGATGCGCAAGGAGCAGGAAAAGCAGGCGGAGGGTCAGCAATGAGCGAGCACGACGAAGACGGCTACGCCGGCGAAGCGACCCTCGTGATCGACGGGACCGAGATCGCGGTCCACGTCGAACTACGGGGCTACTTCCAGCCCATCGACGGCTACTACCGCTGGTACGGCCGGGTCGCCGCTGACGACCGGGTGTCCGCCGCGGCGGACGGCAAGAAGACGGCCGTCGAGATCCGGGCGGGCGAGTACTCCGCGAAGGGCGAGCTTTCGGACCCGGACCCGTGGGGCCGCTACCGCATCATGGGCACCAGCACGCCTCCGTTCCACGTGCCGACCACCCTCGAAGAGCTCAACGCCTGACCCAGGCACATGGAGAGCAAGGGACCTTTGCTACCGCTTACTTAGGCACGCTAAGCGAGCGATAGCAAAGGTCCCTTGCTCCTGTCGCGGCCCGGCCCTCAGCTCGGGAAGGCGCCAGACGCACGCTGGTGCTTGACCCACAAGATCGCCGCGTGCAGCGCCGGCGTGTTCTTCGCCCGCCCTGACGCGACGTCCGCGCCTGACACGTTCAGGTAGACGTTCCGGTCGACCGACGCCAGCCCGAGCCACTCACCGAGCATCCAGTTCTGCGTCCCACCGGTACCGTCCACCCGCCTGGCGAAGTGGTTGTCCCCCAGGTAGATGACGTTGTTCAGCGTCCGAGCGAAGGTGTACACGGTGCCGCGGGGAACGCCGTACTTCGTCCGGGCGAAGGCTCGGTACAGGCCGAGCATGTCGTAGGCGCCGTGCCCGACGTCCTCCGACGTGCGGCCCAACGAGTAGCCCCAGTCGTAGACCGCCCGTCCATTGACCGTCTTCTCCGTGATGTCGCTGAGGAACCAGTCGATACTCGCCTTCACGATCGCGTCGTACCGGCTCACCCGGGCCGCGTCGCCGCCGAGAAGCTCGTGGCATTCGGCGAGCCGCTGGTAGCCACCGGTGAGCATGGCCTGTTGGTTCCACGGCACGGGCTTGCCGCGGTTCTTCACATAAGCCGGCCCCATGGCGGCCCATTTGTCCGAATCCGGGAAGTAGAACTTCCCTGACTTGACGAAGTTCGGTGTCAGGAACGTGTCGATCGTCCGGTCCAGCTCCCGGACATAGGTCTTCGCACGAGCCAGATATGTCGCGCCATAGCCGTGCGGATCCGCGACAGCCACGTTCCACAGCGCCTGGTTCCGCAGGATCAGCTTGGCGGCGTAGGCGATGTGCGCGATGACGTCGCCGTTCTCGGCACCGGAATACGCGGCCTCCTCCGACGACGTGTCCTTGTTCGGCCACGCGAGTTCCCGTTTGCCGGTCCACAGCACTCGCCCGGTGGCCGAGTTGTTTCGCCCGGCGAGGAACTCGTCGGCGTAGTTGAGCTGGATGTCGAGGATCTGCCGCTGCCCGCTGACCTCGTACATCTGGCCCAGCGCCTCGGCGTTGCGCCCGCCGTTGCCGTAGACCATGGCGTTGCCGAGATTGTCCGACGGCGGCGCCACAGTCTTGATGTGGTCGACGAAGCTACTGATCTCCTTGCTCGTCACCGCTCCGTCGAGCCGCTCGATGACCATGGCCGGCGCCGCGGCCGCCGGGACCGCGGTGGCGATCAGGAGTACCGACGCCGCGGTCAGTACCAGTTTCAGTTTCATCGCTCGCTCTTTTCGTAGGCCCTGATCACCGTCTGGGTGACCGCGTTCCCCGCCGCGTCCTTCGCGGTGATCCGCAACGACACGAACCCTTTGCCCGCCGGATGCGAAAGGACCGCGGCACCCGTGTCGCCGCCGAAATACGTACGCGCCATTGACCAGGTCGCACCGTCGTCATAGGACGCTTCGACCTGTAGCCCGGTCAGGAAAACCGTTGGAGTGCCAGGCTGCGACTGCGCGAGCAGCCTCAGGTCGAACGGCCGCCCGGCGGGCGCGCGGCCCTGTCCGTCGACGTCACCGGTGGCCCGGATCGTGAACAGTGGCAACGGTTTCGCCGGCGCGGCGGCACCCGGCTCGCGGAACGTCCAGGTCACGTCGGCCTTGGTGCCGATCACCGACCACGGCACGCTCCGGCCGGCCACGGCCCGCAGCGTGTACGTGCCTGGACTGTCCGGGATCTCGAAACGCCCGATCCCCGGCTGACCGGATGTCCCGATCACGGCACCGCCGCGCGACAGCGTCACGGTCCCAGTCACTCCGTCGGCGGGCTGGGTGAACTGGCCGGGATCGCTACCGGAAAACAGGGTCAGCGCGACGTCGAGCCGCTTGCCCGCACGTTTGACGCCCCAGAACTGCTCGGCGTCCGCGAGAAGCGACGGTGAACCGAAGGCAGGCCCGAGTGGCGCGCGATTCCACCCGACGGACTGGTGGCCGGGCCGGAACGTGCGCACCGACCGGTGGTACTCCACGTCCGACGACTCCGCTGAGCTGGTCAGATAGGTCCCGCGCCAGGCGACGTGTCGCGCGGTCGAGAAGTACTCGGTGCGCTTGCCCGGTGCAGGCTGCTCGTAACCGGTGAACTGGAAGCTCCCGGGAATACCGTCCTGGTACAGGGCCTGGGTGAAGCGGAAGGTGGAATCCGTTGTCGCGCCTTGGGCGTGATAGGTCGTGTCGACGATGGCCAACGAGGAATCCGGTGCCTCGTAGGCGGTGTCGACCGGAATCCCGCCCGGCTCCCAGTAGGCCAGGTTGTAGACGGCCTGATCGGCTCCCGAAAGCGTTGAGCCGAGAAGGAAACCGTGCGTGTGATCGGTGACCGGCGTGGTGCTCGGTACGGCGTGGAACCTGGCGCCGCCGAAGTTGAACTGGGTGAGCACCAGACCACTGCCGCCCTGTGGAGCCGAGTACAGTCCTGCCTCAACGAACTTGCGCTGTGTACCGGGCTTGTCCACGGCCACCGTTACCGGATTGCTCTTGGTGGCATCCAGTGTCACATCGGTCGTCTGGGAGAGCGCCACGTTGGGTTTCGCCATCACCGTGCGATCCTCGCCGCCATTGGACAGATCGATCGCGTTGATATCGTAGCGCCCCTTGGGCAGCCGCAGCTTGGCCACGCCGTCCGAGCCGACGGGAATGTCCCGGCTGAACAGCGACGCGCCCGTCTCTACGTTCACCAGGCTGGGCGATACATCTTCGAAGATTCCATTGCGGCCGATGAACCGCATTGTCAGGTCATAGCTCTCCGGCTCCAGATAGGCACCGACGGCTGTCTGCATGCTGACTCCGTCCGCGGTGGCGGTGAGCCTGCCGCCGTAAAGGCCGGGTGCCCGGCCCGCGGTGGCCGCACTGACCTCGACGGACGCCGTCCCACCCGCGGCAACGGTCACCTCGTTCGCCGACGTGGTGAACATTCCGGCCGGCGCGGGCTTTCCCTCGGAACCGGTGACGTTCAGGGCCAGTTTCAGCGTGACCGGCACGGAGCCGTCATTGCGATACGTCACGGTCTTGGCGACCGGCGGTTTTCCTTGCGGCCACCGGAATTCGCCGAAACTCAGGCTGCTGCCCGTTGTTGTGACCCGTTGAGTGACGGCACGCGCCACGTCAAGGCGTCCAGCGCCCTGGTCGTAGATCCCGGCTGTCGGCGCGGCTGCGCTCATCAGCGTGGGCTTCAGCCGCTCGGCGGTCCAGTCGCCGTGCTGTTGAGCCAAAATCGCGGCCGCGCCTGCCACATGCGGCGATGCCATCGAGGTCCCGGAGATCCGGTGATAATCGTCGTCGATGATCGTCCCGTCGTCACCGACCGGCGTTCCCTTCGCGCGCGTCGAACCGATGTCCGTGCCGGGCGCGGCGATGTCCGGCTTGACCGCGAAGTCGCCCGCTCGCGGCCCACGACTGGAATCCGCGCTCGTCTGGTCCTGTTTGGTCACGTTGCCCACCGCGAGTGCGGCGTCGGCGGCGGCCGGCGTGGACACAGTGTCGAACCCGCCGTCGTTGCCGGCCGCGACCACGAAGAGCGTGCCGTGCAGCGCGGTCAGGTTGTTCAGCGCCTCCGACAGGAGGTCGGTGCCGTCGGTCCCGCCGCCGCCAAGGCTCATGTTGACCACGCGGGCCTTCGTCGCGGCCCATTCCATCCCGGCGATGATCCACGAGTCCTGGCAGCCGAAGAGCACGCAGACCTTGCCGTCGAGGAGTTTCGCGTCGGGCGCGACGCCCTTGTACCTGCCGCCCGACGCGGCCCCGGTTCCGGCGACGATTCCGGCCACATGGGTGCCGTGCCCGACGTCGTCACCGCCTTCGGGCAGCGATTCGGTGAAGTCCTGCCGATCGATCACCTTGCCGGTCAGATCGGGGTGGTCGGCCTTGATCCCGGTGTCCAGGACGGCCACGGTCACCCCCGCGCCGGTGAATCCCGCCTGCCAGGCGGCCGGTCCGCCGATCTGGGCGACGCTGGTGTCGAGCGCCGGGTGGGACACCCCGTCCAGCCATACCTTGCGCACCCCAGGCCCGAGTGTCCGCGCCGCGCCGGTCAGCGACGTCCACAGCTCGCTGCCGTGCCGTTTGTCCTGCAGCAGCGCAGCGCCGCCGACGCTCGGCAGTTCACGCCGGGCGACGACGCCGGCCGGTGCCACGGAACGGGCGACGGCGAATTGGTCGTACGTGACGATCAGCGGCAGGGTCGGTCTTTCCGCATCGGTGAAGCCGTCGCGCGCCAGATTCGTCACATTGAACAGCCGCGGATCAAGCCGGTCGCCGGCCAGCAGCCGTGCGGCGTCGTCCGGGATCAGCATTGTCTCGGAGCCGTGGCGACCTCGGCGGGTTTCCCTTGTGAACCCGACATGTTCCCGCCCGGGCGCGGGTTCCACGGCCACGCTCCCGGAAGCGCGGTCGAGGTGCACCTTGTCTCCGGTGATCAGGGTGATCGTGTCCGCGCGGGCCGCGTTGCCGGCGGTTTGCGCCCCGGCCGGCGCCACGGCCAGCGCGGCGACGATCACGATGACGGCGAACAGGCGTCTGCGAATCATGTCCGTCCCCTTGCGCAGGGCCGCGCGAACGCGACTTCAGAGGTCTAGACCTATTGCTTTGATCGTGGCATCCGAAGCCGCTCCGACGGCCCGCACTGGCGGGTTCCCGACAAACCCCGAAACGCCCCGCGACGAGAGCAAGGGACCTTTGCTGCCGCTCGCTTAGCGTGCCTAAGTAAGCGGTAGCAAAGGTCCCTTGCTCTCTTTTCGCTGGTCAGCCGCGCCGCTGCTCCGGAACTCGAGCAGCGGGCGCCAGGTACTTCGGCCAGCTCGACAGCTTGTTCATCGCCCATTCCAGCGGCCCACGCCCGACGAACTTCCGCCACAGCACCGCGGCCGTCAACGCGACCAGCGAGAACTCGACGAAATGCAGCAGGCTGAAGATCGAGTCGCCATCGGCCTCGTCCCACAGCAAAGCGATCGCCACGAAATGCAGTACGTACGCGCTCAGCACCCGGCCGCCGAGATCCGCCAGCGGCCGCAGCACCCGCGAGAACCGCGGCATCAGCAGCTGGCATCCGCCGATCACGGCCGCCGCGATCCCGATCGAGATCAGCAGGTCGAACGGCGTGTACGAGGTCCCCGTCGGCAGTAGCTCCCACGCCCAACTGGTGGTCGGTGGCGTGCCGTGGATCCAGGTCTGGTTGAGCCGGAAGAACTCCGCCGGACTCATCCCGGCTTGCGCGGCGGCGGGCTCGAGAGAGTTGTAGACGGCCTGCATGCCACCGAGCGGTCCGGTCGCGATCCAGGAGGCGAGGTACCCGCCAACCGCCAGCGCCGATCCGCCGAAGAACAGCCGGCGGCAGACGCTCCGCGAAGTCAGCTCCATGCGGCCGATCGACATCCCGGCGAACACATACGCCATCAGGGTCAGCGCGGGGAAGGTACCCGTCAGAATCAACACGACCGCGGCCTTCGCCAGCCCTGTCGACGTGACGTCGTCCGCCGTCAGGTCCGGCGCGAAGAAAAGCAGATCGCGGGGTAGCACGTCGACCCTGATCAGATGCGAAACCACCGGCCCGACGACCGCGGTGACGATCGCGGCGATCGCGAGCACCTTGGCGCCCGCCCTCAGCCACGGAATCGCGAACAGGAAACAGGCCCCGTAGTAGGCAAGGATCACCATGTACCCGGTTTCGAGACTGGTGAGCCACAGCCCCAGCGCCACCAGCAGCGGCGCGCGGGTCGCGAGTTTGAGTGCGACGCGAGTCCGGTCGCGGCCTTGCTTCGGCCGCCGTCCGCCGGACATCAGCGCGACGGAAACGCCTGCCAGCACGGCGAAAAGTGCCGCGGAGTGGCCTTCGAAGGGTTTGAACAGAACCCCGATACCGCCTTTGACGGGCTCGGGGCCGACGTGCACCGCGTACATGCCGAGTACGGCCAGGCCGCGGGCGACGTCGATACCGCTGAGCCGCCCCGCGACCCGTTTGCCTCTTTCAGGGCTCCGCGTGGGAGTCGTACGCGCGTCGTCTTCAAGCAACGCGCGGTCGATCACTGTGACGCCGTCCACCTCATCTCTCGGCTAGCCCCTGCCCGTCCCCGCGTTAGGGTGACGATCAAATCTGAGAGGTAGCTGAGACGCGACGGTGACGCCGCTGTGACTCCCGACTAATACCCGATCGGGTTCAGCCTCCGACGGCGAAGCCGACCTTGCGAACGTCCGACGGCGCGATCTCGACGTAGGCGATCCGGTCGGTGGGCACGATGTACTTGCGGCCCTTTTCGTCGTCGAGGCGGAGGATTCCCTCGCCGGCCCTCAAGGCGTTCGCGACCAGCAGCTCGACCTCATCTGGCGACTGGTTGCTGGACACCACGAGCTCCCGCGGCGTGTCCTTGATGCCGATCTTGACCTCCACGTGGGACCTCCGCTTGAAAGATTCGAATTGTTCTGCACGACAAGGCTAGCCGAACGGTCCTACTGCATCTTCAGCCGAGGCCCAGCACCTGCATGCGCTTGGTGTGCCCCTGCTGCAACCGGCGGAACAGCGCGGCGATTCCCGACAGGTCACCCGAACCGGAGACGATCAGCTCGGCGAGCCCGTCGCGCTCGGCGACCACGTACTGGGCCTGCGTCAACGCCTCGCCCAGCAGCCGCCGTCCCCACAGCGCGAGCTTGTCCCTCGCCTTGCGGTCGGCCTCGATCCCCGCGGCGACCTCACGTTCGGCGAACGCCGAGTGGCCGGTGTCCGCGAGCACGGTCAGCACCAGATCCTTGGTCTCGGGGTCGAGCCAGCTGGCGATCTCGCGATAGAGATCCGCCGCGAGCCCGTCTCCGACGTACGCCTTGACAAGCGACTCGAGCCACGAACGCGGCGCGGTGGAGGCGTGCCAGGCGTCGATGTGGTCTACGAACGGCCGCATCGCGTCCTCGATGGCGACGCCGTTCGCGGCCAGATGCTTGGTGAGCAGGTCGTAGTGGCCGATCTCCGCAGCGGCCATGGACGCCAGCGCGGCCCGGCCGGACAGCGTCGGCGCGGATCGCGCGTCCTCGGCCATGCGATCGAATGCGGACAATTCCCCATAGGCGAGTACGCCGAGCAAATCGACTACGCCCTCGCTGATCTGCTTTGCCTCCGTCACGGCGATGAGGGTATCGCCGATCACCTTCACCGGTCCCGGAAGAGACCGATCCCACCCTCCCCGGCGCGCCGGGGTCTATCGGAAAACCGCAGACCAGGTACACTGGCGTCCGGAATAGACGGATCTTCCGTCCGATTGATCGGGATTGCCGACAGCTGAAGGACAGCTGGCGCAGTTCCGGTCAGCAAAGAATGATGTGCGTGCACGCCATCCAGCGGCATTCCCGCGAAGGACCAGCTTCAGCGCCAGTAGCGCGGAGCAGAGCGAATCCTCGTGGTCGAGTGTCGATCGGTGACCAAGGGCAGTGCGCGCTGGTCACGAGAGAGGCGAGCACCCTGACCGCGAACGAAACCACAACCGAAGAGAACACCACCGGCGTCCCCGCCGCGGTCGCGCTGGAACACAGCGAGACCGGCCCGGCGGCGCTGGACACGTCGCACCCGCTTCAGGCGGGTGCTCCGGTGGAACCGGAAGCCCCCACCTTCGCGTCCTTCGGCGTCAAGCCGGAGATCGTGAAGGCGCTGAGCGAGGCGGGCATCGAGCGCACCTTCGCCATCCAGGCGCTGACGCTGCCGCTGGCCATGGCCGGCGACGACCTGATCGGCCAGGCCCGCACGGGCATGGGCAAGACGCTGGGCTTCGGCGTCCCGCTGCTGCACCGCGTCGAGGTCCCCGGCGACGGCACCCCGCAGGTGCTGGTCGTCGTGCCGACCCGTGAGCTCTGCATCCAGGTCGCGAACGACCTGAAGGGTGCGGGCAAGCACCTCGGTATCCGCACGCTGGCCATCTACGGTGGCCGTCCCTACGAGCCGCAGATCGCGGCGCTCCGCAGCGGCGTCGACGTCGTCATCGGCACCCCCGGCCGGCTCCTGGACCTGGCCGAGCAGAAGCACCTGGTGCTCGGCAAGGTCCGAGGCCTGGTGTTGGACGAGGCCGACGAGATGCTCGACCTCGGCTTCCTGCCCGACATCGAGCGGATCCTGCGGATGGTCCCGGACAAGCGCCAGACGATGCTGTTCTCGGCGACCATGCCGGGACCGATCATCACGCTGGCCCGCACGTTCCTGACCCAGCCGACGCATATCCGCGCCGAGGAGAACGACGCCGGCGCGATCCACGAGCGCACCACGCAGTTCGTCTACCGGGCGCACTCGATGGACAAGCCCGAGCTGATCGCCCGTGCGCTGCAGGCCGAGGGCCGCGGCCTGACGATGATCTTCACCCGCACCAAGCGCACCGCGCAGAAGGTCGCCGACGAGCTCGTCGAGCGTGGCTTCGCGGCCGCCGCCGTGCACGGTGACCTGGGCCAGGGCGCGCGCGAGCAGGCGCTGCGCGCGTTCCGTTCCGGCAAGGTCGACGTGCTGGTCGCCACCGATGTCGCCGCTCGCGGTATCGACATCGACGACGTCACGCACGTGATCAACTACCAGACGCCGGAGGACGAGAAGAACTACGTCCACCGCATCGGCCGCACCGGCCGCGCGGGACGCACCGGTGTCGCGATCACCCTCGTCGACTGGGACGAGGAGCCGCGCTGGAAGATGATCTCCGACACCCTCGGGCTCGACATGCCCGAGCCCGCCGAGACGTACTCGTCGTCGAAGCACCTGTTCAGCGACCTCGGCATCCCCGAGGGCACCACCGGTCGTCTCCCGCTCTCGAGGCGGACCCGCGCAGGTCTGTCGGCGGAGGTCGAGGAGGACCTGGGCGGCAAGCGTCGCGGTCCCCGCGGCAAGGGTCGTGGTTCCGAGGAAGCGGAAGAGGCTCCCCGCAAGCGCAACCGGAGCCCGCGCAAGCGGACCCGGGGCGGCGCCGACTCAGCGGCGAAGATCGAGGCCGCCGACGCCGCGGCAGCGACTTCCGCGGACGACACCGAAACCGCCGGTGAGGCCGGTTCCGAGGGCCGCACCCGCACGCGTCGCCGCAGCCGTGGTGCCGCGAAACCGAGCCCTGAGGTCAGCGGTCCGGCGGTGGAGAAGGAGGCAGGCGACAGCGCCGAGCGTCCGGCTCGCCGACGCCGCCGTCGCCGCCCCTCGGCGACTTCTGATACACCTGCGTCGGCAGACTGAGCACCTTCAGACCGCGGACACGGGGAGCTAGGGGCACGTGAGCGAACCTTGGGACGCCGCGCCGGACAAAGAGCCGGCGCGGCACGTTCCCGTTGATCCCGAGCAGGCTTCGAACGGCGAGGCACCGGAAGGCGCCGGCGTGTACGGCGCCGAAGACGTGCTTTGGTCTCCGCCCGCGGCGACCGAACCGCCGGAGGGCAACAAGCGCGCACGCCGGTCGCCGTGGAACCGCAAACGGGATCTCGTGATCGTCGCGTTGATCGTCACCGTGGTCGCGGCCGGCGGGACGCTGATCGGGCTGACCAGCGACAGCAACGCGACGATCGCGCAAGTGGCCGAAACCCAGCCGCCCGGCCTCCCGCCGGCTCCGGCCACCGTGCCCGGCTCGCTGACCGAACTGTGGCAGGCGCCGAGTTCGGCGACACCGGTCCCGATCGGTGAAGCCGACAACGCGGTGACCGCCGACAAGGGCGAGGTCCTCGGACGGGATCCGTACACCGGCGCCGTCCGGTGGCGCTATGCCCGTGATCTCGAGTTGTGCACGGTCGCGCTCTCCGGAGTCAAGGTGAACGCGGTGTACCACAAGGAAAGTGGCTGCAGCGAGGTCACTCAGCTCAACGCGGGCACCGGGGTCCGGACCGCGCAGCGCAACGGGGACGCCGAGCTCGGCACCCGGCTGGTCGTCGACGGCGCGCGGATCACCACGACCGGCAAGAAGCTGCTGAACACCTGGCGCGACGACCTGGTCAAAAGCATGGAATACGGCCAAGTTCCGGCTGTCGTGCAACCGAACAAGCAGCCGCGGACAGGCTGCACCTACGGCTCCGTGGCGGCCGCGTCGAGCAAAGTCGGCGTGATCGAACGCTGTCCCGGCGACCCGGCCGACCGCTTCACCGTCTACAACTCCGACAACGAGGAAGCCGACGAGCCGAAGGTCGACTACAGCACCGTCCTCGCCGGGCGGAACGCGAAACTCGTCGCGATGTCCGGCGACCTCGCGCTGATCGTGCTGCCGGAGCAGAAACTGCTCGTCATCTACGGCGGCGACGGCGTCCAGAAGTCCGCATACCCGCTCGATGTGCCTGACGCGGAGATCGCGCAGGACCCGGTCGGCGGCGTCATGACGACGTCGTGGACCGCGCAGGGCGTCTACTGGTTCACCGGCTCGAAGACGATGGCGTTCTCACGTGACGACCTCACCCCACGATGGACGCTGAACGGCACCGTCGGCCCCGGCGTGATGTTCGGGGAGCAACTGGTCGTGCCGATCCAGGGCGGACTCGCCGTCCTCGACGAGGCGACCGGCGCCACCATCCGCACCGTCGGCGTCGACCGGCACGGCTACACCGGCCCGGTCCAGCTGTCCTCGGTCGGCCCGGTGCTGTTGGAGCAGCGCGGCACCACCCTCGCCGCCCTCAAGTAGCCGCCCCGGCGGAGCACGTCTCCCCAAGGGCGCTCTGCGCCCGACGGAGACTTCACCGTCGAGCGCCCTTTTGGGCCGAAGGCCCACGGAAACACGATGAAGGGGCGCTTTCCCACACGACGTGAGCTACGAACGAGGCGGCGCCCCTTCGGCGGGTTTCCGTCCGCGCTCGATATACAACACAGTCAGGTCCACCAGAACAGCGAAAGCGCAGCCGTCACGGCCACGACGACACCGACGCCCGCGAAGCCTGCGACCCGCCCATTGCGCGTGTCGGCGACACGTTGCGCGAGCAGGGCGAGAACAGCGGCGACCGGGTGTCCGATCAGCATCAGGAGCCCTGGGCCGGGCGCGCCGGTGAACAGGCAGATCGCGGCGACCACGAGTACGCACACCGCCAGAACGGCCATCCCGGCCGCGAGCGATCCCGTCAGACCGCGCCAGCGCCGCCCACGTTCGGCGGTTCGTGCCGGTTCGGCGGGCTCTTCGGCATCACCCGAAACGTCGCCAAGGGGCAGTGGTGTTGTCGCGAGCTCCTCGGTGTCCGATGACACGTCCTCGCCTGTCCAATCGTCGGGTCTCAAGTACTAGGGCGCCAACAGTTCCCACGGCTGGGCCGCGGGCCCCGCCTCCTGGCCGGCCGCGCAGCTGGGCCGGAAGTCGCACCACGAGCAGCGGCGGCCCGGGCGAGCCGGGAACAGCACGTCCTCGTCGCCGCCCGCGTCCAGGGTATCCGTTGCCAGCCGCAGGTCCCCGGCGGTCTCGTCGGCGCGTTGGAGATGCCTCTTCAGGCTCTGTTCGGTGTGCTCGGCGGCCGCGATCGTGCCTGTCGGCAGATGGTGCAGCTCGACCTGATAGCACGGCGTACGCAGCGTTCTGGCGGCTGCGACGGCGTAGAGCGCCAGCGCCTGCGAAGAACGCGCCTCGTACTCGTCCGGCTCGTGGCGGCCGGTCTTGTAGTCGATGATCACCAGTTCCCGGCCGCGCTGGTCGATCCGGTCGGCGCGGCCTTCGATGATCATGTTGGGGCCGCTACCCGGCTCGAGTGTGACGGGCGCCGAAATCCACCGCTCCAGCCCGACCGGATCCACGCTGACGTCGTTGTGCTCGACGTACTCCGACACCCACGCCTTGGCGCGCGCCCGGTACCGGGCGGCCTGGTCGGAATCCTCGAACCCGGCGTCCTTCCAGTGCTCGGCCACGAGCGCCATGGCCCGCTGCGGCACCCGCTTGATCACCGGCAGATCGAACAGCGCCCGCAGCGCGTTGTGCACGACGGCGCCGAGCGTGCTGTGCGCCCACGCCCCGGTGCGCACCGGCGACGGCCGGTCGAGGTAGCTCATGCGGTAGCGCCGCGGGCAGTCTTCGAAGGTGGCGAGGCGCGCCGGCGAGACCTTCGTCAGCTTGCGCGGCGCCTCGACCCCGAAGTCGAAACCAATCTGGTCCATCGGATCACCCCGCCCGCAACGCTACGCACCCCCACCGACACTTTCGGCAGGGCTCCCCCAGCAAGGAAGCAAGGGACCTTTGCTACCGCCCCTCGCACCGATGCCCGGCTGCGCGTGAAGCCGGAGGACCTCAGGCGCCGGCGATGAAGCCTCGCACCGAGTTCGCGACCAGTTCCACCGCGATGGCCGCCAGCAGCAGACCGGCGATCTTCGCGAGCAGCGTGATGCCGCTTTCCTTGATCAGCCGGATGACCACGCCCGAGTACCGCATGCACAGGTACAGCGTGAAGTGCACCGTCACGATCGCCAGCCCGAGCGCCACGTATGCGCCGACGTGGCCGTCGGCCTGCCGCACGAAGACGATGGTCGCGGCGATGGCGCCCGGTCCGGCGAGCAGCGGGGTGCCGAGCGGCACCAGTGCGACGTTGACGTCGTCGCTCGCCGCCTCGGACTCGCCGCCGGTATTGCCGGTGAGCAACTGCAGCGCGATCAGCAGCAGCAACAGTCCGCCCGCGCCTTGCAGCGCCGGGATTCCGATGCCGAGGTAGGCCAGGATCGCTTGCCCCGCAACGGCGAACAGCGTGATGACGAGCAGCGAGACCAGCACCGCTTGCCGGGCGGCGCGGGCGCGGAACGCCACGGGTTTGCGCCCGACCAGGCTCAGGAACACCGGCACGGTGCCGGGCGGGTCCATGATGACGATCAGCGTGATCGTCGCGCTCATGAACAGGCGCGCGTCGAAGAAGTCCGTGATGGTCACCGGGTCACGACCTGAAAGCCGGTCGACCGCGCGACGAGCTCTTCGAGCGCCTGCGGATCCGTGGTCTCGTCGCCGAGCTCGATGGTCTTGTTCGTACCGTGGTAGTCGCTCGAGCCGGTTCGCACGAGCCCGAGTTCCCCCGCCAGC
This sequence comes from uncultured Actinomycetota bacterium, assembly GCA_963766045.1. GTDB lineage: Bacteria > Actinomycetota > Actinomycetes > Mycobacteriales > Pseudonocardiaceae > Amycolatopsis. The sequence continues at coordinate 728,763 of CAVXYN010000003.1, read as the reverse complement.
CCGTGCAGCCGCACGCGGGTCTCCTCGTCGTGGTTCGGATGGTCGACCTCGACCCCGGTGAGGCCCCGCTTCGCCAGATCGGCCAGCACGTCGACGGTGATCGTCGCGCCTCGCGTGTAGGCGAAGGGATGCGCGATAACGGTGACCCCGCCCGCCTCGGCGATCATGTCGATCGCCGTCTCGACGAGAGTGTCCTGCCGTGCCACGAAGTACCCGCTTCCGTTGCCGAGGTATCCCGCGAAAGCCTCGTTCACCGACGAGACGACACCCGCGCGCACCAGCGCCTGCGCGAGATGCGGCCGCCCGGCCGAACCGTCCTCCGGCAGCAACGACATGACCTCGTCGGGATCGACCGGCAGCCCGTCGGCGGCCATCCGCTCGGCCATCACGCGCAACCGCCATCGCCTCTCCGCACGCAGCCGGCTCTGCTCGGCGACCAGCGCGGCCGACTGCGGGTCGAAGAGGTACGCGAGCAGGTGGACGCTGATATGCCGTCCGCTCTCCGGGTCGACGGAGATCGTCGACAGCTCGGCGCCGGGCACCAGGGAAAGCCCTGGTGGGAGTGCCTCGGCGGCCGGGGCCCAGCCGGCCGTGGTGTCGTGATCGGTGATCGCGACAACGTCGAGACCCGCCTTCGCGGCGGCGGCGACCAGCCCGGCAGGGGTGTCGGTGCCATCGGAGGCGGTGGAGTGGGCGTGCAGGTCGATGCGCATCGCGGCTCAGTATCGACGATGCTCTGGGTCACAGCGACCCCGGGACCTGCGCTAACCGACCGCCTTCTTGCCGCGGGCGGCGCGCTGCGCCTTGATCATCGAGAACCGCTCCTGCTGCTTCTGCTTGTCGCCGAAGACGAGTTCGGAGATCGTGTCGTAGAACTCTTCCGGCCTGGGCAGGTAGTCGATGCGGTTCAGCGCCTGGATCTGACCGGCGGACTCGACCACCATCGTCCCGTAACCGAACATCCGGCCCCACGCGGAACGCTCGTAGGTGAGGTCGGTGACCTTGGTGATCGGCATCATCAGCACCTTGGTGGTGTAGACGCCGGTGGTCATGACGAACCGTTTGTCCGTGACGACCAGCCGTTCGACCCACCACTCCATCACCACGTACGCGAAGCGCAGGATGACGAGCAACGCGGCGTACCAGAGGATGTTCTGGATCACCCACGCGGCGGGCGGCAGCAGATAGGACACCAGGACGCAGATGGCCAGCAACGCGGCCGTCTCGAAGGTGTCCCACAGCAGCACAGCCCAATGACGGCGGATCCTGATGACCCGCCGTTCGGTGTCGAGGAGATACTCGTCTGGATCGCGTGGGGCGAACATGCTACGAGAGTATCCGCCGTCCGCTAGCTGAAGACGTTACTGACGAAGGTGATCACCGATTCGGCCGAGTCACGCAGGAAGCCGATGATGTTTCCCACGAGGCCCGCGGCCTGGCCCGGCTGCGCGATCACGAAGAACAGCACCAACGCGATTCCAGCGAAACCGAGTAGCTTTTTCGCGTTCACAGCGATCAATCCTGTCTCTTACGGTGACTCTCGGACTGCGGATACTGACTATTCATTTTGTACCGCACCTGACACCGGCGCGGGAGGGAAGTCCCGCGCTTGGGTCAGCCGGCCGTTGAGAGTGTACCGTACGGCTACTCTCCGTGTACAGGACAGTCGTTGTCACGAAGCCCGCGTCTACCATTCGGGAATGAACACCGTTTCGGACAGCACCGTCCGCTGTGTCGGCGGGATCGCCCACGACGAGCACGGGCGCCTGTTGCTGATCCGGCGCGCGAATGAACCCGGACAAGGTCTGTGGTCCGTCCCCGGCGGACGGGTCGAACCCGGCGAAACGGACGAAGCCGCCGTCATCCGTGAAATGCGCGAAGAGACCGGATTGGACGTGAGTCCCGGCACACTCGTCGGCAACGTCCGGCGCGGGCCGTACGACATCCACGACTACGCCTGCTCGATCACCGGCGGCACTCTCCGTGCAGGCGACGACGCCGACGACGCTCGATGGATCGACGCCGAAACCATGATCGAACTCGACAAAGAGGGCCGGCTCGCCGATCTTCTTTTCGTCACTCTCCGCGACTGGGGCGTGTTGCCGCCGGGCAACGTCTCGCCGACATGACAAATGCCACGTCCCTATTGGCAAATGACGCGATGGGAAAGCCGGTCAAGGAACGAAAATTAGCCTTGTCGACGCTTTACCGACACCTTCGGAAGAGTGAATGACGCAGGCCGTGTTCTAAACGGGCAGCCAGGTCATCCGCTGCCCGTGCGGGGCCGTCTTGGCCAGTGCGCGCGCGTCCGGTCCGCTCACGTCCCAGCGGACGAGTCCGAGTACGGCCGTCGTGCTCGTCGCGTCGCCCAGATCGGCCCGGCCGGGCAGCAGCGGTTCCAGCCCGGCGCGGTAGAACTCCTCGCTGACCCACCACAGCGGCCGGTCGGCGGCGAGTTTGCCCAGTACGTCGAGGAAATCCGCGCGCCGCTCCCCCAGGTACGCCAGCACGTGGCTGGTCAGCACGACCAAGGGAACCTCGGCGGGCAACGTGGCCGCGGCCGAGGCGAGATCGTCGACAGCGTCGCCGGAGATCAGGTCAGGACGCTGCTTGCCCTGCGCGGCCGCGGCGGTCCGCAGTAGCCGGATCCGGTCCGGCTGGTCCGCCCAGACACAGGCTTCGAGCCAGGCCAGTTCGTCCTCGTCGGCCAGATCCACCGGAGCCCGGTCGAGCCCGGCGCGCGCGGTGATCGTCAGCTTCTTGGGCACCTTCGGCGTGACGGCGCCCGGCGCGAGGTCCAGCGCGCAGTGCAGCCCGACCGCGGCCTTCGCCGGGCCGGCGGTGATCTGCTCACCGCCGTCGCACTGGTAGCGGTAGGAGTACCTGTCGAGCCCGAGCAGCAGACCCGCGCTGCACCCGACCTCGAGCAGCGCGATCTTGCCGCCCGCCTCCTTGGCCGCGGCCGTGACCGCGGGGTAGAGCAGCGCGGCCCGCCGGACCTCGTTGGTCTGCGTGTACCGCGAATTGATGATGGCTCTGGCCCGCTCCGCCCGCTCCAGCAGGAACGAGCGGAACAACGGCCAGGTCTCCGAGTCCACGCCGTCGAACCCGCCGACCGACGGGTAGTACCGCGAAAGCGGGTGGATCGGGTCGGCCTGGATGAGCCGGTGCGCTGTCGCCATCAACAGCGTTCCGCGCGCCTCGCCACCCCTGGCGTCCGTCAGCAGCCCGGCGACGTCGTCGTCCTCGGCCGCCTTCGATGTCAGGTGTTCGTACAGCGGCGAAACTCCGGCGGCCTCGACCGCCGCGAACGTCCGCAGCCGCCTCTTGATCTCATCCAGCTCAACGGACATCGCCGCGCTCCTCGTCATTCGTGGGGTACGGGACGCCCGGGCTGTTCACCGCCGCGAGAGTCACCGTACGACCGCTTCGGCACCATCACCTTGCGGCGGAACACACACACGATCGTGCCGTCCTGCTTGTAGCCGCGCGTCTCGACGTAGACCACGCCCCGGTCGTCCTTGGACTTCGACGGCGTCTTGTCGAGCACCTCGGTCTCGCCGTAGATGGTGTCACCGTGGAACGTCGGCTTCACGTGCTTGAGCGATTCGACCTCGAGGTTCGCGATCGCCTTGCCGGACACGTCCGGCACCGACATCCCGAGCAGCAGCGAGTAGATGTAGTTGCCGACCACGACGTTCTTGCCGAAGTCGGTGGTCTCCTGCGCGTAATGCGAGTCGAGGTGCAACGGATGGTGGTTCATCGTGATGAGGCAGAACAGGTGGTCGTCGTACTCGGTGACCGTTTTGCCCGGCCAGTGCTTGTAGACCGCGCCGACCTCGAACTCTTCGTAGTAACGACCGAACTGCACCCATTCCTCCTGCACGAGTAACGCCGCGTGAGCCTGGAACGACACGCTTTCATGTTGAGGAGTACCCTCGACCATTGGTGTCAGGTCGTCAACGCGACCCACACCACTGCGTAACCGTCCGCCGAGCCGAAGGAGGTGAGGAACCGAGATGACCAGTGGCGATAGTCCGCTCCCTAGTAGTCGCAGCGTTCCCGTCCTCACGACTCGCCGGATCCCCACCTGGCAGGTCTGACGAAACCGGGAACGCTGGCCTAGCCGAGCGGCCCCCCGACCGCTTGGCCCGTCGTCTTCGCGCGCAACGCACGACGTCAGTCCAGGAGATCCCCATGCCTGCCATTCCCTCGCTCGGCGGCCTTCGCGGCCGGAGCAACGGCCGCGCCAAGAACCTCCCCGAGCGACCGCTGCCCGTCCCCCTTTCGGCGTACGTCGTCGACTGCGCGGTGTATGTGGAGGGCAAACGCCTGCCAGGCCGTTGGTCGCACTCCGAGGCGATCAAAGAGGTGCGCAAGCGGCACACCGGTTTCGTCTGGATCGGGCTGCACGAACCCGACGCCGAGCAGATCCAGGGCATCGCGGACACCTTCGGCCTGCACGAACTGGCCGTCGAGGACGCGCTCGAAGCGCACCAGCGACCCAAGCTCGAACGCTACGACGACACGCTGTTCATGGTGCTGAAGACGGTCCGCTACGTCGAACACGAGTCGCCGACGACGGCGAACGAGATCGTCGAGACCGGCGAGCTGATGGCGTTCCTCGGACGGGACTTCATCATCACCGTCCGGCACGGGAATCACTCGGGGCTGGCCCGGCTGCGCCGCGAAATGGACGAGGAGCCGGAGCGGCTCGCCCTCGGCTCGTCCGCGGTGCTGCACGCGATCGCGGACCATGTCGTCGACCACTACCTCGACGTCACCACCGGCATCGAGTCCGACATCGACGAGATGGAGACGCACGTCTTCGCGCCGCGCTCGCAGGTCAGCGCGGAACAGATCTACTTCATGAAGCGTGAAGTACTGGAGCTTCGCCGCGCGGTGATGCCGCTCGCGACGCCCCTGCAGCGCCTCGCCGAGGGCTACACGCGACTCATCCCGGACGAGGTCCGCTCCTACTTCCGCGACGTCTCCGACCACCTCACCACCGTTTCGGAGCGGGTGGCGAGCTTCGACGAACTGCTGACGACCCTGGTCGACGCGACGCTGGCGAAGATCACGCTGCAGCAGAACACCGACATGCGCAAGATCACCGCTTGGGCGGCGATCATCGCGGTCCCGACGGCGCTGGCCGGCATTTACGGGATGAACTTCGACTACATGCCGGAGCTGCATTGGCGCTTCGGCTACCCGCTGGCGATGACGATCATCTTCGGCGTCTGCCTCCTGCTCTACCGAATATTCCGGAAGAACCGCTGGCTCTGAGCCTGAAGCGGCACGGGTCCCTCTTCCCGTTCGGTAGCACTTGGAGTTCTCTCATGCCAAGGATCCTGACCAACCTCAAGTTCTGGGCGCTCGCCTTCTGCGTCGTCTGGCTGTGCGTCATCGTCGCGATCATCGTCAAGGACCCCGCGTTCGCACACGGCGTCAAATAGCCCGTTTGGCCTTACCCTGGGCGCATGAGGGCGCTGGTTGTCGCGGACGAGGTCGACGAACGGCTGTGGAGTTCGGCTGTCCACAACCACCCGGCCGACCTCGTCATCGGCGCCGGCGATCTGCCGTACGACTACCTCGAGTTCCTGGCGAGCGCACTCGACGTGCCTTGTGTTTTCGTGCCCGGCAACCACGATCCGGACCTGTCCGGTTACACCCGCTACGGGGGACTGTCCATGAAGGACGGTTTCCCGGCGGTGTGGCCGGGCCCGGCGGGCGGGGTGAACGCGGACGGGCGGATCGTCGACATCGCCGGGCTCCGGGTTGCGGGGCTCGGCGGTTCGGTCCGCTACAACGACGGCCCCAACCAGTGGTCGCAGCGCCAGCAGGCGCGGCGTGCCCGCGGCCTGGTACGGCGTGCGCGTTTCCATCGATGGCGTGACGGACGCGACGTCGACATCCTCCTGACGCATGCACCACCGCGAGGATGTGGTGACCGTGAGGATCGGCCGCATCGCGGTTTCGACTGTCTCCATCGCACGATCGAGCTATTGCGGCCAAAATGGTTGCTGCATGGGCATATTCACCCGCACGGTGAACCTGTGCCGGACCGGAAGATCGGTGAGACGACGGTCCGCAACGTGGTCGGGCACCGGATCATGGAGTTCGTACTCGCTCCCGCGGAGGCGAAATGAAGGACACCGGCTTTCCCAGGGCCGACGCGGAGCACGACTTCCTGCGCGCGAGACGGCGTCAGGTGTTGTCGCGGCTGGCGAACTGGCTGCGCCGCGAACCCGACGACGTCAACATCATGCTTCCGTTCCACGAGGTGATCGACGCGCTCGGCTACGTCGCCGAACGGCGAGTCGGACTGCGGGTGATCCGGCTCGACTCGATCGTCGGGAGTGTCGACCGCGGCCGCGACTTCGACCGCCGCTTCCGGCCGACGTCCGGCCGGGTCCGCGAACGCTGGGAACGACTGGCGCTCGCCGCGAGGCGCGGCGAGTCGATCCCGCCGATCGAGGTCTACCGGGTCGGCGAACTGCATTTCATCATCGACGGCCACCACCGGGTCTCCGTGGCGCACGCGATGGGACTGTCCACAATAGAGGCGATGGTCACCGGCGTCCGGACCAAACTGGACCCGAGCGGGATCCGGTACCGCGGCGACCTGATCGTCAAGGACTACCGGCGCCTGTTCCTCGAACGGGTTCCGTTGACCGGGCACGCGCGGGCTTCGGTGATCGTCTCGGATCCTTGGGACTACGCGCAATTGGGCGAGCACATCGAAGCCTGGGGCTTCCGGCTGACCCAGGATGAATGCAGCTACTTCAACCGGCAGACCATCGCGCAACGGTGGTTCGACGAGGAGTTCGTTCCGGTGGTGGAAATGCTGCGGCAGGCGGACATGATCGGGAACCGGACAGACGCCGAGGCCTACATGTGGGTCGCGGGCGAACGGTACCGGCTGATCCGGACGCACCGGTGGGACGACGACGTCATCGAAGCCGTCCGAGCCCGGTCTCAATAGCCCTCACCCCAACGCTATGAAGGACGCTTTCATTGCAATTTTGCAATGAAAGCGTCCTTCATAGCGTTCCTGGACTACATGTGGACGGCGACCGGGGCGTCCGAATCGGACGAGGCCGGAGCCGGAGCGCCCGGCCGGATCAGCAGTCCGCAGATCACCGCGCCCGCGACGAAGATCCAGCCCGCCCAAACGAAGGCCGTCGTGTAGCTGTGCACCGCGGCCTCGGCCATGAGCTGCGGCGAAGGCACCTTCCCGACGACGAACGACGTGGCGGCGTTGCCGGCCAGCGTGCTCAGCAGCGCCGTCCCGATCGAGCCGCCGACCTGCTGCGCCGTGTTGACCGCCGCCGACGCGACACCGGCGTCGTGCGTGTCGACGCCGAAGGTCGCGACGCTCATCGCAGGCGCCATGGCCAGGCCGATCCCGATGCCCATCACCATCAGCGGGAACAGCACACCGTTGGAGTAGGTGCTGGTCGTGTCGATCGCGCTGAGCCAGAAGAGGCCCGCCCCCGCGATCAGCATTCCCAGTGACACCAGCGGTTTCGGCCCGAACCTCGGCAGCAGGATGCTCGTCGCGGACGTCGCGGCCACCATCAGGGTGGCGACCATCGGCAGGAACGCGACCCCGCTCTGCACCGGCGTGAACCCGAGGTTCAGCTGGATGTAGAACGTCAGGAACAGGAAGATCGAGAACATCCCGATCGCGAGCAGGAACATCGCGAGGTACGAGCCGCCGCGATCACGGTCGAGCAGGACGCGCAGCGGCAGGAGCGGATGCTCGGCGCGTTGCTGCACAACGACGAACGCGATCAGCAGCGCGACGCCGGCGGCGAGGAAGCCCCACACCGAGATCGACGACCACGAGTCGCGCTCCGCGTTCGCGAAGCCGTAGACCAGCGCGAACAGACCGGCCGACGCGGTGATCGTGCCCGGGATGTCGAGTTTCGGCCGTGGGCCTTCACTTTCCTGGTTCTTCAGCAGCACCGCGGCACCGGCGAACGCGACCACCGCGAAGATGATGTTGACGAACATGGACCAGCGCCAGTCGAGATATTCGGTCAGCACGCCGCCGAGCAGCAGGCCGATCGCCGCGCCGCCGCCACCGATCGCACCGAAGACGCCGAACGCCTTTCCGCGTTCCTTCGGGTCGGTGAAGGTCGTGGTGAGCAAGGAAAGCGCGGCCGGCGCGAGCAAGGCGCCGAAGACACCCTGCGCGGCACGGGCCACGAGCAGCATTTCGATACTGGTCGCGGCGCCGCCGATCGCCGACACCACGGCGAATCCGGCGAGCCCGACCAGGAACGCGCGTTTGCGGCCGAAGAGGTCCGCGAGCCGTCCGCCCAGCAGGAGCAGGCTGCCGAACGCGAGCGCGTACGCGGTGACGACCCACTGCCGTGCGTCGTTCGAGAAACCGAGGTCCTGCTGCGCCGAGGGCAGCGCGATGTTCACGACGGTGGCGTCCAGCACCACCATCAGCTGAGCGAGGCCGATCACCACCAGGATCAGCCATCTCCTGGCGTGATGTGGGTTGGCGTGCTGTGCGGCCGCATCCCCCGGCGGCATGACGACAGCAGTTGATGACTCTGACATGCGGGCTGTTTCCTCACCGATAGTGATGGAGAAGATATGTGGAGTAGGTACCTCCCCTTCTGTCGACCAAGGTACACGAAAAGCGGAGATGCACCCTCGACTTTGTTTGTTAAGCTGGTCGGATGGCTCGGGATCTCGCTCCCGCCGCACCGGCGCGGCCGCTGCGGCGCGACGCTGAACTAAATCGGCAACGCATCATCGCGGCGGCACGCGAGGTCTTCGGCGAACGCGGGCTCGAGGCGACGCTCGACGACGTCGCCCATCACGCCGGTGTCGGCGTCGGCACCGTGTACCGCCGCTTCCCCAGTAAGGAACACCTGGTCGAGGCCATGTTCGTCGACCAGTTCGAGGCGATTCGCAAACTCGCCGAAGACGCCCTTCGCGCCGAAGACCCCTGGGAAGGCTTCACCACCTTCACCTGGCGCGCGGTCGAACTCCACGCCAGCGACCGCGGCCTACGCGAGGTCATGCTTTCGAATGCCTTCGGCCACGAGCGCGTCGCCGAGGCCAAATCCCATCTGGTGCCGTTGATCACACGGCTCGTCCAGCGGGCCCAGGCCTCGGGCGACCTCCGCGCCGACGTCGTGCCGACGGATATGCCGCTGCTGCACCAGATGATCGGCTCGGTCATCGAATACACGCACGGTATCCAGCCCGACCTGTGGCGCCGCTGCCTCGCCCTGCTCCTCGACGGCCTCCGCGCGAACCCCGGTCAGTCCAGCGAGCTACCGCACCCGCCCCTGGACTTCGAGGCCCTCGACGAAGCGATGTGCTCCTTCAGGCTGCCCCGCCTGCGCTGAGCGGACCCCCACCGCACCTGGTCAGGGGAGCCTCGGGAAGACCGCGACCGCGACCTCCCGAGCCGTCACGCAAGTGGCGTCCGCGTTCCCGGCGACGTTGACCACCGTGAGCAGCGCCTGCTCGACCCGGTCCGGCGTGCCCGGAATCGGCCGGTGCGTCGTCACCTCGCAGAACGCACCGGAAGTGGTCACCTCGGCCTGCCGCCCGCCGAGAGCTTCCGTCGCGCCGGGCGTGGTGTCGGCGCTGACCGATAGGGCGAGGCTGATCTTCCCCCGGATGCAACTGTGCCCGGTCAGCGCGGGCGCGGTCTGGGTTCCCTCGCCGCTGGCCGCGTCGAGTTCGCGCTGGTCGAGCAGGACGCACGGGGCAACCCGGCCCCACGAACGCTGATCGAGAGCGAGCCCGCCGACCTTCCCGGAGGTGATCGCCGCCAACGCGGTCCCGACCGTCGCGTCCGCCTTGCGGCAGCGGTTGAGCTGATCCGACAGATCCTTGTTGTCGGAGGTAACGACGATCGACAACCGGATGCCGTCTGCGAAGATCAGCAGCCGGGTGCAGGCGGTGCTCGCGTTGAACGTCGACTGCTGGACGCTCACCCCCAGCGGAAGGGGCCCGGCGTACTCGTACGGCTGATTGTTCGGATCCTGGCCGGAAGTGATCGGCCCGGTCGTGATCGTGTAGCGATTGGCGCCTTCGACGAATTCGAAGCGGCAGTCCTCGAAAGACGACAACGGTGGCTTGACCGCGTTGCCGTCGCCGATCACCACGCGCCGGTCGAGAAGACTGCAGTAATCGAGCATCGAGAGTTCCCGAAGTGCGGCAACCGCGGTCAAGGGCTCGTCGCGGTCCGTCGTCGACGGCGCCGGGGCAGGCGCTTCCTGCGTGGTACAGGCCGCCGCGAGGAACAGGCCACAGAGGAACGTGGTCAACAACCGGCTCTTCGCACGCACCGGTGCAGTATCGTCAACCGCGCTCGAATTACCACCCCTTACGGGCGAAAAACACAGGGTCTTCCGCATTTTCCCTGGTGGGCCCTTGACGACGACTTCACGCCCTTAGGGGTGTGTTTCCCTCCGCAGTCGGATGCGGTCGCGCGGCAACGACGCGAGAATGGATTTCACGCACCGGATCGGCCTACCGCCGAATCCCGACCCACCGTGACGACCGAGGGGAACGAACCCGTGAGTAACTCCGTAGCCACCCGACTGACCCGCCCGCGGCAGGGCCGCATGATCGGCGGCGTCTGCGCCGGCATCGCCAAGCGGTTCGGCACCACGCCGGGCAAGGTGCGGGTGCTCGCGCTGCTCTCCTGCCTGTTGCCGGGTCCGCAGTTCCTGATCTACATCATCCTCTGGCTCGTGCTCCCGGAGACCGAGTACTGAGCACGCACCGTCGGCGAGGGTGCGCGTGAAGGCCCCCTTCCCCTCGGCTGAGCCGAGGGGAAGGGGGCCTTCACGCGCGACCGGCTAGTCGGTGTAGGTCAGGTTCTTGCCGGACGAGCCGTCGAAGAGCTTGATCTTGTCGGCGTCGAACCACAGCTCGACGTCTTGGTTTTCGGCCGCCGCGGACGACGCGGAGAGCCGGGCCACGATCTGCGACTCGGCACCCGGCACGTCGGCCGAACCGCTGTCGGCCGCGAGATCCGCCAGGTCGGACGACGAAGCGACCTCGCCCTCCACCGTGAAGTGCGCGAACTTCTCCGAACCCATCGACTCGAGTACGTCGACGTGCGCGGTGAAAGTCGCGCCGCCGTCCCGCGCGGAGGCGTCGACGAGAGCCACGTCTTCGAAATGCTCCGGCCGGATGCCGACGATGACCTCACGGGGTGCGTCAGCGGCCTCGGCAAGCCTGCGGACCCGGTCGGTGAGCGGGATCTCGCCGAGTGCACTGCGCGCGGTGCCGTTCTCCAAGGTCGCCGGGATGAAGTTCATCGACGGGCTGCCGATGAACCCGGCCACGAACAGGTTCGCCGGGTTGTCGTACAGGAACTGCGGCGAGCCGATCTGCTGCACGTATCCGGCCCGCAGCACCACGACGCGGTCGCCCAGCGTCATGGCCTCGGTCTGGTCGTGCGTGACGTACAGCGTCGTCGTCCCCAGCTGCTTCTGGATCTTCGACACCGACGTCCGCATCTGCCCGCGCAGCTTTGCGTCCAGATTGGACAGTGGCTCGTCCATCAGGAACGCCTTGGGGTTACGGACGATCGCCCGGCCCATCGCGACGCGCTGCCGCTGGCCACCGGAGAGGTTCGCCGGTTTGCGGTCCAGGTGCCCCGTCAGATCCAGGATCTCCGCGGCCTCCTCCACCTTCGCCCGCACCGTCGCGTCGGCGACCTTCGCCAAGCGCAGCGGGAACGCCATGTTCTCGCGCACGCTCATATGCGGATACAGCGCGTACGACTGGAACACCATCGCGATGTCGCGATCCTTCGGCGCCTTTTCGTTGACACGCTTGCCATCGATGCGCAGTTCGCCCGAGGTGATGTCCTCGAGGCCGGCGACCATATTGAGCGTCGTCGACTTCCCGCAGCCGGACGGGCCGACCAGGATGATGAACTCGCCGTCGGCGATGGTGATGTCCACTTCGGACGCCGCGACCGCGCCGTCCGGGTACTTCTTGGTCACCTTGTCCAGAACAATTTCAGCCATGGGTCAGCCCTTCACCGCACCAGACGTCAGCCCCGCCACGATGCGACGCTGGAAGAACAACACGAACAGGATGATCGGGATGGTGATCACCACGGCGGCCGCGGAGATCGTCCCGGTGGGGTCTTCGAACTGCGAAGACCCGGTGAAGAACGACAACGCCGCCGGCACCGTGCGCGACGCCTCGGTGGACGTCAGCGAGATGGCGAACAGGAAGTCGTTCCAGCAGAAGATGAACACCAGGATCGCGGTGGTGAACACGCCCGGCGCGGCCAGCGGCGCGATCACCTTCCGGAACGCCTGCGCCGGCGTCGCGCCGTCCATCTTCGCCGCCTTTTCCAGCTCCCACGGGATTTCCCGGAAGAACGCGGACAGCGTGTAGATCGACAGTGGCAGTGCGAACGTGATGTACGGCAGGATCAGGCCCGGCCAGGTGTCGAACAGGCCGAGCTGCCGCTCGATGTTGAACAGCGGCGTCACCAGCGAGACCTGCGGGAACATCGCGATCAGCAACGACATCCCGACGAGCAGCTGCTTGCCGGGGAAGTCGAGCCTGGCGATCGCGTACGCCGCCATCGTGCCGAGCACGACCGCGATCACCGTGGCGATGATCGCGATCCCGATCGAGTTCACCAGTGCGCGGATGAACTCCGTGGTTTCGAAGATGTCGGCGTAGTTCTGCCACGTCCACTCTTGCGGGAAGAAGTACCCGTCGTTGAGCGTCTCCTTCGTCTTGAACGAAAGGGAGACCACCCACAACACAGGGAACAGCGCGAAGACGAGTACCAGGATGTCGATGAGGCCCCAATTGACCTTGCGGCCGGTCGTGACCGCTCCACCGATGGCCATCAGCGCTTACCTCCCGAGTCACTGCCCGGGGCGGCAGTGCCGAACACCTTGATGAAAATGACCGCGATGATCGCCACCGTGAGGAAGATCAGCACCGCCATCGTGGACCCGATGCCGAGGTTCAGGCCTTTGACCAGGTTGTTGTAGGTCTGCATCGACACCGACGACGTGTCCTGTGCCCCGTTGGTGAGCACGAAGATGTTGTCGAAAATGCGGAACGCGTCCAGCGTTCGGAACAGCAGCGCCACCAGGATCGCCGGTTTCATCACCGGGAGCATCACCTTGGTGAACCGCTGCCACGCGCTGGCCCCGTCCATCGCCGCGGCCTTGAGCAGGTCGTCCGGCACCAGCGCCAGGCCTGCCATCAGCAGCAGCGCCATGAACGGTGTCGTCTTCCAGACCTCGGCGACGATGATGATCAACAGCGACGGCGCCCACTCGGTGAGCGGCGCCCCGCCGGGCGAGAGCAGGTTCGCCAGATAACCCGTGTCCGGTGTCCACGCGTAGTACCAGGAGAACGCCGCCACGACCGTCACGATGCCGTACGGGATCAGGGAAACCGTCCGCACCAGACCCCGGCCGACCAGCGTCCGGTGCATGATCAGCGCGAGCCCCATGCCGAGGACGAACTCGATCGCCACCGAGATGATCGTCAACGCCATCGTGGTGCCGAAGGCCGTCCACCAATAGCCGTTGGACAGCACCGCGATGTAGTTGTCGAGCCCGACGAATTCCTGCTGAGCGGGGAATCTCAGGTCGTAGCGCTGCAGGGAGAGCCAGATCGAGTAGATGATCGGGTACCCGGTGACGGCGATCATCACGAACGCGGCCGGCGCGCACAGCCATAGTCCGAGCCGGCGCTCGGCCTTCTTTCCTTCACTGAGTACGGGTTTGGCCTTCTTGCCCGTCGACTTCTCAGTGGTGGTGGGTGTTTCTTGAATGGTCACGGGATCACTCCCTTCGACTGGAGCGCGTCTGCGAGCTGTTCCCGCAACGTTTCCGCGGTCTTCTGCGGATCGATGTCAGCAGGCGGGGAAAGCACCTTCGAAAGGACGGTGGAAGCGTTCTGGTACGCGGGGGTCAACGGACGCACAGCGGCGTCCTTGAGCGCGTCCAGAATCGTTTCCCGCATCGGGTACTTGGTATCCATGCTCGGGTTGTCGTCACTGACGGCCGCGGTCGGGTCGAGCGGGGCGGTGTCCGTGTACAGCGATTCGAGCGTCGGCGGGACGCCGTCCTTGAGCGCGGAGAACTTCTGGTTCTTCTCGTTGCGCAGGCACAGCGCGACCTCGAAGGCCTCCGGCTTGTGCATCGAGCTCTTGCTGACCGCCAGGTCGTAACCACCGATCGTGGTCTTCGCGGGCTTGCCGGCTTCGAACTCCGGATAGGTCGTCCACTTGAAGTGCTGCAGTTCGTCCTTCTTCTCCTTGGCGTAGGAGGCGTAGACGAACGGCCAGTTCAGCTCGAAGGCGGCGTTGCCACGCTGGAAGGCCTGGCGAACCTCGTCCTCCTTCGAGTTGGTCAGCGACGGGTCGGTGATTCCCGCCGAGGTGACCTTCTTCAGCATTTCGAGTGCCTTGACCGCACCCTCGTCCATCACGACGGACTTGCCGTCGTCGGAGAGGATCTTGCCGCCCGCCGACTCGACGAGCGTGTTGTAGATGACGACGAGGCCTTCGTACTGCGCACCGGTGAACACGACGTTCGCCGGTTTGCCCTGCGCCTTGAGCGCCTGCGCCTGGGTGATCATCTCGTCCCAGGTCTTCGGCGGGGTCGGCGTGATCCGGTCGTCGTACCAGAGCAGCTGGACGTTCGTGTTCTTTGTCGCCGCGTAGAGTTTCCCGTTCCAGGTCGCGGTTTCGAGCGGTCCAGGTAGGACACCCGCCGTCGCCTCGGCCTTCGCCTCCCCAGTCCATTCCTCGGCCCAGCCCGCCTCGGCGAACTCGGAAACCCAGGTGACGTCCAGCCCAAGGACATCGAGCGATTCATCCCCAGCGGCCAGGCGCCGCACCATCTGCTCGCGCTGCCCATCGGCTCCGCGCGGCAGCTTGTTGTAAACGACCTCGTAGCGACCGCCGGAGGCCTTGGTGCATTCGTCCACAACGGACTGGAAGTTGTCTTCGGGTGCGTAGTAGACGTTGATCTTGAGTCCGGAGCCCGATCCGCAGCCGGCCAGCAGGCCGGCTGTCAGCATTGTCGTGCCGACTAGCGCTGCGGCGCGGCCCGGTGAGCGGCCCCTCCGGCTCGCGCTCATCCTCTTCCCCATGAGGGCCTCCTCACCCGCGCGCACGCCCGGATGTGACGCTCCGGCCGGCACAGGACGCTATGAGGCAAACCGCGCCAGCACCCCGACGTGCTAGTGCTCGGGCGAACACGCTGGAGTACGCATCCGCCCGACTGGTGTTGTGCAACCTATTCCGGGCGATCAATGCCCGCAACCAGTATCGGTAACGATTCAGCGGCCCACCCTGTGACCAGCCTGAACGGCCGAGCCCATACCGCCGAATGTCAGTGGTCCGGTCCCGGGTGGACGTTCGCGTGTCACTGGTTCGGGCGGTGTGGACGCAGTGCGAGCTGTGCTAGGAGCTCACGGCCACGTTCGGCCGATCGTGGCTGGCAGAGGACGTCGTAGCGACCGGCGACGAGCTGGCTCGCGGAGGAGAAATCGCGGCGGGACATGCTGTAGCTGATGGCCGCGAAGACCGTCCACGAAAGGATGCCGAGAACCAGCCCTCCGAGCATCGGCTGCCAGGCGAAACCCTGGTTGTTGAACATACCGAGCAGCAGGCCGATGATCAGGCCGAACCAGGCGCCGGACACCGCGCCGGTGCCGAGCACCCGCCCCCAGCTCAGCCTGCCGAGCACCCGCTCGACCAGCATCAGGTCGACGCCGACGATGGTCACGTCGGTGACGCCGAACTGCTTCTCCGCGAGGAAGTCGACGGCCTGCTGGGCCTCGCCGTAGGTCGCGTAGGAAGCGATCGGCCAGCCTGAAGGCGGCGTCGGCAGCCTGGGCAGGCCGCCCGCGGCACGCCCGCCGCCACCAAAGGGAGCACTCACGCCAACCACCTCTCGCCCGTCCCCTTCCATCTTGTCAAGGACGGGCAAAAGGCGCGAACCTCAAGAGCCCACCTCGTGAGTGGTAATGACGGTTCTAACCGTCATTACCACTCACGAGCCAGGCACCTGCCACCGCTCAGCCTCGGGACTTGTACTCCCTCAACAGCCCACGCGAGATGATCGTCTTCTGGATCTCGCTGGTGCCTTCGCCGATGAGCAGGAACGGCGCCTCACGCATGAGCCGCTCGATCTCGTACTCCTTCGAGTAGCCGTAGCCGCCGTGGATGCGGAACGAGTCCTGGGTGACCTCGGCGCAGTACTCGCTCGCGATGAGCTTCGCCATGCCGGCCTCGACGTCGTTGCGCTCGCCGGAATCCTTGAGCCGGGCGGCGTTGACCATCATCAGGTGCGCGGCCTCGACCTTGGTCGCCATCTCGGCGAGCTTGAACGCCACCGCCTGGTGCTCGGCGATCGCCTTGCCGAAGGTCTTGCGCTGCTGGGCGTACTCCACCGCCAGCTCGAACGCGCGGATCGCGATGCCGCAGGCCCGCGCGGCGACGTTCACGCGGCCGACCTCGACCCCGTCCATCATGTACGCGAAACCCTTGCCCGGCGCCTCGCCGAGCACCATGTCCGCGCCGATCTTGTAGCCGTCGAACACCGCCTCGGTGGTGTCGACGCCTTTGTACCCCATTTTGTCGATCTTGCCGGGGATGGTCAGCCCGGGCGCGACCTCGCCGAAGCCTTCGGGCTTCTCGACCAGGAACGTGGTCAGGTTCTGGTGGGCCTTCTCCGCGCCTTCGTCGGTCTTGACGAGCAGGGCGATCAGGTTGGAGCTTCCACCGTTGGTCAGCCACATCTTCGAACCGTCGATGACGTAACCGTCGTCGGTCTTCCGGGCGCGGGTCTTGATGGCGGCGACGTCGGAACCGAGGTCCGGCTCGGACATCGAGAACGAGCCGCGGACCTCGCCGGTCGCCATCCGCGGCAGAAAGTGCTGCTTCTGTTCCGGCGTCCCATGACGGGAGATCATGTGCGCCACGATGAAATGCGTGTTGATCACGCCCGAGACGCTCATCCAGCCGCGCGCGATCTCCTCGACCACCAGCGCGTAGGTCAGCAGCGATTCGCCGAGGCCGCCGTACTCCTCGGGGATGGTGAGCCCGAACAGGCCCATCTCCTTCATTCCCTCGACGATGTCGGTGGGATAGGTGTCGGAGTGTTCCAGCTCCTGCGCGCGCGGGATGACCTCCTTGTCCACGAACTGGCGGACCGTGGCCAGGATTTCGGACTGCACGTCGGTCAAGCCGGCGGTCTGGGCGAGGCGAGCCATCGCTGCTCCCTAACGGATATCGCGCGCGCCGGGACTCCCGGCGCTGGGTTACCGGTGAGTATGACGCGAAACGCGGCACCCTGCTATGAGCGCAGTCACTCCGTTCGGCGGATTCCCACCGGCCGCCGGTGCGGGTCCACCTGGAGATACGGTGGTGTCCCGCACGAACCATGGGGGCCAACCGGATGAGCAGTTCCGACTCGCAGGACCAGCCGTCGACGTCCGATTCGACGTCGTCCTACTCCGACCCGACGTCCTATTCGGACCCGACGTCGGCGTCCGACACGGTGTCGAGCCCCGAGCCGCCACCGTCGGAACCGCAGCAGTTCCAGGCGCCCGCTCCCTTCGAGCCGCCCCCGCCGTTCGAGCCGCCGGCGCCGTTCGAACCGCCACCTCCGTTCGCGCCCCCTAGCGCCGAGGCCGACCAGCCCACGGTGCTGGACCAGCAGCCGTATCCGCAGGCCATCGACCCGTTGACGGCCGAGCCGGTGCCTTCGCCCGGCGCCGGTTTCGCGACCCCGGACGTCGCGGCCCCGGCGGTGTACACACCTCTGCCGATCACGTATCCGCAGCAGCCCTACGGCCAGCCGTACAACCCGTACGCGGCTGGGCTGCAGAGCCGCCCGCAGGAGAACGGGATGGCGATCGCCGGGCTGGTGTGCTCGATCGTCGGGCTCTGCTCGTGCGTGACCGTGATCGTCGGGCTCATCCTGGGGCACATCGGGCTGGCGAAGGCGAACCGCGGTGAGGCCGGCGGACGCGGTATCGCGCTCGCCGCGGTCGTCATCGGCTACATCGTCATCGCGCTGTACACCGGTTTCATCGGGACGATGATCATCCTCGGGGTCAACGGCCAGCTCGAGTAGCTACCGCCTCACGGGAGCAGGTCGGCGTCGTCCGGATTGCGCGGAGCCGGGGTCACCTGACCGTTGGCCTCCGGCGCCGCCACCTCTGGCGCTGGAGCGGGCGGCTCTTCCTTTTTCGGCGTGTTCGCGTCGAGGAACCGCAGCAGCTCCACCGGGAACGGCAGGACCAGCGTCGAGTTCTTCTCCGCCGACACCTGGACCACGGTCTCGAGCAGCCGTAGCTGCAGCGCCGCCGGGGTATCGGCCATGGTCGCGGCTGCCTGCGAGAGCTTGTACGACGCCTGCAGCTCACCGTCCGCCGAGATGACCCGCGCCCGCCGTTCACGTTCGGCTTCGGCCTGGCGCGACATCGAGCGTTTCATCGATTCCGGCAACGCGACGTCCTTGATCTCGACGCGGTCGATGTGGATGCCCCAATCCAGCGCCGGGCTGTCGATCATCAGCTCCAGACCTTCGTTGAGCCGCTCGCGGTTCGACAGCAGGTCGTCGAGGTCGCTCTTGCCGATGATCGACCGCAGCGAGGTCTGCGCGACCTGCCCGACGGCCGAGCGATAGTCCTGCACGTTCACCGCGGCCACGACCGGGTCGATCACCTTGAAGTACACGACCGCGTCGACCCGTACGGTGACGTTGTCGCGGGTGATGCCGTCCTGAGCGGGGATCGGCATCGTGATGATCTGCATGTTGACCTTCTGGAGCCTGTCCGCGAAGGGCACCAGCAGCGTGAGCCCGGGTTCCCTGATGGTCGCCCGGACGCGGCCGAACCGGTAGATGAGCCCGCGTTCGTACTGTCTGACCACACGGATGCTGGTCGCGAGCCAAGCGCCGCCCGCGACGACGACCGCACTGAGAATCTCCACCACCATGACTGCTCCCGGGGTTAGCTCTCGTTTTTCACGGTACGCCCGGCGGGTCACGGTGAAAACACGGTGGACGAGGCTGCCAGTCTGAGCTCGTGACCGGTTTCAAGATCCCGCTCGCATTCCTCGAACACGCTCCCCGGCCCGGCCCATGCACGGGTTCGTCGGTGTGGCCCAGCTCGTCCGCCTCCCCGGCGGAAGGCCCGCGATCCTGAAGCTCGGCTGGCCACGAGGAATCCGGCGACCAACCGCTCGCACTGTCCACTTGGGCCGGTCAGGGCGCTGTGCTGATGGTGAACGAAGACCTGCATTTCCAGAACGTCCCTCGCGGGCGACCTCGAGTACGGCTCGATCTCCCTTCTCTGGAACCGGTCCGGCGAGTCCACAATGGACGAGAAGCTCGGCTGGTTCGTGGCCGCGGCCGAAGTGGACCCTGAACGCGCTCGCCGAAGACCCGGCCTACGCCGCCGTCCCGGACCTCGCCGCCTGGGCCCTGCGGTGATCACACGAATCGTCTCGCGCGCCGGGAGCCGATAACCTCCACGCATGGCCGCCGTCAACAGGGTATTCGCAGCTCAGCTGGCCGGTTTGCCGGTTTTCGGGCCCGATGGGGAATCGATCGGCAAGGTGCGTGACCTGGTGGCGGGCCTGCGGCTGGATCAGCAGCCGCCACGGATCCTCGGGCTCGTGGTGGAGCTGACCACGAGGCGCCGCGTTTTCGTCCCGATGCTGCGGGTGACCTCGATCGAGCCCAACGCCGTCACCCTCGCCACCGGTTCGGTCAACATGCGGCGGTTCCACCAGCGCCCCAACGAGGTGCTCGTGGTCGGGCAGCTGTTCGACGCGCACGCGTCGCTCATGAGCTCGGACGCACGGGTCACCGTCGTCGACGCCGCGATGGAACCGACGAGGACCCGGGACTGGGTGCTCGCGAAACTCGCCATCCGCGAGCGGTCGACCCGCCTCGGTCTTGGCAGGCGACGGGCGCCGATGCAGGTGGTTCCCTGGTCGGAGGTGTCGGGGCTCGGGCTCACCGACCTGACCGGGCAGACCCAAGGCGCGGCGCAACTGCTGATGCTGTTCGACACCATGCGTGCGGTCGACGTCGCGGCGACGGTGCGGGATCTGCCGTTGAAGCGGCGGCACGAGGTCGCCGACGCTATGGACGACGAACGTCTGGCCGACGTCATCGAGGAACTCCCCGAGGACGACCAGAAGGAACTGCTGGGCTACCTCGCCGAGGAGCGCGCGGCCGACATCCTCGAAGCGATGAACCCCGACGACGCCGCCGACCTGCTGGCCGAGCTGGCGCCCGCCGAACAGAGCCGGTTCCTGGAGCTGATGGAGCCCGAAGAGTCCGCGCCGGTGAAACGGCTGCTCGCGTATTCGTCCGACACGGCGGGCGGGTTGATGACGCCCGAACCGGTGATCCTCACCCCGGACGCCACGGTCGCGGAGGCGCTCGCGCATATCCGCAACGCCGAACTTCCGCCGGCGCTGGCGAGCATGGTGTTCGTCTGCCGCCCGCCGACCGCGACCCCGACGGGACGCTTCGTCGGCGTCGTCCATTTCCAGCGGCTTCTGCGTGAGCCACCGGCCGAAATGGTCGCGAGCACGGTCGACACCCAGCTGCCCGCGTTGCGGCCGATGGCGTCACTCGCCGAGGTCACCCGCTATTTCGCCGCGTACAACCTGGCGTGCGGGCCGGTCGTCGACGCGGAGGACCACCTGCTGGGCGCGGTCACCGTCGACGACATCCTCGACCACCTGCTGCCCGAAGACTGGCGCGAAACCGGCCTTCACGACGTCACCGATCCCCAGGAGGTGGACCATGCCTGAGCTGACATCCGGGCGCCGGCTGGACCAGCCCCGCGGCCAGAGCCGGTTCAGGCTGAACATCGATCCCGATTCGTTCGGTCGGTTCACCGAACGAATCGCGCGGTTCCTCGGCACCGGCAAGTACCTGTTCTGGCAGACGCTCGCCGTCCTCGTCTGGATCACGCTGAACCTCACCGCGCTTTCGCTGCAGTGGGATCCCTATCCGTTCATCCTGCTGAATCTGGCCTTCTCGACGCAGGCCGCGTACGCCGCGCCGCTGATCCTGCTCGCGCAGAACCGGCAGGACGACCGCGACCGCGTCTCGCTGGAAGAGGACCGCAACCGGGCCGCACAGACCAAAGCGGACACCGAGTACCTGGCGCGGGAGCTCGCGTCGCTGCGGATCGCGGTCGGCGAGGTCGCCACCCGCGACTTCCTCCGCGGCGAGCTGGACCGCCTCCGTGAGGATCTTGACGCCAAGCCGCGCAAGGCCAAACCCGACCGCACCGCTACCGGTACGTAACATGGGGGCGTGACCAGTACGCAGCAGCTCCCCAGCGTCGAAGACGTCCGCACCGCGCTGAAGGCCGTGTACGACCCAGAGATCAAGAAACCGATCACCGAACTCGGCATGGTCAAGGGCGTGGAGGTCGGCTCGGACGGTGTGGTCATCGTCGGGATCTACCTGACGGTCGCCGGCTGTCCGCTGAAGGCGACGCTGACCAAGGACACCACCGAAGCCGTCGCGAAGCTCCCCGGCGTCAGCGACGTCCGGGTCGAGCTCGACGTGATGAGTGACGAACAACGCACCGAACTGCGGAAATCCCTGCGCGGTGACGCCGAGGAACCGGTGATCCCGTTCGCGCAGCCGGGCTCGATGACGCGCGTGTACTGCGTCGCGTCCGGCAAGGGCGGTGTCGGCAAGTCCTCCATCACGGTGAACCTGGCGGCTGCGATGGCCGAGCGCGGACTTTCGGTCGGCGTGGTCGACGCCGACATCTACGGCCACTCGGTGCCGCGGATGCTCGGCGCGCGGGAGAAGCCGACCAAGGTCGACACCATGATCATGCCGCCGCAGGCGCACGGCGTGAAGGTCATCTCGATCGGCATGTTCACCCCGGGCAACCAGCCCGTGGTGTGGCGCGGGCCGATGCTGCACCGCGCGCTGCAGCAGTTCCTCGCCGACGTGTTCTGGGGCGACCTCGACATCCTGCTGCTCGACCTGCCGCCGGGCACCGGCGACATCGCGATCTCGGTGGCGCAGCTGATCCCGAACGCGGAGATCCTGGTCGTCACCACCCCGCAGCAGGCGGCCGCGGAAGTGGCCGAGCGCGCTGGCGCGATCGCGCTGCAGACGCGGCAGCGGGTCGCCGGGGTCATCGAGAACATGTCGTGGCTCGAGACGCCCACGGGCGAGCGGATGGAGATCTTCGGCTCCGGCGGCGGACAGTCCGTGGCGGACTCGCTGTCGAAGTCGGTCGGCTCGACCGTGCCGCTGCTCGGTCAGGTCCCGATGGACCCGCGCGTGGTCACGCACGGCGACGCGGGCACGCCGATCGTGCTGTCCGAGCCGGACGCCCCGGCGTCGCTCGTGCTCAAGGATGCGGCGAAGAAGCTGACCGTCCGGGCGCGCGGGCTGGCCGGGATGATGCTGAACGTCACCCCTGCCGGCCGCTGACCTGCGTTTTCCCTGACGGGGAGAGCAAGGGACCTTTGCTACCGCTTGCCGCCTGACCTGCTCTTCCGCGAGTAGTCCTCTACTTGCGGAAGGTGCGCGTGGGGTCAGGTGGCGTCCGGGTCGACGGGCGGGCGCTCCCCCGGCTTCAAGGGTTCGGGTGTAGCCGCGGCGGGGTGGCCGTTCGGCTTCGCCGCACCGTTCGTGCCATTGGCGCCGTTCGTCCCGTTGATGCCGTTTTCGTCCTTGAGACCCAGCGGGTCGGCGTCGCCGTCGAACAGGTGCTGCGTGACGACCCGCTTCGGGTCGAAGTTCCGCAGACCGCGCAGGTCCTCCAGCGGCTTGCGCAGCTGGTCGAACTCGGGGCCCATCTCCTCGCGCAGCTGCGTCTTGGCGCCGGTCGCGAAATCACGGACCTTCCGGACACTCTTCGCCATCCACGCCGCCGCTTCCGGCAGTCTCTCCGGGCCGAGGATGAAAAGACCCGCGACGATGAGGATGAGGATTTCTCCCCAGCCGACACTCTCGAACACTTTGTGTGAACCTCCGCCTCGGGCGTCTTCCCCGTTCAGGGTACCCGGCTGAACCCGGTCAGTCCGAAGCCAGTTTTACGTCCACCACAAGTGAAGTCCCATCGCGGACAAGCCGGACAGGAACCACTTCGCCGACTTCACGGGCCCGGACGGCGACGAGCAGTTCCGCCGAGTCGCGTACGAGCCGCCCGCCGACCTCGGTGATCACGTCGCCCTCCTTGATCCCGGCCGAAGCGGCCGGTCCGCCGGGGGCGACGTTGCGGACCTGGGCGCCCATGGTGCTGGAGCCCGCGACGGTCGACGAGGCGTTGATCCCGATGTCGGGGTGGACCACCTTGCCGTCCTTGATGAGCGACTTCGCGATCTTCACCGCGTAGTCGCTCGGAATGGCGAAGCCGATGCCGATGCTGCCACCGTCGGCACTGGACGAGCGGATCGCCGAGTTGATCCCGACCAGCGCGCCGGTCGAGTCGACGAGCGGTCCGCCGGAGTTGCCGTGGTTGATCGCGGCGTCGGTCTGGATGGCCGAGTAGATCACCGGCGGGCTGCCGCCGTCGCCGCCCGCGGTCACCGGACGGTTCAACGCGCTCACGATGCCCGCGGTGACCGAGTTCTGCAGCGCCAGCGGCGAACCGATCGCGATCACCGAATCGCCGACCTGCAGGTCGGCCGATTTGCCGATCTGCAACGCCGTCGGGTTCTGGACGTCGACCTTGACGACCGCGAGGTCGGTCTTCGCGTCGGCGCCGACGACCTTCGCCTCGACACGCTTTCCATCGAAGAACACCGCGGTGATCTTGGTGGCGGCGTCCGACGTCGCCGCGGAGATCACGTGCTCGTTGGTCAGCACGTAGCCCTGGGTGTCGATCACCACACCGGACCCCTGCGCGCCCGAATCCGCGCCGGGTTTGAACACCTCCAGCGAAACCACCGCGGGGGCGACCCGGCGGGAGATGTCGGAGATCGATCCGGCAGGACGTTCCTTCCCGGCCTCGGCCTCCGAAATGCTCGCGTCACCGGTCAGCTCGGTGCCCGTGTCGGCGAACCACCAGCCGACGAGACCACCGGCCGCACCGATGATCAGCGCGACGACGCCGAGCATCGCGAGCGCCTTCGTCTTCACTCGCCGTCCGAAGAGGACTTCCGGCAGGCTCAGCAGCGCGCCTTGCGGGCGCTTCTCGTCCTTGTCGTCCTCGGATTCGGCCTGGACCGCGGGCCCGGCGAGCACCGCGCCGGACGCGGGATCGCGCCAGGGATCCGAGGTCGCGGTCCACAGCGGGGCTTCGGCCCCGTTCTCGGACGGCGACGAACCGTTGGTCCCGTGCGGACGCTCGAGCACGACGCCTTCGGCACCCGGCGGGCGGCGGAAGGCTTCGGCGAGCGACTCCGGGGTGGGCGGCGCCAGGTTCACGCGCGTCGCGCTGTTCCCGTTCGTCCCGGACTGCCCCTTGTCGAAGGCACCATCGACACCGAGCGGCCTGCCGAACGTGGCCGCCTGCGCCGGATCGACGGCGGGCCGGGCCAGCGGGCGCGGCTCAAGCCGATCCCGCGCCGGGGCACCAGGCTGCTCAGGGTTCGCGTTCGGCTGCTCGGTCATCATTCCCCGGGGCTGAGATCAGGTTGGCCGGACGTGAGAGTACGCCAGCATCGTGTCTCGATTCTGCCGTGACCATGGTGAAGTGCGCGTTGATTCACCGGACCGGCGATAAATGTGACACTTTGCGGAACCCTGTATCACTTGTGGCACTCTAACGACCATGTCGGAGAATCCGGGGGCCCAGTTTCCGCCCCAGCAGCAGTATTACGACGCCCAGCAGCAGTGGCCGCAGCAGCAGGGGTGGCCACAGCAGCCGCCACCGAAGAAGAAGGGCCTTTCCACCAAGGTAAAGGTACTTCTGCTGGTCGTGGCGCTCGTCGTCGTCGGCGGCGGCATCGCCCTCATCCTGGTGGCGAAGGGCGTCCAAGGGCCGGAAAAGCAGGCGGCGAAGCTGGAGATCGGCGACTGCGTCGTGCTGACAGGCACCGGTAAGGAGGCCGACGCGGCGAAGACAGCGTGCGACGCTCCGCAGACGCCGTACGTCGTCAGCGTGAAGGGCGTCGACTCAGGCGAGTGGAACTGCAAGGAAGGGTTCTACAAGTACGCCGTGCCGAGGCCGTTGCGAGGGGAAGGCGTCGCGCTCTGTCTGGCGATCAACGCCCAGGTCGGCCTGTGCTTCGACGACATCGAGACCAAGACCCCGCCGCCCCTGGTGAACTGCGCGGGTGCGCGGCTCAAGGTCAGCGAGGTTTTCGCGCAGGCGAGCTACGTGAACAGCCCCTGCACAGAGGGCACCGCTGAGGTGATCTCTTACTCGTCGTTCGGCGACTCGCGCTTCAAGAACGCGACGATCTGCTTCGTCAAACCCTGACGAAGCAGATCAGCGGGCGGCCACGGGCACAGGTGGTGCACTCGTGCTCGTGGTCGGCGTAGGGGTCGGGCTGTGCGAAGGAACGCCGCCACCGCCCAGCTGCGCGGGCAGCAATCCGGCGTTGACGCCCTGCGGCGGGACCAGACCGGGGTTGGGCTCGCCTTCGATGCCATCACCCGACGTCGCGACCAGGGCCAGGGCGCTCAGCACCAGACCCGAAACGACGACTCCGGCGCCCTGCGCGGCGCGCCTGCGGGCGACGCCGAGCCGCCCGCCGCCGAGGACGTTCGGCGATTGGCCCAGTGGCGCCGATGATCCCAACGGCGCGGTACCGCCCAGCACTCCGGTGTCACGAAGTCCGGCGACCCGGTCGGGACGCTGGATGGCCACGAGCTGACCGTCCGCGGTCATCGCCAGATTGTCCGGCGTGCTCGGGAGCTCGGTGTTCTGCGGAATGGAGCAAAGGCTCGCCAGGAAACCCGCCGACATCGACGGGGCGCCTGCCTGCCTGAGCGCGGTGACGGCCTGCCGCTGTGCCGCTACCTCGGCCGCGCACCCGGGGCAACGGGCGACATGCGCCGACGCCCTGTCCTGTGCGCCGAGGGACAGCTCACCGTCGACGAAGGCGACGATGGCGTCGGGAAGCAGATGCGACTCGGGGAGGCCCCAACCTCGCGGTGCGGTCATACCCCCACCTTCGCAGACTCCTGCGCCGTCGCGCGGCGTCGCTCCAAGGAAGCGCGCAGCGCCTGGCGGCCACGGTGGATCCGGCTGCGCACGGTGCCGAGCTTGACACCGAGGGTGGCGCCGATCTCCTCGTACGAGAGGCCTTCGACGTCACACAGCACGACCGCGGCACGGAACTCGGGCGGCAGCTCGTCGAGCGCGGCCTGCAGGTCCGGGTCGAGATGGGTGTCCGAGTAGACCTGCTCCGGGCTCGGGTCGTCACCGACGATGCGGTCGGTGTCCTCGGGGAGGCCTTCCATCCGCACACGCGAGCGGCGGCGGGCCATGTCGAGGAAGAGGTTCGTGGTGATGCGGTGGAGCCAGCCCTCGAAGGTTCCGGGCTTGTAGGACGCGAGGGAGCGGAAGACCCGGATGAAGGTCTCCTGCGTCAGGTCCTCGGCGTCGTGGGCGTTACCGGTCAGGCGATAGGCCAGCCGATACACACGATCGGCGTGCTCGCGCACGACCTCGTCCCACGACGGCGGCGTCCAGGCCGCTTCGTCACCTTCCACGGTGACCGGCGTGACCTGGTCCGCGAGCTGGTCGTCCTGCATCGTTTCCTGCATCGGGGAAGTAGGCACCTCCATCAGCGTCTTCTCCCTAACTACTCCACCCAACGCGGGCGATGTACACGGTGTTCCCGTTGTCGAAGACCAGTCTGTCCGGCCTGCCTATGGTTCTAGTGAGACAGGACTGAGAGGACCCTGAGAAGTCGGTACCAGGGAGTCTTCGCTGTTTTGTCGATAAGCAGCGCTAACCTCCGTGCGTGACTTCCGGGACGCATGCGGGCTCGTCTGCCGAGACCGCCGACGCCGACCTCGTCGACGGGTACCTCCCCGACGACGAGGTACTGGCCACCGCACGGGCGCGGTCGGTCGATCTGGGGTGCGGGCCGCTGAGCGCGGGCGCCGGCGCCACGCTGCGTTTCCTGGCGACGACCCTGCGCGCGAGAGCGGTCGTGGAGATCGGGACGGGAGCAGGCGTGAGCGGGTTGTGCCTGCTCAGGGGCATGCTCGACGACGGGGTGCTGACCTCGATCGACCTCGAACCCGAGTACCACCGGGCGGCCCGGACGGCGTTCCGCGAGGCGGGCTACCCGCCGGGGCGGACCCGGCTGATCATGGGGCGCGCGCTCGACGTGCTGCCCCGGCTGACCCCCGGCGGCTACGACCTGGTGTTCGTCGATTCGGCGCCGGTCGAGTACCCGAGCTGCTACGAGAAGGCCGTCTCGCTGCTGCGGCCCGGCGGGATACTGGCGTTCCACAATGTCTCCGGTGCCCGGGTGACGGATCCGTCACGTCGCGATCCGGACACGCTGGCGCTGCGCGAGGTCGCGCGGGCGTTCCGGGAGGACGAACGGCTGGTGCCGGCGCTGCTGCCGGTGGGCGGCGGGCTGCTGGTCGCCGCGGTCGCGTAGCAAGGGACCTTTGCTACCGCCTTCCTACGGATGTTCCGTGAAGGCCTCCTTCCCAACCCTCAAAGTAGGTAAGGAGGCCTTCACGGACCTGGCGGCCACGGCGACCACCGCGAGGGCGAGCCAGGCGGCGGTGAGCACGATCAGCCAGGTCCAGCCCGCGTGCCCGTAGACGGTCGCGCCGACCGCGCCTCCGACACTGCTCCCCAGGTAATACGACAGGGTGTAGAGCCCGGACACCTGGCCGCGGGCATTCTCGGGCGCTTCGGCGGCGGCCCAGCCGTTGGCGACGGCGTGCGCGGCGAAGAACGCGCCGGTCAGCACGACGAACCCGGCCGCGACCACCGGCAGGGAATCGGGCAGTGTCAGCGCGGCACCGGCGATGGTGATCAGCAACGCGCTCACCAGCGCCCGTCGCCGCCCGAAGCGGGCGACGAGCTTCCCGGCGGTCGCCGACGACACCGACCCCATCGCGTAGGCGAGGAAGACGAGGGAAGCGATCGCGGGCGACAGGTCGAGGGGGTCACCGGTGAGCCGGAATCCGGCGGCGTTGTAGAGCGCGACGAAGGAGCCCATCGCCAGCAGCGCCACCGTGTACTGGACGAGCAGGATCGGCTTCCGCACCGCGGCCCCGAGCCCGGTCAGGACCGCGCGACCCCGCGCCCGCAGCACCTCTGACCTGCTGCGATGTTCCGAAGTGAGAGCAAAGGTCCCTTGCTCCCCCGGCGGCTTGGAGGGCGGCAGGGCCACCACGGTCACCACCGCGCAGATCAGTCCGATGACCGCGACGACCACCAGCGCGGCGTGCCAGCCGAAGGGACCGGCGGTGAATCCGGCCGCGAGCCTGCCGACCATGCCGCCGACGGTGTTCCCGGCGATCATCGCCCCGACGGCCGCCGCGATCCCGGCCTTCCCGAGCCGTTCCGCGAGATAGGCGGCGGCCACGCCGGGGAAGCCCGCGATGGCCACCCCCTGCAGCGCCCGCAGTACGAGCAGCACTTCGTAGGACGGCGCCAGCGGCAGCAGGAAGCCGAACACCGCGGAGGCGAGCACCGAGGCGATGATCACCGGGCGGCGGCCCACGACCTCCGAGAGCACGGCGAGCGGCAGGACGGCGATCGCGAGGGCGCCGGTCGCGACACTCACCGCGAGCGCCGCGCCACCGGGGTCGAGGTGGTACTGCTCCGCCAGTTGCGGCAGCACCGGCTGCGGCGCGTAAAGCAGGGCGAAGGACGAGATCCCGGCCGCGGCGACGGCGATGGTCACTCTGTGGGTGGTTCCGGCGTCAGGCACGATTTCGAAGCTAAGCTCGGCTAATAGATACGTCTAATACGTAGATCAGGAATAATCGATACCTCGGCGCATGACACCTGGTCCGACACGCCCGACGCCAACCGACGCGTCCCAGGAACGGTGAAGGTCACACCGATGGCGGCCACGATTGCCACGCTGACCAGCCACGATCGCGCACTCCCTCACGCCGGCGAACCGAGCGAAGCTCCTCGGTTCCCGGCCACTACAACTGTGACGCACGAGACAAAATTCAAACCTGAGCCGTCAGGCGTCCGTAGTCTCCTTGAACGATCTTTCAGGTTTGTGGTTCATCGTCGTTCGCTTGGAGAGCCGTTGTGACTGCGAAACACGCGCTGATCGCGGCTGCGGCCGGCGCGCTCATCGCACCTGCGGCACTGCTGTCCACGACGGCCGATCCGGCGAACGCGCACGGCTACGTCTGGTGGCCGGCGAGCCGGCAGGCGATCTGCGCCCAGGCCAAGATGACGAACTGCGGCGACGCCGCGTCCGAACCGCAGAACGTCACCGGCAAGAAAGGCCTGCGCGCCTGCGACGCCGGTAGCGGCCGCTTCTCCAAGCTCTCGGACGCCGCGACGAACTGGCCCGCGACTCGTGTCTCCGGGGTCGTCCGGTTCAGCTGGGTCCTGACCGGGCGGCGGCCAACGGCCGGGTGGGAGTACTACATCGACGACACCCGCATCGCGGTTTTCGACGGCAAGGGCGCCCTGCCCGGCGTTCTCGTCGAGCACCGGGTCGACCTCACCGCGTTCAGCGGCCGCAAAACCCTGCTCGCGATCTGGAACAGCTCGGACGCCGACGTCGCCCACTACAGCTGTGTCGATCTCGAGATCGGGACCGGGCCACCGACCGCGCCACCGCCGTCCAGCAGCGCGCCGACCACCACCAAATCGGCACCTCCGACTTCATCATCGACCCCTGGTTCGCAGACGGCGAGCTCTGCGCCGCCCCCGCCCCCGCCGGATCAGGACCCCGCTTGGGCGCCGAACACCAAGTACAACGTCGGGGACAAGGTGACTCACCAAGACGGGACCTTCAGCTGCCGCCAGACCCACACCAGCCTCCCCGGCTGGGAACCGTCCGCCGCGCCCTCCTTATGGCAGCGAGAATCGTGAAGCGGCTGACGGCGCTCGCCGTCTCGCTGGCCTTGCTCCTGCCCGTGGCCGGCGCCTGCGGCTCGTCGTCATCGACCTCGTTCAACGATGCGGACGTGCTCTTCCTGCAAAGGATCGTCCCGCATCAGGACCATGGCCTGGTGATGGCGCGGATGGCACTCGGCCGCGCGATCCGCCCCGAGCTGAGCGAACTGCTCGCGGCGGTCGACGCCACCCAGCAGACCGAAGTCGACCAGATGCGGTCCTGGCTGCGAGAGTGGAACGAGGCGAAGAATCCGGACTCGAGCGGGGATCTGCTTCCGCCTCGCAACGACACCGCCGCTCCCGGCACCGAACTGATCGACATGCTGGTCGTCGTCCCCGATGGCGACTTCGAGCGCACGTTCCTCAGCCTCTTCATCGGGCATCAGCACAACGCCGTCTCGCTCGCGAGGACCGAGCTGGCCGAAGGATCCGACGAGCGGCTCAAGGAAGCGGCGAAGAAGATCTTCGAGTCACGTAGCGCGCAGATCGCGATCATGCTCGGCTTCTCCCCGCCGACCCTGGGCTGATCAATACACCGCACAGAATGATCTGGCACCATCGATACGGTGCTGAATGAAAGGTTGACCGCTCAGCTCGCGCCCCAGCTGGCCCTCCTCGCCGCGCTGCGAAGAACGGGCAACGTCACGCGGGCGGCCGAGCTGCTCGGCGTCCCGCAACCGACGGTGAGTCGCCGGATCGCGGCACTCGGCGAATCGCTGGGCGCGCCGCTGACGATTCCGGACGGCCGGGGCATCCGGCTCACGCGAGCGGCCGATCTGCTTGCCGACGCCGCCGAGCGCGCTCTATCCGAGGTCGACGCCGGAGTCCGGCAGGCCCGCGAAGAGGTCGAACCGGAGACCGGGCACATCGTTCTCGGCTTCCTGCACCTCCTCGGCCGGTCACTCGTGCCGACGCTTCTGCGCCGCTACCGGGCCGGCCATCCGCACGTTCGGTTCACCCTCGTCCAGGGCTCACGGCAGGACATGGCCGCCAGGCTGACCAGCGGCGAACTCGACCTCGCGCTGCTCGCGCCCGCCCCGGTCGACGATCCCGTCCTCGACACGACGGTGCTGGCCGAGCAGGAGATCTTCCTCTCCGTCCCGACCTCGCATCGCCTCGCCGGACAGCCCAGCACCAGCATCGAAGACCTCGCCGAGGAGGAGTTCGTCCTGCTCGAGCCCGGCTACGGCCTGCGCACCCTGACCGACGAACTGTGCGCCGCGGCCGGTTTCGAACCGAAGATCGCGTTCGAAGGGCAGGAATCCGACACCGTGCGCGGACTGGTCGCGGCCGGACTCGGAGTGGCACTGCTCCCCCGGTTCGAGCCGGGCAGTCCGGCGGGTGTCGCCGAAGTCCCGGTCGTGCCGCCGGTCGGCCGGACCATCGGCCTCGCCTGGCGGTCGAACAGCGTCCTGCCGCCCGCCGTCGCCCGGTTCCGGGATCAGGTCTGCACCGAGCCGATGCCGTGAGCCGTCCCGTGAGGCGGTAGCAAAGGTCCCTTGCTCCCACCGCGCGGGTAAGCGCAGGTCAGGCGTAGGAAGCGACCAGTTCGACCAGCGTCCGCGTGGCGAAACCGGTGGCTCCGGGCACGACGTCGTCGTAGGTCTTGTCGGCCCGCGCCGGCCCGGCGATGTCGAGATGCGCCCACGGCACGCCATCAACGAACTCGCGCAGGAACAGCGCCGCGACGATCCCACCCGGACCACCGGGGGCCTGCCGGACATCGCCGATCGCGCCCTGGACCGTCTCGGCCAGGTCCTCGAGCAGCGGCATCCGCCACCAGGCCTCGCCGACCCGCTCGCCCGCCTTCGTCACCCGTTCCGCGAGCGCGTCCTCGGTGGCGAACACGCCGCCTGTGCGGACGCCGAGGGAGATCTTCATCGCTCCGGTCAGCGTCGCCGCGTCCACCACGACGTCCGGCTTGAACCGCTTGAGGCCGTAGACGAGCGCGTCGGCCAGCACCATGCGGCCCTCGGCGTCGGTGTTGGCGACCTCGGTCGTCTTGCCGCCGTAGTGGCGCACGATGTCACCGGGCCGGTACGACGAGCCGGAAACGTGGTTCTCGGCGGCGGGTACGAGACCGGTGACCCGCACCGGCAACCGCAGCGCGGCGATCGCGCGGACCGCCGCGATGACGGCCGCGCCGCCCGCCATGTCGGTGCGCATGAGGTGCATGCCGTCGGCCGGTTTGATCGACAGGCCGCCGGTGTCGAAGGTGATGCCCTTGCCGACCAACAGCAGATGGATGGCCGCTCCGCGCGGTTTGTACTCGAGCTCGATCAACCGGGGCGGCGCGGCCGAACCGCCGCCGACGGCGAGAATGCCGCCGAAACCCTGTGTCGAGAGCCACTGCTCGTCCCGGACCGTGACGGCGAGGTTCGGGATACCGCCCGCCACCCGCGCCGCGGTGTCGGCGAGCCAGGCGGGGGTCTTCACGTTCGACGGCGCGTTCGCCATGTCGCGGGCGAACGCCGCGGCCGCGGCGAGTTCGCGGACTCGCACCAGCGCCTGTTCGTACGCGGGTACAGCTCGCTCGTGGCGCGTGAGCAACCGCACGGTCCGCGGGCTCGGCTTCGGATCCTCAGAAGTCACTGTGAAGCGGTAGCCACCGAGCAACAACCCGAACGCCAGCTCCTCGACGTGCTCCGCGCCCGCGTCCTCGGGCAGTGCGACGGCGAATGTGCGGAACGCCTTCAGACCGGCTTTGACGTCCTCGTCCAGCGCCGCCGAAACGGCACGGATCAGCGCGGCACCCGCCTTCCGGTACTGCCGCGGCTCACCGTCGCCGACACCCGCCAGCCAACGGGTGTCACCGGTCGGCACGGTCTGCACGTCACCGGCCTTGCCGGTGGCGCGCACACCACCGATTTCGACTCCGTCCTCTTCGGACGGCGCCACGATCAGCGTGGCCAGCGGCGTTCCACGCCGCAGGTCGTCTGAGACCTCGAGTTCGAGCAGCTTCCCCGGAACGGGGGGTAGCGGATTACGCACAGTGAGCGACCTCCGGGCGCAGATGAACCGCGACCCCGGCCTCCGAAGGGAGACCGGGGTGCGGAGTTGAAACTTCGGTACGGGCCGGACTCAGCCGGTGACCTCCTGCAAGGCCGCGCCGAGATCCTTCGCTTCTTCCGCGGAGAGCTCGACGACGAGGCGCCCACCACCCTCGAGTGGTACGCGCATCACGAGGCCCCGCCCCTCCTTAGTCACTTCGAGGGGACCATCTCCGGTCCGGGGCTTCATGGCCGCCATAGCGTGCTCCCTCCGTCTCAACCGGCGCGCCCGGGTCGCGCTCGTCAAAGCCAGCCGGGTCTACTGTCCATTGTCCCTCATCAGCGGCCGAGCGCGAACGCGGACCGATCTTTTGCCGCCGTATCGGTGCTGGTATGCGGCTCGCGAGGCTGAAAGACTTCATCCCAGACCGCAGTTTCGCCGACTAGGAGATCCCGTGACCACATCCGACGTTCTGCTGACCGCCGACGCCGACGGCGTGCGCACCTTCACGCTGAACCGGCCGCAGGCGTACAACTCGCTGACCGTCGAACTCAAGGAACTGCTGCTGGCGGGTCTGCGGGACGCCGCGGCCGACGAGAGCGTCCGCGCTGTCGTGCTGACCGGTTCCGGCAAGGCGTTCTGCGCGGGGCAGGATCTGAAGGAGCACGTCGGACTGCTGCAGGCGGGTGACCCGGCGCCGCTACACACGGTCAAGGAGCACTACAACCCGATCGTGCGCACGATCGTCGACATGCCGAAGCCGGTGATCGCCGCCGTCAACGGACCTGCCGCCGGCGCCGGCGCCGCCTTCGCCTACGCGAGCGACCTGCGGATCGCCGCGAGTTCCGCGAACTTCCTGATGGCCTTCGCGAACGTCGGCCTCGGCCCGGATTCGGGCGCGTCGTGGACATTGCAGCGCCTGATCGGTCTCGGCCGCGCGGCGGAGCTGATGCTGCTCGCCCGCACCGTCGACTCGGCGGAGGCACTTTCCCTCGGACTTGTC
This sequence comes from uncultured Actinomycetota bacterium, assembly GCA_963766045.1. GTDB lineage: Bacteria > Actinomycetota > Actinomycetes > Mycobacteriales > Pseudonocardiaceae > Amycolatopsis. The sequence goes on along the minus strand of CAVXYN010000003.1, from coordinate 694,754 downwards.
GGCGAGGTCGTCCCGGACGAGGAGCTCGCCGGACGTGCACAGGAAATCGCCGCGAAGCTCGCGGCCGGCCCGACGGTCGCCTACGCGAAGATCAAGAACGTCCTCGCGGTCGCGGCCGAGTCCACCCTCGAGGAGGCCCTGGCCGCCGAGGACGCCGCACAGGCCGCGCTCGGCGCGACCGCGGACCACTCCGAAGCCGTCGAAGCCTTTGTGGGCAAGCGCAAGCCGAACTTCCAGGGCAAGTAGGACTCGTGAGTGGTAATGACGGTTCTAACCGTCATTACCACTCACGAGGCCCTAAAACACCCGCGCACGTGGTCGTCGACCATGCCGGTCGCCTGCATCAGCGCGTAGCAAGTGGTCGGCCCCAGAAAGGCGAACCCGCGCTTCTTCAACGCCTTCGCCATCGCCTTCGACTCGTCCGTGATCGCCGGAACGTCGGCCATCGTCCGCGGCCGCCTGTGCTTCACGGGCGCGAACGACCACAGCAGCTCATCCAACGGGACGTCCAGCTCCGCGATCGCGCGCGCGTTGTTGATGGCCGCGAGGATCTTGGCCCGGTTCCGCACGATCGACGCGTCGTTCATCAGCCGGGAGACGTCGTCATCGGTGAAGACCGCGACCTTCTCCGGCACGAAACCGGCAAAGGCCTTACGAAACGACTCCCGTTTCCGCAGGATCGTGATCCACGAAAGCCCGGACTGGAACGCCTCGAGCGTGAGCCGCTCGTACAACTCGTCCTGCCCGTGGAGCGGAACGCCCCATTCGGTGTCGTGGTAGGCCCTGTAGTCCGGCGCCGAGTTGCCCCACGAACACCGCTTGATCCCGTCGGTGCCAAGCAGCTCAGCCAACCCGGTATCCCTCCGCATATTTGACGAACTTCTGCAGACACAGCCGGAGTCCCAGCTCGAAGCCCGGTTTCGCGATCGGCCAGCCGATCCGGCCGAGCAACCCGAACGGTGGCCGTAGATGCTCGGCCCAGACGAACGTCGAAGAGTTCTGGCCCTTCTCGATCACCTGGAAGACCCCGGTGCCCTGCACGATCTTCCCCAGATGCGTCACGACGCACCGAAGCGGCGGCTCCCAGCTGGTGATCTCCATGGTGTCGGTGAACCCGATCCCGGCGACCCCGGTGAACGCGGACAGCTTCGAACCCACGCTGCGACCGTTGCCCTCGATGACCTTGACGTCCGTGCCGGGCATCCACTCGCCCTGGCGTTCCCAGTCGGTCAGCGCGAGCCAGGCCGTCCCGGCCGGTACCGCGACGTCGACGGAGACGACGACATCGGTCACCTGGCGGCCTCGCGTTCGGCCTCCAGCTCCGCCACCTTCGCCCGCAGTTCGTCGAGCTCGACACCGACCCGCCGCATCACCCAGTCCACTTCGGACATCTTGTAGCCGCGCAGCACCACCTGGTACCGGACGGCGTAGACGTCCTCGCCGGTGATGTCTTCGGCCGGCAGCCTGGTCGGCGAGCTGCCAGGGGGCAGCGGTGCCAGCTCCTCACCCCGGCCGAAGACCACCGCGGCCAGCAGGAACACCACTGCGGCCACCAGCAGCATGACTACGAGGTAGATCAGGGCGGTCGTCACGCGACGATCGTGGCATATGAACGCCAAGATCGTCTCGCGAGCAGGGCGAGTCGCACGCTGACCACCACCCAGACGACCATCAGGAGCCCGCACGGGACGGACAGGAACAGCCGCGACGCGTCGACGATCCCGGTACCGATGACCAGAAGCGCCACCGAAAGCAGGTTCAGTCCGACGGCCTCGCCGATGAGCACGCCGGCGGTCCGCACCAGCCGGACGCCGTCCATCCGCCGCGAAAGCCAGCGCATGCCCAGCAGTGCCACGACCCCGAGTACCGGCACGATGAACACCGAACCGTGCGTGAACTGGGCGATGTACCGGTACCAGTCCGGAGTCGGCGTCGGGAGCTGCGACCAGTCTCCGAAGGTCCATTTACGGGCGTAGTCCCAGGCGATCTGCATCAACGGCACACCGAGGATCAGTTTCCACAGCGTCCGCGTGCCGTCGTGCATCCCCAGTTCCGCCTGGTACTCCCGCGCGACGACGGTCACCGGGCCGAACTCCTCGACCGCGCGCCGCTGGGCGTCATGGTCGCTCCAGCCGCCGTCGCGGTAGGCGTCCGCGGAGTCGGTCAGCCCGTCGCGCGCCTCACGGAGCAGATCCCGTTTGGCCGACGCCGGGCCGTCCAGCCGCGCGCGCAGGTCACCGAGATAGGCCTCGATCACACTCATTCCGTCGTTCTCCCTGGCCGGATCCGTGCGGTCAGGCCGCGATCGGGGGCCGTGGCCGCCAGGAGCGGAGCGCGAGCGGGACCAGCCACACGCTGAACACGGCCCAGCCGACGGCGAGCACGGCACACGGGAAGCTCATGTACATCCTGGACGGGTCCAGGATCGCGGTGCCGACCGCGAGCACCAGCACCGCCAGCAGGTTCGCGGCGACCGCCAGCCCGGTCGGCCACTTGGCCGCTCTGGCCAGCCGCGCACCGTCGATCCGCCGTGCCAGCAACCGAGTGCCGAGCAACGCCGGGATCCCGATCACGGGGACCGAGATGACGAGGACACCCATCAGGTCGACGATGAACAGGTACCACTGCGGCGTCGGCTGCCCGACCTCGCTCCATTCGCCGAAGCTCACGATCCGCGCCACCTCCCAGCTGAGCTGGAACGCGGGCACGCCGACGATGAGTTTCCACAGGATGCCGATGTCGCCGCGCAGGGCCAGTTCCTGCTGATACGCGCGGGCGATCTCGGTCACCGGGCCGAAATCGGTGACGGCCCGCCGTTCGGCGTCGCGCTCCTCGCTACCACCTTCACGGTAGGCCTCGGCCGCGTCGTGCAAACCGTCCCGCGCTTCGGTGAGCAGGTCGACCTTGGCCGCCTGCGAGCCGCGCAGCCGTCTGTCCAGATCCGAAAGGTAGGTCTCGATCACGCTCATGCCGTGCTCCCCCTGAGGACACTGCTGATGACCGTCGTGAACTCGGTCCACTCGGCCCGCTCCGCCGTCAGCGCCTTCTGGCCGGACCGCGTGAGCTTGTACGTGCGGCGCTTGCGGCCGGACACGACGTCCCACTCGCTGGCGAGGAACCCGGCACGCTCCAGCCGGCGCAGCGCCGGATAGACCGTGCCCGTCGGCAGATCGAGCGCGCCGTCACTGCGGAGCTGCAGCGCCTCGATGATCGCGTATCCGTGCAGCTTCCGGCCGTCGAGGACGGCGAGGAGCAACGCGTCGAGATGCCCGCGCAGACTGTCGGCCTTCATAGATAGGCAGTCTACAGATGAGTGCCCTTGAGGGAAGCGGGGACTTTCCCGGATCGGCTCTCAGGGAAGTCCCCGAGATCACCCCGATTTCATAGATTTAGTGGCTACATGTAGACAGCCTACGTATACAGTGCTGTGGCATGGACGCACTACCGATCGCGAGACTCCAGTTCGCGACGACGACCTCGTTCCACTTTCTGTTCGTGCTGCTCACACTGGGGCTCGTGACACTCGTCGCGGTGATGCAGACACGCTCCGCAATCGGCGGCAAGCCGGACCTGATGCGGATGACGCGCTTCTGGGGCCGGCTTTACGTGATCAATTACGCACTGGGAATCGTCACCGGAATCGTGATGGAATTCCAGTTCGGATTGACCTGGACCGGATTGTCCACGGTCGCCGGTGACGTCTTCGGCGCGCCACTGGCCATCGAGACGCTGGTGGCGTTCTTCGCCGAATCGACCTTCCTGGGGCTTTGGATCTTCGGCTGGGGGCGGCTGAACAAATGGGTCCACCTCGCGCTGATCTGGCTGGTCACGCTGACCGCCTACGCGTCGGCGCTGTTCATCATGGTGGCCAACTCGTTCCTGCAGAACCCGGTCGGCACGCGGACCGAGAACGGCGTACTGAAACTCGACGATTTCGGTGCGCTGTTCACCAATCCCGCGCTGACCCAAGCCTTGCCGCATCTGCTCAGCGCGGCACTGCTCGCCGGCGGGTTCTTCATGGTCGGCGTCAGCGCCTATCACTTCATCAAGCGCACCAAGGAGATCGAGTTCTTCCGGCGCTCGATGCGGATCGGCGTGGTCACCTCGTTCTTCGCGAGCAGTATGGTGATCGGCTTCGGCTTCGCCCAGTTCGAGCCGCTCGGCCTCTACCAGCCGGGCAAGCTCAGGTCACCGGATCCGCTGGTCGGCGCGCCGCTGGGGATCATGATCCAGTTCGGTTTCATCGCCGCGATGGCCTCGACGCTCGGCCTGCTGTTGTTGTTCCGCAACTGGATCACCAAGATCCGGCCGCTCCTGTACGTGATGGTGCTGGCGATCCCGCTGCCGTTCATCGCCGCGATCTGCGGCTGGCTGGTGCGCGAGATCGGCAGGCAGCCGTGGCTGATCTTCGGGAAGCTCAAGACGGCCGACGCCGTCGCGTCGATCCCGGCCGGCCAGATCTTGTTCTCCTTCATCGGTTTCACGCTGTTGTTCGCCGGGCTCGCGATCGCCGACTGGGTCCTGATGTCGCGTGTCGCCAAACGCGGGCCGGATCCTGAAGAAGAGACACCGGCACCGCGACCCGAACTTCCCGTCCTGAGCGGAGTCTGAGCCATGGTGATCTTGTGGTGGTGTGTGCTCGGTTTCCTGATCTCGGGCTATTTCGCCCTGGCGGGCTACGACTACGGCGTCGGGATGTTGCTCGGCAGGCTCAGTCGTGACGAAGGAGAGCGTCGCCGGGTGCTGGGCGCCTTCGGGCCGTTCTTCCTGGCCAACGAGGTCTGGCTGGTGGCCGCGGTCGGCGTGCTCTTCGGCGCTTTCCCTCACCTGGAGGGGAAAGTGTTCTCCGGCGCGTATATCCCGGTGGTGGCCCTGTTGTTCGGGCTGGTCACCTTCACCGCGGCCGTGCAGCTGCGCAGCAGGCGGCCGGAGGCGGGGCGGGGCGCGTGGACGGCGGCGATCACCGTCGGCGCCACGGTGACGGCGGTGTCGTGGGGCGTCTTCCTCGGCAACCTGGTCCGCGGCCTGCCGCTCGACGCGGCGGGACGTCCGACCGGCGGCGTCCTCGCTGCCTTCCACCCGTACGCACTGCTCTGGGGTGCCGGGTTCGTCGCGCTGTTCGCCTTGCAGGGAGCGGCTTTCCTCGCCGTCCGCGCCCCGGCCGAGTTCACCGCACGGGCGAACCGGCTTGCCAAAGCGCTGCTCACGCCCGTGCTCGCGTTCCTCGTCATCGCGGTCGGCTGGGGTGTCTTCGAAGCGGCCGCGTCCTGGACGGTGCTCCCCGCGGTCGTCGTGGCGTTCGGCGCGTTCGCCGTCACGTCGGCATCCTTGCGCGCGGGACGGCATCGGACGGCTTTGCTCGGTTCGATGTTCCTGTCCGCCGCACCGGTACTCGCCATCGGGACGCTGCGCCTGCCCGAGGCGCTTACGTCCTCTGTGGACGGTGGATTCTCGTTGAACCTAACGGAAGCGGCCACGACACCGGAGATGCTGGGCGTACTCACCTTCGTCCTGCCGCCCGCGCTGATCCTGATCGCCGCCGTGCAGTGGGTGACCTGGCGCAACCACCGCGGCCGCATCGACCAGCGCTCGCTGCTGCACTTCTAGGAGCGCGTGATGCCACCACTTACCGGACTCCGGCGCCATTTCGGCGTGCTCGCCGTCCTCGGCACCCTGACCGCCGTGGCGATCCTCGTCCAGGCGGACGGCCTCGCGACGCTGCTCACCGGCGGCGGCGTGACCTGGACACTCGTGGCCGCGATCGCGGCACGCGTGCTGTTCTCCGCTGTACAGGGCACGGTCGGCGGCCGGTTCGCCGCGACGGTCAAAGCTGGACTGCGGAAACGGCTTCTCGGCGCCGAGGCCGAGCGTCCCGGCGAGGTCGCGACCTTGGTGACCAAGGGGATCGACGCGGGCGACGCCTACCTGACCGGGTACCTCCCGACGCTGGTGATGTCGGTGATCGTGCCGGTGGCGGTGCTCGTCCGGCTGTTCACGGCAGATCTGGCGTCGGCGCTGATCATCACCGTCACCCTGCCGCTGATCCCGGTGTTCGCGATCCTGGTCGGCCAGCACACGAAGGCGAAGACGGCCAAGCAGTGGCGGCTGCTTTCGAAACTGGGCGGGCATTTCCTCGATGTCGTGCGCGGGCTCGGCACGCTCAAGGTATTCGGCCGCGCGGAAGCGCAGGCGCGGACGGTCCGAGCGATGGCGGACGCGCATACGGACGCGACGATGCGGACGCTGCGGGTGGCGTTCCTGTCCGCGCTGGTCCTGGAACTGGTGGCGACGCTTTCCGTGGCGCTGGTGGCGGTGCCGATCGGGTTCCGGCTGCTGGAGGGCGGGATGGTCGTGCATACGGCAGTCCTGGTGCTGCTGCTCGCGCCCGAGGCCTATCTCCCGTTGCGCGCGGCCGGGGCGAAGTTCCACGCCAGCGCGGAAGGGCTCGCGACCCTGCGGGAGGCGCTGGCCGTCCCGTCGCACGAGGTCGTCGCCGGGGCCCAGGTGGCTCGACGTGGTGCGCCACGGATCGTCCTGGAGGGTGTCGGCGTCCGCTACGGCGACCACGTCGCACTGTCCGAAGTGGACATGGTGATCGAGCCGGGCGAGCATGTCGCGCTGGTCGGACCCAGCGGGTCCGGGAAGAGCACGTTGCTCGCGGTGTTGCTGGGCTTCGTGACGCCGACGTCCGGGCGGGTGCTGATCGACGGCGTCGACCTGCGCGATCTGGACCTCGGTCCGTGGCGGGCCGGGACGGCGTGGGTCCCGCAACGGCCGACGCTGTTCACCGGGACCGTCGAGGAGAACATCGCCATGGGCGGTGTCCCGGACGTCCAGGCGGCGGCTCGCGCGGCGGCGTTCGACAGGGTCGTCGAAGGGCTGCCCGACGGCTACCGAACGCGGATCGGCGAACTGGGCGCGCCGCTGTCCGCGGGTCAACGGCAGCGGCTCGGGCTCGCGCGAGCCCTGGCCCGCACCGAAGCGGGATTGGTACTGCTCGACGAGCCGACCGCCCGGCTCGACGCCGTCACCGAAGCCGCGGTATTGGGCGCGACCCGGAAACTGCTGACCGGCCGGACCGCGCTCCTCGTCGCGCACCGGCCCGCGATGGCGGAACTCGCCGACCGCGTGATCGAGGTTCGCGACGGCGTCGTGAAGGAACGGGAGCTGGCGTGAACGCCTGGGGAGTGTCCACAAAGGAGGTCGTACGGCTGGTGCGTGCCGGCCTGATCGGTGCGGGCGCGGAGCTGGCCGGGCTCGCACTGATGGCGACCGCGGCCTGGCTACTGCTGAAAGCGGCCGAGCAGCCGCCGCTGGCCGCGCTCACCGTGGCGATCGTCGCGGTGCGCACACTGGCGTTGCTACGCGGCGGTTTGCGCTATGCCGAGCGGCTCGCCGGGCACGAGGTCGTCTTGCGTTATCTGGGCTCGCTGCGGACTCGCGTCTACACATCGCTGCTGCCACACCGGGCTTCGCGGCATTCGGATGGCGATCTCGTGACGCGCCTGGTGTCCGATGTGGACGCCGTACAGGACGCCGTGCTCCGGTGCCTGCTGCCCGCCGGGGTCGCCGCCCTTGTGGGGCTGACGTCGACCACGGTCGCGGTGCTCGTGAGTCCGGTGGCCGGACTGGTGCTGGCTGCCGGACTCGTCATCGCGGGCGTCGTACTGCCCTGGCTGTGTATCCGGATCACCCGCGCGGCGGCGGCACAAAGCGCTCCGGCACGGTCGGATCTCGCGGAGCGGTCGGTCGAACTGATCACCGGACGGCGTGAGCTGATCGCCTACGGAGTCCACGAGTCCACTGTGGATGCCGCGCAGGTGACCGTCGACGAACTCGCCGCGCGGGACCGGGTCACGGGGGGCCGGACCAGTCTGCTGACCGCGGCCGGGATGCTGGTACAGCTGCTCACCTCCGTCACCATCGCCCTGACCGCCGGGGTTTCCGTCCCGATGACGGCGGCGTTGGCGCTGGGTGCGCTGACGGTGTTCGAGCTGGTGCTCCCGCTGACCGTCGCGGCCCAGCGCTGGGTGGAGGTCCGGGCATCGGCCGAGCGGGTGCGCGCGCTGCTGACCGAACAGCCGTCCGCGCGCGGAACGCTGGCGCCCGAGCCTGGACATCTGCGGCTGGAGGGCGTCGGCGTGCGCTTCCCGGGGCGGGCACCCGCACTGGACGGTGTCGACCTCGATCTGCCCCCTGGCAAGCGGGTCGGCATTCTGGGGCCCAGCGGGGCGGGGAAGACGACGTTGCTGAAGGTGCTGCTCGGTCAGGTCGTGCCGACGTCCGGCCGCGCTGTCCTCAATGGACGGCCGCTCGACGAGTACGACCCGGCGCTGCTGCCGTCGGTGGTCTCGGGTGCGCTCGCCGACGCGCACGTCTTTCACACGACCGTCCGCGAGAACCTGCTGCTCGCGAAGCCGGACGCCTCGGACTCGGAACTGCTGAAGGCCTGCGCGACGGCGGGGTTCGATCTGCCGCTTGACCGCGAAGTCGGTTCCGATGGCGACGCGTTGTCAGGCGGACAGCGTCAGCGGCTGGTGCTCGCGCGGGCGGTACTGGCCGCGCCCCCGGTCCTCGTGCTGGACGAGCCGGTCGACGGCCTCGATCCGGAGCACGGCGACGCCGTCCTCGCCGACGTCCTCACCGCCGCACGCGGCACCGTCGTCCTCGTGACCCACCGCCCAGAGCACCTGGCCGGCTTCGACGAAGTGCTCGATCTGCGAGGTCACCGCGGTTGAACGACTTCATAGAACGCTCGCGCCATCTTCGTGACCCTTTCCCTGCACAACTGCTCAGGCTTGGCGGGCAGCCCACCGTCGTGGAGGTGGATTTCGAAGATCGCGTTGCTGTCGAGGATGCTCAGACTGCACTGTTTCAGGTCCGCGTTGCCGGAGAACCAAGCCGCTTCCTCGCCCACGCCTACCGTGGCGTCTCGCACGAAACCCTGACTCGTTTTCCTGTCGAATGCGACACGCTGCCCGCTTACCGTGTCCAGCGAAAAATGGAGCGAGACCCCTTCGGCGTTCGCCCGGAATTCGCAGAGCCACCCTCCGCCCAGGTCCGCGTGCCCTTCGCTGCTGTCGGACGCTTTCTTCGGCAATTTCCCGATTCGGCCGGCGACAGCGTCGCAGTTCGCCGCTGGTGTAGCACCGTATTTGCCGTCGAACCTGGCTTTGGGATCGTAGGTGTCCACCTTGCCGACGCACGCGCCAAGCGCGAAAGCCGAGACAAGGACTACGAGGGTGACGATCATTTTCCGCACGACGAGCGATGTTATCGACAACTCGGTTTACTCGCGCGATTTCCGCCGGATCGCGGTTTCACGGGAGGCGGCGCACGTCCCGCATCGGCGGCCGGTCGCTCACCGACACCTCGGCCACCTCCGGCAGCCATTCGTCCTCTACATGCAGGAATTGGGTGAGCTGGGCCGGGTCGTCGGTCTTGACGCCGCAGCGCTCCAGCGCGGTCCCGAGGATCTGCCGGGCCATCACGCCCAGTTGCAGCAGCGAGCGGTTGCGGTGCTTGCGTACGCCGAGGTTGACCTGCGCCAGCCCTTCGAGGCCGTAGCGCGCTTCGGCGTCGAGGATCAGCCCGATCTCGACGCCGTACCCGGCTGCGAAGGGCACCGACTCGAGGAATTCGCGAGTCGCCGCGTACTCGCCGCCGAGGGGCTGGATGAGCCCGGACAGCGTCGGCCTCAGCGCCGAAAGGACCGGTCGCGCGAGCAGCTCGGTAACCCGGCCGCCGCCCGCACTCTCCAGGCGCAGCGGGCGCCGGTAGAAGCCCTTGACCAGGTGGACGCCGTCTTCGCACAGCAGCGGGCCGAGCAGCGTCGGCACGAACGCCGGATCCGGGTCGACCAGGTCGGAGTCGAGGAACACGATCACATCGCCGGTCGTCGCGGCCAGCGAACGCCACAGCACTTCGCCCTTGCCGGGGACCGGCGGGAACCCGGGCAGCACGTCCTCGCGGTGCACGACCCGCGCGCCGGCGCGTTCGGCCAGCTCGGCGGTGGCGTCGGTGGACCCGGAGTCCATCAGGACGAGTTCGTCGACGACCGTGCCCAGCAGTGGCCGGACCGACCCGACGACGTCGGCGACGGTGTCCTCTTCGTCGAGCGCCGGTAGCACCACCGAAACCGTACGGTCACCCTTCGCAGCGACGATGTCGTCGAGCGTCCAATCGGGGTTCTGCCAGGTACGCCGCTCGAACCAACTCATGAGTAGTGATCGTGCCATGCTGGAGTTCGACACCCCTTCGATGGAGGAACCTTGCTACCGCTGCTCGTCCGTTTCGTGCTGGGACCGCTGGTCAGGGCCCTGTACCGCCCCGAGATCCGCGGCGTGGAGAACGTGCCCGCGCAGGGGCCGGTGATCCTCGCTCCCAACCACCGGGCGGCCCTGGACACCGGAGTGATCACTTTCACCGCGGCACGGCAGGTCAAGTTCCTCGGCAAGGCGGAGTACTTCCTCGGCCGTGGCATCAGGGGCAAACTGATGGCCGGTTTCCTGGGCGGCCTCGGCTACGTCCCGGTCGAACGCGGCAACGCCCAGGCCGGGCTGGCCGCGTTGGAAGCCGCACGCAAGGTGCTCGAAGCGGGCGGCGCGTTCGCGATCTACCCCGAAGGCACCCGCTCGCTGGACGGACGGCTGCACCGCGGCCACACCGGCGTCGCGGCCCTGGCACTGGCGACCGGCGCGAAGGTCGTCCCCGTGGCCCTGGCCGGCACTGAGAACCTCCAGCCGCGCGGGAAGCGGATCCCACGGCCGGCGAAGATCTCGGTCACCTACGGCGAGCCGCTCGACTTCTCGCGCTACGAGGGCCAGGACTCGTCACCGGCGATCCGGCGCTCGGTGACCGACGAGATCATGTACGCCATCCTCGAGCTCTCCGGCCAGGAGTACGTCGACTCGTACCACAAACGCCCTGATCAGGACGCTGCCTGAGCCGAAGCGGTAGCAAAGGTCCCTTGCTCCCATCCCCGGTGGCCGGGTGCCCCGACATTGCGTCCGGGGCAGCTCCCCAGCCATCACTGGGCCCACTTCGGGCGAGGAGGCGGCACGTAGTCCGCGAAGGCGTCGAGGAGCACCGAAGGGTCCGGGTCGATCAGCAGCATGTCCCGGTACCCCGCCCGCAGGAAGCCCTCGGAGACCATGTGATCGGCGAACTTGACGAGCGGCGCGTAGTACCCGGCGACGTCGACCAGCCCGATCGGCTTCTCGTGCAGGCCGAGCTGCGCCCAGGTCCACACCTCGAAGAGCTCCTCCAGCGTCCCCGCCCCGCCGGGCAGCGCGAGGAAGCCGTCACTCAACGAGGCCATCTTCGCCTTGCGCTGGTGCATGTCGGCGACGACGTGCAGTTCGCTCAGTCCGGCGTGCGCGATCTCGACGACACCCAGCGCCTCCGGGATCACGCCGATCACCTCGCCGCCCGCGGCCATGGCGGCGTCGGCGATGACACCCATCGTGCCGACCGAAGCGCCGCCGTAGACCAGCCCGATCCCCCGCGCGGCGAGCAACGAGCCCAGTGCACGCGCCTCCTCCGCATAACGCGAGTCGAAGCCCATCGACGACCCGCAGTAGACGCACACCCGGCGCGGCGCAGGCATCAGTGGGTGTCCTCCCACGCCTGGTACGACTCCTCGACGACCCGCACCGCATCGTCGATGTCATCCGTGACGTGCAGCAGGTCGAGGTCCTTCTCACCGATCTTGCCCTCGGCAAGCAGCGTCTTCGCGATCCAGTCGTACAGACCGCCCCAGTACTCGCTGCCGAACAGCACGACCGGGAACTTCGTGACCTTCTTCGTCTGCACCAGGGTGAGCGCCTCGAACAGCTCGTCGAGTGTGCCGAAGCCCCCTGGCAGGCAGATGAAGGCCTGCGAGTACTTGATGAACATGGTCTTGCGGGCGAAGAAGTACCGGAAGTTGACGCCGAGGTCGACCCACGGGTTCAGGCCCTGCTCGAACGGCAGCTCGATGCCGAGGCCGACGGAGAAGCCGCCCGCCTCGTTGGCGCCGCGGTTCACCGCTTCCATCGCGCCCGGGCCGCCGCCCGTCATCACCGCGAAACCGGCCTTCGCGAGCTTCGCACCGATATTGCGGCCCAGCTCGTACTCTGGGTGATCCCGCTTCGTCCTGGCCGAGCCGAACACCGTCACCGCGCGCGGCACCTCGGCCAGCGCGCCGAAGCCCTCGACGAACTCCGCCTGGATCCGCAGCACCCGCCATGGGTCGGTATGCACCCAGTCACTGGGTCCTCGTGAGTCCAGCAGGCGCTGGTCGGTGGTGCTGCCCTGGTCGCGGCGGTCCCGTCGCAGCACGACCGGTCCCTTGTGGCGCTCGATGGGGCGTTCGGGGTACTGGCCGTCGGGGAACTCGCTGTTCGTTTCACTCACCCCGCCAAGCCTACGACGTCGCCGTTGACGGGAACGGCAGCATGGCCGTGTACAGGAGTTGAACTCGGAAACGCGAATGCGGGGCCCGTCCGATCCACGGGCCCCGCATTCGCGTACGTGAGGTCCACTCACGACATTCCGGCTACGACCTTCCTGCCAGCGAGAACGCGAGCATGGCCGTCGAAGTGAAGTCGATGGCCGGTTCGTTGCTCGGCCACGACGCGAGGTCGTCGGTATAGCGCGACTCGGTCGTGTCGAAGGCGTCGAACGGCTTCGTGCAGGCCTTCGCGCCGTCCGGGAACGGCAGGTCGGCGAAGTGTTCCGCACTGTTCGGCCCGTTCACGACGGCGCCGTAGAGGAGCTTCTCCTCGCCCGCCAGGTTCGCGGCCTGGTGATGCGGGCACCGCGGGAACGTGGTGCCGACGCCGACGACCAGCGAGATACCCCAAGCATTCGCGCCGAGGGTGAAGTTCCGCTGCTGCGAACCGAAGGCGGCGTACCGCGTGTCACCGGTCAGCCGCTGGTACAGCCGCTCGGTGGAGGCGAATCCGAAGCTCTTGCTGGCCGCGTCGAAGTCCGTGACCGAGACGGCTGTCCGGAAAGGACTCTTCGCGGCGTTCGCGACACCCTCGTCGAGCTGGCGGCGAAGATCGCCGATCAGCTCCTTCGGGCCGAGCGCGGCACCCGGGACACCGTGGCGCAGGAGCTTGGCCAGCTCCGCGTGCGCGAGAGCGCTGGTGTCGTACAGGTTGAGCGTGCTCTTCTCCTCGGTGTCGATGTAGGCCTTGGCCCACCGTGCCGCCTGCCGCGTCCACTCGTCCGTGCGCCCGTCGCGCAACGCCTTGCCCGCCAGCGCGAGCTGAGTGGCACCGAGTTCCATGTCGTCACGCCAGGAAGACTCGGGGTAGTAGGCGTGGGGGAACGCCGTGACGAGCTCGCCGACGTCGGCGGTCTTGGCCTGAGCGAAGACCGAAGCGCCCTCGGCGAGGTACTTACGGGCGAGCGCAGGGTTCCGCTTGGCCTCGACCTGCGCGCCGAGCGCGAACGCCGCGGCGACACGGCCGGCGAGGTTCGGGCTGAGCGCGGAACCGCCGGGGTTCGCCGGGAAGACCGGGCGATGCTTGACGAAATACTTGGGGTCACCGGGTTTCACGTCGAGCGGGTCGTCGTCGTGCGGGTTCCGCCAGACGTCGTGATCGCCGAGGAAGCCGAATTTTTCGCTGCCCGTCCCGATTCCGACCTGGGCATAGAGCGTCTTGGACCGCTGGTCCCACATCTTGTCGAGCCAGTCGAGGCCCAGCTTGACCTCGGCGGCGACCACGGGATCATGGCTCTCACGGAGAACGTAACCCATCTCTGCCAACGAATACGCCGTGTTCGAAGTGAACTTGACGAAGTCGCCCGCGTCGACCCAGCCGCCTTCGACGTCGATCGGGCCGCCGATCGGCTTCAGCGGTTCGGCGATCTCGTCGCCGCCCTCACCGACGAAGACGGGTGCGTCGTAGATGGTGGCCTGTTTGTCGGCCAGATGCGACGGCTTGCGGTCGAGCCTGCCGGGAACGATGTCGTCGCCGTCGCGCTGCGCCTGAAAGAACTCGTTGGTGGCACGGACAAGCGGGGTGAACAGCCGGTTGGCGGTGTCCACCCGGAATGTCGGCGAGGTCGCCTTGGTCGCGCCGCTGACCTCGATCTTGTACTTGCCCGGCAGCCGGACCTTGGACAGGTCGAGCTGGTAGACCGCCGGATACTTGACGTTCCAGGCGCCGAGCGACTGCCCGGTCCGTCCACGATGGACGGTCCGGCCCCGCTCGTCGACGACGGAGAACGAACCCCCGCCGGCGCCGGCGAGAAGGTAGGCGTACTTGGTTTCGGTGATCCCGTAGCCGACCTGATCGACCCGGACCTCTCCCGGAACCGCCGCCGCGCCCGCGCCCGCGGCAACCGCCGGAACCGTCAAACCGCCGAGGACCAGCGCCGAAACCGCCGCTATGGCCCGGGACCAGGAACTCACCATCATCGGCTGCCCCGCTCGTGAATTAGTTAAGAAAGTTTCCTATTTATGGCGCAGACGCTAGCGCCCTGAGCACCCAGGAGTCAATATGTCCGTTTCACCCGCCGAGGGTGTGGAGCTCGCCAAAATCTCACGACCCTGGCCGCCGCACCCAGCCGATGTGCTGAGGTAGTGAAGGCCTCCTTCCCTACCTTGAGCGTAGGGAAGGAGGCCTTCACGGCACCCGCTCTAACACGGCTCCCCACGTCACGGGCTGCGCGTCCTCGCAAAGGTCGTGAGGGTGGCCCTCACGCACTCCCGGCCAGCACACGATGAAAAAACTCACTGGATGGCATTCGCACCCTGCCCCTGGTGCTCGAACACTCTTGATCGATTGGCTTCCCCTCCCGCAACCAACACGATGCACAGACCACGCAACGCGAGCCACGCGTTCGGGCAGGAAATGGTTCAGACATGAGTTGGTGGGTATCCGATAACGGAACGGTCGTCGATCTCGACGACGACGCGCCCATCCACGACGACGAAGGCGTTGCCGACGATCGGAGTAGCGATGACGAACTGGCATGAACGGATGACCGGCTGGCACAAGTCGAGCTACACCCATTGGGAGGAGAACGCTTGCGTGGAGGTCGGCTCCGCGTCCGGCCTCGTGGGTATCCGTGACACGAAGCAGCGGGAACTGCCGTCCGAGGTCAGGCCGGTTCTCGCGGTGCCCGCCAAGGGCTTCGCGGCACTCCTGGATCACCTGGCCGGATGACGCCGTACATGGTCCACGATCCGTGGCAGATGGCGGGCGAATTGCTCAACGGTAAGTGGCTGATCGCCCGCTGGGAGGATCTGGGACCGGACGAGGATCTGGCGACGTGGACGACGGTGGTGCGTGCCGTATGCGAAACAACCGGAATCGACCTGATGACCGTCGACCTCACCAGGAAAAGTGCGACCCTGCTCTTCAACGGCGGGCTGCCGTCACCGACCTTCGCCCAGATCGAAGAATCCGTCGCGGCCATCGAGTATCACCGGTTCACCGAACGGCAGATCGGCGACAAGCTGTCGGTCCTGTCCTGAGGAAGCCGCCGGGAAATCGTCTACCGTGTGCCGATGCCGTCCTTGCCGACCGACGCCGAGCCGCTCGGGGAGCGGATCCGGCGGTTGCGCCGGGCGCGGGGACTCACCCAGCGTGAACTCGCCGAGCCCCGGTACGACCGCGGGTTCGTCGCCAAGGTGGAAGCCGGCAGCCGTACTCCCTCGGACGAGGTGCTGGAGCACCTCGCGCACAGGCTCGGGCTGACCGCGGACGAGTTACGTTTCGGCAGGCCGCCCGGAGCCGCCGAAACGCTGACCGACGAGCTCGAGGCCGCGTATCGCGGGCTGCAGCAGGGCGGACTCGAGGCCGCCGAGCGGGAGTTCACCCGCATCGAGCGGCAGGCGAGCGCATACCGGCTGCCGGACGTGGCATGCCACGCGCGGTTCTGTCTCGCCGAAGTCCAGTGGCAGCGCTACGACATCCCTGCTGCCGCAAGGGGTTTCGCGTATGCGCTGGAACTCGCCGACGCCGCCCCGCAACGGCTTTACGCGATGATCGTCAACCGGGCCGCGGCGTGCCGGGCGCTGTCGGGCGATCTGGGCGCGTCCGTCGCGCTGGCCGAGTCCGTGCTCGCCGAACTCCGCGCCGCCGGCCCGGTTGATCCGGACGCCGAACTGGCCCTGCTGACCGCGCTCATCCACCCGCTGATCGAAATGGGTGGACTGCGCCGCGCCCGGCGTGCCACCGAGGAAGGGCTTCGCGCGCTGACCATGGTGCGGCGTAAGGACATTTCCGCGCGCTACCACCGGCAGGCCGCCCAGCTCTGGCAGGCGATCGGCGTGCCGGAGCGGGCCGAAAAGGATCTCTCGCGGGCGCTCCGGTTGTTCACCTCACTCGGCTACGACCGCGACGGCGCCCGGTGCCGCTGGGCGCGCGGGTTCCTGTGGCGCAGGCTGGGCCGCCTCGAAGACGCGCGCGTGGAACTGACACTCGCCCGCGATCAGCTCGCCACCGCGGGCTCGCCGGAAGGCGTACTCGGCTCGACCATCGAGCTCGCCGATGTCCGGCGCCGCCAGGGCGCGCTCGACGAGGCAGCCGAGCTCATCGGCGGGATCCGCCCGCTGGTGGACCGCTCCCCCGACGTCGAAGCGCATGCGGAAGTACTGCGTCTGCTCGGCCTCATCGCCAAGGCGCGAGGCGATCTGCCCGGTGCCACCACGTTGCTCCGCGAAGCCGCCGTTCGCCAGGAGCGCGCGGAACTGCGCGGCGCGCTCGTCGCGACCTCGCTGCATCTGGGCGACACGCTGCGCGCGCAAGGTCTTCTCGACGAAGCCGTCGAAGCGTATCGGCGGGGCGTTCGCGCGGCCGAAGACTGGGATTCCGGGCCACTCGCCTGAAAACCATACGAAAGTCGCCATATGTCGCCGACGGTCGAAAATCCTTACCACACAAGGACTTTACCTGAGCGCCACGGATTCACCGTCCCCGCGCTAGACCATCCGGAGCATTGACGGCCCTGTGACCGGCTCCTTTACTCGGACGTGTCCATCGGGATAACTCCAGTTATCCGAATGGGCACGTTTTCCCGTCCCTCACCGTGTTTCCACCGGCCAAACACCCGCCGCGCCTACGGCCGTCCGGGAACACGGTCCTGCCCACGGAAGGTTCCTATGACCGTTCAGCGAGGGCTCAGAACCGGATTGGCGGCCGTCACCGGCCTTGCCCTGACTCTCGCACTCCCGGTGACCCCGGCGAGTGCGACGACCGCGAACCTCCAACCCGCGAGCCCGGACGTCGTCGCCGCGGGCGCGGCCGACCGGGCGGCCGCGGCCGGTGTCGACCAGCTGCGCAAGAGCGCCGATGAGGGCTTCCACCGCGTCGGCCTGACTCCGGGCGGTGGCGGGCTCTTCTACGCCGCCTACGAACGGACCTACCGTGGCCTGCCGGTGATCGGCGGCGACGCCGTCGTTGTCGCCGACGGCGCCGGACAGGTCCGCGGCACCAGCGCCGCGGAGACCGCGCCGATCTCGGTCGACACCCGCGCGAAGATCACCCCGGCGAAGGCGAGCCAGATCGCTCGCGATCAGCTGTCCGAAGTAGACAGCGCGGTCGAGCCGAAGCTCGTTGTGCTGGCAGGGAACTCACCTAAGCTCGCCTACGAAGTGGTCGTCACCGGCACCAGGGTCACCTCGCCGAGCAATCTGCACGTCTTCGTGGACGGCGCCACCGGCACCGTGCTCCAAACCCGTGACGACGTCCGCGAGGCCGCGGCACCCGCGCCCGCGCAGAGCTCCTCGCCGGTCACCATCCAGGGCGCGGGGAACGCCTACTACGTCGGCAACGTCACCATCGACACTACGAACACCAACGGCACTTACTCCATGCGAGACCCCGGCCGCTCCAACATCAGCTGCGCCCGTCAGGGTGGCTCGCCCTACACTGGTCCGGACGACAACTGGGGCAACGGCTCCGGCACCGACCTGGAAACCGCTTGCGTGGACGCGCTTTTCGGTGTCCAGACGCAGTGGAAGATGCTGAACGACTGGGTCGGCCGCAACGGCATCAACGGCAGCGGTGGCGGCTTCCCCGCCTATGTCGGCCTCAACCAGGCCAACGCGTTCTGGAACGGATCGTCCGCCACGTTCGGGCGTTCGTCGGACCTCCAGCGCCAGGCCACCGGGATGGACGTCGTCGCGCACGAGTTCGGGCACGGGATCTTCCAGACCACGCCGGGCGGCGCGGGCAGCGGCAACGAGAACGGCGGGCTGAACGAGTCCACCGGCGACATCTTCGGCGCCATGACCGAGCACTACGCCAACAACGCCAAGGACATCCCGGACTACGAGGTCGGCGAGGGGCTCAACCTGTCGGGCAACGGCCCGATCCGCTACATGTACCAGCCGAACAAGATCTCCGGGCACCCCAACTGCTACACCTCCTCGATCCCGAGCACCGAGGTGCACGCGGCCGCGGGCCCGCAGAACCACTGGTTCTACCTGCTGGCCGAGGGTTCCGCGCCCACCGGCAAGCCGGCCAGCCCGACCTGTAACAGCAGCTCGGTCACCGGTATCGGCATCCAGAAGGCCTCGAAGATCTTCTACAACGGCCTGCTGAAGAAGACCTCCAGCTGGAACCACAAGGCCGCCCGCAAGGCCACCCTGGAAGCCGCGATCGCCCTGTTCCCTGGCAGCTGCACCGAATTCAACACCACCAAGGCGGCGTGGGAGGCGGTCAGTGTCACCGCGGCCACCGGTGAGCCCACCAGTTGCACCGGCCAGCCGGGCAACGACTTCTCCGTCGGCGTCAACCCGGCGTCCGGCACCGTCCAAGCAGGACAGTCGGCGACCGTCACGGTGAACACCGCGACCACCGGCGGTTCGGCACAGTCGGTGGCGTTGAGCGCCAGTGGTCTCCCGGCCGGGGCGACCGCGACGTTCAACCCGGCGTCGGTGCAGTCCGGTGCCTCGTCGACATTGACCATCGCGACGACGGCGAGCACGCCCAACGGCACCAGCACGATCACGGTGACCGGGACGGCCGCGAGCGGTGCGCACACCGCACAGTACACGCTGACCGTCGGCTCCGTCGGGGTCCGTACTTACAGCAACGGCACCGACTACGCCATCGTCGACTACGGCACGGTCAACAGCCCGATCTCGTCCACCGCGACGGGTTCCGCCGTCTCGCCGGTGAAGTTGTCGATCACCGCGGCGCACACCTGCGCCGAGGACCTGCGGATCACCCTGCGGGCACCCGATGGAAGCACGTACTCGGTGAAGCCGACCAGCTTCTCGCCGTGCACCCAATTCGGGACCCGGACCTACTCGGTGAACGTGACCAACGAAGCCGCGACCGGTACGTGGACGCTCGTGATCTACGACGCCTACGCACAGGACACCGGCAAGCTCGACAGCTGGACGATCACTGTCTAGCTCCCCTTGCGCGTGAAGGACTCCTTCCCTCGGCCCTGGTTTTGGAACACAGCCGGGGGAAGGAGTCCTTCACGCGCCACCTCCAGGAAGGAACCCGCATGATGAAGTGGGGAAAGAGGATCGGCGCGGCGGTCGCCGGCATGGCCGCGGTGCTGGGAGTCGTCACAGCACCGGCACAAGCCGTCGGTGTCGCCGCCGCACCGGACATCTCGCTCGCCAACGTGAAGTCACACCTGAGTGCGTTGCAGAACATCGCCACCCAGAACGGTGGCAACCGCGCGGCGGGCCGTGCGGGCTACACCGCCTCGGTGTCCTATGTGGAGCAGAAGCTCCGTGCCGCCGGGTACAACGTGACCCTGCAGACCTGCACCACCTGTGCCGGGTCGAGCCAGAACGTGATCGCCGAATGGCCGCAGGGCGACGCGAACCAGGTCATCATGCTGGGCGCGCATCTCGACAGCGTGAGCGCGGGCCCCGGGATCAACGACAACGGCTCCGGCTCGGCGTCGATCCTCGAAGTGGCGCTAACCCTGGCTCGCGACAATCCCGCGATGGCCAAACGGGTCCGCTTCGGCTGGTGGGCCGACGAGGAGTCGGGGCTGCGCGGCTCCCGGTACTACGTCAACAACCTGCCCGCCGCCGAGCGCACGAAGATCAAGACCTACTTGAACTTCGACATGATCGGCTCCGACAACTGGGGCTACTTCGTCTACGATGACGTCGCCTCGGTCAAGTCCGTGTTCGACGAGTACTTCACCTCGATCGGCATCCAGACCGAGGGCGACAGCGAGGGCGACGGCCGCTCCGACCACGCGTCGTTCAAGAGCGCGGGGATCCCGGTCGGCGGGCTCGCGACCGGCGCCGGGTATACGAAGAGCGCCGCTCAGCGGACGAAGTGGGGTGGCACCGCCGGCGCGCCGTTCGACAGCTGCTACCACCGCGCCTGCGACACGCTGTCCAATATCCCGGACACCCCGCTGGAGAAGAACAGCGACGCGATCGCCTACGCGCTCTGGAAGCTGGCCGTCGGAACGTCGACCGGCAACGATTTCTCGATGGCACTTTCGCCCAGCTCCGGCACAGTCCAATCAGGACAGTCGGTGACGGCGACCGTGAACACCGCGGTGACCTCGGGTTCGGCGCAGGCGATTTCGTTGAGCGCCGGCGGTCTTCCGGCCGGGGCGACCGCGACCTTCAGCCCGGCCTCGGTGCAGGCGGGCGCCTCGTCGACGCTGACCATCGCGACGTCGGCGAGCACTCCCAGTGGTACCAGCACGATCACCGTGACCGGTGACGGCGCGGCCGCGGACCACACCGCGCAGTACACCTTGACCGTTGGCAGCGTCGGAGTGCGCACCTTCAGCAACGGCACCGACTACGCCATCGTCGACTACGGCACCGTCAACAGCCCGATCTCGTCCAGTGCCGCGGGTTCGGCCGTTTCCCCGGTGAAGCTGTCGGTCACCGCATCGCACACCTGCTCGGAGGATCTCCGTATCAGCCTGCGAGCGCCGGACGGCAGCACCTACTCGGTCAAGCCGACCAGCTTCTCGCCGTGCACCCAGTTCGGGACCCGGACGTACTCGGTTCCGGTGACCGGCGAGGCCGCGGCCGGCAGCTGGACGCTGGTCGTCTACGACGCCTACGCCCAGGACACCGGCACCCTCGACACCTGGTCCATCACCGTCTGACCACATTCCGTGAAGGCCTCCTTCCCTACCCTCAAGGTAAGGAAGGGGGCCTTCACGGACTTCTGATGGACATTTTCGGGCATCTCTGGTCTAGACCACCCGAACGTCGGTATCGCCACCGCGTGACGCGACTTATGTTGAGCCGAACGGCCGCCTCCTCATTCAACAACGCTGTCGAGATGGGAGCTGGGTATGTTCGGTCGCGTATCACGCATGCTCGGAACAACACTGGCGATGGTGCTCGCCGCCGCCCCGCTGGCCGTCCTGAGCCCGGCACAGGCCTCGGTGCAGGCCGACGTCTGCGCCGTGAAATCGAAGCCTTCGGGCAAGGTCCTGCAGGGCTACTGGGAGAACTGGGACGGCGCTTCGAACGGCGTCCACCCGCCGTTCGGCTGGGTCCCGATCAGCGACGCCCGGATCAAGGCGAACGGCTACAACGTCATCAACGCCGCGTTCCCGGTCATTCTCTCCGACGGCACCGTCAAATGGGAGGACGGGATGGACTCGACCGTGAAGGTCGGGACCCCCGCCCAGATGTGCGACGCCAAAGCACAGGGCGGGACGATCCTGATGTCCATCGGCGGTGCAACCGCGGGGATCGATCTGAACTCGTCGGCCGTGGCGGACCGGTTCGTTTCGACCATCGTGCCGATCCTCAAGAAGTACAACTTCGACGGGATCGACATCGACATCGAGACCGGCCTCGTCGGCAGCGGCAACATCAACTCGCTTTCGCCGTCACAGGCGAACCTGATCCGCATCATCGACGGCGTGCTCGCCCAGATGCCGTCGAACTTCGGGCTCACCATGGCGCCCGAGACCGCGTATGTCACCGGTGGCAGCATCGTCTACGGCTCGATCTGGGGCGCGTACCTGCCGGTCATCAAGAAGTACGCGGACAACGGCAGGCTGTGGTGGCTGAACATGCAGTACTACAACGGAAGCATGTACGGCTGCCGTGGTGACTCGTACTCGGCCGGCACCGTCGAGGGTTTCGTCGCGCAGACCAACTGCCTCAACCAGGGCCTGGTCATCCAGGGCACGACGATCCGTGTCCCGTATGACAAGCAGGCTCCGGGGCTGCCCGCCCAGGCGGGCGCGGGCGGCGGGTACATGTCACCGAGCCTCGTTTCCCAGGCGTGGCGCAGCATTCCGTCGCTGAAGGGCCTGATGACCTGGTCGATCAACTGGGACGGGTCGCGGAACTGGACGTTCGGTCAGAACGTGAAAGCGTTGCAGGGCAGGTAATAGGCGTCCCGCGGGTGCCTGGCTCGTGAGTGGTAATGACGGTTCTAACCGTCATTACCACTCACGAGCCGTCCGTCGGATAGGGCCACGGGTTCGCGACGCAGCCATGCAGGCCGAGCGTCTGCTGCTGCATCACCGGCGCGAGGGCGCCCGGCATGGGACACGTCTCGTGCCCGCGTCCGAGCCGGTGCCCGACCTCGTGCGTGATCATGTACTGGCGGTAGACGGTCAGCGGCGCCCCATAACCGGGGACGGCGTTCGCCCAGCGCGCGACGTTGAGCACGACGCTGTTCCCGCTGCGGCAAGAGGTGTAGCCGTCCGGCCTGCCGCACAACACGTCGCGCGTCTTCGGCGTCGCGAGGTAGATCGTGAAGTCGTACGTCCCGTCCGGGCCGACGCGCTGCAGCCGGGATCTCCCGCCACCGGTCCAGCCCCGCGGGTCACCGAGGGTGGCGTCGACGACCTCGGCGAACCCTGTCGGGCTCACTCCGCCGATGTCGCTTTCGACGGCGATCCGATAGCGCAGTAGCTTCCCGGCCTGCCCGGCGACCGGACCCTCACCAGTGGGAAAGAGCCACTGAACGGAACCGGCCAGCGGGAAGGTGATCTCGGCGGGCGGAGGCGCCTTCACCGGGCGGGGCGTCGGAGAAGCGGTGATCGTCGATGGCGGAGCGGCGACCGGCGTGGTGGGAACCGGCGTCGCGGCGGGAGGCGCGATCGAGTGGGCTTCGCAGCCGGCCACCACCAGGGCACAGACGGCCACGGCAAGAACGCGGCGCACAGTCATCGGTCCTCCCGGCAAGATCGGTTCACCGGGAAGTACGGGCAGCCGCCGGGAGAAGTTGCGCGGCGGACGGCGCAACCTTCGGGCGAGTTCGCCCGTATCGTTCTCGAATATGGTCGAGGACGTCGGCGCACGGCTACGGCGGCTGCGTGCCGAACGCGGACTGACCCAGCGCGAACTCGCGGAACCGCACTACACGGCCGCGTACGTGTCGTCCGTCGAGACGGGCGCGCGAACCCCGTCGGGCGACGCGCTGCGCCACTTCGCCGCACGCCTCGGTGTCGACACCGGAGAACTGCTCGGCGTGACGTCGCCCCGCGACGACGTCCGGCTCGACCTCGCCATCGCGGCGGTCGCGCTGGACTTCCTGGCCGGGAACGGCTCGGCACCGAAGATGCGCCGGCTGGCCCGGCGGGCGGAACGGCTGGGCCGAAGACGTCAGGCCGGGCTGGCCTGGTTGTGGCTCGCGCGCTACCCGACCGGTGACACCCGGCCGCGACTGCTGGCAGCCGCCGAAGCCGCGCTCGACGGCGATATCCCGCCGTACCGCGAGCTGGCCGTCGCGCTGCGGGCGAGCGTGCTGATCGACTGGGGCGAACCGCATCACGCGATGCACCTGCTGCGGACCTCGCTCGACACGAGTCTCAGCGGGCATCCGCATCCCGTGCTCCTGGTGGCGCTGCACGCGGTGCTGGCCGACGGTCATCTCCACCTCGGCGAGACCGCCCCGGCCGCGCACCACGCGACCGAGGCGCTGCGCCTGGCTCGCGGCGACGAGGAGATCCTCGCCGAACTCACCCGGCATCAGATCCGGCTGACCGAGGCCTACCTCGACGCCGGCCGGGTGCCCGACGCGGCCGCGGCCGTCTCGGTACTCCACGATCTCCTGCACGAACGCGCGCTGCGGCCAGTGCTCGCCCGGTGTCTGTTCGCGCGGGCGCAGGTCCGGCGCGCGGACGATCCCGAAGGCGCGTTGGCGGACCTGCTCGCCTCCCGGGCGGCTGTCCCCGACGACGCCGTCACCCTCGAACTCGCCGAGGTCTGCCGTGAGCTCGGCCGTCTCGACGACGCCGCCGCTCTGCTCGCCGAAGCGGCATCCGCCATCGCGCCGGACTCGCCGCACTCCGCGTCACTCACCTACCAGCAGGGCTCGCTGGCCCTGGCGCGCGGAGACCTCGAAGCAGCCGAAGCGGACTTCGCGCAAGCCATCGACATCGCGGCGCTTCGCGACGCCCGAGGTGTCCTGGCGGCGTCGGTGGACCGTGCCGGGGAGCTTCTCAGGGACCAGGGGCGCGTCGAAGAGGCCGCTGACCTGCTGCGACACGGGTTGCTCCTGCTCGGTGCCGAAGAGGACCAGCCAGAGCGGTAGCAAAGGTCCCTTGCTCTCTCCACCCAAGGCGGTAGCAAAGGTCCCTTGCTCTCTTCCTCCGGGTTCGCGCAGGTCAGCTAAGGAAACCGCGCAGGATCGAGGCGACCTGACGGATCTCACCGGCCCGGACATTCTCCTGCTGCGTGTGAGCCAGCGTCGGGTCGCCCGGCCCGAAGTTGACGGCCGGCATCCCGAGAGCCGCGAAGCGCGCGACGTCGGTCCAGCCCAGCTTCGCGACGGCCTGTCCGCCGGCCATCTTGACCAGTTCCGCTGCGGCGGGGGCACTCAAACCCGGCAGAGCACCAGGCGACAAGTCGACAACGGACACGTCGTACCCCACGAAGACCTCGCGAAGGTGCTGCTCGGCCTCCTCGCCGTCGCGGTCGGGGGCGAAACGGTGATTGATCGTCAGGACGGCCTCGTCCGGCACGACGTTGCCGGCCACACCGCCGCCGATCTTGGTGGCCTGCAGCCCTTCGCGATAGGTCAAGCCGTCGATGTCGACCACGCGAGGCGTGTATTCGGCCAGCCGTCGAAGCGGCTCCGCGAGACCGTGGATCGCGTTGACGCCCATCCAGCCGCGCGCGGTGTGCGCCCGGACGCCGGGGACGCGCAGTTCGATCCGCATCGTGCCCTGGCAACCGGCCTCGATGCCGCCGTTCGACGGCTCGCCGAGGATCGCGAGGTCGCCCTTCAGCCACTCCGGCAGCTCGCGCTCGATCCGGCCAAGGCCGTTACGTGTCGCTTCGATTTCTTCGCAGTCGTAGAAGACGAAGGTGACGTCGTGCCTCGGCTCGCGCACAGTGGCGGCGAGGTGCAGGAAGACGGCGTCGCCGCTCTTCATGTCGACGGTGCCGAGACCGTGGAGGACCTCGTCGTCACCGGTCCCCTCGCGGCGCACCGGCAGGTTGTCGTTGAGCGGCACGGTGTCGAGATGCCCGGCCAGCACCACCCGCGACGGCCGTCCCAGGTTCGTCCTCGCGAGAACGGCGTCACCGTTGCGGATCACCTCGAGGTGACCGGCCTGGGTCTCGAGCGCGGACTGCACGGCGTCCGCGATGACCTTCTCCTCTTCGGAGACGCTGAAGATGTCCACCAGGGCGGCGGTGAGGTCGACAGGGTCCGCGTGCAGATCGAGCGAAGGCATGCCCGCACCGTACCGGCGGCGGCCCGGGGCTAACGTGAGGGCGTGCGCATGCGAGTGATCCTGGCCGCCCTTCTCCTGGTGCTCGGCGGCTGCGGATCGAGTGAGGTCCCGGTGCCGGTCAAGCCCACCCGGAGCACCGGGCCGGACGTGTTGCCGATCAAGCTCAAGGCGCTGACCACCGACCGGTGTTTCCTGGATCCGCGGAACGAGACGGCGAAGGGCTGCCAGAAGTACGTCACCGAACTCGCCGGCCTGCCGGGCAGCGTCCGCCAGCGCAGGCCGGAGCTGACCGTGCACGCCGACGCCCTCGAACGCGGGGTCGCCGCGTACCGCGCCGCGAACTGCCAGGACCAGGCCGCCGCCGGCGGGCCGTGTGGCCAGTCGCTCGTCGACATGTCTGCGGCGTTGGCCACGATCGAGAACCTCGTCGGCGGCTGACCCCGCTGTTTGGACTACCGTTCACGGGGTGAGCGAGCAGACCCCTGATCCCGAAACGACCGGCGCCACAGGCGTCGGACTGGCCACCGTCACCACCGACGGAACGGTGCTGGACACCTGGTTCCCGCTGCCCAAGCTGATCGAGGGAACCGACGGCAAACCCGGCACGGTGCGGTTGACCGCCGAAGAGGCCACGGAGGCCCTCGGCGAGGCCGCCGCCGCCCAGCTCGGACCGGACACCGACCGCGGTGTCGAGGTCGTCGCGGTCCGCACGACCATCACCCGCCTCGTGGACGCCCCCGAGGACACGCACGACGTGTACCTGCGGCTGCACCTGCTGTCGCACCGGCTGATCCGTCCGCACGGCGCGAGCCTCGACGGCATCTTCGGCCTGCTGGCGAACGTGGTGTGGACCAATCACGGCCCGTGCCCGGTCGAGGGTTTCGAGGCGACCCGCCTCCGGCTGCGGGCGCGCGGCAACGTCACCGTCTACAGCGTGGACAAGTTCCCGCGGATGGTCGACTACGTGCTGCCCACGGGCGTCCGCATCGCCGACGCCGACCGTGCCCGACTCGGCGCGCACCTGGCCAACGGCACCACCGTCATGCACGAGGGCTTCGTCAACTTCAACGCCGGCACACTCGGCGCCTCCATGGTCGAGGGCCGGATCTCGGCCGGCGTCGTGGTCGGCGACGGCTCCGACGTCGGCGGCGGCGCGTCGATCATGGGCACCCTGTCCGGTGGCGGAAAGCAGACCATCTCCATCGGCGAGCGCTGCCTGATCGGCGCCAACGGCGGCGTCGGCATCTCGCTCGGCGACGACTCGGTCATCGAGGCCGGCCTGTACGTCACGGCGGGTACGAAGGTGACCTTCGAGGGCAAGGTCGTGAAGGCCGCGGAGCTGTCCGGCATCTCGGGCGCGGTGTTCCGGCGGAACTCGTCGACCGGTGCCGTCGAGGTCGTCGCCCGCTCGGGCGTCGGCATCGAACTCAACGCCGCTTTGCACGCGAACTGACGCCTGACCTGCGGAAGTGAGCAAGGGACCTTTGCTACCGCTCTCCCGGAGAGAGTGATAGCAAAGGTCCCTTGCTCACTTTCCACCCGGAAGAGATCTTGCGTGTTCACTTAGAATTCATGTGTGACCGCCGAGGCCCTCCCCCGCAAGACCGCCGTCCCTTCGACCACGCCGGCCGCACTGGGGCTGGGCGATCAACCCGCGTCGGCGGGGCCGAGCGATCCGGCCGTCAGCCATGTCCGGGCCAAGCTCGACCTCGAGATCCGCGCGCTGCTCGCGCATGAGCCGGGCACCAAATCCGGCGCCGACCCCGAAGACCTGCACCAGATGCGGGTCGCGCTGCGCCGGATGCGCAGTGTCCTCAAGCTTTCGGGACGGCTCGTCGGCCCGGACGCCGAGCCGGTGCGCGCCGAACTGGGCTGGCTCGGCCAGTCGCTCGGCGATGTCCGCGACTACGACGTCCTGATCGGGCATCTGCGCGAAGTCGTCGCCGAGTTCGAGGTCCGAGACCAGCCCGCCGCTCGCCGTCTGGTGTCGAAGTTCGTGACCGAGCGCGGTGTCGCGAAGCGCCGGCTCACCCGGGCGCTGACCAGCCCGCGCTACGCCTCGATGCTGCAGGACATCGGCCGCCTCGCCCGCCAGCCCGCCGAAACCGATAAGTCCACCGCGGACAAGAGCCACGCGGTCGATCTCATCGCAGGGCTCGCGAAACCGCACCGCAAGCTCGCGAAGGCCGTCAAGGCGCTGCCCGCAGACCCGCCGGACGACGATCTGCACGCTCTGCGCATCCACGGCAAGAAATTGCGCTACGCCGCCGAAATGGCCAAGCCCGCCGCGAAGAAGAAGGAAGCGGCGAAGATCCAGCAGCTGATCAAGGCCACCAAGAACTTCCAGACCGTGCTCGGCGACCACCAGGACGCCTGTGTCGCCGCCGACCGGATGCGCACGGTGCTGCCGTCGGTCGACGCCGAGGTCGGGTTCATCGCGGGCCGGATCGCGGAGAAGGAACTGCGGCGCCGTGCCGGGGTCCGTGCCGTCTGGCGCGATGTCTGGGCGGAGGTCGACGCCGCCGCCCGCGCGGTCACCCTGCGGTGATCGAGCGGAGGTAGCCGTCCGGCCGGATCCCTCCGGCGGCAAGGGGAGCGAGCGGACCACCGCGGTAGCCGACGTCGAGCTGGCGCGTGTCCTCGCCCCGTTCATGCGCGCTTTCGTCGCCGTCGGCGTACTTCTGGAGCAGCTCCGGGCTGACCTTCAGCACCCTCGCGGCGACGCGCGACGCTCGGGCTCGTAGCAGTCGAGCAGCTCAGGTGACCCGTCGGCGAGCTTCCAGCCCAGGTTGTAGGCGTCCTGCACGCCGGTATTGAGCCCCTGCCCACCGGTGGGCGGATGAACGTGCGCCGCGTCCCCGGCGAGGAACACGCGCCCGTCCCGGAACCGCTCGGCGAGCCGGATGTTCGGCCGCCACACCGTCGACCACGCCAGATCGTGCAGCCGGACACCGCCGCCGGATCGTTCTACAACCACTTCGCGGGCAAGGAAGAACTACTCGAAGCACTCCTCGCCGACCTCGCCGCAGCAGGCGACGCCAGCGCGGCCTCCGAGGAACACAAGTCGGACTTCACCGATCCCGAAGCCATCCGCTGGCACGTCCGCGCGTACTGGGAGTTCCACCGCGACAACGCGGCGACCCTGCTCGCGCTGCGCCAGGCCGCGATGGTCAACGACGACTTCGCGCGCAAGCTCGCGCG
This sequence comes from uncultured Actinomycetota bacterium, assembly GCA_963766045.1. GTDB lineage: Bacteria > Actinomycetota > Actinomycetes > Mycobacteriales > Pseudonocardiaceae > Amycolatopsis. The sequence goes on along the minus strand of CAVXYN010000003.1, from coordinate 665,948 downwards.
TTTCGGCGCGGATCAGGTGGCGGACATCCGCGGCCACCTCACGTACATCACCGAGGCAGGCCTGGAACTCCCCGCCTCACCAACGGTTTCCCTGGCGATGATGTCCGAAATGAAGGGGCCTTTCATTGCAAATTTTGCGGTGAAAGGCCCCTTCATTGCACGCGAGAGAGCACGAAGCGAGCTTCACGAAGCGAGGCGTTCAGCAGCCGCTTCGATGCGTTCGTCGGTCGCGGTCAGCCCGATGCGGACGTGGTGAGCACCGGTCGGCCCGTAGAACGTGCCCGGCGCGACGAGGATGCCGCGATCGGCCAGCCAGTCCACCGTGTCGAGGGCGTTTTCCCTACGCGTGGACCAGAGATACAGCCCTGCCTCGGAGTGTTCGATCTCGAAACCGTTGTCCTGCAAGGCCTTCCGCAGCACGACACGACGTCGCGCGTAACGTTCCTTTTGCACGGCAAGGGCTTCGTCGTCCTTCAGTGCGGCGACCATGGCCTCCTGCACCGGACGCGGCACCATCAGGCCGGCGTGCTTGCGGACCTCCAGCAATCCGGCGACCAGCTTCGGATCGCCGGTCACGAAGCCGGCGCGGTAGCTGGCCAGGTTCGCGGACTTCGACAGCGAGTGGACGGCGAGCAGGCCGTCGAGCGATCCACCGTGGACGGACGGGTGCAGGATCGACACCGGCTCGCTTTCCCAGCCCAGCGACAGATAACACTCGTCGGAGACCACGACGACATCACGTTCGCGCGCCCATCCGACGACCTTGCGCAGATGCTCGACACCGAGCACCCTGCCGGTCGGATTGGACGGCGAGTTGAGCCACAGCATCGCCGGCCGCTGCGGGCCCAGCGCGATGAGACTGTCCGCGCGAAGCAACGAAGCGCCGGCGAGCAGGACCCCGACTTCGTACGTCGGGTACGCGACCTCGGGGATGACGATCAGGTCGCCGGGGCCGAACCCCAGCAATCGCGGCAGCGAGGCGACCAGTTCCTTCGAACCGATCGTCGGGAGCACGGCGTCGGACGGGATGCCCTCGATGCCGTGGCGCCGCGCCAACGCGTCGACCGCGGCGGCCCTCAACTCCGGGATGCCGTGCGTGGTCGGGTACCCCGGGATACCCGAGACGGACGCGAGCGCCGCACGGATGCTTTCGGGGACCGGATCCACCGGCGTACCGATCGACAGGTCGACGATACCGCCGGGATGAGCCTGTGCCTTCGCCTTGACCTTCGCCAGCGAGTCCCAGGGGAAATCAGGAAGCGCGATGCGGGTCATTCGCCCTGCGGGGGCAGAGCCTTGATGAAGGCGGGATCGTGACTGGTCTTGCCGACCTTGGAAGCGCCACCGGGCGAACCGAGCTCGTCGAAGAAGTCGACGTTGGCCTTCGTGTAGTCGTTCCACTCGTCGGGGACGTCGTCCTCGTAGTAGATCGCCTCGACGGGGCAGACCGGCTCGCAGGCACCGCAGTCGACACATTCGTCCGGGTGGATGTACAGCATCCGGTCGCCCTCGTAGATGCAGTCCACGGGGCACTCGTCGATACACGCCTTGTCGAGCACGTCGACGCAGGGCTCGGCGATCACGTAGGTCACTGCGCACTCCTGCTTATCTCTGCTTCACCAGTCTGGTGCGGACATTACGCGCCCGCGGGCGCGGCCGGGCCGGTTAGGCCACCCTTATCCGTACTCCGGGTAGGGGCCTCAGCGATCCCTGCGGCGCGGCGGCGGTGTGGCCCGGCTGTCCCCTGTGATGCGGAACTGCGGCGCCGCGGGTTTCACCTTTTCCTCGCCCGTTTCCTCGACGGCCTTTTCCGCGCCCAGAGCCCGGTTGAAGCCGTCAGAGATCTCGCGGACCAGGTCTTCGTTGTGCCGGTCGTCCTTGCGCGCGATGCTCATCGGGATCCCTCCACTGCCTTTCCTTGACACAATCTAACCGTGAACACTGCGGAAATGCTCGAGCTCACCTGCAGCCGGGCTTGGCCACCGCTGGTCGAAGGCCGGATCGGGGACTGGTCACTGCGCTGGGCGGACGGCTTCACGGCACGGGCCAACAGTGCGCTGGCGATCGGCGATCCGGGAAAACCGCTGCCTGAGGCCCTGAATGGCATCTGTGACTTCGCCCACGATCGCCGGATCCAGGCCGTCGTGCAGGTGATCCAGGACACGCCCATCGAACGCGCGCTCGAGGCCGCGGGCTGGGTCCACCATGTGGAACACCGGCCCGATCACGAGGTCCGCGTGCTGACCGGCACGCTCCCCCGCGGGACCTCCGCCGGTTGCGAAATCCTCGACGAGCCGACGTCCGGATGGTGGGAGCTCACCGCGGGCGGTCCGGTACCGACCGAAGCGCAGCGGCACGTGCTGAGCACCGGGAAGATCGCCTTCGGGATCGCGACGGTCGACGGCGTCACGGCAGGTGCCGTTCGCGGCGCCCTCGTGGGCGAGTGGCTGCACGTCGCGCGTCTCGCGGTCCGGCCGGAGTTCCGGCGCCGCGGACTGGCGGGCCGGCTGATGAACGCGGCCGGCGAATGGGGCGCGGCTCAAGGTGCGACCGGACTCGTCCTGCAGGTCGCCCTCGGCAACCCCGGCGCGTTCGCGCTCTACACCGGAATGGGTTGTACGGAGGACCACAGGTACCGCTACTGGGTGCCCGGTCCGGGCGCGTGCGAGGATCGCCCGTCGTGAAGGTCGTCATTTTGGTCGGCGGAGTGGGCGGGGCCCGCTTCCTGCTCGGGGTCAAGAAACTACTGGGTCTCCCGGAGACCGGCGTCGCGCCGGATTCGCCGCATGAGGTGACCGCGCTGGTGAATACCGGGGACGACGTGTGGATGCACGGTCTGCGCATCTGCCCGGACCTGGACACCTGCATGTACACCCTCGGCGGTGGGATCGACACCGAACGCGGCTGGGGCCACGCGGGCGAGACCTGGACGGTCAAGGAGGAGCTCGCCGAGTACGGCGCGGAGCCGACCTGGTTCGGGTTGGGCGACAAGGACATCGCGACCCACCTGATTCGTTCGCGGATGCTGCGCGCGGGCTATCCGCTCTCGCAGGTGACCGAGGCGTTGTGCGACCGCTGGCAGCCCGGCGTCCGGCTGCTCCCGATGTCGGACGACCGCGTCGAGACGCATGTCGTGATCGACGACCCCGACATGCCGGAGCAGCGTAAGGCGATCCACTTCCAGGAGTGGTGGGTGCGCTACCGCGCCGAGCCGAAGGCGCATTCGATCATCGCGGTCGGCGCGGACGAGGCGAAACCGGCACCGGGTGTGCTGGACGCGATCGCCGGCGCCGACGTCGTGCTGTTCGCGCCGTCCAACCCGGTGGTCTCGGTTGGCACGGTGCTCGGTGTCCCGGGCGTTCGCGAAGCACTGCGGAAGACGCGGGCCAAGGTCGTCGGCATCTCGCCGATCATCGGCGGGAAGGCGTTGCGGGGTATGGCCGACGCCTGCCTGAGCGCGATCGGCGTCGAGACGTCGGCGGAGGCGGTCGGGCGGCATTACGGCTCCCGCAACGACTCTGCAGAATCCAAAACTGGCCTACTCGACGGGTGGCTGGTCGCCGAGGGTGAGACCGTCGACGTGCCCGGGGTCGCCGTTCGCGACGTCCCGCTTCTGATGTCCGATGTGGACGCGACCGCGGCGATGGTGCGCGCGGCGCTCGACCTGGCTGGGGTAAGCCTTGACTGACCACGCTTCCGCGAAGATCGAGATCCTGCCGGTCGAGGGCCTGCCGGAGTTCCGGCCTGGCGACGACCTGACCGGCGCCATCGCCGACGCCGCGCGGTGGCTGCGTTCCGGTGATGTCCTCGTGGTGACGAGCAAGATCGTCTCGAAGGTCGAGGGCATGCTGATCCGCGTCCCGGCGGACCCGGAAGAGCGCGACGCCGCGCGGCGGAAGCTCGTCGAGGACGAGGCCGTCCGCGTGATCGCGCGGATCAACCGGACGGTGATCACCGAGAACCGGCTCGGCATCGTGCAGGCGGCGTCCGGTGTGGACGCGTCGAACGTGGCCTCCGGCGAGGTCGCACTGCTGCCGAGCGACCCTGACGCCTCGGCGCTCGCGCTGCGAAACGGGCTGCGGGAGCGGCTCGGCGTCGAGGTCGCGGTCGTCGTCACCGACACGATGGGGCGCGCGTGGCGGATCGGGCAGACCGACGCCGCGATCGGCTCGTCCGGCCTGCGGGTGCTGCATTCGTACGAGGGCACGATCGACGGACAGGGCAACGAACTCGCGGTCACCGAGGTGGCGATCGCGGACGAGCTCGCCGCGGCGGCGGACCTGGTCAAGGGCAAGCTCGGCGGAACGCCGGTCGCCGTCGTCCGCGGGCTGAACCTGACCGACGACGGCTCCACTGCGCGCGGCCTGATCCGGCCGGTGGAAGAAGACCTCTTTCGGCTCGGCACCAACGAAGCCATCGCGCAGGGCCGCCGGGAAGCGGTGCTCGCGCGCCGTTCGATCCGGTCGTTCACCGGGGAACCGGTCGACCCCGAGGTCCTGCGGCGTGCCGTCGGGACGGCGCTGACCGCTCCCGCGCCGCACCACACCAAACCGGTCCGGTTCGTCTGGCTGCGCGAGGAAGGCTTACGCCACAAGCTTCTCGACGCGATGAAGGCGTCGTGGCGCACCGACCTCGAAGGCGACGACTTCACCGCAGAGCAGGTCGGCAAACGGCTCAGCCGCGGCGACATCCTGTACAACGCACCAGAGGTCGTGGTGCCGTTCCTCGTCGCCGAGGGCGCGCACACCTACCGCGACGAGCGGCGAAACGCTTGCGAGCACACGATGTTCACCGTCGCCGGTGGTGCCGCGGTGCAGGGCCTCCTGGTCGCGCTCGCCGCCGAAGGGCTCGGCTCGTGCTGGATCGGTTCGACGATCTTCGCCGCCGACATCGTGCGTGAAGTGCTCGGTCTCGACGAACGGTGGGAGCCGCTGGGCGCGGTCGCGATCGGACATCCGGCCGCCCAGCCGCCCGCGCGCGGACCGGTCGAACCCGGCGAAGGGCTTCTCGAGCTGTGAACCTGCATGCCGACGTTGTGTCCACTTTGTCCGGTTGGCGCCCGGCGGACGCGTCCCAGGAATCCTTGCGCCACGCCTTTCTCGGCTTCCTCGCCGCCCGCGAAGACACCTGCCGCCGCGAATGCGCGGCCGGGCACATCACTGCCTCGGCCGTCCTGCTCGACGCCGATGCCGAGCACGTCCTGCTGACCCTGCATCCCCGAGTCGGCCGCTGGTTGCAGCTCGGCGGGCATTGCGAACCGGGTGACGAAACCCTCGCCGCGGCGGCTTTACGTGAGGCACGCGAGGAATCGGGCATCGACGACCTGGTGATCGACCCGATTCCGGTGCATTTGGACGTTCATCCGATCACTTGCTCACTCGGCGTTCCGACGCGTCATTTCGACGTCCGTTTCGCGGTCCGCGCACCCCGGGGAGCGCAACCGGTACAAAGCGACGAATCGGACGATCTTCGCTGGTGGCCGGTGAATTCCTTGCCCGAAGGCTCGGAAGATCTGACCGAACTGGTGGAAGCCGCCGTGCCCGCGCCGTCCGGCCACTAAGGTGTCGGCTGGAGCGAAGGGGGAATGATGCTGACTCCATATTTGGATCGGGTCCGTGTCCACGGCAGTGGGGACGGTGACGGTGCCGGCTGGGTCCTGCTGATCCTGGCGATCATCATTATCATCGTCGTGATCGTGGTGATCATCGTGAAGGTCAACCAGAACAAGAAGCCTCCGATGAGCTTCCCGCAGAACCCGAATTTCGGTGGCGGTGGCCCGAATCCGGCCTTCCCGCCGCCGCCTCCGCCCGCCGGTGGCGGAGGTGCTCCGCAGGGCAACTGGCAGCAGCCGCCGCCACCCGGTTTTCCGCCGCCTGCTCCCGGTTACGGTCAGGCGCCCGGTTTCCCGCCGCCTCCGGCCCCGGCTCCCGCTGGATTCGCGCCCCAGCCCGGTTTTCCGCCGCCGGGTGCACCCCAGCCCGGCTTCCCTCCGCCGCATCCGCAGGGCGGACCGAACGCGGACGCGACCCAGCTCGTCTCCCCGGCCGACGACGGCAGCGCCGACCGCACACAGGTCCTGAACCGGCAACAGCAGGCGGACGCCGGCGCGGACCGCACCCAGGTCGTCCAGGGTGGTGCGAGCGACGCGACCCAGGTCGTGCCTACTTCCGACCGGACCCAGGTGGTCCCGCCGCGCCGCTGATTCGGACTGTCCGTGAAGGCCTCCTTCCCTACCCTGAGGGTTGCGGAGGGGGCCTTCACGGCATTACCAGCAGGGAGAGCTGCATGGTCAGGGTCGACCCGAACTCCACGGTGCCGCCGTTCGAACAGGTGCGCACGGCCTACGCGGCGCAGATCAACGACGGCACCCTGGCCGTCGGCACCAAACTCCCGACCGTCCGCAAACTGGCCGAAGACCTGGGCATCGCGCCCAACACGGTCGCCAAGGCCTACCGCGAACTCGAAGAGGCCGGCCTGATCGAAACCCGCGGCCGGGCCGGAACGTTCGTCGGCGCGGTCGGCGACAAGACCCGGGAGCGGGCCCGCCAGGCGGCCGACGACTATGCCGCGATCACCCACAAGCTCGGGCTCACCAGGGACGAGGCACTGGCGATCGTGGAGGCCGCCCTCGCGGGCTAGGCTCTGCGGCATGGCGTTCCTGTTGCTACTGGTGATCATCTTCCTCGTCCTGGCCGGGGCCGGCGTGGGCATCTACTTCATGGTGAAGAGTTCCAACAAGCCGAACCACCCGGTCTACCCGCCGCAACAGCCGTACCCGCCCCAGTACCCGCAGCAGGGGCACCCCCAGCAGCCGTATCCGCCGCAGCAGGGCCACCCCGGCCAGCAGCAGCAATACCCTCCGCAGAACTGGGGCTGATCGGCCGGTAGTCGTAGTAGACGTCGGTCGGCTACATCATCACATCGCCCGGTAGTCGCGGAGCTCGATCTTCGGCCCGAACCTCGGCCGCCGGAATCCCATCGCGGACAGGTACCGCACCGCGCGCTGCCGTTGCGGCAGATACGGCGCGAGCACCTCGGACATCCCTGCGTCGTCGAGTTTCGTCCCGACCAGCGCGTGCCCGACCATGGACGGGATGTTGTAGTCGCCGAAGCTCACCGCGTCCGGGTCACCCCAGGCGCGCTGTGCGATCTCGGCCGCCGTCCAGACACCGATCCCGGGCACCTTCCGCAGCCAGGCCCGGCCTTCGACGCCCTTCAGCTCGACGGCCTTCTCCAGCCGGGGCGCGACGCGGGCCGCGTTGATCAGCGTCGTCCGCCGCTTCAGGTCGACGCCGGCGCGATGCCATTTCCAGTCCACAATGGACCGGACGGCGACCGGCGTCGGCGGCACCCGCAGGCGCGCGGGCACCGGTCCTGGCGCCTGCTCCCCGAACCAGCGGCACAGTTCGCCCCACGACCGCAGCGCCTCCGCGCTGGTCACCTTCTGCTCCAGGACGGCGAGCACCAGCGCGTCCCATACCCGGCCGGTCGAACCCAGTCGCAGCCCCGGATTTCGGCGCCGTGCGGACGCGACGACGTCGTGGTGCGCCACGAACTCCGAGTCGTCGTCTTGCGCGCCCAGCATGGCCGGCAGACCGTCGAGCAGCCGATCCGCGCCCGGCCCCCACGCCTCCGCCTCGATCTCGCCGTCGGTGCGCCGAAGCAACGCGAGCGTGCCGGCGCCGTCCGCCGTGTTCGCGGCCAGCCACGTGACGCCGCCCTCGGTGCGGACCACGTTGGGCGAACGCGACCCACGGCTCAGCGGACCCAGCACCGTGGCCAGGTCCAGCTCGAAGCCGGGACGGAATCTCATCGGGAGCTTAAGCGTCGCTCGAGAACCGGACGCCGCCTTCGGGCAGCGTCACACCAGGCCAGACACGGGCGCCGTCGAGCAGCTCGCAGCCCGCGCCCACCGAAGCGCCGTCACCGATGACGACACCGCGAAGCACCGTCCCGGCCCCGATCTTCGCCCCGGCGCCGAGCACCGACCGCTCCACGACGGCACCTGCGGCGACTTCCGCGCCATCGAAGACGACCGAGCCGTCCAAGGTCACACCACCACCGATCACCGCTCCCGCGCCGACGGTCGAACCGCCACGCACCACGGCATCCGCCGCGACCTGGGCGCCGTCGAGCACCAGCGCGTCACCCACCGGACCCGGCAGGGCCGACGTCGGCGCGACCCCGGTGACGAGATCCGAGCAGCCGCGAACGAACGCTTCCGGCGTCCCGACGTCGAGCCAGTAGGAGGCGTCCACGAAACCGTGCAGATGCGCGCCGTTCTCGAGCAATGTGGGGAACGTCTCGCGCTCGACCGAAACCCGGCGCCCCACGGGGATCGACTCGATGACCTCGCGGCGGAAGACGTAGCAGCCGGCGTTGATCTGGTCGGTCGGCGGATTCGGAGTCTTCTCCAGGAACGCCGTGACGCGCCCGGTTTCGTCGGTCGGGACCGAGCCGAACCGGCTCGGATCGGGCACTCGCTGCAGATGCAGGGTGACATCGGCGCCGGAATCCGTGTGCGTCCGCAACTGTTCTCGAAGATCCGCGCCGGAGATGATGTCGCCGTTGAAGACGATCACGTGGTCCGCGCGAAGCCGGTCGTAGACGTTGCGGATCGCGCCGGCGGTGTCGAGCGGCTCCTCCTCGACGACGTATTCGAGTTCGAGGCCGTGCGCCGATCCGTCGCCGAAATACTCCTCGAAGACTTCGGCTCGATACGAAGTTCCCAGCACAACGTGGGTCATCCCGGCCTCGCGGATGCGCGAGAACAGGTGACTCAGGTACGGCGTACCCGCCGTCGGGAGCATCGGTTTCGGCGCCGAAAGGGTCAGCGGACGCAGCCGGGTGCCCTTCCCGCCGACGAGCACAACGGCATCGGCGTTGACCTCAGACGTCACAGAGAACTCCTCCTGTATCACGCACCGCCGGGCGACAAGCCGCGGGAAACCCTGACGTCGGCTGCCCCGAGGGCCTACCCTAGACAGAACACAGTCGGCCCTGAACCCAGAGGGCCCCAGGTCAGTCGGGAGGCCTAGGGGAATGGACCCCCGTGCTCGGGCGGACGCCTTGCTCGCACGCGCCAGCGCGCGTGGAGCTTTCGTCGTGACACCGGATAACGCGACGTCGCCGATGGACTCCGCGAACACCCAGCAGATCCCCCGCTCAGTGGTCGCTGAGATCGACCGCTCCAATGACCCGGACACCACCACGCAGCTACCCGCCTCGCTGATCGCGGAAAACGATCATCATCTGGCGGGAGCGGAGCCGACGACACGGCTGGACATGGCCCCGGTGCGGCCGGCCGGCATGACTCAGCCTCAGCCGCATCCCCGGCAGCCGTCACGGCCGGAGAATCCGACCAGGCCGCTCCCGCAGGCGACGACTCCGCTCGCCCGCAGGCCACCGGCCGCCCCGGTACGGAGCCCGCTCATCGAGCGGCCCGAGCCGGAGCCGGAGCCCGAAGACGAGGTCGGCGGTTTGGTGCCGACCATCAAGCAGAACCCGTCGGGACGGTCGAACCTGTCCCGGCGCCTGGACGGCATCTGAGCCTCACGTCGTGCAATGAAAGGCCCTTCATCGCAAATTTTGCGATGAAGGGCCTTTCATTGCACGACTCAGGATGTCCGGATCACCCGATCGATTTCGTTGATCGCCGCACCTCCGCCGTAGGTGGCGTTGGACAGCAGCGCGACGTCGAGCCCTTCGGCCGGGTAATGCCGCGCGAGGGAGCAGACGCCGGCGTTCCCGCCGTCCTTGTAGTGGTTCCGCACCGAGCCGTCCCCGTTCAGGGTGAACTCGAGGCCGAAGCCGTACCAGACGTCGCCGTCCTCGTCGGTGTTGTGCAGGACCTGGGGCGTGAGGAACTGCTTCGTACTCTCCGGCGAGAGCAGGCGTCCTTCCCTCGCGGCGCGCAGAAACCGGATGAGGTCTCCGACGGTGCAGTACGCGCCACCATCGGGTGAACCGATCGGCGGGTAGCTGAAGATGTTCTGCTTCCAGCCGGTGACCCGCTCCCCCTCGAAGATCTCGTCCCAGCCCTCGGCGACCCTCGGCTGCGGATCGCGGCGGTCGAAGAACCCCGAGTCGGCCATCCCGGCACGGTCGAGCACGGTTTCGCCGACGTGCTCCCGATAGGGCCTGCCGGTGATCTCCTCGATCACCAGCCCGGCGACGACGAACCCCGAGTTGCAGTACCGGCAGCCTTCACCGGGCGCGAAATTCGGTGCCTTGTAGGCGAAATTCGGCAGATGGTCCCGCGTCTTCATGACCGAGTACACCGGCTTGTCGACCCACAGTGCCTCGTAGCTCTCACCCGCCTCCTCGTCGGCGTCGTCGGCGATGCCGGAGGTGTGCGTGAGCAGCTGGCGTGTGGTCGCCTTGGCCGGAAGCACCGTGTCGCCGAGGTCGATGAGCTCGCCGATCGGGCGGTCGAGGTCCAGCCGTCCCTCATCGACCAGTTGCAGCGCGGCAACCGCGGTGAAGAGCTTCGTGATCGACGCCGTGTCGTACCGGATGTCCGGCGCGTTCGGTACCGACCAGCGGCGGCTGGCCAGGCCGTATCCGCGCTCGAACAGCGTCTCGTCGCCGCGGCGGATCAGCACCACACCGGAGAATCGCTCGTCACTCGCGCGATCGGTCAGCCACGCGTCCAACTCGGAGAAAGACATGCACCGACGGTAACGACGGCCGCGACCCGAGTCGCGTGAGTTCCGGTAGCCGGAACGGGTTACTTCTTGCGCGTCTCGAGCTTGAGCCGCAACGCGAGACCGGCCTTCACGGCCAGCAGCACAGGCTTCCAGAGCAGCCCGGTGTGCCGGTCCGCGAGGTAGCGGTAGGCGCTGACGTGGTGGGCCCGCAGCATCTTCTCCGACGCCTGCGACGTCGAGTGCCCGCCGATGTGCATGACGCTGGACGACGGCGCGTAGACGTTCAGCCAGCCGGCGCGGGTCATCCGGTCGCCGAGGTCGACGTCCTCGAAGTACATGAAATAACGCGTGTCGAACCCGTCGACCGAGTCGAACGCCTCGCGCCGGAACAGCTGGCACGAACCGGAAAGCCAGCCCGCGGTGCGCTCGACCGGGGTGCCGGTCTCCTGGCGGTATTCGCGCGTCCAAGGGTTGCCCGGCCAGATCCGGCCGAAAACGGCGTGCCCGATCCCGCGGCCGAACGACGGCAGCAGCCGCGCCGACGGGTAAACCACGTCGTTGTCGTCGTGGATGAGCGGCCCGAACGCGCCACCGCGCGGCCAGCGCTCGGCGACCTCCAGCAGCGCGTCGAGCGAACCGGGCTCCCACTCGAGATCCGGGTTCACCACGACGACCCAGCCGTAACTGTCGTCGAGCTCCGCGACGCCACGGTTCGCGGCCGTGCCGTAGCCGACGTTCTCACCGATACTGAGCAGCTTGACGTTCTTCCGGCCGGCCGCCTTTTCGGGCGCCCCATCCGTGGAGGCGTTGTCGGCGACGATGACCTGGATGTCCCGGTCCGTCGCCTTTTCGAGCGTGTCGAGCAACCGCTCGAGGGTGTCGCCGGAGAAGTACGTCACGGTCACGACGGCGAGACCGTCGCCATAGCTGGGGTGCTCAGTCACGCCGCCATTGTCCACCCGTCACCGAACGCGACGCGCCTGCCCCACACCCCGTGACCGGCTGCGGTAGCAAAGGTCCCTTGCTTTCTCAGCCCGCCCGGCGCTGCAGATGCCGGTGCCAAGCCTTCGCGTACGCCTCACGATGCCGCTCCGCGGTCGTCGCCCAGGAGAACTCCTTCGCCCGCCTCTGCGCCGCTTCGGCCAGCTCCGCGCGCCGCGAAGGGTCGTCGAGAAGTTCCGAAATCGCGGCGGCGACATCGCCGGCGCCGACGCCGCAGTAGGCGACCGCGTCCCCGCCGACCTCCGGCAGCGAGAGCCGCCGGGTCGTGAGGACGCTGGCGCCGCAGGCCATCGCCTCGAGCACCGGCAGGCCGAAGCCCTCGCCGAGACTCGGGTAGGCGACCAGTTCCGAACCGCCGAGGAAACCGGCGAGCGTGTCGAAAGGCAGATATCCGGCGCGGATCACGCGCAGGCGATGCGGCACGGCGTCCAGTGCGCGCTCGACCTGCGAATCCCAGCCGGGCTGCCCGGCCAGCACCAACGCGGGCTGGTTCTGCCTGCCGGAGACCGCGCGGGCGAAGCCGCGAATCAGGGCGGGCACGTTCTTGCGCGGTTCGAGAGCGCCGAGAAAAGCGACGTACGGAGTCTTCCCCAGTCCGACGGCCTTACGCGCCGCCTCGATCTCGGCGGGCGACGGCGGGTGGAAGCGGTCCGAATCGACGCCGTGGTGAATGATCTCGACACCCGCGTTCCGCACCTGGCCGACGCGCTCGAGCTCGGTCGCCGTCGCGATGCTCGGCACGACGCAGAGCGTCGCGCGGCGAAGCGCTGTCGTGGTCCATGCACGGAAGAAGCGGGCCTTCACCGAGGAGTGCAGAACCGCGTCGGTGAAGAACGTCGCGTCGTGCAGCGTGACCACGGAAGCGGCCGGGCTGGCCAGCGGCATCGTGTAGTGCGGCGAGTGGACCACGTCGGCGGCGAGACGGCGGACAAGTCGCGGCAGCGTCGCCTGTTCCCAGGTCAGCCGGGCCGTGCGGGTCGAGGTGGACGGTGAGGTCGGCACGATCCGCGAGCCCGGAGCGAGCCGGTCGTACAGCACCGCGTCCCGTGGCTGGCAGACCACAGTGATCCGCGCGCCGTCCTCGTCCAGCGCCGCGACCAGCGAATCCACGTAACGACCGACGCCACCCCTGTCCGCCGGGACGGCTGTCGCGTCGATCAGCACGCGAGGATCATCGGTCACCCCTGCAGGGTACGGCGGCGCACTACCCCGGCGGTGGGGAACCGGCAAACTAACGGCGCTGGTGGAGGCCCCAAACGGCGGACGCGGCACGCTCCCAGGTGAACCGGCTCGTCCGGCTGAGACCGCGATCACGCAGCTCGGCCGCCCTTCCGGGTGTTCCGAGCACTTCTTTCAGGCCATCGGCGAGCGTTTGCGCATCACCCACAGGTACGGCGATGCCCGCTCCCCCGGCCACCTCGACCAGCGCCGGGACGTCGCTGTGCACCACCGGCACACCGGCCGCCATCGCCTCGATCAAGGGCAGCCCGAACCCCTCGGCCCGGCTCGGCATCGCCAACACCGAAGCACCCCGAAGCGCGAAGGCCAGCTCCGCGTCGGTCACCTTGCCCAGGGTCCGGACGTCGGCACCGTGCTCCTTCGCCAGCGCCATCGGGTCGATCCCGCCCCAGCCCGGCTGCCCGGCCAGCACCAGCGGCACCCCGATCCGGCCGACCGCGTCGATCAGCACGTCGATGCCCTTGCGCGGCTCGATCGTCCCGATCGCCAGCACGTACCGCTCGGGCAGCGTGGGTAGCGCTACGTCGGAGTACGCGGCAGGCGGCCGGACCCCGTGAGGGATCACGCTCACCGGCACCGAAACCGGGACCAGCGCGGCGAGTTCGTCGGCAACGGCCTGAGTGGGAACGGTCAGTGCGCTCGCGGAGCGCGCGGCTCGCGCGATCACCGCCTTATGCCACGTGACCCCGCGCGGCGTCAGCGTCTCGGGATGCGTCCACGGCACGGTGTCGTGCACCGCGACCGAAAGCGTCCGGCCCTTCGGCACGCGCGCCGGGGCGAGCGGGGTCGGCGCGTGCACCGCGTCGCCGCCCGGCCACCAAGGCGCGCCCAGCTGCCAGGCCGCGATCAACGCGCGCGGCGGGAGAGGCAGCACTCTCGGTCCCTCGACGCCTTCAACGACAGCGGCCTCGACGTCGGCATGCCGCGCGACCACGCTCGACACCGTCCAGCCGGGCGGCGCGTGGCGCGCGAGCGCCCGCAGCAACTCGCCGGTGTACCGGCCGGTCCCGCCGGGGACGGGCGCCAGCAGCTGCTCGGCGAGCACGACCAGTTCGGGCATGTCTCTATTCTCTCTGGCATGACCGACGCCGAACGCAGCACCACCGTCGTCGTGGTCACCTGGCGCGGCGCCGCGCACATCACGGCCTGCCTCGACGCGCTCGCGGCGCAGTCCCGCCCACACCGGACCCTGGTCGTCGACAACGCCTCGGACGACGGCTCGGCCGCGCTCGTCGCCGCTCATCCGTCCAAGCCCGAGGTGCTGCGGCTGCGGCACAACATCGGTTACGCCGGCGCCATGGCCACCGCACTGGACAAAGTGGACACCCCACTCATGGCCTGGCTGAACGACGACGCCGAACCATCGCCGGATTGGCTGTCGACGCTGGAGGACACCCTCGAGAAGGCCCCGCTCGCCGCGGCCGTGAGCGCTCGGCTGAGGTTTCCGGACGGTCGCCTCCAGAGCAGCGGTGTCCGTCTCACCGTCGACGGTCACGGCGCCGACCTGCCCGAACCCGCCGGTGAGGTGTTCGGCTTCTGCGGCGGCGCGGCGTTGCTGAACGTCGAGGCCCTGCGCTCGGTCGGCGGTGTCCCGGCGGCGTACTTCTGCTACTACGAGGACACGGACACCGCTTGGCGGCTGCGGCTGGCCGGCTGGGACGTCGTCAGCGCCGACGCCGAAGTCACCCATCAGCATGGCGCGAGTACCCAGCCGGGTTCGGTCCAGTTCCACCTGTGGAATGAACGCAACCGCCTGCTGACCCTCATCCGCTGCGCACCCGGCACCGTAGCGATCCGCCAGCTGGTGAAGTTCGCGATCTTGACCTTGATCCTCCCTCTCAGAGTGCTCCAACATCGCAAGAAGGCGGACGCCCCCAACTTCCGTCTCAGCCTGCGTTGTCGCGTGCTGGCCGCCGTCGCGGCCCGGCTGCCCGCCACGCTGCTGGCGAGACGGGCGATCACGCGGCGTGCCGCCCTCGGCCGAGGCGCGGTCTGGGAGGCGTGGGCGGGCATTTAAGCTGAGCCCACTCGAAGAGCAGGGAGTACGGCTTTGACGCAGGGGGAAACACAACCGGTCGTCTCGGTGATCGTGGTGAACTACCGCGGCGCCGCCGACACCATCACCTGCCTGCGCGCGCTGGCCGAACACGACTACCCGAACCTCGAGGTCATCTGCGTCGACAACGCCTCGGGCGGCTCCGACGTGGCCGAGATCAAGGCAGCCGCCCCTGGCGTGAAGCTCGTCGAGTCCCCGGTGAACACCGGGTTCGCGGGCGGCTGCAACCTCGGCGCGAAGCACGCGACGGGCACCGTCCTCGCCTTCCTCAACAACGACGCCCGCCCGGCCCCCGGCTGGGTGCGCACAGCCGTCGCCGAGCTGCGCGCGCAGCCGACGATCGGCGCGATCGCCAGCAAGGTCCTCGACTGGGACGGCACCGGCACGGACTTCGTCGACGCCGGCCTGACCTGGTTCGGCATGGGCTACAAGCGCCATGCCGGCAGCCCGCTGGCCGACGTCCCGGCCGCCGAGCACGAGGTCGCCAAGGACGTCCTGTTCGCCACCGGTTCGGCGATGTTCGTCCGCGCGGGGGTGTTCGCCGAACTCGGCGGGTTCGACGAGCGGTTCTTCATGTTCTACGAAGACGTCGACCTCGGCTGGCGGCTGAATCTGCGCGGCTGGCGCGTCCGGTACCTGCCGGAATCGCTGACCTTCCACAAACACCACGCCACGATGTCCACAGTGGATGCACCGGACTCCGGCCGCGAGACGTTCCTCCTGGAGCGCAACGCCTTGGCCGCGCTGTACAAGAACCTCTCCGACGAGACGCTGTCGCGTGCCCTGCCCGCCGCGCTCGCGCTGGCCGTCCGGCGGGCGACAGCTCGCGGCGACCTCAACGCGACGCAATTCGACCTCGCCCACGGCGTCGGCCCGGCCGAAACGGGGCCGGTCGAGGTGCCGAGGACCACGCTGGCCGGGGTGCTGGCGATCGATCAGTTCGTCGAACTGCTGCCCTCGCTGGCCGAATCCCGTGCGGCCGAGCAGGCCGCCCGCGTCCGCACCGACGCCGACCTGCTTCCCTTGCTGCGCAAGGCTTTGGAGCCCGCGTACCCCTTGCCGCGCTACCTGGCCGCGCACGACATCCTGGTCGAGACGTTCGGGATCGACGCGCTGTTCGGGCAGCGCCGCAAGATCCTGGTGATCACCGGGGACGCGATCACCGCGCGGATGGCCGGTCCGGCGATCCGCGCGTGGAACATCTCCGCGACACTGGCCGCCGAGCACGACGTCCACCTGGTGACGGTCAACCCGCTCGCCGATCCGCCGCCCGCGCCGTTCCAGGTCAGCGCAGCGAAACGGCGTGAGCTGGACGCGCCGATCGCATGGGCCGACATCGTCATCCTGCAGGGACACGTGCTCGAACTCGCTCCCTCGCTCAAGAAGGAGTACGCCCACAAGATCGTCGTCGCGGATGTGTACGACCCGATGCACCTGGAGCTGCTCGAACAGGGCAAGGGCGTCGCCGACGACAAACGCGCGCTGGACCTCATCGGGGTCACCAAGGTCCTCGACGCCCAACTCGAACGCGGCGACTTCTTTCTCTGCGCGTCGGAACGCCAGCGGCTCTTCTGGCTCGGCCACCTCGCCGCGATGGGCAGGCTCACGCCACGGCTCTACGACGCCGATCCGACAACCCAATCGCTGCTCGCGGTCGTCCCCTTCGGACTGTCGCCGCAGGCACCGGTGCGCACCGGCCCCGGACTCCGGGCCACTTTGGACGGTATCGGCGAGACCGATCACGTCGTTCTGTGGGCGGGCGGGGTCTACAGCTGGTTCGACCCGCTGACCCTGGTCCACGCGATCGAGAAGCTGCGGCAGCGTCGCAGTGACGTCCGGCTGGTCTTCCTCGGCATGAAGCATCCCAACCCCGAGGTCGCCGAGATGGACATCGGCGCGCGCACCATGCTGCTTTCGGACACACTCGGGCTGACCGGCAAGAACGTGTTCTTCAATGAACACTGGGTGCCGTTCGAGGAACGCCAGAACTGGCTGATGGACGCGAACTGCGGGGTCACCACGCATTTCGAGCACGTCGAGACGACGTTCGCGTTCCGCACGCGGGTGCTGGACTACCTGTGGGCCGGGCTGCCGATCGTCACGACCGACGGCGACGCGTTCGCCGATCTGGTCCGCGAGGAACGGCTCGGCGTCGTCGTCCCGGCCGAGGACGTGGACGCGCTCGCGGACGCGCTCGAGAAGTCGTTGTACGACGAGGAGTTCGTGGCCGGCTGCGTCGAGCGGATCGCCGCGGTCGCCCAGCGCTACGCCTGGCCGGAGGCACTGAAGCCACTGGTGGAGTTCTGCCGGAACCCACGCCCCGCAGCCGACAGGCTCCCGGGCTCGGCGGACCTCGTGGTGACGGAACCGGTGCGGGGCAAGGAAATGCTGCGCCGTGACGTCGACCTGGTCCGCGAGTACCTCGCCGACGGCGGACCGAAGGAACTCGTGCGGCGCGTCGGCGGCCGGGTGGTCAAGGTCGCCAAGCAAAGGCTCCGCCGTGGCTGATCGCCCCTTGCGCGTCCTGCTCGACGGGACCCCGCTTCTCGGTGCCAGGACGGGTATCGGCCGGTACACGGTCGCCTTGTCCGAAGAACTCGCTTCGATGTCCGAAGTGGACACTCGCGCGGTGGCCTTCACGTTGCGCGGCTGGCGGCGGCTCCGGCATGTGCTCCCGCACGGCGTGCGAGCGCGCGGGATGCCCGTCGCGGCACGGTTGCTGCGCAAGGCCTGGCTGCGTTCGCAGCTGCCGCCGGTGGAACTGTTCGCCGGACCGACGGATGTCGTGCACGGCACCAACTTCGTGCTGCCCGGCCGGTTCCGCGCGGCCGGGGTGGTGACGATCCACGATCTGGCCTTTTTGGACGCGCCCGGGGAACTCGCGCCGAGCGACCACGAACTGCCCCGGCTGGTCCGCCGCGGCGCCCGGCTCTCGGACGTGATCTGCACGCCGACCAACGCCGTCGCCGACCAGGTCGCCGAACGGCTCGACGTCGATCGCGGCAAGATCGTCGTCACGCCGCTCGGCGTGAACCCGGCCTGGTTCACCGCGCGCCCGCCGGACGTGCAGCGCCGCGCGAAACTCGGCCTTCCCGACAAGTACCTGCTTTTCGCCGGTGCGCCGGGCCCCCGCAAGGGTCTCGAGTGGCTCGCGCGCGCCCACGAAGCCGCGCCCGACCTGCCCGAGCTGGTGTTCGCCGGCCCCGGTACGTTCACCGTCGGCTCGCGGTCACGTCACCTCGGCTACCTGTCGGACGTGAACCTGCGGACGGTCGTGGCCGGGGCCAGCGCACTGGTCCTCCCGTCACGGGACGAGGGATTCGGGCTTCCGGTGCTGGAAGCGATGGCGTCGGACGTGCCCGTGGTCTGCACGGATATCCCCGCGCTGCGCGAAGTCGCCGGAAACTGCGCGAGCCTGGTCCCCTACGGCGACGTCGACGCGCTCGTCGAAGCCCTGCGGATCGCCGTCATCGACCCACATGCCGTCGCCACCTCCGCGGCGCGCCGGGCCCACGTCGCGAACTTCACCTGGCGCGCCTGCGCGGAGCTCACCGTCTCCGCCTACCGCCAAGCCCACGCCAAACGCTGACCTGCCTCTGGCTGAGGGCTCGTGAGTGGTAATGACGGTTCTAACCATCATTACCACTCACGAGACCGGACCACTCGGCCACCGGTGGTCGCGCCGGTCTCACAGGCCGATATCGGCCAGCCACTGGCTCGTGGTCCGGGGAATCAGCCCGAGGAGCTTGTGCGCGGAGCGTTCCGGTGCGATCGACCGATCCGGAAGCGTGCCGGTCGCCGCGTAACTGGCCGCGACAGCGGCGGCGATCGCCTCCCCGAGCAAAGACGAGGCAGCGACCCGGAAGGCGTCGGGCGTGATCGCCTCGTAGACGACTTCCCGCCCGAGCCTGGCGCTGAACGCCTCGGCCAGCTCCGGTCCGGTGATCGCCGGATATTGCCCGACGGTGACGAGGCCGGAGATGTCCGACCCCTGGAGCAGGGCGACCGCGACGTCGGCGATGTCCAGATGCGAGGCCCACGAAACGGGGAAGTCCGTCCGCAGCGGGTACCGCAGCACACCCTGCTCACGGACGGACCCGATGACCGGCGGCAGAAGCAGATTCTCGAAGTACAGCTGGGGCTCGATCACCGCGTGGGAGACCCCGCCCTCCGCCAGTCCGGCCACCAAGGCCGAGACCGCGTTGTCGGCCAGCGCCTGGAATCCGTTGACAGCATCAGCAGGTGCGCCGCTGGTGGAGAACACCACGCGGGCGGGCCCGGCCTCGCGGACGGCGGCGACGACGTTGTGCGCATAGGCCAGACGATCGTCCGGCGAAGCCAGCGGCAGGTGGACGAACACGCCCTCGGCACCGCGATAGACCTGGGCCAGGTCTTCGACGGAGGCGAAGTCGACCGCCGCCACTCGCGCGCCGGGTACGACGGCGTGCGCGTTGCGGGCCAGGGCGGTCACGGACTCGCCCGCGGCTACCAGGGCCGAGACGACAGGAGCACCTTGGGCGCCGGTGGCGCCGTGGATCACGTAGGTCATGACGCCATTAGTGCACAGGGTGCACCGGTTACTTCAACTGCACTAATGGGATAACCTGAAAAATGTGACGAAATCCGATCTCCCCGAGTGTGGCGTCGCCCGGTTCCTCATCCTGCTCGACGGGCCGTGGGCCACCCTCATCGTCCGTGAACTCCTGCACGGCCCGCACCGCTTCACGGAACTGCGTGACGCCCTGCCGGGCATCAGCCCGCACACCCTGACCAGCAGGCTGCGGCAATTCGAGCGGCACGGCATTGTCACCCGGACCGCCTACGCCGAAATCCCGCCGCGCGTGGAGTACCGGCTCACGCCCGTCGGCGAGGGATTGCGCGAAGTCCTCGACGCCATGGCCTCCTGGGCCATGACGATCACAGGGCCGGCCTCGGCTCAGCTCGCGAAGTAGGCCTTGAGCGCGTCCCGCCAAGGACGCAGCGGCGTAAGCCCCGCCTCGCGCCACGAAGCGTTCGACAGCACTCCGTACGCCGGCCGAGCCGCCGGACGCGGGAACTCCGCCGTCGTACAAGGCTTCACCCGCGCGGGATCCGCGCCCAGCTCGGCGAAGACCGCTTGCGCGAAGCCGAACCACGTGGTCGACCCGCCGCCCGTACAGTGCAGCACCCGCTGCGACGGCCCGGTCCCGGAGACGATCCGTTCGGCCAGCTCGATCAACCCGGCGGCGAGGTCGGCCGACCACGTCGGCGAACCGGTCTGATCGTCCACAACGGACAGTGTCTCGCGCTCTTTTTCCAGGCGCGCCATGGTCTTCACGAAGTTCGTGCCGGTTTTGCCGTAGACCCACGCCGTCCGCACGACCCAGGACCGCGCACCGGAGCCGAGCACGGCGTCCTCACCGGCCGCCTTCGTCCGCCCGTACGCGCTGCGCGGGGCCAGCGGGTCACCCGGCTCGTAAGGCGAAGTCGCGTCCCCCGCGAACACGTAGTCGGTCGAGATGTGGATCAGCGGGACCCCGCGCGACGAGCATACCGCCGCGAGCACCCGCGGCCCGTCGGAATTGACCGCGAAGGCCCGCTCCTCATCGGTTTCCGCCGCGTCGACGGCCGTGTACGCCGCCGCGTTGATCACCACCGGCGACGTGCCGGCGGCCCTCGCCCGCTCCACCAGTTCGGTCACCGCGGACAGGACGTCCCCGGTTTTGGTCAGGTCCAGCTCCGCGGACGACGGCGCGACCGCGTCCGCCGAAAGCGCGGCGAGATCCTGGCCCAGCTGCCCGGATCCGCCCGGTACGAGAAGGCTCAGCACGGTCACTCCCCCAGCGCCGCACGGGCCCTGAGCGGCTCCCACCATGATCGATTGCCCGTGTACCAGGCGACCGTCTCGGCCAGGCCGTCCTCAAAGGACATCTGAGGTTCGTACCCCAGCTCCTTGTTGATTTTCGTGATGTCGACGGAGTAGCGGCGGTCGTGGCCCTTGCGGTCCTCGACCGGCTCGACCATGTCCCAGCCGGAGTCGACGGCGGCGAGGAGCTGTTCGGTCAGCCCGCGGTTCGTCATTTCGGTGCCGCCACCGATGTTGTAGATCTCGCCCGCCCTGCCGCCGTCGGCGACAAGCTGGATTCCCCGGCAGTGATCGTCCACATGCAGCCAGTCACGCACGTTCAGGCCGTCGCCGTACAGCGGGACCTTCTTGCCGTCAAGCAGGTTCGTCACGAAGAGGGGAATGACCTTCTCCGGGAATTGGTACGGACCGTAGTTGTTCGAGCACCTCGTGACACAGACGGGAAGTCCGTGTGTGCGGAAGAAGGACCGTGCCAGGAGATCGGAGGACGCCTTCGACGCCGAGTACGGCGAATTCGGCTCCAGGATGTGGTCTTCGGTCCAGGAACCCACCGGGATCGACCCGTAGACCTCGTCGGTGGACACGTGCACGAACTTTCCGACCCCGGCTTCGAGCGCGCCCTGCAGCAGGTTCTGCGTACCGAGCACATTGGTCAGCACGAAATCCGCGGAGCCGAGGATCGACCGGTCCACATGGGACTCGGCGGCGAAGTGCACCACCAGGTCGATCCCGCGCAGCAGATCACCGACCAGCGGGGCGTCGCAGATATCGCCCTTCACGAACCGGTACCGCGGATTCTCGCTCACCGGAGCGAGATTCGCCTCGTTACCCGCGTAGGTCAGCTTGTCGAGCACGACCACCTCGGCGTCGGCCAGGCTGGGATATGCCCCGGTCAGCACCTGTCGGACGTAGTGCGAACCGATGAACCCGGCACCTCCGGTGACCAGCACCCGCATTGCGCGACCCTCCCTTTACGACTTCTCGGACCCGTTGAGTTTGTCACGACCGGGGCAACCTTCCACCAGCCTACGACCGTCTAACAGAGGGATCAGTACAGTTGTACTCGAGGCACACGTGTGCCCTGGGGAGATAGTCGTGGAGGACAACACGTGACCGAGTGGCCCGGGCCACCCATTCCGGCACGCCGTGGCAGCGGCGGTGTCGTGGTGTTCGCGCGTCGCGGCGTGAAGGTCGTGTTCAGCCTGGTGTCGATCACCGTTCTGCTCCTGACCTGGTGGGGCTGGCAGTTCATCGGCGACCCGTCGAAGGGTTTCGCCACCACGAACATCTTCGAGGACAACGGCAACCCGCCCGCGAAACCGCTGGACGGCGCGATCGACATCCTGCTGGTCGGTCAGGACAGCCGCACCGACGCGCAGGGCAACCCGCTGCCGCGCGAGGTCCTCGACATGCTGCACGCCGGCAACGCCGACGGCGAGCGCCAGACCGACACGATGATCCTCGTGCACATCCCGCAAAACGGTAAGAAGGCGATCGCGATCTCCTTCCCGCGTGACTCCTGGGTCGAGATCACCGGCGGGTTCGGCAAGCACAAGCTCAACAGCGCGTACGTGTACGCCTACAACGACACCTCCAAGACGCTGCAGCAGCAGGGCAACGCGGATCTCAAGGACGTCGACGCGAAGTCGAAGGACGCCGGCCGCAAGAACCTGATCGCGACGCTGGAGAAGTTCATCGGCAAGCCGAAGATGATCGACCGGTACGCCGAGGTGAACCTGTCGAGCTTCTACGAGATCACCAAGGCGATCGGCGGCGTCGAGGTCTGCCTCAACAACGCGGTCAAGGAGCGCAAGTCCGGGGTGGACCTGCCCGCCGGCCGGTCGACCGTCGAGGGCGTGCAGGCGCTCGCGTTCGTGCGCCAGCGCTACGACCTGCAGAACGGCGACCTCGACCGGATCGCACGGCAGCAGGCCTTCCTGTCCGGGCTGGCGAACAAGGTGCTGTCATCGGACGTGCTGGCCAACCCGGCGAAGATCGCGGGCCTGATCGACGCGGTGAAGAAGTCCGTCGTGCTGTCCGCCGGCTGGAACCTGCCGGAGTTCGCCGAGCAGATGCGCGGGCTGACCAGCGGCAACGTCGAGTTCCACACGATCCCCACCCAGGGCGACGCCACTATCGGCGGCGCCGCCGTGCTCAGGGTGGACCCGGCGCAGGTGCAGGCCGAGATCGCCCGCCTGACCTCCGACGGCCAGCCTCCCTCCGCTGAGGCGCCGACGGTCCTTCCGGGTGCGGAAGCGGTGACGGTCGAACTGTTCGACGGCTCCGGTTCGCCCACCCTGGCCGCCGAGACGCGGAACCTCTTGCAGGGCAAGGGTTTCAAACTCGCGGCCGACACCAAGCTCAGTACGCGCAGTTCCACGGTCATCCGCTACGCGCCCGGCGACGACGACGCGCTCGCCCTGATCCAGCAGGTGTTCGGCACCACCGTGCTCGCCGAAGCCGATCGTGACGTCGCACCCGGCCGGGTGCGGGTCCTGCTCGGCAAGGACTTCAAGGGGGCCTCCGCGGCCCCCGGTGGCGCGACCACGGCCCCGCCGAAGACGTCGAATTCGCCGAAGCCGCCTCAGACCTCGTTCAGCGCGCCGGTCGGCGCCCCGACCAGCGCGCCGATCGTCGCGGGCGGCGTGCCCTGCGTCAACTGATGTCCGGGTACTCAGCGTGGCCATACGCGGAGTGGCTTAGCCTTCTCCTACGATCGGGCTAGCGAGCGGACTGCAGGGGAGGTGAACAGCGTGGACAGCGAAGACAAGGATTCCGGCGAGCCGCCGGAACAGCCGGATACCGAGCAGCCGGAGCAGGACGAGGCGGCCGAAGAGGCCAAGACGGCGACAGAGGGTGACGAGAAACCCGCGTTCGTCCCGACCCCCTATCCGCGCGATCCGCTGCCCCAGCCGGTTCCGCGTCCCGCCCCTCCCGAGGACGAGCCCGTGTCGGGTGTCCTCAGCGTGCCCGAGCGGCCGCTGCGCCGGGCCGGGCGCGTCACCCGCCGGATCGCCGTCGCGCTGGTGTCGCTGGTCGCCCTCAGCGCGAGCGGGTACGCATACGTCACCAAGGACCAGTTGCAGAGCAACGTCCCCACGACCAACGCGCTGAGTGAACCGGACGACCCCGCCGCCCCGCCGGCCGACGACGGCGCCAACGACATCCTCCTGGTCGGCAGCGACGCGCGCACCGACGCGCAGGGCAACCCGCTGCCGCTGAAGATTCTCAAGCAGTTGCGCACCGAGGAGAAGGACGGCGTCAACACCGACACCGTCATCATCCTGCGGATTCCCCGCAGCGGCGGGAAACCGTCCGGTGTCTCGATTCCCCGCGACACCTGGACCGAAATCCCCGGCCGCGGGCCGAACAAGATCAACTCGGCTTACGGTGTCGCGAAAACCGCCTACGCGAACGCCCATCGCGGCGAGTCCGACCAGGCGAAACTCGAACGCGACTCCGATCAGGCCGGCCGCAAGGCACTGGTCCAGACCGTGCAGGATCTGACGCAGATCCGCATCGACCACTACGCCGAGGTCAACCTGCTCGGGTTCTATCTGCTGACCGAGGCGCTGGGCGGAGTCAAGGTGTGCCTCAACCACGCCACCGAAGACAAGGACTCAGGCGCGAACTTCCGCCGCGGCGAACAGGTCGTCTCGGGCGGCGAGGCGCTTTCCTTCGTGCGCCAGCGGAAGAACCTGCCGCGCGGCGATCTCGACCGCATCGTGCGACAGCAGACCTTCCTGTCCTCGGCGCTGAACCAGGTGCTCTCGGCGGGCACGCTGACCAGCGCGTCGACGATGAGCGGCCTGATGGACGTCGTGCGCCGCTCGATCGTCCTGGACGAAGGGCTGGACCTGCTGGACTTCGCGCAGCAGGCCAAGGGAATCGCCTCGGGCGACCTCGCCTTCACCACCATCCCGGTCGTGAACATCAACGGACGCAGCCCGGACGGCATCCAGAGCATCGTCGAGATCGACCCGGCGGCCGTGCGAACCTTCGTCTCCGGCCTGGTGGGACGGGCCGCGACGCCGCCGGCAAGCGGTGGCGGCGGGGCACCGGGCGCGGGGTACCTGCGCGCCGCGAGCGTTCCCTGCGTGAACTAGCGTGGGGCCGTGAGCCTCACCGAACTGCTGCTGCGCCCCTTGCTCGGGTCGCCTGCGAAACCGCTGATCACGCACTACGACGACAAGCAGGGCAGCCGGGTCGAACTGTCCGTGGCGACCACGGTGAACTGGGCGGCCAAAACCGCGAACTGGCTGGTCGACGAGTTCGACGTCGAGCCGGGCGACGAGGTCGCCGTGGTGCTGCCGTCGCATTGGCAGACCGCCGGTGTCCTGCTGGGCGCCTGGTGGTGCGGTGCCAGGGTGGTGACCGAGACCGCCGGCGCTCGGGTGGCGTTCGTCGCGCCGGACGGCGTTTCGGACGCGGACGCGACGGCCGTCGTCTCGCTGCATCCGATGGGACTCGGGCTGCCGCCCGGTTCCGTTCCCGACGGCGCCCTGGACTACCTGACCGAGGCCAGGCTTTCGGGCGACCAGTTCAGCCCGCTCGCCCCCATTCCCGGTGACACCCCGGCGCTGGGATCGTCCACTGTGGACGAGATTCTCTCGGAAGCTCGTTCTCGTGCGGCGGATCTGAACCTGTCCGCCGAGGACCGGGTGCTGTCCACTGTGGAGTGGTACGGAATCGAGGGGATCCTGAAGGGGTTCCTTACGCCTCTTGCGGCTGGTGCCCACCTTGTCCAAGTCACCGACGCCGACCCGGCCAAGCTGGCGGACCGGCGAGCCTCGGAACGCACGACGGCGGACCTGCCCGCCTGACTCCCCCCCACTGTTATGAAAGGACCTTTCCTAACAGTTTTTGTTAGGAAAGGTCCTTTCATAACAACCGTTCGCGGGAGATCAAGCGTCTTGCAGCTCAGTCTGCTTACTCTCCCGCTTACGGCCGAAAAGTACGTGGTCGAGCGAGAACCGCCCGCTGTTGAAGCCGAGCGCCAGGCCCGCCGCCGCCAGGACGAGGACCAGCTCGTAGCCGCCCTGCCCGGTCAGGCCGTTTTCGACGTGCACCGAGAGCAGCGCGCCGACCGAGACGGCGACGTAGCCAAGTGCGACCAGCGGCGTAAGGAAACCGACGATGAACAAGATGGATCCCACGATCTCGACCGCGATCGCGAAGATCGCCGCGAGCGTCGGCATCGGAATACCCATCTGCTCGAAGAACTTCGCGGTGCCGTCGATTCCGTTGTTCCACTTCTGCAGCCCGTGGGCCAGGAATACGACAGCGACCCCGATACGGCCCAGCAGGAGGGCGACATCCTTGAAACGAGCGAACATCGGGTATCTGCTTTCTGATCGGTGAGTAATCAACTTGCCGGGGCCACGGTAGGACACCAGGCACCCTCGGCGGCACCTTCAGAGCGTGATCGACAGCTCTCCGACAGGAACCGACAGCTCTTCGACAGGAAACAGCCGAGAAGTCCTCTGTGGAGGGTTCCCCGCCACACGCCCGAACCGGTCAATCCGGTCGGCGGCACATTCCACCCCATCCGAACGGGCAGAATCTACGGTCGTGATGGACGAACGCCTGATCGGCCTTTGGTCGGACCGCGCGCTCTACCCGAGCGACGTGGAGTCCGCCGAACTCGCCTTCCGCGCGGACGGCTCCGGCTGGCTCTACTGGTCGAGCTGGAGCAGCGCGTTCACGGTTTCGCGCTACACGTGGAAGGTGCCGCGACAGGGCAGCCTCGCCATGACGTTCCACCACACACTCGACGGCACCTGGTCGATCGACGACGGCATCACGCGGCATGACGTCGAAGCCGAGGAGCCGGACGAGACCCTCGTCGAAATCGGCTACGGGATCGTGCCGGGCGAGGACCCGCTCGGCTATCCGGTCACCCTGCTGTCACTGGACCGGCCGCTGGACGACCATCTCGCCGGTTCACGGTTCGCGTGGGTTCAGGCCCCGGAGACGTTCAGTGATCCCGCCGCCGATGGTCCGCGGCCAGATTCCCCCAGCCTCCACTGACAGCCAGCACGTCGAGCACCCGCTCGGCGTTTTCGGCGAAGCCGGCGAGATCCGCGTGCAGCAGCGCGATCCGTTCGGCGTCGAGCGGCACCTCGTCGTCGGCCCACAGTTCGATCACCGTGCTGACGGTGAACACGAGGAACTGGATGATCCGGATGAGTTCGTCGGACGGCTCGCCGACCGCCTTGCGATATCCGGTCTCGATCTCGTCGCAGGCCGCCACCAGTTCCCGCAGCGGCCGGACCACGTCGGCCGCCGTCCCGTCCCATGCCGCCGACGGCCACGCGCGATCACGGAGCTCGAGCCACAACCGCCACCCGGCGACCAGCTCGGCTTCGTCATGCGGCGTCCAGGACGCCGGAACCGACCAGAACATCTTCCGAGAGTGACAGGAAGTCGCCATGATCGCCGCCCCTCGGTGAACTATCTCACGACCGGCTCTTGTGACATTCGCCCAGCTCAGAGCCGGTCGAGAGCGACACGAACACCGTTGCGAACGCGGTCGACCCGGCCAATTCGGTAAAGAGTTGACCGAAGTCTTTTCTATCGGTCACCTTTCTCCCGTTCTCAAATAGTGGGACAAATGCTCTCAAACGCGCCTTGCAACCGCAGGTGTATCTCCTCTACCCTGGCTATGACAAACGCTTCCGGTTTGGGGCCGGGTCGAGCGTTGACTAGGGGGTCAACATTCAGTGCTTCGCACCTTAATGGGTCCGGCGACCAGCTGATTTCTATTCCGAAATATCGGCCTCACCTTCGGCGCGGAAGGGATACGGCCACCTCTCTGGGGGAAACGGATCTGCAATGACTATCCGGCATATCGTGCTGTTCAAATTCCTGCCCGGGATCACCTGGGAAGACCCGCGAACCGTTGCGGCGGCGGAGTTATCCGGATCCCATGCCCAGCACATCGACGAGATCGAGAAGTGGTGGGCCGGACCGGACATCGCCCGTCGCGACGTTTCCTATGACTTCGCGGTCATGGGCCTGTTCGCGGATTGGGAAGCCTTGCGGAAATACCAGGAGCATCCACATCATCAAGAAGGCGTGAAGCATTGGCGGGAACTCGCCTCCTGGATCGTGGTCGATCTCGACGAGCACCATGCGCACCAGCCGGTGCGATGAGGGGAAACAGTTATGTACACCGTATTCCATCCTGAGCAGGACACGCTTGTCCGCACTTTGCTCGCGGACCATCGGCGTTTCGAGAACGGCGATTTCCCGGCCGAAGAACTGCGCGGGCACCAGACCGCCAAACTGCGCGCGACCCTCGGCCAGGTGACCGCGGGTTCGCCGTTCTACCGCAAAATACTCGGCGAGCTCTCCTCCGCCGAGGTCGAGTCGTTCACGCCGGCCGACCTCCCTCGGCTGCCCTTCACCACCAAGGACGACCTGCGGGAACACCTGACGGACATCCTCTCGCGGCCGGTGACCGACGGCTGGGTGTTCTACGAGACCACCGGCACCACCGGCCGGGCGACCCCGTGCCCGAGGGACAACACCGACAGCGCCACCAACAACATGGCGCTGACCGTCAACTACGACGACGTCCTGCGCGCCCACCCCGGCAAGCACCTGATCGCCATCATGGGGCCGACCGAACTGCATTCGACCGGCGACACCTTCGGCGACGTGTTCCGCAACCTCGGTCACCCGGTCGCGAAGATGTGGCCGCATTCCCCGGTCGTCGGCTACCGCCGCGCGCTGGAACTGATGCGTGAGCTGCACATCACCGGGATGATCTGCACCCCGGGAATGGCGATGTCGCTGGTCAGGGAGGCCGGAAAACTCGGCCTTTCCTCGCGGACCGACTTCGAACTCGACTTCATCATGGTGGTCGGCGAACTGGCGACACCGGCGCTGCTGGACAACATCGGCAGCCTGTGGTCGGCCAAGGCCTACAACTGCATGTACGCCTCGCAGGAGGCGTCGATCATGGCCGCGGTCCGAGCGGACGGCAGGCTGCGCACGGTCCCGCTGAACAACATCTACGAGATCGTCGACCCGGCCACCGGCGAGGTGGTGACGCCCGCCGAGGACGGCACGCTCGTCGGCGAACTGGTGATCACCCACCTTTATCAGGGGCTCAAACCACTGGTCCGGTACCGCACCGGCGACCTGGTGCGCCTGCGGCCCGCGCAGGGCGACGACGATTACCCGTCGCCGATCCTCGAACCGCTCGGGCGGGCGAAGGACGTCATCACCATCAACGGCAAGCCGACCTACGCCTACGACCTGGAACAACTGGTCCTCGCGCACGCCACCCGTTGCGTCGGGTACCAGATCGTCATCGACCGCCGCGATGGCGCGGACAGGCTCGAAATCCGGCTGGAATGCCTGGACGCCGATGTCTCCGCGGTCCTCGACGAGGAGCAACTGCGTAAGGCCGTCGTCGCCGAGTACGGCACGGAACCGGCCATCGCGCTCGAGGACGTCGGCAGCATCGCCACCACCGGCGCGATGGTGAGCTGGAAGGCCTCGCGCGTGCACGACCGCCGGGTCGCCGACGACGCCGAACGGCTGGCGGCGCTGGCGATCGCGGAGCAGAGGGACGCCCGATGACCGTCGAGGCGCCGGCGCCGGCCGTCTCGGGGCCACTCTTCCCGGCGACGCCGTACGTCTACTTCCAGGGTGGGCTCGTCCGGCAAGAAGACGCCGCGCTGACCCTGGGCACGCAGGCCCTCAACTACGGGACCGGGGTCTTCGAAGGTATCCGCGGCTACTGGGACGAGGGACGCTCGAGCCTGCTCGTGGTCAAACTCCGCGAACATTTCGCGCGGTTCCTCGCCTCGGCGAAGGTGCTCAGGCTCGACGTCACCGAATCCGTCGACGAACTGGTCGCGGCCACCGAGGAGCTGCTCCGGCGCAACGGCCACCGCGGCGACACCTATATCCGGCCGATCGCGTTCAAGCTGCGACTGTTGCCTGGCACGGGTTTCGGGGTAAAGCTTCGCGGACTGTCGACGGCGGTGGCCATCTACGCGCTGCCGATGCCGAGCGGCCGGCTGTCCGGCGGTGTCCGGTGTCTCGTCTCGTCCTGGCGGCGTGTGCCCGACGCGTCGATTCCCTCGGGCGCCAAGATCACCGGTTCCTACGCGAACATCGCGCTCGCCGTCGACGAGGCACAGCAGGCGGGCTGTGACGACGCGATCCTGCTCAACACCCGCGGCACGGTGGCGGAAGCGAGTACCGCCAACGTTTTCCTCCGCAAGAACGGCGTGCTCCTCACACCGCCCACGTCCGCGGACATCCTGGCGGGAATCACCCGCGACTGTGTCCTCGAACTGGCGGCCGCGGCGGGAGAACCGGTGGTGGAACGGGAAATCGCACGTTCCGAACTCTATTCGGCCGACGAGGTGTTCCTGACCGGCACCGGTTGCGAGCTCGTCCCCGTGCTTTCCATCGACGACCGGGTCATCGGCGACGGCACGCCGGGACCGGCCACCGATTCCTACGCCGGCCGGTACCGGGCGGCCGTGTCCGGCCGCGATGAGAACTTCGCCTCCTGGTTGACATCGGTGCCCTTCCACGACTGAAAACGCGATTCCACTCACGATTCACTGGGGAGATCTTCGTGTCTGTTGCGACTTTGAAGTCTGTGCTGAATCTGGCCGAACCCGCGGAATTCACCTCGAGATCGATCGCCACGCTCGGCCCGGCCGGGACGAGCAGTGAAGCGGCCGCCCGGCACCTGACCGCGTACCTGCGTGGCGAAGCGGAGGAGTCGACGCCACCGGATGACGAAATCACGTTGTATTCGTCCTATGAACTCGCCGGAGCGGCGGTTTCCAGTGGGAGCTCGGATCTTCTGATCGTCGCGAACGCCTATCACGGCATTTCCCAGTTCTATATGGATCCAGCGCTACGGATCGTCACCGCGTTCATGTTCGATACACCCCATTACGGCATCGCCGCGGCGGCCTCGTCCCCGACCGGTGGCCGGGTCCGGATCGCGAGCCACCCCGCACCGATCCCGCTGATCGAAGAACTGCTGGATATGAACAAATTCGACGTCGCCGAGATCATCCGCTGCGACTCGACCAGCGCCGCGGCCGCGTCCGTCGCCGAAGGCAAGGCGGACCTCGCGCTCACCACGGAACCCGCCAGCGAAATCCACCGCTTGAAGATCATTTCGCGATCCCGGCCGATCCGGATGCTCTGGTCGGTTTTCGCACGAAGTGAAGGCAAGGCAAGGAAAACCGAAGGGACGACAGCATGAGAGTGATCGACCGGGCAGGCGTGGAACAGCTGTTTCCCATGGCCGAAGCCATTCCCGTGGTGGAGCAGACCATGCGCGCGCTGAACACCGGCGAAATCGTGCAGCCGCTCAGAACGGTGATCCGTGCCCCGCATACGCCGGTCATCCTCGGTGGGATGCCCGCGTTCGTTGGCGTCCCGCGCGCCGGGTTCGGGATCAAGGCGGTGACGGTCGCCCCCGCCGGGCTGGCGCCCGAGACCCACCAAGGGGTCGTGCTCGTCTTCGATCCCGAGACCGGGACTCCGCGCGGGATCCTCGACGCCGGGTCGATCACCGAAATCCGCACGGCCGCGGCCTCGGCGGTGGCCACCGGCCTGCTCGCGGCGCCGGACGCGGACACGCTCGCGATCATCGGCACCGGCGCACAGGCCCGTGCGCATTTCGAGGCGATGACCGAGGTTCGGCGATTCCGGCGGTTCACCGTCTGGGGCCGCACGCCGGATCGCGCCCGCGCGTTCGCGAACTGGGCGGACGCGCGTTTCGGCGTCACCGTCGAAGTGACGGGCACGGCGCACGAAGCGGCCGTCGACGCGGACGTGGTCTGCACCGCGACGAGTTCGGCGACCCCGGTGCTGGCCGCGGATGACGTCAAGGCCGGAGCGCATGTGAACGCCGTCGGCGCCTGTTTGCCCGCACAACGCGAACTGACCACGGACCTGATGGTGAAGGCGACGCTGGTCGTCGACAGCGCGGTCTCGGCTTTCGCGGAGTCCGGCGACCTCCTGATCCCGATCGAGGAAGGCGCGCTCGCCGCCCCGGAATCGCTCACCGAACTCGGGCAGATCCTGCGTGGCGAGGCCGCGGGGCGCGCCCACGCGGACGAAATCACCGTCTACAAGTCGCTCGGTTTGGCGGCGCAGGACGTGGCGTCCGCGCTGTACATCACCGAACGGGCCGACGAGACCGACCTCGGGACCGTGGTCAAGCTGTCATGACACGTCGTCGGGAGCCAGCGGTGTCACGACCGAGCGGCGGAAGTGGTTGAAGATGACCGACGTCCGGACGTCCACGATCTCCTTGCGCTGCGTCAGGCGATCGAGGATGAAGTCGCTCAGGTGGTCGTTGTCGGCGACGGCGATATGCAGCAGGAAGTCGTCGCTGCCGGACATGACGAAGACCGAGAGCACTTCGGGCAAACTGGTCACGAACGCGCGGAAGGACTCGATCACCGCGCGGTCCGGCGGGCGCAGCCGTACCGCGACCATCGCCTGCACCGGCCTGCCGATCTTCTTCAGATCGACGTCGACATGGTGGCCGCGCACGATCCCGCGCCGGGTCAGCTCCCGGACCCGCTCCAGGCACGTCGACTGCGCGATGTGCAGCCGCCGCGCGAGCTCCTTGTTGGTCTGCTTGGCGTCTTCCTGCAACAGGGTCAGCAGCGCCGTATCAAGTTCGTCCATCGAGACCTCATCATCGCCGGTAGCGAGCAGAATTCGCCATTCTGATTGTGGCACCGAATTTAGCACGGCGTCACTCGGGTTCTTCCTGCGCACTGTTACGGTGACGACAGGACCTCAGGGGGAGTAGATCTTGTCCATTGTCGAGTCGACCGAACCTGTCACAACGGTTCCCGAAAGCAGTACCGACCGGCGACGTCTCGGCCTATCCGTGGCCGCGATCCTCGCCGCCGCGCTGATCTGGAGCAGTTCGTTCGCGGTCACCAAGGTCGCGCTTTCCGAGATCCCGCCGATGACCATCGGAGCGATGCGTTTCGTTCTCGCCGCGGTGATCCTCGGCCTGGTGGTGCACACGCGCCGGGACAAACGGCTGCCTTCGCCGCGCCAACGGCTTTTCATCGGTTTCGCGGGCGTTCTCGGGATCACGGTTTACTTCGCGCTGGAGAACGTCGGCGTCGACTGGGCCACCGCGTCCGACGCGACCCTGATCGTCGCCTCCTACCCCATCATCACACTGGTACTGGAAATCCTGTTCGGCCGCGCCAGGTTCTCGCTCGTGCGGTTCGTCGGAATGCTGATCGCGATCGCCGGGGTGTGGCTGGTCGTACGCGGCCAGACCGGTGGCGGCGGCGAACACCATCTTTGGGGCGACCTGATCCTCATCGGCGGCGGCGTCATCTGGGCGGTCTACAACCTGGTCGCCCAGCGGGACGACTCGGGCGCCTCGCCGATCGTGATCACCTACTACCAGACGCTGGCGGGCGCGGGCGGTTTCGTTCTGCTGTCGCTGTTCGAAGCCGACCGATGGAACGTGCCGTCCGGGGGAAACCTGATCCGCATCGGTTTCCTCGCGGCACTGTGCTCGGTGGCGGCGTTTCTTCTGTACAACTACGGCCTCCGCCGGCTCGAACCGAGCGTCGCGGTCAACCTGCTCAACATCGTCCCGGTCGCCGGACTGGGCTGGGCCGTGCTGCTGGCAGGCGAAACCCTGAATCTCCTCCAGGTCCTCGGCGGCGCCGTCGTCATCGTCGGCGTAACCCTTGGCATCTACCGAAAATCGAACACCCCCGCGGCGAAGGACGAATAATGCCGGAAACCATCAAGTACAAATGCGCGATCGCCCTCAGCGAGGAACTGCCCGCAGGCCTGGCGGCCAACGCCGCCAGCGTCCTCTCGGTGACCCTCGGCCACCGGGTCGACGGCCTCGTCGGCGCCGACGTCAAGGACGCGGACGGCGTCGCGCACCCGGGAATCATCTACATGCCGATCCCGATCCTGAACGCCCCACGCGAAAAGATCGCCACCATCGTGCAAGCCGCCGCCGAAGACGACGAACTGTTCTTCGTGTCCTTCAGCGCGCTAGCCCAAAGCTGCAAAACCTACGACGAGTACATCGACAAGATGGCGGCCACCGCGACCGCGGACCTCGACAGCGTCGGCATCGCCCTGCACGGCCCCCAAAAGCGAGTCAACCGCCTCGTCGGCTCGCTCCCCCTGCTCCGCTGAATGCCCTCCCCCGGGAGAAAGGGCCGTTGAGACATCCCCTCATGTCTCAACGGCCCTTTTCGCGTTGTGTCGGGTGGTCCGTGAACACTGGTGTCACGGTTGCCCCCACTGTCACCAGAGATCACCTCGGCGGGGTAGTGAAGGGCTCCTTCACTACCCTCAGGGTAGGCAAGGAGGCCTTCACGGCCAGCTGAGCGCCTGTACGGGTTGACCCACACGCCACATTGCCTTACCCCTCAATAAGCGATCAGCCCTTGAGCAGGGCGCGCGCCATGACCATGCGCTGGATCTGGTTGGTGCCTTCGTAGATCTGCGTGATCTTCGCGTCGCGCATCATGCGCTCCACCGGGAAGTCGCGCGTGTAGCCGGCGCCGCCGAACAGCTGCACCGCGTCCGTGGTCACCGACATCGCGATGTCCGAGGCGTACGTCTTCGCGGCGGCGGCCATGAAGCCGCCTCGCTTGTCGCCGCGTTCGGTCGCCGCCGCGGCGGCGTAAACGAGGTGGCGGGCCGCCTCGATCTGGGTGCCCATGTCGGCCAGCATGAACTGGACGCCCTGGAACTCCGAGATCGACTTACCGAACTGCTTGCGCTCCTTGACGTACGCGAGCGACGCGTCGAGTGCGCCCTGCGCGATGCCCAGCGCCTGCGCGCCGATGGTCGGGCGGGTGTGGTCGAGGGTGCGCAGCGCGGTCTTCAGGCCGGTGCCGGGCTCGCCGATGATGCGGTCCGCCGGAATGGTGCAGTTCTCGAAGTAGATCTCGCGGGTCGGCGAACCCTTGATACCGAGCTTCCGCTCCTTCGGGCCCACCACGAAACCGGGGTCGTCCTTGTGCACGACGAACGCCGAGATGCCGTTGGCCTTCTTCTCCGCGTCCGGGTCGGTCACCGCCATCACGGTGTACCAGGACGACTCGCCCGCGTTGGTGATCCAGCACTTGGTGCCGTTCAGCACCCAGTGGTCACCGTCGAGCTTCGCGCGTGTGCGCATGGACGCGGTGTCCGAGCCCGCTTCGCGCTCCGAAAGCGCGTACGACGCCGACGCGTCGCCCGAAGCGATCGAAGGCAGCACCAGCTTCTTGAGCTCTTCCGAACCCGAAAGAATGATCGGCTGGGTGCCCAGCTTGTTCACCGCCGGGATCAGCGACGCCGACGCGTCGACGCGCGCGACCTCTTCGATCACGACACAGGCGCCGACCGCGTCCGCGCCCTGGCCGTCGTACGCCTCGCCGATGTGCA
Organism: uncultured Actinomycetota bacterium; assembly: GCA_963766045.1. Classification (GTDB taxonomy): domain Bacteria; phylum Actinomycetota; class Actinomycetes; order Mycobacteriales; family Pseudonocardiaceae; genus Amycolatopsis. The sequence goes on along the minus strand of CAVXYN010000003.1, from coordinate 630,727 downwards.
CGGCGTTGAACCCCGACTTGACCAGCGCGTTGTACGCCTCGATCGGGTAGCGCTCCTGCTCGTCGACCTCCGCCGCGTAGGGCGCGATCTCCTTCTCCGCCAGGGCACGCACCGCGGCCCGCAGCTCCTCGTGCTCCTCGGCAAGCTGGTACAGACCCGGGCCGTCAGACACCTTCGTCACCTCTTCTAACCACGAATGAGAGTTTGACCGATGTTAGCGCTCGTTCACATTGAGCGATATCGCGAGCGCTTGTGTCCTTGACCGCAAAGTCCGTACGTTCGGGTGATGCAGCTCACTCCGCTCCCCCGATCGCTCGACTACCCCGAGGTCCCGGTCGGCTCGGTACTCGCCGGCGCCGCTGCCCGATGGGGCTCACGCACGGCCTTCGCCCACGGAGACCAGAGCCTCACCTTCACCGAGACGTACCGCGCCGCCTGCCGGTTCGCGAACGCCCTGCGCGCCGAGGGCATCGGCCGGGGCGACGTCGTCGCGCTCCATCTTCCGAACTGTCTGGCATACCCGGTCGCCTACTACGGGACGCTGCTCGCGGGTGCCACGTTCAGCCCGGCGAACCCACTGCTCCCACCGGAAGACCTCGCGTTCCAGCTTGCCGACTCCGGCGCGGTCGCTGCGGTCACGGTCGGCCCGGTCGCCCGAGTTCTCGCCTCGATCCGCAATCAGACGTCCGTCCGCTTGAGTATCGTCGTTCACCCGCCGGACGGAGTGAACGAGGGCGAGGTCGAGTTCACGAAGTTCTACTCCGATCACTCCGACGAGCGACCGGACGTCGAGATCGACATCTATCGCGATCTCGCCCATCTGGCGTACACAGGCGGCACCACCGGTCGCTCGAAGGGCGTCTGCCTGCCGCATCGCAACGTCGTGGTCAACAGCCTGCAGAGTTCCTGCTGGCGCGCGGGCGCCGTCCCCGCCCTCGACGCGGCAGGCGAGGTGATCGTCGACCAGATCGGCGACCCGGAGGAATGGCCCGCGAGACTGGGGAAGGGAATCGCCCTCAACCTGACCCCGTGGTTCCACGCCATGGGCACCATCGCCGCACTCAACGTCCCGCTGCTCGACGGCGGAACAGTCGTCCTGCACGACCGTTTCGACCCCGCCGCGTACGTGGCCGACGCCGAGATGCTCCGGGTCACCACCATCGGCGGCGCGCCTGCCCTGTTCGCGGCCCTGCTGGCCTGCCCCGAGTTCCACACGGCCGACCTGACCTCCGTGCAGACCATCGGTTCCGGCGCCGCGCCGATGAACCACGAAATGATTCGCGCCCTGCAGAAACGCTTCCCCGGCGTGATCATCACCGAGGGCTACGGCCTCACCGAGGTCACCATGGGCGCCGTCATCGCCCCGTCCAACCGCTCGGCCACCCGGAAGGTCGGTTCGGTCGGCCTGCCGCTGTTCGACACCGAGGTCAAAATCGTCCCGTCCGAAGGCGGCGAAGACCCACTACCCACTGGAGAGCGGGGCGAGGTTTGCCTGCGCGGACCGCAGGTCATGACGGGCTACCGCAACCGCCCGGAGGAGACCGCGGCGGCGCTCGTCGACGGCTGGCTGCACACCGGCGACATCGGCATCCTCGACGAGGACGGCTACCTGTCCATTGTGGATCGCAAGAAGGACATGCTGCTGTACAAGGGATACAACGTGTTCCCGCGCGAGCTCGAGGAGTTGCTGATCACCCTGCCCGGTGTCGCTGCCGCGGCCGTCGTCGGCAAGCCGGACACGGAGGTCGGCGAACTCCCGGTCGCGTTTGTGGTCCGCAACGACTCGAGCGTCACCGCCGAGCAGCTGATGGAGACCGCCAACGCTCGCGTCCTGCCTTACAAGCGGCTGCGGGAGGTCCACTTCGTCGACCAGATCCCGGTGTCGGCGGCCGGGAAGGTGCTCAAGCGCGAACTCCGTAAGCAACTCGCCGACTGACGCCGTGGTCAAGTTGGTCGTGAGTGGCGATTCGGGTTAGGGCCAAGGGTGTCTTAGGTACCTACTGCGGTGCGCGGGTGGCGAGTTTCGCGTGACGAGCGGGACGACACGCGAAACGGGCAACCTGCGGCGGGTGCCTGGCTCGTGAGTGTTAAGGATGGTTAGAACACGAAACGCCACTCACGACCCGCGCAGGTTGCCGATCACGAACTCCGCCCGAAAGAAATCAGGGTCTTTGTGTCCTGGAGCGCGCCCGCCGTTCGTCCTTACAGTGGATCCGGCGAAAAGCGCCGGTCAGGCCACCCGAGGAGCAGTCATGCCCAACTACGCGGCGCTCATCTACAGCGCGGACGTCGACCCCACACAGCCGGAGAACGGCGGCGACATGGCCGAGTACATGGCGTTCGGCGAAGCGGCCAAGGCCGTGCTTCGCGGTGGCGAGGCGCTCTATCCGACGACGTCCGCCACGACGGTGCGGGTGCGCGGCGGCAAGGGCGGCGAAGTGCTGACCAGCGACGGCCCGTATGCCGAGACCAAAGAGGCCCTGACCGGTTTCTACCTGCTCGAATGCGCCGACCTCGACGAGGCCGTCGCCACTGCCGCGAAGATCCCCGCCACCTGGACCGGAGGCTCGGTCGAGGTCCGGCCGATCGTCGACTTCGGCTGATGTCCGCCGGTGACGCGGTCGCGCGGCTGGTGCGCGAGGAGGGCACTCGCGTACTGGCCACGCTCGTCCGCGTCACCGGCAGCGTCGACCTCGCCGAGGACGCGACACAGGACGCCCTCGTCCGCGCGCTCGAAACCTGGCCTCGGGACGGCGTTCCGGAGAATCCGCGCGCCTGGTTGCTGGTGACCGCCAAGCGGCGGGCGATCGACGTCCTGCGGCGGGAGGCGCGGCGAGGCGGGAAGGAAGCGGAGACGATGCCGTTCTTCGATCCGGATCCCGAGCCCGCCGAGACCGTTCGCGACGATCTGCTGCGGCTCGTCTTCACCTGTTGCCATCCGGCGCTTTCCCTTGAGGCGCAAGTGGCTCTCGCGTTGAGAACGCTCGGCGGGCTGTCGACGGCGGAGGTCGCCGGCGCACTCGTGGTGCCCGAGCAGACGATGGCGAAACGCCTGACGCGCGCGAAACAGAAGATCGCGCAAGCGCGTATCCCTTACCGCGTCCCGTCGGCGGAAGAATTGCCCGACCGGTTGGACGGGGTGGCCGCGACGATCTACCTGATCTTCAACGAAGGCGCCGATCACGTGCGTTCTTCCCTTACCGGAGAAGCGATCCGGCTCGCGCGACTGCTCGCCGGACTCATGCCCGACGAGGCGACCGCGCTGGGGCTGCTCGCGTTGCTCCTGCTCCAGGACGCCCGCCGCGAGACCCGCGTCGACGGCGACGGATATCCGGTCCTGCTCGCCGATCAGGACAGAAGCCGTTGGGATGCCGAAGAAATCAAGGAAGGGGTCGAACTGGTCGGTACCGCGTTGCGCCGCACCCCGGACCGGCCCGACCGTTACGTGACGCAGGCGGCCATCGCGGCCTGCCACGCACTCGCACCGTCCTATGACGACACTGAATGGCCGGCGATCATCTCGTGGTACGAGGTGCTGCTGACCGTCCTCGACACCCCGGTCGTCCGATTGAACCGCGCGGTCGCCGTCGCCGAACGCGATGGCGCCGAGGCCGCGCTCACGCTGATCGACGAAATCGACGGGCTCGACGCCTACCCGTGGTGGCACGCGTCGCGCGCCGAACTCCTGCACCGTCTCGAACGTTTCGCGTCCGCGAGAGTGGCCTATCACCGCGCCTTGGACCTCGGCGTCACCGGACCACTCGCCGCACGGCTGCGGACCCGGCTCGCCGAACTCCCTCGCTAGCCTTCGACGCGTTTCCGCAGAGCAGCGTCCTTGTCGAGCACGAGCTGCTCGAGATCCGCCTGGAACTGCGCCATCTTCGCGCGAAGGCCCTCGTCCGACGCGGCGAGGATCCGCACCGCGAGCAGTCCCGCGTTCCTTGCCCCGCCAACGGAAACCGTCGCGACCGGGACTCCGGCGGGCATCTGCACGATCGACAGCAGGGAGTCCATGCCGTCGAGGTACTTCAGCGGCACCGGCACGCCGATCACCGGCAGCACCGTCGCCGACGCGACCATGCCCGGCAGGTGCGCGGCGCCACCGGCACCGGCGATGATGACCCGGAGACCGCGCGAAGCGGCCGAAGTCGCGTAGTCCAGCATCCGCTGCGGAGTGCGGTGTGCCGAGTAGACACCGACCTCGTACTCGATGCCGAATTCGTCCAGCGCCTGGCCGGCCGCCTCCAGCGTCGGCCAGTCCGAGTCGCTGCCCATGATCAGGCCAACCTGCGGCGACATGCACACACTCCTAGTGAATCTCGTAGCCGTCGAGCCAGACGGCGTGGGAAAGCCAGTGCGCGGCGAGCACCGCGCGGTCACGCAGCCGTTCCATATTCTCGCCGACCAGGTTGACGTGGCCGAGTTTGCGGCCGGGCCGCTCTTCCTTGCCGTACAGGTGAACGCGGATTTCCGGGTATCGCGCGAACAGGTGATGCAACCGCTCGTCCGGCCCCATCTCGGGGGCGACGGGCGCGCCGAGGACATTCGCCATCACGCAGGCGGGTGCGATCAGATCGGTCGCCCCGAGCGGGTAATCGAGGACCGCGCGCAGATGCTGCTCGAACTGCGACGTCCGGGAACCGTCCTGCGTCCAGTGGCCGGAGTTGTGCGGGCGCATCGCGAGTTCGTTGACCAGCAAACCCTCTTCGGTCTCGAACAGCTCGACCGCGAGCAGGCCGGTCACGTTCAGCGTGGCGGCGATTCGCAGCGCGAGATCCTGTGCCTTCTGGGCGCGTTCGACGCCCAGCCCCGGTGCCGGGGCCAGCACCTCGGTGTTGATCCCGCCGGACTGCACGGTTTCCACCACCGGCCACGCCGCACCCTGGCCGAACGGGGACCGGGCCACGAGCGCGGACAGCTCGCGCCGCATGGCGACCTTTTCCTCGACCAGCAACGGGGTTCCGGAGCCGAGCAGCTCGGGAACGATCTCACGGGCCTGCTGGGCGTCCTCCAGCATCCAGACTCCGCGGCCGTCGTAGCCGCCCTGTGCCGCTTTGAGCACGACCGGCCAGGAATGCTTGTCACCGAACGAGATCACATCGTCCACAGAGGACACTTCGGCGAACGCGGGGCCGGGGATCTCGAGCCCGGCCATCATCTCGCGCATGATGAGCTTGTTCTGCGCCATCGACAGCGCGGCCGGATCCGGCCGGATGGTGACGCCTTCCATCGCGAGCGTCAGCAGGTGCTCGCCGGGGACGTGCTCGTGGTCGAAGGTCAGCACGTCGACACCGGCGGCGAACGAGCGCAGCGCTTCCAGGTCGGCGTGGTGGCCGTGCACGACCTCGCCCGCGACAAGGCCGGCGGAGTCGTTCTCCCCGGCCGCGAGCACACGAAGGGACTGGCCGAGGGAAATCGCCGCCTGGTGGGTCATCCTGGCCAGCTGTCCGCCGCCCACCATGCCCACGATCGGAAGACCGGTGCGTTTGTCCAAGGCCGAAGTACTCTTTCCCGCTGAGGGCTCATTCAACACTGCGGTGAGGAGATTACTTGGCCGGTAGCGCCGCGACCTGGGCGGACCCGCGCCGCAGCTCCCGAACGGCCAGCCCTGTGATGGCCGTCGCAGCGGCGAGGACGTAGATGTTGCCGACCAGCGACCACCCGAATCCCCAGCCGAACTCGGTTTCCCCGCCGTTGGGCACGAACATGATCACGCCGCTGGCGAACAGGACCGCCACGGCGGCGGCCGGAACCCACGATCGGCGGATGACCAGCAGGACGAGCAGCGGCACCGTCCACACCCAGTGGTGTGACCAGGAGACCGGCGAGAGCAACAGTCCGTAGAAGGCGGTCACCAGCAACGCCGCCACCGGTTCGCCGCGGCGATGCAGGCGCACGATCAGCCAGACGGAGGGAGCGGCCAGGACCGCGGCGATCGCGATGGCCACCATCAGCGACCACGATGCCAGTTCCGAAGCACGGTTCACCAGGCCGTTGAGCGACTGGTTGAAGATCCAGTGCACCGAACCGACCCGGCTGGGGTCCATCGCGGATTCGGTCCAGAACCGGGCCGCGTCACCGGGGACGAGCGCGAACATCACGGCCTCCAGGCCGGCGAACGTGCCGAGTGCGCGTAGCGCGTCCTTCCACCGGCCGGTGAACAGCAGATGCGGCACGAAGATCAACGGGGTGAGCTTGATCGCGGCCGAAATCCCGATCAGCACCCCGGCCCATCTTGATCCGCGGGCCGAAAGCACCAGGACGTCGAGGACGATCAACGCCATCAGGATGAGATTGATCTGGCCGAGGAAAAGGGATTTCCAGACCGGCTCGAGCGCCAGCGCGCCGGCCGTCGCCAGCGGCAGAACCCACCAACGGGTGATCGGGGCGCCGCAGACACGAGCGACGACAGTGATCACGACACTGAGACAGACCAGCGAAAGCGCGCCGACCATACCCCAGGTCAGCCCCGCCGGAACCACCGCGAGCGGCAGGAACAGCGGAGCCGCGGCGGGCGTGTACGTGAACGGCAGGAGCACCCACGGCGGCAACGTCGTCAACGCTTCGCGCGTGTAGAGCGGCTCGCCCTTCAGCAGGGTGAGGGCACCCGCCCGGTAGACGGCGCTGTCCGCGCCGAGGTGCCACTCACCGAGCCAGGCCACGATGCCCACGACGAGCATCGCCACGGCGAGCACGCCCGCCACCACGACACCGACGCGGGGCTCAGCCGCCGGTCGTGACTTCAGCATGCCCGTCGTTATCCCCCACAGCGTCGTCCCCAACAGCGTCGTCCCCCACCGCCGGCCGCCGACGGCGCAGATACCACCAGCGCACGGCGAGCGCGACCGCCAGCACCAGCGGCATCAGGATGTACGCACTGCCGAGGATGTTCTGCCACACCTTCCAGTGCAGCTCGACATTGCGGCCGTTCGGCAGGATCAGCAGCACACAGCTGATGAACACGAAGAACACCGCGAACGTGCCGAGCCAGCGTTTCCAGGCGGTGGCGGGTGTGGTCTGCGGCAGCCGCGAGACCAGCAGCACGACCAGCGGGACCACCCAGACCCAGTGGTGGGTCCAGGAGATCGGCGAGATCAGCAGGATCCAGAACGCCGTCACCAGCATGGCCGCGAGCGCCTGGCCCTTGCGATGGAAGCGCAGTACGAGCCAGATCGCCGGGATCGCGAGCAGCGCGCCGATCCCCATCGCCGCCTTCGACGCCCAGGGCGCGAGCTCGGTGAAGCGATTCATCAGCGCGTTCAGCGACTGGTTGCCTGCCCAGTGCACCGGGCCGATCCGGCCGGTGTCGGGCAGCGTGTGGGTCCAGTACCGGGCGGCGTCGTGCGGAATGATGAGGAACATCAGGCCCTGCATCACGACGAAGGTGATGAGGCCGCGGATGGCGTCCATCCGGCGTCCGGTGATGAACAGATGCCCGAGGAAGACGATCGGGGTGAGCTTCACCGCGGCGGCGATGCCGACCAGCACCCCGCCCCAGCGGCTGCCGCGCGCGCCGATCACCAGGATGTCGAGCATCACGAGCGCCATCAGGATCAGGTTGATCTGACCGAGGAAGATCGTGCGCCACACCGGCTCGAGACCGAGGAAGACCAGGAAGAACGCGATGGTCGAGCGGGCGGGCGAGGCCCACCAACGGGGTCCTTCGGCGGAGGGCTTCGGGAGCGCGCCGATGGCGATCCGGACGCAAAGGGCCATCGCGAGCAGCGAGACCGCGGTCAGCACACCCCAGGCGACCTGCGTCGGGACCACCGCGAGCGGGATGAACAGCAGAGCGGCCGTCGGCGGGTAGGTGAACGGCAACAACGCCCACCACGGTTCCACCGGGAGCGTGTTGGCGTCATACAGCGGGTCGCCGTTCAGCAAGGTCAGTGCGCCCGCGCGGTACACGGCGCTGTCGACGCCGAGCACCCACTCGTGTTGCCAGCCCCAGAGGCCGAATCCCATCGCGACCAGCGGGATCACCGAGAGGATCAAGATCGATCTCGGCCGGACGGACAGGCGGGCGAGCGACCGGCGCAGCGCTAGGCGGTGCGTCGAGTGGCTCGCCGAAACGTCGCCGTTCGCATCGGTGGGAACAGTCCGGGTCACACAAACAGGAAATCATGTACGGGTTGTTCCAGGTCGAGAGGGTCGTTCGAGGCCTGACTCAGGAACGTGCGAGCGAGGCCAGCAGGTCGCAGGCCTGGTCGTACGTCGCCGGGAGCCGGACGGCGGAGATCTGCGGGCGGCCGGTGTCCCGGAGTTGCGCGTCCACCGAAAGCCGCTCGTTGAGCACCCTTCGCAGCGCGACACCCGCCGAAGCGAGCCTCACGTCCTTCGGCACCAGAGCTCCCGCGACCGACGGACCGAGCGAAGCGACACTCTCTCCGCCGTCGAACACCGACCGCAACGCGTCGGCGACCAGGATCATCCCGGTGAGTCGTGGCCAGCCTGCCAAGGAACTGAAGTCCATCGAGACCACCAGGAGGGTGTGCCCCTCGGCGACCGGCCGCTCGTCGCGGCGTGCCTGGCGGTAAAGCTCACTCAACCGGGTACGCAAATACGCGGCCGTGGGCAGGCCGGTCAGCGGTTCTGTCACCTCGGTGTTCACCAATTGGTCGGTCGCGACGTCCGCCCAAGCCAACGCCGTCACCCGGAGTAGCCGCGATGGCGTGGCGTCGACATCCGGGGAGATGAACCCGTCGACCGCGTCGGGATCGGCAAGCACGGCGTGCAGCGCCGCGAGATCCGCCAGCGTTTCCGCCAGCCCGGCACCCGCCGCGGCCCGCGCCCGGCCCAGTCCCGCGAGGGCGGTTTCCGCGACTTCGGCGGTGACCACCCGGCCGTTCTTGATCACCGCGGCGCAGACTGCGTCAACCTCGGGAAGGCTCCAGTCACTGGGAAAACGCCAGCCCGCGGCTAGGCTGGCAGTCCGCCAACGAGCCCGCAGAGCGCGGAGTGAGCGATCCCGCTGCGCCAGTGAATCCTCGGATTTGAACCGGTTCCAGGCGGCTTGCCCGTCAGCTCCCCCGGACGGTGCACCGGTTGCCGGCAGGTCCACTGGCCACCGCCCCTTTCCGTCCGGATCATGTCGATCTTGCGATCGCTTCACGGTGGGGACGCGGCTCGGGGGCGGTCGTGACGGCGTTTCCAGGGATCTTTCCGAACTCTTGAGTAACCGCCGGGGGGTGAAGCCGTTGGGCCCTCCGGGTCATCGGCCGGGCCGCAAGGTGACGTGCGTCGCCCCGTCCGTCACACTGAGCGTGCTTGCGCGTCAGGAAAGTAGTACCGCCTCGAACGAGCCGTCGAAGGAGTCCCGTGTCCACCGTTCCCGCCGATCTCAGCGGTAAGAGCGACGCCGAGCTGATCGCCGAGGTGCGCAACGGGAAGATCGCGTCTTACGGGACGCTTTACGAACGGCACGCCGGCGCCGCCCACAATCTCGCCCGCCAGCTCGCGCGGTCCAGTTCCGAAGCCGACGACCTCGTGTCCGAGGCGTTTTCGAAGGTCCTGGAAACGCTGCGCGGCGGCAAGGGCCCGGACGCCGCTTTTCGCGCGTACCTGCTGACAGCGCTGCGCCACACCGCCTACGACAAGACCCGCAAGGAAAAGCGCGTCGACCTCAACGAGGACATGTCCGACGTCGGGGGCGCCGTCGGTGAGGCGCTGACCGTCCCGTTCTCCGACACCGCCGTCGCCGGGCTCGAGCGCTCGCTCGCCGCGAAGGCCTTCGCGCGGCTGCCCGAGCGGTGGCAGGCCGTGCTGTGGCACACCGAGATCGAGCAGCAGAGCCCCGCCGAGGTCGCGCCGCTGCTTGGCTTGAACGCGAACGGTGTCTCCGCCCTCGCCTACCGCGCCCGTGAAGGCCTGCGACAGGCATATCTGCAGGTCCACCTGGCCGAAAACTCCGCCGAACGCTGCCGCGCGAGCGCGGAGAAACTCGGCGCGTGGACCCGCGACGGATTGTCCAAACGCGAACGGACCCAGGTGGAGTGCCATCTGGACGAATGTGAGAAGTGCCGCGCGCTGGCCGCGGAACTGGCCGATATCAACGGCGGTCTGCGCGGGATCATCGCGCCGATCGTGCTCGGTGGCGCGGCTCTCGGATACCTGGCAACGGCCGGTGCAGGCAAGGCCGGTGCGGTCACCGCGGTCGCGACGGCCGCCGCCGCGTCCTCGAGTTCCGGTGCGGCGGCCGGTGCCGCCGCGGCCGGACCGCGTCAGTTCGCCGGAGTGGCCGGTTCGAGTGCGGCCATCGTCGCCGCTGTCGCGATAGCGCTCGCCGCCGGTGGCGGCACCCAGGAGATCCCGGCCGCCGCGGCCGTCCCGCCGCCTGCCGCGGCCCCCGCGCCCGTCGTTCCGCCGCCCGCGCCTCCGGTCGCTCCGCCGGCGCAGCCGCCGGCTCAGCAACCCCCGGCACAGCCGCCTGCTCCGCCGGTCGAGCCACCGGCTCAGAACCCGCCCGCCAACCCTCCCGCGCCCACCCCGGTCATCCCGTCACCGCCGGCGATGACGGCGTCGGCACCGGCGGGCGGCGTCCAGCTGCAACCCGGCGAAGGTGCGCAAAGCCTGCCGATCACCGTGCGCAACGACGGCGGGACCAAGTCGGAGCCCGTCGCGGTGACGCTGAACCTGCCGAAGGGTGTCACGGCCGTTCCCGCCGGTGGCGGCGGCGCTGCCGGCGTCACCGGTTTCCGGCAGCAGGGACCGGCGCCGATCGCGGTGAACTGCCCCGGCGGCACCGGCACCGTTACCTGCAAGACCGGCACCGGGCTCGAACCGGGCCAGTCGGCGGTGCTCACGTTCCGGCTGCAGGCCGACGAGACCGCCGAATCGGGCAGCGTCGTCACCGGTTCCGTGACCGCGGGCAGCGAGGTCAAGGTGTCGGTTTCGGTGAAGGTGACCGTGAAGCCGCCGCCCGACGACCTTGTCCTGCGGGCCGAAAGCGACGGTCTGTCCGCGTTCCCGTGGAACCGCAATCCGCTGGTGCACATCCGCGTCAAGAACACGGGCAAGACGACGAAACCGGTGACGGTCACCGTCGACCACCCGTTGAAGAGCTCGTGGAGCGTGTCCGCCCTCCCCTGCCGCCCGACCGGCGAAGGCGCGACGTGCACGACGCGCGGCTCGGTCGCCCCTGGGCGTCACGTAAGCCTGTGGGTGCGGCTCAAGGGCCGTCCCGCCGACAACGCTCCGGTGACCGTCAACGCCACCCTGGGTGTGGCGAAGGCGAAGCCCGTCGAAGTCCGGTTCGGCTGCTGGCACCACTGGTGTGACGACTCGGCGCTGTTGCCGCCGAGCACCCCGCCTTCATTGCCTTCGGTCACGTCGAAACCGCCTGCTTCTTCGGAAACGACGAAACCATGGGCGCCGGGCCGGCCATGGACGCCGTCGTCGAAGACGCCGCCGCCCGCGAAGACCACGGAGCCGGTGCAGCCGGAGACCCAGCAGCAGACGACGACAAGCGCGCCGCCGCGGCCGGGTAAGTCGCACCCGACCACGGAGCCCAACGGGATCATCGGTGGGTTGATTCGTTAACCTGCGGCACCATGCTGGGGAAACACCGCGAGCTGCTGCGTTTCACCGTGGTCGGCGGGGCGAGTTTCGTCATCACGATGGGGATCAACTACGGGCTGAAGTTCACCGTCTTGACCGACAAGCCGGTGACCGCGCTGGTGATCGGTGTGCTGGTCGCGACGGTGTTTTCGTATGTGGCGAACCGCGAGTGGTCCTTTCGTGCCCGCGGCGGCCGCGAGCGGCATCACGAAGCGGCACTCTTCTTCCTGCTCAGCGCCATCTCGCTCGGCCTCAACGCACTTCCGCAGCTTGTCTCGCGCTACCTGCTCGGCCTGGAACAGCCGCACGTCGGGCTGCTGACGCAAGAGATCGCGGATTTCGTCAGCGGCGTGATCATCGGCACCCTGCTCGGAACGGCGTTCCGCTGGTGGTCGTTCAAGAAGTGGGTGTTTCCGGAGGCCGACGGGCGGCCGCACCTGGTCCGCGGCGCCGGGCGGCGCGCTTCCGACGTCCCGGACGACCGCGCCGCCTGACCCCGCGGGCGGTAGCAAAGGTCCCCTGCTCCACCGAATCGCCCAAAGCGGCAGATAACACCATGGCCGCGCCCTGCCAGGCCGTTCACCTCGGCGCGCGAATTAGACTGGTCGGGTGACCGTGGTCGAAACCGTGCTCTCCCGGACGCCTGAGCCGCTCCGTTCCGTGCTGATCAAGCACCGTGAGCTGCTGAAGTTCGCGATCGTCGGCGGCACGACGTTCCTGGTCGACAACGGCGTCTGGTACCTGCTCAAGCTGACCGTTCTGGAACAGAAGCCGACCACGGCGAAGGCGATCGCGATCATCGTCGCCACGATCGTCTCCTACATCCTCAACCGCGAGTGGTCCTTCCGGACCCGCGGCGGCCGCGAGCGGCATCACGAGGCCGCGCTGTTCTTCGTGATCAGCGGGATGGCCGTGGTGGTCAACCTGATCCCGCTCTACACGTCGCGCTACATCTTCGATCTCGAAGTGCCGCACGTGACGCGGTTCGTACAGGAGTTCGCGGACTTCACGAGCGGGTCGATCGTCGGCATGCTGCTGGCGATGTTCTTCCGGTTCTGGGGTTTCAAGAAGTGGGTCTTCCCGGATGAGCTGGGTAAACGCCGCCGGGACAGCGACGAGGACGACGAGAACGTCGTCCCGCTCGGGTAAACTACTTGTCAAAAGACATGTGATTGCCTAAAGTCATCCATGTCGTTGTTCCTTCATTGATGACGCCGGCCGGGTTCGAACGGTCGAGCGGGACGAATTCGAGGTGATCGCCAAGCGCGAAGAGGACCGCATCCTCAGCACGGATGACGGTTGGACCTTTTCCCGTCTTGGCGGGGATCCAGGGCTGTGCAGGTAGCGAGCATCGCCCCGCGTCCCTCGCGTTCCCGTACGTCTTTCCAGTGAATGGATCCTTTCTTGAGCACCACCATCGCGGCGCCTCCGCGCGCCCGAAACACCCTTGCCCTCGTCGGCCTCTTCGCCGCCGTCTTCCTCGCGATGCTCGACGCTCAGGTGGTCGCGACCGCCTTGCCGCGTATGGTCGGCGAATTGGGCGGCGCCTCGTCGTCGTTCGCCTGGGTCACCACCGCGTACCTGCTCGCCGGAAGCGTCAGCGCCCCTGTCTACGGAAAACTCGGCGACCTCTTCGGCCGTGAATACGTCGTTCTCGCCGCGATCGGGCTGTTCGTCCTCGGGTCGCTCGCCTGCGCGCTCGCCCCGACGATGCCGCTGCTGATCGCGGCCCGCGTCCTGCAGGGCGTCGGGTCCGGCGGCCTGTTCGTCACGGTCGGCGCGATCATCGGCGAGCTGTTCCCTGGCCGTGAAGGCGCTCGGTATTTCGCCTGGTTCTCACTCTGTTTCGCCGGTTCCTCGCTGGCCGGGCCCGTGGTCGGCGGCGTGCTGACCGACGTCGCGGGCTGGCGGTCGATCTTCCTGGTGAACCTGCCGATCGGCCTGGCCGCCTTCCTCGCCGTCGCGAGGCTTCTGCGTCTCGAACGGCGACGCGCGAACGCACCGTTCGATCTGACTGGAATCATCCTGCTGTCCGGCGCGATCGTCGGGCTGACGCTGGCGTCCCCGGTCTCCGCGTCGATCGGCGCGGCACTGCTCATCGCCTTCATCGTCGTCGAACGCCGAGCTTCCGAGCCGATCATCCCGCTCCGGCTGTTCCGCGATCGGGCCTTCAGCGTGAGCTTCCTTGCCAGTGTCGCAGCCGGATTCGCCTTCCTCGGTTCCGTCAACTATCTGGCTCTTTTCCTGCAAACCGCGGGCGGGGCCGGACCGTCGGAAGCCGGCCTCCTGCTGGTTCCGATGACGCTCGCGGTCGCCGCGTCGTCGATGATCGCCGGCCGGATCATCGCGAAGACCGGCGCCTACCGCTGGGCTCCGATCCTCAGCATGAGCCTCGGCCTTGCCGCCGCGATCGCGATGTCCACGATGGACGAACGCACTCCCCGCCGCTCGTCGTCACTTATCTGGCCTTGTTCGGCGCCGCCGCCGGGCTGAACATGCAGGTGCTCTCCATGGCCGCCCAGAACAACGCGGCCAAAACCGACCTCGGCGCTGTTTCGGCGACCGTCGGCTTCCTGCGATCACTCGGCACCACCGCCGGTCTGACCGTGTTCAGTGCGGTGTTCACGAGTTCGTTCGGTGTGGACAATCCCGCCGGCTACGCGTCCGCGCTGAATGGCGTCTTCTGGGCGATGGTCCCCGCCCTCGCGATCGGCCTCGCCGTCGCTCTCTTCCTGCCGCGCGTCCCGCTGCGGCGTCACCACTAGTCATCGCTAGTCATCGCTGAAGGAGTTTTCGATGATTCTCGTTCTCGGTTCCACCGGCAAAATCGGCCGTGAACTCGTTCCCTTGCTGCTCGACAAAGGCGCCCGCGTGCGTGCGCTGACTCGCGATCCGAGCCGCGCCCGCATCGATCCGCGCGCCGAAGTCGTGGCGGGAGATCTCGATGCTTTCGACGCCGCCCTCTTGGACGGCGTGGAGCGGGTCTTCATCCTGACCTCCGGGCACGGATCGAACGGTCTCAACCACGAGCAGACCGTCATCAAGGCCGCGTCCGGTGTCGCCCAACTCGTCAAGCTCTCGACCACGGGCGTCCACTTCGGACAGACCGACCCGATCACCCTCGTACACACCGCGGCCGAGCAGGCAGTGCGCGACGCCGGGCCGGACTGGACGATCCTGCGACCCGGCACCTTCATGGACAACCGGTTCGCCTGGTTGCACGCCGTCCGGGGCGATGGGGTCATTCATGTTCCCGTGGGCGACCCGCCGTCCGCTCTGGTGCACGTCCGCGACATCGCGGAGGTCGCCGCGACCGTGCTGACCACGGACGGACACGCCGGCAAGACGTACCCGATCACCGGAGGCGAAGCACTCACGACCCGGCGTCAGGTCGAGATCCTGGGTGTCACCCTCGGACGACGGCTGACGTATGCCGAAGAACCCGAAGCCGACGCTCGTGCCCGGATGCTCGGATACGGCTGGCCCGCGTCAGCGATCGACGGGGTCTTCGAGCTCAAACGCCAGTCCGCCGGAAACGAGGAAATCGTGTTCGGCACCGTCCGCGAACTGCTCGGCCGAGAGCCGCTGACGTTCGCCGGCTGGGCCCGCGAGCACGCCTCGGCCTTCGCCTGACCAGCGAAAAGAGCAGGGGACCTTTGCTACCACTCGCTTAGTCAAGCTAAGTAAGCGGTAGCAAAGGTCCCTTGCTTCCCCCGCTGGGCCGAATGGGTGAGCGCCAGAGTGATCAGCCGATAAATCCCTTGGGCCGATCACCTCGGTACGCGATACTCATCGGGCGTTTAATTTTTGCCGGGCCCACTGTCCGGACCACCCGTTGTCCATGGCAGGCCCTCGCGCTAGCGTCCCGCGTCGGGGAGACAGGGGGAGACTGCATGACCGAACGGCTTCGTGTGCTCGTGGTCGACGACCATCCGCTCTTCAGATTCGGCGTGTGCACGCTGCTCGCGGCGGAACCGCTGATCGAGGTGGTCGGCGAGGCCGCGAGCGGTTCGCAAGCGATCAGTGCGGCGGCCGCCCTCAAACCCGACGTCGTGGTCATGGATCTGCATCTGCCCGACCTCAGTGGCGCCGAAGCGACCCGCCATATCGTCGCCGAACAGCCCGACGTCGGCGTGCTCATGCTGACGATGGCGGATGAAAGCGAGTCGGTTTTCTCCGCGATGCGCGCAGGTGCCCGCGGCTATCTGCTCAAGGACGCCGAACCCGACGAGATCATCCGGGCAGTCCAAGCCGTCGCGCGACGCGAAGCGATTTTCGGGCCCGACATCGCGACGCGAGTCCTCGGGTTTTTCAACCATACCCAGCCGAGCACGGACACGGTGTTCCCGGAATTGACCGTCCGCGAACGAGAGGTCCTCTCGCTCATCGCCGGCGGCCACAGCAACACCGTCATCGCCAGCACTCTTTGCCTCAGCCCGAAAACCGTGCGGAACCACATTTCCAACGTATTCAGCAAACTCCACGTCGCCGACCGCGCCGAAGCGATCGTGCGCGCCCGCGAAGCCGGGCTGGGTCGTTGAGGGCCGGGTCGTCAAGGTCGTTGAAGAGGGAACGGCCCTGAAAACCCCAATTAGGGCGGCTTTTCGGGCAATGTCGGGACCGGAGTCCCATGCGCCCGGGACACCTCACGCGGCAGGGTGAGCAGTGCGAGGGGTGGGACCCTCGCACCGTTCGAGGGGAATGGGAATCACATGTTCGAACCGAACCGGACGCCGGTGGTAGTCCGTGCCACCGATCCGATCCTGCACAACGGCGTATGCATGACGCTGCGCTCCCGCGACGACGTCTGGCTGGTGGACGGGGAGGCCGCCGACCCGACAATGGTGGCCCTTCTGGTCACCGACCGTCTCGACGACGCGATGACTCAGCTTTTGTCCGCGCTCCACCACCAAGGTTTCACCCGCATCGTTCTCATCGCGGGCGAAGTCGACGACAACGAGATCCTCAGCGCGATCGAACACGGCGTCTGCGCGGTCGCTCGCCGCACCGAAGCCGGAGCCGACGTGCTGGTCCGGCTGATCAAGGCGGCCGCCGCCGGTGAGGGCGCGCTGCCGCCCGACATGCTCGGCAGGCTGCTGCACCGGGTTTCCCGGTTGCAGCGTCAGGTCCTGCAGCCCCGTGGGCTGCACCTCGGCGGCATGAGCAGCCGGGAGACCGAGGTGCTCAAGCTGGTCGCGTCTGGCTTCTCGACGCAGGAAATCGCCGATCAGCTGTGCTACTCGCAGCGCACGGTGAAGAGCATCCTGCACGACGTGACCAACCGGTTCCAGCTGCGGAACCGCTCGCACGCGGTGGCCTACGCACTGCGTGAGGGATTGATCTGACGCCGTGATCACGCAGGTCGACGAGGCTCTGTGCCGGCTGATAGCGCCTCATCTGCCGGAGGGAACGGTGGTCCGGCTGGATCCGCCGAAACCCACCTGGCAGACCGAGACGCCGGTGTCGAGCGTCGACCTGTTCCTCTTCGCCCTGCACGGCGCCGCCTCCAAGAATGGCGCCGTGCGGGCGAAGTCGTGCGAACTGTCCTATCTGGTCACCGCCCGCGCGGACAAGATCCGGGACGAACACACGCTGCTGGACAGCTCGCTGCGGGCGTTACTCGGTACGGAGATCCTCTCGGTGGACGTCGAGGAGGATTCGCTGCCGCTGCGGCTGTCCCTCGGCGACACCGACCCGACGGGACTCTGGGGCAGCCTGGGCATGCCCGCCCGCGCGGCGTTCGTCATCACGGTCACGGCGGAGTTCCCTCCAAGCTGAGCAGGGAAGACCGCCGCAGCACCACCCCACCGATCGACGCCAGCTGCGCGCCGAACAATTCGCACCATTCCGCCGCCGTCGCGGGCTGTCCGCAGTCGCCCGCACGACTGTTCCACGCCGCACGTACTTCGAGCCGGTAGCCCAGCATCCCGGTCAACGTCAGCCCGTTGCGGTTGGCGCCGACTCCGCAGGTTCCGTGATAGACCCGGCAATCAGGCGGCTGGAACACCGCACGTTTCTGGACGAACCGGTGCCCGGCCGCCCCGGTCACGGTCGCGACCGGGGTGTCGATCCCGCTGACGAACAGTCCCTTCGACAGCAGATCCAGCGCTTCGGCCTCGACCCGCTCCAGTGGCCCCGGCGGTCGGCTGCAGGCATAGAGGTCGCCTTCGAAGGACAGTCGCACCGAAACCGCCACTTTGCCGATTTCGGCAGCGGCCGCGGCCACCGGGGTCATGGGTGGGCGATAACGGAATGCCGTCGCTTGCACACTCTGAAGGTAAGTCGGCGCGCTTCGGCCGTATTGCCCGATCGGGAGGTTCTTCGGGAGGTCTTCAGCGTGGGACCCGCTCAGCGGGCCAACGCACCTCGGCCACATCGCCCGGGCGGGGAACTTTCAGGAAAAGACTGAATACCGCCGGTTGTTTACTCGACAACTCGAGCCTGCCTCCATCCGCCTCCACGAGCGCGCGAGCGAGCGCGAGCCCGACCCCGGTGGAACCGCCGCCGGAGAAACCTCGCTCGAAAATATGCGGCGCGAGTTCGTCGGGAACCCCGGATCCGGTGTCGGCGACCTCGATGACGACGGTGCCTTCCGCATCGCCGCGCCGAGCGGCGATCGTGACCGTGCCTGCCCCGTGGCGCAGAGCGTTGTCGAGCAGGACTCCGACCACCTCGCGTAACCGGCCCGGCGTCGCCCTGGCCCGCAGGCCATCGGTTACCCGGATCCGCAGATGCCTGCCCTCCGCGCGCAGCAACTGCCGCCATTCCTCCGAAACCTGGGGAAGCACGTCCGGAAGATCCACCGGTTCCGCGCCGACCTCACGCGCCGCCCGCGCCGCTGCCAGCAACTCGTCGAGTGCCTCGGCCAGCCGATCCGCCTGTTCCTGCGCGGCCTTCGCCTCGTCGACGACGTCCTGATCGGGATGGATGGTGAGCGGTTCGAGCCGGAGCTGCAATGCCGTCAATCTGCTCCGCAGCTGATGGGAGACGTCGCCGACGAGCTGGCGCTCCCGCTGGACCAGCTGGGCGAGCGCCGAACCGGACGCGTCGAGCGCCTCGGCGACCATGTCGAGTTCGCCTACTCCGTAGCGCTTCGGATCCGGCCGGAAATCGCCTCCACCGAGTTTTACCGCACGATCGGCGACATGTCTCAGCGGTTTCGCGAGCCGCCGCGCCGTCACGGTCGCGACGACCGTACCGGTGCCAACCGACAACACGACCAGCAACACCACGAGCAGGGTCACCTGCGTCTGGCGGGTACGCATCGGCCCCGCGGGCACGGACAACTCGACCTCACCGTGCAGCGCGATCGGCACCTTTTCCGACACCACGTCGTCGCCAGGGTCGGAACCGTAGCGCTTCTCGATCTGTCCCTCGGTGCGGACCGTCAGCAATCCCGCCGGTGGCACGGCCGCGCGGACCTCATTGAGGTCGATCGGCCGGGCGTTCGCGATGTCGTTGTCAAGATTCGCCGCGATCCCACGGGCGGTGGTGGCGAGGTTCTCGCGGTTGAGGTTCTCGACCAGCTGCCAGGCGGTGATCCCGAGCGGAATGCCCAGCACCGCCGCCGTGACCGCGACGGCGAGCAGGATCGCCAGCAGGATACGACGGCGCATGCTATTCCGCGTTGAAGCGGAAGCCCACGCCGCGGACCGTGGCTATCCGCCGTTCGCCGTCCCCGTTCCCGGCGGGCTTCCCGGCCCGGCCGGCCGCCTCGTCTGTGGCGATTCGAGTGTCACCGTCGGCGCGGCCACTTGCTCTGCCTGCCCGGCCGGCCGCCTCGTCCGCGGCGATTCGAGTGTCACCGTCGGCGCAGCCACTTGCTCTGCCTGCCCGGCCGGCCGCCTCGTCCGCGGCGATGGAGAGCTTCCGGCGCAGCCACGACATATGCATGTCCAGCGTTTTCGAAGTCTTCGATTCGAGGTCGTTCCACACTTCGGCGAGAATTTCGTCGCGGCTGACTACCTGCCCTGCCCGGCTCATCAGCACCCGGAGCAGCTCGAACTCCTTGTTCGCCAGCTGTACCTCGCGCAGGTCGACGGTGACCATGCGGGCTCCGAGGTCCATCCGCACTCCCCCGACCTCGAGCACCTCGGGCGCCCGGCGGCGGAGC
Organism: uncultured Actinomycetota bacterium; assembly: GCA_963766045.1. GTDB lineage: Bacteria > Actinomycetota > Actinomycetes > Mycobacteriales > Pseudonocardiaceae > Amycolatopsis. Next base: position 611,058 of record CAVXYN010000003.1, on the reverse strand, counting down.
AGCGCGCGGATGCGGGCCAGCAGCTCGGCCAGGCGGAACGGCTTGGCGACATAGTCGTCGGCGCCCGCGTCGAGCCCGACCACGAAGTCGACCTCGTCCGTACGCGCGGTGAGCATCAGCACGGGAACCTCGGTGCCGCTCGCGCGCAGGCGGCGGCACACCTCGAGGCCGTCCATCCCGGGCAACCCGAGATCGAGGACCAGCAGATCGACCCGGTCGCTCTCGGTCGCGTCGAGCGCGGCGGGCCCGTCGCCGACAACGCGGACGTCGTAGCCCTCCCGCTGAAGAGCGCGCGAAAGCGGATCGGCGATGGCCGGGTCGTCCTCGGCGAGTAGCACCATGCTCACCTGCTCAACTCTACGGCTGCTCGGCGTGAAAGCATCGTGGCCGTGCCCGGCTACGGAAATGATCTGGAACTCGCCGCTCGGCTGGCTGACGCCGCCGACGCGATCACCACCGACCGGTTCCGCGCGCTCGACCTGGCCGTGGAACGCAAACCCGACCGGACCCCGGTCACCGACGCGGACACCGCCGTCGAGGACGCGATCCGTGGAATCCTCGCCACAGAACGTCCCGATGACACCGTGCTCGGCGAAGAACGGGGCGGTTCGGCCGCCACCGGCCGGGCTTGGGTGCTGGACCCGATCGACGGAACGAAGAACTTCTTGCGCGGTGTTCCCGTCTGGGCGACGCTGATCGCGCTGGTCGAGGACGGCATGCCGGTGGTGGGGCTGATCAGCGCGCCACTGCTCGGCCGCCGATGGTGGGCTGCCACCGGAGACGGTGCCTGGGTACGCGACTCCGCCGGCGAGCGCCGGCTTTCGGTGTCGAAGGTCGCTTCGCTCGAAGACGCGTATCTGTCCACAACGGATCTGAATTCGTGGATCGAGTACCACTCACGGGACAAGTACCTCGAACTCGTCGACGCGTGCTGGGAAAGCCGCGCATTCGGCGACTTCTGGCACCACTGTCTGGTCGCCGAGGGCGCGCTCGACGTCGCCGCGGAGTGCATCGTGAACCCGTGGGACGTCGCCGCTGCGCAGGTGCTGGTGACCGAGGCGGGCGGCCGATTCAGCGACCTCAACGGCGAAGCGCGCTACGACAACGGCTCCGCCCTGTCGACGAACGGCCTGCTCCACGACGAGACCCTCGCCCTCCTGAAGCGCTGATCACTGTGCGCCGGGCAGGAGACCGACCGCGCCACGAGCGACCTGCGACCAGGCCAGGCGTCCGAAAAGGTAGTGACAGGCGACCTGCTCACTGGTGAACCGCGCCCAGTCGTACCGGTTTCCCTGCTCACGCCAGAACACTTCCCAGACGGCGCCCTCTGTGTCTTCTGCGTCGGTGCGCATGAGGCACCAGGCGTTGTCGGCCTCCGCACCGACCGACACCACCTCGGGTGGCACGCCCAATGCGGCCAGCCACCGCAGGATCGTCCCCGTGTTCACCCAACCTCCCCCGTGACGTCCGCCAGGAACCCCAGCGTGACGAGTTCATCCGCACCCAGCACGGCGCGGTACCGCAGCCCGCCGCCCGGTTGCCCGAACCACTCCGCGTTCACCGATCGCCAGACCGGAAGCGGCCGCACCACCCGGTAACGCCGGTAGGCGGAGACCCGGTCCGGTGGCAACGAGCGCATCGAGAACAGCGTCCCGTCCTCGGCGAACACCCGGCCGTGCTGGTCACCGAAGCGGTCGATGAAAGTGCCGACTTCGAGCATCACCGGAGTCGGCGGGTCGATTCCGCCCTCGGGGAAATGCTCCACCGGCAGCCACGAGAAGCCCTTCCCTCTGGCGAATCGGCTTTCCCAGTCTTCCTGCGGCTCGCCACCCCAGGGATCGTGACCCCGGGTCAAGGGTTCGGGCGGCGTCGCGGGCGGCGAGGTGGGTGAACGCTGGAAACCACCGCTGACGTGGGCCAGCGCCTCCTGGTCGTCCAGCACGTCGGCCTCGGGGTGGTCCAACGGGCCGGAACAGTCGTCGGGGAGCGGCAGCTGCCGCGCGGGCTTGTCCATCGCGACCGGGAGATGCCCGATCGGGAACATATGCACCAGGAACAGCGCGACAACACTCTCCCGTTCGGTCCGCAGCGCCCCCATCGGCGGCCGAACCGGAGGCTGAGGCGGCATCCGCAACGGCGCGACGGCGGGCGGCCATGGCGAAGGCACGTACGGAGCCCGTGTCCCGTGCTGCGGAGTCGGAACGTCGAAGCCGCTTTCGTCGAGCAGCCCTCCATGCGGGGTGGGCAGGCGCACCGGGCCGGTGCCTGCTTCGCTCGGATCGGTCACCGCACCTCCCCAGGAGTCGGTCCCCACCGTGAAGCGGGAGGCAGCGAATAGGACACGCGCCGTTGCCAAGGAGCACCGGCGCGTTACGCACCCTATCGCCGAACGGCGTCATCGTCGGTGAGTTCCGCGAACCTCATCCCGCGAGTGCGTTGACCACCCGCGACGGGCTCGGCCTGCCCAGCTTTCCCGCCATCCACTTGCTCGTCGCCACCAACGCGTCGAGATCGACGCCGGTTTCGACACCGAGACCATCGAGCATCCACACGAGGTCTTCGGTGGCAAGGTTGCCGGTGGCCGACTCGGCGTACGGGCAGCCTCCGAGGCCACCCGCCGACGAGTCCACAGTGGACACTCCGCAGCGGAGCGCCGCCAAGGTGTTCGCCAGTGCTTGACCATAGGTGTCGTGGAAATGGACGGCGAGCGCGCCGACGTCGGAGAACTGCCCGATCAGAGCCTCGACCTGGCCCGCGGTGGCGACACCGATCGTGTCACCGAGGGAAAGCTGCGAGCACCCCAGGTCCAGCAGGCGTTTGCCCACTCCGGCGACCTGCGCGGCCGGAACAGCGCCCTCCCACGGGTCGCCGAAACACATCGACACGTAACCCCGGACGTCGAGCCCTTCGGCCCGCGCTCGCGTGACGACCGGCTCGAACATCGTGAACTGGTCGTCCACAGTGGAGTTGAGGTTCTTTCTGGCGAAGGTCTCCGTGGCGCTGGCGAAGATCGCGATATGGGAAACCCCGGCTTCCAGCGCCCTGTCCAGCCCACGTTCGTTGGGGACGAGCACGGGATAGCGGATGCCGTCACGGCGGTCGAGCCCGGCGAGCAACTGCTCGGCGTCGGCGAGTTGCGGCACCCATTTCGGGCTCACGAAACTCGTCGCCTCGAGGGTGGTCAGGCCCGAATCGGCGAGCCGGTCCAGGAACTCGAGCTTCACCTCGACCGGAACGATCGACTTCTCGTTCTGCAGACCGTCGCGCGGCCCGACCTCCCAGATCGTCACGCGCTCCGGCAGCGTCGAAGCGGACGGGACGCGGTCCGGCAGACCGAGATCTCGCGTGCCCATCAGGCGCGACGGTTGCCGCGCGGCGGATGTCCCTGCGGCGGAAGCGGCTCGGTCTGCTGGGGCGCCCCCGCGTCACTTCCGGGCGCGTAGTCGTCGTACGGGTTGTCGTTGACCTCGCGGTAGATGACCGTATGCACCCGCTCGACCTTGGGGATGTCGTCGAACTTCAGCGGTTCGTCCGAAGCGGACTCGATGACCAGCGTGCCGCAGCCGAACACGCGGTCCAGCAGGCCGTGCTCGAACTGGACGCTGTTGATCCTCGACAGCGGAATGTCGATCCCGGTCCGCTTGATCACGCCCTCACGCGCGATCAGGCGGTCGGTGGTCACGATGAAGTGCGTCGTGCGCCAGCGCACGAACGGCGCCAGGAACAACCACACGACGAGCCCGAGTCCGACCGCGCCGACCGCGATCAGCGAGATCAGGTCCCATGGCGCTGTCGCGTCCTTCGCGAGGATCCCCAGCCAGATACCCACGCCGAGCGTGACGATCAGCGCGAGGACGGGGAAGATCAGCATCTTGAAATGTGGGTGACTGTGCACCACGACGTGCTCGTTTTCGCTGAGCAAATCGTCCGGATAGGCCACGACGGACGCTCCCAAAGTGTGTTCGGCGCTGGTGGGCCTCACCGTACCGGCGAACGGTCCCGCTCGGAGACCGGACGCCGTAAATCGAGACTTAAGCAGGCCTCACGTGCACGACGTCTCCGGCGAAGACGGTGTACCGCTCCCCTCCGGGGACATCGACCTGCAGCTGGCCGGCCGCGTCGATGTCGGCGGCACGACCCGTCAGGGCCGAGCCGTCAGGCAGCTGGACCTCGACGTCCTGGCCCAGCGTGGCGCAGTGGCGCCGGTAGTCGCCGAGAAGCCCGGCCTCGGCGAGCGACCCACCCGCGAGTCGCCAGCGGCGCTCCCGTTCGTCGAGTTCGGAAAGCAACCTGAGTGCGATTTCGGCGCGATCCGTCTCCTTCGCGCCCTGCTCCGCCAACGATGTCGCCGGCAGTCCGCCGGGTCCCGCAGCGACGTCCTCGCCGAGCGGAAGCACGTTCAGCCCGATGCCCAAAACGACACTGGCCTCGTCGCCGGCGATCGCCTCGGCCAGGATGCCCGCGCATTTGGCGCGGTCCGGTCCGGCCAGGACGTCGTTCGGCCATTTGAGGGTGGCGTCGACCCCCAGGCTCGCGGCGACTTCCCGCACCGCCAGGCCGGCGACCACGGAAAGTGAACCCAAAGCGGCGAACGAAACCTCGCGCGGACGCAGCAGCACACTGACGTACAGGCCGGAGCCCTTCGGCGAAGTCCAGTGCCGAGCGCGGCGGCCGAGGCCCGCCGTCTGCTCGTCGGCGATCAGAACGGTACGGTCCTCAGCCCCCTTTTCGGCGGCTTCCCGCAGGTCGGCGTTGGTGGACCCGGTGGTCGCCACAACCTGGATCGCGGCGTACCGGCCGGACAGCGCGGCACTCAGACGCTCGGCGTCGAGCGCTCCCGTCTCAGTCATATGCCCAGAATATGAGAGTCCCCCTAACGTGCAAGGCGCCCACTCGTTACACAGAGGTGGTCTCCAATAACCTGGACGGCGTGACCGAGCCCGAACCCGCATCGAGCCTGCCCGAAAACAGCCCGAACACGAGCGACACGGATGGCCCTACGGCCGGAAAGACCGCCTCGAAGTCCTGGGCCCACGGTGTGGCGATGCGCAGTCTGGTCGCTCTCCCGCTGGTCGCCGGTCTCGCCACGGCAGGCTGGTTGCTCGCCGGCGGAAACGACCCGGCTCCGGATGCGGGCACCCAGCCGGTCCCCGTCCCGGCGGCCGACCGGGACCCGGCCACGGTCGGCGGCGGCGCGGGCCCCTCGGTCCTCGAAGTCAGCGCTCCGGTGCAGGCTCAGGAGACTCCGAAGGGCGCGCGGCCACTCGAAGAATGGGCCGACAAGCTCTCCGGACCGCTCGACATCCCGGCGAAGTCCTTGATCGGCTACGCCAACGGCGAGCTGGCGCTACGCAACGAACAGCCGAACTGCCGTCTCTCCTGGGTCACCCTGGCCGGCGTCGGCGCGGCGAGCTCGAACCACGGGCGCGGCGGCGACAACCCGCTGGGCCTGTCGGCGCAACAGTGGAAGAAGCACGGCACGGCGATCCCCGGAATCGCGAAACCCTCGCTCGCCGACACCGACTCGGCCTCGGTCGCCGCGGGACGTGCGCTGTGCGCGTCCGGATCGGACCTCGGCGGCGGTAACGGCTGGTGGAAGGCCATCGCCGCCTACCAGAGCGGCAAGGGGACCGGGAAGATCGCCAACGAAACCGAGCTGTTCCGGCAACGTGTGCTCGGCAACGCGCAGCTGTACGCGACGTTGTCGCTCGATCCGACGCGAGGCTCCAGCCCCTCGGTACGCGCGACCCGGTTCGCGCTCGGCCAGCTCGGGCTTCCCTATGTGTGGGGTGGCAACGGGCCGGAAGCGGGTGCGGCGGGTTTCGACTGTTCCGGCTTGACCAAGGCTTCCTATGACGAAGCCGGTGTCGCTCTCCCGCGCACCGCGGACAGTCAGTTCCGGGCGCTGCCGCAGGTGCCGGGCGGACAGGAACCGAAGCTCGGCGACCTCGTGTTCTACGGGAGCCCCGCGACGCGGATCCACCACGTCGGGCTATACCTCGGAAACGGGCTGATGATCAACGCCCCCACGCAGGGACAGGCGATCCAGATCCACACTTATCACTCGAAGGGTGACGACTACGCCGGCGCTGGGCGTCCCTCGGCGTAACCGCTCGTGAGCTTGAGGATGTCCCGAACGCCACATTGGGGACATTGAGCGTCCCGAACGTGGCATTCGGGACATGCCTATCCAGTGGGGACGATCCCGGTGCGATGGCGGTGACACGCATCACCCCACGTCACGGGTAGGTAGGCAAATGAGGGCCCGCTCTAACCGTCATTACCACTCACGAGCCGCCACCCACTCCAGTGCGGCCTCCGCCCGCCCGAGCACCGACACGTGCCCCTCCCCCGCATAGGCCCTCAACTCCGCCGACGCGACGTGACGCTCAAGCCATTCACCGTGCGAGATCGGGATGACACGGTCCTCCGCTCCGTGCAGGAGCAGAACCGGAACGCCGACGGTGGCCGGGTCGAATCCCCACGGCGCCACATAGGCGAGATCGTCGTCGATCATGCCCCCCGGCCCGCCTGCGAGGGCTGGACCGACGACCTCGCCGACCCAGCTCCAGTCGCCCGCCAACGCGGCATGATCGGCGGGACTGAACATTTCCGGGTCGAACTCGGCTGTCGCCTCGTACTTCTCCTTCGCCGCCCGGCCCTCGACCGCGGCCTCGATCGACGCGACACCCCCGCGGTTCATTCCCGCGAACCAATCGAGCCCTTCGACACCGAACGGGGCCATCCCGGCGCCACTGACCACCGCGGAAACCCGCTCCGGCAGCAAGGCGCCACAGGCGAACGCGTGCGGGCCGCCGCCCGAATGCCCGAAGACCGCGAACTTCTCGATCCCCAGCAAGTCCGCGATCTTCGCGACATGTGACGCCGCCGAAGCGACGTTTCGGCCGGGTTGCGCCGTCGAACCGCCGTATCCGGGCCGGTCGTACGAGACCCAGCGAAGGCCGAGCCGGTCCGCTGCCGCGAAAAGAGGCGTCGGCGGCGCTCCGATGTTCGGCGTTCCGTGCAGCCAGAAGACCGCGAAGCCGCTCCCGCCCGTGTCGTAGGTGTGGAGCGTGTTCCCGTCATTCGTGTCCACGTCGGCCTCGATCACCATGAGGCGAGCGTACTGATCGAACGGGGTCGGAAGTGCGGAACGATGGTCGAGCACCACCTGTACCGTCGGTCCCGACCGTGCAGCCACTCGACTACCGCGGGCAGGATCAGCATGTCGCGTTTCGACGAGATCAAGTACCGGATCGTCACGACGTTCCAACGGCGCGTCGGCAACCCGCTCCTGGTCCGGGTGCCGACCCAGGTGATCCTCGAGACGACGGGCCGGAAATCCGGACAGCCCCGGCTGACCCCGATCGGCGGGCGCCGGACCGGACGGGAGTTCTGGATCGTCTCGGAGTTCGGCGAGAAGTCGCAGTACGTGCGCAACATCCAGGCGGATCCGCGGGTCCGGGTCCGGATCAGGGGCCGGTGGCACACCGGAACCGCGCACCTGCTGCCCGACGACGACCCGCGAGCGCGTCTGAAGGCTCTGCCCCGGGTGAACAGCGCGGCGGTGCAGGCGGTCGGGACGGACCTGCTCACCCTCAGGGTCGATCTCGACGACTGAACCTTTGCCTTGACGCTTACGGCAAGGTTTACGCTCGGATCATGCGGATCGGCGAACTCGCCGCGCGTACCGGAACCACCACCCGCGCGCTGCGTTTCTATGAGTCACAAGGACTTCTCGACGCACGGCGCTCGGCGAACGGGTACCGGGACTACGGCGAGGACGACTATCGGCTGGTGAACGAGATTCTGACCCTGCAGGCGGTCGGGCTCAGTCTCGAAGACACCAGGCCGTTCGTCGAATGCCTGCGTGCCGGCCATGAGACCGGTGATTCCTGCGCCGATTCGATCGAGGTCTACCAACGCAAACTCGCCGAGGTGGACGCCTGTTTGGCAACGCTCAACGACGTACGGGCCGGCCTTTTGGCCAAATTGGCAGGTGCGTTGAAAACACCGCCAGGTCCGTGTGTCGTCATGCCGGAAGCCGAGGAATCCTGATGTCACCTCTCACGGTCGTTACCGATGAAACATTTCAAGAACTCGTCCTCGACCAGGACAAACCGGTCCTGGTGGACTTCTGGGCGCAGTGGTGCCCGCCTTGTCACATGATCGTGCCGGTACTTGCCGAGATCGCCGAGGAACGGGCGGAAACGCTCATCATCCGCAAACTCAACTCCGACGAAAACCCTCTGACCGCAAGGGAATACCAGGTCATGTCGCTGCCGACGCTGATTCTCTTCCGCGGCGGCAGTCCCGTGTGGACGACCGTTGGCGCCCGTCCGAAAGCGCGACTGCTGACCGACCTGGATGCCGTACTGCAGACGACCGGCGTCTGACCACCTCCTCTCGTGAGTGGTAGCGGTGGTTAGAACCGTCATTACCACTCACGAGTTCTTGTCAGACCCATGAGGCACCATGGGCCGTATGCGTTATTCGATGAGTGTCCCGAACTTCGGAGATTTCGCCGATCCGGAAACCTTCGTCGAGGTCGCCAAGGCGGTTGAGGCGGCGGGCTGGGACGGCCTGTTCGTCTGGGACCACATGGTGGAGCAGAAGAGTTTCGAGCGCGAGGTGTCCGATCCGTGGGTGCTGCTCGCCGCGGCGGCGGTGGCCACGGAACGGATCCGGCTCGGCACAGCGGTCACGCCGGTGGCGCGCCGCCGTCCCCAGAAACTGGCCCGTGAAATCACGACTTTGGACCGACTGAGCAAGGGAAGGATGATCCTCGGCGTCGGGCTCGGCGTGCCGATCGACGACGAGTACGGCTCGTTCGGCGAGCCGACGGACGCCCGGGTTCTCGCGCGCCGCCTGGACGAAGGGCTCGAAGTGCTCGATGCGCTGTGGTCCGGGGAACGGGTCGACTACTCCGGCGAACATCACCGGGTCAATGACGTCGTGTTCCGCCCGGTGCCCGTGCAACGGCCTCGGGTCCCGATCTGGGTCGGCGGGATGTGGCCGAACCGGGCTCCGCTGCGGCGGGCCGCGCGGTGGGACGGTTCGATTCCCGTGCTCACCGGCGGTTTCGAGGCCGTTCCGCCACCGGTCGACGAAGTCCGCGAATGGCACGACCACATCCAACGGCAACGCACCGAACTCGGTCGCGAAGGCCACTACGAGTTCGTGGTCGGCGGCAGTTCCGATCCGGCGACCGCCAAGGACGTGATCGGACCGCTCGCGGACGCCGGCGCGACCTGGTGGGACGAACGGATGCCGTTCGGCGGCGACGTGGACAAGGCGGATCCGATCCGTCGACGGATCGAGAAAGGAGTTCCGAAGATCGACTGACCCGTTAATCGCTTGCGCTCGGGCCAGGGCGTTCGCACTATTCAGCGTATGACTTCGACCATCACCTTCCTGCCGACACCCTCCGTCACCCGACGGGTGCGGGTGCAGCAGCAGGCCGTGACGGGTCGGAGGCCTACGCCAGTTCGACCGTGACCGCCGCGCTCGTCGCGGGCCTCTTCGCCGGTTACGGCATCGCCATTCCGGTGGGAGCGGTCGCGACGTACCTGGTAGTGCTGACAGCTCAAGAAGGCCTGAAGATCGGCGCGTACGCCGCACTCGGCGTCGCTACGGCAGACGGCCTTTACGCGTTGGTCGCGGTGCTCGGCGGAAGCCGGCTGGTCCCGCTCCTCCAACCGATCGCCACTCCGTTGCGATGGGTGTCAGTGGTCGTGCTGCTCGGGCTTGCCCTTCACATCGGGATAGCCGGCGTGCGGGCGTATCGCGATTCCGAGAAGTCCACAGTGTCGGAACCGGTCACTATCGGACCGATGCGCGCCTACGTGAGTCTGCTCGGAATCACGCTGCTGAACCCGACCACGGTGGTCTACTTCGCCGCACTGGTACTCGGCAGCGAGGACATGGCCGCGGCGAGCGGAGCGGAACTGGCGGTTTTCGTGATCGCGGCCTTCGTGGCTTCGGCGAGCTGGCAACTACTCCTCGCCGGCGGAGGCGCGGTGCTGGGCCGGGCACTGACCGGACGCCGTGGACGGCTCGTCACCGCGCTCGCCTCCAGTGCGCTGATCACGGTGCTGGGCATCCGCCTACTCTGGTGACTCGGAGGATGACGGATGGCGGAGGCACTTCTGGAGGCGGCGAAAGCGGGCGATTCGGCCGCTTTCGGCGGACTGGTCGATCCGTTCCGCGGTGAGCTGCACGCTCATTGCTACCGGATGCTCGGTTCGATCCACGACGCCGACGACGCACTGCAGGAGACGCTGGTCCGCGCTTGGAGAAGCCTCGACCGTTGGAGACCTCGGTGGCGTCGGTCAACAGCGCGCTGCAGCGTGCCCGCAAGGTCGTCCGGCTTCCGGGGAAGAGTGCGCGGATCGACGACGCGAATGTCCGGGAGCTGGCCGGCAAGTACGTCTCGGCCTGGGAGCTCCGGGATGTCGACGCGATCGTCTCGATGCTCACCGAGGACGCCAGGTACAGCATGCCGCCGCTGCCCGAATGATACGAAGGCCGCGTCGACATCCGCTCGTTCTTGCTCGAAGGACCGTTGACCAGGGGCTGGCGTCTTCTTCCGGCGCGCGCGAACGGGCAGCTCGCGTTCGGCACCCACATGTGGAACGACGAGGAGAACGCGTATCTCCCGAGCGGGCTCGACCTGGTCGTACTTCGCGGCTCGCGGATCGCCGAAGTCGTGTCGTTCCTGAGCGCCGACCTCACCCGGTTCGGCTTGCCCGCAAGGATTCTTCCTACGCGCGTCCAGGAACGAGGACCGTAGCTGTCCGCATCTGTTGCCAGGCTGTGCCCATGACCGAAACCACGGAACGCCCCGCCGCCCTTTACTCCTACCTCGCCTACCGCGACGCACCCAAGGCCCTCCGGTGGCTCGAACGAGCCTTCGGCTTCGAGACCGTTCTGGAGTTCCCCGACGACAAGGGCCTGATCCTGCATTCGGAGCTACGACTCGGCGGCGTCGCGATCATCGTTTTCAGCGCGGAAGAGGACTACGACCAGGCGACGCGGAAGGGAGAAACCGTCGGGCACGGGCTGTATGTCAGTCTCGCGTCAGAGACGGCGGTTGACGCCGTGTTCGCCACCGCCATCGAAGCCGGGGCAACAGTGGTCTGGGAGCCCGCGAGCACCGAATGGGGAAACTACCGCTGCCGTGTCGACGATCTCGAGGGTTACGAGTGGACCTTCGGCACCCACGTGCCGGGGCAGCCACAGGCAGACTGGTCTTGACCTGGAGCGCGCTCCACCGCCTCGTCGTGGTGCGGCCGATCGGCCAGCCGGTCTAGAGCAGCCTGTCGAACCAGGTACGCATCCGCTGGAGCAGGTCGAGCTGGTTGTCCCGCCCACGAAGCGAATGTCCTTCCCCTGGATATACGACGAATTCGTGCTCGACGCCGAAGTGGCGGAGCGCGCGATGAAAGAACTCCGCTTGGGACAGCGGGACGTTCGTGTCCTCCGCACCGTGCACGATCAGCACGGGGGTCCGGATCTCCGACGCGTAGGAGATCGGGCTGAGCTGATCGTGCCGGTGCGGTCCTTCCCCTTCCCAGCCGACGCTTCCGCCGAGACCGGCTTCGAAGGGACCGAATTCGCCGGTGGCGGCGAGCATCCCCCAGTCCGAGATCCCGGCGCCCATCAACGCCGCCTTGAATCGCCGGGTCTGCCCCACGGCCCACGCGGCGGTGAAACCGCCATGGCTCCAACCGGCGATCCCGAGGCGCTCCGGATCGGCCACACCTTCGGCGACGAGCAGGTCGATCCCGGTCTCGAGATCCTTCCATTCCTCCAGGCCGACCCGGCCGGCGACGCAGGCGGCGAATTCATGGCCATGCCCTTGCCCGCCACGGGGATTGGGCAGAAAGACGACGTATCCCGCGTGCGCAAGCCATTGCCCGGACGGGTACCAGTTGAGCATGAAACGGTCCGCATTGCGGCCATAAGGCCCGCCGTGCGGGAGAATGACCATCGGGAACGGCCCATCCTGTCTGGTCTTGCCGGGAGGCAGAATCACCAATCCGTCCAGGGCCAGCCCATCGGCCGCCTTGTAGGACAAGCGTTCCTGGCTCCCCCACTCGACCTCCGCGAACTCCGGAGCCGTATCGCTGAGCCTGGACGGCTCGCCACCCAAGGGTCCACAGTGGACATCTTTGGGCCGGTACGCGGTGCTCACGACGGCGGCCACGATCTCGCCGTTCGAGCTCAGGGCCTCCGCCTGTCCCTCCCAAAAGGACACCTCACCTGAACCGAGCCGGTGGATCGCCGTGTCGAGACCATCGGCGACCAGCACCAACGGAGCGCCCGAATCGACCTGGACGAGTCCGATCGCGCAGGCGTCCATTCCGGCGGTGAGATTCCGATGCTCCCCCACGTCCACGGCGACATCGAAGACCCTCAGAGCGCCGACCGGATCCAGCGAGCCGAGATAGGCGACATGCCAGCCGTCGTCCGCCTTCCACCAGACCGGCGATGACGCCTCGACCGCGGCCTGCCCGAGGTCACGCTGCTCGCCACTTCGGGGATCCAGCAAGGAAAGCCGCGGTTCGAGTGCGCCCGGATCGAGTTCCGGAGTCGGCCACGTGAGCACTGCGAGCACACCGTCGCCGGGGCGGCGGGCGACATCGACGACGTGGTCGTCGGTGAGGGTCCTGATCTGCCCGGTCGACAGATCCAACTCCCGCAGCCGAGCCGGGCGCAGGCTTTCACTCCAGACCCGGATGGCCGGGACCTCGGTCTCGTCTTCGGCGATGAACACGACCTGCTCGCCCATCGGGAGGAATCCGGAGATCTCGCCTTGCCAAGCGCTCAGGGCCTCCGGTTCACCTTCCGCGTAGCGGTGAAGCCGGCCATCACGCAAGAAGTAGAGCGTCGCCGAATCCGGCGACCATTTCGGCGACGATCCCTCAGTCAGTTTCCGGGGCTTTTCGCTGCCGTCGGTGGCCGCGAGCCAGATCTCGATCGGCCCCTTCGCGACGGTCGTCACCTGATAGGCGACCCAACGGCCGTCCGGGGAAACCGCGGGTTCGGAGGGGACACGGCTGTCGACGATCTGCTCAGCGGTCAGCATGTCCCCATACTGCCGAAAATGGAGCGCTACCTCTCCGCCGTCATGCCTTCGACCAGCAACCACTGCGAGAGCAGATACGAGACCAGCACGAACGTCTCGACATTCGCCCGTGCGCGCTCACTGGTGACGAAGTTGCGGCGGATCAGGATCGCCAGGTCCGACGCGGAGAACAGCAGCGCACCGGCGGCGATCCAGGTCCGCCGGTCGCCGGACGGGACGACCATCCCGCCCGAAACCTTCGCACCCGGGGCCAGCACGGGATCGGCCGCGAGGGTCGACGTCGTGCTCAGCAGTCCCCCGTAAACCGAAAGAACCGAGGAAACCGGCGACGGTTTCGGGAGTGCCATCGCGACCGCGGCCGCCGCCCAGGCCACGAGCCGGGGCGGTGCCGTCGCCGCCCGTGGACGAGCGCCGCGCCGCCAGAGCAGCACGGAGTACAGCAGTTGCATCACTCCGAAGGAGGTGGCGCCCCGGATGAGCCGGCCGTCCTCGTCGGACCTGCCCATGAAGTGGTCGCCCGCCCCCGCCGCGGCCAATGCGGCGACCAGAAGTCCCTTTTCGCCCGGAGCCAGCCCGCCTGACCTGGCAACACTCGCCGCGAGCACCGGCACCGCGACCGGTTTGGTCGCCAGCTGCAACCGCCGGTTCCCGGTCCTCGCCGAGTACACCGTGCCGATCGCCGCGGCGCCGAACAGCACCCGTTCGACGAACTTGAGGGTCTTCACTGACCACCTCCGGAACTTATCTCCGGGTAAGTTACCAGCCGGTTAGCAGATCAGACGGCCTCACTGCGAAAAGTGTTCCGGTACGTACTCGGTGAAACCCCCAGCGCGGACTGCAGATGCTGGCGCAGCGACGCCGCCGTGCCGAACCCGGCCTCGGCGGCGATCTTGTCCACTGGCAGGTCGGTCTCCTCGAGAAGCTGGCGGGCACGTTCGACCCGCTGCTGAGTCAGCCACTGCAACGCCGAAATCCCGACCTCCTCACGGAAGCGCCGGGTGAAGGTGCGCGTGCTCATCGCTTCACGCGCGGCGAGCTCCCGCAGCGTGACGGGTCGATCGAGATGTTCGAGCGCCCACGCCCGCGCCGCCGCCGTCGACGAAGACTGCGGTTCCGGCACCGGCCGCCGGATGAACTGGGCTTGCCCGCCCTCGCGATGAGGCGAAACGACCGTTCCGCGTGCGACCTCGTTCGCCACCGCCGCGCCGAAGTCGCAGCGGATCATGTGCAGGCAGAGGTCGATGCCGGACGCGACACCGGCCGCGGTCAGCACATTCCCGTCGTCGGTGTAGAGCACCCCGGGATCGAGGTCGACCTTCGGGAACTTCGCCTGAAAGTCCAGCGCCGACCGCCAGTGCGTGGTCGCCTTCCGGCCGTCGAGCAGGCCCGCGGCCGCGAGAACGAAGGCGCCCGTGCAGATGGACGCGATCCGGACGTCCGGCCGGATCAGGGAGAGCGCCCTCGCGAGCGGTTCGGTGAGGTCGTGCCCCCTCGGCTCGTACTCGTCGGACGACGCGGGGATGACGACCGTGTCGGCCTCGGCCAGCACCTCTGACCCGCGGGGCACCGAGATGGTGATGTCGGAGTCCGTCCGGATCTCACCGGGTTCGGGTGTGCAGGTCACCACCTCGTAGAGCAGCTCGCCGTCAGCCGACCGGGCCGTGCCGAACAGGCGGGTGACGATCCCCAGTTCCATCACCAGCATCCCGTGACGGACCAGCACGGCCACCCGGTGGCGGCCCCGATGCGCGAAATAGGGCATGGCCTGATTCTTACACATGTTGGCCATCGGGCCACTCGATTCGACGGACCGACCGAGGGATCTTGGGGATATGAACGTGCTGTGGATCTTCGCCCATCCGGAACCCCGTTCCCTCGGCGGAACGTTGCGCGACGAAGGATTGCGTACGCTTCGCGACCAGGGGCACGACGTCCGGGAATCCGACCTGTACGCGATGAAATGGAACCCCGTCGTCGCTTCCGAGGACTTCGGATCCGCCGCCGACGGCGACCGGCTGATCGTCGGCGCGACATCCCACAAGGCCTACGACGCCGGCGAGCTCAGCGAGGACATCCGCGCGGAACACGAGAAACTCGACTGGGCGGACTCGGTGATCATCCAGTTTCCGCTGTGGTGGTACGGAATGCCCGCGATCCTCAAAGGCTGGTTCGACCGCGTCTTCGTCAAGGGGTTCGCCTATGGGGTAAAGCGTCCTGACGGGCACACCCTGCGCTACGGCGAAGGAACGCTGGCCGGGAAACGCGCCATGGTCCTGCTGACCGCCGGGGCGCCCGAGGCCACCATCGGACCGCGTGGCGTGAACGGCGAACTCAACGACCTGTTGTTCCCGCTTCAGCACGGAACCCTTTGGTATGCCGGACTGTCCGTACTGCCCCCGCTCGCGATCTGTGGTGCCGACCGGGTATCGCCGCAGCAGTACGACGAAGCGGTCGCGAGCCTGCGGGAACGCCTGCGCACGCTGTCCACTCAGGACCCGATCCCGTTCCGCCACCAGAACGGCGGCGACTACGACGAGAACCTGGTGCTGCGCGACGACCTCGCTCCCGGCCGGTCCGGAATCGGCGTCCACCTGTCATGAACAAGGGCCGTTCGAGACGGAGTCCGTCTCGAACGGCCCAGCGGCAAGTCAGGCGCGCACGAGGTCCGCGCCCGCGAAGAACGTTTCGGACACCTTGAGCGCATTCTCGTCAAGAATGACGTCGCCCGGACGATTGCCCTTGCCGATCAGCTGGCCGCCCCAGTTCATGTCGAGGTATTCGGCCGACTTGCGGAGCGTGCCGATCAGCGGCTCCGCCTGCTCCGGCCCTTCACTGAGAACGCTTACGCCCCACAGGGTCTTACCGCGCATCCGCTCCTTGAATTCGAGCTCGGACTGGTCCAGCCAACCCGCCCAGTAATCGAGGTACAGCTTCACCGAAGCGGAAACGCTGTACCAGTAGACTGGCGACACGATCACCAGATCCGTGGCGGCATAGGTCGCGTCGAGCAGCAACCGCTCGTTTCCGGTGGGCGGGTCGAAGCCCTCGCCGTCGTGCCGCAGATCGACGAAAGGCGCCAAAGGCACGTCGGACGTCCGGATCCATCGCTGCCCGACGTCTCGCGGGAGGGCCCTCGCGGCCCGCCGCGCCAGGATTTCCGTGCTGCCGCCCGCTCGCGCACTTCCCACGAGGAAAAGGAAGTTCCGATCGTCGGTCATCACGACCCCCTTCATATGGTTTCAATATATATGTATGTGCAAGCAGATGCTGTCACTGCATGTAGTACTGTGTCAAGAAGGAAGCAGGGAGGTCGCCATGACGGCCGATGAGCTGACGTGGGGCCGCGTCCTCGCGCTGCACGGACGCATCGAACAAGAACTCGCGAAGGCGCTACAGCGCAGGCATGGACTCGGCCTGTCCGAGTACCGCGCGCTCGACAAGCTGATCGCCACCGAAAAGGGCGAACTTCGCATGCAGGAACTCGCCGAAGCGATGGGCCTCAACCAGAGCTCGGTGAGCCGGATGGTCGCCCGCCTCGAAGGCGCCGGCCTGACCGTGCGAGATCTCTGCGAAGACGACCGGCGTGGCGTCTACTCCTGCATCACGGACGAGGGCCGGAAGCGGCATGCCGAGACCGAGCCGACTTATCGCGCGGTTCTGGCCTCGGCGCTGGACAAAGCCCTCGCGGACCCCGAACTCGCCGGCGCGGTGACGGCCATCCGCACCGTTTGACCGCACGGACCGGGCGAGCTTGCGAACTCCACCCAGGGGATGACGTTCGCCGGACGGACGCGTGGGTATCCCGCGTCCGGCTAGGTTCGCCGTATGAAACAGCCGTCGGCGCTTCCCAACCGGGTGGCTCTCACCATCGACGTGGTCACCGCGGCGGTGCTCGCGGTGGCCGTCGGCGGGAACCTGGCCGCGAAGACCTGGACGTTCAACGTCGCCATCCCGGTGTGGCTCGCCTGGGTCGCGATCATCGTGAGCACGCTCGCGATCGTGCTACGACGGCGCATGCCGCTGGTGGCCTACGGTGCGGCGCTGTCCGCCCTGACACCCGCGGCCCTGGCGGGCGGCGCGGCGGGGCCGGCCGCCGCGCTGGCCACCGGTCTCGCCCTCTACACCGTGGCGCTGGAACAACCGCGATTCCGCTCCTTGATCGCTTTAGGCTGCGGGCTGGTCACCGTGTTGATCATCGAACTCCTCCAGCTCGGCCCCGGCACGCTCGCCTCGAGCGCCTTCTCGGTCACCGCGGTCGGTGGCTCGTGGACTCTGGGCTGGACGGCCCGGCAACGGCGAGCGAACCTCGCCAAACTCGCGGAAACCCAGGCTCACCAGGCCGTTTCCGACGAAAGACTGCGTATCGCCCGCGAGATGCACGACGTCGTCGCGCACAGCATGAGCCTGATCGCGGTGAAGGCCGCGGTGGGCAACCACGTCGCCGAGGAACAGCCGGAAGAAGCCCGTGAGGCGCTGCGGATCATCGAACTCACCAGCCGTGAAACCCTCGTCGAACTCCGGCGGATGCTCGGTGTCCTGCGGTCCGGCGACGGCACGACCGAAGCCGCACTCGGCCCCGCCCCGAAACTGGCCGATCTGCGAGCACTCGCGGAACGCGCCGGGCAGGCCGGCGTGCGGGTCGAGCTGACCGGCGAGGCAGTGGACGACCTGCCCGAAGGTGTCGCGCTTTCGGTGTACCGCATCACGCAGGAAGCGGTGACCAACGTCGTCCGGCACGCGGGTCCGTCGACCTGCCGGGTGACGATCACCGACGGCAAGGGCGAGGTCAGCGTCGAGATCGTCGACGACGGAGGTGGCGAAGGCACCGGTCCCGGCGGCGGGCACGGCCTGATCGGAATGCGAGAACGAGTCGCCGTCTACGGTGGTGACTTCGAGGCGGGGCCGGTGCCCGCCGGGGGATTCCGCGTATTCGCGCGGCTGCCGTACGCGGCGAAAGGAATGGTGACCGGATGATCCGTGTGCTCGTCGCCGACGACCAGGCGCTACTGCGCGGGAGCTTCCGTGTCCTGGTCGACAGCGCGCCGGATCTCAAGGTCGTCGCCGAAGCCGGCAACGGCCTGGAAGCAGTGGAACTGGCCGAAAAGGAACGCCCCGACGTCGTGCTGATGGACGTCCGCATGCCCGAACTGGACGGAATCGAGGCGACTCGGCGGATCTGTGCATCGGCCGCCACCGCGGACGTTCACGTGCTGATGCTGACGACGTTCGACCTCGACGCCTACATCTACTCGGCGCTGCGCGCGGGCGCGAGCGGGTTCCTCTTGAAGGACACTCCACCCGCCGAACTGCTGTCCGCGATCAGAGTCGTTTCGGCGGGTGAAGGGTTGCTCGCCCCTTCGATCACCCGCCGGCTGATCGCCGAGTTCGCCAAGCTTCCCGAACCGGGCCAGGCCGTCGCGGCTTCACTCGACGGCATCACCACTCGCGAACGGGAGGTGCTCGGTTTGATCGCACGCGGACTGTCGAACGACGAAATCGCGGGAACGCTGCACCTCGGGCTGGCGACGGTGAAAACGCATATCGGCCGTCTTCTGCACAAACTCGCGGCACGGGACCGGGCCCAGCTGGTGATCGCAGCCTACGAATCCGGGCTGGTGCGCGCGGCTCTCTAGGTCACGTGACCGGTGACCTTCTCAGGCACGACCCGGACGACCACGCGGACCGCGCCCGGCGCGTCCGGCCCGGCGGCCTTCCCGTCGTACTTCCACGACAAGGTGTCGTCAAGTTCCCTGCCGCCCTCTTCAGTGATCGTCGCCCGGCCGCGGATCTCGACGTAGTTCTCCGGATCCGCGCGTTCCATGATCGTCACGCTCACCCGGGGGTCGCGCCGGATGTTGCGGTCCTTCAGCCGTCCGGCAACGGTGGAGAACACCAGCTCGTCGCCGTCGAGGCCCACCCACATCGCGGAACTCACCGGTGCGCCGTCGGCGTTGATCGTGCACAGCGTCGCGTAGTTCGGCCCGTCGACCAGCGCTCGAACGGCGCCGGAGAGCTTGATCCCCATAGCGGTGATTAAAGACCGTCCGTACGACGTTGCCTACGCCACACGCCAAGTGACCGCCGAGTAGCTAAGCTGCGGCTTCATGAGCAGTGCGACGGAGCCGCTCGGGAAACCGCCCGAGGATGAACCGGACATCCACACCACGGCCGGCAAACTGGCCGACCTGTACCGCCGATATGACGAGGCGGTACACGCGGGTTCCGCGAGGGCGGTGGAGAAACAGCACGCCAAGGGCAAGAAGACCGCTCGCGAGCGGATCGACCTGCTGCTGGACGAGAGCTCGTTCGTCGAACTCGACGAACTCGCGAAGCACCGTTCGACCGCCTTCGGCCAGGAAAAGAACCGGCCGTACGGCGACGGCGTCGTCACCGGTTACGGCACCGTCGACGGCCGTCCGGTATGCGTGTTCAGCCAGGACGTCACCGTTTTCGGTGGTTCGCTCGGCGAGGTCTACGGCGAAAAGATCGTCAAGGTGATGGACCTGGCGATCAAGACCGGCCGCCCGATCATCGGCATCAACGAGGGCGGCGGCGCGCGGATCCAGGAAGGCGTCGTCTCGCTCGGCCTTTACGGCGAGATCTTCAACCGCAACGTCAAGGCCTCCGGCGTCATCCCGCAGATCTCGCTGATCATGGGCGCCAACGCGGGCGGGCACGTCTACTCCCCCGCGTTGACCGACTTCGTGGTGATGGTCGACAAGACCTCGCATATGTTCATCACCGGCCCCGACGTCGTGAAGACGGTGACCGGCGAAGAAGTCTCCTTCGAGGAACTCGGCGGCGGGCGCACGCACAACACCCGGTCGGGCAACGCGCACTACCTCGGCTCCGACGACGAGGACGCGATCGCGTACGTCAAGGAACTGCTCTCGTACCTGCCGGCGAACAACCTGTCCGAGGCGCCGGTCTTCGAGTCCGATGAGGAAAAGGGCGGGTTCTTCGATGACGTCACCGAGTCGGACCGTGAACTCGACACGCTGATCCCGGATTCGCCGAATCAGCCGTACGACATGCACGAGGTCATCACCCGCGTGGTCGACGACGGGGATTTCCTCGAGGTCCACGAGCTGTTCGCGCCGAATATCCTGGTCGGTTTCGGCCGGGTCGACGGGCGCAGCGTCGGCATCGTGGCGAACCAGCCGACCCAGTTCGCCGGCTGCCTCGACATCGACGCGTCCGAGAAGGCCGCCCGGTTCGTACGCACCTGCGACGCCTTCAACATCCCGGTGCTGACCTTCGTCGACGTCCCCGGCTTCCTTCCCGGCACCGACCAGGAATGGAACGGAATCATCCGGCGCGGCGCGAAGCTGATCTACGCCTACGCCGAAGCGACCGTCCCGCTCGTCACGATCATCACCCGCAAGGCGTACGGCGGTGCCTACGACGTCATGGGTTCGAAGCACCTCGGCGCCGACATCAACCTCGCCTGGCCCACCGCGCAGGTCGCGGTCATGGGCGCGCAGGGTGCGGCCAACATCGTGCACCGCAAGACGCTCGCCGCGGCCGCGGCCGACGGCAAGGACGTCGACGCGCTGCGGGCCGAGCTGATCCAGGAGTACGAAGACACGCTCCTGAACCCGTACGCGGCGGCCGAACGCGGTTACGTGGACTCGGTGATCGTGCCGGCGCACACCCGCGGCCACGTTTCGCGGGCGCTCTCGTTATTGCAGGGCAAACGCGAAACGCTGCCGCCGAAGAAGCACGGAAACATCCCGCTGTGAGCGCCCCCGAAACCCCGATGTTGCGGATCGTCCGGGGAAATCCGAGCGACGCCGAACTCGCCGCGCTGACCGCCGTCGTCGCGGCGGCTTCGTCCCCCCGGGCTCCGGGTCCGGCACCGAAGCGGAACTCGTGGTGGGCCGACAAGGCCTCGCTCGTGCGAGCACCGCTCACTCCGGGCGACGGCGCCTGGCGCGCATCGGCACTGCCCCGCTGAGGCGACAACCTCCGGACAAGTCGGTGAAGGCCCTCTTTCCTGCGCTGAGCGCGAGGCAAGAGGGCCTTCGCGTACCGCTCGCAGACCAGCGCCGATGGATTGCCCTGGGTTGACAACTAAATCGCGACTTTTCCCGTCTACTTGTCGATAGCGCACCACTTTTGACGAATGCAGTCTGGGGAAAGGCCGTTCACATGACCTCCTGGCACGACCAGATGACCGGCTGGCACAAGTCGACGTACACACACTGGGAAGAGAACGCCTGTGTGGAGGTCGGCGGCACGCCCGGCCTGATCGGCATCCGGGACACCAAGCAGCGGGAACTGCCCGCCGAATCCCGGCCGATCCTGGTGTTCCCGGCTGCGTCCTTCACCGCGTTCCTGGACCACTTGGGCCGATGAACAGCGTCGCGGAGCCCTACATGGTCCACGACCCGCGGAAGATGGCGGGCGAACTCATCAACGGGAACTGGATCGTGGCGCGCTGGGAGCATCTCGGCGAGCACGAGGACCTCGAGCAGTGGACGACCGTGCTCCGCGAGAACTGCGCCGAGCTCGGCGTCGAGCCGTTCATCGTCAACCTCCCGAAGAAGAGCCTGACGATCGTGTTCAACGGAGCACTGCCGGCTCCCACGTTCGACCAGCTGGAGACCTCCGTGGCGGCCATCGAGTACCACCGGTTCGTCGATCGTGAGATCCGCACCGGCCGCTGACCTCCAGGCGGACGTCGGCGCGGCACCTCCTTCTCCGAAGTTCCTTGCGTGCGGAATGACGCCTGCCATATAGTCCACGTGGAATAAACGGCGTGGACTCATCCGGGAGGATCATTGATGGCCGCCAAGCTCACCCCGCTCGCCATCGCGGTGCTGGAGCTGCTCCACGAGCGGCCGATGCACCCGTACGAAATGGGCCAGCTGATGAAGGAGCGCTACGTCAGCACCCGCGTCAAGGTGAAGGCCGGCTCGCTCTACCACACCGTGGACCGCTTGCAGCAGAACGGTTTCATCGAGGTCGTCGAGACACAACGGGACGGAAGGCGCCCCGAACGCACCGTCTACGCGATGACCGAGACCGGCCGCGACGAGTTCGTCGACCGCGCGCAGTGCATGCTCAGCACTCCGGCCGAGGAGTACCCGGAGTACCTCAGCGGGCTCGCCGTGATCGACGAACTCGGCCAGGAGATGTCGGTGACCCAACTCAGGCACCGCGTGCTCCGGCTGCAGGCCGCGGCCGCGGCGGACCAGGTAGTGATCGACAACCTCACCAAGGAACACCAGCTTCCCGAGGTCTATTGGCTCGACTGGCGCTACGTCGTGGCGCAGCGCGCCTTCGAGCTGGAATGGACCCAGAAGCTCCTCGACGACCTGGAATCCGGCCGCATCCGGTTCCAAGACCACTGCACGCCGAACCTGAACCTGGTTGACGAAGGCGAATCCGATGAACGCAAAACAAGCTAACCCTTGGGCGGCGCTCCTCGCGCTATGCCTCGGTTTCTTCATGATCCTGCTCGACACCACGATCGTCTCGACCGCGATTCCCGCCATGCTGCGCGAACTCGACGCCGGTTTGAACGCGATCGTCTGGGTGATCAGCGTCTACCTGCTGACCTACGCGGTGCCGATGCTGTTCTTCAGCCGGCTCGGCGACCGATTCGGGCCGAAGCGGGTCTACGTGGCCGGGCTCGTGGTGTTCACCCTGGCCTCGCTGTGGTGCGGACTGTCCGAGTCGGTGGAAATACTCATCGCCGCCCGCGCTGTTCAGGGCCTCGGCGCGGCGATGATGACCCCGCAGACACTGGCGTTCATCAGCCACCTCTTCCCGCCGTCGAAACGCGGTCCCGCGATGGGACTTTGGAGTGGTGTCGCCGGTATCGCGGCCATCGTCGGGCCGCTCCTCGGCGGAGTGCTGGTCGATCACTTCGGCTGGGAATGGATCTTCTTCGTCAATCTCCCGGTCGGTGTGGTCGCGCTCGTCCTCGCACTGGTGAAGGTGCCGGACTGGCAGCCGAAACATTCGCATTCGTTCGACCTGCCCGGGATCCTGCTGTCCGGCGCCGGCCTGTTCTGCATCGTCTTCGGTATCCAGAACGGCCAGCACTACGACTGGGGACGCGCGTTCGGGGTGATCACCGTGTTCGAGATCATCGGCGCCGGCGTGGCCCTGCTGATCGCGTTCTTCCTTTGGCAGCGTTTCAACCGCAAGGAACCACTGCTCCCGCTGGGGGTTTTCGCGAATCGCAACTTCTCGGCCGGGACGCTGACCTCGGTCACCGTCGGTTTCGCGATGACCGGCATGTTCCTCCCGCTGGTCATCTACATCCAGGCGGTGCTCGGCGAGACGCCGACCATGACCGGTCTCCTGTTCGCCCCGATGTCGTTGCTGGCGGGCATGATCGGCCCGTTCGTCGGCAAGGCGTCGGATCGGGTCAACGGCAAGATCCTGCTGATCATCGGACTGGCCGCGCTCGCCACGGGAATGGGATTGGTCGCGCTGATCGCGCGAGCGGGCATCAACGCGTGGACACTCACGCCGGCACTGCTGGTGGCCGGTGCGGGGATCGGGTTCATCTTCGCCCCGATGGGCAATATGACGATGAGTTCGGTGGAACCCCGGCTCACCGGAACGGCCTCAGGCATCTTCAATACCGCACGCCAGGTCGGCGGAGTACTCGGAAGTGCCGCTGTCGGCGTGCTGCTTCAAGCCCGGATCAGCACGTCGATCGCCGATGAGGCGGCGGCCGCGGCGACGGCGTTGCCCGAGCAGTACCGCGCGCCGTTCGCCGAAGGGATCGCGAAAGCCGCGGAATCGACCGGCGAATTCGGCTCGAGCGGCGCCCCGGCACCGTTCCCCGGCATGCCCACGGACGTCGCCGAACAGGCTCAGCGCCTCGCCGTCGAAGCCGTCCACAATGGACTGACCGATGCCGCTCGCGTGACGTTGCTGCTCCCGGCGGCCGTGCTCCTGCTGGGTGTTTTCGCGGCGCTCGCCATACGCCGTCCGGCTCCGCGTCCCACTCCGCCGGCCGCGGCTCCCGCGGCCGCTGCCGCCGCCTGATCCACCGGCTGCACGCAATTGAAGGGGCCTTTCATTGCAAGTTTTGCAATGAAAGGCCCCTTTATTGCATCCGCGGGAGGGCGGAACGTTCCTAGCGCCGGTAGCGCAGGCCGTAGCCGTACGGGAACAGCGCCTTCTTGCCGTCACCGACGTTCACCGGTTCCTGCGCCGCGCTGGTCGGCCAGCTGAACGTCAGCTTTCCGGTCGGGTTGTAGTCGCCGTAGAGCACATCGGCGACACCCGCGCCTTCGCTGCCCGGAAGCCAGGCGGCCAGAAGACCGTTGAACCGCGGCAGCTGCGCGGAGATGTCGAGCGGACGGCCGGACACGGTCACCACGACCACCGGGACCCCGGTCGCCTTCAGTTTGGCGATGGTGGCGAGGTCTTCGGCGTCGAGTCCGAAGCCGTTGGGCCGGTCTCCCTGTCCTTCGGCGTACGGCGTTTCGCCCACCACGGCGACTGCGACCTTGTAGCTCTTGTCGATTCCGTTACCCGCACGGTCATAGGTCACCGTGGTTCCCTTCCCCGCTCCCGATTTGATGCCGTCGAGAACGGTCGTGCCCGGAATGACCGGGCCGCTCTGGCCTTGCCAGGTCAGCGTCCAGCCGCCGGCCTGGTTGCCCATGTCGTTCGCGTTCTTGCCCGCGACGAAGATCTTGTTGTTCTTCTTCGCCAGTGGCAGCACACCGTCGTTCTTCAGCAGAACCTGGGACTCGCGGACGGCCTGGCGGGCCAGTTCACGGTGTTCCTTGCTGCCGAACGTCTTCTGGAGCGAGCGGTCGGTGTACGGGTGCTCGAAGAGGCCGAGCTTGAACTTCTCCGCCAGGATCCGGCGGTTCGCGTCGTTGATCCGGTCGAGCGTGACCCGGCCGGCCTCGACCTCGGCCTTGAGGTACGAGATGAACTGCGGCGAGTCCCACGGAACCATGAACATGTCGATGCCGGCGTTGACCGAAAGGCGCACCTCTTCCGGGGTGAAGCCCTCCTGTCCGTCGATCTGGTTGATCGCGTTGTAGTCCGAGATCACCAGGCCGGAGAAGCGGAGTTCCTTCTTGAGCACGTCGGTGATGAGGTACTGCTCGGCGTGCATGCGCACGCCTTTGTAGCTCGAGAACGAGATCATCACGGAGCCGACGCCGCGTTTGATCGCCTCGCGGAACGGCGGCAGGTGGATCTGGCGCAGTTCCCGCTCGCTGACCTCGGTGTTGCCCTGATCGACGCCGTTCGTGGTGCCGCCGTCGCCGACGTAGTGCTTCGCGGTCGCGAGGACAGAGCCCGCCTTCTCGCCGAGCCTTCGGCCCTGCAGGCCGGTGATGGCCGAGGCGTTCGCGACGGCGTCCTTCGGCGACTCGCCGAAGGACTCGTAGGTGCGGCCCCAACGGTCGTCACGGGCGACGCAGAGACAAGGGGAGAAGTCCCACTGCGGCCCGGTTCCGGCGACTTCGAGCGCTGTCGCACGGCCGATCTTCTCGACCAGACGCGGGTTGTTCGTGGCGCCGAGGCCGATGTTGTGCGGGAAGATCGTCGCGCCGTAGACGTTGTTGTGGCCGTGCACGGCGTCGACGCCGTAGATCGTGGGGATGCCGAGCGGGGTCGAAACGGCCGCCTTCTGGTAGCCGTCGACCATGTCGGCCCAGCCGTTCGGGGTGTTGCTGGCTGGCACCGAGCCGCCGCCGGAAAGGATCGACCCGAGCTTGAGCGCGGCGGCCTGCTCAGGGGTGACCGCACCGCGCTCGGCCTGCGTCATCTGGCCGATCTTGTCGTCGAGGCTCATCCGCTTGAGCAGATCGTTGACCCGCGCGGACACCGAAGCGTGGGGGTTCTTGTACACCGGACCCGGGGTGGCGGACGCCATCGGCGCCAGGGCCGATCCGGCCAGCAGCAGTCCTGCGAGCACCGCGGTTTGCGTCGTGCGAAGTGATCTTCTGACGCGGAGGCGGGACGACATTGTTTCCTCCGAAGCGTGATCGGTCTTGGATACAAGCCATATGTTGCGAGCCACAACAAACTAACGCCACGATTGGGTGTCCCAGGTCACAATTAGGCAACAGAGGCTGTCGAGTACCTTCCGGGATGTGCGTTTCGTCCTCGCGTCCCAGTCCCCCGCCCGCCTCAACGTCCTGCGCTCCGCCGGGCTCGACCCGAGCGTCGTCGTTTCCGGTGTCGACGAGGACGCGGTGGCCGCGTCCCTGATCGACCCGACCCCCGTCGAACTCGTCCGCGCGCTCGCCGCGGCGAAGGCGGAAGCCGTCCTGGAGACCCTCATCGGGACCCACTCGGACATGGTCATCGTCGGCTGCGACTCGATGCTGTCGATCGGCGGCGAAATGGTCGGCAAACCGGGTACGCCGGAAGTCGCCCGGGAGCGCTGGGCCGCGATGGCCGGCAAAACCGGTGAACTTCTCACCGGCCACGCGATCATCCGCGTCGACGACGGCGAGAAGACGAAAGAGGCTTCAGGGACCGAAGGAACGACTGTTCGCTTCGGCACACCGTCGCAAGCCGAGATCGATGCCTACATCGCCTCCGGCGAGCCGCTCCACGTCGCGGGCGGGTTCACGTTGGATGGGCTGAGCGGCTGGTTCATCGACGGAATCGACGGTGATTTCTCGAGTGTCATCGGGATCAGCCTCCCGCTGACGCGGCGACTTCTGGCCGAAGTCGGCCTGAGCGTGACCGAACTCTGGAATCGTCCCGCATCCTGAGACAGCGCCCACACGAACGGGTGATCCGGAAGAGTCCTGACCTGCCTAACGTTGTTCATATCCGGCAAAACAGGAAACTTTCACGCACCGGAGTCGCCCCGTGTCTTTCATACGGACCTATACCAAGCCGAAGGTCTTCGCGGCGGCGGTCCTCGGCTCGCTCGTCGTGGGTGCCCTGCTCGGCATCCTCGCCAGGACGACCGAGACGAGCTGGCTGACCGACCTGCTCGACCAGATCGGAACCATCTTCACCACGCTGCTGCAGATCGCGGTGATCCCGCTGGTCTTCACCGCGATCGTGGTGGGCATCAACAGCCTGCGCAATCTCGGCGGCGGCAAGAAGGCCGCCCGGCTGGGCGGCAAGACCGTCCTGTGGTTCGCGATCACCTCGTTCATCGCGTCGCTGATCGGCATCGCGGTCGCCAAACTGTTCGATCCGGGCAGTGGCGGGCTCGGTGAAGGGGTCGCCGCGACGGCGAAGAACGCCGACAAGGCAACACAAAGTGTGAACAACTGGGGTTCCTGGAGCGCCTTCATCGACGGCTTGCTGCCGCAGAACTTCCTCACCGCCTTCACCGAGGGCAACACGCTCCAGGTGCTGTTCCTCGCGGTGATCATCGGGGCGGCCGCCTACAGCCTCGGCGACAAGGCCAAGCCGTTCGTCGACTTCACCACCAGCGTGTTCGAGATCATCCAGCGCTATCTCGGGTGGATCGTGCGGCTGGCACCGATCGGCATCATCGGCCTGATCGGTGCGGCGGTGTCGAACTACGGTGACGCGTTGTTCCGGCCGCTGTTCACCACCACGCTCGCGGTGTACGTCGGCTGCTTCCTCGTTCTTCTCGTGGTCTACCCGATCCTGCTGCAGTTCGTGGCCAAGGTCAGCCCGCTGAAGTTCTTCTCCAAGGCCGGGACGGCGATCCAGTTCGCGTTCGCTTCGCAGTCTTCGGCCGCGACGCTGCCTCTGACCCGGCAGTCCGCGGTGAACCTCGGGGTCCAGCCCGCGTACGCGGCCTTCGCGACTCCGCTGGGCAGCGCGACGAAGATGGACGGCTGCGCCGCGGTCTTCCCCGCGATCGCCGCGATCTTCGTCGCGAACCTCTCCGGCGTTTCCCTCAACATCTGGCAGTACGTCGGAATCGTCGTGGTCGCCGTGTTCGGGGCCTTCGCCACCGCCGGCACCACCGGCTGGCTGACCGCGTTCACCCTGACCACGTCGTTCATCGGGCTGGACGCGCAGCAGGTCGCGCTCGGTCTCGCGCTGATCTACTCGGTCAACCCGATCATGGACATGATCCGGACCGCGACCAACGTCGCCGGGCAGATCGTCGTGCCGGTCGTCGTCGCACGCGGCGAGGGCCTGCTGGACGACGACGTGCTCGACGCACCCAGCGAGCCGCTCAGTGGTGACGACGGTGCGGCCACCCCCGAAAAGGAGCCGGCCACGGCAGGCGCGAAGGCCTGACCAGCACAAAGTGAGCAGGGGACCTTTGCTACCGCCCTCTAGGGGAAGGCGGTAGCAGCCGGGTGGCGGCCCAACGTTTCCGGTCGCCGATGTCCTCGGTGTCCCGAATGCCACGTTGGGGACATTGAGCGTCTCGAACGTGGCATTCGGGACGTGTCTGTCCGGTGTGGACGGTGGCTGGTGTGACGATGGTGCGGGGGAGGCGGTAGCAAAGGTCCC
Source organism: uncultured Actinomycetota bacterium (assembly GCA_963766045.1). Taxonomy (GTDB): domain Bacteria; phylum Actinomycetota; class Actinomycetes; order Mycobacteriales; family Pseudonocardiaceae; genus Amycolatopsis. The sequence continues at coordinate 582,569 of CAVXYN010000003.1, read as the reverse complement.
TTGCTCACGTCAGGGGCACGCACGCAAGTCGGCCCTGGTCAGCCGGACGTCCGGCCAGCCCCGCAGCTCCGAGGGCGCCGTGTACTTCCGGGTGCAGCCGACCGAGCCCCGCGCCACCTCGTAGACCTCGGCCAGCACCGGCGCGGCCTGGCACCGGGCCGACCCGGATTGCGCACCTGGACACTCATGCCGCACGACGACGACGTCCGCGACTCCGTCCGCGGTCACATCGTTCAGCGCGATCGTCCCGGCATCGGAAAAGTACGGCTTCCCGGTGTCCCGCCAGATACCTCCGCGCGCGACGAACACTTCACCGACCGACCCGCCGGTGACGTCGCCCCGCACGAGACAGACCGGCGTCGCACCGTCGACACAACGCAGGGAATCGGCCTCGAGCGTCGCGCCCATGTCATTGATGATCAGCGGAAAGATCGTGTCACCACCGATCCGGACTCGACCCTGCTTCGCCGTCTCGTCGGCCAGAAGGACCACGGGCACCCCGCCGACGGTCATCGCACCGAACTCCCGGCAGGTCGAGTGACCGCAGCTGACACCCGGCGCGGACGGCGCGGCGTCGACCACCGCGGGCTGCCCCGTGTCCGCGGGCACCGACTCCCGCGGGCGGAGCGCGATGACGGCCGCCAGCACGCCAGCCGTCACCACTGCGGCGAGCACCGCCGTGAACAGCACGGATCGCGGCGTCCGTACTCCGTTTGTCCGCATATCCGAGAGCGTAAGTGATCTAGCGGAGAGTGCACGTCTATGTTGTTCCGGTGACGAACCCCGGACTGCCCCACAACCTCTTCCTCCCCACGGCCAAGAAGCCGAAGAACTTCGGAAGTGCCGAAATCGAACTCCGCAAGACCACCGACGGCAAGATGGCGTTGGTCGCCTTCAGTTCGGTGCAACGGCTGGTCGAGTGCTGCGGACCACATCAGCCCTGGGCCCTGGTCAAATCCGAGCACCTGGCAAGGGTCTACAAAGCACAGCCGTACGACATGATCCTGCTCGATTCCGACTTGCCAGAAGAACTACGGCACCGCGAGTCGCTGGTATAAAACAGGGGTACTGGGTGGCCTTGCTCTCACTCAACCAGAGCCGGAACTTCCGTAAACTGCTGCGGAGCCGCATCGGGGCGGCCCGACGTGCAGACGCAGGAGGTACGGCGTGACCGAGCAGGCCGGCACAGGTGGTCCGGTGACCAAGATCCTGATCGCCAACCGGGGCGAGATCGCGGTGCGTGTGATCAGGGCGGCGAAGGATGCCGGGCTGACCAGCGTGGCCGTCTACGCCGATCCGGACCGCGACGCCCCCCATGTCCGTCTCGCCGACGAAGCCTTCGCGCTCGGCGGCACCACGGCGGCGGAAAGCTACCTCGTCTTCGACAAGCTGCTCGACGCCGCCAAGCGTTCGGGCGCGGACGCGGTTCACCCGGGCTACGGGTTCCTGTCCGAAAACTCGGACTTCGCGCAGGCCGTGATCGACGCCGGGCTGACCTGGATCGGGCCGAGCCCGCAGGCCATCCGCGACCTCGGCGACAAGGTCACGGCGCGGCATATTGCGCTGCGCGCGGGCGCCCCGCTGGTGCCCGGCACGAAGGACCCGGTCGCGAACGCCGACGAAATCATCGCGTTCGCCGACGAGCACGGCCTGCCGGTCGCGATCAAGGCGGCGTTCGGTGGCGGCGGCCGCGGCCTCAAGGTCGCGCGCACTCGCGAGGAGATCCCCGAACTTTTCGAATCGGCGACCCGTGAGGCCATCTCGGCCTTCGGTCGTGGCGAATGCTTCGTCGAGCGCTACCTCGACAAGCCGCGTCACGTCGAGGCCCAGGTCCTCGCCGACCAGCACGGCAACGCGATCGTCGTCGGCACCCGCGACTGCTCGTTGCAACGCCGCCACCAGAAGCTCGTCGAAGAGGCGCCCGCGCCGTTCCTGACCGACGAGCAGCGCAAGCGCATCCACGAATCCGCGAAGGCGATCTGCAAGGAAGCCGGGTACTACGGCGCCGGAACCGTCGAATATCTCGTCGCCGTCGACGGCACGATCTCGTTCCTCGAGGTCAACACGCGACTGCAGGTCGAGCACCCGGTGTCCGAGGAGACCACGGGTCTCGACCTCGTGCGGGAGATGTTCCGTATCGCCCGTGGCGAAAAGCTGCGCATCACCGAAGACCCGGAGCCGCGGGGTCACTCGATCGAATTCCGGATCAACGGTGAAGACGCCGGCCGCGGCTTCCTGCCCGCGCCCGGAACCGTGACGAAGTTCGTCGCGCCGAGCGGGCCGGGTGTCCGGGTCGACTCGGGTGTCGAATCCGGCACCGTCATCGGCGGCCAGTTCGACTCGATGCTCGCGAAGCTGATCGTCACCGGATCGGACCGGCAGAACGCGCTCGAGCGCAGCCGTCGCGCTCTCGCCGAGATGGTCGCCGAAGGGATGGCGACCGTGCTGCCGTTCCACCGCGTGATCGTGGACGACCCGGCCTTCATCGGCGACGAAGACGGTTTCAGCGTGCACACCCGCTGGATCGAGACCGAGTTCGAGAACACCATCGAACCGTTCGTCGCCCCCGAAGCCCCCGAGGCCGAGGAAGAAGAGCCACGCCAGAACGTCGTCGTCGAGGTCGGCGGTCGCCGTCTCGAGGTGTCACTGCCCGGTGGTTTCTCCCTCGACTCCGGTGGCGGCGGTGCGGCCGTGAAGGCCAAGCCGCGCAAGCGGGCCGGCGGGACGAAGGCCGCGGTGAGTGGCGACGCGGTCACCGCGCCGATGCAGGGCACCATCGTGAAGGTCGCGGTCGAGGAAGGCCAGCAGGTCGAGGCGGGCGAACTGGTCGTCGTGCTCGAAGCGATGAAGATGGAGAACCCGGTCACCGCGCACAAAGCCGGCGTCGTGACGGGCCTTTCGGTCGAGGTCGGCGCCGCGGTCACCCAGGGAACGCAGCTCTTCGAGCTCAAAGACTGACGAATGTCGTGGTTGACGGGGCCTCGCTCGGCCTACCATCGAAAGGGTGAGCGAGGTTCCGTCACCGCAGCTGCGGATCAGTGATCAGGATCGCGAGTCCGCACTCAGTGCACTCGGCGAACATATGAGCGTGGGCCGGATCGACATCGACGAGTTCGGTGAGCGGTCCGCCAGGGTCACCGCGGCCAAGACGCGCGGTGAGCTGTCCGAGATCTTCCTCGACCTGCCCGAACCGCATCCTGGCTTCGACGAGCCCAAAAATGCCGTGGTGGAAGGCGAACCCGGACGGCAGCCTTCCCCGTTCGGCAACCTGTCGCCCGCGCAACGCGTCATGGGCGCGCTGATGCCGCTCATCTTCATCGCTTCGATCGCGCTCATCATCACCACCAACGTCAGCTGGTTCTTCATCCTCGTCCCGATCGGGATCAGCGCCGTCGGTCAGGGCATCTGGGGCAAGGGCTGGGAAAGCGCGCATCAGCGGATCGAGAAAGACCGGCGCCGGGAACTGCGGCGGCGATACCGGGAACGTCGCGGGGAACTGGACGGCTGAAGCCACCGTAGACTCGGGACGTGAGTGGCGAACGGCCGGAAATGCGGCTCAGTGATGCCGAGCGACAGGACGCGCTCGATGCGCTGGAAGAGCACGTCCGCACCGGGAGGCTCGACCTCGACGAATTCGGATCCCGCTCGGCGAAGGTCAGCGCCGCGAAGACGGTGAGCGACCTCGAGCCCTTGTTCATCGATCTGCCGTCACCCCGGCCGGGCGCACTGCTCCCTCTGCCACCGATGCCGGGCGTGACACAGGCGGCGAACACGTCGAACCAGCCGTCGAAATGGCTCACGGCCAGCGCCGTGCCGATCGCCGCGGCGGTCGCGATCGCACTGTTCTTCGTCACCCGCGGGACGTTTCTGGTCTTTCTGCTGCCCCTCGCGGTCGCGCTGATCATGAGCCGCCGCGGCTGAAGCGGCGCAACCGGTCCGGTTACAGTCGAAGTGTGGAACCGGTGGAGATCAACGCGGGCGAGTACTACCTACGTCAGCTTCGGGCGGATAAGCACCTCGATGACCGCCCGGCGCTGGTCGCCGCCTTCGCCGATCCGACACATCGCAAGTACGTCCTGAACTACCGCATGCGCGACCTCGACGAAGCCACCGAATATGTCGCGCTTCGCGCGGCGCAGTGGGCAGGCGACGAGCGCTGTTCCTGGGCCATCGCCGAGCCGACGACCGGTGATCTTCTCGGCGAAGTCGGTTTGCGGGATCTCGACCTCGATCTCGGGTACGCGGAAGCCTCCGTCTGGGTCCGGCCCGCCTCGCGGGGCAACGGGATCGCGACCACCGCGCTCAACGCCGCCCTGCGGTTCGGTTTCGGCGGACTCGGCCTGCGTGAGGTCAGCTACCGCTACGAAGAAACGAACACGGTTTCGGCGTCGGTGGCTCGCAAATGCGGGTTCATCCTCATCGGTCCGGAACGCGATCCGGCTCCGACCGGGGAACGCCTGATCCGCTGGCACCGCACCGCTTGAATCGCAACTAGAGGACTAATTTCGGGGGTCAGAACGGGTAACCGGGCGGTGTGCTGCGTACGGTGACCCATCGTGTTTCGGTGAAGGCCTCGATATTCGCCGCAGCCCCGCCGAACCGGCTTCCGGTCCCTGACGCCGCGACTCCGCCGAAGGGGCTGTTCGCCTCGTCGCTGACGGTCTGGTCATTGATGTGCACGATTCCGGTCGGCACCCGATCGGCCAGCTCCAGTCCTTTGAGCACGTCACGAGTGACGATTCCGAGCGAAAGGCCGTACTCGCTGGAGGTCGCCAACCGGACGGCCTCCTCCGCGTCGGAAAACCGCACGACCGGCGCGACCGGGCCGAAGATCTCTTCGGTGACCGCGGGCGCGGTCGGCGGAACGTCGGCGAGCACCGTCGCGGAATAGAACAAGCGGTCATATTCGGCACCGGCGGCGACCCGAGCACCGGCCGAAACGCTGGAAGTCACGAGATCGTGGATCTTGTCCCGCTGCCCGACGTCGATGACCGGGCCGAGCGCGACCTCGTCACTGGCCGGATCCCCCACCGGCAGGGCCGCGGCCTTCGCGGCGAGCCGCTCGACGAAATCGTCGTAAAGCCGGTCATGCACCAGATGGCGTCCGGTGGTCATGCAGATCTGGCCCTGATGGAAGAACGAGCCGAACGCGGCGAGGCCGGCGGCTTCGTCGACGTCCGCGTCGTCCAGGACGATGAGCGCCGAATTCCCGCCCAGTTCCAGATGTGCGCGTTTCAGGTGCTTGCCCGCGAGTTCGCCGACCTTACGCCCGGCGCCGGTCGACCCGGTGAACGAAATGACCCGGACCAGCGGATGCGTCACCAGCGCCTCGCCGACGTCCGCTCCGCCCGGCAGAACCTGCAGCACGCCAGGCGGCAAGCCCGCTTCTTCGAAGATCCGCGCGAGGACAACGCCACCGGTGACCGCGGTGCGCGGGTCCGGCTTGAGAATGACCGCGTTGCCCAGCGCCAGCGCCGGGGCGACCGAGCGGATGCCCAGGATGATCGGCACGTTGAACGGCGAGATCACCGCGACGACACCGGCCGGAACCCGGCGCGCCATCGAAAGCCGCGGCTCTTCACTCGGCAGGAGTTCGCCGTAAGGGCGGCTGGGCAAAGCCGCCGCTTCGTAGCACTCCTGTTCCGCCACATGCAGCGCGAATCCGGCCATCGCCGGGACCGCGCCGACCTCGCGCACGTTCCACCAGCGGATCTCGTCCGCATACTCGGCCCACAACCGTGCTGCTTTGCGCAGGACGCCGGCCCGCTGCACGTGCGGTGTCGCCGCCCAGGCTCCCTGCGCTTCGGCCGCGGTTTCCGCCGCTTTCGCGACGTCCTCGGCCGAGGCGACACCCACACTCCCGAGAACCGTGCCCGTCGCTGGTTCCACGACCTCGCGAATTCCACCGGTACCGGCGGCCCAGCCGCCTCCGGTGAAGATCCGGTCCGTCCACGTCGCCGAGTCGAGAAACACCGCAAACCCGCCTTCCGTCCCAGGTACGACCGACGCTATTGCAGGTTCACCCGATCGAGCAATGCCCGCGTTCTGGTACCGAATCGCAAAGAATCAGCTGACCGGCTCGATGAGTCCGGAACGGGCTTCGGGAGCGGCGGACCGCAGCGCGTCCGCGGCCTCGTCACTGGGCTGCGACTGGGACTCTCGTTCCGACTCGACCCGTGCCTTGTAGACCTCGACCTCACGCTTCACGGTCTCATCGGACCAGCCGAGCACCTCGCCCACCAGCGCGGCGACCTGCTCCGCGCACTCGACCCCGCGGTGCGCGTACTCGATCGAGATCCGCGTCCGCCGCGCCAGAACATCTTCCAAATGGAGTGCGCCTTCATGACTGGCCGCGTAGACGGCCTCGACGCCGAGGTAATCCGGTGCGTGTTCGAGCGGTTTGAGAAGCTCCGGCCGCCCGTCGCCGAGCGCGAGAACCTCGTGCACCATCGAGCCGTACCGGTCGAGCAGGTGACGGACCCGGTACGGGTGCAGACCATGCTCCGCAGCCAGATGATCGGCCTGGTTGACCAGCGCGTGGTAGCCGTCGGCACCGAGCAGCGGCACCTTGTCCGTGATCGACGACTGCGGCCTGCCCGGAAGATCGACGGCCGCGGCGTCGACGGCGTCGGCCGCCATCACCCGGTACGTCGTGTACTTGCCGCCCGCGATCGCGACCAGCCCCGGCGCGACCCGCGCGACCGCGTGTTCCCGCGAAAGCTTCGAAGTCTCTTCGCTTTCCCCCGCCAGCAGCGGCCGAAGTCCTGCGTAGACGCCTTCGATGTCGTCGTGCGTCAGCGGGGTCGCGAGCACGGTGTTGACGTGTTCGAGGAGGTAGTCGATGTCGTGCTTCGTCGCCGCGGGATGCGCGAGATCGAGGTTCCAGTCGGTGTCGGTCGTGCCGACGATCCAGTGGTTACGCCACGGAATGACGAAGAGCACCGACTTTTCGGTGCGCAGGATCATGCCCGATTCGGAGACGATCCGGTCGCGCGGGACGACGATGTGCACACCTTTGCTCGCCCTGACCCGGAACCGGCCGCGTCCGCCGGAAAGCCGCTGAAGTTCGTCGGTCCAGACGCCGGTGCAGTTGACCACCGCCGAAGCGCTGATCTCGGTCTCCCGGCCGTCCTCGACGTCACGCACCTTGACACCGGAGATCCGGTCGGCCTCACGCAGGAACCCGACCACCTGGGTCGAAGTGCGCACAACGGCGCCATAGTGCGCGGCGGTGCGGGCGACGGTCATGGTGTGGCGAGCGTCGTCGGACTGCGCGTCGTAGTAACGGATTCCGCCGATCAGCGCGGAACGCTTCAACGCGGGGACCATCCGCAGCGCGCCCGCGCGGGTCAGATGTTTCTGCCCGGGGACCGAACGCGCGCCGCCCATCGTGTCGTACATCAGCAGACCGGCCGCGGTGTACGGACGTTCCCAGACCCGGTGCGTCAGCGGATACAGGAAACTGACCGGTTTCACCAGATGCGGGGCGATCGTCGTCAGCATCAGCTCGCGTTCGCGCAGTGCCTCGCGCACAAGGCCGAATTCGAGCTGCTCCAGATAGCGGAGCCCGCCGTGGAAGAGCTTGCTCGACCGGCTGGACGTCCCCGAAGCGAGGTCGCGCGCCTCGACCAGCGCGACCCGGAGGCCACGGGTCGCCGCGTCGAGCGCGACACCGGCGCCGACGACGCCACCGCCGATGACGACGACGTCGAACTTGTCCTTACCCAGGCGCTGCCACGACTCTTCCCGCCGGAGCGGGCCCAGCTTTGCCGGGTTGTTGTCGGCTTCGCGCTGAGACCTGGCCACGTGACATTCCTCCTTGACGCCGCAGTGGTTCAAGCATCGCACGACCGGCCGCGACCAGTCCGTTATCCGGGTGACACATGTGGCGTAACCCTCGTCGATCTTGAAGGAATTAGTTCACGCGGCGCCTGGAAGGAACAAATACGCGACGGTAACGTGCCTCGCACGTGGGTCGGCAAGGGCGCCGTAGCACACCGTGTTCGACCCTGCGCAGAATGTCCATTGTGGAGGTCAAACGGTGAGTGCGGGAGCGATATTCGTCTGGGAGCTGCTCGGTACGGCAGTACTGATTCTTCTGGGTAACGGCGTGGTCGCGAACCACGTGTTGCGAAAGAACAACGGCCACAACGGGGGATTCCTGTTCATCACCTTCGGTTGGGCGTTCGCCGTCTTCACCGGCGCCAGCATCGCCTCGCCGAGCGGTGCCCACCTCAACCCCGCGGTGACCCTCGGGCTGGCGATCGCCGACAAGACGGACTGGGCCGACGTCCCGATCTACATGGCGGGACAGATGATCGGCGCGATCCTCGGTGCGGTGCTCTGCTGGGCCACCTACAAACTGCAGTTCGACGATCACCCCGAGCCCGAGAACACGCTCGGTATCTTCTCGACCGCGCCGCAGATCCCGAACACGGCGTGGAACCTCGTCACCGAGGTCATCGGCACCTTCGTGCTGGTCGCGTGGATCCTGCTCAGCCCGAGCTTCGCCGCGGGCGCCGAAGGAACGCCCAACTTCGGCAACTCCGCGCTCGGCTACGCCGGTGTAGCGTTCGTCGTGCTGGTCATCGGCCAGTCCCTCGGTGGCCCGACCGGCTATGCCATCAACCCGGCCCGAGACCTCGGCCCTCGTATCGCGTACGCGTTCCTGCTGCCCATCAAGAACAAGGCCAACCCGAACTGGGGTTACTCCTGGATCCCGGTCGCCGGCCCCCTCGCCGGCGGTGCCCTGGCCGCTCTGCTGTACCTCGCCGTCCACAACCTGACCTGAGACTGGAGTTTCGATGACTTCGTACGTAGCCGCGATCGACCAGGGCACCACGTCGACCCGGTGCATGATCTTCGACCACTCCGGGCGCGTGGTCGCCTCCGACCAGAAGGAGCACGAACAGATCTTCCCGAAGGCAGGCTGGGTCGAGCACAACGCCGAGGAGATCTGGGAGAACACGCGGGCCGTCGCCGCGGGCGCACTCGCGAAGGCGGACCTGCACGCGAGCGACATCGCCGCGGTCGGCATCACCAACCAGCGCGAGACCACGCTGGTCTGGGACCGCACCACCGGCAAGCCGGTGTACAACGCGATCGTCTGGCAGGACACCCGTACCGACAAGATCGTCAACGAGCTCGGCGCACTCGGCGGCGGGCAGGAGCGCTACCGCGAGAAGGTCGGTCTGCCGCTGGCGACCTACTTCTCCGGACCGAAGATCAAGTGGATCCTGGACAACGTCGACGGCGCCCGTGAAAAGGCCGAAGCCGGGGATCTGGTGTTCGGCAACATGGACACCTGGGTGCTGTGGAACATGACGGGCGGGGTCGACGGCGGCGTGCACGTCACCGACCCGACCAACGCGTCGCGCACCATGCTGATGGATCTCGACACCCTGGCCTGGGACTCCGAGATCGCCGCGGAAATGACGATTCCGGTGTCGATGCTGCCGGAGATCCGGTCTTCGTCGGAGGAGTACGGCAACGTCCGCGAGAAGGGCGCCCTGGCCGGCGTCCCGATCGCGGGCATCCTCGGCGACCAGCAGGCCGCGACGTTCGGGCAGGCCTGCCTTTCGCCGGGTGAAGCCAAGAACACCTACGGCACCGGCAACTTCATGCTGCTCAACACCGGCACCGAAAAGGTCATGTCGCAGAACGGCCTGCTGACGACGGTCTGCTACAAGATCGGCTCGAACGACACGGTGTACGCGCTCGAGGGCTCGATCGCGGTCACCGGCTCGCTCGTGCAGTGGCTGCGCGACAACCTCGGCATGATCACCACCGCGGCCGAAATCGAGGAGCATGCCAGTAGCGTCGAGGACAACGGCGGCGCGTACTTCGTGCCGGCGTTCTCGGGCCTTTTCGCGCCGTACTGGCGTTCCGACGCCCGCGGCGCGATCGTCGGGCTCACCCGGTTCGTCAACAAGGGCCACCTCGCGCGGGCGGTCCTGGAGGCGACGGCCTTCCAGACGCGCGAAGTGCTCGACGCGATGAACGCCGACTCCGGCGTCTCGCTGACGTCGCTCAAGGTCGACGGCGGCATGGTCGTCAACGAACTGCTCATGCAGTTCCAGGCCGACATCCTCGGGGTGCCCGTGATTCGGCCGGTGGTCAACGAGACCACCGCGCTGGGTGCCGCGTACGCGGCCGGGCTCGCCGTCGGGTTCTGGAAGAGCGAAGACGACATCCGCACCAACTGGGCACAGGACAAGCAGTGGGAGCCGTCGATGGACGACTCCCGCCGAGAGTCCGAGTACAAGAACTGGAAGAAGGCCGTCACGAAGACCTTCGACTGGGTCGACGACGAAGGCTGATCTCCCGGACGTGAGCAAGGGACCTTTGCTACCGCTTACTTAGCTTGCCTAAGCGAGTGGTAGCAAAGGTCCCTTGCTCTCTTCCCCTATCCGCCGTGGCGGATCGGCTGCACGCGGTCGGCGTACGCGCCGCCACCGGTCTGCGGAGCGCCCTTAGGCGTGACCTTCACCTGCTTCGGCGGCTTCTTCCCCGGCGGAGTGCCGCACGGTTTGGTGAGCGCCGCCGGGACCACGGCGGCCGAACTGGACGGCGGAGCGCTGGAGCTCGGCGTCTCAGTCGGCGTTGTAGTGGGCTCCGACGGTTTCGTGGTACTCGGCGGCGTTGTCGGTGTCGTCGGCGGAACGCAGACGACCTCGAACTCGACCGTCGCCGTTCCGGACGCGGCAGGCAGGCCAGGGCTGCCGTGACAGTAGAAGCTGGCCTTGAACCGTCCCGTCGCAGTGCCCGCACGGCCCTGTCCCACGAAGTCGGGCGACCCCTTGGGCGTCAGCTTGACCGCGTCCGCCAGTCCGGCCGACTTCACCGTTTCCGGTGTCCCGTAGCAACTCACGACGAAATCGAGTGCCTGCCCCGGAGCGACCTTCGCCGGACTTACCGCGAGTTTCGGCGGCGGCGCGGTCGCCGAGGCCTGAGGTGCGATGAGCACACCAGCCGTCATCGCGAGCAGTCCCGCACCCGCGACGATCCCCTTCATTCCCATGACTTCTCCCTCAGATGCGCCCTCGCATAAGGAACACACCTGAGGGAGTTCATTGGTTGCCTTATCGGCTGGTCAGTTGTCCCAGCCCTCCGGTTTCCCGGATTGTTCATTGGGCGCGATGACCATGAAAGGGGCGCCTTGGTCGTCGGTGATCCGCACCTGCCGCCCGAACGGCGTGTCGAACGGCTCACCCGCCGCGGCTCCCCCGAGTTCGGTGGCCTTGGCCGCCGTCTCATCCGCGTCGGCGACGCTGAAGTAGGTGCTCCAGTACGACGGCACCTCGGCCGGCACATCCTCCGGCATCGCGCCGAGCCCACCGACCGGCCGTCCGTCCACGGTCAACACCGCGTAGGTGAAGTCCTCGTTGGACATGTCGTCGAAGCCGTAGCCGAACACGCTCTCGTAAAAGGCCTTCGCGGCCGAGTAATCCCTGCTGAGGCATTCGTTCCAGGCCACCACTCCAGGCGCGGCCGTCACCTGCGTGCCGATATGCTCGCCCGGCTGCCACAGCCCGAACACCGCACCGCCCGGATCCGCCGCGATCGCCATCCGGCCGGCGGTCATCACGTCCATCGCGGGCGAGACGATCTGGCCGCCCGCCTCCCCGATGGCACTGACCGTTTTGTCCACATCGGACACCGAGAGATACGTCGTCCACGTCGCGGGCATTTCGGCCTGGTCCTCGGGGGTCTGCCCGATCCCGGCGACGGGCCTTCCCCCGAGCCCCGCCATTCCGTAGTACCCGAATTCCGCGTCGCCCACTTCGACGTTCCAGCCGAAAAGCGAGCTGTAGAAACGGACCGCCTTCTCGCGGTCAGGCACCATCAAGTCCACCCAGGAAGGCGTTCCGTCCGGCCAGGGTTCGTCCCGGAACAACATGTCGGCTCTCCAGATTCGTCGGTTCGGGCCGCCGGCGTTGTGTCGGCGGCCACAGTCTTACACCGCCCACCGACACAAAACCGGCCACGAACCGAACATCAGGTACCGACTTTTCAGCGAGCCGTTCCACCGCCACCGGTCTGCGGCGCGCCCACCGGAACCTTCGAGACCTGACGGCCCGGAGCCGGCTTCGTCGACGACGCCGGCTTGGTCGGCTTCGGCGGTTTGGTCGTCGACGTCGGCGTCCGCGGCGGCGTGACCTCGAAGTTCGTCGTCACGGTGATCTTCTTGCAGGTCGCCTTGACCGCATAGAACCCGGGCTTCGCCTTGTCGCTGATATGCGCGACAGCCCCCTGGATGACCGGGTCCTCGGAGGTCACCTCGAACTTCCCGATGCGGTCCAGCCCGATCGATTTGACCTCGCCTAGGTCGCCGACCGGACAGCCGACCGAAACCAGGACGTCGTCCCCTGCCGTCGATTTCTGCGGCGAAACCGCGACGAAGGGATACGGGAACGGCGGTTTGCTGGACGTCGGGCTCGGACTCGGGCTGGGCGACGGACTCGCCTGACCGTTGTCCTGCGCGAACCCGACGGCCGGCACGGCCAGAGCCACGCCGCACGCCGTCAGCACAGCGGCCGCGGACCGGTACCTGATCATGGACCTCACCTCGCTATCAGCCGAGCGAAAACAATGATGTTGTCGAGATAGTTGCGCGAGGCCTTGTCGAAAACCCCGCCACAGGTGATGAGCCGCAGTTCAGGCTCGGTGGTGTCTCCGTAGACGGCTTCGGTGGGGAAGCTGTCCTTCGGAATCCGCTCGACCTTGGTGATCGCGAACTCGGCCGTCGTGCCGTCCTTGCGCGCGATGGACACCTTGTCCCCGGGCGCCAGCTCCTTCAGTTCGAAGAAAATGCCCTTCTGCTTGTTCCCATCGACGTGACCGAGGATCACCGAAGGCCCGACCTCCCCCGGAGTCGGTCCGTTCACATACCAGCCCGCCTGCATCGGCTTCGTGACCGGCGGAACCTCGATGGTGTTGTCCGGGTTGAGCCCCAGCGGGACCAAACTGGACTTCGCACCGATCTTCGGCACATCGATCGAGACCGGATCGGCCTTCGGCATCCCGTTGACCGACGCCCCACCATCGGCTTCCGGTTCCGCCGCGGGCTCCTCGTTCCGCGCCGCGGCCGGCTGCGGCGCGGACTGGCCGGTGTCACGCGGACCAGACAGCACGAACGCCAGCGTCGCCAGGACGGCCAGCAGTGACACCGCGAGCACCAGCAGCGCCCGGCGACCTCGCAACCACGTCGACTTCATTTCGACCCCGACTTCGTTCAAACCCCAGCTGATGAAAGCGAGCCGGTCCCGGCCCCCAGACCAGGACCGGCTCGTCGTTCACCCCACGCATGCCAGACGCGGGGCGTGCCCGGACGGTTGCCCACCCAGGTCACGAAAAGGTCGCGAAATCCACGGACCGGTTCGGGCAACGAAAAACCGCCCCCGGAATGTATCCGGAGGCGGTCATGGATCGGTTCAGGTTCAGGGCGCCATACTGCCGTCACCGGCCCGCGCGCCACCCGAAGGTACGGCGGCCACCTGCCGAGGCGGAACGGAAAATGTTGCAGTATAAGACTTTCCGTTGCAATTGACGGTGAGCGGATAGTTGCCGGGGTCCGTCCCCTTCTTGAGTTCGACATCCGCGCTGACATTCGCCGGGACCCCGACGAGCGGGCCATAGTCGTACTTCCCGACGGTCAGAACGGGCGAAGAGAACGTCGTCGACTTCGGCGCGGTGAGCCCCTCGCCGGGACACTGCGCCAGCGCGACATTGAAATCGCCGTGGACGTACTTGTTGATGAGACCGATCGAATAGGCGGTGTCGTCATTCAACTGGACAGTGACGCCGGGATCGGGTTGCGGCGGCGGCTGCTGGGCGTATCCGGCGGACGAACCCGCCAGCACCGCCGCTCCGATCGCGACCACTCCGAAAAGAACCCTGCGCACCACGAAAACCCCTAGCCGTCAACGAACCTGACACGCGCTAGACGTTGTCGCCCCCGCGAGGGTTGCTTCCCCGGAGCAGATCAGTCCAAGTCGTCGTGACGCATCAACTGGCGGCCGGCCTCGGTGATCGAGCCGGAAAGCGACGGGTACACCGAAAATGTCAGTGCCAGGTGTTCCACTGTGAGCTGGTTCTGGACGGCGAGCGCGATGGGAAGGATGAGTTCGCTCGCTGTCGGCGCCACGACCACCCCACCGACGACAACACCGGTGGCGGGGCGGCAGAACAACTTCACGAAACCGCGCCGCAGACCCTCCATCTTCGCGCGGGCGTTCGTCGCGAGCGGGAGCATGATGGTGCGGGCGGGCACCTCACCCGAGTCGATCGCCTGCTGGCTGATGCCGACGGTCGCGATCTCGGGGTGGGTGAACACGTTGGCGGCGACGGTCTTGAGCTTGATCGGCGCGACACCCTCACCGAGCGCGTGCCACATCGCGATGCGGCCCTGCATGCTGGCCACCGAGGCGAGCATGAGCACGCCGGTGCAGTCGCCCGCGGCGTAGATACCGGGCGCGCTGGTGCGGGAAACCCGGTCGACACCGATGAAACCGCCCGGTCCGGGCTCGATGCCGACCTTGTCGAGACCGATGTCGACGGTATTGGGCACCGAACCGACGGTCATCAGCGCGTGGCTGGCTTCGATCACGCGCCCGTCGGCGAGGTGGATTTCGACGCCCTTTTCGGTGCGCTCGACCTTGTCCGCGCGAGCCTGCTTGGCGACCGTGGTGCCACGCTGTGTGAAGACCTCCTCGAGCACGGCCGCGGCGTCGGCGTCCTCGTGCGGGAGCACCCGGTCGCGGCTGGAGACGACGGTGACCTTGACGCCCATCTCGGTGTACGCCGAGGCGAACTCGGCGCCGGTGACGCCCGAACCGATGACGGCGAGGTGCTCCGGAAGCTCGCGAAGGTCGTAGAGCTGGCGCCAGTCGAGGATGCGCTCGCCGTCCGGCACGGCGCCGGGAAGCACGCGCGGGGTCGCGCCGGTGGAGATGAGGACGACGTCGGCGTCGAGCACCTCGATCGAGCCGTCGTGGCCGGTGACGGCGACCTTGTGGGTGGCGAGGCCGGTCTCTTCGTCGTCGAAGCGGGCCTGGCCGATGACCACGCGGACACCTTCGCGCTGCACACGGGCGCGGATATCGGCGGATTGCGCGAGGGCCAGTCCCTTGACCCGGCCGTGCACGGTCGGCAGGTCGATGCTGGTGTCGGCCATGTCGGTGTTGATGCCGAGCTCACGGAGGTCGTGCATGTTGGCGAGTGCGCCGGAAGACGCGATGAACGTCTTCGACGGAACACAGTCGTAAAGCACGCACGCGCCGCCGAGACCGTCACGTTCGACGATGGTGACATCGGCGCCGTGCTGCGCCGCGACCAGTGCCGCTTCGTAACCGGCGGGACCTCCGCCCATGATCACGATCTTGGTCACCGGGTCTCCTCCTAGCAGCGGGGTTTGTGACTGCGTTCACCGTACGCGGGCGACCGCTGGGCGGATTGAGTGGCCGGACACGGCATGTGCGTCCAGCCGGGTGATGGACGGGTCGCTAGGCTGTGGCGGTGCCGTTGTATGCCGCGTATGGATCCAATATGGAGCCCGCTCAGATGTTGGAGCGCGCCCCGCACTCGCCCATGGCGGGCACCGGCTGGCTGGAGGGCTGGCGGCTGACCTTCGGCGGCGAGGACCTCGGCTGGGAAGGCGCACTCGCCACGATCGTCGAAGACCCGGGTTCCCGGGTCTTCGTGGTGCTGTACGACGTCACGTCGCTGGACGAGGACGGCCTCGACCGCTGGGAAGGCGGCGAGCTCGGCATCCACTCCAAAATCCGCCTGCGCGTCCAGACCATGGACGGTTCCGTCCTGTCCTGGCTCTACGTCCTGGACGCCTACGAAGGCGGCCTACCCTCAGCTCGCTACCTCGGCGTCCTCGCCGATGCGGCCGAAGCCGCCGGCGCCCCCGCCGACTACGTCGACGCCCTCCGTACCCGCCCCTGCCAGGGCATCACCGGCTGACTCACGCGTGTGACCCTTCCAATCACGCGTGATGCCTTCCCAATCACGCGACTTGCGCAGAACGACGCTTGAACGCCTCATGCAGCTCGATCAGCACGCGACGTGGATCGCGAAGATCGGCTGCTCCGGCGCGGATCGTGATCCACCCTCGCCCGGCCATCCGCGCATCTCGTTCGCCGTCGTAGTCCCGGCGTTCCTCATGCGCGGCGAACCCGTCGTACTCCAGCGCGATTCGCACAGCCGGCCACGCGATGTCGAGCACGTACATCCGTCGCCCGTCGATCGTGGCGACCTCGTATTGCGCCTCCGGAACCGGGAATCCCGCCTCCACTACGATGAGCAGAAAGATGCTCTCGGGTGGCGATTCGGCCTTCCCGGTCGCGAGTGACAGCAGCATCTGTGCCCTGTGGATACCTCGCTTGTCGACCCGGTCCAGGATGCGATCCCGGACGTTGTCCCGAAGTACTCGGCGATGATCCGGCGCAAGACCGTGCAGCGCCTCATCGAGCGCGGCGAAGGCCGTCCGCTTGTCACCGTCACAGAGGAAATCCGCTAAAGCGAGCTCCAGCGAGAACATCGTCAGGCCGTCGAGCTCGGTGGTGTCGGACGGCTGGAACGAGGCTCGGTGCACGACCAAGCCCGGCTTGGATCTGGCCCGCCTCGGATAAGGCACCGTGATGTGGACATTCAAGTCGTCAACGGCGGAAATCCCATGCAAGGCAAGGGAAGTAGCGCCGGAAAGCGCAGCAGGCGGCCCTACTGCCATCAGCGCCGCTTGCGCACGTGTCGGCAGATTGAGCAGGTCTGCCGCGTGAACGATCACCCCTCGCCATGGTTGGGCGAGCACTCCGCTCTGCAATCCTTCGAGGACCGCACGACGGCCCAGAACCTTGTCGGCCTCACTACGCGAGACCGCCCCATGTCGTCCTCCCCAGTCGATCATGTCCTTGAGAATCGGAGATCACGATCGACCAGGAAAGGGGCTTCTCGACATCTGTGGATAACTTGCCCGATTGTGGATAACCCTGTGTACAGGTGTTCGGTATCGAACGAGCGAACTCGCGTGATCAGAGTGGTCACACGCGTGATTGGAAGGGTCACACGCGTGATTGGGTGGACGACTCAGGCGAGGGTGGCGAGCGCGGTGTGGACCAGGGTGCGGACTCCGCAAAGGAGAGCGCGCTCGTCCAGCGTGAAGGTCGGGCGGTGGATGTCGGCCATCGGGCCTTCGCCCGGCCACACGCCGAGGCGCGCGAAGGCGCCCTGGACGTGCTCCAGGTACCACCCGAAGTCCTCGCCACCGGAAGACTGCTCGGTTCCGGCCACGGCGGTCTCGCCCAGCGCGGCCTCGACGCCGGCCCGCATCAGCGCGGTCGACTCCGCGTCCGACACGACCGGCGGGACGCCCCGGCGGTAATCCAGCGAGAAACCGACGCCGGTCGGCGCGAGCAGCGACTCGACCGAAGACGCGACAAGCGGTTCGAGCATTGTCCAGACTTCGTGGTCCGCGGTCCGGAGCGTGCCGCGCAGGACACCGTCCTGCGGCACGGCGTTCGCGGCCTGTCCGGCGTGCACAGCACCCCAGACCAGCACGGTTCCGGAACGCGGGTCGACGCGGCGCGAAAGCACCGCGGGCAGGGACGTGATCACCGTGCCGAGGGCGTGCACCAGGTCCGCGGTCAGATGTGGCCGCGAGGTGTGCCCGCCAGGCGAGGTGAGCCGCAGCTCGATCAGGTCCGCCGCCGAGGTCAGGGCGCCTTCGCGCAGCCCGATCTTGCCGACTTCGAGCCGCGGGTCGCAGTGCAGCCCGTAGATGCGCTCGACACCCTCCATCGCACCCGCGGCGATCATGTCCAGCGCACCGCCGGGCATGACCTCCTCGGCGGGCTGGAAGATCAGCCGGACCCGGCCCGGGAGCTCCGGCGCACCGGCAAGCGCGCGCGCCGCGCCAAGCAGGATCGCGGTGTGCGCGTCGTGGCCGCACATATGCGCGGCGCCTTCGACCTTCGACGCATAAGGCAGTCCGGTGGCCTCGGTCAGCGGAAGCGCGTCCATGTCGGCGCGCAGCGCGACACACCGGTCGCCGCTGCCGATGTCGCAGACGACGCCGGTGCCCACCGGCAGAACCTGCGGTTTGAGCCCGACCGAACGAAGCAGGGAGACCACCATCTCGGTGGTCGCGAACTCGTGGCGGGAGAGCTCCGGGTGCGCGTGGAGGTGCCGGCGCCAGGCGAGGACGTCGGTGGCGTTCGCGCGGAGCCAGTCGTCGAGCCAGAAGGGGCCGCGGCCGGCACCCAGATCATGCACAGGTGCCATGCTGACGCCGGCCTCGGTGATCAGCGCGGTGGGCGCCTCGACAGGGGCAATGATGCGACCCTCGGGGTCGCCTGGAATGTCCGGACGTGAATCGAGCACCGTCACGCCGCACCTCCTCCCGCTACACAGCTGACCATAACCGCCGAACAGGCGACTTTGTTGGACACGCTGGGTGCCGTTCGATCTGTGATACGCATTTGCGGTAGATCGTGCACCATGCAGATGACAAGCCGCTCGTCGAGTGATGGAGCCCTAGACGGCCGGTAGTGGATCTGCGTTGAACGGCTACGAAGAGTTCGGTCCGGGCTAAGCGGAGAGTCTCTCTACTTTCCGGTAGCGGTCAGGACTACTTCTTCTTCTTGGTCTTCGACCGCGTCCGCCGCCCGAGGACCACGAGTGCCAGGAGGACCACGGCGACACCGCCGGCGATCACCTTGTTCTTGGTCGTCTCGCTGTTGGCCTTATCGGTCTCCGCGGGGTCGAGCACCGGTCCCGGCGGCGCCTGCGACGGCACCTCGTGCACCACCGCGGCCTGCGCGATCACCGGCGACGCGGCCTGGATCTCGGCGGCCTGCCCCACCGGCGCACAGACGACCAGCCCGGCGATGACCAGCCCGGCCAGCTGTCCGAGACGAGACCTGATAGCCATGACTCCCTTTCGTAGCGACGCGCGGATCGATTCTCCACTTTGCCGCCTTTGTGCGTCAGCCGCCACGCGGAGGACCGGAGAACGCCTCCAAGATCCGCTGAGCGGCGAGCGTCGGGGTCAGTTCGCCGTCCCGGACCGCCCGTTCGACGTCCGGAACGACCGCTCGCACCTCCGGATGCGCCGCCAACCGGCCGAGAAGCTGCTCACGGACCATCGCCCAGGTCCATTCCACCTGCTGCTGTCGCCGTCGTTCACCCAGCTCCCCGGACTCGGTCAAAACGTCACGGTGACGGCAGATCTCGGCCCACACCTTGTCCAGTCCGACGTCGGTGAGCGCGCTGCAGGTCAGCACCGGCGGGGTCCAGGCGGCGTCGTGCCCGTAGATCATCCGCAGGGCACCGGCGAGCTCACGAGCGGCCCGTTTCGCGTCGCGTTCGTGATCGCCGTCGGCCTTGTTGACCGCGATGACGTCGGCGAGTTCGAGGACGCCCTTCTTGATCCCCTGCAGCTGATCACCGGTGCGGGCCAGCGTGAGGAACAGGAAACAGTCGACCATATTCGCGACGGTGACCTCGGACTGTCCGACGCCGACCGTCTCGACCAGCACGATGTCGTAACCGGCCGCTTCCATCAGCACGATGGTCTCGCGGG
Source organism: uncultured Actinomycetota bacterium (assembly GCA_963766045.1). Classification (GTDB taxonomy): domain Bacteria; phylum Actinomycetota; class Actinomycetes; order Mycobacteriales; family Pseudonocardiaceae; genus Amycolatopsis. Next base: position 562,984 of record CAVXYN010000003.1, on the reverse strand, counting down.
TCGCCCGCGCGACGCCGCCGAGAGTCCCCGAAGTCGGCGAAGGCCGGATGAACGCGTTCGGGTCCACCGCCAGGCGGGCCATCCGGGTCTTGTCGCCAAGGATCGAGCCGCCTGTCCTGGTCGACGACGGGTCGACCGCCAGCACGGCCACGCGATGCCCGGCTTCCGTCAGATCCGTGCCGAGCTGATCGATGAATGTCGACTTACCGACACCGGGAACGCCGGTGATCCCGACCCGCTGGGCGCCACCGGCGTGCGGAAGCAGCTCGACCAGCAGCTCCTGGGCCTGCGCCCGGTGATCGTCGCGGTGGGACTCGACAAGGGTGATCGCTTGGGAAAGCACGCCTCGGTCGCCCGCGAGGACCCCCTTGGCCAGGAGCCCGACGTCGATCTTGCGCGGCAAGGTTCAGGACTCCTGAGCCGTCAGCTGCCCGATCAGGTCGATCGCCGCGTCGGCGATGACCGTGCCGGGACCGAAGATCGCCGCCGCACCGGCCTTACGCAACTCGTCGTAGTCCTGTGGCGGGATCACGCCGCCGACCACGACGACGATGTCCTCGCGACCTTGTTCGGCGAGTTCCGCACGCAACGCGGGCACGAGCGAAAGATGTCCCGCGGCCAGCGACGAAACGCCGATCACGTGCACGTCGGCCTCGATCGCCTGCCGCGCGACCTCACCGGGAGTGGAGAAAAGCGGGCCGACGTCGACGTCGAACCCGATGTCGGCGAATCCGGTCGCGATCACCTTCTGGCCACGGTCATGGCCGTCCTGGCCCATCTTCGCGACCAGGATCCGGGGACGGCGGCCTTCCTCCTCGGCGAACTTCTCGACCAGCTCGCGCGCCTTCTCGACGTTCTCGGTCTTTCCGACCTCCTCGCGGTACACACCGGAGATCGTACGAATCTGTCCGGAGTGCCGCCCCCAGATCTTCTCGAGCGCGTCGGAAATCTCCCCGACCGTGGCCTTCGCGCGGGCGGCGTCGATGGCGAGGGCGAGCAGGTTCCCGTCGGACCGGGCGCCTGCCGTGAGCCGCCGCAACGCGTCCTCGGTCGCCTCGGAATCGCGTTCTTCGCGCAGCCTCCGCAGTTTCTCCAGCTGCTGCGTGCGAACGCCCGCGTTGTCGACCTTGAGGACGTCGATCTGCTCGTCGTCGGTGAGCTGGTACTTGTTGACCCCGATCACCGGCTGCCGTCCCGAGTCGATCCGTGCCTGGGTGCGCGCGGCGGCTTCCTCGATGCGCAGCTTCGGGATTCCGGCGTCGATCGCCTTCGCCATCCCCCCGGCCTGCTCGACCTCGGCGATGTGACCCCAGGCCTTGCGCGCGAGGTCGTAAGTCAGCTTTTCGACGAAGGCGCTGCCACCCCACGGGTCGATGACCCGCGTGGTCCCGGATTCCTGCTGCAGCAGAAGTTGCGTGTTCCGCGCGATCCGGGCCGAGAAGTCCGTCGGCAGTGCGAGGGCCTCGTCAAGGGCGTTGGTGTGCAACGACTGCGTATGTCCCTGCGTGGCCGCCATCGCTTCGACGCAGGTGCGGACGACGTTGTTGTAGACGTCCTGCGCGGTCAGCGACCAGCCGGAGGTCTGCGAATGCGTACGCAGCGAAAGCGACTTCGAGCTGCGAGGTTCGAAGCCCTTCACCAGCTTGGCCCACAGGAGCCGCGCCGCGCGGAGCTTCGCGACCTCCATGAAGAAGTTCATCCCGATCGCCCAGAAGAACGACAGACGGGGTGCGAACTTGTCGACGTCCAGCCCGGCCCCGACGCCCGCACGGATGTACTCGACGCCGTCGGCGAGCGTGTACGCCAGCTCGAGATCGGCCGTCGCCCCGGCTTCCTGCATGTGGTAGCCGGAAATGGAGATCGAGTTGTATTTCGGCATGTTCTGCGAGGTGAACGAGAAGATGTCCGAAATGATCCGCATCGACGGCTGCGGCGGGTAGATGTAGGTGTTGCGGACCATGAACTCCTTGAGGATGTCGTTCTGGATGGTCCCGGCCAGCTTGTCCGGCGTGACCCCCTGCTCCTCGGCCGCGACGACGTACAGCGCGAGGACCGGCAGCACGGCGCCGTTCATCGTCATCGAAACGCTCATCTTGTCGAGCGGGATACCGTCGAACAGCTGGCGCATGTCGTAGATCGAGTCGATCGCGACACCGGCCATCCCGACGTCACCGGCGACCCGCGGGTGGTCGGAGTCGTAGCCGCGGTGCGTCGCGAGGTCGAAGGCGACCGAAAGGCCCTTCTGGCCCGCGGCGAGGTTCCGGCGGTAAAAGGCGTTCGATTCCTCGGCGGTGGAGAAACCCGCGTACTGGCGGATGGTCCACGGCTGGTTGACGTACATCGTCGGGTACGGGCCGCGCAGGTACGGCGCGATACCCGGATAAGTGCCGAGGAAGTCCACATCGGAAAGATCGTCGGCGGTGTACACCGGTTTGACGCCGATGCCCTCCGGCGTCTCCCAAGCCAGCGCGTCCGGCCCCTTGCCCGTGGCGGCGTGCAGCGCTTCGGTCCATTGGGGACGATCGGCGGGATCCGGGGTTCCCAGCTCGATTCCGGCGAAATTCGGGATGGTCATCACTGGACTCCCAGCTCGTGCAACGTGCCGGTCAGGACTTCGATGGCGTCGCAGCCCGCGTAGAGATAGCCGGTCACGTCGGTATATTCGCCCGGTTTTCCGGCTAGAAGCACCGCCGTGGCCCCTGCCGCCTTCAACGCCGACGCGACTTCGGCCGCTTCTTCGGTGTAGGAGGTGTTGCTCCCGCAGAGACAGGCGATCTTCGTACCGCTCGCCCGGAATTCGGCGACGACGTCGTCGGGAGCGCCCGGATTGACGGCCTCGATCCCGCCTGCCTGGAACAGATTCGCGGCGAAACTCGCGCGTGCGGTATGCGCGGCGACCGGTCCGAGAGTGGCGAGAAAAACGCGCGGACGTTCCGGGTGCGCGTCGGCCCGGTCCCGCAGCGCCTCGAACCCTTCCGCGTATCGGTGCCGCGGCAGCCCACCCTCCACAACGGACACGACCGGCTCACGAACAACGGCCTTTTCGGTGAGATTGGGGAACTCGCTGACCCCGGTGATCGGGTCACGCCGGGTCGCGAGCCGCTTCGACCGCTTTTCCCACGTTTCCGCCAGCCGGGCGGCGAGCGCGCCCGAGGCCAGCTCGGCCTCGATCCCGCCTGCCGCCTCGATGGCGGTGAACTCCCGCCAAGCGGCCTTCGCCAGCTCGTCGGTGAGATTCTCGACGTACCAAGAGCCGCCGGCGGGATCGATGACACCGGCGAGTTTGGACTCTTCGAGCAGGACGGCGTGCGTGTTGCGCGCGATTCGCGCGGAGAACGCGTCCGGCCGGCCGATGGCCGCGTCGAACGGAAGAACGGTGATCGAGTCCGCGCCACCGATCCCGGCGCCGAAGCAGGCGACCGTGGTCCGGAGCATGTTCACCCACGGGTCGCGCTGGGTCAGCATCGCCGGTGAGGTGACCGCGTGCTGCCGCATCCCGGTCCCGACACCGCCTTCACTTCCGGAGACTTCCGTGACCCGGGCCCACAAGCGCCGCGCCGCACGGAACTTCGCGATCGTGAGGAACTGGTCCGCGGTGGCGGCGAGCCGGAATTCCAGCCGGCCGGCGGCGGTGTCGACGTCCAACCCGGCCGCGGTGAGCGCTCGCAGGTAGGCGACACCCGCCGCGATGACCGCGCCGAGTTCCTGTGCGTCCGAACCGCCCGCCTCGTGGAACGGAAGGCCGTCGGCGACGATCGTCCGCACCTTCGGATGGCTCGCGGCGACACGGGCCGCGAGTTCCGCGGCGGGAGCGAGCGGATGCGCGGAGCCGGTCCGGGCGGTCAGGCCGATCGGATCGGCACCGAGACTTCCGACGGCCGCGCTCGCCGGGATCTCCCGTTCGGCGAAAAGCTCCAACAAGGCGACGGCCGCGGCTTCGTAGTCCTCACCCGCGTCGAGCGCGACCGGCGCGAGCTCGACATAGACCTCGTTCAGTGCGTCGGCCAGCTCGGCGATGGGGACGCCGCCCGCGCCCGTCCGCAGCCAGATCGAGCTGACGCCGCCTTCGAGGTCGGCGAGTACGGCCGTGTTGGTGGCCTTGACGTCCTGGCCCACGTAACGGGCGCGGATTTCCCAGCCGGTGGTCACGGCACCTTCCGGCCGGGCGCCTCGCACAAAGGGAGGAAGTCCGGGGAAACCGATGCCTTCGACCGCGTCATCGGCGGTGTAGAGCGGCTGGATCTCCAGGCCGTCATACGTCCGGGTGACCAGCTTGCTTTCGGGCGAGCCCTCGAAGCCCTCGTCGATCGCGCCGCTTTTACGCAGCACCCCGGCCACGAGCTCCCGCCACTGCTCCCGGTTCGCTTCCGGGAACTCCGCCGCCAGGACGAGCTCGTCGGGCGTCGGCGTCGGCGTTGACTCCGTTCCGGCCACTTCCGTCATACCCAAGGATGTTAACGGCCCTTAACAACCCCTACCTGTGACGCTAGTCGCGATCCGGCCACCTCAGTTCACTCCGTCAGGGCACGCTGCATAAGCCCGCCGCATTGCCATACGCCACAATTGGGCCGTGCCGTCCGACACCACCGACTCCACCGAGAGCTTCGGCGATGAGAAGCGTGGCGAAGAGACCCGCGTCGTCGCCGGTCGATATCGGCTGCGCTCGGTCATCGGGTCGGGCTCGATGGGCACGGTGTGGTCGGCCTACGACGAGTTCCTGCACCGGCCGGTCGCCGTCAAGGAGGTGCGGCTCCCGCCGGGTGTTCCGGCGTCACAAGCCGACGAACTGCGCGAACGCACCCTGCGCGAGGCGCGGGCGATCGCCGTTCTCAGTCACCCGAACGTGATCATCCTGCACGACGTCGCCCGTGAGAACGACGAACCGTTCGTGGTCATGGAACTGCTGCCCTCGCGCAGCCTCGCGCATATCCTGCGCGATCACGGCCCGCTGACCGTCGAGCAGGCGGCCGCGGTCGGGATCGCGGTGGCGTCCGCGCTCGAGGCCGCGCACGCGGCCGGCATCACGCACCGTGACGTCAAACCGGGCAACGTGCTCGTCTCCGGCGACGGCAGGATCAAGCTCACCGACTTCGGAATCGCGCGCAATGTCTCCGAAGCCACGATGACCCGCACGGGCATGATGCTCGGCTCCCCTGCCTACATCGCCCCCGAAGTCGCCTCGGGTGGTGCCGTCACGCCCGCCGCCGACCTGTGGGGGCTCGGCGCGACGCTGTTCGCGGCCACCGAGGGCTCCCCGCCGTACGACGCCGACGGCGACCCGCTCGAAACCGTCGGCAAGGTCGTCAACGGGAAAGTGCCGAAACCCGCGCCGGGCCCGCTCTCCGACGTCATCGGCGCGCTGATGAAGAAGGAGCCGTCGAAGCGGATCAATCTGCGTGAAGTCCGGCGGCGGCTGTACCCGCTGCAGGCGAAGACGCTGATCGACCTGTTCCCGGCCGGGCTGTTCCACACGCCCGACGGCAAGAAGACGACCGCCCACCTGGACGCCACGGACACCCAGGTGATCAAGACGGTGGCGCCGGAAAAGCCGGTGGAAAGCCCCAGTTCCGAACTCGCCGCCGACCCCGGGCCGCTGCCGTTCCTGAAGGGGCCCGCCGAACCCGAGCCGATGCCGACGGTCACGCCGCAGCCGGTGCGCCCGCCGGGGCGGTCGGCCGTGGCCACGGTGGTGCTGGCGGTCGTGTCGATCGTCATCTTCCTGCTGGCCGCGGCGGGCGGGTTCGTTCTCGCCAGGGCGGTCGGCGGGGAGTCGCTCGAACCGCCGGCCGCACTGGAACAGGGCGATTCGATCAACCCGCAGCCGCCGCCGAAGCTGGTCGCACAGCAAGGTGACGCCAGCACCGTGAACGGCACCAAAGGCGGGCGATTCACGATCAGCGTGCCGGAAGGCTGGCAAAAGTTCGCCGCCCCGCACATCACCAAAGGTGTGCCGAGCACCGTGGTCCAGTACGTCTCGCCCGATGGCCGCCAGGTCGTCCGCGTCGAACGGCTATCGGACTTCATGAGCGGGAACGAGCCGTGGGCCTACGTCAGCTGGCTCAAGTCGCAGAACCCGGAACTCGTCATGATCACCGAGCCGGGCACCACGCCCGGCCGGGGAACCGAAAGCCTGCGGTTCACCTACCGGACGACCGAGCGCGCCGCCGTGCCCGCGGCCAACGACGCGGCGGACGAAGCCATCACCCGGACGACGTTCATGGACCTGTTCGCCGAGGGGCAGAACCTCTGGGTCGTCTCGGTGACGTCCACGATCGAGCAGGAAGGCTCCGCGAAGTCCGGCGTTTTCGAGCCGGTCGCGAAATCACTCACCGTCAGCGGCTAGCCGGGCGAAGTAGCTCTTCGATGCCCGCTGCTGGGCCAGCCGTCGCAGCACCGAAAGCAGCCTGTCGCCGAGCACGGTCTCGACAACGGCGATCTCGATGATCCGCTCGATCGAGCCGACCCCGGCGATTCCCTCGAGATCCAGATCCGCGGTCCTGTCGGCGATCTCGGCATAAGCGTCGAGTTTCTCCAGAAACCACCCATGCCCCAGCTCCCGGACGGTGCACAGGACCCCGACCAGGGCATCGATGACCGGGTCGTCCTCGTCCTTGCAGGGCCAGCCTCGGCGCTCGGCGAGCTCCCGGACCGTGGCGAGCGCCCATTCCTTGTCGCCGACGACCTGGCGTGACGTGGTGATCCCCTGCTGAGCGATACCGAGAATGTGATGGGGTGACCTCTCGCCGGCGTCGACCGCGGCGAGCACCTCGCCGACCGTCCCCAGCGAAAGGCCGCCGACCTCCATCAACGCCCTGATCAGCTTGATCCGCTGGACGTGGCCGTCGTCGTATCTCGCCTGGTTGGGGCTCGTGCGCTCACCAGGCGGGACCAGGCCCTCACGCAGGTAGTACTTGATCGTGGCGACCGGGACACCGGCCTTGGCACTCAGTTCCGCCATCCGCACGCGGCTGCTCCCAACTCAGGGACGGTTCCAGGGGCATCCCTGAAGACTTCTCAGAATAGATAGTCTAGCTTCCCATAACGGAGAGCTTGACTATCCATTTTGGGAGAGACCATGACCATCTTGACCGATCTCCGGGAGCGAACCCGCACCTGGCACCGGCTGTCGTATCGCTCGGCCCTGGTCTTCGCCGTGCTCACCGTGCTGTGCGTGGTGGCCATGGTGGCCGACCAGCGGATGTTGGAGGGCGTGCCGCTCTGGGCGAAACCGTTCAAATTCGCCGTCTCCGGCACGCTGTACTTCTTCACCTGGAGCTGGCTCGTTTCCCTGCTCCCGCGGTTTCAGAAAGCCGCGCGCCGTCTCACGAGCGCGATCGTCGTGATCTTCTCGGGCGAGTACGTGCTGATCGTGTTCCAGACCGTCCGCGTCCGCCCGAGCCACTTCAACAACGCGACCCCGCTGGACAACACGCTCTTCCAGATCATGGGCGGGATGATCGCGACGCTGTGGCTGATCAACCTCGTCCTCACCGTCGCCGTGATGTTCACCAGGATTCCGGACCGGGCGACGGCGTGGGCGGCCCGGATCGGCTCGGTCATCGGGATGATCGGAATCTCCGTGGCCATACCGATGAGCACCCCCACTCCCGACCAACAGGCCGCACTCGACGCGACCGGGACGTCCACGATGATCGGCGCGCATACGGTCGGCCTGCCCGACGGCGGTCCTGGCCTGCCGATTCTCGGCTGGAGCACGGTCGGTGGCGACCTGCGAATCCCGCATTTCATCGGTTTGCACGGACTTCAGGTGCTGCCCCTGCTCGCACTGGCGCTCGGTTTTCTGGCCACGCGCTACCCGCGCCTTCGCGACGACGTCCTCCGGATGCGCCTGGTGCTGGTCGCCGGCGCCGGGTACGCGGGTCTTCTCGCGTTGCTGACCTGGCAGGCGTTGCGCGGTCAGTCGATCGTCGCGCCCGACGGCCTCACTCTGGCAGCCTTCGCCCTGCTGATCGCCGGAGTCGCCTTTAGCGGGCTAATCGCGATCCGGCGGCCGTCGAAGGACCGGGAACTGGAGGACGCTGTCCGATGAGCGTGTCGACGTTGTTCACCTGGACCTTTCCGATCGCGACCCCGTTCTGGCTGCTGATGATCTTCCTGCCCGGCTGGTCGTGGACCCGCCGGATCATGACCTCTCCGTGGGTGCCGCTGCTGCCCCTGATCCCCTACTTCGTTCTGGTCATGCCTCACTTCGGCGAACTTTGGACGGCGATGCGGGAGCCGGACCTCGACGTGCTCAGCGCGTTCACCGGCTCGCCGTACGGGGCCGCCGCGATCTGGGCGCATCTCGTCGCCTTCGACCTGTTCATCGCGCGATGGATGTACTTCGAATCCCGCGAGCACCGCATCCATCCGCTGGTGACCGGCCCGATCCTGCTGCTCACGATCTTCCTGTCCCCGTTCGGGCTGGTCGCGTTCCTGGTGGCGCGAAGCATCCGGATACGCTCGCGGGCATGAGTGAGAACGAGGTCGCGGCGGCCGCCGCCATCGCTGAACGCACCGGCGTCGAAAAGCACGATATCGCCGTTGTGCTCGGTTCGGGCTGGCGTCCGGCCGCGGACGTCATCGGGGAGCCCGAGGCGGAGATCCCGCTGGGCGAACTGCCCGGATTCGTCGCGCCAGGTGCCGTCGGGCACGGCGGAACCGTGCGGTCGGTCCGCCTCGGCGAGAAGCGGGCACTGATCATGCTGGGCCGGACGCATTTCTACGAGGGCAAAGGCATCGAGCCGGTCGTGCACAACGTGCGCACGGCCGCGGCGGCCGGGGCGCGGACGGTCCTGCTGACCAACGCCGCGGGTGGCCTGCGCGAGGGCTTCCGTGTCGGACAGCCGGTGCTGATCTCCGACCATCTGAACCTGACCGCGCGCTCCCCGATCGTCGGCGCGAACTTCGTCGATCTGACGGACCTGTACTCGAAGCGGCTGCGCGATATCGCGCGCGAAATCGACCCTTCGCTGGAAGAAGGCGTTTACGCTGGTCTGACCGGACCGCATTTCGAGACTCCGGCGGAAATCCGGATGCTTCGGACGCTCGGTGCCGACCTCGTCGGCATGTCGACGGTCCTCGAAGCCATCGCGGCCCGCGCGGCCGGGGTCGAGGTTTTCGGGCTTTCTCTGGTGACCAACCTCGCGGCCGGGATGACCGGGGAACCGCTGAACCACGAAGAGGTCCTGGAGGCCGGACGTCAGTCCGCCACCCGCATGGGCACCCTTCTGAAGGAACTCGTCGCCCGCGCCTGACCAAGTGCAATGAAGGGGCCTTCATCGCAAATTTTGCGATGAAAGGCCCCCTTCATTGCGTCAGCGAGCGAACTCGGGAAGCCGCGCGGCGATCTCGGCCGGAGACGGCATCGCCGCGACCTCGTCGGCGAGTGAGCGTGCCGCTTCACGGACCCCATCGGAAGCCAGCAGTTTCCGCGAGCGTTCGAAGATCGCGTCCGCGGTGAGGTCGTCACCGATCAGCCTGTCGCCGACCCCGGCCTCGACCACGGCTTCGGCGTTCGTGAACTGGTCCGCCCCCTGCGGAATCACCAGCTGGGGCAAGCCCTCACCGAAGGCGCCCAACGTCGTCCCACTGCCACCGTGGTGCACGACGAGATCCACATGCGGCAAGAGCGCCGCCTGTGGCACCCATGCCTCCAGCCGGACGTTCGGCGGAACCTCGCCCAACTGGGCCACCTCCACCGTGGGACCGGACGCGACGACGACGTCGGCGGCCAGGCGTGCCAGCCCGGCGATGGCCTCACGCAACACCCGGTCGTTGCCGAAGGCCGTGCCGAGGGTGAGGTAGACCAAGGGACGACTCTTGTCTCGCCCGAGAATCCCTTCCGGCAGCTCGCCCGGCTCGGACCAGCCGACCGGACGCAGCGGAACCCGCCTCGCCTCCGCGACGAAATCGGGCGCCTGCACCGATTCCGGGCAGATGTCCAGGACCTGGTCGCCGAACGACGGGAGGTCCGCGCCCTTCACACCGGCCTCGGCGGCGAATTGCGCCATCCGCCCGAAGATCGCCTGGCCCACCGGGTCGTCGAGGGAAACCCGGCCGAATCCGTGACCGATGGCCGGAATCCCGGCCAGCCGGGCGGCGATCGCGCCGCCGGGGTTCCCGGATTCGTACACGACCAGATCGGGCCGGAACCGCTCGATATGTGGTGCCAGCTCGGCCGAGAACCGGCTCGGCATGAGTTCGCCGAAAACGCCGGCGACGAGCGGGATCATTTCTTCCGGCGGGATTTCAGTGGGTGACCGGGTTTCATCGTCTCCCACGGAGGCGGTGAAGGCCTGGTGCATCGTGATGCCGGCAGGCGCGGTCTCAAGACCGGCCTTGGCCAACTCGGGGAGGAAATCCTCCGCGGTGGCGAAAAGCACATCGTGCCCGGCGTCGCGAGCGGCGACGGCGAGCGGTAGTAGTGGGTAGACATGACCATGGGACGCCAGTGACGTGAAGATCAACCGCACTCTCTCGAACGTACCCGTAGGCTGACTCGGTGACGACTTCTTTGACCCCGGTTCTCAGGGATCAGGCGTTCCGCTGGATCGCGGACGATCCGGATGACGACTCCCGCGTCGAGCTGCAGAACCTGCTCGCTCGTGCGATGGGCGGCGAGCCCGGCGCGGCCGAGGAACTCGCCGATCGGATGGCCGGTCCGCTCGAATTCGGCACCGCCGGTCTGCGCGGCCCGGTTCGCGCCGGACCCAACGGCATGAACGTCGCGGTCGTGACCCGCACGACCGCCGGTGTCGCCGAATGGCTGACAGCGCAGGGTTATTCGGGTGGCGTCGTCGTGGTCGGCCGGGACGCGCGGCATGGTTCGGAAGCCTTCGCGGCGGCCGCCGCCGAAGTCCTGACCGCCTCCGGTTTCAAGGTCAAGGTCCTGCCCGGACCACTGCCCACCCCGGTACTCGCGTTCGCGGTGCCGGACTTCGCGGCTGTCGCCGGTATCCAGATCACCGCCTCACACAATCCCCCCGCGGACAACGGATACAAGCTTTACGACGCCACTGGCGGCCAGATCGTCCCGCCTTCGGACGGCCTGATCGAGCGGGCCATCGCGGCCGTGCCCGCCGCGGTGAGCGTGCCGCGAGAGCCCGGCGCCGAGGTGCTCGGCGACGAAGTCCGGGACGCCTATCTCGCCAAGGTCGCCCTTCTCCCACGTGGGCCGGAGCGCGCGGTGAAGGTCGCGGCGACGGCCTTGCACGGTGTCGGAGCCGAAACCCTGCGGGCCGCGTTCAAGCGTGCCGGCTTCGCCGATCTTCACCTGGTGGCGGAGCAGGCCGAACCGGATCCCGGGTTCCCGACCGTCGCGTTCCCGAACCCGGAGGAACCTGGCGCGACCGACCTCTTGCTCGCCTTGGCGTCCGAGGTGGACGCGGATCTGGCGATCGCACTCGACCCTGACGCGGACCGGTGCGCGCTCGGCGTGCGCGAAAGGGACGGTTCGTGGCGGATGCTGCGAGGCGACGAAACCGGGGTCCTGCTCGGCTGGCATGTGCTGTCCACGAACGAGAAGACGGACCCGCTGGTGGCCACGACGATCGTGTCGTCGTCGATGCTGGGCGAAGTCGCGAAAGAGTTCGGCGCACGCTACGCGGAGACGCTGACCGGATTCAAATGGCTGGTACGCGCGGGCGACGGCCTGGTGTTCGCCTACGAAGAGGCACTCGGGCTCTGCGTGAATCCCGATTTCGTGCGGGACAAGGACGGTATCGCCGCCGCCATCCTCGCGGCCGGGCTGACCGCGTCCCTGCGTGCGGCCGGCCGCACGCCGCTGGACGTCCTCGACGAACTGTCCGTCCGGCACGGCGTCCACGTGACTGATCAGGTTTCGCTGCGGGTCAGCGATCTTTCGGTGCGGGAGAAGCTGATGGCCGGTCTGCGCGCGGCACCGCCGGCTTCGGTGGGCGGCACCGACGTGACGATCGAGGACCTCCTGCCCGACGCGGACGTCCTGCGCTTGACCGGCGAAGGCGTGCGCGTCGTGATCAGGCCCTCGGGAACCGAGCCGAAACTCAAGGCGTATCTCCAGGTGAAACAGCCGGTTTCCGGAGATCTCGCCGCCGCTCGCGCCATCGCGGGCGAACGGCTCGCGGCGCTTCGAGCCGACATCGAGTCCCGGCTGACCTGACAATCGGCGTATGGCGAAGTTGCTGATCGTTCACCACACGCCGTCGCCCTCGATGCAGGCGATGTTCGAAGCCGTGCTTTCCGGCGCGAACCATCCGGACATCGAGGGCGTCGATGTCGTGCGCCGTCCCGCGCTGGGCGCGACCGTTCCCGACGTGCTCGAAGCGGACGGCTACCTGCTGGGGACCCCGGCGAACCTCGGCTACATGTCCGGGGCGCTCAAGCACTTCTTCGACACCGTCTACTACCCGTGCCTCGACTCGACGCGCGGCCGGCCGTTCGGATTCTTCGTGCACGGCAACAGCGACACCGCGGGCACCGTGCGTGGAATCGAGACGATCACCACCGGACTCGGCTGGGAACGCTCGGCCGAGCCGGTCCTGATCACCGGCGAACCGGGCAAACAGGATCTCGAGGCTTGTTTCGAACTCGGCGGGACACTGGCCGCCACGCTGATGTCTTGAGGATGGCGAGCCCTGAAAAGTAAAGGGGCCTGTCACCGGAAGCCCTGGGGGTCGACCTCCGGCAACAGGCCTAGGCCAAGGGTTCGCCGTGATGGCGATCAACCTTGGCTACCGAAGCGTACTACATCCAGCGCGATCTTGTGCAGTCGCCTTCGAAAGGCCTCTCACTCCGTTGTCCGTGCACCCCCAGAGCACGGATTCCGGAGAGAGAGGCCCGAACACGGTTTGAAACCGCTTCACAACTGTAAACCACTGCATACATATGCTGTCAACAGCTGCGGACAGGGTGAATCGCGTTACACTGCGACTACGGAACGGCAGGACTACCGAACGGCTGGACTACGGAACGGACGGGGGACAATGTCGTCGGAGCACACCTTCGCCGAGAAACTGAGCGCGCTGATCGACTCGGTGCGTGCGGACGAAGGCGCCCCTCACAGCTATCGCGAGCTTTCCGCGGCGATCGATCGTGCAGGCGGCCCGGCCATGTCACCCGCGTACCTTCAGCAGCTCGCGACCGGTAAGAGGGTCAACCCGAAGATCCACTATGTGGAGGCTCTGGCGAGGTTGTTCGGGGTGCCCGTCACCTACTTCTTCGAAGACCAGGAAGCCCAGCCCGTCGGCGAGGCGAAGCTCATGGCCATGCGGGCTCAGGAGCTTTCCCCGCAAGGACGGCGTCAGGTGATGGATCTGCTGGAACTCGTCGAACGGTTCGAACGGGCCGAACGCGAGCAGCCGGACGATCGCCGATGAAGGAACGCGAACTCCGCAAACGCTGCCGCCGCATGCTCCACAAACTCGACATCGACCCACCGCTCGACGTCGGCGTGCTCTGCGATCGGCTGGGCGAGCAACGGGGCAGGCCGATCAGGCTGATGCCGTATCCGCTGGAGGTCCCCGGCCCGTTCGGATGCTGGATCGCCACCGCTTCGGCGGACTACATCTTCTTCCAGCAGGAGACGACGAAGTCCCATCAGGATCACATCATCCTGCACGAACTCGGGCATATGCTCGCCGACCACCATCCCGGTGGCGACGCCGAACCAGCCGACTTCCTGCGCGGTCCCGCGACAGGACTCGACGGTGACGCCGTCCACCACGCGTTGCGCCGCACCTCCTACGATGAGGCCCACGAATGGGAGGCCGAAACGGTGGCGACCATCATCCTCGAATGGGCGTCGGTGTTGAACTACACGATCCCCCGTCGCGCCGACGACGATGACGTGCGCCGGGTCCAAGGAGCTTTGGGCGACCATCAAGGGTGGCTGTGAACGCACTGTTCTCCCCGATCAACCTCGTCGCGATGGTGCTTTTCGCGACCGCGCTCACCTGGCGGATCTACCAGACCTACCGCGCTCCACGCGTGCTGCCGAACTGGGCGATCACCATCACGATCGCCTGTGTCGCCGGCTCGTTCCTGGCACAGCAGAAGGTCATTTCCGACTGGCTCGACGGACTGGCGGGCAAAGGTGCCGGGCGCATGGTCAACAACATCATGCTGGCCTTCGGGCTGTGTGCGCTGTTGATCGTGTTCCTCGGCTCCGCGCTCGGACCGCGCAGGCCGCGCCGGGTGCTGTTCGAGTTGATCCCGCTTGGCGCCGCGATCGCGCTGATGTTCGTCGCCATGGCCGTCACACCGCCGGAAGTCCGCGGATCCGCGCTGAGCCCGAAACTCGTGCACGTGCCAGGGGTGGCGCTGTTCTATCTCGGGGCCGGGCTCTACCTGATCTACGGCCTGATCGCCTGCACCTGGTGGATCTTCCGGTACATCCGCACCGCGGACAGGCATCTGCGGACAGGGTTGAAACTCAGCGCGGCCGGACTGATCAGCATGTCGGCAGGCAGTGTCTTCCGCGCTCTGTACGTCGTCATCGCCTGGGCGTTCGGGCCTTCTGTTCCGATCCTGCTCAAGGTGGCCGTGCCGCTGGTGATCCTCGGCACCGTGCTCTTCCTCGCGGGTATCACCTATCCCGGTGTGCGTGCCCGGATCTCCGCGCTGCGACGCCGTCGACAGCATCGGCTCCATCACCAGCGGCTCACCCCGCTGTGGAGCGTTCTGGCCGAGGTATATCCGAACATCGTGCTGAGGTCCGCGCCGCAAGGGCGATGGGATCGATGGCGCCCGCGCACCGTGCACCGCAGCTACTACCGCCGCGTGATCGAGATCCGCGACGGGCTCGTGCAGCTGAGCCCCTACCTGGAAACGGACCTCACCGCACTCGCCGTCGACGATCCTCGTGAAGCGGCGACGGCATTGAAGACGGCCCTCGGCAGGCAAGCCGCGGGCGAAGAGAACGACGGCCGGGCGAAACTGGTTCTCCCCGGCGGCGCCTCCGACATCGAATCCGACGTGCGGCCGTTGCTCGCGCTGGCGGCCGCGGTATCGCAGAACGGGGCATGACCTTGCAGTTGCTACTGACGGCGGGCCGGATCCTGCCGCGTCCGAGCACGCCCCTTGACGACGGCGCGGTCCTCGTCGAGGGAGAACGGATCATCGCGGCCGGGAGCCGCGCCGAAGTAATCGCACAGGCCTCACCGGACGCCGAACGGCTCGACTTCCCTGGCGCCACACTGCTTCCCGGCCTGTTCAACGTCCACGTGCACCTGGCCTTCGACGCCTCCCGCGAGATGCTGCCGAATTTCCTGGGCAGCGATGACGCAGCGTTGCGAGCGGGAGCCCGGGAACGCCTGGACCTGTTGCTGCGATCAGGTGTCACGACCGTGCGGGATCTCGGGGATCGCGATCACGTGGCCGCCCGAGTCCGCGCCGAGCTCGAGAGGGAAGGCGTCGCGGCTCCCCGGTTGCTGACGTCGGGGACGCCACTGACCGTGCCCGGCGGGCATTGCCACTTCTTCGGCGGTGAGGTCGAAGGGGACAACGCGATTCGCGTGCTGATCGACGCGAACGCGGCGGCCGGGGCGGACGTGATCAAGGTGATGGCCAGCGGCGGCCAGATCACCGAGGGCGGCGCCGAGATGTGGGAGTCCCAGTTCGACGCGCGACAGTTCAGCGTGATCGTCGAACACGCGGCACAGCACGGCCTTCCCGTCGTCGCGCATGCGCACGGCGCCGACGCGATCGAGCTGGCCGTCGAGTCCAGGGTCGCCACGATCGAGCATTGCACCTGGATGACCGGGCCCCGGCAGTACGACCGGCGCGACCGCGTCGCGAACCGGATGGCCGCCGAGGGCATCGCGGCGTGCTCGACGAGCAGCCGCAACTGGCGGGTGATCGCCGAGCGGATGGGTGACGAACTCGCGAAGGGCGTCTACGGGCGTCTGCCTTGGCTCGAGGAGCACGGTGTCCGCCTGCTGGCGGGGACCGACGCCGGGCTGCCCGGTTCGGTGTTCGACGATCCGGTCGGCGCTCTCGAGCTGTACGAATGGCTCGGGTTCGGACGGCGGCGGATCCTCGAGATCGCGACCGAGGACAGCGCCACCGGGCTCGGCCTCGGCGAGGTCACCGGCCGTCTTGCTCCCGGACTGAGCGCCGACCTCCTCGTGGTCGATGGCGATCCGCTCGCCGACCTCGCCGCACTCCGGAACATCCTTTTCGTCCTTTCTCGCGGCGTCCCCGCCTGACCCCCTGTGCAACTACCGCAACCAGAGGACGACTTGCGGAACAGAAGTTTCGTGACAGCGTTTTAAAACGGTGTTATCTTTGGCGGGCCACCACGAGAGAGGAACGTCATGGAAGGTCCCATCAGGTTGTTCACGGTCATCGCGCTCGTGTCACTGCCGACGGTCATGTACGGCGGCTACGCCTTGATGGGCGTCCTGCGCGACCGGAAACTCACCGAACATCAGCGCGGAATGTTCCGCGCCGGCCACGCCCACGCCGGCGTCCTGCTGATCCTCGCGCTGGTCGCGCTGCAGATCCTGGCACAAACCGGGCTTCCGGAAACCACGCTGTGGATCGCCTGCTTCTTGCTGCTCTTCGGCGTGCTCGCTCAATCCGGCGGTTTCTTCCTGCACCTGGCGCCGGGCAAGGGCAAGCTCGGCGGAAAGGTCACCACGGCCGGAGCGGTCATGCTCGGCGCGGCGATCCTGACCACCGCGTACGGCGTGGCCTTCCCCTGAGAAATGTGCTAGCACAATGTCGTTAAGCTTGCTGACGTGCCTGAATACCTGCCGACAGCGCCCGTCAAGGGCACCCGCGACTTCCTGCCCGCCGAAATGTCCGTCCGGACGCAGGTGTTCGGTCATCTCTACGACGTCCTCGAGCTGCGGGGGTTCCTCCGCTACGACGGGCCGATCCTCGAACCTGCCGAGATCTACGAGCGGAAGTCCGGACAGGAGATCGCCGACCAGCAGCTCTACACGCTGACCACCAAGGGTGGTGAGCGGCTCGCGCTGCGCCCGGAGATGACGCCGTCGGTCGCACGGATGATCGCGGGCAACGCGAAGTCACTGCAGTTCCCGGTGCGGTGGTACAGCCACCCGAACTGCCACCGCTACGAGCGTCCGCAGCGTGGCCGGGTGCGCGAGCACTGGCAGATCAACGCGGACATCTTCGGGTCGGACAGCGCGAACTGCGAGATCGAGATCTTCGAGCTCGTCCACGACCTGATGGGCGCGCTCGGCGCGACCCCGGACATGTTCGCGGTACGGGCCAACGACCGGAACCTGCTGTCTTCGGCTCTCACCGACATCGTCGGAGTGTCGCCCGAGCAACTGCCGCAGGTGTTCACCCTGGTGGACCGCTGGGAGAAGTCGGACCGCACGAAGCTGGGCGAGACCGCGACCGAGATCGGTTTGTCGGAGAAGCAGTTCGAGAAGCTGGCCGAGGTCCTCGCCTCAGGCCAGGCGCTGCTCGACGAACTTACGGAGCAGGTCAAGGAAAACTCAAACCTGGTGAAGGTGCTGGCGAGCGACGCGGCGGACCTGATCACGTTCGACCCCATGATCGTGCGCGGGCTGGCCTACTACACGTCGACGGTATTCGAGGTCTTCGACACGTCCCCGGAGAACCGCCGAGCGCTCTTCGGCGGTGGCCGGTACAGCGACCTGGCGTCCTTGTTCACGTCCCAGCAGATCCCGGGGATCGGCTTCGGCATGGGCGACGTCACGCTGATCGACTTCCTCGACACCCACGACCTGACGCCGAAGCCGCGTAGCGAAGCCGACGTCGTGGTGATCCCGGTCGTCGAGGAGCTCACGGACGCCGCGCGCGACGTCGCCGGAAGGCTTCGAAAGGCCGGGCTGCGGACGTTCACGCCCATCGATCTCCGCAAGCTGGGCAAGGAACTCACGCGGGCCGACAAAGCCGGCGCGCAGGCCGTGGTGATCGTCGGCCAGGAGGACTGGGACGCCGGGAACGTGACGGTGCGCAGCCTCGCCACCCGCGAGCAGCAGACCGTGGCCCTCGACGCCGTGGTTTCGACCGTCACTTCTCTTCTCTGACCGCGTAACTCGCGTGATCGAACGGGCCACACGCGTGATTGGAGGGGTCACACGCGTGTGACCCCTCCAATCACGCGAGTTACCCCTCCAATCACGCGTGTGACCGCTTTGGTCAGCGGGAGAGGAGGCGCATGGCGTCTTCGTGGTAGCGCTGTCCGGCCACGGCGTCGAGCGGGACGGCCGCTTCGATGGCCACAATGTCCTCTTTGGACAGTTCCACGCCGGTCGCGGCGACGTTTTCCTCGAGGTAGGTGCGGCGCTTGGTGCCGGGGATCGGCACGACGTCGTCACCCTGGGCCTGCACCCAGGCCAACGCCAGTTGCCCGGCGGTCACATCCTTCTCGTCCGCCAACGCGCGCAACGCCTCGACGATCGCGAGATTCCGCTCAAGGTTCCCGTCCGCGAACCGCGGCTGGGAAACCTGCCGGAAGTCACCCTTCTCGAAGTCGTCTTTGGACTTGAACCGGCCGGTGAGGAAACCCCTGCCGAGCGGCGAATACGGCACAAGCCCGATCCCGAGCTCCCGGCAGACCGGAACGACCTCGTTCTCGATGTCCCGCGACCACAGCGACCATTCCGTCTGCACAGCCGTGATCGGATGCACTTCGTGCGCCCGCCGGATCGTCGCCGCGCCTGCCTCGGAGAGCCCGATGTGCCGGATCTTCCCCTGCTCGACAAGCGAGGAAAGCGCTCCGACGGTCTCCTCGATCGGCACGTTCGGGTCGACCCGGTGCTGGTAGTACAGGTCGATGTGGTCGACATCCAGCCTGCGCAACGAAGCGTCGATCTGCTGGCGCACATAGAACTCGTCGCCGCGGATGCCGCGTTTCAGCGGATCCGCCTCGTCGCGCACGATGCCGAACTTGGTCGCCAGCACCACCTTGTCGCGTTTGCCCGCCAGCGCCCGGCCGACCAGCTCCTCGTTGCGGCCGAAGCCGTAGGCGTCGGCGGTGTCGATCAGGGTCACGCCGAGCTCGATCGCCCGGTGGATGGTGGCGATCGATTCCGTGTCGTCGCCCTGGCCGTAGAACTCGCTCATCCCCATGCAACCGAGCCCCTGCGCGCCGACTTCCAGCGCACCGAGCCTGCGTGTGGGCAGGGTCGAACCCGTCATGATTTCTCGCAATTCCCTAGATCTGTTCAGAAAGAAGCCGGCTACTTGCCAGCGGCCCTGGCGAGCCGCTCCGGGTACCGCTCGCCGGCGATCGCTTCCGCCGGCGCCGCCTGTTCGATGGCCTCAATGTCCTCTTTGGACAGTTCTAGCCCGGCCGCGGCGACGTTCTCTTCGAGGTACTTGCGGCGCTTAGTCCCTGGGATCGGCACGACGTCCTCACCCTGAGACTGCACCCACGCCAACGCCAGCCGGCCGGCCGTCACACCCTTTTCCGCGGCCAGAGCCCGCAACGCCTCGACGATCGCTAGGTTCCGTTCGAAGTTCCCCTCGGCGAAGCGCGGGAGCCCGCGGCGCATGTCGTCGTCCGGCAGTTCCTTCAGCGACGTCACGCTGCCGGTCAGGAAGCCGCGTCCGAGCGGAGAGAACGGCACGATCCCGATCCCCAGTTCGCGAGCGGTCGACAGGATCTCCCCCTCGATTACCCGGGTCCACAGCGACCATTCACTCTGCAAGGCCGTCACCGGATGGACGGCGTGAGCGCGGCGGATCGTGTCGGCACTGGCCTCGGAAATCCCGGCATACCGGATCTTTCCCTCGGCGACCAGCTCGGCGAGTGCACCCCAAGTCTCTTCGACAGGCGTGTCCGGGTCGACACGGTGCTGATAGTAGAGGTCGATGTGGTCCACGTTCAGCCTGCGCAGAGACTCTTCGCAGCTCTTCTTGACGTAGGCCGCATCGCCCCGGGCGGCCATCCCTTCGTCGGTCCAGACGATGCCGAACTTGGTCGCCAGCACCACCTTGTCACGTTTGCCGGCGATCGCCCGGCCGACCAGCTCTTCGTTCGCACCGGCGCCGTAGACATTCGCCGTGTCGAGCAGGGTCACTCCCAGCTCGAGCGCCCGGTGGACGGTGGCGACGGACTCGGTGTCGTCGTCACGGACGCCGTACGCCTGGCTCATCCCCATGCAACCGAGCCCCTGCGCCCCGACTTCCAGCCCGCCGAGCTTCCTGGTGCCGCTGATCACGCTGAGATTCCCTCCATGGTGGCGCCGGTGCCGAGCACCTTGCGCTCCACCTGTTCGTAGTGGTCGATCTTGTAGTCGAGGATGTCGAGGCAGGTCTGCAGCTCGGCGATCCGATCCGCGACCGACTGACGCTGGTCGACCAGGATCGCCTTGCGACGTCCCGCGCTCGCCGGCCCGTGATGGCGCAGAGACGCGTACTCCCGCATACGTTTGATGGGCATGCCGGTCAGGCGCAGCTTGGTCAGGAACCCCAGCCACCCGAGATCGTCGTCGGTGTAGGCGCGGCGCCCCGCGGCGTCACGCGCCGGGGGCTCGACGAGTTTGATGCGCTCGTAGTACCTGAGGGTGTCGATGGACAACCCGCTACGTCGCGCGGCTTCCGCTATCGAGTAGCTCATGTGAACGACAGTACGACCTGGAGTGCGCTCCAGGTCAACTCCGAATCCTGTCGATTGATAACAGTGTTGCTATACGATCTGGTCCATGCCCCGCCCCAGGACGCACGACGAGAATCTCCGGCTGAAACTGCTGGACCGTGCCGGTGAGCTGATCTCCGCCGACGGCCCGAAAGCGCTCAGCCTCCGCAAGCTGGCCGCGGACGCCGGCACTTCCACCACCGCGGTCTATTCACTTTTCGGCGGAAAGACGGATCTGGTCAGCGCCCTGTTCGCCGAGGGCTTCCGGCGGTTCGGAACCCGGATGTCCGCCGTGGAACGCACCGGTGACCCGGTCGAGGACCTCGTCCGCTTGGGCGTCGCCTATCGGGAGAGCGCCCTGGCGGACCCGCACCTCTACACGATCATGTTCACCAAGTCGGTCCCAGGTTTCGAGCCGGCCGAGGAGACCACCGAGCTGGCTCGCGCGACCCTGGAACCACTCGAGGAGACCATCCGGAAAGCGGTCGCCGACGGCGTTTTCACCGCTGTGCCACCGGAGGTGATCGTCGTCAGCTGCTGGGGCTTCGTCCACGGCCTCGTCTCCCTTGAGCTCAACGGCAACCTGCCCGACGAGTTCATCGTGAGCACCGCCTACGAAACCGCTCTCCGCGCGAACGCCTCCGGCTGGCTGGCCTGAATCAGCGGATTGGCAGGGACCCCTCGTAGATGATCTTCCCTGCTGCATCGCGCGCGATGATCGCCACCGGCGCCATGGGATCGACCAGGTTGGCGCCCGGCGGTGTCCACACGGCGAAGGTGCCGTCGGTGACCGGCGCATCGACGCCGAGCCCCGGACCGAACAGGAGCGAGACCTTCGCCGCCTCCCGCGGGACGACCCCGATGAACGGATTCCGCGCGACGCTTCCTTCGTTCCCGGTCTTCTCGGGACCACCCAGCGACTCGGTCTTCAGCTTGCGGGCCGGGCCAGGCGGCGGCGTGTTCAGGTCGGGGAAAAGGCGGTAGCGAGGCCAGGTCTCGCCGTTGAATCCGGGCTCAGCCTGGCATACCACGACCTTCTCGCCGAACCGGGCGACGACGACACGGAAATCACCGTCGGTCAGCAAGGTCCTCGTGTGATAGGCGTGCGCGTCGATGAGGAGTTCGGCCGAGTTGACCAGGCATTCCGTCATGAGCATTCCCCCGTCGGTAGCCCAGTTCGGCTCGGGGTACGGACGATCGTAGATCGATACGGCAGGCTCGGGTGCCGCCGGGAGAATATGAGGGGCCTCATATGCCCCACGCTCGCCCAACTTCCGGTCCCCGGTGTTCGGCCCGAATGCGTAGGTGGTCCGACCCGGCCTGGAGTTGTTCTGCTCCACGAACAGATTTCCGTGCCGGTACACCTTGGCTTCCGAGGCGAAATTCGGGCCGTCGTCGCTACGACCGGTCAAGTCCAGCACTTGCCACTCGGGGTTCGCCACACCCGCGATCGTCCCGTTAGAACTCATCAGCAGGGCACCGGTCTTGGTGCCCGGCGCGTACGCGGGGGTGGCGTTCGGGTCGGTTACGGTCACGGTCGTTTCGGTCGTTTCGCAGAAGAACGGCTTGTCACCCGCCATCGCGGCGACGACGGCGGCTGTGCCATGAGAGCCGTCTTTGGTGAAGAGCGGCACCCAGTCGGCCCGGTCCGGGAAGCTCGCCGCCTTGCCCTGTTCCTGGACCGCTGCCCAACAGCGATCCAGACCGGCCTTCGCCTGTGCCAGGTCGAGGGTGAAATCAGAACCCGAGGTGGCGACGGAGTCGGTGTCCCGGATCACCGCCGTGCTGGCCAGGGCTCCCGCGAGGACCAGGCTGACGGCAGCGGCGGCCGCGACGACCGGCCACCGCCGCCGCACGGGTTTTCCCATGCCCTCCCGGACGGACGCGAGCACGTTGCCGAGCACTTCGGGAGGGAGTTCGCGCCTGCCCGGCAGGCCGAGGTCGTCGGTCATTTCGCCTCCAAGGCGGCCCGCAGCTGTGCGCGAGCCTTAGAGATGTGGGCCCGGACGGTCACTTCGGCGACCCCGAGCAGCTCGGCCGCGTCGGCGAGTGAGAGATCGCCGAGCAGGCAGAGTTCGACTGCCTTCCGCTGAGCTTTCGGCAAGGCCTTGACCAGCGCCAGAACCTGGTTGAGCCGGTCTTCACCGTCGAGCTGGTCCACGACGGTGTCGGCATGGTCGGAAACCGCCACGGGTTCCGGTATCCGCCTGACGAGGCGGAGCCGGCGGCCCGCACTGCGGTGTTCACTCCGGGCGAGGTTGCCGACGACGGTGTAGAGCCACGGCAAGGCGCTGTCGCGGATGAGCGTGATGTCCGCTTTGCGCCGCCAGGCGGTGAGAAACGTCGTGGACGTCAGATCCTCGGCCGACGCCCACGAGCCGGTCAGCCGGTATGCGTGGTTCCACACCGCCTTGGCATGCCGCTCGACCAGCTTCGTGAACGCGACGTGGTCACCGCCCGCGGCCAGCCCCCAAAGCTCCGTGTCGCTCCTGCCGGGCGCGGGCTCCCTCGACTCCACCGGCACCCCCGCCGATCCGGTCACTTTTGTGGTCACACCAGCCTGTTGTCGGCACGCGGCAGATGTTGCACCTGATCCCAGACGGTCAGAGCCGCCAGAGGTCAGACGGCGCCGTACTGGCGGTCCCCCGCGTCGCCGAGGCCGGGCACGATGAACCCGGAGTCGTTGAGCCGCTCGTCGATGCTCGCGGTCACCACCCGCACCGGCAGCCCGGTCTTCTCGAGATGCGCGATCCCTTCGGGCGCGGCGAGCGCGCAGATCGCCGTGACGTCGGTGGCGCCGCGATCGGTGAGCAGCCGGATCGTGTACTCCATCGAACCGCCGGTCGCGAGCATCGGATCGAGCACCATCACCGGGCGGTCGGCCAGCGATTCGGGAAGGGACTCGAGGTACGGCGTCGGCTTCAACGTCTCCTCATCGCGCGCGAGGCCGACGAAGCCCATCTGCGCGTCGGGGATCAGCCGGTGCGCCTGGTCCGCCATCCCGAGCCCGGCCCGCAGCACCGGCACCAGCAACGGCGGGCTGGCGAGGCTGTACCCGTCGGTGCGCGCGACCGGGGTGTGGATCCGCTCGACGCGGACCGGGATGTCGCGCGTGGCTTCGTAGACGAGCATGACGGTCAGCTCGTGCAGCGCCGCGCGGAAGGCGGCGCTGTCGGTGCGCGCGTCGCGCATGGTGGAAAGCCGGGCCTTGGCCAGCGGGTGATCAACGACGTGCACATCCATGGTGGTCAATTTAGTCCTCGTGAGTGGTAATGACGGTTAGAACCGTCATTACCACTCACGAGCCACCTTCTCACCGCCGCCTACCTCGCCCCGCGAACCACGACACCCACCACCGCTGCCAAGGCGTCTCCACCGAACGTTCGTGGTGGTTCGCCCGCACCCAGGCCACCGCGTCATCGGCGGGCATCCCGGAAAGCGTGACCAAACAGGACAGCACCGTCCCGGTCCGCCCGACCCCGCCGTAGCAAGCGATCTCGACGTTCTCGCCGCCTGCCGCCCGCGCGTGCAGCGCCACGATCCGGCGGCGGGCGTCCGCCCAGTCCAGCGGGAGCAGGAAGTCGGGCCAGCGGATCCACTCCCGCTCCCAGTCCAGCTTGCCGTCGTGTTCACGGCGCAGGCCCGCACCACCCAGGTACAGCCCGAAGTCCGGCGACGGCCCGCCGGGCCACGGGCGGCCAAGGCCGCGTCCGCGCACCAGAACACCGTCCGGGAGCTCGAGAGCACCCGCCAAAGAAGTCCCCATCCACAAAGGATGGCACTGTCGGCCGTTAGATGGACGTCCGAGTCCTCCTCGGGCACTAGGCTCCTCTGCGTGACCGAACAGCCAGCCATGCCGGGCCCGGACCAGATGCGCATCTCCGACGCCGACCGGGAGAAGGTCGCGCAGGTGCTGCATATGGCGATGTCCGAAGGCCGCATCACGATCAACGAGCTCGAAGAGCGACTGACCACGGTGTACGCGGCCAAGACCGCGGGCGACCTCAAACCGGTGACCGCCGACCTGCCGAACGCGGGGACGGGCGCGGCCGTCGAGGTCGCGTCGTCACGCGTGCTCGGCTTCCCCGACAACCGGATCGGGGGGCATCCCGGCTCGGGGGCGTCGATCGCGGTCATGTCCGGTGCCTCACGCAAGGGCAGCTGGGTGGTCCCGCCGCAGCACAACAGCTTCGCGTTCTGGGGCGGCGTCGACAT
Organism: uncultured Actinomycetota bacterium; assembly: GCA_963766045.1. Taxonomy (GTDB): domain Bacteria; phylum Actinomycetota; class Actinomycetes; order Mycobacteriales; family Pseudonocardiaceae; genus Amycolatopsis. The sequence continues at coordinate 538,206 of CAVXYN010000003.1, read as the reverse complement.
CGACCTGCGCCAGGCGCGCTTCGCCGAGAAACATTCGACGATCACCGCGGTCGCGATCATGGGCGGGATCAACATCATCGTGCCCGATGACGTCAACGTCGAGGTCACCGGAATCGGCTTCATGGGCGGCTTCGAGTTGGAAGACCGCGCCCTCACGCCACCGGCCTCGCCGACCGCCCCCACGATCAAGATCACCGGGCTCGCCTTCTGGGGCGGCGTCGTCGTCAAGCGGAAACCGCGCAAGGACGTCCCCGAGCTCGAGGCCTGACCTGCCCTTTCGGGCGCGAGATCCCGCCCGGCCGGCGGTCCTCCCGGACACTCTGGTCTCGCCGGGCTGGTCGGTGGCAGTTCGTCGACGAAGTGCGTAGTCCGGGGCCGGGACGCGGCAGCAGATCCCCACGCTCTAGCGCCGAACATCACGCTGCCGGAGCGTCACCTCCGCCTACACTCACCGGTATGACAGCTACGACCAGCTCGTCAGCGGTGCCGGCCACCCCGGCACCGCTGACGGACGCGACTCGCGACGAGGCGAGCCTGCGCCGGTTCCTGCACGGGCTGCCTGGTGTCGACCAGGTCGGCGTCGAGCAGCGGGCCGCGGGCCTCGGCACGCGAAGTATCAAGAAGGCCGCCAAGCTCTGGGCGATCGACACCGCCATCTCGATGGTCGATCTGACCACGCTGGAGGGTGCCGACACCCAGGGCAAGGTCCGCGCGCTGACCGCGAAGGCCAAGCGCCCGGATCCGGAGCGTCCCGGTACGCCGCACGTCGCGGCGGTCTGCGTGTACCCGGACCTGGTCGAGACGGCGGTCGAGTCCCTCAAGGGCACCGGAATCCACGTGGCGAGTGTCGCGACCGGCTTCCCGGCCGGCCGCACGAGCCGTGAGATCAAGCTGGCCGACACGAAGATCGCCGTCGACGCCGGCGCCGGCGAAGTCGATATGGTGATCGACCGCGGCGCGTTCCTGGAGGGTCGCTACATGGCGGTCTTCGAGGAGATCCAGGCGATCAAGGCCGCCTGCGGCAGCGCCCATCTGAAGGTCATCCTCGAGACCGGGGAACTCGCCACCTACGACAACGTTCGCCGGGCGTCCTGGCTCGCCCTGCTGGCCGGTGGCGACTTCATCAAGACCTCCACCGGCAAGATCTCCCCCGCCGCGACACTGCCGGTCACCCACGTGATGCTCCAAGCCGTCCGCGACTGGTTCACCCAGACCGGCGAACTGCGCGGGGTGAAACCCGCCGGCGGGATCCGGACCACGAAGGACGCGATCAAGTATCTGGTCGCGGTGCACGAGGTCGCCGGTGAGCAGTGGCTGAGCCCCGACCTGTTCCGGTTCGGCGCGTCCAGCCTGCTGAACGACCTCCTTCTGCAGCGCCGCACTCAGGCCGACGGCCACTACAGCGGTCCCGACTACGTGACGGTGGACTGACCATGGGCATCTTCGAATATGCGCCCGCGCCCGAATCGCGCGACATCGCGAACCTCAAACCGCACTACCGGCCGTTCATCAACGGCGACTTCGTCGACGGCTCCGGCGAGCCGCTGAAGACGATCAACCCGGCCACCGAAGAGGTCTTGGCCGAGGTCGGAACGGCATCGACGTCCGACGTCGACACGGCGGTCAAAGCCGCGCGTAAGGCCTACAACACCGTCTGGGCGAAGATGCCGGGAGCGGAGCGTGCGAAGTACCTGTTCCGCATCGCGCGCCTGATCCAGGAGCGGTCGCGAGAGCTGGCCGTGCTGGAGAGTCTCGACAACGGCAAACCCATCAAGGAATCCCGGGATTCCGACGTACCGACGGCCGCCGCGCATTTCTTCTACCACGCGGGCTGGGCGGACAAGCTGGCGTACGCGGGCTACGGACCGAATCCGCAGCCTCTCGGGGTTGCCGGCCAGGTGATTCCGTGGAATTTCCCGCTGCTCATGCTCGCCTGGAAGATCGCACCCGCGCTGGCCACCGGCAACACCGTGGTACTCAAGCCCGCCGAAACGACACCGCTGACCGCCCTGGTGTTCGCCGAGATCTGCCAGCAGGCGGAACTGCCACCCGGCGTGGTCAACATCCTGCCCGGCGCCGGCGATATCGGCGCGTCGCTCGTTGGCCACGCGGACATCAACAAGATCGCGTTCACCGGGTCGACCGATGTCGGCAAGATCATCCAGCGTCAGGTCGCCGGAACCTCGAAGAAAATCACCTTGGAGCTGGGCGGCAAAGCCGCGAACGTCGTGTTCGACGATGCTCCGCTCGATCAAGCGGTCGAGGGGATCGTCAACGGCATCTTCTTCAACCAGGGCCACGTGTGTTGCGCGGGTTCGCGGCTCCTGGTCCAGGAATCCATCGCCGAGGAACTGCTCGAGAAGCTTCATTACCGCGTCTCGACCCTGCGCCTCGGTGATCCGCTGGACAAGAACACCGACATCGGAGCGATCAACTCCGCGGAACAGCTCGCGAAGATCAAGGGTCTCGTCGAATCCGGCGACGCCGAGGGAGCTCAGCGCTGGACCAGTCCGTGCCCGGTGCCGGAGCGCGGTTTCTTCTTCGCTCCCACCGTGTTCTCCGACGTTCAGCAGTCGATGCGCATCGCCCGCGAAGAGATCTTCGGGCCGGTGCTTTCGGTTCTGACATTCCGCACCCCGGACGAGGCCGTCACCAAGGCGAACAACACGCCTTACGGGCTCTCGGCCGGAATCTGGACCGAGAAGGGCTCGCGCATCCTCTGGATGGCGAACCAGCTGCGCGCCGGCGTCGTCTGGGCCAACACGTTCAACCGCTTCGATCCCGCCGCACCGTTCGGCGGCTACCAGGAGTCGGGTTTCGGCCGCGAAGGCGGACGCACCGGACTGGAGGCCTACCTCGATGTCTGACCGTATTTCGGTGGCCAAGACCTACAAGCTCTACATCGGGGGCAAGTTCCCGCGGTCGGAATCGGGGCGCGTCTACCCGGTCACGGATGCCAAGGGCAAGTTCCTCGCCAACGCGGCGCACGCGTCCAGAAAAGACGTTCGTGACGCGGTTTCGGCCGCCCGTAAGGCTTTCGCCGGCTGGTCGTCCGCGACCGCGTACAACCGGGGCCAAGTGCTGTACCGGGTGGCGGAGATGCTCGAAGGCCGGCGTGAGCAGTTCGTGGCCGAAGTGACGGCTTCCGAGGGCGTCACGGCGAAGAAGGCACAAGCTCTCGTCGACGCTTCGATCGACCGCTGGGTCTGGTACGCGGGCTGGACGGACAAGATCGCAACCGTACTCGGCGCGGCGAACCCCGTCGCGGGACCGTATTTCTCCTTCACCGTCCCGGAACCGACCGGCGTCGTGGGCGTGCTCGCCCCGCAGGAGTCGTCACTGCTCGGTCTGGTGAGCGTGCTTGCCCCGGTACTCGCGACGGGCTCCACCGCCGTCGTGGTGTCCAGCGCGGAGCGGCCACTTCCCGCGATCACCTTGTCCGAGGTTCTCGCGACGTCCGATCTTCCTGGCGGCGTCGCGAACATCCTCACCGGCCGAGCTTCAGAGCTGGGTTCTTGGCTGGCGTCGCATGGGGACGTCAACGCCCTGGATCCGACCGGTGCGGACCCGGCGTCTCGAGCCGATCTGGCACGCGACGCCGCAGGCACCGTGAAGCGCGTCCTCACGGTTCCGGACGCGGAACCCGACTGGACGGTGGACGCGGATATGACCCGGCTTCGGCGCTACCTCGAGGCCAAGACCGTCTGGCATCCGCTGGGCGTTTGAATCACCCGGCGCGGGCCGTCTCCTGGTCGTCTCCGCCGCCACCCCCCGGCGGCGGAGACGACGGAGACCGCCAGCGCCGGACGTCCTCGCCTGGGCTCTGGGGCGGGTTGTTCTCCCGGACGCCGCGCTGAGGAGCCTCGCGCCGTGCGTCCATCCGTTGGATAGAAAGCCGTACGGTCATGATCGACTTGCCTCCGTGAGGGGCCGGGCCGCGTACGAGCGGGAAATTACCCAGCCGAAAGCCGGGACGATGGCGAACTTCAGCAGGCTGTAGACCGCCGCGGGAATGGCCAGGGTCGTGTTGCCGAGCACGCTGAGCGCGATGGTCATGGCGAGCGTGCCGTTGTGGACACCGATTTCCATGGACGACGCGATGGCCTGCGGGGCTCTTACGCCGAACAGCCGGGGAACGAAATAGCCGATGGTCAGGTTGATCAGGCAGAACCCGACGCAGATCAGCCCGACCTCGCCGAGGTAACCCCCGATGTTCTCACGCTCGGAAATCACCGCGCCGATGATCACCAAGACGAGCAGGGCGACGGAGGCGATCCGCACCGGCCGGTCCATCCGAAGGGCGAAGTCTCCCCGGCGCGCGCGAACGGCCATGCCGATCAGGACGGGCACGAGGACGATCGCGAAGACTTCGAGTGTCTCGCCGAAATGCAAACCGACCGACTGCCCTCCCTCGGGAAGGTAGCGGGCGAAGGCGAAGTTGGTGATCAACGGAAGCGTCACGACCGACAGCACCGAATTCACCGCGATGAGACTGATGTTGAGGGCGACATCGCCGCGGAAAAGGTGGCTGAACAGACTGGCCGTCGTGCCGCCGGGAGTGGCCGCGAGCAACATCATCCCCGCGGCGAGCATCGGGCCCGACGGGCCGTGTCCGGGCAGCCCGACCGTCTCGATGAGCAGCAGGCACAACGCGGGTAGCAGCAGAAGCTGGCAGCCGAGTGCCACCAACGTCGCCCGAGGGCTGGTCGCGACCCGCCTGAAATCGTCAAGGGTGAGCGAGAGACCAAGGCCGAACATGACGATCGCCAGCGCGAGCGGCAAGAACACGGAGGTGATCGTCGACGTCATGGAGAAATGGTGGAAGCACACAACGTGAAGTTCGCAAGTTGCAGGAAATCGATGCCCACGAAGCGGGAGATGTGGGAAACCGCCACGCTGCCACTCACCGCGTTGCACCGTATGCGGCGCGCGTTCAGCCGTTAGGCGGCATGCCCTCTTGAGCGGTGTACCACGGGTTCACCGGGACGACGCCGATGGCGTAGCCGTCTTCGTCCAGCAACCTTCCCCATGATTTCACCGAGCGAAGGATGACCTGGCGATCGGCGATCTCGACGTCGTTCCAGGTCCTCCTGACCCGCGCCAACGTACGTTCGAGCTCGGGCAGGCCATGGACCTGCATGGTGGCGAAAAGGTTCTTGTCACTGACCAAGGAAGTACAGACGCGGGTCTCGGGCCAGTTGCGCAGCTGACTTCCGACTTCCGCGACGTTCTCATCGGGTACCCGCATCCACAGCGCCACATGGATCGGCCAGCCCGCCTTCACCCGGACGAAATCCGTACGGAACGAGATCTGGCCTTGCCGGATCAGGGCGGTCAAGCGTCGTTTGACCGCCTGCTCGGACCGGCCGAGCCGCGCGGCGAGTTCACGGTATCCGTATCGCCCATCGTCTTGCAGCGCAAGGAAAAGCTCCATGTCGAAGTCATCGAAAGGCCGGAACGCGGCCGGAGCCTCGGGCTCTTCAGGCCGTAGTTCTCCCTCTTTGGTGGAACTTATGCCGCCCAGTCGCCAGTCGGTCCGGGTGAACCAAGTCGACATCAGGCTGGAGCGAACGCGCCGCAATCCGGGAAGGGCGGGCATCTGGTCGACGAGCAGCCGAGAAAGGGTGAGGCCTTCGACGGAGGTCACCAATGCGTAGAACTGGCTGGCGCCGCTGATCATGTGCACGGAGAAAACCGGCGGCAACTCGGCGAGCGCGGCAGCGGCCTTGTGGCTTTGTCCGGGCTCGCACTCGGCCTCGATAACGGCACCGGTTACCGGCATGAAGGGGCCTGGCACTGAGGAAACCCAAGCTTGGCCCGCCTCGGCCAAGCGTTTCCACCGGCGCGACGCGGTTACCGCGGATACACCGAGCGCCGTGCCGAGTTGCTCGAAAGTCGCTCGTGGATGAATGTGCAGCGCGTCCAGAAGCGCCACGTCCTCTTCATCGACAACACCGCGCCGGCCCTCGCTGTCCGCCATGGCGCACAGTTTGCCCGAGAATCGGGTCAGGCAGGGAGCCACTCCGGGCGGCTCGATCCCCGCGGCACCAGAATCGGATCCCTCCAGCGAGGCGGAGTTCGGCTGAACTCGACCGGCGGGGCCAGCCGGTGCAGATCCCCGAACGGTGTCGCGGCGTCGTAGGCGATCGGGTCGCGAAGCCTTTGTTCCGTTGACGCACCGGCATTCGCGGGATCCACGAAACCCAGGCTCCGGTACCACATGGCAGTGCGGGTCAGACTGACCGTGACCTGCCAGCTTCCGCCCTCGGTCGCACGTTTGACCAAGGCGGCGGTCGCACCGACGGCACCGAGATAACCGGTAATGAAATCGTTGATCATCCCGGTGACCGGCAACCGCGGGGCTCCCGGCGCGCCCTCGGTGTCCATCAACCCGGACGCGGCGGATCCGTTCATGTCGAAACCGCCACGGTCTGCCCACGGACCTGTCATTCCGTAGCAGCTGACGGAAACACTCACGATTCCCGGATACATCTCGGCCAGTACGCCGGGGTCGAGCCCCAACCGCTCGAGTTTGCCGCCACGATGATTGTTGACGACGACATCCGCGTTGGAAAGCAACAGATGCGCTCGCTCCCGGCCAATTTCGTTCGTCAGATCGATATAGGTGCTCCGGGAACCGACATTGGCGTCGGCGTAGATGAAATCGTGCTCGTAGTCCTCTGGCCGAGTCGCACAGAGAACATCCGCCCCTTGTTCCGCGAGGGTGCGGCCGACGGTCGGCCCCGCGATCGCGTGCGTAAAGGACAACACTCGTACTCCGGCGAGCGGACGCTCCGAATGGCCGAATTCGCGTGGCGGCGCGTCCCCGATCCGTTCGAGCCCGATCACCGGCTGTCGCGCCAGCTCCGCGCCTTGCGGATGAACGAGCCATTCCTCGACGGTGCGCGCGATACAGAGGGGAAGACCGGCGGCGTTGGCCGCGCTTTCCAGCGCTTCCGCATCCCACCGCGCGAAGGTGGCGGCGACCTTCTCACGGTCGGGCGGGACGTCGAGGAACCGGCACCATTTGGCGGCCAGGTGCGGGTAGACACCGGAAGCCATGACGACGCGGCCGTCCCGGGTCAGGAAGGGCTCCAGCAAGAACGGGTTGTCCGCGATCAGGGGATGTGGCGGAACCTCGCCGGCGAGAGTCGGGTGCCAGAACGCGTGCGGCGTGATCCCGTGCACCGCACGGCGCAGGTCGAGATGGAGATCCTGCCCTTGGCCGGTGCGATGCCGTCCGACGGCCGCCGCCCCCACCGCGGCGGCCATCACCGGAATCCCGAACGCCGCACCGAGCCGGTGCGGACTGGGCAGGATCGGGTCACGCCCGGAGAAGGTCACCGCTCCGCCCGCATCCGCCGACGTCAACCCCACCTCTCCGAGCAACGCCTCGAGATGCGTGCCGGGATCGAAGTCGCCCGTTTTCACGGCCTCGGCGAAATCCGCGGGGATGGCCAACTCCTACCTCCGTTGTCTCGGCTCGGCGGCATGAGCATCCGGGCTCGAGGTTGTTCCGGGAGGAATCCGCAGAAAATCGCTGCGAGTGGCCGAAACGCGAAGGAAACCGTCGGAGAGGTGGGAGCCGGACTCAGGTGTCCAGATCCGAGCTGGTGAGCGCGCGGCCTGGCAAAGGACTGTTCTGCCCGGCGCGCAAACCATCGATCATGATGCCGATACACCGGGTCGTCGCCATTCGCGCGACCGCCTCGGCCTTTCCAGGCATATGCCGCAAAAGGGTCGCGAACAACATGGCGACGTCGCCGGTCGCGACATCGTTGCGAAGCCTGCCCTCTTGCTGGGCACCCCGGACGAACCCGTCGAGAACCAGAAGCAGCTCATCGCGCAGGGCCTTGATCGCGGGATCGCTCTCCAGGATCACCAGCGCACGAGCGGAAACCATCGCGAGCTGGATGCTCAGTTGGAGCTCCATCGACTGATGGAGGAGCCGGACCAGGGCTTCCCAATCCGTCGGCTCCTCGTCCCTCGCGGCCTTGGCGTCGACCAGGACGCGATCGAAGTTGTCGACCGCGACGGCGCGGATCAAGGCGTCACGGTCCGGAAAACGCCGGTAAAGGGTGCCGACACCGACGCCGGCCGCACGCGCGATCTCCTCCATCGGGACCTCGGCGCCTTGAGCAGCGAAGATCGTCCTCGCGGCGGCGAGGATCTGGTCCCGGTTCCGGCGCGCATCGGCACGCAAACGGGTCTCGGGGTCGGCTGTCATGATCCTCGCCTCTCGACTTTGCTGCGGCGCGGTGATTCTCGCACGTGCGGCCTGGTGCTTCATCCTTTCCGTGAAACCACTCCTCCGCGAGTGGACGAGATGCCTCCACTTGAGTACCTTGGGTTCCATAAGCGGAATGCAATCATCCGCATACCTTTTGGGGTTCCTGTCCGATATCGCCCGAACTACCCAAGATCTGGGGAGGACAACGATGACCGAGGTCGAGGAAACCACCGCCACGTTGCCGATGGCCCGAACCTGCCCGTTTTCACCGCCGCCGGACTACCAGCGGCTTCGCGAAGACAACCCGATCTCGCGGGTCGGGCTGCCGTCCGGTCAGACCGCTTGGGCACTGACCAGGCTCGACGACATCCGCGAGATGCTCTCCAGTCCGCATTTCAGCTCCGACCGGAAGAATCCGGGATTTCCGATGATGGTGAAGCAGGCGGTCCGGCAGGACGACGACTCGTTCCGGCCGTCGCTCATCGCGATGGACCCACCGGAACACGGCAAGGCTCGCCGGGACGTCGTCGGCGAGTTCACCGTCAAGCGGATGAAGGCCCTGCAGCCGCGTATCCAGCAGATCGTCGACGAGCACATCGACGCCATGATCGCCGGCCCGAAACCCGTCGACCTCGTCCAAGCGCTCTCCCTGCCCGTTCCCTCGCTGGTGATCTGCGAACTGCTCGGCGTCCCGTACTCGGACCACGAGTTCTTCCAGGCACGCAGTTCCAAGATGCTCAACCGCGAGAACACGATGGAAGAGCGCAAACAGTGCGTCGACGAGATGAAGTCCTATTTGGACGATCTGGTCGCCGAGAAGGAGGCGGCACCCGGTGACGACCTCCTCAGCCGCCAGATCCTGAAGCAGCGCGAAAACGGGGCTGCGGACCACGACGAACTCGTCGGTCTGGCGTTCCTGCTGTTGATCGCCGGGCACGAGACCACCGCCAACATGATCTCTCTCGGCACCCTCACGCTGCTGGAGAACCCGGACCAGCTCGCGGCGATCACCGCCGACCCCGGCAAGACCTTGGCCGCCGTCGAAGAACTCTTGCGCGTCTTCACCATCGCCGAGATCGCGACGTCACGGGTCGCCACGGCCGATGTCGAGATCGGCGGCACACTCATCCGTGCGGGCGAAGGTGTCGTCGGGCTGAGCGACTCCGGCAACCACGACCCGGTCGCCTTCGAAGACCCGGACACCTTCGACATCGAACGCGGCGCCCGGCATCATGTCGCGTTCGGCTTCGGGGCACATCAGTGCCTGGGACAGAACCTCGCGCGGATGGAACTACAGATCGTCTTCGACACCCTGTTCCGCCGTCTTCCCGGACTTCAGGTCACGGTGCCGGTCAGCGAGCTACCGTTCAAGCATGATTCCGCGATCTACGGTCTCTACAAGCTTCCGGTCACCTGGTAGGAGGACCCCATGAAGATCATCGCGGACACCGGGCGATGTGTGGGCGCGGGCCAATGTGTGCTCACCGACCCCGACCTCTTCGATCAGAGCGAAGACGACGGGACGGTCATCGTGCTGGTTCCGGAGCCCGAGGGCGAGGCTGAAGAGCACGCGCGCACCGCCGTGCACATTTGTCCGAGTCAGGCGATCACGTTGAGCGAGTGAGGTGGCTCGTGAGTGGTAATGACGGTTAGAACCGCCATTACCACTCACGAGGCCTACTTGACCGCACCCATGGACAGCCCTCGGACCAGGTGGTTCTGCGCGATCCAGCCGACGATCATCACCGGCAGAGACGCGAGCAGGGCCGCGGCGGACAGCTGTGCCCAGTACAACCCCTCACTGGTGATGAATCCGACGAGGAACACCGGCACGGTTCCGGCCCGCGCGGCGGTGAGGTTGACCGAATAGAAGAACTCGGTCCAGGAGAAGATCACGCAGATCAACGCTGTCGCGGCCACGCCGGGGGCGACGACCGGCATGATGATCTTGCGGAGCAGCACGGGCAGAGTCGCCCCGTCGATCCGGCCCGCCTCGATCATCTCGTGCGGCACTTCGAGGAAGAACGACCGCATCATCCAGATGGCCAGCGGCAGGTTCATCGACGTGTACAGGATGATCAGCGCCCAAACGTTGTCCAGCAGCTGGATGTTCTGCGAGATCACGTACAACGGGATGATCGCCGCCACAATCGGCAGCATCTTCGTTGACAGGAAGAACCCGAGCGCGTTGCTCGTCCCCTTCACCGGCGCGAGCGAGAGCGCGTACGCCGCCGGGATGCCGAGCAGGAGCACGAACAGCGTCGACACCACGGTCACGAACGCGGAATTCGACAGGTAGGGAAGGAAACCGCGCTCGAGAACGCCGGCGAACTGGTCGAGTGTCGGCTCGAAGAACAGCCGCGGCGGGTCGGTGTAGGCGTCCGCCTCCTGTTTGAACGCCGTCAGGATCATCCACAACAACGGGAAAACGAACAGGATCGCGATCACCCAGGTCGCGACGGTGAGCGCTCCCGGTCCGAACCGGCGCTTCATTTCGCACCTCCCTGCACGGAGAACGTGCGGAACATCAACCGCAGGGCGAAGGTCGCGACGATCATCGTCAGGATCACCACGACGACGCCCATGGCGGACGACTGTCCGATGTCGAAACCCTGGAAAGCCCGCTGGTAGATGTAGAAGGGCAGGTTAGTACTGGCCGTTCCCGGCCCGCCCTGTGTCATCAGGAAGATCGCGTCGAAACTGTTCACGATGTAGATCGCGCCCAGCAGCGTCGCCAACTGCAGGAACCGGCTCAAATGCGGCAACGTGATCGCGGTGAACGTCCGCCAGCGGCCCGCGCCGTCGACGTTCGCCGCCTCGAGCACGTCCTTCGGCTGGCTCTGCAGACCCGCGAGGATCAGCAGCATCATGAACGGCGTCCACTGCCAGACGACCTGGGCCATCACCGAGGCCAGTGGGAACTGCGAAAGCCAGTCGACGTCGGTGCCGAATACGAAGTGCAGCAATCCGTAGGTCGGGTCGAACATCGTCGTCTTCCACAGCAGCGCGCCCGCCGCGGGGAGGATCAGGAAGGGCGTGATCAGCAGGGTCCGGACGACGCCGCGGCCGAGGAACTTCCGGTCCAACAGGATCGCCAGCCCGAGACCGAGCAGAAGTGAGAAGAAGACGCACACGACTGTCAGCACCACGGTGTTGAGCAGCGCACTGAGGAACGTCGCGTCGGAAAACACGTCGATGTAGTTCTGCAGCCAGACGAAATGCCTGGAACCAGGCCGGACCAGGTTCCACGACTGGAACGAATAGAACACGGTCAGCACGAACGGAAGCTGGGTTACGGCGATGACGAACACCAACGCCGGCAACAGCGGCAGACGTCGTTTGAACGCCGTGTCGGTGCCGCGCCTCGGCTGAGCGCTCCGCGAATGGGCGGGTGCGGTGCGGGCGGGAACGGAGAGCGTGGACATCACTGCACCTCCTGGTACGACTTGCCGACGGTCTGCGCGTACTCCTGTGACTGTTCGAGTGCTTCCTCGACGGAGATCTGGCCCGCGATCGCCGCCGAAAGCTGCTGGCTCACGCGAGTGCCGAGATCCTGGAACTCGGGAATTCCGACGAACTGGATCCCGGGATAGGGCACCGGATTCGCCATCACCTTCTGCTGGCTGGCGTCGGCGATCCCGTCGAGCGTGGGTTGTGCGTAGGCCTTGGCCGCCTCGCGATACTCGGGGACGTCGTAGGTGGACTGCCGCACGCCTGGCGGGACGCGGTTCCAGTCGCCGAATTGCTTCGCGACCCGCTGTACATAGGCCTTGTCGGTCATCCAGGCCATGAAGTTCCAGGCGGCATCCTTGTCCTTGGCGACCTTCGGAATCGCCAGCGCCCAGGTGTAGAGCCACCCGCTCGCCTGCGTCTTCTCCACCGGCGCCGGGGCGTACCCGGATTTGCCGACGATCTTGCTGGTCGCCGGGTCCTCGTTCGTCCCGGCCATGACCGTGGCGTCGTACCACATCGCGGCCTGTCCCTGGGTGTAGCGCGTGCCGCATTCGGAGAACCCGGCGCTGGAAGCGCCGACTTCGCCGTGCTGCCGGACCAAGTTGACGTAGAACTCGGCGGCCGCCTTGAACTCGGGGCTGGTGAGCTTGGCGTTCCAGTCCTTGTCGAACCACTGCGCGCCGAAGGTGTTGGCGACCGTGGTGAACGGCGCGAGGCTCTCACCCCAACCCGGCTTGCCGCGCAGACAGATCCCGGCGACGCCCTTCGACTTGTCGTCGAGCTTCGCTGCGTATTCCGCGATTTGTGTCCAGGTCGGCTTGGCGGGCATCGTGATCCCGGCCTGCTCGAAGAGGTCCTTTCGGTACGCCAGGAACGACGATTCGCCGTAGAACGGCACCGCGTAGAGCGATCCGTTGTGGGACAGGGACTCCTTGATACTCGGGATGAAATCGCCCGCGTCGTACTCGGGATTCGCCGCGATATGGGAGTCGAGGTTCTCGAGCCAGCCGTTCGCTCCCCACTGCGGAGCCTCGTAGTTGCTGATCATGACGACGTCGAATTCGCCGCCTTCGGTGGCCGTCGACGCGGTGATCTTCGCGCGAGCCTGGTTCTCGGGCAGCGACACGAACTTGAGGGTGACGCCGGGGTTGGCCTTCTCGAACTCGCCGGAAAGCTCGATGGCGTCCTTCATCTGTGGGTTCGCGACGATCGCGATGACGAGCGTCCGGTCGCCCGTGCCGAGCGCTCCCGCGCCCGCGCAGCCGGTGAGCATCATCAGGATCACGGCGAGCAAAGCTGCGATTTTACGCACTTTCGCCTCCCGGTAAGACCTGAACCTTCAGACCGGCGCCGCTGCGCATGAGGGCGAGGGCGTCGGGATACCGCTCCAGCGGCAACGTGTCGGTGAGCAGGGCGCCGGTGTCGATCGCACCGGCGGCGACCAGGTCGAGCGCGGTGCCGAAGCTGTTGAGAACGGCCATCGAGCCGACGACGGTGATCTCGTCGTTGTAGATCCGGAACGGCGAGAGGGCGACCCGCGCCTCGGCCGGCGCCACTCCGAAGACCAGCAGGCGTCCACCGCGCTGGAGCGCGTCGAAAGCCGCCTCGATGGCCGGGGCCGCACCGGTGCAGTCCGCGGCGGCGTCGAATTTCTCGCCGTCGAGTTCGGTGACGTCACCCGCGACCGCGACCGCGCCGAGTTCCGTGGCGCGGCCGAGACGCGCCGTGTTGCGGTCGACGACGGTGACCTGCGCGCCCGCTCGCTGCAGCAGTTGCTGCATGACCAGGCCCATGGTGCCCGCGCCGACGACCAGGAACCGCTCCCCCGCTTCGACGCCGATGCGACGAACCCCATGTACCGCACAGGAAACGGGCTCGACGAGCGCACCCTGTTCCCAGGTCATCGTGTCCGGCATCCGGTAGCAGTTCGCGGCGGGAACGGCGACATATTCGGCGAACGCACCGTTCACGGTGTCCCCGGTCGCGCCCCAGTTGGCGCAGAGGTTGCCCCGGCCGGACCGGCATGGCGTGCAATAGCCGCAGAACAGGGACGGGTCGACCGCGACTCGATCGCCCACTTTCCAGTCCCCCGGCACATCCGCGCCGAGTTCGACGATCTCGCCGGCGAACTCGTGGCCGGGAACGATCGGATAAGGCGTCGGCGGGAAGTGGCCGTCGGCGATGTGAAGATCGGTGCCGCAGATCCCGCAGGCCCCCACCTTCACTACAACCTGGCGCTCCCCTGGTTTCGGATCGGGTACCTCGCCGACCCTGAGCTCCCCGGGCCGGTCCACGATCGCGGCACGCATGCCAGCTCCTCCTCTGTGCGCTCAAATGAGCGAGAATGGCCTATGCTTCGAACTGCATGTCAACGCTGTTATGTCCCCGCATGGTGAACTTTTCGCTGTTGTTACGTCAACCTTTCCCCGCGATTTCGCGCTATAGTGCTCAGATGAGCGGGAGGAAGCAGGTACCTGGCTTGGCGGAGTCGCTACGCCTGGCCTCGGTGGCCCGTCGGTTCTACGAGCAGGGCGCGTCGAAACTCGAGATCGCCGACGAGTTCGGCATCAGCCGGTTCAAAGTCGCGCGAATGCTTGATACAGCAAGAGAATCCGGCATCGTGAAGGTGGACTTCCAGATCCCTGCGCCGGTCGATCTCGCCCTTTCGGACGACCTCCGCTCCGCCTATCGCCTGGACCGGGTGCTCGTGCTCGAACGAGCACCTGAGCGGGAACCTCGCGAGATCGTCCGCCGGAAGATCGGCTCTCTAGCCGCACGCCTTCTCACCGAAATCATCACTCCCCGCGATGTTCTGGGCCTGTCGTGGGCACGTTCGGTGAACGCGATGACCGATGCCATCCGCTCATTACCGAAGTGCCCGGTTGTACAACTGTGCGGAGTCCAGGCGGGGATGGACATGCGCGACCGGTCGGTGGAAACGGTCAGCCGGGTAGCCGCGGTATCCGGCGGACAGGCTTATCCGATCTTCGGCCCGCTCGTCCTCCCGGACCGTCGTACGACCGAGACCCTGCGACGGCAACCCGGGATCGCGGAGACGTTCGGACAGTTCAGGAACCTGACCAAAGCGGTGGTCAGCATCGGCGCGTGGAAACCCGAGGAATCGACGGTCTACGACGCGCTCGACGAGGCGGAGCGGAGCGCCATCGCGAAACGCGGCGCGAAAGCCGAGGTTTCCGCGCGGTTGTTCGACGCGGACGGGACCCCGATGTCGACGGGGCTGGCCCATCACGTGCTGGCGATCAGCGCGGAAGACCTTCTGGCCGTACCGGAGGTGATCGCGCTGGGCTACACCGAACCCAAGGCGGAGGCCATCGACGCGGTGTTGCGTTCGGGCATGGTCTCGACGTTGATCACCGACACCGCGGCGGCAGTCCCGTTGCTCGGCCTCGCCGCGAGACGGTCTGAAAGGTAGCGAAGGCCTCCTTCCCTACCCTCACGGTAGTGAAGGAGGCCTTCACTACAGCCTGGGCTGCCGTGCCGCCCGCGATCCCCAGCCCGGCCGCGATGGCGGCGACGACCAGCGTCCGCTTGATGATCCCCCCATGGTTTCCTCCCTGACCCCTGTGACACTTGGAGGCAAACTGTAACTTGCGGGGATCTGTGAGCGCACTGCCTTCGGGCAGGCCTGCCCGAAGGGGCAGGATCAGAGCTGGTCGACCGCCGTGATCCGGATGACCGCCGAACCCGCCTCGTCGGAAGCCGCCAGGTCGACCTCGGCACCGATGCCCCAGTCGTGGTCGCCCGCCGGGTCATCGAAGATCTGCCTGACCCGCCAGAGCCCGGCTTCCTTCTCGATGATCAGCAGTGCGGGCCCACGTGCGTCCGGCCCGATGCCGAGCGTTTCGTGCTCGTCGAAGTAGTCCTCGATCGCGTCTTCCCACGCGTCGGCGTCCCAGCCCGCCGCCGCGTCCAGCTCACCCAAGGTTCCGTAGGCGCGACGGGACGCGAGCTCGACACGACGGAACAGCTCGTTGCGCACAAGGACCCGAAAAGCCCGTTCGTTCCTGGTGACCGCGGGCGGCTCGGACGGCGGCCGGGCGGTTTGGCCCTCCACTATGCCGATTTCGGGATGCCGCAAGGCCTCCCATTCGTCGAGCAGACTGGAGTCGACCTGGCGCACGAGCTCGCCCAGCCATTCGATGAGATCCTGCAACCCCTCGTTCTTGGCCTCGTCGGGAACCGTGTGCCGGAGCGAGTCATACGTGTCGGTGAGATACCGCAGTACCAGCCCTTCCGAGCGTGCGAGCTGGTAGAAACCGATGTATTCCACGAAGTTCATCGCGCGCTCGTACATGTCACGCACCACGGACTTCGGCTTGAGCTCGTAGTCGTCAACCCACGGATGCCCTTGCCGGTAGCGGGAATACGCCGCCTCCAGCAACTCTTCGAGCGGCTTCGGATACGTGACGTTCTCGAGCAGCTCCATTCGCTCGTCGTATTCGATGCCTTCGGCCTTCATCGCCTGCACGGCCTCGCCGCGCGCCTTGAACTGCTGTTGCGAGAGGACCGGTCGCGGGTTGTCCACTGTGGATTCCACAATGGACACTACATCGAGCGGATAAGACGGCGATTCGACGTCGAGCAGTTCGATGGCGGCCAGCGCGAAGGGCGAAAGTGGCTGGTTCAGCGCGAAATCGAACTGCAGGTCCACGGTGAGCCGAACGATCCGGCCCTGCTCGTCGGGTTCCTCGAGCCGCTCCACGACACCTGCCGCGAGCAGCGCCCGGTAGATCGCGATCGCGCGAAGGATCAGTTTCCGCTGCGCCGGACGGTCGGAGTGGTTGTCCTCGAGCAGGTGCCGCATGGAGTCGAAGGCGTTGCCCGGCCGGGAGATCACGTTCAGCAGCATCGAGTGGCTGACGTGGAAGCTGGAAGTCAGCGGTTCCGGATCGGCCGCGATCAGCCGGTCGAACGTGCTCTCCGTCCAGTTGACGAAGCCTTCGGGCGCCTTCTTGCGGACGATCTTCTTTTTCTTCTTGGGATCGTCGCCGGCCTTCTCCAGCGCCTTGGCGTTTTCGACGACGTGGTCCGGCGCCTGCACCACGACGTACCCGTCGGTGTCGTAGCCCGCTCGCCCGGCCCGGCCGGCGATCTGGTGGAACTCCCGCGCCTTGAGGTGCCGTTGCCGCACACCGTCGTACTTCGTCAGCGCGGAGAAGACCACTGTGCGGATTGGTACGTTGATGCCGACGCCGAGGGTGTCGGTCCCGCAGATCACCTTGAGCAGCCCGGCTTGCGCGAGCTGCTCCACCAGACGCCGGTACTTCGGCAGCATTCCGGCGTGGTGCACGCCGATGCCGTGCCGGACCAGCCGCGAAAGGGTCTTCCCGAACCCGGCCGCGAACCGGAAGTCGCCGAGCATCTCGGCGATGGCTTCCTTCTCCGCCTTCGTGGTGACGTTGATGCTCATCAGCGTCTGCGCGCGTTCGATCGCCGCGGCCTGCGAGAAATGGACGACGTAGACCGGCGACTGTCCGCCGTTGAGCAGCTCGGACATCGTCTCGTGCAACGGCGTCAGCGCGTACCGGAAGGTCAGCGGCACCGGTCGCTGCGCCGACGTGACCACCGCGGTCGGGCGACCGGTGCGTCGGGTGAGGTCCTTCTCGAAGAACGAAACGTCGCCGAGGGTCGCCGACATCAGCACGAACTGCGCGTCCTTCAGCTCCAGCAGCGGCACCTGCCATGCCCAGCCGCGGTCGGGTTCGGAGTAGAAGTGGAACTCGTCGGCCACGACCTGGCCGACCGGCGCGTCGGCACCGAAGCGCAACGCGATGTTCGCCAGGATTTCCGCCGTGCAGCAAATGATCGGCGCGTCCGCGTTGACGCTGGAGTCGCCGGTCATCATGCCGACCTTGTCCGCGCCGAAGATCTCGATGAGCTGGAAGAACTTCTCCGAGACCAGGGCCTTGATCGGCGCGGTGTAGTAGCTGCGGCGGCCGTGTGCGAGCGCGGTGAAGTGGGCACCGACGGCGACGAGGCTCTTACCCGAGCCCGTCGGTGTCGACAGGATCACGTTCGCCCCGGAGACCACTTCGATCATGCGCCTCCTCCTGAGCCGGGTACAGCTCGAGACCCCGTTCGGCCGTCCAGGCGGAGAAGGCTTCGAACAGCGAGTCGGCGTCGGGATCCGCAGGCAGGAGGTCTGTGAGTGTCATCAGAGGACCTATCGTGCCATCCGTTGGTCGCTTCTTGCCCAGGGGTGATCGCGCCCTCAGACGGAAACCCGTAGGCTTCGCGGTAACGCGCACCGTACCGGGGGATACGCCACCCGGCGCGCGCGCAAACAGGCGGTAATCCGGAGGGCTAAGGAATGGCACAGGACATCATCCCGATCGAACTCGGCCTGCCACAGGGTGACGTCGTCACTCTCTGGGCGCCGCGCTGGCGGGAGGACGGCGAGGAGTGGGAAGCGTTCCTCGGCGACGAGGAAGACCTGTACGCCTTCCCCGACGCCGCGCATCTCGCCGCGTTCGTACGGACTTCCGAGCAGCACGACCTGCTGGACCACCCCGCGTGGGACGTCGTTCCCGCGCTGAACGTCCCCGAGCTGATCCCGGACGACGACCACTCCTACGACCTGGTCGGTGTCCCCGAACTGGTCGCGGACAAGCCGGACCAGTGGACGCTGGGCGAGCTGGCGGAGATCATCGGCATCGTGCGTTCGCTCGCCGACGTATGCGAGCTCGACGATGTCCACGAAGTCCTCGACGCGCACGAGAGCTTCTCGCTGCTTGATCAGGGCACGCTGCCGTTCCCGGGTCGCGACGGCGAGCGGCTGTGGACCGACCTTTCGCAGGCGGTCTCCGAGAAGTGGGACGTCGTGCTCGACGCGATCGACGGTCTGGTGTCCGTCCCCGACGTCGACGAGAAGCTGCTGGAGCAGACAGCTGAAGAGCTCGCGACCTTCCTCGCGGAATCCGCCGAAGCCGAAGCGGCCGCCGCGAACGAGGACCTCGACGACGTCGACGCCGCGGATGAGGACGAAGAAGACGACGAACCCGTCGGTTTCTGGGGCGAGGTCGGGATCGACCCGATCAAGATCATCACGTCCGGCGCCGAGTACTACACGCTGCGCTGCTACCTCGACGACAAGCCGGTCTTCCTCGGCACCGAGGGCGAGATCGACGTCTTCTCCTCCGAGAAGGCGCTGATCCGCGCCATCGCGGACGGCAAGGACCTGGCGGACAACGACCTCACCCAGGTGTCCACTTGGGACGAGGTGACCACGAAGGCCACCGCGGGCGAACTCGAGATCGAGGTCGACGTCGAGAACACCTACGTACTCAACGGCATCGCCGAAGACATCGCCGAGGGTCCCGAATCGATCGACCCGACGCAGCTGGAGCTGGCCGTCGAGCTGATCAGCGACGCCGCCGAGTGGGCCGGCGACGACACCGTCGAAACCGCGCTGGCCGCCAACGAAAGCCTCGGCTGGCTGGTGTCCTTCGTGCTGCGGCCGGACCCCTCGCGCCTCGAGCCGAGCGCTCCGTTCGACGCCGAGCAGTCCGAGTGGCGCAAGCTCGTCGAGACCTTCGAGAACCGCCTCACGGTCGTCTAGACCACGCTATGAAAGGCCCCTTCATTGCAAATTTTGCAATGAAGGGGCCTTTCATAGCATCCGGGTCTTCTCAGCCTTGACAGGCACGAGGGCGATCGCGAGGGCCGGGAAGATCGAGGCCACGCAGAACGCGAGGGCGTACCGCGAGTCGCCGATCACGAGGCCCAGCATCGGCGGCGTCAGCGCGGCGGCGATGTTCTGGCCCGTGTTCTGCGTTCCCATCGCCCGCCCGGCCCACGCGATCCCGGCCATCTCCGCCGACGCCGTGAACCCGAGACCGTTGTCCGACACCGTGATGACCGCCGCCAGCACCAGCGCGAGCAGGACCAGCCACGGCCAGGTCGCGTCCCCGAGCGCGACCAGCAGCATCACCCCGGCACTCGAGATCGCCAGCTGCCGCATCGGCCGCAGGCGGCTGCCGACGCGATCCGACCAATAGCCCGACGCGAGCCTGCCCAGCGCGCCCAGGATCTGCACACCGCCGACGAACCATCCTGCCGACGACGCCGTCCAGTGGTGCACCGTCACGAGGTACACCGGCGCGAACGCGGAAACGGTGAACTGTGGGACCACCAATAGCGCGCTCGCGCCGTGGACACGCCACAACGCCGGCTTCCGGTACGGCGACGGCGGCTTCTCCCCCGGTTCGGATCCGGCCGGCGGCCGCGGCGGGTCGACCAGCAGCCACGCGACGAGAAGCGCGACGACGACCGCGGCGGCCGCGGGCAACATGAGCGAGACCTGGAAGCCCCATCGATCGGCGAGCGGCGGGAGACCGAAAGCGGCGACTCCCACGCCGAGTGGCTGGGCCGTCTGGCGGATGCCCATCGCGAACCCGCGTTCGGCCGGACCGAACCAGCCCAGAACGGCGCGGCCGCTCGCGGCGTTCACTGAGCCTTTTTCATCGTTGGTTTTCGAGGGTGAGGATGGCTTGGGCGAGGGTGGTGACGCGGTCGGTGCTGCAGCGGGCGCGGTGGAGGATGGCCCAGTTTTTGAGGGTGGCGAAGCCGCGTTCGCCGCGGCAGCGGATGCGGGAGTGTTCGGTGTTGGCGTCGAGGTAGTTTTGGGGTAGGTGCTTGCGTCCTTTGTAGGGGGTGAGCACGCCCTCGGCGATGTGGTGGTAGCCGGCGTCGGCCAGCAGCAGGATGTCGGCCTGGTCGGCGAGGTCGGGGATGGCGTGGTGGCGGGCGGCGGCGGTGTCGTTGATCGCGCCGGGTAGCCCGTCGGAGATCCACAGCAGGTTGCCGTAGGGATCGGTGAGTCCTTGCAGGTTGATGCCGTGATAGCGGTGTTTGCCCGAGTAGTAGGGCCTGTTCGCCGCGATCCGGTCGATCCGGATCACGGTGCCGTCGAGGATGGCGTAGTTGTCGTGGCTCCACGCGAGCTGCCACAACACCGCGGTTAGGGTCGGGGCTCGTTCGGCCAGTAGCTCGGTGGTTTCGCGGACATACCGGAACGCGGTGCTGAGGCCGATGCCGAACCCGGCGGCGAGCCGGGCATAGGTGTCACCGTTGCGTAGATGCGCCAGCACCAGCAACGCCTGCTGATCGGGTAGCAGCCGCCGCCACCGGGACCCGATCCGCTTCAAGTGATCACGGATGACCTTGACGACATACCGAAGCGTGGTGGTGGACAAGTCCATCGCCGACGGATAGAACAGCACACGAAGCTCCTGGTGGCTCCTGGGTTGATCTTGGTCGACGATCCATCTACCAGGAGCTTCGTCATGTTCACAGCACCAACACACCTACTCCATCACCACGATGAAAAAGGCTCACTGACGCGGTGCTCGCACCGGCCACCAAGAACACCCCAAAGAGAGCCCCGAGCGAGTGATCACCAAGGGCCGCGTACACAAGGAGTAACCCCGAGAAGCCCAGTCCGCAGGCCATCACCAGACGCTCTCCGTAACGGTCCGCAGCCGCGCCCCAGAAGATCAAGGTGAACAGCAGGCCAAGACTCGGCGCCGCGACCACCGTTCCCGCCTGCGCGAGCGTCAGCCCCTCGGCACGCTGCATCGAAGGCACCAGGAACGGGATACCGTAGAGGAACGAACAGCTCGCGGTCTGCGCGGCGAGGCCGAGCGCGAGGATGAGCCAGCGTCGATTGCTGTCGACCCCCGCGTCCACGACCTGCGCCATCCTCGCCGCCATTCCACTATTTGAGACAATGTTCCTATATGGTGAAATATAGTTGGGCATGCTAACGAACGCAACCGCCGGTCGGCGGCCACGTCCGGAGGCCGGAAACCTCAGCGCAGGGCGGCGTATCCCGGTTTGATGACCTTGTTGATCAAGTCCAGCCGCTGATCGAAATCGATGAACGCGGATTTCATCGCATTGATCGTGAACCACTCCAGCTCGGCCAGGCCGAAGCCGAACGTCTCCGCCAGCGCGGCGAATTCGCTGGTCATCGAGCATCCGCTCATCAGCCGGTTGTCCGTGTTCACCGTGACCCGGAAGCGGAGCTTGGCGAGCAGCCCGATGGGATGCTCAGCGATCGAGCGCGCCGCCCCGGTCTGGACATTGGATGTGGGGCAGATCTCCAGGGGGATCCGGCAGTCGCGGACGTAGGCGGCCAACCGTCCCAAATGGACCTCGCCGTCACTGTCGATCTTGATGTCGTCGACGATGCGCACACCGTGCCCGAGCCGCTCCGCCCCGCAATGCTGAATCGCCTCCCAAATTGAGGCGAGGCCGAACGCTTCCCCGGCATGAATGGTGAAATGCGCATTATTTGTTCGAAGAAACTCGAATGCATCCAGATTCCGGGTAGGCGGAAATCCATCTTCCGGTCCTGCGATGTCGAACCCGACGACGCCGGCATCGCGGTAACGGACGGCGAGCCCGGCGATCTCGAGGGCGCGGGCGTGCTGACGCATCGCACAGAGCAACGTCCCGACGTGGATCCTCCCGCCCGCGGCGACCACTCTCCGTTCACCTTCGGCGAAACCGGCCTGAATAGCCTCGACCACCGCATCGAGTGAAAGTCCGCGCTCGACGAAGAGTTCGGGGGCGTAGCGCACCTCGGCATAGACGACCCCGTCGGCCGCGAGGTCCTCCACAGCCTCGGCGGCCACCCTGACCAGCGCATCCTCGGTCTGCATCACGCCACAGGTATGCGCGAACGTCTCCAGATAAGAGACAAGGGAGCCGGAATCGGCGGCTTCGCGGAACCACCGTCCCAGTTCGGCGGGATCGCTGGCGGGAAGGGCCGTGTACCCGGTCTGCTCGGCGAGCTCCGCGACCGTCGCGGGCCGCAGGCCGCCGTCGAGATGGTCGTGCAGGAGGACCTTCGGAGCACGGGTCAGTACCTGCTCCGGGATGAGAGAACTGCTGCTTTCAGAGGACATACGTAACGGTAACCAGGCTGTCATTCCCCTACATGGCGGTAACTCTCATGCTCCACTTAACCCTCAGCTTTGTCGATCACCGGCTGAATCGGCCATCAGGGCAGCGGGCGACATTGTCCGATACCCGGGGGCGATACGCACAGCAATTTCGCAATGGATAAGCTTCATGTCACGTCCCTCCCATTTCCCCGCCCCGAAGGACACCGCAGTGACCACTGACAACCACATTGCAGCCCCGTCCTTCGACCGGATGCGCAACATGCTGGTGCGCGCGGCCGAAGTGCGTGAGAGCGAACAGCAGCAGATCTTCGACGCGCTCGACGACATCTACGCCCGCCTGGCACCGGTCGACTCGCTCGGCGCCGTCCGCAAGCGGCTCTCGGAGATGCCCGACCGCACCGAGGTGAGCGTGCTCGCCGAGCGCCTCGACGAGACCATGTCGCGGCTCGAAGCGCAGGACAACGCGCTCGCCGCCCTGACCCGTGCGGTCGAGAGCATCGTCGACAAGCTCGCCAAGCCCTTCGCCCAGCTCGACGGCCGCCTCGACGGAATGGCCGCGCGGTTCGAAGGCGTCGCGGGCCGGATGGACGGGCTCGAGGACAAGCTGCAGAACATCCACCGCCGTCTCGACGAGCTCGGCGCGCACCTCGACAAGCAGGACGTGAAGACGGACTCGCTGCCGCAGTCGGTGATCGGCCCGGTGCGCGAGCGCGTCGAACAGGCCGAGTCGGTTCTGCGCGACCGCGTCGACACCGTCGACCGCGAACTGCGCACCCGCGTCGAGAACCTCGACAAGGCCACGAAGGACAGCCTCAGCGCGAACACCGACGCGCTCAAGACAGCGCTGACCGAGACCGGCGAGATGATCGACGCCTCGGATCGGCTCGACGGTCTTGGCGACCGCCTCGAAAAGGTCACCTCGCGGCTCGACCAGTTGGCCGAGCGGCTGGACAAGGTCGAGGACGGCTTCACCGGACGGCTCGGCGACCTCGACGGGTCGATCAAGAGCGGCCTGTCCAAGGTCGAGGGCGCGCTGTCGAAGCAGCCGGACTCCGACTCTGTCGACACGATGGTGCGCAAGAGCAACGACGAGTCCGTGCGCCGCATCGGCGGCCAGCTCGACGAGGCCATGGCGACCTTCGCCGAGCTGATGCTCGGTGGCGGACCTGCCGTGCAGCAGATCTCCCCGCCGCCGCCCGCGCCGCGTCAGCCGCGTCGTAGCTCCCGCAACGGCCGGGCGCCGAAGGCGGCCGACGCCAAGACCAAGGGCGAAGGCGCCGACGAGACCTCCGACTGACCCTTAGTAGCGCGTGAAGGCCCCCTTCCCTCGGCTGAGCCGAGGAAAGGGGGCCTTCACGCTGTCCGGTCCCGCACCGCCGCCGACCTGCGTTTAGCGGGCTAAACGCGATCTGGCAGGTCAGAAGGGGCGCACGGTCTCGAGGACGATGGGCGTGACGGCAGGAGCGTCGCTGGAGACGCTGTAGGAACCATCCAGGGCGGCGAGGGCCGAGGGGACGGCGTCGGGGGTGTCGGTGTGCAGCTCCAGCAGGGGCTGTCCGGCCTTGACCTCGTCACCCGGTTTCGCCAGGCACAGGACGCCGGCCGCGGCCTGCACCGGATCTTCCTTGCGTGCCCGCCCGGCGCCGAGCCGCCAAGCTGCGACCCCGACCGAGTAGGCATCCAAAGTGGACAGAACCCCATCCGACGGCGCCTCGACGACGTGCACGTGCCGAGGCCGCGGCAAGGCCGCCTCCGGATCGCCGCCCTGTGCGGCGATCATCCGGCACCACGTCTCGTAGGCCCGGCCGGAAGCGAGTACTTCCGCGGGGTCCACATCGGACAAACCGGCCAGTGCGAGCATCTCCCGCGCGAGCGCCACCGTCAGCTCGACGATGTCCGCGGGACCACCGCCACGCAGCACCTCGACCGACTCCGCGACCTCGATCGCGTTGCCGACCGCGTTGCCGAGCGGAACGTTCATATCCGTGATCAACGCCGTCGTCGCGACACCGTGCGCCGTGCCGATGTCCACCAGAGTCCGTGCGAGTTCACGAGCCTGCGGAAGCGTCTTCATGAACGCGCCGGATCCGGTCTTGACGTCCAGCACGAGCCCCGCCGAACCTTCGGCGATCTTCTTGCTCATGATCGAGCTGGCGATCAGCGGGACCGACTCCACGGTCGACGTCACGTCCCGCAGCGCGTACAGCTTCTTGTCCGCGGGCGCCAACCCGGAGGTCGCCGCGCAGACCACGGCGCCGACCTCGTCGAGCTGCCGGATGATCTCCGACGTCGAAAGCGCCGCCCGCCAGCCCGGGATGGACTCCAGCTTGTCGAGGGTTCCGCCGGTGTGCCCGAGACCGCGCCCGGACAGCTGCGGAACGGCCGCACCACAAGCGGCGACAAGTGGTGCGAGCGGAAGCGTGATCTTGTCGCCCACCCCGCCCGTCGAATGCTTGTCGACCGTCGGACGACTGACATCGAGGGAAAGCCGCTCCCCCGATTCGATCATCGCGCCGGTCCAGCGCGCGATCTCGCCCGCGTCCATCCCGCGCACGAAGATGGCCATCGCGAGCGCGGCCATCTGTTCCTCGGCGATGACCCCGTGCGTGTAGGCGTCGATGGTCCAGTCGATCTGCTCGTCGGTGAGCCGTCCGCCGTCTCGTTTCGCCCGGATGATGTCGACAGCGGCGAAGGTACTCAAGGCTTCTCCGGCAGATGTTCGGGTCCGAACGCGTCCGGCAGCACCGCCGACATCGGCAGGATTCCGCTGGGCGTGTCCAGCAGGCAGTCCGAACCGCCGTGTTCGAACAGGATCTGGCGGCATCGGCCGCACGGCATCAGCAGATCACCGGATCCGCTGCGGCACGCGACCGCGACGAGCTTCCCGCCGCCGGTCAGCCGCAACTGCCCGGCCATCGTGCATTCCGCGCACAGACCGAGGCCATAGGACGCGTTTTCGACGTTGCAGCCGACGACGATCCTGCCGTCGTCGACGACGCCCGCGACCCCGACATGCAGACCCGAGTAAGGCGCGTACGCCGACTTCGCCGCCTCGACGGCCTGAGCCCGGAGCGCTTCCCAGTCAAATGTGGACATATCAGTCGGTACCCCGTCGGTAAGGAACGCCGTCGGCCTTAGGCGGCCTCAGCCGCTGCGAAGCCACCGCCAGCACGATCAGTGTCACGAAGTGCGCGGTGTACGGGATGAGGTCGCTCGGCAGGTCGTCGTTGGTCCAGTAGATCGCGTACAACAGGCCGGCACCGGCGACGCCGAGCGCGGAAGCGATCCACTGACGGCGGAACAGCTGCACGACCACGATCACGGCCAGCAGGATCACCGCGCCGTAGAGCAGCGCGAGCACCGCGGTACCGCCACCGGCGAGCTGGAGGCCGTCCGCGTAACCGAACAGAGCCGCGCCGCCGAGCAGGCCACCCGGCCGCCAGTTACCGAAGATCATCGCCGCGAGACCGATGTACCCGCGGCCGTTGGTCTGGTTCTCCAGATAGTCGGCACCGCCGGCGAGCAGCACGAGCGACGCGCCACCCATCCCGGCGAGCCCGCCGGAGACGATCATCGCGATGTACTTGTGCAGATAAACGTTCACACCGAGCGACTCGGCCGCCTTCGGGTTCTCACCGCAGGACCGCAGCCTCAAGCCGAACCGCGTGCGCCACAGCACGAAGTAGCTGACCGGGACCAGCACGATCGCGATCATCGTGAGCGGCGCGACCTCGGTGATCAGGCCGTTGACGATCCCGGCGACGTCCGAGATGAAGACGCGCTGCAGCTGTTCCAGCTCGGAAAGCCAGTCGGAGAGGAACGTCGCCGAATAAGTGTCGAACTTCGGCACGGTCGGCGACTGGCGCGGGTTGCCCGAAAGCGGCGTGAACACCAGGTTCGCGAGATATTTCGCGACACCGAGCCCGAGCAGGTTGATCGCCACACCGGAGACGATGTGGTTGACGTTGAAGGTCACCGTCGCGACGGCGTGCAGCAGGCCGCCCAGCGCCCCGAACACGATCGCCGCGATCAGCCCGGCCCAGACTCCGCCGTAGAACGCGCCCCAGGCCGCGCCCCAGGTGCCGAGGATCATCATGCCTTCGAGGCCGATGTTGACCACGCCCGCGCGTTCGGCCCAAAGCCCGCCGAGCGCACAGAGCAGGATCGGCAGCGCCAGCCGCAGCGCGGTATGCGCGGTGTTGGTCGAGGTCAGCGCGTTGACGCCGGTGGCGTACGACGCGGCGGCGAGCACGCCGATCGCCAGCAACGCCCAGATGATTCCCTTGGCCCAGCCGGGAATACGGCGCTTCTGCCGCTTCACCGGCGGCATGGTCATCCCGCCTGCGTCAGGCGAAAGCACGTCCGCGGTCACACCGCACCTCCCTCAGCCACGCTCGACCCCTTGCGGCCATTGCCTGCCAGCGCGCGACCCACTCGGCGCTGTTCGGCGGCCAGGTCGGCGCGGCGCACGATCTCGTACGCGATGACGACCGACAGCACGATCACGCCCTGCATGATCACCGCGATCTCCTTGGACACGTTGATCTGTTCGAGCGACACCGCGGACCGGTCTAGGAACGCCCACAGCAGGGCGCCCAGCGCGATCCCGCCGGGGTGGTTCCGGCCGAGCAGCGCGACCGCGATGCCGGTGAAGCCGTACATCTGGGTCGAAGTGATGCCGTAGCTGAAGTCGCGGCCGAGCAGTTCCGGCATCGCGATCAGGCCGGCGACACCGCCCGAAAGCAGCATCGCGATCAGCGTCATCTTCTTGGCGTTCACCCCGCCCGCGGCGGCCGCGGTGGTCGACTCGCCGCTGGCCTTCAGCTCGAACCCGAACCGGGTCCGGTTGAGCATGAACCAGTAGGCGCCGCCGATCAGGGCCGCGATGAACACGAACCCGAACAGTTCGCCCGAACCGATCGGGATCCCGGGGATCCGGCCGGAATGGGCGATCTCGCGAGTGCTGATGTTGTTACCGGTCTGCACGCCGAACTGGTCGGCGTTGACAAGGAACGCCACGATCCCGCCGACGATCGCGTTCAGCATGATCGTCGAAATGACCTCGGAAACGCCCCGCGTCACCTTCAGCACCGCCGGGACGGCGGCGTAGAGCATGCCGCTCAGCACCGCGACGACCAGGATCGCCAGCGTGTGGATGACCGGCGGCAGCTGCAACGCCCCGCCGATGATGGCGGTCACGATGGCGGCGAACCGGTACTGACCCTCGACACCGATATTGAAGAGGTTCATCTGGAAACCGATGGCGACCGCCAGACCGGACAGGTAGTACACCGTCGCGAGGTTGACCGTGTCGATCGCCGTCGAGCCCTTGAACAACTGGCCGACCATGGTGCCGTACGCGTCGAGCGGGTTCGCACCCGAGATGATCAGCGCGATCGCCGTCAAAATGACGGCGAAAACGATTGCGAGCAGAGGCGGCAGCAGCCTCGTACGCCAGGAACTCACGCCGCACCTTCCTCGTCGTCTTCAGAAGCACCCGTCATCGCGGAGCCCAGTTCCTGCGGGGTCACGGTCGCCGGATCGGCCTCGCCGACCAGCCGTCCGCGCAACATGACCTGAATGGTGTCGGAAAGCCCGATCAGCTCGTCGAGGTCGGCCGACACCAGCAGGACGGCCAGCCCGGCCGCCCGTGCCTGGCGGATCTGCTCCCAGATCAGCGCCTGCGCACCGACGTCGACACCGCGCGTCGGATGCGACGCGATCAGAAGTACCGGGTTTCCGGAGAGCTCGCGGCCGACGATCAGTTTCTGCTGATTTCCGCCGGACAGCGCCGCGGCCGGGACATCGATCCCGGGCGTGCGGACGTCGTAGTCCGCGACGATGCGCTTGGTGTCCTCCCGCGCGCCCTCGATGTCGAGAAGCTGGCCTTTCGCGACCGGCTTGCGCGTCTGGTAGCCCAGGATGCGGTTGACCCACAACGGCTGGGTGAGCAGGAGGCTGTGCCGCGTGCGGTCTTCGGCGATGTAGCCGATTCCGGCCTCGCGGCGGGAGAGAGTGCCGAGTTTGTGCAGTTCGACGACCTTGCCCTCGGCCTCGACCAGCTCGATCCGGCCGCCGCCCTTACGCATGCCCATGATCGTTTCGACGAGTTCGGTCTGTCCGTTGCCCTCGACACCGGCGATCCCGAGCACCTCGCCCGCGTGCACGGTGAACGAGATGTGGTCGAGAACGGCTCGCTCGGAACCTTCGACACTCAGGCAGACGTCGTCGAGCCGGAGCACGTCCCGGTCGGTGACGGTGGACTCGCGCGTCTCGGGACTGGGCAGTTCCGAACCGACCATCATCTCGGCGAGCTCACGCGAGGTGATCTTCTTCGGATCCGCCGTGCCGACGGTGGTGCCGCGGCGGATCACGGTGACCGTGTCGGCGATCGCGCGCACTTCGTCGAGTTTGTGCGAGATGAAGAGGAACGTGAAGCCGTTCGCCTGCATGCCGCGAACCGTCTCGAACAGCGCGTCGACCTCCTGCGGCACGAGTACCGCGGTGGGCTCGTCGAGGATGATGATCCGCGCGCCGCGGTAGAGGACCTTGACGATCTCCACGCGCTGGCGGTCGGCGACGCCGAGCTCTTCGAGAAGCGTGTCCGGGCGCGCGTGCAGGCCGACCTGTTCGGCGAGACTCGCCAGTTTCGTCCGCGCCGCGCGGCCGATGCCGTGCAGGTTCTCGGCGCCGAGGAAGACGTTCTCCCCGACGGTGAGGTTGTCGGCCAGCATGAAGTGCTGGTGCACCATCCCGATCCCGGCTCTGATGGCGTCCTGCGGGTTGCGCAGTTTCGCCGGTTCGCCATTGATCGCGATGCTGCCCTCGTCCGGCTGCTGCATGCCGTAGAGGATTTTCATCAGGGTGGACTTGCCCGCGCCGTTTTCGCCGCAGACTGCGTGCACCTCGCCCTTGACGACGGTGAGGTTGACGTCGGAGTTGGCCACCACACCCGGGAATCGTTTCGTGATCCCGGTCAGCTGCACGGCCGGTTCACCCCGGTCGGGGGCGTCGGTGACCTCGGCCTGGGGAGCGCTCATCAAAAGCCATCCAGTTCTGGGTTAAACAGGTTGGGGCCCGGAAGGGTTGCCCTTCCGAGCCCCGCTGCCGAGAGGACCTTACTTCTGCGGCTTGTCCGTGACGGTGATCGCCCCGGAAACAATCTGTGCCTTGTACCCGTCGAGGACGTCCTTGATGTCGTCGACCTTGCCGCCGGAGGTGGCGTAGCCGACGCCTTCGACCTTCAGATCGAAGCGCTTGGGCAGCGACGTCAGGTCGCCCTTGGCCAGTGCGCGCAGGTAGTCGAACACCGCCACGTCGACGCGCTTGAGCATCGAGGTGATGATGACGTCCTTGGACGCCTCGACCGTCTTCTGGTTGTACTGGTCGGAGTCGACGCCGATGGCGAGCGCGTTGCCCGACTTCGCGGCCTCGAAAACGCCCTTACCGGAGGCGCCGGCGGCGTGGTAGACGACGTCCGCGCCCTTGGCGATCTGCGCGGCGGCCTTCACGTTGCCCTTCGCCGGGTCCTGGAACCCGGAGAAGTCGCCGGCCGGGGTGAGGTACTCGTCCTCGATCACGGCCTTGGTCGAAGCGGCCTTCACACCCTGCAGGAAGCCGGCCTCGAACTTCTGGATCAGCGGCGTGTTGACGCCACCGACGAAGCCGACGTGGCACTTCTTCGACTTGTAGACGGCGGCGACACCGGCCAGGAACGAACCCTGCTCTTCCGCGAAGACGAGCGAAGTGACGTTCGGGGCCTTGACGGAGTCGTCGTCCACGATCGCGAACTGGGTGTTCGGGTACTTCGGCGCGATGGCGCCGACGGCCTTGGCGTAGGCGAAGCCGACCGCGATGACCGGGCTGAAGCCCTGCGCGGCCAGCTGGTCGAGACGCTGCGACTTGGCGGCCTCGTCCTCGCTCGTCGCCGCGGTGCTCTCGCTGACCGAGGTGACACCGAGCTCGGCCTTGGCCTTGTCGGTACCGGCGGCGGCGGAGTCGTTGAACGACGCGTCGCCACGACCGCCGACGTCGAAGGCCAACGCGACCTTGAGCTTGCTGCCATCGACCTTTTCACCGGTCTGGGCGCTGCTGCTCGAAGCGGCGGCGGCCGCGGGCGGCTTCGGAGCGGTCACACAGCTGGTCGACTGGTCGCCCGTGCCGGCGTTGTTGTTGTTACTCCCCGCACCTGAGTCCTTCGCGCACCCGGCCAGTGCAAGTACACCGGCCATGGCAGCGGCGGCCAGCGCGGTTCCACGCATGCGACGCAACGTGTGTCTCCCTCCCCGCTGATCCAGCGGATGGTCCGAAGATACGACCCGGCAACACTGCCGGGTTCGACCGGGAGACGGTACCTAACGGCCGCTTAGCCGCCATAGGAAAGGCACGCTACGTAACACAAACGTTTACTCACAAGCCGTAAGCGCGACGGGCAATATACGCACGGTGATCATGTCGGCATATGCGCGTGAAGGACTCCTTACCTCGGCTCAGCCGAGGGAAGAAGTCCTTCACGCGCAGTTGGCGCTTACTTGCAGGTGAGCTGCGGAGATGCCCAGTCACCGCGGTCGTACTGGACCCCGTCGCCACCGTCGGTGAGCACGAGCCGCAGGTACTGCGCCCCGGTCACGTCGGCCTTGAGTGACGCCGCCGGATCCGCCCAGGTGCGAAGTCCGGAGTCCGCGGCCTTGGTCCCGTCCGCGTAGACCTCGAAAGTCGCCGAACCTAGTTTCGTGGCCGGTTCCTTCTCGTCGTCGATCCCGACGTCGACCGTGAACGCCGAGCACCGGCCGCCCAGGTAGAACACGACTTCGGCGCTCGCGTGGGTCCCGAGGCCCTTGGCGTGTTTCACCCCGTTGATGGTCAGGGGCTTGCCGTCACGAGCCGGGATCCCGCCGTTCGACATGTCCTTCTCGACCGGCCCGTACCCGTTCCGCTCGGCCGCCCAGGCGACGTCGCTCGCCCAGACCTGCCCGGCCGGGGGTGCCGCCGGCACGGTCACCGAGGAGTCCGTGGATCTCGCGACTTTTCCGAAACCGAGCGTCCAGTACCCGATCGCGCTTGTCAGCAGGGCCGTCGTACCCTCCGACCCAGGCGGCGGCGTGAGCCGCCACTTCCCGATCGCGGATTCGCCGGTGGTCAGGATCTTCTTCCGCGGCGCCGCGAGCTGTTCGGCCTTCCAGCCGGACGGCACCTTCAGCGAGACCTCCGGCAGGAACACCGGGACGCGGGCTTCGTTGGTCGACCGGACGGCGACGTCGACCGGCTTTCCCGGCGGGATGATGTTGCCCGGGATACCGGGCACCGGGGTGCCCAGTTCGAGCCCGCCGCTGACCAGCGGTTCGTGCCGCAGCCAGTCGCCGCCCGCCTTGACCCGGTAGATCACCGTCTCGTGCGGACCGACGACCGCCGAGATCCCTCCGGCCGTCTGCAGGTTCTTGTGCTGCCACAGATCGCGCAACGTGTACCCGGACGCGTGCGGCAGGCCGATCTCCTCGGCGCTCGTCGAGATCGTCGCGTTCGCCGAGTTCTCGTTGAACAACGCGACCGCCACGTCCCCGTCGGCCAGCGGCTTCGCGAACACCCACTGTCCGTCCTTGTTGGACAGCACCTTGGCCTGGACACCCTTGCGGTCCTGGTCGATCGCGATGATCTCCTTGTTGCGCAGGATGTCGAAATGCTCGGACGACACCTTGCGCAGATCCGCGCCGATCAGCAGCGGCGCCGCCATGATCGACCACAGTGCGAAGTGCGTCTTGTACTCCTCAGTGGTCATGCCGCCGTTGCCGACTTCGAGCATGTCCGGGTCGTTCCAATGGCCAGGCCCGGCGTAGGCGTCCAGCGGCGCGTTCTGCTTCATCAGCTGGAGCATCCGTGCCCAGTTGTCCTTGATGTCGCCGGTGGTGCGCCACAGATGCCCGACGTCGGCACCCCACTCCCACGGCTTGTTCTCGCCCCACTCGCAGATCGAGAACACGATCTGGCGACCGGTCTTCTTCAGCGCGTCGCGCATCTTCGTATACCGCTCCAGCGCGGGACGGCCCTGGTTGTTGCAGTTGTCGTATTTGAGGTAGTCGACGCCCCAGTCGGCGAACGTCTGCGCGTCGACCTCCTCGTGGTCGAGCCCGCCCGGCATGGTCTTCGCGCAGGTCACCGTGCCGGCGCTGGTGTAGATGCCGAACTTGAGGCCTTTCGAGTGCACGTAGTCGGCGAGTGCCTTGATACCGCTGGGGAAACGCGTTTTGTGCGCCTCGAGTCTCCCTTCGGCGTTGCGCTGCGGCTCCGCCCAGCAGTCGTCGACGTTGACGTGGTTGTAGCCGGCGTCCTTGAGGCCTTGCGCGACGAAGATGTCCGCGGTGTCGCGGATCAGCTTCTCGTCGACGTCGCAGCCGGTGGTGTTCCAGTTGTTGAACCCCATCGGCGGAGTCAGTGCCAGCCCGTCGGGCAGCGCCTGCGCGGACGGCGCCGCGGTGGCGACCACCAGCCCGAACATCGTCGCCGCCGCGACCGCGACAGCGCCCAGTCTCTTTCCGAGTTTCGTCACGTCGTCCGCCTTAAACGAGTTGGTAGGACTTGAGGCCGCGGATGTTCCTGATACGAGATCCGCCGGGTACCGCCTCTTCGTTCATGGCACTCCTTCGCTCAGACGAGCTGCCAGGCCTGGTATCCCCTGATCAGCTGGTAGGTGTTCTGCAGGCCGGAACTCTCGATGCTCCGGTAGATGCCCCATTTCGGGCGGAGATAGTTCTTGTCACGCCACAGATCCACGTTGGTGGTGCGACCGTCGGCCACGACCGTCGAGCCGTTCTTGAACGTCCACGCGAGATAGCCGCCGCTGTTGGACGCCTTGAACTCGAACAGCACGTCGATCCATTTGTTCTGCAACGGCGCGTAGTCCGCGACGACGTGCTCTGTATTGGCGTCGTTGTCCTTGAGGGTCAGGATGGTGAGCTTCGGCTTGTCCTTCTGCCGTGGCGTGAGTGTCCACAGTGGACCACCGACGTCTTGGACCTTCATCTGCATGATGTGCGTGAACTTCGTCGTCGCGGTCAGCGAGGAAGGCCAGAACGCCTGATAGCCGATGCGCCAGGTGGTGTCCTTGTTGATCTTGTAGAGCGTGTCGCCGCTGCGCATGCCCTTCGACTCGTTGCGCTGGCGGTCGGAGCCGTCGCGGTCGCGGGTATGCATGTCGAAGCGCCAGTGGTCGCCCTCGGTGTAGATGTGCTTGACGCCGCCGTGCGAACCGGAGCGGTCGTCCTCCAGCCCCTCGAACGCCCGGAGCCCGTCCTTCGCGACGTCCGGATTCCATTTGAGCTGCCAGGCCGCGGCGGGCGCGACCACCGGGGATGTTCTGGTGGCGGCTCGTGCCGTGCCGGTGCCCAAAGCGGCCGCGCCTAGCACGCCCGCCCCGAGAGCAAGGGCCTTCCTGCGGTCGATGCCGAAGTCGTTCATGGCTACTTTCCCTTCTCTAAGGTGACCGCGAACAGATGCGGCCGCGGGGTGACGGCGGAAGGGAGCGTGACCGACGCGACCTCGCGCGCCGGGTCGAGCGGGACGCGCTGATGGAAGATCGCGAGCTTCACGGACTGGACACCGGCCCGCGTGTGCGACTGGTTCGTGACGATGGCCTCGCTCTCGCCGAACGCAGCCGGGTTCCGCCAGCCGGTGAGCCGCAGCGGAACGTCGGCCGATCCGTCTACATAGGACACCTTCAGGGTGGTCCCGGCGTTGCCGGTGTCGGCCGCGCCGAGCACGTGCAATGTCGCGTAGTTCCCGGCAGGCAAGGGGATCGTGCTACCGACGACGTTGTTCGGTGTGCCCTCGCCGCCGTTGACGAACAGGAACGGGACGCCGTCGTCGGTGACCTGCCCGGTCTGCGGCAACTGCGCGGCGGGGTACGTATTGCCTGAGCCGTCGAAATCGCCGTCACCGAGGTAGAACTCGCTGGTGACACCGTCGGCGTCGAGCACGGCCGCGAGATCGACCGGGACCAGGTCGCCGGCAGGCGGCAAGACAGGAAGTCCCCACGCCGGCGCGGGTTCGCTGATCGGTACCGGCGCGATCGTCGTGTCCGGCCGCCTGCCGCGTGCGTAGATCAGGACTTCACGGCCACGTGCGAGCTCGACCACGACCGTGCCGCCGAGCAGGTCACGTCGCGGGAAACCAGCAGGCTGTCCCATCGTCACCCCATCGTGAACTCGGCCGATTGATCGGATGTCTGCGGAATTGAACGTAAGATATGACATATAATCCGTCAATAACCAACAGGATCGAACAACTCATTTGGCCGAGTACGGCGGTTTTTGTGGCCTTGGCGGCGGTCAACGGGACGGCCGTGTCCCACTGAGAGAGATCCGATGTTCGGCTCATTCAGCCTGGGACCGCAGGACGCAAAGGGCGAAGCGGGACGGATCGGCCGCCCGCACCCGCGACGGGGCGTGATGTCTGGTCGATCACACACACGAACCCGGAGGTGAGCCCGTCGTGAGGTCCGGGTCTAGCATCTTTTTATCCAAGCTCGATGACCTTGATCTCGGCACCGTCGCCGGAGCCGTCCCTGGTGGGACGACCCGGCGGCAGACGCGGAAACCAGCGGTCAGCGGGCCCAAGCCATGACGCTGGAGGCCGTTCACCGATGTCCACCACGGCTAGCACCGCCACTGAGGCGGGCGCGAGCGATCGGGGTGCCTCACGCCGGCAGGGGACCTTCTACCGGGGTGACCCCGGTATGTGGTCCTGGGTGCTGCACCGCATCACCGGCGTGCTGACATTCTTCTTCCTCTTCGTGCACGTGCTCGACACCGCGCTCGTGCGGGTCTCGCCCGACACCTACAACGAGGTCATCGAGACCTACAAGACCCCGCTGGTCAACCTGCTCGAGGTCGGCCTCGTCGGCGCCGTGCTCTTCCACGCGCTCAACGGCATCCGGGTCATGCTGGTCGACTTCTGGGAGAAGGGGCCGAAGTTCCAGAAGCCGATGCTCTGGACGATCCTGGCCATCTGGGTCGTGGTGATGATTCCCGGTGCGTTCTTCATGATGAAGCGCACCGTCGAGGTTATGTTCGGGGGGCACTGACCATGGCTGAACTCGCACTCGAGCGCCCGCGCGCCCCGAAGCGCGCCGCCGCCCGCCGGAGCAACTTCGAGCTCTACAGCTGGCTGTTCATGCGCATTTCGGGGCTGGCACTGATCGTGCTGGTGCTCGGCCACCTCTTCATCATGAACATCCTCGACGGCGGCGTACACCGCATCAACTGGGGCTTCGTCGCCGGCCGCTGGGCTTCGCCGTTCTGGCAGTTCTGGGACCTGTCGATGCTCTGGCTCGCCGAGATCCACGGCGGCAACGGGCTGCGCACGATCATCGACGACTACGCCCGCAAGGACAGCACGCGGTTCTGGCTCAAGATCGTCCTCTACGTCTCGATGGTGCTGATCCTCGCCGTCGGCACGATGGTGATCTTCACGTTCGATCCGGGAATCTCGGCCAACTGACGCCCCACCACACGTAAAGCGGAGTTCTCAATGCAGTTCCACAAGTACGACGTGGTGATCGTCGGCGCCGGAGGCGCCGGCATGCGCGCGGCCATCGAGTCCGGCCAGCGCACCCGCACCGCGGTCCTCACCAAGCTCTACCCGACCCGGTCCCACACCGGCGCGGCGCAGGGCGGCATGTGCGCCGCGCTGGCGAACGTCGAAGAGGACAACTGGGAGTGGCACACCTTCGACACGATCAAGGGCGGCGACTACCTGGTCGACCAGGACGCCGCCGAGATCATGGCGAAAGAGGCCATCGACGCGGTCCTCGACCTCGAGAAGATGGGCCTGCCGTTCAACCGGACGCCCGAAGGCAAGATCGACCAGCGCCGCTTCGGCGGGCACACCCGTGACCACGGCAAGGCCGCGGTGCGCCGCGCCTGCTACGCCGCGGACCGCACCGGCCACATGATTCTCCAGACGCTGTACCAAAACTGCGTCAAGCACGGCACGGAGTTCTTCAACGAGTTCTACGTGCTCGACCTGGTCCTGACCCCGGACGAGAACGGCAACCCGGTCGCTTCCGGCGTCGTCGCCTACGAACTGGCGACCGGCGAACTGCACGTCTTCCAGGCGAAGTCGATCGTGTTCGCCACCGGCGGCGCGGGCAAGATCTTCAAGACGACGTCGAACGCGCACACCCTCACCGGTGACGGCCTCGGCATCATCTTCCGCAAGGGCCTTCCGCTGGAGGACATGGAGTTCTTCCAGTTCCATCCGACAGGTCTCGCCGGGCTCGGCATCCTGATCTCCGAAGCCGTCCGAGGCGAGGGCGGCATCCTCCGCAATGCCGACGGCGAGCGGTTCATGGAGCGCTACGCCCCCACCATCAAGGACCTCGCGCCGCGCGACATCGTCGCCCGGTCGATGGTGCAGGAAGTGCTGCAGGGCCGCGGTTGTGGCCCGAACAAGGACTACGTCGTGCTGGATGTCACGCACATCCCCGAGGAGACGCTGAACGCGAAGCTCCCGGACATCATGGAGTTCTCGCGCACGTACCTGGGTGTCGACCCGGTCACCGAACCGGTGCCGGTGTTCCCGACGTGTCACTACGTGATGGGCGGTATCCCGACCAACATCCACGGTGAGGCCTTGCGGGACAACGAGCAGGTCATCCCCGGCCTGTACGCCGCAGGCGAGGTCGCGTGTGTTTCCGTGCACGGGTCGAACCGTCTCGGCACGAACTCGCTGCTGGACATCAACGTCTTCGGCCGCCGGGCCGGCATCGCCGCCGCCGAGTACGCGCTGGCGCACGAATTCGTCGAGTTGCCGGAGAGCCCGACCACCATCGTCGAAGAGCAGCTTTCGGGCCTGCTCTCCGAGCACGGAGACGAGCGGGTCGCCGACATCCGCACCGAACTGCAGAAGACGATGGACTCGCACGCTTCGGTGTACCGCACCGAGGACACGCTCAAGCAGGCGCTGACCGACGTGCAGGCGCTGAAGGAGCGGTACGGCCGGATCACCGTGTCGGACAAGGGAAAGCGGTACAACACCGACGTCCTCGAGGCCGTCGAGCTCGGCTTCCTGCTGGAGCTGGCCGAGGTTCTGGTCGTCGGCGCCCTGGCGCGCAAGGAATCCCGCGGCGGGCACGCGCGCGAGGACTACCCGAACCGTGACGACACGAACTTCATGCGGCACACCATGGCCTACAAGCAGGGCGAAGGCCTGTCGTCGGACATCCGTCTCGACTACAAGCCGGTGACCTTCACCCGCTACGAACCGATGGAGCGGAAGTACTGATGACCACGGCCACGCCCGAGAAGTCGGAGGCCGTGTCCTCCGACCACACGCCGATCACCGTCACGCTGAAGATCCTCCGGTTCAACCCCGAGGTCGACACCGAGGCACACTGGGAGTCCTACGATGTCCCGGCGCAGCGCACCGACCGGCTGCTGAACCTGCTTTTCTATGTGAAGGACTACATCGACGGGACGTTCTCGTTCCGGCGCTCGTGCGCGCACGGCGTCTGCGGGTCCGACGCGATGCAGATCAACGGCATCAACCGGCTGGCGTGCAAGGTTCTGATGAAGGACCTGCTGGCGAAGGATGGCAAGAAGACGACCATCACGATCTCGCCGATCAAGGGCCTGACGACACTCAAGGACCTTTACGTCGACATGGACCCGTTCTTCGAGGCGTACCGTGCGGTCAAGCCGTACCTCATCGCCTACGGCAACGAGCCCACGCGCGAACGGATCCAGTCGCAGGCCGACCGCGACCGCTTCGACGACACGACGAAGTGCATCCTGTGCGCCTGCTGCACGTCCTCGTGCCCGGTGTACTGGAACGACGGCTCGTACTTCGGCCCGGCCGCGATCGTCAACGCGCACCGGTTCATCTTCGACTCGCGTGACGAAGGTGCCGAAGAGCGGCTCGACATCCTGAACGACTCCGAGGGCGTCTGGCGGTGCCGGACGACGTTCAACTGCACCGATGCCTGCCCGCGCGGCATCCAGGTGACCAAGGCCATCCAGGAAGTCAAACGGGCCCTCCTCTTCAAGCGCGTCTAGGCGGGACGGTCCGTGAAGGCCTCCTTCCCTACCGTGAGGGTAGGGAAGGAGGCCTTCACGGACTTCAGGAGTTATCCACAAGTACCCAGTTATCCATAGTTCCGGAAATTGGGGCTGTCGCCGCAGACGATCACGCCCTCATGGTGATCTCTGTGGTCAAAATGGGGAGATGGGCTCAGCATCCCGAACTGCTGCTAGCGCGAAGCCGTAATGGCGTTGTCCGGGTCGCAGACCTGGAATCTTTGGAGATGCCCAGCAAGACTATCTATCGCCGGTGTTTGCCGGGTGGACCGTGGCAACGACTCCTTCCGGGCATAGTCCTGCTGCACACTCAGAAGCCGACCTCGAAGGAACTGATTGCCGGCGCGCTGCTGTACAGCGGCGCGAACGCGCAACTCACCGGTATCGAGGCGTGCCGGCTCCACGGCCTGCGCCCGTCCGCATTGCCGGTCGACTCAGGACTTCACCTGCTGATACCGCATGACCGGAAGGTACGAAGCGTCGGCTTCGTCACCACAGAACGAACCGTTCGCCTACCGTCGCCGGTGAGCCGGGGCGGAGTACCGCTTGCACCTCTGGTCCGGGCAACGACCGACGCAGCTCGACGGCTCACCGATCCACTGGCGTCGGAGGAATTACTTATCGAAGCAATTCAACAAGGAAGGTGCAGTCCCAAGGCGTTGCTCTGGGAACTCAACCAAGGCACTCAGCGGGGAACGGCGGTGCCCAGGCGTTTGCTGACCGATTGGGTGGACATCCGCTCTATGGCGGAGTCACGAGCCAAACTACTCAGCCGCCGACTTTCGACACCACCCAGCCACTGGAACACCAGGCTCTTCGACTGTTCCGGCACGTACCTCGGGTGCCCCGACGCATGGTGGGATGATGTCGGTCTCGTATGGGAAATCGACTCATTCGACTTCCATTTTCGCCGAGCGGGCTACCAGCGGACTGTGGATAGGAATACTCGGTACACAACGGCCGGGATCATTGTCGTACAGACCTTGCCCTCACAACTGCAGAGCGACCCTGCGGCCGTGATCGCCGACCTGGAGGCAGCGCACCGCATCGCGAAGGCTCGCCCACGCCCCAACGTTCACCTCGCCGCCGCAGCGTGAGTATCCGTGAAGGCCTCCTTCCCTACCCTGACGGTAGGGAAGGAGGCCTTCACGGACCACGGCACTTGCCGGCTACTCCAGGATCCGCGCGTCCAGCGAGTGCTGGTCAGCACCGGAGTCGACAGTCCCAGGCAGGCGGTCGAACGCTTCGGGGTTGATGTAGTCGACAGCGCCGGTGCTCACATCACGCAACATGTTGTACAGCCCGGCCAGCACCGCACGAGTGAAATGCTCGCGATGCTGCTGCCCCAGTGTCTGGGTCTGGCCACGCACCTCGAAAAGCACCGTGCCGGTGCCGTTGAGGGCGAAGGAACACCGCGCCTGGCCGGGCAGGTCGCGGTCGGGCGCGTGCGGGTAGCGGGCGCCGACGAAGCCGCCGGCTGTCATGCCGTTGAAGCCGCTGATCGCCAACTGCCGCGATTCGTCCTTTGTGTACACGTCACGATACTTCGCGTACTTCTGTCCGGGCTCGAAGAACTTGTCGGGAAGCGGCGGGTAGTCGACGCCGACGTCGAGGAGCCGGTTGGTGCCGTCCTGGCGGACGCAGGCCCCCTGGTGATGCAGGTCGACGTAGACATCGGGCACCTTGCCACGTTGCCGGGTCCAGTCCAGATACACCGACCGCAAGGCACGCGCTTCCGGCGTGATGAACCAGCCCGGCTGGTCCGGCGTACCGGGCACATCCGCGGCTTGGGGCACATAGTTCAGGTTCGGGTTGAAGTCGCGGTTGACGTCGAACCCGGGACGGTTGCGGTAGTCGTCGCCCTGCAGGACCTCGTCGAGGTAATTCCAGGCAGGCGGACGCCCCGCCAATTGCGGGAATTTCTGCTGGACTTCCGCCCACGCCAGGTCGTTGCCCCGCCGGTCGAGTTCGGCGCCGTCGGGGTTGAGTTTCGGCACCGCGACAAAGGTGATGGTCTTCCGCAGTCTGTCGGCGTCCCGGGAGTCCGACGTGCCGAGGTAGTCGAGAATGCGCAGAAGCGCGTCGGTGCCGGTCTTCTCGTTTCCGTGGATCTCGCTCGAAACGACGAAGACCTTGGGGCCGGTTCCGACGGTCGCCTGGTGGATCACCCGGCCGCGGTTGGACCGTCCGACCTCCTTGACCGCGACCCGGCCCTTGCTCACCCGTTCGAGCCTGCCGAGTTCCCGGACCAGTTCCCGGTAGTCGGTGAACTCGTTGATGGGCAGCTCGCGCGGTTCCTCGCTACAGGGTTTGGCCTGGGGCTGTGCCTCCACCGCCGCCGCAGGGGTGCTGACCAGCGGCAACATCACCAGGCCCACCATCACGGGAACTATCCGACCGAACGCCGACATCGTGAACTCCCATCAGCCGAAGGTGCTCACAAAGTAGCGGTAAAGGGCTGGTGAAGAACCCTCC
The DNA here is from genome assembly GCA_963766045.1 of uncultured Actinomycetota bacterium. Taxonomy (GTDB): domain Bacteria; phylum Actinomycetota; class Actinomycetes; order Mycobacteriales; family Pseudonocardiaceae; genus Amycolatopsis. The sequence continues at coordinate 497,050 of CAVXYN010000003.1, read as the reverse complement.
GAAAGAACGGGGCCGGCCCACAACGTGGACCGGCCCCGGATCAGAGCGAGAACTACTTCACCACTTCACCGCGTCCAGCGCGTTCACCCGGCCGTGGCCGTAGTACGAGTTGTCTTTGGCGGGACCCTCACACACCGGTGCCGCGGTTCCGCAGGGAACCGCGTCCGCCTGGTGCTCGAGCAGCCACCGCAGCGCCGCAGGCGGGGCGCCGCGGAAACGGGACGCCAGCAGCGCGGCGACACCGGCGACGTGCGGGGACGCCATCGACGTACCGCACTTGGTGCCGTAGCCACCGTTGAAGATCGTCGAGAGCGGGCAGCCCACTCCCTGACCGGCGGGCGGCGGCTGCTTGGAGTCGCCACCCGGGGCGGTCACCGAGACGTCGTCGCCGAAGTTGCTGTAGCCCGACTTGGTGCCCGCGTAGCCGATGGCCGAGACGTTCACGACGCCCTCGATGGCCTTGGGCAGGATCCCGCAGCTCGTGTCGACCGGGTGCGGCCGGTTCGGGTCCGTCGTCTGCTTGTCAGGGTCGAAGCCCGAGTTGCCGGCGGCGGCGACGTTGAGCACGCCGCGACCGGTCGAGAAGACGATCGCGCGACGGACAGCCTCGTAAGCGGCCGCGTCGCCCGGCTCCTTCGAGCAGTAGAACATGCCCGGGTCGATGTAATAGCTGTTGTTGGTCACCTGGAAGCGGTGCTTCGCGGCCCACATGAACCCGCAGACGGCGGCCTCGGGGTAGATCAGACCCGAGTCGTTCACGACCTTGACCGACGCCAGCTTCACGCCCGGCGCGACACCGGTGAAGCCGCGGGTGGTGTCCTTGCCCGCGATCGTGCCGGCGACGTGGAGGCCGTGGTCGGAGTTGGTCGTCGCCCACTCGGACTGCCTGGTGTCCGGCGCGCCGGAGTTGCAGCCTGCCGACTTCTTGGTGTCGAGGGCGGCCTTGAGCGCCGGGTGCGCCGGGTCGATGCCCGAGTCGAGCACGCCGACGGTCACCGACTTGCTGCCGCCGTTGACCTTGTTCGCCTCGGGCGCCTGGATCGCGCGCATGTCCCACTGCTGCGCCGACAGATCGTCGGCGACGGCGACGCTGGTCGTCTCCTCGGTCTCTAGGGTGTCGACAACGGCGGCCGAACGGGACGCGGCGGCCGAAGGGAATGCGATATCCCGCCCGCCCGAGTAAGCGCGGAAGACCCCGATCTTCTCCTGGAAGTCGGCGTTGCGGGAGCTCGCCACCGCGACCCCGATCTCGGGGTAGTACGCCACCTTCTCGCCGCACTTGGCCCGAAGTTCAGCGTCAACCTTGCGCTCCGAAGTGTGCGGGTTGTAAAGCACCACGTAGTTGAACGGCGCGCTCGCGGTGTCGCACTGCGGTGCGGGCGCGGCACTCGCCGCCGGGGCCGCGAAAACACTGCCGGCCGCCGCCGCGACGAGCGCGGGGACGAGCAGGCGTCTGATCCGGGACATTCCATCCTCCATGATTCGGTGGCGTGAACGTTAGGGAGTCGTCGCCGGGCACGCCACCGACAAAAGGACGGCAAACCGGATCAGGCGTCAGCCTTTCGCTCTTCATTGCTCCGTGTGCGAACACCGCGGAGTCCGATCAGCCCGATGATGGTGCCGAGCACGAACGAAACGACCGTCAAAACCGCGTGCACGATGAAGTACGCGGTCGGCGATCCGTCCGCGGCCCAGGCGCGGTCACTGTCCCAGAGATTCTTGGCGAAAGTGATCCAAATGATCCACGACCAGACGCCGAATCCCAGCAGGAACATCGAAGTACCTCGCGAAATGCGCATGCCCCTGAGTATGCAGCGAGCGCGGCGACGCTACATTGCTCGGGTGCACAGCGCTATCTCACGGTCGCTCCTGGTCCTCGCCTCGGCTGCCCTCGCCTTCACGGTGACGCCGGTGGCCACAGCCGCACCGAAGCCGCCCGCCCAGGCGAAGCAGTGCGCGAACAAGTCCACCCCTCCGCCGCCGGTCGACGCCTCCGAAAAGCCGCGTCCCGGCGAGGCCGCACCTCAGCCGCTGCCGGTCCCGCCCGTTCCGGTCGGTGGCGAGCGAATGGCCGAATGCGGGCTGGTGCTCCCGAAGGGTGCGCTCAACCCACCCGACGGCATGACGGCCGAGTCCTGGGTCCTCCAGGACCTCGAGACCGGCGACATCCTCGCGGCGAAGGACCCGCACGCCCGCCATCGGCCCGCGTCGCTGATCAAGACCCTGCTCGCGCTGGTCGTGGTCACCGAACTGCCGCCGCGGAAGGTCGTCGTCCCGTCCAAGGAGGACGCCGAGCAGGAGTGCACCTGCGTCGGCATCGTGGCCGGCGGCCAGTACACCGTCGACCAGCTGCTGCACGGGCTGCTGATGCATTCGGGCAACGACGTGGCACACGCGCTCGCCAACTCGCTGGGCGGCATCGACGTCGCGGTGTCGAAGATGAACGCGCTGGCCGCGCGCATCGGTGCCACGGACACGAGGGCCGCAACGCCGTCCGGGCTCGACGGCCCTGGGATGTCGACGTCGGCCTACGACATGAGCCTGATCTTCCACTACGCGATGAAGCAGCCGGAATTCGCGCAGCTCGTCAAGACGAAGAACTTCGAAATTCCGGCGACCGGCGGGAAACCGGCCATTCCGGTTTACAACGACAACAAGCTGCTCGGGTCGTACGCCGGCTTCCTCGGCGGGAAGACCGGTTTCACGAGCGACGCGCGCCACACCTACGTCGGCGGCGCCCAGCAGAAGGGCAAACGCGTCGGCGTCGTGCTGCTGCGCGCCGAGCAGCGGCCGACACGGGTCTCCGAACAGGCCGCCGAACTGCTCGATTACGGGTTCGCGCTGAGTACCGACAAGGCCGAATCGGTCGGAAAGATCGACTACAAACCCGCGGAGACGTCGGAGGCCGGCCCCGGTCAGACGCCACCCGAGGTCAACGGCGCCTCGAACAGCGGAGCCGCCGCGGCGGCCGACGACCCCTTCGGCACGACAGGCTGGGTCATCACCCTGGTCGTGTTGCTGATCATCGTGGCGGCGTTCGTCATCGGCCATCAGCGCAAGAAGGCCCTGGCCAACGAAGAGGCCTGATGCCGCCGACCGATGATGATGTCCCGCAGCTCCGGCCCGTACTGCGAACGGCCGAAGCCGGAACCGTCTCGGGTTTCGACTCGCCGGGCTCGGAGGCGATCGCATGGTGGCGCAGACTTCGTGAGGATTTCCCTCGCAGCGGGCTGTGGCCACTACTGATCGATGACAGCGTCCAAGCACGCGTGGATGCCGGCGAGCACTCCAGGCCGTACGACGAGGTTCCCGACGGCGCGGCCGTCTTCGCGCAGCGCGCGAAGGACGCGATCGAGTTCTTCCGCAAGGAGTACGCGGACCGGATGCGGGCCGAGCTCCGTGGCGAAGGCAACTGGACCACGGAGCCGGTTCGTCCCGGTTTCCTGCTGGCCGCGCGAAGTCCCTCCGTGACCATCGCGCTCGTTCCGGCTGAAACCTCCTGGCGGGTTCCGCTCGTGCTCGCTTTGCCGCCGTGGAACGACTATCCGGACCCGGCCGAGCATGCCGCGATCCTTCGGTACTGGAATGAGAAGTACGGAGCGGAATTGGTGGCGATGACGGCCGAAACCGCCGAAATCAGCCTCATAAAGCCGCCGCGCATCAGAACCGAAGCACTCGAACTCGCCTGGGAATACCAGCTGTACAACGACGGGTCGTACGACCGTTATCTTGCCGACGATCTCGGCGAACTCGCGGCCGGTCTGCTGGACAACGACGTCCTGCTGGCCTGGTGGGACTGAAAGGTCTCGATTCGGCAATTCCCGGGACAAGCTCGTCCGGGGCCGCTACTGTTCGGTCTTCACTCGCGGCCTGATCGGGGGACGACCGCGGGTTTCCCCGTTTCTCACATTTATTTCGAGGTGTTTCCCATGCAGGGACTTGCGATTCTGTTCATCGTGGTCGGCTTCGGCTCGATCGTGCTGCCGTCCTTGACCGACCGGCAGTTCGTCTGGCTCATGTGGGCCGACGATTACCAGCCGATCATCGGCATCGTCGTTGGCGTGGTCGGTGTCGCGCTGCTCGTCGCCAATATCCTTCGCGCCAAGAGCAAGGCGCAGCAGGCGCCCGCGGCTCAGGAGGCTCCGGAGCAGTCCGGCCGGTAGTCGGACGGATGCCGTGAAGGCCTCCTTCCCTACTCTCACGGTAGGGAAGGAGGCCTTCACGGCATTCAGGTACTTCAGGACTTGCGGCGGCCGAGCCAGCCCAAGAGCGCACCGGTCGCGAAGGCGCCACTGACGGTACCCAGACCCGGTCCTTGGCGGACGGTCACGCGCGGATGGATGGCCACCGGTTGCGGCGGCTGGACGACCTTCTTCATGTTCTCCTTCGCGGTCGCCGTCCACGCCGTGACGAACAGCAGGAACCGCGAAACGAGATTCGCGAAAACCAGCAGACCGATCACCGGGCCGAACAAGGTGAAAGCCGGGGATTTCGTGACGCTGGTCAGGTAGATGGTCGCGACCTGCTGCAGTACGACGAACCCGATCGCGGCGAAAATCGCGCCTTTGACCGCACTGCGCATCGCGACATGCTCACGAGGCAGCCTCGCGATGACCCAAAGGAAGACCAGAGTGTTCGCGAGCAGGCCCAGCACGATCGTCGCGACCTTCAGCAGGAACACCGCCCAGCTCTCGTTTTCGAGCCCGACGAGTTCCAGCAGGAATCGCCCGATTCCACTGCCCGCGGCCGTGAGACCGAATGAGACCACCAGGGCGAGGCCGAGCCCGACCAAGGACAGCAAATCCTTGATCGTCGTCGAAACCATGGGCAGTTTCTGCTTTTCCTGGCCCCATTGGGCGGTCAGCGCGTCACGCAGGTTCGACATCCAGCCGACCCCGGAGTACAGCGCGAGCAGCAGACCGAAGATCCCGATGCCGCCACCGGATTTCAGCGCCGCGCCGATGATGCCGCTGACGAGGTCGCTCAGCCCGGTGGGCACGGACTTCTTGATACCGTCGACGAGCTGGTCGGTCACCGCCTGGTCGCCGGCCAGCACCAGCCCGACGATCGCGAAGGCGACCATCAGGATCGGGATCACCGAAAGCACACTGAAGTAGGTGATCGCCGCGGCGTAGTGGTTGCCGTAGCGCTCGGTGAAGGCGTCGTTCGCCCGGAATAGGTGGTCGAGCCAGCCGTACCTCCGCCTCAGGCGTGGTAGCAGCTTTTCCTTCTCCGGCTTCCCGCCGTCTTCTTTCGCCACCATAAAACGCTAACCACGCCCCGGCGGCCCCGCAACGCGAGCTAACCGGCCGGGGGAAGGAACCCGATGCGCTCGTAGACGTTCCGCAACGTCACTGAAGCGACCTCTCGTGCCCGCTGCGCCCCGGTGGCCAACGCCTTGTCCAGCTCGGCGACGTCGTCCATATAGGACTGAACCCGTGTCTGGACCGGGGTGACCCAGTCGACGAACGCCTCGGCGACGCCCTTCTTCAGGTCGCCGTAACCCTTGCCTTCGTACGCTGTTTCGAGTTCGGGAACCGGCTGGCCGGTCAGCGCGGAGAGGATCGTCAGCAGGTTCGAGACGCCCGGCTTGTTCTCGGTGTCGAAGACGATCTCGCGGCCGGTGTCGGTGACCGCCGAACGTACCTTCTTCGCCGACCGCTTCGAATCCTCGAGCAGCTCGATGAGGCCGTTCCCGGTCGACGAAGACTTGCTCATCTTCGCGGTCGGGTCCTGCAGGTCGTAGATCTTCGCCGTGTCCTTGACGATATGCGGCTCCGGCACGGTGAACGTCTTGCCGTAGCGATTGTTGAACCGTTGCGCGAGGTTCCGCGTCAGCTCGAGGTGCTGCCGCTGGTCCTCCCCGACCGGCACCTCGTTCGCCTGGTACAGCAGGATGTCCGCGGCCTGCAGCACCGGATACGTGAACAGTCCGACACTGGCGCGATCCGTGCCCTGCTTCGCAGCCTTGTCCTTGAACTGCGTCATACGGCTCGCCTCGCCGAACCCGGTCTGGCATTCCAGCACCCAGCTCAGCTGCGCGTGTTCGGGAACATGGCTCTGCACGAACAGCGCGCTGCGTGCCGGGTCGACGCCCAGCGCGAGCAGCTGCGCCGCCGACCGGCGTGTGCGGTCGAGCAGCACCTTCGGGTCCTGCTCGACGGTGATCGCGTGAAGGTCGACCACCATGTAGAAGGTGTCGTGAGTGTCCTGCAGCCGCACCCATTGCCGCAGCGCACCCAGGTAGTTGCCCAGATGGAACGAGTCGGCGGTCGGCTGGATCCCGGAGAGCACCCGAGGGCGCTTCAGTTCGTCGGACACGACCGGATTCTGTCAGGCCCCGCGACGACGACTCCTCCGAGGTCGGCCCGGCCGAACGGGCTAAACGGTTAAACGCCCCATACTTCCGACGGTTCTCGCATGGTTGGTGGATTTCTAACGTTCCTGTCACCGGATCTTCCGGCCACAGCCGAAGGAGAACGCAGATGAAGGCACGATCCCTGCTGATGGGCTTGGCCGTCGCGGCCGCGGCGGTATTCGCGCTCCCGGGTGTCGCTGCGGCGACCGAACCCACCGGTGGCGTCCAGCCGAACATCGTCGGCGGCGGCAACGCGACCCAGGTCTACTCGTTCATGGTGTCCCAGCAGTCGAGCTCCGGTGGCCACTCCTGTGGCGGTTCACTGATCAGCTCGACCTGGGTGGTCACCGCCGCGCACTGCGGGCAGCCGTACCAGGTGCGCGTCGGAACCACGAACCGCACCAGCGGCGGCACCGTCGCCCGCGTGGCCCAGCGCATCGCCCACCCGAGCGCCGACCTGGCGCTGCTTCGCCTCTCGACGGCGGTTTCGCAGGCGCCGGTCGCGATCGCCGCTTCGTCCGGTGCGACGGGCACCGCGACGCGGATCATCGGCTGGGGCCAGACCTGCCCCATCCGCGGTGGCTGCGGCGCGCCGATCACCCTCCAGGAACTCAACACCTCGATCGTCGCCGACAGCCGATGCACCGGCATCAGGGGCGCCAGCGAGATCTGCACCAACAACCCCAACGGCAACTCGGGCGCCTGCTACGGCGACTCGGGCGGCCCGCAGGTGAAGCAGGTCAACGGCGTCTGGCAGCTGGTCGGCGCCACCAGCCGCTCCGGTAACGGCAGCAGCACCTGCGCGACCGGGCCGTCGATCTACGTCGACGTCCCCTTCTTCCGCAGCTGGATCCGCACCAACAGCGGAGTCTGACCTGGTGCCCGCGTCGCCCCAACGTCCCCTGGGGCGACGCGGGCCCAGCCGGTTCAGCAACGAACCGTGAGCAAGACCGAAGAGCCGCTCCAGCAGCGCGACCGCCATCAGCGAGTCGCCCCGCTCGGGGCGGCTTCTTCCTGTCCGCCAGTAGCTCAAGGTCGCGACACTGACCCGGATGCCCTGCTGGGCGAGCCGATGGCGGATCCGCTCGAGTCCGAGGCCGCTGTCCGAGATCGCCCGGTCCAAGGCACGGGGGAAGGGATCACCGGGCCGGCTTCGACGCCGCGTCACCGTCATGCACCGAGCGTGGCTACCCGGACGCGGCTAAACAATCCGGATCGGACTAGGTGTCACTACCCAAGAAATCCCGGCAACTCGCCTTTAGCGGGCTAAACGCGATCCGGCCGAGTGAGCACCCGCGTCGGAGCGGAGCGCCTTTAGCGGGCTAAACGCGATCCGGCGGACAGGAGGAGCCCAGGTCAGGGGCGCTGGGGCCGGGCGAGGGCGTCTTCGTCGGCGAGCACGGCTTCGGCCATGGCGGCGACGGCCGGGGTGGCCGGCTGGACCGGGGCGGGGACGGGAGTGGCGGTGCGCGCCTTGCGGCGCTGGCGCAGGACGCCGAAGGCCATGCCGACGATGCCCAACGCGACGGCGATCAGGCCCACCGGGCCAAGGAGACCGAAGGCCGTGTTGGTCGATTCGGCGCGGGAGGTCGTGTCGGCTGCCGAGGCCGCGCCGGCGCCCCCCACGAGCAGCGCGACGGGGATCGCGGCGACCATCGCGGCCCTTGCCGCGGGCACGGCCGACCGCATCAGGAGATGAACTGGGTTCCGCACCGGAGTGCCTCCCGTGACGTGACTTCGCTGAACACGAACGCTAACCCGAAAGAGTGAGCATTGACATGTTGCTGGCCAAAAAACTACCGAGCGTGTCGAGACCTGTGGGTTTCGATCAACTCGGGCCACGAGACTAGCGCCCGACCGGGGGGATCTTTCGAGCACCCCTCGCCTCAGAGTTGTCGCAGGTCGAGGACTCGTGACAGGAACGGACGGGACTAGGCCATCCGGATGTCGCCACAGGGCCGATCGGGCACCTTCGAACGTTTGCCGGTTGGTTTCTTATCCGCAATGGTCTATACCTGTGAGCCATACCCCCTAAAAGGTATAGACCAATCCCTCCCTGATCCCCCGGATCCTCGTACGAAGGAGCCGCCGATGTCTCTTCGAAGAATTGTGGCCGCGATTGCGGCAACGCTCGCCGCTACCACTGTGGCGATCGTCGTGCCGGCCCAGTCCGCATCCGCGGCGGCCTGCGTGACGCCATGGAACGCGAGCTCGGTCTACTGGGGCGGCTACACCGCCTCCTACAACAACCACAACTGGACCGCGAAGTGGTGGACCCAGAACGAGGCGCCTGGCACCACAGCCGTCTGGGCGGACAACGGCGCCTGCGGCGGCGGAACGACCCCGCCGAACCCCTCGGGCTTCGTGGTCAGTGAATCCCAGTTCAACCAGATGTTCCCTGGCCGGAACTCCTTCTACACCTACAGCGGCCTGGTCAACGCCTTGAGCGCTTACCCGGCGTTCGCGAACTCGGGCAACGACACGATCAAGAAGCAGGAGGCCGCGGCGTTCCTGGCGAACGTCAACCACGAGACCGGTGGCCTGGTCCACATCGTGGAGCAGAACACCGCGAACTACCCGCACTACTGCGACCGGAGCCAGTCGTACGGGTGCCCGGCAGGCCAGGCCGCCTACTACGGTCGCGGCCCGATCCAGCTGAGCTGGAACTTCAACTACAACGCCGCCGGGAACGCGCTCGGCCTGCCACTGTTGACGAATCCGTGGCTGGTCCAGAACGACGCGGCCGTGGCCTGGAAGACCGGTATCTGGTACTGGATGACCCAGAACGGTCCCGGCACGATGACCCCGCACAACGCGATGGTCAACAGCCGCGGCTTCGGCGAGACGATCCGCAGTATCAACGGCAGCATCGAATGCAACGGCGGTAACCCCGCCCAGGTGCAAAGCCGGGTCAACGCCTACACCCGCTTCGCCGGGATTCTGGGCGTCGCCACCGGAGGCAACCTGTACTGCTGATCCAGCCAAGGAACTGAAGGGGCCCTTCGCCGTATCGAGATGATGGCGAAGGGCCCCTTCGCCATGTCTGGCGTGTCGTTCCCAGTGAAGTCAGTAACCGCGAGGCGGATACCCCTGCGGCGGGCCGTACGGGCCCTGCTGCGGATGGCCCTGGGGCGCGTAGCCGGGCTGGGGATACTGCGGCTGCGGGTACTGCGGCTGCGGATATTGGGGCGGCGGATACCCGGGCTGCTGCGGCGGATACCCGTACTGCGGAGGCTGCGGCGGGTACTGCTGTGGGTATCCCGGCTGCTGCTGCGGCGGGTAGGGCTGCTGCGGATACTGCTGCTGGTACTGGGGTTGCGGCGGCGGCTGGGCCTGCGGCTGACCACCGCCGAGGTGATAGGGCAGCTGCGGCACCAGCTGGGCGAGCTTGCCCAGCGTCGCGAGCACGTCGTCCGGTTTGGTCCGGCCGAACGTCGGGTGTTCGACGTAGACCAGCTCGGTACCCACCAGCGACCAGGTGTGCAGCTTCAAGGACCGCATCATGCCCGCCACCTGCGGCGTGAGCATCTGGACCGCGACGTTCGGATCGGTGTCGATCAGCTTGTACCAGCGGTTGAACTTCCGGTCGGCCGTGGCGGGCTCCGGATGGTCGTCGATATCCCACACGTCTTCGATGCTCGACACGATCGAGAAATGCGGCATCGCCGAGGGCAGCGTGATCACCCAGACCGAGTCGATGGTGATCGAGTCCAGTTCGTTGACCTTCTTGTTGGTCCACCGGGTATGCACGCTCGTGACCGTCGGGCGGCGGTGATAGTCGAAGACGCTGAACTGCAGCCTCTGATACGCCCCGCTGAGCGCGCCGAACGCGATCCGTTTGTCGCCCCGCTGGTTGAACGGCAGCACCCTCCAGCGTTCGAGCAGGTTCGGCGCGTCCGGGCTGAACTCCCAGCCGTATTGGCCCGACATCTGATGGCGCTCGGCGTTGGTCGCCTCGATGCGCCTGGCTTCGTTCGTCTCCATGCCTGTCCCCGGTTTCGGTCCCCCAGCTTTACCGGGTGCAGGCTAGCCGGAGTAGGTCGCCGTCACCGGCGCGTGGTCGGACCAGCGCTGGTCGTAGGCCGCCGCCCGCTCGACCACGACCGACGTGACCCGCTCGGCCAGGCCCGGGGTGGCGATCTGGCAGTCGATGCGCCAGCCGGTGTCGTTGTCGAACGCCTTTCCGCGATAGGACCACCACGTGTACGGGCCGGGACCTTCGGGGTCGAGCTTGCGCTGCACGTCGACGTAGCCGGCGTCGTTGAACACCCGGCCGAGCCACTCGCGCTCCTCGGGAAGGAAACCCGAGCTCTTCTGGTTGCCACGCCAGTTCTTCAGGTCGATCTTGTCGTAGGCGATGTTCCAGTCGCCGACGACGACCACCTCACGCCCACCGGCCTCGGCCTTGGCGCGCAGGTCGACGAGATAGGGCAGGAACGCCGCCATGAAGCGCTCCTTTTCGTCCTGGCGCGGTGTTCCGACGTCGCCGCTGGGCAGGTACAGGCTCGCGACCACGACGTTCGGCAGATGGATCTCGGCGTACCGCCCGCTGTCTTCGAACTCGGGCTCGCCGAAGCCGATGCGGACCTCTTCGGGCACGACGCGGCTGTAGAGCATGACGCCGTTGCGTCCCTTGGCGGCGGACGGCGCGTGCACGACGTGCCAGCCCTCGGGCGCCGCGGCGCCGGCCGGGAGCTCCTGCAGTTCGGCGCGCACCTCCTGGCAGGCGACGACGTCGGCCTTGGTCGACGCGAGCCACTCGACGAAGCCCTTTTTGGCGGCGGCGCGGAGGCCGTTGACATTCACAGTGGAGACGGTCAGCACGCGCCGAACGCTACCCGGATGGTCCGACAAACCCTCAGGGGTTGAGGCGGGAGGACAGATCCTGTTCGTAGCGGTCGGAAATCTTCCGCAGTGACGGGCCCATGGTGAACTCGAGCAGCCGCAGGAAACCGTGCGTCTCGATGGTGACGTCACAGACCACTTCGGTGCCGGTGCCCGTGCTCTTCAGATGCCAGGCGCCGGACACGGTGACCGGCCCGGGGTCCAGCGTGCGGAACGCGACCTCGTTCGGTTTGTCGGCGCGGGTCACCTCGACCTCGCTGTCGGTTTCCCTGCCGCGCGGTTTCACTCGCTGGTGGTACTTCGCCCCCGCCGCTCCGGCCTGTCCGGAAGCGAGCGACGACGACACGACGTCGAACCGCCACTCGGGCTGGTTGGCGAAATCGGCGAGGTATCCGTAGACCTCGTCGATGGGCTTGGGGGTGGTGACCCGGCTCTGGACCTGCTTCATGGGAACCTCCTCGCGACCCCCGGTGAAGAAGTCGCCGGAATTCGGACACTGTTACCGCCCAGGTTCTGCCAGACTGCGCGGATGAGCGAGCTGACCGTACTGGGCAGCTGCGGCGCCTGGCCGGAGCCCGGCCGTGCCTGCGCCGGTTTTCTCCTGACCCACGAGGGTTTCCGGATCGTGCTCGACCTCGGCTACGGCACCGCGCCGCGTCTGCTGGAGCACTGTCCCGACGGACGGGTCGACGCGGTGGTGGTGACGCACGAACATCCCGATCACTGCGTCGACGTGAGCGCGCTGGGCCGTGTCCGCCACTACCACCGGCAACCGGGCGAACCGAGGCTCCCGCTGCACTGCACGCCGGGCACGCTGCGCCGGCTCGAGGCGCTGGAACCACGGCCGCATCCGGCGACCATCTTCGACGTCCACGAGTTGGGGCCGCCGCGCGAGATCGGCCCGTTCCGGCTGACCGCGTTCCTGCTGCCGCACTACGTGCCGAACTACGGCGTGCGGCTGAGCGCGCCCGGCCTCACCATCGCCTACACCGGTGACTGCGGGCCGAGCCCGATGCTGGCCGAGCTGGCGCGCGACGCGGACCTGTTCATCGCCGACGCCACGCTGCAGGGCCCGTCGCCGGACGAGACGCCGCGCCTGCTCTCGACGGCGGCCGAGGCCGGTCTCTGGGCCGAGCGCGCCGGTGCCCGGCGGCTGCTCCTGACCCACTTCTGGCCCGGTGACGACCGGGAGATCTCGGTCGCCGAAGCCCAGAAGGAGTTCGGCGGCGAGGTGCTGGCGGCCGACGAGGGCGCGCACTTGCGTTTAGCGGGCTAAACGCGATCTGAGCGGGTCACGAGCCGCACTGCGAGCCTTCGACCGGGGTCGCGTACTGGGCGGAGACCCATTTGCCTTCGGCGATTTTGCGGAACCCGTTCTCCACCACGGGCAGTGCGTCGACCTTGGCGTCCTTGACGTATTTGCCGACGATCTTCTGCCCGCCGGGGACGTCGCGCGCGTTGAGCACATCGGCCGTCACCACGACCTGGCAACCGGTCGAACCCGTGGCGCTCGACTCCTTGTCCTGTCCCGAAAGGTAGATGACCACGATCAGTGCCACGCCTCCACCGATGAGCAGATTGCGTTTCGAGATGGCCATGACGGTCGCTCCTCGAACAAGGGAATCGTTTTCTTCCTCGACACCAGAGTGGCAGAAGCCGGGGCGGGCGCCCAGATCCCGGAATGCCAACCACCCGGAGGCGCCAACAGAGTCACTTCGGCACTACCCACGGTCACCGGTTCTGTGCTATGTCCTGTCGCCGGTACGAGAAGGCCCTCCTCCCCTGGCGCGGGAAGGAGGGCCTTGACTTGCTTACCGAGGAACTCAGCCCTGGGCGATCTTCTTGGCCAGGTTCTCGTCCAGCGTCGCGAGGAACTCCTCGGTGGTCTGGTACGGCTGCTCGTTGCCGATCAGCAGCGCGAGGTCCTTGGTCATCTTGCCGCTCTCGACGGTCTCGACGACGACCTGCTCCAGCTTGTTCGCGAAGGCGATCAGCTCCGGGTTCGAGTCCAGCTTGCCGCGGTGCTCGAGGCCACGGGTCCACGCGTAGATGGACGCGATCGGGTTGGTCGAGGTCGGCTTGCCCTGCTGGTGCTGGCGGTAGTGCCGGGTCACCGTGCCGTGCGCCGCCTCGGCCTCGACGGTCTTGCCGTCCGGAGTGCGCAGAACCGAGGTCATCAGGCCCAGCGAGCCGAAGCCCTGCGCGACCGTGTCCGACTGGACGTCGCCGTCGTAGTTCTTGCACGCCCAGACGTAGCCGCCCTCCCACTTCATCGCCGCGGCGACCATGTCGTCGATCAGGCGGTGCTCGTAGGAAATGCCCTTGGCGTCGAAATCGGCCTTGAACTCGGCCTGGTAGATCTCCTCGAACACATCCTTGAACATGCCGTCGTAGGCCTTGAGGATGGTGTTCTTGGTCGACATGTAGACCGGGTACTCACGGTCGAGGCCGTACTGCAGCGAGGCGCGCGCGAAGTCCTCGATGGACTTGCGGTAGTTGTACATCCCCATGGCGACGCCGCCGCCCTCGGGGAACTTCGCGACCTCGAACTCCATCGGCTCGGAGCCGTCGTCCGGGGTGTAGCTGATGGTCAGCGTGCCCGGGCCGGGGACCTTGAAGTTGGTCGCCTTGTACTGGTCGCCGTGCGCGTGACGGCCGATGATGATCGGCTTGGTCCAGCCCGGCACCAGGCGCGGGATGTTCTGGATGACGATCGGCTCGCGGAAGATCACGCCGCCGAGGATGTTGCGGATCGTGCCGTTGGGCGAGAGCCACATCTTCTTGAGGCCGAACTCCTCGACCCGCGCCTCGTCCGGGGTGATGGTGGCGCATTTGACGCCGACACCGTGCCGCTTGATGGCGTTCGCGGAATCGACGGTGACCTGGTCGTCGGTGCGGTCCCGCTCCTCGATGCCCAGGTCGTAGTACTCGAGGTTCACGTCCAGGTAGGGGTGGATCAACCTGTCCTTGATGAACTGCCAGATGATGCGGGTCATCTCATCGCCGTCGAGCTCGACGACGGTGCCCTGGACCTTGATCTTGGCCATGAGCAGCGGTGCTCCTTCCGCGGATCTTCGCGTTCTTCTTGAAAGTCTCTCCGGTAGCGGTACAAGCGTACTGCTTAAGGGACCTTGATGGTTCCAGTAGTGGTCGGTATCAAGTCTCCACGAGGCCGATGTGTCCGGCATCACCCGGTCGGTACGGCGGCCATCCGGCCGTCACGGGACGACTGCGAACGGGGCCATCATCGAACAGCACCGTCTCCCGGTCCACCAGAAAGGGCGGTCACCATGTCCACGAACCCCTACGCCGTGCCGCCCTACGAGCACCCCGAGCCCTACGCCCAGCCTCGGCAAGGCGGCCGAGCCGTTCCCCGGGTGATCAGCGCACTCGCCGGGGTCCTGCTCACCCCGGTCGCCCTCGGCCTGGTGATCTACGGCGGCTCCCGCCTGCAACGGATCTACGCTCAGGCCTTCACCATCGGAGACGAACCCCTCGGCCTCTTCATGCTGATCATCGGTGGCGTGCTCCTGCTCGGCGTCGCGCTGCTCGGGGCGCTGTCCGGACTCGGCCCGATACTCGGCGGGCTGCTGTGGGGTGTGCTGCCGGGGCTGGCCGGCATCCTGGCCCCCAGGGACATCCTGAGTTACGTGTACGACGTCGGCGGGCGCGAATTCAGCGTCGGCCTGGTGACGTGGATGGTGATCGGCGCCCTGTTGGGGAGCGGTTTCCTGCTCGTCGGGGCCGGTCTGGTCGGCACCCTCACCCGGCGACGGGCGGATCGCGTTTAGCGGGCTAAACGCGACCTGACGGAGATCGATGTGAACCGGGCGGGCTTGGGAGCCGTAGTCCGTTTAGGGAGGTGACTGCCATGTCGGCGCACCGGTACGTCGCGGAGTACGACGACGAGGACTATCAGGAGTACGGCGAGTACGACAAACAGCCCTACAGGGATCCCCGCAGACCCTACGAGGACGTCGAGTCGTACGAGCCCTACGAGCCTTACGACGACGACCTGGGCGTCGCAGACACTGCAGTGGGCAGAGGCGCACGTCGCGCGATCAGCGGCGTCGCGGGCCTGCTGCTGACGCCGGTCGCGCTCGGCCTGCTGGCGTGGGGCGGGCTCCGGCAGCAGATGCTCGTCCAGGCGACACTCAGCACGCAGCGTGACGTCCTCAGCATCGGTCTGCTCATCGGCGGCGGGGTGCTCCTCCTCGCCGTCGGGCTGCTCGGCGCCATCTCGGCGACCGGCCCGATCCTCGGCGGAGTCGTCTGGGGCATCATCCCCGGCGTCGCCACGGCGGCGGTGCCGCAGTGGGGCTTCGAAATGGTCAAATACCTGCCCCAGACCGACGTCACCTACGGCATCACGAGCTGGCTGTTCATCGGCGGACTGCTCGGAGCCGGGTTCCTTCTGGTCGGTGCGGGGCTCGCGGCGAGACTCGCTCGGCGGCGCCGCTGAGCGAGCTGGGACCATCGGCGCCATGGGTTTGTTCACCGTTCCCGAAGCCCGCGCCGAACTCGCCCGGCTACGCCCGGTACTGGACGAGCTCGTGCGCCTGCGTGCCGACGCGGCCGAGCTCGCCACGTCGTTGCGCCCTGGCGGCCGCGAGACCGCGCTCGGCGGGATGCCGGAATGGAAGGCCGCGCAGGCCAGGCTGGACGACCTGATGACGACTGTGCAGCGGACGGGCGCGGAACTGAAGGGTTTCGCACCGCTGCTGATCGACTTCCCCGCCGAACTCGACGGCACCGACGTCCTGCTGTGCTGGCTCGAGGGCGACCCGGAGCTGTGCTGGTACCACCGGTGCGATCTCGGTTTCGCCGGGCGGCGCCGGCTGCCGGATAGGGTCGACGTCGTGAGTGAGGAGATCGCGGCAGGCCTGTTCGACGGCGTCGCCGAGCACTACGACGAGGACTCTTTCCACGGAATCGTCGCCGACGCACTGGTCGACGGCCTCGGCTGCACGTCGCCCGAAACGATTCTCGACGTCGCGACGGGTACCGGCGTAGCCGCCTTCGCCGCGTTACGCCTGAAGCCGGGCGAAGTACTCGCGATCGACATCTCGCCGGGCATGATCGCGCAGGCCGAGGCTAAGTCCTCGACGCGGGACCCGGACAAGACGATCACCTGGCAGGTCTCCTCCGCCGTGCCGTCGCCGGTCGAGGACGAAGGCGCGGACGCCGTGCTGTGCGCCTCCTCGTTGCACTTCCTTGGCGCGGCCGCCCTCCGCGACTGGCTGCGGGCCTTGCGTCCCGGCGGCCGCGTGGGCTTCAGTCTTCCGCTGGCGTCGGCGTTCCGGCCGTCGGAGGCGTTCGCCGCGATCGTCCCGGCGGATCTGCGGCTCCCGTCCACCGAGGACGAAGCCGCGTATCTTGCCAGCGAAGCGGGTTTCACCGAGGTGACCGCGAAGCGGCTGGACGTCGAGTCCGAGGACCGGACCCGTTCGGTATTCCTGGTGCACGCCACCAAACCGGAGCATTAGGCCGTTCGGCTGATCGACCGGTCAGGCGCCGGCTACCAGGGTCATCCCGAGGGCGATCATCATCGCGGCGACGAGGCCGTCCAGCACCCGCCACGACGACGGCTTACGGAAGAACCCGCTGAGCAGACGCGCGCCGAAGCCGAGTGCGACGAACCAGATCACGCTGGCGAGCACCGCGCCGGCGCCGAACGCCCAACGGCCGCCACCATGCCCCGCGGCGATCGCGCCGAGCAGGAGCAACGTGTCCAGGTAGACGTGCGGATTCAGCCAGGTGATCGCCAGACAGCTCAGCACGACGCGGCGCAGCGATCCGCCGGTCTCCGGCCCGCCGGTCTGCAGTGCCGACGGCTTGAAGGCCCGGCGCGCCGCCATGGCGCCGTAGCAGAGAAGGAAGGCACCGCCGATCAGGGCGACCATGGTCAGGGCTTCGGGTGAGGTGCCCACCAGCGCGCCCACTCCGCCGACGCCGAGGCTGACCAGGATGACGTCCGAGACGATGCAGATCAGCACCACCACCAGGACGGCCTCGCGCCGGATGCCTTGGCGCAGAACGAAGGCGTTCTGTGCGCCGATCGCGACGATGAGGGCCATGGTGGCGCCGAAACCGGCGCCCGCGCTGAACAGGACGTCTCCCATTTGGGCGACATTACTGACGGCAATGTCAACAGTACAGCTAAAGATTCTTACGTAAGATTAGCGCTCGTGATGACAGAACTGCCGCTGGACCTGGTCCGCACACTGCTGACGGTCGCCGACGAAGGCACGTTCGACGCCGCCGCGTCGGCGCTGCACGTAACGCCGTCGGCGATCAGCCAACGCGTCAAGGCGCTCGAGCAGCGCACCGGGCGGGTCCTGCTGATCCGCACGAAACCGGTGCGCCTGACCGAGTCCGGTCAGGCCGTCGTGCGGTTCGGCCGACAGCTGGCGCTGCTGGAAAGCGACACCCGTGCCGAACTCGGCCTGACCGCGGGCGACGAGCCGGTCCGGCTACCGATCGCGGTGAACGCCGACTCGCTGGCGACCTGGTTCCTGCCCGCGCTCGAGCGGGTCCCGCCGGAGCCCCGGATCTGTTTCGAACTGCATCGCGAGGACCAGGACCACACCACGACCCTGCTGCGAGAGGGACTGGTGATGGCAGCCGTGACGTCGTCGCCGGATCCGGTGACGGGCTGCTCGGTGCACCGGCTCGGCCATATGCGCTACCTGGCCGTCGCGAGTCCCCGGATGGGCACGGACCTCGTCCTCGCCGAGGCTCCCGTCGTCGTCTTCGACCGCCGTGACGACCTTCAAGACCGCTTCGCGCGCGAGCGCGGAACGATCGCGAGCCGGCTCCGGCATTTCGTCCCGTCGTCCGAAGGCTTCTTCGACGCGGTCAGCGCGGGAATGGGCTGGGGCATGGTGCCACTGGCCCAGATCGGGAACCGCCTGCGCGACGGCAGCTTCGTCTGCCTCGACCCGGACCACCCGATCGACGTGCCGCTGTTCTGGCAGCAATGGAAACTCGACTCGCCCGCGCTGGCCGCCGTGTCGGCCGCCGTCACCTCGGCGGCGGCCGATCTGCTCGACCCGCACGGATGAGGCGGCGCCGTGAGATCCTGTGCCCATGACGCGCGCAATGCACCTGGCCGGAGACCCGGATGCGGACAAACTGCTGAGTGAGGACCCGTTCGCGCTGCTCACCGGGATGCTGCTGGATCAGCAGTACCCGATGGAACACGCGTTCCGGGGGCCGCAGAAGATCGCGAGCCGGATGGACGGCTTCGACATCCACAAGATCGCCGAGGCCGACACCGAGACCTTCGTCGAACTCTGCGTGACCCCGCCCGCGATCCACCGCTACGGCGGCTCGATGGCCCGGCGGGTGCAGGCGCTCGCCCAGCACATCGTCGAGCGCTACGACGGCGACGCCTCGGGGATCTGGACCGCCGGGCGCCCCAAGCCGGATGGCGAAGAGGTCTTCAAACGGCTCAAGGCGCTGCCCGGCTACGGCGATCAGAAGGCGAAAATCTTCCTCGCGCTGCTCGGCAAGCAACTCGGCGTTCAGCCCAAGGGCTGGCGCGCGGTCGCCGGCGCATACGGCGACCGTGGGTCGCGACGCTCGATCGCCGACGTCGTCGACGCCAAGACGCTCGGTGAGGTGCGGGCCTTCAAGAAGGCCTCGAAGGCGGCCGCCAAAGAACCGGCGAAGTAGTAGTCGTCACCCGGGTTTCAACCACACCCGCAACGGGCCTAGTGCGGTGTAGCCGTTCCGCAGGGCTGCCTCGAGGTCATCGCCATGCTCGTAGCCGGTGATCGGCAGGCCTGGGAACGTCCTCGCGACGGCCGACGTCGCGCCTCGCCAGGCCTCGTCGAGATCGCCGCGAGTGTACAAATTGGACAGTCCAGCGAAGTCGCCGTCCCGGTTGGCGATCACGCCGGACAGGCCGTCCGACCACATCGCGACGGCCGGGTCGTCGAGTAGCACGGTCGGAAGCTCGCCATCGAAACGCGCCGGATCGTCGACAGGTGCCCATCCCGGCTCGAGCGGGACGTCAGGGTCGCAGCCGATCCAGGTGGCTTCGAAAAGGAGCTCGAATCCCGCGCCGACGAGCTCCAAACAGGCGAAACTGTCCTTCACCGCACAACCCGGCGAGCGATCGAGATCTCGCAGCACCTCGTCCACCGACGCGTCCGGAGTCAACGTCACCGCGTCCGGGTACAGCGGCGGGGTCCGGCGCGCAGAGGTCCAGGCGTGGGAGCCGAACACACCGGCCGACCCCGACGCCCGGCACACCGTTTCGCACCAGCGGGCGTTGACGCGCGCAGCGTCCGCTACACCCGCGCGAACCACAGAACGTCCGGTTCTCCTTGCGGCACCGGGATCTTCAGCTCACGCACGTCGCTGAATCGCGCCCGCATCCGCCTCGCGAACGAGGGCACCGCTTCGGCACTCCAGACTGCGAGCACCCCGCCCGGCCGCAAGCGTTCGGCGAGCATGTCCAGGCCGGCGTCCTGGTACAGCCGGGCGTTCCCGTCCGTGACCGTCCACTCCGGACCGTTGTCGATGTCGAGACACAACGCGTCGAACCGTTCTTCCGTCTGGCGTAACCACTTCACCAGATCGGCCTCGACGACGGTGACCCGTTCGTCCGAAAGCGCGTCATCGTGGACATCCTTGAGCGGACCGTTCCGGTTCCAGCCGATGACCGCGGCCTCACGTTCGACGACCACGACGTCACCGACCCCGGGATGGTCCAGCGCCGCCCGCAGCGAATAGCCGACCCCGAGACCGCCGATGAGCATCCGCGCCTCGCCCGGAACGAGATCCGCCGCCACGGAGACCAGCAGCCGCTCCGATTCCCCGTTGCGCGTATCCATCAGGAACACGCCGTTGGCGATGACCTCGAAATCGTCGCCGGCTCGGCGAAGAACGAGTTCGCCGCTTTTCCCGTCCACCTTGTCGAGTACATCGGTCATCCCGGCACCCTATCGGCGACGATCACAGCAGGCCCGCCAATTGAACCGGGAGACCTGTACGAACTCCTCCGACACTCCTAACCTTGAAGCGTCGGAGGTGATTCTCATGCACGCGACCGTCGGAGACGAGATCCACGTGCACGGACGCACGGTGGGCTCGGCTGAACAGCGCGGCGAAATCCTCGAGGTACGCGGCGAGCACGGTGCCCCGCCGTACCTCGTCAAGTTCGCCGATGGGCACGAAGGGCTGGTCTATCCCGGCCCCGATTGCGAGGTCCAGGCTCGCGCCGACTAGGCGTCAGTCGGCAAGGGCGGGCTGCCGCACGGGGGCCCGCCAGCCCACTACGACCACGGCCGCACCCACCGCGGTCAGCACCGCCGCGATCTCGGGCAACAGGAGCGGCCCGCCGCCGCTCAGCACCGCGCCCCCGACGAGGCCGGAGAGACCGACGCCGAGGTAGATCGCGGACGCGTTGAGCGAGAGCACCAGCCCGGCGTTCTGGCGGGAAAGCTCGATCAGCCGGTGCTGGATCGGCGGGTTGACCGACCACGTGGCCAGGCCCCAGAGGAAGAGCGCGACGGCCGCGCCGGTCACGGTGGTCGCCACCAGCGGCAGCATCGCAAGCACCACGGTGATCCCACCGAACACCACCAGCAACGGGCCACGCGCGCCCCAGCGGTCGGTCGCGCGGCCGCCGAGGACGTTGCCGAGCGCGCCGCCTGCGCCGTAGACGAACAGCAGGAGGCTCACCGTCGTGCCGTGGACGCCCGCGGTGGCGGACAGGACCGGCGAGATGAACGTGTAGACGGAGAACGCGGCTAGGCAGCCGAGCACGGTCGCGCCGAGCATGGCGAGCACGCGCGGGTCCTTGGCGGCCGTGAACCGCTCGGCCAGGCGAACCGGCGGCGGCGCCGGGACGGCGGGCAGGACGAGCCGGACCGCGAAGGCGCCCAGGAGCGAGAAGGCGGCGACAAGGGCGAAGACAGCCTGGTAGCCGAGGCTCTGCGAAAGCAGACTGCCGAACGGGACGCCGAGGATCGTCGCGATGGTCAGCCCGCCGAAGACGAGCGCGACCGCGCGGCCCCGGCGTTCGGGAGTGGTCAGCTCGGCAGCGACCGCGCTCGCGGCCGGGGTGAACACGGCCGCGCCGATCGCGGTGACGACGCGCGCCAGCAGCAGGGTCACGTAGCCGGGCGCGAGGGCGGCGAGGGCGTTGCCGATCGCGGTGACCACGAGGGCGGCGACCAGCAGCGTGCGCCGCTCCCAGCGGCCGGTGACCGCGGCGAACAGCGGCGAGCCGACCGCGTAGGCGATGGCGAAGGCCGTGACGAGCTGGGCGGCGGCCGTCTCGGTGATGCCGAGCTCGCCGGTCAGCGCGGGCAGCAACCCGGCGACCACGTACCCACTGGTGCCGACCGCGAACGTACCGAGCGCCAGCACCGAGGTCCTGGGTGGTGCGAAGTTCATGACTCCCCAGCTCCAGACCCCTTTTCATGCCCGCTCCCGGAGGCGACCAGATCGCGTTTAGCCCGCTAAAGGCGACTTGGGGTCTTTAGTTCGATGGTTGTCATAGTTCGATGGAGACCGTACTACGAATTCGCAGAAAGTTCGAGGGGCGTCGTACTATGGGCCCATGGCCGCGCCCACCGCACCGCAGTACACCTACCCCGAACTGGACGAGATCCGGATCGAGGCGGTCCTCGCCGCGCTGGCGGATCCCGTTCGCCTCGACATGGTCAGGCAACTGGCGGAGCCCGGCACGGAGATCTCCTGCAGCGGTTTCGACGTCGCGGTGACGAAGTCCACACTCACCCATCACCTGCGCACACTGCGCGAAGCCGGCGTGATCATCGGCCGCCAGCAGGGCACCGCTCGCTACAACTCCTTGCGCCGCAAGGATCTTGACCAGCTGTTCCCCGGCCTTCTCCAGGGAGTGCTCGCGGCACGCCGTTGAGGGGTGGGCAGCCTCACCCTGTTCCGGGATGACAAAGGCACCCTTGATCCGTTGAACTGGACGCAGGACAGCTCGTCGACGTCGGGGCCGCACGCGCTGTCTTCTTTTGTGTCCAAGACCTAAATCGATTCAGTACCCCCTATCCAACACGGGGTGAGTAATCGATTACCCAACCCTGAGAGGAGAGCCGTGCCCGTCGCGCTGCTCGCGCTCGCCATCGGCGCCTTCGGCATCGGGACCACCGAGTTCGTCATGATGGGCGTGCTGCCTGAAGCCGCCTCCGACTTCGGCGTGTCGATCCCGTCCGCCGGCTATCTGATCTCCGGCTACGCCCTCGGCGTCGTAGTCGGTGCCCCGCTGCTCACCGCGGCCGCCGTCCGGCTGCCACGCAAGACCATGCTGCTCGCGATGATGGGCCTGTTCACCCTGGGCAACGCTCTCTTCGCGCTCTCGCCGAACCAGGAGTTCGGCGTCGCCTTCCGCTTCGTCGCCGGCCTGCCGCACGGCGCTTTCTTCGGCGCGGGCGCGGTCGTCGCGTCCAGCCTCGCCAAGAAGGGCGAGCGCGCGAAGGCCGTCTCGATGATGTTCATGGGCCTGACCTTGGCCAACGTCGTCGGCGTACCCCTGGGAACCCTGCTCGGCCAGAAGGTCGGCTGGCGCGCGACGTTCGGCGTCGTCGCCCTCATCGGACTGATCGCGATCGCCGCCATCGCGAAACTCGTCCCGCACCAGGGCAAGCCCACCGAGCCGTCGTTGCGCAACGAACTCGGCGCGTTCCGCCGCCCGCAGGTGTGGCTCGCGCTGGCGATCGTGACGTTCGGGCTGGGTGGCGTCTTCGCCTGCCTGTCCTACATCGCGCCGATGCTGACCGACGTCACCGGCTACTCGCCGTCGAACGTCACCCTGCTGCTCTCGCTGGCGGGTGTCGGCATGACGATCGGCAACTTCCTCGGCGGCAGGCTCGCCGACAAGGCCCTCATGCCGAGCCTGTACGTCTCGCTGATCGGGCTCGCCTCGGTACTGGCGATCTTCACGATCACCGCGGACGGCAAGGTCGGTGCCGCGGTGACGATCTTCTTCGTCGGTCTGGCCGGGTTCATGATCGGCCCGATGATGCAGGCGCGGATCATGGAA
Source organism: uncultured Actinomycetota bacterium (assembly GCA_963766045.1). GTDB lineage: Bacteria > Actinomycetota > Actinomycetes > Mycobacteriales > Pseudonocardiaceae > Amycolatopsis. Next base: position 473,816 of record CAVXYN010000003.1, on the reverse strand, counting down.
AAGGCGGGCGGCACGCCGTCGCTCGTCTCCGCCGCCGTGCAGTCGGCGTTCAACATCGCGAACTCGATCGGCGCCTACCTCGGCGGCCTGGTCATCGCGGGCGGGCTGGGCCTGGTCGCACCGAACTGGGTCGGCGCCCTGCTGGCCGTCCTCGGGCTCTCGCTGGCCGCGGTGTCCGGCGGCCTGGACCGCCGCGAGGCCCGGGTCCCGGCCCTGGCCTCCTGACCAGGCGGATCGCGTTTAGCCCGCTAAACGCGATCTGCCTTCAGGCGACTAGGAGAAGGGCCCGCCGGTGATGGTGAAGGCGATGAAAAGGATCAAGACAGAAAGCGCGCCATAAGTGAGGACGTCGACGGGCTTGCCGCGGATCGCCAGCAGCCCCGCCTTCGCGTCCGGCAGAGCGGCCCTGAGCAGGCCCGCGAGCATCAGCGCCCCGCCGATCAGCGCCGCGCCCTGACGCCAGTGGTATTGGCCGATCCGCAACGCGGCGATCGCCACCACCAGCATCACCACCAGGAACGGCAGGTGATGGAGCAGTACCCCACGGTCACGCCGCTGTCCGGCCACCGCCATCAGTCCTCGTCCTTCACGGCCTCGCGAGCAAGTCGATTCACACCGCCAGTATCCCGGGTGAATCTCTCGGGAGCTGGTCAGGGCATCTTCCAGGCCGTGAAGAGCGGCAAAACCCACATGCGGGGTGCACACGAGCGCGGATACCGTCAAAATGTGACCGTGGCACAACCGACGACTCAGTTGAACGCGACCGAGCAGGACACACTGGTCAAGCAGATCGGCCTCGCCCTGCTGCGGGCCGCGCCGCGTGATTGGCGGAAGGTGACCGCCGAGTACCGAGCCGTCGGCAGGTACCACGAGATGACCGGCGAAATCATCACCGAGGACGGCACCCCGCACGAGTGGGTCGCCACCCACGACATCGCGACGCTGTTCGGCAGGCTCCGCGCCGGGATGTACCGCGACGGCCGCGGCACCTGGTTCAACGCCCGTTACCAGCTCGACCACCCGTCCAGCTACAACCTCGAGTACAACCGCGACGAGCCTCAGTGGCGTCTCGCCCCACCGCCTCAGGCGTACTCGGATGAGCTGCGCATGTTCCCCCGTTCCGAGGAGAACGTGCCGGAATGGCTGATCAGGCGCATGTCCGGTCTCGGCCCCGAGCAGCCCGGACCGCATTTCCGGATCGCCCGGATCTTCGACAACATCGGCCCGGCGGGCCGTCCGGTCATCAACCGGCCGGACCTCGAGATCGAAGAGCAGGACAGGTTGCTCGAGTATCTCGACCACGCGCCGCTGGTGGTCACCGAGCGCGGTTACGACATCGACCGGCTCGCCCAGACCCCCGAGGCCACCGTCCCGGTCGCCTTCCACAGTGACGGCCTGTGGATCTGGCCGGCCGCCGTCAACTTCTACCTGCGTGAGTACGGCGTCTCGCCGGAGCACGACCTGGTCGAGCACATCCGGGCGAACGGGTTCACGCAACCCGAGGTCGACGACCCGACCCTGCAGGCCGCCGCGGGCTACCTCACGCGAGGGAATCAGCCTCCGCAGCAGCGGCCCAATGGTCCGGGCGGGCCCGGTGGCCCTGGTGGTCCCGGTGGCCCTCCTCCGCAGGGCCCTCCGCAGAACGGTCCCGTTCCTGGCGGGCAGGCCCCGCCGCCGCAGGGGCCGCCCCAGGGCGCCCCCGGTCAGCCCGGCCCCGGTGGTCCTGGTGGTCCCGGCCTGAACCAGGCCATGCCGCCGGTTCCGCCGCCGCACCAGCAGCAGGCCCCGGAACCGGTCGCCGCACCGGCGGCCGCGGCTGTCGACGTCGCCACGCCTGAGCAGGCGAAGCCCGCTCCGCCGTACGAAGAGGACTACGACACCCAGGACTACCAGGCGCAGGACTTCCACGAGGCCGCCGCCGAGCAGCCGTACCACGAAGACGGCTACGACGAGCAGTACGCGCGCGAAGAGTTCCACGAGGCCGAGCGGGACATCTACGCCGACGAAGCCCAGCAGAACGTCGAAGCGCTCCAGGCGAGCGAACCCGAGCCGGAAGCCGACGCGGCGTTCGACCGCGACCAGCAGCCGTCCGACGCCGAGGCCACGACGTACACCCGGCCTCCGCAGAACGACGTCGCGTACAACCGGCAAGACCAGACGGACGAGCCGGATTCGTACGAGGAGGAGGTCGAGGAGCAGGCCTACACGCCTCCCGAGGAAGAAGAGACGACCTCGTACGAGCCACTCACCCCGGCCGATCCTGGCCCTCCGACTCTGGTCGCCCAGGACCTCGCGCCGGTCGTCCCGCCGCCCTCGGCCTCCGAGATCACCCAGGTCGACGTGCCCCCGGAGCGGCCGGCCGCCACGCACACCCCGCGTCCGGAGCCCGAACCTCGGCCGCAGCCTCAGCGTGAAGAGGCTCCGCGGCCACGCCGGGCCGAGCACCCCACGCCGGTGCTGAACGAGCTGCAGTCGAAGTTCGACGACCTCGACGTGCCCGACGACGTCTACCGCATCGGCTCCCCCACCGACCACGGGTGGAGTGTCGAGCAGGTGGACGGTGGCGGCTGGCGGGTCGGCTGGTACGACGGGAAGCTGACCAATCCGGCGGTGTTCGGTGACGCGGAGGACGCGGCCGCGTTCATGCTCGGCAAGGTGCTGCTGAGCCCGAACGGTGCCCCGCCCCCCGACGAACAGCTCGCCGACGAGCGGCCCGCCGTCGAGGAGCAGCCTGCCGAGGAAGACCCCACGGCCGCGGCGCCTGCCCCCGTGCTGGCGACCCTGTCGCCGGAGATCGCGACCGGTTCGCATCCGATCCCGCCCCGGGAGGCGATCCCGGCACAGGAGCAGACGGCGTTCACCACGGCCGAAGAGCTCCTCGGGGACGACCTGGACGACGAGCCCGCCCCGGCTCCGGTCCCGCCCGCGCCGCCGGTGCGGCCGAACCCGGCGCTGGCGAGCCCGCCGCCGGCCCCGCCGCGACGGGAGCCGCCGGTGGCTCCGCAGAGTCCCCCGCCCCCGCCGCTGCGGCGTGAGGAGCCGGCCCGCCCGGCGGCCGCGCAGCACAGCGGGAGCGCGGACGCCAAGCAGAACTGGCCGATCTCGCCGCTGGGCGGGGAGCCGCCGCTGACCCTGTTCCGCGGCAAGGAACTGCGCGAGTTGCCCGCGGGCAGCGAACTGGACCGGTTCGGCGGCCCGAACGGCAACCTGACCTACGCGGCGGGCACCCCGTTCGAGGAGCGCTCGTTGGTTCCGGAATGGGTGAACCGGCCATATCACGTCTACCGCGTGCAGCGACCGCTCGAGGCGCTCGCCGGGGTCGCGATCCCGTGGTTCAACCAGCCCGGTGGCGGGTCGGCGTATCTGCTGCCGGCGTCCATCGAGGAACTGCTCGCCGAGGGCGACCTCATCGAGCTGGACCCGGGCGAACCGCCGATCGACTAGTCCTCACGTGCAATGAAGGGGCTTTCATCGCAAATTTCTAGATGAAGGCTGGGCGCGAAGCGCCTCCGTTGAGGGTGGCGGCGGGGGCATGGATGGAGAAAGGCCCCTTCATTGCACGGGGTCAGTGGACGACGAGACCGTGTGCGGCCGCGTAGGCCACCGCGGTTTCGGTGTCGACGTGGACCCCGGAGAGGTTCGCCTGGACCAAGCCGTTGGCGTCGATCCGCGCTCCGCGCAGGTCGGCACCGGTCAGTTTCGCTCCGGCCAGCCGGGCGCCGACGAGGTCGGTGTTGCGCAGGTCGGCCCCGGCGAGGTCCGCCTCGGTCAGATTGGCCTCACGTAGGCGAAGTCCAGAAAGATCCACTTTGGACAGACGTCCCCGGCTCAACGACACCAGCGACAGATCGCATTCGGTGAACGCGATCTTCTGAAATCGACAGTCCACAAAGGACGATCCGAGCATCGAACAGGAAGTCCACCGGGTCCCGGCCAGCACGCTGCGGTCGAAGGTGCACGACCGGAACGCCGACGCCTCGTGACGCGAGCCCTCGAAGTCGGCCTTGCTGAAGTCGCACTGGTCGAAGGTGCAGCCCTGGGTGCGCAGCCCGCGCAGGTCGGCTTCGGTGAAATCGCAGCCGACGAACTGGCGTTTTTCCCACCACTGCTGGGAAAGGACGGCTTCGCGGTAGTCTCCAGTGGTCTCGATCACCACTCCAGGATGGCATACCCGGGTTACCGCGAAGCCGACCTGCCGACTTCAGCGGGCCGGGATGATGTCCGCGCTCGCGACGTAACTCATGGCCTCGATGTAGGCGGGGTCGTTCATCCGGCGCTCCATCTCCGGCCACTCGAGGTCCACGACCCGGGTCTGGATCCAATACAGGTTGCCGAAGGGGTCCTGAACCCGGCCGACGCGGTCGCCGAAGAAGAGCTCGGTCTGCCTCGTGACCTCCTTCGCGCCCGCCTCGATCGCCCGGCGCTGCGTCTCGTCGCTGTCCTCGACGTAGAAGCGCAGGTACGCCGGAGTGTCGACCCAGTGGTCCCGCGCGTCGAACAGCATGACGACGGAGTCGCCGATCCGGACTTCGGCGTGGCCGATCGTGCCGTCGTCGCCGTACACCGGCTCGCCCAGTTCCTCGGCGTCGAAGACCCGCTTCAGGAAGTCGATCACGCCCGCGGTGTCGCGCGAGATGATCCACGGGGTCACCGAGTGGTAGCCGGCGGGGATCGGGCTGGCGGCGGTGTTCTCGCTGGTCATCGGGTTCTCCTCGGTTCGTCGGTGCGCTTGAGGAGAACGTTAGAACCCGATTAGGACAGATCATGTCCTAATGCGAGATCCGGATCCGCTTCGGCTCGGTTTTCCCGCACCGGCGGATACGGACGGCGTGGTTCACGCACGCCGGCGGACCCGCCCGGCCCCGACATCACGACGACCACCTGGGAGCCGAACCGGGCGACCGAGCCCGCCGCGGGATGCTGCGCGGTGACCCTGCCTTCCCTCAGCGCCAGCGGTGGCGCGGTCGGATCGGATGACTTCACGATCACCCCGGCGTTCCCTCCGGCCTCGCTCGCCTCGGCCGCGGTCAGGCCGTACAAATCCGGAACGATGACGGTCTTGAACCGCTTACGTCTTACGCTCTCCTTGATGCGCCCCATGCTTCGAGGCTACGCCCGAGGTCAGCAGGAAGGCGGGCTTCGTCTTACGCCATTCCGGCGGTTCGAGCGAATTGAGCGCGGCGACGATGCGTTTCTCCTCGTAGAAGAAATGCGATTCCATGATCGCGGTGAGCCCGTCGAGTTCTCGCTGTACATACAGGATTTCGGCGGGCGCCGACTCCGGGCCGACGGCGGCGACCAGCTCCTCGAGCCGTTCGAGGATTCCGGTCATGACGTCGTGGTCGTACGCGAGCTCTTCGAGCACCGGCCGCAACTCGGGGAATTCCTCCGCCAGCACCAGGAAGGCACCACCGTCCTCACCCGTGTGATGCCTGGTCAGCGCCGAGCAGAAGGTGAGGCAGTGCGCCCGGAGATCGCGCAGCCGATCAACGCGCCCTGCCGCGACCGAGCCGAGGTCGTCGTGCAGCCTGGCCAGCTCTTTACGGAGCCAGTTGTGTACCTGAATGAGTTGATTTCCGAACGCCGTCAGCCGGCCGTTCGATGAAGAAGGGGTGTCCATGATTTCCCATGGTCCGGCGCCTCCATGCCCGCGACGGTCTCTTTGCCGGGTGCACTGCGACGCTGATCGAACTTCACCACGGACGGCCGCTGATCGTCAAGCTCAGTGGAAGTCGCGGGATTTGGCGGTGATCCGCAGCGGGAGGTGGCGGATCTCGTCGGCGAGGATGTTCACCACCTCTTCGGTGCGCTCCACCACGCCGCGGATGAGCAGCGCGGGGCTACCCCTGGCCACCCGGTGATACCGCTGCCACACGCCCATCGTGCAGATGATGTTGATCATCCCCGTTTCGTCCTCGAGGTTCATGAACGTGATGCCGCCCGCGGTCGCCGGCCGCTGGCGATGGGTGACCGCGCCGCCGGTCAGCACGCGGGTGCCGTGCTCGATCTCTCGCAGACCCGCCGCTGTCACGACGCCGAGTTCGTCGAGCCGGTCGCGGATGAATTGGGTCGGGAAGCTGTCCGGGGACACCCCGGTCGCCCAGACGTCCGCGGCCGCGATGTCGATCTCGTCCATTCCCGGCAGCATGGGCGCCTTGGCCCCGGTGGTGAGCCCGGGGAGTTTCTCCAGGCTTTCGTCGGCGACAGCGCCCGCCGCCCAGAGCGCGCTGCGCCTGCTTTCACCGAAACAGCCGAACGCCCCCGCGGTGGCCAGCGCCTCCACCTGCGGTTTGGTCAGGCGCACGCGCCGGGCGACCTCGGGCAGGTCCGCGAACGGGCCGTTTTCTTCGCGTTCCTCGACGATCTTCTTGGCCAGTTCCTCGCCGATCATCCGCACGGTGGACAGGCCATTGCGCACCGCGTGGAGTTCTCCCCCGTCCGGCAACGGTTCCAGCGTCGCGTGCGGAAGGCTCGCGTTGATGTCGGGGCCGAGCACGGTCACGTCGTGCCGCCGGGCGTCGGCGACCAGCGACTGCGGCGAGTAGAACCCCATCGGCTGGGCGCGCAGCAATCCGGCCAGGAACGCGTCCGGGTGGTAGTACTTGAAATACGCGCTGGCGAACACCAGCAGCGCGAAACTCAGCGCGTGACTTTCCGGGAAGCCGAAATTCGCGAACGCCTTGAGCTTACCGAAGATCCTTTCCGCGAGCTCCTCGTCGATATCGTTCGCCACGGCTCCGTCGATGAAACGTTGTTTCAGCCGCTCCATCTTCTTTTCCGACCGCTTCGCCCCCATGGCGTGCCTCAGCTGATCGGCCTCCGTGGCGGTGAAATCCGCTACGTCAAGCGCGATCTGCATCATCTGTTCCTGGAACAGCGGAACACCGAGGGTCTTCTCCAGCGCATTCGCCAGCCTCGGATGGTCGTAATCCCATTTCTCCTGGCCATTCTTGCGCCGGATGTAGGGATGCACCGAGCCACCCTGGATCGGCCCTGGCCGGATCAGCGCGACCTCGACCGCGAGGGCATAGAAATCCTTGGGTTTCAACCGTGGCAAGGTGGCCAGCTGCGCCCGGCTCTCCACCTGGAACACCCCGATCGCGTCGGCTCGGCACAGCATTTCGTAGATGTTCTGGTCTTCGAGATCCAATTCGGAGATGTCGACCTCTTCCCCTTTGTGGTCAAGAACCAGCTCTATCATATAACGCAGGGCCGACAACATTCCGAGGCCGAGCAGATCGAATTTGACCAGTCCCGCGGCGGCACAGTCGTCCTTTTCCCACTGCACCACGCTGCGGTTCGCCATCCGCGCCCATTCGATCGGGACGACCTCGCTCACCGGCTGTTCGCAGATCACCATACCGCCGGAATGGATACCGAGATGGCGAGGAAAGTCTTCGAGCGCGAAGGCCAATTCGACGACTTCGCCCGGGATGTCGTGATCGTGGTCCTTTTCCGTGGACTTCAGCGCACCCCACCGGTCGATCTGTTTGCTCCACGCGTCCTGCTGGCCGGGCGAGTACCCCAGCGCCCGGGCCGCGTCGCGGACCGCGGACCGCGCCCGGTAGGTGATCACGTTCGCCACCTGCGCGGTGTTCAAACGGCCGTACTTCCGATAGACGTGCTGGATGGCCTCCTCCCGGCGATCGGACTCGATGTCGAGGTCGATGTCCGGGTAGCCGTCCCTGTCCGGTGCAAGGAACCGCTCGAAGAGCAGGTTGTAGCGCACGGCGTCGACCTTGGTGATGCCGAGCGCGTAGCAGACCGCCGAATTCGCGGCCGAACCCCGGCCCTGGCAAAGGATGCCGTTCTGCCGGCAGAACCGGACGATGTCCCAGACGATCAGGAAGTAGCCGGGGAAACCCAGGTCCTCGATGATCTTCAGTTCGTGCAGGATCTGCTTCCACGCCTTGTCGCGATCGTCCTGGTCCTTGTTCTTTTCGTGCTCCATCGCGCCGCTATAGGTGAGTTTCCTCAGGTAGGAGGCTTCGGTGTAGCCGTGAGGCACGTCGAACGGCGGCAGTTTCGGCTTGATGTGGTCGAGTTCGAACGCGCATTCCGCACCGAGCAGCGCCGCCCGGTGCACCGCGCCCGGATAGCGCGCGAAGATCTCGGCCATCTCCTCGCCCGAGCGCAGGAACGCCATCCCCGCGGCGGGCAGCCAGCCCTCCATGTCCTCCAGCCCACGCCTGGCGCGGATGGCACCGAGCGCGTCGGCGAGCGGGGCACGTTCCGGGCGGGCGTAATGCGCGGCCGTGGTCGCCACGGTCGGCAAGCCGAACTCCCGCGCCATCTCGGTCAGCAGGTCGTTGTGCGTACTGTCCAAGGGAAGGCTGTGGTCGATCAGCTCGACGTAGACGTTGTTCCGGCCGAAGTTGTCGACGAGTTCCTTCAGCTTCTCCGCGGCGGCCGCGGGCCCTTGGGAGACCAGCGCCTTGCGGACCGCGCCTTTGCGGCAGCCGGTGAGCACCACGCACTTCCCGGCGACCTCCTCGGCGACCTTGCGCAGGTCGTAGATCGGCCGGCCCTTCTCCGCACTTTCCGGCGGGTTTTCCTGGTCGAAGCCACGCAGCTGTCCGGCGGTGATCGCCCGGTTCAGGCTCAGATAGCCGTCCATTCCCTTGGCCAGCAACAGGAGATGCTCCCCCTCGGGGTCGGCGACGCCGTTCTGCGGTCCGGACAACCCGAAACTCAGCTCCGTGCCGAAAACGGTGCGCACGCCCAGTTCCCGGGCGGCTTCGGCGAACCGCACCACGCCGTACATGCCGTCGTGGTCGGTGAGCGCGATCGCGTCCAGCCCCAGCCGCGCGGCCTCCTCCATCAGTTCCTCGGGATGACTCGCGCCGTCGAGGAAACTGAAGTTGGAATGGCAGTGCAGCTCGGCGTACGGCACGCGATGCGCCGTGCCGCCGTCGTCGTCACCGGTCGGCGCCGCGATATAGGCGGGGCGCTCGTAGCTCTCCCGTTTGTTGCTCCAGGCAGGACTGTCCCCGCCGTCGCCGGGAGGGACATCACCCGCGAGCGAGCGGGCGAGGTCCTTCCAGGGACGCGGCGGATTGTTCCAGCCCATCCCGGGTCACCGGTTTTCCGGCGAGCGCCTCGGCCGCGGGATCGGCGGTTCGTCGCGCGGAACGCACGCCGCCCAGGCCGCGTCCATTTCTTCGCGCTGCACCGGGATGACCGGTTCCTCCAGCCACCGCCGGATCAGCCGCGTGTACTCCTCGTCCATGTTCAGTCGTACTTCCCTTCCAGTGTCCACATCGGATTCCGGTGACGTTCGAAGCGGAGCAGGACCGCTTCTTCGCTCTCGTTCTCTTCGGCCAGCAGCAGCTGCAGGCGGATCCGGGTCCGGATACGCGGCGATCCGGCGCGGACCGGGAAGCCGACCATCCACGGACCGGCCCAGGAAAGGACCTCTCTCGGCTCAGCGCCGTCGAGACTCACAAAGGACGGCGGAGCGCTGACCCGGCGCCGCGCGGTGATCTCGACCTCCCGGCCGTGCTCGTCCAGTACCCGCGCGGGGATCGGGATCTCGAACACCGTCGCCGGGGAGGGTGCCGGGAGCCGCCCCGCCCAGTTCGCGTCCGCCTGCGCGGAGGGCTCCCGCCGATCGCCCCAGGGCACCAGCCGGACGCGCTCGGCGGGATCGCGGCCGCCGTCCAGTACCGCGGTGAAGACGCTCTCCGGACCGAGCAAACCCTGTACCCGCACCAAAGCGCGGCCCGCACGCTCACCGGCGAGGCCGTCGTCTTCGGTGCACGGCCGGAGCGCGCCGCCGGTGCCCGCCTGCCACAACCCGAGCTGGAGCGACCGGCCTTCGACGGTCTCCTCCGGCTCCAGCCGAAGCCGCACGACCCCGGATTTCGGGCGGTCCACGGCTTTCAGCCAGCCCTCGAACTGCCAGCGCACCCTGTCCGCGACGCCGAGCGGAGTCAACGGCTCGGCGCAGCGCCACACCCGGCCGAGCTGTTCCCCGCTCTCGGTGGTGGCATAGATGCCGAGCCGGGTGCAGGCCAGCCCGTGCGCGGCGAGCCCGGCGTGGAACCGTTCCCCGAGGCCCTTCGCGACGAACGCGGCGGCGTCGATCCGGTCGAGCGGCGGGTCGAAGGAACTGGCCAGCGAAAGTTCCGGTGGCGGGCGGCGGCGCAACGGCGGCCGTTCGGACCGGCCCCGCGCCAGCCGGTGAGCGAGCACTCCCGCCGACCCGAAACGAGCCGAGACATCGCTTTCGCCGAGTCCGGCGAACGCCCCCAAGGTGCGAAGGCCGAGCTGCCGGAGCAGAGTGACCAGCTCGGTTCGCCCGGCTTCGGGCTGGTCGAGTTCCCGGATGGGCAGCGGCGCGAGGAATTCCGCCGTCTCACCGGATTCCACCAGCGCCGAGCGGCGGGCGGCGAGCGTCGCGGCGAACAACCCGTCCGCGACCCCGACCTGACATTCCACCCCCGCGGCCGCGGATACCTTGTCCACCAACCGTTCGAGCAGCCGGTGTTCGCTGCCGAAATAGCCGGCCGCCCCGTCGATCGGGACGGCGACGATCCCCGGGCGGACCACCTCGACCCCGACGGCCAGTTCCTCCACCGCCTGCGCGACCGACTCGAACAGCCGGGCGTCACGGCCGTCGTCCTCTCCGAAGACCGCCAGTTCCGGGCAGCACGACTGGGCCTCCCGCCGCCGCATCCCGCGGCGGACGCCGTAACCCCTGGCCACCGCGGTACAGGCCACCACCCGGTTCGCCGAGAAGACCGCGGCCGGACGCCGCACGGGTTCCCCGGCCACGGCCGCGGCGGCGACCGCGGGCCAGTCCGGGCACCACAGCACCAGCATGCGCGCTGGCCGGTTCACGCGGTGTCCCACCGCGTCGTGGGAAAGTCCGTCTTCTCGACTTCACCTTTCTCGCCAGGGAAGCGCAGGAACGCCGACGTGGACCGGGCGGCCGCACCCCGGCCACCGGTCCGTACCTCGACCTCGCGGGCGCGCAGGTATCCCGCGCCGTTCCCTTCGAGCCCCGTCCAGCGGGCGCGGCCACAGCTCAGCTCGACCTCGGCACCCGGCCACGAGCCGAGGGAAAGCAGCACCGAACCCCGGTTGCGGGCGCGGGCGGACAGCCTTCTGGCCACGTCCGGCCGGGCGAGACCGGGACCGACCGCGACGAGGTCGAAGCCGTCGAGCAGGGCGGCGGTCACCGCCGGGAACTCGGCACCGGGGCGGGGGACCAGCGCCAGCCTGCCCACCTCGACCCCGAGCTCCGCGGCGGCGACCACCCCGAGCGCGGGCAGGCCGACCGCGGCCGCCCACGCACCGCCGGCGGTCGCGGCGGCGAACAGGGCGAGCAACAGTGACGTGGACCCCAGCACCGAAACGGTGCTCCCGCGCCGGAGCCCCGCGGCGGGCAGCAGACCGGACAACGCCGGGGACACCGGGAGCACCCTTCCCGTCGTCCTCGCGTGTTCGGCCGCGGAAGCCACGCCACTGGCCGTGCTCACCCCTGGCAACGCCGCCAGCCTCGCCAACGGCAAGGCCCGCGCCTCGACCATTTCCGCAGTCAGCGGACCTCACCTCCCCACGACACCATGACCGTCCTCTACGGACGGCATCGGGCGTGTCACGGGGAAGGCGACACTTCGAACAGACGTTCGATGAATCCAGTAGACAGGTCCCTGACCAGGTTGTCAAGGAGCCGCCGAGCGAGTCGCGTTTAGCCCGCTAAACGCGATTTGATCCAGTCCTGGACGAGGTCGCCGAGGACGGGCATGGGCAGCTGGCCATGGCCAAGGACGACGTCGTGGAAGTCCCTGATGTCGAACGCGTCGCCGAGCTCCCTCTCGGCGAGAGCGCGCAGCCGCTGGATCTCCAGCCTGCCCGCCATGTACGACAGCGCCTGGCCGGGCCACTCGATGTACCGGTCGGTCTCCGACTGCACTTCGACCTCGCTGAGCACGGCGTACTCGGTGAGATAGTCCACGCACTGCCGCCGGGTCCAGCCCAGCGCGTGCAGCCCGGTGTCGACGACGAGCCGAGCGGCCCGTTGCGAGTCCGCGGCGAGCATGCCCAGCCGCATCAGGTCGCTGGAGTACAGCCCCATCTCGTCGGCGAGCCGCTCGGTGTACAGCGCCCAGCCCTCGTCGTAGGCCGAAAGCGGCATCAGCCTCAGCAACGCGGGCAGTCCGGTCAGGCCTTTGGCGACGCAGGCTTGGAAATGGTGGCCGGGCACGGCCTCGTGGAAGGCGACGGATTCCGCGACGAACCGGTGCCGCTCCTGGGCCCGGTAGGTGTTGGTGAGGTACACGCCCGGGCGGCTGCCGTCCGCCGCGGGAGGCATGTACATCGCGGGCGCCGCGACAGGCCCTTCGGCCTCCGGTATCGCGCGCACGACACATTCGTCGTCCGGGATCCGGCGGAACCAGCCGGACGCGGCCGCGGTAGCCCGCGCCACCGCGTCCGACGCGGTGGCGAGCATTTCTTCCGCGTCCCGCCAGCACAGCGATGGATCGGTACGCAGCCGACGCCGCACAGCGGCGGGATCGCTGTCCTCGGCGCCGAACACCCGGGCGCCGATTTCGCGGTACTCCTCGTCCAAGGCCCGGCCGAGCTCCAGCCCGATGCGGTGCAGTTCCTCCGGGGTCTGACCGGTGGTTGTGTGCATGCGAACGAGTCCCGCGTAACTGGATTCGCCGCCGGGCAGCCAGCAAAGACCAGGGCGCTCGTCGGGACGGCCGCGCCCGGCCACGTCACGGGCAAGCGCCTCACGGTAGGTGAGCAGAGCCGGGCGCACGACGTCGGCGACCAGCCGATCGCGCCTCGGCACGCGATCACCGGTCATCTTCTGGGTCAGCAGCGGGAAGGGTTCCGTGGCCAGGAACCGGTCGACATGGGCGATGGCGTTGTGCGCCATGCGATCCACCGGAAGCAGGCCGGCCTCGATCCCGGCTCGCTGCCGCCGGGACAGCGTCTCCAAGAACTCCGGAATCGCGGCGAGCCTGGCCAGAAAGTCCTCCTCGGCCTGCTCGCCGACCGGTTCCAGCTGCGGGAACCAGGTCAGCAACTGGCCGGCAGGCGACCCGACCGGGTCGGCGAGAACGAACTCCACCAGCCGAGCGTCCAGCCTGGCGAGCAGCGCCTCCGCATGGTGGGTGACGACGCCGAGCGTGACCCGGTCCGGGTCGGTGGAGCGGGCGGCCAGCTCGGCCACGCGGACGGCGCGGGAGCGCAGCCGGCTTTCGGCGGCTTCCGAGATGTCACTCAGTTCGTGGTCGTGCCCCGGAATGCTTTCGAAGGTCGCGAACACCGGCAGTTCGGTGGCCAGTGCGTCGAGCATTTCGTCGGCCAGCCCGGCCGCGGTGAGTTCCCCCATGACCCCGACTTCTACCAGAACAGCAGGGGGAAATGTGGGCGGAACGATCACCGGGCACGGCACGTCGGAGGGCGAAACCATCGACGCCCGAGAGGAACCGCTGTGCACGACGAAGCTTGGCCCGAGACGGTGAACGGCTGGGAACTCGCGAGGCACGGCCATATCGAGAACTACCGCAAACGTTTGGCCAACAACGTCACGGTCACCGCGATCTGGGAGAACAAGCCCGGTTTCGGCACGGTGGAGGCCCACGTCCAGACGCTGGGGCTCGGGAGGACGCTGACCAAAGGCCGCAAGCGGTTCCATGACAAGGAGGCGTTCTGGATCGCCGCGACCTGTGTCCTGGAGATGGCCGCGAACCTGCCTTCGGTCGGCACGGGGAACGAGAGTCCCGCGGACGCCGACCTGTTCGAGAGTGTCGCCGGGAACGTCGAGGCCGCGCCCGGCACCAGCGGAACGCCGGAAGCCGAGCTGACCTTCACCCTGACCAGCGGCCGCACGGTGACCCTGCTCCTGTCCGACGCGCAAGCATTCGACCTGACCGACCGCATCTACCGGCTCGACAAGTACGTGTGGTCCGAAGAGCGTGAGGACGAGGAGGAAGACGACTACGACGTTGACGAAGAAGACGACGACTACGTGGTCCCGGTCGTCGAGGACGAGGTGCCGGACGTCAGCGAGGTCCGCTCCGGACCGGACACCGGCCACGACGTCGTCACCGTTCTGGATGAGCGGTTCGGCGTGACCGAGGACAACCTGTTGTCGCACGTCGACTGGTCCGCCCTCATCGTGGTGGGTGAACCCGCGGTGAGTTCGCTCATCGACCGGGGTGACGAGCTGATCGCCGCCGTGGCACCACGCTGGTACCCGATCGTCGCGGACCGGCCCGGCGAGCGGTGGGTCGTCCTGCGCCGCACCGGCCTTCGCTACCACGGGGAATGAGCCGGACGGCAGGTCTCCCACGCCGCCCGGCTCCTACCGACGGGTCAGGCCGCTCGCACCAGCGGGGCGGGCCGGTACCGCGCGAACGCGGGGGCGGTGGCGCCCTGCTCGTTGTGCAGCCAGTCGTAAAGACCGTGGAACTCCGGTCCGAACCGGTTCGCCTCGGCGTTCAGGACCTGCGGCGCCGTCGACGACCAGTGGCCGGTTTCGACCCGGTCCCGCAGCACGCGCAGTGCCGTCAGTTCCTCGGCGGCGTTGTGCTGACAATGCCCGCCGCGGTTCACGAAGAGCTGCCGGATCCGGGAGGAGTCGACACGGTCGCCGTACACCCGCTCGTGTCCGGGGGCGACGCCGTCACCGATCGGGTGCAGCGTGACGACCGGCAGGTGGCCGCGTCCGGTCGGTGTTCCGTACCGGGTCAGCTGTCGGGCGGCTGAGGCGTCCGGCGCGATACGGGGCGCGGTGCCCAGCTTGGCGAGGTCGGCGTTCAGGTTCAGGCCGGCCTCACGGTATGCCTGCTCGACCAGGGCCCGCTCACTCGATCGGGCAAACAGCTTCCGGTAATCCACCCCGGTGTTCCCGTTCGGGTTCCCGCCCGCCTGCGTCTCGAGGTCGGCTCGCAGATCGCCCCAGATCAGCGCGTCGTAGACCATCTCGACGAACTTCGTCTGCTGGCGGATCTGCTCGGCGATGTCGGTGGAACGCGGATGGTGCGCCGTCGACCAGCCCGGGATGTCCGCGAAAGCATTTGCGAGGGCCAGCCGTGCCCGTCCGTCGGGTGATTCCAGCGCCTTCGTGATCACCTGATGGGCTTTGGCCAGATTCGTCGCCGGGTCGGTGATCCGGACGATCTCGAGTTCGGGTGCCAGCAACGTCCGCACCGTGAAGCCGAGATCGAGGAACTGGTCGAACAGGGCGGTGCCGCCCGCGACGGGCCCGCACATCGCCAGTACGCCGTCGATCCGGTGCGGGATCCGTTCGGACAGCAGCACCGCGTTGAGCCCGCCGCCGGACGCACCCCAGGTCAGCACCTGCTCGGGGCGGCCGACGTTCCGGTCGAACCACGACAGCAGCGCGGTCTGGTCGCGCACCGCCTCGCGGGCCGAAAACCCGTGCGGTTTGGTGTAGAGCGAGGCGGCTAGCGCGTAACCCTCTTGCAGCAGAACGGGTTTGGCCTCCACTCGGTTGGTCAGCTCGATCTCTTCGGGGAGGTAGCCCTGCGGATAGATCCCGTGGTTGTACAGCAGCAGCTTGCCGTTCCAGTCCGAAGGCACCTCCACCCGGTACTGGGCACCGTCGATCACTCCGGTGTGGACACGTACGTCTTCCGTGTGAATGGGGGGCGCGCCGGTGACGACCAGCGCGGCGACCATGATTCCGGTGAGCATCATGGCTGAAATGCTGGCAGGGCGAAGCCTTGCGGGAATCCGTCGTAACGCGGCTTCTCGGCTACGCTCACCGACGTACTGGGGGTTTCATGACGCACAATCCAGGTCCGCGCTGGCAGGCGCCCGGCTACGCGCCACCGCCGCCGCGCAGACGGCGTACCGGCCTGATTCTCGGGATCGTCGCCGCCGTATTCGTGCTGCTCCTTGGCGGCGCGTTCCTCATCTGGCGCGTGATCGAAACGAGCATTCCGGCCGGAGTCCCCGCTTCGGGCGAGCCACCGCCGTCGGCTTGTGCGCTCGACAAGGCGTTGCTCGAAAAGATCGGGACGACGAATCCCGGCGGCGGCTACGACGAGCGTCTGAGCTCCGGGCGCAACGTCCAATGCACCTATCTGACGCTGAAGGGCAGCGCGGACAACCGCGACCGCAACTTCGCGGCCACCGCGGAGGTCTTCGACCAGGCCGACGCACGGACGCGAGCGGACGCGGCGTGGGCCGAGCACCTGCGGTACCGCCCGGCGAACGCTAAGCCGCTCGCCGGGGTCGGGGAGCAGGCGGAGTCGTGGCTCACGGACGGAGACACGACGACCGCGACAGTGCTGGCGCGCCAGGGTGACACCGTCGTCTACGTCGCCTACACCGGGTTCGACAAGACGTTCCTCGGGCGAAACGGCATCGACCCCGCCGAGGCCGTCCAAGCCGCCACCGACGTCGCCCGTGCCCTGCTCGCACGCCTCTCCTAACCCTGTCCCGACCTGCGTTTAGCGGGCTAAACGCGATCCGTCGCCTGAGTCGCGAGAATCATGCTCACGTTTGTCGAATCCGTCCCTGGCCGCTCGTCGCCTCTATGAGGGCACACGAGAAAGGGACACACATGGCGAAGGAATCCGAGGTCCGCTTCGAGGGCTTCATGCCGACCACTCCCGCCGACACCTGGGACGCGATCACCACAGGCACCGCCGGCTGGCTGTGGCCGATCCGGTACGAGCCGCGTGAGAGCGGCGCGGAGTCCGGCCTTACGCCTGGCGGCGGCATGGTGACGGTCTGGAAGCCTTCACGCCGCTTCGTTACCTACGCCGAGGACGGGCAGGGTTGGTACAACACCCTCGAGTACGTGCTCGAGCCGAAGGACGAGGGCACGTTCCTGCGCTACGTGCACAACTCCGTCCTCGACGACACCGACTACGACGCCTGCCGCCGGCACACGGACTTCTACTACCACTCGCTCGCCCAGTACCTCGAGCACTTCAACCACTGCCCGGTGCGGTACTTCTCGGCGGACGCACCCGAGGGGTCCTCGAAGCCGCAGGCATTCGAGCGCATCCGGCTGGCGATCGGCGCCACGGCGGTCGGCGCGTCGGTGCGCTTCGATGTGCCGGGTGCCGGCGAGATCGACGGCGTCGTCGACTACCTGACGCCGAACTTCATCGGCGTCCGGACCGAGGACGCGTTGTACCGCTTCTACGGCAGGAATCGGTGGGGCTGGCCGGTCGGAATCGGACACCACCTGTTCGCCGAAGACGCCGACGAGGACAAAGCCGAGACGGCGTGGACGGCCTGGCTGAACGGGCTCTACGCGTAGGACGCGCGCCTTTAGCGGGCTGAACGCGATCGCGTTTAGCCCGCTAAACGCAGGTCAGGGGCTAGTGGGCGAAGTGGCGGGTACCGGTGAGGTAGAGGGTGACCCCGGCGGCCTCGGCGGCGGCGATGACCTCAGCGTCCCGGATCGAGCCACCCGGCTGGACGACGGCGCGGACACCGGCCTCCAGGAGGACCTCGAGACCGTCCGGGAATGGGAAGAAGGCGTCCGAAGCGGCGACAGAGCCCTTCGCCCGGTCCCCCGCCCGCGTGACCGCGAGCCGCGAGGAGTCGACCCGGTTGACCTGCCCCATCCCGACACCGACGGTTGCGCCGTCGTTGGCGAGCAGGATCGCGTTCGACTTCACCGCGCGCAGCGAGCGCCACGCGAACTCGAGGTCGGCCAGCGTCCGCTCGTCGGCGGCCGCACCGGTCGCCAGGGTCCAGTTCGCCGGGTCGTCGCCCTCGGCGGCGATGGTGTCGACGGTCTGCACCAGCATGCCGCCGGAGATCGGCCGGAACTCGATCGGATCCGGCGACGTGATCGCGGGCAGCTTCAGCAGCCGCACGTTCTTCTTGCGCTGCAGGATCTCCAGCGCCTCGTCGTCGAAGCCGGGCGCCAGCACGACCTCGGTGAACACCTCGGCGATCTGCTCGGCGGCCTCGCGGCTGACCGGCCGGTTCGTCGCGATCACCCCGCCGTACGCCGAAACCGGGTCGCAAGCGTGCGCCTTCCGGTGCGCTTCGGCGACGTCCGTGCCGACGGCGATCCCGCACGGGTTGGCGTGCTTGATGATCGCGACCGCGGGCGCGTCGAAGTCGTATGCGGCGCGGCGCGCGGCGTCGGTGTCGACATAGTTGTTGTACGACATGGCCTTGCCGTGCAGCTGCTCGGCGTGCGCGAGCCCGGGCCGCCAGTGCCTGTACAACGCGGCCTTCTGGTGCGGGTTCTCGCCATAACGCAGGACATCGCCGCGCTCCCAGGTCGCGCCGGTGAAGTCCGGGAACCCGGAGTCGTCCGCGGGCGCGTAGACGTTCGCGAACCACGCGGCGACGGCCGTGTCGTACGCCGCCGTGTGCGCGTACGCCTGCGCGGCGAGCCGTTTGCGGTCGGCCAGCTCGAAACCGCCGGAAGTGACGCGTTCCAGCACCCATTCGTAGCGCGCCGGGTCGACCACGACGGCGACGCTGTTGTGGTTCTTCGCCGCGGCACGCACCATCGCCGGGCCGCCGATGTCGATGTTCTCCACGCAGTCCTCGGGGCTCGCGCCCGACGCGACGGTCTGCGTGAACGGGTACAGGTTGACAACGAGCAGGTCGAACGGCGCGATGTCCAGCTGTTTCAGCTGTGCGACGTGCTCCGGACGGTCACGATCGGCGAGCAGGCCCGCGTGCACTCGCGGGTGCAGCGTCTTGACGCGGCCGTCGAGGGACTCGGGGAACCCGGTGACCTCCTCGACCGGCGTCACCGGCACCCCCGCGTTCGCGATGACCTTCGCCGTGCCGCCGGTCGACACGATCTCGACACCCGCCGCGTGCAGCCCGGTGGCGAGTTCGAGCAGGCCGGCCTTGTCCGAGACGCCGATCAGCGCGCGCCGGACGGGACGCTGTCCCTGTGCGGTAGTCACGAAAACCTCACCTTTCGTCCCTCGACCACGCACCCGCCGCGGCCGAGTTTCTCGATCGTTTCCACCAGGAGCCTGCGTTCCACGGCCTTGATCCGTTCGTGCAGGACGTCTTCGTCGTCTTCGGGCTCCACGATCACCGCCTCCTGCGCGATGATCGGCCCGGTGTCCACCCCGGCGTCGACGAAATGCACCGTCGACCCGGTGACCTTGACGGCCATCGCCAGCGCGTCGGCCACGGCGTGCGCGCCGGGGAACGACGGCAGCAAGGCCGGATGCGTGTTGATCACCCGGTTGCCGAACCGGGAGAGGAATTCCGCGCCGAGGATCTTCATGAACCCCGCCGAAACGACCAGATCCGGTTGATAGGCGGCGACGGCCTCGGTGATCGCCTTGTCCCAGGCGGCCCGGTTCGGATGGTCGGCCATCCGCACGGTGAACGACGGGACCTCGGCACGCTCGGCCCGCGCGAGCGCCTCGATCCCGGTGCGATCGGCGCCGACGGCGACCACCTTCGCCGGATAGTTCGGCGCTTCGGCCGCGTCGAGCACGGCCTGCAGCAGCGTGCCGGAACCGGACGCGAGGACGACGAGCTTCACCGGAGTGGGCAGGTCCAACCGACTAGCCAGAACGGGCTCCTTGCCACGGCGGTACGCACTCGGGCGCACGGCGCTTCACCTGGTCGCGACAACCCTAACGTTCGCCGTCGGCCGTGCTGTCGTCGCCGGAGGTGTCGGTGGACTCGGTCACAGCGATGTCGTTCTCGGGGATCTGCTCCGGCTCGATTTCGGCGGGCGTCTCGTCGAGATCCTCACCCAGCTCGCGCGCGAGTTCCGCTTCGGCTTCGGCGTCGAATTCGGCGTCTTCGCCGGGTTCCTCGGCTTCGTCCTCTTCGGACTCGGCTTCCGCTGTCTCGGTCTCGTCGGTGACAGCTTCTTCGCCGGTTTCGGCCTCTTCAGTGTCTTCGCGCTCGTCCTCGTCTTCATCGAGTTCCCCAGGCGGTGCCGGAGGCTGATGCGCCCCGGCGAGGAAGGCGACGAAACCACCAGGGATGACGATCCAGCAGAAGGCGACCACCGAGGCGACTCCGACCGGCACGCTGACCGGGTCGAACGGCCCGTCGCCCAGT
The DNA here is from genome assembly GCA_963766045.1 of uncultured Actinomycetota bacterium. GTDB lineage: Bacteria > Actinomycetota > Actinomycetes > Mycobacteriales > Pseudonocardiaceae > Amycolatopsis. The sequence continues at coordinate 453,803 of CAVXYN010000003.1, read as the reverse complement.
CGCCCGCCGGACAGCGTGCCGAGGACGACACAACCGAAGGCCACGAATGCTCCGGCGACGGCGACGGCACGAATCCGCAGCATCGGATCCTCGGCGATCCTGCGCAGCGACCAGCCGACCAGTACACCCGCGAGCACGGGCAGGATCAGCAGCGCGGGCCACCAGACCGCGTGGTGCGCCGGGATTCCTGCCAGCACCGGTACCCCGGGCAGTTTTCCTTCGCGGTAGCCGAACATTCCGACGGTCAGCGTCCCGACCGAGAAGCCCGGCCCGGTGGCGAACGACAGCGCGGCGACGACCGCGTTCGGCAGGTACGCCACGGAAAGCAGGAAAAGTCCGAGACTCGCGCCGAGTCCCGGTTCGAACAGATCGTCCACAGTGGACCAAGAGAGCGCGGTGGCCGCGGTGAACACCACCGCGCCGCAGGCGATCAGCGCCGCCAAACCCAAGACGCCCGCCCTCAGGCCGTGGATCGCGACCGGGTCGAGCCGGTCCCGCGCGACGGCGAGCAGTCCGCAGGTCCGGGCTGCCCCCGCGACGGCGGAAAGCCCGGCGATCAGACCCGGCACGCAGAACGCGGTCAAGGGATTCACCGACACCGGCGATCCGGCTGCCAGCAGAGCGATCGTCACCCCGAACAGCGCGTGTGCCCCGGCGATCACCGACACCACCGGCACGACGTCCATCGGCACCCGGCCACCGGATCGGCGCGCGGCGCGTGCCGCGGTCCTCGCGACCAGCACCACGATGGCGATCGTCGGCAGCAACGGCAGCATCCCGAGCGGATGGCCGGCGAGTTCGAGTTCGACCTGATGCGCGGCCAGCCAGCCCGGACCGGCGGCGAGCAGTGCGCCGGTCGAGGAGAAGCCGGCCCTGTCGGCGGCGAACGCGACCACGGCGAGGACGGTCGCGACGCCGGAGTAAGAGAGGAAAACAGGCGTGAACGCGGCAGCGAGCAACACTCGCACCCGCTTCGCCTTGGACACCGCCGGCTCGGGGACGAGGTCGCTCACCGGCTCTTCGCCCGGCGGGCGTTCGTCGCGGGTGAGCAGCTTCATGGCCCGCACCATGACATCCACGCTGGTCCGTCCGGGTGAGCCACGCCGCCGCCGAATGGCAGGCGTGGGCCAACCCACCCGGTCGGGTAATGCCACAAAGAAGAACACCCGCCGTGACACAGGTAGTCACAGCGGGTGTTCTACGACCGAAGAGGTCAGCTCTGCTGGCCGAACCCACCCGGCGGCGTGCCCGGGTTCTGACCGGACTCCGAAGACGGCGGCTGCTGGAAGAACTGGCCCTGCTGCGGCGCGTACGTCGTCGACTGCTGGCTCGGCGGCTGCGTGACCGGCGGCTGGAACTGGGTCGGCTGCGAGAACGGGCCGGACGGCTCACCCTGCTGCTGGCCACCCTGCGGGAACTGCTGGACCTGTGTGGCGGCCGGACCCTGCTGTCCTTGCTGTCCTTGCTGGCCGAACGGGCCCTGCGGACCGGACTGGGCGCCGAACTGCCCGCTGTAGGGGGCAGGCTGCTGCGGCTGCTGCTGCGGCTTCGCCGCGGGCAGCTTGAGCACGTCGTACTCGAACAGCAGCGCGGCGACCGCGACCAGCATCTGCAGGATGCCGAGGATCAGGACCACGGTGATGATGCCAGGGACGGAGACCTCCGGCCGGCCGTCACCGCCGTCGCTGGTGTCGAAGCCGATGATCAGATCGAGCGCGCCGAACGCGCCGATCACGCTGAACAGCGCGGCGAACGGCAGCACCCTCGGACCGCGCGGCAGCGCGTGCATCGCCGCGAGCAGCCCACCGACGAGCAGGAAACGAATCTCTTCGCTGGCGGCCGACGCCTCGTCGGAGAAACCGATGAAGAACTGCACCAGGCCGAGAACGGTGACGGCGAGCGCGAGGAGCAGCGCCAGGTTCAGCGGACTCGCCTGCGACGAAGGCGGCTGCTGCTGCGGGAAGGCTCCCGAGCCGGGGTGAGACTGAGGGGGTTGCTGGCCGCCACCCTGCTGGGGGTAGCCAGGCCCACCGCTGGGATAGGACATCCGATGCACTCCTGTCGTTGGACCGGCACCCCGGGGCGCGCGAGACGCCCGGGACAAACGAGGCGGCTGTGATGACCGAACGCTAGCGCACCAGCGGGCATCACACGCCTTGGGCTCTCAGACGTCCTTCTGCCCGATCAGGTTCCGCCCGAAACCCGGCGCCCGCACTTGCGTTTAGCGGGCTAAACGCGATCCGGTGCCCTGGGCACCCGCGCGCCGGGCGGATCGCGTTTAGCCCGCTAAACGCGATCTGGGGGAAGACCGCGGGCCGGGCACCTGGGGTAGGTGCCCGGCCCGCGGTCGGGAAAGCGGTCAGTCTCTGAAGGATCAGAGGCTGTTGTACAGCTCGCGCGCCAGGACGGCGGTCTCGCTCGGGGTCTTCCCGACCTTGACGCCGGCGGCCTCGAGGGCCTCCTTCTTCGCGGCGGCCGTGCCGGAGGAGCCGGAGACGATGGCGCCGGCGTGGCCCATGGTCTTGCCCTCGGGCGCGGTGAAGCCGGCGACGTAGCCGACGACCGGCTTCGTCACGTTGTCCTTGATGTAGGCGGCCGCACGCTCCTCGGCGTCGCCACCGATCTCGCCGATCATCACGATGACCTTGGTCTCGGGGTCCTGCTCGAATGCCTCGAGGGCGTCGATGTGGGTGGTACCGATGACGGGGTCACCGCCGATGCCGACACCGGTGGAGAAACCGATGTCACGCAGCTCGTACATCATCTGGTAGGTCAGCGTGCCGGACTTCGACACCAGGCCGATCGGGCCCGCACCGGTGATGTCGGCCGGGATGATGCCCGCGTTCGACTTGCCGGGGCTGATCACGCCGGGGCAGTTCGGCCCGATGATGCGGGTCTTGTTGCCCTTCGCGACCGCGTGCGCCCAGAAGTAGGCCGAGTCGTGCACCGGGATGCCCTCGGTGATCACGACGGCGAGGCCGATCTCGGCGTCGATCGCCTCGATGACCGCGTCCTTGGCGAACTTCGGCGGCACGAAGATGACCGACACGTCGGCGCCGGTCTCCTTGATGGCCTCCTCGACCGTGCCGAACACGGTGAGGTCCTTGCCGTCGATGGTGACGGTCTGGCCCGCCTTGCGGGCGTTGACGCCACCCACGATGTTGGTGCCGGACTTCAGCATCTTGGTCGCGTGCTTCATGCCCTCGGAGCCGGTGAGCCCCTGGACGATGACCTTGCTGTTCTCGTTGATGAAGATCGACATCTCACGCACCTGCCGCGGCGAGCTCGGCGGCCTTGTCGGCCGCGTTGTCCATTGTGTCCACCACGGTGACGAGCGGGTGGTTCGCGTCGGCCAGGATCTGCCTGCCCTCGACGACGTTGTTGCCGTCGAGCCGCACGACGAGCGGCTTGGTGGCCTCGTCGCCCAGGATCTTCAGCGCTTCGACGATGCCGTTCGCGACCGCGTCGCAGGCGGTGATGCCGCCGAAGACGTTGACGAAAACGCTCTTCACGTCGGTGTCGTGGAGGATGACGTCCAGACCGGCCGCCATGACCTCGGCCGAGGCACCGCCGCCGATGTCGAGGAAGTTGGCGGGCTTCACGCCGCCGTGCTTCTCACCCGCGTACGCCACGACGTCCAAAGTGGACATCACGAGGCCCGCGCCGTTGCCGATGATGCCGACCTGGCCGTCGAGCTTGACGTAGTTGAGGTCCTTGGCCTTCGCCTTGGCCTCGAGCGGGTTCTCCGCGTCCTTGTCGACCAGGGCTTCGTGGCCCGGCTGACGGAACGAGGCGTTCTCGTCGAGGGTGACCTTGCCGTCGAGGGCGATGATCTTGTCCTGCGGGTCACGGACCAGCGGGTTGACCTCGACCAGGGTGGCGTCCTCGGAGACGAAGCTCTCCCAGAGCTTCACGACGACGTCGGCGGCCTGGTCGAGGATCTTCTCGGGGAACTTGCCCGCGGTCAGGATCTCGACGGCCTTCGCCTTGTCGACACCGGCGATCGCGTCGACCGGGATCTTCGCCAGCGCTTCGGGACGCTCGACGGCGAGCTGCTCGATCTCCACGCCGCCTTCGGCCGACGCCATCGCGAGGAAGGTGCGGTTCGCACGGTCCAGCAGGAAGGAGAAGTAGTACTCCTCGGAAATGTCCGAGGCTTCGGCCACCAGCACGCGGCGCGTGATGTGACCCTTGATGTCGAGACCGAGGATCGCCTCGGCCTTCTCCGCGGCCTCATCCGGCGTCTGGGCCAGCTTGACGCCGCCGGCCTTGCCGCGGCCGCCGGTCTTGACCTGGGCCTTGATGACGACCTGGTTGCCGATCCGCTCGGCGGTGGCCTTGGCTTCTTCGGGGGTGTTTGCCACGGCACCCGGCAGAACCGGTACACCGTGGGCGGCGAAGAGATCCCTCGCCTGGTACTCGTAGAGGTCCACTACTCCAGTCTCCTGACGACACGCCACTGTGGTGGTCCGTTGCCGGACCGCGCTGTCGGACCAGTCGAGGTTAGCGACCTGCGCAGAAGCAGGGGACTCCGCACCTGGTGAAGTCGGTCACCGTACGCGGTCAGATGGTGTTTCCAGGGTGTGAGACCGCACACCGGCGACCCAGGCCGCAGCGTCGTCCGCGGTTTTGAAGGCGTTGTCGAACCGGCTGGGCGGAGCGCCGACGGCGAAGAGAAGAACGTCCGGGAGGGCTTCGGCGAGCCCGTCCGGCTCGGCGCCCGGTCCCCGGACGACACCGAGGATGTCCGGATCCTCCTGTTCGGCCGTCCGCACGAGTTGCTCGGCGGTTTCCAGACGGCCGGTGTAGACGACCTCGACGCCGTCGTCGCGCAACAGCCTGCCGAGCGCGATCGCCGCGCCGCCCGTGGTTTCGGGACCGAGCTCGGCGAGCACGACGCGAAGAAGACGGCGGGTCACTCGGGCCGTCGCGAACCCGCGACGGCCATCCCGGCCGCGACAAGGGAAATGACGGCGGCACCGAGAGCGAGCCAGAAACCGATGCCCGCGGAGGAGCCGTCGAATTCCGCACCGACCAACGGCAACTCCGCCGCGTGGAGCCCGAGCAGCAGTGTGGCGCCGGTCAGGGCGGCCGCCGCGGCGGCCGGGCGGGACCGGACGACGAGCGCGCACAGACCGAGCACGACCACGAGCGCGCTCAACAGGCCCCACGACTCCGTGCCGAAGTTCGACCACAACCCCGGTGGCGTGTAACCGGGCGCCGTGAACACCGGAGTGCCGAACGCCGCGATCGCGAGCACCGCCACGGCGGCGACCGGGGTGACGACGTTTCCGCCCACCCGCGGACCGTCCATCCCGGCGTCGTCGGAGACGTCCCGCTCCACGACACCGGTGATCACCGCGGCGAGCGCGGCCAGCGCCGCCAGCGCGAGCGCGACGAACGTCCAGGTGACCCCCGGCCCGGCCGAATAGCCGTCCTTCTCCGGGACCGGGATGTCCACACCGAACAGCGCGGGATCGGTCGGATTGCCCTGGGTCTTGGACATGGCCGCGCTCAGCACGGCCGCGCCCGCGAGCACGACACCCACCCACGCGGCCGCGACGAGTCCCCGCGCGAACGCCGAAAGGCGGGGTACGAAGACGAACAATGCGGGCACGGCGAGCACGACGGCGGCACCGAGCAACAGCCAGCGCGACGGCGTCTCCGGTGCGGGCGTCGCGCCGGCGGACGTCAGGAGCGGAGCCGACGCGCCGATCGCCGCGGCTCCGGCCGCGAGCAACGCCAGCCCACCGGTGACCAGCCGCCACCAGAACAGGCCGGGCAGCTTCGCCTCACCGGCCAGGTCGCCCATACCCGCTTCGCGTTCCTCGCCGGCGTCGAACCGGGTGAATGCCAGTCCCAGCAGCGCGGCGGCCGCGACGGTCACCACGACCGAACCGGCGCCGACCTGGAGCCGGTCCACCACCAGACCGGCGACGACCGGTGGCAGGCCGACCGCGAGCGTGGCGAGTGCCGTTCCGCCGAAACCTCCTTTGGCGACCCCCGCCGACGGCGAGCTCACCGACACCAGCACGGCGAGGGGCACGGCCGCGGCGAGCAGCAAATACCCGGCCATCGCCACCGTCGGTCCCTCGAAGGCGTTCTTCGCCAGCAGGAACGCGTTGCCCGAACCGAACGGCGCGAACAGGAGCCCGGCCCCGGCCGCCACCGCCAGCACGGGCGCGAGCAACCGCCAGCGCCGTCGGTCGTCGAGCCCGCCCGCGGCCTCGGCCTGGTCGCGAGCGACCCCGGCGGCGAATGCCCCGGCGATGAGGGTCAGCAGGTGACTCGCCACCAGCAGCCACAGTCCGGACCCGACAGGCGTTCGCTCGAGCAGGCGATCGGGGAGGTACAGCTCAGGACGCGACGCCAAGGACCCGTCGGCGAGCAGCTGCAGATCCAGGAGCAACCGTCCGGGAGCGAGTGCGGTCAGGCCGAGCACCAGCCCGGCCGCGAGCCCGTCCCGTCGCGCCGCCACCGCGCGGAGCACGGCCAGCGCGGGCACGACGGCCAGCACGACCAGCAACGGCCAGGCGGCGAATCCGGGCGAACCACCCCGGACGGCGGGGACCAGGGCGCCGGCGGCGAGCGCGGCCGCACCGGCCGACACCAGCCCGGCGGACACCAGGAGCGCTCGTGGACGCGAGCCCGGTTCACTCTCGAGAAGCTCGGACGCGGTCTCGGGGGCGGCCTGTCCGGCAGGGTCTGGGGAGTCCCCGCCGGGGTGCCGTGAGCGCGAAGTCATCGACGGCGACGCTAGCAAGCCGGACCGTGACCGGGCTCGGCAGCGGGTAAGCCTGGTTCAACATCGCAGGGCAACCCGTTATTTCCCTCTTCTGCCCCCTATCCGGCCCTCCGGAACACCCGAACGGCCCCTTGAGTCTGTAACGCAAATCACAAGGGCGTGAGTAAACCTCATCTAACTTTAGGTAATCCCCACTGCGTAGTGGCCAGATCGCTATCGCCCGATCGGCCGAGGATCCCGCCAGATCTTGCTGTTCGGGGTGCCGCTTCGTTACTGTCCCCGGGTCCCCATTACAGTCAGATCACGAATAGGAGCACCGAACGAACCACCCCCGAGGTTTGTTCACCGGGATCCCCCGCCCGGGCTCTTGATCCGGCTCCCCGAACACGGAAGGCCCAGTCTTGGCTTCACACCGCTCCCCCGGCGGCCAAGTTCCTTCCCCGGCGCTCGAGAACGCACTCGATGGTGCGGTCGTCCGCGTCCGGGGCTCGCACCGGCTGTCTCCCCCGTCCTCGGCCCTCCGTGGCCGCGTCGTGGTCGCAGCCGTTGCCGCAGGCGCCTTCGCGGCCGCCGCGGCGGGGCAGACCCTGAAGTCCATCTCCGACTCCGGTTCGGACGCGGCCGTCACGCCGCTGGCCAGCACCCAGGACGCGAGCGCCTCGTTCACCGTCGGTGGCGCCGCCGGTGGTGGTGCACCCGAACTGTTGCCGACGAGCCAGGCCAGCAACGCTTCCGCTGAAGCCCAGAAGCTCGCGGACAACAACAGCGTCACCCAGGCCCGCGTGCAGCGTGAGGCCGAAGCCGCCCGCAAGGCGGCCGAAGAGGCGAAGCGCCCCAAGACGTGCATGCCCGCAAAGGGCAGCTTCACCTCGGGCTTCGGTGCCCGGTGGGGGACGAGCCACCTCGGTATCGACATCGCGGCCCCGATCGGCACCCCGATCTACGCGGCTTCGGACGGCACCGTGGTCGAGGCCGGCCCGGCCAGCGGTTTCGGTCTCTGGGTCAAGGTCGAGCTCTCCGACGGCACGATCCACGTCTACGGCCACATGAACTCCTTCTCCGTCCGCGAAGGCCAGAAGGTCAAGTGCGGCCAGGAGATCGCCGAGGTCGGCAACCGCGGCCAGAGCACCGGCCCGCACCTGCACTTCGAGGTATGGCAGAACGGCACCAAGAAGATCGACCCCCGCAGCTGGCTTTCCGCCCGCGGCGTCTCCTTCTGATCCAGCCCTTCTTTCACGCGGTACCGAAGACACGGACAACCGGCTTGAAGCGTCGGCGCGCGGAGCAATGCCGCTCCCACGCCCGCTCGCCGCGGTGACCTGAATTCCTTGCGCGGTACCGCAAGCGCGCATCTCCCGGCCGGAGGTGCGCTCTTTGCAGGCCTCGCCTTTGGACGCCACTCTCTTTGGGGCCTGAACGGCCCTAGGGGACGCCGTCGGGTAGCCGGCGGATGAAGTACCCCACGGCGATCTGCCAGACGGTGCAGAGCTCAGCCGGGCGCCGTCTGATCGGCCACCATCCGGTGAGAAATCTCGGGGAAAGACGTTCGCACTCGACTGGCCGCGACCTGAACAGCCATCGACGCGCGTGCCTACAGACGACGCACCTGCCGTCCCCGTCCAGCTCGTGCATCCGCAACAACGCGCGCCAGGCCGCGACCAGCCTGAGTACCTCCGGCGATTCCGGACCCCGATCCGGTTCCGCCTTTCCCTTAACACCCCGCAGGTATTCCTGTACCCCGCCCGCGAGAACCCCAAACAAGATCCCGTCCACACCGGTGCGCCCCTCTCTCATCGGGGTACACCGGCCAGCCCAGCATACCCCAGCGCTTCGAACTTGTGTTCGATGGCTCAGGTATACGGGAGGGGTCCGACAGTTTTGGTTCGCCGGGCTGATCTACAGCTTGACCATGGGAACGCTGCCGATGAGCATCAGCCGGACCTTGCCCGACGCGCCGAAATCGATCGTCGCGGTGGCACGCGGGCCGGTGCCGTCGCAGGCGACGACGGTGCCGAGGCCGTACTTGTCGTGGCTCACCCGGTCTCCGACGTCGAGCTTGAGCGCGACGGTGTCCTTCCAGCCCTTGCCGAACGGACTCGTGCCAGACGAGCTCGACGACGGCGAAGAACCGCCTCCACGGCGTCCCCAGGTCGTCGCCGCGCGCGGCGAACCACCCGAAGACCCATAGCCGCCCGAAGACGACGAAGGCGCCAGCCTGCGCCAGTCGACCAGCTCGGCGGGAAGCTCGTCGAGGAATCGCGAAGCCGGGTTCATCTGTGGCTGGCCCCACGCGGACCGGACCATCGAACGGGAGACGTACAGCCGTTTCCTCGCCCGCGTGATCGCGACGTACGCGAGCCGCCGCTCTTCGGCGAGCTCTGTCGGGTCACCCAGTGCGCGCATATGCGGGAAGATGCCGTCTTCCCAGCCCGTACAGAAGACGACGGGGTACTCGAGGCCCTTCGCGGTGTGCACGGTCATCAACGTGACCACACCCGCGTCGTGCCCGTCGCCGTCGTCGCCACCGTCCGGCGACGGGACCGAATCGGCGTCCGCCACCAGCGAAACCCGTTCCAGGAACGCGGGAAGGGAACCCGGTTCCGGCACCCCGGGCTCGGCCTCGGGCAGTTCACCGTCCGGGCCGGCGACCTCGGCGGTGAACTCGGTGAATTCCCTTGCCACGGTGACGAGTTCGGTCAGGTTCTCCACCCGGGACGCGTCCTGCGGGTCGTCCGATTCCTCGAGTTCGGCACGGTAACCCGTGCGCTCGAGGACCGCTTCGAGGATGTCGGCGACCTCGGCGCCGCTCTCGACGACCTCGCCCAGCTCGTCCATCAGCTCGACGAAACCGCTGATCGCCTTGGCGGACCGCGGGTTCAGCAGCGGGATCTGCCCGTCGACGGCCCCGCGCAGCGCCTGCGCGAACGACACGCGCTCGCGTTCGGCGAAGGTCGCGATGACCGCTTCGGCGCGATCGCCGATGCCGCGTTTGGGGACGTTGAGGATGCGGCGCAGGCTGACCGTGTCCTCCGGGTTCGCCAGCACCCTCAGGTACGCGAGCATGTCGCGGACTTCGCGCCGCTCGTAGAACCGCACCCCGCCGACGACCTTGTAGGGCAGGCCGAGGCGGATGAAGATCTCTTCGAACACCCGCGACTGGTTGTTGGTGCGGTAGAAGACCGCGACGTCGGAGTAGTCCGCTTCGCCCTTGTCCGCCAGCGCGTCGATCTCGCCCGCGACGAACGCCGCTTCGTCGTGCTCGTTGTCCGCGACGTAGCCGACGATCTTCTCGCCGTCGCCCGAATCCGTCCACAGCCGCTTCGCACGCCTGTTGGGGTTACGCGCGATGACCGCGTTCGCCGCGTTCAGGATCGTTTGCGTGGACCGGTAGTTCTGCTCGAGCAGAACCGTCCGCGCGCTCGGGAAGTCGCGTTCGAATTCCTCGATGTTGCGGATGGTCGCGCCACGGAAGGCGTAGATCGACTGGTCCGCGTCACCCACGACGCACAGTTCGGCCGGCTCGATCGCGGCCTCGTTCGCCTCGGTGCCGACCAGTTCGCGGATCAGCGTGTACTGAGCGTGGTTCGTGTCCTGGTACTCGTCGACCAGTACGTGCCGGAACCGCCGCCGGTAGTACTCGGCGACGTCCGGGAAGGTCTGCAGGAGTTCGACCGTCCGCATGATGAGGTCGTCGAAGTCGAACGCGTTGGCCTGGCTCAGCCGCCGCTGGTACTCGACGTAGACCTCGGCGACCCGGCGTTCCAGGTCGTTACCCGCGTTCGACGCCGCCGTCTCCGCGTCGACGAGTTCGTTCTTCAGGTTCGAGATGTGCACGGCAAGCGTGCGCGCCGCGTACCGCTTCGGGTCGATGTCGAGATCACGGGCGACGAGCGTGATCAACCGCTTCGTGTCGTCCGAGTCGTAGATGGAGAAACTCGACGACATCTCCAGCGTTTTGGCTTCACGGCGCAGGATTCGCACGCACATGGAGTGGAACGTCGACACCCACATGGCGTTCGCGCGCCTGCCGACGAGGTCGCTCACCCGCTCCCGCATCTCCGCGGCCGCCTTGTTGGTGAACGTGATCGCCATGACCTGGCCGGGATGCACGTCCCGTTCGGCCAGGAGGTACGCGATCCGCCGGGTCAGCACCCGGGTCTTGCCCGAACCCGCGCCCGCGACCACCAGCAGCGGAGAGCCGGCGTGGGTCACGGCCTCACGCTGCGCCGGGTTCAGGTCGTCGAGCAGGTCCGCGTGCCGGGCCTTCGCCGGGCGCGCGGCACTGCCGGTGTTGTCGGCGGGGAGATCGAAGAGGGTGTTCATCGCCGGTCCACGCTACAGCGCCGGGCGTAGACGCCGTTGTCGCCTGCCGTCCGACGCGGGGAGGCCGTTCGCGGCGGAGGATCGGATGTCATGAACACCAACGAAATTCCCGCCAGGCTCCGGGCCGCGGACGCCGACCGCGAGCGTGTCGCGGCGCTCATCCAGTCCGCAGGTGGCGAAGGCCGTCTCACCCTCGAAGAGGTCGAGGCCCGGCTCAGCACGGTCTACGCCACGAAGTACACCGACGAACTCGACGGTCTCACCACGGATCTGCCGAAGCCGGTGCCGAAACGCCGTCCGGTCGACATCCGGCATCCCGCACTGCGGATCCACGCCGCGATCGCGGTGGTGATCTCGGCGTTGCTGATCGTCCGCTGGGCGGTTTCGGACGCTCCGTTCTTCTTCCCCGCGATACCGATGTTCTGGCTGGCCATGAGCCTGCTGGTGCACTCGCGACTGCGCGCTCTCCGATCGAGGCGGACCGGCGCTGTGGCATAATGATCGGCGTGCGGCACCACACACGGCGATTTTTTTACGGGACCCGGACTCCGGCTCCCGTGATCGCGTAGTGCCAGAAACGCCATCACCCGCAGCCCCGGAGTCCTCTGGACCCGGGGCTTTCGCCGTTCCGGGGCCGGCAGGGAATCCGGACCGAAGAGAGGTCCCGATGAACACCACGCAGGCACAGGACGCCGAAGAACCCGCCGCGACGGCCGAAGAGATCGGCGAACTCCGCAAGGAGATCGACTGGCTCGACGGCGAAATCCTGCGGCTGGTCAAACGCCGAGTCGAGGTTTCCAAGACGATCGGTGCCGCCAGGATGGCCGCCGGCGGCACCCGCATCGTCTACAACCGCGAGATGGACGTCCTGGCGCGCTACCGCGAACTCGGGCCGGAGGGACGGCAGCTCGCGATGGTGCTGCTGAACCTGGGCCGGGGCCGGCTCGGTCGCTGAAGTGGTAGCAAAGGTCCCTTGCTCCCCCGTGCGTCACGATTACATGCAGGGCTGCGGAATTCAGGGTGTTCCCCGAGCCGCCACGGCTCGAGGACAGGCAGACTGGACTCATGATTAACGTCATCGCAGTGGTGATCGCGATCGCCGGGGTCCTCGCCGCACTGGGCCATCTCGGTTATCTCGCCCTGTTGAACAATGCGGCGGGTAAGCGCGCGGGCGGTACGCCCATCGCCCAGTACGTGAAAACGCGCTGGCCGATCGCAGCGGGTACAACCGCGGCGTCGTTGTTCGCGTGGCTGCTCACTAGTGGGGGAGTCACCCTCGACGTCATCGCGATTTTGCTCGCTGCGGGTAGCGGAATCACTGCAACAAAGGCCCTCCAGTCGACTCAGCAGAAGTACCGCAGCGGCGGATGACCGGCTCTACCTGGGCGTATAGCACTGCGTAGCGTCGCCACGGCCCATTTAGCCGCGCCCGACAGAGTGAAACATCTGCAACTTGCAGAGTGGGTGAAGACTTCCGGGGCATCCAGCTTTTACTGTGGATCCCGTGAGGACCCTTGCGTCTGGGTCGGGCGATGCCCGTATGGCGCGCGGGGGCTATGGCCCCGCGCGCCCACAGTCGCATGCTCGTGCAGATGCTCGCGAGATTGCTCGCGAGGGATCCCGTGAAAGCGCTCGTCCGATCGGCTTAACCGGTGTCACTTCGCCGTCAGAGCCCACCCGTGAAAGGGTCGCTCGGACATGAACGGCTGGGCGGAAGACCACGGACGGACCGGAGCCGACGGCCACGCGCACGCGGGCCGGCATCGCCCCGGTGGCACCGGAAGCTGGACCCCGCCCGTGCCGCCTAGGCGGCCACGCCCGACCGGGCACGGACACCATGCACACGGCGAGTTCGCTCCGCCGTCCACCGGCTCGCTATCGCTGCCGCCGCCGCGGAACGGCCGGACGCCGAACCCCGGCTACGCCCCGTCGAATGGGACCCTTCCGCTCCCCCAGCCCGCCCGCGAGGTTCCCGCGGAACGTCCGGTGCGGGTCGAGGTCTCCTTCACCGAACCCCCCGTGGAGGAACGCCGTCCGAAGCCCGCCCGCCGGACGAAGGTCACGCTGACCACGCCGACCCATCGTCCGCCGGAACCGGTGGAACCCGAAGAAGACGACGAGGTCCGCATCTACCTCGCCGGCCCGCTCGACGGCCTGAGCACGTTCGACCTCGGGTCCGTGCCCGCTTCGGTGACCCCGCCGAAGACCTGGCGCAAAGCCGCGTGGTTCGCCGCGGCCGCGTCGGCGCTGGTGGTCGTCGGCCTGCTGTTCGCCGGTTCGTTCATGGTCGGCAAGCCCACCGAGGACCAGCAGAGCCAGGGCGGCTGGCCCGGAAACCGCGGCGGCAGCCCGCTGACCAGCGGCGGCATGGTCGGCATCCCGACGATCGCACCGGACGGCGGTGCGGCGGGGAACCCGTCCGGACCGTCCGCCGACTCCGCTTCCCAGGATGACCGCAGCTCGGCCAACCCCGACACCTCCACCGGCGGCGACGGCACCGGCCCGGGGACCGCCCCCGGTTCGGGCGGACCGGCCACGACCGGCGAGTCCGGGCCGCCGTCGAGCGACCGGCCGCAGAAACCACCGGTAGCGCCCGCCGACCGCACCACCACGCCCGCCCCCTGGTACGCGGCGCAGCCGGACGCGGAGGCGATGGGCGACAACACCGAAATCTTCCTCAACTCCGTCACGACCGACCCCCACGAGGCCTCCTCCGTGACCTCGGGCGATCTGCACGAACAAGGGGCACAAGGGCTACGGGAGCGCTACGCCGACGTCGCCTATTTCGAGGTCAAGAAGGTCAGCATCGACCAGCGCCGCGGCGTCACGGTCAACACCGTCGAGGTCACCCACAAAGACGGAACGAAGACCATCGAACAGCGCACGCTGACCTTCGGTGACGACGACAAGATCGTCGACGACGGCCTGTAGGCGTTCACGCACGTGCAGTTGTCCCGTTCCTCTGCACGTGCGGTGCGGTGAGCGGTTGTCCCTGGTCCGGGTGGGTGACATAAGCTGCCGTTCGTCGTATCGCGACGGCATTCCGGCGACAGAGCCTGGCCGAGGCCGTCCCCACAGGGTTACCTGGCGACTAGCAGGGTCCGCACCGTCCACGAGACGGCCGCGCGGACCAGAGGCGGCGGCCGAACGGCCTACCGCCTGCCCCGGAACAAGAGCGAGGATATTCGTGCTTGATCGACAGCGCATACGGCGTGAGCAGGATGCCGTACGCGTCGAGGACGTGATCCCTGCTGAGATCCTCAACGACAACCGTGTCGACCGCGAGTATCTCGAGCAGGTCTTCCGCGAGCCGCAGAAGTTCGTCCCCGCCCGCACCCGCGAAGAACCTTCGGCGCGGACGGAGCCCGACGAAGATCCCGAGAGCCCCTTCGCCCGCCGGGCCAAACTGGCCGGCCTCGTCGCCGCCGGACTCCTGGTGGCCGGTGCGATCATCGCCGCCGCCACGCTCGGCGGAACCGACCGCCAGACCTCCGTCGACGGTGCCGTCGTGCCCCAGACGATCAGCGGAGCCGCCGCACTCGGCGGGCTCCCCGTCCCGGACGACACGAGCCACACGGACAGCGACGACACGGCGTCCCAGACCGGCCAGAGCACCACACCCCAGCCGTCGTCGGGTACCGGCTCGGAAGGCAAGCGCGGATCGACGTCGAGCAGCTCGAGCTCATCGCAGGCTCCGCACCCGGTCGCGATCTCCACGTCCGAGGGCAAGATCGACGCGGTCCGGAAGTTCTACCGGACCGTCGACGACGATCCCGATGGCGCGTTGTCCCTGCTCAGCCCGATACTCGCCGAGTCGGAAGCCGGCAAGCTGATCCTCGCCTGGAGCTCGATGGACGCCATCGAGATCAAGGAGATCCACGAACAGGCCGACGGCACGATTCACACCGTGGTGACCATGCGCAATCCCGAAGGCGGGCTGCTGCGGGTCACCCAGGTGCTCGAATTCGCCGACGAGACCACCGGCCTGATCACCGACGCCCGGCTGCTCTCCGCGCAGCACATGTGACGGGCACCCCGCGTGAACACTCCGGTACCCAGGGCGATCCGAGTGTGCCGCGTGTGTGTGCACAGAGTGAGCGCCTAGCCTTGTCACGAGTCGGTCTCGGAAAAGCCGACATACAGACCACTACATGTGCATACGCTCCAAGGATGTGGCGTCGTGATGGCCGCATTGCGTGCGCGGATGACTCCGCCGCGTGAAGACGGAGCCCAAAGGGAGGTCGCGTGAGCGACGAGGGTCGCCTGGTCGCCGGTCGATACCGCATAGTCCAGCGGATCGGCACGGGCGCGATGGGTGCCGTCTGGCAAGCGCACGACGAGGTACTCGGCCGCACGGTGGCGATCAAGCAGTTGCTGCTGCAGCCCGGTCTCGAACCCCAAGGCGCTGAAGACGCCCGGCAGCGGACAATGCGTGAAGGCCGGATCGCGGCGAGGCTGCACCACCCGAACGCGATCTCGGTGTTCGACGTCGTCACCGATGACAACGGGCAGCCCTGCCTGATCATGGAGTACCTGAACTCCACCAGCCTCGCCCAGGTGCTGCAGGAGGAGCGGACGCTGCCGCCGACCGAGGTGGCGCGGATCGGCGCGCAGGTCGCCGCGGCGCTGCATGAGGCGCACGCTGTCGGCATCGTGCACCGGGACATCAAGCCCGGCAATATCCTGCTCGCGCCCAACGGCACGGTGAAGATCACCGACTTCGGCATCTCGCGGGCGAAGGACGACGTCACGGTCACCAAGACCGGGATGATCGCCGGAACCCCCGCCTACCTCGCGCCCGAGGTCGCCATCGGTGGCGACCCCGGTCCGGAGTCCGACATCTTCTCGCTCGGCTCGACGCTGTACGCCGCCTGCGAGGGCCAGCCGCCGTTCGGGCTCAGTGAGAACACCCTCAGCCTGTTGCACGCGGTAGCCGCCGGGCAGATCAACCCGCCGCGCCAGTCCGGCCCGCTCGCCAGCGTGCTGGCCGTGCTGCTGCACCCGGACACCGACCACCGCCCCACCGCCGAAGAGTGCGAGGAACTGCTCGCCGCGGTCGCCAGGGGTGAGACGCCGCTGGGCGGCCCCGCCGACGAGACCATCCTCGCCGCGCCGGTGTCGGACGTGCTCGGCGGTGGCGTGCTCGGCGCGGGCGTCACGCAGGCGCTCGACAGCGAGTCGGCCGGGCATTCGGGCTCGCTTCTCGACGACCAGGCGCAGGCCGGGCAGTTCTACGACGAGGACGACTACCAGCAGCAACCCGCGTCGGCCTACCCGGAAGACGACTACGACGGGTACGACAACTACGACGAGACGGCTCTGCTGTCCGAGCGTGGTCACCCGGGTGGGCCGCAACCCACCCGCGCGGTTCCGCTGCCCGGGAACGACTACGACGATTACGACGACGACTACGACCACCAGCCTCCCCCGCCGCCTCCTCCCACCAGGGCGCAGACCAGCCCGGCGGACGAGGACGACGAGAAGCCGGGCGCGTGGAAGAAGCCGGCGCTCATCGGCGGTGTCGTGGTCGCATCGCTGACCGCGCTGGCCATCTGGCTGATGAGCTCGAACAACCCGGAGACGCCGGCACAGATCGGGAACACGTCGCCGAAGCCGGCTCCGACCGCGACGTCGGACTCGTCGACTCCGGAGACGACGGAGCCGCCGTCCGAGACGGAGTCCACGGAGGCGACCACCAGTTCTTCGAAGAAGTCGTCGACGAAGAACTCGCAGACCAAGGACCCGGATCCGCCTACGACGAAGACGACTCCGAAGACCACCACACCGAAGACGACGACGCCCTCGGACGACCCGCCGAGCAGCACGCCGACGACGACCCCGACTCCGCCCCAGGGCAACGGGTGATCCGAGGATTGTCGTGAGTTCTGAAGGTTCCATCGTCGGTGGCCGCTACCGCCTGGACCAGCCGATCGGGCGAGGCCGGGCGGGCATCGTGTGGCTGGCTTTCGATACGCGGTTGCTGCGCACGGTCGCGATGAAGCGCATGTATCTGCCCGTCGGTCTGCCGCCCGACCGGGCGGAACAGGCGAAGTCCGTCGTGATCCAGGAGGGCAAGGACGCGGCCCGCTTCGAGCACAACTGCGCCATCAAGGTGTACGACGTCCTGCCCGAGGGGCCGGACGTCTGGCTGGTGATGGAGTACATCCCGTCGCGCGGAATGGCGATGTTCCTGGCCGAGCACGGCAGGCTGACCCCGGAACAGGCCGCGGCGCTGGGCATTCTGCTCGGGCGGGCGCTGGGCTCGATGCACGAGGCCGGTGTCGTCCACCGGACCGTCGAACCGGGCACGGTGCTGCTGGCCGACGACGGCGGTGTGAAGCTCACCGACATCGGGATCACCGGTGGCGGCCCCACTGCCGCGTACCGGGCGCCCGAAGTGGCGCGCGGCGAAGCGGCGACTTCGGCTTCCGACGTGTTCTCTCTCGGCGCGACGCTGTACACCGCGGTCGAGGGTGTGCCGCCGTTCGGCGAGGACGGCGAGTCGTCGGAACGGCCACCGCAGAGCGCGGGGCCGCTTGCCGGGGCGTTGCGCAAGATGCTGCGTGCCGAGCCTGATACGCGTCCCACGATGGCCGACACGGTGCGGTCGCTGGGTGCGATCACGGAGGGGCGCCAGACCGCGTTCATCCCGCCGACGGCGCCCGCGATGCCGACGGTTCCGGCTTCGATGCCGGTGCCGATGCAGCAGGCGCCTCAGTATCAGCCGCCGCTGCCCCCGAATCAGCCCCAGTACCAGCCGCCTCAGCAGCAGCAATTCCCGCCGCCGACCCAGTACGTTCCCGCGCCGCTTGCCGCTTCAGCCGCGGCGAAGTCGCCCGATACCCGGAAGTGGCTGATCACGGCCGGAGCCGTCGTGGTGGCGATCCTCGTCGGCGTGCTGTTCGCCGAGCTGTTCTTGATCTAGCCCTCGTCGGTGGCCTCGCGGATCGCGTCGACGAAGCGCCGCACCGCCGGATGCGCTCTGGCATGCGAGGCCACGGCGGCGTAGATCGAGCGCACCGGATCGGGGCGGCGGACCTTGCGGATGACGACGCCGGGATGTCCGGCGCCGAGTCCGAGTTCCGGGATCAGCGCGACGCCGAGTCCGGCGGCCACGAACCCTTGTGCCGTCTGGTAATCCTCGGATTCGACGACGTGGTTCGGGGAGAATCCGGCCGCGCCGCAAGCAGCGAGCAGGATGTCGCGGCAAACGCCCGGCAGGTCGTCGACGTCGACCCACGGCTCCTCGGCGAGTTCGCCGAGATCGAGTACCCGTTTCCGGGCCAGCCGGTGGTTCTTCGGCAGGATCGCGCGGTACGGGTCGTCGAGCAGGTGCAGGTACTCGACGCCTTTCGGCTCCGGTGTGCTGCTCGGGCGCACGGTGATCGCGACGTCGGCCTTGCCCGCCTCGATCTCGGGCATCGACTCGTGGGGCTCGAGGAGTTTGAGGTCCAGGCGGACACCGGGGAAGTCCCGGCGTACGGCGGCGACGGCAGGCGGGACCAGCGAGGCGCCGGCGGTGGCGAAGTACCGGATCGACACCTTGCCGGTGCGGCCTTCCTTGAGTTCGGTGAGCGCGGCCTCCGCCTTGGCGAGCTGGCAGCTCAGGGTCTCCGCGTGGTCGGACAACAACGAGCCGGCCGGTGTCGGCCGCACTCCGCGTCCGACGCGTTCGAGCAGCTCGACGCCCGCTTCCCGTTCGAGGGTGGACAGCTGCTGGCTGATCGCGGACGGCGTGTAGCCCAGATTCCGGGCGGCGGCCGTGATCGATCCGCTGCTGATGACGGCGCGGAGGACCTGCATTCGGCGAATGTCCAGCATGGCTAGATCGTACAGTTCTGCTTAAGGATCCCTGCAGCTAATTTCGCTTGTCCTTACGCGTCGGCCCGACGAAGCTGAGCCCATCACGAAGGAGGACTGGGTGGGCGAGACCAAGACCCTGCTGCGGATCGGCGCGCTGGCGCTCATGTGGGGATCGAGTTTCTTCTGGATCAAACTGGGGCTGGCCGCGTTCACCCCGGTGCAGCTGGTGCTGGCCAGGGTGGCGCTCGGCGCCGCGGTGCTGATCGGGCTGTGCTACCTGGGCCGGGACAGGCTGCCGTCGGAACGCCGGGTGTGGGGGCACCTCGCGGTCGCGGCCTTCTTCCACAACGCGCTGCCGTTCCTGCTGTTCGCGTACGGCGAGCTGACCGTCGATTCCGGCATCACCGGCGTCCTGAACGCGACGACGCCACTGTGGGTGCTGCTCGCAGCGCCGATGCTGGGCGCGCGCAGCCGGATGACCGCGGCCAGGGTCGCCGGGCTCGTCGTCGGACTCGCCGGAATCCTGCTGATCTTCGCGCCGTGGGAGGCCTCCGGGCTGCTCAGCTGGGGCGCGCTCGCCTGCCTCGCGGCCGCCGCGAGCTACGGTTTCTCGTTCGTCTACGAGGGCAAGTACCTGACCGGCACCGGCGACTCGCCGATGGCACTGGCCGGCGGGCAGATGCTGATCGCCACCGGGTTCCTGCTGCTCGCGATGCCGGTGGGCGGGTTCGAGCCGGTGCACCTGAGCGTCGGCGCCGTCGTCGCCATCGTGATCCTCGGCATCGGTTCGACCGGGATCGCCTTCGCGCTGAACTACCAGCTCCTTGCCAGCGAAGGCGCCGTCGCCGCGTCGATCGTCGGGTACCTGCTGCCGGTCGTTTCGGTGCTGCTCGGGTCCGTCTTCCTTGGCGAAGCGCTCGGCTTCCGGGTGATCGCCGGGATGGTCGTCGTGCTGGGCGGTGTCGCGCTCACCCGCCTCCGCCCGAGGGAGCGGGGGACCTTTGCTACCGCCCCCACCCCGGACCGCCCCCTCGCCACCGCCGGAGAAGTGCCATGACCTGCGTTTAGCGGGCTAAACGCGATCTGAGCCGACTTCGACCCAGGGCCCACCGGATCGCGTTTAGCCCGCTAAAGGCGAGACGGGCGTCAGAGGGTGGAGACGAAGAGCAGGGCGGCGAGGACGAGCTCGACCCAGAAGTAGAACCAGCTCGGATAGAACCGCTCGGGCCGCTCCACGAACCGGGCGACCAACCGTCCGAACGCCATCCCCACCAGCGCGACGCCCACAGCGATCGCGACACCCTGCCGGATCCCGCCGACGTCGAAAGCGGCGAAACCGAGCAGCCCGGCGATCGCCACTCCGAAGCCGCCGTAGACCGCACGAACCTCCGTCCGCGCGGTTGCGCTGTCCAGCGAGATGCCGAACGGCCGGATCAGCTTCCCCGGCGCGACGAGCCCGAGCAGACCCATCCCCAGAAAGAACAAGGCCACCAAGCCGATGAGCACGGGCACAAGCGGCTCAGACGAGGCGACGGTCGGACGCCCAGCGCGAGAGCTCGTACCGGTTCGAGAGCTGAGTCTTACGCAGAACGCTCGAAACGTGCGTCTCGACGGTCTTCACCGAGATGAACAGCTCCGACGCGATCTCCTTATACGCGTACCCGCGCGCGAGCAGCCGCAGCACGTCACGTTCCCGCGGCGTCAGCAGGTCGAGATCGGGGTCGCTGATCGGTGCGGAGCCCGGCCGGTCGGCGAAGGCGTCGAGCACGAATCCGGCTAGCCGCGGCGAGAACACGGCGTCCCCCTCGGAGACCCGCACGACCGCGCGGACAAGTTCCTTCGACGAGATCGTCTTCGTCACGTAACCGCGGGCCCCTGCCCGGATCACCGCGATCACATCCTCCGCGGCATCGGACACCGACAGCGCGAGGAAAACGACCTCGGGCAGCTCCGGACGGACCCGGCGGAGCACCTCGGCGCCACCGCCGTCCGGCATGTGGACATCGAGCAGGACGACCTGGGGCTTGGTCCGCGCGATCCCGGCAACGGCCTCGGCGACCGAACCGGCCTCGCCGACCACACGCACGTCTTCGGTGATCGAGTCCAGCTCGGTGCGCACACCGGCCCGGAAGAGCGCGTGGTCGTCGACGAGGAAGACCTTGACCGGTTCCCGCGTCTGCTGGTTCTCCGTCACGATGCTCCCTCGCTCGCCGTGTCCAGTGAGCATAGCGACCTCACGCCGCACCCTTCCCCGCTTTGAGCGGCATCTCGAGCTGGACTTCGGTACCTTCACCCGGTGCGGTACGCAGTTTCAGCGTGCCGCCGTGCCGTTCCATCCGGCCCCGGATCGAGTCGGCGAGACCGTGCCTGTCAGCGGGCACGACGTCGGGGTCGAACCCCTTACCGCGGTCACGCACGAACACCGTCACCGCCGTCGGCTCGACTTCGGCGTAGACACTGACCTCGTCGACGCCGGCGTGCTTGGCCGCGTTGACGATCGCCTCGCGCGCGGCCTGGATCAGCGCGGCCAGCGGCTCGTTCAGCGTCGCCTCACCGACGACCACCTGCTGCACCGAGATCGCGAAGGCGTCCTCGACCTCGCCGCAGGCGGCCGCGAGCATTTCGGACAGCTGCCCGAAGAGCGTTTCGTCATCATCTGTCTTCTTGGCCTTGCCGTAGCCCGAAGGCCCGTACAGCCAGCCTCGCAATTCGCGTTCCTGGCCGCGCGCGAGCCTGGCGACCTCCCGGGGCGAATCCGCCTGCTTCTGGATCAGGGCGAGCGTCTGGAGGACCGAGTCGTGCAGATGCGCCGCGATCTCGGCGCGCTCGTCGGTGCGGATACGCGCGAGCCGCTCGTCGGAGAGGTCGCGGACCAGCCGCAACCAGAACGGGACGGTCAGCACCGCGACCCCGAACAGCGTCGCGATGACCGCGACCAGCGCGAACTTGACCTGGTCGATGCTGCCGCTCTGCAGGACGACCACGCCGATTCCGGTCATCACCAATGCGACGCCCGCGACCACCCGGATCGCGGCCGACCAGCCGCCGCCTCCGAGGAGCGCCCCGGCCACGCTGCCCTTCGCGCCCATGCGCCAGCGTCGCCGCTGCGATTCGTCGGCCTCACGCCAGACGACCGCCGCACCCATCATGGCCAAGGCGAGCGGGATCGCGACCCAGCCGCTGATCAGGCCGGTCAGCGTGCCGCTGGCGACGGCGAGACCGACCCCCAGCGCCATCAGGCCGAACGCCTGCTGCTTCTCCTTCGAGGTGGACTTCTCCGGCGCGGCCTCAGTGGCCTGCTGCTGGACGAAGACCCAAAGCAAGCCGTAGGCGAGGAGGCCGGCTCCGTTGAACGCGGCCATGAGCGCGAACGCGGTCCGGACCCAGACGACCTTCACGCCGAGGTGATCGGCGAGCCCGCCGGCGACACCCGCGATGGCGCGGCCGGAACGGCGGCGGAACATCTTGGGCGGATCGATCGGTGTCGAGGGCAGGTTGCCGGGCACCGGCACCGGAAGGGTGCGCTCGATGACCGTCGGCTTCACCTGCGCGGCGACGTCGTTGGGGGCGGGTTCCTGCACGTTCTCCATGGTCACACGGAGTGCACCGCTGATCCATCGGGGAAGTCCCTGACTCTTCCCGTTGGGGGAAACCTCAGGGACGATCCCGGATGCGTGAGGCCCGGCCACCGGCGCATTCTTTGTGACATGAGTGGGAGTGAGACACATACACCGAAACCGAGCCCCATGGCCGGTTTCGAAGAGACCGTCAAGGACTTCTGGCGGAGCAGGCCGGTGCGGCCGGCCCACGGCCGCAAGGTGGCCGGGGTGGCGGCGGGGATCGGCTACCGGTACGGCATCGACCCGATCGTCATCCGCGTCGCGCTGGTCGCGGCGACCGTGTTCGGCGGCTTCGGCGTCTTCGCCTACTTGCTCGGCTGGCTGTTCCTGCCGCAGGAAGGCGACCGGGTCTCCGCGTTCGAAGGGCTGATCGGCCGGGGGCGTGCCTCGAGTTCGCCCGCGTTCGCGGTCCTGCTGATCGTCCTGTTGTTCCCGGGGCTCACCTGGACCTTCAGCGGGGGCTGGCTGACCGACGGCACCGGGTTGATCGGCTTCGCGCTGATGGCGGTCGCGCTGTATCTGCTGCACCGAAACCGCGGCCAGTTCAATCGTCCGGTAGCGCCGGCCCCGGCCTATCCGACCGCCGCGTTCTCGATGTCGGCGGCGTCCACTCCGTCCGCGACGGCGACCGACAGCGGCTGGGACCCGCTCGCGGCCGACCCGTCCGCGTGGGATCTGCCGAACGCGTCGCCGTCCGGTGGCCTGCCGCCGCAGTCCCCTCCGCCGCCTCCCGCACCGCCGGCTCCGCGCCGCCCGAAGTCGAAGATCGGCGTCGCGACGTTCGGTGTGGCGATGCTGGTCGCCGGTGCCGGTGTCGTCCTCGGCCTGGACGGGCAGCCCTGGTTCACGCTGCAGCACGTCATCGGGCTCACCCTCGGTGTGGTCGGGATCGGGCTGGTCGCCGGATCGTTCCTCCGGGGCGGCCGCGGGCTGATCGGGCTGGCGGTTCCGCTGGCGATCGTCGGGATGGCGCTGACCACGGTGCCGTTCGAGGACTTCTCTGTGCGTGGCGGCCTCGGCGACCTGAGCGTGACGCCGCTTACCGCAGCCGAGATCCAGCCGGAGTATCGCCGCTCGGCCGGGGAAATCGACCTCGACCTGACGAAGGTGCCGTCGGCGACCCCGATCACGACGAGCGTCACCAACGGCGCCGGCGACTCGACGGTGATCGTGCCGCAAGCGGCCGAGGTCAAGGTGATCTGCGAGACCAACGTGGGCGACATCGACTGCCTCGGGCAGACCAGGTCCGGCGCCGGGCTCGAACCCGTCGAATTCACCTCGCCCGGAACCAGCGGGCAGAAGATCGTCCTGCACGTCAAGAACGGCGTCGGAAATGTGGAGGTGCGACGTGGCTGAGTACGACTACGACAACTACGACAGCACGTCGACGGCTCAGCCGGCGAAGCGCGGGGTGGACGTGTTCACCCTGATCGTCGGGATCGCGACCCTGCTGGTGTCGGGCTACGTCCTCTCGGACGGCGCGTCCTGGCTACCGCGGTTCGACTTCCGCTGGGTCATGGCGGGCGGCGCGATCTTCGTCGGCGTCCTGCTGCTCGCGGCGTCGGTACGCAAGAGCCGCCGGTAGCGGCCCGCCCTCACGACACTCCCTCTCCGAAGGCCCCGGCCCCCAGCCGGGGCCTTCACTTATGGCCCAAGCACTTGCGTTTAGCCCCCTAAACGCGATCGGGGTCGCCTCGGCGCTCTGGGCCCGTCAGATCGCGTTTAGGGGGCTAAACGCAGGTCGGTAGGGGTGCGGGTCACTCCCACTCGATGGTGCCCGGCGGCTTGGACGTCACGTCCAGGACCACCCGGTTGACCTCGGCGACCTCGTTGGTGATGCGGGTCGAGATCCGCTCGAGGACCTCGTAGGGCAGCCGGGTCCAGTCAGCGGTCATGGCATCCTCGGACGACACCGGCCGCAGCACCACGGGGTGCCCGTAGGTACGTCCGTCGCCCTGGACGCCGACGCTGCGGACGTCGGCGAGCAGCACCACCGGGCACTGCCAGATCTCGCGGTCCAGCCCGGCCGCGGTCAGCTCCTCGCGGGCGATGGCGTCCGCCGCGCGCAGCGTCTCGAGCCGCGCGGCGTCGACCGCGCCGATGATCCGGATGCCGAGACCCGGGCCGGGGAACGGCTGCCGCTGGACGATCGTCTCCGGCAGGCCCAGCTCCAGCCCCACGCGGCGCACCTCGTCCTTGAACAGCAGGCGCAGCGGTTCGACGAGCTCGAACTGCAGGTCGTCGGGCAGGCCGCCGACGTTGTGGTGGCTCTTGATGTTCGCCGCGCCCTCGCCGCCACCGGACTCGACGACATCCGGATACAACGTGCCCTGAACCAGGAATTTGTAGTCGCCCTGCGCCTTGAGATCACGCTCGGCCTGCTCGAACACACGGATGAACTCGCGGCCGATGATCTTGCGCTTCTCCTCGGGGTCGGTGACCCCGGCGAGTGCGTCGAGGAACCGCTCACGCGCGTCGACGGTGACCAGGTTGACGCCGGTGGCGGCGACGAAGTCCCGTTCCACCTGGGTGCGCTCGCCCGCGCGCAGTAGACCGTGGTCGACGAACACGCAGGTCAGCCGGTCGCCGATGGCGCGCTGGACCAGCGCGGCGGCCACAGCCGAGTCGACACCGCCGGACAGCCCGCAGATCGCGCGGCCGTCGCCGACCTGCTCGGCGATCCGCTTGACCTGGTCGTCGACGATCGACGACGTCGTCCATTGCGGCCGGATGCCCGCGATGTCGTGCAGGAAGCGGCGGAGCACCTCCTGGCCGTGCGGCGAGTGGTGGACCTCTGGGTGGTACTGGACGCCGGCGAAGCGGCGCTCCACGTCTTCGAATCCGGCGACCGCGGCGCCGTCGCTCGACGCGGTCACGGTGGCGCCCTCGGGGGCCTTGGTGACGCTGTCGTTGTGGCTCATCCAGGCGGGCTGGTGGCTCGGGAGGCCGGCGTGCAGAACACCGCCCTCACCGGCGACGCGGACCTCGGTGCGGCCGAACTCGCGGATCCCGGTCGGCTCGACCGTGCCCCCGAGCGCCTGTGCGAGCACCTGGTGGCCATAGCAGATACCGAGGATCGGCACACCCGCGTCGACCAGCCCGGGAGCGAGAGCGGGGGCGTTTTCCGCGTACACGCTGGAGGGGCCGCCGGAAAGAATGATCGCGGCCGGGTTCTTGGCGAGGATTTCCTCGGCGGTGGCGGTATGCGGGACGACCTCGGAGTAGACCTGGGCCTCGCGCACGCGGCGCGCGATGAGCTGCGCGTACTGCGCCCCGAAGTCCACGACGAGTACCGGACCGGTGGGACTGGGCACCTACGACCTCCAGGTTTAGGCATGCACGCTTCGCGTCCATCGTCCCAGGTGGGCCGCGTCACGCTGCTGCCAACCCCCACCCGATTCAGGACAGTGACCGACCGCGATGGGGCCTACCGTCCGGGGACATGAGCATCGACTGGAGCAAGGAACTTTCCGAACAGCTCGAGTGGTACTGGACGCAGCACCTCCGGCCACGTCTGGACACCCTCACCGATGACGAGTACTTCTGGGAGCCCGTCGGGGACTGCTGGACCATCCGGCCGGGTGAAAACGGCGCCCTCACAATCGACTGGGCGTATCCGGAACCCACACCCCCGCCGGTGACTACGATCGCCTGGCGCCTCGCCCACATCATCGTCGGTGTACTCGGCATGCGGAGTGCGTCCCACTTCGACGGGCCTCCCCTCGACTACATGACCTATCCCTACGCAGCCTCCGCCGAAGCGGCTCTGAAGCAGCTCGACGACGCCTACGCACGCTGGCGCGACGGTGTCCGCGGCCTCACCCCCGCAGACCTCGAGCGCCCCTGCGGCGAGGCCGAGGGCCCCTACTCGGATCGCCCGCTCGCGGCGCTCGTCCTGCACATCCACCGGGAGACCATCCACCACGGCGCCGAGATCCTCCTGCTCCGCGACCTCTACCTGCGGACCGGCTCGGATCGCGTTTAGCGGGCTAAACGCGACGCGCGCATACTGCGGGGAGCCGAGGAAAGGACCCGCCTTGCGAGCGACAGTCATCTACGGCGCCGGCGACGTCCGCGTCGAGACCGTCCCCGACCCGAAACTGAGCGAGCCGACCGACGCCGTCCTCCGCGTAGTGCGCTCGTGCATTTGCGGGAGCGACCTCTGGCCCTACGGCAGCATGCCCGCCAGGGACCGCGGCGTCCGCATCGGTCACGAGTTCCTCGGCGTCATCGAGGCCGTCGGTTCCGACGTCACCACGGTCAAAACCGGCGACCTGGTGGTCGCCCCGTTCGTCTACTCCGACAACACGTGCCAGTTCTGCCGCGAAGGCCTCCACACCTCGTGCCTCCGCGGCGGTTTCTGGGGCGCGAAGGGCGTCGACGCCGGCCAGGGCGAGGCCGTCCGCGTCCCGCAGGCCGACGGCACCCTGGTGAAACTGCCCCACACCGAGGACGACGACCTGCTCGCCTCGTTCCTGACGTTGTCCGACGTGTTCGCCACCGGCCACCATGCCGCCGTCAAGGCAGGCGTGAACGAGCGCACCACCGTCACCGTGATCGGCGACGGCGCCGTCGGCCTCTCCGCGGTACTGGCCGCGAAGCGCCTCGGCGCCGAGCGGATCGTCCTGATGGGCCGCCACCAGGCGCGCACCGATCTCGGCCGCGAGTTCGGCGCGACGGACGTGGTGGCCGAGCGCGGCGACGAAGGCATCGAGAAGGTCCGCGAGCTGACCAACGGCGACGGCACCCACACCGTCCTCGAGTGCGTCGGCACGAAGCCCGCCTTCGAGATGGGCGTCGGCGCCATCCGCGCGGGCGGCGCGATCAGCCGCGTCGGCGTACCGCAATACGAAGAGGGCCCGATCGGCCCTCCGCTGTTCCGCCGCAACATCACTGTCACCGGGGGCGTCGCCCCTGCGCGCCACTACATCCCGGAGCTGCTCGAGGACGTCGTCGAAGGCCGGTACCAGCCGGGCAAGGTCTTCGACCGCACCATCGGGATCGAGGAGGTCCCGGACGGCTACCGCGCGATGGCGGACCGCGAAGCGCTCAAAGTGCTCATCAAGCCATGACCCGGTCGAGTGGGTGTTCACACCTGGACACCCACTCGGAATACCTTGTTACACATGGACATGATCACCCCGGAACCTCGTCCCGCCTGGATCGCCGGACGCCCCGAACAGGGCGCGTCGACACTCGTCGTGCATCACCCGTACGACGGCAGCGAAGTCGCCACGGTGGCGGTGCCCGGACCGGACCAGGTCGAACGCGCGGTGAGCGCGGCCGTCGGCGTCGCGAAGGAGTTCCGGAACTCTTCCGCACACACCCGTGCCGCCGCGCTCGACCACGTGTCGCGCGTCATCGCCGCCCGCGCCGACGAGATCGCCGAGGTCATCACCGCCGAAAACGGCAAACCGCTGAAATGGGCGGACGCCGAGGTCAGGCGCGCGGTTTCGGTGTTCCGGATCGCGGCCGAAGAGGCCCGCCGGTTCAGCGGCGACCTGCAGCGCCTCGACACCGACCCTTCGGGCGAGGGCAGGCTCGCGATGACCCGCCGCATCCCCCGCGGCCCCGTGCTCGGCATCTCGCCGTTCAACTTCCCGCTGAACCTGGTGGCGCACAAGGTCGCACCGTCGCTCGCGGTCGGAGCGCCGATCATCATCAAACCGGCGCCGCGCACCCCGCTCGCCGCGCTGATGCTGGGCGAAATCCTGGCGGAGACCGATTTGCCGGAAGGCGCGTTCTCCGTCCTGCCGCTCGGCAATGAGGAAACCTCCGCACTGGTCACGGATCCCCGGCTGCCCGTCGTGTCCTTCACCGGCTCCGGGCCGGTCGGCTGGTCGCTGGCGGACGCCGCGCCGCGCAAGCACGTCGTGCTCGAACTCGGCGGCAACGCGGCGGCCGTGGTGCTGCGCGACTGGCCGGATCCCGAAGGCGCGGCGCACCGGATCGCGACGTTCGGCAACTACCAGGCCGGACAGTCCTGTATCGCGGTGCAGCGGGTGATCGTCGAACGCGAGGTCGCCGAGGAGTTCGTGCCCGCACTGGTGGAAGCCGTGAAATCCCAGCAGACCGGCGACCCGTACGACAAGAACACCGACGTGGGACCGGTCGTCGACGAGGCCGCCGCGGAGCGGATCGTCGCATGGATCGACGAAGCCGTCGCAGCGGGCGCGAAGGTCCTCACCGGCGGCAAACGTGAAGGCGCGACGGTGGAACCGACCGTACTCACCGACGTCCCACCGTCCACAAAGGCCTGGGCGGAGGAGATCTTCGGACCGGTGCTCGCCGTGTCTATTGTGGATGGTGTCGACGAGGCTTTCGCTTCTGTCAACGAATCCGCGTACGGACTGCAGGCCGGGGTCTTCACCCGCGACGTGCATCTCGCCTTCTACGCGTCGACCGAACTCGAGGTCGGTGGTGTGATCATCGGCGACGTCCCGTCCTACCGCGCGGACCAGATGCCGTACGGCGGCGTGAAGGGATCGGGCGTCGGCCGGGAAGGAGTGCTCGCCGCGATGCACGACCTCACCGAAGAACGGGTCACCGTCTTCACCGGTATCGACCTCTAGTCCGGGGTGACGGCCTGCGCGAACCCGAAGACCTTGTTCGGATCGTAGGTTTTCGCCACCCGCTTGAGGCGAGTGGCGTTCCCGCCGTAGTAGGCCGTCATCCAGTCGGGCATGGCGGGATCGATGTAGTTGACGTATCCCCCGTCCAGCCCGGTCCCCGTCACCACCTCGGCGACGGAACTCGTTGCCACGGTACGGTTTCGCGTGTCGGCCTGGCTGTAGATCTGGACACTCGCCAACGCCTTGCGATGCCAGAAGGCGGTGGCGTCCGGCGCGATTTCGGAGACGGCTCCGCCGAGGCCGTCGATGAGCAGGTCCATGCCACGCCTGCCGGAAAGAACGGACGTCAGCTTCGCGGGATCGGCCGGTTCGTTGATGATCCGCGAAGAGGCCACAAAGGACTGCCGATTCTCGCTGCCGGAGAAGTACTTCATGGCGCCCAGGTAGTCGAGCTGTTTCTTAGTCTGCGTCGCGCCGCTCTTGTTCGCCAGCGGCGACAGGGCCGTGGTCAACGACGCGGAATCCCCCACGTAGCAACCGGAAACCCGGCAACCGACCGGAGATCCGCCCGACAGCACGACATTCGCCCACAGTTCCGGCGGCGCCTCGGGAAGCCAGCGCTGCCAAGCGGCGAGGACGTCGTTCGCACTGCCCGACGGGAACTTCAGGGAGAACACGGTGACGGCCGGCGGCGCCGGGTCGGTGCGGAAGGTGAACGACGTGACGACGCCGAAGTTGCCACCGCCTCCACCGCGTAAGGCCCAGAAGAGATCCGGCTCGGACTCGGCCGAGACTGTACGCAGTTTTCCGTCCGCTGTAACGACTTGTGCCGACACGAGGTGATCACAGGTCAGCCCGTACTTGCGGGAGAGCACCCCGATTCCGCCGCCCAGTGTCAGTCCGGCGATCCCGACGGTGGGGCACGAACCCGCGGGCAGGCAACGCCTGGCGCGCCCGAGTGCGGCGTAGACGTCCTTCAACTTGGCTCCGGCGCCGATGACGACCCGCTCGCCCCGAACGTCCACTGAGGACATTCCCCCGAGGTCGAGCATGAGGCCGCCGTCGGGAACCGAGTATCCAGCGTAACTGTGCCCGCCGCTCCGTGCGGCGATCGGCACCCGCCCGGCCGCCGCGGAAACACACGCCTGGACGTCCTCGGGCCGCGCGCATTTCGCCACCGCGGCGGGTTTGAGCCCGTCGAACGCCGGGTTGAACACCCGCTTGACGGCGTCGTATCCCGAATCCCCCGGAAGCACCACGGACACCTTGTTCCGCAACGCCGCCCAGTCAGGCGGCCCGGACGGTGGGAGGCTGGTGCTCGGCGGAAGCGACGTGCCCGGCGGTACGGCAGGCGGCTGAGCGGGCGGCTCGGCCGAGCACGCCGTGGCGACCGTCCCGACCGCGGTCGCACCGGCGTACTTGAGGAACGTCCTTCTCCCCACCTTCATGCCAGCAAAGACGCACGGACGTTGGCCAGGTTGCCCGCCTTCACCCGGCCGAGTCAGCGGTACTCGGGGTTCTCGAAGTCGAATCGGCAGCCCGCGTCCCATTCCGATCGCTGGTTCCCATGCGGGGGAACGCCGCCCGCCCGGTGCAGCATCGACGCCAGATGCAGCAGGTTCCACGTCATGAACGTGGTGTTCCGGTTGGTGAAGTCGTTCTCCGGGCCACCGGATCCCGGGTCCAGATAGGACGGACCAGGACCGGCTTCTCCGATCCACCCGGCGTCCGCCTGTGGAGGGATGGTGTAGCCCAGATGCTGGAGGCTGTACAGCACGTTCATCGCGCAGTGCTTGATGCCGTCTTCGTTCCCGGTGATCAGGCAACCGCCGACCCGGCCGTAGTAGGCGTACTGGCCGGAATCGTTCAGCAGCGACGAGCATGCGTAGAGCCGTTCGATGACCCGTTTCATCACCGAACTGTTGTCACCTAGCCAGATGGGTCCGCAGAGCACGAGGATCTGCGCGTCCATCACCTGCTGATACAGCTGAGGCCAGGCGTCGGACTCGGCGCCGTGCTCGGTCATGTCGGGCCAGACGCCGGTCGCGATGTCGTGGTCGGCGGCGCGCAGTACGGAGACCTCCACGCCGTGTTTGACCATGATGTCGCGGCTGATCCCGATGAGGCCGTCGGTGTTGCTCTTTTCCGGCGATCTCTTCAGTGTGCAGTTCACGAACAAGGCCTTGAGCCCGCTGAAGTCGTAGTCCATTGTTCAAGGACACCACCGGTGGCCGGGCAGGGAAATACCCCGGAGGATTACGGATTTCTTCTGTCAGAGCCAGTGTGGGAGCTTCGGCACGTTACCGTCCAAAGTGGAGCCGTCGCTGCGCCCGGTCACCCAGGCCAGGACGTCGCCAGGAGTACCCGTCAGCGTCACGGCCTTGCCGGTGCCCATCCGCCACTCGTGCCTGGTCCCGTCCGGGCCGGCGGCGACGAGCAGCACGGCGGGCAGCTCGCCGCCGTACATCCCGATCGCGTTGCTCACCACGAGGTGGAATTCCGGCCCGAGCAGTCCGGCGACGCGAGCGAAGTCATAGCCGAGGTCGAGGTCGGCCAGGTGGATGGCGACCTCGGACAGCCGCAGCCACAGGACGAAATCCGCCGGGATCTCCCGGCCCTGCCTGGCGCGGACCCGGACACTCCAGGCCTCCTCCGGCAACCCGTCAGCCGTCTCGACCAGACGCGCCGCGGAGTCGACGACGTCGGCCGCGATTTCCTCCGCTGACCGATACGCGCCCTTTTCGATGTCGTCGTCCCTGGCCCGCTCGCCCGCGTACATCGGCTGCTCGACGCCGGTCTTCGCCCAGGTCAGCAGGTTGACCAGGCCGTCGGCGTTACGTGCCAGATGGGAGAGCAGATGCGCCCTCGTCCAGCCGGGCAACGCGCTGGGCGCGCGAACGGTCTCCTCGTCGAGCTCCCGGGCGACCTGCGCCCAAATGTCGTGCAGGGCGCGGACCCGGGTCAGCAGAGCGTGCGCGCGATCGGATGCGGTCACGCCCCCAACCTACCGTCGAAGCGCGGCCGGTGCCTCCGCCGGAACCGAGGGGTTCTTCGGCACGATCGGCGCGAGCCGGGTGTATGGGGAGTCCTGCGGCGGCCGGGTGTCCGCTTCGCCCTTGTTGGGCCACAACGAGAAGGCTCGTTCGGCCTGCGCGGTGATGGTCAGCGAGGGGTTCACGCCGAGGTTCGCCGTGATCGCCGATCCATCTACAATGGACAGACCGGGATAGTTGAACACGCGGTGGTACGGGTCGATCACGCCGTTGTCCGGAGCCGTCCCGATCGGGGCGCCGCCGATGAAATGGGCGGTGAGCGGGATGTCGAAGATCTCGCCCCAGGTCCCGCCCGGCATCCCGCCGATGCGCTCGGCGGTGCGGATGTTGGCTTCGTGCCCGGCGGGGATGAAGGTGGGGTTCGGCTCGCCGTGACCCTGTTTCGAGGTGTACTTGCGGCGTCCGAGCAGGCCGCGCTTGGTGTAGGTGGTGATGGAGTTGTCGAGGCTCTGCATCACCAGCAGGATCACCGTGCGCTCACTCCAGCGGTAGCCGTTGAGCAGCTTCGCCGTCTGGACCGGGTGCTTGAGCATGAAGCTCACCGCCTGGCGCCAGCGCGGGACCGCCGAGGAGCCGTCGGTGGCGATGGTCTGGAGCAGGCTCATCGCGTTGCTGCCCTTGCCGTAGCGGACGGGCTCGATATGTGTGTTCTCGTCGGGATGGATCGACGACGTGATCGCGACGCCGCGGCTGAAGTTCCGCTCGTCGTCGACCTCGGTACGGGCGGCGCCGATGATGGCCTCTGAGTTGGTGCGGGTCAGTTCGCCGAGCCGGGGTGAGAGCTTCGGCAGCTTGGCGGTGTCGCGCATCGAGTGGAGCAGATTCTGCGTGCCCCAGGTACCCGCGGCCAGCACCACCTGCGCGGCCGTCAGCTTGTGCCGGAATTTGCGCGACCTGCTCCCGGTCCGCCTCACGCTCACCTCGTACCCACCTGCGTTTAGCGGGCTAATCGCGTTCACGGTCGTGAGCGGGATGACCTGCGCGCCGTCCTTCTCCGCGAGGTAGAGGTAGTTCTTGACCAGCGTGTTCTTGGCGCCGACCCGGCAGCCGGTCATGCACGCGCCGCATTCGGTGCAGCCGGTCCGCGCCGGGCCGGCTCCGCCGAAGTACGGGTCCTCGGCGCGCTCCCCCGGCTTGCCGAAGTACACGCCCACGGGCGTCGGGTGGTACGACTCCGCGACGCCCATGTCCTCGGCGACGCCTTTCATCACGACGTCCGACGGGGTCACCGAGGGGTTGGTGACGACGCCGAGCATTCGGCTCGCCTGGTCGTAGTGCGGAGCGAGCTCGGACTCCCAGTCGGTGATGTGGGACCACTGCGGGTCGACGTAGAACGGCTTCAGCGGGCGGTACAGCGTGTTCGCATAGACCAGCGAACCGCCGCCGACGCCCGCGCCGGCGAGCACCATCACGTCCTTGAGCATGTGGATGCGCTGGATGCCGAAGCAGCCGATCTGGGGCGCCCAGACGTACCGCTTGAGATCCCACGAGGTCTTCGCGAACTCGTCGTCGGCGAAGCGGCGGCCCGCCTCGATGACGGCGACGCGATAGCCCTTTTCGGTCAGGCGGAGTGCGGCGACGCTGCCGCCGAATCCCGAGCCGACGACGATGACGTCGTAGTCGAAGCCGTCTTCAGTGGTGGTGTTACTGGCAGTCACACCTCTGAGAGTAACTCCGCCCACTCCTCCTGACCAGAGGTAAGTTACCCGCCGGTCACTTTCACCCGGGTGGCCCACCAAATCGCCTTTAGCGGGCTAAACGCGAAACGGGTGGGGCACATGTGACAGGTGGGGCTCAGCGGCGGACGGTGAGTCCGACGCGCTGGAACTCCTTCAGGTCCGAGTACCCCGTCTTCGCCATCGCGCGGCGAAGGGCGCCGAAGAGGTTCACAACGCCCTCGGCGTCCGCGGACGGCCCGAAAAGCAGCGTCTTGAGGTCGACGGCGTAGTCCGGGCCCAGCGCCACGCGCGAACGCGGCAGCGACGGGTGCGCGGCCGCCGACGTCCAGTACAGGCCCTGGCCCGGTGCTTCCGACGCGGCCGCCAGTGGCGCGCCCAGCATCACCGCGTCGGCACCGCAGGCGATCGCCTTCGCGATGTCGCCGGACACGCTCATCCCTCCGTCGGCGAGCACGTGCACGTAGCGGCCACCGGTCTCGTCGAGGTAGTCGCGCCGCGCGGCCGCGGCGTCGACGATCGCGGTCGCCATCGGCGTCCCGATCCCGAGCACGCTGTCGGTGCTGGTCACGCCGCGACTGGCGCCGTGACCGACGATGACGCCCGCCGCGCCGGTGCGCATCAGGTGCATCGCGGTGCGGTAGTCGCTGACCCCGCCCGCGATCACCGGGACGTCGAGCCGCCCGATGAAGTCCTTGAGGTCCAGCGGTTCGGCGTCGCGCTGGACGTGTTCGGCGGAGATGATCGTGCCCTGCACGACCAGGATTTCGACGCCGGCCGCCAGCAGATCCGGCGTGAGCTCGGCAGCGTGCTGCGGGCTGACCCGCGCGGCCACGGTCACCCCGGACTCGCGGACGGTCTTGATCGCCTCGGACAGCAGGTCCAGCCGGATCGGGGCGGAATGCAGTTCCTGCAGCTCACGCACGATCGCGGTCGGGTCCTCGGTGTCCTCGGCCGCCCGGACCAGCCTGAAGATCGCGTCTTCGACGTTCGGGTGCCGCGCCCAGAGGCCTTCGGCGTTGAGAACGCCCAGTCCGCCGAGTTCGCCGACGGCCACGGCGGTGCCCGGCGACACGATCGCGTCGGTGGGGTGGGTGACCAGCGGCAACTCGAACCGGTACGCGTCGATCTGCCAAGCGGTGGAGACGACCGACGAAGACCGGGTGCGCCGCGACGGCACGATCTCCACGTCATCGAGGTCATACGCCCGCCGCGCGGTGCGGCCCATGCCGATCTCGACCAGATCCCGCACGTCAAGTCCCTTCTCGCCCACGACCGTTACACCCCATTGTCGCTAGGCCGCGTGGGTGACGTGCGCACGGGTCTCCCGAACTCCTCCCGATATCCCACCTGCCCCACCAGCCCCACCCGTTTCACACTTAGCCCGCTAAAGGCGCTCTGGTGGGGCGGGTGGGGTCAGTGGGTCAGAAGGAGACCTTCTCGACGGAGTCGGTGCGGAGGACGGATTCCTGCTGGAACTGCTTCTTGTACTCCGTCCGGATCTCTTCGATCTCCCGGTTCGCGTCCCGGTCGCTGAACGGGTAGACGACGATCACCTTCGACTTCTCCCGCGAGATCACCCCGTCCGACCCGCGCCACTGCCCGCGGCCGGTCAGCTCGGTGAACCCGTCCGGGAACGCCGGGGTGATGACCTTGTCGGAGAACGCGGTGAACTCCGCGTCGCTCACCTCACCACCGGGCTTCGTGGCGCCGAAGTACAGCTCCGTGCGCTTCCACACCTCGCCCGGTGACGCCTGGGTGTCGACGGCCGCGGCCTTCTCCGACGGTGCCGCCGACGCCGCGACGCCGCCGCCGAGCCCCACGGCGGCGGCAGCGAACACGGCCACCACGGTCCGGCGCGAAACAGACATCCCCACGATTCCCTCCCGAAGACTTGATCACCGATTGCCGACCAAGTCTCCCGAGAGGTACGCCCACCGCGTAAGTGTCCTAAAGGGCGGACTACCGGGTGGTGTAGTTGGGGGCCTCGACGGTCATCGTGATGTCGTGCGGGTGGCTCTCCTTGAGCCCGGCCGCGGTGATCCGCACCAGCTGCGCGTCCTGCAGCTCGGGGATCGTCGACGCGCCCGCGTAGCCCATGCCCGAACGCAGCCCGCCCACCAGCTGGTGGACGACGTTCGCGAGCGGCCCGCGGAACGGGATGCGCCCCTCGATGCCCTCAGGAACCAGCTTGTCCTCGCTCAGCACGTCGTCCTGGGCGTAGCGGTCCTTCGAGTAGGACTTCGCCTCGCCGCGCGACTGCATGGCACCCAGCGAACCCATCCCGCGGTAGGTCTTGAACTGCTTGCCGTTCACCAGGATCAGCCCGCCCGGCGATTCGGCGGTGCCGGCGAGGAGGCTGCCGAGCATCACCGTCGACGCGCCGGCCGCGATGGCCTTCGCGATGTCGCCCGAGTACTGGATGCCGCCGTCACCGATCACGGGAACCCCGGCCGGACGGCACGCCTGGTCGGCCTCGTAGATCGCGGAGATCTGCGGCACCCCGACCCCGGCGACGATCCGCGTGGTGCAGATCGAACCCGGCCCGACACCGACCTTCACGCCGTCCGCACCTGCCTCGACCAGCGCCTGCGCCCCGGCCCGCGTCGCGACGTTGCCGCCGACGACGTCGACCGTGTCGCCCAGTTCCTTCTTCAGCAGCGCGACCGTCTCGACGACCGCGCGGGAATGCCCGTGCGCCGTGTCGACCATCAGCACGTCGACACCGGCGTCGGCCAGGGCCATCGCCCGCTTGTGCCCGTCCGGCCCGACACCGACGGCGGCGCCGACCACGAGTCGGCCGTCCGGGTCCTTCGTGGCGCTGGGGTACTGCTCGGTCTTGACGAAGTCCTTGACCGTGATCAGCCCGCGCAGCTTGCCCGCGCCGTCGACGATCGGCAGCTTCTCGATCTTGTGGCGGCGCAGCAGCCCGAGCGCGGCGTCCGCGGTGACCCCGACCTGGGCGGTGACCAGCGGCAGCTTCGTCATCACCTCGTGCACGGCGCGGGTGTGGTCGACCTCGAACCGCATGTCGCGGTTCGTGATGATGCCCACGAGTGTCCCGGCCGCGTCGGTCACCGGCACGCCGGAGATCCGGAACCGTGCGCAGAGCGCGTCGACCTCGGCGAGGGTGTCCTCCGGCGAACAGGTCACCGGGTCGGTGACCATGCCCGCTTCGGACCGCTTCACGATCTCGACGGCGGCGGCCTGGTCGTCGATCGGCAGGTTGCGCTGCAGCACGCCCATACCACCCTGGCGCGCCATCGCGATCGCCATCCGGGCCTCGGTGACGGTGTCCATGGCCGCGGACACCAGCGGGATGTTCAGCGTGACGTTGCGGGAGAGCCGGGTGCGGGTGCTGACCGTGCTGGGCACCACATCGGATTCGGCCGGCAGCAGCAGCACGTCGTCGAAGGTCAGCCCGAGCATGGCGAATTTGCTCGGGACGGGGGCGGTCACGCTGTCGCTGGTCATAGCAGGCGAGGGGCCTTCCTGGCGGTGATGAAGGGGAGTCGCCGTGACTTGGTTCGTCGCGGCGAGGGCCTGCCCTTCATGATATCCGGGCCGGGCGCCCGCTCGGCCCGGGTGGCCGCCCGGTAGCGTGCAGGCGTGCCGCACGATGCGTTGCCCCCAGACCCGTTCGCGGATGACCCGGACGACCCGGCCCGCGCGTTCAACGACGCCGCCGACCAGCTCGAGGAACCGATCAGCAACGAGGAACGCACGGAGTTGCTGGCGGATCTCTCAGATCTAGCCGTCTACCAGGCTCTTCTCGAGCCACGGGGCGTGCGCGGGATCGTGGTCGACTGCGGTGAATGCGACGAACCCCACTATCACGACTGGCATCTGCTTCGCGCCAGTCTCGAGCAGCTGCTCGCCGACGGCCGGATGCGGCCGCACGAGCCCGCCTTCGATCCGAACCCCGGCGACTACGTGAGCTGGGACTACTGCCGCGGTTTCGCGGACGGCGTCACCGCCAACGAGAGCGCGTACTGACAGACAGAACGAAAGGGCCTGGTGAGAGCGATCTCACCAGGCCCTTTCGGCGTTCTTGATCAGGTTTACGGCGTTTCGACCGAATTCGGCTGCTGCGCGCCGGGTTCCGTCTCATTGCGAGGGGCTCCCGGATCATTCCCGGAGGCCGAAGGCGTGGTCGACGTCGTGGGAGGCGGCGGTTCACTCGTCTCACTCGCCGGCGGCGTCGGGGTCGAGGTGCCCGGCAAGGTGGTACCGGGATTACCGCCACCGGGCAGCGACGTCGGCGAACCGGTCGGCTGCTGGGACGGCGGAGGCGTTGTCGGCAGTGCGGTGTTCGACTGCGACTGCTGGTCGGACGGCAACGGCGGCGCGCCCGGATTCTGCAGCTGCGCACTCAGCTGACGGTGCTGCTCGATCAGCTGGTCGCGGTTCTCTTCGTCGGTGACCTGGCTCAGCGCGGCCTGAGCCTCGTCGAGCGCCATACGCGCTTCGTCGAGGCGCCCACCGGCGAGCGCGAGGTTGGCCTTCTCCAGATCGAGCTTGGCCGCTGCGGCGGCCTCGACCGACCGGGCGTGGTCGGCGTAAAGCACCTTCGTCAGGCCCCAGAGGGTGTCACCGGGCTGCGCGTCCTTCGCGGCGAGACCCGTACCGGCGAAGGCGATGGCCAGAACGGCCGCCGCGGCGGCGACCGGGACCAGCAGCCTGCGTCTTCCCCCGTGTTTGCGGGCGAGCGCGGCGGTCTTGACGGTGGTGACAGCGGTGTCGACGTCGACCAGTTCGGCGAGCGGTTCGCTGTCGATGTCGCGCCGCCACGCCAGCAGCAACGCGTTGAGTTCCTGATCGCCGAGGTCGTCGGCCATCCTCGGGTCGGAGCCACCGAGAGCATCGAGCAGCGCGTCATCGGCCTGCACGGCCGATAGATCGGCGGCGAATTCGGCCTCGGACGTCAGATCGAAAGCCGTCAGCTCACGATTGGTCTCAGGGGAGAACCGGTGGTCGCGATCGGTCACTCAGATCACCTCCTCGGCGGCCAGAACCTTACGTAGGCGCGCGAGGGCGCGGTGCTGGGCTACCCGGACGGCGCCGGGCGTGGACCCGACGGCTTCGGCTGTCTCTTCGGCGGAAAGTCCCACGACAACTCGCAGGACCACGATCTCACGCTGCTTATCGGGCAGGACACGCAGCAGCTGGGACATGCGTTCGTTCAGCTCGCCCTGAAGCGCACGCTGCTCAGGACCGACGCCGACCTCGACCTCGTCGGGGACTTCGGCGACCGGTTCGGCTCGGTTGCGCGCCGCGGCGCGATGCGCGTCGGCCACCTTGTGCTGGGCGATCCCGTAGACGAAGGCCAGGAACGGGCGGCCCTGGTCACGGTACGAAGGCAATGCCGTGAGCACCGCGAGACACACCTCCTGAGCAACGTCGTCTGCGGAAGCGAACGAACGCTCCTGCCTGCCAACCCGAGCGCGGCAGTACCGCACTACCAAAGGACGGATGGCCGCCAGCAGCCGCTCGACCGCTTGAGGGTCACCCTCAACAGCAGCGGCGACCGGCTCATCCAGTCCGTCCCCCACATTGGCCATCGCAGACAACAGTCCCAGTGTTACGTATAGGCGTGCAAAGAGTCCGGCGCGTGACTTCGGTTCACCACACCGGTGACAACTACCGTACCGCCCGGGCCCGCCGCCTTGACTGACGGCCGCCACCGGCGCGCCGCCTTCTCAACGGGCGCGAAAAACCCGGGTCTTCCTGGTTCCCTTCGCTCGTGGTCGAACTTTCAACGAGCAGGAACACACAGGGGTACGACGGTCCACCCGAAGGCGGACGCGCTCGGGCAAGAGTGCCCGAGCGGTAAGCGCAAAAGTGCTAAGCGTGACGGGGAACACAGGTACGGGCCAGGGGCATGCCCCCGGCCCGTTGTCACCCGTATGCCGTCGGAGTTGCTGAAAGCCTCAGGAAACGAGCCCGCGGCGGAAACCGTGGGCGACCGCCTGTGCGCGGTCCCGCACGCCGAGCTTGCGGAACAGCCGGCGGGCGTGGGTCTTCACGGTGTCTTCGGACAGGTACAGCTCACGGCCGATCTGTCCATTGCTCTTGCCCTGGCTCATTCCGCGAAGTACCTGCAGTTCGCGTTCGGTGAGCTGGACGCCCGGGTCCGACGGCTGGCGCGGTGCCGGGACCGAGGTGCTGGCGAGCGTGTGTGCGAGTGCGGCGACCAGTTCGGGACGCGAGGCGTCCCAACGCAGGTAGCCGCGGGCACCGCCGGCGATGGCGGCGGCGATGCTGCCGGCGTCGTCCGGGGCACCGAACACGATCACGTTCGCCTGGGGGTTCGCCGAGACGAGCCGCCGGGTGGCTTCGACGCCTGTCGGTACCGCGCGCTGGGTACCGACCAGCACGACGTCGACGGGCTGACGGGAGTACCGGGCCAGCAGCTCGTCACCGTGCGCTACGCAGTCGATGCGACTGACCCCTGGGACCGCGGACATCACTCGAGTGAGCCCTTCGCGGACACTGCGTCGGTCGTCGCAGATCAAGACCGTCGTCACGGGGTTTCCTTCCTGCAGCCGGGTGACATTCCACTTCCCCTATCGGACGCTTTAGCCCGAACCTTGACACGATCCGGTGGCTTTTTTTGAACTTTCTTAGCCCGGTTGCCGGAATGGGCCCTCCAACAGGCTAGACGCCCTCAGAGGGGGACCCACGGAGATTCCCGGGCGAGCCACCTCCCACAAGGATCTGCGTGCCGTAACACTGCGTGCAACAGGCTGGCACTTCTGAATCGATACTCATCGGCGTGTCCTGCCCTGAAGTCCGCCGCGACCAGCCATGCGACCCAAAGAAGTGAATTGAATTCGCATTTTTCGGCGGTTTCGAGAGCCCTCTCGACAAGCTTCTCGGCGCGTTCCCGATCAGTGGAACTTCCATTCGCCAGGGACACGCCGAGTACGAGCTGTGATTTGACGACATGTCGCCAAGCACCCCGGCTCTCCGCCGTTTCCAACGCCATTTCCGCAGGTGCGATCGCCGCCCCGGAAATGTTACTCGCCAGTTCGATTTCCGCGCCCACCCAACCGGACCTGGTCCGGGTACGCCAACTGCCGGAATGGACCCCCGCGCGGGCCGCCAGCCGGCGTGCCGCGGCGAGCCTCCCGCGGCCGAGGTTGTCCGCCGCGAGCCCGAGAAACGCGTCCGCCCGCGCGCCCTCGGCGTCCAGCCCGTCCGGATCCGGCTGGCCACCGAGAGCGTCCTCCGGCGCCGACATCGCCAACGCGAGCGCTTCGCCGTCGAGGACGAGGGCTGCCGCGTGCCCGCCCAACTGCCGCCGATGCGAGGCCAGCGTGCTGGCGGCCAGGGACGCGAGCACGACGTCCTTTTCCGCGCGCAGCCCGTTCAGCAGGGTCGCCGCCGCGGCGTACCGGCCGCGGCCGCCGAGCACGATCGCTGCGAGCAGCCGTCCACGAGGAGTGGCGGGGACGGCGAACGGATGGCCCGGCCGCGGCTCGCCGAACGCGTCGGACCGCAAGGACGCTTCCATCCGTCCTTTCTAGCGCCTCGCACCGACAAGAACATGCTCGATCCGGTCGGCGGCCGTCGGCAGCTCGCCGAGGAGTTCGATCTTGTCCGGCAGGGTCGCCGGATCCCAGCCGGGACCACAGGCGAAAAGCCTGCTGCGCTGACGGCCGCGCGAAACCCTGGCGAACAGGCGCGGGTCCGCGGTCACGCGGCCGTTCGCCCACAGCACCACGGCCGCCGGGACGCTGCGGCGGACGGTCACGGCCAGCACCTCGGCAGGCAATGGCGCGCCGAACAGCTGCGCGCCGATCCGGCGGCCGGCGAGCGCCGCCGCGAGCGCGTACATCGGCAGGTTGTCGCGTTCGTCCGGCACACAGGTCAGCAGGACCGGCCGCTGGTTGCGCGGCTCCCGTAGTACCGGCGTCGCGCGGACGAGGGCGGCGTAGACGCATTCGGCGAGCAGGTATTCGACCTCCGCTCCGGCGCTGACCCCGCGCCAGCGCGCGCCGAGCGCGGTCAGGACCGGGGAGACGACACCGGTCCAGGCGGGCAGGACGCCGAGTTCGCGGATCGTGTCGGCCAGCATCCGCTGGACGGCGCCGAAGTCCATCGCGAGCGCGGCGGTGCTGAGGCGTCTGGCGAGCCTGGATGGGGCGTCTTGGTCCTCGACGGGACTCGCGACCCGCTGGGCTACTTGGACTACGGGCGCGGCGGCGGTTTCGGACGGAGATCGGGGCATCTGTTCCAGCGCATATCGCGCCGCTTCGGCCGTCGAGGCGCCGCGAAGCAACGCGCGCTGCATGAGTTCGAGACGGCCGATATCGGAGCTGCCGTAGCGGCGGTGGCGGCCGTTGGTGTGGCGGCTCGGCCCGACTCCGTACCGGCGGTCCCAGGTTCGCAGGGTGGACGGTGCGACCCCGAGCCGGCGAGCGACCGAGGCCACCGGAAGGGTGGGTTCTTCACTGCTGATCCGAGATCCCACTCGGCCCAATATCCCGGCAGGTCGGGGCGGCGGCAACCGGAGCCGAAACCACCGCTCACACATCCGGGGGATGCCTAACGGCTGAATCATCCCGAATCCCTTGAACAAGTATTGGCGCGCTTCTAACGTTACCGCCGTTGCACCGAATGGAGTATCCGCAGCGCGGCAGAGCAGGTAAACGCATCGACCGGATGACGGAGGCGGTCAGGATGGCAGACACACGCAGGCTTCCAGGACCCAACGCTGACATATGGGACTGGCAGCTGGAGGGGTCGTGCCGAGGTATGGACAGCGCGTCCTTCTTTCACCCTGACGGCGAACGCGGGCCGGCGAGAGCTCGCCGCGAAGCCAGGGCAAAAGCCGTGTGCCTGGCCTGCCCGGTGCTGCAGATGTGCCGGAGCCACGCGCTCGCCGTGCACGAGCCGTACGGGATCTGGGGCGGGCTGTCGGAATCGGAGCGCGAGCACATCATCAAGTCGGACAAGCGCACGCTGAGCATGTCGAACGGTTGATTCGACAACGCGAGAGGGCGGCATCCGGGTGGGGTGCCGCCCTCTCGCGTGTCTTCAGGCCTCCACGCGCTGCTTGAGCGCGTCGTTCATTGCCGCGAAGCCCGCTTCGGTGCGCTTCAGCGTGGTCTTGAGGAATGGGACGAGCAGGCCGGTGAAGGCCTCGCGGTGATACAGCCTGGTGCCCGCGCCTTCGATGCCCAGGACGAACTCGTGGCGAGTGGTGAACAGGCCCGCCGGGGCCTTGCCGAGCCAGATCAGGCGGCGTGCGGGCTCGGCGGTGAGGACGGCCGGGCGATGCGTCC
This sequence comes from uncultured Actinomycetota bacterium, assembly GCA_963766045.1. GTDB lineage: Bacteria > Actinomycetota > Actinomycetes > Mycobacteriales > Pseudonocardiaceae > Amycolatopsis. Next base: position 410,721 of record CAVXYN010000003.1, on the reverse strand, counting down.
CCGGTTTGCCGCCGGGTGGGTGGATGTCCAGCTCGAGGGTCTCCCCCGGCTCGGCCACGCCCTGGCCGCGGACGATGAACGGGTTCCACTCGGCGTACCTCCCGAAGTCCGTCAACACCGCCCAAATCGCGTCCGGACCCGCGTCGATCCCGATCTCCGTCGCGATCCTGTACACCCTCTACCCCCACTTGCCCAGCTCCGCTACGCGTCGCGTTTAGCCCGCTAAACGCAAGTCCTCCGGCCCCGCGCCCACGGGCTCCAGATCGCAGTTTGCCCGCTAAACGCAGGTCCGTGGGGTAGCAGGGACAAAGAAGCGGGGCGGCACTCCGGTGGGAGTACCGCCCCGCTACAGGGTGGAACGGGTAGAGCTAGTGCGCGTGGCCGTGACCGCCTGCGGCGGGCTCCTCGTCGGCCGGCTTCTCGACGACGGAGCTCTCCGTCGTGAGCACGAGCCGGGCGATGGACGCGGCGTTCGCCACCGCGGACCGGGTCACCTTGACCGGGTCGACGATGCCGGCGGCCAGCAGGTCGGTGAGCTCACCGGTGGCGGCGTTGAAGCCCTGCCCCCAGCTCTGCTCCTGGACCTTGTTCACGATGACCGCACCCTCGTGGCCCGCATTGGTCGCGATCCAGAACAGCGGGGCGGACAGCGCGTCACGGACGATCCGCACGCCGGTCGCCTCGTCACCGGTGAGGCCGAGGCCGCCCTCGAGCTCCTTCACCGCGTGAACCAGCGCCGAGCCACCGCCGGGCACGATGCCCTCCTCGACGGCCGCCTTGGTCGAAGCCACGGCGTCCTCGATGCGGTGCTTGCGCTCGTTGAGTTCGGTCTCGGTGGCCGCGCCGACCTTGATCACCGCGACACCGCCGCCGAGCTTCGCCAGCCGCTCCTGCAGCTTCTCGCGGTCCCAGTCGGAGTCGGTCGCCTCGATCTCCTTGCGGATCTGCGCGACCCGTCCCGTGATGCCGTCCTTGGTGCCCGCACCGTCGACGATCGTGGTGTCGTCCTTGGTGACGACGATCCGGCGAGCCGAGCCCAGCTGCCCAAGAGTGGTGTCGGAAAGCTTGTGGCCGATCTCGGACGAGATGACCTCGCCACCCGTGACGACCGCGAGGTCGTCCAGGAACGCCTTGCGACGGTCGCCGAAGAACGGCGCCTTGACGGCGACGGCGGTGATCGTCTTGCGCAGCGAGTTCACGACGAGGGTCGACAGCGCCTCGCCGTCGACGTCCTCGGCGATGATCAGCAGCGGCTTCTTGGCCTCGACGACCTTCTCCAGCACCGGGAGCAGGTCGGCAAGCGCCGAGATCTTGTCGCGGTGAAGCAGGATGTAGGCGTCCTCGAGGATCGCCTTCTGCTCCTCCGGGTTGGTCGCGAAGTGCGCCGACAGGAAACCCTTGTCGAACTGCACACCCTCGGTGATCACGAGCTCGGTCGCCAGCGTGGACGACTCCTCGATGGTGATCACGCCGTCCTCGCCGACCCGCTCGACGGCCTCGCCGAGCAGGGCGCCGATGGCGGCGTCACGCGAGGTGACGGTGCCGACCTGGGCGATGTTGTCGCGGCCCTTGACCGGGGTCGCCTTCGCCTTGAGGATCTCGATGACCTTCTCCGCGGCGGCCTCGATGCCACGGCCGATGGACGTCGGGTTGGCGCCGGCGGCCACGTTGCGCAGGCCGACCTTCACCAGCGACTGGGCGAGCACCGTCGCGGTCGTGGTGCCGTCACCGGCGACATCGTTGGTCTTGGTGGCGACGCTCTTGGCGAGCTGGGCGCCGAGGTTCTCGAACGGGTCGTCGAGCTCGATCTCACGTGCGACGGTGACACCGTCGAGGGTGATGGTCGGTCCACCGAACTTCTTGTCGAGCACGACGTGGCGACCGCGCGGGCCGAGGGTGACCTTGACCGCGTCGGCGAGCTTGTTCACCCCGCGCTCCAGCGCGCGACGAGCGTCCTCGTCGAAATTGATCTGCTTAGGCATGGCCTGTTCCGCTTACCTTTCGGAGTCATGAAAGCGCAAACGCCCCGTTCCCCGGCAAAAGCGGGGCCCGGGGCGTCATGCGCTGAGAGCGGACGTCAGTTGATGACGGCCAGCACGTCGCGGGCGGAAAGGATCAGGTAGTCCTCGCCGTTGTACTTGACTTCGGTGCCGCCGTACTTGGAGTAGATGACGACGTCGCCGACAGCCACGTCCAGCGGAACGCGGTTGCCCTTGTCGTCGATGCGGCCCGGGCCCACGGCCAGAACCTTGCCCTCCTGGGGCTTCTCCTTGGCGGTGTCGGGGATGACGAGGCCGGAAGCGGTCGTCTCCTCGGCCTCACTCGTCTGGACAACGATCTTGTCCTCGAGCGGCTTGATGTTCACGCTCACCGGGTTGACCTCCACGGTCGTCGAAAGCGTTGGCAGGATGAATTACGGCTCCTACCACCCCCGCCGTCGCGGGTGCCGGGGCGTGTTCGGGCCGTGCAATTAGCACTCTAACCATGTGAGTGCCAGCTTCGCAAGGAGGGTCCTGTTTCTCGTCCTCAGGTCGCGTTTAGCCCGCTAAACGCAGGTCGGGGCGGTGGCGGGGGTCTCCTCGGCCGGATCGCGTTTAGCCCGCTAAACGCAGGTCGGCGAGGTCCTCCACCAGGGCATCGGGGGTGGAGAGCGGCGAGGGACTTGCGTTTGGCCGGCTCGGTCACCAAGGCCACGGAGGCGATAGCGGCGGCGCGAGCGGCTTCGATGTCCGCCGGGGAGTCGCCGACCATGACGCACTGACCGGGCGAAGCCCCGAACGCTCGGATCGCGGCCTCGAGCAGCGCCGGGCTCGGTTTCAGCCGAGCCACGTCACCGGTGGTCCGCGCGCTGATCCGCCGGACCTGCTCGACGAGGTCATGCCAGGTAAGGAAGGCACGGACGGCCTCGACGGAGTTGTTGCTCACGATCGTCACGGTGAAGCCCTGTGCGACCAGCCCGCCGATGGTCTCGGCCGTCCCCGGAACCGGCGAGACGCGAGACACGGCTTCGACTTCGAGCCGGGTCCGCTGCCGCTCGACGATATGCGCGGTGCCGGGGCCGCACGAGGCCGCGTAGGCGAGCACAGCGAAGGGGTCCGCCGACGCACTCACATCCTTGGGCAACCCAGGCCCGACGAGCAGCTTGAGCTGGTCGGCGACGTCCCGCGCCGGCAGCGCGCCGAACACCTCGCACACCGGACCGTCGAAATCGAGGAACACGTGGTCCTTGCCGACCATCAGCTCCTGCACCCCACCCATGCCTCCACCTTGCCACCGATCGCGTTCTGCCCGCTAAACGCGACTCGGAGGGCCCTTACGGAGCAAAGGGGTTTCTGGTTAGGTTCCGACCAATGGGGTGGCTCTGCCCACGGAACTCGACACTGGGGGTCAACACATGCCGCGTCCCTTCCGTCCTGCTGCGCTCCACCCGTTCCGGCGCCGGCCCAAACGGGCCGCCGGACTCACGATCGTCACCCTCGCGGCGGGCCTCCTCACCGCCGCTCCTGCCGACGCCGCTCCGGCGGACCAGCAGCGCCAGCGAGACTTCGCTGCCGCCGCCCAGGAGTTCGGTGTCCCCGAGAGCGTCCTGCTGGGCGTCTCCTATCTCGAGTCGCGCTGGGACTTCAACGCCGGCACCCCCAGTACGACCGCCGGCTACGGCCCGATGCATCTGACCGACCTTCGCGAAGCCGGCGTCGGCACGCATCACGACGAAGGCGAGGAAGATCCTCGCGGCGACGACGCCCGCCGTGCGCTGCCCCCGGCGACGCCGGCGCCGACGGCTCCTCCAGCCGGTCTGCAAACCATCGACGAGGCCTCCAAGCTGATCGGCCAGGACGTCGCGACGCTGCGCACGAACACAACGCAGAACATCCGCGGTGGTGCCGCGCTGCTGGCGAAGTACCAGCGCGAGATCGGCATACGAAGCGAAAGCGCCAAGGACTGGTACGGCGCCGTCGCGCAGTACAGCGGCGCGACGGACACGGCGGGCGCCCAGGCCTTCGCCGACGAAGTATTCGGCACCATCTCCACCGGCATCGCCCGTAAGACCGACGACGGGCAGAGCGTCACGCTCGCCGCGGCACCGGTCACGCCGGCACGGGAGCAGGTCGGCGCGCTCGGCCTGAAGCAGTCGGCACCCGCGGCGCCGGAATGCCCGAAGAAGCTTTCGTGCCTTTCGGTCCCGGCGCCGTATCAGGAGCTGCCGAACAACGACTACGGCAACCACGACAAGGCGAACCGGCCGAAGAGCCAGAAGGTCGAATACATCGTCATTCACGACACCGAGGGCTACTGGGACACGGCGATGGACCTGGTCACCGACCCGACGTACGTGAGCTGGCACTACACGATCCGCTCGGCGGACGGTCAGATCGCGCAGCACGTGCCTACCAAGGACGTCGGCTGGCACGCGGGGAACTGGTATGTCAACGCGAAGTCCGTCGGCATCGAGCACGAGGGCTTCGCCGCGAAGGGCACCTGGTACACGGAGGCGATGTACCGCACCTCCGCGAAGCTGGTCGGCTACCTCGCGCGGAAGTACGACGTCCCGCTCGACCGTGCGCATATCCTCGGCCACGACAACGTCCCCGGCACGATCCCTTCGACGATCAAGGGCATGCACTGGGACCCGGGTCCGTACTGGGACTGGTCGCATTACTTCGACCTGATGGGCGCGCCGCTGTCCGGTTTCGGCCGTCCCGGCTCGCCGCTGGTGACCGTCACGCCGGATTTCGCGTCGAACCAGCCCGCGTTCACCGGCTGCGAAACCGCCGGAAAGCCTTGCCCGGCAAGGGGTTCCGGCTCGGTCGTCCTACGTGGCGAGCCGAACGACACGGCGCCCCTGCTCAAGGACATCGGGCTCCGGCCGGATGGGTCGGCGAGCACGATGGCGGTGTCCGACATCGGCAGCCGGGCGGAAACCGGCCAGCGCTACGTGGTCGCCGAGCGGCGCGACGGCTGGACGGCGATCTGGTACCTCGGCCAGAAGGGCTGGTTCCGCGACTCGAACGTGACGAGTCCCGCGCTGGGCCTGGTCGTCACGCCGAAGCCCGGCCTTGCGACGGTGCCGGTCTTCGGCCGCGCGTACCCCGAAGCGGAGGCCTACCCGGCGAACGTGCCGGTCCAGCAGGTCATCCCGCTGCCGTACACCTTCGCGGCCGGGCAGCGGTACTCGCTCGGCAACGTGCTGGGGTCCGAGTACTACTCGGCGACGACGTTCGACCCGAGCAACCACGTGGTCGTCAAGGGCAAGACGCGGTACGTGCAGATCCAGTTCGGCCATCGGATCGCCTTCGTGAAGGCGGACGACGTCCGGATCCTGCCCGCGTTCTGATCCCGGCCCCGGATCCCGCGCCTAACCCCAGGTCAGGTGCGGGATCCGGCCCGTTCCTTAGCGTGCCTACGCGTCGCGATTAGCCCGCTGAACGCAAGTCGGCAGGGGTGCGGTAGCTCAGATCGAGACGATCCCGACCGGCAGGGCGGGGTTCGCGGAGAAGTCGAGCGACGCCCGCGGACGTCCGGCGGCCACGACGTGCGCACCGAGCGCGGCGATCATCGCGCCATTATCGGTGCACAGACGCGGGCGCGGCACGCGCAACTCGATCCCGGCGGCCGCGCAACGTTCCGCGGCGAGTTCGGAGAGGCGCGAATTCGCGGCCACACCACCGGAAATAACGATCGTGCCGATGTCGTGTTCCTTCGCCGCCCGGATCGCCTTCGCGGTGAGAACGTCGGCGACGGCCTCCTGGAACGACGCGGCGACGTCGTCCACCGGGATCTCCTCGCCGCGCCGTTCGGCGCCCTCGACCCAGCGCGCGACGGCGGTTTTCAAGCCGGAGAAGGAGAAATCGAATTTGGCGTCGCGCGGCCCGGTCATGCCACGGGGAAACGCGATGGCCGCGCCGTCCCCGTTCTTGGCGGCCTTGTCGATCGGCGGACCACCGGGATAGGGCAGCCCGAGCACGCGGGCGACCTTGTCGTACGCCTCACCGGCAGCGTCGTCCACAGTGGAACCGAGTTCGGTGATCTCGGAAGCGATGTCGTCCACGAGAAGCAATTGCGTATGCCCGCCGGAGACGAGCAGGGCCAAGCAGCGTTCGGGCAGCGGCCCGTGCTGCAGCGTGTCGACCGCGATGTGCCCGGCGAGGTGGTTGACACCGTAGAGCGGGATGTCCAGCGCGGCGGCGTAGGCCTTGGCCGCCGCAACGCCCACGAGGAGCGCGCCGGCGAGCCCGGGTCCGGCTGTCACGGCGATGGCGTCCACATCGGACAGTTTCAGCCCGGCTTTCGCGAAGGCACGCTCGACGGTCGGGACCATGGCCTCGAGGTGCGCGCGGCTGGCTACTTCCGGGACGACGCCACCGAATCGGGCGTGCTGGTCGACGCTGGAGGCGACCTCGTCGACGAGCAGTTCGACCGTGTTGTCGTCGTTCAGGCGGACGAGGCCGACGCCGGTCTCGTCGCAAGAACTCTCGATGCCCATGATGATGCGCGGCATCAGCCCGCCACCTCGTCTCGCGCCTGGGCCCGCGGGCGGACCATCGTGTAGGCGTCCGCACCGGAGGGCTGGTAGTACCGCTTCCGGAGCCCGACGCGTTCGAAACCGGTGCGCTCATAAAGCGTGATCGCCACTTCGTTGTCCGTGCGGACTTCGAGGAATACCGGTGCGTTCAGTTCGTCCGCGCGGATGAGCAGCGCCGTCAACAGTTCCTTGCCGACCCCTTTGCCCTGCCAGGCGGGCTCGACGCCGATCGTGTGGATGCTCGTCTCGTAGTCACCGCGGCGGCCGACGACCGCGAGCCCGGCATAACCGATGACCTCTTCGCCGTCGTCCGGCCGGGCCACGAGGTAGTGGCCGCCGGCGTCGAGTTCGGTGTGGAAGGCGTATGCGCTCCACGGTGAATCTTCGGGAAAGAGGATCTTCTCTATCTCGACACAGCGGGGAATATCCTTGCGGCGTAAGGGTTCCAACCTCACGGCGTGGTCACCCGCTTACGTGCGGCCGGTTCGACGGCGTCGGGACGGCGGAGATAGAGCGGGGTGAGCGGCGCGGGCTCGTCGCCGGACAGGAGTGCCGCGGGGACGGCCTTGACCAAGCCGGCCGGCGAAGGGAACCGCGGCTCGATCGGCTGGACTCCGAGATCGCCCGCGTAGAGGAGGGCGCCGTCTCCGGCCGCGACCTTGATGGTGGTCTCGAGTTCGGCGGGGCGCTGGACGTGTGGGCCGTCGATGCGTGAGCCGTCGGCGGCGTATGCGGCCCAGTAGAGCTCTCGGCGCCGCGCGTCGGTGAGGACGAGGAACGGGTCGTTGCCGGGGGCGACATCGGCGGCGATGGCGTCGAGGCTGCAGACGGGGTGGGCGGGGATACCGAGGGCGTGGGCGAGCGACGCGGCGGTGGCCATGCCGGCGCGCAGACCCGTGAACGGGCCGGGGCCGACGCCGCAGACGATGGCGTCGAGGTCGCGCAGCGTGACGCCTGCGGCCTTGACGGCTTCGAGGGCGTGGGGGGTGATCAGCTCGCCGTGGGCTCGCGGGTCGACCGTGATGCGGTCGCCGCGGGATTCGATCACGGCGCCGTCCACGGCGACGAGGCCAGCGGTGACCGCCGGGGTCGAGGTGTCGATCGCCAGTACCAGCACGGTTGCCCAGCCTACGACCAGCGCCCCGAGTCGCCTTTAGCGGGCTAAACGCGATCGACTCAGGGTGTGAACCAGGTCGCAGGGGTCCGGGCGGTTTGGGCGGTACCGTTCGGAGCGAGGGCTCCGGACCGGGGATCCGCGCATCCGGGGCAGCGGAGTCGAGTAGGTGGACGCAGGAGGTCACGCGGTGCCCGATCGGTTGTTCCCCAGGCTGGTGGACGGCTCCACCGACGAAGCCTTCCGCTTCGGCGAGACCTCCCTGACCTACGCCGACCTGGCGGCGATCGCCGGCACGCTGGCCCGTGACCTGCCGAGCGGTCGCGTCGCGGTCTGGGCGACTCCGACAGTCCACACCAGCGTCGCGGTCGTCGCCGCGCTGCTCGCCGGAGTCCCGGCGATTCCCCTCAACCCGAAGATCGGCGAGCACGAACTCGCGCACATCCTGGGCGACAGCGAGCCCGTCCTCATTCTCGCCGAGCCAGGCATCGAACTTCCTGACGGCCTCTCCGGGCTGCCGCGCCGAGACGTCACCCTCGAAGGTGCCCCGGGCGACCTCCCCGCCGAGCCTGATGCCGAGGCCCCGGCGCTGATCGTCTATACCTCCGGCACGACGGGCCCGCCCAAGGGCGTCGTCCTTCCCCGCCGCTCCATAGCGACCACCCTCGACGCGCTCGAAGACGCCTGGGAGTGGACGGCCGACGACGTCCTGGTGCACGCCCTGCCGCTGTTCCATGTGCACGGCCTGATCCTCGGCATCCTCGGGCCGCTGCGGCGCGGCGGCTCCGTCCGGCACCTCGGCCGGTTTTCGACCGATGGTGTGACGCGCGAACTCTCCAGTGGCGCGACGATGATGTTCGGCGTCCCGACCATGTACCACCGCATCGCCGGTGAGATCGCCGACGATGCGGCGCTGGCCGGGGCCCTGAGCGGCGCCCGGCTGCTCGTCTCGGGCTCGGCCGCCCTGCCGGTCCACGACCACCAGCGCATCACCACCGCGACCGGACAACGCGTGGTCGAGCGCTACGGGATGACCGAAACCCTCATGAACACCAGCGTGCGCGCCGACGGCGACCGTGTCCCCGGCACCGTCGGCGTCCCGCTGAAGGGTGTCGAGCTCAGGCTCGTGGACGAGTCCGGTGAACTCGTCGAGGAGGTCGAAACCGTCGGCGAGATCCAGGTGCGCGGGCCGAACCTGTTCACCGAATACCTCAACCGCCCGGATGCGACCGCGGCCGCGTTCGACGACGGCTGGTTCCGGACCGGCGACATGGCGACCCGGGACGCGGCAGGGTACGTGAAGATCGTCGGCCGGAAGGCGACAGATCTGATCAAGAGCGGCGGCTACAAGATCGGTGCGGGCGAGATCGAGAACGCGCTCATGGAGCACCCCGGCGTCGCCGAGGTCGCGGTGACGGGCGAGCCCGACGACGATTTGGGTGAGCGCATCGTGGCCTGGGTGGTCCCGGCCGGGGAGCGCCCGACCGCGCCCGAACTGGCCGACCACGTCTCACGACTGCTTTCCCCGCATAAACGACCTCGTGTCGTCCACTACCTGGATGCGTTGCCGCGCAACGACATGGGCAAGGTCATGAAGCGAGCCCTGGGGTGAGCAGGGCATCGGCGCGCTCCGTCGTCGAGGAGATCTCGACGGGTTTCGAAGACCTCCCTGTCCCGCGTTCGGAGGAACCGGACGACGGACCGATCGAGTGGCTGGGATACCGCGAAGCGCGTGAGGCCGCCGAAAAACGGACCGGCGAGGACGAGTCGGTCGTCTGTGGGACGGCCAGGATCGGCGGAGTCGAAGCGATGCTGATCGCGTTCGAGTTCGGCTTCCTCGGCGGATCGATCGGACAGCGAACCGGCGATCGCGTGGAGGCCGCGTTCGCACGGGCTGTGGAATCCGGACTGCCGGTGGTGTCACTGATCGCGACCGGGGGCAGCCGGATGCAGCATGGGATGCGCGCGCTTTCGCAGCTGCAGCGCATCGCGCGGGCGGTGGCCGGGGCGCGGGCCGTTCCGCAGATCTCCGTCCTGCGCGATCCGACCACCGGGGGCGGGTGGGCGACGCTGGGCGCGAGCGCCGACGTCTTGCTGGCGTTGCCCGGCGCGCAGGTCGGGTTCGCCGGTTCGCGGGTCCGGCCGGCCGATGCGCCCGCGGACGCCTATACGGCCGAGGCGAAGTTCGCTTGGGGGCAGGTCGATCAGATCGTGCCGCCTGCCGAACTCGCCGGCGCTCTGGAGCGGTGGCTACGGTTGCTGACCTCCCCCGTTTCGGAAGCCGCTGAGCCTCCCGGGGCGCTGGGATCGGCGTCGTTGCCCGCGAGTGGCTGGGACGCGGTTCAAGCGGCGCGGTCGCCGAAGCGGCCTAGAGCGGCGGAGTACCTCGATGCGTACTTCGAGTGGCGTGAGGAGATCTCGGGTGACAGGTGCGGCGGTGTCGACCCCGGTGTCCTGTGCGGCTTCGGCTGGCGCGGCGGGCGGGCGATCGCCTACGCCGCGCAGTGCGGGACGCCGACGTTGCCGGCCGGATTCCGGACAGCGGCGCGGCTGGTGCGGCTCGCGTCGCGGCTCGGGGTGGCGGTGCTGACGCTGGTCGACACGCCAGGCGCGGCCAACGACGCGGCGGCCGAGCAGTCCGGTGCCGGTGGGGCGATCGCGGAGCTGTTCGAGGCGGTCGCGAGTGCGGCGGTGCCGATCACGACGTTGGTGATCGGGGAAGGCGGCTCGGGCGGGGCGCTCGCGTTCGCCGCACCGGGGTCGACCTGGGTCACTCCGGACGCGTACTTCTCGGTGACCGCGCCCGAGGCGGCCTCGGCGATCCTCAAGCTGCCCGCCGACCAGGTGCCCGCGCTGGCGGACCGCTTGCTGCTTCGCCCCCAAGACCTGGTCACCCTAGGCGTCGCGCGCTCGGTCGTCCCCCCGGCCACCTGCGTTTAGCGGGCTAAGTGCGATCCGGTCCAGCCAGCCCCGCCCCCTTACTTAGCATGCCTACGCGTCGCAGTTAGCCCGCTAAAGGCGACACGAGGCCAGCCTGGGGCGGGAAGGGACCAGATCGCGTTTAGCCCGCTAAACGCAGGTCAGGGGTCCGGGACTCCCAGGTGCCGTGCGGCTCCAGGGTGACCACGCGGACATCGTCGTCGCGGCGGTCGAGGCGCACGACGAGGTAGTCGTCCGAGAGCCGCTCCGCCGAGCCTTCACCCCACTCGACGACCAGAGCGGACCGCTCGAGTTCCGTGTCGAGGTCCAGGTCGTCCAGCTGCGAAAGGTCGCCGCCGAGGCGGTACGCGTCGACGTGCACCAGTGCGACTCCGGCCTCGCCTGCCGGATGCACCCGCGCCAGCACGAACGTCGGCGAGCTGACCCTCCCGCCGACCCCGAGGCCGTCGGCGATCCCGCGGGTCAGCGTCGTCTTGCCCGCACCGAGTGGCCCGGCGAGCAGCACGAGATCGCCCGCGCGCAGCGAACGCCCCAGAGCTCGCCCGAAGTCCATGGTCGACTCGGGAGTCGGGAAAACGTGGGTCATCAGCGCTGCCACCACCAGTTTCGCCGGTCAGGAGATTCACCATCGGTGCCGGTGCACCGTTGCAACAAGTCGATCAGATGGCTGTCCACCAGCTCGGGCTGTTCCAGCTGCACCATGTGCCCCGCGCCGCGCACCCGCACCAGCTCGGCGTCCGGCAGCTCGGCCGCGATCCGCTCGGCATGCGCGATCGGCGTGAACCGATCGGAATCACCGCCGACGACCAGCACATGCGCGTGTTTCAACCCGGCGAGCGCGGCGTACCGGTTGTGGCTGCCGAGGGTGTCGACGAAGTTCACCAGCCCGCGAACCGGCGTCACTTCGAGCATTTCCAGCATGAAGTCGACCAGCCGCGGAGACACGTCCCTGCTGCCGAACGCCAGCCGTCGCACCGCCTGGCGGGTCAGTTGTCCGCCCGCCGCCCGTACGAACTCGACCAGCCCCGGCTGCCAGCCGGCGAGCCCTCCGACGCCCCTGGTGAGCGGGTTGTACTTCGATAGCAGCGACCGCGGCAGCCCGCGAGCGCCGACCTCGCCGGCGGCCGTCGCGATGAACGCGACCCCGCACACACGGTCGTCGAACAGCTCGGGCCGTTCCGACGCGAGCTCCATGATCACCATGCCGCCCATCGAGTGCCCCATGAGCACAACGGGCCCGTCGGGCACCACCGAACGCAAGACCATGTCGAGATCACGAGCCAGCTGCTCGATGGTGCTGGTCTTGTCGGACGCGGCACCGGACTGCCCGTGCCCGCGATGGTCGTAGTACACCTGCCGGACCCGCGGCAACGACAGCGAAGCCAGGTCTCGCCGCTGGAAATGCCAGCAACGCTTCGACAAGGCGAACCCGTGCACCCCGACGATGGTCAGGTCCGGTTTTCCCCCATCGGCCGGATCGATCTCCTCCACCGACAGCGGCGTGCCGTCCTCCGCCGCGACGGTATAGGTCCGGTCCGGTTCAAGATCCCCCAACGGCTCGTCCACGAACGGATCCTCACTCTGCCGCCGCTGCTGTGCGGCGACGGCGATCGCGGCGGCGGTGCCGGTGGCCACCGCCCCGACCCCGCCGACGATGGCCAGCAGTCGTCGTGAAGGTGTCACGAGCCTGCCTCCAGATACGTCCGGCGGATCCGCGGGCGATACATCGAAGTCACGATTTCGTAGTCGATGGTCCCCAGTTTGTCGGCCCATTCCCGCGCCGTGGGCTCCCCGGACGCGCCTGCGCCGAAAAGGACCACTTCGTCGCCGACGGCCGGTTCGTCGTCCCCACAGTCGACGACGAGCTGATCCATGCAGACCCGTCCGGCGACCGGACGCCGCCGCCCACCGAGCCAGACGTCCATCCGGCCGGACAGGCTTCGCGGTACCCCGTCGGCGTACCCGACCGGGATCAGGGCGAGCGTCGTGTCGCGCTCCGCGGTCCAGGTGTGCCCGTACGAGACGGATTCGCCCGCCGCGATCCGCTTGGTGAGCACCACCGAGGACCGGAAGGTCATCGCCGGGCGCAGGTCTTCGACGGACGGGACCGGGTTCAGCCCGTATACGGCGATGCCGGGGCGCACCAGGTCGAACTGCAGATCCGGCCGGGTCAGAACGGCGGCCGAGTTCGCGATATGCCGCATCGGGTCCAGCCCGGCCGCGCGCGCGATGTCGTATGCCTCGTCGAACCGTTTGGCCTGCGCGTCGATGGACGGATGGCCCGGCTCGTCGGCGCACGCCAGGTGGGACCAGATCGCGACGACCTCGACCAGCGGCTTCACGGCCGCCGCGGCCGCGACCAGCGCCGGCCATTCCGCAGGTGGACAGCCATTTCGGGCTAGCCCGGTGTCGATCTTGAGGTGCACCCGACAGATCGCACTTAGCCCGCTAAAGTCGCGTGCTCGCCGCGCGCCCTCGGCGACCCGGGCGAGCTCGTCGAGGGAGCTGACGGCGACGTCGATGTCTTCGGCGACAGCGGGCGCGAAGTCGGTTTCAGGGGTGTCCAGCCAGCTGAAGAGCCGGACGCCGATCCCGGCGCGGCGCAGCGCGATCGCTTCACCGAGCGAACACGTCCCCAGCCAGGTCGCCCCGGCTTCGATGGCCGCCCGCCCGATCTCGACCGCGCCGTGCCCATATCCGTCGGCCTTGACCACGACCATCGTCTCCGCCGCAGGAGCACGGGAGGCCAGCAAGGCGACGTTGTGCCTGATGGCGGACAGGTCGATGACGACCTCGGCACGCGGGAAACTGGCAGTCATAACGACCACCAGTTTCCCACGAACCGGACTCAGGAAAGGCGCGCCCCGGTGGTGGCGGAGAACACGTGCAGCTCGTCGGGACGGATCCGCAGGTGCAGGGTGTCGCCCATGACCGGCGGCGTACGCGGGTCGACGCGCGCGACGATATTCGACTTGGTGCCCTCGGCGTCGGTCTCGGCCAGCTTGCCGTAGACGTACGCGTCGGAGCCCAGCTCCTCGACCAGGTCGACCTTGACCGGCAGCGTGCCGTCGTCGGTCGCGGTCACCTCGAGCGACTCGGGACGGAACCCGAGAGTGATCGTGTCGCCCTCGGCCTTGGCGATGATCTCGCGCGTCAGCGGGACACGCGCACCGCCGAGCTCGGCACCGTCTTCGGTGAGCTTCGCGGTGACGAGGTTCATCGCGGGCGAACCGATGAAACCGGCGACGAAAGCGTTTGCGGGCTTGTCGTACAGCGCACGCGGCGTGTCGCACTGCTGCAGGAGACCGTCGGAGAGGACCGCGACGCGGTCGCCCATCGTCATGGCCTCGACCTGGTCGTGCGTGACGTACACCGTGGTGACGCCGAGGCGGCGCTGCAGCGCCGCGATCTGCGTACGGGTGGAAACGCGCAGCTTGGCGTCGAGGTTCGACAGCGGCTCGTCCATCAGGAACACCTGCGGCTCGCGGACGATGGCCCGGCCCATCGCGACACGCTGGCGCTGACCACCGGAGAGCGCCTTCGGCTTGCGGTCGAGGTACTCCTCGATGTCGAGCAGCTTCGCGGCGTCGAGCACCTTCTGCTTGATCTCCGAAGCCGGACGGCCCGCGATCTTCAGCGCGAAGCCCATGTTCTGGCCGACGGTCATATGCGGATACAGCGCATAGTTCTGGAATACCATCGCGATGTCGCGCGCCCGCGGCGGCAGCTGGGTGACGTCGCGCTCCCCGATCCACACAGAGCCCTCGTCGATGTCCTCGAGCCCGGCGAGCATGCGCAGGCTGGTGGACTTGCCACAGCCGGAAGGCCCGACCAGCACGAGGAACTCGCCGTCGGCGATCTCGAGCTCTAGTGCGTCCACAGCGGGCCGCTCGGTACCCGCGTAGCGCCGGGTCGCCTTGTCATAGGTGATCGTGGCCATCGGTCAGTCCTCTTTCGGTTTCGCGGAAATTCCGTGCCCGAGTTCCCGGGCTTCGAGATGCCGTTGCTGGATCCGGTGTCCCTCGGCGCGATCCGCCTCGGTCAGCTCGGCCAGCTCGAGCCGGTTGGTGCTGTGGTCTTCCTGCCAGCGGGGAGGTTCGGCGCTGGAAGCGAGGGCCCAAGCCGCCTGACGCGCGGCGCCGGCCGCGACGTATTCGGCGACTTCGGGGATGATGACGGGCACGCCGAACACGATCGGCGCGACCGTGCGGACGGCGGCCGACTGGGCGCCACCGCCGATCAGGAGCACCCGGCGGACCGCCAGTCCCTGCTCACGCAGGGCGTCGAGTCCGGCGGCCAGCCCGCACAACATGCCTTCGACGGCTGCGCGGGCGAGATTCTGCGGAGTCATGTTGGCCCGGGTCAGCCCGTAGAGCGTTCCGGTGGCGTCCGGGAGGTTCGGCGTCCGCTCGCCGTCCAAATAAGGCAGGACGGTGAGCCCGCCGGAACCGGGTTCGGCCGACAGCGCCAACTTGTCGAACTCCGCCAGTTCGACGCCGAGCATCGCGGCCGTGGCGGTGAGCACCCGGGCGGCGTTGAGCGTGCAGGCCAGCGGCAGGAACCGGCCGGTGGCGTCGGCGAATCCGGCGACGATTCCGGTGGGATCGGCGCTCGCGGTCTCGGAAACACCGAACACGGTGCCACTGGTGCCCAGGGAGACGACGACGTCACCGGGGTTCAGCTCGAGCGCCAGCGCCGCCGCCATGTTGTCGCCGGTTCCGACGGAGACCAGGATCCCGTCCGGGGTGTGGCCCGCGGCTTCGGCCGGTGCGAGAACCGTTGGCAGCACAGGGGCACGGCCGCCGAAGGCGTGCATCAAGATGTCACTTCGGTAAGTGTCTTCGGCGGGCGAAAAGTACCCTGTCCCGGACGCGTCGCCGCGATCGGTAACCGGCTGGGCGTCACCGCCGCCGAGCAGCTTCCAGGTCAGCCAGTCGTGCGGCAGCAGGACGCTCGCGACCCGATCGGCCAGTTCGGGCTCGTTTTCAGCCATCCATCGCAGCTTCGTGACCGTGAAGCTGGCGACTGGGACGGATCCGACGGCTTTCGCCCACGAATCCGGGCCGCCGAGTTCGCCGCCGAGGTCTTCGGCCGCCTGCGCCGAGCGCGTGTCGTTCCACAACAACGCGGGCCGGACGACATCCCCGGCGTCGTCAAGGGTGACCAGACCATGTTGCTGGCCGGCGACACCGATCGCGGAGACGCCGTCCAGAAGGCCTTTACCGGCCTCGGAAAACGCGTCCCACCACGCGGCGGGAGCGACCTCGGTGCCGTCCGGATGCGCGGCGCGGCCGGTCCGGACGATCTCGCCAGTGCTCGCGTCACAGACGACGACCTTCGTCGACTGTGTCGACGAGTCGATCCCCGCGACCAGCTCAGATTTCATATTCCGGCCCCTCCGGGTCGCATTCGACCTGCTCGATGGCCGTCCCGGCGTTCAGCGCGGCTTCGATCTCCTCGGTCGGGGTGTCCTGATCGGTGATCAGGAGGTCGTAGTCGCCGATGTCGCCGTGGGCGTAGGTGGCGGTGCGGCCGAATTTCGAGTTGTCGACGACCAGGATGTTGCGGTTCGCGGTGCGGAGCGCGGCCTTCTTGAGCTCGGCGTAGTCCTGGACAGGGTGGAACAGGCGACCGACCGCGACGGCGGTGACGGAGACGAACGCGACGTCCGCGTGCGTGCGGTCGAGGAACGCGATGACGTCAGGACCGGCGCACGAGTCGAACTCGTGGTGGTAGCGACCGCCGGCGAGGACGATCTCGACACCGTTCGCCGGGCCGAGGATGCGCGCGGCTTCGAGTGAGTTCGTGATGACGGTCAGTCCGTCGACCTGGCCGAGGCGGCGGACGAGCGGGAAGAGCGTCGTCGAATCGTCGATGAAGACCGTTTGCCCGGAATGGACGTGAGCGGCGGCGGCCTCCCCCAGCGCGTCCTTCTGCGCCTGGTTGAGGGTGTCGCGGAACCGGGCGGCGGTTTCGATGGTCATCGCCGGGTACGCCTCGACCTTGCCGCGCAGCTTGCGCAGGAGGCGGCGCTCGGCGAGGTCGTCGAGGTCGCGGTGCATCGTCATCAGGCTGACGCCGAACCGCGCGGTGAGATCGTCGATGCGGGCCTCGCCACTGGCGATGACGTGGTCGAGGATCTCCTGGCGCCGCTGCTCGACGACGGCGTCCGACGGCCTGGTCTTAGACACGGGCCACCCTCTTCAGGGCTTCGCCGGGCAGGGTGTCGTCGCTCACACCTGCTTCTTACCAGATTATTCGCCCGGAGTTAACACGTAACTCGATAAATCTCTCGCATCCGCCCCGGCTCCCCTGGCGGCCGTCAAGTCGCCTTTAGCCCCCTAAACGCGATCTGTGGGCACCAACCCTGCCGGGTTACTTAGGCACGCTACGCGTCGCGTTTAGGGGGCTAAACGCAGGTGCTTGGGACTGGTGGGGCTCATGAGGTGAGCGTGCGCACGGCTCGGAGGGCAGCGGGGACGGCGTCGAGGATGCCGGAGGCGGACGTCGGAACGCCGCCGGCGGCCAGCTCACCGGCGAGGGAATGGACGTGCGCGGCCGCGCCGGTGGCCAGCCACGGGTCGAGCCCCGCCGCGAGCAACGCGCCGACCAGACCGGAGAGAACGTCGCCTGACCCCGCCGTCGCCGGCCACGACCCTCGCGGCGTGTTCACCAGCGCCCGCCCGTCCGGCGCCGCGACCACCGTGCAGTGCCCCTTCAGCAGCACGACGGCGTCGTACTTCCGCGCCGCCGAACGCGCCGCCGCGACCCGGTCCGCGCCCGGCGGCGACCCCATCAACCGCTCGAACTCTCCCGCGTGCGGCGTCAGCACGAGTGGCGTGTCCGGATCCCGCGCGTCGAGCACCTCCGGCGACCGCGCGATGATCGTTGTCGCGTCGGCGTCGGCGCATACCGGAACACTTCGGCCGAGCACGTACCGCAGCACGTCCCGCCCCTCGTGCCCGGTCCCGATCCCCGGCCCGACGACCCACGCCTGCACCCGCCCCGCATCGGTCACCGAACCCGTCGCGACGATCTCGGGCCAGCGCCCTCGCACCACATCCGCGGCGTGTCCCGCGTAGCGCACCAGTCCGGACGTCGCCCGCACCGCGGCACCGGCCGCGAGCACCGCGGCACCCGGGTAGGTCGCGGATCCAGCGGCGACGCCGACCACGCCCTGGCTGTACTTGTCATCCCCGGGGCCCGGCATCGGCCAGGCCGCCGCGACGTCAGCAGTGTCGAGCCGCTCCAGATCGGGCTCGCCGAGTTCGGGCCGCAACCCGATGTCCACCAAGGCGACGTCGCCACAAGAAGCGGGTGCGAGGACATGGACCGGCTTCATGGCGCCGAACGTGACCGTGCGGTCGGCTACGACCGCCGGACCGTCGACGGCGCCGGTGTCCGGGTCGACCCCGCTCGGCAGATCGACGGCCAGCACCGGAGAACTCACGTGTGCCAGCAACGCGGCAGCGTCCGCTCGCAGCGGTCCCCGCGCCGAAATACCCACGATCCCGTCGATGACGAGGTCCGCCTTGCCAATCCACTGTGGACCGTCCTCGACGGACACCACTCGCCCACCCGATCGTTTCATGGCCGCCAAACCCGCCCCATGCGCACGTTCGGGCTTCAGGAGGATCGCGGAGACGGCCACATTGCGGCGACGCAGGAAAGCCCCGGCCCACAAGGCGTCGCCACCGTTGTTACCCGACCCGACGAGCAGGACCACCCGCCGCCCGGACACCGAACCCGTGTGGTCGGCCAGCATCTCGGCGGCGTGCACGGAAAGTCCGAACGCCGCGCGCCGCATGAGCTCACCGTCGGGCGTGACGGCGAGCAACCGGTCCTCCGCCGCGCGAATCCGTTCCGTGGTCCAGATTCCCTGCACGGCGCCTCCGGTCCTTACTCGACGGTGACCGACTTCGCCAGGTTACGCGGCTTGTCGACGTCGTACCCGCGCGTGCGGGCGATCTCCGCGGCCAGCACCTGCAGCGGAACCGTCGACACCAGTGGCTGCAGCAACGTCGGCACCGCCGGGATCTCGATCAGTTCGTCGGCGAACGGGCGGACGGTCTCGTCGCCCTCCTCCGCGATCACGATCGTCCGGGCACCGCGAGCCTGGATCTCGCTGATGTTCGAAACCAGCTTCGAGTGCAGGACCGCGCGCCCCTTCGGCGAAGGCATCACCACGACGACGGGCAGGCCGTCCTCGATCAGCGCGATCGGGCCGTGTTTGAGCTCACCGGCGGCGAAGCCCTCGGCGTGCATGTACGCGAGTTCCTTGAGCTTCAGCGCGCCCTCGAGGGCGACCGGGAAACCGACGTGACGGCCGAGGAACAGCACGGCCTTCGAGTCGGCGATCCGGCGGCCGAGGTCCCGGACCTGGTCCACAGTGGACAGAACCTTCTGCACCGCGGCCGGCATGGCCTCCAGCTCCGCGAACTCGCGGGCGACCTCGTCCGGGTACTTCGTGCCGCGCGCCTGCGCCAGCGCGAGACCCACCAGATAGTTGGCCGCGATCTGCGCGAGGAACGCCTTGGTCGACGCGACCCCGATCTCGGGACCGGCGTGCGTGTAGAGCACGGCGTCGGACTCACGCGGGATCTGCGCGCCGTTGGTGTTGCAGACGGCGAGGACGCGCGCCTTTTGCTCGCGAGCGTGCCGGACGGCTTCGAGCGTGTCCGCGGTCTCACCGGACTGCGAAACGGCGACGACCAGGGTGGCGCGGTCCAGCACCGGGTCGCGGTAGCGGAACTCGCTGGCCAGTTCGACCTCGACCGGGAGCCTGGTCCAGTGCTCGATCGCGTACTTGGCGACCAGGCCGGAGTGGTACGCCGAGCCACAGGCGATGACGAAGACCTTGTCGACGTCGCGCAGGTCCTGGTCGGAGATGCGCTGCTCGTCGAGGATGATCCGGCCGCCGTCGAAGTGCCCGCGAAGCGTGTTCGCCAGGGCCTCCGGTTGCTCCTCGATCTCTTTGAGCATGAAGTACTCGTGGCCGCCCTTTTCCGCGGCCGAGAGGTCCCAGTCGACGGTGAACGGCTTGGCCTGCGCCGCGTCGCCGTGGAAGTCGGTGACCTCGTAGCCCTCGCGGGTGATCACGACGAGCTGGTCCTGACCGAGCTCGACGGCCTCGCGGGTGTGCTCGATGAACGCGGCGACGTCCGAGGCGACGAAGTGCTCGCCTTCGCCGACACCGACCACGAGCGGCGAGGAACGACGTGCCGCGACGATCGTGTCCGGCTGGTCTGCGATGGTCACGACCAGGGTGAACGCGCCTTCGAGGCGGCGACAGACCGCGGCGACGCTGGCGGCGAAGTCTCCCTCCGTCTCGCCCTGTGCGTAGGCGCGGGCGATCAGGTGGGCGGCGGTCTCGGAGTCGGTGTCGCTCGCCATCTCGACGCCGTCGGCCTCGAGCTCCGCGCGCAGGGCGGCGAAGTTCTCGATGATGCCGTTGTGCACGACGGCGACACGCTGGGAGGCGTCCCGGTGCGGGTGAGAGTTGCGGTCCACGGGGGCACCGTGGGTGGCCCACCTGGTGTGGCCCATGCCGGCCGTGCCGCCGAAGGTATCCCTGCCGACGGTGTCGAGCTGGGCCTCCAGATTGGCCAGGCGGCCTGCCTTGCGCTCGACGTTCAGCGCGCCGGCGCCGTCGAGAACGGCGACGCCTGCCGAGTCATAGCCGCGGTACTCCATCCGGCGAAGGCCGCCGATGACGACGTCCAGGGCCGGGCGGTGTCCGACGTATCCCACGATTCCACACACGGACACCAGCCTAACGAGGGACCTACAGCCCCGTCGCGCGGCTCCGCCCCCTACCTCTCGACCTGCGTTTAGGGGGCTAACTGCGACGCTTAGCCTGCCTACGCGTCGCAGTTAGCCCGCTAAAGGCGAACGGCGGGGCGGCGCGCGGGCCGGACCGGGAGGCGGGCAGTAAGGTCACCGCCATGGCCAGCAAGCCCAAGCAGCTGCTCGCGGAGCTGTCTCACCCAGGTCCGCACGAGGTTCTGCGCGGCAACCTCGCCCTGGTCGGGCTCCCCGGTGTCGTGTTCACGCCCCGTTCGGGGCTCGGTCTGCCCGCGATCGCGTTCGGGCACGGCTGGCTGCAGCCCACCGGGAGCTACCGGCATCTGCTCCGGCACCTCGCGAGCTGGGGCATCGTCGCGGCGGCACCGGCCACGCAGCGCGGGCCGCTGCCTTCGCATCGGCTGCTGGCGGGCGACCTGCTCACCACGCTCGACCTGATCACGACGGTCCGCCTCGGCCCGGACGGCATCAGCGTCGACCCGGACAAACTCGGCCTCGCGGGGCACTCGACCGGCGGCGGCTCGGCAGTCTTGGCGGCCGCACAGGCAGCCGAAGAAGGCACGGATCGACCGCGTATCCAGGCTGTCGCGACGATCACACCGGCGCAGACCCTGCCGCCGGCGACGGTGTCCGCCCAGTCGGTGACCGCGCCCGGCCTGCATCTCGCCGCGAGCGAGGACCTGGTCGCACCGCCGGTCGGGCACGCCGAGGCCATCGCGGACGCCTGGGCCGGGCCGGTTCAGCTGCGGACGCTCGGGAAGTCGTCGCACCTCGGCGTCACCGAGGGCAAGCACTGGAGCCAGCTCCTGCTGCACGGGAAGCCGCACCGCGGGACCCAGCAGCTGACGAGGGCGCTCTTCACCGCGTTCTTCCTCACACATCTGACCGGGACGACCAAGTTCCAGCCCCTCCTGGACGCCGACGTCAAGCGTGCCCCCATCGGCATCCAGGACGAACCCGCCGCGTGACGTTTAGCCCGCTAAACGCAGGTCAGTCGACCATCCACGAGTTGTTCGAGAAGTCGTCGTCGTCGAAACCAGCCTCGTCGCGCGCATGACGGCCACGGCGTCGAGGCGCCGCCGCAGGCGCTTCGGGAGCCCCGGGCGGACCGGCCGCGGGCACCGGCGGGACGTCGACCGTCGCCGGCAGTCCGGGCGCACCAGGCACTCCCGGCGCCACCGGAGGCGGCGGGGCCATCGGCGGCGGACCCGCGGCACCCGGACGGCCGCCGAACTCCGCGAACCGGGCGTCCGGTTGTTCGTCGTCCTCGATACCGAAGCCGATCGTGTGGCTGCGGTCGGCGGTCGTCTTGCCGGTCAGCCAGCCACCCGCCTCCTTGCTCCGCTTGCCCAGCTCCTGCATATGGGCCGCGTACTTGCCGTGTACGGCGGCGTCCTTCTGCATGGTGTCGAACGCCTGTGCCTTGGCGTCCGCGAGATGTTTCTCTCGCAGCCCCCGCTGCTCCTGCTGCTCCGTGATGGCGGCGTCCTGCCGCGACAACGCCGCCGCCAGGCGGTCCACAGCGCTCATCGGTCCTCCCTCGTTCCCCGGCTACCGATCATCGCTCGTAACTGATCGAACGGTCGCCCTCGTCTTCGAGCGACCCACTGATCCTGCCGCCCGCACCGCTGGTCTCGAAGATGCCGCCTTCGACGCGGTATTGACTCGCGCCGCGCTGGGAATCGCCGCCACCGCCACCACCGGCGCCGCCCATCGCACCCATGCCACCCATCATGCCGCCGCCCATGCCGGACATGCCGCTGGAGCCGCCTGCCCCGGCACCCGCGGGCGCGGGGTCCATACCGCCCGGTGCCGCCCCGAGTCCGGAGTCGGCACCCGACGGCTGTGCACCGCCGCCGGACTGGGCGCCCGCCTCGAGAGAACCGGCATCGTTCAGAG
This sequence comes from uncultured Actinomycetota bacterium, assembly GCA_963766045.1. Taxonomy (GTDB): domain Bacteria; phylum Actinomycetota; class Actinomycetes; order Mycobacteriales; family Pseudonocardiaceae; genus Amycolatopsis. The sequence goes on along the minus strand of CAVXYN010000003.1, from coordinate 388,441 downwards.
CACCGGCCGACGCGCCTTCGCCAACGCCGCCGAGCGCACCGTCGAAGCTGCCGGCTCCACCGCCGCTGGCCGCGGGCGCGGTCGCGTCGGCGCCGCCACCGCCACCCGCCGACGCGCCCCCCTCGCCGCCGGCAGTGCTTCCTTCGCCACCGCCCGGGCCGCCGTCGACACCGCCGACCTCAACACCGCCGGGAGCGCTGAAGCCGCCCCCACCCGCCACCGACCCGTCAGCCGGTGCAGGCATCGTCCGGATGTCGTCGGTCTTGCCGCCAGGGGTCTTGTCGTCGGATTTGCCGTCATCGCCGGGCTTGAGCTCGGTCTTCTCACCCTTTTCGTCGAGGGTGTACGTGGTCGGCTCGCCCTTGCCGTCGTCGACGGTGACCACGGTCGGGCCGTTCGGACCCTGCGGCTGCTCCGCGGTGATCTTGAGGTTGCCGTCCTGAATGTGGATCTTGCCGTCCGGACCGGGCCGGTAGACGCCGTCGGCGCCGGGCTCGCCTTCCTTGACCGCACCCTTCGGGCCGAATTCGCCGTCCTTCGGGTCCTTGCCGTCTTCGCCCGGCTTGCCCTCGCCTTCGCCCTTCGGGTCGTCGAAGTCGAGCTTGTAGTCCTTCTCGTTGCCCTTGCCGTCGTCGACCTTGATGTCCATCTTGCCGTCCTTGTCCGGCTCGGACATCTCGATCTTGTTGTCACCCTTTTGGACGGTCATGGTGTCTTCGCCGTCCATGCCGTCCTTGATCGCTTCCCCGGTCGCCGGGTCGATCGGGTACGGCTTGCCCGTCTCGGGATCGACCTCCAGCGGCTTCCCGGTGACCGGGTTCATCCCCTCGGCGGGCTTGTCCTCGGGCTTCGGCGGCTCGGGCGCCGACGCCGACGGCGTGCCACCACCGGTGCTGCCACCCGTGCTCCCGCTGCTGCCGGTGGAACCATTGCCGGTGGAACCGTTCCCGTCGCTGCCATTTCCGGTTTTATCCGGCGGCTTCTGCGAGCCGGAACCGGCCGCGGGGAACGGGTTCGTGTAGTCCTCCATGAACCGCGAAAGCTCGTGATATTGCGTATTGATGGTTTCGTTCGCGTTCTTGCAGAGCTTCTTGAACGCGTCGTACTTACCACCGAATTCGGTCTTGAAAGCGCCGGCCAACCATTGCTTGGCGGCACCGATCGCGTATTCCTTGTTGCCGTCGTTCAGGCCGCAGTCGTCGTCACGAAGCCGCCCGGCGAGATCGTTCCCAGGGCACTGTTCATCGAGCCAATAGGCGATGTCCAAGAGCTGTTCCTTGGAGCCGACATTGCCGTTCGCCACCTCGACGACCTGTTTCGCGATGTGAAGCGGCGCTGTCGCGACCTTGAGATCGTGCAGCTTCAACGCCTCGTCGACCTTGGTCTTCAGCGCGGTGAAGATCTTGTCGATGGTCGCCGGCACCAGCTTGATGACGCCGTCCATCTGCGCCACGAGCTCGTTCGCGTCCGGCTGGATGCGCTGTTCGTACTTCACCTTGGCCGCGGTGGCGCCCTCCCCTTTCCAATCGTGGAACAGGGTGGTCAGCGCCGACGTCGCGTCAGTCCTGGTCTGGTCGACCTTCGCCCTGGCGTCGCCGATGTCCTCGACCTCATCGAACATCTTTTGGAAGTTGATTCCGCGGTTTTCGTGGAACCGGTCCCAGACATCCGTCTTGTAATCGATCTGGCTGGGCTTGTCCGGCATCTTGTTCCAGACCTCGTTGGACCAGGTCGAGAAGAAGTCCAGCGCCGGATTGCCAAGGTCGAGAACCTGGTCGGATTTGGTCGTCTGGGTTCCACCCGCGGAGGGACGCGGCATGGAGTCGAGTTCTTTGTCGGCGTTCTGAGCCTTCTCACGCCGCGTCTTGTCATCGGCCGCACGCGAGTCCCGCTCCGCGGTCGCCTTCTTGTATTCCTCTTCGCCTCCACCGACCAGCATGGCCTTGGCGAGATTGTCTTTGGTGCCCTGCGTGATGTAGGGGTCGTTCTGGATTTTCTGGTATTCCTCCCACGTCGGCTTCGCCATTACTGCGCACCTGCCTTATTAGCGGCCGCGGCGTTCGCGTCTTCGGCCGACGTGTACTGGGTGGCGGCGGTACCGACACCACCGCCGAGCTGGGTCAACTGCCCGGCATAGCCCTTCATCGCATCGCCGATGGCTTGGATCCCGGTGCTGTAACCCTTGTGGTACTCGGTGTGCTTCCGGCCGAAGTCCTCCGCCGCGAGCTGCGTCGGAGCCACCTTCCCTGCCTCGGACGTCGTCTTCTCAGCAGCTCGCTCCAGCGCCGTCTGCGCTGACAGCATCGCCTCTGAACTGGCTTTGTAGCCCCCGTCCGGCATGGCCGGTGCCCCCTTCGTCCCGTTGTATCCGCCTCGTTGTCCTACCTACGACGCACGCCGACGGCATCAGGTGCCATCGCATATGCACACAGAATGTACCTAGCGGTCACCGAGACCGCAGAGACATTCACACCTTTGCTAACTCAAACGATTACGCTTCAGGAGGCCTGGTAGACCGCGTTTTCTCGGTTTCGCACCCGCGTCTATCGCCTCGGCGAGAACGGTCGCCGCACCTTGGATATCGACCAGCCGATCCAGCTCATCGAGGTCGATGTCGATCCCGTACTCCACCTCGACGGTCGCCAACAGCCGGACGCGACGCCGCGAATCGACACCCATTTCAGCGAAAGGTGTCGTCTCGTCGATGGCGTCCGGATCGACGCCGAAGGTCTTGCAGACGAGCGCTTTGATCTCGTCGACGTACTCGCTCCCGTCAGCCATGGGGCAATTCTGTCCCATGGCCGGCCCAATACCGCGTTCTGGCTGCGGAACGCGCGACCTTGCCACTGGAGGTACGCGGGAGGCCACCGGGTTTCACCAGCAGGAAGGCCCGAAGTGCCACGTCGTGCCGCTCGGCAACGGCGCGGGTGGCGGCGCGCGCCACCTCCGGCTCATCGACGTCGAACACCTTCCGCGCGCGTTCGGCGACCACGACGACGCCCTCGCCCTCGTCGCCGTCGACCGCGAAGGCAGCGACGCGGTCCTGACCGAGGATCGGGTGCGCCTCGGCGACGGTCTCCTCGATGTCGTGGGGGCTGTGGTTGCGGCCGTCGATGATGATCAGGTCCTTGAGTCGTCCGGTCACGTACAGCCTGCCGTCGCGGATGGATCCGAGGTCGCCGGTCCGGAGCCAGCCGCCTTCCCCGTCGACTTCGGCGCCGAAGACCTCCGCTGTGAGCTCGGGACGGCGCCAGTAGCCGGCGCCGACGTTGGGCCCCTTCACCCAGATCTCGCCCGTGTCGCCTTTAGCGGGCAAAACGCGACCTGACGGGTCGACGACGCGGACCTGCTGACCCCGGGGCCAGCCGATCTCGACGAGCTCGCGGCCGCCGACCTCGGTGATCACCGGGCCGCCCGCGTCGCCGCTGGCGACGTAGACGGTCGCCTCCGCGAGGCCGTACGACGGACGGAACGCGCCCCTCGGGAAACCATGGGGTTCGTACGCGGCCAGGAACCGCCGGACCGTCGACGGCCGGACCGGCTCGCTGCCGTTCAGCGCGATCGAGACCGACGAGAGGTCGAATTCGCGCCGCTGCGCCTCCGGCACGGCCTCGACGACCAGGTCGTAGGCGAAATTCGGGGCGGCGGTGAGCGTGTTCGGGTAGGCCGACATCAGCAGCAGCCAGCGCTCCGGGCGACGGATGAACTCCAGCGGCGAGATGAAGACCGACCGGCCGCCCACGTGCATCGTGCCCGCCAGGAGCTGGGCCAGTCCCATGTCGTGGAAGAACGGGATCCAGCCGACGCAGGTAGTGGTTTCGAGGACGTCGTAGGCGTCGCAGATCTGCCAGCACGCCGCCGAAAGAGCCCCGTGCGTGATGATCACGCCTGCCGGTGATCGCGTCGTCCCCGACGTGTACTGCAGGTAGGCAGGGTCATCAGGGCGCAGGGGCGCGGGCAACGACGTGTCCGCCGGATCCATCGGCAAGGCGTCGACGGCGACGATTTCGCGCGGCGCCGGGACCGGCTCACTTTCGGCGAACTCCGTGAGCCGGTCTACAAGAGCTTCCGAGGTGAGCCAGACCTCGGCGTCGCAGTCGTTCAGAATGCCGACCAGCCGCTCGCGATGCGCGCGGACCTCCGGCGCGGACAGCGGAACCGCGACGGCGCCGGCGTAGAGCGCGCCGAAGAACGCGACGACGTACGAGAGGTCCTGTCGCGCCGTGATCGCGACCCGGTCCCCCGGTTTGACCAGTTCACGCAGCTTCGCCGCGACAGCGCGTACATGGACGAGGAGTTCGGCCCAGGTCAGCGTCCGCTCGACGAGGTCCTGCCGGTTCGAGCAGTCGAGTTGCGTGTAGGCCGGGCGCGTGACGTCGGCCCGCTCGAGCAGGCGGTGCACGAGAGGGGTCCGCAGCACGTCTTCGGGGACTTCAGGTGACACTGGCACATCCTCCGGCCGCGGCATGGGCATCATACGAACGTGGACGAATTCTTCGTGCTGGACGATCCGGCGGATCGCGTCAAGGCGCTGCGCGACCGCGAGCTCAGCTCGAACCCAGGTGGGGCCACGGCCGAGACGCCGAATCTCCTGCTGATGGACGGCGCGGACCACCGTCGGCTCCGTGCCGTCGTCAAGGAGGTGATCGCCCTGGTGGAGCCCCTGCCCGCCGCTGTGCTCACCGACATCCAAATCGCGGTTAGGGGGCTAAACGCAAGTGCCCGGTTCGACCTGGTGGCCGATTTCGCCAGGCCGGTGGCCTCGCGGGTGACGGCCGCGGTGCTCGGCGCGCAGGAACCTCTTGGCGAGAAACTGCTGGCGAACCTGTCCGAGACGGCCGCGAACCTCGACGTCTGGTCCGGCGGGCCCGCCGGCGCCGACACCGCCGCGCTCAGAGTGGCGATGTTCTTCCTCAAGGCGACAGCCATCGAAGGCGGCGGACTCGCGTTGCTCCGCGAAGCACACGAAGCCGGACGGATCACCGAAGACGAGCTGATGATCACGCCGGTGATGCTCGCGCACGCCGCATACGAGAACTCCATGAATTTCCTCGCCCTCGCCGGCCTCGAGCTGCTACGCCGCCCAGATCTCCTCGACGACGTCCGCGGCCTGATCCACGAAATCGCGCCGACCCGCTTCGCCGCCCGCCGCGTGATCGCGCCGTTCTCCTTGTCCGGCAAGGACTTCACCACGGGCGACAAACTGGCCATCCCGCTCGGCCCAGGCGCCGAACTCGCATTCGGCCTCGGCCGCCATACCTGCCCTGGCTCCCGGGTCGCGGTCGCCGAGGGCGAGGTGGCCCTGCGGGCCCTGGCCGAAGTACTGACTCCCGACCACGTCGCCGAAGACGTGCGATGCAAGTCGCACGCCGTCTTCCACGGTGTCGAGCAGGCCATCGTGACGCGGCGGACCTGAATTCTCAGGTCGCGAGCCAGTCGGTGTTGGCGAAATCGTCGTCATCACCCCGCGCGGCCGCCCGGCGATGCCGTCCGGCAGGCGGCGCCTCGGGCACCGGCACGGGAGGCGGAGGGGGCGGCGGCGGAGCCTGCGGCGCGGGCACCGGCGGCCGATACGCGGCCGGAGGCTCGTCAGCCGCCCGATACCCGGCACGACGCTCGTTCTCCGACTCGTCCTCTTCGAACCCGAAGTCGCCGTCGTCCTCGACCTTCTCGCCGACGGTCGACTCGGTCGCCCACCCACCCGCGGCCTTGGCCTTGCGGTTGCGCTCCTGCAGCCGGACGATGACGCCGCCCTGGATCTTCGCCTGCTTGTCGGTCTTTTCCTTGGCCTCGGCGAGAGCCTCTTCACGACGTTTGTCGAGCAGAGCCATCCTGGCGGAGTTCTCACTGTCCAGGCTCGCCAGCTTGCTCCTCATCGCGGCCAGCGCGTCTTCGGAACTCACGGTTCGTCCTCCCCTAGCTGGTGCCGGTCCGTCAGCGGAAACCGATGACACCGTCGTCGTCGAGCGAACCGCTGATCCGGCTGGTCGACGTCGCGGTCTCGAACAGGCCGCCATCGACGCGGTAGCCGCTCGATGTGCGCTGCTGGTCCTCGCCGCCGCCGCCACTACCGCCTGCTCCGGCGCCGCCCATCATGCCGCCGCCCATCATGCCCATCCCGCCGGCGGGCTGAGCGACCTGTTCGGCACCTCCGCCCGGCGTCGAGCCGAGCCCTGAAGTGGACGGGGTGGAGGCCCCGCCGCCACCGGCGCCCGCCGGGTCGGATGCCTCGCCGAGGCCATCGCCGGCGAAGGGGTCGCTCAACGATTGCGCGGACGTCGACTCCGAAGCGGCGGCCGGTGCGACCTGCTGGTCCGCCGGGGCCGCGGACGTGTCGCCTGCAACCGCGGCAGCCGGTTCTTGGCGCCCCACGCCGGGATCCCCGTCATGGCGCGCCGGTTCCGCCTGACCGTGACCCGCGACCTGCTCGCCGGTCGCCTCCGCGTACTCCCTGGCCGTGGCTCCCACCGGTTGGCCGGGATCGGCTTGCCTCGCACCCGGTACCGCGGGGTCCTGCCGGACCTCTCCGGCCCCGGTGCCCACGGCCGCGGCGGGCGTTTTGGCTCCCGGAGTTTCCTCTCCGAGGGTGTACGTCGTCGGCTTGCCGCTGCCGTCGTCGACCGTCACACGCGTCGGCCGGTCCGGCCCATCGGGGCGTTCGGCGGTGATCTTGAGGTTGCCGTCTTCGATGTGGATCTTGCCGTCGGGCCCGGGCTTGAAGGACTGTTCCCCGCTTTGGGCCGAGTCTTGTTGACCTGCGGTATCGCGATCTTCCGCGTCGCCCGTCGGCCCGTGATCCGGAGTGGCGTCCGGCATCGGCCTGGGGTCGCCCCAGTCGAGTTTGTAGTCCTTCGGGTGCCCGGTCCCGTCGTCGACCGAGATCCCCATCTTGCCGTCCTTGCCGGGCTCGGCCATGGAGATCTTGTGATCACCCTGCTCGACCGTGACGGTCTCGGGTGTCTCCGGCTTGATCGCTTCGCCGGTCCGCGGGTCGATCGGATACGCCTCGCCGGTCTCCGGATCGACCTCGAGTGGCTTGTGCGTGACCGGATTCGTATTCGGGTCGGGCGTCTCCGGGGGTGCCGGCGGCTTCGCATCGCCGATGGGGGTCGTGTCGCCTCCGCCGCCGCTACTGCCTGGTCCACTGCCGCCGGTGCGGCCGCCGCCTCCGCTGTCCGATCCACCACCGGTCTTGAACCCGCCGTCCGAACTTCCGGCCGCCGCATCGAGATCGACGAACGGATTTTCTTCGAGCTGGCTGAAGAAATCGGTCAGGCCCTGCCAGGCGCCGGCGACCGCGGTATGCGTGTTGGTGCACATCGTCCTGAAGTCGTTCAGGTACTTCGTGTAGAAGTTGTTGAACGTGTCCTTCAAGTAGATCTTGACCTGATCGATGATGTGATTGATCGTGTCCTCGTCGAGGTCACAGTTCTCATCGTTGATCATGTCGCGCGACTGCTGGTCGAGGAATTTCGAGCAGTGCTTGAAGTCGTCCTGGCTCGCGTTGTCGCGGAGTTCCGCGATACGGATGATCCGGTCCAGGTCCTGTGGGGTGACCTCGCCGAGCCGGTCACACGACGCCTTGATCATCCAGTCGGCCTTGTCACGGCAGAACTTCGCGACGGAACCGGCGGCCGTCATCATCGCGACGGCGGCATGATCCGCGCCGTCCGAGACGACCTTCGTCTTGGCCTCGTAGTTCTGCTGGTAGGTCCGCGCCTGGTCGGCGGAAGCGCCCTCCCAGCCACCGAGGTTCTTCTTCATTTCACCGGACACGTCGCCGGAGGAAGTGGCGACCGCGTCCCGCAGTTTGGTGAATTCGTCGGCCCCTGCCGCGAATTTGCCGAACGGGATCTTGCGCTGCTGGTCGTAAAGCTCACGCAGCTGGTTGACGTCGGCCGGACCGCCACCGCCGACGACGGCCACCGAGCGGTTGTACAGCGGCACGAAGATCTCGATGTTCCGGAAGGACGGCTTCCCGAAGTCCAAGATCTGATCGGAGGTTTCCGCGGCGGGGTTCGTCGCGGAGGCCTTCGAGGCCATCTGGTCGAGCCCGGCCCGCGCGTCGGCGTTCGCCTTCTGGTTCGCCTGCCGGTCCTCTTCGGCGAGCTTGTCGACATGGCCCTTGGCGTTGCCGTAGGCGACCTGAACGCTGTCTTCCAGACTGTTGATCAGCTGGGTATCGGACAGCATCCCGCCCCAGAAGTTGTTCCCGTTGAGATCGCCTTCGCTGATCTTCATCTGCGCCTTTACGGCGTCACGGAAACCGTTCTTGTCCTCATCGCTGGAGAAACCGACCTCGTCGGGATCTTCGTCTTCGATGTAGTCGAGATACTGCAGCGCCAGATCGCGGCGGACGTCCCACGGAATCCGCTCGTCATTGATGATCTGCTCGACCTCGGCACGGGTCGGGAGGTCGTCCTCTTCCTTGGCGGTCACCGGCCCCTCGCCTTCACGGCCGCGGTCGTGTCGGCTTCGTTCTGGTCGTACTTGCCACCTGAAGCGTTGAGCTTCTGCGCGAACAGATCAGCGGCCTTGAGATAGCTGTCCGCCATGTTGGCCAGCCGCGTCACAGCGGGCCGGTACGGGCCGTAGCTGTCCTGATGTCCCTGACCGAAATCGATCGCGGCCAGCTGGATGTCCTTGACCGCGGCCAAAGGCTGTTCCAAAGCGTGCTTCGGAATATCGCTCAACGCCTTGGCCGCCTGCGTCAGCGCTTGTGGATCGACCTTGTGACCGGCCATGCTTTCCCCTCACCCTGGGCGACATCGCTCTTCCGAGCTCAGACGCGGCCCAATCCCTCCCGGTGCCGTTCCTTGCACACGGAATGTACCGGGCCGGTAACCAGAGTCGCAGCTCTTTCGGCCGATCGTGAGAGGGCTTACGAGGCCGAGGAGACCACGCCCGCGAGCCTGTCGGCCGCGGCCTGTGCGGTGTCGTGCGCGGTGGCCTCGACCATGACCCGGACCAGCTGCTCGGTGCCCGAAGGACGCAGGAGCACGCGGCCCTCTTCGCCGAGTTCGGCCTCGACGGCGTCGACGGCATCGCGGACAGCGGCGGAAACGGCGACGGCGGCCTTGTCGGCCACGGGGACGTTGATCAGGACCTGCGGGAGCCGGTTCATGACGGCGGCGAGGTCGGCGAGGGACTTGCCGGTTTCGGCCATGCGGCTCATCACGCGGAGAGCGGTGAGGAGGCCGTCGCCGGTGGTGGCGTAGGCGGGGAGGACGACGTGGCCGGACTGCTCGCCGCCGAGCGCGAACCCGCTCGCGCGGAGTTCCTCGAGGACGTAGCGGTCGCCGACGGCGGTGGTGATGAGGTTGATTTCGTGCGCGCGCATGGCCAGGTGCAGGCCGAGGTTGCTCATCACGGTCGCGACCAGGGTGTTCTTGGTCAGCTCGCCGGTGTCGGCCAGCGCGAGGGCGAGGACGGCCATGATCTGGTCGCCGTCGATGAGCTCACCCGCGGCGTCGACCGCGACACAGCGGTCGGCGTCGCCGTCGTGGGCGATGCCCAGGTCGGCGCGGTGCTCGACGACCGCCGCGCGCAGCGCCTCGGGGTGATTGGAACCACAGTGCTCGTTGATGTTGACGCCGTCGGGCTCGGCGTGGATCGCGATGACGTCGGCGCCCGCCTTGCGGTAGACCTCGGGGGCGACGGCCGACGACGCGCCGTTGGCGCAGTCCACGACGACCCGCAGGCCGGCGAGCGGATTCGGGGTGGCGGACAGCAGGTGCTGGATGTAGCGGTCGGCGGCGTCCGGGACGTCCTTCACGCGGCCGACGCCGGTTCCGGTCGGGCGGGTGATCTGTGCGGAGAGCCCTGCCTCGATCTCGTCCTCGATACCGTCGGGAAGTTTGTGGCCGCCTGCCGCGAAGAGCTTGATGCCGTTGTCGGGCATCGGGTTGTGGGAGGCGGAGATCATCACACCGAGGTCCGCTTCGAGCGCGCCCACCAGGTAGGCGACGGCCGGCGTCGGCAGGACACCCAGGCGGAGGACGTCGGCACCGGCGGACGCGAGGCCTGCCACGACCGCGGCCTCGAGCATCTCACCGCTGGCGCGCGGGTCACGGCCGACGACCGCGATCGGGCGGTGCGAGCGGTCGTGGGCGGCGAGGACCCGGGCCGCGCTGGCCGCGAGCGACAGGGCCAGCTCCGGCGTCAGCTCCTCGTTGGCGAGGCCACGTACGCCGTCGGTACCGAATAGACGAGCCATCTGTCGACCTCCTTGGAAAACCACCACGACAACCTAGCTACTGCCCCAGGGCGCCGTCCCGCACCCCCAGAATCGCGTTTAGCCCGCTAAACGCGACACCCCTAGGAACGCGACGGAGCACAGTTAGCCCGCTAAAGGCGCTCTGTTGGGGCAGGTGGGACTGGTGTGACAACGGGGCCCGTGGGAACGGCGGGACCCGGGAAACACGGAAGCGCCCATCCGAGAGACGGATGGGCGCTTCCGTGGGTTGCGCCAAGGGCGCGAATCAGCGCTTGCTGTACTGCGGAGCCTTACGAGCCTTCTTGAGGCCGTACTTCTTCCGCTCCGTGGCGCGAGCGTCACGGGTCAGGAAGCCGGCCTTCTTCAGGGCCGGGCGGTCGTCGGCGTCGACCTCGACGAGCGCACGGGCGATCGCCAGGCGCAGCGCGCCTGCCTGGCCCGAGATCCCGCCACCGTGCAGGTTGGCGAAGATGTCGAACGAGTCGGGCTTGTCGACCGTCACCAGCGGCTCACGGATGAGCTGCTGGTGCACCTTGTTCGGGAAGTACTCCTCGAGCGTGCGGCCGTTGAGCTTGAACTCACCGGTACCGGGAACGACGCGCACCCGGACGACGGCTTCCTTACGGCGGCCGACGGTCTGGGCGTTGCCGCCGGCGGCACGCGACGGACGCGGTGCGGCCGGGGTCTCGCTGGTCGCGACGGCGTCGGCGACGGCGGGGGTCTCCGCGGTCGCGGTGGTCTCCGGGGCCGCGACAGCCTCGACGGCTTCGGTCTCGGTGCTGGTCACAGACTGTTCCTCACTCACTGCGCGACCTGCGCGATCTTGGTGATCTCGCGCGCCTGCGGCTGCTGCGCGGCGTGCGGGTGCTCGGGGCCGGCGTAGACCTTGAGCTTCTTCGCCTGGGCGCGGCCGAGCTTGTTCTTCGGGAGCATGCCCTTGACGACCTTCTCGAGCAGGTGCTCGGGCTTCGTGTCGAGCAGTTCGCCGAAGGAGCGCTTACGCAGACCGCCGGGGTAACCGCTGTGCCGGTACGCGAACTTCTGCTCGCGCTTGTTTCCGGTGAGCGCAACCTTCTCGGCGTTGACGATGATGACGAAGTCACCGGTGTCCACGTGCGGGGCGTAGGTCGGCTTGTGCTTGCCGCGCAGCAGCGTGGCGACCTCGGTCGCGAGCCGGCCGAGCACGACATCCTCGGCGTCGATCACGTGCCAGGCACGAGTGACGTCGCCGGGCTTGGGGCTGTACGTGGGCAAGGGTCTACCTCGTCGTCAACATTGCGTGTGGGTTCTGTGCGGGCCTAGCGCTTACGCGCCGCAGCGCACAACGACATATGAAGATACCCCCACGCCCGACCCACCTGCGAAGCGGGGGTCGGTCCGGGGTCCCATACTAGGACCGGCGCCCGGCGGGCGCACCAGAACTGTACTCCCCGGTGTTTCGGAACCGGCCACGCCGTCGGCTTCCGGAGGGGAGGATGAGACGATCCGGACGCGCACCGCGCGCGGGGACTCGATCAGGGGAACGGCGATGAACAAACGGCCAACGACCATCTTGTGCGTGCTGGGCGCCGTTCTGGCGCTCACCACCGCGTGCGGCCAGGCACGCGCCGGCACCGCCGTACCGAAGGGCGACGACGCCGCGACCTACGTCGGCACGAAGTTCGAAGACGCCATGAACAAGTTGCAGGACACCATCGGCAAGCAGCGTGACGTCACCGCCGAGGCGGGCGCGTACTTCAAGTTCGACGAAAAGTACGTCCGCGGCACCATCACGTCGGCCCGGACGGGCTCGCCGGAAAGCCGGGTGAGCCGCAACCGGTCGCAGAAGAACCCGGACGAAAGCCTCGACTGGTACACCCCCGCCGACGGGACGGTCGAGTACGTGTACCTCGGCCCTGCGTACAAGAGCCTCGCCGCCACCCCGTGGGTATCCATGCCCAAACCGGAGGCCGGCCTTGCCAGGCCGTGCTCGTGGAGCGGCGTCCTCACCGCCTGCAAAATGGCCGACACCGTGGCGATGTCGTACAACGCCGACAAGAAGATCGTCAAGGGAGCCAAGAGCCTTCCGGCGGGCAAGATCGAGCTCAGCGCCGAAGTGGCGTTCACCTACTTCCTGGAGGTCGGGGTCGAGCAACTCCCGGGTTCTATCAAGGGTGCCATCACGGAAGACATGAAGAAGGCGCCGATCCCGACCACGATCTCGCTCAACGCCGACGGCAACCTGGACCAGATCGTCATGGACGCCAAAATCGAGGGCGGCGGGCACAAAGTCGAGCTGCGGTACGACTTCCGCTTCACCGGCAAGGCGACCGCACAGGACATGCCGAAGCTGCCCGACGCCTCCCAGATCACCGTTCTGCCGGACAAGGCGGCGCGGGAAGACTTCTATCGCCGGCTCGGCGAACTGAACGGCGCCTGAACCATGGTCGATCGTCCGAACCCGAGCACCGTCCCGACCCGAGGTGACCTCCGATGAGCCAGCCGCCCGAGCAACAGCAGCCGCAGCAATGGTGGCAGCCGCCCGCCGGCCCCGCGGCCCAGCAAGGCCCGCCGCAGGACAATCAAGCGACCGGGCCGCATTCCGGACAATGGCAGCAGAGCGACCCCAACGCGGCGACCACCGGTTCCTACACCGGGCAGTGGCAACAGTCGGCACAGCCGGGCGTCACCGGCTCGTTTTCCGGGCCGTGGCAGCAAACAGGACCTCCGGCGCCCGGCAACGCGTGGCAGCAGCCCGCTCCGCAGTCGGCTCCCCAGCAGGATTGGCAGGCACAGCAGCAGATTCAGGCGCCCGGAACACCACCGCAGGGACAGTACGGCGGCGGTTTCCAGCCACCTTCGTCGTCGTCCAACTACGGCGGGCTCGGCGCGTTCGGCGGCACCGAAGCAAAGGCGAAGAGTTCGAAGAAACCTTTACTGATCGGCGGAATCGCTGTCGCCGTGGTGGCCGTCGGCGGGGTGTCCGCCTGGCTGCTCGGCGCTTTCGCCGGCGACACCCTCGACGAGAAATCCGTTCAGGACGGCGTGGTTCACGTGCTCAATGAAAGCTACGGTGAACCGGACGTAAAGAATGCGAAGTGCCCGTCTGGTCAGGCGATTGAGAACGGCGCGACGTTCGACTGCTCGGTCGACATCGGCGGTCAGCCGAAAAAGGTGACGGTCCGCGTGCTCAACACCAGTCCCGAATTCGAGGTCGGCGCGCCGCACTGAGCCAAGAATGCCGCGGCGGAACGGTTGCCGCCGCGGCATTTCGCATAAACGAAAACGGTGGGCTCGCACCGTAGTGCGGCCCACCGTGGTTCGTTCGGAGCGGAAGCTCAGAACAGGTTGGTGACACCCTGCTCGGTGGACTGGTAGGCCTCGCGCAGCTGCGGGAGAACGCCACCGATCTGGGCAAGAAGCTGGTTGAGCTCGTCGAAGCCCTTGTCCCACTCGGCCTGCGCGGCAAGGTATGCGGCCTGACCGTCACCTTCCCAGCTGCTGATCAGCGGGTTGAGCTGGCTCTTCAGGTCGTCGAACAGAGCCTTCAGCTCGCCACCGGTCTTGTTGACGTCGTCCGCCGCCTGGTCGAGGGCCGCGTAGCTGATTTCCATGGGCTGGCTCATTTTTTATCCTCCAGAGGTCAAATCAAAGTTTGGTTGTTCAGGGAAGTCGAAAGAACCGCTCAGCCGAGGCGGTCGCCGAACTGGCTGGTGACCTTGCTGAGAGCCTCGTTCTGCTGAGCTTCAGCCGCCTCGTACTTGGAGCCCGCCGACTTCAGAAGATCGGCGATCACCTGGAGTGCGTCGTTCATCTTCTTGCCCGCCGCGTCGTAACGCTCCATGATCCGCTGGAACGCGTCGCCCGCGTCACCCTTCCACGCGGCCCGCGTCGACTCGAGGTTGTTGCGCAGGGTGTTCAGGTTCGTGTCCATCGAGATCTTGGTCTCGCTCACGTTCTGCTCGGCAGTCGTGAACTCGGTAACTGTCCCCTTGAAACCGCTAGCCATGGGAGTTGCCCCCTTCGATCGTGGTTATCCGCACTTGCTTGTGTTTGTTTCGTACGGACCTACGACGGAGACCCTGCCATGTCCGGTTCCCCCTTGGCTTGATTTGCCGGGAAGTAGTTGCTTGCGGAAACGCTCTGCGTGGGAACCACCGATCCACGACTGCGCGCCGTCCGTGCCAGCTAACGCGGATCTGACTCGGAAAGGCGCTTTCACCTTGGGATTTAGCAAAAGCACAGCAGCCTGCGGCGGAACACTCATTCGCCACGGATCATGATTCGCGACTGCGAAAAGTCCTCATCGTCGTCACCCACACGTGGCCGCCGAGACGCCGGTTCCGGTCTGGGCGGAACCAAATCCGCGGCCGCAGGCATGGCCGGGACCGGCAAACCTCGCCCCGTCCGGAACCGCTTCGCGGCGTTCCGAATAGCGCTGGGGGTCGGTGCGGTCTCTCCGCCCGCGAGCTTTCCTTTGCCGAACTCCTTCGCCAGGTCCGCATTCTCACTTCGACGCCGCTCGTAGCGTGCTTTGGCGGTACGAGAAACCTGACGGGCATAGGTGACCGCGTCGCGCCCGGTACGCGCGAAGTTCTCCGCGGCAGTCTCGGGTTCGGGTGGCATATCGCCTCCCCCTTCAGTTGACGACCACCATCGTTTTGACGACCTGCTCGCAGGCGGCGCTCACCCGTTGCTCGAGCGGCGAGCCGGTGCCGTACTGGCAACCGATGTGGACGCGGATCTTGCCCTGCGCGACGACATACCAGTCGACCCGCGCCCGCTCCTTGGTCTCGCGGTAGTAGATGACCGTCTTCCCGCCATAGGTGACCGACCCGTTGAATTGGCTGTACTTCTCAGTGTCCTTGGCCGCGGACTCGGAGAGGGCGTCGACCAGTTTCTGTCTATCGGCGGTCGCGTCGTAGTCCATGACGTATTCCTGCGCGACCACCAGGTCATCGCCGGTAAGCGAATCGCTCGGATGGATCACCACCTGACGGTCCGCGACCCGGTCGTCGGTCTGGGTCCAATCCTGCGGAGCGACGAACCGGTAGTCGTACGCGGCGAAGGTCCGGCCCTCCGGCTCGTCCTCCCCGCTGTTGACGACGAAGAACACGCCACCGGCGACCAGCGCCACGACCACGACGACCGCGGCGATGATCCAGGGCGTCTTGCTTCCCTTCCCGCCGCGCTCGGCCGGCTTGGTCTCGCGGACCGGCTCGGCCGGGCGCCACGGCGGCGGCGCCCCCTGCTGGCCCCTCGGCGGCGAGGGCGGCCCCTGCCGACTTGCGTTTAGCGGGCTAAACGCGACCTGCTGCGGGTGGGGTGCCTGGGCGAACTGGGGGCGCGGGGCCTCGGCGGGGCGCACGACCTCCGTGCGCTGATCAGCAGGCACACCGAGGCGGGAGACGGCGGAGCCGGCGAGGGAGCCCGTCCGGTCCGGGTCGATGAGGACGGCACGGAGGGCGCCGCGCGCGACGACGGTCTCGGGCTGGTCCAGCGTGGTCGGCACGACACCGGTCCGCTCATGCACCAGCCGCGAGACCATCGGGATCCGGCTGGAACCACCGACCAGGAAGATCGCCGTCAACTGCTTCGGCCGCAGGCCGGAGTCGCCGATCGCGGCGACGGTCAGCTCGACCGCGCGCCCCAGCGGGCCCGCGATGAGCCGCTCGAGGTCCTCCCGGGTCACGTGGGCGTCCGCGAACGGCGGCGGCATCGGCACGTCCGTGTAGGCGTGCCGCGACAAAGTCTCCTTCGCACCCCGGACGTCCTGCCTCAGGACCCGGCGTCGCCGCCGATCGGTGAGCTCACGCCCCTCGACCAGCTTCCGCCACTCCGGCGGGTCGGCCGACGACACCAGGGAACCCACATGCTCGAGCAGCGCCTGGTCGACGTCGGCCCCACCGAAACTGGGGTCGCCCCTCGTGGCCAGCACCTGGAACCCAGCGCGTTTAGCGGGCAAACCGCGATCCGCGGGACTCCCCGGGGTGCGCTGGACGACGCTGACGTCGACGGTGCCACCGCCGAGGTCGAGGACTGCCAGGGCATCTCCGGGACGGCCGCTGAACTCCACCGTGCGTTCGGAGTTCAGCTCGACCGGGGCGAAGGTCGCCGCGTGATAGACCGCCGCGGCGACCGGTTCCGGGACGAGAGCGACCTGACGCGCGAGCCCAGCCGCCGCCTGCCGGAGCAGACGGGTCCGGGTGGCGCCCCAATCGGCGGGGTGGGTCAAGACCAGCAACTCGACCTCGGCGTCACCCGCCAGCCGTCGAGCCTCCGTCACCGCACGCTTCAGCACCGCGTTCACGACGTCCGTCACGCGTAGGACGTTGTCGCCGAGCAGCAGGTCGCCCTCGTCGATCCGTCGCTTCGGATTCGGCTCGTACCGCGACGGGTCAACCGCCGCCTGCCGTTCCGCTTCCTGGCCGACGAACAACGTCCCGTCCGGAGCGGCATAGACCGCCGAGGACATCAGCGGCTGCCCGTCGACCACGACGACCTGCGGCTCGCGGCCGTTGATCGAAGCGACTACGCAGGTGCTCGATGTCCCGAAGTCCACCGCTACCCGCACTGTCACAAGCCACTCCCGCAGATAGTCGTCGTCACCTCACGCCCAGCCGTACCTCATCTGGTTCCCCTGGCTGTCAGTCCGGCTGAATCCACGAGACCTGCATGAGCTGCTTCCCGAACTTCCGGGTCACGAGGTTTCCTCGGCCCGGCGGCATCTGGCTCGGCTTGACGTTGCCGACGAGCGCGCCTTCGTCCTTCGAACCGCTCATGACCATACCCGGCGCCGCGATCTCCTTGAGCTTGCCGAGGATCGGATCGAACATGGCCCGGCTCGCGCCACCGGAGCGGCGCACCAAGATGACGTGCAGACCGACGTCCTTGGCCTGCGCCATGAACTCCGCGAGAGGCTTCACCGGGTTGCTGGACTGCGTCGCGACCAGGTCGTAGTCGTCGATGATGACGAACAGCTCAGGACCGGTCCACCAAGAGCGGTTCTTCAACTGCTCCTGAGTGACATCGGGCCCGGGGAGCCGCCGGGTCATCGACCCGTGCACGTCCTTCACCATGCCGTCCAGCTGTGCCGCCGAAACGGCGTAGCCGAGCAGCTGGTCGCCGCCGATGAAGCCCAGCATGGTGCGCCGGTAGTCGACCAGGATGACGACCGCTTCCTGCGAGGTGTACCGCTCGGTGATCCCTCGGGTGATCTGCCGGAGCAGGTTGGTCTTGCCAGACTCTCCGTCCGCGAACGCGTAGAAGTGCGAATCGGCGGAGAAGTCGAGATAGATCGGCTGGAGGTCTTCCTCGTTGACACCGATCGGGATCAGCTTCGTGTTCCGCTTGGTGTCGAGGCTGAGCACCTCGTCGTAGGTGACCATCTCCGGCAGCAGGCGGACTTGCGGAGCGAGCCTGCCATGCCACGCACCCTTGATCTTCGCCACCGCGTCGGCGACCCCGGCCGCGACGTCGTCCGGGTTGCTCGACCCGTCGATCCGGGGCAGCCCCGTGAGCAGGTGCAGCTTGTCGCGGGTCAGGCCGCGGCCGGGGCGCCCGGCCGGGACGTTCACCGCGACCCGGCGGTCGATGTCGGATTCACTCGGGTCACCGAGACGGAGCTCGAACCGCGTGCCGATCATGTCCTTGATCGCCGGGCGGATGTCCGCCCACCGGTTGGCGGCGATGAAGACGTGCACACCGAAGGACAGACCCTGGGTGGCCAGCTTGGTGATGGAGGCTTCCAGTTCCTCGAAGTCGTCCCGCAGCGCCTTCCAGCCGTCCACGATCAGGAAGGCGTCACCGAAGGGGTCGTCTTCCGGCTTGATCTCGCCGCGCCGCTTGCGGTTGCGGAACTCGTTCATCGAGTCGATGCCCAGCGCTCCGAACCGGCCTTCCCGCTCGGTGAGCAGGGTGGTCAGCTCGGCCACGATCCGGCGGGCCTTGTCCGGCTCGCGCCGGGCGACCGCGACCCCGCCGACGTGCGGCAGGCCTTGAAGAGCGGCCAAGGTACCGCCACCGAGGTCGAGACAGTAGAACTGCGCTTCCTCGGGAGTGTGGGTCAGCGCCATCGACATGAGCATCGTCCGGAGCATGGTCGACTTGCCCGACTGCGGGCCGCCGACGATCACGCCGTGCCCCGCGGCACCGGAGAAGTCCGCCCAGAGCAGGTCACGACGCTGCTCGTACGGCCGGTCGACGATGCCCATCGGCACCTGCATCCTGCCGTTGCCGAAGAACCCGACCGGCGAAAGACCGCGGTCGTCCGTGGGGTTCAGGTTCGGCAGCAGGGTGTCGAGGGAGTTGGGCTCCTTCAACGGCGGCAGCCAGACCTCGTGCGCCGGCGGGCCCTGGCCGATCAGCCGCGACACGATCACGTCGAGCTCGCTCGGCTCGACGGCCTCTTCCGACTTGGGCTCTTCCTTCGGCGCGGCCTCGATCTGCTGCGGTTCCGGCTCCTTCGGCAGTTCGATGAAGTCCGGGACGAACAGCTGCGGCCGCTTGTCGGCGCGTACGACCGTCGCGACCGGACCGGCCGCCTTGATACCCGCGGGCCGGTACGGACCCGAGACGTACGCCGCCTTGAAGCGGACCAGGGTCGAGGTGTCGTACTTCAGGTATCCACCACCGGGCACGGACGGCAGCTCGAACGCGTCCGGGACACCGATCGCGGCGCGGGATTCCGCGGCCGAGAAGGTCTTCAGACCGATCCGGTAGGACAGGTGCGAGTCGAGACCGCGCAGCTTGCCCTCTTCCAGCCGCTGCGACGCGAGAAGCATGTGCATCTGCAGCGACCGGCCCAGCCGGCCGATGGCGACGAACAGGTCGATGAAGTCCGGCTTCGCGGCCAGCAGCTCGGAGAACTCGTCACAGACGATGAAGAGCGCGGGCAGCGGGTCGAGGTCGGCGCCGTTCTCACGGGCCTTCTCGTACTCCCAGACGTTCTTGAAGTTACCGCCGGTCTTCAGCGCCTCCTGGCGCCGGTTCATCTCACCGGCCAGCGCGTCCTTCATACGGTCGACCAGCGTGACCTCGTCCGCGAGGTTGGTGATGACCGCGGACACGTGCGGCGCGGCGTCCAGACCGAGGAACGTCGCACCACCCTTGAAGTCGACGAGCACGAAGTTGAGCGTGCTGGAGGAGTGCGTGGCGAGCATGCCGAGTACCAGGGTCCGGAGGAACTCCGACTTACCGGAACCGGTCGCGCCGATGCACAGGCCGTGCGGGCCCATGCCCTCCATCGCGGCTTCCTTGATGTCCAGCTCGACCGCTTGGCCGTACTCACCGACACCGAAAGGGACGCGGTATCGGTCCCGGACCGGACGCGGGCGCCAGGACTGCTGCACGTCGAAGGTCATCGGATCGCCGGGGATGCCCAGCAGCTCGAGCAGGCCGGGGTTGGACAGCAGCGGCTCTTCTTCGCTGGCGTCCTGCGCGGCGGTGCCCACCCGGTACGGCGCGAGCAGCCGGGCCAGCGCCTCGGTCTCGACCAGGCTGAGCGTGTCGGGACGGCCGAACCATTCGACGCCGCCGGCGCTGCGCGCGCCGAGGCGGTCCTCCTCGACGACCAGTCGCAGACCGCGGCGGGCGGCGAGGTTGCCGATGGAGTCGGACAGGTCGATCAGGGTGACCCCGACCAGACCCTCTTCCAGGATGATCTGCTCCTCGCGGGTGACCTCGGCGTCGTCGACGATGATGACGACGTGCGGCTGGTCCGGGGCGGGTGTCGCGTTACGCGAGAACCGCTGGCGGTCCCGGAGTTCCTCGTCGAGCCACTGCTCGATCTGGGCGAGCGAGCCCGCCATCATCCGCAGCTGGCCGATGCCATCGGCGAGCGCGGGGTGCTGGACGTGCGGGAGCCACTTGGCCCACTCCCACTCCTCCTTCGCGCGACCGGCCGTCGCAACGGCGATGAGGACGTCGTCGGGGCTGTGGAAGGTCACCAGCTGGGCCAGCAGCGCCCTGGTCAGGCCGCGGGTCAGCCCGCGGTCGCCCTGCATGCTGACCGCGGCGAACCCGCGGAGGGTGATCTGCGTCGGCAGGTCGGGGACGATCGAGTGCGCGCGGACGAAACGGCGCAGTGCCAGCGTTGCGATCGGCTCCAGCTCGTCGACCGGACCGGTCTGCGGCGGCACCAGACGCGTCGCCAGGCGGTGCGAGCTGCGGCCGACGCGGAGGTGCAGGAAGTCCTGGTCGTTCTGGCGGCGTTCCCACATCCGGCGGCTCGCGGCCAGCGACCACATCGTCTGCGGGTCGGGGTGGACCCATTCGAGCGCGGCGCGCTGATCGACCATGGCCTCACGGGCCCTGTCGCGCATCTGGCCGAGGTAGCGCAGGTAGTCCTTGCGGTCCTCGTCCATCTCGGCCTTCTTGGCGCCACCGCCCTTGCCGCCACCGCCCGCCATCATGCCGACGGTGCTCAGCACCATCATGCCGCCCATCATCATCATCATGGGATTGCGTCCACCCGTGGTGAACATGAAGATCATCATCCCGAGGGAAGCGACGATCATCACCGCGGGAAGCAGCTTCATGACGATGTTGCCCGGGATGGTGCGGGGCACCTCAGGCGGCGGTTCGAGATGCACCTCGCCGCCCGGCGGCCGTGGCGCCGCCAGACGCGGTGACTTCTTGAACTGCAGCGTGCTCATCGAAGGACCCCTCTTCAAACTCGACGATGGCGGCCACCGTTGGTGCGCGTACTGGTGCGCGAGACAACTTATCGAACGTCGCCGGTGAAATCCGGACAACGCCGAGAACGACCCCGACCGGGGTCGCCGCACATGATCGGGAGTGTAGGGCGCGGCCCCGACAGATCCCAACGAACCCGCAGGCCCGCGCACCCCGCGAGTCGCCTTTAGCGGGCTAAGTGCGATCCGGTGGCCGCGGACCGCCAGAATGCTTAGGTACGCTAACCAGCGCGGTTAGCCCGCTAAAGGCGACTCGCCGGCACGGTGGGTGGGCGGCGCCGGGGTCGTGTGGCTTACCTTTTGCCGGTCTTTTTCCGACAGTCGATGATGTGGGCACCCGGGTTCGGTATAGGTTCCCCCCGGGAGCAGACTCTGATGGCAGGGGGCAAGCAGGTGGCGACGGGCACGACGGTATTCAGCAGGGTGACGGTGGTAGCACCACGCACCCGGATCGACGTGGCTTTGCCGGCTGACGTCGCGGTGGCGGATCTGCTGCCCATGCTGTTGGAAATGGCGAAGGAGGCGACGCCGGACGGCGGCGCCCGCCACGGCGGCTGGGCACTGGCGAAACTCGGCGACGCGCCGCTGGATCCGAGCCGCACGCTCGCTTCCCTCGGCGTCGTGGACGGCGAACTGCTCCAGCTGCGCAAGCGCAACGAGAACCCACCGCCACCGCTGTACGACGACGTCGTCGACGCGATCGCGGAGTCCTCCCCGGACAGCTACCGCCCGTGGACCAAGGAAACGGCGCGCCGTTTCGGGCACATCGCGGGCGGTCTCGCACTGTTCTTCGCGGCCATCGCGCTGTTCACCAGCGGTTCGTTCTATGGCGGCAACGCCATCGCCGCCGCCATCGCCGGTGGTGTCGGCGCGATCGCGTGCGTCGCGATCGGCGCCACCCTGGCCAAGGCATACGAGGCCGAGGCGACCGGCGTGCTGATCGCGGCGACCGGCGGTCTTCCGCTCGCGTTCGTCAGCGGGTTCTACATCGTGCCAGGGCTTTCCCTGTGGGCGAATCTGCTGCTCGCGAGCACTCTGGTGATCATCGTGGCGGCCGTCTGCATCCTCGTCATCGGTTCCGGCATCACCACATTCATCGCGGCGGCGACGACGGCCACGATTTCGGCGCTGACGTTCCTGGTCGCGACCTTCGTCGACCACCCGATCGCCGGGATCGCGGCCGGGGCGACGGCGTTCTCTCTGGCCTGCATCTCGATCCTGCCGCGCGCGACCATCAAGCTCGCGAACCTTCCGACGCCGCACGTTCCCGGCACCGCCGAAGAACTCAAGGAAGACTCCGGTTTCCCGGACTACCGGGCGATCGAACGCCGCACCGCCGTCGCCCACGAATATATGACGGGCCTGCTCACCGGCTGCGGAGCGGCGACAGCGCTGTTCGCGATCATCGCCTCGTCTTCGCCGTCGGTCTTCGGCCCCATCCTCGGCGTGATCGCGACACTGGTCCTGCTCCTGAGGGCGCGGGCCTACGCGAACGGCGCTCAGGCGATCGCGCTGCTGACCACCGGCATGGTGTCCGGTGCCGGCATCCTGCTCGGCTGGATGTGGTCGGCGAGCCCGCTCAACCGCGTCCTGTTCGTATTCGGCGCGCTGCTCCTGATCGGCGTCGGCGCCCTCGTGGTCGGCGTGATCTTCCCGAACCAGCGTTTCTCCCCGCCGCTGCGGCGCACCGTGGAGATCTTCGAGGCCGTCTTCATCGCGACGGTCCTCCCGCTGGCGCTCGGCGTCATGGACCTCTACACGACGCTGCGGCACCTCAACTTCAAGTGACCCGATCGGATGATGTTCTGATGGCCGTAGCGCGGAAGTCCAGGGGGACGCGCGTCCGCCAACTAGGTCTCGCCGGACGCACGGGAACCATGCTGCTGGCAGCCGGTATCGGTGTGCTCTCGCCGGCATCTCTGGCGTTGCCTGCGCTGGCACAGCAAAGCAGTGTGCCCGCCGAAGCCGGTGGCTTCTATGCGACGCCGCCGCCGGTCGATGAGACAAAGCGCCCTCAGGACGACGGGAAGCCCGACAAGACCTACACACAGAAGACCCAGTGCGTCACGCGCAGCAAGCTCGGCGGCGACCAGATCGACATCAAGAACCGGCCATGGGGCCAGGAGTACCTGCAGATCGAGAAGCTGCACAAGATCATGCGTGGCGCCACCGGTTCGGTCGGCAAGGACGTCAAGATCGCGGTGATCGACACCGGCGTCACCCAGCACCCGTACTTCCAGAACCGGGTCGAATCCGGCGGGGACTACGTGGGACCCAGGACGAGCCCCTCCCTCGCTGAAGGACTCGAGGACTGTGACGGCCACGGCACCGAGGTCGCGGGGATCATCGCGGCGAATCCGACCGACCCGTCCGTCGGATTCATGGGAGTCGCGCCGGACGCCACGATCATCTCCATCCGGCAGTCGAGCCAGAACTACGAAGAGAGCAAGGACGCGGCGAGCAGCCAGCAACAGGCCCCACCTCCCTCTTCCGGCCCTCCCGCGAGCAGCGGGGGGTCGCAGATCCCGCCCACCCAGTCGAACGGTGCTGTCGGCGGACGGCCTGCCGACGACACTCAGCCCGGCCAGGACAAGGGCAGGCAGCAGGAGCAGGGTGCCAAGGCGGGAACGCTCAAGACCCTCGCGAAGGCCGTCGTCAGGGCGGTCGACAAGGGCGCGAAGGTGATCAACATGTCCGTCGACAACTGCCGCCGCGCGGACGGAAAGATCACCGAAGGCGAGCAGCAGCTTCAGGCGGCCGTGAACTATGCCGTCAAAAGCGACGTCGTCGTCGTCGCGGCGGCGGGCAACGTCGGGGAAAACTGCCCTCAGAACGACCAGCCGGACCCGAAGTCTCCGAAGATGATCGTCACTCCGCCGTGGTTCTCTGAGGATGTGATGTCCGTCGCGGCGATCGACGAGACCGGTGGTGTCGCGAACTTCAGCGTCAACGGGCCGTGGATCAGCGTCGCGGCTCCGGGCACCAAGATCATTTCGCTGGATCCGGCCGCCGGTTCGGACAGCCTGGCCAACCTGACCATCGAGGGCAACGGCGAACCCGGCCCCATTCAGGGAACCAGCTTCGCGGCGCCGTACGTCGCCGGCGTGGCGGCTCTGGTGCGCGCGAAGTTCAAGGAGCTCAACGCGCGCCAGGTGATGGACCGCATCAAGGCCACAGCGCAGCACCCGGCGGCGCCGGGTGGGCGGGACAACTTCGTCGGGTTCGGCGTGGTCGACCCATTGGCGGCGCTCACCGCCATCGTGCCGTCCGATAATGACAAGGCGAAGCCGGTGCAGTTGCCCGCGGACCTGCCGCCCGCCGACAACCAGGACAAAGCGCCGATGATCGTCGCGCTTGCCGGCACCGGTGGAGGCGTGGTGGCGCTGCTCATCACCCTGTTCGTAGTGCACTCGATCCGTCGCAACCGGCCTGCTGCAGCGCCCGGTCGCAAAGCCCCGTAGAGCGCCTTTAGCGGGCTAAGTGTGCTCTGGCCTGAGGTGCCTCGGGTACCTGCCGGAGCGCGTTTAGCCCGCTAAACGCGCTCCGCCGACGGGGCGCGGGGTCAGTTGGTGGGCTTGGGTTTCGGAGCCGGTTTCGCGGGCTCCTCGTCCTCGCCGATCACGGGCGGGACGACCTTGCCGGGCTCACCGACCACATCGGACGGCTTCGACGCCGGCCGCGTCTTCGACTGATGCGCCGTCCCTCCGCCGCCCATGCCCGTCCCCATGCCCATGGGCGCCATCCCCATCGGCATCATCGCCGACCCCATGCCGCCTGCCGTATGTCCTTGCGCAGGCCCGGCCTGCACCGGCGTGTTTCCGGGGACCGGCGGCTGCCCTTGCTCGAGGAAAGGCTCCGTGGACCCGGTTTTCCGGCCGTCAGCAGGATCCTCATGAGCCGCCGCCGGCGACGTCGCCTGGGAATCCGGCTCAGCGACAGAGACTGCTTCTGCGCCACCGGAAGCGCCCTTTTCGGGCACCGGCGCGCCCGTCGCGGCGGCACTCTCATGGAGTTTGAACTGCTCCTGCGGATACCGGTGCGCGATCTCGATACTCCGCGACGCGCCATCGGGATCCTCCACGCCATCGCACAGCCGGACAAAGCCCTCGATGACGTCGCGAGCGGCCTCGTAAAGCGCCTTGGCCGACTCCTGCGCCTCCTCCAACTGGGAGCGCGCCCTCTGGACGCCTCCGACGGGGAGCATCGCGGTTTCGGAGGTCAGCTCGGCGGTGTCGACCAGGATCTCGACCAGATCGGTGAGAATGCGCCGAATCGAGAGCTCCAATTCGTCGAGAGAGCCCGCCAAGGTGTCGAGCGCGTCCTCGACGTCGGCGCCCGCGACGTTGATGGAGCCCATATAGACGACGAACGCGTCCGCGTCCTTGCCGGACCAGGCGGCGTCGAGACGGCCGAGGTCCTCGGCCAATTCCTTCGAGACGGTGCCTGCGGTCTTCGCCGCCTTACGGACACGGTCCGCCTCGTCCTTCAAGTCCTCCCAGCGCCCGGCGAGCGGGGCGAGGTAGGCCTCGACCGGATCGATCAGACCCAAATGCCCCGCCAGTTCCGAAAGAAAGGCGAGATGCGGGGCCGCTGCCTCCACCAGGTCGTCCCCCGGCCCACTTGCGTTTAGCGGGCTAAGTGCGCTCTGTTCGGCCACGGGAGCCACTGGAGCAGCCGGAGCGGCGGGCCGGCCCGAGGCGAGCGGGTGCGGGATGGAATCGGTCGGGTTCTCGGACTCGGCGATCATGCGCTTCAGAGCTCCACGGCGTTCTTGATCATCTGGGCCGCCTCTTCGTCGTGCTCGGCGTGCCGCGCGGTGACCGTGTGCAGAGCCTCCGACGCCGAGCGCAGCGCGGCCGCGCCTTCGATCAGCTGTCGTTGGATGGCTTCGGCCGCACGCCGATAGGACACGCCCAGCCCGAGTTGCTCCCCCAGCGCACCATGGGACTCGACGGTGATGCCGTCGCCGGTCACCTCGGCGGCCGCCAGATCGAGTTCCCCAGCGGCCGCGTCGACCCTCTTCGCGTACTCACCGACGACATTGCCGTCGATCTTCAAGCCGGCCACTGCACCCCTCCATCACCCGGTAATGCTTGGGCGTTGAGACGCTCGCGCCGACCCAAGGGTTCCCTCGGTCAGTTCCCCGCCGGCGCTTGCTGCGATGGCGTCTCGCGTGAACCCGCGTTGTCGTCGATCGGCACGGTGTCGAACGTACGGAGCACATCTTGCGTGTTCAGCGACGCACCGACCGGCAGGATCCTGATGATCGACTCCGGGGCGGGCACCCGTTTGGTCAGTCCGATCGAATCCGCCGTGACGGCGTCGGGGACCCCATACCGGATTCCGCGGTCGGAGATCAGCTGGATCTGCCCCTTGCCGAAGGTCTCCTTACCCGTCGCCGATTGGACGACGGCCGCGAATCCGGGCTGCATGTAGAAGCTGTTGATCGGCGCACCCGCCGGCCCGGGGGTACCGATCTTGACGCCAGGCGGCGTCCCGTCGGCGTTCCTGCCGATCGGCAGCTTGTCACCGACGAAAACGGCGGTGTGCCCGTCTTGGTTGGGGGCCTCGCCGACAAGAGACCAGCTCAAGCAGGAAACCTGGTTTCCCTGTGTCGCGTCGAGCACCGTCGGCACGTTCTGCGGGTAGGCCTCGACCTCGACCCAGCCAGGCTGTCCCGTGGCCAGCTGCCGGACGTTCCGGAGCTTGTTGAGCCCCACCGACATGATCGCGCTGCTGCCGTCGTTCTTCCCGACTCGGACGATGTCCGCGACCGCCGGGGAAACCTTCTGGATTCCCTGCTTGGCGATGAGGTAGAAGTCCGTCTGACCGTCGGCGGGCGAGGTGGAGAAAACGTCCCCGACCTTCATCCCGTCGATGTCGAACTCGGGTGTTTCGCCGTTTCCGTCGACCTGCGGCGTCTTCAGCTCGGGCACCTCGGGGATCGCATCCAAGAGGCCCTGGGAAATACCACGCGGCTCAGCGGTCACTTTCAACGCCGTCATAACGGCGGCGGATTCAGGCTTGATTTCGGCGCGGACGGCGTTGGCGTTCCGCACGTTAGGGTCCGACTGCAGCCGGTAGATCAGGTAGGTCCTGCCGTTGACCCCTTTGACCAGCAGCGCCTCGTTCTGGCCGAGCTCCCGGTCGCCGAGCTTGCTCACACCCGCGTAAACCGTGGTTTCCGTCTTCGTGAGATCCGGCTGGGGCACCGACTTGTCGTAGATGACCTCGTCGCAGACTCCCCAGTTCGAGGCCACTCGCTGGCTGTCCGACGGCATCAGCTGCGGCCCGTTCGGGATACCCATCAGCTGACCGCGAGGGATGTCCTTCAGCTGATCATCCGAGACGACTGTGGGGTTCTTCACCTCGGACGCCGTCGGCGTGGCGGCCGGAGCGCTCGCCCCGTTGCCGGCTCCCTGCTGCGATGACTGCTTCTGCTGCGCGATGATCAGCAGCCGCGCGGAAGCGAGGTTGAAGGTGGGAATCAGCTTCTTCGGGTTGCCCGCCACGACGTAGACCGTCCCGGACTGCTCGCCGATGACGATGTTGCCTGCGTCCGGCACGGACGGTTTCGGGCTCAGAAGCCCCCAGATGACGAAGACCAGCACGCCCAATGCGGCCAGCACCACACCCACGATCGTGGCGCGCGTATGCGTGCGCATCGGGTCGTTCAGCATGACGGCGTCACGTCGGACCAGCGCGGATTGCATCCGGCGCAGAACGAACTGATAAGCCTGAACTTGAGACTTAGTAGTCGGTGTTGATGGCATTCTCGACCTACAGTCCTCCCCGTCGCGGTACGGTTCCGCAGGATAGTCGTACGGGGACCGTCTGGTGTGGGGTTTCTACCAACTCCGGATAGTGTCAAGTTCCTCGGGACCGGCTTTCCGGGTACGCAGCAAGCACGAGGGGAAGAGAAAGCGCGGATGTCCGTCACCACTCCTCCACGTCCGCCTGGCCCTCCGCCGGGGTCTCAACCGCCGGGGCGCCCGCCAGGGCCTCCGCCAAGGCCCGGCAGGCCGGGTGGACCAGGTGGTCCGGCCGGCGGCCCGGGAGGGCCTGGAGTTCCTCGCGGTCCCGGTGGACCGGGGCCCGGAGGCCCCGGTGGACCTGGCGGGCCGCAGGGTCCCGGTGGCCCGGGAGGGCCTGGTGGACCTGGGGGTCCAGGAGGTCCCGGTGGGCCCGGGGGTCCTCCGTCCGGTGGTCCCGGCCCGCAGCCCGGCCCTTCGCCGGTCACGCGGATCGCCGCGCCGACACGGCGCCGGACCGGCGGGATCAACCTCGGTCCGTTGCCCGTCGCGAACCTCGTCGTGCTCGAACTCGGGCTCGCGATCGGGCTCGTGCTGATCGCGATCAACATGAGCCTGAAGTTCGTCGCGATCGGCGTGCTGGGACTCGCCATCGTCATCGCGTTCCTGCGCTGGGGCGGCCGCTGGTTCACCCAATGGGCTGGACTCACGATGCGGTACTCGTTCCGGTCACACGATCGTGTGGCGACTCCCCTTCCGCCGAGCAGCCTCGAGACGCTCGCCGCTGAAGAGGACGCTGTCACCGGAGCGGACGACGCCCGAGTGAACCTTCTTCGTCTCGCTGTTCCCGATCTGGTCGTCGCGCACGGCGTCGACCACGAACGCCAGCAGGTCGGCCTCGCCTGGCACGACGGCACGTGGACCGCGGTCCTCTTGGTCGAACCGGCACCCGCGCTGATCACCCAAGCAGGTGGGGCACCGAGCTTGCCGCTGTCCGCGCTCGCGCCGTGTCTCGAAGACCGCGGCGTGGTCCTCGACTCGATCCAGATGATCTGGCACTGCTACCCCGGAAGCGCGGCGTTGCCATCGGACTCGCCTGCGCTCAGTTCCTATATGGAGGTTCTCGGCCCGCTTCCCGCGGCTGCCCGGCGGACCACATGGGTGGCCATCCGGCTCGACCCGCGCCGGTGCCCGGCGGCCATCCGGGAACGGGGTGGCGGCGTGGTCGGCGCGCATCGAGCGCTGATCGGAGCGCTGTCCCGAGTCCGCAACGCGCTGGAATCCCAAGGCATCCCGACCCGGCCGCTCGACCCGGACGAGTTGCTGCGCTCCAGCATTTCGGCCGCCGAGCTGACCGCGGTCGCCGGTTCGCCCGCGAAAGTCGGTCTGCAGGAACGCTGGACCGGCGTCACAGCGGCCGGCATCGGGCACGCGAGCTACGCGATCACCAGCTGGCCGAAGGGCAAGATCTCGGGCAGCCTGAACGCGCTCACCAGCGTCCGCGCGCTGTCGGCGACGGTCGCGATGTCGATCTCGCCGTCTCCCGACGAAGGGAAGATCGGTTTGCGGGGCATCGTGCGCCTGAGCGCACGGAATCCGCGTGAGCTGGACGCCGCCGACCAGCGGCTGCGAGGGGTTTCGGACCGGCTCGGGGTGACGCTCACACCGCTGCGGGGCCTGCAGATCTCCGCGTTCGCCGCGACGCTGCCGATCGGAGGCACGGCATGAGCACCCGTATGCGCGACGCCGGCCAGAAGGCCGGGGTCGCACCGGAATTCACCGTCGACCCCGCGATGCTAGATGCGATCAGCCCCTCGGGTGACCGTGGTGGCATCGTCCTCGGCTCCGGCCTGAAGGGTGAGCCGCTGACGATCTCCGCGCTGCGCTCAGCGCCGACCAGGATCGTGCTGGTCGGTGGCCTTTACCTGGCCCGCCAGGTAGCGCTGCGCGCGATGGCGGTCGGCGCGTGGGTGGTCGTGGCGACCGGACGTCCAACCGCCTGGCAGATCCTTCCGCAGGCTGCGGGCAACCAGCCCAACGGCAGGCCTTCGCCGCTGGTGCAGATCCGGCGACTGTCCCCTGTGGACCTTCCCCGCCCGTCGGAAGACGCGCCGCTGCTGGTGGTGACCGATGGCGGCCCGACGCCGCAGGACCTGTTCCCGCCGAGGTCGGCGTGGCAGACGACGGTCTACGTGCTGCCGTACCTGCACCCGCAGGCCGGGGCGACCGCGAACGCGGCGGACCTGGTGCTGATGCAGCGGCTGCCGCCGGGGCAGGCCGAGCTGGCCGCCCGGATCTGGCGGCTCCCGCCGCAGATGATGAAGCAGCTCACCACTCTGAAGGACGACCAGGTGGTCGCACTCGGACGGAACCTGTGGCGTCCCCTTCGCCTGGTCACCACTGCGAAAGAGCAGCAGATCCTCGGCCCTGTGCGCCGCGGCGACTGACCCAGGCACGTCGCCTTTAGCGGGCTAAGTGCGATCAGCGGGGGCACCGTCCACATCGGACAGTGCCCCCGTTTTCGCATCTCCGCACGGATCGCGGTTTGCCCGCTAAAGGCGACATGGGCCGGGGAGTGCTGAGGTGGGGTTGTCTGTCAAGGGCAATCGCACCGGCTGTGGATAAGTCGGGGGATGTGGACAAGTCGGCCCTTCGAGGGGCTGAACCGGCGGGTCTTGTCGGCCCAGTCGATCACCGTATCCGCGTGACCAAACCCTTCGATTCAAACCATCTTCCTGACGTCTTCCGTGGCTCGGAAGCACGCAAGGCCGGACTCATCACGGCAAGCCAGCTACGAGGTCCTGGTGTTCGACGGCTGTTCCAGGACGTCTACGCCCCCGCGCACGTCGAGGTCACACACGAGCTTCGATGCCGGGGCGCCGCACTGCTGGCGCCCGCGGAAGCGGTGCTGACCGGCCGATCGGCCGCGACCGTTCAAGGCCTCGAGCTCGCCAAGCCCTACGACCCGGTCGAGATGGTCGTGCCGGAGGAACACCGCTTTGGCCCGATCGTCGGCATCAAGGTCCGGCGTACCGAGGTCAAACCCGAAGAATCGACGCCGTGGAACGGCATTCGCATCGCGCACAAGAGCCGGATCGCGCTCGACCTGCTGCTCCGGCTTTCTCCGCGCAAGTTCGGCTGGGTACGCAGGCTTCGCCTCGGTGTCCCGGATCTGGATCAGTACATGAAGGCCGAGAACCTGACCGACCTGCATCTCAACGCGAATTTCTACGGCCGCCGCAATCGGGGAATCCGCTTGGCCAGACACGCTTTGCTGCTGTCCGATCCTCGTGCGGAATCTCCTCCGGAATCGGAGCTACGAATCGTGTTGGCCGCCGCCGGCATCGCGACCGAGCCCCAACTCGAGGTCTTCTCCCGGAAAGGACGTTTCCTTGCCCGCCTGGACCTCGGGGACAAGAAATTCAAGGTCGCCGTCGAATACGACGGCCGATGGCATGAAACACCGAAACAGCGAGCGCACGACCGCAAGCGCCGAAGACGCGTGGAGGCAGAGGGCTGGCGCTTCGTAATCGTCACCGCGGACGATTTGGCGAACGACTTCCAAGGCATCGTCGAGGCCGTCTGGAAGGCCCGTCGGAGCGCGTTTAGCCCGCTAACTGTGCCGCGGCCGGGTCAGGAGGGGGTGCGCATGGCGCGGGTTTGATCGGCTCGGGCCGCGAGTTCGGTGTCCGGCGGGTAGTCCACGGCCATCAGCGTGAGGCCGTGCGCGGGAGCGACCGCGCTCTCGCGGGTCCGGCTCTCCAGGACGTCGCCGGGCCAATCGAGCGGACGACGGCCGTCACCGACCAGGAGCAGTGCCCCGACCAGGCTGCGCACCATCGAATGGCAGAACGCGTCAGCGGAAACGTCGACCTCGACCGCGTGCGGTCCGGTCCGTCGCCAGACGAGCCGCTGCAGCTCTCGGATGGTCGTCCCACCCTCACGGTGCTTGCAGAAGGCAGCGAAGTCCTGCAGTCCCAAGAGGGACGCCGACGCCTCGTTCATCGCGTCGATCGAAAGCGACCGGCCCCAGGCCAGGGTGTCGTTGCGCCTCAAGGGATCCACACCCCAGGGAGCATCGGAGATCCGGTAGCGGTAATGCCGCCGGACCGCGGAAAACCGCGCGTCGAACCCGGGCGGAGCCACGCGGGCATCCAGCACCCGCACATCTCCCGGCAGGTACCGATTCCAGCGGCGACACATCCGCCCCAGGTCAGGAATGCCCTGCTCGTCCACCTCCACGCGATCGGATCGCGTTTTGCCCGCTAAAGGCGACACGTCGACGTGGACCACCTGGCCGGCCGCGTGCACACCGGCATCGGTGCGGCCGGCGACGACGACGGACTTCGGGACCGAGGCGCCTGGAGGCTGTTTCGCGAGCGCGTCTTCGAGAACGCCCTGGACGGTGCGGCGTTCTGGCTGCCGCGCCCAGCCGGAGAAATCGGTCCCGTCGTAAGCGACATCCAGACGCAGACGAACGAGCCCGCCCTCCGCAGTGGGAGTGGCGGGCTCGTCCGGGGTGTTCAGTGCCGTCAGGACGTCAGTCCTTCTTGCTGTCCGCGTCCGCGGCAGGGGCCTCAGCGGCCTCGTCCGCGGCAGGAGCCTCCGCAACCTCGGTAGCGGCCGTGTCGGCAGCCTCGGGGGCGTCAGTGGTCTCCTCAGCGGCCTCGGCAGCCGGGGCGGCGGCCTTCGGCTCGTCCTTGGCGAACTTCGTCTTGCGCGCGGCCTCGGCCTCGGCGGTGACGGTCTTCTCGGCCACCAGCTCGATGACCGCCATGGGGGCGTTGTCGCCCTTGCGCGGCATCGTCTTGGTGATCCGGGTGTAGCCACCCGGCCGCTCCGCGAAGAACGGGCCGATTTCGGCGATCAGCTTGTGCACGACATCCTTGTCGCGCACGACACGCTGGATCAGACGACGGTTGTGCAGGTCGCCCCGCTTCGCCTTCGTAATCAGCTTCTCGGCCAGCGGGCGCACCCGCCGGGCCTTCGCCTCGGTCGTCGTGATCTTGCCGTGCTCGAACAGCTGCGTGGCCAGGTTGGCCAGGATCAGCCGCTCGTGCGCGGACGACCCGCCGAGACGGGGTCCCTTGGTGGGGGTGGGCATCGGTTCTCCTCGTTCAGCTGACAGCTGGAGGCCGGGGCTCCCCCACCCCTACCGGTGAGGGAGCCGAAGCTGGCCTTACAGCTGCTCCGTCTCTGCGTAGTCCTGGCCATCGTCGTGGCCGTTGTCCGAAATTCCGTCCGTGATGCTGTCGACGCCCTCGGACCAGCCTTCACCGTCGTAGCTGGCCGCAGCCGCGGTCGGGTCGAACCCGGGCGGGCTGTCCTTCAGCGCGAGGCCGAGACCGACGAGCTTGAGCTTGACCTCGTCGATCGACTTCGCACCGAAGTTGCGGATGTCCAGCAGGTCGGCCTCGCTGCGCGAGACCAGTTCGCCGACGGTGTGGATGCCCTCGCGCTTGAGGCAGTTGTACGACCGGACGGTTAGGTCCAGGTCCTCGATCGGCATCGCGTAGGCGGCGATGGTGTCCGCCTCCTGCGGCGACGGGCCGATCTCGATGCCCTCGGCGTCGACGTTCAGCTCGCGCGCGAGACCGAACAGCTCCACCAGCGTCTTACCGGCCGACGCGACTGCGTCCCGCGGCGTGATCGACGGCTTCGTCTCCACGTCCAGGATCAGCTTGTCGAAGTCGGTGCGCTGCTCGACACGGGTCGCCTCGACCTTGTAGGTCACCTTCAGCACCGGCGAGTAGATCGAGTCGACCGGAATCCGGCCGATCTCGGCGCCTGCCTGCTTGTTCTGCAGGGCCGGAACGTAACCACGGCCGCGCTCGACGACGAGCTCGATCTCGAGCTTGCCTTTGCCGTTCAGCGACGCGATGTGCAGATCCGGGTTGTGCACGGTGACACCGGCGGGGGGCACGATGTCGGCAGCCGTGACCTCACCAGGGCCCTGCTTGCGCAGGTACATGGTGACCGGCTCGTCCTCTTCCGAGGAGACCACGAGCTCCTTGAGGTTCAGGATGATGTCGGTGACGTCTTCCTTTACCCCGGGAACAGTCGTGAACTCGTGCAGCACGCCGTCGATGCGGATGCTCGTCACGGCCGCGCCCGGAATGGACGACAGCAGCGTGCGCCGCAGCGAGTTGCCGAGCGTGTAGCCGAAGCCGGGCTCCAGCGGTTCGATGGTGAACCGGGAGCGAGTCTCGTTGACCGTCTCTTCGCCGAGAGCCGGTCGCTGGGAAATCAGCATCTTTCCTAATTCCTTTCCAAACGGCGCCCGCCATATGACACCGAAAGGGATGGCGAGGCGGCGGCGCACTCTGGGCGCCGCCGCCCGAATCCGCACCGGGCCGAAACCCGGCTATGGATTACTTCGAGTAGAGCTCGACGATCAGCTGTTCCTGAACCGGAACGTCGATCTGAGCGCGCTCCGGGAGCTGGTGGACCAGCACACGGAGGTTGGACGGAACGACCTGGAGCCACGCGGGAATCGGACGCTCGCCGAACGACTCCTTGGCAGCGACGAAGGGCAGCATCGCGAACGACTTCGGCCGCACGTCGATGATGTCCCACTTGCTGACCTGGTACGAAGGCACGTTGACCTTGACGCCGTTGACCACGAAGTGGCCGTGGCTCACCAGCTGACGCGCCTGACGGCGGGTGCGGGCGATGCCGGCGCGGTAGATCACGTTGTCCAGACGGGACTCGAGGATCTGCAGCAGGTTCTCACCGGTCTTACCGGGACGCCGGACGGCTTCCTTGTAGTACCGGACGAACTGACGCTCGAGAACGCCATAGGTGTAGCGAGCCTTCTGCTTCTCCTGCGACTGCAGGAGGTACTCGGACTCCTTGATCCGGCCGCGGCCGTGCTGGCCGGGCGGATAAGGGCGACGCTCGAAAGCCTGGTCGCCGCCGATGAGGTCAACCTTGAGGCGACGCGAAATACGCGTCGCGGGGCCGGTGTAACGAGCCATTTCTTCTTACTCCTCCCCGTTCCTCAGACCCGGCGCCGCTTGGGCGGGCGGCAGCCGTTGTGAGGCTGCGGGGTCACGTCCTGGATGGTGCCGACCTCGAGGCCGGCCGCCTGCAGCGAGCGGATCGCCGTCTCCCGACCCGAACCCGGGCCCTTCACGAAGACGTCGACCTTCTTCATGCCGTGCTCGGCAGCCTTGCGGGCAGCGTTCTCGGCGGCCATCTGCGCGGCGAACGGGGTGGACTTACGCGAGCCCTTGAAGCCCACGTGACCACTCGACGCCCACGCGATCACGGCACCGGTCGGGTCCGTGATCGAGACGATGGTGTTGTTGAAGGTGCTCTTGATGTGCGCGTGACCGTGCGCGACATTCTTCTTTTCCTTGCGGCGGACCTTCTTGGCCCCCGCCGCAGTACGAGACTTCGGTGGCATGTTCTGAGGGTTCTCCTGTTAGCGCGCGTTCTCTTGGTGAGCGGCGACCGCTTCAGCCTGGCCGCGCCGGATGATCGAACCGGCGTCGGTGTACAGGTTGCGCAGCGCCATCGGGCGGGCGTAGAGCGCCTTGGGCGAGACACAAGCCGAGCCGCGACGGTGAACGCCGCCCATCTGCACGACCTTCTTGCCCTGGACGCTCACTTCTTGCCAGCCTTCTTCTTGCCGGCGACCGTCTTCTTCGGACCCTTGCGGGTGCGAGCGTTCGTCTTGGTGCGCTGACCACGGACGGGAAGTCCGCGGCGCCAACGAAGGCCCTCGTAGCACCCGATCTCGATCTTCCGACGGATGTCGGCGTTCACCTCACGGCGAAGGTCACCCTCGACCTTGAAGTTCTCTTCGATGTAGACCCGCAGCTTGGCGAGGTCGTCATCGCTCAGATCCTTGACGCGAGTGTCCGCGTTGAGCTCGGCAGCAGCGATGAGCTGCTTCGAGCGGGTACGGCCGATGCCGTAGATGTAGGTCAGCGCGATCTCCAACCGCTTTTCGCGGGGGAGGTCTACGCCAGCGAGTCGTGCCATTGGCGTTGATGCTCCTTCATAGGTTTCATCTTCAGGTCTGCTCCCCGTCCGGTCCCGGGACCGACTCGCCTGTCGTGCCCTCTGCTCGCGCTTCGGGTGTCCCGGCCCCGGCCTGAAGTCCGGGGGTGAACCGGACCGCTCGCGCGGCCCGGCAGGTGCGGGGAGATTGTGTAGCCGTCAATCCACTCTGTACGAGTGCGAGTGATCAGCCCTGCCGCTGCTTGTGCCGCAGGTTCTCGCAGATCACCATGATCCGGCCGTGGCGGCGGATCACCTTGCACTTGTCGCAGATCTTCTTGACGCTCGGCTGGACCTTCACGTCTCCTGCTCTCCTGCTTGTGCTAACTCGTCGTGATCACTTGTAGCGGTAGACGATGCGACCACGTGACAAGTCGTAGGGCGAGAGCTCCACGACAACCCTGTCCTCGGGCAGGATGCGGATGTAGTGCTGCCGCATCTTGCCGCTGATGTGTGCAAGGACCTTGTGGCCGTTCTCCA
This sequence comes from uncultured Actinomycetota bacterium, assembly GCA_963766045.1. Lineage (GTDB taxonomy): Bacteria > Actinomycetota > Actinomycetes > Mycobacteriales > Pseudonocardiaceae > Amycolatopsis. The sequence continues at coordinate 352,313 of CAVXYN010000003.1, read as the reverse complement.
ACTCGACGCGGAACATCGCGTTGGGGAGCGGCTCGACTACGCGGCCTTCGACCTCGATGGCCCCGTCTTTCTTGCCCATGTCCTCCGCATTTCCTGTCGCTACACAGTGTGATCAGTTGAGCTTGAGTGCTTGGCTGGGTGGTGCATCGGCACACTCCTCCCCGAGTCCAATGTTCGTTCGCGAGAATTCACGAGCGCGCTGGATCCGGGCGCGATGAGTACACCGACTTGACAGTGTACGCAACCCGTGTCGTGAGCCCCAAACGGGGGGTAACTGTGTTACGTGACCCTTCACCCCGCTCGCGGCGGCCTCCTCCATCGTACGCCGCCCTCGACCTGCGTTTAGCGGGCTAAACGCGATCCGGCAGCCTCGCGACCTGGCGCGCCCGGCGGGGAGACTGCACCCGATGGGGGCAATGCCCGGGGCCTCATCGGCGGGCCTTAGTGGTGCTCCGACCAGCGGACGGCTCGCCTTTAGCGGGCTAACTGCGCTCCGGCGGTCGCGTTTAGCCCGCTAAAGGCGAGTCGGTCGGCTGGAGGCGGAGGTGAGGATCAGGCGTCTTCGGGGGCGGTGAGCACCCAGGGACCGTCGTCGGTGATGGCGACGGTGTGCTCCCAGTGCGCGGCACGCGAGCCGTCCGCGGTCACGACGGTCCACCCGTCGTCGAGTTCGACGGTCTCGCCGCCACCGCCGGTCAGCATGGGCTCGATGGCCAGCGCCATCCCGGTCTTGAGCCGCGGCCCCTTGCCCGGTTTGCCGAGGTTCGGCAGGAACGGGTCCATATGCATCTGGCGGCCGATCCCGTGACCGCCGTATTCGACGATCATCCCGTACTCGATGCCGTCGTCCTGTCCGGCCTTCTCGGCCGCCGTCTGCACGGCATGCGAGATATCGGTGAGCCGTCCGCCGGACGACACCGCGGCGATCCCGGCCCACATGGCGGCCTCGGTGGCCGCCGAAAGCGCGAGATCCGTCTTCGACACCTCACCGATCGCGAGGGTGACCGCGGAATCGCCATGCCAGCCGTCGAGAATCGCCCCGCAGTCCACCGAGATGATGTCGCCTTCACCGAGAATCTTCGTCTTCGATGGGATCCCGTGAACTATCTGCTCGTTCACGGACGCGCAGATCGACGCAGGGAAGCCGTGGTAGCCCTTGAACGAAGGCACCGCACCGGCTTCACGAATGGTCTGCTCGGCCAGCTCGTCCAGATCGGCCGTCGTGGCTCCCGGCTTAGCGATCTCACGCACCGCGGCGAGCGTGCGCGCGACCACCAGGCCAGCGGCCCTCATCGCCTGGAGCTCATCCGGCGTCTTGAGTTCGATCATGCGGCCACGGCGAAGCCGTTGCAGTACACGCAGTCCTCCGAGATTCACGTGCGGTCGCGCAGCGCTTCCAGCACGCGGGCGGAGATTTCGTCGACCGTGCCGACGCCGTCGACGGTGACCAGGATGCCCGCGTAGTACTCGAGCAGCGGGGCCGTGTCCGACACGTAGATCTGCTGACGGCGCCGGATGACCTCTTCGGTGTCGTCCGAGCGACCGCGCGAAAGCAGCCGTTCGACGACGACATCTTCCGAGACCTGGAGCTGGATGACGGCGTTGAGTTCTGTGTCGGCCTCGCCGAGGATCTCACCGAGGACTTCGGCCTGCTTCGTGTTGCGAGGGAAACCGTCCAGCAGGAACCCGACCTTGGCGTCGGGTTCCGCCAGCCGCTCGCGCACCATCTCGTTCGTGACCGAGTCGGGCACGAGCTCACCGGAATCCAGGTAGCGCTTGGCTTCCTGGCCCAGCGGCGTCTGCTCGCCCACGTGGGCCCGGAACAGATCGCCGGTCGAGATGTGCGGGATCCGGAGCTTCTCCGACAGTGCTACCGCCTGAGTACCTTTGCCCGCGCCAGGAGGGCCAACGAGAACCAGGCGCGTCACTTCAAGAACCCTTCGTAGTTGCGTTGCATCAGCTGGCTCTCGATCTGCTTCACGGTGTCGAGACCGACACCGACCATGATCAGCACAGCCGTGCCACCGAACGGGAAGTTCTGGTTGTTCCCGCTACCGGTGACGGACAGGAAGAAGTTCGGAAGGATCGCGATGATGCCCAAGTACAGCGAGCCCGGCAGAGTGATCCGGCCGAGGACGTAGCTGAGGTACTCCGCGGTGGGGCGACCCGGGCGGATTCCCGGGATGAAGCCACCGAACTTCTTCATTTCTTCCGCACGCTCGTCCACGTTGAACGTGATCGTGATGTAGAAGTACGTGAAGAAGATGATCAATGCGAAGTACAGCAGGATGTGCGCCCAGCTGGACTGGTTGACGATGTAGTTCTGGATGAAGACCTGCCAGGCCGAGTTGCTGTTGGCATCGCCGACGAGGCGGCTGATCAGGTCCGGCAGGTACAGCAGCGACGAGGCGAAGATGACCGGGATGACACCGGCCTGGTTCACCTTGATCGGCAGGTAGGTCGAGGTGCCGCCGTACATCCGGCGGCCGATCATGCGCTTGGCGTACTGCACCGGGATCCGGCGCTGGCCCTGCTCGACGAAGATGACGCTGGCGATGATCACCAGGCCGAACACGCAGATCAGCGTGAAGACCACACCACCCGACGAGCTGAGGATGTTGCCACCCTCGATCGGGATACGGGCCGCGATGTTCAGGAAGATCAGCACCGACATGCCGTTGCCGACACCGCGTTCGGTGATCAGCTCGCCCAGCCACATCATCACCGCGGTACCGGCGGTCATCGTGATCACGATCATCGCCAGCGTCGGGACGCTGCTGTCCGGGATGATGTCGGTTTCACACTGGGGGAAGAGCTGCTTGCGGTCCGCGAGCGCGACCACACCGGTGGCCTGCAGGATCGCCAGCGCGATCGTCAGGTACCGGGTGTACTGGGTCAGCTTGCCCTGGCCGGCCTGGCCTTCCTTCTTCAGTTCCTCGAACCGCGGGATGACCACGGTGAGGAGCTGAACGATGATGCTGGCCGTGATGTAGGGCATGATGCCGGTCGAGAACAGCGACAGCTGCAGCAGCGCACCGCCGCTGAACAGGTTCAGCAGCTGATAGACGCCCTCCTGCGACCCGGTCTCAGTACATGCTTGTACAGCGGAGTACGAGATACCCGGAGCCGGGATGGTGGCACCGATTCGGTAAACCGCGACGATGGCTAGCGTGAACAGGATCTTCTTACGTAGATCCGGCGTCGCGAGAGCCGAGCGGAAGGCGCTGAGCACGCGGGGGACCTCCTCGGCGTCGTCGGCTGTCGTACCGACGATCGGCTTGGCCGGCCTGGGGCCGGCGGGAACACACAGCTTTCTGGCACAAGCCAGGAACGCTTCGGGGCACACTCGTCCCGAAGCGTGTCGCCGACTCTAACAGCTTCACGCGGCGTGTCCGCAGTGCGTGTGGGTTTTCCGGACGAAGGTTGGTCCGCGGGGTTGATCCACTTGGTCTTCTTACTCCGGATGCTTGACAGATCGCCCTGTCGTTTCCCACTTTCCAGGGCCCTCCGGAGCGCGTTTAGCCCGCTAAACGCAACGTGACGATCGAGCGGGTTCAGGAGCTCGAAGTCGCGAGTGCGCCGGCAACTCCGAGGAGTACTACGCCGGTGCCGCGATCGACGTTGCGAGTCGCACGACGGGACAGCCGGAGCGATTTCACGAGGCTGCCGACGCCGACGTAAGTCGCGCCGGCGACGAACTCCGCGAGCAGATAGACGCCGCCCAGAACGCCGATCTGGACCGGAAAAGAGCCGTGAGCTGCGTCGATGAACTGGGGCACGAACGCGGTGAAGATGAGGATCGCCTTCGGGTTCGTGATCGCGACGATGAATTCCTTCCGCGCGATCCGCGTCGCCGGAGTCGGCGAGGTTTCCGCCTGCTCGGTGGCGATGGTCGTCCGTTCGCCCCGGAACGTCGACCACAGCAGTCGTCCGCCGACCCAGACCAGGTAGGCGACACCCGCCCATTTGATCACCGTCAGTGCAAGTTCGGAGGCCGCGAGCAGCTGTCCCAATCCCGCGGCGACGGCGGCGATCAGGAGAGAGAAGGCGGCCAATCGGCCTAACAGTCCCGCCAGGCCTTTAAGAACACCCTGAGTCATGCCGTGGTGTAGACCAAGCAGATTGTTCGCCCCTGGCGTAAAAGCCACGAGGAGTGCCGCACCGAAAAAGACCACCGCCCAAGCCATCGGCCACCTCCTCCCCCACCGTAACGACCGGCGCGAGCGCATTTAGCGGGCTAATCGCGCTCTCTTCGGTCGGTATCCGGTGGAGGGGCGAAGGCCGAATAGTCCGGCGGCTCGGACGAAGGAGGTGGCTCGGCCGGAAGGAGCGTGATGGAGAAGCCGTCTCTGGGCGTCGCCATATCCGCGAGATCCGAATTCCCTGGAGCGGCAAGTGGTTCCGGGCGGAGACGGTGACTCGCGATCGCCCCGGCAACCGCGACGACCACGGCCGTGATCAGTAACCACTGCCCCAACCCGACCGTGACTGTCGTGTCCCTGGCGATCGGTGAATCCGCCCTGGTCAGGCCCTGCATTCCGGAGGTCGCAACGACCCCGGTCAAGAACACCGCGCCGGCTGAGGCGAACCACCGCGCCGGGGCGCTCGCGTAGCGAATCCCGACGATCGCAGCGGCCAACAGCACGGCGGCGGCGAGCATCAGCGGGAAGCCCAGAGGCGGTCCGGGGTAGGAAAGCGGCGCTTCCCCCGGAACGATCATCTCGAACGACCAGGCCCCTTGAGTGGACACATACCGGTCCAGATCGTCGTCGCCGAACCCCTGGTTGAGCGACGTCTCGGTGCGGAAGAAGGGCTGGAAACACGCGATGAGGGTCAACAGCGAAGCCAGCAACGCGAGCGCGGACGGGATGAACCGGCGCGGCTCGAACTTCGGGGCCGGGTTCGGCTCGGATGGCACGCCGGGCTCTACCCGAATCGGCTCACCGCTGATCGGCTGAGCCGCCCGCGGAGCCTTCGGCGGAGGTATGTCCACCTTCTGATCGTTCCAGCCCACCCAGGACGCGACAAGCCCGACATCCGCCCCGGGACGTGTCGCCTTTAGCGGGCTAAACGCGATCCGGGGCGGGGCCGCAGGCGGGGCGAGCCTGGTGACGATCTGCCCGCTAAAGGCGACACGCCGGCCCCAGTCGCCAGAGCGCGCCAGATCGCGTTTAGCCCGCTAAACGCAAGTCCGGGGCGAGCGGAGCGAGCGCATGAGAAAGGCCCGCCGGGCGAAGCCGGGCGGGCCTTTCGGTAAAGCTGAGGCTCCCGCAGCGAAGCGGAGGGAGCCGGGTGTAGCGAGAAGCTCAGAGCGTGGTGGCGGAGCCACCGGCAGCGGAGAGCTTCTCCTTGGCGGAGCCGGAGAAAGCATCGGCGGTGACGTCCAGCTTGACGCCGTTCACGTCACCGTTGCCGAGCACCTTCACGAGCTTGCCCTTGCGGACGAGACCGTTCGCGACGAGCTCCTCGGCACCGACCTTGCCACCGTCCGGGAAGACGCGGGCGATGTCGCCCACGTTCACGGGCTGGTACTCGGTACGGAACCGGTTCTTGAAGCCACGCAGCTTCGGCAGCCGCATGTGGATGGGCATCTGCCCACCCTCGAAGCCGACCGGCACGTTCTTCCGGGCCTTGGTGCCCTTGGTACCGCGGCCGGCGGTCTTGCCCTTCGAACCTTCACCACGACCGACGCGGATCTTGTCGCGCTTCGCGCCCGGAGCCGGACGGAGGTGGTGGATCTTGATGGCCGTCATGCCTTGACCTCCTCGACCTCCACCAGGTGGCGGACGGTGTGGATAAGGCCGCGCACCTCGGGAGTGTCATCACGCACGACGCTCTGGCGGATCTTGCGCAGCCCGAGGGTGCGCAGCGACTCGCGGTGAGCGTGCTTCGTGCCGATCTTGCTCTTGACCTGGGTCACCTTGAGCTGAGTCATGTCAGACCCCCTGACCCGCGCGCTGGCGCAGCATCCGGGCCGGAGCGACGTCCTCGAGCGGGAGACCGCGGCGGGCCGCGACCTCTTCGGGACGCTGCAGACCCTTCAGGGCCGCGACGGTGGCGTGCACGATGTTGATCGCGTTGTCGGAGCCGAGCGACTTCGACAGCACATCGTGGACACCGGCGCACTCCAGGACCGCGCGGACCGGACCACCGGCGATGACACCGGTACCGGCGCTGGCCGGACGGAGCAGCACCACACCGGCGGCTTCCTCACCCTGGATCGGGTGGGGAATGGTGCCGCCGACGCGGGGAACGCGGAAGAAGTTCTTCTTCGCTTCCTCGACGCCCTTGGCGATGGCCGCGGGAACTTCCTTGGCCTTGCCGTAGCCGACGCCGACCTGACCGTCGCCGTCACCGACGACCACCAGAGCGGTGAAGCTGAAGCGACGACCACCCTTGACGACCTTGGCGACGCGGTTGATCGTCACGACCTTCTCGAGGTGCGGGGTCTTTTCCTGGCCGGCCCCGCCACGGCCGCTGTCGCGCCGGTCCCGGCGGTCGCGACGGTCATTGCGGTCGTTGCCGCCCTGCCCGCCGGGTCCGCCCTGGCCGCCGCCGAATTGCCGTGTACGTCCCGGCATCAGGCTTTCCTTCCATTCACGAGCATCTGCATCAGAACTCCAACCCCGCCTCACGGGCAGCGTCGGCGAGCGCCGCGATGCGGCCGTGGTAGGCGTTGCCACCACGGTCGAACACCACGGTCGAGACACCGGCGTTCTTGGCGCGAGCGGCGACAAGCTCCCCGACCTTGGCGGCCTTGGCCTTCTTGTCGCCGTCCAGCGCGCGCACGTCCGCCTCGAGGGTGGACGCCGCGGCCAGGGTCTTGCCGGCGAGGTCGTCGATCAGCTGCACGGCGATATGCCGCGACGAACGCTTGACGACCAGACGCGGACGCTGGTCCGTGCCATTGATCTTCTTGCGGAGCCGGAAGTGCCGACGGGCCTTCGCGACGCGGCGGCGGGTCGAGATGTCCTTGCCGACCGGCTTGCGCTTCGTAGTCGTGTCGCTCATGATCACTTACCCGTCTTTCCGACCTTGCGGCGGATCTTCTCACCCTCGTAGCGCAGGCCCTTGCCCTTGTACGGGTCCGGGCGGCGCAGCTTGCGGATGACCGCGGCGATCTGGCCGACCTTCTGCTTGTCGATGCCCGAAACCGAGAACCGGGTGGGGGTCTCGACCTTGAAGGTGATGCCTTCCGGGGCCTCGATCTTCACCGGGTGGCTGTAGCCGAGGGCGAACTCGAGGTCCGAGCCCTTGGCCTGCACGCGGTAACCGACACCGTGGATCTCGAGCTTCTTCTCGTAGCCCGTGGTCACACCGACGACGAGGTTGTTCACCAGCGTCCGGGTGAGACCGTGCAGGGCACGGCTGGTGCGCTCCTCGTCGGGACGCTTCACCTGCAGCGTGCCGTCTTCGGCGCGCTCCACGGTGATCGGCTCGGCGATGGTGTGCTCAAGGGTGCCCTTGGGGCCCTTGACCCTGATCTGCTGACCATCGATGGTCACCTCGACCCCGGAGGGGACGGCGACCGGCAGCTTTCCAATGCGTGACATGTCTGTGCCCCCTTCCTTACCAGACGTAGGCGAGGACTTCGCCGCCCACGCTGTTGCGCTTGGCCTGACGATCGGTCTGGAGCCCGGACGACGTCGAGATGATCGCGACGCCGAGGCCACCGAGAACGTTCGGCAGTTCGGTCGATTTTGCGTAGACCCGCAGGCCGGGCTTGGACACGCGGCGGAGGCCGGCGATGCTGCGCTCACGGTTGGGGCCGTACTTCAGCTCCACGATGAGGTTCTTGTGCTTCTCGCCCGGCTCGTCGCGGTAGCCCGCGATGTAGCCCTCACGCTTGAGGATCTCGGCGATGTTCGCCTTGATCTTCGAGTGGGGAAGCACGACCTCGTCGTGGTACGCCGAGTTCGCGTTACGCAGACGGGTCAAGAAGTCTGCGATGGGGTCGGTCATCGTCATGGTGACCTGTCAACCTTTCTCGCCCTGGTTCCCTGCTTATCAACAGGGCCTGTGGCGAAGTGGGAGTTAAAAAAGACTCTTACCAGCTGGACTTGCGGACGCCGGGCAGCTCGCCCGCGTGTGCCATCTCGCGAAGGCAGATCCGGCAGAGCCCGAACTTGCGGAACACCGAATGCGGGCGACCGCACCGCTGGCAACGCGTGTAACCGCGAACCTTGAACTTCGGCGTCTTCGCGGCCTTGTGGACCAGTGCTTTCTTGGCCATCGACTCAGTTCTCCTTGAACGGGAAGCCGAGCTTGCGAAGCAACGCGCGGCCCTCGTCGTCGGTGTTGGCGGTGGTGACGACAGTGACGTCCATACCGCGCGGGCGGTCGATGGCGTCCGGGTCGATCTCGTGGAACATCGACTGCTCGTTGAGACCGAACGTGTAGTTGCCGTTGCCGTCGAACTGCTTCGGCGAAAGCCCGCGGAAGTCACGGATACGCGGCAGCGCGATGGTCAGCAGCCGGTCGAGGAACTCCCACATGCGGTCGTTGCGCAGCGTGACGCGCGCACCGATCGGCTGGCCCTCACGCAGTTTGAACTGCGCGATGGACTTGCGGGCCTTGCGAACCTCGGGCTTCTGCCCGGTGATCGCGGCCAGGTCCTTGATGGCGCCTTCGATCAGCTTGCTGTCACGGGCGGCGTCACCGACACCCATGTTCACGACGACCTTGACGACGCCCGGGATCTGGTGGACGTTCTCGAAGGAGAACTCCTCCTGGAGCTGTCCCTTGATCTCCTCGCGGTACCGCACCTTGAGGCGCGGGGCGATCTTCTCTGCGGTGGTCATGATCAGATGTCCTTACCGTTCCGGCGCGAGATGCGGACCTTCTTGCCGTCCTCGCCGATGCGGTAGCCCACCCGGGCCGGCTTGCCGTCGGAGTCGACGACCATCACGTTCGAGACGTGGATGGGCGCCTCCTGGGTGACGATGCCACCGGACTGCGCGCCGCGCTGGGTCTGGGTGATCCGCGTGTGCTTCTTGATCCGGTTAACGCCCTCGACCAGCACGCGCTCGCGCTCGGGGTAGGCCTGGATGACCTTGCCCTTGGCACCCTTGTCCTTGCCGGCGATGACGACGACCGTGTCGCCCTTCTTCACCTTCATGCTCTACAACACCTCCGGCGCGAGCGAAATGATCTTCATGAACTTTCGGTCGCGCAGCTCGCGGCCAACCGGGCCGAAGATGCGGGTGCCGCGGGGCTCATTGTCGTTCTTGATGAGCACAGCAGCGTTCTCGTCGAAGCGGATGTAAGAACCGTCCGGACGACGGCGCTCCTTGCGCGTGCGAACGATGACCGCCTTGACGACGTCACCCTTCTTCACGCCGGCGGCCGGCATGGCGTCCTTCACGGTGGCGACGATGATGTCGCCGATACCCGCGTAGCGCCGCCCCGAACCGCCGAGAACGCGGATGCAAAGGATTTCCTTCGCGCCCGTGTTGTCGGCAACCCGAAGCCGCGACTCCTGCTGGATCACGTCAACTCCTGTATGTCGCGCTGGTTCTCGCCTTCAGGGGCGAGCCTTGCGGAACTAAGGGACTCAAAGAGCCCTACTTACTTGGCCTTCTCCACGATCTGCACCAGACGCCAGCGCTTGGTCGCCGACAGCGGACGGGTCTCCATCAGGGTGACCCGGTCGCCGACGCCGGCCTCGTTGTTCTCGTCGTGCACCTTGACCTTGCTGGTGCTGCGGAGAACCTTGGAGTAACGGCGGTGCTTCTTGCGGTCCTCGAGCTCGACCACGATCGTCTTGTTCATCTTGTCCGAGACGACGTAACCCTCGCGGACCTTGCGGTCGTTGCGGGGGGCCGCCTCAGCGTTCGGCTGCTCGCTCATGCGGCACCTTCACTCTCGGCGTCAGGGGAAACGGACAGGCCGAGTTCACGCTCGCGCATGACCGTGTAGATCCGCGCGATGTCCGTGCGGACGATGCGCAGACGGCGGTTGTTGTCGAGCTGTCCGGTCGCCATCTGGAAGCGGAGGTTGAAGAGCTCCTCCTTGTATTCCTTCAGACGCAGAACGAGCTCTTCCGCGGTGAGCTCACGCAGGTCCGATGCCTGGGCAGCACCTGCCTTCGCCATCAGAACTCACCACCTTCACGGGTCACGATGCGGCACTTCATGGGCAGCTTGTGGATCGCGCGACGGAGCGCCTCGCGGGCGGTCTCCTCGTTCGGGAAGCTGATCTCGAACATCACGCGGCCCGGCTTCACGTTGGCGATCCACCACTCGGGCGAACCCTTACCGGAACCCATGCGGGTTTCCGCCGGCTTCTTGGTCAGCGGGCGGTCCGGGTAGATGGTCGTCCACACCTTGCCGCCACGCTTGATGTGACGCGTCATGGCGATACGAGCGGACTCGATCTGCCGGTTGGTCACGTAGCTGTGCTCAAGCGCCTGGATGCCGTACTCGCCGAAGTTCACCTTCGTACCGCCCTTGGCGGCACCGTGGCGCTTCGGGGAGTGCTGCTTCCGGTGCTTGACCCTGCGCGGGATGAGCACGTGTCAGCCCTCCGTCTTTTCTGCAGTCTCAGCAGCCGGGGCCTCAGTGGCCGTGTCGCTCTTGGGCGCGGCGTCGTCGCTCTTGGCGGCGGCGGCGGCCCGGCCGGCTTCGGTCGAGGTCGGCGTCGTGCCCGACGCGCCGGAACGGCGCGGGCGGGACGGACGGTCACCACGGTCACGGCGCGGGGCACGCTCGGCGGCCGCGGCGGCGTCACGCGCCTCCCTGGCCTTGAGGCCACCCACGAGCTCGCCCTTGTAGATCCACACCTTCACACCGATGCGACCGAACGTCGTCTTGGCCTCGAAGAAGCCGTAGTCGATGTCGGCGCGCAGCGTGTGCAGCGGGACGCGGCCATCGCGGTAGTGCTCGGAGCGGGACATCTCGGCACCGCCGAGACGACCGCCGCACTGCACGCGGATGCCCTTGACCTGCGGCGAACGCATGGAGGTCTGGATCGCCTTGCGCATCGCGCGGCGGAAGGCCACACGGTTGCTCAGCTGCTCCGCGACACCCTGTGCGACGAGCTGGGCGTCGGCCTCGGGGTTCTTGACCTCGAGGATGTTCAGCTGGACCTGCTTGGCGGTCAGCTTCTCCAGCGCGCCACGGATCCGGTCGGCCTCCGCACCGCGACGGCCGATGACGATGCCCGGCCGGGCGGTGTGGATGTCGACGCGAACGCGGTCACGAGTGCGCTCGATCTCGACCTTGGAGATACCGGCGCGCTCCATGCCCGTGGACAGCAGCTTCCGGATCTTGACGTCCTCGGCCACGTACTCCGCGTACTGCTTGTCGGCGTACCAACGCGACTTCCAGTCCGTGGTGATACCCAGGCGGAAGCCGTGCGGGTTGATCTTCTGGCCCACTACCGGCCACCTGCCTTCTTCTTGCCCTGTGCCTTCTTGGCCTCGGCCTTGGGACGCGACTCCACCTCGACGGTGATGTGGCTGGTCCGCTTGCGGATCCGGTACGCGCGGCCCTGGGCCCGCGGACGGATGCGCTTGAGGGTCGGGCCCTCGTCGGCGTAGGCGTTCTTGACCCAGAGGGTGTCCGGGTCGAGATCGAGGTTGTTCTCGGCGTTGGCCACGGCGCTTGCGAGCACCTTCGCGACCGGCTCGCTTGCCGCCTGCGGGGCGAACTGGAGCACGGCCAAGGCGTCGGCGGCGCTACGTCCCTTGATCAGCTCGATCACCCGGCGCACCTTGGTAGGCGAGTCCCGGACGAAGCGAGCCCGCGCGTAAGCCGTCGGCAAAGCCTCGGCCACGTCGTTCTGGGCGTTCATCGCTAGCTTCCTTGTTCTCTCGTGCCCGCTCAGCGGCGGCGCGACTTGCGGTCGTCCTTGATGTGGCCCTTGAAGGTCCTAGTCGGAGCGAACTCGCCCAACTTGTGACCCACCATCGCCTCGGTGACGAACACCGGGACGTGCTTGCGGCCGTCGTGCACCGCGATCGTGTGACCCAGGAAATCCGGGATGATCGTGGAGCGGCGCGACCACGTCTTGATCACGGTCTTCTTGCCCGACTCGTTGAGCGCGTCCACCTTCTTGAGCAGGTGGTCGTCCACGAAGGGGCCCTTCTTAAGGCTGCGTGGCATGTTCTTCTACCTCCCTGCTCAGCGCTTCTTGCCGGTACGCCGGCGGCGGACGATCATGGCGTCGGAGGCCTTGCGGCGGCGGGTGCGGCCTTCGGGCTTTCCGTTCGGGTTAACCGGGTGGCGACCACCGGAGGTCTTACCCTCACCACCACCGTGCGGGTGGTCGACCGGGTTCATGACGACACCACGGACGGTGGGGCGCTTGCCGCGCCAGCGGTTACGGCCCGCCTTGCCCCAGTTGATGTTGGAGTGCTCCGAGTTGCCGACCTCGCCGACGGTGGCGCGGTTGCGCACGTCGACGTTGCGGATCTCGCCCGACGGGAGACGAAGCTGGGCGTAAGGCCCGTCCTTCGCCACCAGCTGCACCTTGGCACCGGCGGACCGCGCCATCTTCGCGCCGCCACCGGGGCGGAGCTCGATCGCGTGGATCACGGTGCCGACCGGGATGTTGCGCAGCGGCAGGTTGTTACCCGGCTTGATGTCGGCGCGGGGGCCGTTCTCAACCGTGTCACCCTGCTTGAGCTTCTCCGGCGCGATGATGTAGCGCTTCTCGCCGTCGGCGTAGTGCAGGAGCGCGATACGAGCGGACCGGTTGGGGTCGTACTCGATGTGCGCGACCTTGGCGGGGATGCCGTCCTTGTCGTTCCGGCGGAAGTCGATCAGCCGGTACGCACGCTTGTGGCCACCGCCCTTGTGGCGGGTGGTGATCTTGCCGCTGGAGTTACGGCCGCCGGACTTGCTCAGCGGACGCAGCAGCGACTTCTCCGGGGTCGACCGAGTGATCTCGGCGAAGTCGGAGACGCTCGAACCGCGACGACCCGGGGTCGTCGGCTTGTACTTGCGGATGCCCATGTGTCAGCTCAGTCCTTTACGCGGTGGGTCCGCCGAAGATCTCGATCGGCTTGCTCTCAGCCGAAAGAGTCACGATGGCGCGCTTGGTGTCCTTGCGCTTGCCGAAGCCGGCGCGAGTCCGCTTACGCTTGCCCTGGCGGTTGGCCGTGTTGACGCTGACCACCTTGACGCCGAACACCTTCTCGACCGCGATCTTGATCTGGGTCTTGTTGGCGTCCGGGCGGACGATGAACGTGTACTTGTGGTCCTCGAGCAGCCCGTAGGACTTCTCGGAGATCACCGGCGCGAGCAAGATGTCGCGGGGATCGGGGATGGCGATCGCACTCACTGCTCGTCACTCCCTTCCGAAACCTCGCTCGACCGCGCCGAAGCCTTCGCGCCCTTGCCCCGGACGGGGCCGGCGACGAACACGTCGTATGCGGACTTGGTGAACACCACGTCGTCGTTGACCAACACGTCGTAGGTGTTGAGCTGGTCGGGCGCGATGAGGTGGATCTCGGGCAGGTTCCGCGCGGAAGCCCAGCTGATCTCGTCGTCGCGGTGCAGGACCACGAGGACTCGCTTCGCCTGGGTGATCGCGGCGATCGCCGTCTTGGCCGACTTGGTCGACGGCTTCTCGCCGGCGATCAGCTCGGTCACGACGTGCAACTGCCCGGCGCGGACCCGGTCGGAGAGGGCGCCACGCAGGGCGGCGACCTTCATCTTCTTCGGGGTCCGCTGGCTGTAGTCACGCGGCGTGGGGCCGTGGACGACGCCACCACCGGTGAACTGCGGAGCGCGGGTCGAACCCTGGCGGGCGCGACCGGTGCCCTTCTGCCGGTAAGGCTTCTTGCCACCACCGCGGACTTCGCCACGGGTCTTGGTGTCGTGCGTGCCCTGGCGTGCGGCGGCCAGCTGGGCCGTCACGACCTGGTGCATCAGGGGCACGTTGGCCTGCACGTCGAAGATCTCCGCAGGGAGCTCGACAGTGCCGTCGGCTTTACCGGCCGGGGTCTTCAGCTCGACGCTGGTCATGCTCAGTTACCACCCTTCGCGGCGCTGCGAACGAACAGCAGGCCGCCCTTGGGACCGGGCACCGCGCCCTTGATCAGCAGCAGACCGTCCTCGGCACGCACGGCGTGCACGGTCAGGTTCTGCGTGGTGACCCGGTCGTTGCCCATCCGGCCCGCCATGCGCAGGCCTTTGAAGACGCGGCCCGGGGTGGCGCAGCCACCGATCGAGCCCGGCTTGCGGTGCACGGCCTGGGCACCGTGGCTCGCGCCCTGGCCCTTGAAGCCGTGACGCTTCATGACACCGGCGTAGCCCTTGCCCTTGCTGGTACCGGTCACGTCGACCTCGATACCGGCCTCGAACACCTCAGCGGTGATCTCCTGGCCGACCTCGTAGGTCTCGGCGTCGGTGGTGCGCAGCTCGGCAAGGTAACGACGCGGGGTCACGCTCGCCTTGTCGAAGTGGCCGGTGCGCGGCTTGTTGACGCGACGCGGGTCGACCGCGCCGAAAGCCAGCTGCACGGCCTTGTAGCCGTCGTTCTCCTGAGTCCGAACCTGGGTGACCACGTTCGGGCCGGCCTGCACGACGGTCACCGGGACGACCCGGTTGTTCTCGTCGAAGACCTGGGTCATGCCGAGCTTGGTGCCCAGGATGCCCTTCATTTGCCTGTCAGACATGAGTCTCTTACTCTCCGCCGCTCGCCAGCCGCTACTGGATGTTGACGTCGACGCTCGCCGGCAGGTCGATGCGCATGAGCGCGTCGACCGTCTTCGGCGTCGGGTCGAGGATGTCGATCAGACGCTTGTGCGTGCGCATCTCGAAGTGCTCGCGCGAGTCCTTGTACTTGTGCGGCGAGCGGATGACGCAGTAAACGTTCTTCTCGGTGGGCAGCGGCACCGGCCCGACAACACGGGCGCCGGTGCGCGTGACCGTCTCGACGATCTTGCGCGCCGAGGTGTCGATCGCCTCGTGGTCGTAGGCCTTGAGCCGGATGCGGATCTTCTGTCCCGCCATGGTGGCTGCTCGTTCCTTGTCGTCTCGTGCCGCTTTTGTCTTTTCAAACCTCGGTCGTGACTGAGGTTTTCCCAGTTCAACGGCCCTGTCCCCGGTCCACGCGGTCGGGCGTGTCGGGCCCGACGCACAGACGGATCCCGCGGGATCTTCGTCTTGCCTGGTCTTCCTCAACGTGAGGAGGCACCGAGCCGGCTGTACTGCTCGATCTGTACTGCTCGATCGCCGTCTCAAATGCCCTTGCCCGCTAGCCTCACCCGAAGGAAGTGCTCCGCGGACCGTGGCCACTCATACCAGGGCGGCCGGAACCTGCTTGTCAATTGACCTGCAAGGTTCGGCCGCCCCAGGACGAGCAACCTGAATAGTGTCGCACACGTGATTTGACGCCCCGAACCCGGGGGTGTATCGCCCCGGGTAGGGCGTCGAATCACTTGGTGATCTTGGTGACCTGGCCGGCGCCGACGGTCCGTCCACCCTCACGGATGGCGAAACGCAGGCCCTCGTCCATGGCGATCGGCTGGATCAGCACAACGCTGATGTCCGTGTTGTCGCCCGGCATGACCATCTCGGTGCCCTCCTGGAGGGTCACCACGCCGGTCACGTCCGTCGTGCGGAAGTAGAACTGGGGGCGGTAGTTGTTGAAGAACGGGGTGTGACGGCCACCCTCGTCCTTCGACAGGATGTAGACCGAGCCCTCGAACTCCGTGTGCGGGGTGGTGGTACCCGGCTTCACGACGACCTGGCCGCGCTCGACGTCCTCGCGCTTGATACCGCGGACCAGCAGACCGACGTTGTCGCCGGCCTCACCCTGGTCGAGCAGCTTGCGGAACATCTCGACACCGGTGACGGTGGTCTTGGTCGACTTCTCCTTGATGCCGACGATCTCGACCTCTTCGTTCACGTTGACGCGGCCACGCTCGATACGGCCGGTCACGACCGTGCCACGGCCGGTGATCGTGAAGACGTCTTCGATCGGCATCAGGAACGGCTTGTCGAGCTCGCGCACCGGGTCCGGCACGTTCTCGTCGACGGCTTCCATCAGCTCGAGAACGCTCTCGCCCCACTTGGCGTCGCCCTCGAGGGCCTTCAGGCCGGAGACCTTGATGACCGGAGCGTCGTCACCCGGGAAGTCCTGGGAGGACAGCAGCTCGCGGACCTCGAGCTCGACGAGCTCCAGGATCTCCTCGTCGTCGACCATGTCGGCCTTGTTCAGCGCGACCACGATGTAGGGCACGCCGACCTGCTTCGCGAGCAGCACGTGCTCACGGGTCTGCGGCATCGGGCCGTCGGTCGCCGCGACCACGAGGATCGCACCGTCCATCTGCGCCGCACCGGTGATCATGTTCTTGATGTAGTCCGCGTGACCGGGGGCGTCCACGTGGGCGTAGTGACGCTTCTCGGTCTGGTACTCGACGTGCGAGATGTTGATCGTGATGCCGCGCTGCTTCTCTTCCGGCGCGTTGTCGATCTGGTCGAACGCCGACGCCGTGTTCAGCTCGGGGTACTTGTCGTGCAGAACCTTGGTGATCGCCGCGGTCAGAGTGGTCTTACCGTGGTCGACGTGACCGATGGTCCCGATGTTGACGTGCGGCTTGGTCCGCTCGAATTTCGCCTTCGCCACTGGAATGTCCTCCTGGACTGTTTTGCTTACTCACCGGCCAACGTGGCTGTCGGACGGAGATTCGTTTCCTGATGGATGCTGCGGACGTTCAGGAGTGTTCCTTATGCCCGCGAGCGGACGGGAACTACTCCCCCGTCGCCTTCGCGATGATTTCCTTCGCGACGTTCGCGGGAACCTCGGCGTAGGAGTCGAACACCATGGAGTAGTTGGCACGTCCCTGGGTACGGGACCGCAGGTCACCGACGTAGCCGAACATCTCCGACAGCGGAACCAGCGCCTTGACGACACGGGTACCCGCACGCTCCTCCATGGCCTGGATCTGGCCACGGCGGGAGTTGAGGTCACCGATGACATCGCCCATGTAGTCCTCGGGCGTGGTGACCTCGACGGCCATCAGAGGCTCCAGGATGACCGGGCCCGCCTTCTTGGCAGCTTCCTTCATCGCCATGGAACCGGCGACCTTGAAGGCCATTTCAGACGAGTCGACCTCGTGGTACGCACCGTCGAGCAGGGTGAACTTCAGGCCGACCAGCGGGTAGCCCGCGAGCACGCCGTACTGCATGGCGTCCTGCGCGCCCGCGTCGACCGACGGGATGTACTCCCGCGGCACGCGGCCACCGGTGACCTTGTTCTCGAACTCGTACAGCGCGCCGTCGGTGGTCTCAAGCGGCTCGAGCTTGACGATCACCTTCGCGAACTGACCGGAACCACCGGTCTGCTTCTTGTGCACGTAGTCGAGCTTCTCGACCGTCCGGCGCACCGTCTCGCGGTAGGCGACCTGCGGCTTACCGATGTTGGCCTCGACCTTGTAGTCGGACTTCATCCGGTTCACCAGCACCTCGAGGTGCAGCTCACCCATACCGGCGATGATCGTCTGGCCGGTCTCCTCGTCCAGGTTGACCTGGAACGTGGGGTCCTCTTCGGCCAGCTTCTGGATCGCCAGCGACAGCTTCTCCTGGTCGGCCTTGGTCTTGGGCTCGATCGCGACGCGGATGACCGGCGCCGGGAACGTCATCGACTCGAGGACGATCGGGTTCTGCGGGTCGGCCAAGGTGTCACCGGTGGTGGTGTCCTTGAGGCCCTGGACGGCGTAGATGTGGCCGGCCTGGCCCTCTTCGACCGGGTTCTCCTTGTTGGAGTGCATCTGGAACAGGCCGCCGATGCGCTCCTTGCGCTCCTTGGTCGCGTTGACGACCTGGGAGCCCTTGGCGATCTTGCCCGAGTAGACCCGGATGTAGGTCAGCTTGCCGAAGAACGGGTGCGCGGCGATCTTGAACGCCAGCGCCGCGAACGGCTCGTCGGTCGACGGCTTGCGCGGCGCGGGCTCACCGTTGGGCAGGATGCCCTCGACCGAGGGGACGTCCAGCGGCGACGGCAGGTAGTCGATGACCGCGTCGAGCATGGGCTGCACGCCCTTGTTCTTGAACGCGGACCCGGTGAGCACCGGGTAGGCCTCGCGGGCGACGGTGAGCTTGCGGATACCGGCCTTGATCTCGGCCTCCGAAAGCTCCTCGCCCTCGAGGAACTTCTCCATCAGCGTGTCATCGGTCTCGGCGACGGCCTCGACCAGCTTCTCCCGGTACTCGGCCGCCTTGTCGGCGAGCTCGGCCGGGATGTCCTCGACGGCGTAGTCCTCGCCCTTCTGGACCTCGCCACGCCAGGTCAGCGCCTTCATGCGGACGAGGTCGATGACGCCTTCGAAGGCGCTCTCGGCACCGATCGGCAGCTGGATGACCAGCGGACGGGCACCAAGGCGCTCCTCGATGGTCTTCACGGTGAAGTAGAAGTCCGCACCGAGCTTGTCCATCTTGTTGACGAAGCAGATACGAGGAACCTCGTACTTGTCGGCCTGACGCCAGACCTGCTCCGACTGCGGCTCGACGCCTTCCTTGCCGTCGAAGACGGCGACAGCACCATCGAGCACCCGAAGCGAACGCTCCACCTCGACGGTGAAGTCGACGTGGCCCGGGGTGTCGATGATGTTGATCTGGTGGTCGGCCCAGAAGGTGGTGGTGGCAGCCGAGGTGATGGTGATACCCCGCTTCTGCTCCTCCTCCATCCAGTCCATCGTCGCGGCGCCGTCGTGCACCTCGCCGATCTTGTAGTTGACCCCGGTGTAGAACAGGATCCGCTCGGTGGTGGTGGTCTTTCCGGCGTCGATGTGGGCCATGATGCCGATATTGCGGACCTGGTTCAGGTCGGTCAGCACTTCACGTGCCACGAGAGTGTTCCCCTGTCTCAAGATTGGGGCCCGGCAAGGCTTTGATCGGCAGCCGGGCGGTCATCACCAGCGGTAGTGCGCGAAGGCCTTGTTGGACTCGGCCATCTTGTGCGTGTCCTCGCGCCGCTTCACGCTGGCGCCGAGGCCGTTGCTCGCGTCGAGCAGCTCGTTCTGCAGGCGCTCGATCATGGTCTTCTCGCGACGGGCCGCGGAGAAGGACACCAGCCAGCGCAGGGCGAGGGTGGTGGAGCGGCCCGGCTTGACCTCGATCGGCACCTGGTAGGTGGCACCACCGACGCGGCGGCTCTTCACCTCGATGGAGGGCTTCACGTTGTCGAGGGCACGCTTCAGCGTGACGACCGGGTCAGTACCGGTCTTCTCGCGAGCACCTTCGAGGGCGCCGTAGACGATGCGCTCGGCCAGGGACCGCTTGCCGTCCTTCAGCACCTTGTTCACCAGCTGGGTGACCAGCGGCGAGGCGTAGACGGGGTCAGAGATCAGCGGCCGCTTCGGGGCCGGACCCTTGCGGGGCATTAGCTCTTCTCCTTCTTCGCGCCGTACCGGCTGCGCGCCTGCTTACGGTTCTTGACACCCTGGGTGTCGAGGGAACCGCGGATGATCTTGTAGCGAACACCCGGCAGGTCCTTCACACGACCACCGCGCACGAGCACCATCGAGTGCTCCTGCAGGTTGTGGCCCTCACCTGGGATGTAGGCGGTGACCTCGATGCCGCTGGTCAGCTTCACACGCGCGACCTTGCGCAGCGCCGAGTTCGGCTTCTTGGGGGTCGTGGTGTACACGCGAGTGCACACGCCACGCCGCTGCGGGCTCCCCTTGAGGGCCGCGGTCTTCTGCTTGGCAGCCTTGTCCTGGCGGCCCTTTCGGACCAGCTGCTGGATCGTGGGCAATGGACCAGCTTTCTGTTCGCGATCTTGCTTACTTCGTGCTTTCTCCGGCCCCCGCGGTCGGGCGTGTCGGCCCGCGTCACGGTCTTTCGACCGGTAACTTCCCGTAGGGATTTTCCGTCGGACCCCGCATGGCGCAGCCTTGGAACCGGATGCCTGAGCACCCCGTTCATGCCGCACGGCACGCGGGACGGCCCGACGCCTGCCGGGCACGGTCTCCAAAGATACCCGGCCGCTTCCGGGCCGACCAAGTCGGGGGGTCGATAACTATATCGTGCGGCGCGTCACGCCGCGGCCTCGCTGATGGAACGGCGTTTCGGCCCGTCTCTCCATCCATGCCCCGCCCTCACCGGAGGCGCTGCGCGCCCAGCCTTCATTCCTCGTCGGGTCTGGCGTGGTCGGCCCGGCCCGGGTTCGGATCGCGGTTGAGGTCTATCAGCGGATGAACGGGTGCGCCATCGGGCGCCGCGTGACTCCCCCGTTTGCCCTCGGCCCGCGATTCTTCCTCGATCTGCTGCTGCTCGGCGTCCACGACGCCCTCCCTCGTTGTAGTGGTGCCGCCTTACTCGGCGGACAACGCTACCTACTCCCCGATCGGGTGAGCCGAATGGATCCAGGAAGGACTTCGCCGCGTCGAACCGGTGAATAGGCCACCATGACAACCGTCACATCGCACTGGGTGACGGCAGGTACCCGGTCCCCGCCGGGGCACGTCCCGGCGGAGCGCGTTTAGCCCGCTAAACGCGAGTGGGCGGATCCGGCAACATCCATCGCGCCGGACCGGTGAATAGGTCACGATGGCACCTGCGGAAACCGATCCACTCAAACGGGGAGGCGACATGTCGGCGGAGTTCGACCAGCTGGTCGCGAGGTTCGAGGAGTTTCAAGCCGGGCTGAAGAATGTGGACGATCGGTTCGCCCAGCTCGGCACCATGCAGGCGGAACTGTCCACTCTGGAGGCGACAGCGACATCGGCCGACCGATCGGTCACCGTGGTTGCCGGTCCCGGCGGGTCGGTCACCGACATCCGCATCACCGACCAGGCGCTGCGTCAGGGCGGGCAGGCGCTTTCCGCGACGCTGATGGCGACGCTGCGGGAAGCCATCTCCGAGGCCGCGCGGAGGCAGGCGAGCATCGTCCAGGAGCACATGGGCGGCGATCTCGACCTGGTCGACCAGGTGCTGGAGACGCAGGCGGAAGTTCTGGGAACCAGCGTCGACGAACTGCGGTCGAAGATGGAGGAAACGACGCCGGGCCGGCCGCGGCCGGAGCGGGTGGACGACTTCTCTGAGCAGTCCGTCATGAGGAGTACGGACGAACCGCGAAGGCCGCAGGCACCCCCGCCCACGAGCGGCGGTTCCGACGGCGACCGGTTCCTGAAGAACCTCTTCGACGACGAGAGCTAGGCCGAAAGGCCTGAAAGGGAGGAGGCACCCGATGGCCGAAGGACATGCGGTGGTGATCGAAGCCCTGCGCACCTACTCCGGGAAGCTGGCCGGAGACGTGCAGGTCTCGAACGAGATCGCCGGCCTGGTCCGGCAGGCCGACGTCGGCGACGAATCCTGGGGAGTGGTCGGTCTGTTCGTGAAGCACGAGTACACGAACATGCTCACCGACCTGCAGGATCTCATGATCGAGATGTCGGCGGGACTGACGGCGGCTTCCGAAAAGCTCGGCAACGCGGCCAACGTCTACGAGCGCAACGAAGACGACAACGTGCAGTCGCTCAACGAAATCCTCAAACTGCTCGAGGCACCCGCCCAGTCGCGGACGCCGACGATGGGGCCAGCCAAGTAATCAGGGGGGCAAGACCATGGCCGATCAGAAGATCACCGGCGAACACAGCAAGATCCAGATCACCGATCACAACCCGGACATGATCCGGACGGACAAGATGCTCACCTCGCTGCCGGGTCCGCTCGGCAGCGGCGTGAGCACCTTCGACACCGTCAAGAAGGCGACCGCCGACGGGTTCCAGGCGAGTGACATCGGGACCGTCGCCGCCAGCGGCGCCGGGTTCGTCAGTTCGTGCATGGGCGTCGCGGACATCGCCAGTGACCCGATCGGCTGGCTGGTCGGCCAGGGACTCAGCTTCCTGATGAACGTATGTCAGCCCATCCAGGACGCCATCCACATGGTCAGTGGCGACGGACCGGCGCTGTCGACCGCGGCGGGTAACTTCAACAGCATCGGCGTCGGCCTGCAGAGCTACAGCCAGAAGTTCGGCGAAGACGCGAAGACCTCACTCTCCCAATGGCACGGCGACGCGGCCGAAGCGGCCGCGGACAAGCTGGCGAAGTTCGCCGGCGGTATCGACGGGATCGCAGCACAGGCCGGTGACATCGCCCGGCTGCTGCAGATCTCCAGCATGGTGATGACGGTGATCGAGGAGTTCATCAAGGCGATCCTCACCGAGTTCATCACCTGGCTGATCATGATCTGGATTCCCGCACTGGCCGCGGCCGTACCGACCTGTGGCGGGTCGACGGCGACGGCGGGCGGCCTGACCGCCACGCGTGCGGTGTCGACCACTTCCAAGGTGCAGAAGTTCCTGAACAAGCTTCGCCAGCTGCTCGACAAGATCAAGCAGTTCCTGGCGAAGATGAAGGAGTTCTTCGGGAAGTGGAAGGGCAACTACAAGGACCTGATGGCGCACAACAAGGCCGCCGGACAGCTGGCTGCCGGTCCCGGCGCGTCCGCTTGGGGCAAGTTCGCCTCGAAGGACGGCGCGATGGGCGGGCGGCTCGCCGACGGCTTCGGTGAGCGGATGACGTCGGCCACGAAGAAGGCCGCGTTGAACACCGTCGGGCTCGGCAAGGCCACGAACCCGGACGGCAGCTGGAAGACCCCCGAAACCGGACGTGAGAAGGGCGAGGTCGCGGCCGGAGTGACCGGAAAGGTCGGCACTTACGCCTCGGGCGGGATCAAGGCCGGTGAGTACGATTCCGTCGGTGACGACGAGCAGACGACCGAGGAAACCAGCGACAACCTGGACTTCTGAGCCGTGACCAGTTGGATCATCGCGATCGGGGCGGTGGCGCTGCCCATCGTGTTCTTCGGCGTGTGGATTCTCGTCGGCGCGGCGAAGAAACGTGGGCTCGCCAAGCTGGCGCGTGAGCAGGGCTGGGACTTCTTCCGCGGTGCCCGGCTCGGGGATCAGGCCGCCGCCGGGGGCGTCCGGCACGAGCAGGCCCGGACCGGGCGTGCTCCCGCCCCATTGCGGCGCGTCGGCGAGTCGATCGATCAAGGCGTCGTCGGCACCTACCGCGGACGGCCTTTCGGCGTCTACCGCTATCACCGGCCGGGCTCCGGGTTCAATCAGGACGGAACGCGGGAGTCCGGCGCGATGCGGACGGTCATCCACGTCGAGGTGGACACCCCGCTGCCGGAATGCGCGGTGTCGATCAGCGGGTCCGAAGTGGACTGCTCGAACCCCGAGCTGGCGTTGCGGCCCGAGGTCGTGCAGTGGCTCCTTCAGAACGTGGGGCGGTGCCGCGGGTTCCACACGTCCGGCCGCACCCTGGCGGTCGAACCGAAGTCGCTGCCGGGCAAGCGGCAACTCCTTCGCACCCTGGATTTCCTCACCGACGTCGCCGCACAGACGCCCCTCACCTTCGGCCCGCCGTCAAGTCGCCTTTAGCGGGCTAAACGCGATCCGGTCCTGGCCTGGACCAGGGACTTCGAGAACCAGTGCTCGGCGAACTGCCCGTCATTGAAGGGCTCGACCTCGTCGTAGCCGAGGCGCGCGTAGAGGGCCCGGGCCTCGACGAGGTCGTGCCGGGTGTCGAGGCGGATGACCGTGGCGCCGAGGTCTCGCGCGGCGCACTCGGCCGCGTCCACCAGCAGCGCGGCGCCGCCCTTCCCGCGCTCGGCGTGCCGGAGGAACACACGGGTGAGTTCGGCGATCTCGGGCGAGACGATGCGGACCCCGGCGCATCCGGCGAGCACGCCGGCCCGCCGCGCCAGCAGGAACGCCCCGGTCGGCGGGACCAGGTCCCGGCTGTGCATCTCGTCGAGCGCCGCGTCGATCTCCTCGTCGGTGACCTGGCGCCGGTAGTACCGCGACGCGACGTCGTCCATGTACTCGCGCAGGATGAGCACGGCGTCCGGATGGTCCACAGAGGTGCGGGCGAAGCTCCAGGTCATAGGCCCATCCTGACGCCCTTGGCCACCGAATTTTCCGGACCCGGCCGGATCGCGTTTAGCCCGCTAAAGGCGACTCAGGACGGCAGCAGCCGACCGGGGACACCGTTGAGGGACTGCAACAGCCCGAGCACCGGAACGCCGAGCGGCGCGAATGTCCAGATGTTGTCGAGGTCGCTCGTGTCGGGCTCGTCGACGACCACGACATCGTTCGAAGAGTCGGTCGCGGCAAGAGCGGGCGCGGCCGAACCGAGCACGACGAGGCCGGCGAGCGCCGCACCGGTGATCGCGCGGTCGAGGGTCTTCTTCATGACATTCTCCTTTGCTGGTAACGGTTTTACGAAATCGGCGTGATGATGCCGAAGATCGGCGCGAGGACATCCGTCGGAACCGGGACGGCCGGCCCGAGCAGTCCTCCGAGGTCCACTCCCGGCACCAGCCAGACCGCGGGGTCGTCGCCGGCCGGCGATCCGGGCAGGGTGTCCGCCGAGGCGACCCCGCCCGCCAGTCCGGACAGCGCGCCCGCTACGGCGAGCGGCAGCAGCACACGGGCCGCGATTCGCTTCATTTCTGTTCCCCTTTCCCTTACCGCTGCTGGAATCGAGCGGAATCCTTCATCGCAGCACCGAGCTGACCGGCACGATCGTCCCGTCGGGAATCCACTGCCCCGCGTAGTCGCGGTCGGCGATCATCCCGACGGCGTGCGGTTCGCCCGGGTACATCGGCATGGCGTTGACCTGGGCGGCGGCGAAGATCTGCACGTCGCCGTTGAACGACGTCCGCTGGTCGCCGAGCCAGTTGCGGAAGCCGCCGAGCGTGGGGCTTTCACCGCCGAAAGCGTTGTTCGCAGCGACCGCGAAACTCACGGCGATCTGCTCACGGGGGTCGAACCTCAAGGGCAGCGAGGAACTCGCGACGGAGTTCACGATCGGCCCGTTGAGCAACCACGGCGCCAGGTACAGGCCGTACTGATGGGTCGGTTCGAGTCGTTGCGACTCGGCCGCGCGCGTCATCGCGGTGTATCCGCCGGCCCAGCCCGAAACGACGACGAGCGCGGTGTTCGGCCCCGCCTCGGACCGCACCGCGAGCCCGTTGCGCGCGGACGTGTCGCGCACGAGCTTCGCGGCCGCCACACCGCGCGGCGAGGTGTCCTCGATCAACGTCAACGCCGAAGGCTTCCGACCGCCGAGGAATTCCACGAGCTTGACCAGCGAGCCGCTGTCCTCACGCGAAAGCCCGTCTGCCGGGCAAGAGGTAAGTACCTCGCGGCGCTCGGCGATCAGACCACCCAGTGCGGCCGAGGCGCATTCGGGCGCGTCGGCGTCCTCGATGGCGGGACCGGGTTCGTGACCGACGTCGACCTCGATTGTCGCTTTGTCGGTGCCTTTGCCGATGATCAGGTCGCTTCGCCCCTGTGGGAGGTCGACCTCGGCCCAGGTGCCCTCAGCGCCAGGGCGCACGATGGCCTTGCCGATCAGGCCGCCGTCAACCCCGACCGACAGGTCGTCACCCGCGCTGGCGGGGAAATGGACGAGGTTGCGGCCGGGTCGTTGCGGGCTCACGAGCACCGGGATCCGCCGGTCGCCGACGGACGCGTCCGCCAGCAGCGGCACCCCTGGAACCGGCAGTGGCGGTGGCTGCGGAATGGCCGCGAGTGCACTCCAGGCAACGAATCCGACTGTGACGGCAGCGGCACCGAACCGGTAGGAACGCGTGGAGTCGTTACCGGACAAGAAGAATCCTGCGACCACGGTGGCCACGGCCGGCAGTACAACGATGGCCAGCAACGCGATGCCGAACAGCGTCCCGTAGATCCTGCGGTCGAAACCGAGGCCCGACCAAATGAGCTGGACTGCTCCGGCGACCACGAGAAGTCCGCCCAGTGTCAGGGAAAGCGGGCCGAGCCGGAAGTTCGTCTGGCGCCATTGGCCGGCGGGGATCCATCGGGAGAGAACAGTGACGCCGAACCACAATGCCGCGGCGGCGCCGTAGACGGTGTCGATGGCGAACTCGACGCCCGACCGTCCGAGCGAGGTTTCGAGAACCACCAAGGCGGCGAGCGCCAGCGACGCCCAACGTCCGAAGGATGGCCAACGCACCAGGACGGGGATGGCTACCGCAAGTACGAGGTGCACGATCAGGGCGATGACGTTGACGTCGACCGTGAGGGCCGAAACCCCTGCGAGAGCGGCGGAAACAGCACCGAGCACGGCGATGGTGACGTGCAGACGCTTGGGCAGCGCGCCCACCGAGGGACGCAGGATTCCCGTGCCGGCAAGGAAAGCGGTTGCCAGCAACAGGCCGAGCCGGAGCAGGACGGTGACGATGTCGACCCCGGCAGAGCCCGAGCTCGCCGGTATGACGTGGTGATCCATGGGACCTTCGCAGACGTGGTCGGCGGGGCCGTGGGTGGCGAGGGAACCCACCACCCACGACCTTCCGCGCCGAGCAGGGTTACTTGAGATCCGCGTCCGCTACGACGAACAGTTCGGAGTGCGGTTTCGCATTGCCGAACGAGCCGTGCGGCCACGTTTTCCGGTTGAAGTTGATCCCGACCTGTCCGGTGAACTCGTCCCGGAAGTTCGAGTCGACGGCGAGTTTCCCGTCCTCACCGAGGTTCAGCAGGTTGACCTTGTGGTCACCGTCCAAACCGGACCGTGCGACGAAGTAGTTCGACACCGCGAGATGTTGTGGCTTTTCGGTTTCGTGGTAGAAACCGTCTTCGCCGAGCACGAAGTTGTCGTACGCGCCCCAGTGCGGTCCACCACCGGACGTACCGGGGTTGATCGGCGCGGCGCCGACGACGGTCGGCAGATCTCCGCCGCCGCCCTGCTGGGCCTTCTCCTTCGTGTCGATCCGGCCCTTGATGTTCTCGACCTTGTCGCCCGCGGCGAGCAGCTTCTGGATGTCGAGGACGTACACGCCACCGGTCGTACCGGGGTCGTCCGGGCCGAGCGCGCCCTTCTGGCGGCCGGTGATCGCGCGGTAGAGGTACTTGTCGTCGGGGCTGGTCTGGATCCAGCCACCGTTCGAACCGCCGCCGTTCGAGTCGTTGTTCGGGTAGATCGCCTTGTTGGCGGCGCCGTCATCGAACACCTGGATCCAGTGCGGTTCCTTGGCGGTGATGTCCGGCGTGTAGAACACCGCGCCGCCCTGCATGGTCTGGGCGAACGCACCCTTGTGACCGGGCCGGTTGGTCACGGTGGTCTCCATGACCGCGCGGCTTTCGGCGTGCAGCGGATCGGCCGGGTCGGCGCGGGGGCCGTCCGGCAGGTACGAAACCGCCTTCAGCCGCGGCTTGTTGCGATCGGAGATGTCCCAGGTCCGGACGGTCGGACGGCGCAGATACGGCGACGGCTGCTTGACCGGGTCGAGGATGATGTTGCGCGGCTCGGCGTAGTCACTGGTGACCAGCGTGTCGAGGTCCTCGCGTGCCTGGATGCCGTGCGGGTTGGCGCAGGTCGGCTTGTCCAGCTGCGGGAGGTTGTCGCACAGCTTCTTGTTGTCGCCTTGCGGGGTCGCCGCCGGGGATTCCGAGAGCACCTGCGCGTTCTGGTCGAAGCGGACGACCTCTCCGGGGCTGCCGGCGAAACCGTTGCCCACGACGGTGGAACCGTTGGCGTAGGTATGCGGGCCGGGCACGACCGGACCGCCCATGTAGGTGCCGTACGCGGTGCCGTCCTTGAGCACCCAGTACGCGTCCGGCACTGAACCGCCGAGTGTCTGGGTCGGAAGGCTGACGCCCTTGAGTTTCAGCTGCGGCAACGCCGAGACGTCGAAGGCGTACGTCGCGGCGGCGAACAGCGCTCCCGCGTAGATCGTGTCGCCCTTATGCCAGACGTACTGCATGTGATGCGGCTCGTTCTCGACGAGCGGGCCGACCGTCGCGGTGTTGACGACCTTGCCGTACGTCGGCGAGCCCTGCGTCGCGTCGATCACGGCGAGGAAGTCCGGACCGGGCAACGCGTTCTTGATCTTGTTCAGGCCGCCGCCGAGCGATCCCGGCAGGTTCTTGATGTCCTTGACCAGGGTGTCGGCGATGTTCTCGTCGCCCGCCCAGACCAGCAGCCACTTCTTGCGCGGGCCGTCGGCCCGAGTCGACGCGGCGACATCCTTGGACACCAGGTGGTTCTGAACCCAGTACTCCTTGCCGTCGGCGGCGGTCTTGGCGTCCTTCACGACCTGGACGTCCGCGTAGGCACTGGCATTGGACCCGGTATAGGTCACCGCGCCGACGGCGAGTGCCGCCGCCATGGCACCTATCACCACTTTTCGCCATTTAGGCGAGTTGGATGGCATTCTTACTCCCTGTTTTCGCTACCCGAAAGCGCCGGACGATTGGCACACCTCTCCCCCATTTCCGCGCAGGCTCGACCGCCACGAATCAGGGGAAAGCAATCAACCGCATGGCCGAGCCGAGAACCGTTGCGGCACAGTGGAAACGTCGGCACACAAGGAACGGGCACCTCCGTTTCGGAGGCGCGAATTCAGCGGGGCGCGACGAGTCGAAGAGAAATGTCAGGAATCCGTACACAGCGCGCTGGCTTGCTGCCGCAAGTCAACGTGCCGGCGCCACACCAAGGCGACTGGGGAGGACATGAGCGAATAATCATGGGCGGACGACGAGGTGTCAATCCGGTGATCAAAGAATGGGACGAGCCACGGCGGGGTGAATTTCCCACCATGCGGATGGGCCATTGAGCCGAACGAGTGGCGATTTTCCGACTACTGGGAATTACGCCATCTGGCGGCACCGCAACAGGTCACAACGGAGCGTTAGCCCGAGCTCACCGCTCACTCTGGCGTTATGCGTTCGTTACGAAATCTCGGGGACTCGCCCTGACGGCCGCACGATCGGCGGGTCCGCTGAAGGCCGGAAACCGGTATGACAGGGGCCATGCCGAACACGTTCAGAAGGGCGAGGACGCTGGCCGTCACCGCCCTCATCGCCTTGACCACCTTCTCCGCTCCCGCACAGGCTTCAGAGCCGAAAGCACCTGCGGAGTTCGTCGCGTTGTCCGATGTGGCGCCGACGATCCTTCACGAGATTCGGTACCGGGGGCGGCACAACTTCGTCGGCCGCAAGATCGACGGGTACCTCGAGCCGCTGTGCATCCTGACCAGGCAGGCGGCGGAAGGGCTGCGAAAGGCCCAGCGCGAACTGCTGAGGCAGGGCTACACGCTCAAGGTGTACGACTGCTACCGCCCGCAGCGCGCCGTCGACCACTTCGTCCGGTGGGCCAAAGACCTCACCGACGAGAAGATGAAGGCGGAATTCTATCCCAACGTGGCCAAGGACCGGCTGTTCGCCGATGGCTACATCGCGGAGAAGTCGGGGCACAGCCGTGGGAGCACGGTGGACCTGACCATCGTGAAGGTGCCGCCGCGACCGCAGCGGCCGTTCCGCCCGGGCGAGCCGCTGGTCCCCTGTTTCTCGCCGGACCGGTTCCCGGACAACATGGTCGACATGGGCACCGGGTACGACTGCTTCGACACCCTTTCGCACACCGAGGACCCGCGGATCACCGGTCAAGCCCGCGCGAACCGGCAACTGCTGAAGGGCACACTCGCCTCGGCCGGGTTCCGGAACCTGGCCGAGGAGTGGTGGCACTACACCCTGAACGGCGAACCGTTCCCGGACACCTTCTTCGACTTCCCCGTCACCCGTCGCTCCCTCACCTGCGCCTGACCTGCGCCTCCCCACCCGGCCGACCTGCGTTTAGCCCCCTAATCGCGATCCGGCCGGCCCACGCCTCTCACTCGGCCAGATCGCGTTTAGCCCGCTAAACGCAGGTTGGGGCAGAGCGAAGCGGGGTGGGAAAGCGAAGCGCCCCTGGCCGGGTGGCCAGGGGCGCTTCGGGTAGTGCGGGGTGGATCAGCGGAAGTCGCGGCCGAAGTCGTAATCGTCCAGCGGAACCGCGGCCCCCGGGGTGGAGCCGAAGACATCCGGGGTGTAGTAGCCATCGTCGTAGGACGGGATCGCGTAAGCGGCGACCCGTGCCTCCTCGGTCGGCTGCACCTGGATGTTGCGGTACTTGTTGATCCCGGTACCGGCCGGGATCAGCTTACCGATGATCACGTTCTCCTTGAGGCCCACGAGCCTGTCCGAGCGGCCGTTGATCGCCGCGTCGGTCAGGACACGCGTGGTCTCCTGGAACGACGCCGCCGACAGCCACGAGTCCGTGGTCAGCGAGGCCTTCGTGATCCCCATCAGCACCGGGCGACCCGAGGCCGGCTCGCCACCCTCGGCGACCGACGCCCGGTTCTTCGCCTCGAACTTGGTCCGCTCGGGCAGCTCGCCCGGCAGGAAGTCCGTGGCACCGGAGTCGATGATCGTCACGCGGCGCAGCATCTGCCGCACGATGACCTCGATGTGCTTGTCGTGGATCGACACACCCTGCGCCCGGTACACCTTCTGGACCTCGTCCACCAGGTGCATCTGCGCCTCGCGCGGCCCCATGACCCGCAGAACCTCGTGCGGGTCCGGAGTACCTTCGAGCAGCTGCTGACCGACGGACACGGTGTCACCGTCGCCAAGCGGGCCGTTCGGGGTGTTCGCGAGCCGCTGACGCTTGGACAGCTTGTCGAAGACGATCTCTTCGCCACCGTCGTCCGGGATCAGCGTGATCTTCCAGAACCGCTCGCTCTCCTCGATGCGCACACGGCCATCGACGTCGGCGATCGGCGCCTTGCCCTTCGGAACTCGGGCTTCGAACAGCTCCTGGACACGGGGCAGACCGGTCGTGATGTCGTCACCGGCGACACCACCCTGGTGGAACGTACGCATCGTCAGCTGCGTACCCGGCTCACCGATCGACTGGGCCGCGACGATACCCACGGCCTCGCCGACGTCGACGAGCTGACCGGTCGCCATGGACCGGCCGTAGCAGGTGGCGCAGATACCGACGGCAGACTCGCAGGTCAGGACCGAGCGGACCTTGACCTTCGAGATGCCGCTGCCGATCAGCTTGTCCAGCGCCGGGTCACCGATGTCGTCACCGGCGTTGAGCACGACGTTGCCCTTGGCGTCGACCGCGTCGGTCGCCAGGTTCCGCGCGTACACGCTGGTCTCGACGTGCTGGTCGCGCAGGACCTTGCCGTCGCCGACGTCCTGCCCGATCGGCATGTTGATACCGCGGGTGGTGCCACAGTTGGTCTCACGGACGATGACGTCCTGCGAAACGTCCACCAGACGACGGGTCAGATAACCCGAGTCGGCGGTACGGAGCGCCGTGTCCGCCAGGCCCTTACGGGCACCGTGCGTCGCGATGAAGTACTCCGCCACCGACAGGCCTTCACGGAAGTTGGCCTTGATCGGACGCGGGATGTACTCACCCTTCGGGTTCGACACCAGACCACGCATACCGGCCAGCGACCGGACCTGCGTCATGTTGCCCGCCGCGCCCGACTTCACGATCATCGCGATCGGGTTGTCGTCCGGCAGCGCCGTCTCCATGATCTTGTGGACCTCTTCGGTGGCCTGCGTCCACACCTTGACGAGCTCGTTGTTGCGCTCGGTGTGCGACAGCTGACCACGCTGGTACCGCTTCTCGACCTGGTCGGCCTTGCCTTCGTACTCGTCGAGAATGGCAGCCTTGCCCTTCGGGACGAGCACGTCGGAGATCGCGACCGTGACACCCGAGCGGGTCGCCCAGTAGAAACCGGCGTCCTTCAGGCGGTCAAGGGTTTGCGCGACCTGCGTCATCGAGTACCGCTCGGCGAGGTCGTTCACGATCAGGGCCTGACGCTTCTTCGGCATCGGCTCGTTGATGAACGGGTAGTCCGCCGGCAGCAGCTCGTTGAACAGCACGCGGCCAAGAGTGGTCTCGGCCAGCCAAGCCTTGCCCGGCTCCCAGCCCTTCTCCGCGAGTGCCGCTTCGTCGGCCTTGGCGGGCTGACGATCGATGATGCGGATCTTGACCGGAGCGTGCAGGCTCAGCGCCTTGCGGTCGTACGCCATGATCGCTTCGGCGGGCGAGGAGTACGCGTTTCCGGCACCCTCGTCCTTCTCGGCGAGGCGGGTCAGGTGGAACAGACCGGTCACCATGTCCAGTCGCGGCATGGCGAGCGGGCGGCCCGACGCCGGCGAAAGGATGTTGTTCGCCGACAGCATCAGGATGCGGGCCTCGGCCTGCGCCTCCGCGGACAGCGGGAGGTGCACGGCCATCTGGTCACCGTCGAAGTCCGCGTTGAACGCCTCACAGACCAGCGGGTGCAGCTGGATGGCCTTGCCTTCGACCAACTGCGGCTCGAAGGCCTGGATACCGAGGCGGTGCAGGGTCGGCGCACGGTTCAGCATCACCGGGTGACCGGTGATGACCTCTTCGAGCACGTCCCACACCTGCGGGCGCGAACGCTCCACCATCCGCTTGGCGGACTTGATGTTCTGCGCGTGGTTCAGGTCGACCAGCCGCTTCATGACGAACGGCTTGAACAGCTCGAGCGCCATGTCCTTCGGCAGACCGCACTGGTGCAGCTTCAGCTGCGGACCCACGATGATGACCGAACGGCCGGAGTAGTCGACACGCTTGCCGAGCAGGTTCTGGCGGAACCGGCCCTGCTTACCCTTGAGCAGGTCGGACAGCGACTTCAGCGGCCGGTTGCCCGGGCCGGTGACGGGACGCCCGCGGCGGCCGTTGTCGAACAGCGCGTCGACGGCCTCCTGCAGCATCCGCTTCTCGTTGTTGACGATGATCTCGGGCGCGCCGAGGTCGATGAGCCGCTTCAACCGGTTGTTGCGGTTGATGACCCGGCGGTAGAGGTCGTTCAGGTCGGAGGTGGCGAACCGGCCACCGTCGAGCTGGACCATCGGGCGCAGGTCCGGCGGGATCACCGGGACGGCGTCGAGCACCATGCCGCGCGGGTCGTTGCCGGTGGCCTGGAAGGCCGCGACGACCTTGAGCCGCTTCAGCGCGCGGAGCTTCTTCTGCCCCTTGCCGTTGCGGATGGTGTCGCGCAGGTGGTCGGCTTCGGCCGCGACGTCGAACTCGGTGGCCAGCTTCTGGATGGCCTCCGCGCCCATGCCGCCGGTGAAGTACTCGCCGTACCGGTCGATGAGCTCGCGGTAGAGCAGCTCGTCGGCGATCAGCTGACGCACGTCGAGCTTGGTGAAGGTCGTCCAGACCTCCTCGAGACGGTCCAGCTCGCGACCGGCGCGGTCACGCAGCTGACGCATCTCGCGCTCGCCGCCTTCCTTGACCTTGCGGCGGACGTCGGACTTGGCGCCCTCCGCCTCCAGCTCGGCCAGGTCGGCTTCCAGCTTCTGCGCACGGGTCTCGATGTCCGAGTCACGCTTGGTCTCGAGGTTCTTGCGCTCGACGCCGATCTCGTTCTCGAGGGTCGGGAGGTCGTTGTGCCGCAGCTCGGTGTTCACACCGGTGATCACGTAGGCCGCGAAGTAGATGATCTTCTCGAGGTCCTTCGGCGCCAGGTCGAGCAAGTAGCCCAGACGCGAGGGAACACCCTTGAAGTACCAGATGTGGGTGACGGGAGCGGCCAGCTCGATGTGGCCCATCCGCTCACGACGCACCTTGGCGCGAGTGACCTCGACGCCACAGCGCTCGCAGATGATGCCCTTGAAGCGGACTCGCTTGTACTTACCGCAGTAGCACTCCCAGTCCCGGGTCGGGCCGAAGATCTTCTCGCAGAAGAGGCCGTCCTTCTCGGGCTTGAGCGTCCGGTAGTTGATGGTCTCCGGCTTCTTGACCTCACCGAAGGACCACTGACGAATGTCGTCGGCGGTAGCGAGGCCGATGCGGAGCTCATCGAAGAAGTTGACGTCCAGCACGTCTTTACATCCCCTTGGGGTTGATGCGACTAGAGGAGTTGGCGAGCGGAGCCGGGAACCCGCGGGAGGCAGGCTCCCGGCTCATCGCGGGTCAGTGCACGACGTCGTCCACCGAGGGCGACTCGTTGCGGGACAGGTTGATGCCGAGGTTCGCGGCGGCACGCTCGAGGTCCTCGTCGTCGGAGTCGCGCATCTCGATCGCGGCGCCGTCGCTCGACAGCACCTCGACGTTGAGGCAAAGCGACTGGAGCTCCTTCAGGAGCACCTTGAACGACTCGGGGATACCCGGCTCGGGGATGTTCTCCCCCTTGACGATGGCCTCGTACACCTTGACGCGACCGACCACGTCGTCCGACTTGATCGTCAGCAGTTCCTGCAGCGTGTAAGCCGCGCCGTAGGCCTGCATCGCCCAGCACTCCATCTCACCGAAGCGCTGGCCACCGAACTGCGCCTTACCACCCAGCGGCTGCTGCGTGATCATCGAGTACGGACCGGTGGACCGGGCGTGGATCTTGTCGTCGACCAGGTGGTGGAGCTTCAGGATGTACATGTAACCGACCGCGACCGGGTACGGGTACGGCTCGCCGGAACGGCCGTCCAGCAGCGTGGCCTTGCCGTTCTGCTTGACCATGCGCTCACCGTCGCGGTTCGGCTTGGTGGCACCGAGCAGACCGGTCAGCTCGTCTTCCTTGGCGCCGTCGAACACCGGGGTGGCGGTGTTCGTGCCGGGGTCGACGTCGTAGAGCTCCTCGTTGAGGTTCTTCGCCCAGTCCGGGTTGCCCTCGATCTTCCAACCCTGCGACGCCAGCCAGCCCAGGTGCAGCTCCAGGACCTGACCGATGTTCATACGACGCGGGACACCGTGGGTGTTCAGGATGATGTCGACCGGGGTGCCGTCCTCCATGAACGGCATGTCCTCGGCGGGGAGGATCTTGCCGATGACGCCCTTGTTGCCGTGACGGCCGGCGAGCTTGTCACCCGGCTGGATCTTCCGCTTCTGGGCCACGTACACGCGGACCAGTTCGTTGACGCCCGGGGGCAGCTCGTCGTCGTCCTCGCGCGAGAACACGCGGATGCCGATGACCTTGCCGGTCTCGCCGTGCGGCACCTTCAGCGAGGTGTCGCGGACTTCGCGGGCCTTCTCACCGAAGATCGCGCGGAGCAGGCGCTCTTCCGGCGTCAGCTCGGTCTCGCCCTTGGGCGTGACCTTGCCGACCAGGATGTCGCCGTCGCGGACCTCGGCACCGATACGGATGATGCCGCGCTCGTCGAGGTCGGCCAGGACCTCCTCGGAGACGTTCGGGATGTCCCGGGTGATCTCCTCGGCGCCCAGCTTGGTGTCGCGGGCGTCGATCTCGTGCTCCTCGATGTGGATCGACGTGAGCACGTCGTCCTGCACCAGGCGCTCGGAGAGGATGATCGCGTCCTCGTAGTTGT
The DNA here is from genome assembly GCA_963766045.1 of uncultured Actinomycetota bacterium. GTDB lineage: Bacteria > Actinomycetota > Actinomycetes > Mycobacteriales > Pseudonocardiaceae > Amycolatopsis. The sequence goes on along the minus strand of CAVXYN010000003.1, from coordinate 317,242 downwards.
GGCCCTCCCACGGCATGACCGCGACGAGCAGGTTCTTGCCGAGCGCCATCTCACCGTTCTCGGTGGACGGGCCGTCGGCGATGACCTGACCCTGCTCGACCCGGTCGCCCTCGTTGACGATCGGGCGGTGGTTGAAGCAGGTGCCGTGGTTGGAGCGGCGGAACTTGTACAGTCCGTAGCTCTTCCGCGTGCCGTCGTCGTGCATGATCGTGATCAGGTCGGCCGAGAGCTCCTCGACCACACCGGCCTGCTCGGCGACGAGCACGTCACCGGCGTCCACCGCGGCACGCAGCTCCACGCCGGTACCGACCAGCGGGGCCGAGTTGCGCAGCAGCGGAACGGCCTGACGCTGCATGTTCGCACCCATCAGGGCGCGGTTCGCGTCGTCGTGCTCGAGGAACGGGATCATCGCGGTCGCGACCGAGACCATCTGCCGCGGCGAGACGTCCATGTAGTCCACGTCCAGCGGGTCGATCAGCTCGACCTCGCCGCCCTTCTTACGGACCAGGACGCGGTCTTCGACGAAGGTGCCGTCATCCGAGATCGGCGCGTTGGCCTGCGCCTTCACGTAACGGTCTTCTTCGTCCGCGGTGAGGTAGTCGACCTGGTCGGTGACCCGGCCCTCGACGACCTTGCGGTACGGGGTCTCGATGAAACCGAACGGGTTGACCCGCGCGTACGAGCAGAGCGAACCGATCAGGCCGATGTTCGGGCCTTCCGGCGTCTCGATCGGGCACATGCGGCCGTAGTGCGACGGGTGGACGTCACGGACCTCCATGCCGGCGCGCTCACGGGACAGACCACCGGGGCCGAGGGCGGACAGACGACGCTTGTGCGTCAGCCCCGACAGCGGGTTGTTCTGGTCCATGAACTGCGACAGCTGCGAAGTCCCGAAGAACTCCTTGATCGCGGCGACGACCGGGCGGATGTTGATCAGGGTCTGCGGCGTGATCGCCTCGACGTCCTGGGTGGTCATCCGCTCGCGGACCACACGCTCCATCCGGGACAGACCCACGCGGATCTGGTTCTGGATGAGCTCGCCGACCGTGCGGAGGCGACGGTTGCCGAAGTGGTCGATGTCGTCGGTCTCGACCGGGATGGTCTGGTCGCCGACGGTCGCCTTGTCCTCGCCGGCGTGCAGCCGGACCAGGTACTCGATCGTCGAGACGATGTCCTCTTCGGTCAGCGTCCCGGTGTCGTACGGCGTGGTGAGGCCGAGCTTCTTGTTCAGCTTGTACCGGCCGACCTTCGCCAGGTCGTAGCGCTTCGGCTTGAAGAACAGGTTCTCCAGCAGCGTCTGCGCGCTCTCCTTGGTGGGGGGCTCACCCGGGCGCAGCTTGCGGTAGATGTCGAGCAGCGCCTCGTCGGTTCCGGCGGTGTGGTCCTTCTCGAGGGTCGCGAGCAGCGTCTCGGAGAACGAGAAACGCTCGCGGATCGCCTCGGTGGTCCAGCCGAGCGCCTTCAGCAACACGGTCACCGGCTGGCGGCGCTTGCGGTCGATACGGACACCGACGGTGTCGCGCTTGTCGACGTCGAACTCGAGCCAGGCACCCCGGCTCGGGATGACGCGGACGTTGAAGACGTCCTTGTCCGTGGTCTTGTCGACGCTGGTGTCGAAGTACACACCGGGCGAACGGACCAGCTGGGACACGACGACACGCTCGGTGCCGTTGATGACGAAGGTGCCCTTGTCGGTCATCACCGGGAAGTCGCCCATGAAGACCGTCTGGCTCTTGATCTCGCCGGTGTTGTTGTTCACGAACTCGGCGGTCACGAACAGCGGGGCCGCGTACGTCATGTCCTTGTCCTTGCACTCTTCGACGGAGGCCTTGACCTCGTCGAAGCGCGGGTCGGAGAAGGACAGCGACATGGATCCGGAGAAGTCCTCGATCGGCGAGATCTCGTTAAGGACCTCTTCCAGGCCGCCGACCGGGGTTTCTTCACCTTCTTCGACGCGGCGTTCGAACCACGCCTCGTCGCCGGTGAACCATTCAAAGGACCTGATCTGCACGTCGAGCAGGTTGGGGGTGCTGAGCGGCTCGCGAATCTTTGCGAAAGAGACCCGGGTGGGGGCCCCAGGAATTCCGGTGGACTCCGAGCGAGATACAGCCGAGGTGGTCGCAGCAGTGGCCTGGTTCGCGGGAGAGACTGCCAAGATGCGTCCTTCCGGGGACAATGAGCGGTGAGCAGCCGCGTCAGCAACAGCTGAAGCGGACTGTCAAGGGTGCCGTGTGCCCACTATCCTAACTACCGGCTCCGGGCAGCCTGAAAGAGGGCAGCGCAAAGAAGCAGTCTAGCCCGAACGCTGCGGCCTGTCCAGGGGGCGCTCCTGATGGGGCCCAGCCTGCATCGCAACGTCTTCAGGTATGCCTCTCCTCGGCTTCCCCGGCCCGTCCCTCCCGCAAGGGCACCGCCGGTTCTCGCCGTTGCCAGTAAGCGTGACCCCACGCGGGCTCGTAGTCAAGATGCCGCGCGGTGGTCCCGCCGGTTGGCGCAGCGTGGAAGTAGTCACGCGGAGGGTGACCAGCGGGACGATCATCCCGGTTACCGCCCGGTACCTGCAGGTGGCGGCTTTCGGGCGCCGACCTGCGTTTAGCGGGCTAAACGCGATGCGCCTGGATGCTGGCATGGCCGATCCGGAGAGTCACCGTGGGAGGCACCGCAGGTGTCCGGTCTCGACGGGACGAAGGAGCCGGAACCGGGGTCGGCCCCGGGTAGGGGTGCGCCAAGCGTGACCTGCGTTTAGCGGGCTAAACGCGACGCGCGGCGTTAGCGTCGGGGGGTGGAGAGCGTGGAGTGGATCGGCGGGACTCGCAGGTCGACGTACAAGCCATCGTTCGCCGCGACGCACTACAGGCTCAGTCAGGCTGCGTACCGCGGCGATTGGCCAACCGTGTTCGAGGTGCTCGAGCGGCATCCCGAGGGCATCAACGCGCCACGGTTCGAGAGCAGACGCGGGTTCGCTGTGCTGCACCATGCCGCTTGGCAGGGCGCGGGCGTCGACGTGGCGAAGCACCTGATCGACCTCGGCGCTTGGCGGACGCTCCGGACCTACGCGGGCCACACGCCACTGTCCGTCGCACAGGAACGCTGGCAGGTCAAGCTGTACGACGTGCTCGAGCCCGTCATACAGCACCCTGTCCCCGAGGACGTCCTACGCCGTTTGGAAGCGCAGCTGCACCTGCTCATTCGCGGGCGGTCGGCGGAGTTCGTGCTCCAGGAGAACCTGCGGCTCCCCCAGGTCGGACCGCTCACCGAGCTGACCGAGCCGAAGCTCTGGTTCCCGGTGCCCGGACAGTACGGCGGGTTCCGCATCGAGCTGTACGGCGACGAGCTTCAGGTGTCGAGCTGGAACCGGGTCGTCGGTGGCTGGGCGCAGACGCACCGCCTCACGTACGACGCGATCCAGCTCATCGAGAACGGCTGGGACCTGCCCCGGTGAGAAGCCATTCGGGCAACGGCTCGCAGGCCGCGCGCCACTCGCCGGGGATCTCCGCGTGGCCGGCCGCGAGAACGCCACCGACGATTGCGCCCACCGTGTCGACGTCCTCGGCGAGGCGGGCGACCGTCCACAGAGCGTCGACGTAGCTGTCGCCGTGACAAGCCGCGATCCAGAGGGACAGCGGGACGGTGTCGTGTGCGGCGATCTCGCGGCCGATACCGAGCGCCGTGGCCGCCTCGCGCGGATCTGCCTGGAGGAGGTCGGCAGCGGTGGTGAGGCCGTCACGCACGCGGCCGGGCGGTACGAGGGGCGTGACCTGGTTGAGCAGGTCACGGCCGGTCAGGTGTGTATTGGTCGCACGCAGGGCGGCCGCAGCGGCGACCGCGACGGCACCGGCGACGCCTTCGGGATGCGCGTGGGTGACGACCGCGGACAGGTCGGCCTGCCGCAGCGCTTGGGGCAGGTTGTCGCCGAACCAGGCGCCGAGGGGCGCGACGCGCATCGCCGCGCCGTTCCCCCACGAGCCCTGACCACCGAACGCGGTCCCGGCGATCTCATGCCATGGGCGGCCGGTGCGGACCTCGTTCAGCAAGCGCGCGACACCGGAGCCGTAGCCGCGGTCGGCGTCGTGATGAGTGGCGAAGGTGGTGGCGAGTTCGTTCTGGTCGATCTGCCCGTGCCGGTTCAGCACCGCGACGACCGAGCAGGCCATCTCGGTGTCATCGGTCCAAGCCCACGGGGCTGCCGGGAGCCGGCGCTCCAGCACGTCCGGATGGTCGCCGGGCAGGAGGATCTGCGCGCCGAACGCGTCTCCGACCGCCAACCCGACAAGACTCGCCCACGCCTGCTCGAACCCCACCCCAGTCCCCTCTCCGTCCCCTCCCCTTGCAGCCTATCTGCGCGCGGCACACCCCCGCCGACCTGCGTTTAGCGGGCTAAGTGCGATCTGAGCGCACTGGACGGCAGGCCCCGGCCGGATCGCGTTTAGGGGGCTAAACGCAGGTCAGCGCGCCCGCGAGAGTCCCGGGGGCCAAGGGGGCCACCGGATCGCGTTTAGCCCGCTAAACGCAGGTCGGGGGTTACTTGCTGGGGGCGGGGGAAGCGGGAGGTGCGGCGGGTGAGGAGGCCGCGGGAGCGGCAGGGGCCGCGTAGGTGTTCATCGCGGTGATCTTCCACTTGTCGCCCTGCAGTTCCGCGTTCAGATGCAGCTGCGCGCTCCCGGCGGTGGTCTTGTTCGTGTCGGCCCGCGTCGAGCTCTGGTCGACGAACACCATCACGTCGGCCCGGTCGCCCTCGAGCCGGATGACGGCGCTGCGGGTGACCTTGCACGTCACGACCATCTTCTGCTGCGGGGCCAGCCGTTTGACCTCGCCCATCAGCAGGTTGTACTTCGCGCGGACCTCGTCGTTGACCAGCAGATCGGCCGCCGCGGTCTCGGTCTTGGCGATGTTGTTGTAGTCGTAGGAGAACAGCGCCTCGGTCGCCTTCGCGACCTGGTCCTTGACCTGCGCGGTCTTCGCGACGTCCAGCAGCGCGGTGTTGTTCGTCGAGGTCGAAACCTCGTCGGCCTTGATCTTCAGCAGGACGGCGGTCCCGGCCAGCAGCAGCCCGACCACGACCAGCACCCCCGCCAGCACCACCAGACCCGGGATCCGCGACTTCGGCTTGGCAGCAGAGTCAGAGTCGGCATCAGAGTCGGAGGCGACCTCGGCCTCGGCCTCCTCGATGTCCTCAGGCTTCGCCTTCGCAGCCTCACGAACCTTCGCCCGTGGAGTCGGCTTAGCGGCGGGTGCGGCGGCCTCAGCCTCCTCAGGCAGCTCAGCGACCTCCGAGGAGCCTCCTCGACCGGCGACACCGCCTCAGGCTCAGGACGCGGAGTGGGCCGCGGGGAAGGTGACGGCGTCGCCTCGGCCGGCGCGGAGGACGCAGCGGTGCCTTCGGTCGCACCGGGCCGGCGCAGACCGGCCACCCGGGGGCGGCGCACCGGCGGCGGGGTGCTGCGAGGGGGCTGGCGGCGGGAGGGGGGCACTACGAACTCCGTTCTAGGTGACGCTTTACTGGCCGGCCGCGACGAGGGGCACGTTGTCGATTCCGGACAGCTTCCACTCATCGCCGACCCGGGTCATCGAGACCTCCAGGCGCAACGCCTTCGAGCTCGACTTGTCGCCCTGGGTGACCTGGGTGGTGATGGCGGCGAGGAAGCTCGCCTTGCCCTCGTGGTCATCGAGTTCTTCGACCGCGATGTCCTGGATCGTGGTCGCGACCTTGGTCTTCGCGTCGCCGAGTGCCTTCCGGTAGGTCGGCTCCAGCTGGCTCAGCTGCTGGCCCATCTTGTCGTCGGAGACGGCCTTCTGCCTGCTGAAGAACTCGTCGAGCTTCTCGAAGTCGACCTCGGTGTACGCCTTGATGGCACCACCGCCCGCCTTGACGACGTCGTCACGCGAGCGCGCCAGGTCGGCGTTGTCGTCCGAGGAGGCCACGAGCAACTGGATCCCGAACACGGCCACGGCGATCAGGGCGGCCATCGCGAAGGCCCCCGCGTACAGCACGAGCATCCGCGGTGAGGTCCACGCACGGGCCGGTGAATCCGAACTCATGACACTCCAGGGTAGGTAACGGTCTTCAAGTCAGCCCGGCAGGCCCAGCAACGCGCCGAGAGTGTTCAGGCTGACACCCGGGCTCGCGACGACGCTCGGCATGCCCTGCGCCGCGCGCAGGCTCGCCAGTTCTTCGGCCGACCTGCCGGAGTTCGCGGCGACCTCGGCGTCCGTCGGGAGCTGCGGGACGCCGTTGTACGGCGCGTTCTGCGAGCCACGGACGTTGATCGGGCTGCCCTTCGGCTCCGCGCAGTACGCGTTGTCCTTCGGTGCGCGCGGCGTGGTGTCGGCACCCGTCCGGTACTTGTCGTAGCCGATGTACCCCTTCGTGCAGGAAGGCGGGTTGAAGAGGTTCAGCGCCAGCCCGAGGTGCGCGGTGCCGTCCTTGGCGACGCTGTTCGCGCCCGCGGCCAGGATCGGATAGGTCACCAGCCCTTGCTCCAGCCCGTCGAGCCGGGTCACCAGCAGGTTCGACGTCGTGAGCAGGTTCGCCGTCAGCGCGCCGAGTCCGGGCCCGGACTCGGCGAGCACCTCGCTGATCTGGTTCGCGACCTGCGGCGTGATGCCGATCAGCCGCCGGATGTCACCGTCCGAGTTCTTCAACTGGCCCGTGAGCTTATTGAGGTCCTCGCTGAACGACTTCATCGAGCTCGCCGTGTCGTTCTGTGTCTTGAGCACCTTGCCGCCGGCGTCCAGCAGCTGGATGGTCTGCGGCAAGTACTCCTGCGCGGTCGTGGTGAAGCTGCGCGCGGTGTCGAGCAGCTGCTGCAGGTCCCCGCCGGTGCCGTTGAAGGCGTTGTACGACTCGTCGACGACGGTGCGCAGCGAATCGGTCGGCACGGACGAGGCGAGGCTGTCGAGGTCACCGATGAGACGTTCGGTGCTCACCGGAGTCTTGGTGCGGTCCGCCGGGATGACCGACCCCGCCTGCAGGTACGGCCCGTTCTCGCTCTTGGGCCGCAGATCGACGAACTGCTCGCCGACCGCGGACCGGTTCGCGACCACGGCCTGCAGGTCGCTCGGCACCTGCGGCGCGTCCGGTTCGATGTTGAGGTCGGCTTCCAGCCCGCTCTTCGTCAGCCTGAGCTCGCCGACACGGCCGATGTTGAACCCGCGGTAGGTCACCTCGGCGTTCTGGAAGATGCCGCCGGACTCCTTGAGCTCGAGCTTGACGGTGTAGCCCTCCTGGCCGAACACCTGCCCGAGCCCGGCGAACCGGATCAGCGCGTACACGATCGCGACCACGGAAATGATCACGAACGCGACCAGCTGGAGTTTCGTCTTGCGGAGCAGCATCAGCCCGCACCTCCCGACAGCAGGCCGAAGATCCCGCCTGGTCCGGTCTGTTGTGGCTGCCCGCCACCCTGTGGCGTGCCCGCCTGGTTCCCGCCGATCACGTCGGGGATCGGCAGCGGCGGGTTGGCGCCCGCGCCCTCGGTCCCACCGGTGAGGCCCGGTACCGGGAGGACGTCCTTGAGGGCGTTCTCCCGGCTGCGGCCGAGGTTCTTCATGATCTCGTTGAGGTTCAGGTCGACCTTCGCGAACAGGTTGAAGTAATCGCCCTTGACGCCGTCGTACGCGGAGTCCGCGAACGGGAACGTGAGCAGGATTTCCAGCGCCTTAGGCAGATCCGAGCCCGCCTCGCCGAGCTTCTGCAGCGTCGGCTGCAGCGCCTTGAGATCGGCGACGAGGTCCGCCTTGCTCTTGTTCACCGTGTCGATCGCGACGCCGGAGAGGTTGTTGAGCGCGTTCAGCATGGTCACCAGCTGGCCGCGCTGCTGCTCCAGCACACCTAGGCCGGGCCCGAGGTTGTCGACCGCGCCCACCAGTTTGTCCTTCTGGCCGTTGAGCGTCATCGAAAGCCGGTTCAGCCCGTCCAGCGCCCGCGTGATGTTGCCGGACTGCTTGTCCAAATTGGACACGAGCTGATTCGTGTTGTCCAGCAACGCCTTGAGCTGCGGCTCACGACCACTGGTGGCGTTGTTGAGTTCCTTGGTGATGGTGTTGAGCTGTTCGACACCGCCACCGTTGAGCAGCAACGAAAGCGCGCCGAGCACCTCTTCGACCTCGACGTTGCGGCTCGTCCGGGTCAGCGGGATCACCGCGCCCTCGGCGAGCTTGCCCTGGCCGTCGGACGGCGCGGCGAGCTCGACGTACTTCTCGCCGAGCAGGCTCGACTGCTTGACGTTGGCCAGCGCGTTCGCCGGAAGTTTCACATCGCCGTTGACCCGGAGAGTGACTTCGGCGTTCCAGCCGTCCTGGGTCAGCCCGATCGCTTCGACCCGGCCGATCGGCACCTCGTTGACCTTCACCCCGGCCTGCGGGGTCAGGTCCAGCACGTCCCGGAACTGCACCTTGACCGTGTACGGGTGGTCGCCGAGTTCGGCGCCGCCGGGCAGCGGGATGTCGTAGATCCCGCTGAACGCGCAGCCGCTCAACGTCAAGGCCGCGACCGTTCCCGCGGCCGTCAGAGCAAGAGACCTCTTCATCACTTGCCCCCCGTCCCGTACAGCTCACCGGCGATCGGCAGCGGCAACGGCGGTAGCTGGCCGCTGTTGGCCGACTGGATCACCTGCGCCATCGACGGCAACGGCACCAGCCCGTCGACGAGTCCGGCGATCCCCTTGCACGCGTCACCCAGCGCGTCGAGTGCCTCCGGGGTCTGTTTGAGCAGGTTGCACACCATCACCAGCGGCGGCTGGGTCAGCTCGTTCAGGTTGGCCCGCGCGTCGAGCGTGCCCGACGAGGCGTTGTAGGTGTTGATCAGGTTCCCGAGGCCGACCGGGGCGACGTCGAGGATTTCGGCGAGCGCCCCACGCTGGTCGACGAGCACCTTCGTCACGCTGGCCAGCTTGTCCACATTGGACTTGAGCCGGTCGCGGTTCTTCTCGATGAACGCCTGCACCGCGGTGAGCGTGTCGGACAGCTGTTTCACCGTGGCCGCCAGGTTTTCCCGTTCTCCGGCGAGAAAACCGCTGACGTCGGCGAGCTGCCGCTCGAAGTCGCGAACCTGTTTGTCGCTGTTAACCAGCGTCTGCGAGAACGAACCGAGGTTCTCGACGGTCTTGAACAGGTCGTCCTTGTTGCCGGACAACGTTCCTGCGGCCTGGCCGAGTTTGGTGATCGTGTCGTGCAGCGCCTGCCCGTTGCCGTCGAAGTTCTTCGCGGCGGTGTCGAGCAGATCCGAAAGCGAGCCGTTCTTGTTGGCACCGTTGGGACCGAGCGACTGGCTGACCCGCGAGAGGCTGGCAGCGAGTTCGTCGACCTCCAGAGGAACTTCGGTGCGGTCCAGGCCGATGACGGCGCCGTCGTCGATCTGCGGGCCGCCCTTGTACGCCGGCGCGAGCTGCACGTACCGGTCGCTGACCAGCGACGGCGAGACGATGATCGCCTTGGCGTCGGCGGGAACCGGTACCGAACGGTCGTATTCGAGTTCGACACGGACCTGGTTGCCCATCGGCTGGATCCGGGTGATCGTGCCCATGTCGACGCCGAGCATGCGGACGCTGTTGCCCTCGTAAAGACCGACGGCTCCGGCGAAGTACGCGGTCAGGTGGTTGCGCCCGGCGTCCTTGAGTGTCCACCACAGTGCACCGGCGACCACCAGCGCGAGCACGATCGCGACGGTGAACCCGCGCGTCAGCGTCTGTCCGAGACGGGTACTCATTTCTCGTAGCACCCCTGTTCGTTGATCGGCCCGAACGACGGCAGGAGCAGCCCGCAGATGTAGTTGTCGAACCAGCGGCCGTTGCCGATCGTGTTGGTGAACACCCGGATGAACGGCGCGAACCGGGCGATGCCCTGCCCGAGGGCGTCCTGGTTGCGCTGCAGCATCGAGGTCAGCTGGTCCAGCTGGGTGAGCACCGGGTCGAGCTGCTGGTCGTTGTCGTCGACCAGGCCCTTCAGCTCAGTGGCGAGGTTGCGCGAGCCGTCCAGCAGCGCGGTGATCGCCTCCTTGCGACGCGACACCTCACCGAGCAGCTTGTTCCCGTCGGCCAGCAGCTTCTGAAACTCGGCGTCGCGGTCGACGAGCGTCTGCGAGACCTGCCGCGTGTTGGCCAGCAGGTTCGACAGCTGCGAGTCGCGCGAAGCGATCGTGTCCGAAAGCCGCGAAAGGCCGGTGAGCGCACCCTTCACGTCGGCCGGGGTGTCGGCGAAGGTCTGCGTGATGACGTCGAAGCTCTGCGCCAGCTGCGTGGTGTCGATGTCGTCGACGGTCTGCGAAAGCCCGCGGAAAGCGTCGAGCACATCGAACGGCGACATCGTCCGCTCACGCGGGATGGTCGCGCTCGGGTCGAGCGTGCGCTGGCCCTGCGGGTCCAGCGCCAGGTACTTCTGGCCGAGGACGGTCTTGATCTTGATCGCCGCGCTGGTCTTGTCGCCGAGCCAGGCGTCCTTGACCCGGAACGAGATACGGACCTTGTCGCCGTCCAGCTCGATGTCGGAGATCTTGCCGACCTTCACGCCGGCGACGCGGACGTCGTTGTCCTTCTGTAGCCCCGAAGCTTCGGAGAAGTCCGCGCTGTACGTCGTCCCGCCGCCGATCACGGGCAGGTCGTCGGAGTTCAGCGCGGCGATGAAACCGAGCATCAGCACCGCGATCCCGACCAGCGCGATCGGGACCGGATTGCGTTTCTGGAAGGACTTCATGCCGAACACCTCGCCCTGTTCGCGGGCAGCAGCGGCACGTCGATCGGCTCGTTGATCAGCGGAGGCAGGGCGACGGCCCCCTTCATCTCACAGGCGAAGAAGTTGAACCAGGAGCCGTAGTCGGCCGTGCGGGTCAGCGCGGTCACCTTCTGCGGCAGGAACTGGATGAAGTGCTCGACGATCGCCTGGTGGTCGTTGAGGTTCTTGCTCAGCCCGCCGAGTGCGGCGATGTCCTGCTTCAGCGGCTCGCGGGCCTCACCGAGCAGTCCGGACGTCGTCTGCGCCAGGCTGCCGAGCGATTCGATGGCGTCGCCGATCGGCTCGCGGTCGGCGGCCAGCCCGGAGACCAGCTGCTGCAGATTGACGATCAGGTCGTTCAGCTGCGGCGTATGCGCGTTGACCGTGTCCAGCACCGAGTTCAGGTTGTCGATGACCTCGCCGATCACCTGGTCCTTGTCGGCGATCTTGGTGGCGAGCGACGCCGTGTGCTGGAGCAGGCTTTCGATCGTGCCGCCCTCACCCTGCAGAACCTGGATGACCTCGTAGGACAGCTTGTTGATGTCCTCGGGGTTGAGCGCGGTGAACAGCGGCTTGAAACCGTTGAACAGCTGCGTCAGATCCAGGGCCGGTGTCGTGCGCTCGAGCGGGATGTTGCCGCCGGGGTCGAGCGTCTTGCCGGACTTGTCGGTGCCCTGCCCGAGCGAGACATAGCGCTGACCGACCAGGTTCCGGAACTTGATCTGCGCCGTCACCCCGGCGGGGAGTTTGCGCCCGGCGTCCACTTCGAACTCGACCTCGGCCTGCCGCCGGTCGACGATCCGGACGTCCTTGACCTGCCCGACCCGCACACCCGCGATGCGGACGTCGTCGTTGGGCAGCACCAGGGTCGCGTCGGTGAACCGCGCCTTGTAGCTGTTGGTACTGGTGGTGTTGATATTGGCGATGCTGATCCCGAGGATCGTGGTGAACAGCACCGTCACCACGACGAAAATGCAGAGCTTGATCAGCGGAGCGAGCAGTCCCCTCATCGGACGTGCACCTCCGCCCCGCGGTAGAGCGGCCCGACGAGCAGCGAGCCCCAGCCCGGCATGTCCGCGGCGGGCATCCCGACCTGCGGCGCGACCAGCTGGGCGAGGAAGTCCGATTCGGACGCGCTGTACGACGGGCTGCCGCCGGGAGCGCCACCGCCGTTTCCGTTGTAGCCGCCGTAATTCGCGAAGTTGTTGGACGGCGAGAGACCGTCATTGGTCGAACGGGCGGGCGGCTTGTGCGTCGAGCCGTCCTGGATCGGGCCGTCCGGCGGATCCTGCGGGAACGGGTCCGGGAACTGCTTCAGGTCGTAGCAGCGCGGGCCGCGTTTGTCCTCGAACTTCGGCTCGTCCTTGCCGGGCAGATACGGACCCCGGTTGACGGTGATCTCGATGGTCGCGTGCAGACCGGGCTGGTTGGTGCCCTTGCCGAGCGCCTTGTCGACCTTCGGCACGACGTCCGCCATCTGTCCGATCACGCACGGGTACTCCGGCGAGTACTTCGCCAGGAGTTCGGCCGTCGGGCGGGCGGTGTCGGCGAGGCGGATCAGGTTGTCGGAGTTGTTCTGCAGGAACGTCTGCAGGTCGACCGAGGCCTGGGTGACGCTGCCGTACAGGTTCGCCAGGTTCAGCTTCTGGTCGACAACGGTGCGCGTGGTCGTGCTCAGGTTGTCCAGGCTCTGCACCAGATCCGGGGCGACGTCGCTGAGGTTGTCCGAGAACTCCGCGAGCTCCTTCAGGTTCTTCTGGAGCTGGGGCTCGTGCGGGTTCAGATCGCCGACATAGGTACCGAGCTGCGCGAGCGTGTCGCCGAGCTGGTCACCCCGGCCATTGAGCGCGGTGGAGATCGCGGTCAGCGTGCTCGACAGCTTCTGCGGCTGGACGGCCTGGAGCACCGGCATCAGATGGTTGAGCGCCTGCTCCAGCTCGACCGCGCTCGACGTGCGGTCCTGCGGGATGACGTCGCCTTGGCTGATCGACTTGATCGACGGGTCGTCCGGAATCTCCAGAGAGACGAAACGCTCACCGAACAGCGTCTTCGGCAGGAATCGCGCCGAAACGTTCTGCGGAATGAGTTTCGCCGACTCGGGAATGAGCGCGAGCGTCAGTTCGGCACCCTCGGGCGTCGCGTTGATCTCCTGAACCGAGCCGACGATGAGACCGCGCACCTTCACATCGGACTGCCTCAGCAACTGGTTGCCGATACTGTCCGATTGCAGTTTCACCTGCACGACCGGCGTGAACGCCTTTTGATACAGCGCGATACTCAGCGCCACCCCGCCGATGAGCACGGCGACCAACAGCAGGCCGAGCAGCCTCCGCCGCAGCGTCGTCACCATCCCATCCACCCCCGCGTCATCCTGCGATCCTCACCGTGACGTCGGTTCCCCAGATCGCGAAACCGATGAAAAAGTTCATGATGGACACCGTGACGATGCTCAGCCGGACCGCCTTGCCGACCGCCACGCCGACACCGGCGGGGCCACCGGTGGCCCGGTAACCGAAATAGCAATGGGACAGGATGATCAAGACGCTGAACAACAGCACCTTGATGAACGAATAGAGCACATCCTGTGGAGGTAGGAACAGGTCGAAATAATGGTCGTAGGTACCCGCCGACTGGTTGTAGATATAGATAACGACCAATCTGGACGCGAGATACGAACTCAGCAGGCCGATGACGTACAGCGGGATGACCGCGACGAAACCGGCGATGATCCGCGTCGTCACCAGATACGGCAGACTCGGCACGCCCATCACCTCGAGCGCGTCGATCTCCTCCGAGATCCGCATCGCGCCCAGCTGCGCCGTGAAACCGGCGCCGACCGTCGCCGACAACGCCAGCCCCGCGACCAGCGGGGCGATCTCGCGGGTGTTGAAGAACGCGGTCAGGAAGCCGGTGAAGGCCGAGGTCCCGATCGAGTTCAGCGCCGAGTAGCCCTGCAGACCGACGAGGACACCGGTGAACAGCGTCAGGCCGACCATCACGCCGACCGTGCCGCCGATGACCGCGAGCGAGCCGGAACCGAAGCTCACCTCGGCCAGCAGCCGCAGGACTTCCTTGGTGTAGCGGCGAAGCGTCCGCGGCGTCCATAGCAAGGCGCGGCCGTAGAACGACATCTGGTCACCGAGCTGATCCAGTGTCTGCAAAGGACGGTTGGCGACCCGCTTGGCGCCCTGGAGGAAGGTCATGCGTCAATCCAGCTTTCCAGGAACGATCTGCAGGTAGATCAGCGTGATCACGAAGTTCACCACGAACAGCATGAGGAACGTGATGACGACCGACTGGTTCACCGCGTCGCCGACCCCCTTCGGGCCGCCGGACGGATTCAGTCCCCGGTAGGAGGCGACGACCGCGGCGATGAAGCCGAAGATCAGCGCCTTGAACTCACCGACCCAGAGGTCCGGAAGCTGCGCCAGCGCGGAGAAACTCGCCAGGTACGCACCCGGCGTCCCGCCCTGGAGGACGACGTTGAAGAAGTAACCACCGAGCACGCCGATGACGCTGACCATGCCGTTGAGCAGGAGCGCGACCAGCATCATCGCGAGCACCCTCGGCACGATCAGGCGCTGGACCGCGGAGACGCCGAGGACCTCCATCGCGTCGATCTCTTCGCGGATCGTCCGCGCGCCGATGTCCGCGCAGACCGCGCTGCCGCCCGCGCCCGCGACCAGCAGCGCGGTGACCAGCGGACTCGCCTGCTGCACCGTGGCCAGTACCGAACCGGCGCCGGTGTAGGACTGGGCGCCAAGCTGACGGGCGAGCGAACCGAACTGCAGCGAGATGACCGCGCCGAACGGGATGGCGACCAGCGCCGTCGGCAGGATCGTCACACTCGCGATGAACCAGGCCTGCTGGATGAATTCCCGCAGCTGGAACGGCCGTTGGAAGATGCCACGAACGATGTCGAGGCCCAAGGCGAACAGGTTCCCGGTCTCGCGCAACATGCCGATTCCGGGGATCTTCGCCGATGAAGCAGAAGAACTCACGCGCCACCTGGCCCCTGATCGAGTCGGTGGTTCGCCTGCCTGCCGGGATGCGGAATGTGGGCGACCTGGTCGTCGGGCAGCTGGCCCTGGTGGTGGTTGGGCACCGGGCCCGAATCCACCGGGGCGGGCGGACGCGACTGGCGTCCGGCGGCGGCGAGCCGGTGCGACTGGACGCCGTAGCGTCGCTGCTCCTCCGGCGAAAGCGACTCGATGATGCTCTCCTGCGCCTCCGACGGGAGGCCGCGCAGGATCTGCATGACCCGGTCCTTGCGGCGGACCGCGCCCATCCGGGTCGGCACCCCCGGGGTCGGCTGCATCTGCGGCGGCACCCCGGCGACGTCCTCGACGCCGCCCGCGTGGTGACCTGCCTCGAACATCGCCCGCTCGGCGGCCATCTGAGCGGAGTCCTTCTCCTCGCTCATGCCGATGGGGCCTTCCATCTTGCCGTTGAGGAACTGCTTGACCACCGGCTCCTCGCTGGTCAGCAGCACCTCGCGCGGGCCGAACATGACCAGTTCCTTGCGGAAGAGCATGCCCAGGTTGTCCGGCACGGTGCGGGCGAGGTTGATGTTGTGCGTGACGATCAGGAACGTCGCGTCGATCTGCGCGTTGACGTCGAGGAACAGCTGGGAGATATAGGTGGTGCGCACCGGGTCGAGACCCGAGTCGGGCTCGTCGACCAGGATGATCTGCGGGTCCAGCACCAGAGCGCGGGCGAGGCCGGCACGCTTGCGCATACCGCCGGAGATCTCGCCGGGCAGCTTCTTGTCGGCGCCGTTGAGACCGGTCATCTCGAGCTTCTCGAGGACGATCCGGCGAACCTCGGTCTCGGACTTCTTCGTGTGCTCGCGCAGGGGGAACGCGACGTTGTCGTAGAGGTTCATCGAGCCGAACAGCGCGCCGTCCTGGAAAAGGACGCCGAACAGCTTCCGGATCTCGTACAGCTTGTGCTCGGAGCAGGTGACGATGTCGACGCCGTTGATCACACACCGGCCGCGATCCGGCTTCAGCAGACCGATCATCGACTTGAGGAAGACCGACTTACCGGTTCCCGACGGTCCGAGCATCGCCGAAACCTCGCCCGGAGGCAGGGTCAGCGTGACGTCCCGCCAGATGGCCTGCTTACCGAAGGACTTACTCAGGCCTTCGATGACCACCTCGGCACCCATCGCACCTCCAGGAGCTGTTCCGCGTCGTCGCGCACTGCGTCCCCGTGCCACTGGCTCGAGAAAGCGCACGCGTCCGCGCCGCGATACCCGCGTCAACCAGGTGCAACGAGCTGAGTGCGAACAGGTTACTCACGAGTTTTCTTTTCTGGCCAGACCCGTGGGTAACTTTTGCGCACCCCGCTACCGGCCCGTGCACTGTTTGCAGCACCGTAGTGCACGTCACCCGCACTCGCAGATCAACGAACCCCCGTTCCCGTCCTTTAGGGACCCAGCCCCCAACCCCCTAGGGCCACCCCCGGCGCGCATCGCGTTTAGCCCGCTAAACGCAGGTCAGCCGGGTGGGGCACGCATAAGCGAAGGGGCGGGCATCCGTGGTGGATGCCCGCCCCTTCGGCGATGCTGCGGTAGGCGCTGACGCGCCCGGGATCACTTGATGGCGATCTTGGCGCCCGCGGCCTCGAGCTTCTCCTTGGCGGCCTCGGCGGCCTCCTTGTCGACCTTCTCCAGGAGGGCCTTGGGAGCGGCCTCGACCAGCTCCTTGGCCTCCTTCAGGCCCAGGCCCGAGACGACCTCACGGACGACCTTGATGACCTGGATCTTCTTGTCACCGGCGGACTCGAGGACGACGTCGAACTCGTCCTGCTCCTCGGCGGCGGCCGGGGCGGCGCCGACCGGGCCGGCGGCGACGACGGCAGCCGGGGCGGCCGCGGTCACGTCGAAGGTGGTCTCGAATTCCTTCACGAACTCGGACAGCTCAAGAAGGGTGAGCTCCTTGAAGGCGTCGATCAGCTCGGTGGTGCTCAGCTTCGCCATGGTGGCTTTCCTCTCTGAAACGAACTAAACGTTCGGGGTGGGGGGTGGTTCAGCTCTCGGCGGGTGCTTCGGCTGCTTCGGTACCGGCGTTGCGCTGCTTGTCCTCCAGCGCGGCAGCCAGGCGAGCGACCTGGGACGCCGGCGCCTGGAACAGCGCGGCGGCCTGGGACAGCTTCGCCTTGAACGCGCCCGCCGCCTTGGCGAGCAGGACCTCACGGCTGTCGAGATCGGCGATCTGGTTGATCTCTGCCACGGACAGCATCTTGCCGTCCATGAAGCCGCCCTTGATCACAAGCGCGTTGTTGTCCTTCGCGAAGTCGCGAAGCGCCTTCGCGGCGTCAACAGCTTCACCTTCGACGAAGGCGATGGCGGTCGGGCCGACGAACAGGTCCTCGAGACCCTCGATGCCGGCGTCCGTGGCGGCACGCTTGACGAGGGTGTTCTTCGCGACCCGGTACTTGGCACTGGTGCCGAGAGCGCGGCGCAGCTGGGACAGCTGGGACACGGAGAGGCCGGTGTACTGGGTAACGACTGTGGCCGAGCTGGTGCGGAAGCGCTCCGCGATCTCGGCGACGGCCGCTTCCTTGTCAGGCTTCGCCATGGTCGCCTCCTCTCTTGGCTAGTGGTCCACTGGCCTTCGAGGGCCCTGAAACGACGAAACGCCCCAGCGCAGACAGGCGCGGGGCGTCAGGGCACGCGACCTTGACGGTCGCGGGCGAGCCTCGTTCCTCCTGCGCGGGTCGCCCGCCCTAGCGGGGCCTTCGTTCTCCAGGCCTGATGACCAGGAGAAGACCAGCGGTCTTCGGTAGAACCTCCACAAGAGTACGGGACCCCTCCCGCGCGTTGTGCACCCACCCCTCCGACCTGCGTTTAGCGGGCTAAACGCGACCGGCGGAGTCCGTGGAGAGCGAGGCGGGGCATCATGGTGACGTGGCGGAGCAGCGTGATGACGGAAAGCCGGGGAACGAGCCCGGCACGGACATCGAGCCCAAGGCGACCGGCGAGCCCGCGCCGCGGCTCGACGAGGAGCAGCTGCGCCAGTTCCAGCAGTTTCAGCAGTTCCAGGACTATCTGAAGTTCACCGAGGCGCAGAAGCAGGGCCTCGCTCCGGCTGTGCCGCCGGCCCAGCCGGCGGCACAGCAGTACGCCCAGCCTCCGGCACCGCCTGACCCGCCGCCCGGTGAGTTGACCCGGTCCCCTCGGCCCAGGGCTCCCCGTTGGCTCCGGCGCCTCGGCGGGAAGGTGATCGCGTGGCTGATCGCGATCCTGCTGATCGCCATCGCGGGCACCATCGTCTACCGGCAGATCTTCCCCAGCGACGACGGCAAGACGTCGGAGGAGATCGCCGCAGAAGGCGGCGGTACCTACAAGACGAACAAGATCCTCACCAGCGCATCCCCCTACGAAGCCGTTCGCAGTGTCTACGACGGCATCGCCCAGCACGGCACTGGCCAGAGGAACATGGTCGACCTGGTCTGCGGCAAGTTCGAAGAACGCACCCAGCAGCAGTTCGCGATAGATGTGAACGCCAAGGACTGCCGAGACGCCGTCGAGAGGCTGCACGCCGAGGTCAAACCCGGGGGGATCAACGACTACGCGGAGTCGATCTCGAAGCGGTCCGGCTGGCCGCCGGGTGACACCGTAGTCGTGAAGTCCTGCGACTTCATCATCACGGGCGGCCCCGCCCTCGGCGACTTCACGGTTTCCCAGGTCGAGAAGGGCCAGTGGCTGATCACGGGCCACACCCCCGGCCCCAAGACCTGCCCACTTCCGCCTCCCTCCACGACACCCAGCTGATCGCGTTTAGCCCGCTAAACGCATGTCGCCCCGACGCCCTGCCGGATCGCGTTTAGCCCGCTAAACGCAGGTCCGCGGGTTAGAGGTCGTGGGCGGTGAGGAAGCCGGTTAGGGCGGAGCCGAAGGCGGGGTGCATGACGGCGGTCATGTGGTCGCCGGGGATCCGGACCAGACGGGCACCGGCGATGGCGGCGGTGAGGCGTTCCGGTTCGGCGGCCAGCGGGTCGGTGTCGCCGGCGAGGAGCAGGGACGGGACGGCGATGGCCGTCAGGTCCAGTTTCGGGTTCGCGGTCCCGCGTGCGACGGCGGCGAGTGCGACTCGGTCCGCGCCGAGGGCGTCGGCCAGCACCCGGAACGGCAAGGAAGACGGCGGAAGCGCCGACGGGTCCGAAGCGAGCAGTGCCTCGCTGATCGCTTCAGGCGTCACGACCCGGGTGTCCACGCCACCGAAATCGACGATCCCCGAACCCACGCCGCCGATCGCGAGGCACCTGATCCGCGGGTCGGCGGCGACCGCGCCGAGCGCGATCATCGCGCCCATCGAGTAGCCCACCATCGACACCTCATCGAGGCGCAAGAAGTCGAGCAGCGCCGAGACATCGCGGACCATCGCGTCGTCGCCGTAGCGGCTCTCGTCGTGCGGCTTCCCCGACCGGCCGTGCCCGCGCGCGTCGAGGCCGATCACGGTCAGTCCCGCCTGCTGGAGGGCGGCGACGACGCCGGGTGCGATCCAATTGGCGTTCGTGTCAGCGGCGAATCCGTGTTGCAGGAGCACCGGACGCCCTTCGCCCTCCCACACGGTGTAGCTCAGCTGGAGCCCGTCGAAAGAAGCGAAGGTAGGCATGTCCTCCAGCAAACACGAAAAAGGGGCGGCCCCGCCGTAGCGGGACCGCCCCTTCGTCAGTGATTCGCGACTCAGACTTACGCGTCCTCGGAAAGGAGGTTGCGGGTCCGGGCGGGGTCGACCGGGACACCCGGGCCCATCGTCGTGGAGATGGTGACCTTCTTCAGGTACCGGCCCTTCGCCGACGACGGCTTGGCGCGGAGGATCTCGTCCAGCGCGGCCGCGTAGTTCTCCACCAGCTTCTCGGTGTCGAACGAGACCTTGCCGATCACGAAGTGCAGGTTGGCCTGCTTGTCGACGCGGAAGTTGATCTTACCGCCCTTGATGTCCGAGACGGCCTTCGCGACCGCGGGGGTCACGGTGCCGGTCTTCGGGTTGGGCATCAGGCCACGCGGGCCGAGGATCCGGGCGATACGCCCGACCTTCGCCATCTGGTCCGGCGTCGCGATCGCGGCGTCGAAGTCGAGCCAGCCACCCTGGATGCGCTCGATCAGTTCGTCGGTGCCGACCGCGTCGGCGCCGGCGGCTTCGGCCTCGGCGGCCTTGTCACCAACGGCGAAAACGATGACGCGGGCGGTCTTACCGGTGCCGTGCGGCAGGTTCACGGTGCCGCGGACCATCTGGTCGGCCTTACGAGGGTCGACACCGAGGCGCATGGCGACCTCGACGGTGGCGTCCATCTTCGACTTGGAGGTCTCCTTGGCCAGCTTCGCCGCGTCGAGCGGGGCGTACAGCCGCTCGCGGTCCACCAGCTCGAGGGCCTGACGGTAGGCCTTGCTGTGCTTGGTCATGCTTCTGTCCTTAACTCTTCAACTGGATCAGTGTGGTGTTGGAGCCAGCACTGGCTCTCCCACGTGGTGCTGGAAAACGTCAGTCGACGACCGTGATGCCCATCGAACGAGCAGTACCGGCGATGATCTTCGCGGCCTGGTCGATGTCGTGCGCGTTGAGGTCGGTCTCCTTGGTCTTCGCGATGTCGCGGACCTGGTCCCAAGTGACCTTGGCGACCTTGGTCTTGTGCGGCTCGCCGGAGCCCTTCTCCACGCCCGCGGCCTTCAGCAGCAGCTTCGCGGCCGGCGGCGTCTTGAGCTTGAAGTCGAACGAGCGGTCTTCGTACACGGAGATCTCGACCGGGACGACGTCCCCACGCTGCGACTCGGTCGCGGCGTTGTAGGCCTTGCAGAACTCCATGATGTTGACGCCGTGCTGACCCAGCGCGGGGCCGACCGGCGGCGCGGGGTTGGCCGCACCCGCCTTGATCTGCAGCTTGATGATCGCCGCAAGCTTCTTCTTCTTGGGTGGCATTTCGTTTGTTCCTTCTTACTGACTTGAGTCCCCCGCACACCTGCCAGTACGCGGGGACTGCCGGCCGTCTGGCGGCCGTCAGATCTTGGAGACCTGGTTGAACGACAGCTCGACCGGGGTCTCCCGGCCGAAGATCGACACCAGGACCTTCAGCTTCTGCCCGTCCACGTTGACCTCGGAGATCGTCGCGGGCAGCGTCGCGAACGGGCCGTCCATGACGGTGACCGACTCGCCGATCTCGAAGTCGACCTCGACCGCGGGCCCGCCCAGCTGCGACTCCGACGCGGCGGCCTCGCCCTTGCCGGACTTGGCGGGTGCGGCGGCTTCGACCTTGGGCGCGAGGAACTTCAGCACCTCGTCCACGGTCAGCGGCGACGGGCGCGAGGTGGCGCCGACGAATCCGGTGACACCCGGCGTGTTGCGCACCGCGCTCCACGAGGCGTCGTTGAGATCCATCCGGACCAGGATGTAGCCGGGCAGCACCTTGCGCTGCACCTGCTTACGCTGGCCGTTCTTGATCTCGGTGACCTCTTCGGTCGGGACCTCGATCTGGAAGATGTAGTCCTCGACGTCCAGAGTCTGGGTCCGGGTCTCGAGGTTGGTCTTCACCTTGTTCTCGTAACCCGCGTACGAGTGCACGACGTACCACTCGCCGGGCGCGGCGTTGAGTTCCGCGCGCAGCTTGGCGACCGGGTCGTCGTCCTCGGGCTCGGGCTCGGCGGCAGGCTCTTCGGCCTCCGCGACATCTCCGGCTTCGTCGACCTCGTCGCCTGTGGCGGGCACCTCGACGGAGTCCAAGTGCTCGGACTGCTCGTCGCCGAGTGCCGAGTGCACCTGCTCGTCGGAAAGCTCGGTCAGCTCATGACCGGCTGCTGTGCCGTTCTCGGAGGTCACGTTCCGTCCTCTCAGTTGATCGCTTGCCGTGGCGCAGGCCACCGTGCGGCGCACCGAAGGCGCCGCTCCCGGCTGCCTCAGCTGCCGAAGACGGCACCCACGACCTCTTTGAAGGCCAGGTCGAGTCCGCTCACCAGCGCCACCATGAACACCACGAAGACCAGCACCACGGCGGTGTAGGTGACCATCTGCTTGCGGTTCGGCCAGATGACCTTGCGCAGCTCGGCCCACACCTCGCGGATGAAGCGCATCAGCCGGGCGAAGATCGATGCCTTCTTCGGCTTGCGGTCGCGCTTCGCGGTCGCCGTGCCCTTGGCGTCCTTGGGTTTGTCGGTCTTGTCCCCGGCCTTCGCCTTACCGGCTGGGCGGGTCTTGTCGTCCGACTTGGCGTCGGCCTTCCCGGACGGACGGGTGGACGCACGGCGCTCACGCCGAGCAGCGGCGGTAACCGGCCGGGACTGCTCCTCGGGCTTCTGCCCTTCGCCGTCCCGCGCCTTTTCGCCGCTGGCGTCGCTGTCGCTCACGACCACTCCTCCGCTTCACCAGTTCGCTTACGCAGGGGTGACAGGACTTGAACCTGCAACCTGCGGTTTTGGAGACCGCTGCTCTGCCAATTGAGCTACACCCCTTTGAAGCCCCGAAGTTCCGGGGCTCCCGAGGACACATTCCATCATCCCCACCGCCGTGGCGGGGATGACCGTAGTGCGTTCCAAGACCAGAAGTCTACGGCAACCCCCGAACAGCTTCGCAACCGCGCCCCTCAATACGGCCGGGGAGCGCACCGTCCGCGCGGGAACCTCCCCACGTACAGCCCCATGATCGTGCCACGATGTCGCCATGAGCGCTTCCGCACCCTCGCCGTCCCCTGGTTCGCGAGTTCCGGCCCGGATCGGTGGACCTCGCTCCGAAGCGAGGTGATCGCGATGCGTCTGGGAATCGCACTTCCGCAGTACGGTCCACTTGCGACGATGAGCGCCGTCGCGGGATTCGCCGCGGCAGCCGAGGAAATCGGCTTCGAGTCGCTCTGGGTCGGGGACCGGGTGCTGGCGCCGGTTTCCCCATCGGACTTCTATCCGGGAGGCACGGCCGAACGTCCGTATCCACCCGAATTCGTCACCTTCGGCGATCCTCTCGTACTGCTGACGGTGGCCGCAGGCGCCACGAAAACAGTCAGGCTCGGGACCAGCTCGCTCACCGGAACGGTCTATCCGGCGATCCTGCTCGCCCGCATGCTCACCTCACTGGATCAAGTGAGCGGTGGCCGGCTGGACGTCGGGCTCGGCACCGGGTGGCTTCGGGACGAGTACACGGCGACCGGCACCCCCTGGAAGGGCCGTGGCAATCAGCTGGAGGAGCTTCTCGACGTACTTCTGGAGTTCTGGACCGGCGATCCCGTCGAGCATCACGGCGAACGCTGGCAGATTCCCGCGTCGAAGGTGGGACTGCGTTCCGCTCAACGGCCGCATCCACCCGTGTTGCTGGGCGGCCTGTCGGCGGGGGCTCTGGAGCGGGCCGGGCGCCGGGCGGACGGCTGGCTCCCCGCGGGCCTGCCCGCGCCGTATCTCGCGAAGCTCTGGCAGACGGTGGTCGAGGCCGCGGAGAAGGCCGGTCGCGACCCGGGCGGGCTGCGCCGGATCCTGCGGATCAACCCGAAGCCCGGCACGGCGCTGTCCGACGTCGCCTCGCAGCTGGAAGCGGCCTTCGAAACCGGGATCACGGAGGCGTTCGTCGACCCGCACTACCTGGCTCACGACGTCGACCACGCGCTCGAGATCGCGGCGGAGCTGCGGGCTCTGGCCTGAACAAGTACACCAAGGGCGTGATCTACGTCTCAGGCGACCGATGAACGCGCGTTCATGCGAAGGTCACTGACCGTAGAACCGATGACAAATGTGACCTCCGTCGCGTACAACAAACGGGTGACGCAGCAGAGAACTGGCGGCGGTTGTCTGTTCCTGGTGATCGTGCTGGCCGTCCTGGGGGGCGCATACCACCTTTGGGAGCGCGGCACCTCGGACGCGCCACCGGGAGCGACGAACACCGGTGGCGGCGCCGGCCGGTATGTGGCGATGGGCGATTCGTACACGGCCTCGCCCGCCACCGGGAAGCCGGCGGGGACTCCGGCGGGCTGCGACCGCTCGGACAACAACTACCCCAGCTTGCTCGCCGCGAAGCTGAAGCCGGCCGAGTTCATCGACGTCAGCTGTGGTGGCGCCACGACCGAACATCTCACCGGCGAACAGAAGACCCGCGACGGCACGAATCCCGCACAGCTCGACGCGATCAACGGCGACACCACGCTGGTGACCGTCGGAATCGGCGGCAACGACGTGGGCTTCGTCGGCTTCGCCACTCAGTGCGTGACGCAGCAGGAAACCGCGTCGCCGTGCAAGACCCAGTTCACCGCGGGCGGACGCGATCAGCTCGCCGAACGGATCACGGCCGCGGCGGAGCGGCTCGGCGGGATCCTGGACCAGATCCGGTCGAAGGCACCGAACACCCGCATCGTCGTCGTGGGATACCCGTCGGTGCTTCCGGACCACGACAACGGCTGCTGGCCCGTCCTGCCGGTCGGCGCCGGCGATGTCGCCTACTTCCGTGACTCGCTCGAGCGGCTGAACACCGCGCTCCAGGAACAAGCGGAGTCCCACGAAGCGGGCTTCGCCGACATGTCGACCGCGAGCAAGGGTCGCGACATGTGCAGCGCGGCCAACCGGCGCTGGGTGGAAGGACCCGCCCCGGCCGTCGCCGCCGCACCGCTGCACCCCAACGCGCGCGGCGAGGAAGGCATGGCCGAGGTCATCGAGAAGCTGCTCAAGCTCCCCTGAAGCCCATGTCCTCTGCCACCGTCAAGTCGCCTTTAGCGGGCTAACTGCGATCTGGGGGCGCCCGCCAGCCGACCTGCCAAAGAGAGCAAGGGACCTTTGCTACCGCTTACTTAGCATGCCTAAGTGAGCGGTAGCAAAGGTCCCTTGCTCCCGGCGTGGCTAGGAGCGGACGACCGCTTGGGCCTTGCCAAGGACGGTCTTGCCGTCGAACTTCGCGGTGATGTCGATGCGAGCGGTGCCGTCGTCGTTGACCACGGCGACCTTGCCGGTGAACTCGACCCGCGCGGCACCGTGGCCGGGCACGACGACCGGTCGCGTGAAGCGGGCGGTGTAGTCGATGAGGCGGCCCGGGTCGCCGAGCCAGTCGGTGACGAGACGGCCGCCGAGCGCCATGGTCAGCATGCCGTGCGCGATGACGTCCGGAAGGCCGACTTCCTTGGCGAAGGGCTCGTTCCAGTGGATGGGGTTGAAGTCCAGCGAAGCGCCCGCATAACGCACGAGCTGATCCCTGGTGACGTCGACGGTCAGGGGCGGCAGTTCTTCCCCGCGGTGAACGCGGTCATGCGT
Source organism: uncultured Actinomycetota bacterium (assembly GCA_963766045.1). Lineage (GTDB taxonomy): Bacteria > Actinomycetota > Actinomycetes > Mycobacteriales > Pseudonocardiaceae > Amycolatopsis. The sequence goes on along the minus strand of CAVXYN010000003.1, from coordinate 292,317 downwards.
CCTCCCCTCGAACCACGAGCTGCGCATGGGTGGTGCTGATGTGATCCCCGTCGGCGCCCGCGATCTCGGCGCGAAGGTTGATGAAGTCGTTTCCCGCGCGCGCCATGATGTTGTCGATATGCGTGGTGAGCGACAGGAGGTCGCCCGCGTGCACCGGCCGCGAGTAGGTGAAGCGCTGGTCGCCGTGGACCATGCGCGAGTAGTCGAGGCCGAGATCCGGATCGGAGACGATCGCGTTGATCGAGGCGAGGTTGATGATGGTGAGGAATGTCGGCGGGGCGATGACGTCGGGATACCCGGCCGCCTTCGCCGCTTCGACGTCGCGGTAGAGCGGGTTCTGGTCGCCGAGGGCGTCGGCGAACTCCCGGATCTTCTCCCGGCTCACTTCATAGATGCGTGTCGGCGGGTACACCCGCCCGGTGAACGACTGGTCCAAGGCCACCCGAGCAGGCTACCGAATCCGGAAACGCACGAAGCCGCCCTGTGACCAGGACGGCTTCGGCAGGTATGTAGAACCGCTAGACGCTCAGCGGGTCTCTTTGTGAGTCCGGTGCGTACCGCAGTTCGGGCAGAACTTCTTCATCTCCAGGCGATCCGGGTTGTTGCGCCGGTTCTTCTTGGTGATGTAGTTGCGGTGCTTGCACTCCTCACACGCGAGCGTGATCTTCGGTCGCACGTCAGTGGCAGCCACAGCATTTCCTTCTCTACTAGGCCTGGGATCACCCAGGAGTTACCGCGTAGCGGTGGCCGGACTTGAACCGGCGACACAGCGATTATGAGCCGCTTGCTCTGCCAGCTGAGCTACACCGCCCTTACACGAGCCAAGCCGCGACACTGTAGAGTGACGCGGCTAAGGCTCACGAGCCCCTTTACGGAATCGAACCGTAGACCTTCTCCTTACCATGGAGACGCTCTGCCGACTGAGCTAAAGGGGCCTGCCTCGTTGAAGCCTTGAAAAGATTACAACCTCCTTCGAGGCCATCGGCAACCGGGGTCCGTTTACCACAAAACCTCAGGTCAGCAGGGTAAGTACGGTCTCCGAGTGTCGTCCGGGCGACCGTGCGGTCCGGGCCTGCAGCCACGCCTCGAGGCGATCCTCGGGCAGTGGGCGCGAAATGAGATAGCCCTGCGCGACGTCACAACCCATCGCCTCGAGCTGATCCCGCGCGACGTCTTCCTCGACACCTTCGGCGACGACGGTGAGGCCGAGCGAATGCCCCAGCTCGACGATGGACCGCACGACGGCGAGGTCGCCGAGATCCGTGCCCATGCCGAGGACGAAGCTCTTGTCGATCTTGACCTGGTCGACCGGGAGCTGCCGCAGGTACGCCAGCGACGAGTAGCCGGTACCGAAGTCGTCGACCGCCAGAACGATGCCCAGCGAGTGCAGCTCACGAAGGATCGGCAACGCCTTCTGCGGGTCGGACATCACGCCGGACTCGGTCAGCTCGAAGGTGAGCAGCTCGGGCGGGATGCCGAAGCGGTCGAGTTCGCGAGCGGTCTTGGCCGGGAATTCCTCGTCGGCGAGGTTACGCACCGACAGGTTGACCGCCACCGAGATCCGCAGCCCCTCGTCGAGCCACTTTCGACAGCGTTTGAGCGATTCCTCCAGCACGAACGACGTCAGGACGCCGATCAGGCCCGCCGCTTCGATCGCCGGGACGAACTCGTCCGGGCCGAGCCTGCCGTATTCGGGATGCACCCAGCGCACGAGCGCCTCGACACCCTGAACCTGCCGGTTGGGCAAGGTGATCTTCGGCTGGTAGTGAACGCTGAGCTGGCCTTCCTCGAGCGACTGCCGGAACTGCGTGACCATCTGGAACCGGCGCATGAAGATCTGGCCCATGCTCGCCATGTAGCCGCGGACCTCTTCGCCGCCCTTGGCCGCACGGACGGCGACGTCGGCGCGCTGCAGGAGACCGTCGATGTCGACCTGGTCGCCTTCGTCGTCCACGGAAGTCGTGGCGTAGCCGATCATCGCGTTCGCTTCGACGGAAAGCCGGTCGACCGGGTACGGCGCGACCAGCTCGGCTCGGAGCAGTTCCGCTGCGGCCTGTGCCCGTTCCGGCGCGCAGCCCACGAGGAGCGCCGCGAACGACGCGCCTTCGAGCCTGGCGAGCGGGACGTCGGGGCCGAGCGCGTCGCGGATGCGGCGGCCGGCGGCGATGACCATCCGGTCCGCCCACACGTAACCGAGTGCGTCGCTGACCGTGGAGAAGACATCGAGGTCGACCCGCAGCACGACCGCGTTCACCCGTTCCCGCAACGGTTCCTTGGCGACCTGACGGAAGCCCGGCCGGTTGAGCAGGCCGGTCAGCGGGTCGTGGTAGGCGTCGTGGCGCAGGGTCGCGAGGAGCCGCCGGTTGTCGAGCGAGGTCGCGAGGTGGCTGGCCATCGTGCCGAGCAGCTGGACGTCGTACTTGCCGAAACCCCGCCACCGGGAAAGCCGGTCGTGTGCCTCGACGACGCCGAGGAGCTGGTTCGCGCTGCGAAGCGGGACGACGAGTGCTTCCTGCGCGCCGCGGTCGAGCAGCGCGGAGCGAACGTCAGGATTGGCTTCGGTGATCCGGAAATGCCGGACGTGCGCGCCGGGCAGGCGCAGCAACGGATCGTCGGCGGCGGGGTCGACCGGCGGCAGTTCGTCGCCCGCGACGACCATACGCATGGAGTCCTTGGGTTCCAGCCGAAGCCGGAGCACGACGCGGCCAGCGGCGAGCTGGTCCTTGATGCGCTCGGCGATGGTCGCCCACTCGCGCACGTCCACACCTCCGACGAGTTCGTCGGCGCGGCCGGCGGGACGGGCGGCGGCCTGCTGACCGGATCGCGCGACCATCAGGCTGACGTCGGAGAGCGCTTCCATGTCACGTTGCTCGCGCAGAAGGTCGGAATAGGCCCAATACAACGCGGTGAGCCCGAGGAAGACGGCCAGCACCAGCGGCCACGCCTTCGGGGTGCCGGAGATGACCAGGTAGCCGGAAAGGCCGACCGAGGCGTTGACGAAACCGACGACGAGGATGCGACCGGTCAGCCGGATGGCGGTGCTGACGCGCATGCGGCGGCGCAGGACGCGGACTGCGGCGAGCGCCAGCAGCGTGCTGACCAGCGGCGCGGTCAGAGTGCCTGCCAGCGCGGCGATCCAGGTCATCTCGTGTGCGCCGGAGGCCGTTTGCACCAGGCCCGCGACGGCGAACGCGCCGGTGATCTCCAGCAGGAACGCGCCCGCGTTGTAGAGGACACGTCCCGCGACCTTGCGGGCGAGCAAGGTCCCGATGCCCGCCGCGAGATGGGCGGCGAGGACGACTTCGAATGGTGCGACGAAGAATCCGATGACCAGGGGGATCTCGGTGAACGAGATCGTCCAGGAGATTCCACTGCGGACGTCGACGTTGATCCCGAGCTGTTCGGCGAGCAGGAAGGCCAGTGCGAGGATCGGGCCGATCCAAAGCAGGTCGTCCGAGCCCTTGAAGTCGAGCCACAGACTGACCGCGGCCGCGGCGGCGATGCCCATGGTGAGTACTGCGAAGGTGTAGACGCGGAACCGCCGCTCGTCGGTACGAGCCTCCGTAACGGCGCCTCCCTTGCCTGGTACCGCCTGCGCGGCGCTCCCAGGCCTGCCGTTCGTGTCCGGCATCCGACCTTCCTTCCCGGCTGCCCAACCGGTCTCGCCCTACCGTGACCTCGAGTGGGACAGGAGCAATACCGTACCCCGGAGGGCGTACCCAAGTCCCATTCGAGACAGTATGAGATCACCCCAGGGTTAACAATGGGCTTGTCCCGCTGACCTGCGTGGACCAAGGGGTGAAATGGGACTGTTATTCGCGTTCCCTCCGACTACCGGGAGTCGCGTGGCGCCACGGTCAAGTCAATCCGGCGAAGTTCCCCAGTGACCGGTGAGTAGGGGCTTGAATAGGCCTATGAATACCCACGCGATCGCCGCCGGACATGCCGCGCGGCTCGCCACTGTGGATGCCCTGCTCCCTGAAATGCCTGCACTGGAGGCTTCCGAGGGCGACGTGTCACTCTCCGCGACAGTGGAGGACTCGGCCGCCGCCGGATTGTCGGTACGCACCGAAGCGGGCCCGGATTCCGTTGACGCTCCGTGGCGGGCACTCGTCGAGCATCGGCTCGATACGCGTCTCAGCGGTCCCTGTCCGGAAGCGGCACTCGACGCATTACTCACCCGATGGGATGAACACCTGAAGGAGGTCGCGCCGGCCGGCGACGTCGAAACGGCGGCGACCGTTGTGCGGCCGAGTCGCGATTCGCCGGGTTCGGCCGAATTGCTGCGGCGCGGATTCGCACCCGTGCTCGTGATCGCGGCCCGTCCGGCCGATCGCATGGCCGCGACCGGCCCCGCCGCGACGCCGGGGGTGCACATCCGGCCCGCCGAAGCGGATGATCTCGAAACCGCTGTCGGGCTCCAGCTGGAATTGCAGCGCTATGACGCGCAGTTCGGTTCCGTCACCTTGCGCACCGGCGCGAAGGACGCGATCGCGGCCGACCTGTCCAAACAGCTCGGACGGGAGAATCCGACGTTGTGGATCGCCGAACTGTACGGGCGCCCGCTCGGCATGGTTTCGGTGCAGTTCCCCGACGAGACACAGTGGATCCGGGACCGGGTCGCCGCCGAGCGGGTCGGCTATCTGTCCGCCTTGGCCGTCGCCGAAGCCGCGCGATCGAGCGGTGTCGGCACCGCGCTCGCGGCGCACGCGCACCAGGTGTTCGACGAGTGCGGGACCGAAGTCGTGCTGCTGCACCACGCGCTGGCCAATCCGCGGTCGACGCCGTTCTGGTACGCACAGGGCTATCGGCCGCTCTGGACGTACTGGCAGCGGCGGCCGGCGGTGTACTGATCGGGCTACGCTTGTCGGGAGAATCAGGGGGTTTTCTTTGACCAGCAACGACGATGCGGCCCCGGTGGCACCCACCGGGGTCGACACCGAAAAGCCATCGGCGGCGAGGATCTACGACTGGTACCTCGGCGGAACCCACAACTGGGCGGTCGATCGCGAATTCGGCCGCCGGATGGAACAGCAATGGCGGTGGGTAAAACCGGGAGCCCAGCACAATCGCGAGTTCATGAACCGCGTCGTGCGCACGGCTTTGAAGGCCGGGATCCGGCAGTTCATCGACCTCGGTTCCGGGGTGCCGACGGCCGGGAACGTGCACGAGGTGGTCCGGGACGAACTCGAGCCCGACGATCGGGCGACGGTTGTCTATGTCGACTACGAACCGGTGGCGGTGGCGCACGCGGAACTGATCCTCGAACGGCACGACGCGATCGACTGGGCCGGGATCGTCCAGGCGGATATGCGGCGGCCGAACGACATCCTGCAGCACGAGGAGACGCGGCGGCTGATCGATTTCGGTCAGCCGGTCTGCCTGATGATGATGGCCGTCCTGCATTTCGCCGGACCACAGGACGACCCGCCGGGGCTGGTCGCGGCCTACCGGAACGCGCTCGCGCCGGGCAGCTGGCTCGGGCTTTCGCAGATGAGCTTCGGCGACCAGACCGGCGAGGAGGCCGACGGGCTCCGATGGTTCGTCGAGCAGTACCGGAAGACGAGCAACCCGGTGTGGATGCGGGACCGCCACGAGATCGAGGCGCTCTTCGGGGACTGGCCGCTGCTGGAGCCCGGCGTCGTCCACCTGCCCGACTGGCGGCCCGAGCGTGAGCTCCGGCGGGACGAGGAAGGTGCCCGGCCCTTCGCCTGGTGCGGTGTCGGCGTCCACCCCTGACCTCCGACCTCTCGCCCCCGTCGTGTCGCGTTTAGCGGGCTAAACGTCACGCGCGGGGCGCAGAGGTCGGAGGGGTGGGAGATCGCTCACGGCGAACGCGGAGCGGAAACAAACGGGTCCACCGGAGAGTTGAGCTAGGCAGACTCAACTTATCCGAGGAGTGCACACATGACCGACAACCGCCTCCTGCCCGTTCTCCCGCTCGATGACGACGTCGTGCTGCCGGGCATGATCGTCCCGCTCGACCTCGCCGACACCGAGACGCGGGCCGCGGTGGAGTCCGCCCAAGCCAACACGCCCAACCAGGCTTCGTTCCCCGGCATCCGGTCGGCCACGACCACCACGGCCGAGGTGCTGATCGTCCCCCGCATCCACGGCGAGTACGCCGAGCTCGGCACCATCGCGACAGTCGAGCGCATCGGCCGCGTGCCCGGTGGCAAGAGCGCCGTGCTGCTGCGCGGTACCCGCCGCGCCGTCGTCGGCCGCATCGCCGACGGCCCCGGCGCCGCCCGTTGGGTCCACGCGGAAATAGCGTACGAGACCACCGACGAACGGTCCCCGAAGCTCGCGTCGGAGTACAAGTCCGTCGTCATCGCGATCCTCCAGCAGCGCGGCGGCTGGCAGATGATCGACGCCGTCCAGGAGGTCGAGGACCCGTCCGCGCTCGCCGACCTCGCAGGCAACTCGTCGTACCTCAAGACCGAGCAGAAGCTCGAACTGCTCACCACGCTCGACGTTTCGACCCGGCTGGAGAAGGCCCTCGAGTGGAGCCGCGAGCAGCTCGTCGAGCTCGAGGTCAACGACACCATCCGCAAGGACGTCCAGGAAGGTATGGAGAAGCAGCAGAAGGAGTTCCTGCTGCGCCGCCAGCTCGAAGCGATCCGCAAGGAGCTGGGCGAACTCGACGGCACCGCCAACGACGACGACTACCGCGCCCGCGTCGAGGCCGCCGAGCTGCCGGATAACGTCAAGAAGGCCGCACTGTCCGAAGTGGACAAACTGGAGCGGACCTCCGAGCAGTCCCCCGAGGGCGGCTGGATTCGCACCTGGCTGGACACCGTCCTCGAGCTGCCGTGGAACGAGCGGACCACCGACGTCCACGATATCGCCGCCGCTCGCGCCATCCTCGACGCCGATCACGCGGGTCTCGACGATGTGAAGGAACGGATCATCGAGTACTTGGCCGTGCGCAAGCGTCGCGCCGAGTCGGGTCTGGGCCCGGTCGGCGGCCGCCGTTCGGGCGCAGTGCTGGCACTCGCCGGTCCTCCCGGGGTCGGCAAGACGTCGCTGGGCGAATCCGTGGCGAAGGCCATGGGGCGCAAGTTCGTCCGCGTCGCGCTCGGCGGCATCCGCGACGAGGCCGAGATCCGCGGCCACCGCCGCACCTACGTCGGCGCGCTGCCCGGCCGGATCGTCCGTGCCATCAAGGAAGCCGGCTCGATGAACCCGGTCGTGCTGCTCGACGAGATCGACAAGGTCGGCGCCGACTACCGCGGCGACCCGACGGCCGCGCTGCTGGAAGTCCTTGACCCGGAACAGAACCACACGTTCCGCGACCACTACCTCGAGGTCGAGCTGGATCTGTCCGACGTCGTGTTCCTCGCGACGGCGAACGCGCTCGAGACCATCCCTGGCCCGTTGCTGGACCGGATGGAACTGGTCACGCTCGACGGCTACACCGAGCACGAAAAGATCACCATCGCCCGTGACCACCTGCTCCCCCGGGAGCTGGAACGCGCCGGCCTCGGCAAGGAAGACGTCGTGCTCACCGACGACGCGTTCAGCCGCATCGCCGCCGAATACACGAGGGAAGCCGGGGTGCGCAACGCGAACCGGACCATCGCGAAGGTGCTGCGGAAGGTCGCGACCAAAGTGGCACTGGACGAGGTCGCGCTGCCGCTGACCATCGACGCCGACGGGCTCGAGACCTACCTCGGCCGCCCGCGGCACCTGCCGGAGTCGTCGCTTCCGGTGTCGACACAGCGCACTTCGACCCCGGGTGTGGCGACCGGTCTCGCGGTGACCGGCGCCGGTGGCGACGTCCTCTACATCGAGGCGTCGCTGGCGGATCCGGAATCCGGTGCGAACGGGCTGCAGCTGACCGGCCAGCTCGGTGAGGTGATGAAGGAGTCGGTGCAGATCGCGCTGTCCTACCTGCGTTCCCGCGGCGCGGAGCTGGAACTGCCGGTCGGTGATCTGAAGGATCGCGGCATCCACGTGCACGTCCCGGCGGGCGCGGTCCCGAAGGACGGGCCGAGTGCCGGGATCACGATGACGACGGCGCTGGCGTCCCTGCTTTCGGGCCGGGTCGTGAAGGCGGACGTCGCCATGACCGGTGAGGTTTCGCTGACCGGACGCGTGCTGCCGATCGGCGGGGTCAAGCAGAAACTGCTGGCCGCGCACCGGGCGGGAATGAAGACGGTGATCATCCCGCAGCGCAACGAGCCGGATCTCGACGACGTCCCGGCCGAGGTCCTGGCGGAGCTGGACGTCCACGCCGTCGCGAATGTCCGCGACGTACTGGACATCGCACTCGCCCCGGCCTCCACCCCCCTCACCTACGCCGCCTAACCCGGGCACGCAAGGAGCCCCGCACTTCGTCGACGAAGTGCGGGGCCTCTGCATCCCTACGAAAGTTCCGACCTACCAGGGAGTACGTCGGGAATTCACCTACCGGCCCCCTTTCGCCCGTAATCTCCGAGCCGCTCCTTTCCCGCACCACCACATCAGCGGATGTCTTGGAGGCACGAGTGAAGCGACGGAATTTCCTGCGCGCGGCCGTGATCGGCGCCGGTGTCACGGCGTTCGGGAACAGGCTCTCCGGATCCGCGTTGGCGGCACCCGCACAGAACGGGCCCAGCCCGTACGGCCCGCTCCAGGCGGCGGACGCGAACGGGATCCAGCTACCCGCGGGATTCACCAGCCGCGTCATCGCGCGCTCCGGCCGGCAGGTCGCGAGCACCGGCTACACCTGGCACAGCGCCCCCGACGGCGGTGCGGTGTTCGCGGACGGCACCGGCTGGATCTACGTGTCGAACTCCGAGGTCACCCCGGGCGGCGGCGCCAGCGCGGTCCGCTTCGACGCCGATGCCAACGTCACCAGCGCGTACCGGATCCTCGCGAACACCCGGCAGAACTGCGCGGGCGGCGCGACCCCTTGGGGCACTTGGCTTTCCTGTGAGGAGACCGACCTAGGGTTCGTCTACGAGTGCCAGCCGAAGGGGCCGGCCTCGGCGGCGGTACAGCGGCCCGCGATGGGGAAGTTCAAACACGAGGCCGCCGCGGCCGACCCCGTCCGCAAGGTCGTCTACCTGACCGAGGACGTCACGGACGGCTGCTTCTACCGCTTCATCCCGACGACCTGGGGCAACCTCGCCGCCGGAACCCTGCAGGTCCTGAAGGCGGGCTCGGCGACGTCGGGTAGCTTCACCTGGGCGAATGTGCCCGATCCCGACGGCTCCCCCACCGCCACTCGCAACCAGGTCTCCGGCGCGAAGCGGTTCACCGGCGGCGAAGGCCTGCACTACGCGAACGACACCGCGTGGTTCACCACCAAGGGCGACAACCGGGTCTGGCAGCTCAACCTGACGAACAGCACATACGAACTGGCTTACGACGATTCGCTGGTCAGCCCCGGATCGCCGCCGCTGACCGGCGTGGACAACGTCACCGGTACGTCCTCGGGTGACCTGTTCGTCGCCGAAGACGGCGGGAACATGGAGATCTGCATCATCACGCCGAACGACATCGTGGCGCCGTTCCTGCGCATCACCGGCCAGGGTTCGTCGGAGATCTGCGGGCCCGCGTTCACGCCGGCCGGGAACCGGCTGTACTTCTCGTCGCAGCGCGGCACCTCGGGGTCGTCGTCCGGCGGGATCACCTACGAGGTCACCGGTCCCTTCCGCTCCTGAAAACGCACGTGAAGGACTCCTTCCTCCATCAGCCGAAGGAAGGAGTCCTTCACGCGGGATCAGGCGTTGGCGCGGGCCTTCTCGCGAAGCCGGGTGAGGACGAAGAGGGACAACGCGATCACGACGGCCGCGATCACGAAGTACTGGAAGAACCCGGCGTACTCCTCGACGAGGTGCCAGCTCTCGCCCAGTCCGTAACCGGCCGAGACGAACACCGTGTTCCAGATCAGGCTGCCCAGCGTGGTCAACGAAAGAAAACGCCAGAACGGCATCCGTTCGATCCCGGCGGGCAGCGAGATCAGGCTGCGGAAGATCGGCACCATCCGGCCGAGGAACACCGCCTTGGCGCCGTGTTTCTGAAACCAGGCTTCGGTCTTGTCGAAGTCGGACGTCTTGACCAGCGGGATCTTCGCCATCCAGCGGCGCGTGCGGTCGCGACCGAGCAGCATGCCGAGGTAGTACACGATGACCGCGCCCGCGATCGAGCCGAACGTGGTCCACGCCAAGGCACTCACAAGGCTGAATGTTCCCTGACTCGCGGAGAATCCGGCCAGCGGCAAGACCAGTTCGCTGGGGATCGGCGGGAAGAGGTTGTCCAGACCGACGATGATCGCGGCGCCGGGACCACCCAGCGAATCCATCAGTGAGACTGCCCATCCGGCGAGCCCGCCCATCGGTTCGGACGCGGCTTCGGCGAGGTGGAGGTTCATGGCGGCCTTTCGTGGTCGTCTGCAGGTGAAAACGAACGTACGAATTGCCCGAGTTCCGCACCCTGCGGTGAAGCGGCACAGGTCACTGTGGAAAACCGCAGTACCTGGCGAAGCGGCCCCCGCTAACCTGGCGTTATGCCCGACTCGGCGGACCTCCGCGCTCGCCTGCGCCGAGCCTCGCGGACCACGACAGGTGTCGCGATCGGTGCTGCGACGGCTTGGCCGGAGTTCGCCTACGTCTTGCTGGGCGGCATCGCGCTCGCGGTACCCGCGCTGCGAAAGTACGTCTACGGCGGTGCCAGCCGAATGTCCGAAATGGAACGACGTCGGCTGGAACGGTTTCTCCGCAGCGAGAACGCGACCGACTACAGCGGGCAGAGGGCGCTGACGTACCTCGCCGTGCGCAGTGTCGTGGGCCTTCTCGGTGCCGGGATCTTCCTGTTGATCCTCTACGGCGCCGTGTCCGGAGTGATCGTGGTGGTGGACTGGTTCGCCGGACGGTCACCGCTCGGCGACGCACCCGCCGACTGGTACGACCTCATCCCCGTACTGGGGCTGGGTGTCGTCCTGCTCTTCATCGCCGTGCAGGGGCTGGCCGGAATCGCGTCGCTGGATCGCAAGCTGGCACACTATTTCTTCGGTCCGAGCCAGCAGGAGTTGTTGCGCCGCAGGGTGTCCGAGCTCGCGACCAGCCGCGCCGAGGTGGTCGAGGCGGTCAACGGCGAACGCCGCCGGATCGAACGGGATCTGCACGACGGCGTCCAGCAGCGGCTAGTCGCGCTCGGCATGCTGCTCGGCCGCGCGCGCCGCACGAGCGATCCCGGCCACGCGGCGGAACTGCTGCGCCAGGCCCACGAGGAATCCCAGCGCGCCCTGCATGACCTGCGCGAAGTCTCCTGGCAGGTCTACCCGATCGCCCTGGACGCCGACGGGCTGCATCCCGCGCTGGAAGCCCTCGCGGAACGTTCGGGGATCCCGGTCCACTTGCGCGTCGACCTGCCCGAACGGCCTCCCGCCGCACTCGAAACCGTGGCGTACTTCGTGGCGTCGGAGGCGGTCACCAATACGATCAAGCACGCCGCGGCGACGCGGATCGACATCGAGGCCGAACGGAACGGGAGCAGCGTGCGGATCCGCGTCACGGACGACGGTGCCGGCGGCGCGCGACCGTCCGGTGGTGGCCTATCGGGACTTGCGCGACGGGTCGCAGCGGCGGACGGGGAGTTCACTGTGGACAGTCCGGCCGGTGGCCCGACCGTGGTGACGGCGGTGCTTCCGTGCGTGTGATCCTGGCCGAGGATTCGACGTTGCTGCGGGAAGGCCTCGTGCGACTGCTGGTCGAAGAGGGGCACGACGTGGTCGCGTCGGTCGGCGACGGTGAGGCGCTCGTCTCGACGACGGCCGCGTTTCAGCCGGACGTGATCGTCACCGATGTGCGGATGCCGCCGACCCATACGGACGAAGGCCTCCGTGCGGCCCTCGAGATCCGGCGCCGGTGGCCGGACATCGGCGTGCTGGTGCTCTCTCAGTACGTCGAAAAGCGTTATGCCGCAGAGCTGATCACCGGCGACGGCGAACGCGTCGGGTACCTGCTGAAGGACCGGGTCGCCCAGGTCGGCGAATTCCTGGACGCGCTCGACCGGGTCGCCGCGGGCGGGGCGGCGTTCGACCCGGAGGTCGTGCGGCGCCTGCTCGCCCGCACCACACACGCCGACCCGCTCGCGAAACTGACCGCCCGCGAACGCGAAGTGCTGGAGAAAATGGCACAGGGACACACGAATGCCGGGATCGCCGAGTCGCTGTACGTGTCGCAGAGCGCGGTCGAGAAACATGTGAACGCGATCTTCGACAAGCTCGGCCTGGCCAATACCGCCGGCTACAGCCGCCGTGTCCTCGCGATCCTGCGCTATTTGGGCTCCTGACCTGCTCGATTTGACAGGCAAGTGGCGACTTGCCTATAACTGATCGGGTGGAGGTTGACCCAGACCTGTTCAAGGCCATCGGCGATGCGACGCGACGCACCATCCTGGACGAGCTGACCGAAAAGGACGGTCAGACGCTGTTCGAGATCTGCGGCCGGCTGACCATGAAGCACGGCCTGGCGTCTTCGCGCCAGGCCATTTCGCAGCATCTCGCGATGCTCGAACAGGCCGGCCTGGTGCACACGCGGCGGCAGGGCCGCTACAAGTTCCACCACATCGACACGAGCCCGCTGCGCTCGATCGTCGAGCGGTGGCCCATCGACCGAGAGGAACCGAACCCGTGATCCGCATCAACATCACCAGCGTCTTCGTCGACGATCAGGCCAAGGCACTCGCCTTCTACACCGAGAAACTGGGGTTCATCAAGAAGAACGACGTGCCGACCGGCGGGGCCCGCTGGCTCACCGTGGTCTCTCCCGCCAACCCGGACGGCACCGAGCTACTGCTGGAGCCGGACGGCCACCCGGCGGCGGGCCCGTTCAAGAAGGCCTTGGTCAGCGACGGGATCCCGTTCACCCAGTTCGCCGTCGACGACGTGTACGCCGAGGTCGAGCGACTCAAGGGGCTGGGCGTCGAGTTCACCCAGGACGCTGTCGACATGGGGCCGGTGGTCACCGCCGTCTTCGACGACACCTGCGGCAACCTGATCCAGCTCGCCACCATGAAGTGACCACGCGGCGAGAGCGGGGCCTCGGTCCACTGTGGACCAAGGCCCCGCTTCGGCGTTTCCCTATTGCTTGACCCACTCGACGAGTTCCACTGGCACCCCGTTCGGGTCGGTGACCATGAGAAGGCGCTCACCCCACGGCTCTTCCCGCAGCGGCAAGGTGATCTCGACGCCTTCGTCGCGCAAACGCTTCTCCTCGGCCTCGAGGTCTTCGACAGTGAAGGCCACGATCACCCCGGACGCACGCTTTTCGCGCAGGTTCTCCGGGAGGACCTCGATCCCCGCCTTCAGCAGCACGATGGCCAGTTTCGCGCTTTCGTGCTCGAGGGAAACGAAGCCGTCGGCCGACATCTGCTCGGTGAAGCCGAAGTGGTCGACGAAGAAGCGGCTGGACGTGGCGACGTCGTCGACGGTCAGCGAGATGGTTGAGGCAAGGACGTTCATGGACTTCTCCCCTTCGGTCAGCGGTTGCTTCGGACGTGCGGTGATCAGTACGACCTGCGCCGGGGCACGCCGAACGAGCGACGCACCGGGGTGGCGCGGCCGGTCACCGGCGGCTGGCGGCGGTCGTTCCGACGGACCTGGGCGCGATTGGTGCCTTCGTTGCCCCGGGGGGTTCGAGCGGTCAAGGAGCCTCATCTCTCTGCCGTGGTTCTTAGTACGGACGTAAGTTTACACTCAAACTACCAGACGTCAAGGATATTTTTACGACGGTGGTAAAGTTCGCTCATGACCAGCACTGATGTGGGCTTGCGAGAGCTCAAGAAGCAGGAGACACGCCAGCTGATCTCCGACCACGCGACAGTCCTCTTCATCGCGAAGGGCTTCGAGGAGACCACGATCGCCGAGATCGCGGCGTCGGCGAGGGTCGCGAAGAAGACCGTCACCAACTACTTCCCGCGCAAGGAGGACATGGCGCTGGACCAGCACGAGGAGTTCACCGCCGGGCTGGCGCGGGCTGTCGAAGCAAGGACCACGGGCGAGTCGGCGCTGGCCGCGTTGCGCCGGACCTTTCTCGAGGCGGCGGCGGAGCACTCGCCCGTCATCGGCTTCTCAGGTCAGGTCTTCGCCAGGATGGTGCTGGACAGCCCGACTCTGACCGCACGGCTCCGCGAGCTGCACGAACTCCGCGAAGACGCGCTCGCCACCGTTCTGGCCACCGAGACCGGCGCCGCCGAAAGCGATATGACGCCGATCGTCGCCGCGGCCGAACTCAACGCCGTCGACCGCGTCCTGTTCCGCGAAGTCCTCCGCCGAACCCACGCCGGGGACAGCGACGAGGACATCGCCGAAGCCGTGACGACCGCGGCTCATCAGGCGTTCGACCTGCTCGAACCGGCCTTCGGCGACTACGCCATACGGGGTCCGGACGCGTAAAGGGTCATGTCGCGCGAGGCTTCCGGAGCCACAGCCCTGGCTCAGAGTGTCTCGAATGCCTCGTTGGGGACATTGAGCGTCTCGTACGTGGCATTGGGGACATGTCTGTCCGGTGTGGACTGTTGCTGGCGTGACGGTGGTGACGTGAGAGGTGGCTGCGGTGCGAGGTCGGGGCCAGAGGGGTTGCGAAGGTCACCTTCACGGTTGCGAAAGCGACCTTCGGGGCGGTCCGAACGGTGGTGGTCCGGCCAGGATCGCGGCGGGCAGCTCGATGGCGAGTAGGCCTTAGGGAACTTTGGGGCGTATTTGGGGCGGACAGCCGCCTACGGCCACGCAGAGCTGCACACAACCGGACAAACAAGATCGGCCCGGTGACCTGTTGTTGCTGGTCATCGGGCCGATCGTGCTGGTGTGGCGAGTGAGGGATTCGAACCCCCGAAGGCTGAGCCGTCTGATTTACAGTCAGATCCCTTTGGCCGCTCGGGCAACTCGCCGTGGCCGGGTGTCCCCAGCCGAGATGAAAGAATACCCAACGCCGTGGCGGGCCGGTCAACCGGGTTGTACAGGGCTAGGGTGGAAGCTCCTGACAAGCGAGTACGAGGTGTGAGAACACGTGGCGGATCCCTCTTTCGACGTGGTGAGCAAGGTCGATCGCCAGGAGGTGGACAACGCCTTGAACCAGGCCAGCAAGGAGCTCGGTACACGGTTCGACTTCCGGGGTACCGGGACCAAGATCGACTGGTCCGGTGAGGAGGCGATCGCGATCGAGTCGGAGACCGAGGAACGGGCACTGGCCGCGGTCGAGGTCTTCAAGGAGAAGCTGATCAAGCGGGGTATCTCGCTGAAGGCTTTCGAGGCGGACGAGCCGGCGCTGTCCGGCAAGATCTACAAGGTCGGCGGCAAGATTCTGCAGGGCATCGCTTCGGACAAGGCGAAGCAGATCGCGAAGTTCATCCGGGATGAGGGCCCCAAGGGGGTCCAGGCACAGATCCAGGGTGACCAGTTGCGGGTGTCCGGCAAGAAGAAGGACCAGCTGCAGGACGTGATCGCTTTGCTGAAGGGCAAGGATTTCGAGATCGCGTTGCAGTTCACGAACTACCGCTGACGCACGGCGAAGGCCACCTTCCGCGAAGAAGGTGGCCTTCGTCATGTCTAGGACGCGGTGACTGTCCAGGTGCCTTGGGACTCGATCTCGACGAACGCCGGTCCGGTCACGGGAACGTTGCCGGTGTAGTCGCCGAGCTGGTTCACCGGCAGGTCGGCGTACTCGCCGCTGAGGACCCAAACGGCCGTGTTGCCGTTGCCCTTGGTCTTCACGGCGATCGTTGAGCCGCCCTCGGGCACCGCGACGACCGTGTCCAACTTGCCCGAGAGCGGCTTCCCCGGCTCGAGCACGGGCACGCTGCGCTCGTCGGCGATGGTCAACGTCCAGGCGGCGGTGGCCGTGATCGTGAACGTCGTGGCCTGGTCGTCGGGCGTGTCGTTGATCCACTGCGTGCCCTTGTACGGGCCGATGTCGTTGACGACCAGTTCGTTCTCGGTCTGGACGGCGACGTGGCCGCCGCATTTGGGACAGTCGAAGGTGACGAAGCCGAGCCGCGCCGGCCAGTTCGTCGTCACGGTGGCGTTTCCCTTGCCCCGATGGACTTCCGGCTCGACCGGGGTGAGCGGCGGCCTTCCGGTGGACGTCGTCGGCGGAGGCGGGACGTCGGTGGGACGCAGCCCGTCCGAGGCCGCGCGGGGCACGACACGACCGAAGCCCTCCGGCGTGCAGGCCGCCACGGCGGCGGTCAGCAGCGCGGCGGCAAGAGCCGCGGTCAGGCGCCTGATCACTTGGTTCCCCCTTTGGAGCAGTCAAAGACTCTTCGTGGAGCGATCGCCCAGCGTTACCGGCTCTCACCTGCCCGGGCGGATCAAACCACTCGGGCGTGGGTTTCTCCCGCGCCACCTTCGCGAGCTCCCAAGCGTGGCGAGAAGCCATGGTGTAATCGCGCGGTTGCGTTAAGGAAGGTCCCATGAAGCGCCGTCTCACACCCGTCCTCGCTCTCGCACTGTCGCTGACCGTGATCGCATCGCTGCTCACGTCGGCACAGGCTGGAGAGCGAAAGCAGCTCGTTCCCGGCTTCGGCTCGTACGCGCGGCTGGTGCGCCTGGAGCACTCCCCGGTCGGCCGCGGCCACATTCTCGCGTCGCTGACCAGCGAAGACGCCAGCGGCAAGTTCACGCCGATCATGGAGAGCACCGACGAGGGCGAGACCTTCCACAAGATCGGCGAGGTCCGTGATCGCGACGGCCGCTACGGCATGTGCTGCGGAACGCTGTACGAACTGCCGCAACGTGTCGGCAGGCTGCGGCCGGGCACGCTGCTGTGGGCCGCGAGCTATCGCCAGGACGCCGGCCCGCAGCGCCGGATCGGCATCAAGATCTGGGCCAGCAAGGACGCCGGCCGGAGCTGGTCGTTCCTGTCCGAGGCCGCGCGTTCCCACAACCACGACGGCATCTGGGAGCCCGAATTCGTCGTCGACGCGGGCGGCACGCTGTGGCTGCACTACGCCGACGAGACCGAGGCCCCGCAGTTCGCGCAGGTGATGAACCGGGTCGCGTCCACCGACGGGGTGAACTGGGGCACCAAACAACGCACGATGGCCATCCCGCCGCATCGGATCCGCCCTGGAATGCCGATCATCCGGCGCCTTCCCGATGGCCGGTACTACATGGCGTACGAAATCTGCAATTTCCGGGACCGCTATTGCGACCCGTACTTCAAGATCTCCTCCGACGGCGCGAACTGGGGTGACCCGCTCGACCCCGGCACCCGGGTGAACACCGCCAACGGCAACTATTTCCAGCACGCGCAGACGATCTCGCTCTTCCCCGGCGGGCCGAACGGCGTGCGCATCGTGATGGTCGGGCAGATCTACACCAACGCCGCGGGTGTGCCGCAGGACAAGAACGGCCGGGTCCTGCTCGCGAATGACAATTTCGGCGCCGGGAACTGGTACGAGCTGCCCGCGCCGATGCACATCGTCGGTATCCACAACAACTTCTGCCCCAACTACAGCTCGACGGTGCTGCCCGTCGACGGCGGCAAGAACGTGCTCCAGATCTCGACCGAATACAACCTGGGCTGTAAGGCCTATTTTGCGAAAGGGCCGGCCTTCTAGATCCACACGAAGAGAGAAGAAGTCCCGACCATGCACCCGGTAGGGTGACTCGCTGACCGGACGGCGAGGGACAGGGGAGACCGGATGAAGGGCATCGTGCTGGCGGGGGGCAGCGGGACGCGCCTGCATCCCATCACCCAGGCGATTTCGAAGCAGCTGCTCCCGGTCTACGACAAACCGATGGTCTATTACCCGATCTCGGTGCTGATGTTCGCCGGGATTCGCGAGATCCTGATCATCTCCACCCCCGCGGACCTGCCGAGCTTCCGCAAGCTCCTCGGTGACGGCGGCCAGTTCGGCCTCAGCTTCAGCTACGCCGAGCAGCCGAGCCCCAACGGTCTCGCCGAGGCGTTCATCATCGGCGCGGACTTCGTCGGCGACGACGACGTGGCGCTCGTCCTCGGCGACAACATCTTCTATGGCCAGGGTTTCTCCAGCAGGCTGCAGGCCGCGGCGACGTCGCTCGACGGCTGTGTGCTGTTCGGCTACCCGGTCAAGGACCCGCATCGCTACGGCGTCGGCGAGATGGACGCCGACGGCAAGCTCCTCTCGATCGAGGAGAAGCCGGAGAAGCCGAAGTCGAACAAGGCGATCACCGGGCTGTACTTCTACGACAACCAGGTCCTCGAGATCGCCCGCGACCTCAAGCCGTCCCCGCGCGGCGAGCTCGAGATCACCGACGTCAACCTCGCCTACCTGCGGCAGGACCGCGCCACGCTGGTCGACCTCGGCCGCGGCTTCGCCTGGCTCGACACCGGCACGCACGACTCGCTCCTGGAAGCCGGCCAGTTCGTGCAGGTCCTCCATCACCGGACGGGAGTCCGGATCGCGTGCCTCGAGGAAGTCGCGCTGCGGATGGGGTTCATCGACGCGAACCAGTGCTTCGCGCTGGGCGCCAAGCTGGCGAAGTCCGGCTACGGCGAGTACCTGATGAACGTCGCGCGGACCCAAGGCGCCACCGGCTGAGGGGGTGGGTCAGAGGCCTCGGCGCGCCATGTCTTCGAGGCGGCGGATCCGGTCCTCCATCGGCGGGTGCGTCGAGAAGAGCTTCGAGAGGCCTTCGCCGGGGCGGAACGGGTTCGCGATCATCAGGTGTGACTGCGACACGAGCTTCGGTTCCGGCACGAGAGGCGCCGCTCGCGTCCCCCGATCGAGTTTCCGCAGCGCCGAGGCGAGCCCCAGCGGGTCACCCGTGAGTTCGGCACCGGACGCATCGGCCTGGTACTCCCGCGAACGGCTGACACCGAGCTTCACGACGGCCGCCGCGATCGGCCCGAGGAGCATCAGCAGCACCGCGACCAGCGGATTGCCGCCCTCGCGGTTGTTGCCGCCGAAGATGCTCGCGAACATCGCGATATTGGCGATGACGCTGATCACGCTGGCCAGCGCGCCCGCGACACACGAGATCAGGATGTCTCGGTTGTAGACGTGGGACAGCTCGTGCCCGAGCACTGCCCGCAGCTCGCGCTCGTCGAGCAGGTCGAGGATGCCGCTGGTGCAGCAGACCGCGGCGTGCCGGGGGCTGCGGCCGGTGGCGAAGGCGTTCGGGGCCTGCGTAGGGCTGATGTAGAGCCGCGGCATCGGCTGACGCGCGGTGGTCGCGAGCTCGCGCACGATCCGGTACATCGCCGGCTGCTCGGCTTCCGAAACCGGACGAGCGTGCATGGCCCGGAGCGCGAGCTTTTCCGAGTTGAAGTAGGCGTAGGCGTTGACGCCGAGCGCGATCACCAGGCCGATCATCAACGCGCCCCGCCCGAAGAAACCGCTGATCCCGACGATGATCGCGGACAGCACGCCGAGCAGGACGACGGTCTTCAAGCCGTTCTGGTGCTTATGCACGCGTCCTGCTCCTTTCTTCCGGCAAGGGGGAGGGTTACTCACCGGAAACAACGCGATCGGGGGATGTGAAGTTCCTTGGCACGGGCGTGGCGCGGGTTATGGTCGGGCACCGAAACGATCATGGGGAGGCACCCGTGCGAGGTCCCGAACTCAGCCGCCGTGCCCTGCTCGCCCTGGCCGCGGCCGGTGCGTCGGTCGCCGCCTTCACCCCAAGGGCCCGGGCCGAGGGCGTCACCGTGATCGAGGTCGGCGGGGCGCCGGCGGCGGTCGCCGTGAACTCCGTCACCGGCTTCGCCTACGTTTCCGATCCCACCACCGGAACGGTCATCGTGATCGACTCCCGGTCCGCGACCGTCGGCGCGGTGATCCCGGTCGGCGGTGAACCCGCGGATCTCGCCGTCGACACCGCGACCAACCGCGTCTTCGTCACCAACCCGCCCGCCGGGACCGTCCTCGCCGTCGACGCGCTGACCCACGACGTCGTCAGCGTGATCCCGGCCGGACCGGGCGCGGCGAGCATCGATATCGACGTGGAGGCGAACCGGATCTACGCGGCCAGCGGCTCCACCGGCATGCTCGCGGTGATCGACGGCGTCGGCTGCCGCCTGCTGAAACTGGTCCCCGGGCCGGCACAGGGGCTGTCCTCGGTCGCGGTCGACACCGGGCGCAAGCTGGTGCACTGCGCCGGCACGAAGACCGATTCGCTCGAGATCTTCGACGTCGGGGCCGGGAAGTTCACCGCCGGGGTCAAGGTCGGCCAGTCCCCCACCGGCACCGCCGTGCATCGCGGGACCGGCACGGTGTTCGTCGCGAATTCGGCGATCCACCATCTGTCCGTTGTGGACTCTTCGGCACGACAGGAGAAGGCGACGGTGTTGTTGCGCAGCGAGTCTTCGGCGGTCGCGATCCACGAAGGTTCGAACACCGTGTACACCAACGGCGGCCCCAACGGCATCGCCCGGATCGACGGCGCGACGAACACGTTGACGGGTGATCTCTCACTCGGCGTGAACCCCGGCGATGTCGCCGTCGACCAGCGGAGTAGGACCGTCTACGTCACGGATCCCTTGCACGGCACGGTTTCCCTGATCCACGATTTCTGACTTCTCAGGTGGAGTAGCTCCGGGTATACCGTCGAAAGCATGAAACTCGGTTTGCAGATCCCGGACTTCACCTGGCCCAACGGCGCGGGCGCGCTGGGCGCCGAACTGGCGGCGGTCGCGCGCAAAGCCGACGAGGCCGGCTTCGACTTCATCGCGGTGATGGACCACTTCTTCCAGATCTCGGTGGTCGGGCCGCCCGAAAACGACATGCTCGAGGCGTACACCGCCCTCGGTTTCCTCGCCGCGCACACCGAGCGGGCGAAGCTGCTCACCCTCATCACCGGCGTGCATTACCGCGAGCCCGGTTTGCTGGCCAAGGCGATCACGACCTTGGACGTCCTTTCCGGCGGACGCGCGATCCTCGGTATCGGCGCCGGCTGGAACGAGGAGGAGTCGCGTGGCCTCGGTTTCCGGTTCCCGTCGACCGCCGAGCGCTTCGAGCGCCTCGAGGAAGCACTGCGGTACATCCTGCAGATGTGGGGCGACGGCGACGGGCCGTTCCAAGGGAAGCACTACCAGGCTGAGCGGCTGCTGAATATGCCGCAGGTGCTCAGCAGGCCGCGGCCGCCGATCATGATCGGGGGCGGCGGCGAGAAGAAGACGCTGCGCTTCGTCGCGAAGTACGGCGACATGTGCAACCTGTTCAACACCCCGGACCTCGAGCACAAACTCGGCGTGCTCAAGCAGCACTGCGAGAACGAAGGCCGCGACTACAACGAGATCACCAAGACCGTCTACCACGTCCTCGACGTCGGTTCGAAGGGCGAGAAGGCCGGCGAACTCAACGACGAACTGGGCAGACTGGCCGGACTCGGCGTCGACGTCGCGATCGGCGCGGTCCCCGGTGTCCCCGATCTCGACCTGATCGAAAAGATCGGCGCGGACGTCATTCCCGTGGCGGAGAAGCTCTGACTGCGTGTGAGGGCCACCTTCAGGTTCCGTGAGGGTGGCCCTCACACGCTTTCGGCCGTGATGTCCGGCGGGCATGATGGGCGAGGTGAGCGAGTACGAACTGCGGGGCGGACTGCAACCGGACGTGGCGGCGGTGGCCAACGTGCTGGCACATCACGGCGTCGAAGGGCCGGACGGTAAGGCGGCGAGCGAGGCGCTGGTGTTCGCCGTGTCCGGCGGCATCGGCGCCGGGTACATCCTGTGGGACTTCGCGCACGAGTCGTCCTCGACGCTCGTCTTCGGGTTCCGCGCGCGCTGGCAGTACCCGCAGGAGTGGCTCAAGTCCACAGTGGACCGTCTTGGGCTCGGCCTCGACATCCACACCACCGGCGGAAAACGCGCCGCAGCGAAACGGCTCAGTGCGGACCTCGCGGCGGGGAAACCGGCGATCGTCCTTCCCGACCGCTATTCGCTCGGTTACTGGCATCTGCCGCCGGAGATGTCCGGCGGTGGCGGACAGTTCGTCGTCGCGTACGGCGAGGAGGACGGCCGGGTTCTCATCGACGACCGCAATCTCGCTCCACTGACGGTCGAGCGGCAGACGTTCGACGCCGCGCGCGACCGTGTCGGCTCGTACAAGAACATGCTCGCGACGGTCGAGCCCGGTGAGGTCCGCGACTGGCAGGCGGCGGTCCGCGCCGGACTCACCGACTGCGCGCGGAACCTCTCGGCACCGTCGAAATCGTTCTCACTGCCCGCGTGGGGCCGATGGGCGAAGGCGATGACCGACGAACGCGACGTCAAGGGCTGGCCGCGGGCGTTCACCGGCCGGCGCGGGTTGGGCGGCGCACTGCTGAACGTGTGGGAGAGCGTCACCCCGGCGGGGATGACCGGCGGGCACCTGCGAGGCCTGTTCGCCGACGCGCTCACCGAGTCCGCCGAACTCCTCGAACTCCCGGCGCTGGCCGAGCAGGCGCCGAGGTGGCGTGAGATCGGCGAGCACTGGGACGAGCTGGCCGAGATCGCCGTTCCGGCGTCGAGCCCGGAGTTCGCCTGGGTGCGCGGGCTGATCGCCGCGGTGACCGCGGGCGTCCGCGAGGGCGACGCCGGGCAGGATGCGGCCGCCGACGCGGGCGATGAGCTGTGGAAGCTGCGTGCGCACTACAACGAAGAAATGCCGTTCACCGACGGCGAGATCGGTGAACTGTTCGCCGACATGGGCGCGCGGCTCCGGGACCTCCACGTCGCCGAAACCGGAGCGATCCGGGACCTCTCCGAAGCCCTGATGGAGTGAACCGGACCGGTTCACGTAGCGCCTTCCGGTGGGATCGAGGCGTCATCCTTCAAGATCAACTTCGTGCACGCACATCCGACGGGGACGGCCAGTGCGCGTCCCGTACCCGAAGTCCATCTGTACCGTCAGCGCGTCCGCGTCGCCGACATGGACCACCTCGGATATGTCGGAAACGCCCGGATGCTGGACTATTTCCAGGAAGCCCAGACCACGCTTTTGGACCCGCGCCGCGAACGGCTCTTCCGGACGAAGGGGCCGGCCTACCTCATCGCGAAACACAATGTCAGCTACGTGCGACGGCTGACTTTTCGTGACGATCCGATCCAGGTCGAGACGGTGGTCAGCAGAATCGGCACCTGTGACGTCGTGGTGACCAGCAGGCTTCGCGACACGGGGTACATCTATGCGCGTTGCCGGACCATCTGGGTCGCGTGCACCCTCCCCGCCGCAACGACGCGATACCTCGACGAAGGCGAACGCATCCGGCTGGCGCGGTTCAGCGGAGCGATCGACGAGGCCACCGCCGCCCGATAAGGCAAGAGCGAACGCCGAATTACCGCCGAAAGTCTTTTTAACCGTTAATGCTCCATTTCCCTCAGCCGTTTGACAATAGCTACGCCGTTCAGCGGCTGATCATCACGCCTTTTGGCCGGTAGGTTCGAATCAGCGTCTTTCCGCATCTGATCGGTGGAGGTATTCATGCCACGACCGAAGTCTGTCCGCTTACTCGCGCCCATGCTGGGCGCTCTCCTCATCTCCACCGGCATGGCCGCGCCTGCCGTCTCCGCACAACCCGAGGGCGAACCCCAGTTCATTCGCCTGGCAGGCCGCACCTTTGACCCGCTCACCCAGCGGGTCGCCACCACGCAGAACTGGCAGGGTGGATACCTGCTCCAGGTCCGGAGCGCCCTGACCGACGCGCAGCGCGCGGAATTGCGCGGGCTCGGCGTGCGGATCGGCTCCTATATTCCGGATTTCGCCTACGTCGTCCGCATGCGAGAAAGCGCCAGGAATGCGGTTGGGAAATTGAATT
Source organism: uncultured Actinomycetota bacterium (assembly GCA_963766045.1). GTDB lineage: Bacteria > Actinomycetota > Actinomycetes > Mycobacteriales > Pseudonocardiaceae > Amycolatopsis. The sequence goes on along the minus strand of CAVXYN010000003.1, from coordinate 268,607 downwards.
TCGTCAGATGGCTCGGCGAATACCGGCCGGCTGACAAACTCGAGTTCTCGATCAGTGGAACAAGCAGTTATCTCGTCACGCTGGTCGAAAGCGATGCGAATGACCAGCGCGCGGTGGTCGAGCGGATCCTGCGGCTCGGCGGCGGCATCGAAGCCGTCTCGCAAAGCGGCCAGCACGTCGTCGCCAGGCTCGGCGCTGGCCAGGTGGACACCCTCGCCCAGGCTGCCGAGGTGCTCGCGGTCGGCGGACTGGGCGCACCCGAAACCGACATGGCCAACGCCCGCGAGAGCAGCGGCGCGAACTACATCGAGACCGTCGGCGGCTACCGCGGCCAGGGCGTCCGCGGCGAGGTGATGGACGGCGGCCTGCGCGCCACTCACCAGGAGTTCCGGGCGCGCCCGACCGTGCTCCACGGCAGCAACTCGAGCAGCACCAGCCACGGCACGTCGACGTACGGCCAGATCTTCGCCTCGGGCGTGAGTGGACCGCGGCGGGGCCTGTTGCCCGAGGCCCAGGGTATTTTCGCGACCTACAACAAGCCGGACCGCTACGCCCACACGAAGGAGCTGGTCGACCCGGCCGGCCGGTACCGCGCGGTGTTCCAGAGCAACAGCTGGGGCGGCGGGCTGACCACGGCCTACAACTCGGTCTCGGCCCAGCTCGACCGCATCATTTTCGACCACGACCTGCTGATCTGCCAGTCGCAGAGCAACGCGGGCTCGCAGCGGTCGCGACCGGAGGCGTGGTCGAAGAACGTGCTTTCCGTCGGCGGGCAGTACCACAGCAACACGCTGAGCCGGACCGACGACCGGTGGAACAACGGCGCCAGCATCGGCCCGGCCGCCGACGGCCGGATCAAACCGGAGCTGTCGAACTACTACGACCGGATCGACACCACGTCGTCCACCAGTGACACTTCGTACACGACCTCGTTCGGCGGCACGAGCGGCGCGACCCCGATCAGCTGCGGAAACGCCGGTCTGCTGTTCCAGATGTGGGCCGATGGCGTCTTCGACGGCGCCCCCGGCAAAGCCCGGGATGTCTTCACCAGCCGCCCGCACGCCGCGACCGCGAAGGCGCTGCTGATCAACGGTGCCGACCAGTTCGCCTTCAGCGGCACCTCGCACGACATGACCCGCACCCACCAAGGCTGGGGCACCGCCAACGTCCGCTACCTGTACGACCAGGCGAAGGCGAACGGCTGGAAACTGCCGATCCTTGTCAACGAGACCGACCTGCTCGGCACCGGGCAGACCAAGCGGTACACGCTGAACGTGAACGGCACGAAGCAGTTCAAAGCGACGCTCGCCTACACCGATCCGGCGGGTTCGCCGAGCGCGGCGGTCACCCGGGTCAACGACCTGACACTCAAGGTCACCGCGCCGGACGGGACCGTCTACTACGGCAACAATGGCCTGCGTGCGGGCAACTTCTCGACCGCGGGCGGCTCGCCGAACACGGTCGACACGGTGGAGAACGTCATCCTCGAACGGCCCGCGGCGGGCACCTGGACGGTGGAAGTCCTCGCCACCCAGGTCAACGCTGACGCGCACACGGAGACCGCGGCCACCGACGCCGACTACGCGCTGGTGGTCAGCTGAAAGACTCGTGAGTGGTAATGGCGGTTAGAACCGTCATTACCACTCACGAGACTGGACCACTCGGATGGGCGATCCGATAGGTTTCGGTTGGGAGTCAGAAGCGGGAGAGCACAGATAGGCATGTAACGAGGCGAGCCGAGGTGCCGACGTCTGGGATACGTGACGCGAGCCAAGGAGCCTCTCGATGACCACCTGCCGACTCTGCGGCTCGGCCCATCTCGCCAGCGTCGTCGACCTCGGTGCGACGCCGCCGTGCGAGCGTTTCCTGACCGCGGAACAGCTCGCCGAGCCGGAGCCGACATACCCGCTCCACCTGCAGGTCTGCACCGAATGCTGGCTTGCACAGATCCCGCCACTGATCACCCCGGAAGAGACTTTCACCGAATACGCCTATTTCTCGTCGTATTCCGCCTCCTGGGTCGAACATGCCAAGACCTTCGTCGACGGCGCCGTCGAACGGCTGGGGCTCGACGAATCCTCATTCGTCGTCGAAGTCGCCAGCAACGACGGCTATCTGTTGAAACACGTTGTGGCGCAGCAGATCCGCTGTCTCGGGGTGGAACCTTCGGTGAACGTGGGGCAAGCCGCGCGTGACGGCGGAGTCCCGACGAAGACGGCGTTCCTCAGCCCCGAAACCGGACGTGATGTCCGCGAGGAGCACGGTCCGGCCGACCTCGTGGTGGCGAACAACGTTTATGCGCATATTCCGGACATCATCGGCTTCACGCACGGGCTTCGCGCCCTCGTCGCCGACGACGGCTGGGTCAGTATCGAGGTGCAGCATCTGCTGACGCTGATCCAGGAGAACCAGTACGACACGATCTACCACGAGCATTTCCAGTACTACACGGTGGAATCCGCGCGACGCGCCCTCGCACGCGGCGGGCTGTCCGTTGTGGACGTGGAACTCCTGCCGACCCACGGCGGTTCGATCAGGTTGTGGGCCCGTCCGGACGCGGTCGCCGGCGAGCCGAGTCAGCGGATGATGGCGATCCTCGACCAGGAGAAGGCCGCCGGATTGCACGAAATGTCCGGCTACACCGAGTTCTCCGAGCGGGTCACCAAGGTCCGGCTCGACCTGAACAAGTTCCTCACCGACGCGGCGCTCGAGGGCAAGACCGTCGTCGGCTACGGCGCCCCCGGCAAGGGGAACACGCTGCTCAACCACTGCGGTATCCGCCCGGACGTCCTGCGCTACACCGTGGACCGCAACCCGTACAAGCACGGCCGGTACACCCCGGGCACCCGGATCCCCATTCTCCCGCCGGAGCGCATCGAAGCGGACCGGCCCGACTACGTTCTCGTCCTTCCGTGGAACCTCCGGAAGGAACTGACCGCGCAACTGTCCTTTGTGGAGGAGTGGGGCGGCAGACTCGTCTTCCCCATCCCGCACCTGGAAATCGTCGAGGTGAAGTCGTGAAGGTAGTCCTCTTCTGCGGCGGGTATGGCATGCGGATGCGCAATGGCGACGCGTCCGACGTACCCAAGCCGATGGCCATGGTCGGGCCGAGACCCTTGATCTGGCACGTGATGCGGTACTACGCGCATTTCGGCCACACGGAATTCATTCTGTGTCTCGGGTACGGCGCGCACCACATCAAGGAATTCTTCCTGAACTACGAGGAGACGACGTCCAACGACTTCGTCTTGCGCGGTGGCAAGGCGGAACTGCTGTCCACCGACATCTCCGACTGGTCGATCTCGTTCGTGCAGACCGGGCTCGAATCCGCGATCGGTGAGCGGCTGCGCCGCGTCCGCCATCATCTCGACGGCGATGAAATGTTCCTCGCCAATTACGCCGACGTCCTCACCGACGCCCCGCTGCCGGAGATGATCGAGCGCTTTTCGAACTCCGACGCCGGCGCCTCGATGATGGTGGTGCCGCCGCAGTCGTCCTTCCATTGTGTGGAAATGGACGAGGGCGGCCGGATCGGCGCGCTGACGCCGGTCAGCGAAATGCCGCTCTGGGAGAACGGCGGCTATTTCGTGCTGCGCCAGGAGGTCTTCGACCACATCCCCGAAGGCGGCGACCTCGTCGCGGACGGCTGCGGCGAACTCGCGAAGCGGGGCAAGCTGCTCGCGTACCCGTACCGCGGGTTCTGGAAGCCGACCGACACGGTCAAGGAACGCGTCCAGCTGGACGACGCCTACGCGCACGGCGACCGGCCCTGGGCGTTGTGGGAGCACGAAAAGCCGCCGGTGAGGATCGCGTGATCGGACTCGGCCCCGGCCGGATCGAGCGGATCGTCGCACTCGGCGCGCACTGTGACGACATCGCCATCGGCGCGGGCGGCACCCTGCTCACGATCTGCGCGGACAACCCGGGAGTCCGGGTCGACGCGCTGGTCCTGTCCGGCGGCGGCACCGAACGGGAGGCCGAGGAGCGCGCCGCACTCGCCGCCTTCTGCCCCGGTGCGGACGTCGACGTCACCGTGCTCAAACTGCCCGACGGCCGCTTTCCGGCGAATTGGGAAGAGGCCAAGAACGGGCTGGAAGAACTGCGCCGCCGCACCGACCCGCAGCTGATCCTCTCGCCGCGCACGCTGGACGCGCATCAGGATCACCGCGGCCTGGCGACGTTGGTGCCGACCGTGTTCCGCACGCACCTGCAGCTCGAGTACGAAATCGTCAAATGGGACGGCGACCTCGGCAAACCCACCGCGTACGTCCCGCTTTCCCCCGAACGTGCCGACGAAAAGGTCCGGCTGCTGCAGGAGCACTACGCGTCGCAGCGGCACCGTCCTTGGTACGACCGGGAAGCCTTCCTCGGGCTGGCGCGCATTCGCGGAATCGAATGCGGCGCACGCTACGCGGAGGCCTTCGACCTCAAGAAACTGACGCTCGACCTCTCCGCGAAAGGCTGAAGCCATGCGTGTGCTGCTGACCGGGCACAAGGGATACCTGGGCACGGTGATGGCCCCGGTGCTGGCCGCCGCCGGCCACGAGGTGGTCGGTCTCGACTCCGGCCTCTTCGACACCTGTGTGCTGGGCCCTGTCCCAGCCGATCCCGCCGGGCACGAGGTCGACCTCCGCGACGTCACCGCCGAGCATGTGTCCGGTGTGGACGCCGTGATCCACCTCGGCGCGCTGTCCAACGACCCGCTCGGTTCGCTGGCGCCGGAGCTGACCTACGACATCAACCACCACGCGTCAGTGAAGCTCGCCAAGCTGGCGAAGGATGCCGGCGTCAAGCGGTACCTCTACGCCTCGACGTGCTCGGTCTACGGCGCGTCGGGCGGAGACGGCCTGGTCGACGAGGACGCTCCGCTGCGCCCGGTGACGCCGTACGCCGAGTCGAAGGTGCGCGTCGAGGACGACGTCCAGAAGATCGCGGACGACGACTTCACGCCGGTGTTCATGCGCAACGCCACCGCGTTCGGCTTCTCCCCCAGGCTCCGCGCCGACATCGTGCTCAACAACCTGACCGCGCACGCCTTCCTGTCCGGTGAGGTGCTGGTGCTCTCCGACGGGACCCCGTGGCGGCCGCTGGTGCACGCGAAGGACATCGCGCGCGCCTTTGAAGCAGCTTTGGTTGCTCCTAAGGAAGCCGTACACGGCAAGGCGTTCAACATCGGCACCGAACGCAACAACGTGACCGTGGCCGAGATCGCGGAAGAGGTCGTCGAGGCCGTTCCCGGCTCGACGCTGCGAATCACCGGCGAGGCCGGCGCCGACCCGCGGTCGTACCGGGTCGACTTCTCCCGGTTCCGCGAGGCGATCCCGGGCTTCGACTGCGACTGGACGGTCAAGGACGGCGCGGTCGAACTGATCGAGGCCTACCGGACACACGGGCTGACCGACCACTCGTTCAAGCACCTGTTCACGCGGCTGGCCAGGCTCAACGATCGTAGCGCCGCGGGCGAAATCGACGACACCCTCCGGCGCCGCTGATGTCCGACCGGGGACTGAGTACGGGTGCCGGCCTGCGAGAGCTGGTCGAGCGCCTGTACCCGTTGTGCCGCAGCATCACCGGCGACGGCGTCCGCCGCACGCTGGAGATCGTCGGCGAGCACGTCCCGCTCGAGATCCACGAGGTCCCGACCGGCACTCAGGTACTGGACTGGACCGTCCCCCAGGAGTGGAACATCCGCGACGCCTACATCGCGGACTCCACCGGACGCCGGGTGGTCGACTTCCAGGAGTCGAACCTGCATGTCGTCGGGTACAGCGTCCCGGTTTCCCGGACGATGTCGCTGGACGAGCTGCGCGGGCACCTGCACACGTTGCCCGATCAGCCTTCCTGGGTGCCGTACCGGACCAGCTACTACTCGCCGACCTGGGGTTTCTGCCTGGCGCAGGAAACACTCGACGCGATGCCGGACGGCGAGTACGAGGTGCACATCGAATCCACTTTGGACGATGGCCATCTCACCTATGCCGAGCACGTGGTGCCGGGCAAGGTCACCGACGAGGTGATCGTCTCCTGCCACACCTGCCATCCTTCGCTGGCGAACGACAATGTCGCCGGAATCGCGATCGCGGCGGCATTCGCGCAGACTCTCGAAAACCCTTACTACACCTATCGTTTCCTGTTCATGCCCGGCACCATCGGTGCGATCACCTGGCTCGCGCGCAACAGCGAGCGGGTAGGCAAGATCAAGGCCGGACTCGTACTGGCCTGTGCCGGTGACCCGGGATCGTTGACCTACAAGCGAAGCCGCCGTGGCGACGCCGAAATCGACCGCGTGCTCGAATACGTCCTCAAGGAGCGCACGCACAAGATCGTGGACTTCTCGCCGTACGGCTACGACGAGCGGCAGTTCTGCTCGCCCGGGTTCAACCTCGGCGTCGGATCGCTGACCAGGACTCCGTACGCGGGTTATCCCGAGTACCACACCTCGGCCGACAACCTGGATTTCGTGTCCACCGAGGCCATGCGGGAAACCCTCCAGACGCTGCGGGCCGCCTTCGCCGTCCTCGATCGCAACACCAAGTACGTCAACCTGAGCCCCTACGGCGAGCCGCAACTGGGCAAACGTGGACTGTACGACTCACTTGGCGGCCGCAGCGACGCGAAACAAGCCCAGATGGCGATGCTCTGGGTGCTCAACCTCTCCGACGGCGAGCACAGCCTGCTCGACGTCGCCGAGCGGTCCGGGCTGCCGTTCGATTCCGTCGTCGCCGCCGCAGAGGCGCTGCACGACGCCGGATTGCTCAAGGGATGTTGATGCCGATGCGATCTCTCCTGCGTTCCCCCGCGATACGCGCCATGGCCGGCCGGCTCAGCTGGGGCCTCGGCGACCAGGCCGTTTCGAGTATCACCAACTTCGCCGTTGGTCTCTACGTCGCGCGATCGCTCGGCACGCTGGCGTTCGGCATGTTCAGCCTCGCCTGGGTCACCTACGGCGTGGTGCTCAACCTGTCGCGCGGTCTGACGACCGACCCGCTGATGGTGCGGTTCTCCGGCGTGTCCACCGAAGCCTGGCGCGGAGCGACCGCGCGGGCGACCGGGACGGCACTCACCGCGGGTGTCGCGGCAGGCATCGTGAGCGTGGGCGCCGGGCTGTTGGTGGGTGCGGATATCGGCGGGGCGTTCGTCGCACTCGGCTTCGTCATCCCGGGACTGCTGCTTCAGGACGCCTGGCGATTCACTTTTTTCGCGGCAGGGCACGGGAAAAAGGCGTTCATGAACGACGTCGTCTGGGGCATCGCGCTGATCCCGGCGCTGTTCGTCGCGCACCGGTTCTTCGACACGGTCGTCGCCTTCATCCTGGCGTGGGGCGTGTCCGGGGCGGTCGCCGCGGGCTATGGCTGCCTGCAGTCCGGGGTCCGGCCGGATCCAGGCGGCACGCTCGAATGGCTCAGACGACACCGGGACCTCGGCACCCGGTACCTGATCGAGAACGTCGCCAACAGCGGTTCGACGCCACTGCGCATGTACGGCCTCGGCGCCATCGCCGGGCTGGCGAGCGTCGGCGCGGTACGCGGAGCCGAACTGCTGCTCGGGCCGTTCTTCGCCGTATTGATGGGACTTTCCCTGGTCACGGTCGCGGAAAGCTCGCGTGTACTACAGCGAGCGCCGCACCGTCTCCGGCATTTCTGCGCCATCCTCGGCGGCGGCCAGGCGGCCGCCGCGATGCTCTGGGGACTCGCGCTGCTTCTGTTGCCCCACGACGCCGGCCGATTCGTGCTCGGTGACGTCTGGGATCCCGCATCGGAGCTGATCCTCCCGGTGACCATCGGAATCGCGGCGGCCGGTTTCAACACCGGCGCGGCCGCCGGTCTACGTGCGCTCGGCGCTGCGAAACGGAGCCTCCGCGCCCAGCTGATCAACTCCGCCGGCTATGTCGGTTTAGGGCTCATTGGCGCCGTCTTGGCCGGGGCGCCCGGATCCGCCTGGGGGGTCGCGATCGCGATCACCAGCGGGTCAGCGGTGTGGTGGTTCCAGCTGCACGCCGCCCTCGACGACCATCTGAATTCGGAAAAGGAAGAAATGAGGACGTCATGAGCACCGCTCCTCGGTTGAGCATCGGGCTCCCGGTCTACAACGGCGAGGACTATCTCGCCGAAGCGCTGGACGCGCTCCTCGGCCAGACCTTCGGGGATTTCGAACTGATCATTTCGGACAACGCGTCCACGGACCGCACCGAAGAGATCAGCCGCGACTACGCGAAGCTCGACTCCCGCGTGCGGTACATCCGGCAGCCGGTGAACATCGGCTGCGCGCCCAACCACAATTACCTCGTCGAGGTCGCCCGCGGCGAGCTGTTCAAATGGGCTTCCGACGACGACCTCTACGCGCGTGACCTGCTCGAGCGTTGTATCGAGGCACTGGACGCGCATCCCGAGTTCGTCCTTTCCCACTCGTGGACCGCGATGATCGACGAGAAGGCCGTCGTCACGCAGGCGCTGGAGTACCCGCTCAACACGGTGTCCCCGCACGCCGCCGAACGCTTCCGCAGCACGCTGTTCGCACCGGGCGGCGACGACGACGGCGCGGTCATCCGGACCGAGATCCTGCGCCGGGTCGCGCCGCTGGACAGCTACCACCACGCCGACCGCACGATCATTTCGGAACTGGCCCTGTACGGCCCGTTCCACCAGGTGCCCGACTGGTTGTACTTCCGCCGTGACCACCCGGGCCGCTCCGAACACGAGTACCCGACCGTGCGCAAGCGCGCCAGCAACCTGGACCCGAAGCGGGCCAACAGGTTGCGGCATCCGATGATCCGGCTGCTCGGCGAGTACATCCTCGGCTACGCGAACGCGATCCGCCGCGCGCCGATCTCCGGCGTGGAGAAGCGCGAGTGTTTCCGCTATCTGCGGCAGTGGATGCTGAACCGCGCCGGGAACCCGGCCATGGGACGGATGCCGGTCCAGGCCGAAGCCCAGCTCGGCCCGCGCGAGGTTTCGGTGGTGTCGGTCGTCGCCGGCCAGGAGGGAAGAGTCCCTTGATCCCGCCCGTAAGAATCGGGCTGTTCGGGCTCCTCGGGTCCGGGAACCTCGGCAACGACGGTTCCTTCGAGACCATTCTGGGGTACCTGCGTGCGGAACATCCGGACGCCGCGATCAGTGTCATGTGCGGCGGACCGGATATCGTCGCGAGCCGATACGGGCTCGCAACGACCGCATTGAACTGGTACAGCGGGGAATACCGAACAGCGTCGGGACCGAAGTCCATCGCCATGAAGGGCTTCGGAAAGCTCGTCGACGTGGCCCGCACCGCGGCCTGGGTACGACGACAGGACGTGGTGATCGTGCCGGGGATGGGTGTCCTCGAATCCACTCTTCCCTTGCGCCCCTGGGGTTTTCCCTACTCCCTGCTGCTGCTGTCCGCGTCCGGCAAGCTGGTCGGCACCAAGGTGGCGCTGGTCAGCGTCGGTGCCAACGTGAGCAGTCACCGGGCCACCCGGACGATTATCGGCTGGGCCGCGCGACTGGCCGCGTACCGCTCCTACCGGGATGAGCCGTCACGGGAGGCGATGCGGACGCTGGGCGTGGACGTCACGGACGACCACGTCTTTCCCGACCTCGCCTTCGCTCTCGATGTCCCTTCCGAGCCGGTGGTTCCCAGGTCCGTCGGCGTGGGCGTGATGGCCTACTACGGTGGAAACGACGACCGGGCGGAGGCCGCCCGGATCTATGAGTCCTATGTGGACAACATGACCAAGTTCGTCGCCGGGTTGATCGACGACGGCCGTCCGGTCCGGTTGTTCATCGGCGACGGCGCCGATCGGCAGGTGGTCGACGAGATCCTCGCCGAAATCGATTCGCCTCTGCTCGCCGCGGCCGAGGCGACGACGCTGGACGAGGTGATGCGGGCGATGTCGGCGGTCGAAACCGTCGTCGCGACCCGGTATCACAACGTCCTGAGCGCGCTGAAGCTGGCGAAACCGACGTTGTCCGTCGGCTATGCCCGCAAGAACGAAGTCCTCATGAGCGAACTTGGCCTCGGCGAGTTCTGCCAGTCCGCGCGGGAAATCGATTTCGGTCAGCTGGTCCGCCAGTTCGCCGAACTCGAGAGCCGGGCGGGTGAGCTGACCGAGATCCTGGCGAAACGGGGCACCGAGCAGACGCGGCTCCTGGAGCGGCAGTTCTCGGTGCTGTCGTCCACCTTCCTGCCGACGGGGCTCCGATGAAGGCGATTCCGGTGCCCGCCATCGCGGGCGCATACCTGTTCGAGCCGACACCGCATGTCGACGAGCGCGGTTTCTTCAGCCGGACGTTCGACGCCGACGTCGTCCGGTCGGTCGGGATCGATCCGAACGGCTTCCTCCAGGACAGCGTTTCCCGCTCCCGCAAGGGAGTGGTGCGTGGGATGCACCTCCGCTCGGGCGAGGGTGAGGCGAAGCTCGTCCGCTGTTCCTGGGGCGAGGTTTTCGACGTCGTCGTCGACCTGCGGCCGGATTCACCGACGTACCTCGGCAAGGAGACCTTCGAGCTCTCCGGGGAAACCCAGGTGTCGCTGTACATCCCGGCAGGCTGTGCCCACGGTTTCCAGGCACTGACCGAATACGCCGACGTGTTCTACCGGATCGACCGGACGCACAACCCGGCGGAAGACGTCGCGATCGCCCACGACGATCCCGAACTGGGCATCCCCTGGCCGCTTCCGGTGGCTCTCCTCTCGGAGCGGGACAAGCAGGCCTTGTCGCTCTCCGAAGCACTATCGGTGGAGCAGAGGTGATCCTTGAAAGGTGACCGTACGCGTGAACCCGCCCGGCCGAAGGCCCGCTATTGCGGTGGCAGGGCGCCGTCCGCGCAAGACGTGACATGACTGTGTTCGAGCGCCCTGCCGGCGTCAATCGCGGTCGCGGGTTCACCGCCAGAAACAGAGCTCTCCAGAAAACGAGGTGATCCAGGTGCACCGTCATCTTCCCCGATCCATGCGGGCCAACGAGCGCCTTCACGCGATGATCCCGGGTGGCGCCCATACCTATGCCAAGGGCGACGACCAGTATCCGGAGGATCTGGCGCCGGTCATCTCCCACGGCCTCGGCTCGCATGTCTGGGACGTCGACGGGCACGAATACATCGAGTACGGCTCCGGTCTCCGCGCGGTCAGCCTCGGGCATGTGCATCCGAAGGTCACCGAAGCCGTCCAACGTGAGATCGGCCGGGGCGCGAACTTCGTCCGGCCGTCCATCGTGGAGGAACAGGCGGCTGAGCAGTTCCTCGCGACCGTGCCCACCGCGGAGATGGTCAAGTTCGCCAAGAACGGTTCTGACGCCACGACGGCCGCCGTCAAACTCGCCCGTGCGGCGACCGGCAGGCCGCTGGTGGCGATCTGCGGCGACCACGCGTTCTTCTCCATCGATGACTGGTTCATCGGCACGACGGCGATGTCGGCCGGTATCCCCGGTGAAATCACCGGCCTGACGGTGTCGTTCCCGTACGGCGACCTGCCGGCTACCGAACAGCTGCTCAGGGAGAACGCCGGCAAGGTCGCCTGCCTGGTCCTGGAGGCGTCCACCCAGGTCGAACCGCCCGCCGGCTATCTCATCGGCCTGCGTGAACTCGCCGACCGGTACGGCTGTGTGCTCATCTTCGACGAGATGATCACCGGGTTCCGCTGGTCCGAAGCCGGTGCGCAGGGCCTCTACGGCGTCACGCCGGACCTTTCGACGTTCGGCAAGGCGCTCGGCAACGGGTTCGCCGTTTCCGCGCTGGCGGGCAAACGCGAACTGATGGAACTCGGCGGGCTCCGCGCCTCCGGAGACCGCGTTTTCCTGCTGTCCACCACGCATGGCGCCGAAACCCATTCGCTGGCCGCCGCGATCGCGGTCATGAAGACCTACACCGAAGAAGGCATCACGGCCCGGCTGCACGCGCTCGGGGAACGCCTCGCCGCCGGGGTCCGTGAGGTCGTGGCCGGAGCCGGCCTCGAGGACCACGTCGTCGTCCGCGGCCGAGCGAGCAACCTCGTCTTCGGAACCCTCGACGCGGAGAAGAAACCGTCGCAGGACTACCGAACGTTGTTCCTGCGGCAGCTGGTCACGGGCGGCGTACTCGGACCGTCCTTTGTGGTCAGCAGCGCACTGTCCGAAGAGGACATCGACCGGACGGTCGAGATCGTCGCGCAGGCCTGTGTCGTCTATCGCAAAGCCCTGGAAGCGGACGATCCCGCACCCTGGCTTGGCGGCCGTCCGGTGAAACCGGTATTTCGCAGACGGGTATGAACACCTATGTTCAGCTACCGCTCGACTGGTTCACTCTTATTGTCCATAACACTATTACTGACAATTCCTCAGACAACGGCAGCCGCAGAATCCGAATCCGGAATCTGCGGCTCCTCCATAGGTGTCGCCGCGCCTCCCGGCGGCGCGCAGACCATCGATCCCGGCACCGACCTCACCGACGCCACCCGGTTCAGCCCGCCGGGGACGACGTTCTGGCTCAGCCCCGGTACGCATATGCTGAGCCCGGACGCTTTCGGGCAGGTCATGCCCAAGGACGGCAACGTCTATCTCGGCGCACCCGGCGCCGTACTCGACGGACGCGGGATCAACCGCGCGGCGTTCACCACGCAGGCCAAGGACGTGGTGCTCCGCGGGTTGACCATTCGGGGCTTCGTCACCGAACGGGACCAGGGCGTGGTCAACCACGATTCCGGTCCCGGCTGGGTGATCGAAGGAAACGTCATCGAGGAGAACGACGGCGCCGCCCTGATGGCCGGTGCAGGCCAGAAGGTGCTGCGGAACTGCCTGCGCGACAACGGGCAGTACGGGATCAACGCCTACCGCTTCGGCGGCGGGCTGACCGACCTGGTCATCGAAGGCAATGAGATCACCGGGAACAACACCGGCGACTGGGAAACGCGGATTCCCGGCTGCGGCTGCACCGGCGGCGCGAAATTCTGGGCCGTCGACGGCGCCGACATCCGGGACAACTGGGTGCACCACAACCACGGCGTCGGGATCTGGGCCGACACGAACAACAACGATTTCCTCATCGAAGGCAATCTGATCGAGGACAACGAGTCCGAGGGCCTGTTCTACGAGATCTCCTACAACCTCGAACTCGTCGGGAACTCCTTCTACCGCAACGCCCTCGTCCGCGGCCGGAAGAAGGCCGCGCTCGGGGACGATTTCCCGGTCGCGTCGGTGTACATCAGCGAGTCGGGCGGGGAACCCAGGATCCCGGCCAGGACCGGTCTGATCGACATCCGCGGCAACATGTTCTCCGACAACTGGTCCGGGATCACGTTGTGGGAGAACGCCGACCGCTTCTGCAACAGCCCGGCCAACACGTCGTCGCTCTCCTGCACCCCGCTGGTGGCGGCGACCGCCTCCTGCGCCCAGCCCGGGATCGCCGCACCACCGTTGTACGAGGATTGCAGGTGGAAGACGCAGCGGGTCTCCATCCGGGACAACACGTTCGAGTTCGATGGGTCGATGCCCGGGTGTCTGGCGTTGTGCGGGCGAATGGCGGTGCTGTCGAACTACGGGACCTTCCCGGCCTGGTCGCCGTACAAGGCCTCAGTGATCTCGGAGGCGGTGACCTTCCGGCAGGACAACCGCTGGTTCGACAACAAGTACTACGGTCCATGGACGTTCGTCGCCCACGACACCTCGCGGAAGCTCACCCCCGCTCAGTGGCAGGCCGAACCGTACCGACAGGACACTTGCAGCACTTTCGGGGAATCGGAGGGGTGCTGAGCAGCTAGTGTTCTGCGCCGGGACATGTGCCTGATTTCCGGCGCAGGACACTAGATTCACCTGTAAGTGTCCATCTGGGACGGTCCTGGATGATCTACCGTTTCAGGTATGCCTTCATGGAGACCGGTGACCGTGGTCCTGTCCCTGCTGCTCGCGGCGGGCGGTATCACGGCGCTACCGGCTTCGGCCGCGGCCGGCGTCGCAGTGTGCGACGCCGGCCCGGTGAGCCCGTCGATGCCGGACGGCGCGGTGGTCGTCGAGCCCGGCACCGACCTCTCGGTCAAGACCCGCGACCTCCCACCGGGGACGACGTTCTGGCTGGCGAAAGGAACCCACACGCTGGGGACGGACGAGTTCGGCCAGATCATCCCGAAGGACGGCAACGCCTACCTCGGCGCACCCGGCGCGATCCTCGACGGCGGCGGCGTCAACCGCTACGCCTTCACCCAGCAGGCGCGAGACGTCGTCATCAAGGGACTGGCCATCCGGGGTTTCGCCGCGCCGCAGGACCAGGGCGTGGTCAACCACGACTCCGGTCCTGATTGGGTGATCGAGGGGAACAGGATCGAGGAGAATCGCGGCGCCGCGATGATGGCAGGCGTCCGCCAGAAGGTGCTGCGGAACTGCCTGCGCAACAACGGGCAGTACGGCATCAACGCCTACCGCGCCGGCGACGGAATCACCGGGCTCGTCGTCGAGGGCAATGAAATCGCCGGGAACAACACGGACGACTGGGAGAAGAAGGTCCCCGGCTGCGGCTGCAGCGGCGGTGCCAAATTCTGGGCCGTCGACGGCGCCGACATCCGAGGCAACTGGGTCCACCACAACCACGGCGCCGGACTCTGGGCCGACACGAACAACAACGACTTCGTCATCGAAGACAACCTGATCGAGGACAACGAGGCGGAGGCGTTGTTCTACGAGATCTCCTACAACCTCGTAATGCGCGGTAACACCATCCGCCGCAATACCCTTGTCCAGGGCAAGGAATTCGCCGACCGCGGCGACAACTTCCCGGTGGGCACGATCTACCTGTCCGAAGCCGGCGGCGAGCCCCGCGTCCCCGCGCGGACCACCCTGGTGGAGATCACCGACAACGTCTTCGAGGACAACTGGGCCGGGATCACCCTGTGGGAGAACGCCGACCGCTTCTGCAACAGCCCGGCCAACACCTCCTCGGGCTCCTGCACGCGTCTCGTTCCCGCTGTTTCGTCGTGCTCGCAACCCGGGATCGCGACGCGGCCGCTGTACGACGATTGCCGGTGGAAGACACAACGGGTTTCGGTGCACGGCAACGTCTTCCGGATGGGCCCGGGCTGCACGGGCCTCTGTGGGCGGATGGCCGTGCTGGCGAACTTCGGGACCTACCCTGACTGGTCGCCCTATCGCGGCCCCGTCGTGTCCGACGCGGTGACCTTCCGGCAGGAGAACCGGTGGTACGACAACACCTACGTGGGTTCGTGGCGGTTCGTCGTACACGACACTTCGCGGACGCTGGGGGCGGCTGAGTGGCAGGCGGCGCCCTACCTTCAGGACGCTTGTAGCTCCTTTGGGGATGGTGGGTGTTAGCGGGGAAGATTCAGGACACTCAACGTACCGATTCCTCCCCGCTCAAGAAAAGTTGGCATGAAAGGTCCGGTCATGGCCACTCTGAGCGGAACTTGTCGGTGGCCGGGCTCATCGTGATCGGGTGCGACGAGGAACCTGGGCGAACGCCCCCATACTGACCGGCCCGCCGGTGGTCCGTGCCACCGAACTCGAGGCCGCTGGCGTACCGAGCCGGACCATCGGGCGCCGTTGCGCTCACGGTGGTCCCTGGCAACGCCTGCTGCCCGGAATCGTCCTGCTCCGCACCGGCGAGCCGACCGACGAGCACCGGCTTCATGCCGCACTGCTCCACGGTCGCGAGGATGCGGTCTTGACCGGTCTCTGGGCCCTCCAGCGCCAGGGTTTGGAGCGGCTACCGTCGCCGAAGGACGTACACATCCTGGTTCCCCACGATCGCCGGGTCGCCTCGGCGGGATTCGTCCAAGTCGAACGAACAAGGCATCCGCCCAAACCCCACATCCGTGCGGACCTCCCCGTAGCCCCGGTCTCCCGAGCCGTCATCGACGCCGCACGACGGCTCACTGACGAGGACGAAATCCAGGCGATGATGGCCGAGGCCGTCCAACGGCGCTTCTGCACGACAGAGATGCTCACGACCGAGCTGGACCAAGGCAGCCGCTCCGGAACCGCTATCCCAAGACAAGCGCTGGTCCCGATCCTCGGCGGAGCCAGATCAGTAGCCGAAGCCGACGCCTGGCGACTCTGGCAACGCTCCGGACTCCCACCAGGCCAATGGAACGTCCCGATCTTCGACGCCAACGGAAACTACATCGCCACCCCGGACTTCTGGTACGACCGCGTCGCGTTCGCCTGGGAAATCGACTCCTACCGCTACCACGCCAATCGCGACGACCACCGCGACACCCTCGCCCGCAACAGCCGCTACGTCCAAGCCGGGATCGTCGTACTCCAGACCCTGCCGTCCCGGCTCCGCACCGAACCGGATCGGGTTCTCGCAGAAGTCCACGCCGCATTCCGAACCGCGCAAGCCCGCCCCCGGCCCGACATCCACCTCAAGGCCGCCGCGTGAGGCGGTCCACCGCCCAACCCGCCGCCGGCACCACGGCAAGCGCGACCCCAAGCCCGCCAAAGGTGTCCGTCGGATAGTGAGCCCCCAGCGCCACCTCGGCCCACCCCATGGCCGCCCCGGCGACAAGGACCGAACAGACCAGCAGCCAAGTCCCGGCACCCCGCCCAAGACCCCGAAGATCGATCACCAGTGACCCGGCCACCACGGCTACCACCACCGCGAAAGCCGTGTGGCCGCTGGGAAACGACAGGAACTCACCGTGGATCAGCCGTCCGGTCAACGGCTTCAGACCGGTGGTCAGTGCGACGGTGATCCCGCTTGAGGCCACCAGCAGGATCGCCGTCCGCGGCCGGCCCTTTCCCCAGCAGAAGCCGCCGATCGCCAGGCAGACCAGCACGGCGCCCACCGGTTCGCCGAGGAAGTCGATCGCGGTCGCGACGTACCAGAGCGGGCCTTCGACGCGATCCAGAACAGGCAGCAGGACGGCGTCCGGGCCGGTGGTGTCGGAGGTCCCGGCGTAGCGCAGGCCGAGGACGAGGGCGACGAGGAAGCCGAAGGCGCCCAGGATCGACAACGGGGCCCGCGACTGCGGTGGCGACGCGGGCGGACCGGTGATCACTCCGCCGATACTTCCTCAGCGGCTTCGATCGCGGAACTGTACCCGGCGATCAGGCGCTCGAGGCCGACCTTCGGGGTGAATTCCTGCTCGTAGACCAGGCGGGCCGAAAGGCCCATTTCGCGGTTCCGTTCGAGGTCGCCGACGATCTCCTTCAGGCGTGCGGCGAGCGCGTCGGGGTTGCCGGGTTCGTGCAGGAGGCCGGTGACGCCGTCCTCGACGAGCTCGCGGAAGGCGCCGTGGGCGGCGGCGACCGTGGGGACTCCGGCGGCCATCGCTTCGACCACGACGAGTCCGAAGGCTTCCAACCACTCCGACGGGGCCACGACGGCGTTCGCACGGACGACCAGGTCGCGGCAGTTCTCTTGGGACTGAAGCCCGAGGTAGTGGACGTCGTCGCGCTCAGCGGCCCACTGGGCGACTTCATCCTGCATCGGGCCGGTGCCGGCGATGACCAGCGGCAGGCCCACCCCGCCCGCCGCGGAGAGCTTGTCCCACGCGTTCATCAACAGGCCGATGCCCTTCTCGGCGGTGATCCGGCCGAGGAACAGGACGAATTCCCCCGCCCCCGAACGCGTCTTCCCCGGATCGGTGACGTAGTTGTACTTCACCGCGAGCCGCTCCGAGGGCATCCCGGCGGCGACCAGGACTTCGCGTTGCGCCTTCGAGATGCAGAAGAATCGCGACACCCCCGACCACCAGCGCCGTCGGTTCAGCATCAGGCTCGCCGCCATCGGCAGGGTCGCGAGCCCGGAGTCGCGGTAACAGCCGTGCCGCACCGCGGGAATCGGTTTTCGCCCCACGCAATCGGTGCACACCTGCCCGTCGCGGTAGAGCGTGCCGGGCGGGCAGATCAGCGTGTAGTTGTGCACGGTCGCGACCGTGGGGACCCCGGCCGCGGTACACGCGGCCAGCACCGACGGCGAAAGCAGCGGAAACGTGTTGTGGATGTGGACGACGTCCGGCCGGTCGTCCGCCAGGCGCTGCGCGAGTTCCGCGCGAACCGCACGGTTCCACGGCACCTTCAGCGGCAGGACGGCCTTACTGGGCAAGGACATCTCGGCGATGTCGTCGCTGCGCCGTTCGAACAGGCTGACGTCGTGTCCCGCCTCCGCCAGGAGAGCGACCTCCTGGTCGACGACGTTGTTCTCACCGCTCGGCTGCTCGGACCGGTATCGGTTGTGGACAACGAGAACCTTCACGCGGGCTCCTTCGCCGGGAGGAATTTGCCGTCGGCCGCGGCGGGCGCGCGCACGAGCAGCGACGCGGCCAGCGCCAGATGCAGCAGGTACGGCGACGCGTCGCCAAGGCCGGCCTCGGTGTAGGAGGCGGAAAGGCAGTACGTGATCAGGAAGATCGCGCACGCCCTTGCCAGCGACGGCGGCCGCAGCACCGCGACGACGACCAGCACGAGCAGGAAGGTCGCCACGATCGTGATTCCGACGAACCCCTGCTCGTGGTAGACCGCCAGCCAGCTGTTGTCGATCGGAAGCCCGTCGTACGACTTGTCCGTGAGCCCGACGCCGAACAGGTACTGATACGTCGTGCGCGGCGCGTCGAGCAGCGCGTCCCATACCTTCGCCCGGCCGGTGAGGCTGGAGAAGTTGTCCTCGGTCTGCCCTCGCAGGAACCACGCCTGCAGCAGGGGGCCGAGCGCGATCAGCATGAACGCGCCGGTGAGCAGGAGTCCGGTGAACACCTTGCGGGCGCGGGCACTGGACATCCATTGCGACATCAGCGCGACCACGGTTCCGGCGACCAGGCCCAGCGTCGCGGTGCGGGTGTGGGTCAGCAGCAGGATCCCGACCGACGGGACGATGACGACCAGCGCGTTCAGCCGGTCGAGTTTGCCGCCGAGCCACAACAGTGTGGTGAGCCCCGCGACGATCGCCGCGTACTGGCCGACCTGCGGCGGGGTCAGCGGCCACACCGCTCCGGTGAGCCGCCCGCCGTACTCGAACGGCATCGCGTCACCCGGGGCGATCGCCAGCCCGATGACGACCGTCACGAGCATCACGACATAGGTCTTGATGTGGACTCTGACGAAGTCGAGACTGGTGTTCCACCAGCGGGTGAGCAGCCAGAGCGTGCTGAGGAAGACGGCGAAACGGAAGCAGCGGAACAACGCGCCGAAACCGCCTTCGAGGTTCAGGCTCGCCAGAAGACTCAGCACCAGCAGAACGGTGAGCAGCAGGAGGTACGCGCTCGGCCTGATCCGGAGCCTGATGTTCAGCGCCAGCGCGATTCCGAACGCCAGCATCAGCGCGCCCATGGTGACCAGCTGGCTCACCGACCGCGGAAGCGGGAGGACCGTCTTCGCGCCGGTGGAGCCGAGCGTGTTGATGATCAGCAATGCCCAGACGACACCGGCGGCCTTGGGGATTCCCGGGCGGATCGACGGCTCGGTACGGACCGCGGGCTCGAGCATCTCAGCCACCTCCTCCTCGGGCGAACGTGCTGCCGCCGTCCTGCCGGTAAGGTGCGCCCTGCCATTCGCCGAAGCTCAGGTTCCGGCTCGGTTCGAAGGCGACGAAGTTCCAAGGACCGATGTAGGTGTTGTTCGACCACCGGTTTCCCTGGTCGAAGGTGATCGCCTGCTGGATGACCTCGTCCTTGTACGGCGACCACTCCGGGAAGGTGCCGAAGTTCGCGAGCACGGCCATCCGCGCGCAGGTGGCCTCACAACCGGTGACGGCCGGGTCGAGGACGAACCGGTTGTGGTGGACCTCGACGCGCTGCGTCTTCCATCGGCAATCGGCGTTCAGTGCGCCTGTCCCGATCCCGGGTTGCGCGCATTTCTCCTGCTCCGGCACCAGCCGCGTACACGAACCGGAAGACGTGTTGGCCGGGCTGTTGCAGAACCGGTCGGAGTTCTCCCACAGGGTGATCCCGGACCAGTTGTTCTCCATCACGTTCCCGGAGACCTCCAGCTTGTCCGTCCGCGCCTTCACCCTCGGCTCGCCGCCGGACTCCGACAGGTAGATCGCCGCCACCGGGAAGCTGTCGCCCTTGTCGATGTAGGCCTTGCCGTCGACCCAGTTGTTCTGCCGGATGGTGTTGTTGCGGATGACGGCGTTGTAGCTGGTCTCGTACATGATCGCGTTGCTGTTGTTGTTCTCGATGAGGTTGCCCTCGATGAGGAAGTCGTTGTTGTTCGTATCCGCCCAGAGCCCGACGCCGTGGTTGCCATGGATCCAGTTGTTCCGGATGTCGGCGCCGTCGACGGACCAGAACTTGATCCCACCGGTGCAGCCGCAGCCGTCGATCTTCCGTTCCCAGTCGCCGGTGTTGTTCCCGGCGATCTCGTTGCCATCGACGACGAGGCCCTTGATGTTGTTGGCCTGTGAGTAGGCGTTCATCCCGTACTGCCCGTTGTTGCGCAGGCAGTTCCCACGAACCTGCTGCCGCGCGCCCGCCATCATCGCGGCGCCGTCGTTTTCCTGCACCGCGCTGTGCTCGATGACCCAGCCGTCGGCCGAATCGTGGTTGACCACGCCTTCGTCGTGCGGCGCGGCGAAACCCTTCACGACGAGATACTGGATCTTCACGTCGGCGGCCTCGCCGGAGAACGCGTACTGATTGACCTTCCGGCCGTCGAAGACCGCGTTCGGCCCGCCGATGTAGACGTTGCCCGCCTTGGGAATGATCTGGTCGAAGCGATCGTCGCCGAGCTTGTGCGTGCCCGGCGCGAGCCAGAACGTCGTCCCCGCCGGGCTCGACCGCGTCTTCGCGGCGAGATCGCCCACGACCGCCGGATCGACCTTGACCGCTCCCGCCGGAGCCTGCGCAGGACCCGCCGGCAGCTTGTCGCACACCTGGGCCACCGAACCGGACGGCGCCTGCGCCGGGTCCGGTGGTTTCCCGGCCTCGTCGACCGGGTCGGTGGAGGAGGTGCAGGCGGTCAGCACAAGCGGGCTCAGCAGAGCCACGAGCACTGCTCGGCGGAATCGGTGCGGTCGTACGGTCACAATGCAGGGTCCTCGCCAACGGGGTCGAAGGTGACTTCAGTGATCAAGGTTCCTTCGCCGCCGGCCGTTCCGGCGCCGAGCAACGTCCACGCGGGCTCGCGACGCCCGAAGCCGGACGAGTACCAGCCCAGTGGCGGGCCGGTCTCGCCGCGATGTGCCGACCAGGTGAGTTGCGGTGCCAGCTCGACGGTCGCGCCCCGTTCCTGGCCGTCGACGGTCCAGGTCAGCCGCGCAGTTCCCCCGGAGATCTCGACCTCGACGGCCGGGCCGAAGTGGAACGCGAGCCGGCACTGGCGCGCTTCGCCGCCATGAACGTCATCGAGGATCCGGAGCTTCGAGCCGTCCAGTTCCACCGCACGCCGGTGGATCGCCGGGGCGTAGCCGTCATGTTCGGCGCTCCAGCGCGACGGCGTTCCCGCCGCGATCACCTTGGTATCGGCGTGTTTCGTCCAGAGGAATGGGCCACCCGAGACGGACTGGTCAGCACGAGAGAGTTCGAGCGTGTTGTGCGCGGCGGTGGACCGGAAGTACGACCGCCACTCGGGTTCCCCGTGGTAGCAGTAGGTTCCCGGGTCGGCGAGGATGTCGACCCCGTCGTGCCGGACCTCGACCGAGAGCGCGTCGGCGTGCCCGTGGGCGGCGATGGAAAGGAAGCCGTGCGGCCCGCCGTCGCAGCGGCACCAGATCTCGCCGTCGCGAAGAATGGTCATCCCCGCGTCGGCGAAGTCGTCCCGGCGCTGGATCGGCCTGGCCGCGTTGACCTGGATTTCCTTGCCCAGTGAGGAGAAGAGCGGTGTCCGGACGTCCTCGCCCGGTACCGCCGGCCACCAGTCAAGCCGTCCGAAGAGGACTTCGCCGGTGTTGAGCAGCGACGCCCAGCGGCTGACCTCATCGCCATCGAGGATCAGCCCGAAGCCGTCGTCCGCGTCACCCTGCCGCGGCGGGCGCAGCTTGTTGTCCACAATGGACGCCAGGGCGTCGGTCATCCTCAGCAGCACGAGCCACGTCGACTCGGGCACACGGGCCCCCGCGGCCTTGGCCTCCAAGACCGCGGCGAGGCCCAGTTCCAGGACGAGCCCGTGGTACTCGGTAGCGAGTTCGCGGTTGATGCCGGAGTCGAAGGTGTTGTGCCGCAACTGTTCGTCGATGGACTCCAGCGCCGCCGTCCGCCACCGGACCGACTCGGGGAACCAGCCGAACGCGGAGGCGGCGGCGAGCTGCCCGGCATCCTCGGCGATCACGTGGTTGTTCGCCGACGAACCGCGGCTCGGGAACGCCTCCAGCCAGCGCTGGTGCTGCCAGATCTGGGTCAGTGCGACGGGGTTGTCCTCGAACAGGGCCGGTGCCTGAGCCCAGCCGTCGAGCAATCGCCGGACCCACACCCAGGAAAGCAGCCGGATACCGAGTTCGATCCCGCTGAGCCAGTGCACCCCGCGCATCGGCGGATTGGCCGCCCACCACGACTTCAGGTGCGCGGCCACCCGCTCCGCGTACCGTTCGTCGCCGGTCAGGGCGTATGCCGCGGCCAGCACGGTGAGGTGCTGGTGCCGGGACGGCTCCCAGATCTGCTTGATGTCCCCGACGAGTTCCTCGCTCCGGTACGGGATATCGAAGGAGTACACATCGGACGGTGCGCTGCGCCCGGTCTTCGGGTCGTACGACCAGTCCGGGTCCACGAGGTCGTCGCGCTCGACGCCGAAGTACTCGGCCTGGCCGTCCATCAGCCGGTCCGCGGTGACGAGCAGCTCCTTCACCGCGTCACCGGAGACGGCGGCGAGGATGTCCTCACCGGGCACGCGGGCGAACCGCCGGTCCGGCGACCAGGTCGCCGTCTCCCCCGCGACCCGGCGCCACTGGCGTTTGCGCACGACGTCGGTCACGCGGCCGGCGATCTCGGCCGGCCCCATCCTCGACAGTCTTCGCAGGTACCAGGAGGGATCCATCAGGCGAGCCCCTCCGCGCTGTCCTTGGTGTCGATCCGCACCGGAGCACCGGTTTCCAGGCTGCGGTTGACCGCGAGCGTTGCCAACGTCGTCGAGACCAGCGAATCGACCGAGACCGGCATCGACACCCCGGTCTTCAGCGCGTTGACGAATGCCGCGAGTTCGGCGGGCTGGCCCTTGTCGCGCCCCTTCGGGATCCGCGAGCTGGCCCACTTCTTGCGCCCGAACACCGAGGCGCGCGCGAAATCGTCGAACTTCAGCACCTTGCCGTCGGCGGTGACGTCGATCGTCTCCTTGGGGAACGCCGACGAACCGCTGGTGGTGTAGGCGATCGACGCCGTCGAGCCGTCCGGGTAGCGCAGCAGGATCTGCAGGTCCTGGTGCCCCGGCGTCGCGGTGGCGTAGACGGAAACCGGGTCGGCGCCGAGCAGCCAGCCGACCGTGTCGATGAAGTGCCCGCCCTCACCGGCGAACCGGGAACCTTCGCTGTCCTGCTGGTTGTACCAGCTGCCGGAGTCGAGTTTGCCCGCGTTGACCAGGTACCGGACCGACGCCGGGCCGACCCGCGGCCCGAAGTGCAGGACCGACTCGTTCAGCAGCGGCGCGAACCGGCGGTTGAAGCCGACCTGCAGCCGGTCGTTACCGGACTCCTCGATCGCGCCGAGCACGATCTCGAGTTCCTTTTCCGACAGGGCAAGGGGCTTCTCGACGAACACCGCCTTGCCCGCGAGCAGCGCGCGCCGGGTCAGCTCGGCGTGCGAACTGTGCCGGGTCACGATGAACACCGCGTCGATCGACGGCTCTTCGAGGACGGCGTCGAGGTCGGTGGTCGCGCGGCCGAAGCCGAATTTGCGCTTGGCGTTCGCGCCCGAGAGCGCGGAGGTGGTGACGACGTCGGTGAGGGCGACGTCCTCCATTTCCGCGAGATGCGGCAGGAGCATCGAGGAGGCGTAGTTGCCGGCGCCGACGAACGCGATCCGCACGGCACCGGTCTTGGGCGAGACCCGCGGTCTCGCGCTGTGTGGCACCGAAACAGCAGAAACGGCGTGGTCGATCACCGACGCCGGACGCTGCTCGTACTCGAACAGCACCGCGACGGCCTTGAGCTCGCCCTCGTTCAGCCTCCGGTAGGTCTCGACCGCGTCGGAGAAGTCCGAGACGTGGGAGATCAGTGGCTCGACGTCGAGCCTGCCGCTGCCCATCAGGTCGACGACGCATTCGAGGTTGCGGCGTTCGGTCCACCGGACCTGGCCGATCGGGTAGTCGCGACCCTCGAGTTCGTACTCCGGGTCGTAGCGGCCGGGGCCGTACGAACGGGAGAACCGGACGTCGAGTTCCTTTTCGTAGTAGGCGTTCCACGGCAGGTTGAGCGAGCATTTGCCGATGTCGATCACGCGGCCGCGGTCGCGGCTCAGCTTCGCGGCCAGCTCCACCGGCTCGTTCGTGCTGCCACCCGCGGCGAGGTAGACCTGGTCGACGCCGTGCCCGCCGGTGATCTCGGCGACCGCGGTGTCGACGACGCCGGAACCCGGGTCACCGCACTTCAGCGCGCCCAACTGCGCGGCGAGCGCACAGCGGGCCGGGTCCGGGTCGACGCCGACGACGCGGACCCCGGAGGCGACCAGCAGCTGGACCACCAGCTGGCCGATCAGGCCGAGCCCGATGACCAGCGCGACGTCGCCGATCTGCGGTTCCCCGCGCCGGACACCCTGCATCGCGATCGAGCCGACCGTGCCGAACGCGGCGTGCCGCGGGTCGACGCCGTCAGGCACCCGCGAGTAGAGGTTCTTGGGCACCCAGTTGAGTTCCGAGTGCAGCGCGTGCTCGTTCCCCGCGCAGGCCACGAGATCCCCGACCGCGACGTCGTCGATCCCGGCGCCGACCTCTTCGACGACACCGCAGAGCGAGTAGCCGAGCGGGGTGTAGGAGTCGAGCTTGTTCATCGCCTTGCGGTAGGTCGCCGCGAGGCCGTTCGCCGCGACGCTCTGCATCACCTTCGCGACCTGATCCGGCCGCGCCTTCGCCTTGCCCACCAGGGAAAGACTCGCCTCCGAGACCTTCATCATCTCGGTCCCGGTGGAGATCAGGGAGTAGGCGGTGCGGACCAGGACGCCTCCCGGCTTGCACGCGGGCACCGGTACGTCGAGGAGCGCCAGCTCCCCGCTCTTGTAGTTCTGCACTACCTGCTTCACTTCGCTCCTAAGCGCGTTACGCGGATCGGGCCTGCATGGCACCGCGGTACCAGTACTCGAGGGTCAAGATGTGCCAGAGATGCTTGGAGCGGTCCTGCTGCCCGGAGGCGTCTTCGTCGACAAGTCGTTGCAGGGCCTCACGCCGGAGGAATCCGGCCTTCACGAGTTCGCCTTCGTTGGTCACCTCGCGCACCAGCGGCGCGAGATCGCGGCTCATCCACGCCCGCAGCGGCGCACTGAACAGACCCTTCGGCCGGTGCACGATCTCGGCCGGGAGGATCGACAGCGCGGCCTCCTTCAGCGCCATCTTCCCTTGCCGCTTAACGATCTTGCGGTCGCCGGGGATCCGGAACGCGGCCTTGACCACCTCGACGTCGACGAACGGCGTCCGCACCTCGGTGGAGGCGGCCATGCTCGAACGGTCGGTGTAAGCGAGGTTGAGGCCGGGCAGGAAGAGCCTCGAATCGGCGAGGCACATGCGGTTCACGAAGTCGGTCAACGTGTTGTCGTGGTAGGTGTCCGCATGCTCGGTGATCACGTCGTCGACGGCGCCCGCGAGGTCCGGGTTCAGCAGCCCGACGAGTTCGGCCTGGTCGTACATGGTGTAGCTGCGCCGGAACGCGGTCTCCTCGGGCAGTTCCGCGAAGGAGAGGAACCGCTTGGCGAACCGGACCGACCGGAACCCGCGCTTCGACGTCGCCACCGGCAATCTGTCCACAAGGGACTCCACCGGACGGCGCACGAGACCGGGAACCCGCTGGTACTGCACGGCGATCTTGTTCGCGAGGTGCTTACGGTAACCGGCGAACAGTTCGTCGGCACCCATACCCGAGAGCATCACCTTGACGCCGGCCTCGCGGGCCGCGGTGCAGATCAGGTAGCTGTTGATCGCCGCCGGATCGCCGATCGGCTCGTCGAGGTGGTACGTCATCCGCGGCAGCAGGTCGAGCACCTGCGGCGCGATCTCGATCTCGTGCAGGTCGACGCCGAACTTCGCGGCGACCTTCTTCGCGTACATCAGGTCGTCCGGCATCGCCTCGAACTTGGCGTCCTCGGCCCGGAAACCGATGGTGTACGCGGAGATTCCCGGCCGCTCCCGCGCGGCGATCGCGGTCAGATAGCTGGAATCGAGACCGCCGGAGAGGAAGGTCGCGACCGGCACGTCGGACAGTAGGTGCTTGCGGGTGGAGTCCTCGATGACGGCGTTGAGATCGAATTCCGTGGTGTCGGCCGCGCCCTCCTCGGCCACCTGACGCAGCGACCAGAAGGTACCGCGGTCGACGCCGCCGTTCGGCCGGAATCGCGCCCAGCTGCCCGGCGGCAGCTTCTCGGCCTCGGTGAACGCGCACCGCCCGTCCGGAACCCAGTAGTAGAGCAGCGAAGCGACGAGCGCGGTGTCGTCGACGGTCAGCGACCCGCCGAGTTCGGCCGCCAGCGCCTTGAGCTCGGACGCGAACGCGACGCCCTTGCCGCGCCGCACCAGGAACAGCGGCTTGATGCCCAGCTGGTCGCGGACCAGGACGAGTTCACCGCTGCGCTCATCGAAAACGCCGAACGCGAACATCCCGCGCAGGCGGGACAGGCCCTCGGTGCCCCATTTACGCCACGCCTCCAGCAGGACCTCGGTGTCGGACGTCCCGCGGAATCGCACCCCCGCGGACTCGAGTTCCTTCCGCAGTTCCGGCGCGTTGTACAACTCGCCGTTGTAGGTCAGTGCGAGACCGTCCTTGACCATCGGCTGCGCACCGGTCTCCGACAGGTCGATGATCGACAGCCTGCGGTGTCCTAAGTGGACTTCCCCGTCACCGGCGCGGTGGTCGTACCGCCCCGAACCGTCCGGTCCGCGGTGGGCCAGCGTCTTGGTGAGCCGGTCGGTGAGCGGTCCCCCGTCCGGCCAGAAATAGGCGCCTGCGATGCCGCACATCTACTTTCGCTCCCCGTCTTGTCCGGTGAACCCGCGACCGCCGATCATCACTACAAGGCTTCGGCGTTGTTGTCCGGTGACACCGGCCGGAACCGTTTGGTCGGCTGATCGGCGTTGTCGATTCCGTCAGAGCGTTTGTAGGGCGTCGGGTGCCACCGGCCGTTCTTCTTGGCGGGCTGGTCCTTCGGCGGCTCGAGCGTCCGCTCGATGGAGCGTTCCGCCTCGGGTTCGACCGCCGCGACCGGGGAAAGCCGGCGCACGGGAAGGGACTCCTCGGGGAACATCTCGACCGGCTTCGCCACGGGCTCGTAGACGCGCTTGGGCACGGCGGGCCTCGGCGCGACCGGCATCGGCGCGGGTACCGGCGCCGGCACGGGCACTGGTTCGGCGGCGACCGGCTGCTCCGCAACGACTACGCCTCGCCCGCGCAACGCCGTGTGCAGGCCGTTCCACAGGGTGCCGTCGGTGTGGTCGCGCGGATCCGGGTCCACCACGACGACCCCGATGATCGGGATCCGCCGCTCGGCGAGCTGGCGCGCGATGGTGTGCATCCACTCGGTGTTCGCGTGCCCGGTGCGGACGACGAGGATCGCTTCCGTGCCAAGGTGCTCGAGATCCGTCCACGCCGTCCCCGGCTCGACCGAACCGACACCGACACGACGCCCCTGATCTGAGGGCGACTGCTCGCCGCGGTCGAGCACCTGGATCCGGCCGTCTCCGACCAGCGCGCGAAGGTCCACGCGCGGCAGGTCGTCGACCAGCGAGACCGGTCCCTTCGTGGCCAGGTCCTCCGCGATATCGACGGCGAGCGCGGCCGTCGTCCGGCGGGCGCCGAGGTCGAGCAACGCCACCGGCCCGCCGTCCTGGCTGATCGCTCGGCTCAGCGTGATCGCGACCCGTTTCCGCCGCGTGACGGCACGGGAACGCCGCAGCACCCGCGGCGGTTTGGGCAGTTGCGCGATCACCGAGGCGCCGAGATGCCGCGAGATCTCCCGCCGCAGCACCGGCCGATCCTTTACGACACTGGTGACGGCCGCGAGCGCCAGCCCGACGACCAGACCGAGCGCGAGGCCGATCCCGGCGTCCGTGGCGATGGCCTTCAGCAGCGAATACGGCAGGATCCTCGGCGCGTCGACGATCTGCGTGCCGGCGGCGACCTTGGGCGTACCGATGCCCGCTTCCTGCGCGCGGCCGTCGTAGTCGGAGATCTTCGACGTCAGCTCCGCGCGGCGCGAATACAGCCGTTCCAGCTGGGCGGGATTCGCGTTGCGGCCCTTGGCCTCTTCCTCGACGATCGACGACTCGATCGGCGCGAGCTCGGCCTGTGCCTGGTTGCGCTGGTCGAGCAGGGCCTTCTGCTCGGCGGACGCAGCCGCCTGATTCCGCGACACGAACTCGGTGATGAAGGCTTCGGAGATCGCCTGAGCGCGGGCCAGCGCCTCATTGCTGTCCTTGCCCTTGACGGTGAGCTGGAGGACGTTGTTCGTCAGCCCGAGCCCCGCGTAGTCCTTGAGAAACTCCTCCGGCGCCTGGGTGCTGTTCAGCTTCTTCAGCGCCTCGGAGGCGATCTTCGTCGTCTGCAGCACGGCGACGTCGGTGCGCATGAGCGTCCCGCTGTCGGTCGGCGAGTCGTCGGCGTGGACGACCAGGATCTGCGCCACGGCCGTCGGCGGCGACGGCAGGAACACCGCCACCAGCCCGCCGATGATCAGCCCGAGCAGGGCGGTGGCCAGCCACAGGCGACGTCGCCGTCGGACCGAAACGACGAGCCGCTGAAGATCGATGAGCGGCTCTGATTTCTCTTTATCGGCGCTCGTCACGCTGTACCTGCCAGTGCCTCGTGGTCGGTGTGGGTCGGCGCGCCCGCCCTGGTGCGGGTCGGCCGGACGGGGCGGATCAGCACGGTGCCCACCACGGCGAGCCCGGCATCGGCGCAGGCCTCGGCGATACCGACCAGCTCCCACGCGGAGCGGGTGCCAAGGCCGGACACGACGAGCACTCCTTCGGCGTCGGTGTCCTGGACGACGGGGCGCCCCGGAGCCACCGTCACCACGTCGAACCACCGGTCCGCGATCTCGGCGATCTTCGCGGCCGCCGCCTGCCCGGCCCGGTCGCCCTCGGCGGCCAGCACCAGCAGTCTCCGGTGCGGAAGCCTGGCGACGAGACGCCGGTAGTGGACGTCTCCGCCGATCTCGTCGGGGAAGACGTCGACGCGCGGAACGTTCCACGGCTTGTCGTCCCCGAGGAGCGTGCCCCGCAGGCTCCGCCCGCCCTCGGCGGGCTGGTCCACGATGTCGATGGTGGCCAGCACCGGGCCGCCGATCGCCGAGGAGATCTCCTCGTCGTCGCGAAGCCGCCGATCGGCGCGGGCGGCGAAGAGGTGCCCGAACAGGCCGAGGACGAAGAACAGCACCGCGCCGGCGAGAACGAGCTGCGGCAGCGTGGGCATCGCCGGCTCGAGCGGCCGCTCGGCCGAACCCATGACGACCATGTTGCCGAGGCCGCTCGCCGTGTCGGCCGCGTTGAGGCTGGACATCGCCCCTTCGATCGACGAACGCAGCGCCTGCAGTTCCGTGCGGAGCTGGACGCTCTCCACGGTCGTCGTCCCGTCGGAGACCTTCTCCGAAAGCTCGCTGATCCGCTGGTTGGTCTGCGCGACCTGCTGCCGCAGCGTCTCGCGGCGCTCCTGCGCCAACTGGACGGCGGCGTCGCCGGAGCCGGTGAGGATCTGCGTCGAGAACTTCACGAATTCCTGCGCGACCTGGTCCGCGAGCTGCTGCGCCTGCTCGGCGGTGTCCCCGGTCGCCTCGATCGTGATCACATTGCCCTGAGCGACCGTCGTGGCCACCTTGTCCCGCAGGTCGAGTCCGGTGCCCTGACCGAGCACGGCGGCCGTGCGGTCGAGCACGACCGAGCTGGTCGCGACCTCCGCCTGGGTCAGCAGTTCGTCCGCCTCACGCGGGCCCTGGATCAGGACGCTGGAGGTGGTCCGGTAGCCGGGGGAAAGGATCAGGGAGAGCCCGGCGCCGAGAAGGGCACCGAGTACGGCGAGAACGATCAGCGTCCGCCATCGCCCCCGCAGAACCTGCCCGATCATGGACAGGCGCACCGTGTCGTCACTCAATGCGGATCTCCCCTCGGTGCCGTGCACCGCCGCGGATGGCGTATCACCAACCCCGTCGGCCTGGTCGAGGTGTTGGTTACAGGTATGCCCGAGTCTTGTTCAAAACGCGACCGGGAAGTCGATCAACGCGCTGCGGCCGCATATGCCGCGAGCAGGGCTTTCTGGGAGTTCTCCCATGAGAGCGCCCCGGCGACGCGCGCGCGGCCGAGCTCTCCCATCGAGGCGCGCTCCTCGGGCGAATCCAGCAGATGCGCGATCAGCTTCGCGAACTCCGGTTCGTCGTTGGCGGGCGCGTAGAGAGCGGCTTCTCCCGCCGAGACGCGCGCCTCGCGCAGCTCGAACGAGACGATCGGACGGCTCATCGCCATGTACTCCATGATCTTGTTCATGGTCGACACGTCGTTGAGCGGATTCAGCGGATCCGGCGAAAGACAGACGTCGGCCGCGGACAGGTAGCGCAGCAGGTCGGAGTCGGAGATCCGGCCGGTGAACTCCACCTGGTCATCGAGCTTGAGCTCCTTCGAGAGCGCCACCATGGCGTCGAAGGCGTCGCCGGCGCCGATGAACACGGCGTGCCAGTCGGTCCTGCCGAGCTCGTCCCGCAGGGAGGCCAGCGCGCGGAGGGCGTAGTCGACACCGTCCTGCGGACCCATCACGCCGAGGTAGGCGAGCAGATGCGGCTTGCCCTGCTTCAGCTCGGGCTCGGCCGGGACCTGCTGGAACCGCTCGACGACGGGCGCGCTGCGCACGACGAAAACGTCGTCCGGCGATTTGCGGCCGCGGCGGATCGCGACCTCCCGATAGCTCTCATTGGTCGAGATGACCACGTCGGCGGCCCTGTAGGTCCAGCGTTCCTGCGCGCAGACGGCCTTGTAGAGGAGGTCCTCGCCGCGGTTGAAGCGCGAGAGGTACAGCTCGGGGCACAGGTCATGCTGGTCGAAGATGAACTTCGCGCCCTGGCGCTTGAGGTACGACGCGACCAGGAACAGCAGGTCCGGCGGGTTGCACGCGTGGACGACGTCGATCTTGCCGCCGCGGGCGACCTTGCGGGCGAGCCGGAGCGTGTGCCACAGCGCGGATCCGTACTCCTGGAGGTATCCGGCCGGACCACCGGTGGCCGCCTTCAGCGGGTACCGCAGGATGTGGACGCCGTCGATGGTGACCTCGGCCTCGGTGTCCCGTTTGGTCCCTTGTGGACAGATGACGTGGACTTCCCAGCCCGCGCCCGAGAGCGTGGTGCACTCCTGCCAGACGCGGCGATCGAAGGGAACGGAAAGGTTCTCGACGAGGATCAGGGCTTTACCAGGCAAGACCGACATATCCCTCTTCAGCCCGGCGCCGGTCGGCATCGGGAACGCGGACGAGATCGATGATGGGCCGTCCGCCGCCCGCCGGGAGCGCGGCGAGGACGTCCGGGTCGTTGCAGCCGATGAGGCAGACCTCGGCGTGGTCGAGCACCTCTTCGATGGAGCCGGCGAGCAGCTGGCCCAGATGCGGAAGCCGGCCCTCGATGTACTCGCGGTTCGCGCCCATCAGCCGCGAAAGGCTGACGTTGGCGTCGTAGATCTTGAGGTCGTATCCCTTGCCCAGCAAGCGTTCCGCGAGCTCGACGAGCGGGCTCTCACGCAGGTCGTCGGTGCCTGGTTTGAAGGAGAGGCCGAACAGGCCGACCTTCCGCTTGCCGGTGCGCGCGACCAGGTCGAAGGCGCGCTGCAGATGCTCCTCGTTGGAGGGCAGGACGTGCGACAGGATCGGCACGGCGACGTCCGCGCGGTGGGCGGCATAGACGAGGCCGCGGAGATCCTTGGGGAGGCACGAGCCGCCGAAGGCGAATCCGGGGCGGAGGTAGGCGGGGCTGATGTTGAGCTTGCGGTCGGCGAGGAAGACGTCGATCACCTGGTGCGAGTCGAGCCCGAGCGCGCGGCAGATGGCGCCGAGCTCGTTGGCGAAACCGATCTTGAGCCCGTGGAACGAGTTGTCGGCGTACTTCGTCATTTCGGCGACCGGGATCGCGACGCGGAAGACCTCGCCGGGCAGCCCTTCGTAGAGAGCCGCGACGACGTCGCCACTGGCCGTGTCGAGCTCGCCGATGACCGTCTTCGGCGGGTCGAAGAAGTCCTTGACGCTGCTGCCCTCGCGCAGGAACTCGGGGTTCACCGCGACGCCGAAGTCGACCCCCGCGGTGAGGCCGCTCGACTTCTCGAGGATCGGGACGAGCAGATCCAGGCAGGTGCCCGGGAGCATCGTGCTGCGGAAGACGACGGTATGCCTGGTCGCCTTGTCCTTGAGCGACTCGCCGATCTCCTCGGCCACCCGCTCGAGGAAGGCCGTCGACAGGCTGCCGTTGGGGGCGGACGGGGTACCGACGCAGATGAGGGAGACTTCGCTGTCCGCGATCGCCTGTCTTACGTCGGTGGTCGCTCTCAGCGCTCCGCTCTGGACGACCTCGGCGGTGAGTTCGCCGATCCGCTCCTCGACCACCGGCGCCTTGCCACCGGCGATCAGGTCGATCTTCACCGGGTTCACGTCGACCCCGACGACCTCGTGCCCGCGCCCGGCAAGGCACGCCGCCGACACGCAACCGACGTAACCGAGCCCGAAGACACTGATCTTCATGACGAATTCCTCCAGCCGCGTTCCGCTGAGGAATTGGTCGGCGAGGAGGGGTGGTTCGTTACCGATCGGGCGCAAACGGCGGATCGCCTGTCCCGCAACGGATCCGACCATCGTTCCCGGGGCCGGAAACGCTACAGACGCGGGGTAACGATCTGGCGCCGGAAGGGCGGGCGCGCGGCGGTTGGCGACGGGTCGGGTTGGTCGTGAGTGTTTCCCTTCTGGCCAACCGGACGTTCAGGCTTTAGGTTCGGTTTCGTCAACGACGAGCGCCATGGGGGCGGTCCGACAGGCGGACAGCGCGTCAGGCGTGGCTTGGGGGAATTACCGATGCGAAGAACCTTGCCCAGAAGATCGATCAGTGCCCTTGGCGCGCTGACGGCCGCCTTCACCCTCGCGGGAGCGGTCTCGGCCGTACCCGCGTCCGCCGCTGCGGGCCCGAACCTCAAGGTGACGGCGACGGCACAGCAGGGTCGTTGGCTACCTGGAGACGAAATCCCGATCGATCTGACGGTCACCAACATCGGTGACGCTCTGGCGGAGCAGGTCAAGGGGTACGGGTCCAGGGAGTCCGGACCGTATTTCCTGTTCGCTCAGAACACATGGGGTGATTTGGAGAAGCAGGGGCCCGGCGCGTCGTTCGCGCCGGGAGCGAGCCGGACTTATCACCTGCGCGGCAGCGTCGGCACCCTTACCGAGGGCAATCCGGTGGTGCGGATCGACGTCGTCGGTGCGCCCGAAGCCGATGAATCGGACAACATCGCCATGGTCCCGGTGGAGCTCGTGCCGGCCGATACCACCGAACGCGTCGCGGGCCATCTCTACGCGGACAAGAACCGCGATGGCCTGCCGTCCACAGGCGAGAATGTGGTCGGGGCCGAAGCCCGGATCGGCGGACCGGGGATGCCACAGGACCTGGTCGCGAACACCGACGCCCACGGCCGGTTCGTGTTCGACGCCGTCCCCGCCGGGACCCAGCGGTGGCTGTCCTTCCAAGATCTGCCCGAGGGCTGGCTGGTCCCGAACCGACCGCCGCTGCGTATCGACGGCAGTGGGCAGAACACGGCCCTCGATGTCCCGATCAAGCGACCGCTCAGCGAAGCCCTTCAGGCCACCAGCTCCCTCAACAAGGCGAGCTACGCGACGGGCGAGACCGCGACCGCGACGTTCACGCTGACGAACGTCGGCGACGTACCCCTCACCGGCCTCTACGCGGCCTGCGATCCGGTGGGGATAGACCATGACGTAGTCGTCCCACTTGAGCAGTGGGGCGCGTTCAGTCCACTGAAGCAGACTGGTGAGCTCGCCCCAGGGCAGCGCCTGGTCATCACGGTGTCGGGCAAAGTACCTGCCGTAGCGAGCTCTTTCGGCCTGACAGATCTCACCTGCGGTTTCAACGGCGAGACCTATGTCGACGGCCCCTATACATCAGCGAAGGCCAAGGTACCGGGCAAATCGGGCGACACCCGCGGGCGGGTTTGGACCGACAAGAACGGCAACGGGCAACTGGACGCCGGAGAGGGGCTGGCGGCGAAGACAAAGATTGCCCTGACCACGGACGGCACGAACGTGGTGGCGTTCGCCCAAACAGACGCCAATGGCTTCGCCACTTTCACTGACGTCCCCGTCGGTGACTACATTCTTCGCACGGTCGGCCCGACGTGGAAGACGGTCGACAACCCGACCGTCTATCACTACGCGCCGCCGTACAGGTTCGATTGGCAGATTCAGGTGGCTCCGCGTTGATCGTCTCGTGAGTGGTAATGACGGTTCTATTGAGGGGTAAGGCAAGTGTGGCGTGTGGGTCACCCCGGTGCAGGCGTTCATCTGGCCGTGAAGGCCTCCTTGCCTACCCTGAGGGTAGTGAAGGAGCCCTTCACTACCCCGCCGAGGTGATCTCTCTGGTGACAGTGGGGCAACCGTGACACCAGTGTCGACCAACCACCCAACACGACACCCTTGCCTTTCGGCTTAGTAACCGTCATTACCACTCACGAGCTTTTAGTTGCTCTGAACGAACTTCGCCGCCGGGGCGAGCCCTGCGGCCAACACCATTGTCGAGAGCAGGAGCAACTTCCGCATACCTGAGGACCCCTTAGTTAGTAAGTTTTCCTTACGTAAACGAAGGCACCAAGGATGCATCCGGGAGTCATTCGGCTCAAGGGCCGTCAGGGGGTTGTTTTCCCACCATGGCAACCGAAGCGGTCAAAACCGGGCAAGCCTGGCGACCCGGGCGAAGTATCGTCCCGCCCGCCGGTACAGACCTTCCCGCTCACCGAGCAGTTCGTCGATCCACTCCTGGTCGACGTCGTGCGGGAGTTCGGTGCGCGGCTGCAGCCAGCTGTCGCGTGGCGCGGCACCGCCTTCGGTCGTGTAGACGCGTGTCGCGCCCGACCGCCGCAGCCGCTTGAGCAGACGCCGGTCGTACGCGCCGAACGGCGGCGCGTAGGACTTCACCGGTTTCCCGCTCAGCTCGGCGAGCAGTTTCGGCGCGGCTTCGAGTTCCTTCTCGGCGAGCCGGTCGTCGAGCCGCCGCCAGTCGCGATGTTCCCAGCCGTGCGAACCGATCGACATCCCGGCTTCGACGAGTTCGCGGAGGCCGTTCGCGTCGAGGAAGCCCCGCTGACCGACCCGGCCCGCCAACGGGAAGAACTCCGCCGTCAGGCCGCGCTCGACCAGCCGGGGCAGGGCGATGTCGACGTCCGAGCTGTTGCCGTCGTCGAAGGTGAGCCGGACGTCGTCGCGTCCGGCCACCGCGTCCAGCACCCGCTCGAACTGTTCGACGGTCACCCAGGTCTCGTCCTCACCCGGGTCGAGCGCGCGCACAGGCCTGCCCACGCCGCCAATCGCCAGGATCACCATCCGCGCCTCATTCGGGTACCGAGAGTCTTTCCCGATTAATCGCGGTGGCGAATGGAGTAGTTACAAGATCGAGCCGATTGACTACTAATTGACTACTTCCGGATCTCCAGCGTGCAGCACTTCGGGCCGCCGCCGGCCTTCCTGAGTTCGGAGATGTCCACGAAGACGGGCTCATAGCCGCGTTCGGTCAGCCGCGCCGCCAGCTGGGTCGCCTCCACCGGCAGGACGACGTTGCGCCCGTCGGAAACTCCGTTGAGCCCGAAGCACTCCGCGTCGGCCGCGTTCGCGATCACCGCGTCCGGGAACATCCGCTCCAGCACCCGGCGCGAACCGCTGGAGAACGCCTCCGGGTAGTAGACGATCTGGGCGGACGTGGTGTCGGTGGCCTCGGCGAGCACGAAGAGCGCGGTGTCGAGGTGGTAGTAGCGCGGGTCGGTCAGCCGCAGCGAGACGACCGGGACCCCGAGGACCTCCTGCGCTTCGGCGTGCGCGGCGGGGTCGGTCCGGAAGCCGGTGCCCGCCAGCAGCACCCGGCCCGTCCAGGCGAAGTCGCCCTCGGCCTCGTTGATCTTCTCGGGCATCGTGATGTCGCGGTAGCCGTGCTCGACGAACCAGCGGCGGAAGTGTTCGGCCTCGGCGGTGCGCTGCGGGGCGCGGAATCGCGAGCCGAGGACGCGGCCGTCGACGACGGTGCCGGAGTTGGCGGCGAAGACCATGTCGGGCAGTCCGGGCTGGGCGGCGATCTCCTCGACGGTGTGGCCGAGGCTGCGGTAGGTGTCGCGGAGTTCGGTCCATTGCGCCATCGCGGTGTCGGCGCTGACCGGGACGGACGGGTCCATCCACGGGTTGATGACGTAGTCCACCGCGAAGAAACGCGGCGGGCACATGAGGTAGCGGCGCGTGGTGGGCACACGGGGCTGCTCTGATACCGACATACTCGAAGGGTAAGGCTCACCTAATTCCGCAATCAATCGCTGTTCGCTGCGCATATACCTGCTAAACATTGCGTGTGAACACCATCGACCAGCGAATCGTTTCATGTCTGATGGCCAACGCGCGGTCCAGCTACGCCGACATCGGGAAGGTCGTCGGATTGTCCGCGCCGGCGGTGAAGAGGCGGGTCGACAGACTGCTCGAAACCGGCGTGCTGCGCGGGTTCACCGCGGTCGTCGACCCGGAGGCGCTCGGCTGGGGAACCGAGGCGTTCGTCGAGATGACCTGCAACGGCAACATCACCCCCGCGCGCATCCGTGCGCGGCTCGAGCCGCTGCCGGAGGTCGTCGCCGCCTACACCGTGTCCGGCGCGGCCGACGCGATCGTGCACCTGCGCGCGTCCGACATCCACCACCTGGAGACCGCACTGGAGCGGCTGCGCGGGCTGGAGATCGTGGACCGCACCGTTTCGACCGTCGTCCTTTCCCGTTTGCTGGAACGTCCGCCGACACCGGAGTCGTGACAGGCTGGCCGGGTGACCGACCGAATCCACTCCAGCCACGAAGGCGGCGTCGCCGTTCTCACCATCGACGCGCCGTCGACCCGCAACGCGCTGACCCTCGAGCTGTCCGCTCAGCTGGCCGAGGCCGTCGCACGCGCCGAGGCCGACGAGAGCGTCCACGCGGTGGTCATCACCGGTGCGCCGCCCGCCTTCTGCGCGGGCGCCGACCTCGACACACTCGCCGCGGCCCGCGAGGACGGTCTCCGCGCGATCTACGCCGGCTTCCTCGCGGTCGCGCGCTGTGAACTGCCGACGATCGCGGCGGTCGGCGGAGCCGCCGTCGGGGCCGGTTTGAACCTCGCCCTGGCCGCGGACGTCCGCATCGTGGGACCGAAGGCCAGGTTCATCGCCCGATTCCTGGAAATAGGGGTGCATCCGGGAGGGGGTATGACGTGGATGATCCAGCGCCTCGTCGGGCCTCAGCGAGCCGCCGCGATTACCTTGTTCGGAGAGGTCCTCGACGCCGAGGCGGCCGTCGACGCCGGGCTCGCACTCCGGCTCGTCGAAGGGGACCTTCTCGAGGCCGCCCGTGACCTGGCACGACCCGCCATCGACGCACCTCGCGAGGTACTTCTGGCCACGAAACGGTCCCTCCGGCATACCGCTTCACTGACCGAACATTCGGCCGCCGTGGACGCCGAGATCGAACCGCAGATCGCCTCCTTGCTCGCCCCCGCGTTCGCCGAACGGTTGGTCCGGCTCAAGGCGAGGATCAGCGGCCGGTGACCGATCCTCGACCGGACTTCACTACCCTTGAAGAGATGCGGCTCACAATCGAGCCGAGTCAGTGACCTTTAACATCGGTTACAGCTAGTTCGGAAACCCCGCTCAGCGAAGAGCTCAGGACACTCGACAAGTAGGTCATCGCCTTACTTGAGGCAACCTGGGACATGTGCCGGAGGACTAACCTCGAGGCATGGCCCCTTGTGACCTGGCCGACATCGCCGGGCGAGGCATACCGGACCCCGGCAAGCCGGGGACGACGCACGTCGGGAGAGAGGGATTCCCTGACCCATGAGCACGAGTGCGAACGGCAACGGCGCCTTGTCGGCCGTCAGGCCGACCGCGATCGCCAAACTGGACCGGGTGGTCATCCGGTTCGCCGGCGACTCCGGTGACGGCATGCAGCTGACGGGCGACAGGTTCACCTCGGAGGCGGCCGCCTTCGGCAACGACCTCTCCACCATGCCGAACTTCCCCGCCGAGATCCGCGCGCCTCAGGGCACCATCCCCGGCGTCTCCAGCTTTCAGGTGCACTTCGCCGACTACGACATCCTGACGCCGGGCGACCGGCCGGACGTCCTGGTCGCGATGAACCCCGCCGCGTTGAAGGCGAACCTCGCCGACGTCCCGTCCGGCGGGACGATCATCCTCAACACCGACGAGTTCACCAAGCGCAACCTGGTGAAGGTCGGATACGACAACGACCCCCTCGACGACGACACGCTGTCGTCGTACCAGGTCCACCGCGTCGCCATGTCGACCTTGACCCGTGGTGCACTCTCGGAAACCGGACTGTCCAAAAAGGACGCCGAACGCGCGAAGAACATGTTCGCGCTCGGTCTGCTCTCCTGGATGTACCACCGGCCGACCGAAGGCACCGAACGGTTCCTGCGGGAGAAGTTCGCGAAGAAGGCGGACATCGCCGAGGCCAACATCCTGGCCTTCCGTGCCGGCTGGAACTACGGCGAGACGACCGAGTCGTTCGCGACGACGTACGAGGTCGCGCCCGCGAAGCTGAACCAGGGCACTTACCGGCAGATCACCGGGAACACCGCGCTGGCCTACGGGCTGGTCGCCGCCGGGCAGCGCTCCGGCCTGCCGATCCTGCTCGGCACGTACCCGATCACCCCGGCCTCGGACATCCTGCACGAGCTGTCCAAGCACAAGCACTACGGCATCCTCACCTTCCAGGCCGAGGACGAGATCGCCGGGATCGGCGCCGCGCTCGGTGCCTCCTACGGCGGCGCGCTGGGTGTCACGTCGACGTCCGGACCGGGTGTCGCGCTGAAGTCCGAAACCATCGGCCTCGGCGTGATGACGGAACTTCCGCTGGTCGTCATCGACGTCCAGCGCGGCGGGCCGTCCACCGGTCTGCCGACCAAGACCGAACAGGCCGATCTGCTGCAGGCGATGTTCGGCCGCAACGGCGAATCACCGGTGCCGATCGTCGCGCCGCTGTCCCCCGCCGACTGTTTCGACGCGGCGATCGAGGCGACCCGGATCGCGCTGAAGTACCGCACGCCGGTCCTGCTGCTTTCCGACGGCGCGATCGCGAACGGGTCCGAGCCGTGGCTCATCCCGGACGTCGAAAATCTGCCGGATCTGCGGGTGGAATTCGCCACCGAGCCGAATGCCGACGACGGTTCCGGGGAATTCTGGCCTTATGTACGCGACCCCGAGACGCTCGCCCGCGCGTGGGCGGTGCCGGGTTCGGCCGGACTGCAGCACCGGATCGGCGGGCTGGAGAAGGCCGACAAGACCGGGCACATCTCGTACGACCCGGACAACCACGACCGGATGGTCCGCCTGCGGCAGGCCAAGATCGACGGCATCGACGTCCCCGACGTCATCGTTGACGATCCGAGCGGTGGCAAGGCTCGGGTGCTCGCCCTCGGCTGGGGCTCCTCGTACGGACCGATCGGCGCCGCGTGCCGCCGGGTCCGCAAGGAGGGCATGCCGATCGCGCAGGCGCATCTGCGGCACCTCAACCCGTTTCCGTCGAACCTCGGTGACGTACTCCGTTCGTACGACACGGTGGTCGTCCCGGAAATGAACTTGGGCCAGCTTTCGATGTTACTAAGGGCGAAGTATCTCGTGGACATCGAGTCGTACACGAAGGTCGCCGGGCTGCCCTTCAAGGCCGAGGAGCTGCAAGGCGTCTTCACCACGATCATCACTGATTCGGAGGCGGCGAAATGACCGCAATCGACCTGGGGATCCCCACTCTCGGCGGCTTAGACCTTGTGCCGACCGAGACCGAGCCGCAGAAGGCCAAGGACTACAAGTCGGACCAGGAGGTCCGCTGGTGCCCGGGCTGCGGCGACTACGTCGTGCTCAACGCCGTGCAGTCGTTCCTGCCGACCCTGGGCCTCAAACGCGAGAACATCGTGTTCATCTCGGGTATCGGCTGCTCGTCCCGGTTCCCGTACTACCTCAACACCTACGGCATGCACTCGATCCACGGCCGCGCGCCGTCGATCGCGACCGGGCTCGCGACCACGCGACCGGACCTTTCGGTGTGGGTCGTCACCGGTGACGGCGACGCGCTGTCCATCGGCGGCAACCACCTGATCCACGCGTTGCGGCGCAACGTGAACATCAAGATCCTGCTGTTCAACAACCGGGTCTACGGGCTCACCAAGGGCCAGTACTCGCCGACGTCCGGGCAGGGCATGGTCACCAAGTCCACCCCGATGGGCTCGGTCGACACCCCGTTCAACCCGCTTTCGCTGGCGATCGGCGCCGAGGCGTCGTTCGTGGGCCGGGCACTCGACTCCGACCGCAAGGGCCTGACCGAGGTGCTGGAGGCCGCCGCGAAACACCGCGGTTCGGCGCTGGTCGAGATCTACCAGAACTGCCCGATCTTCAACGACGGCGCGTTCGACGTCCTCAAGGACAAGGACGAGGCCGCCGCCCGGCTCATCCCGCTGCAGGCGGGCGAACCGATCCGCTTCGGGCCGCAGGCCGAGTTCGGCGTGCAGCGCAGCGGCTGGGGCGGACTCGAGGTCGGCAAGGTCGCGAACATCGGCGAGGAGAACCTCGTCGTCCACGATCCGTCCATTCAGGACACTTCTTACGCGTTCGCTCTTTCGCGGCTGGGTGACCAGAACCTGAACCACGTGCCGACCGGCATCCTGCGTCAGGTCGAACGGCCCACTTACGACGACCAGGCCCGGGCTCAGGTCGAGGAAGCGCGTGCCGCTCGTAAGCCGGACCTTCAGGGCTTGTTGCGTGGCAAGGACACCTGGACGGTCGCCTAAGCCCTGGCGCGTGCAATGAAGGGGCCTTCATCGCAAATTTTGCGATGAAGGCCCCTTCATTGCTCGCGGCGAGGTT
The DNA here is from genome assembly GCA_963766045.1 of uncultured Actinomycetota bacterium. Taxonomy (GTDB): domain Bacteria; phylum Actinomycetota; class Actinomycetes; order Mycobacteriales; family Pseudonocardiaceae; genus Amycolatopsis. The sequence goes on along the minus strand of CAVXYN010000003.1, from coordinate 227,474 downwards.
AGGACAGCGGTCGGAAGCCCACGCGCTCGGCGTCGGCGGCGGTCCGGAACCAGACCTCGGCGACCATCTTCGGGAACTGAGGCGATTCCTCGGTGCAGTAACGCAAAGCCGTCACGCTGGCCTTGACCGAGAAGTCGTCGGCGGGACGGCCACCGCCCGGCCGCGGCATCGCGGAGCCCGGTCCGAACGGACCCGGCGGCACGGCCTCGACGGTCGGCGGAACGGCCCGCGCGGGCGGGGGCTCCGGTGCGGGCGGCATCGACTCACCGGGTTGGACGACGGGCTCGAACAGCGAACCGCTCTGCCCACCGGACAGGTCGGGCTCACGACGTTCGATGGCCCGCATCGACGGCTGGATCGGCTGGGCCGGCTCGAAACCGCCGCGGACCGTCTCGCGCGGTGTGCGCTTCGGGAGGACCTGGGTGGCTTCGGCAGGTGTCTCGGGCTCCGAGTCGAGGAGTCCTGCCTTCGCGTCCTCATCCGCACCGAAGGCGAACGCTGGCGGCTCGGCCGCCTCGTCACGTTCGAACCAGTTGGGCTCGCCCGGCGGCTCTTCGCGGGACGCGGGCTGGAACAGCGAGACGGACTCCGGCGGCGCCTCGACGCCTTCGGGGTCCAGCTGGATCTCCAGCCGGGACCGGTATGCACCCTCACCCGGCAGTAGCGACGGCTCAGGTTCCGGCTCGGGCTCAGGTTCCGGCTCGACGTCGAGCTGCGACGCCGGCGTGAGGTACTCGGTCGCGGCCGAGACGTACGAGTTGTCCGGCTCAGGTTCCGGCTCGGGCTCGGGTTCCGGCTCGAGCTGGGCGGCCGGGATGTACTGCGTCTGCTCGGCCGCCGGCTCGGGTTCGGGCTCCGGGTCGGGCTCCGGGTCCGTCTCGGGCGCTGTCCGGTACTCGGCCTCGTACTCGTCTTCGGGCTCGAAAGTCCGCGTCATGAGCGGGGTGTGCACCGGTTCCGGCGTTTCGACGACGTCCTCGACCGGTTCGGGAGCGTGCTCCTCGACCGGTTCGGACCAGCGCGGTGCGGGTTCGTGCTCGGCGATCGTCCCGGGGTAGGCGGACCTCGGCTCCTCGACGGCCGCGAACTCCTCGTCGAGGTCGTCGCGGTACGACGGCTTCGAGAGATACGCGGTCCCCGTCGCCGCACCGGCGGCGACGGCACCGGCGCCGACGCTCACCCCGGCCGGCACTCGTGACGTCTCGGCGTGTGCGGTGGCCAGCGAGCTCTCCAGCTCACGGATGCGCTTGCGCGCCGGCAGCACCAGCAGCAGCCAGGTGAGCAGCGCGCCGACGGCGAACGCCAGCAGGCTCCACAGCCATACCTGTCCGAAAATGGACATCTTTCTTGCCCCTTGTTAATGCGTTCGCGCGACCAGGTAGTCGGCGACCGATTCGCAGGCGTCCCGCGCGGGAGACGCCGGCAGCGCCGCAAGCTCGGCACGCGCCCGCCGAGCGTAGTCGGAAAGGGTGGCCCTTGCGCGTTCGAGTCCGGACGAGGCCCGCAGCAGGTCCAGGGCCTCGGCGACCAGGGCGTCGTCCGAGATCGGGCCGGACAGCAGCTCGACCAGACGCGGGTCGGTGGCCGGATCGGCCAGTGCGTAGAGCATCGGCAACGTGCGGACGCCCTCGCGCAGGTCGGTCCCCTGTGCCTTGCCGAGCTCGGCCGACGGCGACGCGATGTCGATGACGTCGTCGGAGATCTGGAACGCCGTCCCGATGATGTCGCCGAAGCGGCGCAGCGCGTCGATGTGCTCGTCGGCGGCGCCGGACATCATGCCGCCGAAGCGGCCGGACGTGGCGATCAGCGAACCGGTCTTCTGCGCGATGACCGTGAGGTAGTGCTCGACCGCGTCGTCGCCCTCGGCCGGGCCGACCGTCTCGCGCATCTGCCCGGTGACCAGCTCGCCGAAGGTCTCGGCGATGATCCGGGCCGCGTCCGTGCCGAGGTCGGCGACCAGCCGCGAGGCGTGCGCGAACAGGAAGTCGCCGGTGAGGATCGCGATGGTGTTGTCCCAGCGCGCGTTGACGCTCTCCGCGCCGCGGCGCATCGTCGCCTCGTCCATCACGTCGTCGTGGTACAGCGTCGCGAGGTGCACCAGTTCGACCGCCGCGGCCGCGATGACCACGTGGTCACCCTGCTTCGGCCCGAACTGGGCGGACAGCAGCGTGAACAGCGGACGAAAACGTTTGCCCCCCGCCTCGACCAGGTGCGACGCGGCGTCCTCGACGGCCTTGACGTCACTGCGGACGACCTCGCGGAGCAGGGTCTCCACGTCGGCGAGCCCGGTCGCCAGGGTCCGCAGGAGCTGCTCGTCGGCGATCTGGAGCCCCACGGACGCGCGCAGGTCCTCGATGGCACCACCCGGGGAAGGTGAAGACACAGACACGTCGGCTCCGCTCTCTTTGACACCGTTCGGGGTTGCTTCCAGCGTAGTGGCTACCCCACCGGCCCCGTTGACGTGCTGTCCAGGGGAAACGGTGACGAACATGACACCGGTTCCGCGTATCCTGGCGGCCGGTACTTCACTGGGGGGCTTCACTTGACGACACCGGACGATTCCGGCGACAGACCGGCATGGGCGACGCCGTCCTACGATCGGCCGCTCTTCGACCAACCGCACTCGCTGTACCCACCGCCACCCGGACCGCCACCGGCGAAGAAATCGAAGGCCGGGCTCATCGCCGGGCTGTTCGTGGTGTTCGTCGTGGCGGTTCTTGGCGCCGCGGCGTTCGTGGTGGGCAACCTCGGCCATGACCGGGTCGGCGCCGTGGCCGCGCGCTCGTCGACGTCTCCGGCCTCCTCGCCGACCACGCCGTCAGCCCCCACGAGTACGGCACCACCCGTACCGATCCGCAAACTCGAAACCTCGGCCAACCCACTCGTCGGGCCGGGAGTCGCGTTGCCGAAGGTGACCTGCGACCTGCCGAAACTCGGGAACGCCAAAGAGAAACTGGCCCCCTTCTACCAAGCGCTGCTCACCTGCCTGGAGCAGGCGTGGCATCCGGCGCTCACCCAGGTCGACCAGCCTCGGCTGCCGGCGACCGTGAACGTCGAGGACGTCAAGAACTCGGCCTGCGGCGCACTCCCGCCGCCTGAGCAGGTCTCGGGCATCTACTGCCCCGACGGCATGACGATCTTCATGCCGTGGCCGAGGCAGCTGGAAGGCGGCGTCGACCTGTTGGTCCAGCTCTTCCTCTTCGGCCACGAATACGGACATCACGTCCAAGAACAGTCCGGCATCCTGGCCGCCCACGACTGGGACGCCGACCAGGCCGACAACGACCAGGCGAAGATCCTCGAACTCAGCCGACGGCTGGAACTGCAGGCGGACTGCTTCAGCGCCATGTTCCTCGCCAAGGCCGCCGGCCGCGGCTCGATCAGCGCCGCACTGGTCTCCCCGATCGGCAAAGGCCAATGGACGAACGAGGACAGCGAAACCCATGGGTCTGGGAAGAACGCGACGCTCTGGGCGCAACGCGGTTTCCGGGCGAAGGACAACTCGGCTTGCAACACGTTCGCCGCGCCTGCCTCCGAGGTCTCCTGACCGCACTCTTGCCTTACCGGCGGCGACGGATCTTGATGTCGTCCATGCAGGTCGCCTTGCCGACGACGTCCCGGTACGGGTAGCCCTTCGCGTCCAGCAGTTCCATCACCTTCAGCTCGGCCTCGTCGAGGACGTCGCGTTCTTCGTCGCCCTGCAGGGAGATCCGAAAGCTGAAGCCGCCGAGATGCGCGCTGTAGGTCAGCAGCCCATCGTCGGTGAACCCGACGGCCTGGTACTGGTCGAGCTCGGCGAGCAGCCGGACGCGGGTGTCGGCGTCGACGTGGTCGAACTTGCCGTTGACGAGGACACGGTAGGTCGGCATGCGACTTAATATACAGATCTGTATCCGAATACCACTCTGAATATCCAATGGGTGTCCATGATCCACGGACGAGTGATTGAGGTGTGACGCACGCAACGGGCGAATCGGGCGCGCAGATAGTGATCATGAGGAAGAACGGCCGCTCCGGCACGCTCTCCAGTTCGTAAGGAGGAAGCGAATGCGCACCAACATCGCACGTCGGGCCGGCCTGGTCGGCACGCTGCTGCTGGTCGGTCTCGGTGTGGGCGTGATGCCCGCCCAAGCGCAGAACCCGGCCGGCATGGCCTTCGCCGGCTCGGCGAACTTCACCAAGGGCACCCAGGACCCGATCGCCATTCCGCAGCTCGCGAAGTGCGCGATCCAGGGACCGACGAGCAACTCGTCCGGGGTGGTGAGGAAGACCGGAATCACGTTCGGTGGCGGAACGTCCAGTTGCACTACGACCGTGGTCGATCCGAACAACGACGTGACGACCACCAAGTCCGAAGCCACCGGCAAGGACTTCGAGCTGTCCGCACTGGTCGCCGCGGGCGGACCGAGAATCAAGATCAAGACCTACAAGGTCAGCTGCGCCGCGACGCAGAACAACACGAACGCCAGCTGGACCTACGGCGGAGCGACCGGGCTCGGCACACTGCCGTCGCCGGTGCCGGTGGGATACGTCAAGGAGCTCACCAAGTCCAACGGGACCTTGCTCGCCAAGGCCTTCTTCAACGAGCAGGACCTGCCGGGTGACGGCAGCATCAAACTGACGATGCTGCGCATCAAGTTCGCCCCAGGATCGGGGATCGACGGCCAGGTCGTGATCGGCAGGACCGGCTGCTCACCCACTCCGTAATCGACGTAATCGACAGGGACAAAGGGGCGTCCGAGATCGGGCGCCCCTTGCCTTGTACCTAGACCTAGATCTGGCTTATATAAGTGGACGCTGATATCGTGTTGGGGCATCCGAGCCGAGGAGAACTCCTATGGTCGACGTGACCAACCAGATCAACTCCGTCGAGCGCAAGCTGGGCAAGCGCGCGATCGAAGCGGGTGAGGCGGTGACGCTCACCATCAGCCAGGTCTACGACACCGACGTCGACGACCTCTGGGACGCCTGCACGAACATCGAGCGCATTCCGCGCTGGTTCCTGCCGATCAGCGGTGACCTCGAACTCGGCGGCAAGTATCAGCTCGAAGGCAATGCCGGCGGCATCGTCGAACGCTGCGATCCGCCGAAGAGCTTCGCCGCGACCTGGGAGTACGGCGGCGACGTCAGTTGGATCGAGGTCCGCCTGACCGCCGAGCCCGAGGGCCGCGCGAAGTTCGAACTCGAGCACACCGCGGTTCCCAACGAGCATTGGGGACAGTTCGGTCCGGGAGCGGTCGGAGTCGGCTGGGACGGGATGATGAACGGCCTGCGGCTGCACCTCGAGTCCGGCGAAGCCGTCGACCAGGCGGCGGCCATGGCGTGGATGATGAGCGAAGAAGGCGTGCGATTCATGACGCTCAGCAATGAAGCCTGGTACGAGGCCGACGTCGCCAACGGGACCGACAAGGCCACCGCCCGCACCCGTGCCGACAACACTCTCGCCGCTTACACCACTCCCCCTGAGGCCTGAGCCCTCCGCAATTAGTCCTCTACTTGCGGGGAGGAGAGCTGAAGGTCTTCGGCGAGTTCTGGGGCCCGAAGCCGGTCGATGAGCGCGTCGTCCGCTCGGAAGACGGCGCGCGCACCGGGCATTCCCGCCTGCCGGAGCATCGCGTGAAGGACGTCGGCGTGCGGTTGGTCGAGCAAGGTCCAGACCATCGCACGCCGCTTCACGTCGTCGCCCAGTTCGCGGGCGTTCCACCAGCCCGCGACCAGCGCGTTCACCTGGTTCACCGCCGTCTCGCGGCCACGCGCGAGCTGCGCCCGGTTCAGCCCGCACACGCGGATCGTCTGCTCGCCCTTCTCGGTGAGCGGCCGGTAGGTGCCGATCGACAGCACCAGGAACAGATGCTCGAGCGGATCTTCGGCGGTCGGGTCGATCAGCAGGCAGTTGCCGTCGGCGTCGACCGGGAAGAGGTCGCGTTTGTGGTGGCTGTTGCAGTATTCGCAGGCAAGAACGTGGTTGAGCCAGTCGAACGCGCGCCGGGGGTTCCGCGCGATCGGCTCGAAATGGTCCACAGTGGACCCGAGCCCGTCGCCGCAGTACATGCAGTAGCCACGGCCGGCGGCCATGACGTCCAAGCCCTCCCGCAGCGAACGCCGGACGGTGCGCGAAACCCGCCACAGCCGTCGCGCTTCTTTGGTGTCACCGGCGGGAATCCGCGCGGTCAGTGCGTCGAGATCGGCGACCACCTTGCCCGGCAGCTCGATCCGGCGGATCCCGATCACCGATCGTCGGCCTCGAACCGCCTGGCGACCTCGTCCACCCGGCTCGGCGGCGAACTGCTGAGCATTCCCCGCAGCCGTTCCCATTCCCGGACGCCGTTCGCGTCGGCCCGGCCGGACGCGACCTGGAATTCCAGTTCCGCCAGATGTTCCCGTAATTCGACAGCCTGCGGCGAATAAGGCGTGTCCAGGCCGAACAAATCGGAGAGCACCGCGTCGTCACCGGTTCCGAACACGACCCGCTCGTACAGATCCTCCGAGACCACTCGCGGCGGAACTTCCTCGTCAGGGCCGGAAAGCCGGACAAGGCCACCGGGATCCGCGGCCTGACAGACATAGGGACTGTGCGTGGTGACGATGAATTGGATCCGCGGGAAATGCGCCTTGAACCAAGGTCCCATGCGTTTCTGCCATGAAACGTGCAAGTGCGCGTCGACCTCGTCGATGATCACGATCCCGGGGCTGTTGTGGTCCAGGCCGGCGCTGTCGAGTTGCTTCAACAGGTCGACGACGAGCGCGGTCACCGTGCGGTAGCCGTCGCTCATCTCGCGCAGCGGAAACCGGTCGCCCCGGTACTCGACCCAAAGCCCGTCCGAATCGACGTCCCGGATCTGGTAGCCGCCGGGCAGGAGCCCGTCGCCGAGGATGCCCAGCGCCCTGTCCTTGAGCTCCCGGGCGCCGGCTTTTCCTTCCAGTGCACGGAGATGCTGGTTGATCAGCCAGGTCACGCCCTCGGCGAGCGAGGCGTCCTCGTGGAACAGGCTGGCCATCCGCGCCAGCGCGCCCGCGCCGCGCATCCACGACTCGGCCTCACCGCTGCCGCCCGCGAGCCGGCGAAACGGCCCGTACGCGGCGCAGAACGGCTGGCCCGGTGGCAGTCCCGAGATCGGCAGCAACCCGGAGTCGAGCCAGCGGACCTCGATCGGTGCCGGGCCCTCGTCCCGCATGACCGAAAGCTCGATCGACCCGGACGTCGCGTCCGTCGAGATCCAGCTTCCGGCGTCCGAAAGCAGGCCCCAGGCGACGTCCGGCGCGGCCGCCACGGCGATGGCCCGCAGCAACGACGTCTTGCCGGAGCCGTTGCGCCCGGCCAATACCACCCAGCCGGGGCCGGGTAACCGGAGGTCAACGGTGCGGGCACCGCGGAAACCGCGAATGTTCTCCAGCCGTACCCGCTCTATGTACATGCCGAGAAGCTTACGACGGCCCGGTACCCCCGGCCGGGCTCCGAACGCCGTGAAGGCCTCCTTCCCTACCCTGACGGTAGTGAAGGAGGCCTTCACGGACGGACCTACTTGAGTGCGAAACCGCCGGAGGCCGCCCAGTCGAGGGCGAACGCCGGGATCAGGCCCAGCACCAGCGTGACGATGACGCCGAGCGTGATCGCGGTGGTGGTGAACGCACCGGGCACGGTCACGGTCGGGCCGTCGGGAGCCGGTTCGGAGAAGTACATCAGCACGATCACCCGCAGGTAGAAGAACGCGGCGACCGCGCTGAACACCAGCGCGACAACGACCAGCGGAGCCATCCCGTCCGAAAGCGCCGCGGAGAAGACCACGAACTTCCCGACGAAACCACTCGTCAACGGAATACCGGCCAGCGCGAGCAGCAGGAACGTGAACACCGCGGCCAGCACCGGCGACCGCTTCGCCAGCCCCGCCCACGCGGACAGGTGCGTCGCTTCGCCGTTGCCGTCACGCACCAGCGAGACGACGCCGAACGCGGCCAGCGTGGTGAAGCCGTAGGCGAGCAGGTAGAACAGCGTGCTCGAAAGACCTTCCTCGGTCATCGCGATCGCACCCACGAGCAGGAACCCGGCGTGCGCGATGGACGAGTAGGCGATCATGCGCTTCACATCGGTCTGGGTGAGACCCAGGATCGCGCCGATCACCATCGAGATGATCGCGACGCCCCAGAGCACCCCGCGCCATTCCCAGCTCGTCGACTCGAACGCCACCGAGAAGACCCGCAGGATCCCGCCGAACGCGGCGACCTTGGTGCAGGCCGCCATGAAAGCGGTCACCGGGGTCGGCGCGCCCTGGTAGACGTCCGGGGTCCACGTGTGGAACGGGCCGACCGAACCCTTGAACAGCAGGCCGACCGCGAGCAGCCCGAGCCCGGCGAACAGCAGCGTGTCGCTGCGGTCCGAACCGGCGGCGGCGTTCGCGATGTCGGCCAGCTTCACCGAGTTCGCGTACCCGTACAGCAGCGCGAGGCCGTACAGGAAGAACGCCGAGGAGAACGCGCCGAGCAGGAAGTACTTGACCGCGGCTTCCTGCGACAGCAGTCGACGACGCCGCGCGAGGCCGCACATCAGGTAGAGCGGCAGCGAAAGCACCTCGAGCGCGATGAACATCGTCAGCAGGTCGTTGGCCGCGGTGAACGACATCATGCCGCCGAGCGCGAACAGCGTCAGCGGGAAGACCTCGGTCTGCATGCCGGTCGTACCGGCCTGCGCACGGTCCTGGATGGTGCCCGGCGGGATCCCGGCCTGTGCGACGAACGCACCGCCCGGCTCGACCGAGCGGTCCGCGATCAGCAGTACCGCGCCCAGCGCGAGCGCCAGCAGCGTGCCCCACAGGAACAGCGACGGCCGGTCGACGGCGATCGCTTCGCTGAAGGTCGTCACGCCGTTCTTCGGTGCGCCTGTCGCGTACCAGACCAGGAAGACCCCGGCGGCCGCGATGCCGAACACCGAGAGGAAGACCTGAGACGGCCACCGCATGTGCTTGGGAAGGAAGGCTTCGAGCAGCACGCTCACACACGCCGCGCCGAAGATGATCAGCACCGGCGCGACGGCGAAGTAGTCGACCGACGGCGTCGGCAGCTGTTGCGCCTGAGTCAGAAAGAGCACGGTTTACTTGCCTCCCTGCACGGCAGACATGGTCTGCTGCACCGACGGGGTGATCGTGTCGAGCACCGGCTTGGGATAGAACCCGAGCGCGATGATCAGCACGACCATCGGCGCCAGGATCGCGATCTCCCTGCCGCCGAGGTCTTTGATTGCCTTTGTAGCGCTCATCACAGCGGTATCCGACCCCGTGATGGTCGGGGTGGGAGGCCCCTGCGGGGCCGGCGAAGACACAGCCCCTCCACCCGCGCCGATAAGGGCGTCACCGCGGACGGGGCCCTGCATGATGCGCTGGTAGAGCCAGAGCACGTACGCCGCGGCCAGCACCATGCCGACCGTCGCGATGATCGTGTACACCGGATAGTCCACAAAGGACCCCAGCAGGACCAGGAACTCACTGATGAAGGAGTTCGTGCCCGGCAGGGAAAGCGTGGACAGACCGGCGATCAGCAGCATCCCGCCGAGTAGCGGGGTCACCTTCGCCATGCCGCCGTAGTCCGAGATCTTGGTGGACCCACCGCGCATGACGATCAGGCCGACCACCACGATCAGCATTCCGGTGGCGAGGCTGTGGTTGAGCATGTAGGAAACCGAGCCGACCATCGCCTGCTCGTTGAAGGTGAAGATGCCCATGGCGATGAACCCGAAGTGGGCGATCGACACGTACGCGACGAAGCGTTTCATGTCGCGCTGCCCGGCCGCGAGGATCGATCCATAAAGGACACCCGCGACGGCGAGCACCAGGACCCAGGGCGCGAGTTCCTTGCTTGCCTCCGGGAACATCGGGAGGCAGTAGCGCAGGAACCCGAACGTGCCGACCTTGTCCAGCACACCGACCAGCAGCACCGCGACGCCGATGGGCGCCTGTCCCGCGGCGTCCGGTAGCCAGGTGTGGAACGGCACCAGCGGCGCCTTGATCGCGAACGCCAGGAAGAATCCGAGGAACAGCCAGATCTGCGTACCCGTCGGGGCATCGCGGACGACCGTGACGAGGGTTTCCCAGTCGAAGGTGCCCTTACCCAGTTCGTTCGACGCCATCGAGTAAGCCCCGATGGCCGAGGCCAGCATGATCAGACCGCCGAGGAACGAGTACAGGAAGAACTTGACCGCCGCGTACTGCCGGTTCGCGCCGCCGTAGCCGCCGATGAGGAAGTACATCGGGATCAGCATGATCTCGAACAGCACGTAGAACAGGAAGACGTCGGTCGCGGCGAAGACGCCGATCGTCAGCGCCTCCTGCACCAGGATCAGTGAAAGGAACCCGCCCGCCGAGCGCCCGGCCGGAAGCTTGTCGGTCAGGCCGAGCGCGCCGACCACGATCGGCACCAGCAGCCCGATGACCGCGATCATCACCAGCGCGATGCCGTCGATGCCGAACGAGATGTGGATGCCGAAACTGGGGATCCAGTCCATTGAGGACGTCTGCTGCAGCCGGTCCCCCGAGGGCGAGTAGCTCGCCCACAGCGGGATCACCAGCAGGAAGGTCAGTATCGACACTCCGAGCGCGGTGAGCGTCGCCAGCTTGTCGTTGTTCTTCATCCCCGCGACGACCGCTGCACCTACCAGCGGCACCAGGATGGTTGCCAGGAGCCAAGTCATCAGGAGAACCTCACCAGCAGGAGTGCCGCCAGAAGCAGGAATGTGCCGCCCAGCATGGAAAGTGCGTACGAGCGGACGAAGCCGGTCTGCAGTCGGCGCAGGCGACCGGAGCCGCCGCCGAGTGCGGCGGCGAGCCCGTTGACCGCGCCGTCGACGCCTCGGTTGTCCACGTAGACCAGCGCGCGGGCGAGCCAGGTGCCCGGACGGCCGACCAGCGTCTCGTTCAGGGTGTTGCCGTACAGATCCTTGCGCGCGGCCTTGACCAGGACCGAGACCCGCTCGGGCCGTTCCACCGGAACGTCCTTACGGCCGACGAACAACCAGGCCGCGAGCACACCCAGCAGGGAGAGAGCCACTGTCAGGATCGGGACCAGCGCGTGCGGGATGACGCTGTGGCCACCTTCTTCGAGCGGACCGACCACCGGGGACAGCCATTCGGCGAACCGGTCTCCGAGGGCGAAGAACGCACCCGCGCCGACCGAACCGATCGCCAGGATGATCATCGGCCACTTCATCACCGAAGGCGACTCGTGCGGATGGAAGTCGCGGCCGTCGCTGGACTTGATCTCCTTCCAGCGTTCCTTGCCGAAGAAGGTCATCGCCATCAGGCGCGTCATGTAGAACGCGGTGAGCCCGGCACCGAGCAGCGCCGCGCCGCCCATCACCCAGCCACGCCAGCCACCCTGGCTCAGCGCCGCCTCGATGATCGCGTCCTTGGTGAAGAAACCGGAGAGCGGCGGGATGCCGATCAGGGCGAGGTAACCGAGTGCGAAGGTCCAGAAGGTGACCGGCAGGTGCTTGCGCAGCCCGCCGTACTTCCGCATGTCGACCTCGTCGTTCATGGCGTGCATGACCGAACCGGCCCCGAGGAACAGCCCGGCCTTGAAGAAACCGTGCGCGACCAGGTGCATGATGCCGAGCGCGTAGGCGATCGGCCCGAGGCCGACGGCGAGCATCATGTAACCGATCTGGCTGACCGTGGAGTACGCCAGGACCTTCTTGATGTCGTCGTACGCGCAGCCGATGATGCACCCGATCAGCAGCGTGACCGTACCGACCAGGGTGACGATCAGCCTGCCGTCCGGAGTGGCGTTGAAGATCTCGTGGCAGCGGGCGACCAGGTAGACGCCGGCGGTGACCATGGTCGCCGCGTGGATGAGCGCCGACACCGGGGTCGGGCCTTCCATCGCGTCGGGAAGCCAGGCCTGCAGCGGGAACTGACCGGATTTACCACAAGCACCGAGCAGCAGCAGGATCGCCATCGCGGTGATCGCCGCGGGCGGGAACCTTCCGTCGCCGACCGCCCCGAAGACCTCCGTGTACCCGGTGGAACCGGCGTACTTGAACATCAGGAAGATCGCCAGCGCGAGCCCGACGTCCCCGACGCGGTTCATCAGGAACGCCTTCTTCGCCGCGGTGGCCGCGGACGGGCGGTCCTGGTACCAGCCGATGAGCAGGTAGGACGCGAGACCCACACCCTCCCAGCCGAGGTACAGCGTCACGAAGCTGTTGCCCAGCACCAGGATCAGCATCGAGGCGACGAACAGGTTGAGGTACGCGAAGAACCTCGACCGGTCGCGATCCTCGGCCATGTAGCCGATCGAGTAGAAGTGGATCAGCATGCCGACGCCGGTGATCAGCAGGACGAAGGTCAGCGAAAGCGCGTCGACCCGCAGCCCGAAGTCCACCTGCAGTGCCGAAACCGGGATCCACGAGAACAGCTTCGTGTCCACAGCGGACTTGGTGTCGGCGGTGAAGAACAGGATCAGGCCGTAGACGAAGGACAGCGAGACGGTGGCGCTGCCGAGTAGGTGCCCCCACTCTTTCGCACGTTTACCCGCCAGCAGAAGAACAAGGGCGCCGAGGGCAGGGAAGGCCACCAGCAGCCACGATGATGCGGTCAACTCGGTGCTCCTAGTACTTCAGCAGGTTGGTGTCGTCGACCGAGGTCGAGCGCCGGGTGCGGAAGATCGCCATGATGATCGCCAGCCCGACCACGACCTCCGCGGCGGCGACGACCATCACGAAGAACGCCATCACCTGGCCGTCGATCTCGCCGTTGATGCGGGCGAACGTGACCAGGCTCAGGTTCACCGCGTTCAGCATCAGCTCGATGCACATGAACACGACGATCGCGTTGCGGCGCACCAGCACCCCGACCGCGCCGATGGCGAACAGCAGCGCGGACAGGAGCAGGTAGTACGTCGGGGTCATTCCTTCTCCCCCTCAGGCTTTCCGACAAGTGCGTGTGCATCGGGACCTTCTTCAGTGCCCGCGACCCGCTTGCGCTCGGCGTCGAGCCGGGCGGCCGAGGTCGACTCGATGATCTCCGAGAGCGACTCGGGAGCGACCGAACCATCCGGCAGCAGCGCCGGGGTGGCGACCGAGTTGTCGGTCGCGAAGACACCCGGGCCGGGCAGCGGAGAAGGCCGGTCGTGCTTGCCGGTGAACCGGTCGACGACGAGTTCCTTCTGCGATTTCTTGCCGCCCTTGGCGTGCCGGTCGGTGAACGCGAGCACCATCGCGCCGAGCGCGGCGGTGATCAGCAGCGCCGAAGTGAGCTCGAACGGGAACAGGTACTTGGTGAAGATCAGCCGTCCCAGCCCGCCGGGGCCGCCGCCCTGATCCGAAGCCGGGTCGAGCGGCAGTGCCGGGGTGACGTTGGCGAGCGCGCGGGCCAGGCCCGCCGCGAGCAGCCCGCCGACACCGATGCCGAGCAGGGTCGCGAGGATCCGCTGCCCGCGCAGCACCTCGACGACCGAGTCCGAGCTCTCCCGGCCGACCATCATCAGCACGAACAGGAACAGCATCATGATCGCGCCGGTGTAGACGATGATCTGCGTGAAGCCGAGGAACGGCGCCTGCTGGATCATGTACAGCGCGCCGAGGTTCAGCATCGTGAGCACGAGCCACAGCGCCGAGTGCACGGCGTTGCGGGAGAAGACCATGCCGAGCCCGCCGAGCAGCGCGAGCGGACCGAGGATCCAGAACGCGATGGTCTCCCCGGTGGTGATCCCCGCGGAGACGTTCGGCCCCTGGGCGAGAACTGCCGTGATCACTGCTTGGCCTCCTCGGAAGCCTTGACCGGTTGCCGGGCAAGTTCGGGGCCGTTGACGTAGTAGTCCTGCTCGGTCTCGCCGAGCCGCATCGGGTGCGGCGGCTGCTCCATACCGGGCAGCAGCGGCGCGAGGAGGTCTTCCTTGGTGTAGATCAGCCTCTGCCGGTCGTCGTCGGCCAGCTCGTAGAAGTTGATCATCGTCAGGGACCGGGTCGGGCAGGCCTCGACGCACAACCCGCAGCCGATGCAGCGCAGGTAGTTGATCTGGTAGTCGGCGCCGTAACGCTCACCGGGTGAGTAACGCGCCTCTTCGGTGTTGTCGCCGCCTTCGACGAAGATCGCGTCCGCCGGACAGGCCCACGCGCACAGCTCGCAGCCGACGCATTTCTCCAGCCCGTCCGGATGCCGGTTGAGCTGGTGCTTGCCGTGGTAACGCGGCGCGGCGGGCGCACCGGCTTCCGGATACTCCTCGGTGGCGACCTTCTTGAACATCATCCCGAAGGTGACACCGAAACCCTTGATGGGATCAAACATCCCCATCGCCGGCCTCCCTTCCACTGGAAACCGCCGCGGGCTTGCGCTTGGCCGCCCGGGCCTCGGCCTTGGCGATGGCCTTTTGACGCGGGGTCTTCTCCGGAACCTGCAGATCCAGCGGCGGCACGGGGAATCCGCCGCCGGTGACCGGGACGTAGTCGTCGTCCGGGATCTTCTTGTCGGGCAACAGCATGCTCAGGATGACGAGGACGACGATGAGGGCGCCGCCGCCGACGAGGATCTGCGGCACGGTCACCCCGCCTTCCTGGTTCAGGAGCGTTCGGACCGTCACGATCACCACGATCCAGACCAGGTTGAACGGGACCAGCACCTTCCAGCCCAGCCGCATGAACTGGTCGTACCGCAGCCGCGGCAGCGTGCCGCGCAGCCAGATGAACCCGAAAAGCAGGGTGAACAGCTTGGCGGCGAACCAGATCAGCGGCAGCCAGCCCTGGTTGAGCGCGTGATCGGCGCCGACGAACGGGAACTTCCAGCCGCCGAGGAACAACGTCGTCGCGAACGCCGAAACGATCACCATGTTGACGTACTCGGCGAGGAAGAACATCGCGAACTTCATCGAGCTGTACTCGGTGTGGAAACCGCCGACCAGCTCGGATTCGGCCTCGGGGAGGTCGAACGGAGCGCGGTTGGTCTCGCCGACCATGGAGATCGCGTAGATCACAAAACTCGGGAGCAGCAGGTAGAAGTACCAGCCCCCTTGCTGCGACTCGACGATCGTCGACATCTGCATCGAGCCCGCGTAGAGGATGACGCCCACAATGGACAGACCCATCGCGATCTCGTAGGAGATCACCTGCGCCGCGCTTCGCAGTCCGCCGAGCAGCGGGTACGGCGAGCCCGAGGACCAGCCGGCGAGTACGAGCCCGTACACACCGATCGAGGAGCAGGCCAGGACCACCAGTACGCCGACCGGCAGGTCGACCAGCTGGAGGGTGGTCCACTCACCGAAGATCGAGACGGCCGGGCCGAACGGGATCGCGGCAAGCGCGATCAGCGCCGGGACCGCGGAGATGACCGGGGCGAGGAAGTACACCTTGCGGTCGGCGGTGTCCGGGATGATCTGTTCCTTGAACGGCAGCTTGATCGCGTCCGCGAGGGACTGCAGGTAGCCGTTCGGACCGACACGGTTGGGGCCGGGGCGGTTCTGCATCCGGCCGACGGCCTTGCGCTCCCAGACGATCAGGAAGATCGTCAGGATCGGGCCGATCAGCAGGATGACCACGGTCTTGATCAGGACCAGCCACAACGGGTCGTCCGCCAGCAGCGCGGCACGCTCGGCGGCGTCCGGCATCTGGCTGAGCAACGGAGTCACTTCTCACCTCCGGTGAGGTTGACGAAAGCACCGTGTCCGGCGTTGAGCGCCGTGCGGACGGCGGAGCCGTCGGAGTTGCCCGGGAGCCACACCACGCCGTCCGGCAGGTCCGCGATCTCGATCGGCAGCGTGATGGACCCGCGTTCGTTCGAGACGGTCACCTTGCTGCCGAGGCCTTCGGCGGTCTTCGCCGACAGCCTGGCGACGACGTCGCGCTGAGTGCCCTTGAGGTGCGGCTCGTCGTCCTGCAGCGAACCGTTGTCCAGCAACTGGCGCCAGGTGGCCAGCAGGGCCTTGCCGTTGGGCGAAGCCGGCGCCTTCGACTCGACCGGCTGGAACCGCGTCGCGGGCTCGGTCTTGCCAGGCAGCTTCTTCAGATCCGCGGCCGCGGCGGCCGGGGTCTGGGTGAACAGGTCGGCGTCCATCTCGACGGCCAGGGTGTCGAGCACCCGGCAGTCCGGCAGGGCGCCGGTGCCCTCGAGGGTGACGTCGAACTCGCGGCGCCGCCCCTCCCAGTTCAGGTAGGTGCCCGGCTTCTCGACCGCCGGGGCGATCGGGAGGACGACGTCCGCGCGCTCGGTGACCGCGCTGTGGCGCAGTTCCAGGCTGACCACGAACCTCGCGTTCTCGAGCGCCCGCCGGCGCCAGGTCCGGGTCCGGCAGGTCGTCCGGGTCGACCCCGCCGACGAGCAGACCGTCGATGCTCGCTGGCCGGACGCGGCCTTGAGGATCGCGGTGGTGTCGCGGCCTTCGGATGGCAGGAAGCGAGACGCCCCAAGCCTTTTCGACCTCGGCGCGAGCCTCGGCGTCGGTGACCGAACGGCCACCGGGCAGCAGGGTCGGCGCCGCACCGGCTTCGAGGGCACCGCGCTCTCCCGCGCGACGCGGGATCCACGCGAGCCGGGCACCGGTGCGCTCGACCAGGCGGTGCAGTGCGGAGAACAGGCCCGGGACCTCGGCGGCGCGTTCGCCGACGAGAATCACCGCGCCCTCGGCCGAAAGCGCCTCGTCGACGTCCTGCGCGTGCTGCGCGATCCCGTCGATCGCGGCGGGTTCGCCACCCGGCACACAGGCCAGAAGCTCACCGAAGGTTTTGCGGACCGACGAGGTGGTCCACTGTCCCAAGTGGACGACGCGGGTGCGGTTCTTGCGGGCCGCCTTGCGCAGCCGCAGGAACACGATCGGCGCCTCGTCCTCGGGCTCGAAGGCCACGCACAGCACCGTGCGCGCCCGCTCGATCTCGCCGAACGTGACGCCGCTTTCCGGCGTAGTCCCGACCACGTGCGACGCGAGGAAGTTCAGCTCCTCGGCCGAATGCGGACGGGAGCGGAAGTCGATGTCGTTGGTACCCAAGGCGATCCGCGCGAACTTCGAGTACGCGTAGGCATCCTCGATGGTCAGCCGGCCACCGGTCAGCACCGCGGCGCCCTTGCCGTCACGCGCCTTGGCCAGCCCGGCCGCGGCGACGCGCAGCGCGTCGGTCCAGGACGCCTCGACCAGCTCGCCCGCTTCGTTGCGGACCAGCGGACGGCGGATGCGGCCCTCGGCCGTCGCGTAGCGGAACGCGAACCGGCCCTTGTCGCAGAGCCACTCTTCGTTGACCTCGGGGTCGTCGCCCGCGAGCTTGCGCATGACCTTGCCGCGGCGGAAGTCGGTCCGCTCGGCGCAGCCGGACGAGCAGTGCTCGCACACGCTCGGCGAGGACACCAGGTCGAACGGCCGCGAACGGAACCGGTACGCGGCCGAGGTCAGCGCGCCGACCGGGCAGATCTGGATGACGTTGCCGGAGAAGTACGACTGGAACGGGTCACCGGACGTCGTCCGCGAGGCCATGTCCAGGACATCCGCGGTCTCGGCGGTGCCGATCTGCTGGTGGGCACCACGTTCGAGGAGCTCGATGAACGGGTCGCCGGCGATCTCGCTGGAGAACCGGGTGCAGCGCTGGCAGAGCACGCAACGCTCTCGGTCCAGCAGCACCTGCGACGAGATCGGCAGCGGCTTCGGGAAGGTCCGCTTCGTGTCGACGAACCGGGAGTCCGCGCGGCCGTGCGCGAGCGCCTGGTTCTGCAGCGGGCATTCGCCGCCCTTGTCGCAGATCGGGCAGTCCAGCGGGTGGTTGATGAGCAGCAGCTCCATCACACCCTGCTGCGCCTTGTCCGCGACGCCCGAGGTCAGCTGGGTCTTCACGACCATGCCGTCGGCGACCGTCATGGTGCACGAGGCCTGCGGCTTCGGCATCGGGCGGCCGCCCATTTCGACCTCGACCAGGCACTGGCGGCAGGCGCCTGCCGGGTCGAGCAGCGGGTGGTCGCAGAAGCGCGGGATGACCGTGCCGAGCCGTTCGGCGGTACGGATCAGCAGCTCGCCCTTGGGCGCGATGACCTCTTCACCGTCGATGACCAGCTTGACGTGGCCTTCGGGAACCGGGGTCTCTTCGACCTCGGTCCCTGGCTTGCCGGGTGCGATCGTCATGCCTGCGCCCCCACCAGTTCGCGCTTGTTTGCCTGACACAACGCGAGAAACTCCTCGCGGAAGTACTTGATCCCGCTCTGGATCGGCGAAACCGCGCCGTCGCCGAGTGCGCAGAACGAGCGGCCGAGGATGTTGTCGCAGACGTCGAGGAGGGTGTCGATGTCCTCTTCGGTGCCGTTGCCCTCGACCATCCGCTCCAGGATCTGCGCCAGCCAATACGTGCCCTCGCGGCACGGCGTGCACTTGCCGCAGGACTCGTGCTCGTAGAACTGCGTCCACTTCATCACGGCCCACGGCACGGAAACGGTCTCGTTGAAGACCTGCACGGCCGTCGTGCCCAGCATCGACCCGGCTTCCGCCGCGCCTTCGAAGTCCAGCGGAACATCGAGGTGCTCGGCGGTGAACATCGGCGTCGACGAACCGCCCGGCGTCCAGAACTTCAGCGGGATGCCGTCCTTCATGCCGCCCGCCATGTCGAGCAGCTCGCGCAACGTCGTGCCCAGCGGGCATTCGTACTGGCCGGGCTTCTCGACGTGACCGGAGATCGAGTAGATCTTCGGGCCGGGCGACTTCTCGCGGCCCATCTCGCGGAACCAGCTGGAGCCGCCGTTGACGATGAACGGCGCGCTGGCGATGGTCTCGACGTTGTTGACCGTGGTCGGCGCGGCGTAGAGACCCGCGGCCGCCGGGAACGGCGGCTTGAGTCGCGGCTGGCCACGACGGCCTTCCAACGAGTCGAGCAGCGCCGTCTCCTCGCCGCAGATGTACGCCCCGGCGCCCGCGTGCACGGTGATGTCGAGGTCGAATCCGGAGTCGAGGATGTTCTTGCCGAGGTATCCGGCTTCGTACGCCTCGCGCACGGCCGCGTTGAGCCGGCGGATGCAGTGCAGCGCCTCGCCGCGGACGTAGATGAAGCAGTGGTGGGAGCGCATCGCGTACGAGGCGACGATGCAGCCCTCGATCAGCGAGTGCGGGTCCGCCATCATCAGCGGGATGTCCTTGCAGGTACCCGGTTCGCCTTCGTCGGCGTTGATCACCAGGTAGTGCGGCTTGTCCTCGTTGGGGGGCATGAAGGACCACTTGATGCCGGCCGGGAAACCCGCGCCGCCACGGCCGCGGAGGCCGGAGTCCTTGACCAGCTGGACGAGCTGCTCGGGAGTTCCCTTGAGCGCCTTGCGGATCGCGGTGTAGCCCTCGAGCGCCTCGTACGACTGGATGGTCCAGGAGTTCGGCGACAGCCAGCGCTTCGTGAGTACCGGAGTGATGGGATCGGCGGTCATTTCTTGGTCACCTCCGGCAACGGAACATCCTTCATCGCGGGCGCCGTCCAGCCGCGGTCCTGCGCGATCTGCGCTCCCCGCAGGGTTTCGACGGCCTGCGAAGGACCGTCGACGTCCGTGCGGTACTGCTGCGCGTCCTCGGGGAAGAACCCGGCGAGCTGAAGCTCGGCGCCCTTGAAGCTGGTCAGCGGCGCGCCGCGCGTCGGGGCCGGCTTCTTGCCCGCCTGCAACGCGTCGACCAGCGCGACGGCCTTGTCCTCGGTCTGGTTGTCGAAGAACTCGTAGTTGACCTGGATGACCGGCGCGAGGTCGCAGGCCGCCAGGCACTCCGCGTGCTCCAGCGTGATAGAGCCCGGCTCGTTCGGCGTTCCCGCGGTCTCGTTGTGCCCCAACGGCTTTTCCTCGGAGCCGAGGTGCGTCTGGAGCTTCTTGTAGATCGCGTCGCCGCCCATCGCCGCGCACAAGGTGTTCGTGCAGACGCTCACCAGGTGCTCGCCGCAGGGCCGGCGTTTGTACATGGTGTAGAACGTCGCGACCGCGCTGACCTCTGCGTCGGACAGGTCGAGTTGCTTGGCACAGAAGGAAATCCCCTCCTGGCTCACGTAACCCTGTACCGACTGCACCAGGTGCAGCAGCGGCAGCAGCGCCGACCGCGACTGCGGGTAGCGCGAGATCAGGTCCTGCGCCTTGGCGTGGACGTCGGCGTCGAAGATGTCTTCGGGCTTCGCGTTCTCCAGGATGCCCTCCGCCAGGGCGGGATCCGGCGCGATCGCGATCACGTCGACGTCACCACCGGCGGCGATGTGGGTCTGCTCGGCCAGGCTGGTGCCGGGCTCGGGCGTCGGTGTCGTTCCGGGCTGGGTGCTCAACGGTCCACTCCCCCCATGACGGGGTCAATCGAGGCGATCGCGGCGATGACGTCCGCCACGAGCCCGCCTTCGGCCATCGCGGGCATCGACTGCAGGTTCACGAAACTCGGTTCGCGCACGTGCACCCGCAGCGGCCTGGTGCCACCGTCGGAGACGAGATGCGCGCCGAGTTCGCCGCGCGGCGATTCCACCGTCGTGTACACCTGGCCAGGCGGGACCTTGAAGCCCTCGGTGACCAGCTTGAAGTGGTGGATCAGCGATTCCATCGACTGGCCCATGATCTTGCGGACGTGCTCGAGCGAGTTGCCCAGGCCGTCGCTGCCGAGCGAGAGCTGCGCGGGCCAGGCGACCTTCTTGTCCTCGACCATGACCGGGCCCGGCTCGAGCTTCTTCAGGCACTGCTTGATGATCCGCAGGCTCTGGTGCATCTCCTCGACGCGGATCAGGTACCGCGCCCAGCAGTCCGCGTCGGTCGAGGTCGGGATGTCGAACTCGAACTCGTCGTAGCGCGAGTACGGCTCGGTCTTGCGCAGGTCCCACGGGAGACCCGCGCTGCGCAGCACCGGACCGGTGACACCGAGCGCGAGGCACGCGTCGACCGGCAGGTAGCCGACGCCCTTGAGCCGGTTGCGCCAGATCGGCTGACCGGTGAAGAGCTTGTCGTACAAGGGAAGCCGCTCGTCCATCGTCTTGACGAACGCGCTGACCACCTCTTGGTAGTCGTCCGGCATGTCCTGCGCGAGACCGCCGGGCCGGATGAACGCGTGGTTCATGCGCAGACCGGTGAGGTGCTCCAGCAGGTGCAGAACCTCTTCGCGCTCACGGAATCCGAGCGTCATCGCGGTGGTCGCGCCGAGTTCCATCCCGCCGGTGGCGATGTAGACCAGGTGTGAGCCGATGCGGTTGATCTCCAGCAGCATCACGCGTAGCAGCTCGGCGCGTCGCGGAGCCTGGATGCCGAGCAGCTTCTCGATACCGAGGCAGTACGCGAGCTCGGTCGAGAGCGGCGCGAGGTAGTCCATGCGCGTCACGAAGGTGACGCCCTGGGTCCACGTGCGGTACTCGCAGTTCTTCTCGATCCCGGTGTGCAGGTAGCCGATGACCGAGCGGAGCTGGGTGACGGTCTCGCCCTCCATCTCCAGCACGAGCCGGAGCACGCCGTGCGTCGACGGGTGCTGCGGGCCCATGTTGATGACCATGCGCTCGTCGTGGCGCGAGTCCTCGATGACGTCGTCCCAGTCACCGCCGGAGACGCTGTAGACGCGGCCTTCGGTGGTGTCGCGGGAGTCGGCTTCGGGGACTTCTGCTGTGGTGTCGTCGTGGATGGTCACGAGTACGACCTCCGCTGATCCGGCGGCGGGATCTCCGCGCCCTTGTATTCGACCGGGATCCCGCCGAGCGGGTAGTCCTTGCGCTGGGGGTGGCCGTCCCAGTCGTCCGGCATGAGGATGCGGGTGAGCGCCGGGTGTCCGTCGTAGACGATGCCGAACATGTCCCAGGTCTCGCGCTCTTGCCAGTCGGCCGTCGGGTACAGCCCGACCAGCGACGGGACATGCGCGTCCTCGATGTCGAGCGTGACCTCGAGCCGGATGCGGCGGCGGTAGGTCATCGACGTGAAGTGGTAGACCGAGTGCAGTCGCTGCGGGACGTCGACGCCGTAGTCCACACCGGACACCGAGCTCAGGAGCTCGAACCGGAGACCGGCGTCGTCGCGCAGGGTCCGCGCGATCTCGACGAGGTGCTCGCGGGCGACGTAGAAGGTGATCTCGCCGCGGTCGACGGTGGTCTGCAGGACCGCGCTCGCCGGAACCTTGTTGTCCGCCAAGGCCGCATAGAACTCGTCGGCGAATTCGTCGAACCAGCCGCCGTAGGGGCGCTCGGCCGGGGCCGGGCTGTACGCGGGGAGGCGGACACCGCCGTAGCCGGAGGTGTCACCGGTGCCGCTGACACCGAACATGCCCTGGCGCTCTTTACCGGTGACGACCGGCTCCGCCGGACGCGTGCCCTGCGGCTCGAGGCCGCCTTCGGCGCGCTCGGCGCTGGACTGTTCGGCGCCGGTCTCCGGCTTCCCCGTGTTTTCCTCAGGCGTGTTTTCTTCAGGCACGTCGCTCACTTCTTCGCGTACTTGATCGAGGAGGCGATCAGCTCGGTGCGCTCACCGCTGGCGGCGCGGATCGCGGCCCGGCGGGCGTTGATCGGCTCGTCCTGGATCTTGGCGTGCAGCTTCAGGATCGCGTCGAGCAGCATTTCCGGGCGCGGCGGGCAGCCGGGGAGGTACATGTCGACCGGGACGATGTGGTCGACGCCCTGCACCACGGCGTAGTTGTTGAACATCCCGCCCGACGAGGCGCAGACGCCCATCGCCAGCACCCACTTGGGCTCGGCCATCTGGTCGTAGATCTGGCGGAGGACGGGCGCCATCTTCTGCGTGACGCGGCCGGCGACGATCATCAGGTCGGCCTGGCGCGGGGTTGCGCTGAAGCGTTCCATGCCGAAGCGGGCGATGTCGTAACGGGAACCGCCGACGGTCATCATCTCGATCGCGCAGCAGGCGAGCCCGAAGGTGGCGGGCCACATCGAGTTCTTGCGCGCCCAGTTGACCAGGCCTTCGAGGCTGGCCAACAGGATGCCGTTGGGGAGTTTTTCTTCGAGGCCCATGCTTCTAGTTCCAATCCAGGCCGCCGCGACGCCATACGTAGGCGTACGCGAAACCGACCGTCGCGATGAACAGCACGATCTCCACCAGGCCGAACATGCCCAGCGCGTCCGCGGAGACCGCGAACGGGTAGAGGAAGACCATCTCGATGTCGAACAGGATGAACAGCATCGCGGTGATGTAGTACGCCACCGGCATCCGGCCACCGCCGACGACCGGCTGCGGCGACGGTTCGATACCGCATTCGTAGGCCGCGAACTTCGCCTTGTTGTAGCGGCTCGGGCCGACCAGCGGGCCGAGCAGCACCGACAGCACCGCGAAGGCGAGTGCGAGAACGAACAACAGGACCAGGGGGAGGTACATGTTGAGATTGGGCACTGTAGGCACCTGGGTGGTGGGCGCCTGTGTCAGCACGGGCAACATCAGCACGGGGTTTTCGCCATCCTTTCCGCGCCGCTGCGGTTTTCGAGTCGGGGTTGTCCGCTTCCCTCGGTCGGCACCCTAAGGGACCTGGGTCACACCGCCTTGGGTTAGGCAACCCTTACGGGCCGTACATAGCGGCCCCCTCGCTTGTGAAATAGTTCACAAGCCTCCCGTCGAGGATGTGAAGCGATTCACAAAGCATGGGGGGAGTGTAGGACGTGACTCACATTCTTGTCCCTAGGCCCCGTGCTATAAGGCTGCCCTAACCTGGCCGCACGGCCAGCACGGTTTGCGTCGACGCGCGATGCCGGTGACCTGCGGGATCATCCCGAAGATCGACTCCGCGGGTCCGATTGACCACCCTTGTCCTGTGACCGATGACACTGCGGGTCGTGTGTGCCCAGAAACGCGTGAAGGCCCCCTTCCCTCGGCTGAGTCGAGGGAAGGGGGCCTTCACGCGCAATCAGCGAGGGCTGGGGGTGGCGCGGGAGAGAGCGGCGATGAGGCGGTCGACGCCGTCGCCGCCCTTCGCGTCGTAGCAGCCGGAAAGGCCTTTGTAGACAAGAGGAAGGATCGAGTTGATCCGCAGGCCGTACTTCGTCGCCGCGTGCATGATCTTGGGCTTGCCGATCAGCTTCGCGAAGACGTTGCCGAGCCGGTAATAGCCGCCCATGAGCTCCGCGACCGCGCGCGGGTAGCCCTCAAGAGCACGCTCACGAGAGGGACCTTCGCGTCGGGCCAGGGCCTGGACGACGAACTCGGAGGCCAGCTGCGCGGATTCCATCGCGGCGGAGATGCCCTCGCCGTTGAACGGGCTGACCATGCCGCCCGCGTCGCCGAGCAGCAGCAGGCCGTCGCGGTAGTGCGGGGTGCGGTTGAAGCCCATCGGGAGACCGGCGCCGCCGACCTTGCCGATGGCGTTCTCCTCGCGGTAGCCCCATTCCTCGGGCGTACCGTCGAGCCACTGGCGCAGCAGAGCGCGGTAGTCGGTGCCCCGGAACGCGGCCGACGTCGACAGCATGCCGAGACCGACGTTCACCGTGCCGTCGCCGAGCGGGAACGCCCAGCCGTAGCCCGGCAGCAGCTTGGGGTCGCGCGGGTCGGAGCGGTCCCACAGCTCGAGGTGACCCTCGATGAACGGATCGTCGTGGCGCGGGCTCTTGTAGTACTGGCGGACCGCGACGCCCATCGGGCGCTTCTCGTTCTTCTGGATGCCAACGCTCAGCGCGAGCCGCGCGGAGACGCCGTCGCAGGCCAGGACCAGCGGAGCGCGGTAGCTGACCGGCGTCTTCTCCGGGCCGACCTTCGCCTCGACGCCGATCACGCGCCCACTCGGGCTGGTGATCGCGCCGGTGACGGTGGTGCGCTCGTAGAGACGCGCGCCGGCCTTCACCGCGGTCTTCGCGAGCAGGTCGTCGAAGTCCTGACGGGTCCGGGAAACGCCGTAGGGCGGGTAGCTGGTGAGATCCGGCCAGTCGAGTTCGAGGGTGAGCTCGCCGGTCAGGATCCGCAGTCCGCGGCTGTGCACCCAGCCCGCGTCCTCGCTGGTATCGATGCCGAGGTCGATCAGCTGCTTGACGCCGCGCGGGGTCAGGCCGTCGCCGCAGACCTTCTCGCGCGGGAACTCGGTCTTCTCCAGCAACAGCACGTCGACGCCCGAACGGGCGAGGTACGTGGCGGCGGTGGAGCCGGCCGGTCCGGCACCGACGACGATGACTTCGGCGTCGTGGTCTGCATTGCGACGGGTCATACCGTGGAATTTACAGATGGCTTCTTCGCACGGTGGATGGCGACGACGCCGAAAGTGAGGTTCAACCACTCCACCTCGGTCCAGCCGGCGCTCGCGATGATCTCGCCCAGCGCCCGCTGATCCGGCCACGCGAGCATGGATTCGGCCAGGTAGGAGTAGGCCTCGGGGTTCGTCGAGGTCCGGCTGCCGACCCATGTGAGGAGCTTCAGCACGAAGTTCCGGTGGACGAAGCGGATGGGCGGGAATGTGGGCGTCGACACTTCGCAGATCACCAGCCGGCCACCCGGTTTGACCACGCGCGCTATCTCCGTGAGCGCGGCCTTGGTGTCGACGAAGTTGCGCAGCGCGAGCGAGATTGTCACCGCGTCGAAGCTCTCGTCGGCGAACGGGAGGTTCAGCGCGTCCGCGGCGACCATCGGGACGCCTCGGTGCAGGCCCGCCTTGAGCATCCCGAAGGAGAAGTCCGCGGCGAGGCACCAGGCGCCGTTGCGGGCGTACTCGACGGTGGACACACCGGTACCCGCGGCGAGGTCGAGCACCCTCTCACCGGGTTTGGCGTCGAGCACGCGCGCGGTGGTGGTGCGCCAACGGCGATCGAAGCCGAACGTCATGAACGAATTCGCGCGGTCATAGCCGTCCGCGACGTCGTCGAACATGGCGGCGACTTCGTGCGGATCCTTGTCGAGGCTCGCTCGGGACATGCCCAGACACTAGCTCGCGGCTCTTGAGGGACGTCGCGTGAAGGCCCCCTTCCCCTCGGCTCAGCCGAGGGAAGGGGGCCTTCACGCGCTTGTGGCCAAGTGCGCGGCCAAGCGGGAGCAAAGCGCCGGAAAGTAGGTTTACCTGGCTCGGTCGAGGAGCGCGGGGGCCGGATGCGCACCGGTCCGCGCCACTTCGCCGGCAAGGATCCTTCGCTCCAGGAACCGCAGCTCGGGACCGGGTTCGAGGCCGAGCTGACCGATCGAAATCCGGCGGGCACGCCGGTAGGCGGCGAGCGCGTCGGCCGTCCTGCCGTCACGCCACAAAGCGTCCATCAGGAGGTACTGGGAACGTTGCCGCAACGGGTTCCGCCGCACCAGATCCGCCAGCTCGACGGCCGCGCTCGCATGGCGTCCGAGGTCGAGTTCCGCCTGGTAGAGCTCTTCGAGCAGCACCAGACGGTGTTCGGACAGCCGCATCGTCTCGTCTGAGAGCAACGGGACGTCGAGGCCCTCGTACGGCGCGCCCTGCCAGTACGAGAGCGCCTGCCGGATCAACGACGCCCGTTGCGCGGGGTCGGCGCATTTCAGCGCTTGCGTCCCCAGCGTCTCGAACGTTTCGACGTCCAGCTCGCCCGGGTGCACCTCGAGCCGGTAACCGCCGTTGTCGAAGACGAGCCTGTCTCCGTCGGGCAGCGCCTGCCGCAGTTTGTGCACGTGCCAGTGCAGTTTCGGCACCGCGCGTGGCTCCCACCGGCTCTCCCAGAGGGCCTCGGTGAGCACGTCGACCGGCACGTAGGTGTTGGCCCGGACCAGAAGGACCCCGAGCAGGGTTCGTCTCATCCGGCCGCGCAACGGAACCGATCGCGAATCCGAAGAGATGCTGAACGTCCCCAGTACTTGGAACCTCACGTGCCGTCCTCTCGCTCGATGGCGTGAGGGGGACGATGAATGTCCCTTGTACAAAATCAGTACAAATGATCTCGAATCAAGGCATGGAAGCGCAGCTTCTCCGTTGAGGGCGGTGGCGGGGCATGGATGGAACTAGGTGAGTGCGGAGAGCATTCCCTGAACCGACCGTGGCCAGGCGAATTCCTCGGCCCTGGCCCTCGCCGCCGCGCGCCGGGTGTCCTCGGGGCGCTCCAGCAGCCCGGTGACCGCGGTGGCGAACGCCGGCGCGTGATCGTCGACCGCCTCGCCGCAACCCGGCCGCACGATCTCCCGCAACGCCGACGACGCCGAGACCACCACGGGCGTCCCCGAAGCGAGTGCCTCCAAGGCGGCCAGCCCGAAGGTCTCGTGCGGTCCGGGCGCGAGGGAGACGTCGGCGCTGGCCAGCAGCCGCGCGACCTCGTCACGGCCCGACAAGAACCCGAGGAAGGTCACCGGAAGGCCCCGCGCCCGCCGTTCCAGCGCACGACGTCGTGGGCCGTCGCCGGCGACGACGAGCCGCACGCGATGTCCCGCTTCGGTGAGCTCGGCGACGGTGTCCACGCTGCGCTCGACGTGTTTCTCGGGCGACAGCCGTCCACAGTGGACGATCAGGGCGTCGGCGTCGCCAGAAAGCGTGTGCCGCCAGCCGTCGTCGCGTCTGGCCGGGGCGAACGTCGCGAGGTCGACGCCGAGCGGGACCCGCCGGACGTTCGGCACCGCGATCCGGTCGAATTCCGCGCGGGCGAACGCCGTCGTGCAGACGACCGTGTCGTAGTGCTCGGCCATCCGCCGGTTCGCGACGTCGGCGACGCGCCGCGCCAGGACCTGCGGCATCAGGAACTGTTCGAGCAACCGGTCGAGCCGCTCGTGCGAGATCACCATGCTGGGCACGCCATTGCGCCTCGCCCACACGCCCATCCCGCGCAACGTCAGCCTGTCCGACACTTCGAGTCTGTCCGGCTCGAGCCGTCTCAGCACCGCGCGGACCCGGTGCGGGTCGACCGCGCGATAGCCCCCGGTCCCCGGGATCTGTGGGGCCGGCAGGGAAAACCGGCGGACCCCCGACGGCAGCACCTCGTCCGCGTAACGCCGTCCGGGTACGACCAGGGTGACCTGGTGCCCGTTCGCCACATAGCCCGCGCCGAGATGGTGCAACGCGGTCCGCAACCCGCCCGAGCGCGGACCGTAGAAGTTGGCCAGCTGGACGATGTGCATCTCAGGCGGCGCGGGCGATTTTGCCCTGGACTGCCTCGTAGTGGCCGACCAGTTCGTGGCAGACGGCGGGCCAGGTCCGGCCGAGCACCACCTTGCGCGCCTTCTCCCCCAGCCTGGCGCGCAGTGCGTCGTCACGCAGGTCGTTCACCTTGTCCACCAACGCCGTCGCGAAACCGGGACGGTCGGCGGGCAGCAGGTAGCCGGTACGGCCGGGCAGGACGAGGTCCTTCGGGCCGCCGGCATTCGGGGCGAGCACCGGCAATCCGGACGCCATCGCCTCCTGGATCGCCTGGCAGAACGTCTCGTGGATGCCTGTGTGGACGAAAACGTCGAGGCTCGCGTACGCGGTCGAAAGCTCTTCGCCGTAACGGGCGCCGAGGAACGCGGCGCCTGGAATGCGCTCACGCAGCAAGGGAAGTTCGGGTCCGTCGCCGACCACGACCACGCGGACGCCGTCCATCCCGGCCAGCGTGGTCAGCCTGTCGACCTCTTTCTCCGGCGCGAGCCTGCCGACGAATCCGACCAGCAGTTCCCCGTTCGGCGCGAGCTGAGCCCGCAGCCCGGGATCCCGGTGCGTTGGCGAAAACCGCTCGATGTCGACGCCGCGGGCCCAGCGGTGCACCCGCGGGACGCCGTGCAGTTTCAGCTGTTCCACCGAATCCGACGACGGCGCGAGCGTGCGGTCGGCACGCGAGTGCAGGCGGCGCACCCAGCGCCAGGCCGCCCGTGCCGCGAGGCCGAAGCCGTACGCGGCGGCGAATCCGGCGATGTCGGTCTGGTACACCGCGATGCACGGCACGCGAAGCCGTCTCGCCGCGGCGAGCCCGCGTGCGCCGACCACGAACGGCGATGCCAGGTGCACCACGTCCGGGCCGAAATCGGCAAGCGCGGTCAGCACCGTCCGGGTCGGCACGCCGACGGGAAGGGAGTTCACGCCCGGGAAATCGAGTGCGGGAATCCGGACGACAGGGGCGCCACGGTATTCCCCGGGCCCCGGACCAGGGGCGATGATCAGCACCTCGTGCGCCCGGTCGCGGAGGTGTTCCACGACTCGGAGCACGGAGTTGGTCACGCCGTTCACCTGGGGCAGGAAACTTTCGGTGACTATCGCGACTCGCACGGCCTCACTGTCGCATCCGGTCATGACGCCCACGCCAACGGAGACGGAACACTCCGTCGACAGAATGGGCAAGACATGTCATCTCAAGGTCGTGTCCCGTAAACCAGGCTCGGCCACACTAGGCAGGCATGACCCTTCTGTCCTCAAGGCCGTCTCAGCCCGTCGAGCCCGGGTTGCTGTCGAGGGCGCTCGAGGTGGCCGGACGGCTCGCCAACGACGCCACCGACGTGATCACCGCGACCGCCGGCCGCGGCGCACACCCCGACCTCAAGGACTCCCCGTTCGACTGGGTCACCGACACCGACCGCATCCTCGAACGCCATACGCGCCGGGTGCTGACCGCGGAATTCCCCGGCATACCGGTCGTCGGCGGTGAGTTCGGCGCCGACCACGGTGCCGACGTCGCCGCCTACCGGTGGGTGGTCGACCCGGTCGACGGCACCGCGAACTACGTCGCCGGGGTCCCCTGGTGCGCCTACAGTCTCGCGCTGGTCGACTCGTCGGGGCCGGTGGTCGGTGTCATCGCCGACCCGTACCGCGCCCAGATCTACGCCGCCGCCCGCGGCCGGGGTGCCCGCGCCAACGGCAAACCGATCACCCTGATCGACCGCACGCATACGACCGGGTCGATCGTGTGCACCGAACTGGCGCGCAAGGGCCCATGGCCGGGAATGGGCGAATTCATCGAACGCGCCGCCGCCGCGCACGCCGGAGTTCGGGTGCTGGGCTCGGCGGCGCTGTCGATCGCGCAGGTCGCCCTTGGCCACGCGGCCGCCGCGGTACTGCACAGCTACCACGAATGGGACGTCGCCGGATCGGTCGCTCTGGCCATCGAGGCCGGGGCGGTGGTGCTGGACCGGCATGGCGAGGACACCGCGTTACCGACCGATGGCCTGCTGGTCGCGGCTCCGGGGGTGGCCGACGAGGTGCTCGGCTGGTGGCAGGAAACAGCCGTGTCGTCCATCTGATCACGCGTGTTGCCCCTCCAATCACGCGAGTTCGCCGTTTCCGCACAGAAGTTTGGAGGGCGACACGCGTGTCTGGAAGGGCAACACGCGTGATTGGAAGGGCGACACGCGTGATTGGGCGCGTAACTCGCGTGATCAGACGGGAGTCGCCTCAGCGCGCGATTTAAGATTCAGCCGGCGGATCCACCAAAGTAAGGGGCCGGCGACCAGCCAGGTGAAGAAGATCGTGCTCCCCAGCGGCAGCAGCGTGTTCGCCGCCGATCGCCCGGCGACCCGCGCGAGTTCGGGGTCACCGGCGTCGTACTCGATGTTCACCAGCTGCCCGGCGACGAGCCCGGCCGGGTAGAGGACGCCGTTGGCCGGGCTGTGCACGATGCCGTCCGGGGTGGCGTAGTTGATGATCGTGCGGTCGAACGTCACCGAGTCGACCTGCGCGGTCGCCTGGCCCATTTCGGACGAGATCGAGTTGTCGTTGCGGATGGCCGCGAACAGCAGCGAGACGCAGAGCACGGTGACGAGCGAGGCGACGATCAGGGCGGCATACCACCCGATGCGCCTCGCTCGTTCACCTTTGGCCGTCACGCCGCGAGCGTAGCGCTACCCGTTAGTGGGCGTGTCCCGCGGCGAGCATTTCGTGGTTCGCCTTGATCTGCCCATACGACTTCGGTGCCACCTTCACCGCGGCCGAGGTGAACGCCTCCGGGGCCGCACCGTTCGGTCCGGGTGCCGGCTTTCCCTTGGTGAAGAGCCAGGTCTGGAACAGGCCGAACAGCGGCTTGCCCGAGATCTTCTCGGCCAGCGCGATGAACTCCGGGATCACCGCGGACTTGTTCTTCTTCACCTGCAGCCAGGTTTGCAGGATCCGGAAGAACGTGTCGTCGCCCACTGCCTTGCGCAGCGCGTGCAGGGTCAGCGCGCCGCGGTCGTAGACGGCCGCGTCGAACTGGCCTTCGGCGGTGGGGTCGCCGGGCAGGACCTGCCAGAACGGGTCGTTCGCCGGATAGAGGTCGTAGACGTACTGCGCGAGCTCGTCGGCCGTGCCCTCGCCGACGTACTCCGACCAGAGGTATTCCGCGTACGACGCGAAACCCTCGTTGAGCCAGATGTCACTCCATTTGCCCAGCGTGACGGCGTCGCCGAACCACTGGTGTGCGTTCTCATGCGCGACGAGCGACATATTGGAGCCGGAACGGAAGTTCCGCGCGCCGTACACCGGGCGGGTCTGGTTCTCCAGCGAGAAGGTGATGCCGGTGGTGACGACGCCGCCCTGCGCCTCGAACGGGTAAGGGCCGAACTTCGTCGCGAGGAACTCGTTGACCTCCGGCGTGCGTTCGATGCTGGCCTTGGCCGCGTCCAGGGACTCGCCGAGGTCGGCTCCGTACGCGGTGACGAACGGCTTGCCGTCCGGAGTGGTCTGCTCGTGCACCTCGAATTCGCCGACCTCGAGGGACGTCAGGTACGTGGCCTGCGGTTTGGTGCTGCGCCAGTTCCAGCGGGTCCAGCCAGGGCGCTGCTGCGTCTTGCGCACGAGCGTCCCGTTGGACAACGCGACGACGTCGTTCGGCACCTCGACCGAAACGTCGTAGGTGGCCAGGTCGGTCGGATGGTCGTTCGACGGGAACCACCACGCGGCGATCTGCGGTTCGTCGACGGCAAGCGCGCCGTCCGGGGTCTTCTTCCAGCCGGTGAAACCGTCGATCTTCACCTTCGACGGCGTGTCCGCGTAGGCCACCGCGACCACCGCGGTCTGGCCCTTGAGCAGCGGCGACGCCGGGGTGACGGTCAGCTCGCCGGTGCCGTCGGTGGACGTCACGAACTTCGCCGGCCGGTTGTTGACCCGCACGCTCGACACTTTGAGGCCGAAGTCGAGGTTGAACCGGGACAGGTCCTGTGTCGCGGTCAGCAGGATCGTCGTGGTGCCGGCCAGCAGGTCGGTCGCGGGCTGGTAGCTCAGGCGGAGGTCGTAGTGGCCGACGTCGTAGCCCCCGTTGCCGGCGTGCGAGTAGTACGGGTCGCCGACACCGATGGCACCCGGCGTCGGGGCGGCGGAAGCGGTGCCCGCCAGCAGCACGGAGACGATGCCCACGGTCAGACCGGTGAACCCGGCTCGAGTCTTGAGACGCATTGCGAATCCCTCCCAGGATTGTTCAGCGGCTCGAACGTAGCCACGTGCCGGAAGGGGAGATACAGCCAAAGGAAGGGTTCTTAACCGCTGGAATGCGCCTAAAACTCCCTAGACAGCACAAACGGCCGAGGAAACCGCCGTTCGCAACCGTGCGTGCAGCTCGCGGTGGCGCGTCCGGTCGACCCGGACCTCGACCACCCGCAACCCGGGCGCGGGCCGCAGCGCCGCCCGGAACTCGGTGAGCGTTTCGGCGACGACGTGCGGCACCCGGTAGCCCGCGCACAAGGCGCCGAGATCCGCGCCGTGCGGAGTGCCGAAGACGCGTTCGAAGCTGGCGTTGTGCTCGGGTGCGCCCTGCTCCAGCAGGGAGAAGATGCCGCCGCCGTCGTCGTTGAGCACCACGATCGTCAGGTCCGGGCGCTGCTCCGCGGGACCGGTCAGCAGGCCGCTCGCGTCATGCAGGAAGGTCAGGTCGCCGAGCAGGGCGTATGAATGTCCTCTGTGGACGGTCGCGGCTCCGATCGCGGTCGACACCATTCCGTCGATCCCGGCGACACCGCGGTTGCGGTGGACAAGGACGTCCGGCCGCAGCCGCCCGGCGAGCGCGACGTCGCGGGTCGGATTGGACGAGCCGACGACCAGCAGGGAGCCCTCGGGGACCGCGTCGACCAGCTCGGACGCGAGTCTCAGCCCGCTCGGCCACGGCTCGGCCGCCAGGGCTTCGGCAACCGCCGCCGACGCGGCCTTGTCCGCGCGCTGCCAGCTCGCGAGCCATTCCGGGTCGGCCGGTTTGGTCGGTTCGTCGAACCACTGCCCGACCTGTCGGACGTTATGCGCGGGCGCGGGCCAGTCCGAATCCGGCCGGACCAGCAGGACCTCGACGTCCGGATCCGAAAGGACCCGCTGGACCTGCCTGAACACCGTCGGACGGCCGATGCACAGCACCTGTTCGGGCTTGTGCCGCGAGATGAACTCCTCGACACCGAGCAGCCACGCGCCGGACGAGATCGCCGTCGCCCCGGCCAGCCCGATGCCGCCCGTTTCGGAGACGACCGGCCAGCCGTGCAGTTCGGCCCATTCGCTGGCGGCCTGCACGCCGGTGTCGCACGCGATGACCAGGCCGGACCGCGCCGAAGGAACCACGAACGAGGGAAGCGCACCGAAGTCGGGCAACTCGGTCCAGCGGGCGCCGTCGGGACGTCCTTCGAGTGACTCGTACCACTCGCTGTCCTCTGTGCCGTCGACGACGTCGGGCACGAGCGGCTCACGGAACGGGATGTTCAGGTGCACCGGTCCGCAGCGCCATTCGCCGTACGCGGCGTTCCAGGCGCGGCAGATCTGGCTGCGCCAGTACGAGTTCTGACCTGCTCGTCGCTCGGCGACGGCGAGTTCGTCGAAGTAGCGGATGGCGTTGCCGTAGAGCTGGTGCTGGTCGATGACCTGGCTCGCGCCGGCGGCCCGTAGCTCGGGCGGGCGGTCGGCGGTCAGCACGATCAGCGGAACCCCTGCGCGGTCGGCCTCGAGCACGGCGGGGTGGAAGTTCGCGGCCGCGGTCCCGGAGGTGCACAGCACGGCCACCGGACGGCCGGTCCTGGCCGCGATGCCGAGCGCGAGGAAGGCGGCGCCGCGTTCGTCGATGCGGACGTGCAGCTGGAGCTTCCCGGCCGCGGCGGCGTCGTAGAGCGCGATCGACAGCGGGGCGTTGCGGGAGCCCGGGCAAAGTACGACGTGGGAAACCGTGTTGCGAACGAGCTCGTCGACGATGACCCTGGCCTGCGCGGTGGAAGGATTCACCGGCAGACCTCGGGTTTCACAGTACGACTCACGGCCACACGTCCTATTCTCCCAAACGTGGATGACGCCCAGGTTTCCGAGCTGTTCGACCCGGCCTTGTGGACCGAGGTCGAAGGTTTCGACTTCACCGACATCACCTATCACCGCTCCTCTGAGAGCCGCTCAGGCAAGCGTGTCGTACGTATCGCGTTCGACCGTCCCGAGGTCCGCAACGCCTTCCGTCCGCACACCGTCGACGAGCTCTACCGCGCGCTCGACCACGCGCGGATGAGCTCGGACGTCGGCTGCGTCCTGCTCACCGGCAACGGCCCGTCGCCGAAGGACGGCGGCTGGGCATTCTGCTCCGGCGGTGACCAGCGTATTCGCGGACGGTCCGGGTATCAGTACGCGGACGGGGAGACCTCCGACACGATCGATCCCGCGAGGGCCGGACGGCTGCACATCCTGGAGTGCCAACGGCTCATCCGGTTCATGCCGAAGGTGGTCATCGCGGTCGTTCCGGGCTGGGCGGCGGGCGGCGGGCATTCGCTGCACGTGGTGTGCGACCTCACGCTCGCCTCGACCGAGCACGCACGGTTCAAGCAGACCGACGCCGACGTCGGCTCGTTCGACGGCGGCTACGGGTCGGCGTATCTCGCGAAGCAGGTCGGGCAGAAGTTCGCGCGGGAGATCTTCTTCCTCGGGCGCGAGTACACGGCCGAGCAGATGCAGGCGATGGGCGCGGTCAACTCCGCCGTCCCGCACGCGAAGCTCGAGGCCGAGGCGCTGGACTGGGCGTGGACGATCAACGGCAAGTCGCCGACGGCGCAGCGCATGCTCAAGTACGCGTTCAACCTCACCGACGACGGCCTGGTCGGCCAGCAGCTCTTCGCCGGTGAGACCACGCGCCTCGCCTACATGCAGGACGAAGCCGTCGAAGGCCGCGACTCGTTCCTCGAGAAGCGAGCCCCCGACTGGTCCGCCTTCCCCTACTACTACTGACCCGCTGACCTGCGTTTAGCGGGCTAAACGCGATCCTTTTCGCCAGGACGAAAAGGCCTGGAGCAGCGCGTACGGCGGCCATACGTTTCTCCTCGGAAGGGAACACCGACCAATCGAGGGGAACGATGAAGAACTCACTCCGGAAGGCCGCACTCGTGGTGCCGGGCCTCGTCGCGGCGGCGCTGCTCAGCACCGCCGGAGCGGCCACGGCCGCACCCGCCGACAAGGGGACCGAGCCTGCCCAGATCACGAGCGACTGCAGTCACAAGCACTCGAACAAGGACAGCGGCGAGGGCAGGGCGACGACGACTCTGCGCTACCGGGTCGGCCCGCACACCCGCTGCGCCGCACCGGGTCAGGTCGCCAAGGGCACGCTGATCTACTACCACTGCTGGACGTACGGCGACTGGGTCGGCGAGGGGCAGAACCGCAAGAGGACCTGGACTTGGGGACGTATCGACGGCACGCAGACCGCAGGCTGGTTCGCCGACGCGTACCTCAGCGACGGCGGCGCCAGCGCCTCGAACAAGTGCTGACCTGAGACTCACCGTGGTGCCCCGCACTTCCTCGACGAAGTGCGGGGCACCGACCTGCGTTTAGCGGGCTAAACGCGACCTGGTCGCCGGGGTTAGGGTCGTGAGGTGCGCGAGGTGAGGGTCGACGGGAGTCCGGGGTCGGTCGCCGAGTTGACCGCGGCGCTGCGCAACGCGCTCGACGGTGGGCCTGCCGTGTTGCCGTACGCCGAGGCCGGCCTGCGCGACGCGATGGAGCCGTCGCGCCCGGTCGAGCCGGGGACCGCGGTCATCATCGCCACGTCGGGGTCCACTGGCGAGCCGAAGGGCGTGCTGCTGTCGGCGTCCGCGCTGACGGCGTCCGCGCACGCCACGCACGCACGACTCGGCGGTCCCGGACACTGGCTGCTCGCGACGCCGGCGCAGTACATCGGCGGGCTGCAGGTGCTGGTCCGCTCGCTGGTCGCGGGGACGGCACCCGCCGTCCTGCCCGGCTCCGGCTTCCGCCCGGACAACTTCGCCGAGGCCGCCGCGCCGCTGCTCGCGCTCGACGGCCCGCGCTACACCGCGCTCGTCCCCACCCAGCTCGGGCGGCTGCTCGACGGGGGCGGGCCGGGACTGGCCGCGGCCCGCGCGTTCGACGCGATCATCATCGGCGCGGCGGCGACCACCCCGGAACTGGCCGACCGCGCTGCCGACGCCGGCGTCCGGATCGTGCCCGCGTACGGGATGAGCGAGACCGCCAGCGGCTGCGTCTACGACGGCGTCCCGCTCGACGGCGTCAAGATCGAGCTGGACGACGAGCGGATCTGCGTCTCCGGGGACGTCCTCGCCCACGGCTACCGGCTGCGGCCCGACTTGACCGCGGAAGCGTTCGACAGCGGCAGGTTCCGCACATCCGACCGCGGGCGGCTGCGCCCCGACGGACGGCTCGAGGTGCTGGGCCGGATCGACGACATGATCAACACCGGTGGGGTGAAGGTGGCCGCGTCCGCCGTCGAACGCGTATTGACCGCACAGCCCGGAGTTCGCGACGCGTGCGTCGTCGGCGTTCCCGATCCGGAGTGGGGCGAAGCGGTCGTAGCGCTCGTGGTCGGCGAGGGTTGCGATGCCGACGCTCTGCGTGCCGCATGCCGCGAAGAAGCCGGTGTCGCGGCCGCACCGAAGCGGGTCGAATTCACCGATCAGTTGCCCTTACGAGGCCCCGGAAAGGTCGACAGGGCCGCCGTCCGCGGTCTCCTACGAAGGTCGTGAATTTCCCACGGGTTGCCAGGGGTTTGTTGACAGATTACCTACTGGCGGGTTTTCGTCTTACCCATGACGCGCTGGACACGCACCATATTGGCCTGCACCGCCGTCACGATGGGACTGGTCGCCTTGGCCGGACCCGCGCTGGCGGACGACCGACCGGAAACCGCCCTGCCGAACAGCGGCACCCTCACCTGGACCCTCGACAGCCCGCAACCTGGCACCGGCTTGCGATGATCCCCACGTAACGACCGGTAGGGGCCAGGACCAGAATGGCGGTATGGCGACTGCTGGTGAATGGATCGAAGGTGCGCGCCCACGGACGCTGCCCAACGCGGTGGCGCCGGTGGTCGCCGGAGTCGGCGCGGCCATCGCGCTCGACGGCTTCTCGTGGGTGCGCGCACTGCTCGCGCTGTTGGTCTCGCTGGCCTTGATCGTCGGCGTGAACTACGCAAACGACTACTCGGACGGCATCCGCGGCACCGACGAAAACCGCGTCGGCCCGCTGCGGCTGGTCGGTTCCGGGGTGGCCAAGCCGAAGTCCGTGCTCATCGCCGCTCTCGCCGCTCTCGGACTCGCCGGAATCCTCGGGCTGACGCTGGTCGCGATCAGCGGGCTCTGGTGGCTGCTGGCCATGGGCGCCATCTGCATCCTCGGCGCCTGGTTCTACACCGGCGGCAAAAAGCCTTACGGCTACTACGGTTTCGGCGAGATCGCGGTGTTCGTGTTCTTCGGCCTCGCCGGGGTTCTCGGCACGGTATATGTCCAAGCCGGACAGCTCAGCTGGACGGCGTTCGGCTGCGCTGTCGCCGTCGGCAGCTTCTCGACCGGCGTATTGACGGCCAACAACCTGCGCGACATCCCGACCGACATCGAGTCCGGCAAGCGCACGCTGGCCACCCGCCTCGGCGACAAGGGAACACGACGGCTTTACCTGATGCTGGTCGCCGTGCCGTATGTCGTCAGCGTCCTGCTCGCGGTCCAGATGCCGTGGGCGTTGCTGGGCCTGCTGACCGCGCCGCTGCTGGTGAAGTCCGTCAAGGCCGTCGGCGGCGGCGAAAAGGGCCGCGCGCTGATCCCGGCCCTGCGGGACACCGGCTTCGCCATGCTCGGCTGGGCGGTCCTCACCGCTGTCGCCCTCTCCCTCTGATACTCACGGGACGTCGGGGGCGAACTTGCCGGTCGTCATGAACTCCTGGAACGTCGCCAGGTAAGGCGCGATGTCGAGGTTCTTCGCCGCCAGCCATTCGTCGTCGTAGTACGTGTGGGCGTACCGGTCGCCGCCGTCGCACAGCAGCGTGACGACGCTGCCGGCCTGGCCTTCCGAGATCATCCGCGAGATGAGGGTGAACGCGCCGTAGAGGTTCGTGCCGGTCGAGCCGCCCGCCCAGTGCCCGGTGTGCTCCCGCAGCAGCCGGATGGCCGCCAGCGAACCCGCGTCCGGCACCTGAAGAATCTCGTCGATCACGCCGGGTACGAACGACGGCTCCACGCGCGGGCGTCCGATTCCTTCGATCCGGGACGGCATCCCGGTCGCGTAGTCGAGCGCACCGGTCTGCCAGGCGCCGTAGAACGACGAGTTCTCGGGGTCGACGACGGCGATCTTCGTGGTGTGCCGCTTGTAGCGCACGTAGCGCCCGAAGGTCGCGCTCGTTCCGCCGGTGCCCGCGCCGACCACGATCCACGTCGGGACGGGATGCCGTTCGGACTGCATCTGCGCGTACACCGACTCGGCGATGTTGTTGTTGCCACGCCAGTCCGTCGCGCGCTCGGCGTAGGTGAACTGATCGAGGTAGTGGCCGTTGCATTCGGCGGCCAGCCGCTCGGCCTCCGGGTACATGTCCGGTGCCCGGTCGACATAGTGGCATTCGCCGCCGTAGAACTCGATCAGCGCGATCTTCTCTTGGCTCGTGCTCCGCGGCACGACGGTGACGAACCGCAGCCCCAGCATCCGCGCGAAGTACGCCTCGGAAACCGCTGTCGACCCGCTGGACGCCTCGATGAGCACGGTGTCCGGCCCGATCTGGCCGTTCACCAGGCCGTACAGGAACAGCGAGCGCGCCAGCCGGTGCTTGAGCGAGCCGGTCGGATGGACGGACTCGTCCTTCAGGTAGAGATCGATACCCCAGTCCGCAGGCAGCGGGAAAACGTGCAGATGCGTGTCGGCGCTGCGGTTCGCGTCGGCCTCGATGATGCGGACGGCCTCGCGGACCCAGCTCCGGCTCTGCAGCCTGCTCACGCCGTCCCGTCCACCCGGTCGCCACGCAGCTGAGCACGCAGCTCGGCACGGGCCTTGGCACGTTTCGCGTTGCGGCGGGCGAGACCCGCGGTCACCCGCGCGTTGAGCGGACGGAACAGGAGCAGACCCAGCGGGAGCCCCACGACCAGCCCGATCAGCAGCGAGACCAGCAGCGGGACGTTGACCAGCAGCAACCCACCTGCGACGGCGCCGACCAGGACGAACCTGGCCAGGAGGTACAGCGTCAGATCGCGGGGCAGGTGCTCAGCGGTTTCCGGCGTATCGCTCACATCAACGCAGGTTACGCGCCGCTGTTCTTGCCGTCCTGAAGGCCCGCGTTGTTCGGGCGGCCTTCGAAACGGGTGGAGAGCACGACGGTGGTGTTGGTCCGGCCGACGCCAGGGATCCGCCGCAGCCTGCCGAGCGTTCGCTCCAGCTCGTCCACGGTCGGTACCCGTACCTTGACGACGTACGCCTCGTCACCCGCGACGGCGTAACAGCTCTCGACCTCGTCCAGCTGCCCGAGCGCCTCCGCGACGTCGTCGTCGGTCGCGGTGTCGGTGGGATGGATACCGACGAGTGCGGTCACCCCCAAGCCGACCATGCTCGGATCGACCATGGCGTGATAGCCGGTGATCACGCCCGCCGTCTCGAGTTTGCCGACCCGCTCGTGCACAGATGACGCCGAGAGCCCGACCGACCGGCCGAGGTCGGCGTAGGTAGCCCGGCCGTTCTCCCGCAATGCCGCGATGATCTTCCGATCCACCTGGTCCACCCGCCCACCTTAGGTGCCACTGCCCGATTCGTATGACCAGGGCGCGTTTTCGTACATCTTTGACAAGACCACCTGGCGACTTCGTGCGCGCCGTTATGCCGGTTTTGACCTTTAAGGGCTCTTTACTCTTGGACAACCGTTCGAGTACCTGACGGGTGAGATGCAACGATTGCCGTGTTGGCTACCCGGCACGGCACGACGGGCACTGGGCCCATTCGGTTTTGACACTGGAGCCGGTTTAGCAGTGAAGCCGTGAAGGAGGCGGAAAATGACCGCGACCATGGGCGGAAGGTTGCTCACCCCCGGTGAAGTGGCTGCCCTGTTCCGGGTTGACCCCAAAACCGTGACCCGCTGGGCGACCGCGGGCCGGATCGGCTCGATCCGCACCCCCGGTGGGCACCGCAGGTTCCGTGAGGCCGAGGTGAACGAGCTCCTCGCCGAGCTCACCACCGACGCCAGCGAGCCGGCGCGCAAGGCCTGAGCTCGGATTTCACGAAAAGGGACTCCAGTGACGAAGGGCTCGTAACGGCCCTTCGTCACATTGGGGTATCCGTGCGGCCCCCCGCACGCGGCAAAGGGGCTAGCCTCGTGGGAACGAGGAATGTCCTCCACGCGGAAAGGGACCGAGCATGATCTATCTGCTCGCGGCCGTCGGTGCGCTCACCATCGCCGTTCTGTTGTGGCGAGCGTTCGGGATCGAACGGGTCGGGGTCACCTCGTCCCAGCCGACAGTGGCCCCGGACGACGACCCCGATTTCCTGCGCAAGCTCGGCGAACAGCAGCGCAAGAGTAAAGACGAGGACAAGGACTAGCAGATCAGGGCTGGCGGTACTGCTGGCCGCCGAAGCCGTCGGCGACCGTGGCCGCCAGTTCCAGCAGCGCCAACCGGGTATCCGGGTCGAGCCGGTCGAGTTCGATCTCGGCACCCTCTTCCAGATGCGGATCGAACGGGATCCGGCAGACCGCCCGGACCCGCGCGCCGAAGTGCGCGGATAGCTTGTCGAGGTCGACAGAGCCGCCCTTGGGTCGCACCGAGTTGATCACCGCGACCGAGCGTTTGACCAGGTCACCGTAGCCGTGCGCCTCGAGCCAGTCGAGGGTGGCCGAAGCACTGCGCGCG
Source organism: uncultured Actinomycetota bacterium (assembly GCA_963766045.1). Lineage (GTDB taxonomy): Bacteria > Actinomycetota > Actinomycetes > Mycobacteriales > Pseudonocardiaceae > Amycolatopsis. The sequence continues at coordinate 186,693 of CAVXYN010000003.1, read as the reverse complement.
CCGTCGACGGAGCCTGACGAAACCACCACCAGCGCGTCCGCGACGTCGAGGACGCCCTTCATGGCCGAGTGCATCAGGCCGGTCCCGCAGTCGGTGAGCACGATGTTGTAGAAGTGCTCCAGCAGGTTGACCGTGCGCCGGTAGTCGTCCTCGGAGAACGCCTCCGAAACCGCCGGATCCTGCTCACTCGCGAGGATTTCGAGCCGGCTCGACCCCTGCGAGGTGTACGAACGGACATCGCTGTACCGGGTGATCTTGTCCGCGTCCCGCAGCAGATGCCGCACGGTCGCGGTGGTCTCGATCGGGATCTTCTGCGACAGCGTCCCGCGGTCCGGGTTCGCGTCCACCGCGACGACGCGGTCACCGCGCAACGAAGCGAACGTCGAACCCAGCGTGGTCGTCGTGGTGGTCTTGCCGACGCCGCCCTTGAGGCTCAGCATCGCGATCTTGTAGCACCCGCGCAGCGGCTGGTTGACCTGGGCGATGAGCTCGCGGCGACGTGTATCCGCCGGGCTCTCCCCCGGGTTGATCAGCTTGGCCGTGCCGACGTACAGCGCTTTGCGCCACCCTGACTGCGGCTTACGCTTCTGCGGCTTGACCAGGCTCGCGGTGGCGAGCTCGTCCGGCAGCGCGTGCCTGCCCTGCGGCTGCGGGAGACCCGGCGGCGGGCCGGGCTGCTGCATCTGCTGCGGGTACTGCTGCTGGGGCGGGTACTGAGGCTGGTTTTGGACCGGGTTCTGGGGGTGCAGCGGCGGCAGGTTCTGGTCGTACTGCTGCTGCGGGTACTGCCCGTGCGACGGCTGCGGCAGCGGAGGCTGTGGCATCTGCGGTTGCTGCGGATACTGCCCTTGCGGGTACTGGGGCTGGACGGCCTGCGTCGGCTCGGCGTCGAAACCGCCGGGGTTCGGATGCGGCGTCGAGTCGGTCCTGTCCTCGGAGAACAGCTCCGAGGGCTGGGCGCTCTCGGTCGGTTCAGGGTGACCAGGCGCCGATTCTTCGCTGGGTCCTGTCACCGCTGAATTCCTCCTCCACGCACGTCATCCCCCATGCCTCAGTGTGGACGGTAGTCGGCGGACGCGCAGGCGCGCCAACTCACCCCCCGGCGTAGGAGTGCAGTCCCGAGGTCACCAGGTTCACGAAGAACAGGTTGAAGACCGTCGCCGCGAAACCGACGATGTTGATGATCGCCGCGCGCTTGCCGCGCCAGCCCGCGGTGGCACGGGAGTGCAGGTAGGCCGCGTAGACGACCCAAGCGACGAACGCCACGGTCTCCTTGGGGTCCCAGCCCCAGAACCGGCCCCAGGCCGCCTCGGCCCATACCGCGCCGCACAGCACGCCGAACGTGAAGACCGGGAAGGCGAAGATGGTGGTCCGGTACGCGATCCGGTCGAGGACGTCCGCGGCGGGCAGCTTCGGGCCGAACTTGGGGAACTTCTCCGGGTTGTCGTCGTAGGACGCGCGGAAGAGGTACAGGACGCTCGCGACACCCGGCACCAGGAACACACCCGAACCGATGATGGCCGCCGAAACGTGGATGACCAGCCAGTACGACTGCAACGCCGGCTGCACCGGCGCGGCGATCTGGTACAGCATGGTGCCATTGATGAACATCAGGATCACGACCGGCGTGAGCAGGAAGCCGGTGAGGTGGCGCACCGGGAACTTCCGCAGGATGACGATCCAGGTCACGACCGCGATGAACGTCGTGGCCATGCCGTACTCGTACATATTGCCCCACGGCGCGCGGTGCACGGCGAGCCCGCGCAGCACGATCGCGGCCAGGTGCAGCAGCGCGGCCAGCATCAGCAGCGCGGCGCCCATCCGGCCGATGCGCTCGGGGCGGCCGAGGGCCTTGGGAGGCCCCGAGGTCAGCGAAGCCACCGTCGGCACCGGCGTCATCGACGGCGCACCGGCACCGACCAGTTCGCGGGCGCGCTGCTTGCTGCGTTCCGCGGCCAGACGGCCCTTCGCGCCGAAACCCTGCTCGATGAGGGTGAACATCAGCGCGAGAACGTAGATCGCCGTCGCGGTGGTGTAGGACCAGTCGCTGTACTGCGACAGCGTCTCGTTGATCGGCATGACCTCTAGTCGCCTCTCTGCCCCTGGACCAGCTTCTCGCTGATCCGGTGGAACTCTTCGCCGTAGCCCGCCTGATCGGTGCGCGCCAGCCCGGCGACCTCGATCACGGTACCCGGCTCACCCTCGGCGGCCGGGGTGACCCGTACCCATACCCGTCGCCGCTTGACCAGCAACGATCCCGCCAAACCGAGCAGCATCGCGACCGCGCAACCCAGCACCCAGCCCTGCACCGGATCGTGCGAGACCTGGATGGCGACCCAGTCCTGGACGCCGTCGAAGCGCACCTTTGTGCCGTCGTCCAGCACGGTCTCCTGGCCCTGGTCCAGGTTCTGCCGGGTGAGCTTCTTGAGCCTGCCGTCCGCGACGAGCGACTGGTCGATCTCGAAGATCGACTGCCCGCGGCCGGCGTCGAGTCCGAGGTCGCCCCGGTAGATGTCGACCGCGACGGCCGGCTTGTTCGGCTCCGGCCTGGACGAGGTCAGGATGTTGCCGTGCAGGAACGCCGTCGGGGCGAGCAGGCCGGTGATCGCGAGCTGCCGGGTGCGGCGTTCGGTCGCGTCGGCGATACCCGGCTGGTCGATCTTCGTCGCGCCCTCGGACAGCTTCGTCGGTTCGTCGGCGGGCCGCCATGGCGTGATGTTGGTCCGCACCGTGCCGTCCGGGAACGTCACGGTGAACTTCGGCGAGTAGCCGTAGTTGAGGAGGTAGACGCGGTCGCCGGCGGTGCGCAGGGGCGAGTTGACCTCGAGTCCGTACGGCTTCCAAGCGCCGGTCTGCAGGTCGTCTCCGGCCTGGTACTCCATATTGGAGTGGTAGAAGTTCGCCTGCCCGGCTTCGGTGTACCGCGCCTCGAAGTCGTTCAGCTTGATACAGAAGGGATTCAGGTCGGTCCCGTCCACCCGGAGGCCCGCGTTGAACGTGTCGTAGCCGAGGATTCCGGAGTTGCACCACGGCGAACCGTCGGCCTGGACGATGACCTGACCCTCGTAGCCGAAAAGCTTGCCCAGCGCGAAAAAGACGATGAGACCGAGCATTCCGAAGTGGAAGACGAGGTTGCCGGTCTCGCGGAGATACCCGCGTTCGGCGGAGATGCTGCGGACGCCGTCACCCTCGTCTCGCTCGACGCGGCGCCAACCCGAAAGAAGTTTGTGCGTGTCCTCGATGACCACTTCCGGCGTCCGGCCGGTCGTGGTGGACACGTGATGCGGCATCCGCGAAAGCCTGCGCGGGGTGATCACCGGCTTCGCGCGCATGGCCTTGACGTACTCGAGGCTTCGCGGCGCGAGACAGCCGACGAGCGAAACCATCAGCAGCAGGTAGATCGCGGAGAACCAGACGCTGCTGTAGACCTCGAAGAAGCCCAGCTTGTCGAGGAGCTCGCCCCACCAGCCATGCTCGGCGATGTAGCCGTCGGTTTTGGCGACGTTGAGATTTCGTTGCGGCAGCAGGGCTCCCGGCATCGCGGCGAGCGCGAGCAGGAACAGCAGCACGAGCGCGGTGCGCATCGACGTCAGGCCACGCCAGGTGTTGCGCAGGAACGCGAGGACGCGTTTCAGCGGCGTCTGCCGGTATTCGGGCTTCGGCGGTGCTTCGGTGGTCGTCACAAGGGCAGCCTGAGGTCGTTCACGAGTGAGTTCCTGATCCAGCCGATCATGTCGCCCCACAGGCCGGTCACCAGCGCGATGCCGACGATCATGAGCAGGACGCCGCCGAAGACCTGCACCTGACGGCCGTGGCGGCGCAGCCAGTCCGTCGCGCGGACGGCCCAGCGGGCGCCGACCGCGATGAGGAGGAACGGGACACCCAGCCCCAGGCAGTACAGCAGGATCAGCACGTACCCACGGGCCGCCGCTCCCCCGGTGGCGCTGGCCATCGTGGTCACCGCGGACAACGTCGGCCCGATGCACGGCGTCCAGCCGAGCCCGAACACCGCGCCGAGTACCGGCGCGCCCCAAAGCCCGCCGCGCGGCACGTGATGCGACCTGAACTCGCGCTGCAGGCCGGGAATCCAGCCGAGGAACACCAGCGCCATCGCGATCGTCAGCACCCCGCCGAGGCGCTGCAGGAGATCCATGTTGATCTGGACGACGTCGGCGATCCACACCAGCGTCCCCAGCGTCGCCACGAAGACGACGGTGAACCCGAGCACGAACAACGCGGCCGCGCCGACGACGGCGTAACGGCCCTTCTTGCGCTCCTCGTCGGGGCTGACCGCGGGGGCGTCCGCGCCGACCAGCGCCGCGAGGTACGCGAGATACCCGGGCACCAGCGGAACGACGCACGGCGACGCGAAGGAGATCGTCCCGGCTAGCAGCGCGACACCCGCGGCGAGCAACAGCGGCCCCGACAGGGCCAGCTCGGTCACGGAGTTCACGCAGATGAGCGTAGGCAGTGTGGTCTCTGTGAGAACGCCGGGGCGCCCTCAACGGGACGTACGTCGCACCCGATCAGGACGTTGGTCCTGTCCCCCTTCCCCGCGTTTAGTCCTCTAGTTGCGGTACTTGCACGCGCAACTACCGCAATTAGAGGACGACTTGCGAAGGATTCCGGCCTACTTGGGGGCGTCAGGAGGCGTGATGAGGGGCATCGTGGGGAAGCCGACCACGGCCGGCTCCGGCTTGGGGCGGCGGTCGCGGAACACCCAGCCGCCGATCAGGCCGCCGATGAACCCGAAGAGGTGCGCCTGCCAGCTGATCATCGCGTCCTGCGGGAACAGGCCGGGAATGAACTGATAGGAGAAGCACAGCGCCATGACGAGCCCGATCACGATGTCGATCTTGTGCCGGTCGAAGAACCCACGGACCATCACGTAGCCGAAGAACCCGAACACCAGGCCGCTCGCGCCGACACTGATCGCGTTGCCCGGCTCCAGAAGCCAGCCTCCGAGTCCGCTCACCACCGTGATGAGCACCGTCACGCTGAGGAACCGCTTCACCCCCCGGTAGGCGGCGAGGAAGCCGAAGATGAACAACGGCCCTGAGTTGCCCGCGATATGCGCCCAGTCCCCGTGCAAGAACGGCGAGGTGAACATGGTGGGCAACGAGCTGATATCCCGCGCCCGTGATCCGTACTCGAACCTCAGGCTGTAGCCGCTGAGTGCGTTGTACAAGTGGATGAGCCAGATGAACGCGATCACACCGACCATGACCCAGAGGGCCTTCTTGGCCTCCGCGATCATGGCTTCGGCATCGCGTTGCCCGGATCTGGGCACGTCTGAACCAGTGGTCATATCCAACTCCCCAGTCGAATGCCGCTCGGTGCGGCTGAGATGAGGAGGTTAGCCACCCGGACCGACAAGTCGCCTTTAGCGGGCTAAACGCGATCTGTCAGGCGGGCTCGGAGGTGAGGCGCGTGACGACGGGGAGCAGGTCGGAAGCGAGCAGGTCGCGCAGGAAGACGGCGGCGACGCGGTGCTGTCTGTCCAGCACGATCGTCGACGGGATGATGTTGCGCGGGTAGCCCGAAAGCTGCAGCAGCGTCCGCCCGGACGGATCGTAGATCGACGGGTAGGTCAGGCCACGGTCCCGCATGAAGTCCTGCGGCGGCTTCCGGTCGTTGTCGCGCAGGTCGATCCCGACGACCTGGACGCCGGACGCCTTCGTCTGCTCGTAGACCTTCTCCATCTCGGGCGCCTCGACCCGGCACGGCCCGCACCACTGGCCCCACAGGTTCAGCACGATGACCTTGCCGGGGAAGTCGGCGATCGAGAGCTGCTTGCCCTCGTTCATCAGGTCGTCGCCGGAGAGCGTCGGCGACTTCTGCCGGTCTGCGACGTCGTAGGTGATGTCGACCTGCCCGCCCGGCGACACGAAGGTGAAACTGCCGCCGGTGACGACGGCGTCCTTGCCGGTCGAGCAGCCCGCGACGACGAGCAACAGCGCCGCCAACGCCACCGGGAGGAACCGTTTCATGCGCCGGTCACCTTCGGGTCGGTCGTGCCGGCGGGCTCGCTGTAGACGATCCGCACGAGTTCCTCGCCGTCGAAGACCAGGCTCGTCAGCGACGCCAGCGAGCACTGCCGGTTGCGCGGGTCGTGCCAAAGCCGCTTCGCCTCGAGGAACCGCCGCACGGTCCAGATCGGCAGCTGGTGCGAGACGCACAGCGCCTCGTGGCCCTCGGCCGCCTGCCGGGCGCGGTAGATCGCGCCGAGCATGCGGTGTGCGATCTCGACGTACGGCTCACCCCACGACGGCCGGAACGGGTTGCGGAGCTTCGGCCAGTGCTGGGGCTGGCGCAGCGCGCCGTCGCCGACGGCGACCCGCTTGCCCTCGAACAGGTTGCCCGCCTCGATGAGCCGCTCGTCGGTGTCGACGTCGAGCCGGTGCGCGGCGGCGATCGGGGCCGCCGTCTCCTGCGCGCGCTGAAGCGGCGAAGCGACGACGTGCGCGATGTCGTGCGTCGCGACGGCTTCGGCGACCGTCAGCGCTTGGCGCTGGCCGCGGTCGGACAGCTTGAAGCCGGGCAGGCGGCCGTAGAGGATCTTGTCCGGGTTGTGCACCTCGCCGTGGCGGAGCAGGTGCACGATCGTCGTCTCGCTCATGCCGGCACCGCCTCTGCCGCCGCACGAGCCGCCACGTGCAGCGCGGACTCGATGATCCCGAACTCGGCGTCGCCCATGGCCGCGTTGACGAACCACGCTTCGTACGCACTTGGCGGCGCGTACACGCCGTTGTCCAGCAACGCATGGAAGAACGCCGGGAATCGCCAGGTTTCGGCCGCCTGCGCGCCCAGGTAGTTCGTCACGGGGCTCTCGCTGAAGAACACGCTGACCAGGTTTCCGGCGTACTGGACGGAGTGCGTGACACCCGCCTCGGTCAGCGCCTGCTCGAACAGGCCGCCCAACCGGCGAGCGTTCGCGTCGAGCGCGGTGTAGACGGCGTCGTCGGCCGCGCGCAGCGTCGCGAGCCCGGTGGCGACTGCCACGGGATTCCCCGACAGCGTCCCGGCCTGGTAGACCGGCCCGCCCGGCGCGAGCTTCGCCATCACATCGGCGCGCCCGCCGAAGGCAGCGGCCGGCAGCCCACCGGACATGACCTTGCCGAACGTGTACAGGTCACCGGCGACACCTTCGAGGCCGAACCAGCCCGCCTTCGAGACGCGGAACCCGGTCATCACCTCGTCCATGATCAGCAGCGCGCCATGCTCGTGCGCGATCTCCTTGAGCCCGGCGTTGAAGCCGTCGACCGGAGCGACCGCGCCCATATTGCCCGCGGCAGCTTCGGTGATGATCGCCGCGATCGACTCAGGGTTGTCCACAAAGGACTTTCGGACCGCGTCGAGATCGTTGTAGGGCAAGACGATCGTGTCAGCGGCCTGAGCACCGGTGACACCGGGCGACGTCGGCAGCCCGAGCGTCGCGACCCCGGAGCCCGCTTCGGCGAGCAGCGCGTCGACGTGACCGTGGTAGCAACCGGCGAACTTGATGATCTTCGACCGGCCGGTGTGACCGCGCGCGAGCCGGATCGCGCTCATCGTCGCCTCGGTACCGGAGTTGACCAGCCGGACCTGCTCCACCGGCCCGACGCGCGCGATGATCTCCTCGGCCAGCTCGACCTCACCGAGGGTCGGCGTGCCGAACGACAGCCCGCTCACCGCGGCTTCCTGCGCCGCGCGAACGACGTCCGGATGCGCGTGCCCGAGGATCATCGGCCCCCACGAGGAGACCAGGTCGACGTAGCGATTCCCGTCGGCGTCCCAGAGGTGCGGACCCTCGCCGCGCACCATGAACCGCGGGGTACCGCCGACGGAATTGAAGGCCCGGACCGGGGAGTTCACTCCACCCGGGACCACGGCCTTCGCTCGTTCGAACCATGCCTTGGACTGCTCGACTCCGGTAGTCACGTCCCCAGTCTCGCAAATCCCGGGTGACACCCGCCGCCGAGGCGTTGCGGGAGAGGACAGGGCGTGACCTGGCCCACTAGGGTGGGAACACTCCTGTCGAACCTCGCGGAGGATTCCACGTGTCCACGGTGCCCTCACCGCCGACTCACCATCGACGCCTGCGCTGGCGGGCACTGGCCGGTTTCATCGCCATGGTCTCGGTCGTGGCCTTCATCGGCGGCTTGTCCGTCGCGACGCGCTCCGAGGCGCACGCCCGGTTCAACCGGCCGTCCTGGGCCCTGCCGGGTGAGCTCTACGGTCCGGTGTGGACGGTTGTCTACCTGCTGATCGCCGTCGCGGGCTGGTGCTATTGGCGGACCGACGGCGAGACCCGCGGATTCGCCGCCTACGGCGTCGCCCTGCTGTTCAACCTGCTGTGGACACCGCTGTACTTCGCCAGCGGTTCGCTGGTCCTCGCCCTCGCCGACATCATCCTGCTGGACATCGCCGTACTCGTCACGATCGTGGTGTTCTCGCGCCGGTCGAAGCTCGCGGCCTGGCTGATGGGGCCGTATCTGCTGTGGCTGGGGTTCTCGACCGCACTCAACGCCGCGGTCGTCTGGCTCAACTGACCTCGTGAGCGGTAATGACGGTTCTAACCGTCATTACCGCTCACGAGTCTTTGGACTTGCGCCGCCCCGTCCGGGTGGCCAGCAGCACCTGCCGGATCGCTTCCACCACGAGGATCGCGGCCAGCACGCCCAGCCCGATGGCACCCGCGAGCGGGCCGCCGAAGTAGCGCTGGGATTCCAGCACCGTCTCGCCGTAGGTGATCCGGACCGTGATGACGCCGGCCTTCCAGCAGGCGAAAACGCCCCATACCGCGAGCGCGGCGAGGACCAGTTCGGCGACCGCGACCAGGGCGCGCCATGGTTTGTGCAGCCGGGCAGGGGGTCTGGAGTCCTGCGGCCACAGTTCGGCCCCGGTCGGCTGGGGTAGGTCGATCACGGTGAGCAGCCTCTCATGACTCTGTGGTGCGGGCACGCACCAATTCCTCGAGTGCGTCACGTAAGGCGTCCGGATCCCTGGCCCAGGCGAGGACGATCGTGTCGTCGTCGAGCTTGAGCGGGACTTCGCCGTACTTCTTGGGGACCGTCCAGCCGCCACCGAGCACGCGCGCGCCGACCGGGGCCTCGCCTGCGCAGACCTCGGCGATCTTCGCCGGTTCCAGGACTTCCCTGCCCTGGCGGTAACCGTCGGAGGTGACCTCCAGCGACAGATACCGGCGGCGGGCGTAGACCCACGGAAGGGTGATCAGGACCAGTCCGGCGCCGACCAGGATCCAGGCGACGGCGTGCACCGGCCCGCCGGTGGCGAGCTCGGCGAGCACACCGGCGAGCGCGAACAGGGGCGCCCAAAGCAGCGCGGTCCAGCCGACGCCGGACTCACCGTAGAGGGCCGGCTCGGACGTCACGGCAGCTTGCGCCCGACCTTCGGGAAGTGGTTCATGACGCTCGGCAGGTACATCAGCATCAGCGCGATCGCCGCCAGCAGCGTGCTCAGCAACAGGAACAGGTTGAGCGCGCCACGGAAGAAGACCAGCTCGATGATCACCAGGAAGATCGCCAACCCGGTCAGCACCGACCGGGCCGAACGCGTTCCCTCACGGGCCTTGTAGGCGAACAGTCCGAACAGAACCGCGAAAGCGATCGAGCCGATCAGCAACATCCAGAGCAAGGTGGTCAGCCCGGACGCGACCTGTGCCGGGTCGGCCGGCTGCCCCGGGATGGGCTGGCTGGCGATCTGTTTGACGACCTCGTCGATCAACCGCTGCTTCATGGTCAGCAGCAGGATCTGACCGGTCACCAGGGTGACGCCCGCCGCGATCCAGAGCCAGAAGGAGATGGCGACCGGCATGGGCACCGCGATGGTCGGCTTTTCCTGTCCGGGAAGGACCGGGTCGGGTGCCATCCCCCGCGCGCGGCGCTCGTCGTCGGTTTCGTCGGCTGTGCTGTCGCTCACCTGTGGCAGCCTACGTGGTTCCGCAGGCCAGAGCGTTGCCGCCCGGGTAGCTTTTGCACGAAGCAACTCGATAACCGGGGATTTCACAAATGACCACACCGAATCAACCCGGCAGGCGGCGACGAGACCGGGCCCATCCCGGGGTTCTACCGGTACCTGTGGGCCGAGGACCGCGTCTACGCCGTCGGACCATGGACGTCTTTCTCGTCGGCGCGGAGTAGCTGCAGGGCGCGTCAGTCGAGCCAGGCAGCGGCTTCGGCGGCCCAGTAGGAAAGGATCATGTCCGCGCCGGCGCGGCTGATCGAGGTAAGCACCTCGAGGATCGTGCGCTCGCGGTCGAGCCAGCCATTCGCGGCAGCAGCCTCGACCATCGCGTACTCGCCCGAAATGTTGTACGCCGCAACGGGAACCGGTGAAGCCTCGGCTGCCGCCCTGATGACGTCCAGATAGGACAGTGCGGGTTTGACCATGATCATGTCGGCACCCTCGGCGATGTCCAGCTCGATCTCCCGCAACGCTTCCCGCACGTTGCCCGGATCCTGCTGGTACGTCTTGCGGTCGCCCTTCAGCTGCGAATCGACGGCCTCGCGGAACGGGCCGTAGAACGCGCTGGCGAACTTCGCCGAGTAGGCGAGGATCCCGGTGTCCGTATGCCCCGCGCGGTCCAGTGCGGCGCGGATGACGCCGACCTGGCCGTCCATCATCCCGCTGGGCCCGAGCAGATGCGCGCCCGCTTCCGCTTGTGCCAGGCCCATTTCCGCGTAGAGGCGCAGTGTCGCGTCGTTGTCGACGCCGCCGTCCGCGTCGAGGACGCCGCAGTGGCCGTGGTCGGTGAACTCGTCGAGACACGTGTCGGCCATCAGAACCGTCGCATCGCCGAGTTCGGCCTTGAGATCGCGCAGGGCGACGTTGAGAATGCCGTCCGGGTCGATCCCGCCGGAGCCCTCGGCGTCGCGGTGCTGCGGGATGCCGAACAGCATCAGCCCGCCGACCCCGACGTTGACCGCGTCGACGGCGGCCTTGCGCAGCGTGTCGCGGGTGTGCTGGACGACGCCGGGCATGCTCGAGATCGCGCGTGGCGCGTCGAGACCCTCCGCGACGAACATCGGGAGGATCAGCTGGCGTGGCCGCAGCGTCGTCTCACCGACCAGCCTGCGCATGGCCGGAGTGGTACGGAGCCTGCGGGGACGATGCTCAGGAAACACCCCATAACGGTACTCCGGCCTTCCAGAGAAATGCCGTGAAGGCCTCCTTCCCTACCTTGAGAGTAGGGAAGGAGGCCTTCACGGACAGGCTCTCAGGAGCGACGGGCCCGCTTCGCCTTACGAGGCGGCGGAAGCGCACCTTCGGCGCGAAGCCGGGCAGCGTGCTCGGCAAGCGCGTCGACGAGGTGCGGGACGTCGGCCTTCTCGGGCTGGACGTCGACCCGCAGCCCGAACTCCACGGCGGTCTCCGCGGTCTTCGGGCCGATGCACGCGACCAGCGTGCGGGTATGCGGCTTGCCGGCGATGCCGACGAGGTTCCGCACGGTCGAGGACGAGGTGAAGCAGACCGCGTCGAAACCGCCGGTCTTGATCATCTCGCGGGTCTCGGCCGGCGGCGGCGCGGCACGAACAGTGCGGTACGCGGTCACGTCGTCGATTTCCCAGCCGCGCTCACGCAGGCCTGCCGAAAGGGTTTCGGTGGCGATGTCGGCACGCGGCAGCAGGACGCGGTCGACCGGATCGAGAACGTCGTCGTACGGCGGGAACTCCGCCAGCAGGCCCTCCGAGGACTGCTCGCCCTCCGGGACCAGCTCGGGGATGATGCCGAACGAACGCACCTTCGCCGCGGTCGATTCGCCGACACAGGCGATCTTCACGCCGGAGAACGCGCGGGCGTCCAGGCCGAACTCCTCGAACTTCTCCCACACCGCGCGGACGGCATTGGTGGAGGTGAACACGATCCACTGGTAGCGACCGTCGACGAGGCCCTTGACCGAGCGTTCCATCTGCGCCGGGCTGCGGGGCGGCTCGACCGAGATCGTCGGGACCTCGTGCGAGGTGGCGCCGTGGCCGCGAAGCCGGTCGGCCATCTCTCCGGCCTGCTCCTTGGTGCGCGGCACCAGGACCTTCCAGCCGTAGAGCGCGCGCGACTCCCACCACGACAGCTTCGACCGCTGGCCGACGGCCTGGCCGATGGTGACGATCAGCGGGCCGACGAGCTCGCCCGCCTCGTTCGCGACCGTGGCCAGCGTGGTGTCGAGGGTGCGCTGGGTGTTGATGGTGCCGTTCGACGTGACCGCGACCGGGGTGTTCGCCGGCAGCCCGTGCTCCGTGAGCGCGGACGCGGCCTCGGCCAGGTGCGCCGACGTCGCGTGCAGCACGATCGGGCCGGGGACGGCGGCGAGCGCGGCCCAGTCGACGTCACCGCGGACGTCGACCTCGGTATGCGTGCCACCGAGCGCGACACCCGCGTACGCCGGGACGGCGGCGCCGGGCGAGACACCCGGGACGATGTCGAAAACGGCGCTGGTGCGGGAAACGGCCTGCACCTCGGCGACCACGGCGGGCTGGGTCAGCGGGTCACCGGCGATCAGCCGGAGCACCAGCCGTCCGGCCTTGGCCTCGTTCACCAGGTCCTTCGCCACCTCGGTCGCCTCACCGACGGCCGGGCGCACCTCGGCGCCCTCGGCGGCGAACGCCAGGACACCGGCGGGGACGTCCGGATCGGTCACCACGACCTCGGCCTTGGCGAGCAGCTCCTGAGCGCGGACGGTCAGCAGACCGGCGTCACCAGGGCCCGAGCCCACGAAGGCGACACGCCCTGTGGTCTTACGCGCGGGGGTCATCTGTGCGTTCTCCTCTTATGCGGCCGCAATCGATCGCGGCCGTACCTTCCAATACGTCTGGTTGATTCACTGGCCGGGGCCGGAAAGCGCCCCGGCCCCGAGATCGAGCAGTTCGGCGGCCAGTGTCCGGCCGAGCTGCTCTGCTTCCTGCTTGTCGGCGAGCGCGGACGCGCGCACCATGTCGACCACGTCTCCGTCAGCTTCGACGGCGGCGGTACCCCGCAAGGAGATCCGCTCGACGACCCGGCCGTCGGCGTCCAGGTCTTCGACGATCTCCGCCAGCGCGCCGACCGGTGCGCTGCACCCGGCTTCCAATGCCGCGAGCAATGCCCGCTCGGCGGTCGCCGCGGCACGGGTGCCTTCATCGTCCACTGTGGACCTGAGCAGGTGCTCGATGTCCACGTCTTCGGCCCGGCATTCCACCGCCAGCGCACCCTGCGCGGGGGCGGGCAGCATCTGGATCGGGTCGAGGGTCTCGGTGATCTCCCCGGCCCGGCCGATCCTGGCCAGTCCGGCACGAGCGAGGACCACGGCATCGAGCTCGCCGTCGGTCACCTTGCGCATGCGGGTGTCGATATTGCCGCGAATCGGCACGATTTCCAAACCGAGACCGAGCGCGCGCAGCTGCGCGGTGCGCCGCGGCGAGCCGGTGCCGACGGTCGAACCCGGCGGCAGCTCGCCCAGCGTCAGGCCGTCGCGGGCGATCAGCGCGTCACGCGGGTCCTCGCGCAACGGCACGGCGGCGAGCGCGATACCGGGTTCCGGCTTCGTGGGCAGGTCCTTGTACGAGTGGACGACGACGTCGACTTCCTTACGCAGCAAGGCTTCGCGCAGCGCGGAGGTGAAGACGCCGACCCCGATCGTCGGGATCGGCGCGGACGACTTGTCGCCGGGTGTGGTCACGGTGACCAGCTCGACCTCGGCCCCGGTGGCACGCAGGGCGTCGGCGATGGTCCCGGTCTGCGCGAGGGCGAGTTTGCTGCCGCGCGTCCCGATGCGGATGACTCTGGTCACTTGTGCTCATCTTTCGCAGTGGCTGTGGGGCCGGCCACGGCCGCGGGTGCCTGCGGATCAAGGCAGAACAGCTCGCGCAGCGCGTTGGCGTAGTCGGTGTCGGCCGTCTCGGCGGCCAGCTGCTTGACCCGCACCGTCGGCGCGTGCAGCAGTTTGTCGACCACCCGGCGGACCGTGCGGCCGACCTCCTCGCGCACCCCGTCGTCGAGGTCGGGCAGGCGGTTGTCCAGCCGCAGCAGTTCGGCGTCGACGACTTCGGCGGCGCGGCGGCGCAACGCGGTCACCGTCGGGGTGACCTCGGCGCTGCGCTGTCCGGCGAGGTACTCGCGCACCTCGTCGAGCACGATGCCGGTGGCCTTCGCGGTCTGCTTCTCGGTGGTCGGCGTGCCTGCTTCGCGCATCCGCCGCTGGATCGTCTCGAGGTCGACCACGGTGACGCCGGCCAACTCGGCGACTTCTTGCTCGACGTCGCGCGGAAGGCCGAGATCGCACACCACGAGCGCGCGGCCGGCGCGGGCCGGGACGTGCTCGGCGCCGAATACCGCGTCCTGAGCGCCGGTGCAGCACACGACGACGTCGGCCCTTTCGACCGCGGCCGCGAGCCCGCTCATCGGCACGGCCCGCGCGGGCACTCCCTGCTCGAGGCTCGCGGTGGCGAGCCGTTCCGCCTTGGCCTGGGTGCGGTTGGCGATGGTGATCTCGCCGATCCCGGATTTGCGCAGCTGGGACGCGGTCAGCGCGCCCATCGAGCCGGCGCCGACGATCAGCGCGTGCTTCCCGGCGATGTCCCCGGCCGCGGCGAGCGCTTCCGAGACGACCGAGGCGCCGAGCTGGTCGAGGCCGGTCTCGGTGTGCACGCGTTTGCCGACGCGCAGGGTGGTCTGGATCAGCTCGTGCAGCGTGCGGCCCACAGTGCCGGCGTCGCGCGCGGTGGCGTACGAGGAACGGATCTGGCCGAGGATCTGGGTCTCGCCGACGACCATCGAGTCCAGGCCCGAGGTGACCGAGAAGAGGTGCTCGATCGCTGCGCCCGCGTAGTGGACGTACAGCGAGTCGTAGAGGTCCGCGGGCTCCATGCCGGCTTGGCGGGCCAGCACGTCGGAAACGTCGTTCAGTCCACCGTGGAACGTCTCGACGACGGCGTAGACCTCGATGCGGTTGCAGGTGGAGACCAGCATGGCCTCACTGACGTGCTCGGCCTGCTGAAGCTCGTGCAGGACCTTGGTGACCTCGGTCGCGGGGACCGCGACGCGCTCCAGGGTGTTCAGCTCGGCACTGCGATGAGAGAGCCCGACCGCCAACACGCTCATTCAGCGCACCACCATTCCATTGCCGTGGCCGTTCACGCTGCCATTCTCGGCTCCCCCGGAGCCAGAGTCTCCTCCGCCATTGCCGTTAGCGGCCAGATCCGCGCGACGAGCGACGTGGAATGACAGGATCTGCAGCTCAACGGCGAGATCCACCTTGCGGACCTCGATATGTGGTGGTACCTGCAGCACCACCGGCGCGAAGTTCAGGATGCACTGCACGCCACCTGCGACAAGACGGTCGCAAACCGACTGCGCGGCCGTCGGCGGGGTGGCGATGACGCCGATGGAGATCTGCCGTTCGGCGCAAACCTTGGGGATTTCGTCGAGATGTGAGACCGGCAGTCCACCGACCGGGACGCCGATCAGGTCCGGGTCGAGGTCGAAGAGCGCTTCGACCGGGAAACCGCGGCCGGGGAAGCCGCCGTAGTTCGCGAGCGCGTGGCCGAGGTTACCGATACCGACCACGGCGACCTTGTGCTTGCGGGTCAGCCCGAGGATCCGCTCGATCTGGCTGACCAGGACCTGGACGTCGTAGCCGACGCCGCGGGTGCCGTACGAGCCGAGGTAGGAGAGGTCCTTGCGGAGTTTCGCCGAGTTGACGCCCGCGGCCTGCGACAGCTCTTCGCTGGAGATCGTGGTCGCGCCCTGCTCCGAAAGCCCGGAAAGGACCCGCAGGTAGACGGCGAGGCGGGCGACGGCGGCCTCGGGAATCGACTTCGCGCGGACCGCCTCGGGTTCACCGTTGGACTCGACGGCGGGCATCTCGGCGGTGGGGGCGTTGTCGGCGTCCGGTGCCACCCGGCTGCGCCTGGACGAGGCTTCCGCCCCACCGCGCCGGCCTCGTTGCGACACCACGCTTGTCCGCTCCCGATGTTCCGTGAATCAACACTGTCCGACATGGATCGCCCGAACCACAAAACCGGCTCTTGACCCGAAGCGCGGAGTCCGGTTCGATGCCGGGCACCTTCGGAGGCGATATGTCTACGGTAGCCACTTGTGAACGCAGGCACAAAGTCACAGGTAGGGGGCATGACCGACCCCACACCTCCCCTAGGGGCTCCCGTGTGGGGTGACCACGAGAGGTCTCCCCGGGCAGCGCGTCAGCGCGACGGGGAGACTTCACCGCGCGCGCCTCTTTTGGTCGAAGGCCACGGAAACATTTTGTAGGGCGTCCTTCGCTCCCGGGTGACCTGCCCGATGGTCCAACGCCCTACGAAAGGTTTCCGTCAGCGCGCGTTAAATGACACCGTATGCAAGCCAGTGGCGCCGTCGGGGACCGTGCCGACGCGTTCTTCGGTCTGCGTGTAGCCGGATCGGTCGGTGGCGCGGACGGCGACCTGGTGCTGCCCTGGTGCGACGTCGACCTGGGTCCACCACATGCGCCAGGTGTCCTTCGTCGTCTCGGCGGACAGGACAGTGTCCTGCCAAGGCCCCTGATCGACGCGGACCTCGACCTTCGTGATGCCGGTGTGCTGCGCCCACGCGATCCCGGAGACCGTCACCTTCCCCGCCGTCACCGCGGATCCCGGGGCGTCGATCCTCGACTGCGTCTTGA
Source organism: uncultured Actinomycetota bacterium (assembly GCA_963766045.1). Classification (GTDB taxonomy): domain Bacteria; phylum Actinomycetota; class Actinomycetes; order Mycobacteriales; family Pseudonocardiaceae; genus Amycolatopsis. Next base: position 170,063 of record CAVXYN010000003.1, on the reverse strand, counting down.
CCGGGGCCTCGCGCGCCCAGCCGCGGTTGAGCCAGTACGCCTCGCGCGCCGTCCACGTCGTGATATCCAGCTCGGTCACCCATTTCGTGGCGGATACGTAGCCGTACAGGCCGGGGATCACGATGCGCGCGGGGAAACCGTGCTCGATCGGCAGCGGCTCGCCGTTGAGCCCGATGGCGAGCATCGCGCCACGCTCGGGATCCAGGGCGGCCGCGACCGGAGTCCCGCAGGTCCAGCCGTCGACGCTGGTGGCGAACATCTGCTCGGCGCCGGGTTTCACGCCGGCCTCGTTCAGCAGATCCCGCAGTTCGATGCCCAGCCAGCGGCCGTTCGAGATGTACGGGCCGCCGACCTCGTTCGAGACGCAGCACAAGGTGACGTCGCGTTCGAAGAGTGGCCGCGAACGTATGTCGTCATACGAAAAGGTGAGCTCGCGGTCGACCATGCCGTGGATCCGCAGGCTCCACTCTTCGGTACGCACCTGCGGGACGACCAAGGCCGTGTCGATGCGATAGAAGTCCGGCCCAGCGGTCAGGTACGGCGGTGTGCCGAATTTGACGAAGTCCGCGTCGGGCGGGATCGGCGGCGCGGTCCTGGTGGCGACGAGCCTGCCGACGGCGGCGCGTGACTCCTCGGCGTTCTTGCGGGTGCCGATGAACTGCCCGGTGAGCGCCGCGACGCCCGCCCCGGCCGCGACCCCGGCTCCGGTGATCAGCACCTTCCGGCGGTCCGGTCCCTCGGCCTCGCGCGCGTCGAAGAACACGCGCGGCAGGAAGAACCGGTGCAGCCAGGTGAAGACGACGAGTCCCGCGACCGCGGCGGCCACCGGCGCCAGCAACGAGATCTGCCCGAGGTCCGTGCGGAGGTAGACCGCTGCGGTCCCGGCCGCGCCGAGCACCCCGATCAGGATCTGCCCAGGCAAGGGTTTACGGCGTGAGAGCTGCCCCGTGAGCAGTGCGAACAGGATCAGCACCACAGCGAGGCCGATCTTGAGGACGAACTTGTCCCAGGTCTCGAGGGTCTGCTCGGCCCATTTCACGACGTCGTGCGGACTGTGGTCGATCACGAAGTTCGCGACGGCGACGAACGGCGAGGCGTTGGACCCGACGAATCCGGCCACGAGATGGCCGATGCCCAGGGCGGCGGCCAGTGCGAGCAGCCCGGTCAGCGCCGCCTGCGAAAAGGTGAGCCTGCGTTCGTCGTCCACGACTCCATCTTCGGAGCGAAAGCGGCCGAGGGGCGGCCGTTGGCCCTTACGAGTGTGTTACGCCAGGCCCGGTTACAAGAGAGCCTTGCGGAACCTGTCCTCTTCGACCCGCCAGTACCCGTGCTCGGCGCCATCGATGAGGATCACCGGGACCTGGTCGCCGTATTCGGCACGCCATTCGGGATCGCTGTCGACGTCCTCCACCGACCACGGAACGCCGAGCTCACCGCAGATCCGCTCGATGTCCTTCTCCGCGACCTCGCACAGGTGGCAGCCGGCCCGGCTCATGACCGTCACGTGATGTGCCATGTCCGTCATCCTCACCTGAGCTTGATCCGGCGCAGCTTCCCGGTGGCCGAATGCGGCAGGGACTCGGCGAACTCGACGGTATGCGGCACCTTGTACCCCGCCAGATGCGCCGCGCAGTGCTCGACGACCTGCTGTTCCGACAGCGAGGCACCGGGCGCCGGGACCACGACGGCCTTGACCGCTTCGCCGCTGCGCTCGTCGACGACACCGACGACGGCGGCCTCGACGACCTCGTCCAGTTGCGCGATCACGTTCTCGACCTCGTGCGGGAAGACGTTGAAACCGTTGACGATGATCAGGTCGTTGGCGCGGTCGACCAGGTGCAGGTCGCCGTCGGTGTCGAGGTAGCCGACGTCGCCGGTGCGGAACCAGCCTTCGGCGTCCGGGCCGTGCGAGCCGTCGGGCCAGTACCCGGAGAACAGGTTCGCGCCGCGGATCGAGACGAGTCCGGTGCCGCCCTCGTCGTCGAAGGCGTCACCGAGGTCATCGGGGTCGAGCGGGATGGGCGGTCGCGTCGCCGTCGCTGTCGACGAGACGGATCTCGACCCCGGGCAGCGGACGTCCGACCGAACCCGGCTTCGGGTAGCCGGTGACCAGCGTGGTGGTGACCACCGGGGCGCATTCGGTGAGCCCGTAGCCCTCGTAGACGTCGAGCCCGGTCGCCGCGCGGATGGCGCCGAGGATCTTGGGATGCAGCGGCGCCGCACCCGAGGTCATCCGCCGGACGGTGGAGAGGCCGCGCCCCAGCTCCTCCGGATCCATCGCGGCGAACTCGGCGTACATCGCGGGGACACCGGCGATCGACGTCACGCGGTGCTCGGCGCAGTCGGCCAGCGTCCGCTCGGCGAGGAAGCGCTCGGAGAGGATCGCCGTCGCGCCGAGGGAGGTGATCTGCAGCAGCCCCGGCCCAAGGCCGTAGACATGGAACAGCGGGATGGTGATGAGCACGCGGTCGTCGTGTTCGAGCGTCCCGGGCCGCACCTGGCTCAGCTGGTCGAGGTTCGCCAGCAGCGCCCGGTGGGAGAGCATCACGCCGCGCGGCGGGCCGGTCGTGCCGGAGGTGTACGAAATGACCGCTATGTCCTCACCGGCGCCGACGCTTTCAACAACACGAGCCTCTACGGGGTCGGCTGCTCCATCCGAGGTAACTCGCGGTGAGAGGCTCGTCACCCCTTCAGGGAGTTCTTCCGTCGTCTGGCGTTCGAGGACGAACCGCGCGCCGCTGTGTTCCAGCAGACCGGCCAGCTCGGCGACCGGTGCCTGCGGCGAGATCGGGACGACGACCGCGCCCGCCCGCAGTGCCCCGTACAGCGAGACGGCGAAGTCCGCCGACGTCGGAAGTCTCAGCGCCACCCGGTCGCCGCGATCGATTCCTGCGTCGAGCAGGGCACGGGCCAGCGCGTGGGCGGCGTTGTTCAGCTCCGCCCAGGTCAGCGCCACACCGGCGCCGGTCTCCTGCACGGCCGTCTTGCCGGGCCACCGCCGCGCGGCCTCGGCGAGCAAGGTGGGCACGCTTCGTTCGGCAACCTGCTCGACGCTCAACTGCGAACCTCTTCCCTCGGTGAACAGCGTTGCCAGTTTGTCATCTCGGCACCCGTCATGGGGGCCGCGTGGTTTCGTCGTAGTTCCGTAACCCCGACGCCGCTACCTACTTAGCGGTAACTACACGTATGCTGCTGGGCGTCATCGAGTGGTGTTGATCACTCGATGGTGAGAAAGGGAGTCGACGTGACGAACTTGCAGACCCACTCGGTGGGACATGCGAGCCGTCGGCCCCTGTCTGGAACTTCGTCCGGGGGTCGACAGGCAACTATGTTGTCCGCCGGAGGTGCCGCCCCATGACCCTTCCCGCACCGAACCCCGTCTCGATGCTGGCGGGCCACATCCTGCGCCGAAGCGGCCTCTCCGCAGTGCCCCAGTCCCGGCAAACGCTGTCCCGGCAGGCCGGGACCGGCAAAGCGGACAATACCGATAACCCGTCCGATGCCGCCGAAGCCGCGAAAGCCGAGGCCTGGGAACTGGTCAGCGCCGCACAGGACGGCGACACCTCCGCGTTCGGCAGGCTCTACGACCGCTATGTCGACGTCGTCTATCGCTACGTGCTGTTCCGCCTCGGCGACCGCGATCTGGCGGAGGACGTCACCAGCGAGACATTCCTTCGTGCACTTCGCCGAATTACGTCAGTCAGTTATCAGGGACGTGACGTCGGCGCTTGGTTTGTCACTATCGCGCGGAACATCATCCTCGACCACGTGAAATCGAGCCGGTTCCGCCTGGAGGTCGTCACCGACGAAGTCGCCGAGCCCAGCGGGGCACCGATCGGGACCGTCGGCGTGCAGGCCGTAGCGGGTCCCGAACAGCAGGCCATCAGCCGCGCCACCCGCGCTGAACTGCTCCGTTGCGTCGCCGAACTCGGTGAGGACCAACGCGAATGCATTGTGCTCCGGTTCATGCAGGGCCTTTCGGTCGCGGAGACCGCGGTGATCATGAAACGCAATGAAGGCGCCATCAAGGCGTTGCAACATCGGGCCGTACGCCGTTTGGCACAACTTCTGCCGACAGGTTTGCGATAAAGTCTCATCTTTCCATTCACGCCGGTCCTTTCCCCGTAACCAGTGGGCGTTCCCACTCGTTTTCCAGCCAGACCGGCGGTCAGGGCCGGCGACTTTTGCAGGAGACGGAGCAGGACCGTGGGCGTGCCTGGATGGTTCGCACGGGAGCGAGCGGACGGTGACCGCTTCGCGGACCTCGTCGACGGCGCGGAAGAACCGGACAGCGGCGAGTTCGCGAAGGAACTCGCCGTCGTCGGCGGACTTCGCGAACTCGGGGCAGGCGGTGCACCGGATGCCGAGACACGCCAACGGATCCGCGCGGAAATCGCCGGACGTCTCGCGGAAGCCGAAGTGCCACCCAAACGGCGTGGCCCTTCCTACGCCAACCTCGCGGCCGCCGGCGTCGCGGTCGTGCTCGCGCTGGCGGGCCTGACCCTGTTGCTGTCCAAGGACGCGCTCCCCGGCGATCCGCTGTACGGCATCAAACGAGCCGGGGAATCCGCCGCGCTCGGCCTGACCTTCGACGAACAGGACAAGGCGAAGAAGCATCTGGAATTCGCCACCGACCGCGTCGGCGAACTCGACGAACTGACGCGCCAAGGTGCCGGAAGCGACGCGTACGTCACGGGTCTCACGGACTTCGAAGACGACCTCCGTGCCGGGGTCTCGCAGCTGACGTCGCTCGTCACGGACGAAGGCGGCCAGACGCGGCTCGCGGACCTCCGGACGTGGGCGCACAACCAGTCCGAGCGGCTCGGCGACCAGGCCGAGCAGGCCCCGGCCGAAGCGCGCGACCGGTTCGCGGCGGTACGCGACCTGCTCGACAAGGTCCAGGTGCGGTCGGCGGACCTCGGTTCGCGCCTGCCCTGCTACACGATCACCACGGGCTCGTCCGACGAACTCGGCGCCGTCCCGGCGGTCGGGGAATGCGTCCGCAACCCGGACTCCCCCGACGCCGCCGTTCCCCCGGCGACCACAGTGCCGTCTTCGGCGCAGGAATCGGCCGCGCCGACCTCGCTGCCGCCGGCGTCGGGTGCCGGCACGGCGACCCCGACCGGACCGCTCCCGCCACCGTCCGGAGGCGATCCGCCGCCCGTGGCACCGCCTCCCGGCCCCACCACGGCACCGCCCCCGCCGACGACGGCCACTCCCCCGCCGCCGCTGATTTCCATCCCGCCGCTCATCCCCGGACTGCCACCGATCATCATCGGTTAGACCACCCGAGGTGAGGCGGGTGCCACACCCGGGACAGGCCGGTTCGGCGCTCGCTACGCTGTGCGCAGGCACCAGGGATTCCGGAGGCGGTGTGCGTGTCAGTTTGGCGGGGCAAGGATAAGAGTCAGGAGCTCGAACGGCTGGCCGCGCTCGCGGGCGAGGCGTCGGCCGAGGCCGCCATGGCGACCGCGTCCGCCGAAGCCGCCGAGCCGCCCACGCCGCCCGCGCCACCGGACCTCACTGCGGCCGCGTTCTTCGACGTCGACAACACCATGATGATGGGCGCGTCGATCTTCTACTTCGCCCGCGGCCTGGCCGCGCGCAAGTTCTTCACCTCCGCCGACCTCGCCGGATTCGTCTGGCAGCAGGTGAAATTCCGGCTCGGCGGCCGGGAGAACAAAGAGGACATCAAGACCCACCGCGAGCGCGCACTGTCCTTTGTGGCCGGTCGTACGGTGCAGGAACTGACCGACATCAGCGAAGAGATCTACGACGAGCTGATGGCGGACAAGATCTGGTCCGGCACCAGGGCGCTCGCCCAGATGCACCTCGACGCCGGCCAGCGCGTCTGGCTCGTCACCGCGACCCCGATCGAACTCGCCGCGATCATTTCCCGCCGCCTCGGCCTCACCGGCGCGCTGGGCACCGTCGCGGAGACGAGGGACGGCGTCTACACCGGCCGCCTCGTCGGCGACCTCCTCCATGGCCGCGCGAAGGCCCACGCTGTCCGGGCACTGGCGTCACGCGAAGGGCTGAACCTCAAACGCTGCACGGCGTACTCGGACTCGCAGAACGACGTCCCGATGCTGTCCGTGGTCGGCACCGCGGTCGCGGTGAACCCGGACGGCGGACTGCGTGACGTCGCCCGGGCGCGCGGCTGGGAGATCCGCGACTTCCGGACCGGCCGGAAGGCCGCGAAGATCGGGGTACCTTCCGTGCTCGGCGTGGGTGCCGTTGCCGGCGCCGTCGCCGCGGGCATGGCTTACCGCCGCCGCTGACGCGTCACACACGTGATTGAAGAGGTAACTCACGTGATCGGGCGCGTCACACGTGCGTATGCATGTATGACGCGCCCGATCACGCGTGTGGCCCCTTCAATCACGCGAGTTACGCGGTTCTAACCCTTGAAGACGGACTTCCGTTGTGAGAGGCGCTTGTAGAGCGACTGCTGGATCGACTCCCGGATCTGGTCGGTCAGCGTGAAGACCAGCATCGGGTCGTCGACGGCGTCCGCGTCGTAGGAGTCGGTGCGGATGGGCTCGCCGAATTCGATGGTCCACTTCGTCGGCAGCGGGATCGCGCCGAGCGGGCCGAGCAGCGGGAAGAACGGCGTCACCGGGAAGTACGGCAGGCCGAGGATCCGCGCGAGCACCTTGATGTCGCCGATCTTCGGGTAGATCTCCTCCGCACCGATGACCGACACGGGAATGATCGGCACGCCGGTCCGCAGCGCCGCCGAAACGAAACCGCCACGGCCGAAGCGCTGCAGTTTGTAGCGCGAGGAGAACGGTTTCCCGATGCCCTTGAAGCCTTCCGGCCAGACACCGACGAGTTCTCCCTTGCACAGCAAGCGTTCCGCGTCGGCGTTGCAGGCCAGCGTCTGCCCGGACTTGCGGGCGAACGAGCCGATCAGCGGAACCTGGAACACCAGATCCGCGCCGAGGCCGCGCAGGTGCCTGTCGCCGGGGACGTGGTCGTGCACGGCCACCGCGGTCATCAGGGCGTCCAGCGGCAACGTGCCCGAGTGGTTCGAGACCAGCAGTGCGCCGCCGTCCGTCGGCAGGTTCTCGACGCCGAAGGTGTCGACGCGGAACCACTTCTCGTACAGCGCGCGCAACGGCGGCAGCAGCAGGGTTTCGGTCAGCTCGGCGTCGAAGCCGAATTCGTCGACCGTGTAGTCACCGGTCAGCCTGTCCCGGAGGAAGCCGAGCGCCGTCTTGAGCGACGCGGGGAGGGAGTCCTGCGACTCGACTGCCGGCCGCGTCCGCGCGGGCGCCACCCTCGCCGAGCCGGGGAACTCGACGACGGGCGCATCGACCCTGCGCTCCTGCTGCCGCAGGTGATCTTGCGCTTCTTCGGACTCGCGGAGATCCCGGTCCGCGTCCGCGGCCGGATCCGGCTTCTCTCTACCGGGGCCGTGCAACGGGATGACCTGCGCTTCAGCGCCGCTCACGTTTTCCGCCTCGCCTTCGTGAGAGTTTTCGGGGGAGTTCTCAAATCCGTCCGGTCTGCTCACCGGTGTGCCGCCTGCCCGGTCGTCGCGGCGATCAGCACCTTTCCGGCGAGCCCGGCCAACCTGCCACCGTCGAGGACGGGCCGCAAGCCGCGACCGGTGATGTAGTCGTCGAACGCCTCGCGGGTAGTCCAGCGCGGGATATAGCCGAATTCCTTCTTCAGCTTCGTGATGTCCACGACCCGGCCGAAGTTCAGCAGTCGAACCTGGTCGGCGGAGAAGTCGACCACACGGGCGCCGCTCAGGACCTTGCCCACCGAGGGCACCACACCGCTCGGCATCGGCAGCTCGACCCGGCCGGCCCGCCGGATCGCCTGAGACAGGGTGAGGACCCCTTCGGAGCCGACGTTGAACACGCCGGGCTTGTCGTGCATCGTCGCCTGCTCGAAGACGGCCAGCGCGTCCGAAGCGTGCAGCAGCTGGATCCTCGCGTCGTAGCCGAAGACCGTCGGGACCACCGGCAGCGCGAAGTAGCGCGAGAGCACGGTGTCGATCTCGGGGCTGATGACGTTGGCGAACCGGAACAGGGTGGTCGTGATGTCGGGACGGCGGCGCATGAGACCGCGCACGTAACCCTCCATCTCAACGGCGTCCTTGGCATATCCGCTGGTCGAGGTGGGGATGAGCTCCGAATCCTCGGTGAAGACAGCCTGCGAACGCGGTCCCGCGCCGTATACCGCGGCCGTCGATTTCACCACCAGCTTGCGCACGAGCGGCGAGCGCTGGCAGGCCGCCAGCAGCCGCATCGTGCCGATGACGTTGACCTCCTTGATCGCCATGCGGCGACCGGGCCCGGCCGGATGCGCGGTGCACGAGGCGTGCACGACGGTGTCGACCTTGGCCGTGCTGATCACCTTCGCGATCAACGGGTTGCGAATATCGGCGCGGACGTATTCAGCGCGACCCATGCGCTGCAGCACCGACTTCTGCGGAGGCGTGGTGTCCACACCGATCACCCGCTCGAACTCCGGATTGTTGCCGAGTCTGGCGAGCAGCTTCCCGCCAAGGTCTCCCCCGACCCCGGTCACGAGCACGATGTTCGACGTCATAGGACTCCCTGCGGCATAGGTGGTTCTCGGTCTTGTCGATCACGGGGTCCTGATGACCTTGAGTGCAGACTTGATCTACCGAGTGTGCGCGAACCTGCACTCATTGAAAGCATCGCGCGGGCACCCTTGAGATGTTACCGCTCATTAGGGGTAGCTGAGACAGCTCTTACATGCTATTAACCCGCTGCTCGCAATGGGTATGCACGTCTCACTCGAATGGGTGGAACACGTCCACGAAATGGGAGTGGCCCGTCCAGAAACTGGACGGGCCACACACCGACAGTACTTACTTGCCGGCCTTCCTACGCTGAACGCGCGTCCGGCGCAGCAGCTTGCGGTGCTTCTTCTTCGACATGCGCTTGCGGCGCTTCTTGATCACAGAGCCCATCGTGAGCGCTCCTCTCCTCGTCGTCGGTCACGCTGCCCGGCGCAGCGTCCAACGGGTGGAGCGCACAGGCACGAGCGGTCTTTCAGGGTACTCGCGCCCTGAAAGACGCCCATCGGCGGGCACGCCCATCGGCGTGCGCCCCTATTCAGCCCACGTCGAAGTACGCGCCCTGCAGGTACTCGTGCACGGCCTTTTCCGGCACTCTGAACGACTTGCCCACCCGGACGGCGGGCAGCTCGCCAGAGTGAACGAGGCGATAGACGGTCATCTTGGAGACCCGCATCAGCGTGGCCACCTCGGCGACCGTCAGGAACTGGACCTGCCCTACTGCGGGCAGCTCCTCCTTCTTGTTCGGCGGCATGGTTCACCGTGTCCTTCGACACGTGTCGCGCCACGAGGCTTCCCCACCTGTGGTATCGACACGCACGTGCTCTCCTGAGAGTAGCGGGACTCCTGTGACTAAAGCGACGCGAGTCACCGAGATGGGCCCGTCAAATTACGCATTTAGTCCTCGTGGGCGCGGCCGAGCTCGGTCGAACGGTCACGGGCCGCCTCGATGGCGGCCAGGAGGGCGGCCCGGACGCCGTGCTTCTCCAGCTCGCGGATCGCGTTGATGGTCGTCCCGGCAGGCGAGGTGACGGCTTCGCGCAGGAGCACCGGATGCTCCTCCGACTCGGCCAGCATCTTCGCCGCCCCGACGGCCGACTGGATGATCAGCTGCCCGGCGAGCGCCCTTGGCAGGCCGAGCAGGATCCCGGCGTCGATCATCGCCTCGACGAGGAAGAAGAAATACGCGGGCCCGGACCCGGACAGCGCGGTGACGGCGTCCTGCTGCGACTCCGGCACCTCGACGACCTGGCCGACGTGTGAAAGCAGGTCCTTCACCACCGCGGTGTGCTCCGGCGTGGCATGCGAGCCCGCGGAAACCGCGCTCATCGCCTCGCCGACGAGCATCGGCGTGTTCGGCATGACCCGCACGACCGGGACGCCCGCGGCCAGCCTGCGCTCGTACAGCGACGTCGGCAGGCCCGCGCAGAGCGAGACCACCAGGGACTCCGCGCCGAGCAGGGGCGCGAGGTCGTCGAGCACCGGCTCGATGTCCTGCGGTTTGACCGCGACGACCAGTACGTCGGCCCGGCGCGCGGCGTCGGCGACGCTGACCTCGTGCACGCCGTAGCGCTCCGTCAGCTCGGCCGCGCGCGCCGGGTACCGCTCGGTGAACAGCAGGTCGTCGGGGCTGTGCCCGCCGTGCAGCAGCCCCGAGAGCAGGGCCTCCCCGATCTTCCCGGCACCCAGAACCGCGATCACACTCATGCCTACTCCTCGTACTGGGTCACTTCGCGGCGCATGAGCGGGCGCTGTGTCAATGATTCGCTCGCAGGCTCGCTCATGCGGCTCAGCGTGCCAAACCGCCGTCAGGCCCCGGGCGCCGGGGCAAGCGCCAGCTGCCGCGCCTGGCAGACCAGCCTGCCCTGCGAATCGACCACGATGGCATCCGAGTCGAACCACGCCTCGTGCACCGAATGAGCCTGGACGATGACCCGCAGCCAGCCCGGCGCCGGCCGGGTGCGCAGCAACGCCGTGAGCTGGACCGTCGGCGCCCAGCCGACCCGGCCGAGGTTGTAGACCACCGGCGGGTTCACGTCGCCGGCGAGCAGGGCGAAGAACGGGTCGGGCAGGCCGTGCCGCGGCCGGACCCACAGCCGCATCTTCGGCGGGTCGCCGATCCGGCCGTGCAGGTAGCCGACGCTCGCCGGATCGAGCCGGACTTCGCAGCCCTTCGCCAGGTTGAAGACGCCCTCGGAGGTCTCCCCCGAGATGGCCACCGCGCCGGGTGGCGGCTCGGCGGGCATATTCGGGACGTCGGTCCATTCCGGGCGCCGCATCGGCAGCCGTCCGGTCGTCACCCTGGCCTCGACGCAACTGCGGCCGCGCTGCTCGAGCACGACCGCGACGACCGAAGCGCGCCTTCCGACCTTCCGGACGTCCGTGCGCAGCAGCACCGGCCCCACAGCGGGCGGGTGCAGGAACTCCGCGCTGATGGCCAGCGGCTCCGATGGCGGCTCGCCGCGTTCGTGGAGGAGCGAGAGGGCGGACCGCGCCATCAAGGCCATCAGGAAGCCGCCGTGCGGATGTCCCCCGATCGACCACTCCGTGCGCAAGACCGCCGTGAACGTTCCGTCACCCAGTGATCGCGTCGCGCAAGCCGCGTCGAAGGAGGTGACCGTGTCGTCGGTCGCGCTCACCGAGGACTGACCCAGGCCACGAGCCGATCCATCAGGGTGCGGGAGACCAACAAGCGCAGCGGATTCACGGTCGGAACTTTACGTGTACCAGCGGGTCGAGCGCAGGTAGCAATGAACTCCCCGGCCGCACGAGTTGATCTTGTCACTGGCCGAGGTGGAACCTGGCGAACAGCAGGGCCTCGGCGAGGTCCTTCGATCGCTGCGCCGGGTTCGGCGACCGGCGGGTATTGATCTCCAGCACGATCTGGCCGGAGAAGTCGCTGTTCACAAGCTTTTCGAGGAGTTCGGCGCAAGGTTCGATCCCGCGTCCGGGCACCAGGTGTTCGTCCTTCGGGAGGCCCGTGCCATCCGCCAAATGGACGTGTGTGAGCCCTTTTCCCATCCGTTCGGCGAGCGCGAGCGCGTCCATTCCGGCTGCCGCTGTGTGGGACAGATCAAGTGTGTAGTGCCGGAAACCGACATCCGTCGGGTCGATCGAGGGCCGGAAGGCCGACACCCGGGACGTCCGCGAACCGCCCGGCGGCCGCACCTTGAACATGTTCTCGACCGCGACCTCGACGCCGCTCTCCTCCTCGAGCTCGTCGACGAGGTCACCGAACGCGTCGCCGTAGCGGCGCTGCCAACGGAACGGCGGATGTACGACGACGGTGCGCGCACCCAGCTCCAGCGCCGCGTCCACGGACATCCGCAGGCGCACCTCGGGATCCGGGGACCACACGCGCTGGGTGATCAGCAGCGACGGCGAGTGGATCGACAGCACCGGCACCCCGGTGCGGCGCGACCACCGGCGCAGCGCGGAGACGTCCTGGCTGATCGGATCGGCCCAGACCATCACCTCGACGCCGTCGTAGCCGAGCTCGGCGGACAGCTCGAAAGCCGCGCCGGCCCGCAAAGGCCAGACGGACGCCGTCGAGACGCCTACCGGCACGCGCTGCACGCGCTGATCAGCCATCCCGGCATTCTTCCCGAGTGCGCTACCGCGATACCAACAGGAGTGCTGCCGGTGAGACGGTCACCACCAGGCCGACCAGCACCGCGAGCACGGTGGTCTGCAGATCCTCGGCGCGCCGGATCTTCCGGACGATCCACACCAGGGCGACGATCACCAGCAACGCGGCGACCAGCGCGGCGGCGGGGATGTTCACCCACAGCCAGTTGAAGCCCAGCCAGACGCCCGCACCGCCGACGACACCGAGGGCGAGCTGACCGGCCAGCGCCAGCCACTGCTTCCCCGGCGAAGCGTCCTCGACGTACTCCTCGGGAACCTCTTCGGCGACGTCCTCGTCCTGGTCGTCGTCGTAGTCGTCCTCGTAGTCGTCGGGCCGGTACCCGGTGGCCGTGCGGCCGAAGCCGTACTCCTCACGGGCGAAGTCCGGACCGCTGTCCGGATACCCCGGCTCGGCGAACTCGTGCTCGTAGGCGTCGAGGCTGTCCGGCGGCTGCTGCCGTTCGCGGTCGTCGAGCGAATGCGGCGGCACGAACGGCATCGGCGCGGGGTGGGGCGGGTGGGAAGAAGCCATGGTGGGCGGTCCGGCGTCGAACGGATCCGGATCGCCGACCACGTCGGGCTCCAGTCCCGCCGAAATCGGCGGCGCGACCGGCGGGATCCCGCCGATCTCGGTGTCCTCGGACTGCACCTTCCGTCTGCGCTTGCGCCAGCTCGCCAGCCCGGCGGGAGCTTCCGGCTCCTGCGCCGGAGCGCCCTTGCCCTTGGCCGCGGGCGGCTCGGGATCGGGTGCGACCTCGTCGGGCACCGCGGCGAACTGCTCGGTGCTCGGCTCGGCCTTGGGCTGGGCGGGACGGCCCGGCGGGCGCCGGCGCCGCGTGGGCTGCGCCTGAGGCGGCGTCGCGAACGAGCCACTGGCCATCGGACCGGGCTGGTCCTGGACCTCCTCGTCGGTACCGCCGTCGAGCCTCGCCGAAAGGGCGCCCTGCGGGGGTGCCGGCGGCTCGGGCCGACGCCGGACCGGCGGCACCTGGCTGCGGGTCTCCTCCTGGCCTGGGCCGGTGGGACGCGGCGCGCGGCCGCGCTGGGGCGCCTGCAGGCCGTTCGAGTCCGGCATCCGCTGGTAGCCGCTCGATTCCGGATCCGGCATCCGCTGGTAGCCGCTGGATTCCTGCGGCGGGACCGGCGGCTTCGGGCGTACGAACTGCCCGGACTGCTGAGGCGACCGCTGGTACCCGCTCGACTCCTGAGGCGGGGTCGGCCGGGTGAACTGGCCGGACTCCTGCGGCGGCTGGGGTGCCTGCGGCGGACGCACCGGCGAGGTCTGCCTGGTCGGCGCGGACGCGGGGCCCGGCGTGGGCAGCTGCGCGGAGTCCTGGGGCTGCGGCGGAACCGGACGCGGCAGGGCCGCCGAATCTTGGGGACGGGAGCGACGCGGCGGACGCGAAGGCGGTGGCGGAGTGCCACCGTCACCGGTCACGCGATCGATGATCGCCTGCGTCGAGGTGTCACTGGGCGTAGCCGCACGGCGGCCACGCGTCGGCTCGACGGGAGCTTCGTCCTCGTCGTCCGCCGCACGACGCCGCCTGCGGCGCCCTCCCTCGGGCTGGGCTCCGTGCTGGGCGAGCAGCTCGGCCACGGTCTTCTGTGGCTGGCCGCTCTCTGTCTCGTCCGTCATACCAAGCTGTCCAATGCGCGCTCCAGCTGTCGTGAACGGGCACGCGACGGCGCACTGGCGGCGTCGCGCGCGCTACCCACCGTCATCCGCATTTCCGTCACCTCTTCACCGTGCCCGTTCTCCTTCAACGAAGTCCAGTCCGCTGCTGTCACCGGTCTCCTTGCGCGCCGAAACGCCGGAGAGCCGCCCACCAGTCTCGTCCGCACCATTGGAATGGTCCAGCCGTCGCAGGATGACACCCTCTCGCAGAGCCCACGGACAGATCTCCAGTTCTTCCAAAGAAAGTGCCCGCATGGTGGCTTGCGCGACGAGCGCGCCCGCCACCAGTTGATGCGACCTGCTCGAGCTGACCCCCTCGAGATGCGCCAGATCGTTGGCGGTCATCCGGGAGATGAACGCGATGAGCTGGCGCAACGCGGTGTCGGTCAGGGTACGGCGCACGCGGGGCCCGCTCGCCGACGGCGCCGCTCCGGTCAACCTTGCGAGTGACCGGAACGTCTTCGACGTCGCGACGACACGATCGGGTTCACCCAATCTGGCGACCTTCTTCGCGAGGCCCGCGAGCTGTTCTTCGAGCCAGGCCGAAGTCGCGACGAGTTCCGACCGGGTCGGCGGATCATGCTGGAACCTCGTTCGCGTGGTCCGGCCGGCGCCCAGCGGGAGGGATTCGGCCAGATCGGGCTCCTCGTCCATCCCCATCGCGACCTCGAGCGAACCCCCGCCGATGTCCAGCACCAGCAGTTTCCCGGCCGACCAGCCGTACCAGCGGCGGACGGCGAGGAAGGTCAGCCGGGATTCGTCGACCCCGGAAAGGACCTTCAGCTCGACCCCGGTCTGCTCGGCCACCTTGGCCAGCACCTTCGGCGCGTTCTTGGCCTCGCGGACCGCCGACGTCGCGAACGCCATGACCTCTTCGCAGCCAAGCCGGATGGCCGCCGCCTTCGCCGACTCGACCGCCCTGACCAGGCTGTCCGCCCCCGCGCGGCTCAGTTCTCCGGTGCGGGTGATCTGCTCGGCGAGACGGAGGACGGCCTTTTCGGAATGCATCGGGGTCGGGTGGGCGCCACGGTGGGCGTCGACCACGAGCAGGTGGACGGTGTTGGAACCGACGTCGAGTACCCCTAGGCGCACAGGGACCCAGCCTACCTGCCCTGGCGTCAGGTCACGGAACCGTAACCAAAGCCACACCAGCGCCGCGTGAAGGACTCCTTCCCTCGGCTCAGTCGAGGGAAGGAGTCCTTCACGCGGCATCTCACGTTTCGAACTTGTAGCCGAGGCCTCGCACGGTGACGAGGTGGCGAGGCGAACCGGGGTCCGGCTCGATCTTGGAGCGCAGCCGCTTGACGTGCACGTCCAGCGTCTTGGTGTCGCCGACGTAGTCCGCGCCCCATACCCGGTCGATCAGCTGCCCGCGCGTGAGCACCCGGCCCACGTTGCGCAGCAGGTACTCGAGCAGGTCGAACTCCTTCAGCGGCAACGAAACCTCCTCGCCGTCGACGGTCACGACGTGCCGCTCGACGTCCATCCGCACCGGTCCGGCGGACAGCACCAGCGGAGCGAGCTCGCCTTCGGAGCCAGGCTCGCCACCACGACGCAGCACCGCCCGCACCCGCGCGATGAGTTCACGGGCCGAATAGGGCTTGATGACGTAGTCGTCGGCACCGAGTTCCAGCCCGACGACCTTGTCGATCTCGCTGTCCCTTGCGGTCACCATGATCACCGGCACGGCCGAGCGCTGCCGGAGCTGCTTGCAGACGTCCGTGCCGCTCATTCCGGGGAGCATGAGGTCGAGCAGCACGATGTCGGCGCCGTTGCGGTCGAATTCCTCGAGCGCCTGCTGCCCGGTTCCGGCCACGGCGGCCGTGAAGCCCTCCTTGCGCAGCAGGAAGGCGAGCGGGTCGGCGAACGACTCTTCGTCCTCGACGATGAGAACCCTCGTCACAGGTTTCCTCCATGGTCGGGGCTTTCTTGCCCTGTTGCCACGAGACGGGGTGTCCGCTCGGGGGTCTTCTCCGGCCGGGATGCCGGCGGAATCTGTTTGCCGGCCGCGGCCGGTTCGGGACCGATATGTGCGGGAATCCGCAGGGTGAAGGTCGAGCCGGTGCCCGGACGGCTCCACAGGCCGACCGAGCCGCCGTGGTTCGCGGCCACGTGCTTGACGATCGCCAGGCCGAGCCCGGTGCCGCCGGTCGCCCGCGAGCGCGCCTTGTCGGAGCGATAGAACCGCTCGAAGACGCGCTGCTGCTCGTCCTCGGCGATGCCGATGCCACGGTCGGTCACCGCGATCTCGACCTTGCCGTCGACCAGCCTGCGGCTGATCGAAACCGGGCTGCCCGGCTGCGAGTACGCGACGGCGTTCTCCAGCAGGTTCGACAGCGCCGTGACCATCAGCGTCCGGTCGCCCTCGATGAGCAGGGCGCTGGGCGCGTCGGTGGTGATGGTGATTTCGGCCGATTCCGCCGACAACGTCGTCCGCCCGAGCGCTTCCCGCACGACGGCGTCGACCTCGACCACGTTGAGGTCTGGCAGCCGCTCGGCGCCCTGCAGCCGCGAAAGCGCGATCAGTTCGGTGACGAGCTGGCCGAGCCGCGTCGACTCACGCAGGATCTTGCCGCCGAACCGGCGGACCTCCTCCTCGTCTTCCGCGGCGTCGAGGACGGCCTCGGTGAGCAGCGCGATCGCGCCGACCGGCGTCTTCAGCTCGTGGCTGACGTTGGCGACGAAATCGCGCCGGACGGCTTCGAGGCGGATGGCCTCGGAGTGGTCGACGGCCTCGACCACGGTGAACCCGTCACCGAGCGGGCGGACCTCGCCGAGGACGGCCTCAGGCTGACGGCCACGGGCTTCCAGGGGCGAGAGGTCGATTTCCATCGGCTCGTCGGTCTCGACCACCTGCTCGGCGGCCTTGCGGGCCCGCGGGTCGGCCTGGTTGACCTTCACCAGGCCGAGCTCGTACGCACGCGGGTTGTGCAGGACCATGTCGCCGAATTTGTTGAGCACGACGACGCCGTTGTTGCTGGAGCGCACGAGCCGCTCGAGCAGTTCGGCGACGGTGGGTCCGACGGGGCGGCGTTCTTCGCGGCGGGTCCGTCCCTTCGCGATCAGGGAACCGACGACCACACCGACCATCAGTCCGCCGATGGCCAGGGCGAGTGCAACAGGCGTGGTCACGAGGGAATCGTAAGCGTGCAGGTAGCCTTTTGGCCTAGTACCGGACGCGTTCTCGTGACGGCCGTGACATCTGAGGGAGACATGTTCGCCCCGCTGTCAAGCCCCGTTCACGTTCCATATCCCGCCCCGAGATGTACGGGGTCCGCAAGACCACCCGATCCAGGGATGCTTCCGGAAGCCCTACTTTCGTAGTGATTATCGCCTCACAGGAGAATCACAGTGATCAATTCGGTCGACGGGCCGAAAACCCGCATTCGAGTGAACCGGCCAGTACACAGGTCTGTCGAGGTGCCGGCATAGATCATTTCGACCGGGAGGCCGGTTCCCGCTCGCAGGGAATTTATGGGGTTTCCGCCACAGACACCGGAGAAAATTGGAAGACTGTCGCCGTGGAACTCGTCAGTGACATCTCCTTGATTCGCGGAGAAGAAGAGCTGTTCGACCGGGCGGCTCATCTGTTCGTCGCGGCGACCGATATCGCGTGTGCGGCCGATGACCTCTACACCTGGGCGGTTTCACGGCCGTCGCTCGCTCGTCACGGCGAGCGCCTGGTGCAGGAGAAGCGCGTCCGCAAGCTGTACCGCCCCGGCGTTCTGCTGAACGAGGCGACAGCCGAGCACCTGCACCATATGTCCGATCTCGGCGCGCAAATCCGGATCGGCACCGAGGACATCAACGAGACGATCCTGCTCGACGAACGAGTCGCCATCATGGCCGGCGACGGCACGAAGGAAATTCGCACCTATAGCGTCATTTCGCGCCCGGAACTCGTTCAGGGCATCCTGTCGCTGTACGAAGCCGCCTGGCAGGTGGCGACCACACTGGAGACGTTCGACGCGCGCTTCGCCGACATCCGGGAAGAGGCACCGCACATTCTCGAGTTCCTCACCACCGGCTGTAAGGACGAGCAGGCCGCGAAGGCCCTCGGCATGGGCCTGCGAACGTACCGGCGGCGCGTGTCCGAGCTGCTGGTCGCGCTCGGCGTGACATCGCGGGTGCAGGTGGAGGCTCGAGCACAGGAACTCGGCCTGCTTTGACCGTCGTGAGTGATTTGGGTCGTTCTAACGACCCAAATCACTCACGAAGCTGGACTACCGGCCCTGGTTCGCGACGGCGGCCGCGGCTTCCTTGGCGGCCTCCGGGTCCAGGTAGAGGCCACCGACGGTGACCGGCTTGAGGTCGTCGGTCAGGTCGTAGCGCAGCGGGATGCCGGTCGGGATGTTGAGGCCGGCGATGGCGTCGTCCGAAATGCCGTCGAGGTGCTTCACGAGCGCCCGCAGCGAGTTGCCGTGCGCGGCGACCAGGACGGTCTTGCCCGCCCGCAGGTCCGGCACGATCGCGGACTCCCAGTACGGCAGCAGCCGCGCGACGACGTCCTTGAGGCATTCGGTCAGCGGAGCGGCGTCGCCGAGGTCGGCGTAGCGCGGGTCACCGGACTGGCTGAACTCGTCGGCCGGGTCGATCGGGGGCGGCGGAGTGTCGTAGGAGCGGCGCCAGAGCATGAACTGCTCCTCGCCGAACTCGTCCAGGGTCTGCTTCTTGTTCTTGCCCTGCAGCGCGCCGTAGTGCCGCTCGTTGAGCCGCCAGTCGCGTTTCACCGGGATCCAGTGCCGGTCGGCGGCGTCGAGCGCGAGGTTCGCGGTCGAGATCGCCCGGCGCATCAGCGACGTGTGGACGATGTCCGGCAGCAAGCCGGCGTCGGCGAGCAACTGCCCACCCTTGCGCGCTTCCTGTTCACCCTGTTCGGACAGCGGCACGTCCACCCAGCCGGTGAACAGGTTTTCGGCGTTCCACGTGCTCTGCCCGTGCCGCAGCAGCACCAAGGTCCCAAGCCCGAGGTTCTCTTCCCCGCCGAGGGCGGATGAGCGCAGTTCAGCCATGCCGCCAAGCCTGCCAGAACAAGCCGAAGCGCCGGTCACCGGGCAAGATTGAACGATGTTCTACGGAGAGTGTGTTACCCATGAGTAACACCATCACTCGTTCAGAGGACGTGGCGCCAACAAGTCGGAATCCCGGAAAAACAGGCTGCACTCCGTTATCCCGTTCGACCAAGTTCACTCGAACGGAGTAACCGGTAGTCTTGTGATTACAGGTGGACATCTGACAGGTTGACTAGGTCCCGCGCGGCCGGATTCCACGCACTCCCCGGCCCGACGCGGGTTATGACCGCGACTCGTCTCCCCCCTGCCGAGTCGCGGCCCCGCCGGCCCCGTTGGCATCCCCCTCGTCACCGGGTCCACCTTGGCGGGAACTTCAGCGGGGCGGCTCGAGATCGCGACTCCCCCCTCCCTCGAGCCGTCCCGCCTTGTCTTAGTCGAGCGGGGGAGCTTTGGGCAGGTCGGACGGGGCCGGAGCCGCCGTCGCCATCGCGGTCATCCCGAACGGACGACGTCGCTTCCGCAGCCACCACACCAGCACGAACACCGGCACGCCGATGATCAGCAGAAACGGCGCGACGGCACCGAGGACGGTCAGCAGCCCGCCGCCGAAGGCGAGGAACGCGTCCCAGCCGTCGGCCAGCCCGCCGAGGAAGCCACTGCTCGATTCCTCGGCGACAGCGATCTCTTCCGCCGTCACCTGCAACGAAATCGTCGACATGGCAACACTTCCGGCCAGGCTTTCCCGACGCTTCTGAAGCGACTCGAGCTCGGCCTCACGGCTCGTCAGCTCGCTCTCCACCGAGGAAATCTCCGAGATCGACGTCGCCCGCGCGAGCAGTGCGCGCATGCGCTCGACACTCGCCCGCTGGGTCGCGAGCCGCGATTCGACGTCGACGAGCTGCTCGGTCACGTCGGTCGCGGTGACCTCTCGTTTGACCTGCTTCCCCAGTTTCGCCAGCTGGTCGAGCACGCCGTCGAGACGCTCGGCGGGGACGATGACGTTGATCATCGCCGTCTTCTCCTGCGTGGTCTCCTGCCCGGTGTACCCGGTGGCGCCTTGGGTGATCACGCGAACCTGCGAGATCACGTCCGCCACCTTCGGCGCGGTCAGTTCCAACCGCGCCGTGCGCACCAGCTTGCGTTCGGTGACCCCGGGCTGCCCGGCGGGCACCGGAGGTTTCTCCTTCGCAGGCGCGCCATCCGTCGAACCCGCCGAATCTTGATTCGACGGGCCTTGGTTCGGTACGGCCTGTTTGGCTTCGGGCGCAGACAATCCCACCGTCGAACTTTCGCCCGCGCTGTTCGACGAACAACCCGCGAGTGCCAGCACGATCCCGGCCGCCACGACCCATCTCAATCGCTTACGCATCGGTCCTCTTCTCCCACCAGTCCGAGGTACTCTCCCCCGCCGAGGACGAATTGGCGGAGTACGAAGCGGGAGACGGAACCGGCTTCAGTGCCGTTGCACCATTCGGGTCACGACTCGGTCAAGGACCCCGGCTGATGACCGTTCGCGGGCTCGACCAGATGCTTGAACGCCTCGAGGTTCGCCAGCGACTCGCCGCGCGAGACGCGCCAGTCCCATTCGCGCTTGATCGACTCGGCGAACCCGATTTCCAGCAGTGTGTTGAAGTCGCCGTCAGCGGCCTCCAGCACCTGCCCGAGGATCTTGTCCAGTTCGGACTCGGTCACCGTGCCGAGGCCGAACCGGCCGACCAGGTAGATGTCGCCGATGGCGTCCACGGTGTAGTGCACGCCGTAGAGCTTCGCGTTGCGGCGCAACAGGAATCGGTAAACGTCCTCATGGGACTCATCAGGGCGGCGGCAGACGAAGGCCTCGACGGCGAACGAGTGGTCCCCGGCGACCAGCCAGCAGTTGGTCTGCAGCTTCTTGGTGCCCGGCAACGTGACGAAGTACTTGCCCTCAGCCTGTTTGTCGTACTTCAGCCCAGCATTGTCCAATGTGGACTGCAGGGTCTCGTCCAGTGTCACACCGCCACCTCCGCACGCTGTTCCAGGGCACGCCGGAACGCGCCGGTGGCCTGAGCGTACGTGTCCAGAAGCGCGTCCGTCGTGCGGCGCCAGGAGAAGCGCCGCGCGTGGACGACGGCGTTCGCCGAAAGCTCGGCACGCCTTCCGGGTCGCAGCGCGACGCTCGCGAGCGCGCCCGCCCATTCCCGCGCGTCGTGCGAAGGCACCAACAGACCGGAAACGCCGTGCGGCACCGCGACCGGCAGACCGCCGACGCCTGCCGCGACCACGGGCGTCCCGCAGGCCTGCGCCTCCAGTGCGACCAGGCCGAACGACTCGTTGTAGCTCGGGACGGCGACGACGTCGGCCGCGCGGTAGACGTTGACCAGGGATTCGCCCGGCTGAGGCGGGAGGAATCGGGTCTGCTGCTCGATACCGAGAGAAACGGCCAGCTCACGTAGGGACTGCGGCTGCTCCAGCCCGGTCCCGGACGGGCCGCCGACGATCAGCACGACCAACCGCGAAGCCAGCTCCGGCCGTTCGCGCAGCATTTCGGCGGCGGCCAGCAGGAGGACGTCCGGTGCCTTGAGCGGCTGGATCCGGCCCGCGAAGGCCAGCACGATGGCGTCGTCACGCAGGCCGAGAACTCGGCGAGCGGCGGATCGCGATCCCGGCGTGAACCGGTCGAGATCGACGCCGGGCGGGATGGCGTGCACCGCGTGAGGGTCGGCGTCGTAGAGGTCGATCAGCTCGCGGGCCTCGACCGGGGTGTTCGCGACCAGGCAATCCGCTTCGGCGACGACCTGCTCCTCGCCGATCACGCGGGTGCGCGGCTCAGGAGTGTCCCCCTCGGCGAGCGCGGCGTTCTTGACCTTGGCCAGAGTATGCGCGGTGTGCACCAGAGGCACGCCCCAGCGGTCTCGGGCCAGCCAGCCCGCCTGGCCGGACAACCAGTAATGCGAATGGATGAGGTCGTAGTAGCCGGGCTCGTGGAACGCCTCGGCCCGCAGCACGCCGCTGGTGAACGCGCACAGCTGCGCGGGCAGTTCGTCGCGGCCGAGCGGCTCGAACGGACCGGCCGGGATATGCCGGACGAGCACGCCCGGCGCCAGCTCGGCGATCGGCGGCTGATCGGAGGACGTCGCCCGGGTGAACACCTCGACCTCGACGCCGCGGCGGGCCATCTCGGTCGCCGTCTGACTGACGTAGACGTTCATCCCGCCGGCGTCGCCGGTGCCCGGCTGTTCCAGTGGCGAGGTGTGCAGCGACATCACCGCGACGCGCCTCGGCGCAGCGTTGCGCCCGAACAGGGGGATCGTCACCTGGTCAACACTCCTGAAGGTCTACTGGCCGGCGAACTCACGCAGTAAGCCACCGAACTCATCCGCTGCTTCGGCGAACGGCAGATGCCCCACCTCAGGTAACCAACGCATCACGGCCCCCGGAATCTTCCCGGCGGCGTACTCCGCGGACGTCGGATCGATCACAGCGTCCGCGAGACCATGGACGATCAGGGTCGGTTTGTCCAGCGCGGCCAGTACTTCCCCGCTTCCGATGTCGCGGTGGAACAACGCCGTGCGTACGGCGGGCGGAGTGGCAAGGCTCGCACCGAGCAAGGACTGGACCAATGTTCCGGATACGGGAGCGACCGCCATCCCCGCGCTGAACTGGATCAACGCGGGGATCGCGACCGCCGGATCGTCGGAGAGAACGGCAGGAATCCCCTCGCGCATCAGGGATCCGATCCGGCCACCGGGACGCTCGCGGCCGATTTCTGTGATTGCGCCCACAAGGACGACACCACCGAGCCGTGACGAGCCGTGCACGCGGAGATAATCGGCGATCACGAGCCCGCCGTACGACCAGCCGACGACGATCGGGTCCTCGCCGGCGAAGTCGAGCACAGCGGCCAGATCCTCGGCCCAGACCTCCGGTTTGTCATATCCGGCGGACGGGATCTCGGAGGAGCCGTGACCCCGCAGGTCCATCGCGACCAGGCGGAACCGCTCGCTCAGCGCCGGATCCGCCAGCTGGGGAGCCCAGGCACGGCACGACTGGGCCCAGCCGTGCACGAACACGATGGGACGGGTGTTCTCGGCGCCTTCGACCCACAGGCCCAGGCGCGTTCCGCCGTATCCGACGACTTCGGTTCTCATGCTTACTTGATAGCGGAGAGGGCCTTCCAGGACTTCCAGTCGAAGAACCAGTTCTTGACGTCGGACTTGGTCGGGCTCCCCAGCCGCGAGCCGGTGACCTCGACCGGGTCACCGATCATCGCCGAGTCGAAGAACTTCTTCGCGTCGGCTTCGAGCAGGTTGCAGCAGCCGTGCGAGGTGTTCGCCTTGCCGATGTTGGCGGCGTTGTCCTGGTTCTCGTGGATGTACTCGCCGTTGTTCGAGATCCGGCAGGACCACTTCTTGACGACGTTGGTGTAGCCGTAGCGCGCGCTGTCGAAGCGGGCCGTCGGTTCCTTGGTCATGATGATGAACGTGCCGTTGGGCGTGTTGCGCTGAACGTCGCTGTCGAGGCCGTTCGAGCACGGGTAGCTCGCCGACTCGCCACCGTTGCGGTAGACCCGCATCACGTGGTCCGGGGTGTTGATCTTGACGACCTGGTTGCGGCCGATCTTGAACTTCGTGGTGACGTCGGCCTTGCCGTAGGCGCCCCCACCGAGCGCGACGCCGTACAGCTTCGCCTCGACGTTGACCGTGATGTTCGCGGGCCAGTACTCCTTCGGGCGCCAGTCGACCTGCGTCTCCGACAGCCAGCCCCAGGAACCCTCGACGTCCTTGTCGGTCGTCACCTTGAGCGCCTTCTCGGCGGCCGCCTTGTCCTTGACCGGGGACGCGAACTTCACGCTGATCGGCATCGCGACGCCGACCTCGGCGTCGTCGGTCGGGTTCAGCGTGGCACGAACTTCCTTGGCGGGCTTGATCGTGCTGAAAGTGCCCTTGAGTTCGGCGATCTTGTTGTCAGTGCCGTTGGCCTTCGCCGCGTAGGTGTAGGTCTTGCCGTAGCCGAGCGGCTCGGAGCTGGTCCAGGTGAGCCCGTCCGGCGCGAGTTCACCCTTGATGTCCTTGCCGGATTCGCCGGTGACCTTGACCTCGGTCAGCTTGCCTTCGGCGACCTTCACCACGACCGGCGTCAGGACGGCCGCGTCCTTGGCGTCGACGGCGGGCTCCGCGGTGATCTTGGCGACCGGCTGGGCGGCGGCCGGGTCCTGCCCGCCACTGCCGGCGGGGTTCGCCGTGCCGCCTTCCTCGCTGGAGCAGGCCGCGGCAAGCATCGCCGCACCCGCGGCGAGCGCGGCCTTGAACACCGTGCGCCGTTCGATCACCGTGAACCTCCCATAACCGCCAGCCGAGCTCTACCCGCTCAGCGTCGGCGCCGTCTCCGACGTTACCCGTGGCGACGGAAGTCACCCTCGCCCCTCATGGAGATAGACGCATAAGACCAGCCCCGGGTTGTTCGGGATTTTTCGATTACAGGGCGCAGTTGATAAGCAACGGTTCGGGATGGAGAACAACCCCGAAACGGGCCTCGACGCCGTCGCGAACTTCGCGGGCCAGCTCCAAAAGGTCCTTTGTCGAGGCGTTTCCGCGGTTCGTGAGCGCGAGAGTGTGTTTGGTGGACAACGAAACACGGCCGCCTGGCCCCTCGTGACCCTTCGTGAAGCCTGCGCGCTCGATCAGCCAAGCGGCGGACAGCTTCGTGCCACCGTCCGCCCGGTACTGCGGCACACGAACTTCGGGCCCGACGACGTCGGTGATCCGCGCCAGAACCTTGCTGACCTGCGCTTCACCGATGATGGGGTTGGTGAAGAACGATCCGGCGCTCCACGTGTCGTGGTCGCCCGCGTCGAGCACCATTCCCTTGCCGCGACGCAATCCGAGAACGGCTTCGCGCGCTTCGCTCACCGGGACACGGTCGCCGATCTCGACGCCGAGAGTGCGCGCGAGTTCGGCGTAGCGGATCGGGGCCGAGAGGCCGTCTTCGGTGAGGTTGAAGCGAACCGTGAGGACTACGCCGGTGTCTGTGCCCTTCAGGATCGAGGTCCGGTAGCCGAAGCCGAGCTCGATCGCGTTTAGCCCGCTAACTGCACGTGCTCGGCGGTCGTAGAGGTCGACCGACACCAGCGACTCGGCCACCTCGCAGCCGTACGCGCCGACGTTCTGGATCGGTGTCGCGCCGACCGAACCGGGGATCCCGGAGAGACATTCGAGTCCGCCGATGCCTTCGGCCACCAGCTCCGCGACGAAGCCGTCCCAGTTCTGCCCGGCCGCGACCTCGACGAGACCGCCGTCACGCGTCCAGCCGGTGTTGCCGACCTTCAGCAGGGTGCCGTCGAAGCCCTCATCGGCGACGACGAGGTTCGATCCGCCGCCGAGCAGCAGTACCGGCTCGCCCGCGTCGTCGGCCTCGCGGACCGCCGTGACCAGGGCTTCCGCCGTCGTCGCCTCGGCATAACGGCGGGCCGGGCCGCCGAGCCGCAGCGTGGTGTGGTCGGCGAGGGCGGCGTGCTGGATGGGAGTTTCGGCAGTGCTCACGCCCACGAACGGTACTGTCTGGCGCCATGGCATCCCGTATCGAGCACCGCGCAGCGTTCCCCGTCGACCTCGCGACGGCCTGGAACGCGGTCGCCGGTGAGGAGGCGCTGCGGGCCCGGCTCGAGCAGATCGGCGGGGACGACGCGGAGCTCCTGGAGTACGTCGCTTCGGCGGACGGACTGCGCTACAAGCTGCGTCAGGGCATCAGCTCGGACAAGCTCCCGTCGGCCGTGCGGACCCTGCACCGGGGCGACCTGGTAGTCGAGCGCGAGCAGACCTGGAGCACCTCCGGCGAGGCGTACACGGGCGCGGCGAAGGCCTCGGTGCACGGCGTGCCCGGCGAGATCACGGCGAAGACCTCGCTGTCCGCCGACGGTGACCGTGCGACGCTGGTGAACAGCGGCGAGGTCAAGGTGCGGATCCCGCTTGTCGGCGGGAAGCTGGAGAACGTGATCGCCGAACAGGTCACCAAGCTGCTGGAGCGCGAGGCGGAATTCATCGCGAAGTGGCTGGCCGAGGCCTGAAACCGGTCGGGGCACCGACCAGAGGGACGACCAATCCCAACCGGCTGCGGCGCGTCGACCGGTGGCTCGCGAGCGAACCCGGGGTGACACGGCTGCTGCGCCGCGCGGACGAACCGCTCGTCGTGGACCTTGGCTATGGCGCGTCGCCGGTGACCACCGTGGAGATGGCGCGCTGGCTGCGATCCGTTCGTCCGGACGTCCGGGTTCTGGGTCTGGAGCTGGACGCCGAGCGCGTCGCGGTGGCCCAATCGGCGGTCGACGAACCCTGGCTGGACTTCCGGCGCGGCGGGTTCGAACTCGCGGGGACGCGACCTGTGCTCGTGCGGGCGTTCAACGTGCTGCGGCAGTACGACGAGGCCGAGGTCGCCGGCGCGTGGTCGCTGATGCTGGGGTCGATGGCGCCGGACGGGTTGCTGGTCGAGGGCACCTGCGACGAGATCGGGCGGTTGTGTTCGTGGGTCACCGTCGGCCACGACGGGCCACACACGCTGACGCTGTCCCTCCACCTTTCGAGCCTGGAACGCCCGTCCACAGTGGCCGAACGACTGCCCAAGATCCTGATCCACCGCAACATCCCCGGCGAACGCGTCCACGAACTCCTGTCGACTTTGGACAGGTGCTGGGCGACGGCGGCCCCGCACCAGACCTTCGGCGCCCGCGCCCGCTGGTCCCACGCCGTCCACCTGCTCACCGGCCGCGGCTGGCCCGTTCTCGGCAGGCCGTCCCGCTGGCGGCTCGGCGAGCTGACCGTCCCGTGGTCCTCCGTCGCCCCCTGACCGCGCACGGTGACGGCGACTAGGACATTCGCGGGAATTCACGTGCCGAACCCCGCTCCGTCACCCCGAAGCGACCTGCGGTGATCACCATGGACCTGTGGAGTTGCTGGAGTACGTCACTGAGCTGCTGGGCGGTGCGCTGGGATCACCCTGGCTCTGGGTGATCGTGTTCCTCGTGTCGGGTTTGGACGCGCTCCTGCCCTTCATGCCGAGTGAGACCACCGTCATCACCGTCGCCGTCCTCATCGGCACGGACTTCCCGCAGCTGGCGGTGCTCGCGCTGGTCGCGGCGGGCGGCGCCTGGCTCGGCGACTGCCTTGGCTACACCGTCGGCCGGACGGCCGGTCCGCACGCGATGGCCCGTCTGCAGCGCGGACCGGACGGTGTCCGCCGCTACGAATGGGCGAAAATCCAGGTCCAGCGCAACGCCGCCCTGCTGATCCTCGCCGCCAGGTACATTCCCGGCGGCCGCGTCGCGAGCGGGCTCGCCAACGGCAGCATGGGCTACCCGCCGCGCAGGTTCGTGCCGCTCGACGCCGCCGGAGCATCAATCTGGGCGGTGTACAGCGTCCTGATCGGCCTGGTCGGCGGAGCGACCTTTGCCGACGAGCCGGAGAAGGGCCTTCTGCTGTCCTTCGCGGTCGGACTGCTGCTCGTCGGGGCGATCGAAGTCGGGCGCCGCATCCGGGTCCGTGTCCTGCGCGCCGCCGACGTCCCGGAGCAGCGGCAGACCGAGCCCGAGGTATGCGACACCGACGGCCCGGAGGTCCCCGTCTCCGAACGCTGACCAGCACCGGAGACAATGGGCGGCGTGTCCGCACCAGAACGTCACTATGTGATCACCTTCGGCTGCCCCGACCGCACCGGCATCATCGCCCGTATCTCGGGCTTCCTCGCCGAGCACGGCGGTTGGATCGTCGAAGCGGCGTATCACACCGATCCGGACACCGGCTGGTTCTTCACGCGTCAGGTCGTCCGCGCCGACTCGCTCCCCTTCGACGCCGACGAGCTGCGTACGCGCTTCACCGAAGTCGCCGAGTCGCTGTCGGCCGACTCGAGCTGGCAGGTCACCGACACCGGGGAACGCCGCCGCGCGGTCATCCTGGTCTCGAAGGCAGGACATTGCCTCTACGACCTGCTCGGCCGGGTCGCGTCCGGCGAGCTGGACGTCGACGTCGCCGCGGTCATCGGCAACCACGAGTCGCTTGGCGACATCACCCGCGCCCACGGCATCCCGTTCCACCACGTCCCGTTCCCGTCCGGTGACGCCGAGACCAAGGCGTCCGCGTTCGCCGAGGTGCGGAAACTGGTCGACGAGCACGACCCGCACGCCGTCGTCCTCGCCCGGTTCATGCAGGTCCTGCCCGCGGATCTGTGCGAGGCCTGGGCCGGGAGGGCACTCAACATCCACCACAGCTTCCTGCCGTCGTTCGTCGGCGCGCGGCCCTATCACCAGGCGCACGCGCGCGGCGTGAAGCTGATCGGCGCGACCTGCCACTACGTCACCGCCGACCTCGACGCGGGCCCGATCGTCGATCAGGACGTCATTCGCGTCGACCACGGCGACTCGGTCGAGGACATGGTCCGCAAGGGCCGCGACATCGAGAAGGTGACGCTGGCCCGCGGGCTGCGCTGGCACCTCGAGGGCCGCGTCCTCGTGCACGGGAACCGGACTGTCGTCTTCTAGTGATTGACTGGGTCCATGGGGACCTCTGAACTCGAAGTCATCGACTCGCACGACGCACTGCGCGCCGTCATGGGCGAGACGACGGACAGGACCAAAGCGAAGATCATCGACCGGATCGACCCGCACGCGCGCACGCTGATCGAGCATTCGCCGTTCCTGCTGCTGGCGACGTCCTCACCCGACGGGACCTGTGACGTCTCGCCCCGTGGCGACCCCGCCGGTTCGGTGCTCGTGCTGGACGAGAAGACGGTGGTGATCGCGGACCGGCCGGGCAACAAACTGGCCGACAGCTTCACCAACATGATCGACAACCCGCACGCCGGGCTGCTGTTCCTGGTGCCGGGGATGAACGAAACGCTGCGGATCAACGGCCGCGTCACGCTGGTCTCGGACGGGCCGTTCTTCGACGAGCTGATCGTCAAGGGCAAGCGGCCTCAGCTGGCGATCATGCTGCACGTCGAGCAGCTGTACCTGCACTGCGCCAAGGCTTTCCTGCGCTCGTCGCTGTGGAAGCCGGAGACCTGGCCGGAGCGCTCCAGCTTGCCGACCTTCGGCCGGATGCTCAAGGACCAGCTGAACCTCGATGAGCCGGTCGAGTCGCTGGACGAGCGGCTCAGAGAGGGCGCCCGGACCACTCAGTACTGAGCGGCACCCGGGTGCGTGGCTCGTGAGTGGTAGTGACGGTTCTAACCGTCGTTACCGCTCACGAGCACTATGGCCGAGAGCAACCCCGGGAAGCGCTCGTCGAACTCCGGCCGCAGCCGTACGAAGGTGCCGTTGCCCGCGTCGCGCTGCCGGATCAGCCCGGCTTCGCGAAGCACACGCCAGTGGTAAGTGCGCGTCGACTTCGCCACCGGTAGGGCGAACGTGCTGCACGCGCGCTCCCCCGTCTCGTCGACCCCTTCGCGCCGGACCAGCGCGGTGATGACGCCGCGGCGTTGGGGCTCCGCGAGCGCCGACAAAACCGCGTCAAGCTGGACGTCTTCGATCTCCGGACAGGAAAGTTCACCAGGCACCTGGACATGGTACGACACTTCTCGTACCTTCGGAGGTACGAGACCATTCGTACCCAGGAGTTCGCCATGCTCTGCGTATTCGATGTGAACGAAACGCTGCTCGACGTCGCGGCACTCGACGACGTCATCGGCTCGCCGGAAACTCGCCGCGAGTGGTTCGACCTGGTCATCCATACCGCGCTGACCATCACGGCGTCGGGCGGCTACCGGGACTTCGCCGAGATCGCGGGTGCCGCGGCCACGCGGTTCGGAGTGGACATCGGCGTCGGACTCCGTTCACTGCCGCCGCATCCGGACGTCGCCGACGGACTGGCCGCCCTGCGCGCGTCCGGGCACACCTTGGTGACGCTGACCAACTCTCCACTTGCGACAGCGAAGGCTCAACTTTCCAACGCGGGCTTGGAATTCGACCGGATCTTCTCGGCCGAGACCGTCAAGTCACTGAAGCCGTCGGCGGCGGCGTACCGGCAAGTCGTTGAAGCGTATGGGATTCCCGCGGAGGAGGCGTTGATGGTCGCCGCGCACGACTGGGACATCGCGGGCGCCCAGGCCGCCGGCCTGAAGACCGCGCTGATCACCCGGCCGGGCGTCCACGCCCTCCCCGGCACACCCGAACCGACCTATACCGCGCCTGATATCCGGGCGCTCGCCACGCAGCTCAAGTGAGATGAAAGGACCCTTCATAACAGAATCCGTTATGAAGGGTCCTTTCATCACAACCGTTCGCGGGTCAGACGCGGACCAGCATCTTGCCGGTGTTCGCCCCGTCGAGCAGGTCGAGGAACGCCTGCGGCGCGTTGCGGATGCCGTCGACGAAGGTCTCCGCGTACTTCACCTGTCCGGACGCCACCAGCGGCGCCACTTCGGCGACGAACTGCGGCTGCAGAGCGAAGTGATCGCCGACGAGAAGGCCGGACATCGTGAACCGCTTCGCGATGATCGACGCGAGGTTGCGCGGCGCGGCGGCGGGCTCGGTGTTGTTGTAGACCGAGATCATCCCGCAGATCGCCATCCGGCCGTGCAGGTTGATCGAGTCGATGGCGGCTTCGAGGTGCTCACCGCCGACGTTGTCGAAGTACACGTCGATGCCCTCGGGCGCGGCGGCACGCAACTGCTCGACGACAGGCGCGTCCTTGTAGTTGAACGCAGCGTCGAAACCAAGCTCTTCGACGAGCCACTTGACCTTCTCGTCCGAACCCGCGCTGCCGATGACGCGCTTCGCCCCCTTCAGCTTCGCAAGCTGCCCGACGACCGAACCGACCGCGCCGGCCGCTCCGGAGACGAAGACGGTGTCGCCCTCCTTGAACGCGGCGACATCCAACAGCCCGGCGTACGCGGTGAGCCCGGTCATGCCGAGCACGCCGAGGTACGTCGAGATCGGGGCGGCTTCGGGGTCGACCTTCACCGCGTGCTTGGCGTCGACGACGGCGTGCGAACGCCAGCCGAGGCCGTGCAGCACGATGTCACCCGGTTTGAATGAGTCCACAGTGGACTCGACCACCTCGCCGACGGCACCGCCGTGCATGACCTTGCCGACCTCGTACGGCTCGGCGTACGACTTCGCGCTGCTCATCCGGCCGCGCATGTACGGGTCGACGCTCAGCACCTGGTTGCGGACCAGGATCTGGCCCTCGCCGGGCGTCGGGATCTCGACGTCGGCGATCTCGAAATTCTCGAGCGTCGGAACGCCGTGCGGGCGGGAAGCGAGCCGGATCTCGGTTGCAGTCACCGTTTACCACTCCAAGTCTGTGCGAAACCCAAGCGGGGCGATCGCCCCGTATTCACTCCCGGTTCAACGGGCTAACCGGGGCGATCATTCCGATTGTGGCGAGCGCTACACGATCTCGGCGAGTTTGCCGAGAACACCCTCGTAGATCTTCTTGAGCCCACCGGGCGCGAACGTCTTCTCGAAGAACCCGCCGATGCCGCCTGCGCCGTCCCAGCTGGTCTCGATCCGGACGAGGCTGCCCTCGGGAACCTCACGAACGGTCCAGGTGGTGACCATGCTCGAGTTCGCGTCCGTCTCGACGAGCGTGCCCTCCGACGGCTCGGTCACCGTCGCCGCGACGTCACGCACACGCTTCGAGGTCGCCTGAAGCTTCCAGCTCGCCTTCGTGCCCGCACCGACGCCGCCTTCCGAGACCTCGTAGTCGCGGTAGTGCTCGGTCAGCAGCTTCGGACGGGTTTCGGCGTAGTCCGCGACGAGCGCCCTGACTTTGTCGGCCGGCGCCTCGATGGTGCGCTCCGCGATGGCCGTGACCTTTCCCATCCCACTCCCTTTCGCCCGTGTGCAAGACAGCGTCCACGATTCCACCGCGCCGCGCAGCCCGGACGGGCGGCCTGGGCGTCTCACATCGTGAGCGGCGCAAGTGCTCCAAGTGAGGCCGTTTCCGCAGGTCAGCGTGCCACGGAAGCGGCCAGAACTGGCGTAACACGTTGTTAACACCCAGTGGCCATTCTCAGCCCCTTTCCCCTCTTGACGCGCCCACCACGGCTGGGAGAACCGACCATGACCACGACACCTCGAAGGACCAGATCCGACAGCGCCCGCCAGGTCGCCGACGTCCTGCGTCGTCAGGTGCTGGCCGAGGAGACCCTGCCGTGCGAAGAGGACCTCACCGCCCAGTTCTCCGCGACCCGCAACACCGTGCGGGAGGCGCTCTCGCTACTCCGCGACGACGGCCTGATCACTCGCCAGCCGGGCGTCGGCACGGTCGTGACCGGCCATAAGTACCCGCACGGGCTCAACCGGCTCGCCGGCCTCGCCGAGGTACTGCACGAACACGGCACCGTCACCAACGAGGTCCGCGCGGCAGGCCCGGTCAGCGCCCCGGCCGTGGTCGCACAGCGACTGGAGTTGGACGAACGCTCCGAGGTCGTCTATATCGAGCGGCTGCGCCGGCTCAATGGCGTCCCGCTCTCGCTCGACCTCACCTACCTGCCGCTGCCCGACCGACGCGGTCACCATCAACATGCCCTACCTGCTGCGATGAAAGGCATCCGAGGAGTACACAGCCTGCTCGCCATCGCCTTGCTGGCCGCGGGCTGCAGCGCTAGCGCCGACGAAGCGTCCACAGTGGACGTCGTCATCGGCTACCGGTCCAAGACGATCAACACGGTCACCGCGGGAACGTTGCTACGTTCGCTGGGGTATCTGGAGAAACGCCTCGACGTACTCGGCCGCCAGGACGGTAAGCGCTATCGCGTGACCTGGCAGGACTACTCGACCGGAGCGCCGATCACCGCGCAGCTGGTCGCCGGGAAGATCGACATCGGATCGATGGGCGACTATCCGCTGCTCATCAACGGTTCCCGCAACCAGGAATTCGGCGACGGCCATACGAAACTGATCTCAGCCACCGGGTACAACCTGCTGGGTGCGCTCAACATGATCGTCGTACGACCGGATTCCCGGCGCATACGCTGACCGACCTGCGCGGTAAGAAGATCTCCGCCAGCGTCGGTTCGGCGGGACACGGCACCTCCGTGCACGCACTGGAGCGGGCCGGGATCAACGCCGCTGACGAGGTCCACATCCAGAATCAGGCGCCGGCGCTGGGTGCGTTGGACTCGGTGTCGGAGGAGCTTTTGGCCGCCGTGACCGACGAACACCCGAACGTCCGGCGGGCGGCGGTTCAGGCCTTGGCGCGATGGACTTCGGACCCGCGGGTGGCCGAGCGCCTGCGTTCCCGGCGTACGTACACTGACTCCGACGTACGCGCCTACGCCCGCCTCGCCTTGCGCGGGTAGCCCTCACGAACGCAATGAAGGGGCCTTTCATTGCAAAATTTGCAACGAAAGGCCCTTCATCTCACTTGGTTGGGCTCTAGATGAGGGACTTCTCCTTTAGCCAGTCCTTCGCGACATCGGCGGGCTTCTCGCCGTCCGAGTCGACGCGCTTGTTCAGCTCACGCAGCTGCGGAGTGTCGAGCGCCTTGCTGACCGCGTTGACCACGGCTGCGAAGTCGGCACCGCGTTCGTCGAGGACCTTCTTGTTCACCGCGGGCACGACGTTCTCGGTCGGGACGATGGCGAGGTCATCCTCCAGTGCGACAAAGGCAGGATCGCCGACGAGCGGGCTCACCGAGTCGACCGGGATGACCGTGACCTTGCCCGAGCGGAGTTGCTCGACGCGCGGGCCGGCCTCCTGCACGGTCTGGAAGGTGGCCTTCAACTTGTAGACGTCCGTGAAGCCCTTGAAGCAAGGAAGCCGCTTCTCGCACTCCGGCCCGCCGGCGACGATGAGGTTGTCGACCTTCGACAGGTCGCTGATCTTCGCGAGGCCCTTCTCCTTGGCGAGGTCGGCCTTCACGATGTAGGTGTTCTTGTCCTCGGCCGGCGAGTAGTCGAGGAGGCCGATGCCGTCCGGCTCGAACAGCTTCTTGAGCTGCTCGTGCTCACCGGCCGCGTCCTTCGCGGCCTCCTTGCCGAAACCGGTGGTGATGGCGGCGCCCTGGTACTCCGGAACGAACTGCAGCTCACCGGACTTCAGCGCCGGGTAGATCAGCTCGCGCGAACCGAGGTTCAGCTTGCGGGTGATCGGGTAGCCCTTGGCCTCCAGCGCGTTCGCGTACAGCTCCGCGAGGACCAGGCTGTCGGTGAAGTTGAAGGAGGCGACGACGATGGGCGCGCCGCCCTTGCTCTGCGCGGCCGGAGCCGCTGCGTCGTCTCCACCCCCGCATGCGGTCAAACCGAGGACGGCGGTGGCGAGCACCGCGACCACTCGAACGTTCCGTGTCCAGCGCACGTGCACACTCCTATGACTCGAACAGAGGGTTGGACACTATCTCCGGGTAACGACAGAATCCACATTTTGAGATCGATGGGCTGACAGCTCTCAGTGATCGGAATCCGGCCCTCCGAACGGGGTAGGGTCGGCCGGTGCGAGCGTCCTCCGTATTCCAGGTACCGACCCAAACCGGGCGGCCTATCTTCGAATGGCGCTGGGTGGATCGCAACGCCGACGAGATCCTGCAGCGGCTCGGCGAGCACATCACACTGACCGCGGCGGCGCTCGCCATCGGCCTGGTGGTGTCCATCGGTATTTCCGTGGTTTCCCTGCGTCGCCGCTGGTTCTACGTCGTCGCGCTGGGTGCGGCCGGCTCGCTGTATGTCATTCCGAGCCTCGGCGCCTTCGCCGTTCTGGTGCCCTTCACCGGACTGACTTCGTTCACGACCGCGGTGATCCCGCTGGCGACGTACACGCTGCTGATCCTGATCCGCAATATCGTCACGGGCGTCGAACAGGTCCCCAAGGAAGTGCGCGAAGCCGCGATCGGCATGGGTTTCACCCGGTCGAGGCTGTTGTGGCAGGTCGAACTGCCGCTCGCGCTGCCGGTGGTGATCGCTGGCCTGCGGGTCGCGGCGGTGACGACCATCGGGCTCGTCACGGTGACGTCGATGCTCGGCAAAGGTGGGCTCGGCTACTTCATCCGCAACGGAATCCAGACCGCGACACCGAATCCGACGTCGATCATCGTCGGCGTGGTGCTTTCGGTTGCACTCGCGGTCTTGGTGGATCTGGTGCTGTGGCTCGGCGGACGCGCACTCGCGCCGTGGTCCCGGAAGGCGGCGCGATGAGCATCATCGACGAGACCATCACCTGGTTCGGCGAACCGAACCGCTGGAGCTGGACCGACCCCGAGGGCGTGCCGTACCGGACCGTCGAACATCTCCAGTATTCGGTGCTGTCACTGGCGATCGCGGCCGTACTCACGGTCCCGCCCGCACTCTGGCTCGCGCATTACCGGCGCGCGCAGTTCCTCGCGACGAGCGCGGTCAACATCGGCCGAGCGATCCCGAGTTTCGGTTTGGTGATCCTGTTCTGGTTCCTGGCCTCGCGGATGGAAGTCGACACCACCTTCTGGCCACTGATGCTCGCGCTCGTTGCGCTGGCGCTGCCACCGCTGTTCACGAACACCTACGCGGGCGTGATCTCACTGGAGCAGGAGACCATCGACGCGGCACGCGGCACGGGTTACCGCGAAGGACAGATCATGCTGCGGCTGGAGTTGCCGTTGGCGTCGCCGGTAATCCTCGCGGGTGCTCGCGTCGCGTTTCTGCAACTGGTCGCGACGGTCGCCATCGGCGCGATCGTCAACGACGGCGGCGGGCTTGGCCGGTACATTGTGGACGGTTTCGCGCTGGGGGATCCCGGGCACGGGGAGATTTTGGCCGGCGGGATCGCGGTCGTCGTGCTGGCGTTGGTGTGCGAGGGGGCTTTCGCGCTTCTCACGCGTTTGGTGACACCGCGAGGCATCGCGCTTCAGTCGCGCGCGGACGCTCGGGTCTAGGGACTCGTGAGTGGTAATGACGGTTAGAACCGTCATTACCACTCACGAGCCACGAGTCCGGAGTGCGGTGACAAGGTTGGCGACGTCCTGCCCCAAAGGGCGGTCGACGACGACCGGCGGAACCACGGACGCGAGCCGGTCATACATGGCGCGAAGGCCGGGTGAGCCGTTGCCGGAAGCGAGATACCGCGCCTGCGAACCGGCGATCAGCTCACACGCCGTGATGGCGAAGAGCCGGGAACAGGCGTCGCGCAACTGGTTGCCCGCCGCCCACGCGAACGCCTGCACATCCTCCTGCCCCGCCGAAGTGTCGACGGAACCCAGCGTCGCCGGCGTGGCAAATCGCCGCAACGCGTGCAGCTCCCCCACCGCCCGTTTGTGCAACGGAACCAACCCGGCCCGCGGCCCCGGCTCGACGGCCAGCTGCGCGGGCAGCCCGCTGAACCGCTCGTCCAGCAGCCGGTGCATCCGCTGCACACCGACCTCGCCGAGATGCACGAGCGCCGCCGTCACCGCGTCCATCCGCAGACCCAGTTCGACGGCGTGGAATCCGGTCGTGGCCACGAATTCGCCGTCGAGGAAAGCGGGTGAGTCGGTCGGCTGCGAGCGGCGCAGGACGTCGCCCAATTCGCCGTTCACCCGCGTGACATGGGCGATCGCGCGCGGAGCCACCCGCACGGAAACCGGCGCCTGCACCACCTCCGGCCGGACCGTGGAGGGGTGGATCAACCCGGTCAGCTCGTCGAGCACCGACCGCAGCACCTGGTCGTCGCCCGCCAGCGAGGGCCGGTAGATCTCTTGTGGCGCACCGAGAACGTCGATCGCGACCGCCGCGGCCAACGTCTGCAGCTCCACCAGCCGCTGAACCTCGGTCATCGCGAGATTCGCGAACACCTGCGCGAGCGGCGAGCC
Source organism: uncultured Actinomycetota bacterium (assembly GCA_963766045.1). Taxonomy (GTDB): domain Bacteria; phylum Actinomycetota; class Actinomycetes; order Mycobacteriales; family Pseudonocardiaceae; genus Amycolatopsis. The sequence continues at coordinate 133,463 of CAVXYN010000003.1, read as the reverse complement.
CTGGATGAGCGTCGCGCCTTCCTTGGGCCCCAAGTCATACGGCTCGGAAAGCACGTCGGCGGCCGGGGTTTCGACGCTGTCCACGAGGACGGTCCCGATCCCGAGGAAGGTCTGAAAAGCGTGCGCCATCGGGATGATCTCGCCCGCACTGCCCAGACCCGTTCGCGGTACGGCCGGGGTGAAGCCCTCGTTCAACCGGTCGACAAGAAACGTCACCAGCTCCGGGCTCGCCCCGGCTTCGAACGACAGCAGATCCCGAAGCCGCACCAGGAACAGCAGGCGCACCTCGTCCGCCGAAAGCCACGGCGGCCCGCCGACAGCACGGCCGATCAGCAGATTCCGTTGGTGCTCGGCCTGTTGACGTTCGTCGAGCGCGACGCCGGCGAGCCGGCCCATGCCGGTGTTCACGCCGTAGACGGGTTCGCCGTTCTTCAGCGTGTCGAGCATACGAGCGCGGTTCTCCGCCAGCGCGGCCAGCAACGCGGTGTCGATCTCGATGCGCTCGGCTTCGAAAGCCGAGTTCAGCACGAAGTCCTTTGTAGACAGCCTCACTCGACGAGCCGGGCCAGGCCGTCGATGACCTCGGCACCGGGCAGCGACGCGAGCACCGGGCCGGGAATCAGCAGTTTGCTTCCCCGGATGCCGCTCCCGATCACCAGCTCGGGCGCCTCCGCGACGGCCTTGTCGATCAGGATCGGCCAAGCCTCGGGCAGGCCGACCGGCGTGATCCCGCCGTACTCCATCCCGGTCAGCTCGACGGCCTCGTCCATCGGCGCGAAAGACGCCTTACGGACGTCGAGACGGCGCTTGATCACGCCGTTCACATCGGCGCGGGTGGTCGCGAGGATCATGGCCGCGGCGAACCGGACCTCGCCGGCACGCTTGCCGGCGACGACGACACAGTTCGCGGACGCGGAAAGCGGAGAGCCGTACGTCGCACAAAAGGCGGCGGTGTCAGCCAGTTCGGGGTCGATCTCGGCGACCCCCAAGGCGTCCGGATCGGCAAAGGCGGCCAGCGCTTTCGCGACGGGCTCGGCCAGCAGGTCCGTACGCGTGGCAGCGGGGACGACGTTCAGGGTTCCGGCGATGGTCCAGGTGGTCACATCGTTGAATGTAACCGCGACGCGCAGCGTCTCCGTTGAGGGTGGTGGCGGGGGCATGGATGGAGAATTACCAGTTGCGGCCGCCGCGCTGGACCTCGATCAGTTTGGGGCGGACGTCCACGAGATAGACCAGCACCGCGACCAGGGCGGGCAGCCACAGGATCATGCCACCGCCGTAGAACTCGAAAATGGTCAGCACCGCGGTGGCCCCGCCGGTGATGAGCATCCAGATGGGTTTGGTCTTGCGGTCGGCGGCGGAGTACGCGTCCGCACGCTGCAGCAGCGCATGCACGAACGCGAACAGGCCGGTCAGTGCGCCGCCCCAGTGGATGGCGAAGAGAATCCAGTCGGCAACGAACACGAAGTCAGCTTACGTCAAACCGGGCGAATGACCCGGGCCCCTGGTACCGAAGCAGGTACCAGGGGCCCGGAAATTCACGTGGAGCTTACTTCTCGGTGGTCTTCGGCGCGGCCGGCTTCTTGGCGGCCGGGCTCGTGGTGCGACGCGCGGTGGCCGTGGTCTTCGGCGCGGTCTTGTTGGCGACCTTGCGCGAAGCCGAGCGGGTCTCGTGGGCGATGTCGTCGCCGATCTCCTCGACGTCGTCGGCGATGTCGCCGGCGACCTCGGTGACCTTGCGGGCGGTCTTCTCGCCGACCGAGCGGGTGCGCTTGGTGACCTTGGCGAGCACCTCGTCGAGACGCTCACGGGTCTCGGAGGTCGCACCCTCGACGCGGTCCTGCGCGGTGCTGATGGCGTCCTCGACCTGGTCGATGACCTTCTTGACCTGCGGCTGGGCGGCGAACTTGTCCCACGCCTCTTCACCGGACTCGGCCAGCTTGTTGTACAGCTTCAGGGCGGCCTCGGTGTACTCGTCGATGACCTTGCGCAGCTCGGCCGGGTCCAGCTTCTCGCGGAGACCCTCGACGTCCTTGGGGAGCTCCTCGAAGTTCTTCCGGGCGACCTCGCCGGTCTCGGCGACCTTCTCCTTGGCCTTGTTCACGGCGCCGGAGACGGCGTGGGTGGCCAGGTTGCCCGCGCCGAGGGCGGCGAGCAGCGACGTGCGGACCTGCTCACGAGCGGTCTCGACGACGTTGCGGGTCTCTTCGCTCTTGCGGGGGGTGGTCTTCGTGGCCGTTGTCATGCTGACTCCTTAGTTTTCGGCGACTTCTGCTTTGACTGGCGCAGCGTCTGCGGTATTCGGTGTGGTCTCCGCCGGTTCGGGCTTGGCGGCGGCGTTCTCGCGGCGGAACGATTCGTAGACGTCGAGCAGGACCTGCTTCTGCCGTTCGGTCAGCTCGGCGTCGGCGCGGATCGCGTCGCCTACCGGGCCGCCCGTGGGCAGATCGAGGATTCCCGCCTGCACGTAGAGCGCTTCGGCCGAAATACGCAGGCCTTTGGCGATCTGCTGCAGGATCTCCGCGCTGGGTTTGCGGACCCCGCGCTCGATCTGACTGAGGTACGGATTGGACACGCCGGCGAGTTTCGACAGCTGCCGCAAGGAGATCTTCGCGTTGCTGCGCTGCTGGCGGATGTACTCGCCGATGTCGGAAGCGATGTCCGCGACCTTCTCCATCGGACTGCCCGATGTGGGCTGGTTCCGGTTGGTGTCTGTCATCGGTCACCTCCTCGCGACACCGACAACGCTACGCCCGAGTGCTAGCTATTGCAAGCACTCTGCTTGCAATAATCGGGTGTGTTGGTGCTCACCCCGCTACCGTGGAGGGATGTCGAGTGCCACACGGCTGCGGCGGCGCCTCGTCGAGCATCTGCTCGGTGAAGGCGTGCTGCATGACGCGCACTGGATCACCGCGTTCCGCACCGTCCCCCGGCATGTCTTCCTGCCGCGGTTCTTCGTCCCCGCGTCGAACGGCTGGGCCGCGATCCAGTCCGGCGACGACGGCTGGCTGATGCGCGTCTACTCCCCGGACGTCCTGGTCGTGCAACTCGACGACGACTCGGGTCTCTGGGAACGCGCGCGCTATCTGGGCGCACAGCCGGGAATGCCGACGAGTTCGTCGAGCATGCCCTCGATCATGGCGATCATGCTCGAAGAACTCCGGGTCGCCGACGGACACCGAGTGCTCGAGATCGGCACGGGCACCGGCTACAACGCCGCCCTGTTGTGCCAGCGGCTCGGCTCCGGGCTCGTGTACACAGTGGACATCGACGCGGATCTCGTGGAAACCGCGCGCAAGCGGCTCGCGGATTGCGGCTACGCGCCGTCGTGTGTCGCGGCCGACGGCGCCGAGGGTTTTCCGGCGGGCGTCCTCTACGACCGGGTGCTGTGCACCTGTTCGGTGTCGTCGATCCCGCCGGCCTGGCTGGAGCAGACCGTGCCCGGGGGCCTGATCGTCACCACGTTGAACCGGCCGATCGGAGGCGGGCTGGTCCGGATCGTCGCGGGCGAAGGCGCGACGGGACAAGGCGAGGTGCTCGCCCGCGACGGCCGGTTCATGCCGTTGCGCGCGCACCGGTTCAAGGCCGCGAAGGTGCCCGACGGCGACCACCGCTGGCGGCCGACCGCACTGCCGATGGGCGCGATCACCGAAACGCGCAGCCGGTTCGAGTTCTTCGCCGGCCTCGCCCTCCCAGGAGTGACGGCGTTGAGGGACGGCAGGGACACCGCGCTCGTGCACCCGGACGGTTCCTGGGTGCGCCACCGGAAGCGGGGACGCGAGTTCGAAGTCGCCGAGGGCGGGCCGCGCGGTCTGTGGACGCTTGTCGAAAGCGCGCAAGAGGAATGGCTCGAACTCGGGCAGCCGTGGCGGGACCGGTTCGGGCTCAGCCTCGACGGCGAGGATCAGACGATCTGGCTGGACTCACCGGAGGGACGGACCTGGCCTCTGGGCTCGTGAGAGGTGACGTCGCACCCACGCCTCGACCCGCTCGACCGCGGCCTCGATCGGCACGTGCGTGGTGTCGAACAGCTCCACTGGCGGACTCAACGAGCCTGCCTCCCGCTGAAGCCACTCGTTGAACTCCAGCATCTCCTCGACGCGTTCCTCGTCCCACTCGCGCCAGGCCGGCCGGGCCAGCAGCCGCTTGCGCAGCGCGTCCGGCTCGCTGACGAGCGCCAGGTAGTGGATGTCGGAGAAGAAGACCCGTTCGGGCAGGTTCTCGAACTCGGGCGGTGCGACCGTGCCGCACAGGACGACCGGCCGCCCGTTCTGGTGCAGCATCGCGGCCATCCGCAGCCAGGTCGACCGGAACGCGGGATGGCCGGGCTCGTCGTCGCGCAACGCCCCGGTCCACAGCACGTCCTGCTCGACCACGAGCGCGAGTTCGCCCAGCCGTCGCGTCAGTAGCGGCCCGACCGTCGACTTGCCCGCCCCGCTCGGCCCGGTCAGCGCGAGCAGCGGAAGACGTCGAAAAGGCCACTGGTGTGCGCATTTCGCGCACACCAGCAGCCCGTTTTCGACTTGTGGCCGGTCGGCACGATCACCGCAGGCCGGGCAGATCTTGAGATCGAGGACCACGGTCAGTCGAAGAGGCCCTCGAGGAAGCCGCCCTTACGACGCTTGTGGCCGTACCCGTGCGGGGAGTCCGAGTAGCCGCCGCGGTACCCCTTGGGCGAGTCTCCGTAACCGCCCCGGTAGCCCTTCGGCGAGTCGGCATAGCCGCCGCGGTGCGGGCGCGGCGAGTCCGGCCGCCCGTAGTGCGGAGCCGGTGCGTGCCCACCTCCCTGATACGGCGGAGGCTGCTGCCCGCCGTAGTACGAGTTCTCGGCACCGGCGATGGCTTCCAGCTCGCCGCGGTCGAGGAAGATGCCGCGGCATCCCTGACACTGGTCGATGTGGATACCGTTCTTGTCGACGGTCTTCATGGCGTTCTGGCACTTCGGACAAATCACGTATCAGAGATTACGCATTTTTTGTGACCAGTGTCGCGTGAGCCCCGCCGCCGCGCGGCGCTGTGGATCCACGTGGTTCCTGGCAAGGCGGAGGAAAGCCCTCGTACCGGGTCACGCGACACTGGGTCAGCAGGCGCACAGGCAGAACGGGTGACCGGCGGGATCGGCGTACACCCGGAAGGTCTTCGGCGCGTCGTCCAGCAGCCTGGCGCCGATGGCCAGCGCGCGTTCGTGCCCGGCCTCCAGATCGGTGACGTCGAGGTCGAGATGCGCCTGCTGTGGGTTCTCGGCGGACGGCCAGGCGGGCGCGCGGAAGTCGGGGACGCGCTGGAAACTCAAGCGCGCGCCGCCTTCCGGATTCCGCAAGGTCGCCCAGTGACCGTCGTCCTCGACCTCGGCGTCCTTCCAGTCGAGCAGCTCCCGGTAGAACTCGGCCAGCGCTCGCGGGTCCGGGCAGTCGAGAGCGACCGCTCCGAACGTCGGTACCGCACCCATGTCTCACCCTCCAGAATGATCGAGTAACCAGTCATCTGAGTATGGGGGTTATCGCGGCCGATGACAACCGTTGTCGCCCGTACACTGGGCGAGGTGAACACCGACGCGTCCCTGGTGGTCGAGTTTTTGAACACGGTGAACGTCGAACGCGGCACCGACCTCCTGGACGATCTGGAGACCTGGCAACGCTGGGCCCGCGATCACCGGCTGCGTGCGGATACCCCCGCGGCCGCGCGGGAAACCCGGGACGCGCTGCGAGCGGCGATCGGCGATCCCCGGCTGCCCCGTCGCGGCCTGCGCGCGCCCGCGGAGATCGTCCTCAGCCCGGCCGGCCCCCTGCTGGCAGCGGAAAGCGCCTGTGAAGCGGCGTTGGCCGCGGCGACCCGGCTGACCGTGCTCGGCGAGTGGATCCGGCTCAAGATCTGCCCGGCGGACGACTGCCTGTGGGCGTTCTACGACGAGTCCCGCAACCGGTCGAGGACGTGGTGCTCGATGCGCGCGTGCGGCAACCGGGAGAAGGCACGGGCCTGGCGCGCCCGCACCGCGGACGTCTCGACTTGACCCCCTGCACGTGCATCTGCACCACAAGGGATCGGGCCCGGCCGGGGCGGGTGACACAAGGTGTTGTGGATCGACTAGGCCAAAAACGTGAAAAGTTGTGGATAACCCTGGGGATGACTCCACTTCCTGTGGACAACTCCCGGAGTTGCCCTCGGAGTGTGGTATAGGCGTACAGCGCTCAAAAGAGCAGTTGCGCGATCGCGTAGATGGCCAGTCCGGCCAGCGCGCCGACCACCGTGCCGTTGATCCGGATGAACTGGAGATCCCGGCCGACCTGGAGCTCGATCTTGCGTGACGTCTCCTCGGCGTCCCAGCGCTCCACGGTGTCGGTGATGATCGTGGTGATCTCCTTGGAGTAGTTGGTGACCAGGTACGCCGCGGCCCCCTCCACCCAATCGTCCACCTTGGACCGCAGGTGGTCGTCGGATACCAGCCGCTCGCCGAGGGACTCCAGCCCCAGCTTGACCCGGCGCCGCAGCTCGCTCGACGGGTCTTCGGCGGCGTTGAGCAGCATCTCCTTGGCCGTCGACCACGCCGAGCCGATCAGCTTCTGTACCTCGCCGTGCCCGAGCATCTGGGCCTTGACCTGCTCGGCACGCGCCATCACCTCGGGGTCGGTCTGCAGATCCTGCGCGAACTCGCCGAGGAACTTGTCCAGCGCCAGCCGCATCGGGTGGTTGACGTCGGTCTTCACCGCCCACGTGAACGAGAGGACCTCGCCGTAGACCTTGTCCGCGAGCATCTCGTCGACGAATTTCGGCGACCAGGTCGGCGCCCGGTCCGAGACCACGCGCAGCATGGTCGTGTGGTTGTCACGCACCCACTCGTAACCGCGGTCACACATCAGGTCGACGAGCTTGTGGTGCGCGCCGTCCGCGAACACGCCCGCGAGGATCTGGCCCAGCGGCGGACCCCACGGCTTGTCCACGATCCGCCGGACCACCGCCTGTTCCATGATCGCCTGGACGTCCTCGTCGCGGAGCACCTTGACCGCGGCCCGGACGACCGTGGCCAGCTCGGACGTCACGCGTTCGGCGTTCTCCGGCTGCGAAAGCCAGCCGCCGAGCCTGCTGGCGATCCCGATCCGGCTCAGCTTGTCCCGCACGACCGCCTCGGACAGGAAGTTCGAGCCGACGAAGTCGCCGAGGCTGTCGCCCAGCACGTCCTTCTTGTTCGGGATGATCGCGGTGTGCGGGATCTTGATCCGCAGCGGATACCGGAACAGCGCGGTCACCGCGAACCAGTCGGCGAGCGCGCCGACCATCCCGGCTTCGGCCGCGGCGCGGACATAGCCGACCCAGCCCGGCCAGCCGGCGGCCTCGGCCCAGCTGGTCAGCAGGAAGATCACCGTCGCACCGAGCAGGAACGACAGCGCGACCATCTTCATCTTGCGCAGGCCGCGGCGCTTCTCCTCCTCGGCGGCGAGTCCACCTGGAGGATCGGCGGGGGTCGCTGAGGTCGTTTTGGCGGGCGTCAGTTGCTCCACGTGCCCATTGTCCGTGAGGATGGCTGATCGTGCGCGAACCTGCTCTCGTCCCCCGGCTCCAGCCCTTCACGTCGACCATCTTCGCGGAGATGACGGCGCTGGCCGTCCGGCATGAAGCCGTGAACCTCGGCCAGGGTTTTCCCGACACCGACGGGCCCGCCGGCATGCTCGAAGCCGCCAAGAACGCGCTGTTCGGCGGCGCGAACCAGTACCCGCCGGGCCCCGGGCGCCCGGAGTTGCGCGCGGCGATCGCCCGCCACCGGCTCCGCTACGGCACCGAATACAACGTCGACACGGAGATCCTGGTCACCGCCGGCGCGACCGAGGCGATCGCCGCGTCGCTCATCGCGCTCACGCAGGCGGGCGACGAGGTCATCGTCATCGAGCCGTACTACGACTCCTACGCGGCCGCTGTCGCCATGGCCGGCGCGGAGCGGCGCGTCGTCGGGCTGGTGGAACGCGACGGCCGGTTCGCACTGGACGTCGAAGGTCTCCGCGCGGCCGTCACCTCGAAGACCCGCGCGATCCTGATCAACTCGCCGCATAACCCGACCGGCACCGTGTTCACGCGGGCCGAACTGGAGGCCGTCGCGGCGCTTTGCGTGACGCACGACCTGATCGCGATCACCGACGAGGTCTACGAGCACCTCGTATTCGACGACGCCGAGCACACTCCGCTGGCGACCCTGCCCGGGATGCGCGAGCGGACGGTCACGATTTCGAGCGCGGGCAAGACGTTCAACTGCACCGGCTGGAAGATCGGCTGGGTCTGCTCGACGCCCGAGCTGGTCGCGGCAGTGAAGGCGGCGAAGCAGTTCATCACGTTCGTTTCGGGCGGTCCGTTGCAACCGGCCGTCGCGCACGCGCTGGACCACGAACTGTCGTGGGCCGAGGAATTGCGCCTGAGCCTGCAGGACAAACGGGACCGGCTCGCCGCGGGTCTCGCCGACGCGGGATTCGCCGTCCGGTCGACCGCCGGGACCTACTTCATCTGCGTCGACGTCCGTCCGCTCGGCTTCTCCGACGCCGCCGAACTGGCCTGGGAACTCCCCGAACGGGTGGGCGTGGCGGCCGTGCCCGTAAAGGTCTTCACCGACCACCCGGACGAGTGGAAACACCTCCTTCGTTTCGCTTTCTGCAAACGCAACGAAGTGATCGACGAAGCCGTCACCCGACTGAGGAAACTGCGCTGAATGAGTTCTCGGCGGGAAAACGTACCTCGAACCGATCTGATGTCCGTCAGGCCCAGTCGCCGGCCTCGAGGGCACGTCTGAGCCGCTCGCAACACCGTCTTCGCAACGTGCCGACACTCGCCGGGCTGACGCCGAGTTCGCAAGCCAACTCGGCGTACGAAAGGTCCGGCCGGTGCGCGAGGAGCCACGCCAGCCGCCGATATCCTTCGGGCAGCTTGTCGACGGCCGTCCACAGCGCGCGATCTCGTTCCGTCCGGACGACGTCGGCCTCGGGGGTCGGCTGTGGAGCGGGCCGGGGCATCGCGGTTTCGCGCCTGTTCCTGGCGATCAAGCGCAGGGCACGTCGCCGCGCGGTCGTGATCAGCCAGGCCCTGAGGCTTGATTCGTCACGCAGCGCGCATGGACGGCGGAGCAGATCGAGCCAGGCGTCCTGGCAAACGTCCCACGCGTCGGCGTCGCCGAGCCGGTAGCTTTTGACCACCCTGAACACCGTCGCGGACAACGCGTTCACGTCCCACATCGCGGACCGTCCCTCCAGGCGGAACATCGGCCACCGGATCGATCACCGAACGCGATTTCGACGCCACGCACCGCAGCGAGGATCCTCAAAACGTCAGGTCACCGGTTATTTGAGTAGTTCCACCCGTGCCCGGATGGCGGCCGACCGCGCACCGAGAGTGATCAACTTCGATACTCCAGGCACCGGAGTCGGTTGCGTCGTTCCGCCTAACGGGCTGGATCGAAGGCGATCGAGGTGAAACACTCCCCTCCGGTGCTAGAACTGGTGCAGCCCCGGGGGAACTGCGACCTGGCCGGAAGAGACCCCAAGCAAGATCGAACTCACGCGGAAAACGTGGGTTTCAGGCGCGGACGGTGGTGGTTGCTGTGAGTGGTGCGGCAGTCGTGCACCGTCGCGGCCTCGCGCTGCCGGGGCCCGCCGCGAGGATCTTGTTCGCGGGCGGCCTCGCGATGGCGGGCTGGGTCCTCGCCGCCGTGCTGGGTTCGCCGGCCTCCGCCTCCGCCGACGAGCAGAAGCCGTTCACTCCGGAAACCGTTGTGGTGCAGCCCGCGCCTTCGGACGAGGCTGAAAAGCCCGATTCCGAGCCTGAGTCCGGGACACCGTCCACTGAGGCTCCTTCGACCGAAGCACCCGCGGACGAGACCACTCCGGACGAGGCGTCCTCGGAGTCCGGCACGGTCGAGTCCACCGAGCCCGTGGCGACCGAGCCTTCCCCTGCGCCGAGCAAGGAACCCGACGCCACCGCCAAGACCATGGCCACTTCGAGTGCGAGCTCCGTCGAGACCAAGACGTCGAGCACCTCGAAGCCGTCCACCAAGAACACCAAGTCGAATGCGGGCAACGGCCTGCTGGGCGGGCTCATCGGCTCGGTCCTCGATGTCGTCACGACCACGGTCGGCGGGGTCGTCGAGACCGTCGGCGGGGTGGTCGGCACGGTCGGGGACAAGGTCCTCACGCCGATCGTCGCGCCAGGGAACTGCGCTCCCGATAGGCCGGTGACCATTCCGGGCATCGTCGACGACGTGCTCGACCCGGTCCTCGGTGGTTCGAGCGGTTCGGCGAGCGCCACGGTCACCGTGAGCGTCCCTGTCCGCGACATCGTTTCGGGTGAGACCGTTCCGGCCGCGCCGGACCCGCGTCCGCTCGTCCCCGCCGAGACCCCGACGGCCGCGCAGCACAACCGGGTCATCCTGCCCGCCCGCGTCCAGCTCGACGCCCAGAACGAACCGGCGCTCGCCGAGTCCGGCACGCACGCCGGCCCCGACGGTGGTGGCGGTTCGGGCGGCGGCGGCCTGCCGAGCGCTCCCGTGACGCCGGTCGCGCCCACGACCAGTGCCCACCCCGGGCACGACAACTCCGGCGGCGGCCGTGGCCCGCTCGCCGTGCTCGACTCCGGTGTCTCCGCCACGCAGCTGAAGCTCATCGGAGCCGGCTGCGACCACGAAGGCGAGCGCACCGGCCGGGAAGCCGCGCTTCCCACCACTTCCCCCGACTGACCTGACCCGGTCGCCGGGGAGAACCACGCCCAAATCAAGATCAACTTCGGTTTTCGGCGTTCTTTGAAGTCCCTGGCCTGACCACGTGTATCCGCCTGCCCTCATTCAGGTTCACGTCATCAGGGGCGAACACATGCGTATCCACCACCACCTTCCCGAACGGCCGACCGCGCCCGGCCGGTTCGGATCCCGGCCCCGGCGCCGCGCTGCCCCCGTGGCGCCGGGACCAGCACCGGGTGGACTTCGGGGGCTTCTGCTCACCGCGCCGAGCAGGGGTCGCGCAAACCCGAAGACCGCCTGAGCCGCAGGTGGTTCCCGGCACGTCGAGGGGCTGTGCCGGGTAACCGCCGCGGTGCCCGTTCCCGAGGTTTCGACCTCGGGGGCGGGCCGGATAGCCGGTGCGCTGGACGTGCGGCGCCGATGCCCTCCCTGGAGCATCGGCCGCCCCACCAGCGCACCGGCTATTTCCGTTCCACCCCTGGGTCAGGTGATCTCGACGAGCGCGGGAGCGACGGCGGCAGGGGTCGCGCTCACGGAAGCGGCGGCCGTGCCCAGGCGTCGGACGGCCTCGAAAAGCCGGTCCGCGGGCAGCGCGTACGGAAGGCGCAACCAGCGTTCCAGCCCGCCGTGGACACCGAACCGCGAGCCCGGCGCGACCTGCACGCCATGACTCGCCGCCGCGACGGCTAGCCGGGTGCTCATCGGCTCAGGCAGACGGCACCACAGCGAAAGCCCGCCCGGCGGCACGGTGAACGTCCAGTCCGGGCAGTACCAGTTCAACGCCCCGGTCAGCGCGTCGCGCAGGGCCAGGGTCTCCTCGCGACGGCGGGCCAGCGAGGCACCTCCGTCATCGAGCAGCTCCGCGAGGACGAGCTGCTCGAACACCGGAGACCCCAGGTCGACGGCGTACCGGGCCGCGACGAGCCTGCCGAGAACGTCTTCCGAGGCGCGGATCCACCCGATGCGCAGCCCGGCCCAATGCGACTTCGCCGCCGAACCGATCGTGATGCCGAGATCGCCCGCGAAGGCGCCCAGCGGCGGCGGCCCGTCCACCGGATCGCCCTCCAGATCCAGCTCGACCAGGGTTTCGTCGATGACCACGGGGGTCCGCGCCCGGCTCAGCGCGGCCGCGAGCCGCTCGCGGCCCTCGGCGTCCAGGCGCAGGCCGGTCGGATTCTGGAAGTCCACGACGAGGTACGCGAGCCTCGGCGCCGACTGGCGCAACGCGGCCTCGATCCCGCCGACGTCCCAGCCGGTGGCCGGGTCCAGCGAAACCGGCACCGGAATGGCGTGCGTGGCACTGATGGCTTCGAGCGCGTTCGGATACGTCGGCTGCTCGACCAGCACTCGGTCGCCGGGACCGGCCAGCATGCGCAGGACCTGCACGAACGCGTGCTGCGCGCCGTTGGTGACCATCACCTGGGCCGGCGTCGTCGGCAGCCCGCGTTCGGTGTAGCGGCGGGCGATCCGCTCACGCAGGATCTGCAGGCCGCGAACGTGATATCCGTTCTCGCCCAAGTGATCCACGAGCGCGCGGCGGGCCGCGTCGACGGCCGGGACCAGGCCGGGGATCGCCGGCGGGCAGGCCTGGGCGAGGTCGATGAGGTCCTCCCCCGACGGCAGGAACGGTTCGCGCCCCTTGCCGCCGGGTGAGGCGATCCACGAACCGGCCCCACGGCGGCTCGCGACCAGCCCGTCCGCGCGCAGTTTGTCCAGGGCGGCGCCGATCAGCGTGCGGCTGACCTCGAGCGAGTCGGCGAGTTCCCGCTCCGCGGGCAGTTTCGTGCCGAGCGGCAGCCGACCGTCGAGGACCAGCAGTTCGACCGCCGCCGCGAGGTCAGCGGCACCGTGTCGAGAACCACTCTGCCGCCAGGTTCCCAGCAAAGTGGCCAATTTTGGCCCCGAAACGCGTCCAGTCAGTGGGATCAGCGGTTCCATAAGACCAATTATTGCGGATTGGTCATGGTCAAGACAGCCACTTACACCTGATAGTGCATTCGTGGCTCAATTGACTCGTTCCCCGCGGACCAAACCCAGACCGGCGCTCGACCTCCGGCCGGTGAGCATCACCCAGGACACGACCAGGCGCTCGATCCAGCTGCTGGGCGGACTGGTCCTTTACGGCGTCTGCGTGGCCATGCTGACCAGGGCCGGACTGGGCCTGGACCCGTGGAGTGTGCTGAGCGAGGGCCTGAACAAGCTCACCGGTCTCTCGTTCGGCGCGATCACCGCGCTCGTGTCCGTGGTCGTCCTGCTGCTGTGGATCCCGCTGAAGCAGCGACCCGGTATCGGCACCCTCGCGAACGTCGTGGTCATCTCGATCACCATCGACCTGGTCCGCGCGATCCTGCCGGACCAGCACGTCCTCGGCTGGCAGATCACGTTGCTGGTGAGCGGGGTCGTGCTCAAGGGGCTCGCGACCGCGATCTACGTCGGCGCCCGGCTCGGGCCCGGCCCGCGCGACGGCCTGATGACCGGGCTCACCGCGCGGACCGGCTGGTCCATCCGCCTCGTCCGCACCGGGATCGAGATCACCGTGGTCGCCACCGGCTGGCTGCTCGGCGGCACGGTCGGCGTCGGCACGATCCTCTACGCGCTCGCCATCGGCCCGATCACGCAGGCCCTGCTGCCACTGGTCGTCTGGCGCGAGCGCCGCTAGCCGGCTTCGGGCGTGAAGTGCGTGAGGGCCACCCTGGCGGACTCTAGTGTCCTGCGCCGTAAGTTCGTGGCGGCATTGGCCAACTGTGCCTGGTCTGGCTCGGAGTGTCTCGAATGCCTCGTTGGGGACATTGAGCGTCTCGTATGTGGCATTGGGGACGTGTCTGTCCGGTGTGGACTGTTGCTGGCGCAAGTGACGCAGGCGGCAGCGGGTGCCCTACGCCTAGCTGGCCTCGCGCCGATCCAGCAGCCGTCGGACAGCGAGGTAGTCGATCCCGCGCTGGGCGAGGACGTCCGCGGCGACGCCGGGGATCGCGGCCAGCGCGAGCAGGATGTGCTCACCGTCGATGCGCTTGTCCCCTACGTCGATGGTTTCACGAAGGCTCTTCTCGAGCACCTTCTTCGCCTCCGCCGTGAAAGGCCGATGCCCCCGGCCACTGCGCCGCCCGCCGGTCAGCGCGCCTGCGCCGTGGGTCTGCTCGACCCGTTCGACGATGTGCTCGACGTCGATGCCGAACCCGCTCAAGGCTTCGACATCGGCGTCACTCATTCCTCCCCGGCGGCGTACGCGGCGCACGTCGTCGGCCAGTTCGTCGGCCGGGCAGCCCAGCGCGGTGAGCGCGCCGGTGCCGCGGGCGAGCGAGGTCAGCAGGTGCAGGTCGTCGACAACCGCCGAAGACTCTTCCGCCGCGACTTGCTGGGCCCCGATGACGACTTCGCGGGCTTCGTGACTGAAGCGCTCGAACATCAATGCCTCCCGTACTTCTTGTGCACCGCTTGCCTGCTGACTCCCAGCTCGGCCGCGATCTCCTGCCAGGACCAGCCGTGCACCCGCGCGCTGCGGACCTGCACGGCCTCGAGTTGCTCCAACAGCCGGCGCAAGGCGGCGACGGCGCGCAATCCCACCCGGGGATCCCGATCGCCCGCTCGCGCGGCCAGGTCTGTCGCTTCGGTCATGACGTCAACCTACGTTGACACGTCCATTCTTGTCAACTTCGGTTGACGTCTCCCGCGGGTTAGGGTCGGGGTATGGCGGAAATCGAGGTGGCCGAACGGGACGGTATCGGCGCGGACGGTCTGCCGCGCCCGACCGAAGACCACGTCGCCGTGCTCGGCAACGCCGTCGTGGTGCTCGACGGGGCGACGTCGCCGCATCCGGATCTGCCATCCGGCGGCTGGTACGCGAGCCTGCTCGTGCACAGCCTGTCCGAGGCGCTGCGCACGGAACCGCAGGCCGATCTCGCCGTACTGCTGGCCGAGTCGATCGCGGAGGTCGCACGTCGGGAAGGGCTCGAACCGGGATGTTCGCCGTCGAGCACGGTCGCGATCGCGCGCTGGACCGAGGACCGGGTCGACGGGCTGGTGCTCGCGGACAGCCCGATCATCACGTTCGGGCCGTCCGGTGCCGACCCGCTGACCGACGACCGGTTGGTCTCGTTGCGCGATGGCGGGTTGCTCCGGACGGGCGCCGACGTCCGCGCGAAACGCAACGCACCGCACGGTTTCTGGGTCGCCGAGGCCGAGCCGAGGGCTGCCGCCGAGGCGATTCGCCGCAGCTGGCCCCGCTCGGAGGTCGAAGCCTTGCTGCTGGCCACCGACGGCGTCGCGATCGGCGTCGACGAATATCGCCTGTTCGACTGGCCGGAAGTGCTCGCTATGAGCCGAAAGAGTGGTCCGGGCGCGGTCCTCGATGCGGTGCGTACCGCCGAGAAGCAGGATCCGGACGGGGAACGCTGGCCACGCGCCAAAAAGCATGACGACCAGCTACTGGTACACGTCGAACTAGGGGTATCCCCAGGGTAAAACCGGGGGCTTCCCTTATCACCAAAACCGCGTCGAGGCGCGATCCTTGGTCCATGGCGTTCACTGGGGAGAGGTCGCGGACCAGACCCTGGCTCATCGCGTCCACCATCGCGATCGGCTGGGCACTGTTCACGATGATCGTGTTGCACCTGATCAGCTCGCGCAATCCGGTCTTCGACACGTTGTCCAGCTACGCGTACGTCGACCGCGGCACGGGGATGCTCGGGGCCAGCGTGCTTTCGCTGTCCATCGGTTCCCTCACCGCACTCGGCGCGCTGATCGCGGCCGGAGTTCCGCTCAGCCGCACCACGAAACTGCTCGTCGTGCTGTGGTCACTCGGACTGGCCGCGGCCGCGGTGTTCCCCGCGAGCTACCCGGAATTCCCGGACCCGGTCAGCGGCGAGATCCACCTCTACGCCTGCCTGATCGCGTTCCTGAGCCTGCCTGCCGCCGGTTTTTCCTTACGCGACAACCTTCGCGGCACCGCTGATGGCACGCGGATCAGCCGGCTGACGTGGCTCAGCGCGGGTGGCGTGGTCGTCTTCGGCCTCACCTACATCTTCGTGCGGCTCGCCGACATCCCGTTCTTCGAGGCACTCACCGACATCGCGCCGGTCGGCGTCGCGCAACGGCTTTCGCTGATCGCGCACGTGATCCTGATCGGTGGGATGCTGCGAGTCGCTTCAGCGCGCTACCGCGTCGGTGAATTCCGGGGCGTAGCCGTAGAGACCGGGCAGGCCGCCGGTATGCAGGAACACGACGTGCTCGTCGGCGCCGAACTGGCCATCGCGGGCCCAGCGGATCAGCGCGGCGCCCACTTTGCCGGTGTATACCGGGTCGAGCGCGATTCCTTCCATGCGACCGAAAAGCCGCACCGCGTCCCAGGTCTCCTCGGTCGGGATGCCGTAACCGGGACCGATCGTGCCGTCCTCGAGATGCAGTCCGTCCAGTGACGGCGGTTCGATCCCCAGCAGTTTCGCCGTCGCACCGGTGAGTTCGGCGAGGTTCTCCAGCGCCTCGTCCACCGGATGGCTGACGCAGGCGATGTCCAGGATCAGCCCTTCGAGCGCCGCGGCCCCGACGACGAGCCCGGCCGACGTACCCCCACTGGCATGAGGAGCGACGAGCCGGGCACGGCTGATACCGCGTTCGGCGAGCTGGCCCGCGAGTTCCTGCGCGGCGGCGACATAGCCCAGCGCGCCGACGGCGTCCGAACCGCCGACCGGGAACGTGGCCACCTTCCGGCCCTCGGACTCGGCTTCGGCGATCAGCCGGTCGTAGGTCCGGCCGGTCTCTTCGCCGTCCTCGCAGATGTGCACGTTCGCCCCGAAGAGGTGGTCGAGCGCGATATTGCCGGAGCGCTCGTACGCGTCGCCGTCGCGCGGGACCTTCGCGGTGAGCACGAGTTCGCAGCGCAGCCCGAGCTTCGCGCAGGCGGCGGCGGTCTGGCGGCCATGGTTGGTCTGGAGCGCGCCGAAGGTGATCACCGTGTCGACGCCGTCCTCGATCGCCGCGCCGAGCAGGAACTCGAGTTTGCGCAGCTTGTTGCCGCCGATGCCGAGCGGATGCACGTCGTCCCGCTTCAGGAGGAGGTTCGGGATGCCGAGCTCGCCGCCGAGGCGGGGCGCCGGATGCAGCGGCGTCGGATAGCCGCCGAGGTCGAAACGGGGAAACCGCGCGAGGTCCATGGGTCGAACGTAGTCACCCCAGACCGCACTTTCGACTACTGCGCGGAAACCTACTCGGTGGTACTGTTCGTTCGAACGAACGAGACTTCAGGGGGAGATATGACCACCTCGAAAACCAGCCTCGCGTTCACCGGCCTGGCCGAACAGGCCGCGCTGCTCGCCAGCGGGGCGACCACTTCCGTCGAGCTCACCCGAAGGGCGCTCGAGCTGGCCGAAACCAGCCAGCCGACCCTCAATGCCTTCAAATGCCTTCGCCCCGAAGAGGCCCTTCGCGAGGCCGAGGACGCCGACCGGCTCCTCGCCGACGGTGAAACCGCACCCCTGCTGGGCGTGCCGACCGCGGTGAAGGACGACCTCGACCTCACAGGTGTGCCGACCGCCTTCGGCTGCGAAGGCGACTTCTCGCCGGCGACGGCCGACTCCCCCGTCGTCGCCGCGCTCCGCAAGGCCGGCGCGGTGATCATCGGCAAGACGAATACCCCCGAAATCGGCCAATGGCCGTTCACCGAGGGCCCGGCGTTCGGCGCGACCCGCAATCCGTGGGACACCGAGCGCACGCCGGGCGGCTCCTCAGGCGGCGCGGCGGCGGCCATCGCGTCGGGGGTGATCGCCGCCGCGCTGGGTTCCGACGGAGCCGGATCGGTCCGCATCCCGGCCGCGTGGACCGACCTGGTGGGGATCAAACCGCAGCGCGGGCGCATCCCGACCGAACGAGAGCTGTTCCACGGCCTGACCGTGATCGGGCCGCTCGCACGCACGGTCGCGGACGCGGCGCTGCTGCTCGACGTCGCCGCCGGCACCGGCACGACGTTCCAGGCCGCGGCCCGCCGCGAGCCGGGCAAGCTGCGGATCGGGCTTTCGACCAGGATCCCTTTCACCGCCACGAAAACCCGGCTCGACCCGGTCGCGCACGCGGCCGTGGTCCGGCTCGCGGAACAGTTCGCCGGACTCGGCCACGAAATCGTCGAGATCGAGCCTGACTACCGGCTGATCGGCGTCACCTTCCTGCCGCGTTCGCTCGTCGGCGTGCATGACTGGACCCGTCGTGTCCCGGACCCCGCCAGGCTCGACCCGCGCACGCAGGCCAACGCGCGGCACGGCAAGGCATTGGCCGGGCCGGCACTCCGGCTGGCAAGGGCCGCCGAGCCGATGCTGCAGCGGCAGATCGGCTCGGTGTTCGGCCGGGTCGACGTCCTGCTCACCCCGACGACCGCGACCCCGCCGCCGCGGATCGGCACGTTCGACAAGCTCACCAACTGGCAGACCGATCAGGCCATGATCGCCGCGTGCCCCTACGCTTGGCCGTGGAACGTGCTGGGCTGGCCGGGGGTCAACGTGCCGGCCGGGCTGAGCCCGGAAGGGTTGCCGCTCGGAGGTCAGCTGCTCGGCCCCTCGCACGCCGAGGAGCGACTGATCTCGCTTGCCGCGCAATTGGAAGAGGTCGAACGGTGGCAGGACCGCAGGCCCGAGACCGCTTGGTGAGCACCAGGGAAACCATTCTTCATGCGGCGCTCAAGGTGGTCGGTGAACAGGGTGTCGGTGGGCTGACGAACCGCCGGATCGCCACGACGGCCGAGGTTTCGCTCGGCACCCTGACGTATCACTTCCCCAGCCAGACCGAACTCCTGCGCGAGGCGATGCTGCTGTTCGTCGAAGAGGAGACGGCGAAACTCACCGGGTTCGTCGACGCCTACCGCGAGCAGGGACTGAGTGTCGAGCAGGCGGCGTCGGTCGTCGAACAGGTCATCGCGCAATTGCCGTTCGGCACCGACGAACTCGGCGCACACGAGCTGTACCTGCAGGCGGCGCGCGATCCGGGTCTGCAGGACGCGGCGGCCCGCTGTTTCGCGGCCTACGACGAACTCGCGCTGGTGATCCTCCGGACGCTCGGCGTACCGTCGCCGGAACTGCTGACCGGACCGGTCGTGGCGCTGATCGCCGGTCTCCAGCTGCGCCGCCTCGCCACCGGCGACGACGGCGTTCCGGTGGCGCTTCCGTTGATGATGCTCATCCGCGGGGCCTCATGAGCGAGCCTGCGAGCGAATCGATAACACAGCGCCCGGTCATGCGACGCAAAGCGACCCAGTACGAGGAGTAGGCATAACCGGACCGCCGATCGTCAAGGGGACGGCGGCGTGGAAGTACTTCGGGGACTTCCGGGCCGGGCTCCTCGCCGGACAGGTCCTGGTCCTGCAGGTCGCGCATCCGGTCGTCGCGGCCGGGGTGCGGGACCACTCCGACTACATCGAGGATCCGTGGACGCGGCTGATGCGCACGGCCGCGTCACTGTCGATCTACATCTACGGCGGGCCGAAAGGCGCCCAGTACGAGGCCGACCGATTGCGGGCGCTGCACAAGGCGTTCAAGGGAGTCGACACCGACGGCCGCCGGTACAGCGCGCTGAACCCGCATGCCTATGCGTGGGTCCATGCGACGCTCGTCATGGTTCCCGTTGACACACAACGGTTCTTCGGTACCCCGATGTCCAGGGCCGAACTGGACGAGTACTACGCGCAGATGTGCGACGTCGGGCTGATGCTCGGCCTGCGCGAGCAGGACATGCCGGGGTCCTGGCCGGAATTCGAGCGGTACTACGCGGAAATGATCGAAGGGTTCGGCACGAACGACACGATCTCGACGCTGTTCGAGACGATCCGGACGGTGAAGAATCCGTGGCGGCGGCTGCCGGACAAGCGCTGGACGCGGCTGCAGCGGTGGCAGTACCTGCTGCAGATGTTCGTCATCCGGGGGACGCTGCCACCGGAACTCCGAGACCGCCTCGGTCTACAGTGGACAGACCGGGACCAGCGGCGCTTCGACCGGTTCCGCGCGGTGGTGCGTTTCCCCGTCTCCCTGATCCCGGTGACGCTGCGTTCGTCGCTCGTCCGCCGGATCGGCAGGATGAACGTCTGGTTCCGCGCCCACCCGCGCGCCTACCGCTTCCTCGGCGGTACCACCGGCCCGGGCAGCGTCAGGGACGAACCCCCACTTGAGTAAGGGCCCTGGTCCCCTGCGTGGGGGACCAAGGTTCACCCCGCACCGTGACGCTTTGCCGAGGCCCGGGCCCTAACTTCAGACGGGATGGGGACTTCACAGAGGGGGCGGCGCTCGGCGCCGTTGTTCATCGCCCGCGTACTGGCGCTTTGCACGCTGGCGACGTTGGCATGGGGCGGCACGGCGCACGCGGACGGCGTGTCGAGCGGCGCGGACGTCCAGGTCGCGCAGACGCTCGGCACCCGCGATCTCACGGTCATCCTGAGGCGGATCGACATCGCGCCCGGACCGCTGCACGTCGACGTCGTCACCCATGCCGGAAGCGCGCCGGGGACGCTGAAGCTGCGCGCGTCCACCGCCGGAACGCCGTTCTCGGAGACCACGATCCAGCTCGGCGGCCGGCCGGGCGCCTACTTCGGATTGCTGCAGGTCGACCAGCCCGGGCCGTGGGAACTCGGCCTCGACGACGGGACGGATACCGCGTCGATCCCGTTCATCGTCCCGGCCAGGGTGATCCCGCCTTGGGAGAAGGCCACTTTCGGCGGCTTCGTCGCCGCAGGTGTCTTCCTGCTCATCGGCCTCGTCGTCGCCTTGCGCGTCCGCAAGCCGCAGCTCGCGCTGATCCCCGCGGGTGGCATGGTCGCCGCACTCGCCGTCGCGGTCACCGGCGCCCTGCTTTCGGCGTCGACCCCGCCACCGCCCGCGCCGGGCGGCCAGCTGGATCCGACGAGGGACAACATCACCGATCCCTACGCGAACGCCCAGATGTCCACAGTGGACTTCTCTCGGCCGCCGGTGAACTTCGCCGTGCGGAACGGCAATGCCCGTTCGGGCAGTATCGCGGACCTCCGGCTGGCGGTCACCGACGGTTCCACCGGACGCCCTGTCGACGATCTTCTGGTGCACGACAACGCCTTGATCCATCTGGTCGTCATCTCGCCATCGGGCAGGCTGTGGCATCTGCATCCGGTGCGTGTCGCGGCCGGCGACTACCGCGTGAAGCTCACCCCGCCCGAGGCCGGGACGTACGCCGTCGCCGCGGAGCTGGCCCGGCGAGGCGGTGGCGTGCAGCTGGCCCGCACCACCATGTCGGTCGCCGCCGGCACCGGCTCGCCCGCCGAACCGGCGCCCGCGGGGGCAGGCACGCGCGTCGTCAACGGAAATCCGATCGACGTCGACGTCAAACCAGGCACCCCGACGACGATCACCGCTCGCTTCGGCAAGGCGGATCTTCAACCCTGGCTTGGCATGCTTGGCCATCTGATCGTGGTCGGCCCCATCCCCGACGGCAGCCGGGTCGGCGCGGCCGCCGCTACCGCGCCGACCTGGGCTCACGTGCACTCGATGCTCCCGCAATCGCCTGGTATGCCGGGAAAGCCGGATGAAACCGTCGCCGCCTTCGGGCCCGACGTCCCGTTCACCTACACCTTCGCCACGCCGGGCCGGTACCGGATCTGGCTGCAGGCCGAACGCGAATACACGGTCATGACCGTTCCCATCGAACTCGATATCCCGTCCGGAGGTGCACCGCAATGACATCCACAATGGACACCAAGCGGCGGAGACCGGTCCTGCTGATCACCGTGGTCGCCGTACTCGTGAGCGCGATCGTGGCCTGGTTGCTGTGGCCGAGTGGCGAGGATGGGCTCACGACGCAACGTTCGACCCAAGGTGCTTACACCGTCGAACTTTCGGTGCGCGACCCGCATCAGGGCGGCAACGTCTTCACCCTCGACGTCCAGGGCGCGACCCCGGACGTCGTCACGGTCGAGCCGGTGATGCCGCAGATGGGGCACGCACTCGCACAGGCGCCCGCGATCGCGGACCGACCGGGCCGGTACCGCACCGGCGACGTCCTGCTGCCGATGCCGGGTCAATGGGAGATCACCGTTTCACTGCGCGGGCCGTCCGGCGCCGCGCAGCACGTTTTTCCTTTGCTGGTCAAGTAGGAGAGGGGTCGGGGGTATGGATCTCACCGCAGGAGGGGCGAGGGTCGCCTCGGTGGCCCGGAGCGAGCGCACCGGTCTCGTTCCGGCGGTCACCGTGCTGGCCGGGTCGGCGATTTCGCTGATCGGGCTCACTTGGGACATCCAATGGCACGGCGACGTCGGACCGGACACGTTCTTCACGTTGCCGCATCTGTTCCTGTATTCGGGCAGCGCGATCTCCGGGCTCGCGAGCCTCGTGGTCGTGCTGATGACCACGGCCGCGCGCCGCGCCGGGAAGTCGATCGACCCACGGGCCGGCGGCCGGGCGATCAACGTGTTCGGCCGCGTCTTCGCCGCACCGATCGGGTATCTGGTGACCGGGGTCGGGGCGGCGATGTTCCTGCTCTACGGCCTCTGGGATCAGTGGTGGCACGGGCTGTACGGCTTCGACGCGGTGATCGACTCGCCGCCGCATATCGGCCTCCTGCTGTCGATCACGCTGAGCATGATCGGCGCCGTCATGGTCTTCGCGGCGGCGCGGGAACACCGCTGGGCCACGTACGGCGTGTTCACCTCGATCGCCGTGCTGATCGCGTTCAGCACGGTGACCGTGCTGGGTCTCCAGCAGATCGACAGCGACCTCGTCGACCTCATCTCGACCGGCATCGCCTTCCTTTCGGTGCTGCTGGTGTTCGCCGGCGCCGGATACCTGGGGCGACCGGGCGGCGCCGCCGGAGTCGCGCTGGGGCTGGCGATCACGCAGGCCATCACATGGTGGTTCTCGCCGTGGGCCGCCGAGGCCTACGCGAGCGCGGTCGGCCTGCCGATGCGGGACTACGTCGACGGAATCCCGGCCATGCCGGCGATGATGCCGATGGCGCTGCTGCCGGTCGCGCTCATCCTCGAAGGTGTCTTCCTCGCCGGACGACGCGCCGGCTGGACCGCCGGCCGCGTTTCGGTGCTCGCGGGCGGGATCGGCGGACTGCTGCTCGGGGCGGCCATGCCGATCCAGAACTCGTTCGTCTACTCGCAGCCGTCGATCGAATGGCCCGTCGTATTCGCGACGGCGATCGCGGGTGCGGTGTTCGGGCTGCTCGGCGGGTTCGCCGGCCGGCGCTTCGGCGGGATGCTGCGACTGCTGGCCCCCGCCTCGACGACTCAGGGGGTCAAGGCCGATGCGTAAGGCACTGCTCGCGATGGCCGCGGCGGTCGGGTTGCTGTTCGCGACCACACCGCCCGCCAACGCCTACGAACCGGTCAACGTCGTACACACCGAACGGGTGCAGGTCGGCCCGTACGGGATGACCGTCGGGTTCAGCACCTGGCCGTTGCGCGCCATGCAATCGCTGGACTTCACCTTCATCCCGGACGACGGGATCGCCGGGAAATCGGGGACGCTGGCGTTCCTCAACCCGGAGACGGGACGGCTCGGCCGTCCGCAGCCGCTGGCGAAACACCCACGGAAACTGGAGGTCTGGGGGCTGGACATCCGGGCGCTGCAAACAGAGGGCGCCTGGACGTTCCGGTTCGAGGTCGAGGGGCCGTCCGGCAAGGGAACCGGTGAGCTCCGCAACCTGGCGGTGCTCGAGCAGCCGGGGCCGCCGATGGCGGTGAGCTGGTCGATCAGCGTGCTCCCGCTGATCGTCCTTGCCGTCCTGATCGTCATCGCTTGGAGGCGCACTCGGCTGCGCCTCTCTATCGCGCGCTAACGAAAACCCGCCGAAGGGGCGCCATTTCGCACGTCACTCACGTCATGCGGGAAGGCGCCCCTTCATCGTGTTTCCGGGGCCTTCGGCCCAAAAGAGGCGCGCGACGGGTGAAGTCTCCGTCGGGCGCAGAGCGCCCTTTGGGAGACCTTGTGGTCTCTTCGAGGGCCGCTTGACGTGGTCCTTCAAGGGCTTAGATCGAATTGCCCGGCTTTGACGGCGGTCACAAAGGCGTTCCACTCACCGGCATCGAAGACGAAGACAGGACTCGAGGCCAGCTTGGTGTCTCGGACACCGACGAGGCCTTCCACACCCAGGTTGACCTCGACGCAGTTACCTCCGTTGGGCTCGCTCGCGAAGGATTTCTCCCAAGCGGCGGCGTCGAACAGCGACACGGCCGTGGTCGGATCGTAATCCGCCGCCGATGGATAATCGGCCATTGGTCGTACCTCCGAACGTCGGTTGGGGGTGCGGTCGCCACCTGCGCGAACCGTCACGTCCCCGGCTTAAGCCTGCCTCAACGGGACTATCCCGCACGGCCAAGTGGGTGATCAACTCCGCCCACCCTCGACATGAAGATTATTCCAGGAGTAGGATTAATCGCAGCGGCCGGGGCTCGGTTGTTGGCGAATCGCTTGCAATGTGCAACTACCTTGGCGACAGGGTGGGGATCAGCAGAAAGGGTTCGCAGTTCCAGGCCTGTCACCTACGGCATGGTGGCCGGTCGGAGCAGTACGACCCCGCGGCCGTGGACCAGCCATCGCCGACCTCGTGGGGGAGGATCAGCGTGATCATTCAGGACAGCATGCCGGCGACAGTACTTGCCGTCGGCAGGCTCATGGCCGGAACGGCGGGCGAAAGCCGCCGGTCCGCTCATCTCTTCGACCTGCACTCCGGGGGAACGCACCCCGAATTCCTGCACGCCCGTTGCGGCGCGGCTCTGCCCTACGACCACCTCGAATGGGTCGCCGTCGGTTCGGGTATGCCCTGTGAACGTTGTCTCGGCCTGACCGGTTCGGCGGATCAGGCGCGGCTGCCGCGCCCGGACCGGGGGGTGTGATCCGATGGCCGTCCGCCTCACCACGCTGCTCCTACGCCGTGAGGACGAACGCCCGGCACCGGCCAAGCACCGCAACATCGGTCTCGAACTGCGCCAGCGCTTCGGATTCAGCCTGATCCAGGCGCCGCTGCGCAAGCAGCCGCCCTGGAACTCCGAAGTCGATCTTCCCGAACAGCGCACCGCCCGCCGGGACCTGATCAGGGCCACCCGGCCACTCGAAGGTCAGTTCGAGCTGAAGCCCCTGATCGGGCATCTGACCGGGCGGACCTGAACCACTCGAGGCTTGAACCACTCAGGGCTTGCGGCCCAGCCCGCCGAGCCCACCGGTGAAGGTCGGGTCGTCGGCGAACTTCTTGCTCGCCAGCGACTTGGCCTCATCCAGGTGCCAGGTGGCCATCCAGTCGATACCCGGCTCGACCATCTCCAGGCCATCGAAGAACTCGGTGAACTCCGCGCGGCTGCGCAGGTGGAACGGCGCGCTCGTCTTCTTGTACAGCTCCTGGACGTTCTCGCGGTTGTCGTTCTCCTTGCGAGTGACGCCGTCCTCGGTCAGATGCGACGAGAGGAAGTACGAGCCCGACGGAAGCATGTCGATGTAGCGCTTGACCATTTCGTGCACCCGCTCGTCCGGGCCGAGGAAGTACAGCAGGCCGACCATGATCAGCCCGATCGGCTGCCTCGGGTCCAGAACGCCGGTTTCGAAGGCGCGCTTCCAGATGTCGGCCGGATTCCGCACATCACCCTGGATGACCGCGTGCCGCCCGAGCAGTCCTTCGCGTTCCAGCAGCAGCTGCGAATGCGCGACGGCGACCGGCTCGATGTCGACGTAGACGACCCGGACTTCGGGGTTGATCTCGCCGGCGATCTGGTGGACGTTGCCGACGGTCGGCACGCCGGACCCGATGTCGAGGAACTGGGTGACCCCGTTGCGCGCCAGGTATCCCACGCCGCGGCCGAGGAAGTCGCGCCCGACGCGGGCGAACGTCTTCACGGCCGGGAACTGCTTGAGCACCTGTGTGCCGAATTCGCGGTCGATGGCCCAGTTCGCCGAGCCACCGAGGAACCAGTCGTACACCCTCGCCACGTTGGGGCGGTCGAGGTCGACACCCTCGGGCGCTTCGGGATCCTGCTGCCTCGTCATGCGGTCACCTCGTTCAGGAAGCGGGTTTGCGGGCGACCCCGCCGATGGCGCAGTTAACCGCAGGCACTTGCCGATCGTCCAGCCTCCATTTGCCCACCGGCACCAGACCGGGATCGACGAGCTCGAAATCGCCGAAGAAGCTCCGGATCTCCTCCTTGTCACGGAAGGAGGCCGGTGTGCTCGACTGGTCGTACTGCTTCACGACGCGTTGGACCTGTTCCAGCTCTTCACCTCCGACATCGGACATCGTGATGTGCGAAAGAACGTAGAACGATCCGGGCGGCAGCATGGCCCGGTATTCGGCGATGACGTCGGCGATCTCGGGCTCCGGCAGGAAATGCAGGACCGCGACCGTCAGCAGCCCGACCGGTTTGGCCGGGTCGAGCACGCCGGTTTCGAAGGCGCGCTCCCAGACGTCGTCGACGTCGCGCAGGTCTCCGCTGATCACCGCATGCCGCTCGGTATCGCCGTGTTCTTCCAGGAGGATCTTGGAATGCGCGACGGCGACCGGCTCGTTGTCGACGTACACACACCGAGTGTCTTCGTCGTCCTCGTCGGCGATCTCGTGGACGTTGCCGACCGTCGGCACTCCCGAACCGAGGTCGAGGAACTGGGTGACGCCGTTGGCGACGCAGTGCCGCACCGCGCGGCCGAGGAAGGCGCGGTTCGCCCTGGCCGCAGTGCGCGCGAGGGGGAAGGCCTTGATCAGCAGTTCGCCGAATTCCCTGTCCACCGCCCAGTTCGCGGTACCCCCGAGCGCCCAGTCGTAGATCCGGGCGGCGTTCGGCCGCTCGAGATCGACTCCCTCTGGAACGAACTCAGGATCCACGCCCAGCCCCTGTCCGATAGAACGGCGGTGATTACCCGTAACAATACCGAAGAGTTGTTCGTGTTTTTCCGGGCACTCGTCGCTACCGGGAATTGATCAACGGCGTCAAGACTGCATCTGGGTGCGGTAAAGCTCGGCGAGTTCTTTGAGGAACTGCCGGGTCTCCTGCCGTTCCAAGGCCGCGCCGCGCAACCTGTCCCAAGAGTCGACAAAGATGTTGAAGTCCTTGACGTCGTCGAGGTACAGCCCACCCGCGGAATGCTCGATGTAGACGAAATCCCTGGTGCGGTCGGGAAAACGCATGATGGTGAAATCGTTGGGCACGGCGGCGAGGCGGGCGCCGAAGGGCAGGACGTGGACGTACACGCGCGGATGTCTGTCCAGCGCCAGCAAATGCTCGACCTGGTCCAGCATCACCGCGGGCGCGAACCCGCCGGGTGCGCGTCGCAGCGCACCCTCGCTGATGATGAACCGGTAGTACGGCGGCTGTTGCTGGTCGAAGACCGCCTTGCGGTCGAGCCGGTTGCGCACGAGCGACGTGACGTCGGTGGCGCCGGCTTCGGTGAACTGCTTGAGCATGTAGTGCTCGGACTGCAGCGGGCCCGGGATGCGCTCACCATGCCAGGTGAGGATCTCCGCGGCCGCGGGTTCCAAGTCGGTGAAGGTGCGAAACCAGTGCGGCACCACGGATCGGTAGCCGGACCAGTGGCCGCGCTGCCCGGCCGCGGCGCGGGCCAGGTTCATCAGCGTGTCGGCCTCGTCGCCGTTGATCCCGAACGCGTTCAGCATCGATCGCACATCCCCGAGTTTCACCCCGACGGCACCGGACTCGATCTTGTTGACCTTGCCCTGGGTGCAGCCGAGAACCTCGGCGACCTGCTGCTGTGTCATCCGCGCGGCGTTACGGGCATGCCGGAGCTCGTTTCCAAGCTGCTTCCGGCGCGAGGTGACGGTGCTGGCCATCAGCCTTGCTCTCCCGGACCACATAGCCAGGACCGCGGCTTCCGCCCGTCCTGCGCGCGAACATTCGAACCCACCCAGGGTACTTCACCTTGCGGAGTTCGATGATGACATCGCGCAGCGTCCCAGGAAACGGCCTGAAACGCCAGTCACCTGGTGTGTCACTCTGGTGGCGGAACGATCTCGGCACAATTCGGACACCTGAGTGCGGGATAGTGACCGAGTGGACCAATCACCCTTCACCCAGCAGGTGTCCGACAACGTCTACGGCTATGTCCAGCCGGACGGCTCCTGGTGGATCAACAACTGCGGGTTCGTCGACGCCGGCGACCACACAGTGGTGATCGACACGTGTTCCACCGAGCGGCGCACGCGCGCGTTGCTCGCCAAGGCGGCGTCGACCAGCGGCTCGCCGGTCACCACGGTGATCAACACGCATCACCACGGCGATCACACCAACGGCAACTACCTGGCCACCGGCGCGACGATCGTGGGACACCGCAAGACCCGCGAGACCATGATCGCGACCGGTATCAACACCTACGAAGGGGTGTTCACCGGCAACGACTGGGGCCATCTGGAGCTGCGGCCGCCGGAGGTGCTGTTCGACGACCGGCTGACCGTGCACGCGGGGGAGGTCGAGCTGGAGCTGATCCACCCCGGACATGCCGCCCACACCACCAACGACGTCCTCGTCTGGCTGCCGGAACGCCGGGTGCTGTTCGTCGGCGACCTGATCTTCAACGGCGGAAGTCCGTTCGCGCTGATGGGTTCGCCCGCCGGCTGGCGCGCGGCACTGGACGTCGTGCGGGAGCTCGAGCCGGAGACGATCGTGCCCGGCCACGGCCCGGTTTGCGGCCTCGAGCAGGTCGACGTCGTCGACGGGTATCTGGAGTTCCTGCAGAAGGCGGCCTCATACGGGAAGGCCGCCGGGCTGACGCCGCTTCAGGCGGCCCGCGAGGCCGATCCGGAGCCGTACGGCGAACTGTCCGAACAGGAGCGGCTGCCGGGGAACCTGCACCGGGCCTACGCCGAGCTCGACGGCCTCGACTGGGGTGCTCCGATCGACTACGCGGCCGCGCTGACGGACATGGTCGCCTTCAACGGCGCCCCCATCCGCTGCTTCTCCTGACGCTTCGAGCCGGCTCTGGTGACGGTCGGGCGTGATCCGACGACACGAAAATCCGCGACGCCGGCTACCCAGCCCCCCACCCGTCCCTGGGGGACGGCCCCGCGCCCAGCGTACCGGCACCCCCCGACGGAACCGGTCCGCGAACCCGAGTTGTCCACAAGCACGATTCGTTGTGGATAACTCCGGTTTGATCCCTTCTCGCCCCGGCGCCGTATCCCTCAACGGGGATAGGCTCGGCACGGGCAACTCAGTGGAAGGGTGCGGATGAGCAAGAAGGCGAGCATCGGGGTCACCGGTCTGGCGGTCATGGGCCGCAACCTGGCCAGAAACCTCGCGAGGCATGGCCACACGGTGGCCCTGCACAACCGTTCCGAGAAGCGGACGAAGGAACTGGTCGAGCAGTTCGGCGACGAGGGCGACTTCATCCCCGCGTATTCGGCGCAGGAGTTCGTCGACGCGCTGGAGAGGCCGCGCCAGGTCGTGATCATGGTCAAGGCGGGAGCGCCCACGGACGCCGTGATCGACGAGTTCGTCCCACTCCTCGAGAAGGGCGATGTGATCGTCGACGCGGGCAACGCGCATTTCGCCGACACCCGGCGTCGCGAGGCTGCGCTGCGCGAGAAGGGTCTCCACTTCGTCGGCACCGGTGTGTCCGGTGGCGAGGAGGGCGCGCTGCACGGGCCGAGCATCATGCCCGGGGGGTCAAAGGCGTCCTACGAATCGCTCGGCCCGCTGTTCGAGGACATCTCGGCGAAGGTCGACGGCGAGCCGTGCTGCACACATGTCGGTGCGGACGGTGCGGGACATTTCGTGAAGATGGTGCACAACGGCATCGAGTACGCGGACATGCAGCTGATCGCGGAGTCGTTCGACCTGCTGCGCAGCGCAGGTGGCTACTCCCCCGCCGAAATCGGCGAGGTGTTCCAGACCTGGAACGCCGGCAGGCTGGACTCGTACCTGATCGAAATCACCTCGCAGGTACTCGCCCACACGGACGCCGCTTCCGGCAAACCGTTCGTCGACATCGTGGCCGACGAGGCGGAGCAGAAGGGCACCGGCCGCTGGACCGTCCAAATCGGACTGGACCTGGGCGTGCCCATCAGCGGGATCGCGGAAGCGGTATTCGCCCGTTCGCTGTCGGGCTCGTCGACGCTGCGTGAATCCGCGCGCGGGCTCGGCGGTCCGTCGCGGGCTCCACTGACGGGGTCCGCTCTGGAGCGCTTCGCGGACGACGTCGAGCAGGCGCTGTACGCCTCGAAGGTGGTGGCGTACGCGCAGGGCTTCAACCAGATCCAGGCGGGCGGCGCCGAGTACGGCTGGGACATCGACCTCGGCCGAGTCGCGGCGATCTGGCGCGGCGGCTGCATCATCCGCGCGAAGTTCCTCAACGACATCACGGCCGCGTACGCCGAGGAGCCGGGTCTGCCGACGCTCCTGACGTCCGGCGGTTTCCGCAAGGCCGTCGAGGACGCACAGGACTCGTGGCGTTCGGTGATCTCCACCGCGGTGCGCCTCGGAATCCCGACGCCCGGCTTCTCGACCGCGCTGGCCTACTACGACGGTCTGCGCGCCGAGCGGCTCCCGGCCGCGTTGGTGCAGGGGCAGCGCGACTTCTTCGGTGCCCACACGTACCGGCGAGTCGACCGCGAGGGTTCGTTCCACACGGCCTGGGCGGCCGACGGCCGTCCGGAAGCCTCGGCCTGACATTCCGTGAAGGCCTCCTTCCCTACCCTCAGCGTAGGGAAGGAGGCCTTCACGACATGCTTTCATTGCCCTCGCGCGGCGACGATCTCGGTGAGCGCCTGCTGGATCACCGCCTCCGTGGCCTCTTTCGTCAGGCCCAGTCCCGTGAGCACGTCGTACGCGTCGCCCTCGCCGAGTTCGAGCAGGGCCAGCAGCATGTGCTCGGTCCCGATGTAGTTGTGCCCGAGCCGCAGCGCCTCCCGCATGGTCAGCTCGAGCGCCTTCTTGCTCTGCGCGCTGAACGGGATCTCCGCCGGGTCCGACGGGTCCTCGAGCGGTTCCGGAAGCCGGGTGGTCGCGGCCTCGCGGACGGCGTCGAGGGTCACCTTCTGCGCGAGGATCGCCCCCGCCGCCAGCGCGGCAGGTTCGACGAGCAGCCCCAGGATCAAATGCACAGGCTCGATCTGCGGGCTCTTCGCCGCTATCGCCTCGTCTCGGGACTTGACGACGACATGCCGTGCGCGGTCGGTGTACCGGCTGAACACCTTCACGAGTTCCTGAAGGGACGAGCCGCCGGATTCCTTGGGAACAAAGCGTTTCTGGGCGGCCTGTTTGGACACGCCCATGCTCTTGCCGATTTCGGTCCACGACGCACCGGAACGCCGGGCCTGGTCGACGAAGTGGCCGATCAAATGGTCGGCCACTTCGCCGAGGTTATCGCCGAGGAAGACGGCGTCGGACAGCTGGCCGAGCACGTCACCGTCGGCATGCTGCTGCTTGATATGTGAGATGAGGTCATCAAGACGGATGGGACTACTCATGTCGTCAACTCTAGGTTGACGACCTCAAATCGTCAACCGCGAGTTGACGCTACCGCGGCCTTGAGATCGAATCCGCTCGCCTCCAGCACCTCGAACCTCGGCGCGGGATCCGCGGCGAACAGGCGGCGCGCGGCGATGTGATCCGGCGGCCGGTTCACCGACTCGACCCCGGCGAGCACCCCGTCGCGGAACGACAGCACCGAGAACTTCCCGCCCTCGCGGTCACCGGTCACCACCGTCTCCTCCGCACCGGAAAGGATCCCGGCGATCTGCAGTTTCGCGCCGAGCTGGTCGGTCCAGAACCACGGGAGGCTGTCATACGGCGCTGGTTCGCCGACGATCGCAGCGGCCGCCGCCCGCGCCTGGTCGACAGCGTTCTGCACCGACTCCAGCCGGGTCGCCGCGCCCGCCTGGACACACGGGAAGTTCGCGCAGTCCCCGACCGCCGAGATCTTCGGATCGCTGGTCAGCAGGTGCTCGTCGACGACGACGCCGTTCGACACCGCCAGGCCTGCCTCTTCGGCCAGCCTGGTCCGCGGAATGACACCGACGCCGACCAGTACGAGATCCGCGGGCAGCCGTCGCCCATCGGTCAGCTCCACCTCGGCCACCCGGCCCTCGCCGTGCAGCGCCGTGACGCCCTGACCGAGCAGCACCGTATGCCCGGACTGCTCATGCAAAGCCGCGAAGTACGCCGAGACCTCCGGAGTCGCGACGCGGGCCATCAGCCGGTCCTGCGCCTCCACCACGGTCACGGGCCGTCCGGCGTGCGCGGCGAACTCGAGTCCGATGAAGCCGCCCCCGACCACGACGACGTTCTCCGCGCGCTCCAACGCGGCACGCAGCACATCGGCGTCGTCCTTGGTGCGCAAGGTGAACACACCGTCCAAAGCGGACCCCGGCACCGGAAGCTCACGGTTGACGGATCCTGTTGCCAGGACAACGTGGTCGTAGTCGTGTGCGCTGCCGTCCTCGAGCACCACCCGCGAGCCGTCGCGATCCAGCGACGCGACCCGGCCGGCGATCAACTCGATGCCCTTCTCCGCGAAGAAGTCCTCGGGCCGGAGGCGCAGCTGGTCGACACCCGCGGATCCGGTGAGGTAGCCCTTCGACAGCGGCGGTCGTTGGTACGGCAGACCCGGCTCGTCGCCGATCAACACGACCCGCCCGTCGAAGCCCTTGTCGCGCAGCGACGCCGCCACCCCGAACCCGCTCTGCCCGGCCCCTACGACGAGGACGGTCTCCATCGGCGCTCCTTCCGATACGCACACTGTGCTCCTCTCCATCTGAGCACAGAATCCGCCCTTTAGACCGTCCGTTCGGCCCCCCCTTCGAAACATGATCCTCATCGCCTTGACGCGCTACGGTCATGCCCGGCGAGTTAGCTCGACCGCCGGCGTTAACGCATGTCACAGGGGGTTCCATGACCACGACCCGCACCGAAATCCACCCGGTCGACCAGCGCCTGCCGCTGCCGAAGCTGACCTTGCTCGGCCTGCAGCACATGTCGATCATGTACGCGGGTTCGGTGGCCGTCCCGCTCATCGTCGGCAGCGCGCTGAAGCTCGATCCGGCGACGATCGCCCTGCTCGTCAACGCCGACCTCCTGGTCGCGGGCATCGCGACGCTGATTCAAGCGGTCGGGATCGGCAAGATCTTCGGCATCCGGCTGCCGGTGGTCGCGGGCGCGACCTTCAGCGTGGTCAACCCGATGATCATGATCGCCTCCCAGTACGGCATGCAGGCCGTCTACGGCGCCATGCTCGCTTCGGGTGTATTCGGGTTGCTCATCGCGAAGCCGTTCGCGAAGATGATCCGCTTCTTCCCGCCGCTGGTGTCCGGAACCCTGCTCGCGGTCATCGGGATCTCGCTGATCGCCCCCGGCGTCGCGATGATCGCCGGGCATGACACCCAGTCCCCCGACTACGCGAAGCCGTCCAATATCGCGCTGGCGTTCGGCGTGATCGCGTTGATCGTGCTGTTCACCCGGGTCTTCCGCGGTTTCGCGAACCAGATCGGCCCGCTGCTTGCCCTGCTGATCGGCCTGGTCGTGGCGATCCCGATGGGCCTGGTCAGCTTCGACGTCGTCGGTGAAGCCAGCTGGTTCGGGCTGGCGTCGCCGTTCCACTTCGGACCGCCGACCTTCCCGATCGCCGCCGTGCTTTCGATGTGCGTCGTGATGCTGGTGACCTACACCGAATCGACCGCCGACCTGATCGCGGTCGGCGAGATCACCGGACGCCGCCCTACCGACTCCGACCTCGCGCGCGGTCTCGCAACCGATGGTCTCTCCGCAGTCCTCGGCGGCGTCATGAACTCCTTCCCCGACACGGCTTTCGCGCAGAACGTCGGCCTCGTGCAGATGACGAGGGTCCGCAGCCGCTGGGTGGTCGCGGTGACCGGTGGCCTGCTCATCCTGATGGGTCTGGTGCCCAAGGTCGGCGCGTTCGTCGCGGCCGTGCCGGAGCCGGTGATCGGCGCCGTCGCGGTGGTCATGTTCGCGATGGTCGCTGCGGTCGGCATCCAGAACCTGAAGAAGGTGGAATTCTCCGGCAATCACAACACCTTCATCGTGGCGGTGTCGTTCGGCGTCGGCCTCCTGCCGGCGTTCGCCATGGACCGCTTCGGCAACTCGATCTTCTTCCAGCACTTCCCGGCGTGGCTGCAGACGATCTGCGGAAGCCCGATCACGGTCACCGCGATCGTCGCCTTCACGTTGAACCTGCTGTTCAATCACCTCGGCAAACGCGGTGAGCCGGATCTGCTCAGCGCACCCTGAAACCGGCTAGCACCAAAGCCATTCTGGCCAGAGGTTGCAGGTGCTGGTCGTCGTGGTGGGCGGCGGCGGGTTCGGGTTCGGCGGCTGGGGGCGGGTGGTGGTCCCCGGATTGCCGGTGGTCGTGGGCGGATCGACACGCCCTGTCGTCGACGGCGGCGGGGCGGCGGACGTGGTCGCCGAAGTCGAGGTTCGGCGACTGGACGAGGTCTTGGTCGGCTTCGACGAACTGTCGCCGCCGGTACCGCCGCCGGTCCCCGCCTGCGTGGTCGGTTCCGCCGACGACGAGGCGTCCGCGCCGCCGTTGTCCGAGGGCCGCTTCGGCATCTCGATGACGCTGATCTGGTTTTCCTGCGCGTTCTGCTCCGGATCCGGGCCGAAGCCGACCAGGACGCCCGCCGTGCCACAGCCGACGACCACCGCGATCACGACAGCGATGACTCTCCAGCGTGACTTTGTTCGTGACTCCTCGTGGTCGTCCCAGCCCTCGCGAATGAGCAAGTCGGCGACCGAAACGTCGTCATCCACCAGCTGGCCTTTCGCAACCCGGGAACGCGCAAACCGTAGTTTTACCCGAGCTCACCGCCAAATGGGTTAAGTTAACCAAAAATTATTCACCCGATATGCCATCCAACCGGGTGCTGGCCACACCGTGAGTATCGCGGAGTGTCGCCATTCGGTTCGCGTGTACAGGGCTCCCGGCGGGTGGTGTAATCGACATTGCCAGCACCGGAAGAGGGGGTTCGGACGGATTATGGAGGCTGACGCCCTCGCCGTGACGGGGACCGGGAATTCCGGTACGTCCAACGGCAAACAGCTCGGCGACGAGCTGGTCGGGGACCTCGGCCTCAGGGGTGACAACGCTGCCATCTGGTCGTTCGACTTCACCACGGGCCTGCTCAGCTGGCTGCCGGATCTGGCCGTCGTCCTGGGGATGGACGGTGCCGAGGAGCCCGAGATCGAACGGCATCTCGCCGAGCTCGTCGCCCCGCTGACCACCGGAACCCGCACGTCCCCGCCTTGGCGTGAGTTCGAACTCGAGCAGTCGTTCCGGGCCCCGGACGGCGACATCCGCTGGATCCGCCTCCGCGCCCGCACCATCGGCGAGAACGGTGACTCCTCCGGCCTGCTCGGTGTCGCGACCAACGTGACCGACGTTCGCGAGAACCGCCAGGCACTCGAAGACCTCACTGACCGCTACCGGCTTCTGGTCGAACTGAGCCCCGACGCGGTCTGCGTCCACGAAGCCGGCGTCGTCACGTACATCAACAGAGCCGCCCTGACAGCTCTAGGGGCCTCCTCGAGCGCCGAGCTGATCGGGCGGCCGATCACGGACTTCGTCGCCGACGAGTCGCTCCCTGCGCTGCTCGACAGGATCGCCTCGCTGCACCGGCAGGGCGCTTCGACCGAGCCCGCCGACACCGTCATGCTGCGCCTCGACGGCACGAAGTACCTGGTCCAGAGCATCTCGGTGCGGACGAGCTGGGAAGGCAGGCCGGCGTTCCAGGTCATCATGCGCGACATCAGCGCGCAGAAGGCCGCGGAGGCGTCGCTGCGCTACCAGGCAGCGCTGATCAGCCACGTCAGCGACGCGATCATCGCGACCAGCGGCACCGGCATCGTGACCAGCTGGAACCCGGCCGCGGAGATCGTCTACGGCTGGACGTCCGACGAGGCGATCGGCTGCCGCGTCGGCGAACTCGTCGGTGCCGCGCTGGATCCGGAAACCGTGCTGCGCCGGGGCGGGGTCATGCAGGCCACCCACCGCAACCGCGACGGCTCGACACTGGCCATCCGCATCTCGGCGGCGGAAATGAACGACGGCTTCGTTCTGGTCTGCGCCGACGAAACCGCACGGCGGCGGGCGGAACAGCACTACAGCACGGTTGTGGCGTCACTCGACGAAGGCGTGGTCGTGATGGGGCCCGGCGGGCTCATCGAATCGGCCAACCCCGCCGCGTGCCGGATCATCGGCGTCGAGCACGACGATCTGATCGGCATCCCCTGCGTGACGCTGGAACTGTACGACGAAGACGGCCGGATCCCGGCGGAGCGGATGCCGTCCGTGCTGACCCGCCACACCCGGATCACCCAGAACGGCCTCGTGGTGCGGATGCGCCGGCCCGATGGCAAGAACGTCTGGATCTCCCTGACCTCGCGGCTGCTCAATCCGGAGGACCCGGGGGCGATGTCGGTCGTCAGCTCGTTCACCGACATCACCGAACGACGCGCGATCGGAGAACGCCTCGCCCACGACGCGACGCACGACCCGCTGACCGAACTGGCGAACCGGACGCTGGTGCTCAACCGGCTCGGCGAGGCACTGTCCGGGACGGGACGCGCCGAACTGACCACGGTGCTGTTCATCGACCTCGACAAATTCAAGGTGATCAACGATTCCCTCGGCCATTCCGTCGGCGACAAAGTGCTCCGGATCGCCGGGGAACGGCTGCGGCGAGGGGTCGGCGAGAACGACCTCGTCGGCAGGCTCGGCGGCGACGAATTCGTCGTCGTCACCGCGGAGATCACCGAACCAGGCGAGATCAAGGCGCTTGCGCAACATCTTCGCGACTCGCTGACCGACCCGGTCACGGTCAACGGCAGGCAACTGCACATCGACGCCAGCATCGGCATCGTCACCGCTGCCAACGACGACACCCGCACCGCCGAGGATCTCCTGCGGGACGCCGATGTCGCCATGTACCAAGCGAAAACCCGCGGCCGCGCGCGCTACGAGTTCTTCGACGTGGAGCTGCGCGAGCGGATGCAGCGGCGGCTCCGGATGGAACAGGACCTGCGCGACGCGCTGCAGAACGGCGAACTCTGGACGGCGTATCAGCCCGTCGTCGAGATCGAGACGGGCCGCATGGTCGGCGTCGAAGCCTTGCTGCGCTGGAAACATCCGGTGCACGGCACGATCTCGCCCGCCGAATTCATCCCGCTCGCCGAGGAAAGCGACCTGATCAACCTGATCGGCAAGCACGTCCTGCGCACGACGACCCGGGAGATCGCCAAACGGCGCGAGCAGAACGGCATCGACCTGAATCTCAAGGTCAATCTTTCGGCCAGGCAGCTGGACGATCCGCATCTGGTGCCGACGGTCCAGGACGCGCTGAAAACCACCGGCCTGCCGCCGCACGCGTTGTGCCTGGAGGTCACCGAAAGCGCGCTCATGCGTGATCAGGTGGCGGCCGCCGAAGTTCTGACGTCGTTGCGGGATCTCGGTGTGCTGCTGGCGATCGACGACTTCGGTACCGGGTACTCGTCGCTCGCGCAACTGCAGCGGCTTCCGTTGGACACGCTCAAAATCGATCGCTCGTTCATCACCGGGATCGCGGAGTCCCGTGACGCGGCGGCGATCGTCACGAGCATCATCGCGATGGCGCACGCCGTCGACCTGATCGTCGTCGCCGAAGGGGTCGAGGACGAAGAACAACTGGCCGTGCTGCGGGAGCTGCGCTGCGATCAGGCGCAGGGCTTCCACCTCGGCCGTCCAGCCCCACCCGACCAGCTGTTCGGAGCCGGTGAATGAGCGTCGAGATCAAGTCGGGGGAAGACCGCTACGACATCGTCGTGGACGGAAAACCGGCCGGACTGCTGGAAACCCGCACGCGGCCGGACACGGTGTTGTTCATGCACACCGAAATCTCACCGGAGTTCGGTGGCCAAGGGCTGGCGGGCAAACTGGTCTGCGCCGCACTCGATGACGTTCGTGCGCAAGGGAAATCGGTTCTGCCCTATTGCCCGTACGTGCGTTCCTTCATCGCGAAGCACCGCGAGTACGAGGATCTGGTCCCAGCGGACAAGCGCGCGGAATTCGAGCTCTGAACGGCTAACCTGGGTAGCTCTCCAGCAGCGCAGCCAGTTCTTCTTCGGTCAGCACGACGTCCAGTTCGCGCAGTGCCGCGTCGAGACGCTCGGGCGTGATCATGGTGATCTCCGGAGCGCCGTCCGGACGCGTGACGATGAACTCGCCGCCGATCAGCTTGCGGCTGAGCCCGGGTTCCAGACGCATGATCACCAGCCGCCCGGTGAACGGCGATCGCGGATGCGTCGACGTGTAGTGGTGGTAGACCTCGTAGTCGATGCGGTGCATCGGCGTCAGCGTGAAGGCGTGCAGGTCGGTCCAGTCATCGCCGTCGAGTTGCTGCAGGTGCCACCAGTCGCCGTCCCTGACCAGGCGATGCGGCCAGCCCGCCTGATCGACGACGGCGCCGTCGACCAGCGGCATCGGCACCAGCATCCCGGCCCCGAATCCCACGTCGACCATGTGCCGGACGCCGTCGGCCTCGACCACCAGCGTCATATGCGTGTACGGCCCGTTCTTCTGCGGCTGTACCCGCGCGACGAGCCGGCGCACCGGGTAACCGAGCTGCTCGGCGGCCGCGGCGAACAGGCTCCCGTGCTCGTAGCAGTAGCCGCCACGATGCCGGTCGACGAGCTTTCCGACAATGGCGTCGAGCGCGATTCCCTTGTGCTGGCCCAGAACCACGTCGACGTTCTCGAATGGGATGGCCAGGACGTGGGCCTTCGCCAGCTCGGTGAGCGCGTCCGCCGACGGCTCCGCCCGGTCTTGCCCGATCCGGGCCAGGTAGGCGTCGAGGTCCAGGGCGTCGACGGTCCATTCGTCGGCGTGCTCAGGTGCGAGTGTCATATCTCCACCTTGATACCTCGACCTAGCTGGAAGTCAAGATCAGGAGCCTGCCGCTTCGACATGCGACGCCAGGTTGGCCAGCGAGGAGGCGATCCCGGCCTCGTGGTCCGCCTGGTCGATGCCAGGTGGCACGCCCGTGGCGATGACGGTCACCTGAGTCCCCGCGCCGGCGGCGGTGAAGTGCCAGGTCATCGTCATGGTGCCCGCGAACGACGGGTCGTCCGCCTCGAACACCGCCCGCTGCACCACGCGTTCCGGTGGCACCAGGTAGGCGAACTCGACCTCGGCGATGTCCGTCGCGTCGGTCGTCTTGCCGGGACTGTCGGTGGGATCGAGGTAGGTGAGGACCATCCGGAACCCACCGCCTGGCCGCGGATCCCACGTTTCGATCCGCCCGCGCATGCCTTCCGGCGGTAGCCAGATCTCAAGGGACTCGCGGTCGAGGAGGGCGTTATAGACGGTCGTTCGAGGTGCCGCGATCACCCGGCTGGCGCTGTCGGTCCTACCCATGGCCCGATCCTATTCCCGCAAACGGCCCATAGCTCTCCCCTTTCCTTGCCCCTTGGTGCGCTCCTTCTGGAAGGCCGCCTAAGGCCCCTACTGGGCACCTTTTTGGGCACCTGCACATACAAAACGGCCCCCGCCGGAACCGGTGGGGGCTGTTTGTGCAGGTAGATGCGGTGGCCAGGGCCGGGGTCGAACCGGCGACCTTCCGCTTTTCAGGCGGACGCTCGTACCAACTGAGCTACCTGGCCGGGAACGCCGGCAAGGAGCCGAACGATCTTGCGACCCTGACGGGACTCGAACCCGCGACCTTCGCCGTGACAGGGCGACGCGCTAACCAACTGCGCCACAGGGCCTTGCATACTTCTTTCTTGCTGTACTGCGTACTCCCAACGGGATTCGAACCCGCGTTGCCGCCTTGAAAGGGCGGAGTCCTAGGCCGCTGGACGATGGGAGCCCGGTCGGTTTCGGCGAACCGACCGACCGCGCTCTCAGGTCCCCCCGGGAGCGAACATAAGCATAGGGCACGCCCGTTTTTGCGCCTGCACGGGGGGTTCCCCTTTCGGGTGCAGGGCTGGGACCTGCGGGAACGCGGTCTGATCAGGATAGCAGGACAGGCTCGGCGGCGAGGGCGATGAGGCGACGACGGAGATCGTCGCGTTCGGCCTCCGCGAGGGTGACGTCGAGGAGTTCGGCGACGCATTGGTCGGTGAGGTCCTCTGCGCGCTGCCGGCGTTGCCGGAGGTCGCTTTTGGTCTCGGCCGCGGCGATCAGCTCGTCGGCGGCTTCCGGGGACCAGGCCGTCCGCAGGAGACGCGCGCGGCCGCCTTCCGGGTCGGCGACGACGGCTTCGGGGATCGTCAGGCCCAGTGCGCGCAGTGCGGCGAAGTGGATGCCACCGCGGAACTCCCGGAAGACCATGAGCGCGAAGGCGAGCTGCTCGAGGTCGCCCTGCGGGCGTTCGGCACGTTGCCAGCCGGCGAACAGGGCGAGACCGCTCGCGTCCGCGGCGTCCACCAGCCGGAAGAGGAGATCGGCCAAGCGGCCAGGCTCGTCGGCGTCCGAAAGATTGACGCGACCCCACTCCGCCGGTGACTGCGCGTAGGCGCGGACCGCGGAGGGTGCGTCGAGAGCCTCCGTCGCGGGCGGCAGCGCGGCTTCGAAGAGCCAGCGCGGGAAGATCCCGAACAGTTCCGCGACCACCTTCGGCGGCGGATCTCCCAGCACCGCGGAACGCCCGCGCAGGTACAGCGTCCGCGGCGGCAGTCCGACCTCCTCCTCGACCTTCGCGAGCTCCGGCGAGGTCATGAACTTCCCGCCGAGCACCTGCACCGGACCCCGGATGTCGCGCGCCTGCCCGATCGTCGTCTCGTCAGCCATCACGTCCACACCCTTCCCGCCGGTTTGAATAATAACAGTGTTACACAACTGGTCGGGGATTCGTCAAGCACAAAGAAAGCCCGGCCACACGGCGAAACACCGCATGACCGGGCCTCAGAACCCAACAGGGACGACCTCAGCGCTGAACCGGCGCCGACCCGTCCTCATCAAGCGTCAACCCCAGCATGTCGAGCAACTGCACACAGTCCTCGACACCTAGCGCCCCGTTCGCCACAGCGAGCCGGGCCCGCCGCACTTGATCATCGGACACCCTCTGGGCATCCGCCTGCCCCGTGCGCTGCGCCGGCAGACCACCGGCCAACGACGTGCTACCCCCATCGGCACCTTCGTACCGAAGGAGGAACTGCCGAACTTCCACAGACCCACCCATGGTTCCTCCAAACGGCCAACGAACAGCTTGGCCGCGAGGCTAACCAGAGCCGGCCGCGACACACAGCCCCCCGCAGAGTGAACCTGCCACCACGCTCCGCACAACGCAGAGCAACAAAGGCCCGTGGGCCAGGGCGATAGCACAGATGAACCACAGGCGAACCCCAGATGACACCTCAGCTGGAATTCTCCCCTCGCCCACTCGCCCTTCTCAGGAAACCGTGCAACAATCGATTTGCTGACACACCCCCGGTCAGCGCCTGTGGAGATCCCCTCCGACCCCCGCGTTCCTCCCCCTGGCGCGGGGGTCGCTCCGTGTCTTGGGGGCCCAGCCCCCCATGCCCCCCAGGGTGCGGTGCGCGGCGGTTGGCGGCCCCTGAGTGGATCCGTCCAAAGGTGACTTACCGATTCTTGTGGGCCATTCGCGCAAAGAACCGTGATTGCGTTAAGTGATCACGCGTTCGGCTGAATGGGTTGCGGGGACTGTCGTTCGACAAAAGGAATCCGTGTGTCGTGGCTCACGGTGGTTGGTTTGCCGAGACCGAACCGTTATCGTGGCCCGGTGCCCCTTCCTTCCCTCGGCCGCCTCGGCGGTACCAAGACCAACATGAAGGCCGTCAACCCCGGCCGCCACCGCAACTCCGCGAAGGAGGCGGAGGAGGCCGTCGAGGACACGGAACTCACCAGCTACCTGCGCGCCCTCGCCCCCGACAACGACCCGGAGAGCACCGGCACCGGCAAGCGCTTCGGTGAAGCACAGGTATTCCAGCTGCGCATGAACCTCATCGCCAGCGAGCAGCTCAAGGACGCCGCCAACGAGCGGAACCTCTCGCCGCAGGCCCTGGCGCAAGAGTGGATCCTGGAGCGCCTCTCGTGGGAATCGCAGGCCAACTCGGCCCAGCAGCGCCGCCACGAAGAAGCCCACACCGACGAATTCCGCTTCGACGCCAACGCATGGGACCAGCCGGTCCCCCGCTGAGCATCGCGGAACCAAAGCAGCACAACAGAAGAAGTACAGGGCAACGGAAGAGCCCCCGGCGCGGACGCCGGGGGCTCTTCATCTCTCAGGCTCGAAGCGCCAGAGGGTTACCTCAGATCGGGCGGACCTTCTGGGCCTGCGGGCCCTTCTGGCCCTGACCGACCTCGAACTCCACTCGCTGGTTCTCTTCGAGAGTGCGGAAACCGCGCCCATCGATCTCCGAGTAGTGCACGAAAACGTCGCCCTCGCCGCCATCCTGCGCGATGAAGCCGAAGCCCTTCTCCGCGTTGAACCACTTCACAGTGCCTTGCGCCACCGCTGTACTCCTCGTTGCAAATCCGCTTCGAGTGCCGCCGAAGCGACACCCAGACCGTCCCGGGCGGTTCCAACGAGTCGAGCGAAGAGCGCGTCACCGGCTCATGGCTCGCGTCAGAAGTTCCGCGAGTGTGAAGCCACGAACACGCAAAACGACGGCCTGACAGCAGCCTACCGGGATCTGGCCAAATCTGAAGCCCGTGATCGGAGCTTGGATGCCCCCAAGTCCCAAGGTCACCGGAACGTCGTACGGCCTTCCTCCGTCTGTCGGACCCTCCCACTACCCTGACTCCGCACGCCGACCCCTGATCATCGCCGGACACGGACCGAAGTCGGTCATGCCCCGATCGTGAAGGCAGATCCACTCGATTGTGAGCTTCATCACTGTTGACGGGATCAACTTCCTGGGCAGTCCGGACGTCATGGTCGGTGTACACGGGGAGCAAAGGGGATGCAGTGAGGTTCACTGAAACCGCACGCCGCCGCGCGGCGATCGCGGCACTGGGGCTGGTAGCCGTTCTCACGCTGGGGGCGTGCAGTAGCGAGCCGACCGTCGCGGCCAGCGGGTCGAACGGCGGCGGACCGGCCAGCAGCGACACCGGCGGCCAGACGCCCGCCGGTCCGGCCAAATTGACGTACGAACCCGCGGCGGGCGCACAGGAGGTCGCGCCCGGGCAGCCGATCAAGGTCAGCGTCGCCGACGGCACGCTCGACCAGGTCGGGCTGACCAACCCGGACGGGAAGCAGGTGGCCGGGCAGCCGGCCGACGACAAGAAGAGCTGGTCGACCACCGAACAGCTGGGCTACGGCAAGACCTACACCTGGTCCGGGCAGGCCACCGGCGCCGACGGCAAGCCCGTGCAGGTCGGCGGCGCTTTCACCACGGTCAAGCCGAAGCGCCAGGTCGGCGCGACCATCAACGTCTTCGACGGCCAGACCTACGGCGTCGGAATGCCGATCGCGCTGACCTTCCCGAGCAGGGTCACCGACAAGGCCTCGGTCGAGAAGTCCCTTTCGGTCGAGACCAATCCGAAGACCGAGGGTTCGTGGGCCTGGGTCCACGACGACACCTCCGTGCACTGGCGGCCGAAGGAATACTGGAAGCCCGGGACCACGGTGAAATTCAACGCCAAGATCTACGGCGTCAAGGTCGGCGAAGGCGTGTACGGCAAGGAAGATCGTTCGGCGAGCTTCACGATCGGCCGCTCGCAGATCGCCACGGGCAACACCCAGACCCATCGCCTCGTGGTCGTCCGCGACGGCCAGCAGGTCGCCGATTACGCGGCCAGCTATGGCCTCGATTCCGACCTCGGCCGCGTCACCCCGAGCGGTACGCATGTGGTGATGTCCAAACACGACACGTACTCGATGACCAACGAGCGCTATGACTACGAGAACGTCGTGGTCCCGTCGGCGGTGCGGTTCTCGACCAACGGCGAGTTCATTCACGGCTATGCGAAGTCGATGTGGGCTCAGGGCAAGAAGAACATTTCGCACGGCTGCGCGAACCTGTCGCCTGCCAACGCAAAGGAGTACATGGCGGGCGCGCTGGTCGGTGACCCTGTGGTCATCGAAGGCAGCACGGTCAAGATGAACCGCGCCCGTGACTACAGCGACTGGACCTACTCCTGGGACGAGTGGTCGAAGCTCTCCGCTCTCGCGAGCTGAATGTCTTCCTTGAAACCGGGCGGCCGGGAGATCATCACGATCTCCCGGCCGTTCGTGTTCGAAAGCCGGGAAAAGCCGATGCAACCCCGTGGAGTGCCAGGCGCATGTCTAACGGCAGAAGGCGCCGCGGCGAATGAGCGGCGCCCGGATCTAGGAGACACCCTTGCGCACTCGTATCGCACTTTCCCTCGGCGCGCTGCTGCTCGCGGGCGGCGCCGCCTTCGCGGGCACGGCATTGGCGACGGCCGAGCAGCCGCCCGCGCCGACCACGACGAGGCCCGCTCCGGAGCCCACCGCCAGGCCGGAGCCCGGCCAGCCCCCGAGGGCGACCACCGCACCGCGCGACCCGAGGGCGACCCCCGCGCAGGCTCCCGGCCCGGATGGGCGTCCCGGCACCCCCGACCGCCGCGTGCCGCGTGCGGTCCCCGCCGGTCCCGTCGGCGACCTGCACCTGCCTGCCATCGTCGAAGGAGCCGGTAACTAGTGGTTGCGACCGGGAGTTCGTTGGGGGTATTCGGCGGATCCAGGTTTTCGCTGGGTGTGCGGCCGGATGACCCTCGTACCGGTGCTGTACTCGGGTCGTCCGGCCGTGCGTCCAGCGGGAAGCTGGGCCGTCGAGACCCCCGACAGACTTCCGGTCGTGATCACTAGGTGTCGCTGAGCTGCTCGTCGAAGACCGGGACGGGCTCGCCGTGGGACGGCGAGTTCGCCCGGTACTTCGACGAGCGCGCACACAGCCTGCGCGCCACCGCGTATCTCCTTTGCGGCGACTGGCACCAGGCTGAGGACATCACTCAGGCCGCGCTGCTCAAGCTGTATCTCGCGTGGCCGCGGCTCGCCCGGCACGACGCTCTCGATGCCTACGCACGCAAGGTCGTGCTTCGGACGTTCCTCTCTGAGCACCGGCGGGTCTGGCGCAAACGGGAACGGCTCACCGACGAGCTGCCCGAACTACCTGCCGAGACCGCCGGGACCGAACAGGAGATGCTGGTCAGGCACGCGCTCGCCGGCATCGCCCCGAAACAGCGGGCCGTGCTGGTCCTGCGCTACTTCGAAGATCTCAGCGTCGAGGAGACCGCGGCGGCGCTGGGCTGCAGCACCGGAAACGTGAAGAGTCAGAGTGCGCGGGGTCTCGCGACCCTGCGCAACCGGCTCGGGCCGCA
Organism: uncultured Actinomycetota bacterium; assembly: GCA_963766045.1. GTDB lineage: Bacteria > Actinomycetota > Actinomycetes > Mycobacteriales > Pseudonocardiaceae > Amycolatopsis. Next base: position 88,526 of record CAVXYN010000003.1, on the reverse strand, counting down.
CTTCAGTGAGCTGGCTCTGAGCGGACTGCACAGCGATGGGAGGTGAGGAGATGGACGAGGACATCAAGGGCGTGCTTTCGCCCGAGCCGAAGGGGCCCCCGCTGGTCATCCGGGCGGCGGACATCATCGAACGCGGTGGCCGGATCCGGCGACGGCGCAAGCGGCTGGCGGTTACCGGCAGCGCACTCGCGACGGTGGCGGTGATCGCCGTCGGCGCGTTCGCCGTCGGCGGGCGCGGCGGTGAAGCACCACCGGTGCAACCGGCCGGACCTGGACTGTCGACCGTCTCCCCCGCCCCGCCGCCGCCTGCCGAACTAGCGCCGCCGACGCAGATCCCGGCGCCGGGACCGGACGGCAGGCGCGGAACCACGACCGCCCCCGGTCTCGATCCCCGAGCGACCCGGTCGACGCCGCGATCCCAGCCGCCGGGGCCGACGACGACCGCCAACCCGGGCAGGCCGCCCACCGCCTCCCAGGCGAGAACCAGCCCGCCCGTCGCCCAGCCTGGCCGGTGACGACGTCCGAAAAGCCCGAATCCCGAAGAATCACCCAAAGTAATCGGAAAATTTCCGACCCGCTCCTCACCTGCTTCTTCCTCACCGGAACGGTGGAGCGTTAATCGCGCGAACGATCCAAAGCCCTGGACGCGGACGTTTGAACCCCTACGGTCGGGGGAACAAACCGTCGACGATGGGCAAGTTACGGGTGGGTCGGGAGGTCAAACCCATGGCCGAAGAAGCGGTGGGCAAGGCGCAAGAGGAAAATCAGGAACAACAGGCCCCACCGGAGCAGATCAGGAAGGCAGTCGCCGGTGCGGCGATGGGTAACTGCATCGAGTGGTACGACTTCGGCGTCTTCGGCTTCATGCCGGCGATCCTCGGCCAGGTGTTCTTCAACGCGTCGAGCACGTCTGAAGGAGCGCTGGCCACCTTCGCGGTCCTCGCGATCACGTTCATCGTGCGGCCGTTCGGCAGCTTCGTGTTCGGGCCGCTCGGGGACAAGGTCGGGCGGCAGAAGGTACTCGCGCTGACGATCATCCTGATGTCCGGTTCGACGTTCCTGATCGGTCTGATGCCGTCCTACGCGACGATCGGCCCGGCCGCGGCGGTCATCCTGATCCTGCTGCGCACCGTCCAGGGCTTCTCCGCCGGTGGCGAATACGGCGGCGCGGCGACGTTCATCGCCGAGTACGCGCCCGCCAAGCGAAGGGGATTCTGGGGCAGCTGGCTCGAATTCGGCACCCTGGTCGGCTTCGCCATGGGCGCTGGTTTCGTCACGATCTTCACCGTTGTCCTCGGCGACGAGGCCATGCGTGAATGGGGCTGGCGACTGCCGTTCCTGATCGCCGGTCCGCTCGGCATCGTCGGTCTCTACCTGCGGAACAAGCTGGAGGACACCCCGCTGTTCCAGGAGCTCGAGAAGAAGCATCAGGTCGAGAAGTCGCCGCTGAAGGCGCTGCTGAAGAAGCACTGGACGTCGATCGTGCACCTCATCGGCATCGTCGTGATGCTGAACGTCGCCGACTACATCGTGATCACGTACCTGGAGACCTATCTCAAGGACGTCGTCGGATTCAGCGGGCACGCGCCGTTGCTGATCATCCTGGGGACGATCGCGTTGATGCTGATCATGATCGTCCCAATCGGGATGCTGTCCGACCGCATCGGGCGAAAACCGATTCTGATAGCGAGTTGTGCGAGCTTCCTGGTGTTGCCGATCCCGGCGTTCTCACTGATGGGTGCGGCCGCGGACGACCAGAACGGCTGGCAGCTCACGCTCGGCGTCGTGATGATCGCGATTCCGCTGGTGCTGATCCTCGCCGTACTGGCGGCGACGCTGCCGGCGATGTTCCCGACGCAAGAGCGCTACGGGGGTTTCTCCATCGGTTACAGCGTTTCCACCGCCGCGTTCGGCGGGACGGCGTCGTACATCATCGGCAGCCTGGTGGACTCGACCGGCGACAACCTGTGGCCCGCGTACTACCTGATGGGCGCGGCGGCGATCGCGGCCATCCCGATCCTCCTGCTGCCCGAGACGGCCGGGGTGTCGCTGCGCGGCATCGTCAACTCCCGGATCGCTCGGCGGCGCAAGCCGGAGGCCGTGACGACCCAGGAGCTACCCGCGAGTTAACGTCTCCGTATGAGTCGTATCTCGCAGCCATGGCCGCCGGTCGAAGTCGAACCGGCGGAGGTCCACCCGAAGGCGCCACAGCCGGGGAGCGACCTGGGCATCCATTTCGGTGAATGCTTCGGTTGCGGCGACGAGATCGACGCCGGGCTCCACTTGCAGTCAACGGTGGGCGAAGGGCCGGCGGTGTACTCGAAGTTCACCGTCACCTCCGCCCACCAGGGCGCGCCCGGGCTCGCCCACGGTGGGTTGCTGGCCTGCGCGTTCGATGAGGCGCTCGGCGCGACCGTCGGCAACCTGCTGCGGCGGCCGGCCGTCACCGGGAAACTCGAGACGGACTTCCTGCGGCCGGTGCCGGTCGGCTCGACGCTGTACATCGCGACGAAACTCGACGGTGTCGCCGGCCGGAAGATCTACGTGAGTGCCAGCGGCCGTCTCGACGCTGAAGACGGACCGGTGGCGGTGCGGGCGCGGGCGTTGTTCGTCCGCGTCGAGTTCGAGCACTTCAGCACGCACGGCGACCCCGAGGCGCTGCAGAAGCTCGCGGCCGCCCACGAAAAGCGCCAGCGTGAGTGGGACATCAACCCCTGAGCATTTAGTCCTCTACTTGCTGGCTAGGTGAGCGTGCGCGGCCTGATCTTGTTCGCCTTGTCGACGAGTTCGACGCGCTGGTCGACCGTGCCGGCGAGGCGCGCCAGCGTCCGGTAGCAACGCTCCAACCCGAACCGCAGGTCTCGTTCGTCCAGCGCGCAGCCGAGCACCTTCGCACCCGAAGTCGGTTGTCCCTGAGGAGCGCGAAGCCAGTCGTACGCCGCTTCGAGGACTTCAGCCGACAGCTTGGTGCGACGTTCCGCGTCCAGTTGAAGGCGTTCGAGCCGCGCCGACGCGTCGACGAGGTCGCGTTCCGAAACCGGCACCGGCTCCTTGGCACCACCGTTGACCCTGGTCTTGATCTTGATCGCGGCGACCTGCGCGGCGACGTGGTGGCTCGACGACGCCGGAACGGCCTCGAGCACCTCGATCGCGCTCGCTCGGGCGCCCTGGGCGAGGTAAACCCGGGCGAGCCCGAAGGCCGCGCTCACGTACGACCGGTCCGTTCGCCACACCAATTCGTAATAGCGCGCGGCGCCGAAATAGTCCCCGACACCCTCCGCGCTGACCGCCAACGCCAGCTTCGGCGCGATCTCGCCGGGAAGGTCGTCGTACACCGCTTCGAACGCGACCTGCGCGACACGGGAGCGGCCGCCCGCCAGTTCGATCAGGCCGCGGTACCAGTCGATCCGCCAGTCGTGCGGGAAACCCGCCTTGATCGCGAGGTACTGCGCCGCCTGCAGCTGCCGTTGCGCTTCAACGAATTCGCCCAGCTCGATCCGCGCCCGGACGATCCGCAGCCGGACCTCGATCGACTCACGCGGCGCGCCGGCGAGCGATTCGATGGCACCACGGGGATCGAGCGCGACCGTCGACGCCAGCACACCGGCCGCCGGGTCGTCGGTGTCGACCTGCGGGATCGGCAGGCCCGAGACGACCTCGCCGGCGTCCGGCAGCGGAACGCTTCCCGTAGATGTGACGGTTTTATCGACACCGAAGGTGCGGGTCTCCGGACCGAATACGGTCGACGCACCCGGCCGCGGTTTTCCGGTGCCCAGCGCCATGATCTCGCGGAGCACACCGGTCAGCTGGTCGCCCATTTCCTCGGCCGCGATGAACCGGCGATCCGGGTCGACATGCGTCGCGCGCTTGAGGAAGCGGTAGTAGGAACCGAAGAGGGCGAATAGCGGGACGACGTCCGGACCGGGCAGCGTTGCCTTGTATTTGCTGGTATATCCCGAAAACTCGAAGCTGAGAACGGCGAGCGTGCGGCCGACGGTGTACAGGTCGGAAACCACCGAGGCGCCGTGAGTCGCCAGTTCGGGTGCGCTGTAGCCGGTGGTGAAGAACAGCGGGCTCTCGTAGTCGTCGATGCGGCGGACCGCGCCGAGGTCGATCAGCTTGAGCTGTTCATGCGTCTGGATGACGTTGTCCGGTTTGAGGTCGCAGTACAGCAGGTTCTGGCTGTGCAGATAGCCCATGGCGGGCAGGATCTCGAGGCCGTACGCGATGACCTGGCCGATCGGCAGCGGCTCCGGACGCTTCGACTCGCGGTGGTGCGCGAGTGCGAGCTGGCGCAGCGACTGGCCGCCGACGTACTCCATGACGATGTAGCCGACGGTGTTGCCGGTCTCGCGGTCCGGGTGCTGCACGAAGTTGTGGATCTTGACGATGTTCGGGTGCTCGACCTCGGCGAGGAAGCGCTGCTCGTTGGCCGCTGCCGCCATCGCGGTGGCGTCACCGGTGTCGATCAGGCCCTTGAGCACCACCCAGCGGTCGCTGACGTTGTGGTCCTGCGCCAGGTAGATCCAGCCGAGGCCGCCGTACGCGAGTGCGCCGAGCACCTCGTACTGCCCGCCGACGATCTCGTTCGGCTGCAGCTTCGGGGTGAAGGAGAACGGATTCCCGCACTTCTCGCATTTGCCCTCGGGCGAGCCCGGCTCGCCGTCTTTGCCTCGGCCGACCTTTGCGCTGCAGTTACCGCAGAAGCGCTTCTCCTCCGACACCATCGGGTTGTCGAGCACCGCGGACGCCGGGTCGCGGTACGGCACCTGCGGGACGTCGACGAGTCCGGCGCCGAGGCGGCCGCGGCGGGAGGTCCTCGAAGACGTCCGGCGCGCGGTGCCGGGGAACGAGCCCGTCCCGGTTCCGGTCCCCCTGCTGCCCGAGCCGGTCCCGGATCCGGTGGAACGGCCTTCGCTCGAGCGTTCGGGAAGCACGCTTTCGGTGCCCGGGTCGGGCAGCGGGCCGGGGCCGTTCTCGACGCGCGGCGCGGGCGGCATGATGCTCTGCGTTTCAGGCGTGGGCGCGGCGAGCACGCTCGTCGGCTGCGGCGCGTCGGCCGGTACCTCCCAATCCGGCCGGACGACCTGCGACTGCGGTGTCACCGGAGCCATGTCGCCCGGCGGACGCGTCGGGTCTTCGGCCCCCGGGATCGGCTTCTGCTGGCCGCGCGGCGGAGTCTGGGGACGCTGCACGGGTGCGTGATAAACCGTGCGCTCCGGATCGGCCGGCTTCTCGCCCGGCGGCTGTTCGGTGAGGTCGAGCCTGCCGGAGATCGACGGCTCGGGTGTCTCCCAGCGGACCGGCGCCGGCGGTGTCCAGGACACGGCCTCGGCCTCCTTGTCCGGCGTCGAGTCATCCGGCGCTGCGTGCCGAGGACGGCGCGGCTCCTCCGACACTGCTACCTCCCGAAATCCCCGCGAAGACGTCGAGATCGATCCTAGTCGTGAGGAAGCAGGCCGTGCCCGGGCCGGGTCCGACCCGCTACGGTGCGGTAGAGAACCGATTCAGCAGGTGATCGAGGGTTGGCCACAGCGGAGGGGGAGAAAGCCAGTGCCTGCGTCATTTTCGATGTCGATGGCCCAGCTCGACGTCGTACTGGAGAAACTCGGTATCGGCAGATTCGTGCTGCCGTTCGAAATCCCGACCGTCGGCACCACCAACACCGAACGCGAACGGCACTGCGCCGAGATCTGGGCGGAACTGGGCGAATGCGGTCTGGCGCGCAACGGCGAACTGCTACGCGATCCGCAGGAGACGCTCAGGCTCTGGGCGGCCCCGGACGTTCTGGTGACTCTCGAAGCGCATGAGATCGAACAGGACGCCGAGTACCTCTACCGGGGCGGCTGGGACCGTCGTTCGGGCGTCGTCAGCCAGCAACGCGGTTTCGACATCCTCTTCGAACCGGTTTTCCCCGATCAGGTCGTCGCGGTCCTCCTCGACAACCTGCCTCCGCTGCAACCGTTCCCCGGCCGAGTGACGATGTCCAGCACCCTCCCCCCATCCAGACGCCCGGACGACCCGTTCGACGAGGACCCCGACAACCTCCGCCTGGGCGAAGCCGCCCGCTTCTTCGAACACCCTCTGACACGACTAGGCACCATCGCCGTCACCCTCCGCGACGATCGAGGCAAGCCGCAGCAGAAGAACGTCCAGTGGTTCGACAGCGTCCAAGGCCGCTTCATGCTCACGACCGACCGCTTCCCCGACGGCGAAATCCGCCGCACCTTCACCCCGACCAACGGCTCTCACCTGGCACGATGGATCCACAACCTGGTCGAGGCCGCCCGCGTCGGCACCAGGTGATCCTCACCCGAACGGCTCTTTTTTCACAGCGGCCGCTGATATCGTGACCTGACGAACGCGACGAGTAACCGGCTTCGGTACAGGGGAGAGACCATGGGAGACGGCACCGGCGGCCCGCCGGCCAACTTCGCGGACATGCTGGGCAACTTTTCGACGCAGGCCGACCAGATGGTCACGGCCGCGAAGGAAGGCCGCTTTGCGGTGAGCCCGGAGGCGGGCGAGGCTTACAAGACCGCACTCAGCGACTACTTGGATAGCTGGGCGAAGCACCAGATCAATTTCGACAATCTGGAGCAGTCTCCAGAACTAGGAGCGAGCCCCTATACACAGCAGGTCGGTCAGCATATGACGCTGGTCGCCTCTGGAGATGAGCAATCCGCGAAGACGCAACTAGCGAGCCTCCAAGCTGTCGTCGAACGAGCACGTGACGCCATAGATACAGCTATCTCCAAGTATCAGACGAGCGACCACGCGGCTAGCAGGGACCTGTCCAATATCGGCAAGGAACTCCAGTAAATGATCCAGCACCGCCCTAGTGCCCTGAAGCGTGTCGCTCTGATTACGCTGATGTTTTCGCCGTTAATAATCACCGGATGCACAACAGAAAATGCGGGAAGTCCAGCACCATCCACGCCGGCACCGTCGAGTACCGGACACCAGACCACCGCACCGTCACAGGATGTGTTCAACGACTTGAAGGCATGCAGCCTTCTTGAACCGATCGCCACATCATTGGGATTCGATACGGCAGCACCCGAAACCTATGAGAGCGACAATGGTTGCGGAGCAAGCAAACCTCGGTATGGAACCGTAGCGGTCTACCTTGTTCCCAATGCCGGGATCACAGACCTGAAGTCCGGCTCGGGTGGCGAAATCAAGCAAACATCCATCGACGGACGTGACGCCGTCGAACTCCCCGGCAGCGCGGGGAAGGGTGCTTGCCTCATCGGAATCTCGGTTGCGGAGAAGGCTCGTGCGACGGTGAACCTCGGGCTTTCGAACAGTGGCACGACTGAACAAGCCTGCACTGACGCGAGGGCGATAGCCGAGCAGATTGCGCCGAAGCTCCCGCGCGGGAACTGAGCAGCCTGAAGGGGAGGATCATGGTCAACATCGGGCAGGATGACTTCAATAGCAATTTCTCGCCGACGGGTGAAACGGGTCGGACCTACGAGGGCAAGCGGTACGCCGAAACCTACGACGAGGTCAACAAAGGCCCCGGCGGCAACGATATGACCGCCAGGGCGTCCGCCGAAATGCAGGCGGGGCAGTATTCGGCCGAGCAGGGCGAGACGCTCGCTCAAGGCCAGGAGTTCCGGGCCGGACTCAACGCCTCCGATCAGCGTTACGTAGCCTTTTCGCACGGTCAGCTCACAAGCATGGTCACCGACAATCTCTCCCCCGAGAAGATCGACCAAAAGGGCGAGATCTGGAACAACCAAGGCAACGCGCTCAACAACTTCAGTAACTCGCTCTCAGCTGCCGCCAACAAGGAAGGCGCGCATTGGCAGGGCCCAGCTGCGGACGCGGCCCATGGGTTCTTCAAGAACCTGGGCAAATGGGCCGACAGTGCGGGAGACGGTGCGTATCTGGCCTCCAACCGGTACTCCCAATCAGCGGCAGCAGCGACGTCGGCGAAGAACTCCATGCCGGAGGAAGTCCCGTTCGACCGCAACGCGGAGTACAAGAACGCGCTCCAGCAATTCGCGAGCGGGAATCTTGCGGGTGGGGTGAACACGATCGGCAATATTTCGGCCAAGCAGGAGCAGTCGTTCCAGGCGCATCAGCAGGCCGCGCAGGTCATGCACAACTATGACCAGTCGCTTTTCGACGTCAACTCCAAGCAGCCGACGTTCGCGCCGCCGCCGGAGATGGGTGATTCGACGGCGGTGTCCGGATTTTCCGGTGGTGGCGGTGACGCCAAGGGGTTCAGCGGTGGGCCTGGGCCGGGCACTGGCCCGGGTGGGCCGGGGCTTCCGGGTGGGCCGACCGCGGGCCCGGGGATCTCGACAGGTGGCGGACAGTTCGGGACGCCGGGGCCGGGGCAGCCGCTCGGCGGACCGGCGGCCACGGTCAGGCCCGGCCCGACGCCGAACTTCACGGCGGTGGCCAACAGCGGTCCCACCGGGTTGGGCCGGCTCGGCAGCGAGCAGTACCGCGGCAAGCCCGGGCGGACGCCCGGCGGGCCAGGTGGCAGCGCGGCGAGCCGGTTGACCGGTGGCAGCGGGTTCGGGCGGAACGGCGGCTCGGGCAACGTGGCCGACAGGCTGGCGGGCGGCAAGGTTTCGGCCGGTGACGCCGAGAAGATGGCCGGCAAGGGCAGCGGCTCCGGTACCGGCAAGCTGCCGGAGGAGCGGATCACCCGGGGTGGCGCGGCCGCGGCGGGCAAGAGCGGCGCCGGCGCTATGGGTGCCGGCGGTCCCGCGGGCAAGGGGCAGAAGGAAGAGGACAAGGAAAAGAAGGCCCCCGGCTACCTGCAGGAAGAGGACGCGGACGTCTTGTTCGGCGGGTACGAGGGTGACATGAAGCCGGTTCCGCCGGTGATCGGCGACAAGGGCCCCAAGAACTGAGCAACGAAACCACCAGCGGTAGCCGAGTGGTCAGGTCTCGTGAGTGGTAATGACGGTTAGAACCGTCATTACCGCTCACGACCAACGCGCCCAGGCACCCACTACTTGTACTGCGGCGAAGGCGGCGTCGCGCTACCGAGCCTGGCCCCGAGCCACTTCCCGTAGCTCTCCTGCCAAGCCCCGCCGCGCACGTTCTCCAGCACGGCGTTCACGTACCGCACCATGTCGTCGTTCTCCTTCGGGACACCGATCCCGTAATTCTCCTCGGTGAACCGGTCCCCCACGATCTTCAGCGTCGGGTCCTGCGCGAGCATCCCGGCCAGGATGACGTCGTCCGTCGAAACCGCCTCGACCTGCTTCTGCTGCAGCATCACCAGGCAGTCCGACCAGTTGTCCACCGAAACGGGCACCGGTTTCGAGGGGTCCGAAGCGATCTTCGTCAGCGAAGTCGACGTCTTGGTCGCGCAGACGCGCCGCCCGGCGAGGTCCGAAAGCTGCGCGACCTTCGAGCCGCCGTCCACCAGGATCCGTTGCCCCGCCTTGTAGTACGCCGACGAGAAAGCGACTTTCTCGAGCCGGCTGCAGGTGATGCTGTAGGTCCGCACCACGATGTCGACCTGCTTCTCCTGAAGCACGGATTCCCGCAGCTTCGAGGGGATCGCGCGGAATTGCACGCGCCCCTCGGCCGTGCCGAACAACGCCTTCGCGACCTGGTTGACCATGTCGATGTCGAAGCCTTCGAGATTCCCGGACGTCGGGTTGCGGAACCCGAACAGGAAAGTCGTCTGGTCGACACCGGCGATCAGTTTCCCGCGTTCCTTGATCTTCGCCATCGTCGAATCGCCGGGAATCGCCAGGCCGTCGGTCGGGCGCAGGCTCGCGAGTGGGTTGCAGCTCGTGTCCGTCGTGCCCCCGCCGCCGGCCGAGTCGGCCCCGCCGACGTTCGCGGGCTGGGGCGGGGCGACCTCGCCCACCGGCGCCGGGTCGACCGGGGCCCCCGCACTGCCACAGGCCGTCGCCAGCAACGCGACCGCCGCCAGCACGGTCACTCGCAGACCGTTTCGCATCACCGGTACTCCCTCAGCCGTTCACGGATCCCCATGGCGACCCCCGCCGCCGCGATCAGCGACAGCACCGCGACACCCGGCGCGAGCAGGGTCAGCGAGCGCTCGGCGGCGCGGGTGTCGTCGAGGAACTGCTGCCGCCCCACGTTGATCGCGGCCACCAGGTTCTCGTCGAGCCGCAGGAATGCCCCTGCCGCACCGTTCTGCTTGTCGTCGCGGATCGCCGTGTCGACGGCGTCCTGGTAACTGCCGTCGTCGTCCTGGCGGCGGACCTCGCCGTGCGCCTTGAACCACACCGCCGCTTCCCGGATCGCCGCGTCGATCTTGTCCGCCGCCGATCCGCCGGCGGCGAGGCCTTTCGCCTCACCGAGCAGCCCGCCCTGGCCATCCGGCCCGCCGAGTTGCGCGGCGACCTCGACGAAGTCCTTTTCGTACGCCGCCCCATCGCCGCGCGCGACGAGCGTCAGCGTCTCGTCGGCTCGCGCCTGCAGCGCCGCGATCCGGGCCCGTACGAGGACGTCGACCTGATGCGAGCCGTCGTCTTCGCCGCTGCCGACGAGGCTGCCCTGGATGACCAGCGCCACCGCGCCCCACAACAGGGCGACCACGACCGAGACGGTGGCGACGACGAGCCCGACGTTCAGCAGCCGGTTCGTCTTGCGCGTCAGGTGCACCTGTGTGACGACAAGGGCGGCGATCAGCGCGAGGACCAAAGCTGTTGTGAGCCAAGGGAACCCTGTCGCGTCGTCCTGTTCCTCGGCGAGCCGCTCGGTGTCGATGCGGTAGAGATCCTGTGCCGCGGGAAGGATTTTCGCCCGCATCAGCTCCGACGCCTCACGCAGATACGAGGCACCGACAGGGAAACCCTGACGGTTGTAGGTGCGCGCCGTTTCGACCAGTCCCGTGTAGACGGGGATCTGCTGGCCGAGGATGTTGATCTGGTTGGCCGCGTCGTCGACGCCCGAAGAGTCCGACGCCGCCTTCGCCAGCGCGGCACCGGCCTCCGCGATGTCGCGGTCGTACCGCTGGCGCATCGGGAGCGGCTCGGTGCCGATCGAAAGGAACGAGCTGGCCGCGGTCGCGTCGGCGTCCGAAAGCGAGCGGTAGACCTGCTGTGCCGCGGCGGCGAGCGGTTCGCGGTGGTCGATCAGGCCGTTGATCGTGTCCTTCTTGCCCTGCACCGCCAGCGTTCCGACGAGACCCGCGATCAGCGACAGCAGGACCAGCCCGATCGCGATCACCGAAAGTCTGCCGGGTGTGGTCGCCGCGGACCGGATGATCGCGCGGACTCCGTTCCCCGGCAGCTCGAGTAGCCCGGCCAGTCCGCTGCGGCCCTCGGGCGCCGGTGGTGGCGCGGGTGCGGCGGGGTTCCCCGGCGGCCCCTGCCGGGTCACAGTGCTCGTCATCGCCGATCCTCCCCATTGACTCTACCCGCAAGAAGGTATCCGAGTCGGGATCAGCGCAGCCAGTGACACCGGCGTGCGTCATCGGCATGTGATCTCAAAGGCTGTTTTCCAGGCCGTGGCGCACGATTGCGCACGCCGAGCTTTGGTCACCAGGTGAGCAGGCGAGGCTTCAGTTCGGCAAGCTGACGATCCCTCGAGACCTGAACGCCGAGCGGCACAAGGACCAGGCAGACGGCGCCGGCGGAGAGGACTCCGGGGATGGTGCTTTCCTTGAGCACACCCATCCAGATCGTGCAGGACCACAGGAACAGCAGCGCGCGGCCCGTACCGAATGTCCCCGCGCGGAACGCGCCGATCGCCAGCAGCAATCCGCCCGCGAATTGGCCGACCGAGGCGGTGACCGGGATCCGCCACAACCCGTAGGAAAGATCGACGTAGCCGTCCATCACGAACCTCGTCGCCTGCTCAAGGCCCAGCGTGTCGACGAGTTCGAACGCCGTGAGATCGACACCGGCACAGTAGAGCCGCCTGAACAGCCCGAAGACGAGCAGCACCACACCCCAGGCGGCGAGCGCCGGCGCCTTCCTGGCGACGATCCGCCCCAGCGCCAGGAACGCCACGAAATTCAGGATCGCGCCCAGCGTGAACAGCGAGTACGCCGCCGTGACGAACCCGGGGTCCGCCGCATACGCGGCCAGCTGACCCGGCGCGGCGAAGGGTTGTTGATCAAAGAACTGGAGCTGTTCCGGCGTGAAGTCCCGCAGCACCAGATGCCGCAGCAGCAGCCCGGTGAACCATACGAGCGGAGCGAGGACCAGCGCGACTCCGCCGATCCAGCGGCCGGGGATCTCGGTCATGGAGTCGATCGTCGCTGGTCACGGCGGTGCCGGACATCGCCCGAAGGTCAGGCGCCGACCTTGACTTCCGTAAGGGCCGGGGCCGCTTGACGGACGAACGCGACCAGCAGCGCGAGCTCGAGGACGAGCAAGATCCGCTCGGCCAGCCCGCTCACCGCCCGGGCGTCGAAGACGAACGTCCCGACGAACGCCACCAGGGCCGCCAAGGCCGCATAGGACGTCCGCCGCGCCTGACCGAGGAGCAACCCGGCCAGCGGCAGCGCGGTGAACGCGGCGAGTGCGACGTAGCGGTGGATCGCGCCGTGCCAGGTCAACGGCTGGTCCATCGGTTCCTGCGGGAACACCGCCAGCATGCAGAGCCCGATCCCGAAGACGACGATCAGCCTGCTCGCCCACACCGCGCCCGCGTTGATGATCTCGACGTAGATCGCGATCGTCGTCAGCCTGACGATCGCGGCGGGGTTCGGGTTGCAACAGCGTCGCCGGGCGCTGGTGAAGGCGGACACGGCCGAACGCGCGGCCTTCGATGAGCGGGCGAAACGCGCCGCACTGCAGGAACGTGCTCAGATCGCCCGGGAGTTGCACGACATCATCGGGCACCATCTCTCGCTGATCGCTTTGCGGACCGACAGCGCGCGATATCGGGTCCCAGGCGTGAACGAGGCCGCGGCGGAGGAGTTCCGCGCGCTCGGCGAGGCGGCGCGTGAGGCGCTGGACGAGGCCCGGCGACTGGTCGGGGTGTTGCGGGACAACGACACCGAGCCGGAACACGAGCCGCAGCCGGGGCTCGCCGAGATCCCCGGGCTGATCGACGGCTGCCGGGCGTCCGGAATCGAGGTCCGGTCGCGGATCTCCGGCGGGAACGACGTCCCTGGCACGATCGGGCTGGCGGCGTACCGGATCTTGCAGGCGGCGTTGAACAACGCCGCACGCCACAGCCCTGGGTCCACAGTGGACGTTGCGGTCCGGCGCCGGGACAAGAAGATCGAGATCCTCGTCGAGAACGGCCCGCCCTCACGAGCTCCGGCACCCTCGAACGGGGACGGCACGGGCCTTGCCGGGATCGCGGAGCGCGTTACGCTGATCGGCGGCTTATGCGAGACGGGGCCGCGAGCGGACGGGATTTCCGGATGGCCGTCGCTCTGGACCTGCCGGGGGTACGTGACGCGTGACGACCGTCTTTCATCGTCGACGATCAAGCCATGGTGCGCGAGAGTTTTGCCGGCCTGCTGAACGCGCAACCCGGGCTGGACGTCGTCGGCCAGGCGGTTGATCGCGAAAGGCCGGTCCAATACGGAGATCGCGGCCGATCTGGTGCTGTCGGCGCAGACGGTGAAGACCTACGTGGGGCGGATTTTCGCCAAGCTCACACTCCGGGACCGGGCACAGGCGATCGTCCTGGCCTATGAGACGGGCCTGGTCACTGCCGGCGAATGAGCGAACTGTGCCTGACGAACACTGTGCCTAACGAACAAAAGGGCCGCCACCCCGAGGGATGACGGCCCTTCAGTGAAGGCCTTGGGTCAAATCAGATGACGTTGACCGAGGTGGCCTGCGGACCCTTCGCGCCCTGACCGATTTCGAACTCCACGCGGGCGTTCTCTTCGAGGGTGCGGAAGCCGTTGCCCTTGATCTCGCTGTAGTGCACGAAGACGTCGCCGCCGCCGTTGTCGGGAGTGATGAAGCCGAACCCCTTCTCGGAGTTGAACCACTTCACGGTGCCCTGAGTCATAAAAATCTCCATGTGTAACACAAACAAAACAGGAAGCCACGTCGGCAGCCCGGGTCATGACCAGACGGTTTGCTTCCCCGGAAACACGAGGAGACACTACGCCCGCTGAGTTCTGCGAGCGTGAGCGAACACGAACACAAAAAACGAGACCTGCAGCAGTAAAGCACACCTCAAGCAGGCCGACAAGCGGTATCACCCGGACGTGGACGCCCGGAAAGTGCTATTCGCCACTCGCCGCGCGACGGGCTACGTCGGTACCGAACGGCGAACGGCGTAGCGCTTCCCGGTTCGTGGCCACGACGGCGACGTCGTGGGTCTCGGTGCTCGCGCTGAACGTCACCGGCACGACACCGGAAACGGCCTTCGACTTCTCATGTGGCTTCGTCTCATCAGCCATGTTTTTCTCCCCTGTGTCAACACAAACGCGGTCTGGTACCTACGTGCCAACAACCCACCTGAAGCGGCAGGCGGCCGGATGTACTTCGGTGATCACACAGTCGCCGCGCCGGGTCCTCTTCGGACTCTCGGTGTTGCCGCGATTGTGCCACGACCGACCGACAAAATCCGGTGTCCGCGACCGAATATTGGCCGAGTCGTCATGCCTTCCCTGCCTCTTGGGCAGGTGACGGCCGCCCGGCAAGGGTTTCTGAGGTTTCACTGAGAAAATGTACCGGGCGGTAATCCCAAAATGTAACGCTACTGCCCGCCCTGCTGTGGTCGTGCGGCGCCCAGGAGACCGGTCAGCCGGACGTCCGGGGTCACCACGTCCGGATCGGTCCGGACGTCGATCACACACGGCCGCTGCCGGACGAGCGCGCTCGCGATGATCGGCTCCAGCTCCTCGCGATCGTCGACGGTATATCCCGCGGCGCCGAGACCTCGCGCCCAGGACGCGAAATCCGTGATCGGGACGGTCACCCCGGACAGCCTGCCGTGTTTGCGCGCCTGATGCATGGCGAGCGCGCCGTGAAGACCGTTCTGGAACACCACGACCGTCACCGGGACCCGGTAGCGCACCGCGGTCTCGATCTCCTGCCCCGTCATCAGGGTGCCACCGTCGCCGACCATCGCGATGACCGTCCGCCGCGGCTCGGCGAGTTTCGCCGCGATCGCCGCCGGGACGGCGTAGCCCATCGCCGCGTTGCTCGGGCCGAGCTGGCTGCGCGGCGCGGTGAAACACCAATAGCGGTGCATGAACTGGGCGAAGTTACCCGCGTCACTGGTCACGATCGCGTCCTCGGGCGCGAGCTTTCGCAGGGCGCGGACGACGTCGGCCGGGTGGACGCGGGTGTTTCCGCTGGTGTCGGGCGGGGTCATGAAGGTGTGCACGGCGGCGTTGGCGGCCGACGCGCGGCGCGTCCGCGGCGAGGCGACGTTACGAAGCTCACGCAGGAACGGCTCGACCTCGGAGTCGACGCGGAACGTCAGGCCACCCCGCCTCCCCGTCTGGATCCCGGTCCCGACCAGGACCAGCGTCTGCGAGGGCGTCGGGTAGCGGTACGACTGGGTGGTGACCTCGTCGAGCTGCGTGCCGAGGGCGAGCACGAGGTCGGCGCGTTCGAGCGCGTCGAGCTGACGCGCGGGGATGCCGATGCCGAGGTGGCCGGCATAGCGCGCGTGGTTCTCGGGGAAGGCGTC
Source organism: uncultured Actinomycetota bacterium (assembly GCA_963766045.1). Classification (GTDB taxonomy): domain Bacteria; phylum Actinomycetota; class Actinomycetes; order Mycobacteriales; family Pseudonocardiaceae; genus Amycolatopsis. The sequence continues at coordinate 72,953 of CAVXYN010000003.1, read as the reverse complement.
CTGTCGACGGAACGCGTTGTACACCGGGAGCGCGAGCTCGTCGGCGACGGCGATCAGCTCGTCCCGCGCCGAGCGGGCGCGGCCGCCGACGATGACCACCGGGTACCGGGCTTCGTCGACCAGCTGGGCGACGGCCTCGGCGGTCCGGCCGAGCGCGCCGGTGGCGGGCGGGCGGACGGAAGCGACCGGTTTGGCCGAGTCGAAGGGCACACCCCAGAAATCGGTGGGCACCCCTACGACGGTCGGCCCAGGGCGGCCTTCGCGGCACTTCGTCAAAGCCTCGACGAGCAGTCCGGGTACCTCGTCCGGGTCTTCCGCGCGGCCGGTCCATTTGGCGATGGACTCGAACATCGCCGTCAGGTCCGCGGTCGGCAGTTCGCTCGTCGGGCCGGGACTGGACGGCGGGATCTCGAGCAGCACCACCATCGGGGTCTCGTCCTGGTACGCCGTCTGGACGCCGATCGCGAGGCTCGCCGCGCTCGGGCCGCGGCTCGCGAGCAGGACAGCGGGATGGTCGGTGAGTTTGCCCTCGGCCTCGGCCATGAAGGCCGCTCCAGAGTCGTGGCGCGCCGAAACGAGCGTGATCGACCGCTCGCGTTGCAGCGCGTCGAGCAATTCCAGGAAAGACTCACCCACCACCGCGTACACGCGGTGGATTTGCGCCTCGGTCAGGATCCGCACGACCGTCTGGGCGACGGATGCTCCTTGTTGGTATCTAATGTTGAGAGCTTAGGCGGGCGGTGATCGGTGCCGTCAAGCGATCTTCCGATTCCGGCTCCGCCGACGCGGCAGAATGTCCGATATCGAGACGCGTTCGAGCAAGGGAGCCCGAAAACGTGACCTCAGCCACCGCTGGACGTGAAACGGTTTTCACATATGGCGCCCCGGCGTTGAAATACGGCAGCGGGGCGAGCGACGAGATCGGCTACGACCTCACGCAGTACGGGGCGCGGCGGGTACTGGTGATCACCGACCCCGCGGTCGCCGCGACCGGCTGGCCGCGGCGGATCGCCGACGGTATCGAAGGTTATGGCATCGAAACGGTGATCTTCGACGGCGTGCACGTCGAGCCGACCGATGTCAGCATGGGGAAAGCGGTCGACTTCGCGCGCGGACACGGGCGGTGGGACGCCTTCGTCGCGGTCGGCGGCGGGTCGAGCATCGACACCGCCAAGGCGGTGAATCTGTTGACCAGCAACGACGGCGACCTGATGGACTACGTCAATGCGCCGGTCGGCGGCGGGCGCGCCCCGACCTCTCCGTTGAAGCCACTGGTCGCGGTGCCGACCACCACCGGGACGGGCTCTGAGAGCACGACTGTGTGCGTGCTGGATGTGTTGTCGCTCCAGGTGAAAAGCGGGATCAGCCACCTACGGCTACGGCCCAGCCTCGCCGTCGTCGATCCCCTTCTGACCGTGTCGCAGCCCGCCGAGGTCACCGCCGCCAGCGGAATGGACATTCTTTGTCATGCGGCGGAAAGCTATACGGCGAAGCCGTACACGGAATTCGACCGCAAACGCCCCGAGGAGCGGGTTCCTTACTGTGGCTCGAATCCGCTCGCCGACATGTTCGCCGAACAGTCGTTGCGGCTGCTTTCGTGGGCGCTGCCCGCGGCCGTGGCCGACGGCTCGGACATGAAGGCCCGCGAGGCGATGGCTCTGGCCGCGACGTTCGCCGGGCTCGGTTTCGGCAATGCCGGCGTGCACATCCCGCACGCCAACGCCTACCCGATCGCCGGACAGGTCCGGGATTTCCACCCATCTGGGTATCCGGGTGACGAGGCGATGGTGCCGCACGGGATGGCCGTCTCGCTGACCGCGCCCGCGGCGTTCCGCTTCACCTTCGACGCCGCGCCGGACCGGCATCTGCGGGTGGCCCGGCTGCTCGCCCCGGACTACGAATGGCCGGGCGATCTTCAGGAGCATCTGCCAGCGGTGCTGTGCGAGATCATGCGGGAGATCGGGATCCCCAACGGGATCGGCGCCGTCGGCTACTCGGAGTCCGATGTGGACTCTCTGGTTTCCGGGACGGTGAAACAACAACGACTGCTGGCAACGGCGCCGCGCCAGGCGACCGAGGAGGATCTCGCCGGGATCCTGCGGGCGTCGGTGGCGCTGTGGTGAACGGCGACTACCCACACTGGCAGACGGTCCCGTTGCGCTGGAAGGACAACGACGTCTACGGGCACGTCAACAATGTCGTCCACTATTCGGTGATGGACACGGTGATCAACACCTGGCTGATCGAACGCGGCGGGCTCGACATCGACTCCGGTGACGTGATCGGTTTGTGCGTGGAATCGCAGTGCAAATACCACGCGTCGGTGTCCTTTCCCGGGGAACTCGAGGTCGGGTTACGAGTGGGCCATCTCGGGCGGTCGAGTGTCCGGTACGAGGTCGGGATGTACTCGAAGGACACCGTGATCGCCGAAGGGCATTTCGTGCACGTCTTCGTCGACCGGACCTCTCGACGCCCTGTCGCCCTCGAAGGTCCCCTCCGCACGTCGCTCGAAAACCTGCGACCTGGCGGCGAACTACCGCAAGATGGTGCCGGGTTGCGGTAGTTGGGGCGCCCAGGCGTGCATGAGCTGCGCGTAGCGGTCGGACCGGTCCATGAGTTCCAGGTGCGTGCCGAGGGCGGTCTCGTGCCCGTCCATCACCAGGACCCGGTCCGCACGCAACGCCGAGGTCAGCCGGTGCGCGATCACCACCAGCACCCCGCCCCGTTCGGCGAACGCCCGTTCCGCGCGCGCTTCCGCGGGCGGGTCGAGATGTGACGTCGCCTCATCGAGGACGATCACCGTCGCCGGCCCGGCGAACACCCTCGCCATCGCGATCAGCTGGGCCTCCCCCGCCGACAACGTCCCGTGCCCGATCTCGCCTTCGAGCCCGCCCAGCCGCGTGACCAGTGGTTCCGCGCCCACCGCCTCGATCGCCGCGGACAGCTCGGCGTCCATGGACATCTGCGCGAACAGGCCGACGTTGTCCCGCACGGTCCCCGCGAAGACGTACGCCTCCTGCGGGATCAGGGCGACCATCCGGTGCCGTACGACCCCCGGGATCTCCCGGACCGGCACACCGCCGAGCAGCACACGGCCGCCCTGCGGTTCGAGCATTCCGGTCAGCAGTCCGGCCAAGGTCGACTTACCGATTCCGCTCGGCCCCACCACGGCCAGCCGCTCGCCGCGCCGCAGGTGCAGGTCCAGCCCGCGGACCACCGGCTGCGCCGCCGCGCCCCAGCTGAAGGTCAGGTCCCGGACGTAGAGCGCGGTCCCCTCGGGTTCGGCCGTCCCGTCCGGCTCGAGGGGTATTTCCGCGGTCTCCGCCAGCCTCCGCAACGCGACGATCAGGCGCAGCACCACCGTGCTCGCCGTCGCCGCCAGTCCCCGCAACGCAGGCTGCATGGTCGTCGCGAGATAGACGAGCGCACCGAGCGCGGCCCCGGCGGTGAGTACCCCGTCCGCGACCAGTCCCGGCGCCACCAGCAACGCCAGGAGCAGCGGCACGAAACCGCCGGTCGCGATCACCACCGTCCGGGCCGCACCCGAACGCGCCACCCGCACGGCGGCCTTCGCCTGTGCGTCGATCACGTCGTAAAGCTCAAGGGCGGCAAGGGGTTCCGCGCCACAGGCGACCACGTCCCGCATTCCGGACAACGTCGCGCCGGCGACCTCCGCCGTCCGCTCGTCGGCCAAGGCGAGCGTCCGCTGACGTCGAGCGAGTGACGGCAGCAGACAGGCGAACACGGCCACCGAAACCACCACGGGGATCGCGACGATCAACGCCAACGAACTCGCGATCGTGAACAGGCCCGCGAGCGCCGCGACCGTCGTCACGACCATTCCTCGCGCCTGCACCAGCAACCCGGCGGTCGCATCACGGACGACCTCGACGTGCTGGGTGATCCGCGCGACGCCGCTGGCGTCCGGCTGGTTGCGCGGCGGCGACGGGTCGTGCAGGACGCCGCGCACGACGGCCGTCACCAACGCGTCGCGCAGCGGCTCGACGACCTTGCCGAGCTGATGCCACACCAGCCTCGAACCGAACGCGCCGATCACCGCGACCAGGCCGAAGATCCCCAGCCAACGCAGTCCGGTGCCTGGCTGTCCCGCGGCAAACCCCTCGTCAACCGCGAGTTCGACCAGGCGACCGGACAAGAACGCCGGCACGCTCTCGAGGACCGAGCAGCCGAGCAGGACCAGCCCACCTCGCCACTGCCCGGCGAGCGCGGACCGGTACAGCCCCCAGACACTCACTGCCCGTCCTCCGTGAAGACCGCCCGATACGGCGGTTGCCGCCACAGAGCGTCGTGCGAACCGACCGCCCTGACCCGCCCGTCTTCGAGCCACACCACCGAATCCGCGCGAGCCGCCGTGGCCGCGCGATGGGTCACCACGACCCGAGTCCGGCCGGGCAATGACCGCTCGATCGCCTCCTCGACGGCCGCTTCGGTGACCGTGTCGAGGCTGGCGGTGGCGTCGTCGAGGATCAGTACCCTCGGCGAATGCGCGATCGCGCGGGCGAGCCCGATCCGTTGTGCTTCCCCGCCGGACAACGGGGTTTCCGCCAGCGGCGTCCGGTAGCCGTTCGGCAGGCGGACGATCAGGTCGTCGACCTGCGCGGCCTGACACGCATGGCGGACGGCGGCGTCACCGGCCCACGAGCCGTAGCCGACGGCGTCGCCGATGGTCGCGCCGAGCAGTGCGGGCCGTTCGAAGGCGTACCCGATCATCGCGCGGAGTTCGTACGGCCGCAGCTTTTCCAGTGGACGTCCGTCGAGCACGGCCGTCCCCTCCTCTGGCGTCAACAACCCGCCGAGGACGCCTGCCAGCGCGGATTTCCCCGAACCGGACCGGCCGACGACCGCGGTGAACCGGCCGCCGCGGATGAGCAGGTCGACGTCCGCCAGTGCGCCGGCGACGGTGACTCCGCGCAGTTCGAGGGTGCCCCTTCCGGGGATCAGGCCCAGTTTGCCCGGTTCGGGGACCGGTGAAGTGAGCACCTCGTCGATCCGCTGCGCACACGAACGCGCCCGGGAAAGTGTGGTGAGCAAAGGAATCTGGGTGACCAAACCCATGCCGAGCGCGACATAGCCGAGGGTCGCGAGGACCTGGCCGACCGTCAACCGGCCTTCCAGCACGCCGAATCCGGCCGCGGCCAGCACGGCGAGTTCCACCGCCGGCAACAGCAGTCCGGACCGCCACACCATCCGCGCCTGGGTGCGCCACATCCCACGGCCGGCGAGGCTCAGCTTCGGCAGCGGCCGCAGCACACGCTCGGCCTCGCGATCGGCCGTACCGGACGCGGCGATCGTGCGAAGCCCGGCGACGGCGTCGACCATCCTCTCCGCGAGTTCTCCCGAAACCTGCTGGTAGGTAAGGACGTCGTCGGCGGTGTTCTTCAGATGGGTGCGCGCGAGCATGAGCGCGAAGGGGATGCTGCCGAGGAAGACCAGCGCGAGCCGCCAGTCCATCAACGCGAGCAGCACGATGGCGCCGCCGGAGATCAGCGCGGCCGAACCGAGCTGGACGACGACCGAGGCGACCATCCCGGCGCCGGTGCAGTCACCGGTGAGCCTGCTGATCGCGTCGCCGTCGCCGAACTTCGAACGGGTGCCGAGCGCGAGGTGGCGGTCGGCGAGTTTGCGGCGCAGCCAGGCCGTCGCGGAGCTGGTCATCCGCGCCGAGAGGATCCCGCCGATCACGCCGACGGCGATCTCGGTGACACCCAGTACGAGCAGCCACGAAACCTCGCGAAGGCTGGAGCGGCCCGCCACGACGGCGTCGACGGCGGCCGCGAGCGCGCCGGGCAGGAGCAGACCCGCCGCCGTACCGGCCAGCGCGGTCAGAACCAGCGCGAACAGGCGGGGACGATCGAGTGCGGTCACCGTGACCAGCAGGCGATCGGAGGATCCCGCCATCTCACTCCTTCGAACGTGATCCCAACGAGACGAGACGAAAGGCAGAATGAAGGCGCGGGAGCGGCGCACTTGGCCTGTGCCGCTCCCGCGCCCTCAGTTACTCAGTGTGCGTCAGTGGCAGGTCAGCAGGCTGATGGTGCTGTTCGCGCAGGAGGCGAGCAGGCTCAGGTTGCTGGTGCCGCCGCCGCCCCCGCCGCCGCCGTGGCCACCGTCGAGAACCTCGGGGGTTTCCAGGGCCTGCAGGTCGAGAACCAGTTCCATGGTGTTCCCTTTCACTTGTTCTTCCTTCCACCGGTCATCATTGGCCGGCAGTTCGTGGGGACAGGAAAGGCAGCGCGGCCTTCCCGTCCAGCGTGGCGGCGAGGGCGAGCAGGATGCCCGCGCCACCGGTGACGACGTCCATCGACAGCCGAAGCAGCTGGTTGCCGGGGAACGCCAGGCCGCCCTTGTACTGGACCGCATACCAGGCCAGGCGGGAGAGGTGCAGATCGATGGTCGCGAGTACCCGCTCGTCCGGTTCGGCACACAGGGAAAGTGCGGTCATCAGCCCACAGCGGCCGAAGAGCAGCCCGGGGTGGATGACGAACTCGCCGCGGCACGATTCACGCAGGCCAGGCAGGCTCTTCAGCGCCTGCGCGTCCGGGCGGTGTTTCGCGAGTTCTTCGGCGACCATAAGGATTCCGGCGCTACCGACGCCGACGTACGGCAACGTTCTGGTCTCACCGTCCCGGACCTGCAAGGACCCGTCGTCGGACTCCGCGCATTCCTCGATGTCGCGCTGCAGAGCCTGATCGGCGAAGGACAGCCAGCCCGCCTCGCGGGTCCGTTCATAGAGCCGCACGAACAGCAGCGCCGGCCCGGACCAGCCGTTGAGTAGCCCGGCCCTGGCGAAATCGCCGGGCGGGTCGGCCGTTTCGAGCGCCTCCGCGAGCCGGACGGCGGTACCGAGCGCCTGCCTGCCGAACTCGTTGTCCTTGCGGTTGACCGCGAAATGCAGCTGTGTCAAGCCGATACCGGACAAACCGCCTTCGAGGCCGTGGTCGGTGGTCTGCTCGACCAGCGTCGCCGACGACGACAGCAGCCCGCTCGCTTCGTCCCGGTAGCCGAACTCGTCGAGGACGTAAGCGATTCCATACGAGCCGTCGTAGAACCCTGGGCGGCCGGGCGGCTCGCGGCGGATCGAGTCCAGCAGCCAGCGCTCGTGATCGGCGTACCGCTCGCCGCCGACGGCGTGCAGTGCGTACAGCACCCCGGCCGCGCCGTAGCCGAAGCACGCGCCACCGACGCGGAACTGCTCGATGTCACCGGGGAAGAGCCGGTCCGTGCGCTCGGGGGTCGCGCTGGCGAGGATCGCCTCGGCGATCTGCTTGCGGACCAGTGTCCAATCCGGTTCGTCCTGGTCGAGCTCGGTCTCGACCGCCGAGGCCGTCAGCGGTGCCGCGTCTCGAGGGGCGACTTCGGCGATGATCGAGTCGGCATAGCCCTCGGGAACGTCGAAGCGCCGCTGGACGAACTCCGCGAGCCCGCGCAGCTTCGCCGGGGCGAGCTCAAGAAGTGTGGTGAGCGGCAGGAAGATCCACAATTTGAGGACGGCGATGGCGTACTCGTCGACCTCGAACCCGGTCCGGTCGCGAGGGGCACGGAAACCCGGCGCGCCGAGTGCCGGCCGTTGTCCGCTGTCGATATCCGCGGCCATCTCGAAGTCGATCAGCGCGACGGCGTCGTCATCGCCGTCGACCAGGATGTTCATCGCGTGCAGGTCGCCGAAGACGATCCGGCGGTCGTGCACCGCGCCGATCATCCGCTCCACGCGTTCGACCAGCGCCAACGCACGTTCGCTGTAGGCGGCGATGTCGGCCTCGGTGCAGTCCCGGCGGGTGAGCGGGTAGTTGCGGGCGAGCCAGCTGCCGAGCGAGATCCCCGGCATGTACTCCATGGCCAGGAAGTGGTGCTCCCAGACGGTGAAGCGGTCGAACGCGGCGGGGATGCCGTCGACGCCCTTGAGCCGCTCGATCACCTCGTGCTCCCGGCGCAGCCGCTCGACCGCGTCGATCAGGTCACGGTCGAGGCCGGCGTACGGCCTCGCCTCCTTGAGGACCACCTGCTCGCCGTCGGTGTTCCGGTCGGCGAGGTACACGCCGCCGCCGTTGGAGAAGTGCAGTGAGCTCTTCACCCGATAGGGGAACTGTACGGGGTCCCCACCCTTCCGAGCTGCGAGATGAGGCTCGAGGAACTTCGGAATAGTCACCCAGTCGGGTACAGAGAAGGTGGGCTCACGCTTATCGGGAACCAGTGTGCCGTCCGGCTTGCGCACGGCCAGCACCCGCTTGCCGTCGAGTTCGACCCACTGCTCGGCGAATCCTCCGTAGCGCACATACAGCGGACCCGCGCCATATCGCAGGTCGCTCAGAATGTACGCACCGGGCTCCCCGTCCAGTTTCACCGACAACTCGGCGAGAACACGCTCGAGCTCGTTGTTGTCAGCGGGATAAAGTGTTAGTAGTTTACCACTACCGTCACGCGGCGCGTATTTTGAATTCCTGGCCAGCAGGGTGCCTCGGGAGCGAAGATGTTTGAAAGACACATTGTGCTCGATACAATGCGCGTGCACCTTCACGAGCACTCGCTCGGCGTTGCCCAACCCTGCGGAAACATGAATTTTCCAGCCCTGCAAGGGAAGATTCCGCGCTATCGGGTGCAGCATCCGCCACAGTCCGCGCAGTCCGGAACGCCATCCGGTTTCGGGAGCCGGCAACAGGGAGGCGAAATCGTCGGCGGCGTCTCCGGTTTCCCGCTGTTCATCGAAGAACAGTGGATCTGCGAAGCAATACGCTTCGTACCGGATGTCCATCGAGCGCCCCCTCCTTGGCACCAATCGGATGGGCCAGTTGCACCATCACGATGTGGATTATTCCACCCGTCGGATACCGAACGGCCAATCCGCCATATCGGGGGTTCGGCTGGGCTGATCAGGGTCGTGAATTCGAAACTTACCGAAAGGTAGGGAAACTCAGCGTGAGATCAACACAATTTTCAACCACCCGGTCGGTGTGTAACAGGATCGTGTCTGCACCGTAATCGCTGGCCAGGACGCCAGGAGCAATAATGGTCCGCCGAATTGGCGGATCGCCAACCATGCGCGCTTCGTGATCTATTCACGCTCGCCGGTCTGGACCACTGGGTGAGCAGCCGTCCGGCGGAGCAGGCGCTCGACCGTCCATTTCGTACTTCCGTGGTCCGGAGCATGCGCCCGACCCCTCGGCCAGTACCTCCCCGATCACCGGGAGGTACGTTGTGGCCGGCGGAGTACGAAGAGGAGGGCGGCCTTGATCACAGGGTTCGCGGTGACCGTCGCGATCTGCGCGACACTGGTCGCGGCGTGGAGTTTCGTGCAGTCGGCGCGCAATCGGCTCCCGGACAACCCGCTGCTCATCGCGGTCGCCGTCGTCGAACTCCTGCTGCTCGCCCAGGCCGTGATCGGCGTGATCCTGCTGATCGGCGGCGGCAAGCCCGGCAGCATGGCCACCTATCTCGCCTACCTGATCGGCTGTCTGATCGTCCTGCCGATCGGGACGTTCTGGGCGCTGGCGGAACGCAGCCGGTCGAGCACCGCGATCCTCGGCATCGCCTGCCTCGCGATCCCGGTGATGGTGCTCCGGCTGCACGAGGTTTGGAGGGGCGCCAGTGCCTGAGGAAGCCGTGTCCGAAGAGACCCCCGTGCGGGACAAGGCCTCCGGCCCCGGCCGGATCCTGGTCGCCGTCTACGCGATCTTCGCGCTGGCGGCGACGTCACGGGCGGCCGTACAGATCAGTACGAAGTACCACGAGGCCCCGCTGGCCTACGTCCTGTCCGCGTTCGCGGCCGTCGTCTATGTACTGGCGACCGTGGCACTGGCCCGCCGTGGCACGGGCTGGTGGCGGATCGCGCTGGCCGCGTGCGGGATCGAACTGCTCGGCGTGCTGACCATCGGGACCTTCAGCCTGTTCGACCGCGAAGCCTTCCCGCACGCGACCGTGTGGTCGGTGTACGGGCAGGGCTACCTGTTCATCCCGCTGGTGCTGCCGGTGATCGGGTTGTACTGGCTGAGGCGGACCAGGCCCTGATGCCGGGCTGGCCGTTTCTCGTGACTGGTTGGACGACACGCGTGATCCGACGGACGACACGCGTGATGGGATGGACGACACGCCGCGCGCTCACTTCTCAAAGCAGCCCTGCTCGTTGACCGGGCCGAACGACGGCAGGATGAGCCCGCACAGGTAGCCGTCGATCCAGCGTCCGTTGCCGGCCACGTTGGTGAGCATCCGGATCGCGGGGGCGAACGCGGCGATGCCGTGGGCCAGCGAGTCCTGGTTGCGCTGGAGCATCGACGTCAGGCGGTCGAGCTGCTCCAGTACGGATCCGAGCCGGCCGTCGTTGTCGGCGACGATGCCGTCGAGCGCGACGGCCAGCCGTCGTGAGCCGTCGAGCAGGTTCCTGATCGCCTGCTGCCGGGTGGAGATCGCGCTCAGCAGCGCGTTGCCGTCCTCCAGCAGCCGCTGCACCTCGGCGTCCCGGTCGACGACGGTCTGCGAGACCTGCCGCGTGTTCGCGACCAGGGTCCGGAGCTGCTGATCGCGCGAAGCGATGGTGCCGGACAGCTTCGAGAGACCGTCGAGGGCTGCCCGGACGTCGGACGGCGTCTCGGCGAAGGTGGCGGACAGCGTGTCGAAGCTCTTCGCGAGCTGGGCGACGTCGATGTCATCGACGGTCTTGGACAGGTCCCGGAATGCTTCAAGGACGTCATACGGCGCGGTCGTGCGCTCGAGCGGGATCGGCACGCCCGGGTCGAGCACGCGGTCACCATGCGGGTCGAGCGCGATGTACTTCTGTCCGAGCACGTTCTTGATCTGGATGGAAGCGCTCGTGGCGTCGCCGAGCCAGGCGTCCTTCACCCGGAACGAGACGAGAACGCGGTCGCCTTCGAGCTCGATCCCGGAGATCTTGCCGACCTTCACCCCGGCCACCCGGACGTCGTTGTCCTCGCGCAGACCGCCGGCGTCGGAGAATTCGGCCGAGTAGGTGGTGCCGCCGCCGATCACGGGCAGCGCGTCGGCGTTGAGCGCCGCCGTCATCGCGAGGGCCATCGTGGCCACCCCGGCGAGCGCCACCTTGACCGGATCCGCCGCGCTGAAGGGCCTCATCGCCTCACCTCGTAGGTCGCAGACGAAAAAGCTTAGGTCCGGCCAACGGGTACCGCCAGGCGAAACGTTGCCCCGAACGAGTGGCGCCGTCTGTCCACTATGGACAGACGGTGCCGGCTACGAATTCAGGCGCAGTTCGTAGTGAAGAGTCTTGTATCGCTTCATCCGGTGCGCGAGCGGGACGAGGAATCCGTGGAGGAACCGGTGTTTCCTGGCGAGCAACTCGGCCGCGTGCCGCGCATCCTCGCCTTCGAGCAGCCGGACCTGCCCGCGCACCGCCGGCCCGGTCGGAGTACCCCGGAACGTCGAGGGCGCGATCTCGACCTCGGGGTTGTTCCGCATCCTCTTGGCCTTCCAGGCCACGTCGTACGTGCGGATGAACCCGTGATCACCCTCGACGGCGATGTTCACCGGCGTCCCGACCGGCGTCCCGTCCCGTTTGAACGACCTCAGCAAGATCGTCTTCTGCTCGGCGAACCTGGTGAGCCGTGTGGTCATGGCGACCTCCTTTGTCTCCCCCTGGACGGGGCGGCGGCCCGGAACGTGACAACGGAGGTTTCGTAACGCCTGAACCGAACGAATGATGTAGGACACCCGGCCGCCGTGAAGGCTATTCACGTTTACCGCCTGAGCGAGGGAGACCCCGGTGTCGATCGAAGAAGGAACGGTCGCCATCGCGGTCATCTTGTACACGCCGTCCGCCCGGACATCGATTCGCGTCAACGGCAAGGTGTACGCAGTCGATCACGGCGAAGCGGCGCTGGTCTATGTATCCCCGGGTCCGCTGGTCATCGCCGCCGAAGCCCTCAACACCTCGGGCGTGCCGTTCCGGTCGTGGGACGACGGCGTGACCTCGCGGACCCGCAGCTTCACCGCGCGCGAAGGCGACTACTTCGACCTGGTCGCCTGCTACAGCTGGTCCTGATTCCAGAATTCGACCTCGGGATTGGCCGCGGTCGGCCCGTCGAGCAGCGGCTGCTGCCGCCCCCGCAGGTGCTGCTCGAAGAACGCGCCGACATAGGCCCTGGTCAGCGCCATCCCGCGAACACCGGCGAGGGTGTCGGGCGGGCCGATGCCGAGTTGCTCCGCGAGCGGGACGACGTCGGTGAAGGAGGCGTGGTCAGCCTTGGCGACGCTGATCCAGCGCTTCCAGCCGGTGAAGTCCGGCCACCGGTCCGGCCAGCTCCTGTCCGGTCCGGCCGGGGTGTGCTGACTTTCGCGTCCCAGTAAGAGGAACGGCCGATCGACGCCGGGCGCGGGAGAGAACAGACCGCCGTCGATGTTCACCCCGGCGCGGATCCGCTGGTCGGCCAGCATCGTGGCCGGCGCGCTGTAGCCGCCGATGGAATGCCCCGCCATCCCGACACGCGCCGGGTCGACGAGCCACGACCACGGTGACGACTTCGCGGTCAGCCGGTCGAGGATGAACGAGACGTCGGCGGCGCGGACCGGGGGAAGCAAGGTGGGGTCGGAGCCGCAGGCGACGCATTCGGTGACCCGCCCGTCCGGGAATCCGGTGCCGTGGGCCTCATAGTTGTGCCCGACCGCGACGGCGATGAACCCCTTGCCGGCCAGGTCTTCCGCCAGCCCGGTCAGCGTGGCACGTGGTTTGTTGAACCCGGGCGAGAGAAAGACCAGGGGATGCCTGCCGGGGACCGGCGGCGCACCGACCCGAGCGCTGGTCCGGGTTCCGGCGAGCAACTCGGGTGCGATGTCCGGGAGACCCGATGCCTTCAGGAAGACGGAGGCCTCACCCGTGGTCAGGTACTGCCGTCGTGAGCCGATCGGCGCCAAGGCCGGGTAGAACACCGTCACCATCAGCTCGCGCGGGCCGGCCGGCACCCACGGGTCCTGACGCGACTTGTCGACCAGATAGAGGTCCTTCGAACCGACGTGATCGGAACCGGTCGGCGGCGGCAGCGACAGCCGTTGTGCCGCGGTCGCCGGCACCGGGATCATCGTGAGTGCGACGGTCAGGACCGTCGCGGCAAGCCATTTCATGGGGCTTTCCTTTTCCCTAGAGCCTTTTCCGTCGTGGAATTTCCGCCGCCAATCCTCTGGAGCGACGACGTGTTCGCGCATCGGCCCGGGAGCACGTTCCGGCCCGGGTCTCCTCTGTCGCAGGTCGTACCCCGAGGTCTGTCTCGAGGCCGATTCGCCGAGGACGATTCCGGGCTACGCTCGAGGAGTGCCGGCTGCCTTGAACCGCTACCCGAAAGCCGTGGACATCGGGCTCGCGGTACTCATTGGACTGTCCACTGTGGTCTCGGCCGACGATCCCGAGAAGACGCTGTGGTGGCTCACAACGTTGGCGGCGTTGGGGTCCGTTCTCGTGCGGCACCGGCAGCCCGTCGTCACCTTCGTCGTCGGGTCCCTGGCCTCGCTGGCACATCTGGCGCTGGGCAACGACCTCAGGCCGGTCGACGTCGTCGCCTTGATCGGCCTGTTCTCCGTCGCGGCCTGGGGGTCGCGACGGCATTCCTTCATCCTGCTGGCGGCGAGCCTGGCCGTCGCCGGGGCGTGGTCCATCCACGCCTCCGAGGTCAACTCCAGCTTGCCCGCGCCGGCGCCATTCCAGATCGTCGTCCCCACATTTCCCCCCGACCCGCAAGAAGACAGCCCTCAAGTTCAGGATTGGGGCGGCTTCGCGGGAATCGGGTTGTCTCTCACGGTGGCTTGGCTGGCCGGACTCAACACGCGGCAGCGACGGATCCGGCTGGCCGCACTCGAACAGCGTGCGGCGGACCTCGAACACGAACGCGACATCCAGGCCGCCCTGGCCGTGGCCGCCGAACGCGGGCGGATCAGCCGGGAACTCCACGACGTGGTCGCGCACGCGCTTTCGGTGGTGGTGCTGCAGGCACAAGGTGCGCAGGCGGAATTCGAGCGGCGGCCCGAACGTTCACGCGAGGCGCTCGGGGCCATCGTGGACACCGGGCGGACCGCGTTGAGCGAGATTCGTCGGCTGCTCGGCGCTCTGGGCCAGGACGCGCCGGACTGGGAACCTCGCCCCGGTGCGGAACGCCTTCCGCGTTTGGTCGCCGATGTGCGCTCCGCGGGAACGCCCGTCGAGCTACGCATCGAAGGCGAGCCGCGGACACTTTCGTCCACAGTGGACCTCGCTGCCTACCGCATCGTGCAGGAATCGCTGACCAACGTGCTGAAACACGCCGGTCAGGGGGCGTCGGCGACTATCGTGATGCGATACGTATCTGACGCGCTGGAGATCGAGGTGACCGACGATGGCGAAGCGAGCGAACCGGCCGGCACCGGGCAAGGGCTCGAGGGAATGCGGGAACGGGTGAGCGTGCTGGGCGGCGGCTTCGAAGCGGGCCCGCGCGCGGGCCGCGGGTTCGCCGTCCGTGCCACGCTGCCGTCATGATCCGCGTGGTGATCGCGGACGATCAGGCGCTGGTGCGGACCGGCCTGCGGATGATCCTCGACAACGCGCCCGACATCGAGGTCGTCGGTGAGGCCGGCGACGGGTCGGAAGCCGTCGAACTGGTCGCGAGCACCGATCCCGATGTCGTCCTCATGGATATCCGGATGCCCGAAATGGACGGCGTCCAGGCCACCGCCGCGATCGCCGTCGCACACCGCACCCGTGTCCTCGTCCTGACCACCTTCGATCTGGACGAGTACGTCTACGCCGCGTTGCACGCCGGCGCCAGCGGCTTCCTGCTCAAGGACGCACTCGCCCCGGATCTGCTGTCGGCCGTCCGCGTCGTCGCCGCCGGCGAAGCAACCCTTGCCCCGACGGTCACCCGCCGCCTTCTCGACCGCGTCGTCACCGGCCTGCCCGCGGCGGCGCCGGACGACCGGCTCGCGCTCCTCACCGCACGCGAACGTGAAGTCCTGCAACGGCTCGCTCGTGGGCTGTCCAACGCCGAAATCGCCGAACTGTTGTATCTCTCACCAGGCACGGTCAAAACCCATGTAGGCAGGATTCTTACCAAACTCGGTCTTCGCGACCGCGTTCAAGCCGTCGTATTCGCCTACGAATCGGGAATCACGGCGCTCGATAGTTAGATGTCTTTACGAAACAATTATGGATCCGGAATCCGGGAATCCACATTGTCCGTGAAATGGGACGTCCGTACGAAATAGATTGGTCCAGTCTTTTCCCGTCTTCACCTTGCGCTGCGAGCATTCCGTGCGGTTGGGTGCTTCCTGCACACGGGACACCGATTGGCGGCATTCATGAGCAGGATCCGACGTAGTGGTCGGTTCATTCCCTTCGTTTCGGCCTTCGTAATCGCGTTGATCATTTCGGCGTGCGGTTCCGGACTGGACGGCTCCTCTCCATCTCCGGTGGAGAAGTCTCTACTCAAGGTAGGAATCCTGCCGATCGTCGGCGCCGCGCCTGCGTTCCTGGCCAGCGATTCCGGCTACTTCGCCGAAGAAGGTCTCGAAGTCGAGTTCGTCACCATCCAGAGCGGCGGAACCGCCTTGGGCGCGTTGCGAGACGGTCAGATGGATGTGGTATTCGGAAACTACGTCTCGTTTTTCGCCGAACAGGCCAAGGGCACCACGTCCCTCAAGTTCATCGCGGACGGCTACTACGCCAAGCCCCGAACGTGGATGATGATGGTCCCCCAGGATTCGAATCTGGTGAACACCGCCGACATCGCGGGCAAACGCGTCGCGGTGACCATCGTGAACGGCGTTTCCGGACTGATCGTCAAGTCCTCATTGGACACCGCCGGGAGTGGACTGGAATCACCGGAATACGTTGAGATGCCCTACCCGGATATGGGAGCCGCGCTGCTGAACCATACCGTGGACGCGGCCTTGCTCGCCGAACCTTTCGTCACCGACGTGAGCATGAAGTACGGCGCACATCCGCTTTTCGACGCGGCCGCCGGTCCCACCCTGGATCTCCCGGTCTCCGGCTACGCGACCACGGACGACTTCTCCCGCCGTCACCCGAATACCGTCGCCGCCTTCCAGCGGGCACTGAGCCGGGGCGTGACGGTCGCCAGCAACGACCGCTCCCAGGTCGAACACGTCGTGCACAAGTACGCCGAGGTGAACGAACAGACCGCGGCGCTGATGCCCTTGGTGGGGTTCCCGATGCGGTTGGACGCCAGGCGGCTGCAGCGGATCCCGGACCTGATGATGAGGTTCGGGATGCTCGCCCGCTCGATCAACTCCGAAACGATGATCCTTCCGAGCGACGTCGCGTCAGAGGAGAACCCGTAGGACAGGCGCAAGACATTGGACGTATCCCATGGCAGCCCGGTGACCGCGTTGACAAGAAATGTCCACTTTCCCTCTTGTCGCAGTATTTTTCGGCGTTGGTGGGTCATTGACCACCCAGTGGCACATCCGTACGATCGCCAACCATCCGATGTTTCGAGCTGATCGAACACGAGGTGGCCGCGATGACGCGATCTGGTCTGCGTTCCGTACTCACCGTCCTGACCGTCTTGACCGGGTTGCTCACGGGCGGACAAGCCAGTGCCGCGGCGGACTCCACCACCTTGCTTTCGGTGGGGTTTCAAGGCGCGTTCGACGGCTCTGCTTACCGCCCGGCATCCGGCGAGGTGGTCGACGGCGCACTGACCCGCAATACCGGGACGGAGTCCCTCTCCAGTGGTGTGGTCCAACTGCCCGGCGGTAAGGCCGGGCTGACGTTCACCCCGTCGACCGAGTTCACCTCCGGCGGCGCCGTGACCAAGAGCGTCGCCGTGGAGGCGACGGTCCAGAGCGTTCAGACCGGCAACCGCGGCTTGAACACCGAGCTCAGCATCGCCGGCGGCGCCTACTATCGCGTCCAGCAGGGCTATCAGAGTTCGTCCTCGCTCAGCGAGTTCGGCATGAACGGCGCACCGAACGGCGAGGTCCGCGGCCGCGCCCGCTCGGTGAGCACCACGCGGATGGACCGCATCGCGCTCGTCTACCGCTACGCGGGTCCGGGAAACTCGTCGCTGACGACCTATGTGGACGGATGCCAGGTCGGCAAGGCATTGGTGTCCGGTGTTCCGGCGCAGGCCGCGGCCAACGCGATCGGCTTCGGCAACGACGTACATCCCAACGCGGCCGACCGGGGCTTCCTCGGGAAGATCGCCGGGGCCAAGGTGACGGCGTTCACCGGTGACTACACCCCAGAGCGCGTGACCCAGAACGCAATGACCCAGAACGAGGCCCAGCAAGGCGCAGGGCGGCCGTACGACGGCCCGCCCGTCACCGCGATCGGCGCCTGCGACAGCCCCGAGACCATTGTGGACAAGGCGACGAAGATCGCGCCGACGCCTGAGCAACTCGCCTGGCAGAAGCAGGAGCTGACCGGATTCGTCCACTTCGGACCGAACACCTTCACCGGACTCAACACCGGTACCGGCGAGGAACCGCCGACCACGTTCGCCCCGACCGACGTGAACACCGACCAGTGGGCGAAGAACTTCAAGGACGCCGGGTTCAAGAAGGTGATCCTCGTCGTCAAGCACCACGACGGGTTCGTGTTGTTCCCCTCGCGCTACACGGATTACTCGGTCAAGTCCGATACCGCCTGGCGCGACGGGAAGGGCGACCTCGTCCGCGAGTTCGTGCAGTCGATGCGCAAGTACGGCTTGAAGATCGGGTTCTACGTCTCTCCGGCCGATCTGCATGAAGCCCTGCCGGGTGGCACGTACGCCAATGGCAGCGTTCCGAAGCCGGTCACGATCCCCACGATCAAGCCCGGCGATTCACGGGCTGGCGCGGCGGCGTCCGGGAAGCTCCCGAAGTTCGACTTCGAGCTCGACGACTACAACGCCTACTTCCTCAACCAGTTCTACGAGTTGCTGACCGAGTACGGACCCGTCGAGGAGATCTGGCTGGACGGCGCCAACCCGACCGACCGGCCCGAGTACTACGACTGGGTGTCCTGGTTCAAGATGTTCCACGCGCTGCAACCGCACGCCGTCGTGTTCAACGGCCAGGAGATCCGCTGGTCGGGCAACGAGGCGGGGAACACCCGCACGAGCGAGTGGAGCCCGTTGCCGCTGGCGGGCGACCCGGCCACCACGCATATGGTCGCGGAGATGGCGGCCGAGGGCGCGGACGACCTCGGTGGCCGCGACCTGCTCACCAACGCGGCGAACTACCTCTCGTGGTTCCCCGCCGAATGCGACACCACCATGAAGGACGCCTGGTTCTGGCATCCGAACGGCCAGACGAGGACCCTCGAGGACCTGATCAACGTCTATCACAACACCGTCGGCAACAACTGCCAGCTGTTGTTGAACATCGGCCCCGACCAGACCGGCCAGTTCGACGACATCGACGTCGAACGCCTCAAGCAGTTCAGCAACCGTATCCACGCCACCTTCGACCAGGACGGCGCACGCGGCGCGGCGGCGACGGCGTCGTCCAGTGCCCGCAGGCATGGTCCGGACAAGGTCGTCGACGGCGACCCGGACAGCTACTGGGAGCCCGAGGGGACCACCGGCGACCTCTCCCTCACCCTTCGCCGTCCGCAGGTGGTCACCGAAGTCGTGCTGGCCGAGGCGATCGCCAAGGGCCAGGGCATCGAGTCGTTCGCGGTGGACGCCCGGGTCAACGGCGCCTGGCAGCAGGTGACGACCGGTACGACGATCGGTTACAAGCGCATCCTGAAGCTGGCGAAGCCGGTCACCGCCGACGGAATCCGGCTGCGGCTCACCGGTTCCCGGGCCACTCCTCGGGTCACCGATATCGGTTTGTCCTCCTACGCACCGCCCACCGTCACGGTGACCCCGGCGGCCACGACCGTCCAGCCTGGACAGTCGACGGACGTGGACGTCACCGTCACCAACGTCACCGGGAACGCCTTCCAGAAGGCACAGGCGAAGATCGAGACAGGCGCGGGCTGGCAGGTCACTCCGGCGACGATCGACCTCGGGACCCTCGAGGCCGGTGCCACCAAGACCGTGCGTGCGAAGCTGACGGCACCCGCCACCGGCGACATCTCCTCGGTGAACGCCACGGTTTCCTACGACACCAACAGGATTCGCGACCTCACGACCAGTGGCGCCAAGATCATGGTGCCCTTCGCGGACCTGGCGGCGTCGTACGACAACGTCGGTGTCACGGATGACTCAAACCCTGGCCCCACTCCGGGATTCCTCGGGTTCGACGGCGTCGGCACCACGTTCTCCGCGCAAGGTCTTGCCGCCAAGGGCATCACGCCCGGCTCCGCGGTGACCGCCGAAGGCGTCCAGCTCAAGTGGCCAACCGCGGCACCAGGTCAGCCGAACAACACGATGGCACTCGGCCAGACGATCACCGTCGGCAAATCCGGCAGCAAGCTGACGTTCCTTACCGCGGCCAACAACTCCACGCTGACCGGGGCCATCACCGTGAACTACACGGACGGCACCACCGCGGCGCCGGAGGTCACCGTCGGCAACTTCTGGTTCCCTTCGGGTGAAGGCGGCAACCCTGCCAACACGCAGGTGGTGGCCGTCGACTTCGCGAACTACCCGCACGGATCCTCCGGGCATACCGTGCACGTCTTCGCCACGTCCATCCCCCTCGACCCGGCGAAAACGGTCCGCGACATCACCCTGCCGACGTTGTCCGACGTGCGGGGCTCGCACGCGGCGCTGCACTTCTTCGACATGGCCGTGGGCTAGCCGGGAACCTCCAGCGCGGTGCTCTCGTCGAAGACTGAGCGGGCCGTCCCGGCCCTGGCTACGCTGACTGCGAGCCGGATGGCGGCTTACAGGAGCGAGGACCACCGTATTTGGGGGTGCGATCGTGTCAGTTGTCGACCCAGCCGACATCAGGGCGGCTGCAGCAAAGGTAGATGAGGCCTGTCGCCATTTCGAAGCGCAGCGCAAGTCGCTCGAACTGGTCGAAATCGACAGGGAATTCGTCGGAGGACATGGCGAGACCGGTGGATACCAGTCCGGGTTGCAGAGATTCACCAAAGCGTTCAATGACGAACTCAAGCTGGCCTTGGACGACGAACAGAAGTTCGTGAACTTCCTCGTGGGGTTCCGCGACCGCATTAACCAGGCCGCCGGGATGCACGAAGCGACCGAGCTGCGGAACACGGAGACCCTCAACAAGATTTCCGGCAAGTTCGACGAAGGCGGGCTGTGACATGGCCTGGGAAACCCCGAAGGACGCCGGCGGCCCAGTCGAGCATCTCGATCAAGTGTTCAAGCAGGGTAACGCTCCCCGGTTTCACGGCATGCTGAAAAAGCTCGCCGAGGCGAATACCAGTGATCCCAACTTTCCCGATCCCGTCTATGTGGACATCTGGAAGATCGACCTCCTCGGTCCGAACGACAAGGAGTTCAAGACCGGAGAGAACATCAACTCGCTCGACTGGAACGCCTACTCGATTCTCGCCGGTTCGGCACGGAGTGATCCGAAGCCGGAACTGTCGGTGAAGCAGTTCTTCTATCACGCCGACATCCTGTCCGGCCAGGACGTCGGCACGGTTCCCGATCACGCGGAAACTGTCCGGGAAGACCTGAAGATCATTTCCGGTGGATGGGTCGAAAGGGCGCTCAACCGGCTGGAAGCGGCAAGGATCTGCAGGCCTGATCAAGCCGCGACCGACGACGGTACGACCTTCACGATCTGGTCGGATCTCTTCGACCACTTCAACACCGACAGCGCACTGTGGGACGAGAGCTGGACCGCCGGACGCGAAACCGCGGGCGCGCGGTTCGAGGACCTCAGGCGCTGGTACGACGGAAAAGGGATGCTCGACAACTATCGGCTGTCGAGCCTCGAAAAGCTGGGCGGTTGCCTGGCCGGTTTCGCCGCTCTCATCCATGGCGCCCGGCTCGACATCGACAACCTCATGGGCGTCTGCGTCGATCGGGTCCATGCCTGGGACGCCGTGCAGCCGGATCCGTACGAAAACGGGTTCGGTTGGGCCCTGCTCTCGAATATCGCGGGATTCGCCACCGCGACCGGGGGTCTCGACAAGGCACTGATCGCCGTCGACGTCATCAACGGCATCGCCGGTGAGATTAATCGGTCGAAGAAGACCGACACGTCCGAGCAGTGTTACGACATCCTTTCGAGCTACCTGACCGAGGCGGATGCCGTACTGGACGCCACCATGGACGGCGTCGACTCCCTGCTGGGAAAGCTCGGCGGGATCCGTGACTCGTACCCCACCGTTCCCGTGTGGTGAGGCGGCCGGCGCCTCAGGTTGACATTTTGACGCGATCTGTCACATCATCGTGCGAACCGGGAGGACAAGGAGTCGCACGTGCGGTCGTTGGCAGTCGCAATAGGACTGATCGCAGCAGGCGTCGCCGCTGTGGTCCTTGCCTCCTGGGTCGTGGACGATCTGGCCGATTCCGGCCCTGAACAGGGCTGGATCCAGGGCTTCACGGTCGCCGTCCTGCTGGGTATCGCCGCCGTCGTCGGGCAGCGGCACCGGCAGGCACCGGCCTTGCCCTGGGTTCTCGCGGCTGTCGCGCTCGGCCTCACGGCACTGGCCGTGCTCCGGCTCATCGCCCAGTACAAGACAGGATTTCCGGGTACCGCGTCGCTGCTCGCGGCGATCGGAGGCCTCGCCATCGCCGTCGGAGCGCTGCTGATCCTCCCGGTTCCGCCTGGCCGGTGGCGCCGTCCGCCGGTCCGCAGTGGACTGTCGGCCGCGGTCGCGTTCCTGCTGGTCGCCGCGATCGCCACGCCGTTGATGCTGACCGCGCCGGAGTGGCCGGTGACGATCAGTGCCGCGTCCACGACCGGCGCACCCCCGCCGATTCCGGACGCGGTGTCCCAGGTCGCGTGGTCGACGGAGGTGGACGGACGGGTCAAGGACGTCGTGGCGGGCGGTACGGGCGCCGTTGTCCTGTTCGAAGACGGTGTGGCTGGTGTGGACGGCTCGACCGGTGATCTCCGGTGGAGCCGCCGCCGGGCAGGCTCCGAGGCCAAGGAGGTCTCCGTGAGCCCCGATGGCCGGACGGCGCTGGTGCAGACGAACGCACCTGACCAGTCGCCGTTCCAGCTGGAAGCCGTCGACGCCGTCACCGGCGAGCTCCGGTTCGTCGAGCGCAACATCCAGACGCCGTACGCCTCGCAGTCCCGGGTCTGGATGACGAATACGTCCTTCATCAGGGCGGATTTCAAACGCACGAAGCTCACCGCCGGCTCGCTCACCGACGGTAGTGAGTTGTGGACGTTCACCGCGCCGGACGGATGCCGGCTCGAGGATGACGCGACCCAGTACGTCGTGCGGGACAACGGTTTTCTGCTCCCCCTGCGCTGCGGCCGCGACGTGCGCTACGTATCCCTCGATGGCGCCACCGGCAAGATCCGCTGGCAGCACGACTGGCAACTGGCCGAACCACGGCAGTACACCAAAGTCGACGTGCGGGTCGACCGGTCGCTGGACGGTCAACTCGTCCAGGTCTACCTACCCGCCGCGCCCGAGGAGAAGCAGTTCACCGTGCTCGACACGGAAACGGGAGCCGTTCTGCCCGCTCCCACCCGGCTCAACCTGAAGACCAGCGGAATCGGTGTCGTGGACGGGCCCGATTCGCCGAAGCTGCTGGACGTCCGCTCGAACCGCCTCCTCGCGACCGAAAACGCCGACGTGCAGCGGTGCGCGTTGGATGAGAAGACCTTGCTGCGCGGCGGGGTGTTGTGCGCCGACGCTTCCGTGAAGACGTACGTCGAGAACGGGACGGCCAAGCTGTCGACCCTGCGGTTCGGCGAGACCGCGCTTCGTCCGCTGACGGTTTCCCTCGGCGGCCCGTTCGGCAAGCAGAACACCAGCGCGGACCCCTTCATCAGCAGGGCGGTCTTCGGCGCGGTCGTCGCGTACACCACCTTCCAGCCGGCCGATGGGCATCGGTCACGGCTCGTCGGCCTTCGCTGACTTCGCGTTCCGCTGGGAGCGGAACGGCCGCCATCCGAGCTCGACCGATGTCACCATGACGATATGGCGGACATTCTTCCCTTCCCTCAGAAGCAGAAGCGCACGCCCACACCGGAGCCGCTGTGGCGTGAGGCGCTGGGGCGGAGTCTGCGCGCGGCCAGGGAAGAGCAGGGTGGCCGCCTGATCGACATCGCGGAGCGGGCCGGGATCTCGCCGCAGTATCTGTCGGAGGTCGAACGTGGTCGCAAGGATCCCTCCAGCGAGATGATCGCCGCGGTCACCGGTGCGCTCGGGGTGGACCTCGCCGGTCTGCTCGTCGGTATCGCGGGCACGGTCCGGCGCCTCGGCACGGATCCCGCGGTCGGGCGGCGGCCCTCGGGACCCGTGCTCATGGCGGCCTGACCGTCAGATCCGATGGTCGATGACGCGGTCCGCGAGCCCGTAGCCGACAGCGCCCGCCGCGTCGAACACGCGGTCCCGGTCGGTGTCGTGCCGCAGGTCCGTGACATCGCGGCCGGTGTGGGCGGAGAGGATCTCCTCCAGCTCGGTGCGCACCCGCACCACCTCGTCGGCCTGGAGGATGAGGTCCGGAATGGTGCCGCGGCCCTGCGCGGCCGGCTGATGCAGCACCACTCTGGTGTGGGGCAGCACGAAGCGGCTTCCGGCCTCGCCCGCCGCCAGCAGCACCGCACTGGCCGCGACGGCTTGGCCGACGCACGTCGTGGACACCGGCGCCTTGATGTAGCGCATGGTGTCGTACAGCGCGAGCATCGCGGACGGATCGCCGCCCTCGGAGTTGATGTACAGATTGATCTCCTGCTCCGGGTTGTCCGCCTCGAGATGCAGCAGCTGGGCGATCAACGCGTTCGCCACCCCGGAGTCGATCCCGGTGCCGAGGTAGACGATCCGCTCCGACAGCAGATGCGAGTAGACGTCCATGATCCGCTCGCCACCCGCGCTGCGCGTGATGACGTTGGGAATGGTGTAGGTACTCATGCGGTGGCTCCCGTCGTGGTGCCGAGCCCCAGCGTGTGCGTGCGCACGGGCACGACCTGGTCGAGGCTGTCGACGATGTGGTCGATGAAGCCGTACTCGTGTGCTTGCCCGGTGGTGAACCAGCGGTCGTGCAGCGAGTCGGCGAAGATCCGGTCGATCGGCTGACCGGTGTCGTCCGCGATGATCTTGAGGACGGTGTCCCGGGTATGCCGCAGATCGTCGGCCTGCACCTCGACCTCGACCGCCGATCCGCTGATCCCCGACGAGCCCTGATGCATCAGGATCCGGGCGTGCGGAAGGGCGAACCGTTTGCCCGGTGTGCCCGCGGACAACAGGAATTGCCCCGCACTGCACGCCAGTCCCAGCACAAGCGTGGACACGTCGCACGGCACTAGCCGCATCACGTCGCGGATCGCCAGCATCGAGGGAACCGAGCCTCCCGGCGAGTGGATCCATAAGGCGATGTCCTTTTTGGGATCCTCGGCGGCCAGCGACAACAGCTGGGTGGCGAGCACCGTGCCGTTGTCGTCGTCGAGCACGCCATCGAGGACCAGCACCCGCTGGCTGAAAAACCGTTCTCGGAGTCGCTGGTCGAACAGCGGCTGCTTCTCGTTGTCGGTCATGCCACGACGATGCCGCCGCCCCGGCGCCGCTCGCCGGTTTCTCTGCCGTGAGCGGATTCGCCGTCAGCGGAACGCACGGCCAAAGTGACGCGGCACCCGCCGCCGCTGCCCCTCGAGGATGTCTGTCCGGTGTGGACGGTTGCTAGCGCGCCGCCCGTGACGTGGGGCGCGATGTTAGAGCGGGTGCCGTGAAGGCCTCCTTCCCTACGCTCAAGGTAGGGAAGGAGGCCTTCGCGACACAGCACCCCATCTCACGGGCAGGTCACCGACCACCACTCGGCCGCTAGAGGCGCTCGATCCAGATCGA
Source organism: uncultured Actinomycetota bacterium (assembly GCA_963766045.1). Lineage (GTDB taxonomy): Bacteria > Actinomycetota > Actinomycetes > Mycobacteriales > Pseudonocardiaceae > Amycolatopsis. Next base: position 48,109 of record CAVXYN010000003.1, on the reverse strand, counting down.
GCGGAACCTGGGGTTCTCGCCGGGATCTCCGTGATCCTGCAACCGGAGTGCACCCGGTGCCGGGTCTTCGGGCCGTCCCGCACCGGTTTGGCCGTCGATGGGGACGTCGTCGTGCACCAGCCGGCCGTTCCACCGGATGGTCACCCGCGCGTCGGCCACCTTGACGCCGTTGTCGTCGAAGCGGGCCGCCCGGAACACGATGTCGTAGGTCTGCCACCTTCCCGGCGGACGCGCGGCGTTGACGTCCGGGGCCTTCTTCAGATAGATCGCGCCTGCCTCGTTGGTCGCGGGCGTGGTGTCCCCATAGGACTCCAGCACCTGGATTTCGTAGCGCTCCTGGAGATAGAAGCCGCTGTTGCCGCGCGCTTGTCCGGTGACCTCCGGCGGATAGTCAGGCTCGTACCACTCGGCGTGCAGCCGGAAGTCGCCGAACTTCTCCTTCGTGCGGATGTCGCCGCCGAGCGATTCCATCGAGCCGTTCGCCACCGGCCACGCCGCCGGGCCGCCGGCGGCCGACTGCCAGGCGTCGAGGTTCGTCCCGTCGAACAAGGTGATCCGCTTGCTCGGTGTGACGGTGATCTTGTCGAGGTTCACGTGGCCGTCGTCGGTCGGTTCGTAGACGAAGGCGATCGTGTTCGCGCCCTTCCGTAGCGGCACCGACTCGACGTGGTTCGCCCAACTGTCCCAGCTACCCGTACTGGCCAGCCAGATCTGCTTCTGTTTCGTGCCGTTGACGTACAGGCTCATCGACTTGGGGACGGGCCGCGGATCGGGATTCGGCCCGTTCGCGTAGCGCAGGGCGATGTCGTGACGGCCGTTCCGGTCGGCGCGAACGGCGAAAGTGGTGCTGGTGCCAGGAGTCCAGTTGCGGTCGACGAAGCCGGCGCCCGAGTAGCCCGTGTGGTCGGTGTTGAACCCGGTGCCACCGGCCAGCGCGGCGGATTCCGCCTCGTACTCCGGCGGCGGCGTAGAGCCGTCGGGCATCGTGTTGAGCGTGTACCACGCCTCGGTGCTCCACAGTTGCTCGCCGGACTCCGCCGCGAACGGGCGCGGGGAGTGCACGTACACCACCCTGCCCGGGCGCAGGCCGTTCAGCTTCAGCGACACGGTCCTGCGGTCCTCCGACAGCGTCGCCGACGTCACGCCCAGGGTCTCCTCGTCGATCTTCGGGCCGCCGTATCGCGGAGTCGGCACGTAGCGCCACTGTTCCGCCCTGAACTTCGTCGCGAGGTCCTGTGCTGTCGCCTCCGACAACGGTTTGGTGTACTCGAGCTCGAAGCCGCCGTCGACCGCTCGCATCGCGAGGATGTCGAACGCGGAGTTTCCGCTGAGGGTGAGTTTCTGCAGGCCGTGTTTGAGCTTGCCCTCCTGGCCCCAGTTGCCCTCCGCGCCGATGCCGCCGGTGTAGAGCGCACCGTCCGGGCCGAGGCTGATCCGGCTCACCCCGGCTTCCAATCCTTGCGTCATACGGAAAACCGCGCCCTGGTATTCGCCGCCGATCTTCTCGAGGTACGCCCGCTGCAGGCCGCCGTAGGTCACGTCGCCGAACACCATCTGGCCGGCGAAGGGGCCGTTGGGGAGCACCACGGGGTTGCTCGGCGAATTGGAGATCTCACCGTGCGGCAACCAGAGGACAGGTTCGGTCACCGGCCGGCCGTCGAACGGGCCGTCCGGGTTCATGTGGTGGTTGAAGAAGCGGTCCTGCTTGATGCGCAACAGCTTCGACGTCGGCAGGTACGCGCCTTGGTTGTCGGTGACGAAGATGTCGCCCTCCGGGCCCCAGCCCAGGCCGTGCGGCGTGCGCAGCCCGCCGGCCACAGAGGACACCTCGCCCGTTTTCCTGTTCACCTTGAGGGTGGTTCCGCGGTTGGGTGCGGGCTGCGGATCGGCGGTCGCACCGCCGTGGTTCATCGCGATGCCCAGGCTGACGTAGAAGTATCCGTCCCGGTACAGCAGGCCGAACGCGAACTCGTGGTAGTTGCCGCTGAACGGCCAGGTCGCGATCGGCCGGTACTCGTCGGTGACCTCGTCACCGGTTTTGTCGACGAGCGCGGTCAGACCCTGTTTCTCGGACACGTAAAGGATGCCGTCGACGTACTTGACGCCCATCGGTTCCCGGAGGCCCTCGGCGACCTTCTTCGTAGTCACCCGCGCCGGGTCGGTGGTGCCGGTGAGATTGCCGATCAGGTACACCTCGCCGCGAACGCTCTCCTGGGCGCCGCCCCAGGTGGTGATGGCCAGCCGGCCGTCCGGCAGCCAGTCCATCCCGGTGACCTGTGGCTCGAAGCCGCCGGGACGGAGGTTCGTCAGCGTGTAGTCGGGGTGCACGCCTTCCAGGGGAAGCCCGTCGCCCGGTGTCTCGGTGATGCCCTCGCATTCCTTGCGGCCGGGCGAGGTGACGCGCGTGACATCGGCGTCGGTGCTCAGCGCCGAGTTGGGCACGACGGAGAAATCGGCCGCGCCGGGTGGCCGCCACTGCAGCGTGAGCTGCTGGCCGCCGCCGCCTTCGAAGTGATCGATGCGCAGCGGGTGGTATCCCTCGGCGAGCTCGATCGAACCGTCCTTCGGCGTCGGCCCGTGCACGCCGCCGTTGTCGATGACCTTCGTGCCATCGACGATCATCCGGGACCCGTCGTCGCTGATGAGACGGAAGTCGTGGCGACCGGCGGTGGTGATGTTCAGGTAGCCGGTGACCTCGGTGACGAACCTGTCGGCGATCTCGAAGTCCGCGGTGGTGGACCAGTCGATCGTCGGCATCAGCTTGTCGAAGTTGGGGGTCTGGCTGGGTTTGAGGGTGCAGAAGTCGTCCAGGGGCAGCTGCACGTCGAATACGCGCAGCGTCACCCCTGGTTCCTGAGGCGGGATGTCGGGCGCGGCGGTTGCCGGGACGGGGCCGAGCACGACGGCGATGAGCGCGACGAGCAGGGCGACGAGCGACCGCATGGGCGTTCCTCCTCGTGCAGGGGACGTAGCCCACGTTCCGGTGCGCGACGCCAGCGTTGCCCATAGTGAAGGACCGCTTTTGTCGAAAGTCAACGAAAGTGCGCTTGTTATTAGCAAAAGCCTCCGGGTGGCGCAATCACTCGCTCGAGCGGCCTGTTGGTGAGTAACAGCCGACCACAAGGTTCGTACACCGCTGACCACAAGCCGGTTCGCTCACACTCGCTCACGCCTGAAAGCCCAGACCGAGGGAGCGATCCGCATGCCGATAACAGTCGTGTTCGCGATTCCCGGCCGGGAGTGCCGCCACGGTCGTGCCGCGATGGCCGCCGCGGCCACCCTGGCCAAGGCGCGGGATACCCGCGTCGTCGTCCTGCGGAGCCGGCCGAAGATCGACCCCCGCGCGGTGTACGGCGAAAGGAAGCCAAGTGCTGAAACCTCGTTGCCGTCCGATGTCCGTGTCGTGGACGCGGTGGAAGGCGACGATAAGGCGCTGCTGGCGGAGCGGCCGGACCTGGTGCTGTCGTTCGGACCCGGCCAGACCGTTCGCCCGGCGGACATACCCACCGCCGAACCCGGGCGAATCCGCCGGCTGTGGTCGGCGTTCACCGGTTTCTACCGGGAACGGCCGGCCAGGATCGCGCTGCTGGTGACCTCGCTGTTTCTCTGCTACGGCGGTGGCGCGGCGATGTTCTACGTGCACTCGATCCATTTCGGCGAGGGCGGCCCGGCGATCAGCCCGTATCTCCATTGGGCACTGGACTCCACTTTCGGGTTCATCGGACTCACCCCGGTCGTCGCCGTACTGCTGCCCGCGGTCGGCTGGCTGGCCACCAAAATGGGCAAGGCGGCGGTCTGGGCGTTCCCCGTGCTCGTGGGTCTGGCGTTCGCGCTTGTCACCACGCCCGGCCCGATCGGGCACGACCTGCTCGTCGCCCGCGGCACGCCCGTCGCCCAGCTGGTGACGCACCTCTTCGGCGACCCGTCCATGGCGATGCCCGCCGGTGCGACACATTCCTTGGCCGCCAAAATGGTGCATCAGCTGGTGCCGGGCCTGGTGGTGTACACGGCGTTGTCGCTGGCGGCGTTCTGGCTGATCCGTCGCCTGGTGCGGCAACACGCTTAGATGAGCTTGCGCGGGGAGATCCAGTCGAGTTCCGGCGCCTGTTCGAGGACGCGTTCACGAAGGAAGCGCAGAGCGGGCGCCGGTTCGGTACCGAGTTCGCCCGCCAGGTTGTGGCACATCCGGCGGTACGCCGTCAGTGCGTCGGCCCGGCGGCGGCACCGGTACAACGCGAGGATCAGCAGCCCGTGCAACCGTTCGTCAAAGGGATGCGCGGCCACCAGGCCTTCCAGATCGCCGATCACGCAGAGGTGGCGGCCGAGCTCGAGTTCGGCCTCGACCTTCATGACCGTGGCGAACTTCCGCAGTTCCTCCCAGCGGACCACCACCGCCCGGACCGCGGGCGCTCCGTCGAGGTCGGCCAAGGCGGGACCACGCCACAAGGCCAATGCCTCGGTCAAAGTGCTGACCGCCGGCTGGAATTCCTCGCGGCCGAGCAGGTCCCGGCCGGTGTGCACCAGATTCTCGAAGGTGAGCGTGTCGACCTGATCGGCCGTGACCTTCAGCAGATAGCCGGGCCGGCGGGTGAGCAGCAGCTGCGGCTCGGCCCAACGGGGACGGTCCGGCTCGAGGATCCTGCGCAGATGCGAGACATGCGCCTGGACGACACCCGTCGCACTCCGCGGCAGGTCGCCGTCCGGCCAGAGCCAATCCAGCAGCATGGTCATCGGGACCATATTGTTGGCCTGACTCAGCAAAGCGATCAGAATCGCGCGCTGCTTCGGGCTGTCGAACCGGACCAGCTCGCCGTTCACTCGCGCTTCAAGCCAGCCGAGTACCCGAAAGTGGTGCATAGTTCAGCTCCAAGCTGGCCACGGCATGCCATGCAAGCTGGTCTAGACCAAACCTCAGGGTGCACCACAAGCGAAGCAATGCCAAGTCACAAGAATGCATTAGTGCCTCTGGCCTAACGCCAGACCGTCCTTTGTGGAGCTCGCGAAACCGGTTGTCGGCTTGTCGCGCGGCATTTAGGCTGCCGTGCATGCGCAAACGGAGTCCGCAGGAGAAGAAGGCGCTGAGCTACGTGAAGGATCGGCGGAACACCTACGCCGAGAACGACAAGAACTCACGTAAGAGCATCCGGCGCAACAAGCGGTTCCCGAACCGCGCCGAGCGACACCGTGAGCACCAAGTCATGACCGCGGCCACCGGACCCGTCGAGCTGGACGCCGCCGAGGAAGCCGAAACGCGGCTGCAGGCGAAGAAACCCAAGCGGTGGCGGAAATGGCCTGACACCCCGCTGCACGAGATCGTCGCCGATCAGCTGCGACGCCGTGCCGCTCGCGGCATGGGTGACGCGGAGACCAATGAAGCCGCCATCGAGCGGATCGAGCGACGGCTTGGCCGGCGCCGCGGCGCCTAGTCACGTCGACGTTCTGCCGCCCGACCACAGGGACGGATCGACCAGCCGGGCCTTCCCGAAGTCAGGACTGGGCTCAGCCAAAGCTGTAACATCATCGGGGCCAGCAGATGCGGTCGCCGCCGTCGGCCGAATCGCTGCCCGCTATTGGGAGGTAGCTCGATGCACGACCCGTCCACACGATCCATCTCGGAGTCGCTGAGCCCCGACAGCTCGGTCCGGGAAGCAGTGCTCGAGGCCGCCACCGCGCGGCTCGACAAGGCATTCGGCGATCGTGTTCAGGTGAAGGTGGAACGCTACAACCGCGTCGGGCCTTGGGTATTCGTGCAGGGGAGCATGCACAGCACCGACAGCGACCGTCCATACTACGTCGGCAGTGCCTACGAAGCACGCCGAGCCGACGGCGCCATGTCCGACGTCTACGCCGTCCTGCTCAAGAAGGCCGACGATGCGGGTCCCGACAACGACGCGCGGTCCTGGCGCTTGTCCGACTACGCCATCGGCCCGACCGACGTGGCCTGGCTGACCTGGCCGGACGAGCACGAGGCGCCGCGCGCGTTGTTCGGGTTCTGAGTCTCCCCCCGCCCCGCGATCAGGCCGGCGGGGTGAGGACCATGACGAGGCCGCCGCCGCCACCCATGCTGACCCGCTGCGAACCGTCGGGGTTGACGTTGTTCGAGCCGATGAACTGACCGTCGCCCGCGTACAGCACCACGTGCCCGCCGCCGTTCGAGATCACCACATCGCCGGGTTTCGCCTCGGACAGCGGCACCGCCGTCCAGCCGTCCGCCAAGAGGTTGGCCTTCAGACCCGCGACCGAGGCGCTGGCCTGACCCTGGTCGATCAGGCCGGCCGCCTCGAGACAGCCGGAGACGAAGTTCGCGCAGTTGACGTTGTTGGGCACCCATGACTGCATCGCGGGCAACTCACCGCTGCCCTTGAGGTCACCGGCATTGCGGCCGAGGAACTTCTCAGCGATCTTGGCCGGGTTGTCGCCTCGGGCATCGATCGGCTTGGCAGGCCTCCCGTCGCCCTGCACCCCGGCGACCCCACCACCACCGCCGCCACCGCCACCGGAATCCCCGCCGCCGTGCCCGCCGACGGAGGGAGTGTGGCTGATCTTGGTATCGATGGTGCTACTGGCGCTCGACGCCGAGGTTTGGCCGGTGTCGGCAGGCACCAGCTCCACGAAACCGCCCTCGATTTCCAAACCGAGCGGTTTGAGAAGGTCGTCGATCTGTTTCTCGGCGTCGTCCAGCGCCTTCTCGATCTCCGCCTTCTTGCCGTTGGAGTCTTTCTCGTTGAGCTGCCGAAGCCGTTCGATGTCCGACGCGGCCGTGGCGATCTCGTTCTCGTCTTCAGCGCTGTTCTTCCGCTGCCGAGCCGCACCGATCAAAGCGCGGTTGTCCGCGTCCTTGTCGTTGGCTTCCTGGGCGAGTTGCGCGACCTTCTTCTTGACGTCGTCCAGGATCTCGGACACGCGCTGGAGGATGTTCTTGGCCGCCTCGGCCTTGTCGCTGACCTTGTAGCTGGCCTTGCCGAGCTTTTCGAGGTGGTCGGCGACGGCGTCGGCGTCTTTGCCACTCCAATTGCGCAGCACGTCGTCGCGGAAGACCTTGAGATCGTCTCCGAGATCATTGGCGCTGGTCGCCGCTCCGCCGACCTTCGCCGCCTGGTCGTTGACCGCACCCGCGTTGAGCTTCTGCGCCTGCTGGGCATGTTTGTCGATGGCGTCCATCGACTTCGGACGATCATGCGACGGGTCGTCGAGCGCACCCAGATCCCGTTCCGCGGTGGTCATCGGTTAATCCCCCTGGTTCCCGTCTTCAGTCCGCTCAAGACCGGTCGCCGCCGAGGGTGTGGACACCCGCGACCTCGTCATTACGCATGCGCTCGGCAGCGTTGGCCAGCGCTATGGAAGCGGCATCGACGAGCTTCCCCGCGGCTTCCAACTCGGCGTTCACGCCACTGTAGAAGCCCTGCACCGTCTTACCCGCGCTGGCCGCGTTCTTCAGGTCGCCGTACGCGCCTCCAGAATTGCCATCACCCAAGTCCGTGCCCGTCTTGCTGAAGCCGTCCTTGAGCCCGCCGACCTTCTTGGCCAGCGCGGCGATCTGTTCTGGGTCGATTCGGCGACTCATGAGTGGTCCCTCCGGTCTCGGCGCCTACGCCAGTGCAAGCCTATGAGCTCACACCGACCCGTGCGCGCGTTTTCCGAAACGCGATGACGACGTTCGTGTACACCGACGCACCCGGCCGCGCATTGGTTCCACAAACCGGGGGGATTGATCTTACTACTGGTGGGCCGCCTGGGGCTCGAACCCAGAACCTACGGAGTCCTGGGCGAGGCCGCTGGACGTCTGCCGTTGTCTATCGACAGCCTTCCCGACCTGCACGAACCGCGATCCGAAACGATCATGCACTGTGATCGTTTGTCGTCGTCTGCGGTCGTTTTCCGGGGGAAAACCGGGGAGATGATCATGACTCTTCGAGCCGACTCCGACGACCGCGCGGGCGTAACCACGCTGCTGCCCACTCCTCCCCCGTCACCCCGATACGAAGCCAGCACGCGGCCGGTGGCACTGCGTCAAGGCACGCTTTCCCGCCTTGACGCGGTGCTACCGGCCGTTGTCACGATCAGGCGTCGGGGCGACTAGGTGGCCACTGGTACTGCTGGGCCAACCTTGCCTCGGTGACCAGATACAGGGCTGCATCCCCATACTGAGAATCGACGAGCGCGCATGCAGATGCGTCCGGTACGAGGCCAAGATCGCGTAGCTGACTCTCTGTGCGTAGGAAAGGCGGCGCGGCCTGTGATCGATAGCAGGGCAACCCGTGCGGGGTCCACTTGTATGGCGTGCCGGTCATGAATGCCACGGTAGAGATCATCGGGACTGTTCTCAGCGGCCTTCCGGGGGACTTCGACTTGCCCGCCCTGGCACTTGGGTGAATATCGTCGGCGGCGGCGTGCTGCGCGGTGCTGCTCGTCGGCGGGCTCGCCGCGACCGGCGGCCGGAGCGGAGCGGCAGGCCGTCCGTGTCGCATGGGCGGAAGCCCGCCGTACGCGTGGTGACGTGCGCGCCGCCGTCGGCGGCGCCTTGATCCCATAGAGCCAAGTTCGGCAGGACTTAGAACCGGCTAGTCCGCACGAAATCGCAGAAGTCCCCAGCCATCATCAAGCTGCATCGAATGGCCCCTCAGCGCCGAAGATTCCGTCGGGCGAAAATGCAAAATCAGAGTTCGGAGCTGGCCAGAGATAAATTTTAGCGTTTCTCTGGACCGCGAAATCGAGAAACAGACCAGCTTCTGTTCCAGCATGCGCGCTCGAAACCCGCTCATCATTTACCTGAATTTCCTTCACATAACCCCAGCGCATCGAATTCTCAGCTGCAGCCAAGATGCAGTCGCCCTCCGAAACTGAAACGTCCAATGAAGAAAAGACTATAATTCTGTTCTTCTTGAACCGTTCTGCCGGGACACCAAGAAGGATACTTTCCCCTTTTGTGATCAGCGTCTCCAAAAACAGGCCAGCGAGGCTAGCCGTTAGACCCAACGCAATTGCTTCTACGTAGCTAACTTTTTCCAAGAGGCGCTCGTGCGACACGATCTCTTCAGGTATCGCCCTATGCGCAACCTCGTTACGGCGTTCCACGAGATCGTCTAGTTCGCTTTTGAGTGCACCCATGAGCGTATCGTCGCTCACATTGGACGTGAGAGACATCCACTTTCGAACCGCATCCGAATGCTGGATTCTACTATGCAGATCAGGAATCGCCCAATGGAAAAGTTCACTTAGCGTTTCCCAGCGTAGGTTTGAGTTGTGAAGAGCTATAATTTCAAGGCGCAAGTCAAAAGAAGGAGTTGTCTCGTCTAGACACGACGCAAGACTCTTAGCGACGTCAAGATTTGTAACATCCCGAAATCTCCCAACCCCCAGACCCTGCCCCAATAGAACGGATGCACTGCGCACGTACCGGCTTCGCATTTTATCCATCTGCTTGGTGGACAAATTAGCAGGATCAGCAAGAATCATTTCGCCAAATCGAAATATTAACCGCTCGGCAAAGTTCTCGAACGACGAGTACAAGGCGGAAATGCAGGAAATATAGGCAAACCTGCGCTGATCTGCATTCAGCCGATCTTCAGAACTGCTCGCAAGAAATCGGCGAATCCGTTCGAGGTTGGTTGCCAACTCGTTGTATTGCAGCATCATCGAATTAACTCCGGATCGCATCCAATGCCGCATTTAGCGCTTCTAGCGCATACTGATTACGTCGATGCGCATCCACCGTATTGGTACTACGTCCACTGAATACCGAGCCATGGTTAACATACATTGCGTCTATTTTCGACCGAACATGCAGCGGACTACTTAGAAGTGTCGCCATCTGATCCTGGCTTAACGCCGAACTTGCGTACATAAGAGCGTCGTAAGCGATCTTGCTAAAGTGCCGATTACTACCTTTGACCTGAAACGCAGTTGCCCCACTGATTTCGTGCCAGAATTTAATGTTCTGCTCGAATAGTTGCTTATAGCCTACCAAGGTTTCCTCGTCGAACTTATTACCTTTGACCAGAAACTTATCCAAAAAGTCAGAGATACGGTTCAAGCCTTGCGAGAACTTTGCGAGATGGCGATAAGCAAAAAACCGAAGGACGACCTCAACGTCATCCATCGACTCAAACATCTTGCGCCCGAGATTGGTAACCTCGACGCCTTCCGAATCTCGCAGGGACGTCGGCTGCTCAGGGTCGTCTGCAGCTTCAATATCCTCCAGACCAGCGGCCTCTTCAGCTTCAGAGGAGTGCCAAGCATTGCACGCAGCTCTGTAATCCTCGATAGCTCTAGACAGAGATCATTGAGGCGACCGTTGTAGACCGCGTTACGCGTCTCCTGACCACTAAGTCGAACACCACCGGAGTTCAACCGCTCAAAAACAAGCTTCTTCAGAAAGGCAGCTTGCTCCTCAGTGGCCGCAGTCTCGTTCAACAGAATGATTGACGATAGATAGCGTCGATCGATTCCGTCACGAATTGAATTGGGCAGAGTCGAGTAAGTCCGACCATTGAGTTGCGGCCAATGCTGAAGATCTGTCAGTTGGAGCGAGTCATCGTAGAAATCCATTAATGCCGTCAACCGCTGACGACCGTCCATTACTTCGAATCGAGCCAACTGATACTCATACAGAAATACGGGAGGAACTGGAACATTCATTAGAAATGATTCAATCAATCGAGATTTCCGACCGTCATCCCATCGGTGCCTACGTTGATACTCCGGGTCCCTCTTGTACTTAGCTTCGGTTACCCCGGGAGCGGCCTCAAAGGTATCTGTGAACATGGCAAGAATTTGATTTAGAGGATACCGTGCCTGTTCCACGACAATACGGACGCCTTCTTTGACATACCGCTTGTTCAGCTCCGCATCAGTAAGGTGCGGTGATTCCTCTGGCTTTAGCGCATCAATGGTCTCGCCTGCAAACAGAGAAACCTTCAGCCTGTCTTGACCTTCCTGAGAATCCACCATACACCTGTCCGTAGTATCCGTATTTGGACGCACCTTGACCAGATAACTTCGAGCTACGGCGCGATCAACTCAGCAACAACATCGACTTCATCGATGGCGGAACCAGCTTTTCCGAACTGCTCTGCTTGCCGAGCTTTCTTGGGAGAAGTGCCGGCCGGTCTAACCTCTCGAACGGTCCATCCGGCGTCCGCTTGACGTATTGAATTCAGAATCAATCGCTCTGGATCCGTTTTAGCCGAAGGCAAAGCACCGAAACGAATAGCAAGGCGAGCACCATGAGTGCAGCGGCGCGCAGTAGCAGCCCAAACATCGCCAAGCGCCTGAATGAATGCCTCTTGACTAGGCTGACGAGCAATCTGCCCCGAAGAGCCATAGGGCACCTCTGGGAGGCCTCCGAGGAACCAGGACCGCAGCCACTGATCTGCCACGTAGGTGCGCATACCGTAGTAGGGCGGAGAAGTGACTACCAAATCAAACTTTTGACTAAGGCTGTCGATAGTTTCGACGGCGTCCCCTAGGTATACCCGACCGCCTTGAGTCAGCGGAGCTGACTTCAATAGCCGCTCAGCACGTCGCGCAATAACGTCCAATGCAGGAACCCGAACAGGTTTCATTTCCCGCGTTTTCCAAAACTTCACCGCATATGCTGGCTTCGAGGCATATGTTCGTGGCATCTGGTTTGACAGATATGACGGAAGACCTTTGTTTTGCGGACCATGCAGAATGCCTAGAAGAACAGCACGTAGCATCGTCGCCGTTGGTGTATTTATCTTAAGAAGGCGCGTGCGCAAAGTGATGAGCTCGCGCAGAGTTTCCCTCTCAAAGCACCATTCCCAAAATTCACCTTCAGGAATTTGGCCCTGGAAGCCACCGTCAAGAATTTGGCGAGCTAGCCGCACCACCGCGCCAGCCGTAACTTTAGTTAGTTTTGCTTGCGCGATCGCTACGGCGACAGGGTTTATGTCTATGCCGACCGAAGGAAGGCCAGCAAGCCGCGCGGCGTACAGCGTAGTACCTCTTCCACAGAAGGGATCTAGCACGCGAGTGGTCCCAGGTTTTGCGGCGAGTTGCTGGAGTGGGAAGTCCAGCGGGAACATCGTATAAATGGGCAAATAACATTCAGTCGGAGCACGTCCTCCGACCAATTTTGAGCAGGGGTCACCGCCGTCGCCGTCACGGGCGTGATTGTACAGGCATGACCGCGCCTGGACATAGGAAGGTGGCTTGCTCTCGTGGCTCCTTTGCGCAGCTCCGAGAAAGTATCCACTACCCACGGTTACCGACGACTACCCGAAAGCCTTACCTGCTGCGGCGACGTTGCTAACCTGCATTCCAACTCTTGCTGAGTTACAAAGTGCCAACTCTCATTACTTTGCGGTCCCGCATAAATCTAATCTGACCAGATTCATCGAGCGTCACAACGCAACAAGAGCTGCCCTACCTCATTACTGTTAACCTGGGGCTATGCGTGGTGCGGGTGATCAGCTCAGCATCGGGGAACGTATTGCCTTCTACCGGCGGCGGCGTGGTCTGTCGCAGGCGGTTTCTTGCTGACCTGGTGGGCCGGTCTGAGGACTGGTTGAGCAAGATCGAGCGCGGTGAGCGCGATATCCGCAGGTTGGACATGCTGGCTGAGGTCGCGCGGGGCCTGCGGGTGACGCTGGGGGATCTCCTCGGCGAACCGGTCCTGATGGAGGACCAGGAGGAGAACGACGACGTCCCTGCCATCCGTGACGCACTGATGGCTCCCCGGCGGCTGTCCCGCACGCTGTTCTCCTCGGCCATGTCGCCTGAGTACATCGATCCCTCCCCTGTGGCGCAACTGGTCGAAGGTGCTTGGTCGGGCTACCAAAAGGGCGACCTCGGCCGGGTCGTAGCAACGCTCCCTGGCCTGATCAAGACGTGCCAGTCGCTGGAAGCAGCGTCGGCGGATGATGCTGCGTACCGGCGGGTCTGTTCGGCCGTTTCTGCTCGGGTTCATCACCTGGCCGCGACGACGCTGAGCAAGATCGGTGAAGCCGACCTCGCGTGGATCGCAGCAGAGCGCGCTATGCAGGCGGCTGACGAGGCGGATGATCCGCTAGTCCTCGCCTCGGCCGCTCGTTCCGGCACTCACGCACTGCTGGCAGTCGGCAGGTTCGACGACGCGCTTGAGCTGGGCGACGTTGCATCGAAGTGGCTGCTTCCGAGGATGGCCGCCGGTGATCCGGCCGCGCTGAGCCTCTACGGGATGCTTTACCTGCGGACGGCTGTCGCTGCAGCACGTCATCAGGACCGGTCGACGGCGAATGAGCTGCTGTCTCACGCGGGCAATGCGGCTGGCCGGCTTGGGATCGACGCGAACTACTGGCAAACCGGGTTTGGCCTGGCCAACGTCGAGTTGCACCGCCTGTCTGCGGCGCTGGATCTGGGCGACATTTCGCAGGTGATCGAGTCGGCGCCGAGAATCGGCGTCGATCATCTGCCGGTGGAGCGGCAGGTCACGCACCTGATCGACTTCGCGCGGGCGTTGAGCCTGGTCGCGAAGGACGAGGAGGCCTTGCAGGCCCTGCTGACGGCGGAGAAGAAGGCTCCGGGAATCGTGCGGCACAGCACGGCGGTGCGGGAGGTCGTGCGGTCTATGTATCGCCGTGCCCCGGCGACGGCTGGTAGGAAGTCATCGCCCTTGTTGGCGTTGGCTGAGCGCTGCGGCGCGGTGAGGTAGGCGGAGTGGCGTCGCGTGTTCTCGGGTTGGTCGGCTCCGGTGCTGGTGGGGTCGAGGACCTGCTTCCTCGGGTGATCCGGCCTCTCCAGGAAGCTGGCTGGACGGTCGCGGTCACGCTGACACCGACCGCTGGGCGCTGGTTGACGGAGAACGGCGGCCTGGCCGAGATCGAGGAGGCGACCGGCTACCCGGTCCGGGTGGAGCCCCGCTCGCCGGCCGAAACCAGCCCGCACCCGGCGCCTGACTGCTATCTGGTCGCGCCCGCGTCGGCGAACATGGTCGCGAAGCTCGCGATGGGCATCGCCGACAACCAAGCGCTCACGCAGGTCAACGAGGCAATCGGGACCCTGAACCTGCCGGTCGTGGTCTTCCCGCGCGTGAACGCGGCACACGCCCGTCACCCGTCGTGGGACACGCACATTGCGGCGCTGCGACGTGCTGGCGTGCATCTCGTCTACGGGGATGACGTGTGGCCGCTGCACGAACCGCGGAGCGCTCCCGGTCGTGAACTTCCCTGGTCAGCGGTGCTTTCTGCGGTGAACGAAGCCGTGTCCCTGCCGCGCTAGCCCGATAGAATCTGGGCTATGACAGCTGTGCCGGGGGAACGGCCAAACCGATCGACCAGTGTCAGAACGTCCAAGAATTTCTTGACCAGATCAGGCTGGTGCCGGGTCTGTGGCTCCCGCAGGGGTCTCTTCGGGTTTTGGAGAACATGCTCGTCGGTTACAGCGTCGCGCTGGACGTTCATGGGGTGGATGAGGAGTTCGCGATGTGGCCTAGCGGCCCGTTCGCGATGTGGCTCCAGGACCGCTATGGCTGGGGTATGGCTCTGGGCTGGGCTCGCGCCATCGAAGAACACGCCGATGGTGAGGAGCCGCTGACAGTGTTCTTTCGCCTCCTCGACGAGTACCGAGCCATCTACACTAGGTAGATCCACTTCTCCTGCTAGTTCCTACCCGGACAGTTTGTCCGGGGTGTGGCGCCCGTCTGGGTGTCTTCTGGTTTCAGCGCGCCCGACCGGGCTCGCCGAGACCGAGACATCGGGAGCACACATGGGCATTCACGTGGTGATTCAGCCCCTCGTCGGCTACGGCGCGGCGGTGGTTTCACCATCCCCCGGCGTTCGCCAGCTCGTCGCCGGAAGCGAAGAGACCTCTCTGATCATTCAGGTGCCTGCCCGCATCGGCGGGTTGATGGACACGGCGCGGTTCGCGCAGAGCCTGGCTGATGCCGCGCGCGAGTTCGGCGAGTGGTGCGAGTCCCAGCACCGCACGCGTTCGCATTCCTCTTCCTTTCCCGACCAGTGGTCGAGCCCGGTCGATGACGCCGTTTCACGCAAGCACGACTAATCCACACAGGACTAAAGCAGGAGACAATAATGGCTATCTACAAGGGTTTCCGGTTCCCCATCGACTTCGACAACGCCTTCGGGCAGGGCTTGGTGATGGTCGGCGAGGTCGCGCCGGACAACGAGTACCAGTCCCGAGAGGACCGCGCCCAGGGTCGCCCGACGAGGCAGCGTGTCGACGAGGTGACCGGTAAGCGCCAGTGGAAGGTGACGGTCACCGACCCGGATGAGGTGAAGGCGAAGCGGGCGTCGTTCGAGATCACGTTGCTGGCGGATGTGCAGCCGGTGCCGTCCACGTCGGAGGTGCTGCCGGGTATGCGGCCGATCGAGCTGGAGGGGCTGACGGCTGAGCCGAAGGTGGCTGGTCAGGGCGAGTTCAAGTACCAGGCGTACGCGTTCCGCGCGACCGGGTTCAAGGCGGTGAGCAGCGGTTCGGGGACGAAGTCGGCACGGTCGGCGTCGGCTGGTGACGCGTCGGCCAAGGCGGCGTGAGCCACGTGAACGCGTCCGGTCCGGTTCGTGGCGCTGCGGCGTTTCACGAGCTGGTCCGGGCGTGGGAGCAGGCCTATCGGGACTACATGGCCGCGTGGGAACTCGGCCGGGTTCAGCCTTCGGCGGGCGCGGCGCAGAACACGGCGAAGGCGGCGCTGCGGGTGTCGCGGGCGTGGCATGAGCTGGCCAAGTCGCGGGGACTGCCCTGGTGGTGTGTGGCTGCGCTGGAGTCGGCGGCCGAGGGGTTCTCGGAACTGGCACGGGATTGGGCAAGCAAGGCAGGCAGGCATGGCGGGCACCTGGGACGGGCTCGGGTTGACGTGGATCATCGGGCCGGGCGCCGAAGCGTCGGTGGAGGAGACTGGTTCGAATCCGGGCAATCCACCAGTCCTGGTGCTAGCCGGACCGCCATGCCAGATGTTCATCAGGCCGCCAGCGGATCTGACCCGCTGGCCGGAATGCGCCATCTTCCTGCGCAAACTCAGCGAGAGTGCGGACGAATTGGCGAGCCTGCTGGAAACGCGCATGACGACAAGGCGGGGTCATGATGCAGGACACGAGACAGAATGAGCCGCAGACACTAAAGGACGCGCACGCCGTCGCAGCGTCGCGAAGGCCAACACCGGACGCGAATCTGTCGGCCTGGCTGGTGTTTCACCGGTCGAACGCCCGGATGTACCGCGAAGTGTCTGATGTGGACCGTTGGCACCATCACGAGTTGCGGTACTGGGCGGGCTATGAGGAACGGAAGGCCGAGGAGGTGTCGGCGCAGATCCAGAAGCAGAAGGCGCAAGCAAATTAGTCGCATGTAGAGCGACGAAAAATCAATGGTATCAACGAAAAACGCGCGTGTGGGACGTGCGGCATACAAACACGTCCTCATTCGCGAACCACGAACCGTAAGGCGCAGAAGCGGAAACCGGCTACCAACCATGCCGCTCCTGCGCTGTCCACAACCACTGGAAGTGAACAATGACAACGCTAGACGATGGCAAGAAGCGTGCGCTAGACGGGGTCACCCGAACGCGCTGCACGCGATGCAAGAGGTTCGCGAAGCTGCTGCCCGGTGAGCACGAATGCGCCCCATGCCGGGGAATGCTCCCATTGGACCTGACCATCCCGACGCATACGGGCGGTGGTCGGTGATGGACGCGAACATGTTCGGAACCCTCCTCGTCGGTGGCGGCGTGCTGGGTGTGGTGGTGTGGCTGCTGCACAAACTCGGCCGGGCGCTGGCCACGATCGCGGAAGTGCTGGCGGCGGCCGCAGTGGTGTTCATCGCCGTGTGGTGGCTGCTGAAAGCCTGGCTGTGGATGGCGAAGCAGGTCGCTCTGCGGTGGCGGACCAGCCTCGCTGTCCTCGCTGGCGCGGCCTGGTGGCGGTGGTTGGGATGGCCGTCGCTGGCGATCACCGCCGGTTCGATCACGGCCGTACTCGTGTCGTGGTGGCTGATCGACACGGTGTCGTATGACCACTGGTGCGGGCGGTTCCTGCGGTCGTGGTGGATGCGCTGGGCGGTCTACGCCCGAAGGCTCCCGGGCTGGCTGCACGCCTGCGGACTGAGCATCAAAGACGACGCGCTGCCGGTAGAGGTGACGGTGAACCTGGTTGGTCGTCGACGGGCCGTGTCCCGCAAGGCCGCTATCCGTTCGCCGGGCGTGAAGGTGCCCAAGGTTCTCAAGGTCCGGTCAGGCCAGTCCTGGGACGAGGTGCGGGTTCAGCTGGTGCCTGGGCAGAAGCCGGAAGACTTCGACGAGGCCGCGCGGGCATTGGCGGTGGCGCGGAAGGTCAAGCGGTGCCAGGTGCGCGAGCTTGAGCCGAACGTGGTGTCCATCGACTTCCAGCGCCGTGACCTACTCAAGTTCGTGGTGACCTCGCTGCCGGTGCCCGACATGGTCGCGGCCGACGGGACCGGGGTGGATCTGCGGCACGTGTGGTCGGGAAGCACGGAGTACGGCTCGGACTGGCGGGTGCCGCTGGTCGGATCCGGTGCGCACTGCCTGACCGCTGGCGCGACCGGTGCGGGCAAGAACTCGGTGATGTGGTGCCCGCTGGTGTCGGCGGCGTCCGCGATCCGCTCGGGTGTGGTCCGCGTGTCCGGGATCGACCCCAAGGGGATGGAACTTGCTTACGGGCGCGGGATTTTCGCCCGCTACGCGGTGACCGGGAAGCAGGCGCTCGACGTGCTCGACAGCCTGCTTGAGGAGATGGACTCCAGGAAGCAGACCTTCGCGGGTCGGGTGCGCGTGATCCCGATCAGCACGGAGTTTCCCTTGGAGCTACTGGAATTCGACGAGATCGGCGCCCTCACCAAGTACACCGACCGCAAGACCCGCGACGCGATCGTGGAGAAGGTCGCGATCCTCACGACGCAGGGCCGGGCCTTGGGGATCACGGTGCGCGGATACGTGCAGGAGCCGACAAAGGACACGGTTCCGGTGCGGGAGCTGTTCCCCCGTCGGGTGTGCCTGCGCGTGACCTCCAAATCGCATGTGCCGATGGTGCTCGGAGACGGCGCCTACGAACGCGGCGCCTGGGCGAACCGGATCGGCGATTCCGAAGCAGGCGTCGGCTACGTCTGGGGTGAAGGCGTCCGGGAACCGCTGCGCGTACGCGCCGGATGGGTCGCCGACGACACCGTGAAGGCACTGGAGAACTACGTGACCAACGGCGGCGCTCACGTCCTCGACCTCGCCGCCCGCCGCAACGATGAGGGGGTGGCGGCATGAATCGCCTGATGGTGTTCCTCGACGCGATCCGCGATCACCTGGATTCCTTCGCGCTGCCTCCGGCCGCGTCGGTCCGGGTCGGGGTCGGTCCGGATCCGATCACGGTGCAGCTCGACTCCGACCGGCTTGAGGACTTGGCTCGCGGGCTGCTGGCATGGGCTGGCTCGTTGGAGGACGTGACGGCGTCGCTGTGGCGTCCTGAGCATGGCGGGTCGGTGCACTTGGAACTCAGTGGCCGGACGCCGTGCGGCATCCCCGTGAAGGTCTACGGCGGGGTCTGGTTCGACGAGGCGACCTTTCCTGATCTGCCTGCGGGGATGCGGCAGGAGATGCCGGTGTTCGTGCTGCGGAGCTGGAACACGCCTGGGGAGGTGGCTGCCTGATGAACGCGACCGAGACCCCGTCGCGCACGCCGGCCAACTCGCGGGCGGCGCGGATGCGGGAACCGCTGGCAGCGGACGTTATCAAGGCGACCGCGGAACGCCACGGCGTCTGTGTCCGGCCGTTCACGATGGAGGTCGGCGACACCGACACCGGCGAACTCCGCTACGTCCCCGTGCCGTGCGGCTCCACCGTGGAATCGGTGTGCCTGCCCTGTGCCCGCAAGGCCAAGGCGCTGCGGCAGGTCCAGTGCCGCGAGGGCTGGCACATGACTGAGGAACCGGATCTCACCCCGGAGCCGCCGAGTGAGGCGCACACGGAGCTGCTGGCGTTCCGCGCCGATCTCGTCGCGGCTTACCGGGATGTGGCCGACCAGGAGGACCAGGCGGACGAGCTTCGGGAGGAGATTCGAAGCGTCGACGAGGAACTTCGGCAACTCGGGATGCGCGGTCGTCTGCCCGCGATCGACCTGCCGTCGAAGCGGGCGGTGAAGCGGTCGACCAAGCGGCGGCAGGACGCTCCGAACCTCCCTCGCCGGAAGGTCGCCAAGACCACCGTGGGCCGGGAGTATGCGGGGCGGTTCCGGCCGTCGATGTTCGTCACGCTCACCTGCGACACCTACGGCCCGGTCCGGTCGGATGGTGCCCCGGTCGACCCGTCGACCTATGACTATCGGCGGGCGGCTCGGGACGCGGTGCACTTCTCCGCGCTGGTGGATCGGTGGTGGCAGAACCTGCGCCGAGTGGTCGGCTGGAACGCGCAGTACTTCGCCACCGTCGAACCCCAACGCCGGCGGCACCCCACCTGCACACCGCGATCCGGGGATCGATCCCGCACGACGTGATCCGGCAGGTCACCGAAGCTACCTATCACCAGGTTTGGTGGCCCAACCATGACCAGGTCGTCTACGTCGACCAGATGCCGCTGTGGGACGGCGACCGCAAGGTGTTCGTCGACCCCGACACCCGCGAACCGCTGATCGAGTGGGATGACGCGGTAGAGGCCGTGGAGGACCCGGCGCACGTGGTCACCTTCGGTCGGCAGGTGCACTCCAAGGGCATCCTCGGCGGCACCGAAGAATCCGGGCGGCACATCGGCTACCTGACCAAATACCTCACCAAGTCCACCGGTGAAGTGGTCGAGGCCGACACGGTCCGGCAGAAGGATCATCACGACCGGTTGCACGCGGAACTGTCGGTGACGCCCTGCTCGCCCCGGTGCGCGGTGTGGCTGCTGTACGGCATCAATCCCAAGGGAGCCAACGGAAAGGTTACTCCGGGGCACTGCAAGGGGCGGGCTCACCGGCGGACCACGCTCGGGCTTCCAGGCCGTCGGGTGCTGGTGTCGCGCAAGTGGTCCGGCAAGACCCTCGTCGACCACAAGGCCGACCGAAAGGCCTTCGTCGTCGAAGCCCTGGCGGCCGTCGGGATCGAGAAACCAGCACCCGATCCGGCCCGGCTGGTCTGGCGCAAGGTCGACTCCGGCGACGCGAACGTGCCACCTCGCGACCACCTGGTCATGCACGCGATCGCCGAACGCATCACCTGGAAAGCCGAGTACGACAAGGCGCTACTCGCGGCCGCCGGACCACCCGGGGACGGTCCAGAAACTTCGGCAACTCTGCTGGCGGCCTAGATGGGGGAAGCAATGAACAACGTGCACAGCGTGGATCCACTCTGGACGGTGGAGGACGTCTCGAACTACCTCGGCGTTCCTGTCGGGACGCTGTACCAGTGGCGTAGCAAGGGTTACGGCCCTGCTGGCCGTCGCATGGGCCGGTACGTGCGATACCGCCCGGAGGACGTCCGATCGTGGGTCGATCAGTTGACCGTGGAGGTGGCCTGATGCCTCGACCACAGCTGGAGATCGGCACGTATGGGGAGATCCGCTATTCGGCAACTCCGGGCGGCTATCGGGCTCGCACTCTGTTCCGCGACTTCGACGGCAAGACGCGAGAAGTGGAGCGGTCGGGGAAGACGAAAGGCAAGGCAGCACAACGACTTCGTGACGCGATCCGCGAGTGGACCGGGTCGACGACCGGCGAGATCACTCGGGAGACGCGCCTGAGCGTCCTGGCCGAGTTCTGGATGGAGCAGGTGCGACAGGACGTGAAGGAGGGCACGAAGTCGCCGACCACTGAGACCGCTTACGAGTCAGTCCTTAATGGACACGTTGTGCCTGGACTCGGGGAGCTTCGCGTGCGAGAAGCCTCGGTGATGCGGCTCGACCGGTTCATCGGGGCGCTTCAGCGCAACATCGGGGCGTCGACGGCGAAGACCGCGCGAACGATCCTGTCCGGGATGCTCGGCTTGGCCGCTCGATACGACGCGATTGACAGCAACCCGACGCGGGACACCCGGCGCATCCCGAAGAGCAAGAAGAAGCCGCGCGCTCTGGATGCGGACGAACGCGCGCAGTGGCTGGCGCAGCTGGAGGCGAACGAGAAGGCGGTGCGCTGGGATCTGCCTGACCTGTCCCGGTTCATGATGGCGACCGGTATCCGGGTCGGCGAAGCACTCGCGACCTACTGGGAGGACGTCGACTTCATGACAGGCACGGTCGACATCACGCACACCGTGGTCCGGGTCAAGGGTCAGGGACTGCTCCGCAAGCCGCGTCCGAAGAGTGAGTCGAGTAAACGAGCGCTCCCCCTCCCCTCGTGGGCAGTGGCGTTGCTGGAGCGGCGAGCGATGGAGGCAATGGACGCTGGCCGCTCCCACGCGACTCCCATCTTCGCCAGCACGACCGGCGGGATGCGGGACCCGAACAACGTTCTGCGGGTCCTCCGGGAGATTCGCGGCGGAGACGACTTCCTGTGGGTCACCTCGCACACATTCCGGAAGACGACGGCGCCCGCGCTCGACGACGCGGGGGTGCCTACGCGGCTGATCGCGGACCAGCTCGGCCACTCGCGGGTGTCGATGACGCAGGACACCTACCTCGACCGGAAGGCGGTCGACCCGCTCACGGCGAAGGCCCTGGAAGGCCTGCTGGATAAACCGTCCGGCCCCAAAACCGGGGATAAACCGGGGAGGTGATCTTGCTCCTGGTGTCCTGTTTAGCCTGGACCAGGGCGTTTGGTGGGCCGCCTGGGGCTCGAACCCAGAACCTACGGATTAAAAGTCCGCAGCTCTACCAATTGAGCTAACGGCCCGTGCCGGCGAGTCTAGTAGACCGCCGCCGACGCCCAGGATGGCGGGGCGGCTGCTCGCGCGCCACGGATTTTGTCGGGGGTGTCTGCCAGTGTCGGGGCATGGAGACGATTCCCGACGAAAACTTCGCTCCGGTGTGGTCCGGGGGCGAGAGGCCCGCGGTGCCGCGTACGGCGGGCGAGCGCGAGATCTTGACGTCGATGCTCGAGTGGCATCGTCACACGTTCGAGTTGAAGTGCCAGGGGCTGACGCCGGAGCAGCTGGCCGAGCGGTCGGTGTCGCCGTCGAGCATGTCGCTGCACGGGCTGCTCAGGCATCTCACCGGTGGCGAGCGCTGGTGGTTCCGCATCCAGTTCGCGGGCGAGGACGTGCCGTTGCTCTACTACTCCGACGAGCATCCCGAGCAGGACTTCGAGGACACGGACGGCGACGTCGAGGCGGCTTGGGCCGCGTGGCGTGAGGAGTGTGAGCGGTCGCGGGCGATCGTCGCGGGTGCGTCGCTCGACGACATCGGCCAGAGCCGGCACGGGCCGTTCTCGCTGCGCTGGCTGCTGTCCCACGTGATCGCCGAGTACGCCCGCCACGACGGCCACGCCGACCTGCTGCGCGAGCGGATCGACGGGAAGACGGGCCACTGATCGGCGGGGGTGCGATGCTGGGCCGATGAACGCCGATCCCGACTCCGGCCTCCTCAGTCCTGTTCGCGCGGGAACGCCGGCCGAGGCGGCGACCGGGGACGTCGCGTGGGTGCGGGCCATGCTCGACGCCGAGGCCGCGCTCGCCAGGGCGCAGGCGAGCACCGGGCTCATCCCCCGGACCGCGGCCGAGGCGATCACGAACGCAGCGAAGGTCGAGAACGTCGACACAACAGCCCTGGCCAGAGGATCCCGCGAGACGGCGAATCCGGTGGTCGGGCTGGTCAAGGAGCTGACCAAGGCAGTCGGCGGGGATGCGGCCGAATACGTCCATCGCGGCTCGACCAGCCAGGACATCTTCGACACGGCGATGATGCTCGTCGCGTCCAGGACGCTGAAGATCCTCACCGCTGACCTCGAGACCACGGCGAACGCCCTCGATGACCTCGCTCGCGCGCATCGCGACACGACGATGCCCGGCCGGACGCTCACCGCGCACGCGGTCCCGACCACCTTCGGGCTCAAGGCGGCGGGCTGGCGACAGCTCACACTCGACGCGCTCGACCGGCTGGACCGCCTCGTCCTGCCCGTCTCGCTCGGCGGCGCAGCCGGGACGCAGGCCGCGTACGCCGAGTACGCCCGGCTCGCGAACCTGCCCGACGGCTACCCGGAGCGGCTGCAGAAGGCGTTCGCCGAGGAGACCGGGCTCGCCGAGACCACCCTCCCCTGGCACACCCTCCGTACCCCGACCGCCGACCTCGCGGCCGCTCTCGCCTTCACCGCCGCCGCGCTCGGGAAACTTGCCCTGGACGTGCAGATCCTCACCCGCACCGAGATCGGCGAAGTCACCGAGCCCACCGGCGAGGGCCGCGGCGGGTCGTCGGCGATGCCACATAAACGCAACCCGGTGCTGGCGACGTTGATCCGCTCGGCGGCGCTGCAGGTCCCGCTGCTGGCCACCGGCGTCACCCAGGCCGTCCTCAGCGAGGACGAGCGGTCCGCCGGCGCCTGGCACGCGGAGTGGCAGTTCCTGCGCGAGTGCCTCCGTCTGACCGGCGGGGCCGCGCATACCGCTGCCGAACTCGCCCGCGGCCTCGTCGTGAACACCGACCGGATGCGCGCGAACGTCGACCTCACGCAGGGGCAGATCGTCTCGGAGCGGCTCTCGGCCGTCTTGTCCCCGCTGCTCGGCAAGGCGCGGGCGAAGGAGGTTCTCGGCCGGGCGTCCGCGCTCGCGGCCGAGCAGGGGCGCGCGCTCGGTGAGGTTCTTTCCGACCTGCCGGAGCTAACCGGAGTCCTCGATACGGATTCCCTTGCCGACCTGCTTGATCCCGCCCGCTATACCGGCTCCGCGGGTCGGCTGACGGACGCCGCGCTAGAGGTCCGGAAAGAAATTCCAAGATTTCCTTGAACCGGTCTCGCATAGGGCCCGTGTTGGGGGTACAAGCTCACCGCGCCAAGCCGCGGAACCCCTACGAACAAGGAGAAATCCCATGCTTCGCAAGCGTTTCGTCGTCGCAACAGCGTCTGCGGCAGCAGGCCTGGCGCTGCTGACGGCCTGCACGGGGGGCACCGAAACCGCCGCACCGGCCGTCGCGCCGGCTGCCGCAGTCGCCGGGGCCGGCGGAAACGCCCCCGCGGCCAAGGGTGAGACCAAGGTGGCCGTGGCGGAAGCCGGGGATCTCGGACAGGTGCTCGTCGACAAGGACGGGTTCACCTTGTACCGCTTCGACAAGGACACTCCGAAGCCGGCGAAGTCCAATTGCGACGGTGACTGCGCCAAGGCCTGGCCTCCCGTTGTCGCCGATGGGGACGTCCAGATCGAAGGCGTGGACCAGGCTCTCGTCGGTGAGCTGACCCGCGCCGACGGCACCAAGCAGGTGACGGTCGGCGGCTGGGGCCTTTACCGCTACGCCAAGGACACCAAGGCCGGCGAGACCAAGGGCCAGGGAGTCGGCAGCACCTGGTATGCCGCGAACGCCAAGGGCGGCAAGGCCGGACAGGCCGCGAAGGAAGGTGCCCCCGCCGAGAAGAACGCCGAGGGCGCGACGGAGCTGACCGCGAGCGACGTTCCCGGTATCGGCCCGGCCGTTGTGGACAAGGAAGGCTTCACGCTTTACATGTTCACCAAGGACAAGAAGAACAAGCAGCCGACCTGCAACGGTGACTGCGCCAAGACCTGGCCGCCGGTGCTCGCCGAGGGCGACGTCCAGCTCGAAGGCATCGACTCGAAGCTGCTCGGCACCGTGAAGCGTGCGGACGGCACCACCCAGGTCACGCTCGGCGGCTGGGCCGTCTACCGCTACATCAAGGACGAGAAGGCCGGCGAGGCGAAGGGCCACGGCGTCGGCGGCACCTGGTTCGTCATCGAGCCTGCCGGCTGCAAGAGCACGGCGCCGGTGAAGGAGCAGGCGGCCCAGAGCGGGAACGCCCCCGCCAAGGAGGAAGGCGCTCCCGCCGAGTCCGGTGCCGGCGCCGGTACCGAGTACGGCTACTGATCCCTAGTTCCTAATGGGCAAGGCCCGGCGGTCGCTCATCACGAGCGATTGCCGGGCCTTTCGCATGCCGCGGCTCACGAGGAACATCCGAGTCGACGACGGTGTTGTCGGCCCGATCGGTGACGACGGTTTCCTCTTCGTCCTCGGGCAGCAGCACCTTCCGGCGCGCCGGCATCACGGCGACCAGCAAGCCGAGTACGGCGAGGCCGAGATGCAGCCAGTTGTCCGGACCATTGAGGTTGAACGGGTTACCGGCCTGGGAAACGGGATTCGTCGAAACGGTCCCGGTGATCATCAGGCCCCAGATGAACAGCGCGCCGAACGCGGCGAACGTCAGGAAGCCGAACATCCGGGAGCGGCCGGAACCGAGCGTCAGCAGGAGACCGAGTGCCCCCAGCAGGACGAACCCGAGGTTGTAGAGCGGATTGACCGAGAACCCGAGAACGGTCGCGGGGTGGTAGCCGACGAAATCGGTGAACCCGGTCCTGGTGAAGCCCACGATCCCGAACGCGAGAAACGCCAGGCTCACCAGCCCGGCGAGGACCTGTGCAGGCTGGAGGCCCGTCGTCCGGATTCGAGCGCGTTGCAAACGTGCCATGGCTCCGTCCTTCCAGATTTGGCCACCTAGAGTCACGCCTTCGTCAGATACCCCGCGAGCCACCCGAACAAACCGGAAACCCACTCCGTGTCGGCCGTCCGGTTTCGCAGCGTCACATTAGGCTGACTAAACGAGACTTAGGTCACACGAATGGCCTATTTCGCGAACACTATTGAGTGAAGCGGCCAACAGGTCATGTGGGCAAGGTGAGCGGGGTCTTCCTCCTGGTGGGGTTATGCCTGGGCGCGATCGGCGCGATGGTGCTGCTCCCGCATGCCCGGAGCGAGTCCCCGCTGCTCGCCGATCCCGCGTCGGAAGCGGCGTCGCTGAACACTGAATCCCAGGTGAGCGAGCCAGCCGATACGCCGGCGCCGAGCCCCTCGCAGCCGCCGGGGTCGAGTCCGGCTCCGTCGACCCAAAACGTTCAGGTCAACCCCAAGGCCATCGCCGCGCTCAATCCCGGCGGCCAGGTGAGCGTCGTCGTCTACGACCGCACCGCCAAGCAGACCACGGTTTCCATCCAGCCCGACCGTTCCTACACCTCGGCTTCGCTGGTCAAGATCCTCATCGCCCTCGAAGCGGTCCAGGCGGGCTCTTCGACGGCCAGCGTGCAACGGATGCTTTCGGTCAGCGACGACAACCTGGCGAGCACGCTCTGGGGGACCAACGGCGGAGCCGCCATCGTCACCCGCTGGGCGAGCAAGATCGGCTTGAGCGGAACCCGCCCGCCGGCGGACCCCGGCCGATGGGGCGACACCCGGATCACCGCCGGGGACATCGCGAAGATCTACCGCTACGTGATGGAGCAGGCCGGTCCCAATACGCGGTCGATCATCATGACCGCACTGAGCAATGCGACGGAGAACGGCTCCGACGGGATCCGGCAGCACTTCGGTATTCCCGACGCGGCGGGCAAGATCCCGTGGTCGATCAAACAGGGCTGGTCCTGCTGCCGCGGCGCCCGGATCCTGCACACGTCCGGCGTCATCGGCAAGGACGACCGGTACATCGTGGTGGCGCTGAGCTCGCAACCCTTGTCGACCAGCTACGTCTCCGGCGGCAGGCGGCTGACCTCGGTCGTGCAGGCGATACTCCCGGCCATACCGGGAGCCTGACATCTATTGACGACCTGTAAATAAGCTGGGACAGTGGTAGAGCGCCACTCTCCCGGGAGGTCGTCATGAGCGCCGAAGCCCGTATCACCACGCCGGTAGCCCCGCTCGGCCCGGATTCCGTGGCCTGGCAGGTGGTCGGCGACCGGCGGCTGCTGCTCGGCGCGGGTACGGCATTGCTGCTGCAGGTCGCGCATCCGGTGATCGGCGCCGGCGTCCACGATCATTCGAACTACACCGAAGATCCATGGGGCCGCCTCGACCGGACCGTCGATTCGTTGCTGTCACAGGTTTTCGGCGGCCAGGAGGCGATCGCGGAGGCCGAACGGCTGCGCGAGATGCACAAGACGATCAAGGGCATCGACCACCACGGCGAGCGCTACCACGCGCTCAACCCCGAGGCCTACTGGTGGGTGCACGGATCGACGTTCTGGACCGTCGTCCGGATGCAAGACGTCTTCGTGCATCCCTTGTCCCGCAACGACAAACGCCGGTTCTACGCGGAATGGCGGCGGCTCGGACTCATGCTCGGCCTCCGCGAGCACCAGATGCCCGTCGACCTCGACGGCTTCGATACGTACTTCGTCGGTGTGGTCGCGAATAGGCTCGAGGACAACCACACCGTTCGAGAGCTGCTCGAATCCATCACCATGCGCGACACCCCGCCGCCGCCGTGGTGGTTCCTGCCGGAAACGTTGTGGCGCCCCGTCCGGCCCGCCGGCGGGAACGTCCTCTCCCTCTGCGCGATCGGGCTCCTGCCGCCCGCCTTACGCGAGCAGCTCAGTCTGAAGTGGACAGACGGCGACGAGCGACGGCTTCGGCGGCTCGGCGCTGTCATGAAGGCTGTCGGACCTCGAACACCGGCTCGACTTCGCTTGTACCCCAAGGCTTACCGCGCCAAGCACGGCTGAAGGATCACTCGACGACGTCGACGAGTGCGCCCTTCGCTCCGGTATTGGGCAGGGGCCACGGTTTGACGCCGCCGTTGGTGACGATCTTCTTGTCCTGCGGTGCACTCGGCGGCACGGTCCGCGCGCCGATCCACGCCAGCACGTCCGGAATCTGCGCCTTGAAGGTGTTCATGTTGTGCCCGGCGTCCGGGATCCGCCACGACGAAAGCGTCGCAGGCGGCCGGATCGCGGCCTGGATCTGGTCGATCGAGAAGCTCTCGAAGCTTTCCTTGTCGCCTGCGATCGCGAGGATGTCGACCGGGATCACCTGCCGCTGCAGGTTCAGGGTGATCGTGTTCGCGTCGACGATGTCCTGCCTGCCCTTGAAAAGGTTCTCGGTCTCCGCGTCAACCGAAGCCTTGTAGTAGCCGCTGATGCTCGCGGCCTGGCCGTACCACTGTGGATGCCGGGTCACCAGGTTCATCGCGCAGTACCCGCCGGACGACCAGCCCGCCATCGTCCACGCCTTCCGCTGCATGCTGGCGCCGAGTTTCTCGATGGCCCAGTCGCGGATGTCGGCGGTCAGGTAGGTGTCGTTGGCGTCGCCGTCGACCTCGTCGATGCATTCGGTGTCGTGGCCGACCTTCGGTTTGCCGGTCGGATCCGGGATGATCACCAGGGTCGGCGGGAGCACGTGCTTCGCAATCGCCGCGTCGAGTTTCGCCGGGAGTTCGTAACCGCCCGTGGCCACCTCCGGTCCGGACGGGTAGTTCGGAATCCATTCGATGACCGGGAATTTCAGCGCACGGAACGCGGGATCGTAGTACTGGGGCGGGAAATACACCGAGACGTCGCGGGTGAGGCCGGTGCGTTTGCCGGTCACCGTCATATGCACGACGGATCCCTTGCCCTCCTTGGCCCGCATCGCACCGGCGTCGCGCAGCTTGTCGAGGTCCGAACCGTTCTGCCCGGCGACGGCGTCGACGTTCTCGCCCGAGTACACGCCGGTACCGAACAGGGCGCCGACCGTCGGGAAGAACCCGCCGATCATGTTCCCGCCCATTCCGGTGCTGACCACGATCAGCACCACCGCGACGAGAATGGTGGAGCTGCGGCCGATCACCTTGCGGCGCCAGCGTTCCCACAGCCACGGCACCGCGATGATCGCGAGCAGTGCGAGAACGAGAACGATGACGAGGTTGACCGTCGAATCCAGCCGGATCGCACTCAGTCCCAGTCCCATGGCGCCCGTGTCCCTCCCGGCCGAACACGCACGCCCCCGCGACGTACGTCCCCTCATCTGGATCAAGAGACGGTTGACCACCTGAAAGTGTTGTCCAGGGTGACGCGTGTCACCCTGGACAGATTCGTGATCCGCCTCCTCACTCCCCAGTCGTGAGTAACGCCCTGGTAGCGCACGGCTTGCCCTGCCGGCCGGTTAGCATGGGATTTCCGGCGCGGACAAAGGGATGGCGATGATCGATCACGACGCGGCACTGAGAGCAGTCGAGAGCAGCCTTGACCGGCCGTCCGCGGCGCGGGTCTACGACTACTTCATCGGCGGCGACACGCACTACGCCATCGACCGCGAGTTCGCCGAGAAGGTCCGCAATCGCCTGCCGCTCATGGGCGACTACTGCCTGACCAGCAGGCAGTTCCTCGGCCGCGCCGTCCGGCACTGCTCCGAACTCGGGATCCGGCAGTTCGTCGACATCGGCTCCGGCCTGCCGACCGCGGGCAACGTGCACGAGGTCGCCGACGAAGCCCGGCCCGAGGAGGACACCCACGTCCTCTACATCGACAACGAGCCGATCGCGCTCGCACATTCGACACTGCTGCTCGCCGACACCGCCGACCGCTTCAGTCGCCCAGACGGCTGAAGGGTCCTTCCTCAGCGTGCGGTTCGGCAACGTCCTCGGCAGCCGCGGGTCGGTGCTGACCACGTTCGCGGCGCAGATCGAGGCGGGCGGCCCGGTGACGGTCACCGATCCCGATGGTCACCCGCTACTTCATGACCATCCACGAGGCCGTCCAGCTGGTGATCCAGGCCGCGGCGATCGGCCGCGACGGCGAGGCGCTCGTGCTCGACATGGGCGAGCCGGTCCACATCGCCGACGTGGCCCGGCAGCTCGTCGCGCTGGTCCGAGCGCGACATCGAGATCGTCTACACCGGCCTGCGCGCCGGGCGAGAAGTTGCACGAGGAGCTGTTCGGAGCCGGCGAGCCGGATCTGCGGCCGCTCACCCGCTGATCTCCCACGTCGGGTTCCGGCCTGCCGCCGGCAGCGGTGAAGATCGACCTGCTGGGCGGCAACGCAAGATCGTCAGGCGAGCTCGGCCTGTCCTGCGCGGCGATGCGGCGCACGAGCTGCGAGGCGCCGCGTGAGCACGATCTACCTGTCGCCGCCGGACGTCGGCGAGCTCGAGGAGACGTTCGTTCTCGACGCCCTGCGGTCCGGCTGGGTCGCACCACTCGGACCGACGTCGATGCGTTCGAGCGCGAGATGGCCGACCGGGTCGGCGTCGACGCATGCGGTCGCACTCAGCTCGGGGACTGCCGCGCTCCACCTGGCACTGCTGGCGTGGGGCGTCGGCCCGGGCGACACCGTGGTGACGTCGACGTTGACCTTCGCGGCGACCGCAAACGCGATCGCCTACACCGGCGCGCAGCCGTTCTTCGTCGACTGCGACCCGGCGACCGGCAACCTCGACCCGAAGCTGCTGCGACCAGGCCGCTCACGGAACTGCGCGCGCGAGGGTCGGTCCGTGCCGATCGTGATCCCGGTCGACCTGCTCGGCAAGTGCGCCGACTACGCGGCGATCGACGAGATCGCGCGCGAGCCACGGAGCGCCGCGTGCTGTCGGACGCGGCTGAGTCGGTCGGCGCGAGCCTACGGCGGCCGGCCGGCCGGCTCCTTCGGTGACGCCGCGGTCGCTGTCGTTCAACGGCAACAAGATCATGACCACGTCCGGTGGCGGCATGCTGCTGACCGCTGACGGCGACCTCGCGACCGCGTGCGATATCTCTCGACCCAAGCGCGTCAGCCGGTCGTCGCACTACGAGCACATCGAGATCGGCTACAACTACCGGCTGCTCGAACGTGCTCGCCGCGCTCGGGCGCGCACAGCTCGCAGCGCCTGGACGAGATGATTGCTCGGCGCCGCGATCTCGCGTGACCGCTACGCCAGGCTCTTCGCGAGCTCGGCGGGCGTCCGCATCCTCGGGGCGATGGACGACGCGAGCGACAACTGCTGGCTGACCGCGCTGATCGTCGAGCCGGACCGCGCGGGTTGGTCGGCCGAGCGACCTGCGCATCCGCGTCGTCGCATGCCGACATCGAGACCCGGCCGCTGTGGAAGCCGATGCACCTCCAGCCCGTCTTCGCCGGCTGTCCTGAGCCTTGTCGACGGTCGCGCCGAGCGCCTCTTCACCAACGGCTTGACCCTGCCGAGCGGGTCTGCATTGACCGACCAGCAGGTCGAGCGAGTGTTCTCCGCTATCGCCGAGTGGATCCGATCATGATCGGGACAACTGAGCGACAGCGTGGCGCCCGACGTCAGCGGGTTCTTGCCGTACACCGGTACTACTGGCCAGACACACCGCCGTACGCATCAATGCTGCGCGACATCGTTGCCCAGTGGTCGGCGGACGGGCTCGACGTCGAGGTGATGTCCAGCCAGCCGTCGTACAAGCGACAGGCCGCGGGATCCCCCGCCCGGCCGCGGCGTGAACGCGTCGACGGCATCATCGTGCGGCGGGTTGCCCTGCCGTCGGAGCACGGCCGACGCTGGCAGATCCCAATCAACGTCGCGCTCTTCACCACGCTCGTTGCGCTGAAGGTCCTCATCAGTCGCCGGCGGTTCGACGTCGTGATGACCTCAACCGCGCCGCCAGTGGTGCTGGCATGGGCGGTGTCGAGGGCTGCGCGGCTCCGTGGTGGCAAGTTCATCTACCACTGCATGGACGTTCATCCGGAGATCGGTCGTATCTCGGGTGAGTTCAGCGCCCCAGTCGTGTTTCGTGCGCTACAACGCCTTGATCAATCCACTTGCGCGACCGCGGCTGCAGTTGTCGTCCTCTCGACCGACATGGCTACCTCGCTCCGGCAGCGAGACGCATCCCAAACCCTCGCTCTTCATGTGATCAACAACTTCGAGCTCGGCGAGGTCGACCAGCACGCGACTCGATCGAGTCGTACCGACGGACGCATCGGCCTGGTGTTCACCGGCAACATCGGGCGCTTCCAAGGGCTCGAAACGGTGATCTCGGCTCTCGGTCTCCTTCAACACGATCGGGTGCACCTCACCTTGATGGGCGACGGCTCCGCCGTCGACTCTCTCCGTGACCAGGCCAACGCGGCCGGCGTCGACGTCCGTTTCGTGCCGCACCAGGACGTGGCATCGGCACGGTCGCTGATCGCGTCGGCCGACCTAGGGCTGGTCAGCCTGACTGGGGGCATCCACCGCTACGCGTATCCAAGCAAGACCATGACCTACCTGGCCGAAGGCTGCCCCGTTCTCGCGGTGGTTGAGGCTGATTGCGAACTCGTCGAGATGTTGGAGCGGGAGGGACTCGGTCTCAGCGTTCCGCCTGGCGACGCCGAGGCGTTGGCCAGAGTGCTCGACGAGCTGGTCGCCGCGCCGGAGGCCCTCGCCGCGATGGCCGCCAAGGCCCGTGCCCGCGGAGCTGCGGTGTTCGACAAGCGTGCCGCGCTGAAGCGGTGGTCACGGCTCGTCGAGGACGTTGTGGATGAGGTGAAGGTCGCATGAGCCCGACCGACGTGGTGATCATCGGCGCCCCGAGGTCGGGCACGAACATGCTCCGCGACATCCTGACTAGCAGACCAGGCGTCGTGACGTGGCCGTGCGACGAGATCAATGGGATCTGGCGGCACGGCAGCCTGGACTATCCGTCAGATGAGATCCCGGTCGATCGCGCAGACGCGAATCAACGACGATTCGTTCGGGCTCGATTCGACCGGGTGCGGCGACAACAGGACGGCGAGATCGTCGTCGAGAAGACGTGCGCCAACTCGCTCCGAGTGGGATACATCGCCGCGCTCCTCCCGAGCGCAAAGTTCGTGCTGATCACCCGGGACGGGATCGACGCGACGGCGTCGGCGATGGCTCGGTGGCACGCCCCGATCGACTGGCGATACACGGCTCGCAAGGCGAGGTACGTGCCTGTGGGAGACCTCGCCCGCACCGCCGCGCGGTTCGCCCGCGACAGGCTCAGCAAGGCAGCGGCCCGCGGGAGTCGGACGGGTACGTGGGGTCCCCGGTTTGACGGGATCGATGAGATGGTGCTCAGCCGGACGCTCGACGAGGTGTGTGCTGCGCAGTGGCAGCGCTGCGTTGAGTTGAGCCACACGGCTGTCGACCAGCTGCCGATCGCCCAAGTCCACCGAATGGCGTACGAGGACTTCGTCACCCGCCCGGCCGAGGGCCTGGTCGGGCTACTGCGAATTCCTCGAGCTCCCAGTACAGGGGATCGAGTCGGCTGTGGAACCACGTGTCCGCGACGAGCGTCGGCAAGGGCCGGTCCGCACTCGACGCCGTGCAGCTCGAGCGCGTCGAGCGCATGCTGTCGCCGACTCTGGAGCGGCTGAGTCATGCCTGAGCGCTCGCCCTGGACGTTCCGTCAGCGCTTCCTCAAGCGTTCGCTCGACCTTGCCATCGCGGTGCCTGCGCTCGTGGTCACCAGTCCGATCATCGTGCTGGCCGTCATCGCCGCACGGATCGACACCGGACAGGCGGGGATCTTTGCCCAGCAGCGCGTCGGGATGCACGGTCGTCTGGTCACCGTCTACAAGATCCGCACCATGCGATCGAGTGGACCCAGCACCGTCACGGCTCGTGACGACATCCGCGTCACGGGACTGGGCCGGCGGTTGCGCAAATTCAAGATCGACGAGCTGCCGCAGCTCGCCAACGTTGTGCTGGGCGACATGAGCCTGGTCGGCCCCAGACCCGACGTGCCGGGCTTCGCCGACCTACTCGCAGACGACGAACGACTCGTCCTCGCGGTGCGACCAGGGATCACGGGACCAGCGACTCTCCAGTTCCGGCACGAAGAGGAGACGCTCGCCTCGGCCGCGGATCCGGAGGCGTACAACCGCGAGGTGATCTACCCGGCCAAGGTGGCGATCAACCTCGACCTACGTCCGCGAGTACTCAGTGCACCAGGACGTCCGATATCTCGCGCGGACGGCACGACAGATCTTCCACCAGTCGCCGCGCGCCAGCCAAGGAGGCCCGATCACCATGGTCTCGAACAGGAGCAATTGATGCACGACATCAAGCATGCACGCCCAGTCGGAGGCCACCTCGGCCCCAGGAAGCTGCGTGCTCATCACCGGCGGCACCGGTTCGTTCGGGTCGACCATGGCCGACGCGGCTGCTCGACCAGCGACGTCGCCGAGGTCCGCATCCTCAGCCGCGACGAGACCAAGCAGGACGAGATGCGCCGCCGGTTGTCCGACAAGCGGCTGCGGTTCTTCCTCGGCGACGTGCGCGACTACGACAGCGTCGCTCGACGCCGTCGCGCGGCGCCGACTACGTCTTCCACGCGGCGGCGCTGAAGCAGGTGCCGTCGCTGCGAGTTCTTCCCGGTCCAGGCGGTGCGCACCAACGTCATCGGGCAGCAGCAACGTGATCGAGGCCGCCGCCGCAGCCGGAGTGCGGTCGGTGGTGTGCCTGAGCACCGACAAGGCGGTCTACCCGGTCAACGCGATGGGCATGTCCAAGGCGCTGATGGAGAAGGTCGCCCAGGCGTTCGCGCGCAACAACCCCGACTCGCCGACGACCGTGTCGATCACGCGCTACGGCAACGTCATGTACTCGCGCGGATCGGTCATCCCGCTGTTCGTCGAGCAGCTCCGCGCCGGCCGGCCGCTGACGATCACCGACCCGACGATGACGCGGTTCCTGATGTCGCTGGAGCGAGTCGGTCGGACTCGTCGACTACGCGTTCGCCGACGCGTCGCCCGGCGACCTCTTCGTGCGCAAGGCGCCGGCGTGCACCGTCGACGTCCTCGCCCGCGCGGTGGCCGGGCTGCTCGACATCGACGACGCCCGAGATCCAGGTCATCGGCACCCGGCACGGCGAGAAGCTGCTACGAGACGCTGCTCAGCCGCGAGGAGCTGGTCAGCGCCGAGGACCGCGGCGAGTACTTCCGCGTCCCGCTCGACGCCCGCGTCGCTCGAGTACGAGCTCTACTTCGACGAGGGCGACGCCGCGCGAGGCTCGACGTCGAGGACTACACCTCGCACAACACGCGAGCGGCTCGACGTCGCCGACGGTCCAGAGCCTCCTGCTCGCACTGCCCGAGTTCGCACGCAGCTGCTGGACCAGGGCCGTCGCGCATGAAGATCGTCGTCACCGGAGCCGCACGGCTTCCTCGGCTGGCACCTGCGCGCGCGTCTCGCGCGCGATCACCGACGCCGACGGTCGTCCCGTCGGTCGCGCTGACTTCCGCGACCGCGGCTCGGCTCGCCGGCTCGGTCGCAGGACGCGGACGTCGTCATCCACCTCGCGGGCGTCAACCGCGGCGATCCGGCGACGAGGTCGCGGCGGCAACGTCGAGCTCGCGCACCAGGTCGTCGCGGCGCTCGACGCGTCCGGCGGCACGCCCGACGATCGTGTTCGCCAACTGCATCCAGGCGGCAACGGCGACGCCGTACGGCGATCGGCAAGGCAGCGGCGTCGGACGTCCTCGCGAGCTGGCCGCGCGAGCATCGGCGCGCGCGTTCGTCGACGTCGTGCTGCCGAACCTCTTCGGCGAGCACGGCCGGCCCGCACTACAACTCGTTCGTCGCGACGTTCTGCCACGACGCTCGCCGACGGCCGGACGCCCGAGGTCCACGACCGACGGCGAGTCGAGCTGCTGCACGTCCAGGACGCCGCGCAGGCGCTGATCGACGCGATCGACCGCGCCGGCGACCGACGTCCGGCCGGCCGGGCGTACCGCGACGGTCGGCCGAGGTGCTCGACGCTGCTGACCAGGATGCACGCGACTCGTACCGACGGGTCGACCTCCCGAGCTCGCCGACCCGCTTCGAGCGCGACCTCTTCAACACCTACCGGTCGTCGCGCTTCCCGCACGGCGTTCCCGTCGGCCTGCCGACCGCGATCGACGACCGCGGGTCGCTGCGTCGAGGCGGTGCGCAACCGATCGGCGGCGAGGGCCAGACGTTCGTGCTCGACCACGCTGCCCGGCCAGGTCCGCGGGCGAGCACTTCCACCTGCACAAGTTCGAGCGGTTCCTCGTGCTGCAGGGCAGCGCCGAGATCAGCGCTGCGCCGGCTGCTTCACGACGACGTCGTCGCGCTTCCAGGTCTCCGGGACGCAGCCGGCGTTCGTCGACATGCCGACGATGTGGGCGCACGCGATCACAGAACACCGGCGACGACGAGCTCGTCACGCTGTTCTGGGCCGACGAGCTGTTCGACCCCGACCGCCCCGACACGTATCCGCGAGGCCGTGTGCGCCGGCGCTGGACGTGGCGACGATGACCAAGGTCGCTCACGATCGTCGGCACCCGGCCCGAGATCATCCGGCTGTCCCGGGTGCTCGCCCGGCTCGACGACGAGCTCGAGCACGTCCTCGTGCACACCGGCCAGAACTGGGACCACAGCCTCGGCGATGTCTTCTTCGACGAGCTCGGGCTGCGGCACCCGGACCACCGCCTCGGCGTCGACACCTCGAGCCTCGGCCGCGTCCTCGGCGAGACGCTCATCCAGACCGAGGAGGTGCTGCTCGCCGAGCGCCCGGACGCCGTGCTGGTGCTCGGCGACACCAACAGCTGATCGCCGCGGTCATGGCCAAGCGGATGCAGATCCCGGTGTTCCACATGGAGGCCGGCAACCGCTGCTTCGACGAGAACGTGCCCGAGGAGACCAACCGGCGCCTGGTCGACCACGTCGCCGACTTCAACCTCGTCTACACCGAGCACGCCCGCCGCAACCTGCTGGCCGAGGGCATCGCAGCCGCGCCGGATCCTCCTGACCGGCTCGCCGATGGCGCGAGGTGCTCGCGCACTACCGGCCGCAGATCGACGCGTCCGACGCGCTCGACCAGCTCGGCCTCGACCCAGGGCGGCTACTTCCTGGTCAGCGCGCACCGCGAGGAGAACGTCGACGACCCGACGGCGTCTGAGCGCGCTGCTCGACGTGCTCGAGCGCGTCCGCGACACGTGGTCGCTGCCGGTCCTGGTCTCGACCCATCCGCGCACGCGCAAGCGGCTCGACGAGCTGGCCGACGTCCGCTCGACGGGCATCGCGTTCCACGAGCCGTTCGGCTTCCCGGACTACGTGCGCCTGCAGGAGCAGCGCTTCTGCGTGCTGTCCGACTCCGGGACGATCAGCGAGGAGTCGGCGATCCTGGGCTTCCCGGCGGTGACGCTGCGCGACTCGATCGAGCGGCCCGAGGCGCTGGACTCCGGCGCGATCGTCCTCGCCGGGCTGGACCCGGCCAGCGTCGTCGAGGCCGTGCGGACGGTCGTGCGCCAGCGCGACGCGGGCGAGATCGCCGGACGTGCCAGCCGAGTACAAGATCACGAACTGCTCGCAGCGGGTCGTGAACTTCATCGTCTCCGCGGCGCCCCGGCACCACGATTGGGCAGGCATCCGGCGAGGTGGCCAGGTTGGGGATGACGACGGACGACCCGTGCCGATGTCGGTCTCCCGCCATGCAGCCCATCCGGATGCGTCGTGAGCCCGAACCCGTTTCTCGTCGTCGGCGCGATGAAGTCGGGCACGACGACGTTGCACGCTGTGCTTCAGGGTCATCCGGACGTTCACGTCGTCGGCGACAAGGAATCCGCCACCTTTCTCCAGCCCGACAAAGCGGCCCGCACGGCGCGCCTAATCCAAGCCAGCGCGGCCGTCGCGGCATGCGAGGTGTCCACCGCGTACATGCAGCAGCCAATGCATGCACCACCTGTCGATACCGCGGCCGCGACGCTCGGTGATGAGCTGCGCATCGTGGCGATCCTGCGTGATCCGTTCGCGCGTGCGGTGAGCCATTGGCAGCACTGGCGCCAGCTTGGTCGCGAACCTGGGGAGGCGATCGACGTTTTGATGGACCCCGTCGGACCGTACATGGCATTCAGTTCGTATTGCCGGCAGCTCCAGCCGTGGATCGACCGGTTTGGAGTCGATTCTGTTCACGTCCTCCGCCTTGAGGATTACCGTGCCAGCCCGGCGTCTACGCTGGCCGCACTGTGGGCATTTCTTGGAGTGAAGGCGCTTGGGAGTCAGGATGCTATTCCGCGACACGAGAACATTGCTGACCACCGCGTGGTGGCCCTCGGTCGCGCCCGTGGCGTCACACAGTCGACCTTCTACCGTGGTGTCTTGAGACCGCTCGTTCCCACTGCCCTCCGACGCGCAGGAGCAACGGCGCTCGGCGGGGCAAAGGATCGGCCGCCGACCCCGAACTACCGGATGAGGTCCGCGAACGGTTCATGGCGGCGATCGATCAGGACCTCACTCGGCTGAGAGCATATTGGAACACGATCGCGTGGGACGTGGTCCGGCGATGACGATCGAGTTCCTCAACCGCAGCGAGGCCGAACGTGCCGGCCATCGTGTCCCGGACGTTTACTATTCGCCTGCATACGGCGCCACCGCGGAACTGGTCGACGGTGGGGTGTGGGAATGCGCGGTCGGCGATGGCGGGAGGTTCGTGCTGCCGTACCTGAAGCGCCTAATCACGGCGAACCTTGGCGGAGACACAGCGCTCGGCGAATACGACATTGTCAGCCCCTATGGCTACGCCGGTGTGGCACGATCTGATCATGATCAGATGGCGTTGTCCTGCTTCCGCAAGGAATTTCTCGAGCACTCGCGAGAGCGTGGGCTCATCGCCGAGTTCCTCAGAACCAATCCGTTTGACGTAGACGCAGAGACCGTCGAGAGCATGGGGTTTACGGCGTACAAGGCTCATAGCACTTTCGCGGTCCGCGGCACCGGAGAACCCAGCGCCTACTGGGAGCGTTGCGAAGGGCGTCACCGCACGGCAGTGCGCAAGGCCGATCGATCCGGCGTCGAGTTGTCGTTTCCAGTGGTCGACGAGTTGCGCGACGCGAGTAGTGGCTTCCGCCGCGTCTACGACATCACGATGGACCGCGTCGGCGCGAGCGGCCGACTACGCCTGGACAACGAGTACTTCAACCGCCTCGTCGACGGACTCTCCACGCGGCTCACCGTGATCGAAGCCCGGCTCGACGGCGCTGTGTGTGCGGCGGCCATCTTCATCGCTTGGGATGACCGTCTGCACTATCACTTGTCGGGATCAACTCCAGCGGGCCTCAAGGCTGGTGCCGGCAATGCGCTGCTGGACGCTGCGGTTCGGCAGCTGCTGCCAGCCCATGGCGTGCTCCACCTCGGTGGCGGACTTCACAGCGGAGACGGCTTGGAGCAGTTCAAGCGATCCGTCTCGACTGAGGAGTGCATGGTCTACTTCGGCCAGACCGTGGTGAACGACGATCGCTATCGGCAACTCGCCGGTGCGATGGATGACAAGGACTACTTCCCGGCCTATCGGGCGCCCAGGTGACCGAGTTGACGAGTGGCGGATATCTGCCGCGATCCGACGAGTTCGAGGTGTTTCTGAGCCGCTTCAACCACGCGTTGCGGGGCGAGTTCTGGCCGCCCGAGCCGACGCAGCGGTCGTTCGCGACGGTACAGATCACTGGTCTCCCGAGGAGCGGCACCACGATCCTGTACCAACTGCTCGCACGATCGAGATGCGTTGGGTACCCCTCCAACGTGATGGCACTTTGCTGGCAGGTCCCGTCAGTCGGAGCGCGCCTGCAGCGTCATCTGGCTACGAGCGGCTCCTCCGTGTCCCTGACATCCGTGGCCGGACGCGCGCCGGAGCCGCTGGACCCCCACGAGTTCGGCTACTTCTGGCGAGCCGCACTTGGACATTCCGCCAACACACTCGAGCAGGACATCGAGCCATGGCCTACGTCGGAACTACAAGCGCTTCTGGATGAAGTCACAGGCATCTTTAATGCCCCAGTCGTGTACAAGAACTTCCTTGTCTTGTCGCACGCCGCGGAGTTGCGTCGGGATCTCGCGGGCCTCCGCTTTGTCGTGACTGAACGGCGCGACCTCGATTCTGCTGCATCACTGGTGTCCATGCGCCGACGTCTCAACGTCCAGCCCGGGCAATGGATTGGCGTCCGGCCCCACATTGATCGGGACATGACCAAGGCAAGTGATATTGAGCACGTTGCGTGGCAGATCGCCTCGTTGCGAGCGGTCCAGTGCGCATCGACCTTAGACCACGCGAGCGACAGCCGGGTTGTCCTCTACGACCACCTCTGCGCCGATCCGAGAGGCGTGATCGGCGAGTTGCTCGATTTCATTGGCGCCGACGTAGACTCATTCGATCCGAACCTTGTGCCACGTCGACTTGAGCCAGGCGCTGGCGCCGCAGGGCTGTCCGCGCAGGATCGGAAAATTTTGACGCGAGCATTGTCCGAGACTATGGAGATGGCTCAATGACCGCCCGAACCGCCGTCGAGATCGGGATGAATGTTGCCGTCATGACTCCTGGGCGGACGAGCTCGGGAGGGTCTGCATTTTCAGAGAATCTCGTACCGCACCTGAATCGAATTCTTCGTGAGCCCGTCCATGAGGGCACGGTCCCACCGCTGGGTCGGATCGTACTCGACCGGGCTGCTCAAGAGGCTAGCCATGTGGTGTTCATTGGATCACGGGTGGCTCGGTTAGCAATGGGACAGAAGGTGTTTTGGCCGCTGAACGTGGCGCCGCTGGAGCGACATGTCAATCACCTGCCGCACACGAGTTCACGCAATAGAGCGCGGCACATCCTCCTGCGAGCGAGGCTCGGAAGAGCTGTCAGCGCTTCAAACGCACTCGTCTTCGGGTCTCTACACGCTCGATCTCTCTACATGGCGAATTATGCGGCCGCGGCCCGGCTCCCGTACGCGGTGGTGCGCGGCGGCACCGCGTCATTCGATGTTTCGGCGAGTGGGCGACATGAAGATCTACCGGCGTCTCGACTCGTGCTGGTCGTGTCCCACCTCTATCCGTACAAGGGCATCCTCGAGTTAGTGGACGCGATTGCCACGATTGACAGGCAACTCCCCCCGGATGTTATGGTCCGAGTCGCCGGCGCGGATCGCGATCGGCGCTATGCGGCGGCGGTACACGGACGCGTGTCAGAGTTGGGACTCAAGAATCGAATCAAGATCGCACCCGCCGACTCTATGGAGATGCGTTCCCTATACGCGACCGCCGAGCTTGCCGTTTTTCCTTCTACCTGCGAGAACGCTGGATCCTTCGCATTGTACGACGGATTGCATTCGGGTTGTCCCACACTGTGTTCAGATCGTTCGTCCATGCCTGAGATGGTCGAGAGCGCGGTCCAGATGATTAACCCCTACGACCGCGTCGGATTCGGCCTCGCTATTAAGACGATCTTGGAGAACCCCCAGCTCCAGCGCGATCTGCGCGCTAGGGCAAGTTCGTGGTCTCTGTCCGCGCCGACCTGGGCGGATCGCGCAGATCAACTCGTGGACTTTCTCGGCGAATTGGGGCGTCGGACGTGACGGGCAGGAGACGGCTGCGCGGTGCGGCTCGCCGTTCAGTTCTGATTGGCTACCGTGCCCGTCTCGCTGCAACGGGCGCTACTCGCACTGCCTTACGCGCCCCTGGTGTGACTCTCGTGCTCCTGCACAACACCCCGCCGTCGGGCGTCGCCAGGCTGGAACGGTTCGTAGTACGGCACCGCGACCAGATCGTCAGTTACGACGAGGCCGTGTTGCGTTGTCAGACCGGAGAGAATCGGGACGAGCCGGGCGTGCTGGCGTTCAGCTTTGACGACGGCTTCCGGAGCAACCTCGAGGCGGGTCGGATGTTGGCTGACCAAGGGGTAGCAGCCTGCTTCTTCGTCCCGACCGATGTGGTCGGCCTTAAACGCCCGGACGTGGACAGGTTCTTTGGTCGTCCTCAGGCTGAGGGTGTCGTGACGTGGGATGATTTGGCCTGGCTACGGAACCACGGCCACGCAATCGGAAGCCATTGCAGGCAGCACAAGGATCTCTCAGCAATGACTGACGCCGCAGCCGAGGACCAGGTCAAGGGTTCGATCGAGGTCCTGAGAACGATGGTGGGTGAGGCACGCCACTTCGCGTGGCCATTCGGTAAGCTCATAAACGCGCCAGTCCGCAAGGTGACGGAATGGTGCGCCGAAGCCGGTGCGAGCGCGGCATCCGGCGTCAGGGGGCGGAATACGACGAGTCGCTTGCATCATGACGGCTATCTTCGCCGCGATGCTCTCGAGCTCCGCTGGCTCGAGACGGACCTTCGCGTCTTCCGGGGGCGTGACGTGGTCGCCGGCTAGTCGCCGCGTGCCGTGCGATCGGGGACGCGGATGACCCCAGCCTCTGTGTGACGCTCTCGGCCCATCGGGCTGGCATGAGAGGGAAACGATGATGACGAACTGGTCAGACGGCGGGTCAGGCGTCCAGGTGTGTCCCGCGGTGCCGCGCGATTGATCGGGGCGGCAAGCAGCAGCACGATGAGGGTCCACTCAATAACGGCGAGTCGATTACCAGTCAATCCGGGAAATCCCAGACAGGTCGCAGCGACGACGATCACCATGCCATCGAAGAGTCGCCGCTCGGCCTCCGGCATGCCGCTCCGGCGTCGCCGTTGAGCCACCAGTAGAACTATTAGCACGGTGGCAATAGCGGCTACGCCTAATAGCCCGGCAAGCGTCAGCGCGTATAGCCACATCGTGTCAGTTGACGTCCCCAAGCCGTCCAAACCGAGTCCGGCAACGGGTGCCTCTCGGAGGACAGCCGTCAGCACGGGCTCAGTCGCCGCCTGCGTGCCGTAGCGATTTCCGGCGTAGAACTGCAGCTGCGCGGCATCCCCAGTCGGCAACAGGCGCTTCAGCCGAGCGGCGCCGGACCATTTATCCAAGAGCCCCAGGGAGACCATCGATAAAGCAGCAGCAGAGGCGCCGATGACAGCTACCAACCGACGTTGGCGCTGATTTCCCATCTTCAGCCAGTGCCAGCCAGCGACTGGAAGGCCAACGATGAAGAATGCTTTGGATACGGCGAGCGCCCCGCCGAGGACCAGCAGGATTCCCACTGGCGCTAGCATCGCGGGACGATGATGAAGCACGTAAAGTGCACACAGCAAGGCAATCGAATACATAATTCCGGCGAGGGCTGGCTGAGCGATAATCCCAGTGAACCTTCCGAGCGTCACGGCGCGCGTGGCCACGGACTCGTCAGTCGACGCCCACCAACGGGCGAGATAGCTGTCGAGAGGGAACCGAGTCTGCAGCAACGCAATGAATGCGTTGACGGACATCGCGATGACTACGATTCCTGCTGTCCGACGAATCAGAACTTCTCGATCGGCACCCATTTCGAGCAGCGCTAACACCACCAGGGTGGTCACGAGCGGTAGCACCAAGTTGTCGAGGTTCGCAAGAGCCGAGCCTGACGGGTAGCCAGTAGTGTTTGGCGGAGGGTCGATTGAACCAATCGCTGCAACGCCAAAGAGGAGAAGCCAAGACGCGATGATTGCGGCGAGTGCCGGCGACGGTCGCAGCCGGACCCATACTAAAGGAAGCAAGGCGGCACCGAGAGCATAGACGCCGACGTCGTCTGTGCGTAGACCGCGGACGAGGTATGGCCCAAAAGCCGAGGCAACCAAGATGGTGAGCAGAAGCCGACTCTTGTTGTTCCTCTGCCTCGTCGTAGGATTGGCTGGAGTGACTGATCCGCGTTGGGGCAGGGTAGTGTGATTAGTGCTCACTGGCGGTCAACCCCCGACTTAATGGCCTGGCTAACCCGTCGGTGACGCAGGACAAACGGTGGCTGATCGCCACGTACACGCCAAGCGCC
Organism: uncultured Actinomycetota bacterium; assembly: GCA_963766045.1. Classification (GTDB taxonomy): domain Bacteria; phylum Actinomycetota; class Actinomycetes; order Mycobacteriales; family Pseudonocardiaceae; genus Amycolatopsis. The sequence continues at coordinate 4,720 of CAVXYN010000003.1, read as the reverse complement.
AGTGGAGGAGTGATTGCCGGCGGGTTCGTCAAACTTGCTCCATTCGGGCACAGGGCCGACTGCGTCCGCGACACACGCTCCCTATTGCCGACACAGTGCCGTCCGGCCGAGCGATCGCTCTAGGCCAACCCTGCGGGCCGACGATAGGCTCGTATTCGCTCCCGTCGTACCTCGACGTGAAATGCTTCATCGAGTGGCCAAATCCGCGTACCATTGCCTGTCCGTGACGTACCCGACATCCAGTAGCACCTCGCCGGCAAGTCCGTCGAATACCTCTCCGGCCTCCCGCGTGAAGTGTGTCCGCCAATCGCCAACCACTCCTTTTCGGAGGAAACTGCTGCGGTCCTCGACGCCAGGCTTGCGCCCAGCGTTGCGCGCAAACTCGAAGCGGTCGACGGATAGCCTCAGTTTTTCTGGGTCGCCTGGTTCATCGGTCAACGACTCCACAAGTGTCTTCAGCGATCCGATTGGGTCAGCGACTAGGTCTTCGTAAGTTACGTAGCTCACATTGTCACGCTCGCCGTCGAGCCAGTCTCGCATGTGGTCGGGCCACGATGTCCGGACGGCGGTCGGGTGCTGCATCTCCATCTCTATGAACCTGGGCATATTGCCGAGAACATCCGCGGGATCGAAACCTGCGCCGAATGCCCGCTTGTACCGTTCTTTGAGCTTGCCAACGTGTCGGGGATGACGAGGCTCAACGATGGCCTTCATGTTGTAGAAATAGAGTGAGGTCATAACATCCCGCCCGTCCCGCTGTATGTAGGCCACACGCGGCAGACCAGGGTGGTAGTCCCAGTGCGCGTGAATCACGGAACTCATTGCGATTGGGAGCGCATAGTTCTGCGGGTACGGGACACCCAGGTAGGATCCCAGGAGCTTGCACAACCAGACGGTGCCTGACTTCGGGTAGCCGCAGCCGATCCACATTGGGAAGTGCTTTCCATAGTGACGAGCGATGTGCTCGGTCGCTCGCGACGATGCACGTCGGAGCTGCTCCTCAACTCGTCGAGTGATGCTCCCGGTCACAGCGCGACTCCTTCAAGGCGGGCATCCACGTGTGGCGGCCCCTGGTGTGTCGTCCGTCTCGATCGTGCGACAGCCCGGATGCACTGAACGTCGATAACGATTGCTGCGAGGAACAGACCCCACGCTGCGCCGACACTCCCGTCAAGGACCGCGCCGATTGTCGGTAGCGCGACCGACGGAATGCACGAGAGCAGCCGCAGCCGCAGGACGCCATCGAGATCTAACCTTGCTTTCAGGATGATAAAGCCGCCGGTGTATGGCCCACGTACAAGTCCTTGCAGGACGAGCGGTAACAGTACGGCTGAGGCGCCCGGCCAACTATCACCGACGAGTGCCCTTCCTATCGACTCCGGGAGCAGAAGCACCAGCGTCCCGTACACCGCGCCAACTGCACCTAAGGACAATGCCCAGGTCAAGAGGATGCCCATCTCGGACCGGCCGGCGCGCAGCGCGCGCATCACCTCGATGGTGATCACGGGCGTCATGCCCAAGACGAGAATGCCGATTCCGCCAAGGAGAGTCTGTCCTGCCCGAAGAGCCCCAGCAGCGGCGAGTCCGCTAACCGCCGCCACGATAACCGGAATCACGTAGGTACTGATCGCGACCAAGACGGAGTCTGCGGTGAGGCGCAGACTCACCCAACTATGCTCGACGACGAACTGACGCAACTCGCGCCAGGACGGTGTGACGCGGAGAATGCGCATGGCGACGACAGCGCCGACAAGTGCGCCAAGGCCCCAAACCGCCGTACTTGCGATCATTCCCCCGGTCTGCTGCGTGATCAACCAACTAAAGCCCGTGACCTGCACGGCCACCCAGCAGAGGTCGACGGCCGCCGCTCGCCGGGGTTCACCACGCCGGAAGAACACGTAACGGAGCGAGTCCTGGACGAGCAAGATCGGAAGGAGACCTGCGAAGGTCCATGCGCCAGTTCTAATCGGGGAGCCCGAACCGGCGATGAGCCCGACAATCACAAGGAGTGCGGCGGCGACCACTCCCGCCCCGAGCGCCATAGAGACACAACCGCGGACCTGTTGTTTCGGCGGAGCTTCGAGTTCACCGTGGCTGAGCATCATCGGCATACTGGCCACGGAGCGGTTGAAGTGCAGGGCGATCATGTAGCCGACGTACCCGAGGGCCCACGCGCCGAACTCAGCCGGTGAGGTCGAGCGAGCGACGACAAGCGCGAGAGCGACGTTGCTCAAGCTGTTTAGGCCTTGGCTAGCAAGCCCCCAAACACTCCGCGTTGCGATGCGCCGCGCGGAAGATGCAAGGATTTGCGGCTCAGTCACGATGGCCACGACGTGGGCGGCAAGAACCCACTCGGATCCTCTTCGGGGATGTCCGCCAGATATCGGGGATTGCCGTGTTCGCTATGGGTGTCGAGATCAGGAACTCCGAGGGTAGTGCTGCGGCGAGGGCGCCAACCTGCCACGAGCGGTGACGCAAGACCTCAGGGTAACGCACAGTGAGTCAGGACGGACACTCCGTATCAGCGCGTGGCGGCCGAAGCCCGCGTGGCCGGGCTACGCGACCGCTCGGTCGCCGCGCTCAAGGGTTGCCGCCGAGGGGATCGCCCTGTCGACATCCTCAGCGAGTCGTGCGAGCGCAACTCACTAGCAAGCGCTACTTTGGATGATTCGGGGCCGGACGGCTTCCCGACCCCGACGCGGCGCACCACGCATGTGATCGACTTCTCTGGGCTGGTCCGTCGTCGATGACTCTGTCGACGGGTGAAGCTCCCTGCCTTCGCATCGTCGTCAATACAGACGAAGCTTCAAGGCTCGACGCTTTCGCGCGGTGGTCGCGAATCAACATTGGTGCACGGGTCGCAGAATGGCCGACCACCAAGCAAATAATCAGTCTCGTGGGTCGGGTGGCCCGGGCAGGGTGGCTTCGTCGCTGGATCAGCGCACCGGTAGGTCGTACTCACGCCGGACGCTCGAACCGACCCGCGAGATGTCGGTGCCGTAGACGTGGATCGAGATCGCGATCTCGTCGCCCGAAGTACGTACACGGTGGATGTCACCGGGCGGGGCGAAGCCGCTGACTGCGCCGCGAGGGTTCTCCGTGGTCCCGATCACCGTCAGCGCCTGCTCGTCCTCGTCGAGGGCGAAGAGCTCCTCGTGCTCGACGCCCTGGATCACGGCGGTCGCGCACCACGTGACGTGATCGTGGATCGGGGTCGCCTGCCCAGGGCGGGCGACCAGTCCGACGACCGAGAGCGTGCCGTCCGGCTCGGCGTGCAGCAGCTGGCTCTTGAGCGGGTCCGGCTTCCCGAGGCGCTCCTGCTCGGTGAGCAGGTCGGCGGCTTCCGGCAGGTGGTCGTGCAGGTGGTCGGCGACCCGCTGCGCGATCTCGGGCCAGGGGCCGGGCCGGCGGATGACCTCACGGAGCTCTTCGACCAACCGGTCCAGGGCAGGGCTCACCCGCGCGGAAGGTTGATCCCAGCGCACTGACGGGTCGCGTGCGGCGTCGACCCGCTCGGCCTGCTGCGTGCTCATGTGGTCTCCCTCGGTCGTACCGGCAGTCTTCTCCGTACGGCCAAAGGTACGAGCCAACCGGATCAGCGTTAAGGTCCGGAACCGTGCCGGTTGAGTGGTCCAGATGGGGTCCAGACCTGCTCGTCCGCCTCGATCGCGAGGCCGGTGAGCCGCTCGGGGCCCAGCTCCAGAACGAGCTGCGCGAAGCGATTCGTACCGGCCGGTTGAGCCCGGGCGAGCGGCTCCCGTCGTCCAGGGCGCTGGCGACCGACCTTGGCGTGTCGCGCGGCCTGGTGCAGACCAGCTTCGAGCAGCTCGCGGCAGAGGGCTACCTCGAGACCCAGGCTGGCGCAGCGACCCGGGTGGCGGCGTCGGCGGCGGTCGCCTCGCCCCCGACGCGACGTACGCCGGCACCCGCCGAGCCAATGATCGACTTCCGCCCCGGCGTACCGGATCTGCGGAGCTTCCCGGTGCGCGACTGGATGTGGGCGCTGGGCGAGGCGGCGCGGACCGCGACGACCGCGGCCGCGGGGTACGGCGACCCGCACGGCGACGTCGAGCTACGCGCAGTCGTCGCGGCGTACCTGCGGCGGGTGCGGTCCGCCGCCGTCGACCTGGACGACGTGATCATCTGCAACGGCTTCAGCCAGGGCGTCCGGCTCGTGCTCGAGGTGCTGGCCCGACAGGGCGCGACCCGCGTCGGCTTCGAGGACCCGGGTCATCCCGACGGCGCGATGCTCGCCGACCGGGTCGGGCTGGAGGCGGTGCCCGTACGAGTCGACGAGCACGGCGTCGACGTCGCATCGCTGGCCGCGACCGGGGTGACCTCCGTGGTGATCACACCCGCGCACCAGACGCCGACCGGTGTCGTCCTCGCACCCGAGCGCCGCCACGCGCTGGTGGCCTGGGCGCGCGAGCGGGACGGCGTGATCATCGAGGACGACTACGACGCAGAGTTCCGCTACGACCGGCAGCCCGTCGGGTGCCTGCAAGGGCTCGCCCCGGACCGGGTGGCGACGATCGGATCGGTGAGCAAGTCGCTCGCGCCGGCGTGCGGCTCGGGTGGATCGCCGCGCCCGCTCGGCTGACCGGTCAGCTGGCCGAGGCCAAGCTCGGTGCCGACCGCGGCTCGTCCCGGCTCGACCAGCTGGCGCTGGCCCGCATGATCGAGTCCGGCCGGTACGACCGGCACCTGCGCCGGATGCGCT
>CAVXYN010000002.1:0-1313455 GCA_963766045.1 uncultured Actinomycetota bacterium | reverse complement strand
CGTGCGCCAACTCCGCGAGGCCGGGCTGGTGCTCGCTCACCGGACCGGCGCCCATGTCCACTACCGACTCGACGTCGAGGCTGTGCGCAGACTCGGGTTCGACCTGCTGTCCGCCCTGCACCGGCGATCATCTGGCCGTACCTTCGCCGACCTTGACACGCACCTCACATCATTCATACATTCAATGCCACTTTGTATGAATGACATGAGGAGTTGGTCTGGGTGGAGCTCGGCAAGACCGCCGTCGTCCTCGGTGGCAGTGCCGCCGGTCTGTGCGCCGCGGGGGCGCTCGCCCCGTACTTCGACCAGGTGTTGGTGCTGGAACGCGATGAGCTTCCAGCGGACGCTGAACACCGACGTGGCGTTCCGCAGAGCAAGCACCCGCACTTCCTGCTGAACTCGGGCCGTCGTGCGATCGAGGCGCTGTTCCCCGGTTTCGAGAATGAACTCATCGCCGCAGGCGGGCTGCATCTGATGCCGTCCTTGGACGCCGCCTATCTCGACGGGGAGGGCTGGTCGGCACGCAAGCGCAGCGCGATGACGATGATCTACAGCTCGCGGATCCTCATCGAGCGGGTGCTGCGCGACAAGGTGCGGGCGCTGGCCAACGTGGTCATCCGCGAAGGCATCACGGTGAGTGGCCTGACCGTGCGGGGCGGCGGCACCCGCGACGGAAGGGTCACCGGGGTCGACTTCTCCCTGTCGACCGGCGACGAGCACGTCGACGCGGACCTCGTGGTGGACGCGATGGGTCGCGGCTCCTCGGTCGGCAACTGGCTGGTCGACGCGGGCTGGCCCGAGCCCGAGGTGCAGACCCTCGACGCCAAGGTCACTTACACGTCGCGCTGGTATGACCTGCCCTCACCTACGGAGCGGCCCGCCTCCTGGTGGTGGCAGCACCTGGTGATCATGCCGACCCCGGACAAGGGCGAGCACCCCGCCGAGCACGAGTACCTGGTGAACTTCTTCCCTATCGAGGGGAACCGCGTCATCGCCTGCATGGGCTCGTGGGGGCTCGAGATGCCTCGCACCACCGACGCGTTCGTCGACTCGGCCCGCCGGGTGCGGGCGCCGTTGTTCGCGGCCGCGATGGACTGCAGTTCCCCTACCTCGGAGGTGCACCTGACCCGGTCGACCGGCAACAAGTGGCGGCGCTATGACCGCCTGCGCACACCGCCGAAGGGTCTGGTGTTCATCGGCGACTCGATCTGCGCGTTCAACCCCTTCTACGCACAAGGCATCAGCTCCGCATCCGGTTCAGCCCTGCTGCTCCGCGAGCACCTCTCCCGCACCGAGCGTCTCGACGCCGGGTTCTGCTCACGGTTCCTTGCGGGGCAACGAAAACTGCTCTGCGTGCCTTGGCGCCTCGCGATGGCGAGGGACCAGGGCTACGAGTGTGCGGTCGGTACCGAGAAGTTGCCGGAGTGGCTACGTCGCATCGTCGCGGCTATGTCCGGCCCGGCGTTCAGTCTCATCGTCGGCGCCGCCCGTGAGGACGATGTGGTCGATGAGCATTTCGCCAAGGTGTTCAATCTCGACGAGTCATTGGGCGAGATGATGCGGAACCCGCGGGTGATCGCGGGGCTCGTGCGCTACCGCATCCGTGCCGCGCTCGGCAGGCATCGGGTTCCTTTCGGGTTCGACCCTCGGGCCGAGCCACCGGCCACGGACTACTCGCCGGCGGGCACCGGCAATGCCGCGACCCCGACGGCCGCACGATGAGCGCCGTATGCGGCCCGGAGGCGGAGGCCGTCACCCGTGACCTCGGCTTCGGCTGCCACGACGTCTCCCCCGTGGTGTCGATCCGCTTCCCCTGGGATCTCGCCCATCCGACCATGCCGCTGCTCGAGGTGCTCATCATCGGCGGCGCTGTTTTCGCACTCGTGCACGCCGTTCGCCGCCACCGTGCGGGCGATCCGATCAACCTGGCACTGTGGTGCGCTTCGCTGATCTATCTCTTCGTGATCGAACCGCCGCTGTACTTCCCGGAGTGGTTCGGTCTCGAAAAGCAGTACGGCTTCATCTTCGCCCACAACCAGTTCACCGTGCAGTTCATGTGGGACCGGTTGCCGCTCTACATCGTGGCGTTCTACCCGGTGATCAGTCAGCTCGCCTACGAGCTCGTGCGGTCACTCGGGATCTTCCGGCGCCGTGGCGCACTGGCCGGGTCGGTGGCCGTTGCCTTTGCCTGCCAGGTGTTCTACGAGGTCTTCGATCACATCGGCCCGCAGTTGAAATGGTGGGCCTGGAATACGGACAACCACATCGTCAACCACCCCGCGATGGCGTCGGTGCCGATGAACAGCATGCTGCTGTTCGCCTCCGTCTCGATGGGCGCCATGACCTATCTGGTCGTGCGGCTGGCCGGTAGCACGGCCGCGGATGGCGGCCCGAGACGTGGGCGATCGCTCGTGCTGCGCACCCTGCTGGCCGGCGTCCTCACACCACCGACCATGGCGATCGCCGGCATCCCGTCGAGCTTCTTCGGCGGGGCCAGCCCCGACACCACCGCGCAGGCCTGGGTCCTCGGCATCGAACTGGCCCTGCTTTGGCTGGCAGGCGCCTGGATCGTCGCCTCGCACCTGAGGTCTCCTGATCGCGAGCCCTTGTCCGCCTTCGCCCGGTTCTATCCCGCCGCCTACCTGGGTGGGATGGCCGCGTTCTGGCTCAGCGCCCTACCGGCCTATCTCGCCGCGGACAACGGCATCACCGAAGACGGCACCCCGGTCGGAAGCGGACCCTACGCGCTCGCCTGCTTCATCGGGGCCGGCCTGTTACTGGCCGCGATGTATCGCGTTCGCGGCAAGACACCTGCCACCGTCTGAGGTATCCCTCTCGGGAAAGATGGACGCATGGGGCACCACGGATGGCAGGGCAACCCACCCGGCACCGAGCACGAGGCACGCCGCCGGATCGTCGAAGCGGCGACGGCGTGCATCGACCGTGCCGGGCTCGCCAAGACCAGCCTCTCCGATGTCGCCGCCGAGGCCGGCGTCACCCGGCAGACCGTCTACCGCTACTTCCCGAGCCTGGCGGACATCCTGAGGGCCGTCGGACTGGCCAGGGTCGAGGAGTTCGCCGGGCGGATGGAACGCCACCTGGCCTCGTTCGGCAGCGCCGAAGAGGTTGCCGTGGAATCCGTGGTGTTCGGCGTCCGAACGGTCCCCGACGAGCCCTACCTCGGCCTGCTCCTGCAGGCAGGCGAAACCGAATTCTTCACTGCCGGAGTCACCTCTCCCCTGTCCTTTTCCCTTGGCGCGCAGATCCTCCGCAACGTGCCGGTCGACTGGGCGGGCGTCGGCGTCACGACCGACGACGACCTCCAGGGGCTCGCCGAGATCCTGATGCGACTCTTCATCTCGTTTCTGCAGTACCCCTCGACGCCGGCTCTCACCGACGACCGGCTACGGACCCTCGTCCGCCGCTGGGTTGGACCAGCCCTCCGCGGATAACCGGGAGATCTGCGGTCAGCTCAGCCGGGACGGTGTGCGGTCGCTTCGAAGACCCGGTGGGTCAGCAAGGCGGCGCTCTCGGTGAATCCGTTGATGACCAGCTTCCGGCCGCCGGCGAGCTTGATGGGACAACCGACGTCGCCGCAGAGGGCCTTGGCGAGGACGTTCTGCTTCGTGTTGTCGACGACCGTCTCGATCGCGGTCCATGGCACCTCGGTGGTCCTCTTGGCCTTGGTGTGCACGAAACCCGCTTCGTACAGGGTGTAGGTCTCGCCCCGCCGGGTGACGGTCTGGCAGGCGAGCGTGGCACCGAGCAGCGCAAGCCCCAGGCCGGAGCCGATGATCACACCGGGGAACATCATTCCGGCGCCCATGGTCCCGCCTTGATCGGCGATGATGACCAGGACGACCCCGATTGCGACGACGGGGAACCCGACGCCCATGGCGGCCGCCGCGCGCAGGGCGCGCCGGCGGTTGTTCGTCTCGAAGCGTTCGACGTAGGCACCGGACAGACACGTCCCCAATGCCACATACGAGACGCTCAACGTCCCCAACGAGGCATTCGAGACACTCCGGGCCGGAAGCGTTCGTCGTCTTGGCCGGCACGGTCGAGGCGTGCATCGCCGCGGGCGTAATGAGGCCGGCGGACAAGGACGTGCTGGCGCTGACCCTGTGGAGCCTGGTCCATGGCCTGGCGTCACTGTGGCTGGACGGCCACCTCGCCCACCACACGGACGACCCGGAGGAACTGACCCGTCAGATCGCTCGCCTGGTCACCACGTTCATGGTTCTCGACGAGCCCGCATAGAGCGATCGGGAGGTCGTACGGTGCAGAAGGCGACGTCGGCCACGAACGGCGCCGGCCGGCAGGCCGGACGTGCCGCGGCGGACCGCGCCGATCTGACCGTCGACCGCCAAGCGGTCAACAGCTGACGCGGCTACGAGCGGCAGAGCAGGGCGTCCGGCAGCTTGCGGGCACCGACTCGACCTGTGTAGGCGACGCCGGCGACGTATTCACCCGCGGCGCACTGGCCTTTGTAGTGCCCGGAAGCGAATTCGCCGCCAGGAGCACCGGATGGGCGATTGTCCGATCGGTCGAACCAGACGGTCCGGCCGTTACGTCCCAAGGGAGTCGCGGATTTCGCGCACAGGGCGGCGGAGAAGGCGGCGCCGTTGACGCTGTATCCGGCGAGGTAGTGATCGGGCGGGCATTGGGCCTTCGTGTAGCCGGACGCCCAGTCCTTGTCCACATAGGACTCATCGCGGACGACGACCAACTCCGAAGGCGCGGGCCAGGAACCGGTGCAGAGGCCTCGATTGCCGGTGTGGCTGAGGCCGATGATGCGCTGACCGTCCGGGCACGCGCCCTTGCGGGCGCCGGAGTTCCAGTCCCCGCGAGACCGGACGGCGCGGGACGGCTGAAAGTCGCCGTAGTCCAGGTTCAGCATCGACCAGCGCTCGGAAGGCGGGACTTGGCCGGTCCGGGAAGGCGCGTTGGTCAGGCGCTTCCAGGCAGGGCCGCGCCAGTCGTCTCCATCGAACACGCCGATCCGTTTGCCGGCCGTATCCCAGGCGAGCAAGGCCCAGCCGTTACCGGTTTTGTTGGTGTGGAAGCCGACCAGAGGCCAGTACGCGAAATCGGCATCCGTTTGGACCAGGTAGTCGACGAAGGTTTCGAACCAGGCGCGAGACTTCGGGTTGGACTCTTCGCGGCCGCCGACGCCGAACTCGCTGATCCACACGGGCGCGGTGAAGTGCCGGCCCGTCTCGGCGGAGACGAAGAAGGCTTGCCGGTAAAGGACATCGCGCAGTTCCTGCGGAGAAAGATCCTGGTAGCGCGGGTCCGTTGTCTCACCGATTCCCGTCGCACCGGTGTGGTTCGGGCCGGTGTAGCCGTAGAAGTGCGCGGCATAGACCAGTTTTCCGGAATCGACGAGTGTGTGGGACAGGGTGCGCGCGGGTTCCAGGGTCGGGCGGCCGTGGGCGAAGCCGTCGACGGGGATGCCGGTCCAGTTTATGCCTTCGACGATGATCAGCAGGTCCGGGTTGGCCTCCAGCAGAATCCGGTCACCGACCTGCTGACTCGCCCGCTGCCAGTCCTTGTCGTTGCCCCAGCCCCAGTTCGGGTCGTCCAGAATATTGCGCCGGACCTCGTTGTAGAGGTCCGCGCCGACCACTCGTTTGTTCGCGGCATACCGGCGCGCCATGAACAGCCAGTCGTCCTGCCACTTCTGCTCGGCCTGGCTGGTGTTCCAGCGCTCGTTGCCATCGTTCCCGCAGCACCAACGGGATGTCGTCGTGTGGTTGTTCAGGATGACCGCGAAACCCCGCGCTGTCAGGCGTTCGACGACGGTGTCGTAGACCTGCAACGGGGTCTTGCCGCGAAGGCCGGCGTTGGCGGGCAGGTCCGGAACCGGCCGGGTGTCGTGGATCATCTGGTTCGAGAACGGCAGGCGCACGCTGTTCAGCCCGAGTTCCGCGAAACCGTCGATGATGCGGTCGATCGGTGCGCGGTCCAGACCGAGAGGGGTCTGGTGGGACAGCTCGCCGGCGTGGTGGTTCGCGGGGTCGTTGATGTCGCCCGACCCGTTCCACGTGCCGCTCGCGCCGTGCCAGTTGCCCGACTTCAGCTTGAACCGGTTGCCGGTGGCATCGACGATGTATCGCCCCCGCGTACTCAAGGGACCTGACCACGACGGTTCCGCGGCACTGACGGCAACGGTGTCCGGCGGGGGTGCGACCAACCCCACAGCCAACAGCATGACCAGTAAGATCCCGGTGATCGGCACGCGCGCAAGGTAGCCAGGCCGGGCCCTGCTGTCCAGACCCGTAAGGCGCGCATCTTTCAGATTGCGCTATTCGCAGTAACGCCGTCCGCCGCACCGGAAACCGCTGTTCAGCGACCCGAAGGTGGTAATCCCCGGTCGAAGACCGCATTATGGAAGAACCGGGCCGCGCGAACCGCACCCCGGGCCGACGAAATGCGGAGGACTTTCCGATGCTGGCGAGGTTCCTGAACGCGATGGTGGGCACGGCGGCGGGCTACGGCCGCGGCGGCCAGCTGGCCAACGGGCCGTACGGACCCGGCAGGTTCGAACCACCGTCGTATCTCGCACCGGCGTGGCATCCGGACTGGCTGATGTTGCCGCCACTGGGCGACGACGAGCGAGAGACCTTCCGCCAGTTGACCGGCGAACGCTGAACAGGGCCTCCCCATCGCGGGAAGGCCCTGTCTGCCAGCGGTTTTACGCCGCCTTCGAGAGCGGGACGGCGCCCGCGATGATGTCGGCCGCGCGTTCGCCGATCATGATCGCCGTGGCGTTCGGGGCCCCGCGGCCCACGTTCGGCATGATCGAGACGTCCGCGACGCGGAGGCCTTCGACGCCCTTGACCCGCAGCTGCGAGTCGACGACGGTACCCATCGCGCACGCGCCCGATCCGTGGAAGATCGCGTGCGTGCGGCGACGTACGAAGGCCTCGATGTCGGCATCGGAGTCGGACTCCGGGGCCTGGTAGTAGGTCTCCGTGTACGGCGCCATCGGTGCCTGCCGGGCGATTTCCAGCCCGATCCGAACCCCGTCGATCGCTGTCCGCAGGTCGTCCGGGTCGCTGAAGTAGTTGTGCTCGATCTTCGGTTTCGTGGTCGGATCCGCAGCGATCAGCGAGATCTTTCCGCGGCTGCGCGGGGTCAGCATGATCGGCCCGTACGTGATCGCGTGCGCGGTCGGCATGCTCAACCCGCTGTCCGGGAACATCAGCGGACCGGCGAAGTACACCACGTCGGGTGCCTCCAGGCCGGGACGCGTCCGGACGAACCCACCGCATTCGGGACCGTTCGAGGTCAGCGGGCCGGTGCCGTGCTCCTCGAACTCCTGATGCGCCTCGGGGGTGTGCGCGATCAGCAGGCTGACCGGCTGCGAGTGCGAGAAGATCATCGGCACGAAAGCGTGGTCCTGCAGGTTCGCGCCCACCTCCGGCTGGTCGAGCAGGACGTCGAGGCCGAGCATGCTCAGCTCCTCGGCGGGCCCGATGCCGGACAGCATCAGCAGCTTCGGCGAGTTGTACGCCCCCGCGCTGAGGATGACCTCGCGTTCGGCGCGGATGGTGATCGGCTCGTCGAGGTGCTCGCCGACGACACCGACCGCGCGGCCGTTCTCGATCAGGACCTTGTGCACCTCGACGTGCGTCTTCACCGTCAGGTTCGGGCGTTCGGACGCCGGGTGCAGGTAACCCTGCGCCGTGCTCCAGCGACGACCTTCGCGCTGCGTCACCTGGAAGTAGCCGAAGCCGTCCAGATCACCGGCGTTGAAGTCGTCGTTGTACGGGTGACCCGCCTCGACCGCGGCGTCGACCAGCGCCTTCGACATCGGGTTCTTCGACCGGCCGTCGGAGATCCGCATCGGGCCGCCGGCGCCATGGAATTCCGACGCGCCGCGCTCGTTGTCCTCGCTGCGCTTGAAGTACGGCAGGAGCTCGTCGTAGCTCCAGCCCGGCTGCTTCCAGGCGTCGTAGTCGCTCCGGTGACCGCGGATGTAGAGCATCGCGTTGATCGAACTGGTGCCGCCGAGCGTCTTGCCACGGGGCAGGAAGATGCGGCGGTTACCGAGTTCGGGCTCCTCGGCCGAGTCGTAGTCCCAGTCCACCTTGGTGCGGAACAGATCCCCGAACATCGCCGGGATGTGGATGTTCTCGACGGTGTCCGGCCCACCCGCCTCGATCACGCATACCTTGACGTCGGGGTCCTCGCTGAGGCGGGCCGCGAGCGCACAGCCCGCGGAACCGGCTCCGACGATCACATAGTCGTACATTTGGTTCTTCTCCTGGATCGGTGACGGGGCAAGAGCTACTGGCGCGGGGCGAGGGTGCCGTCCGGCGAGAGCCGGGAAAGCACGTCGACGACCGCGGCGGTCGCACGGGCCGCCTCCTCTTCGCTGATCACCAGCGGCGGGGCGAGCACCAGGTTGTGCGCGTACGGCCGCGCGATCACGCCATGCTGCTTGCGGATCTCGAACGCCGCCTTCTCGCAGACGAACCATTCGACCGGCTGCGTGGTGTTCGGGTCCGCGATCAGCTCCATCGCCGCGAGCGAACCCTCGATCCGCAGGTCACCGACCAGCGGCAGATCCCGCACGGGGGCAAGGCCGCGGTCGAACCACTCGGCAATCAGGTCGGCCTTGGCGATCAGACCCTCCTTCTCGATGATCTCGAGCGTCGCCAAGCCCAGCGCACAGGCCACCGGGTGACCCTGGAACGTGTAGCCGTGGAAGAACCCGCTCTCACTGATCAAGACGTCGGCGATCTCGTCGGTCATCAGAGTCGCGCCGAGCGGGGCGTAGCCGCCGGCAATACCCTTCGCCGCGGTGATGATGTCCGGCTTCATCTCGAGGCGGTCCGACTCGAACCACGCGCCGGTACGGCCGAACGCGGTGACGACCTCGTCGGCGATCAGCAGAATGCCGTTCTTGGACAACACTTCCCGCACCCGCGGCCAGTAACCCGGCGGCGGGGCGAGCACGCCACCACCCGCCATGATCGGCTCACCGAGGAAGGCCGCGATGTTGCCGGCACCGATCCGCTCGATGGTCTCTTCCAGCTCCCGCACCAGGAAGTCGGTCGGGTCCTCGCCGCCGTAGAGGAACGGCGCACGGTAGGTCGTCGCCGCTGAAACCTTCTCGATGTTCGGCAGGTTCGGGCCGACGCCGTACTGCATGGGCGGGAGCCCGGTCGCCGTGCCGGAGCCGTAGGTCGCACCGTGGTAGGAGTAGTGGCGCGAAATGATCCACGTCCGGTCCGGGCGGCCCTGGCGGAAGTGATACATCCGCGCCGCTTTGATGGCCGTCTCGACGGCTTCCGATCCGCCGCTGGAAAACGCGACCCGGTTGATGCCCTCGGGCGCGAGCTCGGCGAGCCGGGCGGCAAGTCTGATGGCCTTGTCGTTGGAGAACTCCATCAGGCTGGTGAAGAACTCGATCTCGCTGATCTGTTTCGCAGCGACCTCGGCCAGGTCTTCGCGGCCGTGGCCGACCGGCGAATGCCAGACGCCGCCACCCGCGGCGTCGAGCAGTTCGTTGCCCTCTGCGTCCCAGACCGTGGATCCCTTACCGCGCACGATGATCACGCGGTCGGTGATGTCGCCGCGGTGCAGGGACCGGATCAAGTGGCGGCGGTCGAGAGCATCGAGCTCGGCAGGGGTCGGGGAGGAGGGCAACGGTCCGGATGTCGTCACGACGGTTCTCCTAAACGGAAGGGCAACGATGACTCGCTCAGCCATGGTGTGGCAGCGCGCGGGCCGGGCACCACTCCGAAGTTGCGAGGAACCCGGCTTCCGCGCGACAGAAGATGCCGAACGCCCCAAATCGGGTGAAACCTTGGACGGAGCCGACCGCGGAAGCGGATTTCTTTGAGGAGCAATGCATGTACGACTACGTCATCGTGGGCGCGGGCTCGGCGGGGGCTGTGCTCGCCGCGCGGTTGAGCGAAAATCCCGATGTGCAGGTCTGCCTCGTCGAAGCAGGCGGCCCGGACGCGGCCGAGGACATCCACGTCCCCGTCGGTTTCGCCCGCTTGTTCCGGACCGCCTTCGACTGGGATCACGACACGCATGAAGAAGCCCAGCTGCAGCGCCGCCGGGTCTACCTCGGACACGGCAAGGTCCTCGGCGGTTCCAGCGCCACCAACAATATGATCTACATCCGCGGCAACCGGCACGATTTCGACGGCTGGGGGCAGCCCGGCTGGAGCTACGCCGACCTTCTTCCGTACTTCTTGCGTTCCGAGGACAACGAGCGCGGCGAGTCCGAATTCCACGCTTCCGGCGGTCCGCTGCGGGTCTCCGATGGACGTTCGAAGAATCCGATGTCGACTGCGTTCGTCGAGGCCGCCTTGCAGGCGGGCCACAAACGCAACGACGACTTCAACGGCGCCGAACAGGACGGCTTCGGCGAATTCCAGGTGACCCAGCGCGACGGGCGCCGCGAGAGCACCGCGACCGCGTTCCTGCATCCCGCCTCGGCCCGGCCGAACCTCGTCGTCGAGACGAATCTCCAGGTGCATCGCGTACTGTTCGACAACGGCCGCGCGACAGGCGTCGTCGGCGAGCGGTTCGGCGAGGAGGTCACCGTTCGCGCCGAGCGCGAGGTCATCCTCTCCGCCGGTGCCTACAACTCGCCGCAATTGCTTCAGCTGTCCGGGATCGGCCCGGCCGCGTTACTCGGCGCGTTCGGTCTTCCCGTCGTCGTCGACCAGCCGCTGGCGGGCGCGAACCTGCAGGACCACGCGCTGATCCCGCTCGTGTACACCCACGAGCACCCGATCAGTCTGCTGGCGGCGGGCGCGCCGGAGAATGTCGCGCAGTACATGGAATCCGCGAGTGGTCCCCTCACCTCGAACGGTCCGGAGGCCGGCGGATTTGTTCGCACGCGGGCGAGTTTGGCCGCGCCGGACGCGGAATTCCTTACCGCGCCGGTGATGTTCGCCGATGGCGGGCTCGGCACGCCGACCGGGCACGCGGTGTCGTTCGGGCCGAGCATGCTCACCCCGCTCAGTCGCGGCAGCGTCTCGCTCGCCTCGCCGTATCCGACGGCCAAACCGAAGATCGTGCACAACTACTTCGACGAGCCCGAAGACCTCGACACGGCGGTCGAAGCACTGCGCATCGCGCTCGACCTCGCGCATCAGCCGGCGCTGGCTCCGTACACCACGACCCCGAACCGCGTGCCCGCCTCCGACTCGGATGCCGACCTGCGTGCGTACGTCCGCGCGTACGCGCACTCGACCTACCACCCGGCGGGCACTTGCGCGCTCGGTTCCGTCGTCGATGCGGAGCTGCGCGTGCAGGGCGTCGAGGGTCTGCGGGTGGTCGACGCCTCGGTGATGCCCACGGTGGTCCGTGGCAACCCGAACGCCGCGGTGATCGCCATCGCGGAGCGCGCGGCCGATCTGATCGGCGAGACCGCACGATAGGAGATGCGCACCACTCGCGATTCGTCGGATAATCGCGAAAGGGTCGAAACGCGAATGGCACGGCATCCCCTTTGTCAGCCGTGTCAAAAAATAGCGGAGCACTGCTGCCGGCGCGATTTTTCGCGTCGGCAGCGTCATTTACCGAACCGGGTGACAGCGGCCGGGAGAATGTTATTTCCGTGCTACCTTGGTCACCGTTCGACATCCCCCGGAAAATGATCAGGAGAAATCGTGACCCAACACAAGGTCGGGACTCGCGAAGAATGGCTGGCGGCACGGGTCGACCTGCTGAAGGCGGAAAAGGAACTGACCCGGCGCAGCGACGAGCTGGCCGAGCAGCGCCGGGCGCTGCCCTGGGTGCGCGTCGAGAAGGACTACGAGTTCGAGACAGAGGCGGGCACGGTGAGATTCGAGGATCTCTTCCGCGGTCGGTCCCAGCTGCTCGTCTACCACTTCATGGGCCCGGGTTGCCCGGCCTGCTCCGCGCTCACCGACGGCGTCGACGGATCGGTCGTGCACCTGGCCAACCACGACGTCGCGATGGCGTGTGTAAGCCGTGCCCCCTATGAGGATCTGCACGCCTACCGCGCGAGGATGGGCTGGCAGATCCCGTTCGCCTCCTCAGGCGGCAGCGATTTCAGTTTCGACTTCTGCACCTCGTTCACCGACGAACAGCTGATGGCCGGCGCGGAGTACAACTTCAGCAAGTTCCCGCCGTTGCCGGATCCGTCGATGGTCCCGCACGACATGCCGGGCATGAGCGCCTTCGCGCAGGAGGACGGCGTCATCTATCACACGTATTCGTCCTACGCCCGCGGCGGCGACGTCCTGTGGAGCATGTACCAATGGCTGGATCGCGCTCCCAAGGGCCGCAACGAAACCGGCCCCTGGTTCAAGCTGCACGACGAGTACCCGAAAGACGAGTGGTGAACGTCGCCGGCGAAGGTGTCTGACGTGTTATGAACGGACCTTTCATAACAGTTTTTGTTAGGAAAGATCCGTTCATAACACTCGGTGGGGCTTCGCGTGGTTCAGCTCGCGACGGCGACCCGGCGCCGGCGCGAGCGCTCCGTGCGGATGATCCACCACTGCGCGACGACGAGGTTCACCATCCAGCCGACCCACGAGATCGTCTCGAGGGTGACGGTGATGTCCAGGCTCTCCTTCGGAATGAAGGCCAGGATGCTGAACGACAGAATACGCGTGGAGAACGCGTCGAGCGTCAGCGCGAAACTGAAGATCATGTACTTGCGGTGGTCGTTGTACCGGTGCTGCCGCGCGGCCCGGTAGCCGGCGAACGTGGTGAGCACCCACAGCACGCCGAGCGTGATCCGGCCGATCCAGCCCGGTCCGCCAAGCCACGTAAGCAAAATCGCCGCCAGTATCGCGCTGGGCAGCACCCCGGCGAACACATAGACGCGCCCCGAATAGCGGTGCAGGCGCGGACGACGTTGCCGCAGACCCGGCCACAGCTGCAGTGCCGTGGTGATCAGCGCGATCGAGCCGAACAGGATGTGCAGCACCAGGATCGGGTACTTCAACGGGTGTTCCGGCGGCAGCGAGGTCGTCGCCTGACTGCGGTCGAGGCCGATGTAGTGCGGCCAGATGTAGAGCAGGGGCGCGACCACCACCACGACGAGCGGAATCGTCCACGGCCGGAGCCAGAAGGAAGGCTTGCCTTTCGGCGCGGCGGCCGGCCCGCTGGACGGGAGCGCCGGACCTAGCCGCGGCGGATCGATCTGCTGGGTCATTTCGTGTCCTTCCCATCGACGCCGCGCGCCGAAGGTCGTACTCGCCGAACTCCGCACCATCCTGCGTAGCCGGGGCCGACCTGTGCATCTTCCCTGTTGCGGCCGGTGCCGATCCGCCTTGCGGCGCTCGGGTTGCGCAGCACAGAGGAAGCGTCGGCAGGCGACCGGGCGGCATGCTCGCCTACGACGGCCTGCCTGGCACGACCGTCCTTCGCGTCCTGGCCGGGGGTGCGTGGACTCCAGATCGCGCGTCCGTGGCCGTCTTGCCGATCTTGAGGAGACACAGTGTCCGAGAAAGCCATACCGTCGCCGGGCGAACTGCTCACCAGAGCCCAGGAACTGGTTCCGCTGATCGCGTCGAAGGCCCAGTGGTCCGAAGAAAACCGCCGCATCCACGACGACGTCGTCGACGCGCTGGCCGAGGCGGGCATGTTCGGCCTGCGGCGGCCGGCCCGCTACGGCGGCTCCGCGGTCAGCGCGCACTCCATGGTCGACGTGCTGGGCGCGCTCGCCCTCGGTGACGGCTCCACCGCCTGGAATACCGGCGTTTGGTCGATCGGGGCGTGGCTCGCGGCCACCTTCCCCGACCACGTCCAGGACGAGGTCTTCGCCACTCCGGCAACGCGTATCTGCGTCGTGCTCAGCCCGACCGCCCAAGCGACCGAAGTGGACGGCGGCCTGCTCGTCAACGGCTGCTGGCATTTCATGAGCGGCGCGATGCACAGCGACTGGCAGGTCATCATCACGATGGCGCCGGCGCCCGACGGATCCCAGTGGCCGGTGGCCGGCCTGGTCCCGATGTCCGAACTGAAGATCGTGGACGAGTGGCACGCCTCGGGCCTCGCCGCCACGGGCAGCGTGAACACCGTGGCGGAGAACGTCTTCGTGCCCGCCGAGCGGATCCTGCCGATGGCCGCGATCATGCAGGGCCAGTACGCGTCCAAGCTCAACGCGGGTTCCCCGGTGTTCGACACCCCGATGATTCCCAACGGTGCCATCGGTTTCGTCTCCGTCGTGCTGGGCATGGCGAAGGCCGCGCGCCACGAGTTCCTCAAGTGGCTGCCCGGCCGGCGGATCACCTACACCGATTACGAAACCCAGAGCGCCGCACCGATCACGCACCTGCAGGTCGCCGAGGCGACGCTGAAGATCGACGAGGCCGAGTTCCACGCCCGCTCGATGGCCGACCGGCTCGACGGCAAGGGCTCGAACGGCGAGCAGTGGAAGCTCGACGACCGGGTACGCAACCGCGGCCAGCTCGGCCGGGCCAGCCAGCTGGCGAAGGAGGCCGTCGACGTGCTCAGCATCGCCAGCGGCGGCGCGTCGATCCACCGCACCGTCCCGATCCAGCGCATCCAGCGGGACGTGCATGCGTTCAACCTGCACGCGCTGATGCACCCCAACACCAACTTCGAGTTGTACGGCCGGGTGCTGTGCGGCCTCGAGCCGAACACGATGTACCTGTGAGCGGCTCGATGGAACCGTTCCGGATCGCCGTCTCCGATGCTCAGCTGGACGACCTTCGCCACCGGCTCGGGTCGACTCGCTGGCCTGCCGCCTACTCCGGCCCCGGCTGGGAACGCGGCGTCCCCACCGACTATCTGAAGGAACTCGCCACCTACTGGCAGACTCAGTTCGACTGGCGTGCCGCGGAGGCCGAGATCAACGCCCACCCGCAGTTCACCACCGAGATCGACGGCGCCAACGTCCACTTCCTGCATGTGAAGTCCACAGTGGAGGGTGCGCGTCCGCTGCTGCTCACGCACAGCTGGCCCGGTTCCGTCGTCGAGTTCCTGGACGTCATCGAGCCGCTCATCAATCCGGCGGATCCCGCCGACGCCTTCCACGTCATCATTCCGTCCCTGCCCGGACACGGCTTCTCCGGACCGCTGAGGGCATCGGGATGGGACGTCAAGCGAGTTGCCAGAGCGTGGGCGGAACTGATGCGCCGGCTTGGCTACGGTTCGTACGTGACCGCGGGCGGCGACTGGGGCACGATCGTCTCGCTCGAACTCGCCCGGCTCGACACCGAGCACGTCGCGGGCGCCTACCTGGCGGCGTTGCTGACCATGCCATCGGGTGCGGACGGCGAGGTCGAGGCACTGTCCGAAGAGGACCAAGGGCGGCTCGCGGAGTCGGCCCGGTTCGACGCGGAGCTGTCGGCGTATCTGCATCTGCAGGCCTCCCGGCCGCTGACCGTCTCCTATGGACTCAGCGACTCGCCGGTCGGTCAGCTCGCGTGGATCGTCGAGAAGTTCTTCGAATTCAACAAACTGGTCAAGCGGCCGGAGGACGAGGTCGGTATCGACCGGCTGCTGACCAACGTCAGCACCTACTGGTTCACCGGTACCGCGGCGAGTTCGGCGCAGCTGTACTACGAGTCCGGCGAATACCTCGGCGCGCTGTTCACCCCGGGTGCGAAGCCGGAGCCGGTGACCGTGCCGCTCGGGGTCGGCGTGTTCAAACAGGACATCGGGCCGCCGATCCGGTCGTTCGCCGAGCGTGACTATCCGACGATCACGCATTGGTCGGAGTTCGAGCGCGGAGGGCACTTCGCGTCGTTCGAGCAGCCGGCCCTCTACGCTGCCGACCTCCGCCGCTTCGCCCGCTCCCTCCGCTGAACCCGTGTCGTCCGTCCAATCACGTGTGTGCGCCGTCTGATCACGCGAGTCCCGCCCTACGACCGTGACTGGATGGACGACACGCGTGATCAGACGGACGACACGTGTGATTGGACGGACGACACGACGAGGCCCGTCTCCCGTCGCAACGGACGGGAGACGGGCCTCTTCGTGGTGGCTACGCGGCTTCTTCGCCGTCCTGACCGACCTCCGCGAAGTCCGCGCGAGTGCGGCCACCGGGGAAACGGGTCCGGAAGTCGATCACGCCGACCCACGACGGCCGGAGGCCGATCCGGACCATCCGCACGCCCGGCCGGTCGATGTGCTCGAGTTCGGACTTGGTCCGTTCCTCGTCGTAGTAACGGTTCTGGATCAGGATGTACTCCGGCAGGATGCCTTCATGCTCGGTGAGCTCCACCCGGCCGCGCAGGAGCAGCATCTCCGGCGGGACACCCTTGGCGTCGATGGTGAGCGCCACCTCGGGGTTCCGCGTGAGCGCGCGCACCTTTTCGACGCCGGCGAACGTGGCGAGCACGAGCTCCTCACCGGTCCAGTGGAACGCGATCGGGAACACCCTCGGCTTACCGTCGGCTCCGAGGTAGGCCAGGCGCGCGATCTCGTCCGACACCAGCAGTCGCTGGGCCATCTCGTGCCCCAGCAACCGCGGATCGCCCTGCGGCAGGGAAATGATCTCGTCTTGACTCAGTTCGGTCATGTCTCCTCCAAAACTCACTGACCGCGGTAACAGCCCCGCAGTGCCTCGACGAACGACGCCGGCTGCTCGAACGGGCCGAGGTGGCCGCCCTTCTCGAAGCTCGACCAGTGCCGGATCGTCGACGACGGGAGCCCACCGAAGACCCGGAACGGCGGTGCCGGGTCCTCCTTGAAGATCGTCACGCCGACCGGGACGGTGATCGGCTCGGTCGGCACGCCGGGGGTGAACACCGCGCCCAGCGCCTGGCCCGACTCGTAGTACAGCTGGGTCGACGACCCCGCGGTGGCGGTCAGCCAGTAGATGCTCACGTTCGTCAGCAGCCGGTCGCGTGAGACCAGGTCCTCGGGCGTCTTGACCTGCTTGTTCCACTCGAAGAACTTCTCGACGATCCACGCCAGCTGCCCGACCGGGGAGTCGCCGAGGCTGTAGGAGATCGTCAGCGGGTGCGTCGTCTGCAGTCGCAGGTAGGCCGACTTCTCGCTGTCGAACCAGGTCATCGACGTCTCGTCCAGCGCGCCCAGATCCGCCTTGGTCAGCCCGGACAGCTCGATCGCGTCGTCGGCGGGAACGGTCGGCCAGGTGAGGTGGATACCCGCGATATGCTCCGCGTCCAGGCGGGCCAGCTCGAGGGAAATGATGGAACCCCAGTCACCGCCGCCGGTGTAGTAGGAGTCGTAGCCGAGGCGCTTCATCAGTTCCGCGAAGGCGCCCGCGATGCGCTTGACGTCCCAGCCGGGTTCGGTGATGGGGCCGGAAAAGCCGTGACCGGGCAACGAAGGGATGATGAGGTCGAAGGCGTCGGCGGGGTCTTCGGGATTGGTGAGCGGCTCGATGACGTCGAGGAATTCGACGATCGAACCGGGCCAGGAGTGGATGAGCAGCAGCGGACGCGCACCCTCCACTGTGGACTTCACATGCAGGAAGTGGACGTTGGCGCCGTCGATCTCGGTGGTGAACTGCGGGTGGGCGTTGATCTCGGCTTCCGCGGCACGCCAGTCGAACTGAGTCTGCCAGTAGGTGGCGAGTTCCTTCAGATAGTCGGTGGGGACGCCGCGTTCCCAGCCGGGGCCGGAGTAGGCGGCAGGCCAGCGAGTCGACGCGAGCCGGTGGCGAAGGTCGTCCAGCTGGGCGTCGGGGACAGCGATCTGGAACGGTTCCATCGGGTGGCCTTTCGTGGCATGGTGGGGTCTTCGCGACCCGGCGGTGCGCGACCCGCTCAATCGTCGTCAGCCCGCGCGCACCCGCGCATCTTCCGGACTGCTCGGTCGTTCCAGGCGTTCCGGACCGCCCGCGGATGATCGTCGGAAATTCACCGAAACCCGCCGAATTCTACGAATTCCTCAGCGCGGGCATCAAGTCGGTGCAGGTCAGCACGCCCGAAGAACATTTCACGTTCAACGGGACCTAGCGTCGAATTCGAAACCCGCAGCGGACGACCCGCGGCCGCATTCGCCATTCCGGAGGTTCGTGTCATGGCGCTTCCCAGCACACCGCTGCCGTTCCCGTTTCCCACCGATTCCCTCTACGCACCCGCTCCACTGTGGACAGAGCTCCGGGAACAGCGTCCGGTGGCAGAAGTCGACATGGGCGGTATGACGGCCTGGGTCGTCGTCCGGCACGAAGACGTCCGGCAGGTCCTGACCGACCCGCGTTTCAGCCGTGCGCTGGCCGCGGAAGCCGAGGCACAGCAAGGCGGAATCGCGCAAGCGGCCGGCCGGGACGCCATCCTCGGCATGGACCCGCCGGAGCAGACCCGGTTGCGGCGTCTGGTCGCCGGCGCGTTCACCGTCCGTCAGGCCGAAGCATTGCGACCGAAGATCCGCGCACTCGTCGAGGAGCTGCTCGACGACCTCCAGGCCCAGCCGCAGCCGGCGGATCTGGTCGAGCACTTCTCGCTCCCGCTGCCGATGCGGGTCCTGTTCGAACTGCTCGGCGTCCCGCTCGAGGATCAGGACTTCTTCCGTACCAACGCGGGTGCGGTCATGGGTACGTCACAGACCGACCCTGAAGAAAGCATGGTCTCGCTCAAGCGGCTGCTCGCGTATTTCGAGGAACTCGTGGCGCGCAAGCGGGCGAATCCCGGCGAGGACCTGATCACCTCGCTCGTCCAGGCCCGTGACGCCGACGGCGACCGGCTGTCCGAACACGAACTGAAGATGCTCTGTCTAGGCGTCCTGATCGCCGGCTACGAGTCGACCTACTGCGAACTCAACATGTTCGTGCTGACGTTGCACCGCCACCCCGGGGAATGGACGAAGCTGAAGGCGAACCCCGAGCTGCTGCCGGGCGCCGTCGAAGAGCTCATGCGGTTCGCCCAGCTGAGCCCGTTCGGCATCGGAAACCCCCGCGTGACCAGGGAAGCGGTGGAACTCAGCGGCGTAACGATTCCGGCCGGGGCCATGGTGCTGCCCGGGCTCATCCCGGCCAACCGCGACCCCGGTCTGTGCCCCGCGCATCCGGATCGCCTCGACATTTCCCGCGAGGAAACGACGCAGCACTTCGGATTCGGCGCGGGTGCGCACCGATGCCTCGGTGCGGCGCTTGCCCGCACCGAGCTACAGGAAGCCATGCGGGGCTTGATGAACCGGCTGCCCGGGCTGCAGCTGGGGGTCCCGGAGTCCGAACTGAAGTTCGTCGGCGGCCGGGTCGTCTACACGCTCGAGGCCCTGCCCGTGAGCTGGTGAGCCGGATGTTCCGCCCAGCGGTGCGGCCGTCACGGTGCGTATACCCACCGCAATGCGGAAGATGCAGGTGACACGAGGGCCCTGGGACGATCGCTTTCCGTACGGCGCGAGCAAAGGCCGTTGCCTTTCAGAGGAGAGGATCATGAAAGTAATCATCACAGCGCCGATGTCGTTGCGTTCTGTTCCTGGCTGTTCGATGGAGAAGGGGTGGCGGTCATGACCGACACTGGTACGGCGAAACTCGCCGGACGGCGGGAATGGATCGCTCTTGCGGTTTTGTGTCTACCGACAATGTTGGTGATGCTGGATCTCAACGTCGTCATCCTGGCACTGCCGCATATTTCCGCAGCCGTGGACGCGAATGCGACCGAAGGCCTGTGGCTCACCGACATCTACGGATTCCTGATCGCCGGTTTCCTGGTCGCCATGGGCCGCCTCGGTGACCGGATCGGTTATCGGAATCTGCTGCTGGCCGGTTCGCTGGCCTTCGGTGTGCTTTCGGTTCTCGCCGCGTATTCCTCCAGTGCCGGGGAACTGATCACGATCCGGGCACTGCTCGGTATCGCCGGTGCGACGATCATGCCGTCGATCCTGGCCCTGATCCGGAACATGTTCACCGACCCCAAGCAAATGGGTGCGGCCATGGGCATCTGGTCCATGGCGATGGTCGTCGGTATCTCGCTCGGCCCGACACTCGGTGGTCTGCTCCTGAACTCGTTCTGGTGGGGCTCGATCTTCCTGATCGCCGTCCCGGTCATGCTGCTCCTGCTGGTGACCGGCCCGGGCCTGCTGCCGAATATCAAGAGTGAATCGCCCGGCAAGATGGACCTCTTCAGCGTTGTGCTTTCGCTGGCGACGATCCTGCCGGTGATCTACGGCCTGAAGGAGCTGGCCCGCAACGGCTGGGAGACCTTCCCGTTCATCTCGCTCGTGTTTGGTGTGCTGGTCGGTGTCATCTTCATCGTCCGTCAGCGCAAGCTCGCCGACCCGTTGCTCGACGTGAGCCTGTTCGCGGTCCGCGCTGTCAGCGGTGCGCTGGTGCTGAACCTGCTCGCCGGTGCCGTCCTCGGCGGCAACGGCATGATGATGACGTTGCAGCTGCAGCTGGTCGAGGGCTACTCGGCACTGGCCGCGGCGCTCTGGCTGCTGATCCCGTCGGTGCTCGTCATCTTCGGCATCCAGGTCGCGATGCAGCTGACCAAGAAGATCAAGCCCTCGGTCGTGCTGGCCGGTGGCACCCTCGTCGGCGCGGCGGGCATGGTCGTGCTGACGCAGGTCGACGCGGTCGGTGGAATGGCCGTGCTGATGATCGGTGTGTCCATCGTGTTCGCCGGTGTCGCCCCGGTGAACATGCTGTCGAACCAGCTGGTGATGCTCTCCGCACCGCCGGAGAAGGCCGGTTCCGCCGGCTCGCTCGGCACCACCAGTGGTGAGCTGGGCACCGCGCTCGGCATCGCCTCGATCGGCAGCCTCGCGACGGTGTTCTACCAGAGCAACCTGACCGTTCCGGCCGGTACACCGGCGGACGCGACCGTGGCGGCGAATGACAGCCTCGCGGCCGCGACCAGTGCCGCCGGCACGCTGCCGGGGAACCTCGGACAGGACCTGCTCAACGCCGGACGTGAAGCGTTCACGGTGGCCTACAACAACATCGCGATCATTCTCGCGGTGCTGTTCGTCGGACTCGCCGTCGTCGCGTTCACAACGCTGAAGCAGATCCCGGCCTTCGGTGCGCAGCAGGCGCCGCCCGCCGAAGCCGAGACCCCGGCGGGTGCGGAAGGCGATGACGCCCCGGAAACCGAAACCGTACGGGCCTGATCCTGGCCTGTATCGCACCCTGAGGAGTCCTTGAAATGCGCGTAGCGATCACCTTGTGGCCCGCTCCCGCTCACGTGTATCCGTTCGTTCCCTTGGCTTGGGCACTGCGCTCGGCCGGACACGATGTCGTCTTCGTTTCGCACCCTGCCATCGGCGACGCCGTTTCCGCCGAAGGGCTGCCGTTCGCGGCGGCGTGCGACGGGACGGATCTGCCCGAGCTGCTGGGTCCCGGCGGGGCGTACCCCGAGGAACGAGCCGACATCGCACGGATCACGCAGGCCCTGAACCTGCCTGAGGACCCCTTGGGGACATGGAACACCGTCACGCAGTTCTTCGTACCGGCGATGTGGGACTTCACCCGCTATCGCGGTTCGGCGTCGGATTCGATGCCGGTGATGGACGGCATGGTGGCGTTCTTCCGGCAGTGGGCACCGGATCTCGTGATCTGGGATCCGTGCCTGCCCGGGGCGGCGATCGCGGCACGGGCGTGCGGCGCACGCCATGCCCGGTACACCGGTCCGGACATGATCGGCTGGTGCCTCGACCAGTTCGACCAGGCGACCAGCGGACCGGACGCCGCAGGAGTGGACAACCCCTTCGTGGAGACGTTGCGGCCACTGGCCGAGAAGTACGACGTCCCGCTCGACCGCGAGACGCTGTTCGGCCAGTTCACGATCAACCCGATGCCGCCGGCGATCAACTTGCCGGTGGACACGCGGATGATCCCGGTCCGCTGGCTTTCGCACACCAAACAGGGCCAGCTCCCCAGCTGGCTCTACCCGGTGCCGGAGCGGCCCCGGATCGGGCTGTCACTCGGCGTTTCGGTGCGCTCGTACCTCAAGGCCGACTGGAGCTACGTCAACGTCCTGTTCGAAGCACTGTCCGAAATGGACGTCGACGTGGTTGCGACGCTCAACAGAACACAGCTGGAGAAGGTGACGACGGTCCCCGACAATGTCCGGGTCGTCGACTACATGCCGCTCAACCAGCTGATGCCCACCCTCTCGGCGCTGATCCACCACGGCGGCCTCGCCACCATGATCGCCGCCGGGTCGGCCCGGGTGCCGCAACTGATCGTCGACTTCCTCGACCGCGAGGTCACCGTCGCCGTCGGCGAGGAAGGCAGCACCATTCCGCGGTACGCACTCGCGCCCACCACCAGCGCGTACGTACAAGGTCATGGGGCGGGCGACGTCCTCGACCTGAGCAAACCGTCGGTGGAACGGATTCGGGAGCAGGTCACGCGGGTATTGACCGAGCCGTCCTACGCCGAAGGCGCGGGCAGGCTCCAGTCGGACCTGCTGGCCTCCCCGAGTCCGGCCGACATCGTGCCGGTGCTCGAGCGGCTGGCCGCGATCGACTGACGCGGCTTGGCCCACCTCGTCCGGGGTGTCCGTGACCTCCTCCCAGAGTCATGGACACCCCGGGCTTTTTTTCGTGTCGTCCGTTCAATCACGCGAGTTACCCCTCCAGACACACGAGTTACCCCTTCAATCACGCGAGCCCGCGCGGGAACGGCGAACTCGCGTGATTGAAGGGGCCACACGCGTGATTGAAGGGGTAACTCGCGTGATTGGGGGTGGGTCACCCGGCGCGGCGGAGTCCCGGGTCGGTCGCCAGGGCGGTGAGAGTCTCGACCACCTCGGCAAGCGAAGGCTGCGCAGCGATCTCCTTCGCGACCGTAAGCGCGGCGCGCCGATAGCCGCCGGTGTCCAGGATCTCCGCGCAACGTGCGGCGACCGCGGCCGGCTCGACCTCGTCGGGCAGCAGGCGGATGCCGGCGCCGGATTTGGCCACCGAGTCCGCGTTGTCGAACTGGTCGTCGAAGACCGGCAAGACCACCTGGGGCAGCGCGGCCTCCAAAGCGGTGAGCGCCGTGCCCTGGCCACCGTGGTGGACGACGACGTCGCATGACGCGAACACCGGCGCCAGCGGCATCCGGCCGACCTGCTTGACCGCGGAAGGCAGCGAAGGCCAGGTCGCGGCGATCCGGTCGTCGACGGCGACGACGACTTCGGCGTCGAGCCGTGAGAGCGCCTCGATGATGTCGACGAAACTTCCGGCTACCTGACTGCTGCCGGTGCGAGGCACAACCGTCCCCAGTGTCAGGCAGACGCGAGGCTGGCGACGGGGACGCAGCAGCCAGTCCCGTACGTGAGCTTCGCCGTTGTACGAACGGGCCCGGATTCCCTGATGTCCCAACGCATGCGGGAGCCGCAGCGACGGCGGCCACGGGTTGAGTGTCAGCGCGGGCGACGGCAGGACCGTGAGGCCGCGCGCGGCGAGTTGCAGGTGGAGCTCGTTCGCCGCGGCCCAGCGGTATTCGGGCAATGCGGCGATTCCCCAGTGCAGTTCGGCCTGCGGAACGTCGTAGGTCCAGGCCGCGATCGGGCCGGCGAACTCGGCGCGTTCGCTGACCACCAGATCCGGCTGCCAGTTCCGGACCACCGCCGCGGTGCCGGGCAGGGCTCGTGCCGCCATCCGGCCGAAGACGCGGCCGTGCGCGGACCGCTGCTCGCCGAGTCCCGCGCTGGGCCGGTCGTCCGCCACCAGATCGGCGAACCGCTCCCCCGGCCCGGACGACGCGGCGGGCAGACCGGAACCCAGCACCGTCGGGACGAACTCGCCGGCGCTGAGCACCAGCACCTCATGTCCGGCCGCCCGGCACGCCCACGCCAGCGGTACCAGCGGGAAGAAATGGCCGGGGAGGGAAACGGTCGTGAAGAGAATCCGCACGAAGTCACCCCGCCTTGCGCTGCTCGCCCGGCACCGGGAGGTCCACGACCTGCCCGCCGCCGACGCGAGCCGCGACGCATTCGCGCACCGCGGTGACCACACGCTCGACGTCTTCGTCCGAGAGTCCTTGGTGCATCGGCAAAAGCAGCGTCTTCTGCGCCGCTGCCTCGGCGTGCGGCAGCACGGCGTCCGAGCCGTACGCTTCGATCTGGTGCAGCAGCGGGTACCGGAACGTCGTGTAGACACCGCGCTCGTACAGGTCCCGGGCGATCGCGTCGCGGATCCCGTCCTCGAACTGCAGCCAGTACATGTAATACGACGTCGTGTGCCCGTCCGGCAACGGCGGCGGGACGCGGAAGCCCGGCAGACCCGTCAGCCCCGCGTCGTAGGCCTCCGCGACCTCGCGGCGGCGGGCGATGAACTCCGGCAACCGGCTCAGCTGGACATTGCCGATCGCGGTGAGCACGTCGTTCGTGGTGGAGCGCCGGGAAAACGACGTGACGTCGAAGTCCCACCAGCGGGTCTGCGCGCGCATCGCCTGGTCGTAACCGCTGCGCTGCTCCATCCCGAGGTAGGCGATCTTGGGCGCCTGTGCGGCCAGTTCCGGGTCGCGCACGCAGAGCATGCCACCGTCCACGGTCACCACGATCTTGCCGTGGTCGAAGCTCCACACACCGATGTCGCCGAAAGTGCCGCAAGCCTGTCCATCCACTGTGGACGCGATGGCGACGGCGGCGTCCTCGATGAATTTCAGCCCACGATCCTGGCAGAGCCGGGCGATCTCCTTGACCGCACCCGGATAGCCACCGTAGTGCAGGATCATCACGGCCTTGGTCCGCTCGGTCAGCACCGCCTCGATGTCGGCGACCGTCGGGTTCAGCGTCGCCTCGTCGACATCGCAGAACACCGCACGCGCCCCGCTCGCCGCGATCGCGTTGCCCGCGCCGACGAAGCTCACCGTCGGCAGCACGACCTCGTCGCCCGGCCCGATCCCGAGCAGCTCCATCGCGATGAAAGTGGCCTCGGTACAGGAATTCACCGAAGTCACATGCGGCCGGTCGACGCCGATATGCCGCGCGAACGAGGTCTCGAAGTCGTTCGTCTGCGGACCACGGCCGACCCAATTGCTCGCGAAAACCTTCCGCACCGCCTCGAGCTCCTGCTCGCCCAGCGCCGGCTGCATGACGTTGATCATGTTCATCGGGACCAGAACTCCTTAGTGCGGGCGGCTGCCGACTTCTCGACCAGTGGTCGTGACCACTAGATTCGCAGGAGCCGATCACGCCCGGCGTCTTCCGCCATGCGGATCGCCACGGCAGCGATGGAGACGCCACCACCCGCCGTCCGCCGGAACGATGGGCCCAGCTACCGCGCTTTCCTGACGGAGGACCGCATGCAGGTGAGGACCGGCCGGCTGACCGTGCCCGGCGCGACGCTCTACTACGAGGTGCGCGGCAGCGGCCCCGCCTTGCTGCTGATCCCCAGCGGCAACGGCGACTGCACGCCGATGGTGCCGCTGGCCGAGGCGATGTCCGACGAGTACACGGTGATCATCTACGACCGCCGTGGGTTCTCCCGCAGCCCGCTCGACGGCCCGGTCAGCGAAGACCGCGTCGCCGAGGACGCTCATGACGTCGGCGCGCTGCTGCAGGATCTCGCCGACGGCCCGGCCGTGGTCTTCGGCAACAGCTCCGGCGCGATCACCGCGCTGGCGACGCTGGAACGCCATCACGACAAGGTCCGGACCGTCGTCGTGCACGAGCCACCGCTCGCGTCCGTGCTGCCCGACGCCGAAGAATGGCTCGCCCTGTACGCCCGTATCCACGAGGTCTACCGGAACGAAGGCGTCGAACCCGCCCGGAAGGCGTTCCGGGAAGGGATGGGCATGCCCGCCACCACCAAGAGGTCGAGCAAGACCGAGCTGCCGCCGGACCAGCTCGAGGAGCTGCTCGCCCGGCTCCGCCGCAACTACGTGTTCTGGTTCGAGCACGAGCTGCTGCCCTACCCCGCCTACGAGCCGGATCTAGTGCTGCTCAAGTCGCTGGCGGACAAGCTGATCCTGGCCGGCAGCGACACCGCACGCGATACGTTCCCGTACCGGCCCAACACGGTGCTGGCCGAGCACACCGGCAACAAGATCGTCCATCTGCCCGGCGGGCACGTCGGCTACGTGACCCATCCCGACGAGTTCACCGACGCACTCCGGACCCTTATCCGCCCGTGACGTCCTGCGTGTGCAACCGCAGCAGGCTATACGCCGCAACGGTGTTCGTGTCGCGGATCTCGCCGGAACGGATCATCGCTTCGAACTCGGCACCGGAGAACCAGCGGTGCCGCATGTCCTGTTCCTCGTGCTCGCGCTCAGGCTCACCCTGGATCAGGCCGGTGGCAAGGAAAACGGTGCACATCTGGCCGCTCGCCCCGTGCCACGCGGCGAGTCTGCCGAGCGGCACCATCGACGACGCCCGCAGCCCGGTCTCCTCCGTGAGTTCGCGGTGGGCGAGCTCCAGCGGGTCCCCGTCGCGGCGGCCGGGGTAGCAGCCCTGCGGGAATTCCCAGTGCCGTGCGGAGATCGGGTACCGGTACTGGTCGACCAGATGGAAGCCACCGCGTTCGACGGCCACCACGACGGCGAAGTCCGGCCGGTCGATGACCGAGTAGATACCTTGGGAACCGTCGGGCCGCTCGACGACGTCCTCACGCACACTCAGCCATTCGTTCTCGTACACCTGACGCGACGAAACCTGCCGGATCACCGGGAGCTCAGTGGCCATGGGCCAAACGGTAGGCCGCGCCAGGTCAGCGAGGCTTCTTCGGCGGTGCGAAGCCGCAAGCAACCGAGAAGACGCGATGCGTGGCGCCCGGCGCGGACGATGGTCGACGGGAGTGTCCGGCGTCCCCATCGGCGTCGGCTCGCACGAACCTGAGGCAGTTTCTCTCGATTGGAGAGGCGAATGCGTTTTCTGCCCGACCACAACCGACTGCGAGTCGCGGTGATCGGTTTCGGCTACGTCGGCTCATGCATCGCGGCGACGCTGGCCGACCGCGGCTTCGACGTGGTCGGCGTCGATACCGACCCGCGTCTTGCCGAAGAGCTGTCCCGCCGTCACTGGCGGATCTCCGAACCCGGGCTGGCCGAGCTGATCTTCCGCGGCCTCGACGCCGGAAACCTCCGCGTCACCACCGATATCAGCGAAACCGCTTATGCCGACGTCGTGCTCGTCGCCGTCGGCACCCCGGTGCGCGACGACGGTTCGCTCGCCGAGGAACAGTTGCGTGGTGCCTCCCGGGCGCTTTCCGCGCATCTGCGTCCCGGTCAGCTGATCGTGCTCAAGAGCACCGTCCCGCCGGGCACCACCCGCGACATCGTGTTGCCGCTGCTCGAGGAAAGCGGCCTTTCCGGCGAGGTCGACTTCGGTCTCGCGTTCACCCCCGAACGACTCGCCGAAGGCAACGCCCTGCAGGAACTGCGCACCTTCCCGATCGTCGCCGGTGGCCTAGGCGCGGAGAGCTCGCGTGCCGCGGAAGCCTTCTGGCAGCGCGCGCTCGGAGTCGAGGTGATCCCGCGCGACACCCTGGAGGCCGCGGAGATCGTCAAGCTGGCCAGCAACTGGTGGATCGACCTGAACATCGCGCTTGCCAACGAACTCGCGAAATTCTGTGCTCTGTACGGGGTCGACGTCCTCGACGTCATCTCGGCGGCGAACACGATCCCCAAGGGCGCCGGCAATATCAACATCCTGCTGCCGAGCGTCGGTGTCGGCGGGTCGTGCCTGACCAAGGACCCGTGGATGGTCTGGCGCGCGGCGGACCGCTTCGGTGTGCAGATCCGCACCGCGCCGGCCGGGCGTGAGGTCAACGCCGGGATGCCGGAGTACACCGCGCAACTGGCCATCGACGAGCTGACCCGGCAGGGCAAGGACGTCGTCGGCGCGAAGATCGCCGTGCTCGGTGTCGCGTTCAAGAACGACACCGGCGACCTCCGCGCCACCCCGACCGTCGGCACCGTCAAGACGCTCGCGAAGGCGGGGGCGAAACTCGCGATCCACGACCCGCTCGTCGACGCGGACGCGGCCGAAGAGATGTTCGGTGTGCGCCCGACGGCGTCGCTCGAGGAGACCGTGCGGGACGCCGACTGCATCGCGGTTCTCGCGCTGCACAGCGAGTTCCACGACATCGACTTCGCCTCCCTGCCCGTCCGGCCGGACTGCTTGGTACTGGACGGCCGGGCCTACTACTCCAAGGAAAAGATCGCCGAACTGCGCGCGGCCGGGTACACGTACCGGGGAATCGGCCGTGGAGAAGCGCTCGGCGAACCCGGTGGCGGCACCGCCACAACCCGGTTCTGGGCGGAGGCCAGCTGAATGAGCACCCACGTTCCCACGCACGCCGTTGTGACCGGTGGTAACGGTTTCATCGGCAGTCACCTCGTCGAGCGGCTCGTCGCCCGCGGCGACCGGGTGACGGTGCTCGACGCCGCCCCGCCGCGCAATCCGGTCGACGGCGTCGAATACCTCACCGGCGACCTGCGTGACCCCGCGAGTCTCGCGGCGGCGATCCGCCCGGGTGTCGGGGTGGTCTACCACCTGGCCGCCGTCGTCGGCGTCGACCAGTATCTGGCGCGGCCGCTCGACGTCATCGACATCAACTACGCCGCCACACGCGGCGTGCTCGAACTCGCGCTGGCCGCCGGCGCGAAGGTCGTGCTCGCCAGCACGAGCGAGGTGTTCGGCAAGAACCCGGCCGTACCTTGGGACGAAGACGGCGACCGCGTCCTCGGCGGGACATCGCACGACCGGTGGTCGTACTCGTCGAGCAAGGCGCTGGCCGAACACCTGACCTTCGCCTTCGCCCGGCAGCATGGGCTGTCGGCGACGATCGTGCGGTACTTCAACGTGTACGGCCCGCGGCAGCGCCCGGCCTACGTCGTCAGCCGCTCGGTTCACCGTGCCCTGCACCGGAAGTCTCTTGTGGTCTATGACAAGGGCCTGCAGACGCGCTGTTTCACCTACATCGAGGACGCCATCGAAGGCACGTTGCGTGCGGCGGACAATCCGGAAGCCGTCGGCCAGGCGTTCAACATCGGCAGCATGGTCGAAACCACCATGGGTGAGGTCGTGCGGCTGGTCGGCGAGCTCACGGGCGCGGACGCCGTGATCGACATCGACACCGGGGAGAAGCTCGGAGCGTCCTATGAGGACCTTCCGCGTCGTGTGCCGAACAACGCCAAGGCGGGCAGGATCCTCGGCTGGCGACCGGAAACCGAGCTGCGTGACGGGCTGATCAAGACCATCGAATGGGCGCGCGGCGCCGATTGGTGGCTGGCACAGGACGACAGCGGCGCGGAATGAATCGGGACACCACGTTGACCACGAACAGTGAGGGTCGCTCCATGGATGCGAAGAGCCAGTGTCGGGTGTGCGGCGGCCGGGTGGCCGAATTCGTCGACCTTGGCAGGCAGCCGACGGCGAACGGATTCCTGCTGCCGCACGAGGTGGAGGGCGAGTTCCTGTTCCGGCTCGCCGTCGGCGCTTGTGAGGACTGCACGATGGTGCAGTTGATGGAGGAGGTACCGCAGGATCTGCGCTATCACGCGGGTTACCGGTACCAGGCGTCCGGTTCGGCCGGGCACCGCAGCCACTTCCAGGCCGATGCCCGGTGGTTCCTCGAAAACGAGCTCACCGGCGACGACCCGTTCATCGTCGAGATCGGCTGCAACGACGGCGTGATGCTGTCCACGATCGCCGACGCGGGCGTGCGGCACCTCGGCGTCGAGCCGTCGGGGAACGTAGCGGATCTGGCGCGTGGCAAGGGTGTCGAGGTGCTCTCGGCGTTCTTCGACGAGGAGACGGCAGCACGGGTGCGCGCCGAGCACGGGCCCGCGGACGTGATCTTCGGGGCCAACACGATCTGCCATATCGCGCACGCGGAATCGCTGTTCCGCGGAATCGACGCGCTGCTTTCGCCCGGCGGCATTTTCGTGTTCGAGGAGCCTTATCTCGGCACGATCATCGACGGGATGGCGTTCGATCAGATCTACGACGAGCACGTCTTCTACTTCAGTGCCGGCTCGGTCAAGGCAATGGCCGAGGAGTTCGGTTTCGAGCTGGTGCACGCCGAGCATATCGAGATGCACGGCGGCGAGGTCCGCTACACGATCGCCCGGCCGGGTGCCCGCACGCCGTCCGCCTCGCTCGACACCCTGCTCGCCGAGGAGGAGTCGAACAAGCTGTCCACGCCCGAGACGTTCGCCAAGTTCGGGCGCAACGTCGAACGTGTCCGCAGCGACCTCGTCGCACTGCTGACGCATCTGAAGGCCGAGGGCAAGACCGTGGTGGGCTACGGCGCACCGGGCAAGAGTTCGACGGTGACCACGTACTGCGGGATCACCACCGATCTGGTGCCGTTCGTGGTCGACTCGACCCCGGGCAAACAGGGCCATCTGCTGCCGGGTTCGCACTTGCCGGTGAAGCCGCCGGAGGCGTTCTCGAACCCGTATCCCGACTACGCGGTGCTGTTCGCCTGGAACCACGCTGCGGAGATCATGGCCAAGGAGCCCGGTTTCCGTGCCGCGGGCGGCAAGTGGATCCGGTTCGTCCCCGAGGTCGAGGTGCTCTGACCGCCCACGGCTAGATGCCCCGGGTCGTTGATTCGCGAAAGTGCGTGAGAGCCACCCTGACGGACTGGCCTTCGCGACACGGCCCGACGGCCACGCGATGAAAGCGTCCTTCATAGCAAATTTCGCAATGAAGGACGCTTTCATCGCACCCGAGGCCTACCCCCGGCGAGCAGCGCAGAAATGAAGGCGTCGCAACCGAATAGCGACGGCCATCCTCGTAATCGGGCGTGCCGGGTCAGGCCGACCCATCCCCTGAGAAGGAGAACAAGCCATGGCGACGAGCGTCCCGATCTCGGATGCGGACTACCTCCGGATCCTCATCCACGGCCACACCGCGTTCGAACTTCTGCGCACCGGCCTGGAATTCGACCTGTTCCAGAAGCTCGAGGACGCCGGCGGCCTGGACCTGACCGAGGTCGCGGAGGCACTCGACGTCGAGGAGTACCCGGCGCGTGTCCTGCTGCTCGGTCTCGCTTCGCTGCTGCTGATCGAGAAGAAGGACGGCAAGTTCGTCAACGCCCCGATCGTGCGCCGGAAGCTACTCAAGGACGGCGAGCGGTTCCTCGGCCCGCTGATCGACATCCAGGACAAGATCATCAACAAGACCCTGGTCGACTTCGCCGAGTCGATGCGCCAGAGCACCAACGTGGGCCTGCGTCACCTCGACGGCCCCGGCGACACGCTGTACTCCAAGCTGACCGCGACGCCGGACCTGCAGAAGGTCTTCTACGACAACATGGGCGACGCCTCGAACCGCGCGTTCGAGCAGTTCCTGGAGTACTACGACTTCAGCGGGATCAAGCACGCCATCGACATCGGCGGTGGCGACGGCACGAACTCGATCAAGCTGGCCGAGCGGTATCCCGAGCTCGAGATGACCGTGTTCGACCAGGAGAGCGTCACGAAGCTCGCGGCGAACCGGATCGAGGACCCGGACGTGCGCAAGCGCGTGCACTTCCACCCGGGCGACATGGTGCACGACCGGCTGCCCGAGGGTGCGGACGCGATCCTGTTCTTCCACATCTACGAGATCTGGTCGCTGGAGCGGAACACCGAGCTGCTGCGCAAGTGCTACGACGCGCTGCCCGAAGGCGGCACGGTGCTGGTCTACAACTTCGTCTCCAACGACGAGGGCACTGGTTCGCTGTCCGGTGGGCTCGTCTCGCCGTACTTCCTCGCGCTGGCCTCCGGCGAGGGTATGACCTGGTCGGCGGCCGACATGGAGAAGTCCGTACAGGACGCCGGTTTCTCGCGGGTCGAGCGGTTCGCCGACCTCGGCTTCAGCCACGCGCTGGTCGTCGGCCACAAGTAGTCGCGACACCGCAGTCATCACCACAGTTCCGCCTGGGACGACGAAAGAGGGCCGATGAACACCCCCGAACCCATCGCCATCATCGGGATGTCCTGCCGATTCGCCGCGGGAATCGAGTCTCCAGAGTCGTTCTGGGCGCTCCTGCGGGACGGCGGCGACGCGGTCAACGAGTTGCCCGCGGACCGGTGGGCCTGGCACGCCGGGCGTAGCCGGGAAGACGCCGCCGTGGTGCGTGACGTCACCAAGGGCGGCGCCTTCCTGGACAACGTCAAGGAATTCGACGCGGATTTCTTCGACGTGACGCCGAAGGAAGCGGCTCTGATGGATCCGCAGCAGCGGATCGTGCTGGAGCTCGCGTGGGAGGCACTGGAGCACGCCGGCCTCCCGCCGCGGACGCTGGCAGGCACCGACACCGGGGTGTTCATGGGTGTCGGTGCCGACGACTACGGCCGCCGGATGCTCGAGGATCTGCCGAAGATCGAGGCCTGGACCGGGATCGGCAGCTCCATGTGCGCGGTCGCCAACCGGGTCTCGTACGCGCTGGACCTTCGCGGGCCCAGCATGGTGGTGGACACGGCGTGCTCGTCGTCGCTCGTCTCGATTCACCTCGCGGCACAAGCACTCCGCAACGACGAGTGCCCGGTGGCGCTCGCCGGCGGCGTCCTGGTGATGGCGGGCCCCGGTCTGTCGGTCGTGCTCGACGCGGCCGGGGCCACCTCGCCGGACGGGCGCAGCAAATCCTTCGACGCCTCCGCCAACGGCTACGGCCGCGGCGAAGGCGGCGGGATCGTCGTGCTCAAGAAGCTGTCCGATGCCCGGCGTGACGGCGACCGTGTGCTGGCCGTGGTCCGCGGCAGCGCGGTGCAGCAGGACGGCAAGACCAACGGGATCATGGCGCCCAACGGTGACGCGCAGGCGCATCTGATGCGGCGTGCGTACGAATCGTCCGGGATCGACCCGGTGACCGTCGGCTACGTCGAGGCGCACGG
The DNA here is from genome assembly GCA_963766045.1 of uncultured Actinomycetota bacterium. GTDB lineage: Bacteria > Actinomycetota > Actinomycetes > Mycobacteriales > Pseudonocardiaceae > Amycolatopsis. Next base: position 1,280,796 of record CAVXYN010000002.1, on the reverse strand, counting down.
CACCGGCACCAGCGTCGGCGACCCGCTGGAGGCGGGCGCGATGACGGCGGTGTTCGGCGCCGGGCGCCCGGCGGACGATCCTTGCCTGATCGGTTCGGTCAAGCCGAACGTCGGTCACCTCGAGGCGGGTGCCGGCGTCGCGAGCGTGATCAAGACCGTCCTCGCCTTGGGACACGGCGTGATCCCGCCGAGCCTGAACTTCACCACACCGAACCCGAAGATCCCTTGGGACACTTCGGGTTTGCGCGTGGTCACCGAGAACACCCCGTGGCCGGAGACCGGCACCCCGCGGCGCGCGGGCGTGTCCGGATACGGCTATGGCGGCACCATCGCGCACGTCATCCTCGAGTCCGCCGACGAGATCGAATCGGACGTGACGACGGCGGGCGACGTGCCGGGGCGGCCGATGGTGTTCCCGCTTTCCGGCGCGAGCCCGGCGGCCGTCGGGCAGTACGCCGAGCGGCTCGCCGACTGGCTCGAGCGCACCGAGGACGTCGAACTCGCCGACGTCGGCCACACCCTTTCCCTGCGGCGAACCCACTTACCGCACCGGGCCACGGTCACCGCGGCCGATCTGCCGCAACTGCGCGAACGCCTCGCCGCGTACGCCGGCAGCGCGGGCGAAACCGTGCAGGCGCTCCCCGAGAGCACCCGGCACGACCTCGTCTGGGTGTTCTCCGGACACGGTTCGCAGTGGACCGGGATGACCCGCGAACTCCTGGCGACAGAACCGGCGTTCGCCGCGGTGATCGACCGGCTGGAGCCGATTTTCGTCGAGGAAATGGGAGTCTCGCCGCGCGCGACGATCCTCAGCGACGAACCTCAGCCGGTGGACGTCATCCAGCCGATGATCTTCGCGACCCAGGTCGCGCTCGGCGCGTTGTGGCGAGACCGGGGCATCCGGCCGGACGCGGTGATCGGGCACTCCGTCGGCGAAATCGCCGCGGCCGTCACCGGCGGAATGCTCACCCTCGAACACGGCGCCCGGCTCGTCTGCCGGCGGTCGGTGCTGCTGCGCCGGGTCGCCGGCCAAGGTGCGATGGCGATGGTGAACCTGCCGCCGGACGCCGTCGAAGAGCGGCTGCGCGGTCGCACCGACGTCGCCGTCGCGGTCGCCGCGGCCACCGGATCGACCGTGTTCTCCGGCGACATCGAGGCCGTCACCGAGCTGAGCGACATGTTCGCCGCCGAAGGTCGGATGGTCCGCCAGGTCGACTCCGATGTCGCCTTCCACAGTCCGCAGATGGACCCGCTGCTCGAAGCACTCGCCGCCGCGGCCGCCGATCTGCCGCCCACCCCCGCGTCGATTCCCGTCTACAGCACGGCTTTGACGGACCCTCGCTCGACCGCGTCGCGCGATGGCTCCTACTGGGCCACGAATCTGCGCGGGACCGTCCGGTTCGCCCAGGCCGTCTCCGCCGCCGCGGCCGACGGCTACCGGGTGTTCGTCGAGGTCTCGCCGCATCCGGTCGTGGAGCACTCGATCAACGAAACCCTCGACGAACTCGGCATCACCGACGCCGTCGTCACGCATTCCTTGCGCCGCAACAAGCCTGAACGTGAGATCCTGCTCGCGAACTTCGGCGTGCTGTACGGCGCCGGGGTCGACGTCGATTGGGCGGCGCACTGGCGGGCCGGCACGCTCGCCGATCTGCCGACCGTCGCCTGGCAGCGCAAGGAACACTGGGTCGACGACTCGGCGGGCCGGTCCTTCCTCACGCAGCAGCACGAGATCGACAGTCACACCCTGCTCGGTGGGCGGATCAACGTGCACGGCGCGAATCCGGCACAGGTCTGGCTGACCTACCTCAGCCACGACTCGCGGCCGTACCCGGGTGACCACCCGGTGCGCAAGGTGGAGATCATCCCGGCGGCGGTGCTGCTGAACAGTTTCTTCACCGCCGCCGAACTGGGCAAGGGCGTCCCGCACGAACTGTCCGACGTCGCGCTGCGGGTCCCGGTGAGTGTCACGCGGCCACGGCACCTGCAGATCGTGTTGCAGGACGACGCCTTCCGGCTTTCCTCCAGGATCGTCGAAGAAGGCGACTCCGAGGACGACGACAAGGGCTGGGTCACCCACACCACGGCGGCGATCAAGCCGTTCGCGGGCGAGACCCTCACTCAGGGCCCGGAGCCGTCGACCACCGAGGAACTTCCCTCCGGATACGTCATCGACCGGCTCGCCACCCTCGGCGTCGCCGCGATGGGCTTCCCGTGGGCGGTGGAAGAGATCCGGCGCGGCGAGGGCACCCTGGTGGTCACCCTGACCACGGATCCGGAGTCCGAAGAGGACCCGTCGACCTGGGCACCACTGCTCGACGGCGCGCTTTCCGCCGCATCGGTGGCCTTCGGCGGCCCGCCCATCCTCCGCATGCCCGCGCACATCCACCGCGTCAGCATTGCGGGAACATCGCCGCGGCGCGCCAGGATCACCGTGCGCGTGGTCGCCACGGACACCGTCGACGTCGAGATCGCCGACCTCGAAGGCAACGTCGTCGGCCGGCTCGCCCGGCTCAAGTACGGCGTGCTCGACGGCGAGGCGGGCGTGGTCACCAGTCCACGCCAGATCGTGCACCGGCTCGACTGGCGTCCCGCCGACGTCGCCACCGTCGGATCCCCGCCGCAACTGGTGCTCGTCGGCCCGAACTCCCCCGCGCTGGCCAGGGTCACCGCCGGGCTCGACCGGCTCGACCTGCCCTATCGCATGGTCGTCGTACCGGAGCAGCTCGAAAACGCCGACCTGACCCGCGACCACGCCGTGCTCGTGGTGCCCGCCCCCTACGCACCCGAGGTGGCGGCGCTCGACAGCGCGTGGCTGCTGGCACGGACCGCACAGCGGGTCGCCGCCACCGGGCAGACCCGGCCGGCGCTGCTCTGGTGCCTGACCACCGGCGTGCGTGAGAGCGTCGAAGACACGACACTCGGGCAAGGACCGCTGTGGGGCCTCGGCCGGATCATCGGCGGGGAGCACCCCGACCTCTGGGGTGGGATCGTCGACATCGGACAGTCCGAAAAGGATATCGATGCCCTCGTCGAGGTGCTGGGTTCGGTGCGAGGCGAGGACGTTGTCACGATCCGCGATGGCGCCGCCCACGTGGGACGGCTGCAGCGGTTGGAGGGCACGGGCACCCGAGACCGGCTCGCCTGCGCACCGGACGGCACGTACCTCATCACCGGCGGGCTCGGCGTGCTCGGCCTCGAGGTGGCGCACTGGCTGGCCGATCGCGGTATGCGCCGGGTGGTGCTGGCCGGGCGCACGCCCCTGCCACCACGGCACGCCTGGCACCGGCTGACCGATGAGACCGAGAGCGCGCGTGTCGCTTCGGTCCTCGCGCTGGAACGGGCCGGCGTCACGGTGCGCACGGTAGGAGTCGATGTCGCGGGCCCCTACGCCGACGTCGCCGCCAAGCTTTCGCCGGAGGCGCTGGGACTTCCGCCGTTCCGTGGCGTCATCCACGCTGCGGGCGCCCTCGACGACCGCACCATCAACGCGCTCAACGAGGAGTCCCTGCACCGGGTCATCCGGCCGAAGGTGGAGGGCGCGCTGAACCTGCACCGGCTGTTCCCGCCGGGAGAACTGGACTTCTTCGTGCTGTTCTCCTCATGCGGCCAGCTGCTCGGTTTGCCCGGACAGGCCAGTTACGCGGCCGGGAACGCGTTCCTGGACTCGTTGGCCCTGCACCGCCGCGCCGCGGGCGACACCGGGGCGGCCGCCTACGCCTGGACTTCGTGGCGCGGGCTCGGCATGTCGACGTCGTCCGCGGTGATCGACGCCGAACTGGCCGCCCGCGGGACCGCAGACATTTCCGTCACCGAAGCCTTCGGGGCCTGGGACCTGGCCACCCGGCACGACCTCGGGTACGCCGCGATGCTGCGGACCCTGCCCGGGGAACCGGGCGTGCGCAAGCTCGCGCTGCTCTCCGAGCTGCCCGAGGAGGCCGCGGGTGGCGCGAACGCGGCCGACCTGCTCGACGTGCCGTGGGCGGGGTTGTCCGGCAAGGAACTCACCGCGGCGGTCGTCAAGGAGATCACCGGGCACGTGGTCAGCGAAACCGGTCTTACACCGTCCGAAGTGGACATTCGAAGGCCGCTCATCGAAATGGGCCTCGATTCGGTGATGACCGTACGGATCCGGCGCGGTCTGGAGCGGCGGTTCGGTTTCGGCCTCCCGGCCACGCTGTTCTGGGACCGGCCGACCATCGACGCCGTCGCCGCCCTGCTCACCGAGCGGATGGCCGAGGACGCCGAACAGAGCGACTGAAAGGGAACGTCGATGAGTCACGAGGGGTTCGTGCCCTGGCCCGCCGACCTCGCGCACGCCTACCGGGCGGCCGGGGTATGGCCGGGCCGGACGATCGGCTCGTACCTATGGGAATGGGCGGAGCGCCACGGCGACCGGATCGCCGTTGGCGACGACCGGCGGAGCCTGACCTACCGCGAGCTGGCCGTCCGGTCGGACGTACTGGCCGAGCGCCTCGCCGGCCTCGGTTTCCGTTGCGGAGACACGGTTCTGGTGCAGCTGCCCAACACCTGGGAGTTCGTGGTCCTCACCTTCGCGCTGCTGCGCCTCGGTGTCGTCCCGACGATGATGCTGCCGCCGCACCGGGAACACGAGCTGACGTCAATCGGCGCGCATGTCGAGGCCAAGGCGCTGATCGTGCCGGACACCTGGCGTGGCTACGACCATCAGGACCTCGCGCGCCGGGTGACCTCGGCACTGCCGCACGAGGCTCAGGTGCTGGTCGTCGGCGACACCGTCGGCGCGGACGCGGTGGATGTGCGGGCGCTGCTCGAACCGGACGGCGACGCCGAGGCGCGGCGCCGACGTCTGGACGCGGTCGCGCCGTCGCCGTCGGACATCGCGGTGTTCCTGCTTTCCGGTGGCACCACGGGGGTCCCGAAGGTGATCAGCCGGACCCACGACGACTACCTGTTCAATATCGCTCATTGCGCGCGGGCCTGCGCCTTCGACGAGGACACGGTATATCTCGCGGTGCTGCCCGCCGGGCACAACTTCCCGTTGGCCAGCCCCGGAATCCTCGGTGCGCTGTACGCGGGAGGCCGGGTGTTCCTCACCGGTTCGCCGCGGCCGGAACCGGTCTTCGCGGCGATCGAGACCGAAGGTGTCACGGCGACGTCAGCGGTGCCTGCCGTCGTCCTGAAATGGATGGACGCGGCGCTCCAGACCAAACCCGACCTCAAGAGCCTGCGCTATCTGCACGTCGGCGGTTCGATGCTGGCGCCGGACATCGCCGAGCGGATGAACCGGGTGCTGGGCTGCCGGGTACAACAGGTGTACGGCATGGCCGAAGGCCTGATCTGCTACACGCCGCCGGACGCCTCGGACAAGGTCGCCTTCCACACCCAGGGTCCACCAGTCAGCCCGTTCGACGAGCTGCTCGTCGTCGACGAAGACGGCGATCCGGTCGCTCCCGGCGAAGAAGGCGAGTTGCTGACGCGCGGCCCCGGGACACCTCGCGGGTACTACGGGGTACCGGAGCAGAACAAGCTGTCGTTCACGGAGGACGGCTGGTTCCGCACAGGTGACGTCGTCCGGTTCACGCCCGAGGGAAACTCGGTGGTCTGTGGCCGGATCAAGGACCTGATCAACCGTGGCGGCGAGAAGATCTCCGCCGGCGAGATCGAGACCCTGTTGCAGGAACTGCCCGAAGTGGCGGAGGTGGCGGCCGTCGCGGCGCCGGATCCCTTGTACGGCGAGAGTGTCTGTGCTTTCGTTCGCCTGCATCCTGGTGCGCGGCTGACGTTGGTGGATGTCAAGGCCGCCTTGACCGAGCGCGGGTTGGCGGCGTTCAAGATTCCGGAACGGCTGGAGCTGCTGCGGGAGTTTCCGCATACCGCGGTGGGTAAGGCGGACAAGAAGGCTCTGCGGCGGATCCTGGCCGAGATGGATGCCGGCGCCGCCGCTGCCTGAGGTGGCTTGTGGGCCTTCGCGTGCTATGAACGGTCCGTTCCTTGCAAATTTCGCAAGGAACGGACCGTTCATAGCGTCCGGCCGCCCTCCCAGCGCCAACATGTCGCGAAGGCCACCTTCGCGACCTTGATGGTCGCGAAGGTGGCCTTCGCGTCATGTCCTTTGTGGACTTAAGCAGCCAGGCGAGTGTTCTCCGCACCCTTCGCCGCAACCAGCACCGCGTCGAAGTTCGGGGACTCCTCGATCGCCGGCACATACTCCGCGTACACGACGGTGTCGGCCGCGTCGACCACGAACACCGCGCGCGCCAGCAGACGGAACTCCTTGATCACCACGCCGTACGCCTGACCGAAGGACAGGTCGCGGTAGTCCGAAAGCGTCTGGACCGCGTCGACGCCGGCCGCGCCGCACCAGCGAGCCTGCGCGAACGGCAGGTCGACGGAGATGGTCAGGACCGAGGCGTCGCCGAGCTCGCTGACGGCCTGGTTGAATCGGCGGGTCTGCGCGTCGCACACCGGGGTTTCCAGCGACGGGACAACGGAGATCACGCGGACCGTGCCGCTCGAGGCAGAGAGGCTCACCGGCGACATGTCGTTGGCCAGTGCGGTGAACTCCGGTGCTCGGTCCCCGATTTTCACCTCCGGGCCGAGGAGGGTGACCGGGTGACCGCGAAAGGTCGTCACCCCGGAACGTTCGGCGATGGCGTTCATCGGCTCGTCCTCCCTCAACCCTTGACGGGGCTGGTCTGCTGCGACACGAGGCGCCATTCGCCGTCGGTCTGCTTGGTGACCCAGGTGCCGCGGACGACGCGCTCCTGCGGGACCTCGGTCTCGTCGCCGTAAAGCACCCCGCCGTCGGTGATGACGACGGCGACGCCCGGCTCGAGGACCTTGATCTCGATCGGCTCGACGAGCAGCCGGGTTCCGCGCAGGTCACCGGCGAACGCCTCGGCGAAGAAGTCGCGGATCGCGCCGGGGTCGCTCAGCTGCTCGTCGTCGACGAGGATGCTGCCGTTCTCGGTGAACACGCCGGCGAACGCGTCGGCGTCGTTGGCGTCCCACGCGGCGCGGGCACGCAGGGGTGCGGTGAGCGCGGAGCTCTCCTCGCCCTGGGTGAACTTGCCGTAGTAGGTGGCCCACTGTTTGGCCTGGGCGACGAGGGACGAGGCCTTTTCGGACATCCGACACTCCTTGGCTGACGACCTGACGGTGCGGGCCTGCGGCCCAGGTTCTGCCTCGTCATGGTGGCCGCCGCGACCGCTCCGTCGCATCTCCTCCGCTGCGCGGAAAACCCGCACGGGGAGCGGCTTTCTCGCAACACAGAAGAGGCGATCTCACCGGTCCGCATGCGACCGTGACCAGGTGGGCTGAACGCATCTATGCCCTTGGCCAGCCGCGCGAACGAAGGAGAAGCATAGTGTCCGAAACCACTACCGCCGAGGAACAGGCCAGGCTGGACGAATACTACGGCCCCTTCACGTCCGAGAAGGAAATCGAAGTCCTTCAGGTCCCGCTGCGCCTGATCGCCGCCTGGTCCAAGAACGACGGTTACGGCGTCGCGAAGAGCTTCACCGAGGACGGAATCCTGATTCTGCCCGGTGACGTGCTGAAGAAGGGCCGCGACGAGGTCGGCGCATTCATGACCGCCGCGTACGCCGGTCCGTTCAAGGGCACCGGCGTGACCGGGCGACCGGTGGACCTCCGGTTCGTCTCCGACACCGTCGCGCTGATCCGTACCCACGGCGGGATTCTGGCGCCGGGCGAAACGGAAATCGACGAGGAACTCGCGGTGCGCTCGACCTGGGTCGTCGTGAAGCGCGACAACGAATGGCAGCTCGCCGTCTACCAGAACAGCCCCCGCGGCTCCGGCGCGACCCTCCGCTGGTGACCTACCACTGACACGGGAGAACATTGTGCCGACCAATTCGTGGGGCGACGCCACGGCCATTCTCGACGCGGCAGGCGTTCCCGAGGACACCACCTTCTACCGGGATTTCACGAGCCCGGACGAAAAGGCAGCCCTCACCGTTCCGCAGCGGATCCAGTACGCGTGGCTGAAGAACGACCCGGAGGCCTTCGCCGACGTCTTCGTCGAGAACGGCAGCCTGCTGCTGCAGGACAACCAGCTCACCAGCCGGGACGAGATCCGCGAGTTCATGCGGGCGGGTTTCCAGGGCGGGCTGAAGGGCGCGCATGTCTACGGGTGGCCGCTCGAGGTCAAGTTCCTCGAGCCGAACATCGCGGTCGTGGTCACCGAAGGCGGCATCATCCGCGCCGGTGAGTCCGAAATCGCGCCGGAGAACCAGATCCGCGCGGTCTGGGTGATCGTCCGCAACGCCGAAGGAAAGTTGAACCTGTTCTCGCACCAGAGCAGCCCCGTCAAGGGCTGACCGGGCGCCCCGGAGGGCCCGCCGTCGCCGCCACGGCACGGCGGGTCCTCTCCACCCTGGGGCTGACCCGGACCTCCGGTCGGACCACGGGGGTACGCCCGTAACCGGACCGTGGGCCGATCCGCGAAAGCGCGCGCGTCGGCAGGCTTTGGGTCATGAAAAGCGACTACGTCTTCCCCGGCCGCCGGATCGGCGCGCTCTCGATGGTCCTCGGTCCGGTGCTGCTGCTCACCGGAACACTGCTGCGTTCGCAGTTCGACTTCTTCTTTCCCGATCAGCTCAGGGCGATGAGCGACCATCCCGCGCTGATGACCGCCGCCTACACCTGTTTCCTCGCGGGCAATGTCCTGTTGTGGCCAGCGATCGTGGCACTGGCAACGGAAATCGGGAAGACCAGGCCCGCGTTGGCCGCCTGGGGCGGGATCCTGGTCCTCATCGGACTCTTCGAACGCACCTTCCACGCCGGAATCGACCAGGCCGCGCAAGGACTTGTCGCGAGGCGAGGACCGACGTTCGCGGAATCCGTCGTTTCAGAGTCCTATCAGGACATTCATCTGTTCAGCTTCCTGTCCTTCACGATCATGTTCGGCTGGTATGTGCTCGCGTTCGCCGCCTACCGCTCCAAGGCACTCGGCATCATCCAGTCGCTGGGGCTGGCGTCGATGGGCCTCTTGCCGCTCGGAGTGCTGAAGGGAACGGAACTGCTGTCGATCGTCGGCACGGTCGGGCTGTGCGTCGCGCTTGTGCCGGCCGGGGTGAGCAAGCTGCTGGCGGGGCCGAAGCCGGCTCGCCGCACGATTCTGCTGACCGCGGCCACCGTTCCGGCGCTGGCCGCGCTCGCCTTCGCCAGCACATGGGGATGATCAGGAGAGCAGCTCGATGACGTCCTTGTCCTTGACCTGGCGGAAATCGGCGTACCACTGGCCGACGGCGCGGAACTGCAGCGGCTCCTCGACGCAGACCACGTCGTCGGCCTCGCCGCGCAGGGTGTTCGCCGCGCGCGGCGCGCAGACGGGAACGGCTAGGACCACGCTGAGCGGGCCTTCCTCACGCAACGAACGCAGCATCGCGGTCGCCGTGACGCCGGTGGCGAGCCCGTCGTCGATGAGGATGACGTCGCGGTCCCGGACGGAGACAGGTTCGCGGTCGCGCCGGTACTCGGCGATCCGGCGCCGCGCCTCGGCCCGTTCCGCGTTCTCGGTTTCGGCGAGGTCGGCGACCGACAGCCCGAGCATGTCAAGGCCCGCCTGGTCGTAGATCGCGGCCCCGGACGCGGTGACCGCGCCGACACCGATCTCAGGACGGCCGGGGGCGCCGATCTTCCGCGCGACGGCGACGTCGAGCGGCGCGTTCAGCCGCCGCGCGACCACCCCGGCGACCGGGACCCCGCCGCGGGCGATACCGAGCACGATCGGATCGATCCACTCCCGCCGGGCGAGTTCGGCCGCGAGAGCCCGGCCTGCCTGCGCCCGGTCGGAAAATACGCGTGAACGCATGATCACAACCTCCGCCGTAAGGAGTACCCGACTGATCCGACTCTGACACCTGGAGCCGGATAACGGATTCCCCAGAACGACGAAAGACATTTTCCGCCGCGGCTCGTCAGACGAGCCGCGGGGACGTTTTCCTTGCCCCGTCACCGGATTCGTGATCGTATCCCGCCGGGAGGCAGCTCATCAGCAACACCAGCGCGGCAGCGCCGAGGAGCATGTGCCCGGCGAGGATGCACAGCCCACAGAATCCGATCCACAATGAGATCTTCATTCCCGAAGGGTAGTGCCCTGCGCATTGGATGAACCCGCACTTGGGAAAGACTTAAGATTCTCTTCAGTCCTTTCCTCCGACCGCCGCACGGACAGCCACGCGACCAAGATCGCGATGGGGCCTGCCAGGAAGACCAACTGCATCACGCTACGCGGCAGAAGTTGATCTAAGACCGTCACATCGGCGCCGTTCAGGGCATGGTGCACGTTCGCCGGGAACATGCCGATGAGCATCGCGGTCAGCCCGGCCGCCGCCAACGGCACCGTCCGCGACCAGAGCAGTCCCACCGCACCGGCCAGTTCGAGCACCCCGGTGACCGTGACCAGCAGCTCCGGCGCCGGCAACGCGGGCGGCACCATGGCCACCAGCTCCGCGCGCATCCCGATGAAATGCGCGAGGCCGGTCGTGACGAACAGTGCCGCGACGCCGCCGCGCACGGCGACCGGCCAGGGCGTCAGGCGGCGGACACCGGCCTTGCCCAGCACGAACAGCGTCGCCGTGACGACGACCAACACGATTACGGGTGCGAGTCCGGGATCCATGACCAAGCCCTCCTGAGACGAAACTTTCCACTGACAAGATGCGCCCTTGCCCGACATCTTGTCAATGACTAGATTCAAAGGCATGAGCCCGTACCACCACGGAGACCTCCGCCGAGCCGTCCTGGACGCCGCGGTCGCGGCCATCACCGAACACGGCCCGGCCGGGATCAGCCTGCGCGACCTCGCCCGTCGCGCCGGCGTCTCCCATGCCGGGCCCGTGCACCACTTCGGCGACAAGGCGGGCGTGCTCACCGCCCTGGCCACCGAGGGTTTCGCGCTCCTGGGCGACACCCTCATCGCCGCCGACGAACGCACCGGGGACTTCGTCGAGGTGGGCGTGGCCTACGTACGGTTCGCGATCGAGCACCGCGCGCATTTCGAGGTGATGTTCCGGCCCGACCTACACCGCGCGGACGACCCGGCACTGGCCGCCGCACGCGACCGGGCCGGCGACGTGCTGGTCAAGGGGTCCGCGTCGGTCAGCGCAGCCCCGATCGCCGGGGTCGCCGCCTGGTCGCTCGTCCACGGGTTCGCGAACCTGTGGCTGACCGGCGCTCTGCCCGCGGAACATCTGGAGGAGCCGGACGAGGCCGCGCGCGCTGTCGCGCGGCTCCTGTTCCTCGACCCCGGCACCCCTCGCATGCCATGAACGACTACCCGGCGTCGCCGAACTCCTTGCGCACCAGCGGAAGCACCTCCGTGCCGAGCAGCTCGATCGCGGTCATCACCTTCGCATGCGGAACGTCGCACCAGTCCATGTGCAGCGTGTACCGGTCCGCGCCGACGAGTTTGCCGACGGAGATGATCCGGTCGGCGACCTCGGCCGGGCTCCCCGTCAACAACGACCGCGCGTCGCGGGTGAGCTCGTCGTAGCGCGACCGTTTCGCGGGCGCCCAGCCGCGTTCCTCGGTGAGGTAGCGCATCATCGCGAGCCAGTGCGGGTAGAAGGATTCCTTGGCGTCTTGGGATTTCCGGGCGATCAACCCGCAGCCACCCATGGTGACGTGCAGGTCGTCCGGCGCGTGGCCTGCCGTGTCGGCGGCCTGGCGGTAGCGGTCGGCCAGCGACGCGAATCGCTCCGGCTCGCCGTCGATGACGGCGTAGACCACGGGCAGCCCGATCCTGCCCGCGCGAATCGACGAATCCGGACTTCCCGCACTGCCAAGGGAAATGCGCAGCCGGCGGCCGTACGGCCTTGGGAGCACCCGCACGTTGTCCAACGCCGGGCGGAACCGGCCGGACCAGGTGATCGGATCCTCTCGATCGATTTTGAGCAGCAATTCGAGTTTCTCTTCGAAAAGCGCATCGTAATCATGGATATTCGCGCCGAACAAGGGGAACGATTCGGTGAACGAACCGCGTCCGGCGAGTATTTCCGCGCGCCCGTGGCTGAGCTGGTCGAGCGTCGTGAACTGCTGGTAGAGCCGCACCGGATCTTCGGTGCTGAGCACGGTCACCGCTGTACCAAGGGTTATCTGCCTGGTGACGCTCGCCGCGGCGGCCAGCACCGTTCCGGGATGCGAGATGGCGAAGTTGTCGAGATGATGCTCACCGAGCCCATAGAAGGATAGGCCGAGTTCGTCGGCGAGCCGGATGCGTTCCAACGTCTGCTCGAGCTTTTCCGCCACCGAAACCTGTTTTCCCGAGACAGGATCCGGATGACGGTCGCCGAAGCTGTGAATACCGAGTTTCATAACGCCTCTCGTGAAAGACGTCCTGTCGGCAGGACAATTCCTCGGTACCCAGCCTAGGTCGAAACCGGTGACCTATCGAGAAATCGGGCACCGGAACACGATGCTTCGACGTCGAATCACCCGGTGACGAGCGCGCTCGCCCACCGCATTTTCAGCGTGGTGACGAAACCGGAGAATTCCGCGACCATCGACATCCGCTCCGGATCCAGCAACCACTGCTGCTGCAACCCGTCGAGCACCGCGATGGTCATGCGCACGACGACGTCGACAGGGGTGCCCTCACTGAACTCGCCGCGCTGGATCCCGGTGCGCACGGCGTCGGTCAGCCAGTTCTCGATGCCTTCGTAGTGCTCCCGCAGCCAGGTGTGCGCGGGATGGCCGGGCTCGGTCGCCTCGGCGGCCAGCCGCACGAACAGGCCGACCAGCCGGGGCCGGGTGGAATTCCTGGCCACGAGCGCGGCGAGCGAATCGAAGGCGGCCCAGCCGAGCGGCGGCTCCGCGCCCTCACGCGCCAGGAACTCCCCGTCCGAGCGGTCACGTTCCTCCAGCACGGCGGCCAGCAGCGCCGCCTTGCTCGGGAAATGGTGCAGCAGACCGGATTGCGACAACCCGGTCCGCGCGGCCACGGTGGCGATCGACGTGCCACGGAAGCCCGACGTGGCGAACAGGTCGATGGCGGCCTGCACCGCCTTCGACCTGGACTCCTCACCGGCCAGCTCCCCCCGCGACTTGGCTCGCGCCTTGCGGTACCGGGGCGGAAACGACATCGTGCTCAGACTCCCTGTTGAGGACCGTTCCCCTGCAGGGTAGCCCGGACATCGCCAAGCCCGCGGGCGATCATGACGGTCCCGGCACCGGCGAGCCGCCGCCAGCCGCGCGCGGCGACGTCCCAGGCCCGCTGGACACGCGGATCGCAGGGCACGACGACACGTCCGGTCTCGCCGGGGGCGAGTTCGACCCGTGCCCAGCCGATGAGCCGCACCGCCTCGTCCGGATCGGCCGGCCGCAGGTACACCTGGACGACCTCGCGTCCGGCTCGCACGCCGGTGTTCGTCACGTCGACCGACACCGTCCGTACGACGCCGTTCTCGACGTTCAGCTCGCTTCCGCCGTACTCCCAAGTGGTATATCCGAGGCCGTGGCCGAACCAGAACAGCGGTTCCGTCCGCCAGCCGCGGTAGCCGACGGCGGTGCCCTCGCGGTACGGCAGCTCGCCGTCGACCGGGGTCACCGACCAGGCCGGGCCTTCGCCGTCCCGCACCGGGAAGGTCGTGACGAGCCTGCCCGCGGGCTCGATCTCGCCGAGCAACGCGGACGCCACGGCCGCACCCGCCTCCTGACCGGGCAATCCGGCCCACAGGACGGCATCCACCTGCGACAACCAGGGCATCAGGATCGGTGTCGCCGCGTTGACCACGACCACGGTCCGGTCGGCGACCGCCGCCACGGCGGCGACCAGCGCGTCCTGTTCACCCGGCAGGGTCAGGGTGGACTTGTCGAAGCTCTCGGCCTCCTGCTCCTGCGTCAAGCCGACGACCACGACGGCGACGTCCGCCCGTCCGGCGGCGTGAGCGGCCTTGCTGATCGCCTCGGCGGGCGAAAGCGGGGCGGCGCGGGCCACCAGCCCGAGGATCGTGCGGTCGAGTTTGTTCACCAGGTTCGCGGTGATCGTCGTCCCGGGTTCGACGTCGCGTTCGATCGTCCAGGCCGGCGGATTGAGCACGCCCTCGTGCGGGTCGCCGCTGCCTTCGAGCCGCACGTCCAACCGCTCACCGGCGACCTCGAACGTCCATTCGCCGATACCGCGCAACCCGATCTGCAACCGCTCGGGCGCGTCCAGGACGACCTTCGCGGAGAGTTCGACGGAGACCGCCTCGTCGAGCCAGCCGCCATCGCCGGTCACCGTTTCGGCGATGCCGAGATGGCGTGACCGCAGGACGACACCGTCGGCGTCCTTCGCGATCGCGCGCATCCCGGGTTCCCCCGTTTCGGGGTCGAGCACGAAATCCGTCGCGGGCGCGACCGGCACCTTCCGCACCTCGACGCCGTCGACCACGCGAACGCGGTCGCCGAGCACCCCGGTGAGACCGTCGGCGATGCTGACGACGTGCGGGGGCCGGACGCCCGCCGAGCCACCGCCTTGGGCGATCGTCTCGGTGGCGTGCCGCCCGATGACCGCGACGGTTCCGGTGCCCGCGAGCGGAAGCGTGTCGTTCTTGTTGACCAGCACGGTCATTCCGCCGGCGGCGAGGCGCCGCAAGGTATCCCGCCTCGACGGGCTGTCCGGCGCTGAGACATCGACCGGCCAGGTCCTCGGGTTGCCGAGCGCCCCCACGCGCTCGGCAAGTCGCAGCAGCCGCCGCAGATGTTCGTCCACTGTGGACTCCGCGACCTCCCCGGCGCGGACCGCGTCGGCCAGCCGCTTCCCCCACGGCCCACGCGGGCCGGGCATCACCAGATCGAGACCGCCGTTCGCACTGGCCACAGTGGACGTCGTGGCGAACCAGTCGGACATGACCAGGCCGTCGTAATTCCATTCACCCTTGAGGACTCCGTCGATCAGCTCGGAGTGCTCTGTCGCGGTCACGCCGTTGATCTTGTTGTAGGAGGCCATGATCGCCCACGGGCTCGCGTCGGCCACGACCATCTCGAACGGCAGCAGGTACACCTCGCGCAGGGTTCGCTCGTCGACGACGGAATCGACCGTGGTGCGGTCGGTCTCCGACTCGTTGGCGAGGTAGTGCTTCGGGGTGGCACCGATCCCGTTGTCCTGCAGGCCACGGACATACGCGGTCGCGAGCGCGCCTGTCAGCAGCGGATCCTCGCTGAACGCCTCGAAAAGCCTGCCGCCCAAAGGAGAACGGTGCAGGTTGATCGTCGGCCCGAGCACGACGTGCACCTGTTGCGCGGCCGCCTCTTCCGCCAGCAGCGCACCGACCTCGCCTGCCACCCCCGGGTCCCAATGCTGGGCTATCAGGGTGGCGTTGGGCAGCAGGCTGGTGACCCTGCCACCCGCGAACTCGGCGCCACGCACCCCGGTCGGTCCGTCGGACAGACGGATCTCGGCCAGTCCGATCGCCGGTTCGGGATACAGGCTGAACAGCGCGGCCCCGGTCAGGAGCCGGACCTTGGCGTCGAGGTCGAGCGCGGTCACGTCGACGGTGACGGTCATCGGATTCCCTTCTAGCGGACGGATTTGATCGGCAGGACGACGAGCGCACCGAGGACGGCGATCACTCCGGCCACGATGATCATCAGGTTGTAGTTCCCGCCACCGCCTGCGGTGACCAGCACCGCGCCGAATACCGGTGCGATCGCCTGCGGCCCGGCGTTGGCGATGTTGAACACGCCGAGATCTTTGGCGGAGTCGTCGGGATTGGGTAGCACGTCGGTCACGAGCGCGAGGTCGACCCCGATGTAGACGCCGTAGCCGAGGCCGAGCACCGCTTCGGCCAGGTAGAAGCCGCCCGCGGTCTCGGCCGGGATCATCAGCAAGGTACCGGCGGCGAACACCAGCGTTGCGATGAAGACGAACACCTTGCGACGGCGCAGCCGGTCGGAGGCCCAGCCGGCGATCTGTGCGCCGACGACGAGGACGATGGTGTAGATCAGCACACCCGTCGCCATCACCGCGGTCGCGTCCTCTGTGGACAGTTCGAGACGGTCCTGCAGGAACAGCAGCCGGTAGGTGGTGAACATGAAGGTGGCGAGGATGACCATGAACCGGGACGTCCACGCGAGGGCGAAGTCGGGATACCTGCGCGGACTGACCCAGAACGTCTTCAGGACGGTACGGAAACCTTCGCTCGGCGGACGCCTCGGGAGCGGTTTGTCCGGCAGCACGATCGCGTACAGCACGACCAGCGCGAGCCCGACCAGGCCGGGAATCATGAACAGCAGCAACATATCCGTGCCGAAGAACTGGGCGACGTACGCGGCGCCGAGGATGCCCGCGTTCATCATCACGCCGATCAGCCCGCTTACCGTGCCGCGCTGACGCACCGGGACCTGGTCCGCGAGCGTGGCGGTGAAGGCGGCGAGTGCCGCGTTCGTGAAGGTCTGCGCGGCGAACCAGGCGATGACGACCACCACGAGGCTCTGCGTCAGCGCGATCACCAGCAGGCTGGCGGTGAGGCCGAGCGCCCCGACGACCAGCCACGGGCGCCGCCTGCCGAACCGGCCGGTGGTGCGGTCGCTGATCCGGCCGAAGATCGGGTTGGCCAGGAACGCGGCCACCGCACCGATCCCGCTGACCGTGGCGAGCGCCCCGACCGCGCGCTCCTCGCCGACCAGGGCCTGCACCTTGATCGCGAGGCTCGAGAACACCGGGGTCAGCACGGCGAAGAACAGGCCGAGCTGCGCCAGCGCCATGGTCGTGACCACGGCGGGCCGGGCGTTGACCGTCGGCGGCGGTATCAACGCCCCGGTGGCCGGCTGTGGCAAGCCTGACGTCGTCGCGGTCATCGGCGCCTCCTTGGGGACCGCTTCCTCGGGCATCGTCGCCCGGGAAGCTGGCGGAGAGCACACCACGGCGACCGACTGAGTACTCGGTCGGTAGATCTGAACGTTACGGTTTCGTGGTGTGCGCGTTATAGGGACTCGCCCCGGGAAGAAAGTCGGGAGAATATCGCCGCCGCTGTCGAATCGGCCGCACCGCCTTCGTATAGGGGGCGACGAACCGCTTCGAACCAGGAGGAACGCCATGCCCCAGTACCTGATCAGCCTGATCCAGCCCGACGGTCCCGTCCCGCCGCCCGAGTTCCTCGAGCCGATTTCGCGCAAGATCAAGGCGTTGAACGAGGAGATGAAGGCCGCCGGCGCGTGGGTCTTCTCCGCCGGGCTGCACCCGCCGACAACCGCGACCGTCCTGCAGGCCCAGCCCGGCGGCGACATCGTGATGACCGACGGCCCGTACCTCGAGGGCAAGGAACACCTCGGCGGGTTCAGCATCGTCGAGGCACCGGATCTCGACGCCGCGCTCGCATGGGGCCGCCGGGTCGCCGAGATCACCTACCTCCCGATCGAGGTCCGGCCGTTCCAGGGCGAGGACGGCCCTGCGTGTCCCTGACCACCGAGGACATCGGCCGCGTCTTCGCCGAGGAGTACGGCCGTGCGGTAGCGGTCCTGGTCCGCGTCTTCGGCAGCATCGACTTCGCCGAAGAAGCGGTCCAGGACGCGTTCGCCGCGGCGGTGGACCGGTGGTCGTCCACCGGTCTGCCGCCCAGCCCGGCGGGCTGGATCATCACGACCGCCCGCAACAAGGGCATCGACCGGTTGCGCCGGGAATCCGCGCGCGACGACAAACACGCGCAGGCCGCGCTCCTGCAAATGACCGACGAACCGGCAGAGGAGGGTCCCGTGCGCGACGATCGACTACGGCTGATCTTCACCTGCTGCCACCCGGCGCTGGCCGTGACCGCGCAGGTGGCGTTGACGCTGAAACTGCTGGGCGGGCTCACCACCGGCGAGATCGCGCACGCGTTCTTCATCCCCGAGACGACGATGGCGCAGCGGCTGGTCCGGGCCAAGGGCAAGATCCGGGACGCGAAGATCCCATACCGCGTCCCGGACGACGCCGACCTCCCGGACCGGCTGCGTTCGGTGCTCGCCGTCGTGTACCTCGTGTTCAACGAGGGCTACACGGCCTCCTCCGGTGAACGGCTGGTGCGGGAGGACCTGTGCGCCGAGGCGATCCGGCTCGGCAGGCTGCTGGCGGAACTGATGCCGGACGAACCCGAGGTCACCGGCCTGCTCGCGCTGATGCTGCTCACCGAATCCCGCAAACCCGTCCGTACCGGGGAAAACGGCGAGGTCGTCCTGCTGGCCGATCAGGATCGCTCGCGCTGGGACCGGGATCTGGTCGCCGAGGGGCAAACGTTGGTAAGGCGATGCCTGAAGCGCAACCAGCCCGGCCCGTACCAGATCCAGGCCGCGATCAACGCCGTCCACAGCGACGCCGACGACGCGGCCGGCACGGACTGGGCGCAGATCGTCCAGCTGTACGACCTGCTCCTGACCATGACCCCGACACCGATCGTCGCGCTCAACCGTGCCGTCGCCGTGGCCGAAGTGGACGGACCGGGCGCGGCCCTCGACCTCGTCGACGGCCTGGAACTCGAGAAATACCACCTGTACCACGCCATCCGGGCCGATCTGCTGCACCGGCTCGGCCGGGCGGACGAGTCCGCTCAGGCGTACACGACGGCGATCGAGCTGGCCGAGAACACCGCCGAGCGACAACTGCTCGAACGGAAGCTGACCGCCATCAGCCGTTGAGAAGTCGTTGTGGGCCAGGGCCTTTCGCCGCGAGGACGTCGCCGGGGTTGACCAGCACACACTGCTCGAAGGACAGGCAGCCACAGCCGATGCATTCGGTGAACCGGTCGCGCATCCGCTCCAGCTGCGCGATCCGTTCATTGAGCTCTCTGCTCCAGCATTGCGAGGCTCGCTGCCAGAACGCGCGATCCGGCGTGGCTCCTTCCGGCAGCAGTTCGAGCACGCTGCCGATCACCTCGAGCGGGATACCGAGGTGGTGCGAGGCACGGATGAACGCGATCTGGCGGAGCGTGCCGCGGGTATAGCGCCGTTGGTTTCCGCTGGTACGCCTGCTGTGGATAAGTCCTTGGCGCTCGTAGAAGCGCAGGGCCGACGTAGAGACGCCGCTGCGCTCGGACAGTTCGCCGATGGTGATTTCGGACGGCAGTTCGGACATGCACTCCACCATAGCTTGACTTAAACCCTTGTTCAGGTTTCACACTGGATCCATGACGAGTTCACAAACCGGATATCCGACCATCCATAAAGGACAAGATGCCTGGCCGACACCGAACGGCGAAGTCGTCGCGTTGGCGCGGGAATGGCCCGACGCCGGCGCGGCGCAGGCGACGTTCGAAGCGCGGGCGGACGGGCCCGACGGACTCGTCTCCTTCACCCGCTACGAGGGGATCGGCCACGACGGCGCGTTCACCTACGAACAGTGGACGAGCGAGGACGCCATCCCTGACCTTGGCGAAACGCCGGTGTACCGGCTCTATCGGGGGCAAGGCGGGGAAGGGAATCCAGGCTGCCTCGTCGTCGTCTCGGTCGAGTTCGACGGCCCGGACGAGCAGCGCCAGCGCGACTGGATCGACCTCGTTTTCGAAGCACTGGCATCGGAAACCGGCCTTCCGGACGGCGGAATCTCCGGGTATTTCCACGTGAGTACCGACGGGACACGCGTGCTGAACTATGCCGAGTGGACCAGCGCGGAAGCCCATATCGCGGCGATCGAAGCGCCCGGAGCCGACGGGATCGGCACGACGGATGCGTGGAAGAAGGTCCAGACATTCCCTGGACTCCGGCGGTCGACGGTCAAGAGGTATCGGGCGGTCGCGTCGATCAAGGGGGTTGCCGAATGAAGCCGGTACTCGTCTTCGGGGCAACAGGCAATGTCGGCGGGCAAGTCGCCGCCCAATTACGAAGCCGGGACGTGCCGGTGCGGGCGTTGAGCCGGAACCCGCCGCCGGGCGGAGTCCAGGGCGATATCGAGAAACCGGACACGATCAAGGAGGCGCTCGACGACGTCGACACGGTATTCCTGATGCTCGCCGGATCCGCCGAGGCGATGCTGCCCACCGTGTCGATGCTCGGCGCGCAAATGCGGCGTGTGGTGCTTCTTTCCTCCGGCGCGGTGGACGATTCGTTGGCGGAACAGGAAAATCCCATCGGCACCTGGCACCAGTCGATCGAGAAGGCGATCGAAGACACCGGGGTGGAGTGGACTTTCCTGCGGCCGCACGATTTCGCGACGAACACCGTCGGCTGGGCGCCGCAGATCCGCGAGACCGGAACCGTTCGCGGCGCGTACGGCGAGGCCGCGATGACGCTGATCCACGAACACGACCTCGCCGCGGTCGCCGTGGAAGCCTTGACGGGCAACGGTCATGCGGGCGCGAAGTACGTCCTCACCGGACCCCGGCCGGTCACCCAGATCGACCAGGTCCGGATCATCGGAGAGGCCGCGGGCCGTCCGGCGCGCTGGGAGGAGATCTCGCCGGAAGCCGCGCGGGCCGACCTGCTCGAGAAGATGCCGGCTTTCGTCGTGGACACGCTTCTGGAGGGACTCCGCGACGCGGCCACCGAGCCGCCGGAAGTAACGTCGACCGTTCTCGACGTCACCGGCTCCCCCGCGCTGGACTTCGACGTCTGGGCCGCCGACCACGCCGAGGACTTCCGCTGATCGTTCCGTGGATTCAGATCGCCAGCAGGGCCCGGGCCGTGGCGATGAACGCGCGGGCGGCGGGACTGACCGGACCTTCCGTGCGCCAAGCGAGGGCGAGACGCGCGCGGAGTCCGGCAGGCCGCGTGATCTCCATGGCGTGCAGGTCGGTGTAGTACGTCGCCAGCGACATCGGCACCACGGCGACTCCGAGCCCACGTCCGACGAGCTGGGCGACGACGTTCGGGTCGCCCGCCTCCAGCGTCACCCGCGGCCGCAGCCCGTCGGCGCCGAAGGCCCTGTCGACGGCGGCGCGCAGGCCGGTTCCCTTCGGCAGGCCCACCATCGACCTGCCTTCCAATTCCGCGAGCGTGATCGTCGTGCGGTCGATCAGCGGGTCTTCCGGTCCGGTGACGGCGACCAGTGGCTCGTCGAGCACGATCTCGACGCCGATCCCCGCGGGAGGTTCACCGGCGAGACCGATGAGCGCGAGGTCGAACCGGCCGTCGGCCACCCCCGCGAGCAGGGCGTCGGAAGTCGCCTCGGCGAGCGTGATCTCCACGGCGGGATGGCGTTCGTGGAAGCGCGCGAGCAGATCCGGAAGGTCGACCGGCCCGCGCGAGGACACCATGCCCATCGCGACCTGGCCCCGGACG
Source organism: uncultured Actinomycetota bacterium (assembly GCA_963766045.1). Classification (GTDB taxonomy): domain Bacteria; phylum Actinomycetota; class Actinomycetes; order Mycobacteriales; family Pseudonocardiaceae; genus Amycolatopsis. The sequence goes on along the minus strand of CAVXYN010000002.1, from coordinate 1,259,622 downwards.
AGCCCGGTCAGCTCGTCGACCGCCTGACGCACCCCGGCGACGGCGGCGAGTGCGGCCCTCGCGTGCGGGAGGGCGGCCTCGCCGGCGCCGGTGAGGCGGACCGCCCGTGCCGAACGGTCGAGCAACGGCTGGCCGAGCTCCCGTTCGAGCCGCCGGATCTGCGCGCTGACCCCGGGTTGTGCGACGTGCAGTCGTTCGGCGGCGCGGGTGAAGTTCGCCTCCTCGGCCACGGCGACGAAGTACTCGAGTTGGCGCAGTTCCATAAGCGATGATTCTAGTTGATAGACAAACCAGATCTTGGACTTCTGGCCGTGCCGGGCTCAGGCTGGTGTCATGACCACGATGTTCCGCCAGGGCGAGCCCGGTTACGACGACGAACTCGCCGGCTTCCAGACCGCCGTCCACCGCCGTCCCGACGTGGTCGTGGCCGCGACCTGCGCCGCCGACGTCGTCGAAGCCGTCCGCTATGCCGCCGAACACGATCTGCCGGTCGGCGTCCACTCGACCGGGCACGGGCTGGCCGTCCCGGCCGACGGCGGAGTCCTCGTCACCACACACCGCATGGCAGGCGTCCGGATCGACGCGGCCACCGCGAGCGCACGCGTCGAAGCGGGCGTGCGCTGGGATGCGGTGATCGCCGAATCGGCCGTCCACGGCCTCGCGCCGCTCAGCGGGTCGTTCCCCGGCGTCGGCGTCGTCGGCTATACCCTCGGCGGCGGATTCGGCCTGCTCGGCCGCAAGTACGGCCTGGCGTCCGACCGCGTGACCGCCATCGAGGTCGTCACCGCGGACGGCGAGCTCCGGCACGTCACCGCTGAAACCGAGCCGGACCTGTTCTGGGCGCTGCGCGGCGGTCGCGACAACTTCGGGATCGTCACCGCGATCGAATTCCGGCTCTTCCCGGTCACCGAGCTCTACGGCGGCGGCCTCCATTTCGGCACCGAATCGCTGTCCGACGTCCTCCGCGCCTGGCGTGACTGGGCCGCCGGAATGCCGCGCGAGATGTCGTCGTCGCTGGCCATGGTCCCGATGCCGGACGTCCCGATGGTGCCCGAGCCGCTGCGTGGCCGGCACGTCGCGCAGATCCGGATCGCCTATGCCGGCGACGCCGCCGAGGGCGAGCGGCTCGTCGGCCCACTGCGCGCCGCCGCACCGGTGCTGATCGACACGGTCACCGAGATCCCGTTCACCGAATCCGGCTCGATCGCCGACGAGCCGCCGATCCCGCACGGCTACCGCGCGGACAACGCCACGGTGGGCGAGCTCAACGACACCATGATCGACGCCATCCTCGAGCACGCGGGTCCGAACGCCCCGGTCCCGACCGTCATCCTGCTGGACCTGCTCGGCGGCGCGCTTTCGGACGCCCCCGCCGTTCCCGGAGTCGGTTGGGACCGCGAAGCGTGCTTCACCGTGCGCGCACTGTCCGTGCTGGACAACGCCGGGCTGAACGAAATCAAGACCGCCCACGGAAAGCTGTTCGACGCGCTGCGGCCGTGGTCGACCGGCAAACTGCTGACCTTCCTCTACGGCGAGAGCACCCCTGACGAGCACGTGTCCGCGGTGTACTCCACAGCGGACTTGCGCCGTCTTCGCGAAATCAAGACGGACGTCGATCCGCGGAACCGCTTCCGGCTGACCCACAACATCAAGGCTCTGCGTGACGCTGGGTGATCCCCGGATATTCGCAGGCCGGAGGCCTTGATCCGGACGAAATGACGCGGTGGCGGCCCCGTATACTTCCGGGCCGATACCGCCGTTAGGGGAGCACAGTGCGCACTTTGGACCATGACGAGTTCCTCGCCATGCGTCGATTCCCCGCGCTCGACGGGCTTCGCGCGATCGCGGCCACCATCGTGATCCTCTTCCACTTCGCGGGTCCGAAGTGGAACTGGCTGTCCGGCTGGGTCGGTGTCTACATCTTCTTCGTGCTGTCCGGTTTCCTGATCACCACGCTGCTGCTGCGTGAGCAGGACCGGACGGGCCGGATCTCGCTGTCGGCGTTCTACCTGCGCCGCGTGTTCCGGATTCTGCCGCCGTACCTGGTGATCCTCGCCGGGATCATCGTGTTCGTCTGGCTGCGCGGCGAGTTCTTCCAACGTGAATTCCCGCACGCGCTGAAGTACTACCTGACCTTCTTCAACGAGTTCTTCCCCGCGAGCAGCCCCAGTGGGCCGGACAACTTCTTCAGCGGCTCGTGGACGCTGGGCATCGAGGAGAAGTTCTACCTCGTCTGGCCGTTCCTGCTGGTGGTCGCGGGCGCCGTCGGGCTGGCCGCGGCCTGGCGCAAGCTCGCGCTGGCGTTCGCCGCGTTCGCGCTGATGATCGGCCTGGTGCAGGTCACCAGCGGCTGGGTGCTCAACGGACCGCAGGTGCCGATCTACCGGTCGACCATCCACTACGCGATCCTGCTGATCGGCTGTGTGCTGGCGGTCGCGATGCACTTCCGGCGTTCGTACGCGGTGATCAAACCGCTGACCCACCCGCTCGCGGCGATCCCGGTGTTCGGCGCGTTCGCGGTGCTCCACGTCAACATGGAAAGCCTGTGGTGGGAGACCGGCAGCAACCTGGGCCTGCTGATCGCCTACGGGTTGCTTTCGGCGATGCTGCTGGTCGTCCTGATCTCGCCTGGCCCGCTTCGCTGGCTGCTGGCGACCAAACCGATGCGGTTCGTCGGTGAGCGGTCCTACTCGCTGTACCTGCTGCAGGGACCGGTGCACTTCGCCGTCATCCAAGCGATCCCGCCGCTGGCCGAGCACCGGATGATCAGCGCGCTGACCGTCGTCGCGGTCGCGCTCGCGATCGCGGATCTGATCCACCGCTGGGTCGAGCAACCGATGATCAACACCGGTAAGAAGCTGATCGCGCGCCGCCAGGAGCGCAAGGCCCTGCGTGCTGCCGAGGCCGATCTGAAGAAGAAGCCAAGCAACCTCGAGGCTCCCAGCGGCGCGCGCTGAACGTCAGCGGGACAGCAGGACCACGGGGATCACGCGATCTGTCTTCTTCTCATAGTCGTCGAATCCGGGCATGAGGGCGACCATCTTGGCGTAGAGCCTGGCACGTTCGGCGCGGTCTTCGAGGACCACGGTCGCGGTGGCGTCGAACGTCTCCTCGCCGATCTCGACGGTGACCTTCGGATTCGCGACGAGGTTGTGGTACCAGGCCGGGTTCTTGTCGCTGCCGGCGTACGAAGCGGCGAGGACATACCGGCCATCGTCCTCCGTGAACACCAGTGGGGAGGTACGAAGTTCTCCGCTCTTGGCGCCGGTGGTGGTCAGCAGCATGAGGACCGCGCCCTCGAACGGGCCGCCCACCTTTCCGCCGTTCTCGCGGAATTCCTTGATGACGTTCGTGTTCCAGTCGTTCGGGCCGGACATCCGGTACCCCTTCCCTCCAGTGATGATCTCTCGTCTCCGAGGCTACTTATTCTTCGCGGGCCTTGCGCCGCTGCGCCTCGGCTCGCTCCCGGCACTTGCGAAGGAACTCTTTGTCGTCCTCGGCGCTCGTCGCGGCGAAGCGGCCAGGCCGGTCGTACTCAGGGAACGACGGGTTGGCGCGCTCGAACCGGCCACGCGGTGCGCGGGCGGCGTTCTGCGGACGACCGGCGACCAGCCAGACGATCGACCCGATCAGCGGGATCATCAGCACCAGCAGGAGCCACAGACCCTTCGGCATGTTCCGGCAGGAACCCTCGTCCGTGGTGATCACGTCGACGATGCAGAAGATCCACAAGGCGACCGTGAGGATGCCGAAGAAACCATTGAAATACAGCATGAAAGACCTTCCCCAGATCCAATGACGGGATAAGTCTTAGCACAGCTCGCCGGCAGCCGACGCGTCGAGAACCCCCGCGGCCAGTTCGAGCGCCTGGACCTGCCCGGGACACGCCTTGGGACCGGCTCCGAACGGGCGGTTCGTGAGATCCACTTCGACGACTTCGCCGTCGACCCAGCGCCGCGTAATACGGACGGGTGGATCTTCCCGCAGGACCCGGTCGAGCAGCACCGAGACGTCTTCGCCCGGCCGGAACGCCGCTTCCGCCTTGCCGATCAGCTTGGCCGTCGCGTCACACGCCTGCACCAGCAGTCCGATCCGCGCCGCCGTCCGCTCGTCGGCGACTCCACCGCAGGCGTCGATCAACCGGCTCATCGCCGCGTCCGCACCGGCGTCGGGCTCGGTATGCGGGTGGTAGCAGGTGGAAACCGTTGCGATGTCGTGGGAAACGTCCGGCAGCCCGAGCTCGCCTGCCAGCACGGCGACCGGAACCATCCGCGCGATCCGCTCAGGCGGCTCGTCCGCCATGCTCCGGGCAAGCTCGAAAGCCTTGTCTCGCAAGGAGTCCAGCGGCTTCAGCTCCTCGAGCACCCGCGTACGACGTCGCCGGTGGTCCTCGGGCGCGCTGAACCGGGCGACGTTGGCCCGCAGCCACCGGACCCCGCCCGGCTCGACGTCCTGCGAAACCGGCGGGACGGCGGCCTCGATCAGCGGATTCTCCATACGGGAACGCTAAACTCCGGACATATCGGTCCCGGCCGAACCGTCCGCGTCTCGTTCGTGACCGGAGAAACCGCCGAAAACCCGACGGAGGTTGTTATTGTGGCCGGGTGACGGTCGTGTCGGAGGCAACCGAAGTCGACGGCGCGGGGCGGGCGGCGCAACCGCGCCAGCTGATCGTGACCGTGTACGGCCTCTACTCACGCGGCGAGGGCGGCTGGCTGTCGGTCCGTTCCCTGATCGACCTGCTGGCCGGTGTGGACATCGAAGAACCGGCCGTCCGTTCCTCGATTTCCCGGCTGAAGCGGCGCGGGATCCTTTCCTCCGTCCGCCGGAACGGGACAGCGGGTTACGAGCTCTCCGAGACGGCGCTGGCGATCCTGCGCGAAGGCGACGAACGGATCTTCCGCCGGGAACGCGCGACCCCGGGCGACGGCTGGCTGCTCGCGGTGTTCTCGGTCCCCGAAACCGAACGTCACAAACGGCACCTCCTCCGCACCCAGCTGGCCCGGCTCGGTTTCGGCACCGCGTCCTCCGGCGTCTGGATCGCGCCGGCGCATCTGCGCGACGCGACCGCCGACATGCTGCGCAGGCTGGGTCTCGAGGGGTACGCCGACCTATTCCACGCGGAGCACCTCGCGTTCGGGGACGTGCGGGAGAAGGTCCGCGACTGGTGGGATCTCGATCAACTCGAAACCCTCTATACCGCGTTCCTCGACGAGCACACGCCGGCGCTCCGCCGCTGGCAGCGGCGCCGGACCCCGCATCAGGCCGAGGCGTTCGCCGACTACGTCCGGGTCCTGACCGACTGGCGGCGGCTGCCCTACCTCGACCCCGGCCTGCCCGCCGAGCTCCTCCCGGCCGGCTGGGCTGGAATCCGGGCCGCCGACCTGTTCTTCACGCTGCACTCGCGGCTCGAGGACGCCGCGGCCGCTCACGTCGCGAAGACCATCACCGGCGTGCAATGAAAGCGTCCTTCATTGCACGCTTCAGGACGTCTGCGGGACCACCGCGAAGCCCTGCACCTCCACCAGCGCCTCCGCGTCCCAGAGCCGGCTGACCCCGATCCCCGCCATCGCGGGGTACTCGATCCCGGCCAGCCGCCGCCACACCGCGCCGACGTCGCGCGCGTGGGCGCGGTAGTCGTCCATGTCGACGATGTAGATGGTGACGCTGCACAGGTCGGCGGGGGTGCCGCCGGCCGCGCGCAGCGCGGTGAGCAGGTTGGACAGCGCGCGCTCGAACTGCTCGACGACCCTGTCCCCCACGATGCGATTCTCCTCGTTCAACGCCGTCTGACCGGCGAGGAAGACGAACCGTCCGCTCGCCGCGACGGCGTGCGAGTAGCCGGAGGGGCGGCCGAGTTCGGGCGGGTTTATGCGCTCCATGGCGGTCAGCATATCCCGCATCGTTGACGGTCGTACATACCGCGACATACCCTGGACGGCGTGCGTATCGCGGTGCTCGGCGGCGGCCCGGCGGGGCTCTACTTCGCCGCGCTGGCGAAACAGCTACATCCCGATCATGAGATCACCGTCTGGGAGCGCAACGCGCCCGATGACACCTTCGGGTTCGGCGTGGTCTTCTCCGACGAGACACTCGGCGGCATCGAGCACGCCGATCCGGTGATCCACCGGGCGATGCGGCGGGAGTTCGCGCGCTGGGACGACATCGACGTCCACTACCGCGGCACCGTGACGACCTCGGGCGGGCACGGGTTCGCCGCGATGAGCCGCAAACGCCTGCTCGGCATCCTGCAGGAGCGGTGCGCCGAACTCGGCGTCGGCCTGCGGTTCCGCGTGGAGGGGCCGAGCGCAGCCGAAGCGAGCGCCGAATACGACCTCGTCGTCGCGGCCGACGGCGTCAACTCGCCCACCCGCACCGCGCTCGCCGAGAGCTTCCGGCCGGACATCCAGACCCGGCGCTGCAAGTACGTCTGGCTCGGCACGGACCTCGTGTTCGACGCCTTCAAGTTCTACGTCCTCGACACCCCGCACGGGGTCATGCAGATCCACGGCTACCCGTACAGCGACACCGGGAGCACGTTCATCCTCGAAATGCACGAGGACGTCTGGCAGCGCGCGTTCGGCGAGATCGCGGCGACCTCGCTCGCACCCGGGGAGAGTGACGAGAAGTCGATCGAGGTCATCCGTGAGCTGTGCGCGGACGTCCTCGGCGACCACCAGGTGTTCGCCAACAACTCGAAGTGGACGGCGTTCGCCACCGTGCGGTGTGCGAACTGGCGGCACGACAACGTCGTCCTCCTCGGCGACGCCGCGCACACCGCGCATTTCTCCATCGGCTCCGGCACGAAGCTCGCCATGGAGGACGCACTCGCGCTGGCCGCCTGCCTGCACGAACAGTCCGATATGGACGGTGCACTGACCGCGTACGAAGCCGAACGCCGTCCAGTCGTGACCTCGACCCAGCGCGCGGCGCAGGCGAGCCTGGAGTGGTTCGAAAACCTCGGCCGGTACACACACCAGGATCCGCCGCAGTTCGCGTTCAACATCCTGACCCGCAGCCGCCGGGTCACCTATGAGAACCTCCGCCTGCGCGATCCCGAATTCGCGGGCGAGCTGGACTCCTGGTTCGCATCCACTATGGACACCGCGGTCCGGCCGCCGATGTTCCAGCCGTTCCGGCTCGGCGACCTCGAACTACCGAACCGGGTCATCGTCTCGCCGATGGACATGTACTCGTCCGACGACGGCGTCCCGACCGATTTCCACCTGGTACACCTGGGAAGCAAGGCACTCGGCGGCGCCGGGCTGGTGATGACCGAGATGGTCTGCGTCTCCGGGAGCGGCCGCATCACCCCTGGTTGCGGTGGCCTGTACACCGAAGAACAGGAACAGGCCTGGGCCAGGGTCGCCGCGTTCGTCCATGAGCACACGCCCGCACGCATCGGCGTCCAGCTCGGCCATTCCGGGCGCAAGGGTTCGACGAAACTGATGTGGGACGGCATCGACGAGCCTTTGCCGGAGGGGAACTGGGAGATCTGCGGGCCGTCCGCGATCCCTTACAGCGAGCAAAATCAGACGCCACGCGAACTCACGTCGGTCGAACTTCAGGAGATCCGCGAGCAGTTCGCGAACTCCGCCAGAGCCGCCGCCCGTGCCGGTTTCGACATCCTGGAACTGCACTGTGCGCACGGCTATCTGCTGTCGTCCTTCCTGTCCCCGCTGACGAACCGGCGCACGGACTCCTATGGCGGCTCACTGGAGAACAGGCTGCGGTTCCCGCTCGAGGTCTTCGACGCCGTCCGCGCGGCATGGCCGACGGGCAAGCCGATGACGGTCCGCATCTCCGCGACCGACTGGTACGACGGCGGAATCGACGTCGATGACGCCGTCGAGATCGCGCGCGCCTTCGCCGAACACGGCGCGGACGGGATCGACGTGTCGACCGGCCAGGTGGTCAGCGAGGAGAAACCCCAGTACGGCCGGAGCTACCAGACACCGTACGCCGATCGGATCCGCAACGAGATCGGGCGCGAGTACGGGATCGCGGTGATCGCGGTCGGCGCGATCTCGTCCTACGACGACGTCAACTCCCTCATCCTTGCCGGACGAGCGGATCTGTGCGCACTCGGCCGCACCCACCTCCACGATCCACAGTGGACGTTGCACGCCGCCGCCGACCAGGACTACCCGATGCCGTGGCCGAAGCAGTTCGCGGCAGGCAGCCGGAAACCGCAGGGTGGCCGCACCGACGGCCCGAAACCACGTCTGGAACTGCTGCGCTCCGGTGAGCCTGGTACGGCGCACGCCCGCTGGCGACCTGGGAGCGATCGATGACCGCCTTCGCACTCGACCCACAGCAGCGCGCCTTCGCCGACGAAGTCCGCAGGCTCGGTGCGGAGAAACTCCGCCCGCTGGCCGAATCCGGCGTCGAGGGAGCGGTGAACCGCCCGCTGCTCAAGGAAATGGGCGCACTCGGACTGCTGTCCCGGCTGTTCCCCGGCGTCGAGGGCGGCAGCCCGAGTCGCGAGGCCGCGGCGACGGATCTCTGCATCCTGCGGGAATCCCTCGCTACGCAGAGCACGGAGGCCGAAACGGCGTTGGCCCTGCAGGGTTTGGGCACGTACCCGGTGCTGCAGTCCGGGCAGGAGTCACAGGTCGCCAAATGGGTGCCCGCGGTCGCCGCGGGTGACGCCGTCGCCGCCTTCGCACTCACCGAACCCAACGCGGGCTCGGACGCGGCGGCCCTGGAACTCGCCGCCGAGCAGGACGGCGACGGCTGGCGCCTGACCGGGGAGAAGATGTGGATCTCCAACGCCCCTGAAGCCGATTTCTACACCGTTTTCGCCCGCACGACACCCGATGCCGGATCGCGCGGCGTCTCCGCGTTCGTCGTCCCGGCCGACCGGCAGGGGCTCTCGGGCGAACATCTCGACCTCGTGAGCCCGCACCCCATCGGCACCCTGGTATTCGACGGAGTTCCGGTGGCGCGGGAGGAACTACTCGGCGATCAGGACCGCGGATTCGGCGTCGCCATGCGGACCCTCGATCTCTTCCGGCCCAGCGTCGGCGCGTTCGCGGTCGGGATGGCACAGGCCGCGCTCGACGCCGCCCTCGCCCACGCCGAGAGCCGCATCGCATTCGGTGGTCCGTTGGTGCGTCAGCAAACCGTCGCGCACACGCTCGCCGAGATGGCGACAAGGACCGAGGCGTCCCGGCTCCTGGTCTACGCCGCCGCTGCCGCCTACGACGCCGGGGAGCGGAACCTGGCAGGCAAGGCCGCGATGGCGAAACTGTTCGCCACCGAGACCGCGCAATACGTCGTGGATTCCGCCGTGCAGATCCATGGCGCGCGGGCCCTGCGGCGAGGACACCTTCTCGAGCACCTCTACCGCGAGGTCCGCGCGCCTCGGATCTACGAAGGAGCGTCGGAGGTCCAGCGGACGATCATCGCGCGATCTCTGCGTCCCGCACCTTCTGGGGACGCGGCCGGGAAGGCTTCCGCTCCAGGTACAACTGCGTGATGATCAGGACCAGCGTCCAGCTCAACCACGAGGTGATCGCGGCAAGCGACTGCCCGTAGGCGAGTTCGCTACCGCCGAACGTCGTCGGGATCTGCGGTTCCAGCGCCATCATGGCGACCGGGGCGATCAGCCGGTTCACGATGATCGACATGGTCAGCGCGAAACTGCGGATCATCCACTTGCGGTGATCGGCGAACCGGCGTTCCCGCACCGCCCGCCAGCCGGCGAACGTACAACCGAGCCACAGCACCGCCCCCAGCACGTCGCTCACCCGGGTCGCCGGCCCGAACGGGCTGAGCGCGCCGATGGTCAACGCCATCAGCCCCGACGGAAGCACCCCGGCGAACACGTAGACGCGCCCGATGTACCTGTGCACCACCGGATGCCGGCGGCGGAGCCATCCCCACATCTGGAGCAGCGCCCCCAGCATCGCGATCGAACCGCAAAGGACGTGCCCGACGAGGAACCAGTAGTGCGAAGCGAAGTCCGGTGGCTGTGGAACACGGGACTGTGCCGGGTCCATCGCGAGATAGGGCGGCAGGGAGAAGGCGAGGAATGCGATCACCACGATCGCCAGCGGTGCCAGCCATGGCCTTCGCCACCAGGCTTTATGCGGCTGTGCGGGGTTGCGTTCTTCGCGTTTCTCCAGCGTGACGGTCATCGTCGTTCCCAACGTTTCGAGTGTCAGCAGGATTACTCCTCCGACGCTAGAACTTGGGCCTGACGCTGCCTATGGAGTGCGCCACCGAGTACCCGGTGGGGCAAGCCCTACCGCTAGTGGTTGCGAACGTGATCACTGTCCGTGAAGATCGCCGCCCTTCACCAGTTCCCGCGCCACGATGTACCCCGACGCGCCGTTGACCCCGTGACCAGGCCAGGTCGCCGCGCCCACCATGGTCAGCCCCGGCACCGGAGTCCGGTGCGATGGCCGGCCTGGCAACGGCCGCTACCGATGATCACCGCGTCGGATGCGCCCATGGCGAAAATTGTTCGGCCGACCCGTTCCCGGCCGCCAGGGACCGCTGTCCCGGTTTCACCGGGAACCGCGCACCCGCTCGACGAGGTCCCGGTAGAACAGCCCGCTCTGCTTGATCGTCCGCGCCTGCGTCACGTGGTCGACCCGGACGAGCCCGAACCGTTTCGCGTAGCCATAGGCCCATTCGAAACAGTCCAAAAGGGACCAGGCGAAGTAGCCCCGGACATCCGCGCCCGCCTCCCGCGCCGCGGCGGTGGCCGCGATATGTGCGGCCAAATAGGCGGTCCGGTCGTCGTCGCGGACGAAGCCGGTGTCATCGGGGACATCCGGGAATGCCGCGCCGTTTTCGGTGACATAGAGCGGCAAACCGGGATAGTCACGGGCGATCCGGACGAGCAGTTCGGTGAGTTTGCCCGGCAGGATCTCCCAGCCGAGCACCGTCGACGACGTCCCGAACGGGACCTTGCGATAGGCCGGAAGACCGAGGTGTTCCACCGCGTTCCCGTCCTCCTCCGCCGCCGAGAACCGCGAGCCGAAGTAGTAGTTGACGCCGAGGAAGTCCAGTGGCGCCGCGATGATCGGCGGATCCCATGGCTCGACCGGGAGCCGGATACCTTGCCGCTCGAGGACTTCGACGACGTCTTCCGGATACCTTCCGTGCACGAGCGGGTCGAGGTAGAACCTGGTACCGAGCCCGTCCTCGAAACTGGCCGCGTCGCGGTCGGCCTCGCTGTCGGTCGCCGCGTCCGCGGTGCTCAAATTGAGCGTGATCCCGAACCGGGTGCCCGCCGGGGCGGCCTCGCGCATGCTCCGCACGGCGAGGCCGTGGCCGAGCAGCAGATGGTGGACCGCCGCCATCCCGGCCGCGGGGTCGCGGCGCCCGGGTGCCATCACCCCATGGACGTATCCGTGCATCGCCGTGCACCAGGGCTCGCTCAGCGTGGTCCAGTGCCGGACACGGTCGCAAAGCCTGTCGAACACCAACATCGCGTACTCGGCGAAGCGCATCGCCGTGTTCCTGGCAGGCCACCCGCCCGCGTCCTCGAGCTCCTGCGGCAGGTCCCAGTGGTACAGCGTCAGCCAGGGGGCGATTCCGCTGTTCAGCAACTCGTCGACAAGCCGGTCATAGAAGCCGATACCGGCCGGATTCACCTTCCCGCGTCCGTGCGGCTGCACCCTCGGCCAGGAGACCGAGAACCGGTACGTGTCGACGCCGAGTTTCTTGACGAGCCCGACGTCGGCCGGCATCCGGTGGTAGTGGTCGCAGGCGACCTCTCCGGTGTCGCCATTGTCGATCGCCCACGGGAAATGACAATAGGTGTCCCAAATGGACGGTGTTCGTCCGTCTTCGCCGACGGCACCTTCGATCTGGTACGCGGCGGTGCCGACACCCCACCGGAAATCCGGCGGCAAGGTGCCGATGAGCTCGTGTTCCCGCGGGGAGACGACGACTCCGGTGGACTCGGTCGGCTTCAAGATGCCCTCCTCGAGCCGAGCGTAGCCCCTAAGTTCACGAAGTAAAAGAAGGTGTCCCACCAGGCGGTTCGCCTTATTTCACCAGTTAATACATGGCGAAGGTTAAAGTCGTGGGGCATCCTTGATAGGTCCGCCGCCATAAGATGGGTACCCGCATGCCTGCGAAACGCACCACCGTCCGTGATCTGCGGCGGCACAACCGATCCCTGCTGCTCTCGAAACTCTACTTCGATGGACCGCTGAGCCGCCATGAATTGAGCGGATTGACCGGCCTGAGCGCCGCGACCGTCAGCAACGTGACCGCCGAACTCGGTGAGGAACGCCTCATCACCGAAGCCGGACTGGTCGAGTCCGATGGCGGCAGGCCGCGCGTTCTGCTGCGGGTCGACCCGGCTTACGGACACGTCGCCGGCGTCGACATCGGCGAGACCGGGGTCAAGGTCGAGCTCTTCGATCTCACGATGAACCGGCTCGCCACTGTCGAACACCCCCTCGCCTCCACCAGGCCGGACGCGGCGGCGGCCGTCACCCAGGTCGCGTCCGGGCTCCGCGAGGTGATCGCCGAATCGGGCATCGACGAACGGACCGTACTCGGCGTCGGCGTCGGCGTACCCGGCACCGTCGAGCAGGGCGACGACCTCCGCGTCCACGCGCCGACGATCGGCTGGGAAGCGGTCCCGCTGTCCGGGCTGCTCCGCGAGGAGGGCATCGAACTGCCCCTGTTCATCGACAACGGGGCGAAGACCCAGGGCCAGGGTGAAATGTGGTTCGGCGCCGGGCGAGGCGCGCGGCACGCGGTGATCGTCCTGATCGGTTCCGGGGTCGGCGCCGCCGTGATCACCGACGGCACCACGTATCGCGGCTCCACCAGCAGCGCCGGCGAATGGGGTCACACCACGATCGTCTACGGCGGGCAGGAATGCCGCTGCGGATCGCGGGGCTGCCTCGAGTCGTACGTCGGCGCGGAAGGGGTCCTCTCCCGTTATCGCAAGGCACGCGGAGGAAAGCTCACGCCGGGCGAAGACGAGCAGTCGCAGTTCGCCGCGTTACTGGAGTCCGCGGGCAGGTCCAAGGCCGCGGCGAAGGTGCTCGAGGAGACGGCCGGCTATCTCGGCGCGGGGATCGGGAATCTGATCAACCTGTTCAACCCGGAGCGGATCGTGGTCGGCGGCTGGGCCGGGCTCGCGCTGGGCGAGGAATATCTGCCGGAGATCCGGCGCGCGGCGGGCGAGCACGCGCTGAAGCACGTGTTCGACCAGACCGCGATCGAACTCGGACAGCTCGGGCCGGACGCCGTCGCCATAGGAGCCGCCACCCTGCCGGTCGCGGCCCTGCTCGAACAGGGCTCGGACCCTCGGACAGCCGGCGCGAATCGCGGTACCGCCGCCTGACCCGCCCCCTTCTACCTCGCCTTAATTCGAGGTCGAAAAATACTACCTCTGACACCTTGCCGCAGTGGTACGGACCATGCATACTTTGTTGCCAGGCGCAACAAAGACACCCTCCCCACCCCACCGCGACCACGTCAACCACGCCATAGGTGACCACGTCAACGTCGACAACCGGACCACCAAGGTGACCGGGAGAGGTCTCCCTACAAGCGCGCCAGCGCGATAGGGAGACTTCACCGTCGCGCGCCCTCTTTTGGGCCGAAGGCCCCCGAAAGCTCGATGAAGGGGCGCCCTCCGCACCCAACGTGACGTGCCACGAAACGGCGCCCCTTCGGCGAGCTTTCGGAAGCGCGCGACAAACAAACACAGAGAGGCGACAATGATGTCCATCTCCCGGTTCCGCTTGGCGGTGCTGCTCGCCGCGGGCGTGTTACTCGGCTCGCTCCCCGCAACGATCGACGCTCCGGCCGAAGCCGCGGTCACCGCCGCGACGTTCACGGACGATTTCAACGGTCCCGCCGGCGCCGGCATCGACGGATCCAAATGGCGTTTCGAAACCGGCGACAACGTCAACAATCATGAACGGCAGTGGTACACGTCCGGGACCAACAACGCGGCGCTCGACGGGCAGGGAAACCTGGTCATCACCGCGAAGAAGGAGAACCCGGGCAACTACAACTGCTGGTACGGCCGGTGTGAGTACACCTCGGCCAGGCTTTCCACCGCGGCCACCTTCACCCAGACCTACGGCCGCTACGAAGCGCGGATGAAACTGCCTCGCGGGCAGGGCATGTGGCCCGCGTTCTGGATGCTCGGCAATGACATCGGCAGCGTCGGCTGGCCCAACAGTGGCGAGATCGACATCATGGAGAACGTCGGTTTCGAGCCGAACACCGTGCACGGCACCCTTCACGGTCCCGGCTATTCAGGTGCGGGCGGGATCGGCGCTGCCTACGGCGGCCCGAACTTCTCCGACGGTTTCCACACGTTCGCCATCGACTGGGCGCCGAACGTGATCAGGTGGTACGTCGACGGAAACCTGTACCAGACACGGACTCCGGCCGACCTCAACGGCAATCGCTGGGTCTTCGACCATCCCTTCTACCTGATCCTGAACCTCGCCGTCGGCGGGTACTGGCCGGGTGACCCGAACTCCAGCACCGTGTTCCCGCAGCACCTGGTCGTCGACTACGTGCACGTCAACACCAGTGACACTTCCGGGCCTGGCAACCGGATCACCGGTATCGGCGGGAAATGCGTCGACGTCGCCGCGGGCAACAGCGCCAACGGGACGCCGATCCAGATCACCGACTGCAATGGGAACGTCGCGCAGAACTGGACCATCGGGGGCGACGGCACCATCCGCGCGCTCGGCAAGTGCCTGGACGTCGCGGGTGGTTCGACCGCGGACGGCGCGCCCGTGCAGTTGTACGACTGCAACGGATCCGGCGCGCAGCGATGGACGGTCAGCGGAGCGAGGGACATCGTCAACCCCCAGGCCAACAAATGCCTGGACGCCACCGGGAACAGCTCCGCGAACGGGACCAGACTTCAGATCTGGACCTGTTCCGGCGGTGCCAACCAGAAGTGGACGACCTCGTGAGAATCCTGCCGATCTTCGGCGCCGCGATGATCGCGGCGGCGACACTCGTCGCCGCCACCCCGGCGCAAGCCGCCGGTGAGACCGTCAACGTCTGGCTGACCACGACCAACGACTCCCGCGGCGTGAACGTCACGCGGGGGCTCCAGCAGCAGACTCCGGTCAACTTCACCCCGGGCACCGGGACCGGCGGGCAGACCATCACGGTCAATGAAAACACCACGTACCAACAGTTCGAGGGCGCCGGGGCGTCGTTCACCGACACCGCCGCGTGGCTGATGAAGGGCAGCGGCGCGCTATCGCAGGCGACCCGCGACGACACCATGCGCAAGCTGTTCGACCCGGTCGCCGGGATCGGCGTGAACTTCATCCGCAATCCGCTCGGCTCGTCGGACCTCGCGCGGTTCAGCTATTCGTTCGACGATCTTCCCGCCGGGCAGACCGATCCGAACCTGACGAAGTTCTCCATCGCCCATGATCTCAACGACATCCTGCCGCTGACCAAACAGGCCCGGCAGATCAATCCGGCCACCAAGGTGATGGCGTCGCCGTGGAGTGCGCCGCCGTGGATGAAGGACAACGACGACTTCAAGCTCGGCTGGCTGGAGTCGCAGTACTACCCCACCTATGCGCAGTACTTCGTCAAGTACATCCAGGCGTACCAGGCACAAGGCGTGCCGATCAACTACATCTCGGTGCAGAACGAGCCGACGTGCTGCGCGAGCTACCCGTCGATGAACTGGAACGGGAGTGGGCTCCAGTACTTCACGAAGACGAACCTGCTGCCCGCGTTGCGGAACGCGGGACTGTCCACAAAGGTTCTCGCGCTCGACTGGAACTGGGACAAGTACGCGGAGTTCGGCGCGCCCACGATGGACGACGCCGCCATCCGCAACGATCCGAACTTCGGCGGGATGGCCTGGCACGGCTACGGCGGTAACGTCGCACAGCAGACGACGGTGCACAACCAGTACCCGAACATGAGCGCACACAGCACCGAACATTCCGGTGGAACCTGGGTGAGTCACCAGCAGGCCGAAGATATGACCAACATCGTCGACTACACGCGGAACTGGAGCAAGAGCTTCATCAAGTGGAGCCTCGCCGTCGACCAGAACATGGGTCCGCACAACGGCGGCTGCGGGACCTGCACCGGGTTGATCACCGTCCACAATGGAGATTCACGGCACGGACAGGTCGATTACACCGTCGAGTACTACACGATGGGTCACCTGACGAAGTTCGTGAGGCCGGGTGCGTACCGGATCTCTTCCAACGACAACTCCGCGGTACGGAACGTGGCATGGAAGAACCCGGACGGTTCGAAGGCACTCATCGCCTACAACACCAGTGGCTCCAGCCAGAACGTGCGCGTCAACTGGGGTGGCCAGTCGTTCACCTACACGCTGCCCGCGTCGACCTCGGCGACGTTCACCTGGTCCGGCACACAGTCCGGCGGTGGCACCCGTACCGGCGCGATCACCGGGCTGGGCGGCAAATGCGTCGACGTCGCCGGCGCGAACAACGCGAACGGCACGCCGGTGCAGCTGTACGACTGCAACGGTTCCAGCGCCCAGCAATGGACGATGGAGGCCGACGGGACGGCGCGGGCGCTGGGCAAATGCCTCGACGTCACCGGGATGTCGACGGCGGACGGCGCGCTGATGCAACTCTGGGACTGCGCCGGAGGGCCGAATCAGAGATGGGCGGCCAACGCCGCGCGGGACCTGGTGAACTCCGGGTCGGGCAAGTGCCTGGACGCCGTCGGCAACAGCTCGGCCAACGGCACACGCCTGCAGCTCTGGGCGTGCACCGGCGCCGTCAACCAGAAATGGACCGCTCCCTAAGGCTCGGCCCACGACTTGGCGTCGTCTCGCGGTCGTCGGCGGCGAACCACCGCGAGACGGCGTCAACCTGTCGAGCTACACGTGCTGCAGGGGTTCCCCGCGTGTTATGAACGGTCCGTTCATAGCGTCCGGCCGCCGCCACTCACGAGCCGGGTTGCGTCTGAGCTCGCTCCGCGTAAGCCTCGACCAGCTGCCGTTCGGCGTCCTCGAGGTACTTCGCCAGCAGCGCCTCAGCGCCGATGCCGTCGCCGACCTCGATGCGTTCGAGGATCTCCCCGTTGCGCTTGAGGTACGGCTCATGGAAGCGCCGCGGGTCGGCCATCATGTGGAACACCAGCCGTAGTTCGGCGAAGATGCCGCGCATCAGCTCGTCGATCCGTTCGCTGCCACTGAGTTCCGCGATCGCCGCGTGGAACCGGATGTTCGCGGTTCCGAGGTCCTGCCAGCGCTCGCCCCGTTCGGCGACCTTGCCGTCGTCGACCATCCGCGCGAGTTTCGCGAACGTCGGCGGCTTCTCCTTCACCGCCCGGACGGCTGAGCATTCGACGGCCTTGCGCACCTTGTAGAGGTCGACGACGTCCTCGATGCTGAGCACCCGCACGAAAACGCCGCGGTTGAGCTCGTGCGTCAGCAGCCGCTCGTGCGTGAGCAGCCGGAAGGCCTCGCGCAGGGTGTTCCGGGAGACGCCGAGCGCCGAACCGATGTCGTGTTCGGATAGCCGCACGCCAGGCAGGAAGAACCCCTCCGCGATGCGCGTGCGCAGTACGCCCGCGACCCGCTCGGCGGTACTGGTGCGGCTGACCATGCCGCGATCCGCTTCGAGCCCTTGCACGGATGCAGAGCCACCGTCCGCGATCGTCACGTGACTGATCCTACCTTCGTATGAGAGACCCAGCCAAGGATCCTCTTGTGGAATTGTTGAACAATACCTACAGTGTGAGCCATGCCACGATGAGGTACACCCAGGAGGTGCCGATGAACGCGATAGCCACCACCGAAGACACGCGTCCCTTCGCCTGGTTCCGCACGCTCGGTCCGCGCGGTCGCCGCGCGTTCGTCGGCGCGTTCGGCGGGTACGGGCTGGACTCCTACGACTACTGGATCCTGCCGTTCAGCATCGGCGCGATCATCGCCTACTTCAACATCTCGACCGGAACCGGCGGCTTGCTCGGCACGGTCACGCTGGTTGTATCCGCGATCGGCGGCGCGGGTGCCGGCATTCTGGCCGACCGCATCGGCCGTGTCCGCACCCTGCAGGTGACAGTCGCGACATACACGCTCTTCACGGTCTTGTGTGGTTTCGCGCCCAACTTCGAGACGCTGCTCGTCTTTCGCGGGCTGCAGGGACTCGGCTTCGGCGGTGAATGGGCGGCCGGCGCGATCCTGATCGCCGAGTACGCCAAGCCGAAGTACCGCGGCCGGACCGTTGCCTTCGTGCAGAGTTCGTGGGCGGTCGGCTGGGGCCTGCTGGTGCTCGTGCAGACGATCGTGTTCACCGCCGCGCCCGACGACATCGCCTGGCGCATCCTGTTCTGGACCGGTGTCCTACCCGCCCTGCTCGTGCTCTGGGTGCGCCGCAACGTCCAGGACGCCGACGAGGCCACCGAACGCCGTGAGAAGTCGACCTCGAAGGGTTCGTTCGCCGCCATCTTCAAAGGCGACCTGCTCCGCACGACTCTCTTCGCCGCGCTGCTTTCGACCGGTGTCCAGGGCGGCTACTACACGCTCGCGACCTGGCTCCCGACATATCTCAAGAAGACACGCGAACTGACCGTCATCAACAGCACCGGGTACTACGCGGTGCTCATCGCGGGCGCGTTCATCGGCTACATCTGCGGCGGCTATCTCACAGACCTGTTGGGGCGCAGGAAGAACATCTGGATCTTCGCGGTGCTGTCCGCCGTGCTGATCTTCGCTTACACGCAGGTCCCGCACGGCGCCAACGGGCTCATCCTGCTGCTCAGCTTCCCGCTCGGCTTCTCGATGTCGGCGATCTTCAGCGGCTTCGGCTCGTTCCTCGCGGAGCTGTACCCGACCGAGGTGCGCGGCACCGGACAGGGCTTCACCTACAACTTCGGTCGCGCCATCGGCGCCGTTTTCCCGACGGTGGTGGGCTTCTACGGGGTCGGCGGCGCGCTCGTGCTCGGCGCGGTCGGGTACGGAATCGCCGCGCTGGCACTGCTCGGTCTTCCCGAAACTCGCGGTCGCGAACTCTTGTGACGACAATCGGAAAAGGGAGGCACGCGATGACCACCTTCGACGAACCGGCGACGTTGTCCCCAGGTGAGGCGCGCGCCCTGTTCCGTGCAGGCACGGCCCGGCCGACCACCGGCTGGGCGAACGGGTTCACCCAGACCAACCTGATCGCCGTCCCCGAGGACTGGGCGTACGACGTCCTGCTGTTCTGCCAGCGGAATCCACAGCCGTGTCCGGTGCTCGACGTCAGCGATCCGGGTGATCCGGCCACGCGGCTGGCGCCGGGTGCGGATCTGCGCACGGATCTCCCGCGCTACCGGATCTGGCAGAACGGCGTCCTGTCCGGCGAGGTCTCGGATGCGAGCGGGCTGTGGCGCAGTGACATGGTCGCGTTCTCGATCGGGTGCAGCTTCACCTTCGAAGCGGCACTCGCCGCCGAAGGGATCCCGTTGCGGCACGTCGATCGGGGACGCAACGTCGCGATGTACGTGACGAACCGGCAGTGCGTCCCCGCCGGCCGGTTGCACGGACCGATGGTGGTTTCGATGCGGCAGATCCCCGCGGACCGGGTCGACGACGCGGTGCGCATCACCCGCGGGATGCCCGCCGTGCACGGTGCGCCCGTGCATATCGGCGACCCCGCCGTGCTCGGCATCACCGATCTCGGCAAACCCGAATTCGGGGACCCGGTCGACGCGGAACCCGGTGACGTGCCGGTGTTCTGGGCGTGCGGGGTGACTCCGCAGGCGGCGCTGATGGCCTCGCGGCCGCCGTTCGCGATCACGCACGCGCCGGGCTACATGTTCGTTTCCGACCGGCTCGACAGCGAATTCCGGGTGGCGTGATGGATCTCAACAGCGATCTCGGTGAAGGTTTCGGAGCCTGGAAAATGGGCGACGACGACGCGATGCTCGACATCGTCACGAGCGCGAACGTCGCGTGCGGGTTCCACGCCGGGGACCCGTCGGTGATGCGGCGCGTTTGCGAACGCGCGGCGGAGCGCGGCGTCGTCATCGGCGCCCACGTGGCGTACCGCGATCTGGCCGGCTTCGGGCGGCGGGCGATGGACGTCGCCCCGGCCCAGCTGACCGACGACGTGCTCTACCAGATCGGCGCGCTCGACGCGTTCGCCCGTGCGGCGGGCACCAGGGTCCGTTACGTCAAACCGCACGGAGCCTTGTACAACACGGCTTCGGTCGATCCGGACCAGGCGGCCGCGGTGGTCGAGGGGATCCGGCGGTTCTATCCCGCGCTCGCGTTGCTGTGCCCGCCGAACTCGGAAATGGCCAAGCAGGCCGGAAAAGCCGGATTCGCCTCATACGCCGAGGCGTTCGCCGACCGAGCCTACACCCCGGAAGGCCTTCTGATGTCCCGGAAACTGCCTGGCGCGGTCCTGCACGACGTCGACGAGGTGGCGGACCGGGCGGTGACGATGGCGACGACCGGCAAGGTCGTCGCGGACGACGGGACCGAGCTGACCCTCGAACCGCATTCGCTGTGCGTGCACGGTGATACCCCCGGTGCCGTCGAGCTGGCGCAACGGATCCGCGCGGGACTGGCCGAATCCGGTGTCCACATCGGATCGTTCCTCGAGGCCGCGTGATGCGGGTGCTGCCCTACGGGGCGCGTGCGGCGATGGTCGATTTCGACGAGCCGTCGGAGGTACTGGGGCTGCACGCGTCTCTCGAGCGGGACCCGCCGGACGGCCTCGTCGAACTCGTCCCGGCCGCCCGCACCCTGCTCATCCGGTTCGACCCGGGCCGGACGCATCTCGACCGCCTCACCGGTGACGTCCTTCGGCGGTCCACTGTGGACATCGAGCCCCGCGAGACCTCCGAGGTCGTCATCCCGGTCCGTTACGACGGGCCGGATCTCGCCGACGTCGCGGCCGCCTCGGGCATGTCCGCCGAGGAGGTCGTCCGACGGCACGAGGACGGCATCTACGTCTCCGCGTTCTGTGGGTTCGCACCGGGTTTCGCCTACCTGACGGGACTCGAACCCTCGTTGCACCTGCCCCGGCGGTCCAGCCCGCGAACGCGGGTCCCCGCCGGGTCGGTCGCGATCGCCGGCGAATACACGGCGGTGTATCCGCATTCCTCGCCGGGCGGCTGGCAGCTGATCGGGCGCACGACCGTGCCGGTCTGGGACGTCGAACGCGACCCGCCGAACCTGCTCACTCCGGGTACCCGGATCCGGTTCACCGGAACGGACCGATGACCGCGAAAATCGAAGTCGTCAAACCCGGGATCTTCGCCACGATCCAGGATCTCGGCCGTCCCGGCCTGGCCGCGATCGGCGTCGGCAGGTCCGGCGCCGCCGACCGCGGTTCACTGCGGCTCGCCAACCGGCTGGTCGGCAATCCCGAGCGGAACGCGGCCATCGAGGCGACGATCGGCGGACTCGTGCTGCGCTTCTGCTCGCACGCCACCGTCGCCGTCACCGGCGCGCCCTGCGCGATCACCGCCGGCGGCCGCGCCACCGGCCCCAACACACCGATCTCCCTACGGCCTGGCGAAGAACTCGTCCTCGGTATGGCGGCCAAGGGTTTGCGCTGCTATGTCGCGGTTCGCGGCGGCATCGACGTCTCACCGGTCCTCGGCGCCCGCGCCACCGACACTCTCGGCCGCCTCGGACCGCCCACGCTTTCCGCGGGTATGACTTTGCCGGTGGGACAACGGGTTCTCGACCATCCCGGCGTCGATCTCGCGCCACGGCCAGGCTTGCCGGACGAGCCGGTGCTGCGCGTGACACCTGGGCCGCGGCTCGACTGGTTCACCGGCGGCGCACTGTCCAGTTTGGTCTCCGAGCCGTACACCGCCACCGCCGACGTGGACCGGGTCGGCGTGCGGCTCGACGGCCCCTCGCTTTCACGGGCGCGTTCGGGCGAGCTTCCTCCCGAAGCGGCGGTGCCCGGCGCGCTGCAGATCCCGCCTTCGGGGCAACCGATCCTGTTCCTCGCCGACCATCCGGTCACCGGTGGTTACCCGGTGATCGCCGTCGTCGACGAGGCCGACCTTGATCTGGCCGCGCAGGTGCGGCCGGGGCAGCGGGTGCGGTTCAGGTCTCGTGAGCGGTAATGACGGCTAGAACCCTCATTGCCACTCACGAGGGCGAATCACTCACGACCCTTAAGGCCCTCAGCGGGACGAGCGGGAGCCTCGATGATCCGGTGACCTCGGAAGGCGACGCGCGGAATCGCGAACAGCCGCAGGGCACGCCGAAGGATCTTCTCCTTCGGCCGTTTCTCCCCGATCCGCCCGTTCATTTCATCGACGCTGCCACAAGGGCACGCCGAACACCACCCTTCGGCCTATTCCGGTCGGCCGATTGACCGCAGTGCGTACGGCCGGTTACGCGGAATCACCGGCGCGGGAACTCGATCACGGTGACCCCGGCCTGCGACGGCACCGGGTTGTTCATTTCGGCCAGCACCGCGGGAAGGTCGTCGAGCCCGATCCGCTCGCCGATCATGCCGGCGAGGTCGATTCCGGCCGTTTCCACGACCCGCAGCATCTCGGGATACTCGTGCGCCTGTAGGCCGTGGATGCCGACGATCTCCAGTTCGCCGCCGATCACGCGGTGCATCGGGATCGGCGCGATCCCCTGCGCGGGCGGCATCAGGCCGGCCTGGACGTGCCGTCCTCGTTTGCGGAGGCTGCCGATCGACGCCGCACAGGTGGTCGGTGAGCCGAGGCAGTCGAGTGAGACGTGGGCGCCGCCGCCGGTCAGTTCCCGCACGTGCGCGGCGACGGCCTCGTGCCCTTCGAACGCTCCGGCGTCCACGCTCAGTGTCGCGCCCATCCGCTCGGCGAGTGCCCTGGCCTGCGGTGACAGGTCGATCGCGACGACCGAGGCTCCGGCGGCGACGGCGAGCAGGATCGCCGAGATGCCGACCCCGCCGCAGCCGTAGACCGCGACCCACTGGCCAGGCCGCACCCCGCCTTGACGCAGTACCGCGCGGAACGCCGTGCCGAACCGGCAGCCGAGTGCGGCGGCCTCGGCGGCGGACATCGAGTCCGGCAGCGCGACCAGGTTGACCTCGGCGTGCTCGATGGCGACGCGTTCGGCGAACGAGCCCCAGTGGGTCGCGCCCGGCTGGAATTCGCGGTCGCAGATCTGCTGATCACCGGCGGCGCACTGGGCACAGGTGCCGCAGGCGCAGACGAACGGGACGGTCACACGGTCGCCGATCGCCCAGCCGCGGACACCTTCGCCGAGTTCGGCGATCCGGCCGGCGAGCTCGTGCCCGGCGACGTGCGGCAGCTTGACGGCGTCGTCGTGTCCCTGCCAGGAATGCCAGTCGCTCCGACACACTCCGGTCGCGTCGAGGTCGATCACCACCCCGCCAGGCGGCGCCACCGGATCAGGCACCTCACGCACAACGGGCAGAACACCGAACTCCTCGAAGACGACCGCCCGCACCGACTCTCCCTACGTTCCTGTCTCCCGGCCTCGCTGCATCACCAGGCCCTCGCCAGGCACCGTACACCGGGCCGCCCGGCCGCGAGGCGGCCCGAGCAGTCGGGACAGGGACTCCGACGGCACGCCGAGGACCTCTTCGAGATTCTTCAGCACCAGCAAGGATTCCGGCCGCTCCGGACGGCAACGCCCGGACTGCCAGTGACTCAGCGTCGCGAGACTGACCGAGCAGCCCCTGCCCCGTAGCCGGTAACGGATCCTGTCGAGACCGAGACCCCTCGCCCTGATCGCCGCTCTGAGGGCGTCGGCGAACGGTCCGGTCTCGAGCAGCCGCCTGAGTTCACGTCCGTCCGCCACCCCCCGGTCGATGGTGTGTGTCCGCTGACCGGTCATTGTCATCGCCTTCGCAACCTCGCTCGCCACCCGAAGCCCGCATCATGAAAAAGTGCAGCCTAGGCCCGAGAACACATGATCGGAAGGGCCTTAGATCACCTATCCGCGCGGCATGTGGGTGACAGCCCGGCCGCCGGAATTATGCAGGGACATAGGGAAAATCCCTCACCGGCAGCCTCGGTCGAAATGCGTCCACAGTGGACGATCGGAGCCCGCGGTCACGGTCCCGCACAGTGGTCGATTCAGTCCGAATACTGACTCATCCCGTTGGGTGATTCAGTTCGGACGATCATCAACGCAGAGCCACCGACAGCGCTTGGGCGATCTCCTTGCCGATGGCATGCGTCGCCGCGTCCGGCGGCGAACCGACCTTGACGACCATCGGGCCACCGAACGGCTGGCGCTCGACGACCTCGATCCGCTTGCCGAGCCCGATGGCGTGTTCGGTGAGATAGCGCAGAAGCTCCGGGTCGGTGTCCCAGACCCGGACGATCTCACCGACCGCACCCGGCGGGAGATCGTCGAGGATGCGCAACGGCAGCTCTTCGACGCTGCCGTCGGGGGCGGGGATGGGGTCGCCGTGCGGGTCGCGCACCGGGTTGCCGAGCTTCGCCGCGATCCGCTCGACGAGCCTGTCCGACACCGCGTGTTCGAGGGCGTCGGCCTCGGCGTGCACCTCGTCCCACGTGTAGCCGAGCTCGGACACGAGGTAGGTCTCGATGAGCCGGTGACGGCGCAGCACCGAGCGGGCGAGCAGCCTGCCCTCCGCCGTCAGCTCGATACCGCGGTACGGAACGTGCGCGACCAGGCCGAGCTGGGACAGCTTGGTGACCATGCCGGACGCCGAGGACGGGCTGACCTCGAGCCGCCCGGCCAGCGACGTGTTGGTGACCGCCTCGCCGCGTTCGACCAGTCCGTAGATCACCCGGACGTAGTCCTCCACAGACGACGACCTGCGATTCACCCCTTCACCCATGGTCATGAGGATACGGCGTGAGGGTCACCCTCGGTGTGGTCGCCACCGGTAGCGTATCCAGCCCGGGACGGGTTCGGCGCCGAGCTGGGCGTAGAACGCTTCGCCCTTCTCATTGCCCTCCTGCATATCCCATTCGACGCGGTCCGGGGTCCGGGCGCTCAGTTCGTCGAGCAGTTCGCGACCCAGGCCGAACCGGCGGTGTTCCGGGCGGACGAAGAGGTCATCGAGCCAGATCCCCGGCTTGGCCTCCCAGGTCGAGAAGTTCCAGCTGCAGAAGGCGAATCCCGCGACCGTTCCCGGCTCGTCCGGCGGTGTCGCGAGGAGCACCCAGGCCTTCGGCTCCGGTCCGAAAAGGAACCCGGCCATCTCCTGACGATCGAGCTTCAGGTCGTGCTTGTCCTCGTAAACGGCATGCTCCTCGATGAGCGTGCAGATCTCCTCGATGTCGCCCGCGACCGCGTCCCGTACCGGCATCCGGACCTCCTCTTCCTGCGTCAGCACTGTAACCAGCGGAAATAGTGTTCACATACATGAACATATTCAAGTCTCTAGACAACGCTCACATACGCGTTACCGTGATCCCGGTTCGGTCCCGTTCACCGGCGAAGGAGACCAGATGCGCGTCTTCCGTCTTGCCTGCTCGACCCTGCTCGGTTTGACCCTGTTGACCCCGGTCGCGGCGGCGGACGCGCAACCGTGGCGCGACACCCGGCTCTCCCCCGATCGCAGGGCGGCGGCGCTGATCGCCGCGATGACCCTGCCCGAGAAGATCGACCAGCTCCATCTGCATCCGGACGACGTCCACGCCCGGTTCGTCCCGCCGATCCCCCGTCTCGGCGTCCCCGGTTTCCGCATCGCGAACGGCCCCGTGGGCATGGGGCCTGCCGATGACAAACCACAGAAACCGGCGACCGCTCTGCCATCGACGATGGCGCTGGCTTCGACCTTCGACACCGATCTCTCCCGCCGCTACGGCCGCCTGATCGGCGACGAGACGAAGGCGTTGGCGCACAATGTCTCCGAGGCGCCGGACATCAACATGGCGCGCGTGCCGCGCAACGGCCGGACGTTCGAGGGCATGGGCGAGGACCCGTACCTCGTCGGCGAGCTGAGCGTGCCCTACATCCATGGCATCCAGGAGAACGGCACGATCGCCGAGGTCAAGCACTACATCGCGAACAGCCAGGAAACCCAGAGGTTCACGATCAACGAGCTGATCGACGAGCGCACGCAGAACGAGATCTACCTGCCGCATTTCGAGAAGTCGGTGAAGGAAGGCAAGGCCGGCTCGGTGATGTGCGCCTTCCCGCAGATCAACGGTGTCTTCGTCTGCGAGAACAAGCCCCTGCTGCAGGGGAAACTGCGTGACGAATGGGGCTTCAAGGGCTTCATCCAGTCCGACTGGGGTGCCACGCACAGCACGGTCGGCTCGGCCGAGGCCGGGATGAACCTCGAGATGATCCGCGGTGAGTACTACGGGGAGGCGATGGCCAAGGCGGTCGCCGACGGAAAAGTCACCGAAGCGACCGTCGACAAGCTGCTGCTGCCCCGCTTCCGCACGATGTACGCGTTCGGGCAGATGGACAACCCGCCGACCACGGTGTACCCGATCCCGGCCGAGAAGCACGCGGCTCAGGCGACCGAGTTCGCCCAGGCCGGGATGGTCCTGCTGCGCAACGAGAACGCGCAGCTCCCGCTGAACGACAAGGCCGTGCGCAAGATCCTGCTGACCGGTCCGTTCGCCACCAAGGCCAAGACCGGCGGTGGCGGCAGTTCCCTGGTCATCCCTCTGTCCACTTCTGCCCCGCTGCCCGGCCTGCAGAAGCGGGTGCCGAACGCAACGGTGACGCTCGACGACGGCAGTGATCCCGCCCGCGCGGCGCAGCTGGCCAAGGACGCGGACGTGTCGATCGTGATGGTCGGCGACAACCAGCGGGAGGGTAAGGACCAGCCGAACCTCTCGCTGGAAGGCAACCAGGACGCCCTGATCGAAGCCGTCGCCGCGGCCAACCCGCGCACCGTCGTCGTGGTGAAGAGCGGCGGACCGGTGCTGATGCCGTGGTCGGCGAAGGTGCCCGCGATCCTGCAGGCCTGGTACCCGGGCCAGCAGGACGGCGAAGCGGTCGCCGGCGTGCTGTTCGGCGACGTCAACCCGTCGGCGAAACTGCCGATCACGTTCCCCGCCAAGGAGACCGACACCCCGGCGAACACGCCTGCGCAGTATCCCGGGATCAATGGCGTCGCGAACTACTCCGAGGGCCTGCAGATCGGCTACCGCTGGTTCGACGCGCAGAACGTCAAGCCGCTGTATCCGTTCGGGTACGGGCTTTCCTACACGTCGTTCGCCTTCTCGGATCTTAAAGTGGCCAACCGGCGTGACGGCGCAGTCGCGACGTTCACCGTGCGCAACACGGGCAAACGTGCGGGTGCCGAAGTCCCGCAGTTGTACCTGGACTTCCCTGAGGCCGCGGGCGAACCGCCGTTGCAGCTCAAGGGATTCGAGCGGGTCGAACTCGCGCCGGGGCAGGCGAAGCGGGTGACCATCCGGCTCGACGAGCGGGCGTTCTCGATCTGGGACACCGCGACGCATGGCTGGCAGCAGGCGCCCGGCACCTTCGGCGTCCACGTCGGCAGCTCTTCGCGGTCGCTTCCGCTCCACGCGACGCTTAATCGCTGATCGCGCGTGAAGGACTCCTTCCCTCGGCTCAGTCGAGGGAAGGAGTCCTTCACGCGCGTTCGTAGACGAAGTCACCGTGGACGGCGGTGGCGAGGACCTGAACAGAGTCCAAAGTGGACTCATCGGTCGGATCGGCGGAGAGGACGGCGAAGTCGGCCAGCTTGCCCGGCAGGAGCGTGCCCAGGTCCTTCTCGGCGAACGCCGCGTAGGCCGAGCCGTAGGTGTACGCGCGCAAGGCTTCCACAGGAGTAAGACGTTCGTCAGGGCCGAGAACGACGCCAGATGAGGTCTTCCGGTGGACCATATCCGCGAGTCCGAGCAGCGGCGCGCCGTTCACGACCGGACGGTCGGAGCTGGCCGGGAGCACGCAGCCGGCGTCGAGCACGCTCTTCAGCCTGTAGCACCACGGCTCGCGCTCAGGCCCCAGCGCGGCCCGCATCCCGTCGCCGATCTCGTTGACGAACCGGCCCTGCGGCGAGGCGATCAGCCCCAGCGACGCCAGCCGCTTCAGCTCCTCCGGCCGCAGCACCGCGCAATGTTCGATGCGGTGCCGGTGATCCGCCCGCGGCTCGGCCTTCAGTGCGGCATCGTAGGCGTCGAGCACCACGGTGATCGCGCGGTCGCCGATGGCATGCGTCGCGATCTGCCAGCCCGCCTTATGCGCCAAGGAGATCGTCCGCATGATCTCGTCCTCGGGCACCTGGAAGTAGCCGACGTTGCCCGGCTCCCCAGCGAACGGCTCGTGCATCGCGCAGGTCCGCCCGATCAGCGACCCGTCGGCGAACAGCTTCATCGCGCCGACGCGGAGCCATTCGTCACCGAAACCCGTACGCAGCCCCAGATCCAGACCGAAGCCCGCGCCGGCGTCCAGCTCGTGCAACACACTGGCCGCGACCATCACCGTGCTCCGCACCCGCAGCAGCCCACGTTCGCGCGCGAGCTGGTACGCGGCGAGTTCAGCGGGGGTCTCCCCCACGAGACCCCCGCCGATCCCGGCTTCCTGGACGCTGGTGATCCCTTCGGCCAGGTATCGCTCGCTCGCCCGATCGAGACCGCGAACGACGGTTTCCAGCGGCGTCGGGTACGTCAACGGCCGCAACAACAGCTGGGCCTGCTCCCGCAACAGACCCGTCGGCGAGCCGTCCTCGTCGCGGACGACGTCGCCGCCGACCGGCACATTCGCCAGGTCCAGCTGCTCCAGTACCGCCGAGTTGACCACGGTCATATGCCCGGACGTGTGCTTGAGCCGCACCAGGAACCCTGGCGCGGCCCGGTCCAGGCCGTACCTCGTCGGATGCCCGCCCTCGAGCTTGTTCTGGTCGTATCCGCTGCCGACGATCCAGCTCCCCGGAGACGACACGGCCAGCTTCGAGGCCCGCTGCGCGACGGCGTCGTACACCTCGTCGACGCTCCGGCAGTCCGAAAGCGGGACGTCGTCGAGCGCCATCCCGAACCACGCCATGTGGTTGTGCGCGTCATGGAACCCGGGCACGACCACGGCCCCGCCGAGGTCGACCCGCCGCCGCGCGGACAGCTCGGCGGCGTCCTCCCCGATCGCGACGATCCGCCCGTGCAGCACCGCCACTGCCTCGGACTCCGTCACTCCAGTGAGGAACCGGGCGTTCTCGTAGACCGTGTCGACCCGCATGAAATCGGACCCTATCGATCGATCGATCGGTCGTCTAGGCTCGAAGGTATGAGCACCGTGGACTACGCATTCGACGACGGCATCGCCCTGATCTGGCTGAACCGGCCCGAGCGGCTCAACGCGGTCGTCGCCGAACTGGTCGACGACCTGCTCGAAGCACTCGACGCGGCCGCGCGTTCAGAAGCGCGGGCCGTGGTGCTCGCCGGTCGCGGCCGCGCGTTCTGCGCGGGCCATGATCTCAAGGAACCCACCCCCGAGGGTGATTCACGCCCGCGGCTCGACCGGCTACAGGACGTCACACGCCGTCTTCGCGGGCTTCCGCAGCCGGTCATCGCGGCCGTTCACGGCTACGCGATCGGCGCCGGCGCCGAGTTCGCGATGGGCTGCGACCTGATCCTCGCCGCCGAAGACGCGGTGTTCGCCTTTCCCGAGGTCTCGCTCGGCCTGAGCGTCACGGGCGCGGCGTCGCGGTTGCTGCCACTGATGGTCGGCCCCTTGAAGGCCAAGGAACTCCTCCTGCTGGGCGAGCGCTTCAGCGGCACCCGCGCACACGAACTCGGTCTCGTCAACGAAGCCGTCCCGGCCGACGACCTGATGGACAAGGCACTCGACTGGGCGACCAGGATCGCCGCCCATCCGGCCGCCGCGGCCACCATGGCCAAACGCGCCCTCGACTCCGGTATCGACAGCTCGCTGGAATCCGCACTCGAACTCGAGGTCAGCCATGCCCTGATCACCGAGCACTCCGCCGCCGTCCTCGCCTCCTCCGAAGCCTTCCGGAGCCGCACATGACGCCGTTGTCCGAGATCGACACCCTTGTCGGGCTGACCACCCGCGCCGCGACCCTGTGGCCGGACAGGACGGCGTGGATCTTCGATGCCACCGGCGAACGCCTCACCTTCGCCGAGGTGGATGGGCGAAGCACGGACTTCGCCCTCGCGCTGAGGGAACTCGGGGTGAAGGCGGGTGAACGGGTCGCGGTGATGCTCCGCAATCAGCCGGAGTTCCCCTTGCTGTGGCTGGCGTTGGCGAAGCTCGGCGCGGTACTGGTCCCGGTCAACACCGGCTACCGGGAATTCGACGGCGCCCACGTCCTGCGGCATTCGGGCGCCCGGTTCGCGATCGCCGCCGGCGAATTCACCGAACTGCTGACCAAAATCGCGCCGGAGACCTCGCTCGAACGTGTGCTCGAACCCGCCGAACTGATCGCACCGCAAGACGACGGCTGGACGACGTTCTGGACCGAGGGCGAGCGGCCGGTCAACATCCAGTACACCTCGGGCACCACCGGCGCACCCAAGGGCTGCGTCCTGCCGAACCGCTACTGGACGACGCTGGCGATCAGCCTGGCCACCGATTTCCCCGCGGTCGGCGAGGACGACGTCATGCTGACAGCGCAACCGTTCCACTACATCGATCCACAGTGGAATGTCGCGTTGGGACTCGCGGGCGGCGCGACCCTGGTTGTGCTCGACAGGTTCCATCCTTCGACGTTCTGGGGCAAGATCCGCGAGTACGGCATCACCTGGTTCTACTGCCTCGGCCTCATGCCCACCCTGCTGCTGCGCCAGCCCGAAAGCGAGCAGGATCGGGAACACAAGGTCCGCGCGATCTGCGCGTCGGCGATCCCGCGCGATCTGCACGCCTCGCTCGAGGCGCGCTGGGGCACGCCGTGGTACGAGGCGTTCGGGATGACCGAGACCGGCGGCGACATCCGGATGTACCCGGCCGACCATCACGACACGGTCGGCACCGGCTGCCTGGGCAGGCCGGCACCCACGCGCGAGGTGATGATCGCGGACGCGGACGGGAAACTCCTGCCGCGCGGGGAAACCGGCGAGTTGCTGATCCGCGGCGTCGGGCTCATGCACGGCTACCACGACGACCCTGAGGCAACCGAACGCGCATTCTCCGGCGGCTGGTTCCACACCGGTGATCTGGCCACAATGGACACCGAGGGCCGCGTGTACTACGTGGGCCGCACCAAGGACATGATCCGCCGCAGCGGCGAGAACGTCTCCGCCGACGAGGTCGAACGCGCGTTGCAGCTGCATCCGGCGGTCAAGCTCGCCGCGGTGATCGCGGTGCCGGACGACATCCGCGGTGAAGAGGTCAAGGCCTACATCGTCCTCGACGAGAACGAGGGGCACCGTTCCGAAGCAGCCGAGCTGGCGGAGTTCTGCTCCGCGAAACTGGCCTATTTCAAGGTTCCCCGGTTCTGGGCGTTCGCGGAGGAGCTGCCGATGACCCCGTCGGAGCGGGTCGCCAAGGGCGAGCTGAAGAAGGCGGACGATCTGCGTGCGGGCGCTTGGGACAGGACCACCGAGACATGGTTGTGAGTTCGCGCGAACGGGTCCGGCTTGCCGCGGTGAAACTGTTCGCCACCAAGGGTTTCCATGGCACCGGTATCCGGGATCTGGCGCAGGAGGCAGAACTGTCCTCCGCCAGCCTGTACCACTACATGGGGACCAAAGAGGACCTGCTCGTTTCCATCATGAGCGAGTCGCTGCAACGGCTTCTCGACGCGGCCGAGGAGGCCACGGCCGGGCTGACCGATCCCGCGTCCAGGCTCGGTTCGCTGGTGGCACTGCACGTACTCGCCCACGCCATCCAGCCGGATGACACCCGCGTGGTGGACAACGAGGTGCACGCGCTTACGGCCGAGGCGAGGACCAAGGTCGTCGAACTGCGCGATGCCTACGAACGACTGTGGGCGGACGCGATCGACAACGGTGTCACGGCCGGGATCTTCCACACCGGCCAGCCGTCGGTGACCAGGTTGGCGCTGCTGGAGATGTGCAGCGGGGTCGCGCGCTGGTATTCGCCTCGCGGGCCGTTGAGCCTTGACCATCTGGCCTCGCATTACGCGGAACTGGCCATGCGTGCGCTCGGCTGCCCCGATCCCATCGAGGCCGCCCACCTGCAAAACTGCCGTGAAGTGGTCTCAAGAGTGTGGCGAGTGCCCGTTTAGCGGCGCCTTTAGGCCCGTACGCCTTGCTCAGACGGCTTGTCTGGGGGACGCTCGAAGGGTGACTGAGCAAACGATCCAACTTGAACTGGACGACTCGGGTCTCTCGCCGGCGTTGCCGGCGCCTTCGAACCCCCGTGATCAGGTGCAAGACGTCCCCTATCGCCCAGTTGAGTTTCGCGACGACGACCTGCCCACGGCACTTGAACGGTGTTCAACGTGGCTACGTCAGGCTCAGGAGTGGCTCGGTGAACCGGTCGATGTACTGGCGATCCATCTCGACTACGACGACCGCAAGGGTTCGCCGTACTACGACGTGAAGCTGCTCTGCAACGAAGAGGATCTCGCGGGCGTCCCCATCGCCATGCGAGGCCAGCAGAAGTAGACAGCCGATGTTATGAAGGTCCTTTCATCGCAAATTTTGTGATGAAAGGACCTTCATAACACTTGCTAGCCCAGCGCTCCGCCGATCTTGACGTGCCCCTTGAGGAGGTTGCGGGCGATGGTGCGGCGCTGGATCTCGTCCGTGCCTTCATAGATCCGCAGCAGCCGCAGTTCGCGATACCACCGCTCGACCGGCAGTTCCCGCGTGTAGCCCATTCCGCCGTGGATCTGCAGGACCCGGTCGACGATCTCGTTCGCCTTCACGCCGCCGTACAGCTTCGCGACGGACTGCGCGTGCCGCGAATCCATCTTCTGGTCGACCTGCCAGGCGGCGTGCAGCACGAGCCAGCGCAGCGCCTCGAGTTCGACGCCGGAGTCGGCGATCATCCACTGGATGGCCTGGCGTTCGGCGATCTTCTGCCCGAACGTCTCGCGGGTGTTGGCGTGCTCGATCGCCATCGAGATCAGCCGTTCACACGAACCGATCGCACGGGCGGGCAGCAGGTAGCGGCCGGCGCCGATCCACTGCATGGCGAGGTCGAAGCCGTGGCCGAGCTCGCCGAGGATCTGCGTCTCGGGCACGCGGACGTCCTCGAAGACGAGTGCCGCCGGGCCCCATTCGCCCATGGTGTCGATGTACTCGGACTTCCAGCCCGCGTCGCGGTCGACGAGGAAGCAGGTGACGCCGCCGTTCGCGCCCTTCTCCGGGTCGGTGATCGCGAAGACCATTACGAAGTCGGCCTCGTTGCCACCGGTGATGAAGGTCTTCTCGCCGTTGATGACCCAGTCGGTGCCGTCCTTGCGGGCGGTGGTCCGGATGGCCTTCGCGTCGGAACCCGCGCCGGGCTCGGTGATCGCGAAGCACGATTTACGCTCGCCCGAGATCGTCGGGAGCAGGTAGCGCTCCTTCTGCTCTTCGTTGGCGTAGTACAGGATGTTGTCCGCGGCGCCGCCGAAGCGGAACTGCACGAACGTGCGGCCGAGCTCGGCCTCCAGCAGCGCGGTCATCACCGCGGACAGGCCCATGCCGCCGTACTCCTCGGGCGTCTGCACACCCCAGAACCCGGACTCCTTGGCCTTCAGCTGCAGCTCGCGCAGTTCATCGGCGGTGACGCCGGGCTGCCCGGCGCGTTCGCGGCGGAGGACCTCCTGCTCACGCGGCATCAGCTCGCGCTGGACGAACGTGCGGACCCAGTCGCGCACTTCGCGTTCTTCGACGCTCAGGGTGAAGTCCATAGCTCCTCTTCTGCCTGGTGAGAGCACGTGACGAATCGAGCGCCACGACGCTGGCTAAGCGCTTGCTTAGTCGAGGATACCTCTTCGGTTGTCGCACGCCGAGGTGTTGGCATAAGTTTTCGCAACTGGATCGCTTCTCGCCGAAGGGCACCCATGACCACGGAGCAACCCGCGCCGAAGCGGGATCGGACCCATTACCTCTATCTGGCCGTGATCGCCGCGGTCGCGCTCGGCATCGCCGTCGGCATCCTGTTCCCCGCGCTCGGCAAAGAACTCAAACCGCTCGGCACCGGATTCGTGAACCTGATCAAGATGATGATCTCGCCGATCATCTTCTGCACGATCGCCCTCGGCGTCGGCTCGGTGGCGAAGGCAGCGAAGGTCGGCCGTGTCGGCGGGCTCGCGATCGGCTACTTCCTGGTGATGTCGACGGTCGCGCTGATCATCGGCCTCGTCGTCGGCAACATCCTGCAGCCCGGCGCCGGCCTGCACATCACCCCGGAGATCGCCGAAAAGGGCCAGGACCAGATCGCCAAGAGCGAAGGGACCGTCGACTTCCTGCTCGGCATCATCCCGCAGACGCTCGTTTCGGCGTTCACCGAAGGCGAGGTCCTGCAGACCCTGCTGGTCGCGTTGCTGACCGGGTTCGCCTTGCAGAAGCTGGGCACGAAGGGCGAGCCGATCCGGCGCGGTATCGAGCACATCCAGCGGCTCGTCTTCCGCATCCTCGCGATGATCATGTGGGCGGCCCCGGTCGGCGCGTTCGGCGCGATCGCCGCGGTGGTCGGCGAAACCGGCTGGAAGGCGTTGCAGAGCCTCGCGGTGATCATGCTCGGCTTCTACATCACCTGTGCGCTGTTCGTGTTCGTCATCCTCGGACTGCTGAGCGCGCTGATCGCCAGGGTCAACCTGTTCCGGCTCCTGAAGTACCTGGGCCGCGAGTTCCTGCTGATCCTGTCGACGTCGTCGTCGGAATCGGCGCTGCCGCGGTTGATCGCGAAAATGGAGCACGCCGGCGTCTCCAAACCCGTGGTCGGTATCACCGTGCCGACCGGTTATTCGTTCAACCTGGACGGCACGGCGATCTACCTGACCATGGCGTCCATCTTCATCGCCGACGCGCTCGACAAACCGCTCTCCATCGGCGAGCAGATCTCCTTGCTGGTGTTCATGATCATCGCGTCGAAGGGTGCGGCGGGTGTCACCGGCGCCGGGCTCGCGACACTGGCGGGCGGACTTTCGTCGCACCGGCCGGAACTGGTCGACGGCGTCGGGTTCATCGTCGGCATCGACCGCTTCATGTCCGAAGCCCGCGCGCTCACCAACTTCGCGGGTAACGCCGTCGCGACCGTGCTGATCGGTACCTGGACCAAGGAAATCGACCGGGAACAGCTCGACCGGACGCTGTCGGGCGAGTCTCCCTTCGACGAAGCCACCTTGCTGGACGAGCATGATTCGCCTGCGGAATCGGGTAAAAAGGAGACGTGATCGAATGTGCGGTTCGCTGGTCCCCGCCCCTGCCCGCTGAACCTCGTTTTCTGGCCTTGCTCGACGACGTCGAGCATGGCCGGTTCTCCGGCTACCGGCAGGACATCGACAAACGACGCTTCCTCACCGGCCGGGTGCTGGCGAAAACCGTCACGGCCGAACGGCTCGGCATGGCGATCGATGATGTCCGGTTCGACGCCACTTGCGATGGCTGCGGCAAACCCCATGGGCGGCCCCGGGTCCCCGGGGCACCCTTGATGCTGTCGATCTCGCATTCGGGCGAGCTGATCGGAGTCGCGGCGACCGCCGGGACCCCGGTCGGCCTGGACGTCGAGACGGCGACCAGGAAGGCCGACGACTCGCTCATCGAGTACGCGCTGAGCCCGGCAGAACAGGTGGCGGTGGCCGGGCTGGCGGCGGAGGAACGTGCGACGGCGTTCTTCACGTACTGGACGCGCAAGGAAGCGGTCATGAAGGCGACCGGGAAGGGCCTGCGGATCCCGCTGCAGAGCATCACCTTCTCCGGCTACGACGAGGCCGCCCGGCTCGTCGAGTCCGGCGACCCCGCCCTTGACCCGGCCGGGACCCGGCTGGTGGACCTGAAGGCGGCCGACGGCTACCGGGCCGCGGTCGCCGTCCTGACCACCGACGAAATCTCCGTCAGCGAGTCCTTCGCGACCCTCTGACCCCCGCGATTAGTCCTCTACTTGCGGGGGGGTCAGATGTCGAGAGACAGGCCCATCGCGCCGAGGAGCGTGCGGAACTTCGCGGAGGTTTCGTCCAGTTCGGTCTGCGGGTCCGAGGCAGGCACGATGCCGCCACCGGCGTAGAGCCGCATCGAGGTGTCGGCGATCTCCGCACACCGGATCCCGACGGCCCATTCGCCGTCTCCGGCCGCGTCGACCCAGCCGACGGCGCCCGCGTAGTACGCGCGGTCGAACGGCTCCAGTTCGGTCACCAGGGCGCGGGCCGCGTCGGTCGGGGTGCCGCAGACGGCGGGCGTGGGGTGCAACGCGGCGGCTAGGTCGAGGGCGGTGATGCTCTCGTCGATCAGTTCGCCGGTGACGGTCGTGGAGAGATGCCAGATCGCCGGGGTCGACACCAGCTCGGGACCGCGGACTTCCAGGGTGCGGCAGAACGGCCGCAGGGTCTCGACGACGGATTCGACGACAAGAGCGTGCTCGACGTGGTCCTTTTCGGACGCCAGAAGCGCCTCACCATTGGCCTTGTCGATCGCCGGGTCGGAAGACCGTGGCATCGACCCGGCATGCGGCCGGGAAACGACCGAGCCACCCGCGCGGGACAGCAGGAGTTCGGGAGTGGCGCCGACCAGCGTGCGCCCGTCCGGGAGCTGCGCGGCGTAGGTGAGGTGACGCGGATTGCCCCTGGCCAGGTTGCGGACGATATGGGCCGCCTGGACGGGCTCGTCGAAGTCGAGATCGAGCGCGCGGGCCAGCACGACCTTGCGCATGTCCCGTGCGCTCA
This sequence comes from uncultured Actinomycetota bacterium, assembly GCA_963766045.1. Lineage (GTDB taxonomy): Bacteria > Actinomycetota > Actinomycetes > Mycobacteriales > Pseudonocardiaceae > Amycolatopsis. Next base: position 1,222,981 of record CAVXYN010000002.1, on the reverse strand, counting down.
ACGCCTCGACAGCCGCGCGTACGGCGGCGAGGTGCGCCTCGGGTTCAGGCACGGAGGTGACCTTCACCGGCTGCGGAAGGACCTCTCGCGACGGCACGGTCGCCTGTTCGGCCGACGCGCGTCGCACCGCGCGTGGCAAGACCAGATGGCCTGGCGTCGAGGTGCCCTCGCTGGTGTCGAAGGGCAGCAAACCAACCGCGACCGACGCACCCGAATCGACGAGAAGCCCAGGTAGAGACCTGGACAGCCGCGCCGGTTCGGTCTCGGTCACGGTTGCCGCGACACCGCTCGCGAGGAGCGCGTGCCGCGCGGTGGCCAGGAGGAAGTCGCCCCGCTCGTAACGGGAGGCCAGGTCTGCCGGGGTCGCCGGTGCGGTACTGGTCGTCACCTCACCAGCGTCCCAGGGTTGGGACGGCGCCAGGGGAAAGTGTTGCCGGGACAACATGTCTCTCCGGCAACACCTTCCCCCAAGGCGGTCCTGACCTGGCCGAACGCGCTACTTCAGCGCGTCGAGCAGGGCTTCGCGCTGCCGCTCGCCAAGGCCGGCGGCACGCCGGTCCGGGTCGATGCCGGCCTGTTCCAGCAGGGCGGCGACCTTGACCGCGCCCAGGCCGGGCACGGCCTTCAGCAGCTGCGTGACCTTCGTCTTACCGATGGTCTTGTTCTCCTTGGCCTGCTTGAGCACCTTGTCGATGCTCTCCTTGCCGGACTTGATCGACGCAAGCAGCTCGGAGCGCGCCTTGCGAGCCTCAGCCGCCTTGGCGAGGGCATCGGCGCGCTGCTCCGGAGTCAACGTGGGCAGAGCCAACGTAGTAGTCCTTTCATCTCAGGTCTCCGCTTTCGCGGCCGACGGCCATTTACCGGTGCTTGCATCAGCAAGCGCTGGCCAGCCGTCTCTGTACCACGGCCCCAGTAAACGCCACACGCTTCGTGGCCGTGAAACCGACACGCACTTATTACCCCGCCACCACTCTGCGGGCAACCCGCCCCGGCCTGCGGAAACACGTCGTCCGGGGGTCCATTTACCTGCCCGGGTCACCCTTATGAGCGATACCGACTACTTCCGTCGATAGGCATTTTTCGGTTGTCGGTAAGGAAAAGACGAATATTTGATGATCTTGGTGCCTAAGTGGCGACCACCCGTTAGAACGACACTGTGACCGAACGGTTGCCGTCGCTGACCATGCCCGGTTCACCCGACCCGCATTAGAGTCGGCCCCACCCCACTACACCGGAGAACGAGCACCGCGGGAGTACACGATGTTAAGCACGATGCAGGACGGGCAGCTGTCGTTGGGCGCTCTGCTCCGCCACGGCACGAGGGTGCACTCCGAGAGCGAAGTCATCACCTGGACCGGTTCAGAAGCCCGTCGCGAGACCTACGGCGAACTCGGCAAGCACGCCGCACGCCTGGCCAACGCGCTCCGTAGCCTCGGCATCACCGGTGACCAGCGAGTCGGCACGTTCATGTGGAACAACGCCGAGCATCTGGCCGCCTATCTGGCCATCCCGGCGATGGGCGCGGTCCTGCACACCCTGAACATCCGGCTCTTCCCCGAGCAGCTGGTCTTCGTCGCCAACCACGCCGAAGACCAGGTCGTCATCGTCGACGGCACACTGGTCCCGCTCCTGGCGAAGCAGCTCCCGGAGCTGAAGACGGTGCGTCACGTCATCGTCGCCAACGGCGACGCCTCGACGCTCCCCGCGCCCGACGGCGTCCAGGTGCACTCCTACGCCGAGCTGCTCGCCGCACAGCCCGACACTTTCGACTGGCCCGACGTGGACGAGCGTTCGGCCGCCGCGATGTGTTACACCTCGGGCACCACGGGTGACCCGAAGGGCGTCGCGTACTCGCACCGGTCGATCTGGCTGCACTCGATGCAGGTCACGATGTCCGACAGCATGCGGCTGGCCCAGCATGACAAGGCCCTCGCGATCGTCCCGATGTTCCACGCGATGGCCTGGGGTATGCCGTACGCGGCGCTGATGGTCGGCGCGTCGCTGGTGATGCCGGACCGCTTCCTGCAGCCCGCGCCGATCGCGCAACTGCTCGCCGCGGAGAAGCCGACCTTCGCCGGCGCCGTCCCGACGATCTGGCAGGGCCTGCTCGCGCACCTCGACGCCAACCCGCAGGACATCTCGCATCTGCGCGAGGTCGTCGTCGGCGGGTCCGCGGCGCCGCCGTCGCTGATGCACGCGTTCGAGGACCGCTACAACGTGCCGATCCTGCACGCGTGGGGCATGACCGAGACGTCGCCGCTGGGCAGCGTCGCGCGCCCGCCGGAGGCGGCGAAGGGCGAGAAGGCGTGGGAGTACCGCTACACCCAGGGCCGGTTCCCCGCCTCGGTCAGCGCGCGGCTGATCGGCGACAGCGGCGAGGAACTGCCGTGGGACAACGAAAGCGTCGGCGAGCTCGAAGTGCAGGGCCCGTGGATCGCGGCGGCCTACTACGGCGGCCCGGCGGGCGACACCCCGGATCCGGAGAAGTTCCACGACGGCTGGCTGCGCACCGGTGACGTCGGCAAGATCAGCCCGGACGGCTACCTCACGCTGACCGACCGCGCGAAGGACGTCATCAAATCCGGTGGCGAGTGGATCTCCTCGGTGGAGCTGGAGAACCAGGTGATGGCGCATCCCGCCGTCGCCGAGGCCGCCGTCGTCGGCATCCCCGACGAGAAGTGGGACGAGCGTCCGCTGGTCGCCGTCGTGCTGAAGGAAGGCCAGAGCGTGACGGCCGAGGAGCTGCGCGGGTTCCTCTCCGACAAGGTCGCGAAATGGCAGCTGCCGGAGAACTGGACCTTTGTGGACGAAGTTCCCAAGACCAGTGTCGGCAAGTTCGACAAGAAGCGGCTGCGGGCGTTCCACGCCGAAGGCAAGCTCGACATCAGTCAGCTCTAACGGGTTAATCTCCCGCGCGCCTGCCGTTCCGTGAAGGCCACTGTGTTTACAAAGGACACGTGGCCACTTTGGCGACGGACCTAAGGGACTCTAATTCCCTGAAGGTGGCCTTCACGGCTTTTGGCGAAGGGTTTCGCTGGTGCGTAAGACAAGCAGGCGCGCGTTCCTGGCGCTCGCGGGGACGGCCGCGCTGTCGGCCTGCGGTTCCAACACCGTCCAATTAGGAAAGCCCCCGCCCACGACGGCCTTCTCCGCCTCGGCGACCAAACCGAAACCGAAACCGGTCAATCTTCAGCAGTGGTACCACCCTTACCCCGATGGCGCCGTCCAGGAAGCCGTCAACCGCTACGCCGCCGCGTATCAGAAGGCCAAGGTCGCGGTGCAGTGGAATCCCGACGACTACGACGCGAAACTCGGCGCCGCACTGCAGGCGGGCCCGGTGCCGGACATTTTCGAAGGCCAGGTCACCGTCGACCGGGTGCGGCAGAACCTGCTCGCCCCGCTCGACGACGTCCTCGCGTCGGTACGGGGTGATTTCAACCCGGCCGTACTTGCCGCGCAGACCGTCGACGGCAAGGCCTACGGCGTTCCGCAGGCGCTCGACACCCAGGTTCTCTTCTACCGCAAGAGTTTCCTGCAGGAAGCGGGCGTGCAGCCGCCGCAGACGCTCGACGAGCTGATCGACGCGGCCGGCAAGCTGACCAAGGACGGCGTCAAGGGACTTTTCGCCGGCAACGACGGCGGAGCCTCGACGCTGACCGGACCGCTGGTGTGGTCCGCGGGACTGGACTACGTCAAGGACGGCAAATCTGTCGGCTTCGACGATCCGCGCGCCGCCACCGTGTTCGCGAAACTGCATGCCATGGGCGGCTCGCTGCTGCTCGGCGCCGCGGCGGACTGGCCGGATCCGACGGCGTTCATCGACGGTCTCGCCGCGATGCAGTGGACCTGGCTGTGGAACCTGCCGAGGATCAAGGAATCCATGAAGGACGACTTCGGTGTCCTTCCGTTCCCCCGCCTCGACGCCTCCGGCGCGCCTTCGGTCCCGGTCAGCGGATTGAGCGCGATGGTCAACGCGAAGAGCCAGAATCCGGGCGCGGCCAAGGACTTCGTCAAATGGCTGTGGCTGGAGCGCACCGACTTCCAGCAGGAGTTCGCCACGAAGTTCGGCTTCCACCTGCCCGCGAGGCTGAGTGTGCTGGACCGGCTCGCCCCGGCGACCGACGCCGTCAAGCTGGTCAAGGAGAACGGCCGCGCCGCCGGTCCACTGTGGACTCCCGCCGCGAATACCGCGCTCACCGAAGCCGTCGGCCGGATCGCACGCGACGGCGCCGACGCGGTCACCGAGACGAAGTCGGCCGTCGAAGCCGCCAAGGCCGAACTGAGCCGCGCCGCCTCGTGAGTGTCCCGAATGCCACATTGGGGACATTGAGCGTCTCGAACGTGGCGTTCGGGACGTGTCTCTCCGGCGTGGACGGTTGAGCTCCTCGAGCGAGCCGAAGCTCCCAACGAGCACCTCCTCGTCACCCAGGCGACCAGCGTAACCGCGTCCCCGGCAGTCCTTTCGTATTCGACCGAACGTGACAACCTTTCGCATTGACCTTTCCCTCCGTTAATCCCCTGGCTAACCTCGTCCGGCAGCGTCCTCCCGCGACACCCACCCGCGACGACAGGGGCACCGCCATGTCCGAGATCTCCAGGCGCACCTTCACCACCGCAGGCGCCGTCGGCGTCGGCCTCCTGCTGTGCACGCCGACCGCCAACGCGCTCGACCGGGCGCTCGCGCGGACGGCGGGCCGCGCGGTGCGCACCACGGGGACCACCCTGGAAACCGTCGCGACCCCGCTGGTGACCGGCCCGGACTACACCCGGCTGACGGGCGGGCCCGGCTGGCCGCTGGTCGTCCGCGGCGACCTCGCCGCGCCCAAGTCCGGCCGCGACGACCGCCGCCGGGCCCTCGCGTCGTTCGCGCAGTTCACCGATCTGCATTTCACGGACGCCGAAAGTCCCGCGCGATTCGAGTACCTGCACTCGTTCACCGGCTCGGCGCACCGTCCACAGGAGACACTCGGCCCGGTCGCGACCACGGCGCTGGTGCAGCGGGTGAACAGCCTGGTCAACGGGCCGTTCACCGGACGGCCGATCGACTTCATGATGACCACCGGCGACAACACCGACAACCACGAGCTGATCGAGCTCGAGTGGTTCCTCAAGGTGCTCAACGGCGGCACCGTCACCGCGACCACGGGTGACCCGGACGTGCACGAAGGTGTCCAGACGTCGGGGTCCGCGAGCTACTGGAACCCGGGCAAGACGCTGGACGACCCGTACACGAAGAAGGGCTTCCCGCAGCTGCCCGGACTGCTCGACGCCGCCGGGAGCACGTTCACGTCGCCGGGGCTGGACGTCCCGTGGTTCTGCACCTTCGGCAACCACGACGACAGCATCGTCGGCTCCGTCCCGGACCTGCCCGGGATGGCCGCCTGGTACACCGGCCGGTTCAAGGTGATCGGCAAGGACGAGACGACGTCGCGGAAGATCGCCAAGGCGATCGACTCCGGTTCCGGCGTGCCGCTCGGCGAACTCTTCGGCGGCTCGGGCACGATCCGCGAGGTCACCCCCGACCAGCGACGCAGGCCGTTCAGCACGGCGGAGTTCGTGCAGCATCACCTCGATACCGCCAACACCGGCCCAGGCCCGGAGGGACACGGGTTCACCGGCAACAACGCCGACGGGCGGAACGTCTACTACACCTACCGCATCGCGCCGGGTGTCACGGGAATCAGCCTCGACACCACGACGCTGGCCGGGCTGGCGAACGGGTCGATCGGGCTCGGGCAGTACAGCTGGGTGGAGACCACGCTCAAGCGCGGCAGCTCGACGTACTACGACTTCTTCGGGCGCAAGATCAAGCAGAACGTGACGGACGAGCTGTTCATCCTGTTCAGCCACCACACCAGCGACACCATGGACAACGTGCTGCCGGACTCGCGCCACCCGCTGGAGCCGCGTCTGAACGGCGGAACGTTCGTTTCGCTGCTGAACCGGTTCCCGAACGTCCTGGCCTGGGTCAACGGGCACACGCACCACAACAAGATCACCCCGCATCCCGGCAGAACCGCGGCGCAGGGCTTCTGGGAGATCAACACGGCGTCGCATATCGACTTCCCGCAGCACGCGCGGATCATCGAGGTGGCGGACAACGCCGACGGCACGTTGTCGCTGTTCACGACTCTGATCGAGGCCGAAGCCCCGTACGAGTCGTCGTACTCGGACACCTCGCCGCAAGCGCTTGCGTCCTTCTACCGGGAGTTCTCGTACAACGACATCCACGCGTCGCTGACCGCAGTCGGGTCGGCTGCGGACCGGAACACCGAACTCGTGCTGGTGAACCCCCTCGCCTGATGCAAGTGGGTTACCTCGGAGGTAATCGACACGGGTCCGGATAGCGGGGCAGGCTCGGCGGCATGAAGGACGAAACGGGCACCACGCTGTTCCACCAGACGATGCCGTTCACCGAACGGCTCGGCATCGAGGCACTGGAGAACGCGCCTGGGCGGGTACGCGGCCGGATCGCGTGGGACGAAAGCCTGTGCACGACCGGCGGCGTGCTGCACGGCGGCGTCCTGATGGCGCTGGCCGACTCCACCGGCGCGGTCTGCGCGTTCCTGAATCTGCCCGAAGGCGGGCAGGGCACGACGACGATCGAATCCAAGACCAATTTCCTCCGCGCGATCCGCACCGGGCACGCCACGGCGACGTCGAAGCCACTGCACGCCGGGCGCAAGATCATCGTGGTGGAGACCGAAATTCACGGCGACGACGGCAAACTGGTCGCGAAAACGACACAGACTCAGGCCGTCTTGTAGGCAACTGTTTACATACCTCGCCCGACCGACGAAAATCCCTTGCCTGACTGGGTGGCACGAGGGATGGAGCCGGGATGCGGATACGAGGGCTGGTCACGCTGCTGACGATCGCGACGATGACCGCGATGACTGCACAGACAGCGGAAGCCGGCCCCGGCCGTCCAGACGACGATGAGTCGATCGACTACCACGAATGGTCCGGTCACCACGGTTTCCGCGATGGCAGGCTGGAAGGTCTGGACCTCGAACACGGCGCGCTGCGCATCGGCCGCCCGATCGGCACGATCGAGCACACCGAACCCGAATCGGGCACCACCAAGACCTACGAATACGGCCGGTGGACGTCGCGGAGTCACACTCAGGGTTTCGACGCCAACCAGCTGGTCGCGTCGTGGAACGCCAGGACACCGGCCAAGACCTGGCTGAAGATCGAAGCGAAGGGCCGGACGGCGACCGGTGCCGAGACGACCTGGTACGTGATGGGCCGGTGGGCCAGCGGCGACACCGACATCAAGCGCACCACCGTCGACGGCCAGAGCGACGCCAACGCGCTGGTCGACGTCGACACGCTCGTCATGAAATCGGGCGTGCTGCTGCGGTCCTATCAGCTCCGCGTCAGCCTGTACCGCGAAGCCGGCACTCGCACTTCACCCTCGGTCACCTCGCTCGGCGCGATGACGTCGATGGTTCCGGACCGGTTCGAGGTCAAGGCGACGAAGCCGGGCCGCGCCACCGGAATCGAGCTGAAGGTACCCGCGTACGCCCAGAACCTCCACAAAGGACAGTTCCCGGAGTACGGCGGTGGCGGCGAGAACTGGTGCAGCCCGACATCCACCGAAATGGTCACCGAGTACTGGGGCAAACGGCCCAAGGCTTCCGACATGACCTGGATCCCGGAAGGCTACGTCGACCCGACCGTCGCCTACGCCGCCCGCTACACCTTCGACTACGCCTACGACGGCACGGGCAACTGGCCGTTCAACACCGCGTACGCCGCTTCACTCGGCCTGCGCGGGCACATCACCCGTTTGCACTCGCTGAACGAACTCGAGAACTACATCGCACGCGGCATCCCGGTGATCACCTCGCAGTCGTTCAAGGCCGAAGAACTCGACGGCGCCGGCTACGGCACCGCGGGCCACATCATGGTCGTCATCGGCTTCACCAAGGACGGCGACGTGATCGCCAACGACCCGGCCGCGAACAGCAACGACCGCGTCCGAAACGTCTACAAACGACACCAGTTCGAAACGATCTGGCAGCGCACCAAGCGTTACAACACCACCGGCGGAGTGTCGAGCGGGCCGGGCGGGGTCGCCTACATCATCACTCCGCACTAGGCCCCGCACTGAATCAATTCCCCACCCATGCGGATGTCGCGATAGGAGCCGGTTCCGTGGCAAGCTGCCTTGAATAGACTCGGAGGTGGGCATGCCGTACGAGGTCCAGGGCGTCGTTTCTCGCGCCAAGGGTGAACCGGTCTCGATCGAGCCGGTTCTGGTACCGGATCCCGGTCCCGGCGAAGCCGTGGTTTCGATCAAGGCGTGCGGCGTCTGCCATACCGACCTGCACTACCGCGAGGGCGGGATCAACGACGAGTTCCCGTTCCTGCTCGGCCATGAGGCCGCCGGGTTCGTGGAACAGGTCGGCGATGGCGTCACCGACCTCCAGCCGGGCGACTACGTCATCCTGAACTGGCGCGCGGTCTGCGGCACCTGCCGGGCCTGCCGTCGCGGCAAGCCCTGGTACTGCTTCTCGACGTTCAACGCGGCACAGCCGATGACCCTGGCCGACGGCACCGCCCTGTCTCCGGCACTCGGCGTCGGCGCCTTCCTCGAGAAGACTCTGGTCCATAGTGGACAGTGCACGAAGGTCGACCCGGCCGCCGAACCCGCGGTCGCCGGACTGCTCGGCTGCGGCGTCATGGCAGGCCTTGGCGCGGCGCTCAACACAGGCGCGGTGAGCCGTGGCGATTCCGTCGCGGTCATCGGCTGCGGCGGGGTCGGGGACGCGGCCATCGCCGGGGCGAACCTCGCCGGCGCCAAGACGATCATCGCGATCGACACCGACGACCGGAAACTCAACTGGGCCAAGGACTTCGGCGCGACGCATACGCTGAACAGCCGTGGCCTGAGCGAGGATCAGGTAGTCGAAGCGATGCGGTCGTTCACCGACTCGTTCGGCGCGGACGTCGTGATCGACGCGGTCGGCAGGCCGGAGACCTGGCGGCAGGCCTTCTACGGCCGCGACCTCGCGGGCACCGTCGTGCTCGTCGGCGTCCCGACCCCGGACATGCGGCTGGACATGCCGCTGATCGACTTCTTCGCGCGTGGCGGCTCGCTCAAGTCGTCGTGGTACGGCGATTGCCTGCCGTCACGCGACTTCCCGATGCTGATCGACCTCTATCTCCAGGGCAGACTCCCGCTCGACAAGTTCGTCACCGAGAGGATCGCGCTCGACGGCGTGGAGCAGGCCTTTGGGAGGATGCACCAGGGCGACGTACTCCGCAGCGTGGTGACGTGGTGAAGCTTTTCACGGACGCCGATTTTCCGGCCGATCCCTATCCGGGGGCCCGGCCGGGTCACTCGTTCGTCCATTTCGACGGCGCCGGGCACAGTCTCGACACCGCGCCGGAGGGCTGGCGCGAACGCCAGGCCGTGCTCGCCTACGGGTCGAACGCCTGCCCGTCGAAGATCACCTGGCTGCGGGAGAACATGGGACTGGAGGGCCCGGTCGTCGTCTGCCACGCGCGCTGCAGCGACCTCGCCGCCGTATGGGCGTCCGGGCTGCGGTTCCGCGACGGGCAGCGTCCCGCCACGCTCGCCGCCGCTCCGGGCGTCGTCGAAGAGCACGCCGTCTGGTTCGCGACGCCCCAGCAGTTGGCCGTCCTCGACGAATGCGAAGGCAACGGCCACCGCTACCACCTGGTGCGCCTCACTTCTCCGGCCATCACTCTCGACGACGGCACGGTGCTGGACGACGTGCTGACCTTCGTCGGCGCCGCGGACATCCGGCTCCCGATCCTGGTGGACGGGCGACAGGTCCGCGTCGCCGACCTGCTGCAGCACGAGGCCGCGGCGCTGCAAGGTGTGCCCGCCGAAACACACGGCCTGGACTGCGTCCTCGTCAACGCCGGCACCCTGGTCAAAGAAGCTTTCCAGGATTGAGAATCCCGGTCGGATCGACGGCCTTCTTCGCCGCCCGCAACACCTCGACCCCGAGCGAGCCGATCTCGGCGGCGAGGTAGGGCGCGTGATCGACGCCGACCGCGTGGTGGTGCGAGATGGTGCCGAGCCCGAGGATCGCCTCCGACGCCGCTGCCTTCGCCCGCTGCCACTGTCCGATCGGGTCGGCCTCGTCCCGCGAGGTCAGCACGGTGAAGTAGAGCGACGCACCGGTTTCGTAGGCGTGCGAAACATGGCACATGACGATCGCCGAACCCAGCGACCCGGTGATCGCGGCGCGCACCGCGTCACGCAGCTCGCTCAGCTTCGACCAGTGCGTGGCGGTCTCGAGCGTTTCGACGCAGACACCGTTGTCCAGCAAGGCGTCCCGTTGCCGCGGGCCGTTGAACCGGCCGCGGCGCCACGATTCGCCCAGCGTCCGGCCGATGCGAACCGCTCCGAACGCGCCGAGGACGCCGGTCGTGTCCTGCCGTCGTCGCGCGACCTCGCGCTTCGACGCGCCCTCCCAGCCGACGATCAGCAGACACGGCTCGGCGATTCCCCGCGCACGGAGATACCGGCGCAGCGCCGCCGTCTTCCAGCCGTCGTTGAGCGCGAGAGAAACCTCGGATTCGTCCACATCGGACAGTCGCGTGACGTCGGCGAGCGCGTGCCGTTGTGCCAGTTCGCGTACCGCGGCGGTACCGTTCTCCCAGCCGTCGAGGACATAGCCCTCGTACCGGCGGAGGGCGGGGACCGGACGTACGCGCAGGGCGACCTCGGTGATCACGCCGAGCGCACCCTCGCTTCCGACGGCCAGGTGCCGCAGATCGGGACCGGCCGCCGACGCGGGCGCGACGCCGAGCTTCCATTCCCCTCGGGGGGTCGCCAGCCGGACCCCGGAGACCATGTCCTCGAACCGGCCGTAGCCCGACGACGCCTGTCCCGCTGAGCGGGTAGCGGCGAATCCGCCGATGGTGGCGCGTTCGTACGACTGGGGGAAGTGCCCGAGCGTGAACCCGTGCCCGGCGACCAGCGCCTCGGCGTCCGGGCCGCGGACACCGGCCCGCAGGACCGCGATATGCGAGACCGGGTCGACCGAGACCAGGCCGTCGAGCCGGGTGAGGTCGAGCGCGATCACCGCCGGCTTGTCGCCGCGCAGTGCCGAAACCCCGCCGACCACCGACGTCCCGCCGCCGAACGGCACCACACCGACGTCGTGCCGTGCACAGATTTCGAGTACCGCCTGAACCTCGCCGGGATCCCCCGGCAACACCACGGCGTCCGGGACCGGAAATTCACCGAACCCCCGGCGCCGCAACAGGTCCAGATAGGACAAGCCGCTGGCCCTTCCGAGCCGCTCGACTGGTCCTAGCAGGACATACTCGGCGCCGAGAAGGTCCTCGATGTCTCGTTTCGCCTCTTGTCCCAGCTCCGAATCGGGAACGGACAACGTCGAATCCGGCGCAAAGGGCGCAACGGCGCCCAGCGGGCCTATACGCTGGACCAACCATCGGAGGGCCTTCGCGGGCAGGTGTGCGGCATCACCGGCCCCAGCCGTCCAAGAACGTCTTAACCGGTGGTCAATAGGCTCCGTCACGACTACAGTGTTACATATGGACGTGAAACGTCACTCACCTGCGGAAACAGGCGCCTCGGCGCTGGCGGACACCCGGTCCCGTCAGGCCTCCACGCGTGTGTCCGACGACGTGCTGCTCGACGCCGCACGCAAATGCGTCCTCGCCGTGGGCGTGAGGCGGACCACGCTCGCCGAGATCGCGCGCACCGCGAAGGTCAGCCGCATGACCGTCTACCGGCGGTTCCCGGACGTGCGAAGCGTGCTCGCATCCCTGATGACCCGCGAATTCGGCGGACTCCTGCAACGCGCCGCCGAGCCCGCGCTCGAAGCGACCAACGCCCGTGAGCGGCTGGTGCACAGTTCCGCCGCCGCGGTCGGCGTGCTCTCGGGCGACCCGCTGTTCCGCACGCTGCTCGACGTCGACCCGGAACTCGTCCTGCCCTACATCGTCGAACGCTTCGGCAAGACCCAGCGCTTCGCCGAGGGCGTCATCCTGCACATGCTTCAGGCCGGGCACACCGACGGTTCGATCCGCAACGGCGACCTGCCCTCGCAGGCACGGACGCTGTTGCTGCTGATCCAGTCCTTCGCCTTCTCCCTGCGGCCCGCGACGGCGGACGTGAACGAGACCGACCTGATGACGGAGTTCGCCTACGTGCTCGACGCGGCGCTGCGGCCGTGACCGGGGGCTCGCTCAACGCCCTGCGACGCGAGCGGGAACTCGCGGCGCTGGCCGGCGGTGAGCGGGTCGACCTCGTGGTGGTCGGCGGCGGGGTCACCGGCGCCGGAATCGCCTTGGACGCGGCCGCTCGAGGACTTTCGGTCGCGTTGATCGAGACGTACGACCTGGCCTACGGGACGTCACGCTGGTCGAGCAAGCTGGTCCACGGCGGTCTCCGCTACCTCGCCAAGGGCGACCTCGCACTGGCGCATGAGAGCGCCGTCGAACGCGGGATCCTGATGACCCGTACGGCGCCGCATCTCACCAGGGCGATTCCGCAGCTGTTTCCCATGTACAGCAGGACGTCCCGTGGTCAGCAGGCGTTCATCATGTCCGGGCTCGTGGCGGGCGACGGGCTCCGTCGCGCGGCGAGGACCCCGGCCTCGGTGCTGCCGCGACCCCGGTCGATCCCGGTCGCGGAGGCACTGGCGCTCGCACCCGGGCTGTCGCCCAAGGGCCTGCGCGGGGCGCTGCTGGCCTACGACGGCGCGCTGACCGATGACGCGCGGCTCGTGGTGAACCTGGCCCGGACGGCGGCGTCGCTCGGCGCGAAGATCCTGACCCGGGTGGAGGCCCTACGTCTCGACGCCGGTTCGGTGCGGGCCCGCGACCGGATGACCGGGCAGGAACTGGAGATCCTGGCCGGGCAGGTGATCAACGCGACCGGCGTCTGGGCGGGCGAACTGGCGGAATCCGTCCGGCTGCGGCCGTCGCGGGGTTCGCATCTCGTGCTCGCGTCGGGTGCCGCACAGATCGGGACGACGTCGGTCAACGTGCCCGTTCCCGGCGAGAACAACCGGTTCGTCTTCCTGCTGCCGCAACCGGACGGGCGGGTGTTCGTCGGCGTCACCGACGAGCCGATCGACGGCCCCGTCCCCCGGGTTCCGCCCGTGCCGGAGTCCGATGTGGACTTCCTGCTCGAGGTGGCTTCGACGGCGTTCACCCGGCCGCTGACCCGCGCCGACGTCGCCGGCTCGTTCGCCGGGCTCCGGCCGCTGGTCGAAGGAGGCGGGAGAAGCGCGGACCTGTCCCGGAAGCACGCGGTGGTGATCGGCGGGAACGGCGTGCTCACCATCGTCGGCGGCAAGCTGACGACGTACCGGAAGATGGCCGAGGACGCGGTCGACGCCGCCTTGCGGCAGTCCGGGCTTCACGCCGGGCCGTCGACGACGTCGCGATTTCCCTTGCTGGGCGCGGCACCTCGCACCCGCCTGTCCACTGTGGATGCCCCGGAACGGCTCGTCGTCAAGTACGGCACCGAAGCGCCGCGGATCGCCGCGATCGGCGAGGTAGACCCGGAACTGGGACTGCCGCTGTTCGGGGGAACCGAGATCACCGCGGCCGAGGTCGTCTGGGCGGTACGGCACGAAGGCGCGCTCGACGTCGACGATGTCCTGGAGCGCCGCACCCGGCTGGCCCTCATCGCCGCCGAGGCCGAGGCTGCGCGGCCTCGCGTCCGCGAGCTCGTCGACAAGGCGCTCGCCGGCCTCTCCTGACCGCCGCGAGTTGTCCTCTACTTTGCCGTGCTTCTCGGCACACAAAGTGGCCAGTCAACTTGACGGGTCGTTGGGTTTTTGTAACAGTATGTTCCATGAGCCCGGTCAGACGCGGCAAAGAGCTGCCGATCTACAACCGGCTCCCTGTGCTCAGAGCGGAGCGCGGGCTGAGCCGGGCGGCCCTTGCCGCCGCGGTCGAGGTGAACCCACAGACCATCGGCGCACTCGAACGCGGCGACCACTATCCGAGCCTCGACCTGGCGTTTCGCATCTGTTCCGTATTCGACCTCCCGGTCGAGGCCGTGTTCAGCCGCGAACCGTTCACACCACTGTCCACTCAGGTCTACCGGGAGGGGGGAGCATGACCGAGAAGCAAGGAAGGCTTGCCGTGTACTGGGATCGGCAGCAGGAGAGGTTCGATGAACTGGAGCGCAGGCGCGCCCGGATGTTGCCGATGTGGCGCACGCGACGCCGCCGCCGGACGCTGAGCGTGCTGGTGATCGTCGGAGACGTGGCCATGATCGTCGGTGCGGCGCTCTTCCAGGGAAAGTCACAGCAGGTCTACTTCACGCTCACGTTCAGTGGCGTCATTCTGGCCGGCGGCGGCCAGTACCTCCTGCGCATCCTCACCGGCAAGATGAGCGGCGGCTTCTCCCTCCGGCTCGACGAACGCGAACGCGAATGGCGCCACCGCATCACCTACATCAGCTATCAGATCCTCGTCGTGATGATGATGTTCTCGGTGTTCTACAGCCTCTTCATCTCCGACACCGAAGACGGCGGAGCCCGCGGCGCGATGATGGGACTCGCGCTGGTGGTCACCGGCACCACCCTTTCCGCGACGATGCTCGGCTGGGTGCTGCCGGATGACGACCCGGAGGACTTCGACGAGAAGGTGGAACCGGCATGACCGTCACCCGCACCCGCTCGGACCGTCGCCGTCTGGCGATCGCCGCCGTGATCGGACATCTGGTGCTGATCGCCGGAGCCGCCCTGCTCCGCCAGCCGACACTGTGGTTCGCCGTCGGCATGATGGGGCCCGGGCTTTGCCTCTGCGTCGGCAGTGCGGCCGTACTGCGCAAGGCCGTCGGCAGACCCGCCTCCACGGCTTCCGACCTCGACGAACGCGAACTGCTGCTGCGCAACCGCGCGCACTACAGCGCTTTCCAGGGCATCTGCGCGCTGATGCTGGTGGATCTCGCCTACGGGCTTTACGCGGCGGAGCAACCGGATTCGGGTTCGCTGCTCGCCGCGATGACGGCTGCCCTGCTCGTCTTCGGGACGTCGATGCCCGCGCTGTCGCTGGCTTGGACGCTGCCGGATGACGACCCCGAAGACTTCGACGAGGAGGTGCGTACGGCATGACCGGGGACAAACGCGGCCATCGGATCTCGATCGGCATCGTCGCGGTCGTACTGGTGGCGGGCGGTGTGTTCGCCGGCGCGGGAAGGATCGCCCTGCTGTACCGGGCGACGTCGGTGGTCAACAACGTCGATCTGCACGGATTGATCCAGCGCAACCGTACGGTCTCCGGTGTCTACCGGGGGATCACCGCGCTGGTGCGGTATTTCGAGGAGGGGCAACAGAAATGACCGAGGGGCTACTGGAGATCGACGGGGTCTCCAAACGTTACGGCACGAAGGTCGCGCTGGACGGCGTGAGCTTCGACATCCAGCCAGGCGAACTGTTCGGCTTCGTCGGGAGCAACGGGGCGGGCAAGACCACCACGATGCGGATCATCCTCGGCGTGCTCGCGGCCGACGCCGGAGAGGTCCGCTTCGACGGCGCGCCCATCACGCACGAAACGCGCACCCATATCGGGTACATGCCGGAGGAACGCGGGCTGTACCCGAAGATGAAGGTGCTCGAGCAACTGGTCTACCTCGCCGAACTGCACGGGCTTTCGGCCAACGACGCGCACCGCAGCGCGGAGAACTGGATCGCACGGCTCGGCATTGCCGATCGCCGCAAGGACGAGGTCCAGAAGCTGAGTCTCGGTAACCAGCAACGGGTCCAGCTCGCGGCCGCGCTGGTGCACGACCCTAAGGTACTGGTGCTCGACGAACCGTTCTCCGGACTCGACCCGATCGCCGTGGACGTCATGAGCGGGGTGCTGCGGGAGAAGGCTTCGGCAGGAGTGCCGGTGGTGTTCTCCAGCCACCAGCTCGACTTGGTCGAGCGGCTGTGCGACCGGGTCGGGATCATCCGAAGTGGACGGATGGTCGCCTCCGGAACGGTGGGCGAACTCACCGCGGAAGCGGGCAACACACTCGTCGTCACCGCACCCAACGCCGCCCCGGGCTGGGCCGCCTCCGTTCCGGGCACCCGCGTCGCCGAGCAGTCCGGCGCGACGACCGTCCTCGAACTCGACAACGGCGCCGACGACCAGGCCGTACTGTCGGCCGCGCTGGCCACCGGTCCGGTCACCGGGTTCACCAGGCGAAGGCGTTCACTGACCGAGCTGTTCCGCGACGCCGTCGCCGAGAAGCCCGCCGCACAGGGAGTTTCCTCATGAACACCATCTCACCGTGGCGCGCTGTCTGGCTTATCGCCAGGCGTGAGCTGAACACCCGGCTCCGCACGCGCTCCTTCGTAATCGGTACCGCGGCGCTGCTGGTCATCCTGATGGGTTATGTCCTGCTGCAGGCGACCCTCATCAGCGCCGAAGATACGAACAAGATCGGGCTCACCGGGCAGACCACGGGGGTCGCGGAACAGCTTCAGGCGGCAGGCACGCAGACCGGCGAGAAGATCGAGACGGTCACGGTCGCCGACCCGGCACAGGGCCGGGCCCAGGTCGAGAACGGCGACCTCGACGCATTGCTGTCCGGCAACGCCGCCGAGCTCAAGGTGCTCGTCAAGTCCGAATTGGACACCAGGCTCCGCGCCACGCTGAACCGCATCGCCCAGCAGGAGGTGCTCATCGGCAAGCTGTCCGAGGTCGTGGAAGACCCGGACCGCGTGCTGCGCGAGGTCGCCGACACCCAGGTCCAGGTCGAGTCGATCAAACCGCCGGATCCGGAGAACGGGCAGCGGCTGGCGATCGGGCTGATCGTGGCGGTGCTGCTCTACATGAGCATCGTGACCTACGGAACCCTGGTGGCACAGGGCGTGGTCGAGGAGAAGTCCAGCCGGGTCGTGGAGATCCTGCTGTCCACCGTCCGGCCGTGGCATCTGTTGCTGGGCAAGGTGATCGGGCTTGGCCTGGTCGGGTTGACGCAGCTGGTGATCATCGGCGGCGCCGGGTTGATAGTCGCATCCTCGACCGACGTGCTGACGTTGTCCGGCGTCGCCACGAGCGCCCTGCTGTGGGGCGTCCTGTGGTACCTGCTCGGTTTCCTGTTGTACGCCACCGTTTACGGCGCGATGGGGTCGCTGGTCTCGCGGCAGGAGGACACGCAGTCGGTCATCGGCCCGGTGAACATCGTGCTGATCGTCGGCTTCGTGGCCGGATTCAACCTGATGGCGCAGGCACCGGACGGCACGGGTACGAAGATACTTTCGCTGGTGCCATTGCTTTCCCCGATACTGATGCCCGCGCGGATCGCGACGGGCGCCGCGGAAGCCTGGGAGATCGCGCTGTCGATCGGTCTGACCGTGGGCGCGATCGCGCTGTTCACCTGGCTGGGCGCGCGGATCTACCAGAACAGCGTCCTGCGGGTCGGGAGCCGGATCAAGCTCACGGACGCCCTGCGCGGCTGACCGCTTTTGCGCGTGAAGGCCCCTTCCGTCGGCTGAGCCGAGGGACGGGGGCCTTCACGCGCTTTTGATGGCGCCGTAGCGCTCGAGGGCGACTTGGCGTTCGTGGGCGTGGTCGACCATCGGCGCGGGGTAGCCGGGGACGTCGCCCGGCTTGTGAACGGCTTTCCCTGGGACAGAACGGAGTTCGGGCACGTAGCGGCGGACATAGTCGCCGGACGGGTCGAACTTCTCGCCCTGCGTGGTCGGGTTGAAGATCCGGAAATACGGCGCCGCGTCGGTACCGCTGCCCGCCACCCACTGCCAATTCAGCTGGTTCGACGCTAGATCGCCGTCGACCAGATGTTTCATGAAATGCCGCGCGCCGAGCCACCACGGCAGGTGCAGATCCTTCACCAGGAAACTCGCCACGATCATGCGGACGCGGTTGTGCATCCAACCTTCGGCGAGCAGCTGGCGCATCCCGGCGTCGACGATCGGAAATCCGGTGCGGCCCTCGCACCACCTGGTGAAGGCGTCGACGTCGTTCTCGTATTCCATGGCGTCGAAACGGGAATCGTAGTTCCGCCGCGCGGTTTCCGGCCGGTGCCACAGCACGTCGGCGTGGAACTCGCGCCACGCCAGCTCACCCCGCAACGACTCGGCGCCGAAACCTTCAAGACCGGCGAGGTCGGCCAGCAGGGTGCGCGGATGGACGCAGCCCCAGCGTAAATAGGGCGAAAGTCTTGTCGTGCCAGGACGATCCGGGCGGTCACGGTCTTCGTGGTAGGTCTCGACGCCGTCGCGCAGGAACTCGCGCCAGCGTTCGATCGCCGCGTGCTCGCCGGGCTCCGGCAGCTCCATCCCCTTCAAGGACGGCGTTTTCGGCAATATCGCCGAACGCGGCGGCTCGATCCAGTCCACTATGGATTGTCCTGTGTCCGCCGGCCTCGGCCAGCCGTGCCGTACCCAAGCCCGGTAGAACGGCGTGAACACGCGATACGGTTCGCCGTCGGGTTTGACGATCCGGCCGGGCGTGATCGCGTACGGCGAACCGGTTCCGACCCATGCGATGTCGTGCTCCGCCAACGCTTTCGCAACTTCGCCGTCACGGCGACGTCCGTACGGGCCGGCGTCCGCACTGACATGGACGGCGGCCGCCCTGATACTCCGCGCGGCCTTGACGACCTCTTCGACGGGGTCGCCCTTGACGAGCATCAACCGTCCGCCGAGCTGTTCATCCAGTGCCTTGAGACAGCCGAGCAGGAAGGCCACCCGTGGGGCGCCGGAGGGTTTGAGGAGAACGTCGTCGAGGACGTACAGCGCGAGAACATGCTTGCTGTGGCTCGACGCCTCCAGCAGGGCGGCATGGTCGCCGAGCCGGAGGTCGCGGCGAAACCACAGCACTACCGGCGCTTCCCAGGTCACCCTGAAAACCCTAGGCGCGCACCTGGGTCGCCGCAGTCCCGGACGTTATGAAAGATCCGTTCATAACAAAATCTGTTATGAACGGATCTTTCATAACACTCGCGAGAGCCGGGATCAGCGCTCCGAGATCGGGGCGTAGTTCCGCTCAGCGGCGCCGGTGTAGATCTGCCGCGGGCGGCCGATCTTGGTGGCCGGGTCCTGGATCATCTCGCGCCAGTGCGCGATCCAGCCCGGCAGGCGGCCGAGCGCGAAGAGCACGGTGAAGTACTTCGTCGGGAAGCCGAGCGCCCGGTAGATGAGGCCGGTGTAGAAGTCGACGTTCGGGTACAGCTTGCGCTCGATGAAGTAGTCGTCGGAAAGCGCGGTCTCTTCGAGCTTCTTCGCGATGTCGAGCAGCTGGTCGCCGCCCTTGAGCTTCGCGAGGATCTCGTCCGCGGTGTTCTTGATGATCTTCGCGCGCGGGTCGTAGTTCTTGTAGACCCGGTGCCCGAAGCCCATCAGGCGGACACCCTTTTCCTTGTTCTTCACGCGGGTGACGAAGTTCTCGACGTCGCCGCCCTCGGCCTGGATGCCCTCGAGCATGTCCAGCACCGCGCTGTTCGCGCCGCCGTGCAGCGGGCCGAAGAGCGCGTTGATGCCGGCCGAGATGCTGGCGAACAGGTTCGCCTCGGACGAGCCGACGAGCCGCACGGTCGAGGTCGAGCAGTTCTGCTCGTGGTCGGCGTGCAGGATGAACAGCAGGTCGAGCGCCTTCGCGACGTCCGGGTCGACCTCGTAGGGCTCGGCCGGGAAGCCGAAGGTCATCCGCAGGAAGTTCTCGACCAGGCCGAGCGAGTTGTCCGGGTACAGCATCGGCTGCCCGACCGACTTCTTGTACGCGTACGCGGCCAGGGTCGGGACCTTGGCCAGCAGACGGATCGTGGACAGCTCCACGTTCGGTTCGTCGAACGGGTTGAGCGAGTCCTGATAGAAGGTCGACAGCGCCGAGACCGCGCTGGAGAGCACCGGCATCGGGTGCGCGTCGCGCGGGAAACCACTGAAGAACGCCTTGAGGTCCTCGTGCAGCAGCGTGTGGCGCTGGATCTTCTCGGTGAAATCCGCCAGCTGCGTCTGGGTGGGCAGCTCGCCGTAGATCAGCAGGTACGAGACCTCGATGAAGGTCGACTTCTCGGCCAGCTGCTCGATCGGATAACCGCGGTAGCGCAGGATGCCGGCGTCACCATCGATGTAGGTGATGGCCGAGGACGCGGCGCCGGTGTTCACGAAACCGGGGTCGTGCGTGATGTACCCCGTCGTCGCCAGCAGCTTCCCCAGCTCGATACCAGGCGCGCCCTCGACCGGGTGGATCACCTTGAACTCGTGCTCGCCGTTGGGCAGGCGCAGCGTCGCGGTCTCGCCGGACTGCCCCGCGGCCGTCGTCGCGTCGGACATGTAAGTCCCTCTCACGTTCAGCACGGGCCGGCGGCGCCTGTAGGTTCCACAGGTACGCCCTCTTTCACGCGCGTGACCTATGGCCTCGCTGCACACCGCCCCGCTGGGGTATGAATTCCCCACTACGCTAGTCGAGAATAGGGGCACCGCGCAGCGGGTGAGTTGCCCAGAACCGCCGCTTTGGGACCAGGTTCACACGGCAGATGCCATATCTTCGGCCGTCGGCGGTTCCGCCCCGCTCCGCGAGACGGTGATCGACGCCGCTTTCGCCGCGAATTCGAGCGCCGCGCGCCAGCCTTCCGCGTCGAGTGTGGACAGCACGCGGACCTCGTTCGAGTAGAGCCAGGCCAGCAGGGCACCCTGCACCGTGTCACCTGCACCGATCGTGTCCACGACGTCGACTCGCCGTGACGGGACCTGCGCGATTTCGCCCGCCTGCGTGATGACGGACAGCCCATCGGCGCCGCGGGTCAGCACGACGGCATCGACTCCATTAGAGGTCCAGACCTTTGCCGCGTCCATCGGATCGGCGCCCTCGGCGAGCCATTTCGTGTCATCGTCGGAGATCTTGAGCAACCGAACATGGGGCAACCAGGACATGAACCGGGCGCGGTATGCCGCCGGATCGGTGATCAACGCCTCACGGATGTTCGGATCGAGGACGGTCAGCACGCCGCGCGCGGATTCGCGGCGCAGCATCGTTTCGTAGGTGCTCGCCCCGGGCTCCAGGACCATGCCGAGGGTGCCGAGGGAGAGCGCCGTCACGTTTTCCGGCAGCGGCCCGGGATCCGCGACCAACCGGTCCGCGGTGCCCTCGGTGTAGAAGGTGTACTGGGCGGAACCCTTTTCGTCGAGCGCGACGACGGCGAGCGTCGTCGGCTCGTTTCCACGCTGCAGCAAGGCGGTGTCGACCCCGGAGGCATGCAGCCGGTCGACGAGCGCGACACCGAAACGATCGTTGGAGACACGGGAAAAGAATCCCGTCGGAATGCCGAGCCGTCCCGCGGCGAGCGCGACGTTGTAAGGACCACCGCCCATCCGGGGCAGCAATGCGCGCAATCCACCGTCCACAGTGGAATCCAACAGTTCACCAGGAACGAGGTCGACCAGCGCCTCTCCACCCACCACGATCACGGGCGCGATGCTAGCCCAGCCGGAGGCAGGACCACCAGAATTGTCATTTCAGGACATTCTGCGGAGCAAGGCCGCCGAGGAGTAGTTCCGACAACGCGGTGAACGCCTCGGCATCGGTCACACCGGTCCGATGCCCGACGACACCGGTCTGGATTCCCTCGATGATCAGGCCCGCCATTTCCGCGATGAGCCGCGCGTGCACCTCGCGGAAGACGCCGTCGGTGACCCCGCGATCGATGAACGACCGGATCCGGCGGGCGGCCGCGCGGCTGTTGAGCTGATACGCGTCGCGCGCGGGCGCGAATTCGGCGATGTCGTTCATGAACGCCGCCGAAGCGCGGTTCAGGTACTCCGAGATCCCCGCGAGGTACTCCCCGAGGATCTTCCGGGCGTCGTCGATCCCGGCGATCCGCTCCTCCAGCAGCTCGGCCGCACCCCTGAAAAAGTGGGCGACGACCTTGACCGCGAGCTGCTCCTTGCTGGGGGCGAGCGCGTAGAGCGTCGACTTCGAGCAGCGCAGCCTGGAGGCGAGGCCGTCCAGCGTGAACTGGGAAAAGCCCTCGGCTAGGAAGATCGCTTCGAGTTCCGAAAGCAGCGCGCGCTGGCGCGCGGTCGGCTGTCGACGCAGGGGTCGGCTCTCGGTCATCGGATCACTATCCCTTACGTGGACGGTGTACCCCCGGACAGTCATACTGTACTCTCAACGAGCCCACAGTACTGCTTTTAGTACACCTCATCGCGGAGGAGCCATGCCGGCGGATCGTCTGCTGCCCACCACCGAGGCTCAGGACCTCATCGGCCTGACCAGGGAGATCGCGCGCGAAGAACTCGCGCCGATCGCGAGCAAGTACGAAGAGACGGCGCACTTTCCACGCGAACAGTTCCGACTGCTCGGCCAGGCCGGGCTGCTCGGTCTTCCGTACGCGGAGCGCTGGGGTGGCGGCGAGTTACCGTACGAGGTCTATCTGCAGGTGCTCGAAGAGGTCGCGACAGCGTGGATGTCGGTCGGCGTCGGACTTTCGGTGCACACGATGTCGTGCTTCGCGCTCGCGCACTACGGCACCGACACGCAACGCGACCGCTGGCTGCCCGAGATGCTGGAGGGCAACCTGCTCGGCGCGTACGCGCTGTCCGAAACCCACGCCGGTTCCGACGCCGCGGCCCTCTCGACCCGCGCCCGGCTCGACGGTGAGCGGTACGTCGTCAACGGCACGAAGGCCTGGATCACCCACGCGGGCGAGGCCGACTTCTACACGACCATGGTCCGCACCAGCGACGACGGCGCCCATGGCATCTCCTGCCTGCTCGTCGACGGCTCCACGCCGGGCCTCTCGGCCGCACCGCCCGAGCGGAAAATGGGCCTCACCGGCTCGACCACCGCACAGCTGACGTTCGACAACGCTCCCGTCGACGCCGGGCGGCGGATCGGCGAGGAAGGCCAAGGCCTGAAGATCGCCCTGTCGTCACTCAGCTCCGGACGGCTCGGGATCGCGGCTTGCGCGGTCGGCCTCGCACAGGCCGCACTGGACGAAGCCCTCGAGTACGCCAAGAGCCGGACGCAGTTCGGGCGGCCGATCATCGAGTTCCAGGGCCTCGAATTCCTGCTGGCCGACATGGCCGCGATCGTCGAGTCCTCCCGCGCCATGTACCTCGACGCCGCCCGCCGCCGCGACCGCGGTCTCCCCTTCCAGCGACAGGCGTGCATCGCGAAACTCGTCGCGACCGACGGCGCCATGAAGGTGACCACCGACGCCGTCCAGGTGCTCGGCGGGGCGGGGTACACGAAGGACTTCCCGGTGGAGCGGTACATGCGGGAGGCGAAGGTGCCGCAGATCTTCGAAGGCACCAACCAGATCCAGCGCATGGTCATCGCCCGCGAACTCCGCAAAGCCTGACTCACGCGTGTCGTCCCTCCAGTCACGCGTGTCGTCCATCCGAGCACGGAGTCCCGTGCGGGAAAGGGGAACTCGCGTGATCAGACGGCGCACACGCGTGATTGGAGGGGCGACACGCGTGCGTTCCTGGTAGCGGCGTTCCTTGCTGACGCCGATGCCGGCGGCCTCGTCGAAGTGGTAGACCTCGCGGCCGCGGACGAAGACCCGCATGGCGCGGTTCATCACGTCAAGCGGATCACCCGACCAGATGACCACGTCGGCGTCGAGGCCCGGCTTCAGGGCACCGACCTTGTCGTCGAGATTCAGCATCGCGGCCGGGTTCACCGTGAGGGACTTCAGTGCGGTCTCCGGGTCGAGACCGTCCTTGACCGCCAGCGCCGCCTGGTACACCAGGAAGTTGATCGGTACGACCGGGTGGTCCGTGGTGATCGCGATCCGCACCCCGGCTCGCGCGAGGATGCCGGGCGCGCGCAGGGTGCGGTTGCGCAGCTCCACTTTGGACTTGGTGGTGAACAGCGGGCCGAGGATCACCGGCACGTCCCGCTCGGCGAGCAGGTCGGCGATGAGGTGCCCTTCGGTGCCGTGGTTGATCACCAGTTTGTAGCCGAACTCGTCCGCCAGCCGGATCGCGGTGACCATGTCGTCGGCACGGTGGACGTGCTGATCCCAGAACAGCTCGCCGTCGAGCACCTTCGCGAGCGTCTCCTTGGTGAGGTCGGCGTCGAACGGCTTGCCCTCACTGGAGGCGTGCTCGCGCTGAGCGGCATAGTTGCGCGCGGCGGTGAACGCGTCGCGGATGGTCGACGCGACGCCGAGCCTGGTCGACGGCGTCTGCTTCTTCTCGCCGTAGATCCGCTTCGGGTTCTCACCGAGCGCGCTCTTCACGCTGACGTCCTCGGCGAAGATCATGTCCAGCACGGTCCGGCCCCAGGTCTTGACGCCGATCGTCTGCCCGCCGATCGGGTTCCCGGAACCAGGCTTGATGACCACGCTCGTGACACCACCCGCGAGTGCGTCGTCGAACCCGGGTTCGTACGGGTCGATCCCGTCGATCGCCCGGAACCGCGCACCGTTCGGGTCGGTCATCTCGTTGGTGTCGTTCCCGGACCAGCCTTCTCCATCTTCATGCACGCCGAGGTGCGCGTGCGCGTCGATGAACCCGGGCAGCACCCAGCTGCCCGCCGCGTCGACGAGTTCGGCGTCGTCCGGGACGTCGACGTCGGCGTCGGTCCCGACCGCGACGATCTTTCCGTTCTCGATGAGGACCGTTCCGCCGTCGATCGGCTCACCGTCGACGGGAACGACGTAACCACCGACGATGGCCTTGACCAGTGCGTTGTTCGACATAGTTCGACACGCTAACGAACTACCCCCGCCGAACGCACGCGGGGCTTTTCAACCTCAGCGCACCCGGATCCCCCAGCTCCCGGTCCACGAGGTGGCGGGTTCGAGTTCGATCAGGTCGGTGCCGGTGTTGAGCGCGTCGGCCGGGCAGGTCATCGGCTCGATCGCGACGGCCCGGCCGCGCCCGACCAGATCGTCCGGGGTGAACACCTGCGCCCAGTGGAAGTCCGGCCCGGCCCAGACCAGCAGCTCCTGGTCGCCGTGCGAGAGGACGTGATGATGGCGGCCGTCTTCGGCGAGGCTGAGCCCACCGAAAGCCGTGTCCAGGTCGACGCCCTTCAGCGGCTTCCCGGCGCGGAAGTCGTATTCGGTTCCCTCGACGTCCTGCTCCTCGGCGTACGGCATCTGCTCGTCACCGAGGTACGGCCGGACGCGGCTCGCGGGCAGCGTCAAGGTCAGCTCGTCGGTGGGCGCGTCGCCGATACGGAAGTACGGATGCGTGCCGAGCCCGACGCCGATGGGGCTCTCGCCCTCGTTGCGGATCTCGTGCGTCACGACCAGCTCGCGCGGCGAGATCTCGTACGTGATGGTCGCGCGCAGCGGAACCGGCCAGCCGTCCTGCGCCGGAACGTCGATGGCCAGGGTGATCGACGATTCGGCGTGCTCGAGCAGCTCCCACTCCTCGTGCCGGGTCAGGCCGTGGATCGCGTTCCCGCGCGCCGCTTCAGTGATCTCGAGCTGCTGCTTCTCGCCCTGATGGACCCACTGGCCGGCCTTGGTGCGGTTCGGCCAGGGCAGGAGGACCTGCCCCGCGCCCTTCGGCGGTTTCTCGTCCTCGGGAAACGCCTCGACATACGGCACCCCGCCGACCTCGAACGCACGCAACCCGGCACCGATCTCGGTGACGACGGCGCGCGCGTTGCCGCGGGTGATCTCGAACTGCTCTCCGGTGGGATTGGCCATGCGGTCGAGACTACCGACGCACGTCATCGAAGTACTGTGGGATTCCCACGCCCGGCCCGAAGGAGAACGCGCGCGATGACCGTTCCTGGCTATTCCAGCACCGTCGGCCGCATCCTCGAGCGCACCGCGCGGCGCGTTCCGAACCGGGTCGCCCTCACCTTCGCCGATCGCGCGTGGACATACGCCGAACTCGATCGCGCGGCAGGGCGGGTCGCGGCGAAGCTGCTCGGGGCCGGGCTCGTCCACGGTGACCGGGTCGCCGCGTTCGGAAAGAACTCCGACGCGTATCTGTTGCTGTACCTCGGTTGCGCACGGGCGGGACTCGTGCACGTGCCGGTGAACTTCAACGCCCGCGGCGAGGAACTCCGCTATCTGCTCACCCAGTCCGAGCCCGCGGTCACGTTCGTCGATCCCGCGCTGGCGGCGAACGTCGTGGTCGACCATGTGTCCACATTGGATGTTCTCACCTGGGCACTGGACGAATCCATCGCGCCGCACAAGGAATCCGGTGTCGCGGACGATGACCTCGTCCAGCTGCTCTACACCTCCGGCACCACGTCCCGGCCGAAGGGCGCGATGCTGACACACCGCGCGCTGGTGCACGAGTACGCGTCCTGCATCGCCGCGCTGGACCTGTCCGACCGGGACGTACCGCTCCACGCGCTGCCGCTGTACCACTCCGCGCAAATGCACGTCTTCCTCATGCCGGGCCTCGCCGTCGGCGCGACGAACCACCTCGTGGAAGCGCCCGACCTCGACGACATCCTGGCCAGGATTCCGCGCCAGGGCATCACTTCGCTGTTCTTCCCGCCGACCGTCTGGGTGGGACTCGCCAACCACCCCGGGCTCGCCGACGCGGAACTGGGCAGCCTTGACAAGGCCTACTACGGCGCGTCGATCATGCCCGTGCCGGTACTGGAGAAGTTGCGTTCACAGCTGCCCGGAGTCGGGTTCTACAACTGTTTCGGACAGTCGGAGATCGGTCCACTCGCGACGGTCCTACGCCCCGAAGAGCACGATGCCCGCCCGGATTCGGTCGGCCGTCCCGTCCTGTTCGTCGAGACGCGGGTGGTGGACACGGAAATGAACGACGTCGCGCCGGGCGAACTCGGCGAGGTCATCTACCGGTCGCCGCAGCTGTGCACCGGATACTGGGGCAAGGACGAGGAATCGGTGGAGGCCTTCGCCGGCGGCTGGTTCCATTCCGGTGATCTCGTGCGGCAGGACGAAGACGGCTACCTGTTCGTCGTCGACCGGATCAAGGACGTCGTCAACACCGGCGGTGTGCTCGTGGCTTCTCGCGAGGTCGAGGACGCGCTGTACGCCCACCCCGCGGTCGCCGAAGTCGCGGTCGTCGGCCTGCCGCACGAACGCTGGATCGAGGCGATCGCGGCCGTCGTCGTACCGAAGGACAAGGTCGGCGAGGACGAGCTGATCGAGTTCGCCAAGGGTTCGCTGGCGGCGCACAAGGTGCCGAAGTCGGTCCATTTCGTCGAGGCCCTGCCGAAGAACGCCTCCGGGAAGCTGCTGAAACGCGAGCTGCGCCAGCAGTTCGGCGGCTCCGCCTCCGCGGTGGGCCGTCCAGTCTCGTGAGTGGTAATGACGGTTAGAACCGTCATTACCACTCACGAGCCACCCTCCCAGCCGACACATACGGCAGCGCATGCTCGATTCCGCCGCCGAGCTATTCCACGCGCCGACGGCGAGCCGTGGTTCGGCTTCGACGCGGTCCGTGAACTCGACGGCGTCCCCGACGTCCTGATCATCCCGCTCGCCGGCCACACCCGCGGCCATGCCGGGATCGCGGTCGACACCGGCGACGGCTGGGTCCTGAACGCGGGTGACGCGATCTTCCACCACGGCCAGCTCGAGCCGAAGCCCCGTATCCCGCCGCGCTTGGCTTCTTCGAAGCGCTCATGCAGACCGAGAAGGGTGGCGAGACTGGACAATCAGCGCCGGCTGCGCGAGCTTGTCAGTGACCACGGCGAAGAAGTGACGATCTTCGCCGCCCACGACGCCTCCGCGTTCGAACGGCTCAGCCAGAGGAGCAGGCTATGAAGGTCCACCACCTGAACTGCGGGACGATGCGCCCGGCGGGCGGTTCGCTGTTCGACGGCCAGCCAGGCTTCCTTCGCCGCGCGGAGATGGTGGCCCATTGCCTGCTCATCGAGACCGGTGACGGCCTGGTTCTGGTGGACACCGGGTTCGGCCGCCAGGGGGTGGCGCGGCCGGGTGCGTGGCTTGGCACGCAGTTCACCACGCTGGTCGGCGCGCAGCCGGTCGAGGAGGAAACCGCGGCACACCAGATCGAAGTGCTCGGGCACCGGCCAGACGACGTCCGGCACATCGTCTGCACACATCTCGACGTCGACCACGCGGGCGGGCTCGCGGACTTCCCGAACGCCGTCGTCCACGTCCACTCCGAGGAGCACCGGGCCGCGACCTCACCGGCCAACGCGGGTGAGAGGTTCCGCTTCCGCGCCAACCAGTTCGCCCACCGTCCACTGTGGAGCCACTACGACGAAGCCGGTGACGACTGGTTCGGGTTCAAGGCGGTCCGGGAGCTCAAGGGCCTGCCGCCGGAGATCCTGCTGGTCCCGCTCGCCGGCCACACCAAGGGACATTCGGGTGTCGCCGTCGACACCGGCGACGGCTGGCTGTTGCACGCGGGCGACGCGTATTTCTTCCACGGTCAAATGGATCCGGTGAAACCGCACTGCCCGCCGGGGATGACCGCGTTCCAGAACCTGGTACAGACGATCCGCCGTCAACGGCTGGAGAACGTCAAGCGGCTGCGGGAGCTGAGCCGAGAACACACTGACGTCCTCACCGTGTTCTCGGCCCACAGCCCAGTGGAATTCCAGTCCCTCAGCCGCTAGCCGACCGGGGGCTCGGAGCGTCTCGAATGCCTCATTGGGGACGTTGAGCGTCTCGTATGCGGCATTGGGGACATGTCTGTCCAGTGTGGACTGTTTCTGGTGTGACGGTGGCGACGTGAGAGGTGGCTGGGGTGCGAGCCAGGGAACAGAGGCGTTGCGAAGGTCGCCTTCGCAACATGGCAACCCCCCGCTCGCACAGGTCGTGAACCCCGGAGCCCAAGCGCGACCACCGGCAGCCGAGTGGTCCAGTCTCGTGAGTGCTAATGACGGTTAGAGCCGTCATTACCACTCACGACCCACCCGGCCACTCGACCACCGGCAGCCGACTAGCCGACCGGGGGCTCGATCGGTTGCCGGTCCTCTTCGCTGTGGGTGGCCCGCATGATGAGCCAGTTGATCCCCCACAGCACGAGGCCGACGCCGAGCAGGATCGCGGCGACCCTGTAGTCCCTGGCCGGCCGCCCGGACAACGGGGTCACCAGATAGACACAGAAGATCGCGGCGAGGATCGGGATGAGCGTCGGCGCGCGGAAGTGCTTGTGCGCGGCGGTTTCCTTGCGCAACACCAGTACCGCGACGTTGACGATGGCGAAGACTGCCAGCAGCAGCAGTGCCGTCGTGCCGCCGAGCACGCCGATGTCCACAAAGGACACCAGGCCGATGGCGATCAGGCTGGTGAACAGGATCGCCACCCACGGGCTGCGGCGGAACGGGTGCACCGTGCCCAGCTGCTTCGGAATGATCCGCTGGTTGGCCATGCCGTAGAGGAGACGGCTCGCCATCAACATGTTGATCAGCGCCGAGTTGATCACCGCGAACAGGCCGATCGCGGAGAAGATCTCCCGTGGGAAACCAGGGGCCCCGACGTCGAGCACCTTCAGCAGTGCACTGCTCTTGGCCGCCGCCAGGTCGTCGGCGGGTACCAGCAGCGAAGACGTCACGGAGACCATGATGTAGATGGTCGCGGCGATGACCATGCCCCACAGCATCGCCTTCGGGAAGATCCGGATCGGGTCCTTGCACTCCTCGGCCATGTTCACCGAGTCCTCGAAGCCGACCATCGCGAAGAACGCCAGCGAGGTCGCCGAAGTGATCGCCACCAGCATGGTCTGGTTCTCGGTGTCGAACTCGGTCAGCCGCGAGGCCTCGCCGTTGCCGTTCAGCACCGCCCAGACGCCGACCCCGATGATGATCAGCAGCCCGCTGATCTCGATGCAGGTCAGGACCACGTTGGTCTTCACCGATTCCGCGACGCCGCGGAAGTTGATCAGCGCGAGACCGATCACGAACAGGATCGCCACCAGCGGCATCGGCGGCCCGGTGATGAACTCCGCGAGATAGGTGTCCCCGAAGGCCTTCGCCGCGGACGAAGCCGACGTGATCCCCGAGCACATCACCGCGAACGCCACCATGAAGGTGAGGAACCGGATCTTGAACGCCTTATGCGTGTAGAGCGCCGCGCCCGCCGCCTGCGGGTACTTCCCCACCAGCTCCAGGTAACTGAACGCGGTCATGAACGCGACCACGAACGCCAGCAGGAACGGCAGCCACAAGGCGCC
This sequence comes from uncultured Actinomycetota bacterium, assembly GCA_963766045.1. Taxonomy (GTDB): domain Bacteria; phylum Actinomycetota; class Actinomycetes; order Mycobacteriales; family Pseudonocardiaceae; genus Amycolatopsis. The sequence continues at coordinate 1,192,943 of CAVXYN010000002.1, read as the reverse complement.
GCCGACCCGGCCCGCCACCTGTCCGGTGAGCGCGTAAACGCCGGTCCCGATGATGTCCCCGACCACGAAGAACAGCAGTAGCTTGGAACCCATTACCCGTTTGAGGCTCGGCTGGCCTGCCGGACCTGTCTGTTCGGGCTCGGTTGTCGTCGTGTCCGCCATGCGGCAACAGTGTGCCGCATCACGTCTGTGACCGACAGTCCGAATTGGTCAGTTCTTCGTCACGTCTTGGCGACGCGGGTCAATTCGCGTCGACGGCGGCCTTTACCAGCGGTGCCATCATTTCCTGCGTCATCTTGGTCGGCCCGGTGTAGTTGACCAGCACCGGGACGTTGTCCGCGAGTTCGGCGGCCGCGAGGGTCGCGGTCTTGTTCTCGTCGACGTAGTAGATGGCGCCGTCACCGATCCCGGTGACGTCCTTCGAGCCGGCCTTCGCCTTCTTCAGCGCCGCCATCATCTCGGCGGGTTTGATCGGGTTGCCCTCGAAGCGGGTCACCGCGAGCGCGCCGACCTGCTTGCCGCCTGCCGAAAAAACGCAGGTCTTGGCCTTCCCACCGTTGGCGGCGTTGTCCTGCACCGGACCCGCGGCCGAAGTCACGCCCTCGACGGAAATCGCCTTCGAAACGGCTTCCGCGGGAAGCAGTGAGCACGGTTCCTTCCCGCCGGCACCACCGGTGGGGGCGGCGGAAGAACTCGGAGCGGCCGACGGAGCCGGGGCCTGGTTTGACGGCTTGGCCGCGGAGTCCGACTTCTGATCGGCGGAGGAGCAGGCGGTGGTGGTCGCGATGACAGCAGCGAACACGATGATCGCCCGTGAAATACGCATGGCCCCGACGATAGACCGACCGGCCTAAGCCGCCGGTGCCCGGTACCGCCAGAAGGACGGGAGCAGCAACGCCGCCACCACGACCAGCACGATCACGAGTACGCCGCCACCGGAGGCCGCCGCGGCGGTGCCCACCCCGGCGGCGGCCCAGCCATGCGTGAGGTCGGCGATCCGCGGGCCGCCCGCGACGACGACGGTGAACACGCCCTGTAGCCGTCCACGCATCTCGTCGGTGGTCGCGACCTGAAGAATGGACATCCGGTAGATCGCGCTGACCATGTCGGCCGCGCCGGCGAGCGCCATGAAGAAGACGGCGAGCCACAGCGACTGCGCGAGGCCGAAGCCGGCGACGGCGGCGCCCCAGACGCAGATCGAGATGATCACGCCGACGCCCTGCGAGCGGATCCTGGTCAGCCACCCGGAGAACAGGCCGATGAGCATGGCGCCCGCCGGAAGCGCGGCGTACAGCCAGCCCAGTGCCAGGCCGCCGCCGGGTGGGTCGCCGAAGGTGCGCTCGGCCATCTCCGGGATCAGTGCGCGCGGCATCCCGGCGACCATCGCGATGATGTCGACGAGGAACGAGGCCAGCAGGATCTTCTGCGTCGCCAGATAACGGAAACCGTCGATGATGTCGCGTAGACCGGCGCGGCGGGCGATTTCGCCGAGCGGCGGGATCGGCGGCAGCTTCCAGACGGCGACGAGTGTCGCGGTCAGCGCGATGACGTCGATCAGGTAGAGCGTCGAGAGACCGATGATCGGGATCAGCGAACCGGCCAGCAGCGGGCCGAAGACCGCGCCGAAGGTCGCCATCGTGCTGCTCAACGCGGTCGCGGGGGCGATCAGGTTGTCCGGGACCAGGCGGGCGACGACCGCGCCGCGTGTCGGCATGTTGATCGCGAAGAAGGCCTGGTTGACCGCGAGCAGGCCGAGTACGAGCCACACCGAGCCGATGTTCATGAACGCCTGTAGCCACAGGACGGCGGAGGTGATGGCGACCCCGACGTTGGTGACGAGCAGGAGTTTGCGGCGGTCGACGGCGTCGGCGATGGCGCCGCCCCACAGGCCGAAGACGAGCAACGGGATCAGCGCGACCAGGCCGGTAAGGCCGACGTACGCGGAGGAACCGGTGAGGTCGAAGACCTGTTTGGGGACCGCGACCGCGGTGAGCTGGGTACCGACGGCCGTGACCGCTGTGGACATCCAGAGGCGGCGGAACGCGGGGATCTTGAGCGGCCGGGTGTCGACGACTATGGATCCGAACCGTTTGCGAGCGCCCTTACGCTGCTCAACCCCAGTCACAAAGTCACAGCTTAGCCGCGCTAACTAACTGCACGCGCGCGATTTTCACCACAGCGCGTGAAGGCCCCCTTCCCTCGGCTGAGCCGAGGGGGCGGATTTCAGGGGTCGTTGCAACACTGGTGGTCAATTGGTTTCGGCCAGGAGTTTAGCTAAGCGCTCGGCTGGGGTGTCCCAGTCGAGCGTTTTGCGTGGGCGGCGGTTGAGTTGGGCGGCGACGGTGGCGAGGTCGTCGGGGGTGTGTGCGGACAGGTCGGTGCTTTTGGGGAAGTATTCGCGGAGCAGGCCGTTGGTGTTCTCGTTGGAGCCGCGTTGCCAGGGTGAGTGTGGGTCGCAGAAGTAGACGGGCATGGTGGTGGCGATGCTGAATTCGTGGTGTCGCGCCATTTCCGCGCCCTGGTCCCAGGTCAGTGATCGGCGCAGGTGTTCGGGCAGTGTGCTGATGGTGGTGATCAATGCGTCGCGGACGTGTTCGGCGGTGCGGGATCGGCCGAGGTGCACGAGCATCACGTAGCGGGTGGCGCGTTCCACGAGGGTGCCGATCGCTGATGCCCCGTTCTCGCCGATGATGAGGTCGCCTTCCCAGTGGCCGGGGACGGCGCGGTCGGTGGCTTCGGCGGGCCGTTCGCTGATCATCACCATGGGTGCGGTGAACCGGGGTTGGCGTTGCTCGCCGCTGTTGTGGGGTTTGCGCTGGGTGCGGCCGGTGCGTAACGCGGCTTTGAGTTCGCGGCGCAGCTCCCCGCGGCCTTGGACATACAACGCTTGATAGATGGTTTCGTGGACCACGTGCAGCTCCGGCTGGTCGGGGTGATCACGGCGCAGCCGACGACTGGCTTGCTCGGGGCTGCACCGGTCATCCAGCATGCCTTGGATCCGGTCCCGCAGCTCGGGCGTAGTCGCGATCTTGCCCGGTTTGGGCCGGGGCCGACGAGCTTCGGCCCGGGCCTGCGCGGAATAGGGAAGATACTCACCGCTGGCAGGATCGGCATTGCGGTCCAGTTCCCGGCTGATCGTCGAGGCAGGCCGGGCAAGCCAGCGGCCGATCTCCCGAGGACCATGCCCGGCCCGCACCAGATCCGCGATCAGCAACCGCTCGTCCTGGGACAGAAACCGGGTGGCCGGAACCGGTGGCCCGGCAGCAGACCGGCACTGAGCCGCCGGAGTCGCGGGTGGACGCGACGACGGGACGGAACACCGACCGGTATTCCGCCCCGCCTGACTCGCACGATCCTGCCGCCACCGATGCCCGGTCCGGCGGTTGATCCCCACGACCCGGCACGCCTCGGCAGTGCCCATCCCTAACGCCACAAGATCAAGATAAGTCCAGCGCTCGGCGAGCAGCTTCCTCGGCCCCTGAGGCGACCGATCCTCCCGAATCTCGAACATCACAACCCCTGAACAAGTCAGGTGTTGCAACCACCACTAGAACCCAAGGGGATGGGGGCCTTCACGCGCGTTTGATCAGGGGGCTACGCGATTGATGTGCCAGCCGTCATCGGTGCGGACGTACTGGAGCCGGTCGTGCATGCGGTCTTCGCGCCCCTGCCAGAACTCGACGACGTCGGGCCGGATGCGCCACCCGCCCCAGTGCGGCGGGAACGGGATGTTCTCGACGCCGGCGAAGCGGCGCTCGATGCCGTGAAGCGCGGTCTCGAGGGCACGACGGCCGTCGACGACGCGGGACTGCGGCGACGCCCAGGCGCCGAGCTGCGAACCGCGGGGGCGGGAGGCCCAGTACTCGGCGGTCTCGGCGACGTTGACCTTCTCGACCTCGCCGCGCACGTGGACCTGGCGCTGCAAGGCGTACCAGGGGAACGTGATCGACGCGTAGCGCGTGGCGGTGAGGTCGTGGCTCTTCGTCGAGGTGTAGTTCGTGTAGAACACGACACCCCGCTCGTCGAGGCCCTTGCACAGCACCGTCCGGGAGGACGGGCGGCCCTCCTGGTCGGCGGTGGCCAGCACCATCGCGTTCGGTTCGGCGATCCCGGCGGACACGGCCTGGTTCAGCCAATCCTGCAGCTGGGCGGTCCAGGTCTCCGCCAACGCGGACTCGTCGAAGGCGGCCCCTTCGTAGGCCACCCGCATTCCGGGCAGGCGTACGACGGCGTCTTCCACGCTGTCCTCGATCTCCGGCATCATCGCCAAACCTCCGTACCCGGTCGGGGCATCTGTGACTTCGGCTTTCCGCCGACCGTATTGCCTCGGAGGCGGCGGCGAAACCCACTGAACGGTGACTCCCGCCACGCTCATCGGTCATCAATGCGTAACCGCTGGACCGCAAGCCGTTACCCGCCGGTTACCTGCTGGACCCTGATCGATAAAGCCCGGTCCTAGCGTCGGCGTGCTCTGTCCCCCCACCACCACGGAGGCAGGTTCATGACCGACACGCTGCCCACAGCGGAGTCCTCGGAATCCGCGCCGAAGCGCACCTACGCTCCCCTCGCGGCCAATGAGAACCGCGAGGACTACTCACTCCGCTTCGCACCGCACTCGTTCCGCCGCTGGTCGCCGTTCGTGGTGGCGACGACGGCGCTGGGCGGGATCGCCTACCTCGCGGACTTCGCGATCGGCGCCAGCATCGTTCTCTCTTACGGGTTCACGTCCGGCGTGCTCGCGATCCTCGCGGCGGCGCTGGTCATCTTCGTGACCGGTGTCCCGATCGCGCACGCCTGCGCGAAGTACGGCGTCGACATGGACCTACTGACCCGCGGAGCGGGCTTCGGCTACTTCGGCTCGACGCTGACGTCGCTCGTGTACGCGAGCTTCACCGTCATCTTCTTCTCGCTCGAAGGCTCGATCATGGCGCAGGCCTTCGAGCTGGCATTGAGCATCCCGCTGCCGATCGGCTACCTGCTCTCGACGCTGATCGTGCTGCCCTTCGCGCTGTACGGCATGGGCGCGGTCGCGAAGATGCAGACCTGGACGCAGCCGCTGTGGATCGTCGGACTGGTCCTGCCGTTCGTGGTGATCGCCGTCCGCGAGCCGGGCAGGTTCGCCGAGTTCGCTTCCTTCGGCGGGACCGAAGGCGCGGGGTCCGGGTTCTCGGCGATCGGGTTCGGCTTCGGCATGGGTGTCGCACTGTCGCTGATCGGGCAGATCGGCGAGCAGGCCGACTACCTCAGGTTCATGCCCGAGAAGACGGAGTCGAACAAACGCTCCTGGTGGGCCGCGGTGCTCGCGGCCGGTCCCGGCTGGGTCATCCTCGGCGCCGCGAAGCAGATCGGTGGCGCGCTCCTGGCCTTCCTCGCGCTCGGCGTGGTCGGGAAGGCGCACGCGCTGGAGCCGATCGCGCCCTACCTCGAGGCCGTCCGGCCGGCGCTCGGTCCGGCCGCCCTGACCTTCGCCGCCCTGTTCGTCGTGGTCAGCCAGATCAAGATCAATACGACGAACGCCTATTCCGGATCACTGTCGTTCGCCAACTTCTTTTCGCGCGTATTGCACCGCCACCCCGGCCGGGTCTGGTATGTCCTGGTCAACTGCGGAATCGCGCTCGCACTCATGGAATTCGGCGCGTTCGCCTTTCTGAACAAGATCCTCGGCTTCTACTCCAACGTGGCGATCGCCTGGATAGGCGCGGTTTGCGCGGACCTCGTCATCGTGAAACCGCTCGGTCTCTCGCCTCGGTACATCGAATTCAAACGAGCCTATCTTCCGAAGCTCAATCCGGTCGGTTTCGGCTCCATGATCGTCGCCTCGACCATTTCCATCACAGCCTATTTCGGTGCGTTCGGAGAATTCCTCGCGGCATTCAGCCCACTGGTCGCGTTGGTCGTCGCGATGGTCCTCGTTCCGGCCATCGCCGCGGCGACCAAGGGGCGGCCGTATCTGGCGCGACCTAATTCTGTCATCCGACAGAAATTAGGCGCGGGAGAACTGAGCGCCGAAGAATTGCGAGGTACGCATATGTGCACGGTATGCGGGGACGACTTCGAACTGCCTGACATCGCCGACTGCGCGAAACAGGCCGGAGCGATCTGCTCGCTTTGCTGCACCCTCGACGCGACCTGCCACGACCTGTGCCAGACGGCCGGCCCGGTCGAGCTCCCCATGCCGACAGTGCCGACCATCCGCTCGTGAGACGGCACGAAGGCCGCCTCCTCAACGAACTCGGAGGCGGCCTTGCGGTCTCGAGGTGAAGAGGTCGGTTCGTCACGATGAATTCCGCGCGAACGATCCAGCCCCAGCAGTCGTACGTCGCGGTGTACCGGCCCGGCGCCGTCCCAACCGGACCGGCGGCCGGGACTGCCCAAAAGGGACCTTCCGGCTCGTCGTCCGACACTGGACTTAGGCACCAGTCTTCCCAAGAGCTGATGATCACACTATGTAGACCTTGCGCCACTCGATAGGATCGCCGCCGAGGGCAACGGGGTGATCACCTCTATACAGAGTGTTTAGAGGTTTAAGGGTGGGACGACCGGGTGTGCGGACGGTCCATCCGCTGTTGCCGGCAGATGCTTCCGGAGGAGCATTCGACGCCGGTCGATCACGCCTGCGCTCGCGCCGCCGGAAACCTCTACTCGTGTTACTCCCCTTCCCCAGGAGTGCGTTGTGATTTCCCGTTCCCGCCGCGTCATAACGGCGTTGTTGTGTGCCATTTCGATGGTCGGTGTCACCGCCCTTTCGGCTTGCTCCGAAAGTAGTAGTAACGCCGCGTCCGGCACCAAGCTCACCATCGGTTTCAGTGCATGGCCGGGGTGGATCCCTTGGCAGGTCGCCCAGGAAAAAGGCCTGTTCGAGAAGAACGGGGTCAATGTCGAGCTGAAATGGTTCGACAGTTACACCGAAAGCATCAACGCGCTGTCCTCGGGCGCGATCGACGCGAACAGCCAGACCCTCAACGACACCCTCGCGTCGGTGAGCGGTGGCGCGAAGCTGTCGATCGTCCTGACCAACGACAACTCGACCGGCAACGACAAGATCATCGCCCGTGACGGCATCGCGAGCATCGCGGACCTCAAGGGCAAGAAGGTCGCCGTCGAGCAGGGCACCGTCGACCACTACCTCCTGCTACTCGCCCTTCAGCAGGCGAAGCTGACCGAGAAGGACATCGAGCTGGTCAACCTGCTGACCGACGCCGCCGCGGCCGCGTTCGTCGGCGGACAGGTCGACGCGGTCGCCGCGTTCGCGCCGTTCACCTCCAAGGCGCTGGAGCGTCCCGGCAGCCGGGCGATCGCGACCTCGGCCGAGTTCCCCGGTGCCATCCCGGACCACCTGGTCGTTTCCGAGACGCTGTCGAAGGAACGCCAGAAGGAGGTCCAGGCGGTGGTGAACACCTGGTTCGAGACGGTCAAGTGGATCAAGGAGAACAAGGACGCCGCCAACGAGATCATGGCCAAGCGCGGCGGCGTGTCCGTCGAGGACTACAAGAGCTACGACGCGGGCACCACGATCTTCACCAAGCAGCAGAACCTCGACGCGTTCACGCCGGGCGTCACTCCCGCCCACCTGAACTACCAGGCGGGCAAGATCGCCGACTTCATCGTCACGACCGGGCTGGCCCCGGCCCGTCCGGCCTTCGACACGCTGTTCGACGACCAGTTCGTCAAGGCGGTGCCGTGAGCGCCACCGGCTCAGCCCGGCAGGCGGCGCAGCAGCAGACCACTGCCGACGAGGCCGAAGCGCGACTCCTCGACGACGAGCAGCGGCTCGCGGAGGCGCAGGAGGAACGGCGCTCCAGCGGCGCGCGACCGGACTGGTCGCCGTTGCCCCGTCGTGCCGGGTTGAAGCCCAACGCGTCCCCGCTGCTGTCCCTGCGCACGCCGATCTCCGCGCGCTGGCGGTGGACACTGGCCGTGCTGTCGTTCGCGATCCCGCTGCTGATCTGGGTTTCGCTGAACGCTTTCGGCACGATCAAGCCCACCTTCCTGCCGACCCCGGTCGCGGTGTTCGAGGCCGGCGTGAAGATGGCGGAGTCCGGCGAGCTGTTCACCGACCTCTGGGCGACCACCCAGCGGGTGATCTACGGCTTCGGGCTCGCGGTGCTCGTCTCGGTGCCGCTCGGCATCATCATGGGCACGTTCAACGCCGGGCTGGCGCTGTTCGAGCCGGTCATCGCGATGCTCCGCTACCTGCCGGCGAGCGCGTTCATCCCGCTGCTGATGATCTGGCTCGGCCTCGGCGAGCCGTCGAAGATCGCGATCCTGTTCATCGGGACGGTCTTCTTCAACACGCTGATGACGGCCGATGTCGTCCGCGGTGTGCCGCGGCAGCTGATCGACGTGTCCTACACGCTCGGGTCACGCCGCGGCGAGGTCCTGCGCAAGGTGATCATCCCGCATTCGCTGCCCGGCATCATCGACGCGATCCGCGTCAACGCCGCGGCCGCGTGGAACTTCGTGGTGGTCGCCGAGCTGATCAACGCCACCGCCGGCCTCGGTCTGCGGATCATGCGGGCACAGCGGTTCACGCAGACCGACCGGATCTTCGCGCTGCTCATCGTGATCGGTCTGCTCGGGCTGATCATCGACGTCCTGTTGCGACAGCTGCGGACCCGGGTCGGGAAGTGGGCGGCATGAGCGAGCTTGCGAGCGAATCGTCAGCACAGTGCCCGGCTCATGCTGCGCAAAGCGACCCGGTACGAGGAGAGGCATGAGCCTGCAAGTGAAGGCCGTCGCCAAGGACTACGTGGTCCGCGGCAAGACCACGCGGGCACTCGACGGGATCGACCTCGAGATCTCGCGCGGCGATTTCGTCTGTGTCGTCGGCGCGAGCGGGTCCGGCAAGTCGACCCTGCTCTCGCTCATCGCCGGGCTGACCGCGCCGTCCGAAGGAATGATCACGCTCGACGGCGATCAGGTCACCGGGCCCGGCCCGGACCGCGGGCTGGTGTTCCAGCACGGCGCGCTGTATCCGTGGCGCACGGTCGAGCGGAATGTCGCGTTCGGACTGGAACTGCTGAGCCTCGACACGACCGAGCGCGCACGCCGCGTCGACTGGTACCTCGAGGAGACCGGGCTCGCCGGGCTGCGGAAGTCGTTGCCCAAACAGCTTTCCGGTGGGCAGAAGCAGCGCGTCGCGATCGCGCGGGCGCTGGCCTGTGAGCCCGAGGTACTGCTGCTCGACGAGCCGTTCGGCGCGCTCGACGTGCAGACCAAAGAGGACATGCAGGTCCTGATCCGCCAGATCTGGGCCGACACCGGCACCACGGTGCTGATGGTGACCCACGACGTCGAGGAAGCGGTGTTCCTCGGACGGCGAGTGGTGGTGCTGGCGTCCGACCCTGGCCGGGTCGCCGCGGACATCAAGGTCGATCTGCCCGAAGAACGCGACCTTTCGGTCAAACGCGCGCCGGAGTTTCTTTCCCTGCGCGCGTCGATCGAAGACCTCGTCCGGGAGCAGCACCGCGGACACGTCGGCTGAGTGACGGGGAAAGGTGACCATGAGGCGCGGGAAGACGAACCCGGAGGATGCCCCCGGTTCCGGTGGGCAACGGCGTTCGGGACTGCTGGGCAGGCTGGGCATCCGGGGGAAGCTGAACTTCCTCCTGCTGCTGCCGCTGACCGCGGTCGTCCTGGTGTCGGTGCCCTTCGTCGTCAGTCAGATCGACAACGCGAGGTCGGCGGGCCGGACGGCCGATGTGGCGAGCCAGGCGCAGGGGCTCAGCGCATTGGTCTGGGAACTGCAGCGGGAGCTTCTGCTCACCGTCGACTACGTGGCCTCGCCGTCGGTCAGCGACACGGGTCTCGTGCAGCAACAGGCCAAGGTGGACGAGACCGTGCGGCAGGCGCGTGCGGCGTTGGCCTCCGACGCTCCCGAAGAGCTCGAGGCAGCGCTGGTGCGCGTCGGCTCGCTGAACGAGATGCGGCAGAACGCGTTGCGCCGTGGCATTTCGCTCGACGGCGCGGCCCGTACCTACATCGCGGTCATCGAAGCCATCCTCGACGCGCCCCGGTTGCTCGCGCAGAAGGGTAGTGACGCCGAAGGCACCCGCCAGCTCACCTCGCTCGACGCGCTCCTGCGCGCCAACGCCGAGGGCGCGGTGCGCGGTATGTCCATGATCATCGTGGCCGCGAACCCCGAAGCCGGCCAGCCCGTTCTGGACGAGGCCAAGGAAGAGGCGCAGCTACAGCTGCAGCGCTTCGTCCAGCAGGCGGACGGCGCGCACGCCGCGTCCGTCGTCCGGGAGGTGGAAGGCGAGGCCTCGCGCCGGGTCCAGGCGCTGGAGGACCGGCTGGCCGCACCGCGGGACTCGATCGCCGGTCAGACGTTCATCTCGGAGATCCTCGCCGCGGTCGAAGCGCAGTCGAACCAGACCCGCCTCGTCCAGGACCAGGTGACCCTGCAGATCAGTGAGGCCGCCGCCAGCCGTGCGGACAACGCGGCGAACCTGGCGTGGACCATCGGTATCGGCGCCGCCGTACTGTTCCTGTTGGTCGCCGCGCTCGCCATCGCGGTCAGCCGGTCGATCGCGGATCCGCTGAAGCGGCTGACGAGCGCCGCGACCTCGGTCGCCGACCTCGCGGGCACCGAACTCGTGCGCGTCACCGACACCGAGCAGGCAGAGGAGCTGGCACCACGGCTCGCGACGATCGACGTGTCCTCTCAGGACGAGATCGGGAAGCTGGCCGATGCGTTCAACCGGGTGCAGACCACCGCCGCCGAACTGGTGGAACGGCAGGCCGTCACGCGGCGCAACGTCGGCCTGATGTTCGCCAACGTCGCGAAGCGGACACAGAACCTGGTGGGCAGGCAACTGGCGCTGGTCGACGAACTGGAGCGCAACGAGCAGGACGTCAACCTCCTCGCCAGCCTCTACCGGCTCGACCACCTCTCCACGCGACTGCGCCGGAACGCGGACAATCTCCTTGTCGTGTCGGGAAACCGGGACGAGGCGCGAATCTCCGGCCCGATCGAACTTTCGACCGCGCTGCGTTCGGCGCTGGCGGAGATCGAGGACTACCAACGGGTCCGGCTCGGCAAGGTCGGCGACGTCCTGCTGTCCTCGCCGTTCGGCTCGGATCTCGTGCTGATCTTCGCCGAGCTGCTGGAGAACGCGACGGCGTTCTCGCCGCCGGATTCCTTTGTGGACGTCGGCACGAAGGTCCTCGCCGACGGCTCGTGCATGATCGTCATCGTGGACCAGGGCATCGGCATGACCCCGGACCGCCTCGCCGAGGAGAACCGTCGGCTGGTCGAACGCGAGCGGCTCGAGCTGGCGCCGACCAGTGTGCTCGGCCTGTTCGTGGTCGGGCGGCTCGCGCGGCGGCACGGGCTCAAGGTCGAACTGGTCGAGACGTCGCCGAGCACCGGTATCACCGCGCGGCTCGTCGTCCCGCCGAGTCTGCTGACCTACCGGGCACCCGCGCCGAAGATGATCGAAACACCGCCGGTGTGGCCGACCGTGGAGCCGAGCGACGAACCGACTCAGCTGCGACCACAGCAGGTTCAGCAGGGGGTTCAGCAGCCGCGGCTCCAGCCGGCCCCGACGGCGCCGCAGACCCAGCCGGAACAGCGTGAGCAGCGGGACGGCCACGAGCCGCCGACGTTCGCGATCGCCGGGATGATGGCTCGCGATGGCCAGCGCCCTAAGGATTTCCGGTGGTTCCGCAAGGCCGACCGAGATGCTCCGGAGCCGATGGCCATGTCGATGTCCCAGCCAGAACCCACGCCGGCGGCGCCGGAACCCGAGCCGCCGACGGTGTTCACCCAGCCCGCGGCCACCTCCGCGCCCGCATCCGGTTCCGACGAGTCCCGGGGCGGGTTGCGGCGACGGGTCAAGGGGGCGCAGCTGCCCGGCGCCGCCGAAGCGCCGTCGCGCGAGAGGTCCCGGCACGACCCGGAAGCGGCGAAGACGGCGTTCGACGGCTTCGAGGCTGGAATCGCGAAGGCGTCCGTGCCTCCGCAGGCCCCGCCGCCTCCGGTGAGCCCGGCGACCGGCAACCCCCTGCCGCCGCCTCCGCCCGCACGTCCGGTCCCGACACCGGTGCCCGCCGCGTCCCGGGGCGGTCTCACCCGGCGGGTCCCCGGCGCCCAGCTCGCCCCCGGCCTGGCGACGGGCCCCAAGGCTCGGCGTCAACCCGCGCCGTCCTCGCCCGGCACCAAGCCGATGCGGGATCCCGAGGCGGAGCGGGCCGCGTTCGACGCATTCAGTGATGGGTTGGAGAAAGCGATCAACCCGGCTATGGAACAGAGAGAGAAGAGCAGCAAATGACGACCGGAGTCAGCGTCGAAGCCCGTAACTTCAACTGGTTGGTGACGCGCTTCGCGCAGAACACCGCCAGCGCGATAGGTGCGATCGCCGTCTCCGCGGACGGCCTCCTCATCGCGATGTCGTCCGAGCTCCAGCGCGCCAACGCGGATCGTCTCGCGGCGATCTGCTCGGCGATGCTCGGCCTGGCACACGGCGTTTCCGAGAGCCACCCGCTCGGCTCGCCGGACAAGATCATCATCGAGCTCGAGCAGGGCTACCTGCTCGTCTGCACGATCAGCATCGGTTGCTCGCTCGGGGTTCTGGCCACCAAGCAGGCCAGCCTCGGCACGATCGCCTACGAGATGGCCATGTTCGCCAACCGCGCCACCGAGGTCCTCACCCCCGCGCTCATCGAGGAACTCAAGAACAGCGTCGGCAGCTGAGGAGATGAGACCGGGAATGAGCGACGACCAGGTGCCCCAGCCCCGCGGGGCCGAACAGGACATCTCGCTGCTGCGCCCGTATCTGCTCACCGCCGGCCGCGCGCAGCCGGTCGACGGCACGCTGGAAATCGAGGCCCAGGTGCTGACGAGCCGGCTCGGCGCCGCCTCCCACGCGAAGCTGACCTTCGAGCGCCGGGAAATCGTTTCCCTTTGCCGGGAAACGAAATCCGTCGCGGAAGTGGGCGCGATGCTCGGCCTGCACATCGGCGTGGCAAGGGTGCTCGTCGCGGATCTCGCCGCGATGGGCTACGTCGTGCTCCGGCGTCCGGCCGGTGCCTTCACCAAGGACCTCGGCATGATCGAAAGGGTCATTCGTGGACTCGAAGCAATTCGCTGAACCGGCGTCGGCTAAGCCGCCGACACCGGTCAAGATCGTCATCGCGGGCGGCTACGGCGTCGGTAAGACGACCACCGTCGGGGCGATCTCGGAGATCAAACCGCTGACCACCGAGGCCGCGATCACCTCGGCCGGAGTCGGCGTCGACAACCCGGCGGGACATGTGCCGTCCAAGACCACCACGACGGTGGCGCTGGATTTCGGCTGCATCACCATCGACGAAGAGGTCAAGCTGTACCTCTTCGGTACGCCGGGGCAGGACCGGTTCGGCTTCATGTGGCACGACCTCGTGCTCGGCGCGCTGGGCGCGCTCGTCATCGTCGACACACGGCGGCTCGATGACTGCTACCCCGCGGTCGACTACTTCGAGAAGGCCGGGCTGCCGTTCGTGGTCGGGGTCAACGTATTCGACGGTCATCTCAAGCACGACCTCGAAGACGTGCGCTGGGCGCTCGCCGTGAGCGAGGACGTCCCGCTGATCACGTTCGACGCGCGACAGAGGCTCTCGGTCCGGGACGCGCTACTCGCCGTCCTGCACAACACCTTCCGCCGCGCTTCCGCCGCCAGCCGCTAACCCGCGTGATCAGAAGGGTCACACGCGTGATTGGACGGGCAACACGAGTGTGTCCCCTCCAATCACGCGTGATGCCCGTCTGATCACGTGAGATGCCCGTCTGATCACGCCGGGCGGGTGATGGCGGCCAGCATGAGGGCCCGGAGTTCGGCGGCGACTTCATCGACGGGTAGCGGCGGGGTATGGGCCTGCCACTCGCGCAGGAGTCCGGTCGCGGCACCGACGAGGGCGATCGCCGTGAGCCGGTAATCGCGGTCCGGTGCGACGCCGTGCGCGGCGGCGTGCCTGGCCTCGGTCTCGATGAACGTCGCCCAGCGGTCGACCCATTCCTGGTGCTGCGCCTCCAAAGCGGCGCTGACCCCGACCGCCTCGACGTAGTTCAGCCGTGGCATCCGCGGATCCGACGTCACCGTGCTCACGAAGACGTCCAGCAACGTCGAGATCCGCGTGACGGCGTCAGCGTCCTGGAGCTTGTCCAAGCTGCCTGTGACGTGCTCGAGCGCGAGGGCGTTGATGCGCTCGTGCAAGGTCAGCAGCACCTGCTCCTTGCCATCGAACTCCTCGTAGAAGTTCCGCGTCGAGACCCCGGCCTTGGTACACAACTCGGTGATCTTCGCCTGCCGGTAGCCGGTCGACGTGAACAGGTCCAGCGCCGCGAGCAGCAGGCGCTCACGACGTTCGGCACGCCGTTGTTCCGGCGCGACGCCGCCGTATGTCCGGGCCACTCGACCTCCCCCAAAGAGGTAACAGGGATTGCCAGATCGTAGCAACAAGGCCTACATTGCGAAAATCTCAATTACCAAACTGGAGGCTGAGATGCGTCTGGCGCTCCGCACTGTCCTGGTCGCAGCCCTGACAGCCACACTAATCGGCGCCCCGGCCGCCCAAGCCGCGCCGAGCACGCCCGGTGAGCTGCTCGAATACAAGTCGGTCATCGCCACCGCCCCGGCGAAGGCCTGGAAACTGCTGTACCGCTCGACGTCCGCGACCGGCGAACCGAACGCCGTCTCGGGCATCCTTCTCGTCCCGCATATGCCGTGGACCAAGGGCCCGCGCCCGCTGGTGGCCTACGCCGTCGGCACCCACGGTCTCGGCGACCGCTGCGCACCCTCGACCCGGCTCACGAACGGGTCCGAGAACGAAGTCCTCCTGATGAGCCAGGCGCTCTCACGGGGTTGGGCCGTCGTCGTGACCGACTACGAAGGCCTCGGCACACCCGGCACGCACACCTACGCCGTCGGGCAGTCGGAAGGCCGGGCCGTCCTCGACGCCGCACGCGCCGCCGCGCGCGTTCCCCAGGCCGGGCTGTCCGCTGACGGTCCAGTCGGGGTATTCGGCTACTCGCAAGGCGGCCAGGCGGCGGCTTTCGCGGGCGAACTGCAGCCGTCATACGCGCCCGACCTCAACCTGGTCGGTGTCGCGGAAGGCGGTGTCCCGGCGGATCTCAACGCGGTCATGAAGTTCAACGACGGCGGTGCGGCGTTCGGGCTGGTGCTCGGTGCGGCCGTCGGCTATTCGACGGCGTATCCCGAACTCCCGTTCACGGCGGTGCTGAACGAGAAGGGCAAGAAGGCGGTCGCGAAGGTCAAGGAGGCGTGCACCGTCGAGCTCGGAGCGGCAGCGCCTTTCGCGCACCTCAACGACTTCACGACCCAGCCGGACGTCGCCGCCGACCCGCGCTGGCAGGCCCGTCTCGCGGAGAACTACGCGGGCAAGACCAAACCGGGCGCGCCGGTTTACCTGTACCACGCGTCGCTGGACGAACTGATCCCGTTGGCCGTCGGCAAGGGGCTCCGGGACCGCTACCGCGCACTCGGCGCCGACGTCACCTGGCAGGAATTCCCGCTACTGGAACACATCGGCGGCGTCGCCACCGGCGGCCCGGTCGCCATGACCTGGCTGGGCACCAAGTTCTGACATTGCGCGTGAAGGCCCCCTTCCCTCGACTGAGCCGAGGGAAGGTGGCCTTCACGCGCTTTCGAAGGGTCTGAGGGCGGTGACGGCGTCCGGGGCGAGGGACGTCGTCAACGTGCCGCCGGCGGCGAGTGGAGTACGGGACCACCAATCGCCAGAAGCGGCAGGAAGTACGGGACCGCCCACCACCAGATCGGTCGCCAGGACCCGGCGGCCGGCAAGATGAGCGAGGCTGGAGTCCAAAGTGGAGTCGCCGATCTCCAGCGTCTGCCGCAACACCGGAACGTCGCCTCGCGTGACGTCCTGTGTCGTCACGAGAGAACCAGGCCGCTCACCGGCCCGCCCGAGGACCAGCACCTCACGCGTGTGCAGGTAGGCATCGGCCGCCAACGACGCACGCAACATCGCCGTATGCCGCGCCCGCGCGGTCACCACGGTCGGCTCGGGCAGGTACTCCAGCGACCCGCCCTCGGCGACCGAAACGTCCACAAGGGACGTACTCCCCTCGCCGTGCAACCCTGGCAGCGCGATCGTCGCCGCCACCCCGGAAAGCCGCAACGAGGCACCGGGGCCGACGTGGATGGTCAACGTCAGCTCGTCGCCGCCGAGCGGAGACGTCGCCGAGTTGACCAGGTGCACGATCGCCGTCGAACCGGTACCCCGCTTGGGAAGCAGCGTGAGCGGCGCCATCGAGCGCAACTCACGCAGAACGGTCCGGCCGCCTTCACAACCGGCGACCAGCCGCGCGTGCGCCTTCACCCCGCGCGAACCGGCAGGAGCGAACGGACCCAGTCCGCGACGGCGGGCGCGTTCGGGGTGTCCACAAGGGACTGGGTGATCACCGGCAGCTCACCACGCATCCGATGCGCGTCCGACGTCATCACGTCCATATCCGCACCGACCAGATGGGCGATGTCGATCTTGTTGATGACGAGCAGGTCGGCCGTGGTGACGCCCGGCCCGCCCTTACGCGGCACCTTGTCGCCACCCGCGACGTCGACCACGAAAACCTGACTGTCGGCGAGACCCCGGCTGAACACCGCGGTGAGGTTGTCGCCACCGCTCTCGATGATCACCAAGCCCAGCCCCGGAAACCGCTCCTCGAGCCGCTCGACCGCGTCGAGATTCGCGGTGATGTCGTCGCGGATCGCGGTATGCGGACACGCACCGGTCTGCACGGCCTCGATCCGCTCGGGGTCGAGCACACCCGCCCTGCGCAGGAAGTCGGCGTCCTCGGTGGTGTAGATGTCGTTGGTGACGACGGCGAGGTTCACCTCGTCGCCGAGCGCCCGGCACAGCGCCGCGGTGAGCGCGGTTTTGCCGCTACCCACCGGACCGCCGATGCCGATCCGATACGCGCGCCCGGCCGTCGGCGCCTGCTCGTAGTGATCGGGTTCCGCGGCCGTCGGGTCGAAGTTGACCGGGTGGACGTGACCGTGACCGTGGCCACGCTTTTGAATGTCACCGTCAACTGGCAAAGAGACGCACCTCTTCCTTGTGGTGCCGGGCATGTGCCTCGGCGAACAGATCGAGCGCCGGGGACCCGGGCGCCGGAAGTTCCGCTGGATCGTCCCCCGCGACCTCGGCGGCCCGCAAGGAAATGTCCCGCACCTCGTTGGAAAGCCTTGCCACGACGGCGTTGACGGCGAACGGGTCGAGCCCGAGCAGCCGCACCGCCGCACTCGCCGGACCGCTGATCGCCAGGTATGCCACCGCCATCGCGGCGTCGAACGGCACCCCGACCAGCGCACCGACGATCACCGGATGATGCGGCCGCGGAGTCTCCTTCAACAGCTGGAAAAGCACCGGCGACGGCCACGCCGCCTTACCCGCCCGCGCCGTACCTCGCCCTTGCGCACGCGACGCCTCCCGCTGCGCGAGTGACGGTGTCCGCGCGTCGAGTTCGACATCCAGCCGCCGCCAGTGTCCACTCCGGACGCTTCGAGCGGCGGCGTGTGCCGAAGCCGCGGCGAATACGGCGGCCAGCGAGCCTGCCGTCCGCAGACGCCCGGAGAGGAATCCGGGCAGATCGCGTTCGTGCGTGATCAGCTTCCGGGCGACGGCCTCTTCCAGCCCGCCGGAATGAACGTGACCACCCCCGGGGAACCGGGAGTCGGCGAGGATGAGCGCGGAGAGGTCCATCAGAACAAAAAGTACCTTTGCGCCATGGGCAGTTCCGTCACCGGCTGCGGCTCGATCAGCTCACCGTCGATGTACACGGCGAAACTGTCCGGCTCGACCCGGATGTTCGGCGTCGCGTCGTTGAGCACCATGTCCGCCTTGGTCCGCGAGCGGGTGTCCGAGATCGCCACGAGCTTCCGCGCGATACCGAACCGTTCGGCGACACCGCTTTCCAGCGCTTCCGGTGCCACGAAATGGAAACTGCTCGCCACGGCCACCGAGGGCGCCGCGCCGAACATCGGCCGCGCGAGCACCGGCTGCGGTGTCGGGATGGACGCGTTCGCGTCACCCATCGCAGCCCATGCCGGGAACCCGCCCTTGAGCACGACATGCGGCCGAATACCGAAGAACTTCGGCTCCCACAGCACGAGATCCGCGAGCTTTCCGACCTCCACCGAGCCGATCTCGCGGTCCATCCCGTGCGCGATCGCCGGGTTTATCGTGTATTTGGCGACATAACGGCGTGCCCGCAAGTTGTCCGCGGCGCCGTCGCCCGGCAGTGCTCCGCGACGCCGCTTCATCACGTGCGCTGTCTGCCAGGTCCGGATGATGACCTCGCCGATCCGGCCCATCGCCTGCGAATCCGAGCTCATCATGGAAATCGCGCCGAGGTCGTGCAGCACGTCCTCGGCCGCGATCGTCGTCGGCCGGATCCGGCTTTCGGCGAACGCCAGATCCTCGGGCACGGACGGGTTCAGGTGATGGCAGACGACGAGCATGTCCAGATGCTCGTCGAGGGTGTTCGCGGTATGCGGCCGCGTCGGGTTCGTCGACGACGGCAGGACGTTCGACAGGCCCGCGACCTGGATGATGTCCGGTGCGTGCCCGCCGCCGGCGCCTTCGGTGTGGTACGCGTTGATCGAGCGACCGCGAATGGCCTCCACAGTGGACTCCAGGAAGCCTGCCTCGTTCAGCGTGTCGGTGTGGATCGCCACCTGGACACCGGATTCGTCCGCCACGGTAAGGCAGGCGTCGATCGCGGCCGGGGTCGTCCCCCAATCCTCATGCAGTTTGAATCCGCCGGCGCCGGCCGCCAGCTGCTCGCGCAGCGCCTCGTGCCGGACGGTGTTCCCCTTGCCCAGCAACAGGACGTTGACCGGCTGGGCGTCCATCGCCTGCAGCATCCGGCCGAGGTTCCACGCGCCGGGCGTGACCGTGGTGGCCTTGCTGCCCTCGACCGGACCGGTACCGCCGCCTACGAGAGTGGTGAGTCCGGACGCCAAAGCGGTGTCGGTCAGCTGAGGGCAGATGAAGTGGACGTGGCAGTCGATCCCGCCCGCGGTGAGGATCTTCCCGTTGCCGGACAACACCTCCGTCGACGGTCCGACGACCAGCGCCGGATCGATCCCGTCCATCGTGTCCGGATTGCCCGCCTTGCCGATGCCGACGATCCGGCCGTCGCGGATACCGACGTCGGCCTTGATGATGCCCCAGTGGTCGAGGATCACGGCGCCGGTGATGATCAAGTCCGGCGCACCCTCGGCACGGGTCGCCATCCCCTGCCCCATGGATTCGCGGATGACCTTGCCGCCGCCGAAGAGCACCTCGTCACCACTGCCGGACGGCCCCATGCTCCGGTCTTCGGTGACCTCGATGAGCAGGTCGGTGTCCGCCAGGCGGATCCGGTCACCGGTGGTCGGGCCGAACAGTTCGGCGTACCGCTCGCGATCGATCGACGGCATCAGGACTCCTTGCGCAATCCCGGAACGACCCGGTTCCCGGCCAGCGGCACCAGGTCGACTTCGCGTTCGACGCCCGGTTCGAACCGCACGGAAGTCCCGGCAGGCACATCCAGACGGTGTCCGCGCGCGGCTTCGCGATCGAATTCGAGCCCCGGATTGACCGCGGCGAAATGGTAATGGGAACCGACCTGGACGGGGCGGTCGCCGAGATTGCGCACAAGCAGCCGGACACGCGGCCTGTCCGGATTCAGCTCGACCGGCTCGTCGCCGGTGATGATCTCTCCTGGTCGCACCCGTGCCCCCTCTAGACGATCGGATCGTGCACGGTGACGAGCTTCGTACCGTCCGGGAAAGTGGCTTCGACCTGCACGGAGTCGACCATTTCCGCGACCCCGTCCAGTACCTGCGCACGCGAGAGCACGGTTCGCCCGCTGGAGACGAGTTCGCTCACCGTCCGGCCGTCGCGGGCGCCCTCGAGAACGTGGTCGGTGATCAACGCGACCGCCTCCGGATAGTTGAGGAGGACCCCGCGTTCCAGGCGTTTGCGGGCGACGTCCGCGGCGACGTGGATGAGCAGTTTGTCCCGCTCCTGGGGGCTCAAGTGCATGAGGAAGGTCTATCACCGGAAACCGGGCGGCGCCGGTTCCCGAAACACAGGATTTACCTGTGTGCCAGGACACGCAAAGTGAACTCGGCCGTAACTCTTCGCGTACGAAGCACGATTTCACTGAATCGTTCTCGTAATCGTGACCGAAACCACCACATCTTTCGATTGCCCCAGGCCGCGAGGTGGAGCAAGGTTTGTCCATCCGTGCGATGAGGCGCGCCTTCGCTGCGTGTATCCCGTCCACGCGTTTGCCACACA
The DNA here is from genome assembly GCA_963766045.1 of uncultured Actinomycetota bacterium. Classification (GTDB taxonomy): domain Bacteria; phylum Actinomycetota; class Actinomycetes; order Mycobacteriales; family Pseudonocardiaceae; genus Amycolatopsis. The sequence continues at coordinate 1,172,633 of CAVXYN010000002.1, read as the reverse complement.
AAGCCGGGGAATGCGCGTCGAAAGGTTTCACCACAGTGAGTACCTCCACGATCAGCACCAATCAGCCGTCCGAGCAGGTCGACGACGGTTTCCGACCAGGCCTCGAAGGCGTGGTCGCCTTCCGGACCGAAATCGCCGAACCTGACCGCGACGGCGGCGCGCTGCGTTATCGCGGCGTCGACATCGAGGATCTCGCCGGAAAGGTGACCTTCGGTGACGTATGGGGCCTTTTGGTCGACGGCCAATTCGGCCACGGCCTTCCGCCCGCCGAGCCGTTCCCGCTGCCGGTGCACACCGGCGACGTGCGGGTGGACGTCCAGGCCGCGCTCGCCATGCTCGCCCCGATCTGGGGTTACCGGCCGCTGCTCGACATCAGCGACCAGGAAGCACGCGACCAGCTGGCCCGCGCGTCGGTGATGGCGCTTTCGTACGTCGCCCAGTCGGCGCGTGGCATCGGGCAGCCTGCCGTCCCGCAGACGCGGGTCGACGAAGCCCACTCGATCACCGAGCGGTTCATGATCCGCTGGCGCGGCGAGCCCGACCCGGCGCACGTCAAGGCCATCGACGCCTACTGGGTTTCGGCCGCCGAGCACGGCCTCAACGCGTCGACCTTCACCGCCCGCGTCATCGCCTCGACCGGCGCCGACGTCGCCGCGGCCATGTCCGGCGCGATCGGCGCGATGTCCGGCCCGCTGCACGGCGGCGCGCCGGCGCGGGTGCTGCCGATGATCGAAGAGGTCGAGCGGACCGGTGACGCCCCCGGCCTGGTCAAGGGCATCCTCGACCGCAAGGAACGGATGATGGGCTTCGGGCACCGCGTCTACCGCGCGGAGGACCCGCGGGCGCGCGTGCTGCGCCGGACTTGCCAGGAGCTGGGCGCGTCGCGCTTCGAGGCGGCCGCGGAGCTGGAGCAGGTCGCGCTGAAGGAGCTGCGTGAGCGACGTCCGGACCACCCGATCGAGACCAACGTCGAGTTCTGGGCGGCCGTGATCCTCGACTTCGCCGAGGTGCCGCCGCATATGATGCCCGCGATGTTCAGCTCGGCCCGCACTGCCGGCTGGGCCGCGCACATCCTGGAGCAGAAGAAGACCGGACGGCTGGTTCGTCCTTCGGCCAAGTACGTCGGGCCCGCGCCGCGGAGCCCGGAAGAGGTCGAAGGCTGGGACCTGGTCGCGAAGCAGCTGTAGTCGCCACCGCGAATGTTATGAAGGGTCCTTTCATCGCGAATTTTGTGATGAAAGGACCCTTCATAACACCTGCGCGACCACCGGATCGTGCGCCGCGGTGGCCCCGAGCATGGCCGTCAGCTGGTCCACCAGCCAGCCGTCCAGAGACTCGCGCGGCACAGAGCGTTCCTGCAGCCAGCTGAGCAGAGCGCCCTCGACGACGGCGGTCCAGCAGCGCAACGTCAGCAGGAGCATAGGCGAGGGCTCCGACACTCCCAGCGCGTCGAGGATCAGCTCGACCGCGCGGTTGCGGACCTCGTCGATCGCCGCGTCCGTCTCCGAGGTCGCGATCACCGAACCGCTCCGCAGCAGGGCGATGTACCCGGCGCGGTACGAGTCCGCGACCGCGATCAGCCCGCTGACCGCGGCTCGTAAGCGGACCTCGGGCGGACCTTCTTCGAGGCCGGCCAGGCCGTCGATCAGGCCCTCGGTGACCGTTTTCAGCGCCTCCACCTGCACTTCGCGCAGGCTGGAGAAGTACCGGTAGAACAGCGGGCGCGAGACGTCCGCCCGCGCGACGATGTCGTCGACCGTGACGAGTTCCGGCGCGCGCGAACTGAACAGGTCCAGTGCGGCACGGATCAGATCCTCGCGGCGCGCCTGGGGCGACATCCGCCTCGGTCTCTTGGCCTCGGTCACGGAGTGACGTCCAGTTTCGCCGCGGCCCGCAGGAGTCCCGGGGTGAGCCGGGAAAGCACCAGCGCGGCCTTGGCTTCCGGCGTCGACGGCTGGATCGCCTTGTCCTTTTCGACCGCGCGCACGATGTCGCGCGCGACCTTTTCCGGCCCGAAGCCCCGTTTGGCGTACAACGCGGTGCTGGCCTTCTGCCGTCGTTTCTGCTCGACCTCGTCGACTCCGACGAACCGGGTGGTGCTGGTGATATTGGTGTGCACGAAACCCGGACAGATCGCGGTCACGCCGATGTTCTCCGCGGCGAGTTCGGCGCGCAGGCACACGCTCAGCGTCAGCACGGCGGATTTCGTGGTGGCGTAGGCGGAAAGGATCTTCGACGGCAGATACGCGGCGGCCGACGCGACGTTGACGATCTGCCCGCCTTCGGCCCGGTCGCGCATCTGCTCGGCGAAGACCCGGCAGCCGTGGATGACACCCCATAGGTTCACGTCGATGACGCGTTCCCAGTCCTTGACGGACGTGTCGAGGAACGGGCCGGACAGGCCGATTCCCGCGTTGTTGATGACTATGTCCGGCACACCGAACTCGTCCCTGACCCGCTCGGCGAATTTGGCGACAGCATCGGCGTCGGAGGAGTCCACTGTGTACTCGCGGACATTGACACCCTTGTCCTGCAAGAGTTTCGCGGTCTCCGCGGCAGCCGCACCGTTGATGTCGGTGACGACGACGTCGGCCCCGCGGTCGGCGAACGCCAGTGCCGTCGCGCGTCCGATCCCGCTACCGGCGCCGGTGACCACGACGAGCTTGTGCTCGAATCCGGCCGAACGGGCCCGTTTGAGCGCGCGGCTCTCCTCGCCCCCCTCGACGTGGTCGATCAGCTCGGCGGTGGCGGAGGCGATCACCCTCGGTTTGGCGCGCGGAACCCAGTGGGAACCGACGATCCGGCGGACCCGCAGGTCCGGCGCCCAGCGGCCGATCTCGGTCTGCAGCGGCGCGGTGACGAACTTGTCGCCGGTCGGCGCCAGCACCTGGACCGGGATCTCGGCCGCCCGCGGCTTCGGCCGGGAAAGCCGGGTGAACATGTTGGCGCGGTACAGATTGAGGCCGTGCAAACCGTCCGAAACAGACGGTGCCGCCGCGGCGGGGTCCATCCTCGCGATCAGCGCGGGCAGCACGCCAAGACGCCACAAAAGCTGTGGCAGCAAGGGAATCTGGAAGAGCAGGATGTACGCCGAGTGCAGCCACTGGACGAGGGCGTTCTTGAGCCGCTTCGGGTTCGGGCTCAGTTGCGCACGGAACCACGTGCCGGCGTGATCGAGACTCGGCCCGGAGATCGACGTGAACGACGCGAGCCGCCCGCGCAGCAGGTCTCCGGTGACGGCGTGCCAGGCCTGGATCGAGCCCCAGTCGTGCGCGAGGAGGTGGACCTTGCCCTCGGGCTGGACCTCGTCGATGACCGCGGCGAGATCATCGGACAGCTGATCCAGTTTGTAGGACCCGCGTCCCGAAGGCTTGTCCGACAGACCCGCACCGCGTACGTCGTAGACGACCACCCGATAGCTGCGCTCGAGCAGGGCGGCGACGGCATCCCACATCGAACTGTTGTCGGGGTAGCCGTGCACGAGCACCACCGTGGGCGCGTCTTCGACACCGGTCACCCGGACCGAGAGGCGGACACCGTCGCTGGCCGTCACCCACTTACTAGGCATATTGTCATGTTAGACAGTCTGTCAATAAGGTCGCTCGCACGTCGTCGACGAAGTGCGAGCAGCCGGGCTTTCGCCCGAGTGTTCGCCGGACGCTTCACCGGTTCGGCCCTTGCGGAGTGCCATTACCCGCGCCAGAAGCCGAGGTTTCCTTTTGTGACGGCGTTTTCGCTGGTTCCACGGGAAACCTGCCAGTCCGTGAACCCACTTGCGAGAGGGGTGTCCAGGGTGACCCTCACGTACCTAGTGTCCTGCGTCGGATGTTCGCGTTGCAGGTCATGTTCGGGTTCCGGCGGGCCTGTGAAGGTGGGGCGCCGTGTTGCCAGCAACAGTCCACACCGGACAGACACGTCCCCAATGCCACATACGAGACGCTCAACGTCCCCAACGAGGCATTCGAGACACTCCGAGCCAGACCAGGACAAAATGACGATTCCCTCAAGGTGACCTTCACGGACTCGCAACCTTCTTGTGAGAGGGGGTGTCCATCGATCGGTGGACAGAGGGGTTCAGCCTCGCGGGCGTCCCGGGACAAGGGCCACGGGAAGCACGATCGACGTATGACCACAGCAGTGAAGGTGCGCGGGTTGCGCAAGGAGTACCCCGGCCACGTCGCCGTCCAGGGACTCGACGTCGACATCGAGCAGGGTGAGGTCTTCGCGTTGCTCGGTCCCAACGGCGCCGGCAAGACCACGACGGTGGAGATCCTGGAGGGGCACCGGAAGACGAACCGCCGGCGAGGTCAGTGTGCTCGGCGTTGATCCCGGCAGCGCGGGACGCGAGTGGCGGTCACGGCTGGGGATCGTCCTGCAGACCGCCAACGACGCCGCCGAACTCACCGTCACCGAGACGGTCCGGCACTTCGCCCGGTACTACCCCAATCCGCGCGACATCGACGAGGTCATCGAGAAGGTCGGCCTCACCGAGAAGGCGGGCACGCGCGTGAAGAAGCTCTCCGGGGGGCAGCGGCGCCGGGTCGACGTCGCGCTCGGCATCGTCGGCCGCCCCGAACTGCTGTTCCTCGACGAGCCCACGACCGGTTTCGACCCCGAGGCGCGACGCCAGTTCTGGGCGCTCATCCAGCAGTCTCGCCGCACGACGGCACCACGATCCTGCTCACCACCCACTACCTCGACGAAGCCGAAGCGCTCGCGGACCGGGTCGCGGTGATCGCCGACGGCCTCATCGTCGCCGAGGGCATCCCCGCAGACGCTGGGCGGCCGGGCCACCGCCGAAGCCACCGTCCGCTGGGTCGGACGACGACGGCGCACACAGCGAACGTACCGCATTCCCCGACCAAGTTCATCCGTGAGCTCACCGCCGAGGGCAAGGAGCTCGCCGAACTGACCGTCACCCGGCCCACGCCTCGAAGACACCTACCTCGACCTGATCGGAGACAGCCCGATGACCACCACTGACCCTCCCGAGCACGCTCTCGGTCGGCTTCACCCGCGGTATCGCCGATCTCAGACAGTTCTTCCGGCATCAAGGAACAGGTCGTCTTCACCTTCGCCCTGCCCGTCCCTGCTGATGATCCTGCTCGGCTCGATGCTGAACGGTCGCTGCCGGCGCATGACGGCGTCACCTCCGGCCAGGTGCTCGCGGCCGGGATGATCGGCTCCGGCATCGTCTCGACGTCGTTCAACAGCATCGGCATCGGCGCTCGCCGCCGACCGCGAAGACGGCACGCTCAAACGCCTGCGCGGCACGCCGATGCCCGCCGCCGTCCTACTTCATCGGCAAGATCATCCTGGTCGCGGTGTGCCAGCCTCGCCCAGGTCGTGTTGATGTCCGTCGTCGGCAGTTCTGCTGTTCGACCTGGCGCTGCCCACCGACCCCGCGAAGCTGGCTGACCGCCTCTGCTGGGTGTTCGCTCCTCGGCATCGATCAGCTGCACGCTGCTCGGGCATCGCGCTCAGCTCGGCGACGCGAAGTCCGTCAGCGGCGCGGTCGGCCGTGATGAACATGATCTGTATCTGGTGCTGCAGTTCATCTCCGGCGTGTTCGTCACTCCGATCACCGCACCTGCCGAAGGTCATGGTCGACCATCGCTTCGTTCTTCCCGGTGAAATGGATCTGCCAGGGCTTCCGCTCGGTGTTCCTGCCGGACTGAGCGCGGCTTCACAGGAGATGGCCGGGACATGGGAACTTCCGCATGGTGGCCCTGGTGCTGGCGGCGCTGGTGCGTGGCGGGCGCTGCTGCTGGCCAAGCTGACGTTCCGGTGGTCGAACGAAAGCCGATGAACGAGAGGCGAGACGCGTGGGATCGGTATCGCGGGCTCTGGGAGATCCTCTTCGCGGTGGCCTACCTGGCGACGGTCACGCTCGTGGCCCTCGACGACACCGACACCGATCGGCCAAGCTGATCGCGGTCGCTGGGCGCTCACCGCGCATCGCCCTGGCCTACCTGCTCGCAGGGCCGCCGGGTCGTCCGAGACGCGTGACACCGGCGCGACGGGCGGCGTGGTTGTTCGCCGGCGTGCTGCTGATCCTGCTGTCGCGGTCGCGATGTTCGCCAACCCGACGTCGAGTTTCATCCTGTTCCTGATCTGCCCGCTGCTGTTCATGACGCTGCGAGTTCAAACCGGCGTCGGTGCTCACCACGCGTCGCGATCCTGCTGCAACCGGTGTCGTCGATCGCCCTGCGACGGATTCGGGCAGCCGATCCTGCAGACCCTGCTGCCGATGACCGCGATCCTCGTGGTGTTCGGGGTGCTGGCCGGGCGGTACATCACTGCACGTCATCGAGGAAAGCCAGGCACGGGCGGACCTGATCGAGCGGCTCGAGGCGAGCCAGGCCGAGGTCGCCCGGCTTTCGCACGAAGCGGGCACGGCGACCGAGCGCGAACGGCTTGCCCGGGAAATCCACGACACGCTCGCGCAGGGCTTCACCAGCATCGTGACGCTGACCCAGGCCATCGAGTCCGAAATGGACAGTGACCCGACGGCGGCGCGGCGGCATCTCGAACTCGCGGCCCGAACCGCGCGGGAGAACCTCGCCGAGGCCAGGGCGATGGTCGCGGCACTGGCGGCCGTCCGCGCTCGACTTCGGGTTCACTGGAGGACGGCGTTGCGCCGTCAGGCCGAACGGCTCGACCGAGGAGTCCGGAATCGAAGCCACCCTGTCGGTCGACGGGCCCGCTGCCCGCGCTGCGCCATGGCGGCGGAGGTCGTCCTGCTGCGCGGCGCGCAGGAGGCGTTGAGCAACGTCCGCAAGCACGCGCTGCGTCCACCAAGGTTTCCCTGCGACTGTCCGTTGTGGACAGAAGGTCCGGCTGCGCCTGACCGACGACGGTTCGGGATTCGACACCCACAGGTCCAACGGCGGATTCGGCCTGTCGGGGATGCGTGAGCGGGCGACGCAGGTCGGTGGCATCGTTGAGCGTCCGAAGCGGACCCGGTGCGGGGACGACCGTTGAACTGGAGGTGCCCGCGTGATCACGATCATGCTGGTCGACGATCACCCCGTCGTACGGGAAGGCCTTCGCGGGATGCTCGAGGCCGAACCGGATCTCACCGTCATCGGCGAGGCAGGTTCCGGTGACGAGGCGGTCGCGTTGAGCCGGGTCAAGCAGCCCGACGTGATCCTGATGGACCTGCGGATGCCCGGCCTCGACGGCGTCGGCGCGACCCGGAAGATCCTGGCCGACCGGCCGGGCAGCGGATCGTCGTGCTGACCACCTACGAGACGGACGCCGATATCCTGCGCGCGGTCGAAGCCGGCGCGTCGGGCTACCTGCTCAAGGACGCTTCACGCACCGAGCTCGCGGGGGCGATCCGGGCGGCCTCACGCGGCGAGACGGTGCTAGGCGCCTTCGGTCGCCGGCAAACTCGTCAACCAGGTACGCAATCCGACGCCTTCGCCGTTGTCGGCTCGCGAGATCGAGGTACTGCGGCTCGTCGCGCAGGGCGGCACCAACGCCGACATCGGGCGCGCGCTTCACATCAGCGAGGCAACGGTGAAGACCCACCTGCTCCGCGTGTTCGGCAAACTGGACGTTTCGGACCGGACAGCGGCGGTGACCACCGCCATGCGGATGGGCCTGCTCGGGTAGGCAGAATGCATCTCATGCTTGCCACGACCGAACTGGCACTGCTCCGCCGTCTCGCGCACGAGCAGTCCGTTTGCCGCGCTCCGTCCATCGTCGCCGCCGTCGTCCGCGACGGCGAAATCGCCTGGTCCGGCGCGCGGGGCCGGGTCGACGGCGAGACACCGGACAATGACACGCAGTACCGGCTCGGCTCGATCACGAAGACGCTGGTCGCGACGGCGGTCATGCGGCTGCGGGACGAGGGCAGGCTCGACCTGAACGACCCGCTCGAGAAGCACGTCCCGGGTACGGCGTTCGGTACGGCCACCGTCGCGCAGCTGCTCTCGCACACCTCGGGGCTGACGGCGGAATCGCCCGGTTCCTGGTGGGAGCGCACGGCCGGATCCGACTGGGACGCGCTCGTCGAGAGCTTGAAGGAGGGCGCGACCAGGCACCGCCCCGGCAGCCGGTTCCACTACAGCAACGTCGGCTACGGCGTGCTCGGCGAGCTGGTCTCCCGGTACCGCGGGCAGGCTTGGCTGGACGTCGTTCGTGCCGAGATCCTCGAGCCGCTCGGCATGAACCGGACCTCGCCGCATCCCGAAGGCGCGCACGCCAACGGTTTCGCGGTGCATCCGTTCGCCGATGTGCTGCTGCCGGAGCCGTCGCCGGACGCCGGCGCGATGGCCCCGGCCGGGCAGTTGTGGGCGACCGTCAACGACCTCGCGCGCTGGACGGCGTTCATCGGCGGCCACACCGGCGGCGTGCTGGACGAGCAGACCGTCGCGGAGATGCGCGAGATGGTCACCGTCGACGACGGCGACACCTGGACGACCGGTTTCGGCCTCGGCGTCATGCTGGTCCGGCTTCAGGGCAGGCGGCTGGCCGGGCACACCGGGTCGATGCCGGGCTTCCTCGCGTGTTCGCTGATCGACACGAACGCGGGCATCGGCGCGCTGACCCTGACGAACTCGACCTCCGGCGTCGGCATCACACAGCTGTGCGTCGACCTGATCAACCTGACCGAACAGTTCGAGCCGCGGCTGCCCACGGAGTGGGAACCGTCCACTGTGGACCCCGCTCTGCTCGAGCTGACCGGGCTGTGGCACTGGGGGCCGACGCCGTACCACCTGCGGCTGCTCGCCGACGGCTCGTTCTCGCTCGCACCGACCGACGGGCCGGGCCGAGCGTCGCGGTTCACCTCACTCGGCGACGACGCGTGGCTGGGACTCGACGGCTACTACGCAGGCGAGACGCTGCGTGTCGGGCGCGACGCGGCCGGGAAGCCGGACCATCTCGACCTCGCGACCTTCATCTTCACGCGCACGCCGTACGACCCGGCCGCTCCGGTGCCGGGCGGCGTCGATCCCGAGGGTTGGCGCTGATCGGTTCCCCCCAAGCGTGGCGTCAGACGGGAGTGTGTCCCACGGCCGCGGAGACGCCCTCGATGAACCGGCGGGCGATGCGCTTGCCTTCGCCGAAGTCGATCAGGCCCATCTTCAGCTTGCAGAGGACGGTCAGCGTGGCGCCCTCGGGCGCGGGCTCCACCTTGGCGGTGACGTTCTGACCCCAGCTGAGCATGCTCAGCGAAGTCTGGAACGTCACGAAGCCGTGGACCGTGTCGTAGTAAGGGACCTGCCCCTTCGCCGCTGTTACGCCGGAGGGGAGGGCCTCCCACAGCGCCGCGGGCGCCACGGGGAACTTCTGCTGCACTGTCGCCATGCCGGGAGAAGCTACCCGGCGGTCGGCCCGGCCGGGAGCGGTTTCCGTTCAAAGACATCGATCTCATATGGCGGACACCACGCCACCACTGTCAGCAGGCGCGTCCCGACCTGAGAGACTGGGCGCATGACCGACGCACCTGAGTTGACCATCCCCGCGGACCTCAAGCCGGCCGACGGCCGCTTCGGCTGCGGACCGTCGAAGGTCCGCGACGAGCAGCTCACCAACCTGGCGAAATCCGGTGCCAGTTACCTCGGCACCTCGCACCGTCAGAAGCCGGTGAAGTCTCTCGTCGGCCGCGTGCGTGCGGGTCTGTCCGAATTGTTCTCCCTGCCCGAGGGCTACGAAGTCGTTCTCGGCAACGGCGGGACGACCGCATTCTGGGACGCCGCCGCGTTCGGGCTCGTGCGGGAACGTGCGCAGCACTTCACGTACGGCGAGTTCTCCTCGAAGTTCGCCACCGTGACCAAGGGCGCCCCGTTCCTCGCCGACCCGATCGTCGTCAAGGCCGACCCGGGCAGCGCGCCCGAGATCGCCTACGAAGCCGGCGCCGACCTGGTCGGCTGGGCGCACAACGAGACGTCCACCGGTGTCGCCGTGCCGGTCCGCCGCCCCGAAGGCAGCGAAGGCGCTCTCGTCGCCATCGACGCGACCTCCGGAGCGGGCGGCCTGCCCGTCAAGGCCGAGGACTTCGACGTCTACTACTTCGCGCCGCAGAAGTCCTTCGCCTCCGACGGTGGCCTCTGGATCGCGCTGGCGTCGCCCGCCGCGGTCGAGCGCATCGGCGAGATCGGCGCGAGCGACCGGTGGATCCCTGAGTTCCTCTCGCTGACCACCGCGCTCGACAACTCGCGCAAGGACCAGACGTACAACACCCCGGCGGTGTCGACGCTGTTCCTGCTGGCCGACCAGATCGAGTGGATGCTGTCCAACGGCGGTCTCGAGTGGACCACCTCGCGCACCCGCGAATCGTCCAACCGCCTGTACGAGTGGGCCGAGAAGACGAGCTACACGACGCCGTTCGTCACCGACCCGTCGCTGCGCTCGCAGGTCGTCGGCACCATCGACTTCACCGATGACGTGGACGCCGCCGCGGTGGCGAAGGTGCTGCGCGCCAACGGGATCGTCGACACCGAGCCATACCGGAAACTGGGCCGCAACCAGCTGCGCGTCGGCCTCTTCCCGGCGATCGACCCGGATGACATCACGAGGCTGACGCAGAGCGTCGAGTACGTCGTCGAGCGCCTGGGCTGACGTCCGCGCCTCACCACGGCCCGCAATGAAGGGCCTTTCATCGCAAAATTTGCGATGAAAGGCCCTTCATTGCATCCAGAGGGCCATGCTCCCGGTGACCGACACATTCTGGAATGATTCAAGAAAACTTTGAACCGTTCGCGCTCCGCGTCCGTGTGGGCTGCGTAGGTCAATCAACCGGGGCACCCGAAAAGCTTTATGCCCCTTGACATTCCATGAGGTCACCCATGCTCAAGCGTAAGTTCGTGCTGTCCGCGATCGCTCTTTCCGTTGGTATCGCGGCAGGAGGAGGCGCGATCGCGTCGGCTCACGGCAACCACCCGGATCCCGCCGCCGGGCCGGTCGACAACAGTGGCGCCCCGGTCTTCCTCGCCGCGGAGCTGAACGGCAAGGCAGAGGTACCCACGCCCGGCGGCCCGAAGGTCGGTGATCCGGACGGTGAGGCGGTCCAGGTCATCCGCATCCAGGGTAACCAGGTTTCCTTCGGTACCAAGTGGAAGAAGGTCGCCGCGCCGACTGCGGCCCATATCCACGAAGGAAAAGCGGGCGTCAACGGCGCGATCAAGGTGCCGTTCTTCGGTGCGGCTCTGCCCGACTCCGTGAGCGGCGTGGTCGGCCGGGTCACGGTGGACGACGCCGCGCTGCTGAAGGCGCTCGTCGAGCGGCCGGGCGATTTCTACTCGAACCTGCACACCGCCGAGTTCCCGGGCGGCGCGGTTCGCGGGCAGTTCCGCAAGCTGAACAACGCCGTCGACCTGAACCGTGTGCTCCACGGCGGGGAGCTGGGTTCGCTGGCCGACGGTTTCCAGGAGGTGCCCGTCCCGAATGGTCCCGCGGCGGGTGACCCCGACGCCGCTTCGACCTCGTTCGTCGAGGCGAAGAACGGGAAGATCGACTACTCCTTCTCATACTCCGGCGTCGCGTCGCCGACCATCGGGCACATCCACCGCGGCAACGCGGGCACGAACGGCCCGGTCGTGGCCGAGCTGTTCAAGGGTTCCGTCCCGGCGACCATCACCGGGATCGCGGGGACCGCGGTGAAGATCCCGAACGATGTCATCCGCGACCTCAACCGCAAGCCGGGCGAGTTCTACACGAACCTGCACACCACGGACTTCCCCGGCGGTGCCGCGCGCGGCCAGCTGTTCCGTGCCGGTGAGGACTCCCGCCTGTTCTGAGCCCGATCTTGCGTGAAGGACTCCTTCCCTCGGCTCAGCCGAGGGAAGGAGTCCTTCACGCGACGTCAGCAAGAGCGAAGCGAGGCGCAACGAGCGAAGCGAGCCGCCGCGAGGCCAGCGCGCCGAGCGAGAGCAGCAAAAGGCCATAGAGCACAAAGGACTCCGTGGCCAGCCACCAAAGGAGACTCCCGGCGGGACGCGGCGCGAACCACATCGGCCCCACGATGAACAGCACCACCGCGACCACGGCCGCCGCCAGCGAACCCCAAGCCACCATACGATCGTCACGCCAGGCCCGAACGCCCAGATATCCCAGCAGCACCAGGATCGGCACGCACCAGGTCCAGTGATGCGTCCAGGTCACCGGCGAAACCAGCAGGCCGCCGATCGCGCAAGCCGTCAGCGCCAGCACCGGTTCGTTGACCCGCACGATCACGTACGCCGTCAGCGCGACCACCAGCAAAGCGGCCAGCAGCCAGACGACGTCCTCCATCGACCCGAGTCCGAGACGCGCGATCAAGCCGCGCAGCGACTGGTTACCGACGTAGTCGCGGCCGCCGATGCGGCCGGTGTCGAAGAGGATGTTCGTCCAGAACTTCGTCGACGCGCTGGGCGCGGTCAGCCACATCAGGACGCCCGCGCCGACGAACCCGATCACGATCCGCGCGGACGAGCGGAAATCCTTGCGGAACAAGAAGAACAGGATGAACACCGCGGGCGTCAGCTTGATCGCCGCGGCCACCCCGATCAGCAACCCCTTGGTGCGGGCCCGTCCGGGCAGCAGCGCGTCGAGGGCGACCATCACCATCAGCAAGGCGTTGATCTGCCCGAATCCGAGCGTCGAGCGGACCGGCTCCAGCAGCGCCCCCGCGAGTTGCGCGCCGATCGCGACCAGTGCGGCGATCGCCCGGCCCCGCATATCCGCCTTATTCGACAGCGAGCCGTTGAGTGTCGCGACGTAGAGGTACGCGACAACCCCGGTCGCCACGATCGAGGCGATGCTGACCAGCTTCATCGTCACCGCGAACGGCAGGATCGTGAAGGGCAGGAACACCCCGGCCGCGAACGGTGTGTAGGTGAACGGCAGTTTGATCTCGTGGCTGGTGGGGATCCAGTCGACGTAAGGATTCCCCGTCTCGACCAGCGCCCGCGCGCCGCCGACGTAGACCTCCAGGTCCAGGCCGTCGAAGCGTTTGAGGATGAGCACCAGCACGACGGCGACGACCTCGAGCGCGAGCAGCACCCACGCGAGCTTCCGCCCCGACAATCCCAGCAGCACGAACTCCCCCTCTTCGACCGGCTGAGATTACTGACTCCCGCAAGTCGTCCTCTAGTCGCGGTACTTGCACACGCAAGAACCGCAAGTAGAGGACGACTTGCGTCAGGCCAGCGCCTGGGTCGGTGGGAGCCGCGCGGCGCGCATCGCCGGATAGGCCCCCGCGATGGCACCGACCAGGGCCGAGACTCCGACCCCGCCGAGTAAGGCACCGATCGGGAGCACCGCCGGCCAGCCCTGACTCAGCGCGTACCCGGCCGTCACGAGCACACCGACCAGCACCCCGGCGACTCCGCCGAGCCCGGACAACAGCACCGACTCGGCCAGGAACTGACCTCTGATCTGCCGTTTCGTCGCCCCGAGCGCTCTGCGCAGACCGATCTCACGACGCCGTTCCAGCACCGATATCACCATCGTGTTGGCGACACCGACCCCGCCGACCAGCAGCGCCACCCCGCCGAGCCCGAGGAACAGCGCGCTGTAGGTGCTCTCGGTCAGCTTCTGCGCCTCCAACGCCTCCGACGGCCGCAGCACCTCGACCTCGTTCGGCGCCTCCGGGTTCAGGGTCGGCCCGAGCACCGCGCGGACGTTCTCCACCTGGGCCTCGTTCGCCCGCACGTACACGTTGGTCGGATGCCCTTCGAAACCGAGAAGCCGCTTCGCGACGTCCCAGCCGACCAGCACCGAGCGCTCGATCTCCGGCGCGAGCGGCATCGGACCGAGGATCCCGCCGACGGTGAACCACTGGCCACCGATCCACACCTGGGGCGGCCGGGCCGGGTCGACGTGGTCGATCCCGAGCCGTGCGGCCGCGACCGACCCCAATACGACGACCGGGTAGTCCTTCGTGGCGTCCCGGAGGAACTGCCCACTGCGGATCTCCCCGCCGACGACGTTCAGCAGGTCCGGCGTGGCCGCGTAGACGCCGAGCCCGGACGTCTCGCCCTGCTCGATCTTGTCCGTCCGCCGCACGGTCGCGCTGGTGGCTCCGGTCGCCGACGCCGCCGTCACCGGAGCGATCCGCTTGGCCATCGGTACCGCGCTGTCCGGCAAAGTCGCGTCTTCGCCGAACAGCGTCTTGCCCGGTCCCGCGGTGAGCAGGTTGGTGCCGAGCGCGGCCAGCTGATCGTGCAACGCCTTCGCGCCCGACGCCGGGATCGCGAGCACCGCGACCATCGCGGCGATCCCGATCCCGATGCCGAGCGCGGACAGCACCGCCCGCAACGGCCGGGTCCGCATTCCGTGCGCGCCAAGGGTCAGGACGTCACGAGGACCGAGCCTGGCCGGCGTGGGTGTCGGTGTCCTGTCGAGGACAGGTGTACTCACACCAGCACCCCCGTCCCGGTGTCGAGCCTGATCTTGCCGTCGCGCAACTCGATCCGTCTCGGTACGCCGGCCGCGATTTCCCGGTCGTGCGTGATGATCACTACCGTCGTCCCCTGCGAACTCAACGTGGCGAGCAGGTTCAGGATCGACGCGCCGTTACCCGTGTCGAGGTTCCCGGTCGGCTCGTCGGCCAGCAGGATCGACGGCGAGTTGACGACCGCCCGCGCGATCGCCACCCGCTGCCGTTCCCCGCCCGAAAGCTCGCTCGGGAAATGGCCGGCCCGGTGCGCGAGCCCGACCCGGTCCAACGCCGCCAACGCCTGTTCCCTCCGTTTCCGCCGCGGAACCCCCGCGTACAGCAGGCCCGTGGCGACGTTGTCGACCGCGCTCACGCCGTCGCTGAGAAAGAACTGCTGGAACACGAACCCGACCCAGCGCGAACGCAACGCCGAAAGCCTGCGGTCCGGCAACTTCGCCACGTCGTTGCCGCGCAGTTCGATGACACCGCTGGTCGGCCGGTCGAGCGTGCCCATCAGTTGCAGCAGCGTGGACTTGCCCGAACCGGACGGCCCGACGATGGCGACCATCTCTCTGTCCTCAATAGACAGCGTCACCTCGTGCAGTGCCCGCACCCCACCGGGATAGGTGCGCGACGCATTGTTCACGGCCAGCACCGGGGTCATGACGTCGTCACCACCCGCATCCCGGCAACGAGCCCGGTCCCGGTGATCTCGACCTTGCCACCGGAGAACAGTCCTGTTTGGACGGCGACCAGCCGTCGCTTGCCGGCTTCGTCGACCTCGACGGCGTACCCGCCCTCGGCCAGCGCCAGCAGCGCGCCGACCGGAACGGTCAACACTCCACTGTGGACCTCCTTGGTGAAGCTCACCGACACCGGAGTCGAATCGAGCGAACCCGCCGCAGCCGGATCGTCGAGCTTGACCTTCACCTTGACGGCCGGTTTGCCGTCGTCCTGGCCGTTGGCGTCCTTCCCGGTCTCGGCGACCTTGCCGACCTCGGTGATCACGCCGGTCGTGCTCTTCCCGCCGGTGATGTCGATCCCGACCTTGTCGCCCTGCTTTGCCATCGCCTGTTTGGCCGCCTCGAGTTTGACCTCGACCAGCCGCTCGGTGCCGGTGTACTTCAGCAGTTCGCCGCCCGCCTGGCCGCCGAGCTGCGCGGCCACCTCGGACACCCGGATCTCGCCCGCCGCCAGGACGACGTCCCCTTGGCCGAAGGTGCCGGTCTGCTCGAGCCCCAACGCCTTCTGCCATTTCTTGATGGCGTTCGCGGTGGCGGAGGTGAACTTCTTGTCCGGCGTGCCGAAGCCACCGAATCCGAGCGCCTTCAGGTTCTCCTCGAGTTGCTTGACGTCGGGACCATCCGCGGCGCCGTCGGCGAGATCCCGGTAGAACGGCAAGGTTCCGTAGAACAGCGGCACGGACTTGGCGTCGACGCCGTACACCGGCTTGCCCCGGGTGAGCACCGCACCTGGCGACGGGAGCGACGTGATCGTGCCCTGCTTCCGCCCGGCCATCGAGCTTTCCGTGCCGTAGCCCAGTGTTCCGCTCGCCTGCTCCTCCTCACGCAGGTCGTCCTTCTCGATCGCCGCGATCTCCACCGACGGCGGTGCCTGCGCGACCTGGTCGGCGTGCGACGTCACATTGGTGAGTACGACCACCGACGTCGTTCCCGCCACCACGACGAAGACGGCCGCGACGATGAACCAGCGCGCCCGGCGCGAACGCCGAACGCCTCCGGGACCTTCATGTTCGCTCATTTGGCCGGTGCCGCCCTCATGCTCATGCCCAGACCGCAGGCCTTCGCGGCCTCGTCGAACTTGGCCATGTCCTGTGTCGCGGTGTCCAAGCTGATGGCGCCGCCCTTACCGGTGGGGTCGGGGTCCGGGAAGTCGACACCGTGATCGCGCATGCATTTCGCGTCCTTGCGCATCTTGTCGAGTTCTTCGGGCGTCGGCGGCTTCATCTCGCCGCCGTTCGGCAACAGCTTCCGGCAGGCGTCGTTCGCGGCCTTCATCTTCCCTTCGTCCATCCCTTCCCGGGTGCCGCCCATCGAGAAGGTGCCCTTGCCGTCGGCGTTCGTCTGCGGATCCGGCATGTCGATCCCGTGCTCGCGCATACATTTGGCGAAGTCGCGCATCTTGTCCTCATCGGACGCGTTGTCGGCGGCCTTCCCGTCGCCGGTGTTGCCCGAACTCGGCGGCGACGAGATCGAAGCGACCTTGTCGCCGTCGTCTCCGCCACCACCGCATCCGGCCACCAGCGCCAGGACCGCCCCGGCGACGAGAGCCGCCATCGGTCGCTTCCGCATCACTTCTCCTTCGGTCGGTCTTCTCGGGGCGGGTCCGGTCCCCCGGCAGCCCGGACCCGCCTGGACCGAAGTTCTACGGATCGGGTGATTCCGGCGCGTTAAGCGAAGGCGCTTATGCCGCGCTTACCCCCGCACGGGGCAGACTGAGCCGGTGAGAGTGCTGGTGGTGGAAGACGAGCGGCTCCTGGCGGACGCGATCGCCGAGGGCCTGCGGCGGTGCTCCATGGCCGTCGACGTCTGCTACGACGGCGAACAGGCGCTGGACCGGGTGGGGGTGCACGGCTACGACGTCGTCGTGCTCGACCGGGATCTGCCGATCGTGCACGGTGACGACATCTGCGCCGCGGTGGTCGCGTCGGGCGGCGAGGCCCGGGTGCTGATGCTCACGGCCGCCGCCGACGTCAACGACCGGGTCGCCGGGCTGGGGCTCGGCGCCGACGACTATCTGACGAAACCGTTCGCGTTCGCCGAACTCGTCGCGCGGGTGCAGGCGCTGTCCCGCCGCACGCGGCCGGCGTTGCCGCCGGTGCTGGAACACGGTGGCGTCGTCCTCGATCTGCCCCGGCACCAGGCCGCCCGTGACGGACGGTTTCTCCCGTTGTCACCCAAGGAATTCGCGGTACTGGAGGTACTCATGCGTGCCGAAGGGACCGTGGTCAGCTCCGAAGACCTGCTCGAGAAGGCGTGGGACGAACACGCGGACCCCTTCACGAACGCCGTCCGGGTGGCCGTGATGACGTTGCGGCGCAAGCTGGGTGAGCCGCCACTGATCGAGACCGTACCGGGCGCGGGTTACCGGTTCGGGTCATGAAACCGCTCCGGCTGTCCATCCGTACCAAGCTGACGGCGTTGTACGGCGGGATGTTCCTCGTCGTCGGGCTGGCCCTGCTCGTTGTCAACTACCTGCTGGTGAGCTCGACGCTGCCGGACACGAACACGTTCGCCGTCGGCGTCGCCGGCGGGATGACGGTAGAACGCACCCAGGCGTATCCGACGACGGACGTGGTACCCGCCGAACGCGCCCAGGCCGTCCAGCTGGTCGCCACCTCGATCGACGAGTACCGGTCCGACGTGCTGTCCTCGCTGTTGTTGCAATCCTTGGTGGCGCTGGCGATCGCCGGCGGGCTCGCCGTGCTGTTCGGCTGGCTGATGGCGAGCCGGGTGCTGCGACCGCTGCACGCGATCACGTCGGCCGCACGGAAACTCGAGGCGGAGAACCTCAACCGGCGCATCAACCTCGACGGCCCGGACGACGAGATGAAGGACCTGGCGGACACCTTCGACGGCATGCTCGACCGGCTCGCGGTGTCGTTCGACAGCCAGAAACGCTTTGTCGCCAACGCTTCCCACGAACTGCGGACCCCGCTCGCGGTGCAGCGCACCCTGATCGAGGTCGCGATGACCGATCCCGACGTCAGCCCGGAGGTCCGGAAACTCGGACGACATCTGATCGACACCAACGAACGCAGCGAACGGATGATCGAGGGGCTGCTGGTGCTGGCGCGCAGCGACCGCGGCCTGGCAGCACGGAAACCCGTGCGGCTGGACGAAATCACCGCCACGGTGATCCGCTCGGCGGCCACCATGGCCGAAGAGGCGGGGGTGACGATCGAGTCGCGGCTGCGCCCGCGGACCGTGTCCGGCGATTCCGTACTGCTCGAGCGGCTCGTGACGAACCTCGTGCACAACGCCATCACCTACAACCGCAAGGGCGGCTGGGTACATGTCGACATCGGCGTCGACCCGGCGCTGGTGGTGCGGAATACCGGGCCGCAGGTGCCGCTGGACGCGGTCCCCGCACTTTTCGAGCCTTTCCGGCGGCTTTCGGCCGAGCGGACCGGGGACTCGCGGAACGCCGGTCTCGGGTTGTCGATCGTCCGGTCCATCGCGCAGGCGCACGGCGGTATGGCCGGCGCTGAGCCCGGGGGGCGTAGCGGCGGGCTGGTCATCCGGGTGCGGCTGCCGTAGGTGGCTCGTGAGTGGTAATGACGGTTAGAACCGTCATTACCACTCACGAGACGCGACCCGGCACCTGCCGCAGGATTCGCCCGATCGTGACTGTGCGTATCCGGCGCGTCACTCTGGTAGACGCTCGGCGCTGTCGGAGAATGCGTTTGCAGCCATGAACAAAATAGTGAGCAGAACAGATGACATCGGCGCGCCTCACACGTCAAGGCGACGCGCCGTTTTAACGTGGACACCCACACTGGTGAAGTCTCGGGGAGGCGAGGATGCGAGCGCTACGAGTGGTCGGACTGCACGAGGACGGTAAGTCCATCGTGTGCGAAGACCCGGCGAGCCGCACGCGTTTCCTGCTCCCCGCGGATGAAAGGCTGCGAGCGGCGGCGAGGGGTGACATCACCCGCCTCGGCCAGATCGAGATCGAGTTGGAGAGCCAGATGCGGCCACGCGAGATCCAGGCACGAATCCGGGCCGGTGAGTCCGTGGAGCAGGTCGCGAGCGGCGCCGGCGTCACTGTCCAGCGCGTCGAACGCTACGCCTACCCGGTTCTGCTCGAACGTTCTCGGACCGCGGACCTGGCCCAGCGGGCGCACCCAGTCCGCGAAGACGGCCCTGACGTGCAGACGCTCGGCGAAGTCATGGCGCACTCGTTCGGTCTGCAGGGTCACGACTACAGCCAGGCGACGTGGGACTCGTGGCGCGGCGACGACGGCAAGTGGGTCGTCGTGCTGGCCTGGAAGGCCGGGCGTTCGGACAACCGCGCGCACTGGTCGTTCGCGCCCGGAGCGCACGGCGGCACCGTGCAGGCCCTCGACGAGAACGCCGAGGTCCTGCTCAACCCCAACGCCTACCGCGCCCCGCGCACGGTCCGGGCGCTGGAGCCGGGCAAGGACGCCGTCGTGCAGCCGACGCTCGACAGTGTTGACGCGTTCTCGGCGGGAAAGAGCACCTCGAACGGTATTCCCGAAGAGCCGGTCGCGAAGGTGATCGACGCGCCGATCGTCGAGCCTGAAGAGGTCGAGGAGACACGGGAGATCCCGCGTGTTCCCGCTCCTGCCGAAGAGGTCGCGGAGGCCGAGCCGGCTCCGCGGGCGAAGGGCAAGAAGAACCACCCGATCGTTCCGTCGTGGGAAGACGTCCTCCTGGGCGTGCGGTCCCAGCGGGGCTGAGTTCCGAGGTCGTTCCGTGAAGGCCTCCTTCACTACCGTCAGGGTAGGGAAGGAGGCCTTCACGGCGTTTCGAGCTGGGCGACCAGGGACTTCGGGGCGATCAGGCGATAGGCGTCGGTGACGATCTGCGCGATCTCGTCCCAATCGACGTCGACGTCCAGCCGAACCCCGAGCCACCCGCGATGGCCGACGTACGGCGGCCGGAAGAACCGATCGGGCTCGCTGCCGACGAGCTCCTCCTGCGCGCCCGGCGGCGCCGGACACCAGAAGGCCAGCTTGTCGTCGTGATGCCGGTCGGCGTACATGACGAAGGTCTTCTTGTCGCGCACGAACCAGGTCGGCTCGCCGTGGCTGAGCCGCTCGGTCGTCTCCGGCAGCGCGAGGCAAAGCCGCCTCAACGAAATCAACGGGTCGTCGGCCATGCGTTTCAGTATCCTCGCCGGAACGACTCCGGGGGGGGATTCATGCTGGAACCGCATTTCGGCTACACACAGACGGACGCCTACCAGCACTGGCTGACGCGGGTCACCCGGTTGCGGTATCAGGTTCTTGTCGGAACACCGTACGTCCATGTATCCCCGATGGAATGGCGAATCGTTCCGGACAGCCTCCGCATGATCGCCCGCGACCGGGGTTATCTGGAAATCCCGCCGATGTTCCAGGGTTGCCTGAGTTTCCAATTCGTCCCACAGTCGCTCGTGCCGCGGCCGTCCTTTGATTTTCCCGGCCATACGAACCCCGGGCGGGAACGATGGCTGCTCAACCGGATCAGTGGTGAAGACGACGTCTGGATCAGCCTCAAACACGCGAAACTCCCGCTCCGCGCCATCACATCGCTCGCCGAAAGCGAAGGCCTCCGGATCGCCGCCGACTTCAGCGATCCAACTGACCGGATCCTGCTGCTCAGCCGCAACCCCGGCACGCTCCGGCTCCCGATTCGACCACCGACCGGATTCAGGCGATTCCGCCTTTCCTGGCTGAACTTCGTCGCACCCGCCGTGTCCTTCGTCCTCTGTTTCGCCGGCGCCCTGTTCTCCGGCGGCGACCCCAACGAGAACCCGGTCACCGCCCTGCTCCTGGCCGGTGTCGTATTCCTGACCCTCCCGGCGGCCTTCATCACCAGCATTTTCCCGCGCACCACCCGGGTCGGCTGGCTCGCGCGGGAATTCAACGGCGCCAACAGCGTGCAATTCCTCCGCCGCACGTTCCACGTCTCGGATGACCTCGCCGCCCAAATCGCGGCACACCACGGTTACGTCTACTACCTACAGACGCCGACCCGCGCGCACGGCCCGATCTTGAAGTACTACAAACGGTGGCTGATTTGAGCAATCCGCAGCTGGTCGGGGAAATGCGCCGGCAGCTGCGGAAGATCGAGGAGCGCACGGCGGACAACGCGCGCGTGCTGGCCGATATCGCCGCTTTAGGCGGGCTGGCGACGGTGACGTCTGCCGACAAGACGGTCACGGTCACCATGGGCCATGGCGGTGTCATCGACGAACTGCGGCTCACCGACCAAGCGATGCGCTAGAGCGCGAGCAAGGTCAGCGCGGTCATCACCGCGACATCCGCGAAGCCTTGTCTTCGAGCCCTCTGCCTTTTGGGCGGCCCGTCGCCGGCGGCTGTCCCAGCACCGAAGCCGGCGCCGCAGGCTCCTCAGCGCTCGGCACCTGCCGAGCGGGAACACGACGAGCCGCCCGGCACGGTTTCGACGTCTAGAAGGCGATGATCAGGACGCCGATCCAGGCGATCACGATTCCCGCCCCCGCACCGAAAGCCGCCCAGCGCACGATCGGGACGCGCCGCGCGAGCCACAGTGACGGGGTGATTCCGGCGGTCACCACGGCCGAAGCCACCAGGGCGAGCCAGCCGCTGGTCTCGCGGGCGAGCGTGTTCGCCAGCGCCAGCATCGCCACGACGATCACGGCCGCCACGAACGCGGAGACCATCAGGCCGGTCACCCATGGCGTCGGTTCGCCGCCGGGTTCCGGGGTGCCGAACAGGCGTTGCGCGAGTTCGTCGCGTACTTGCGTCGCGGGTGGTTCGACGACTACACCGGCGCCGGAAACGGGGTCGATGAAGTGGACCGGGGCACCCATCGCGGCCGCGACCCGCGACGCGAGCTGACGACCTCGTTGGGATACCACGGATGCGGCCTCGGCGCCGGACTCGCCCGGCCGGGCGGCGGCGCTGACGGCGGACGCCACACGAGCCCATTCGTGCAGCGCCTGGGCGAGGTCTGAACCAATCGCGAGGGTATGCGGGTCCACT
Organism: uncultured Actinomycetota bacterium; assembly: GCA_963766045.1. Taxonomy (GTDB): domain Bacteria; phylum Actinomycetota; class Actinomycetes; order Mycobacteriales; family Pseudonocardiaceae; genus Amycolatopsis. The sequence continues at coordinate 1,150,548 of CAVXYN010000002.1, read as the reverse complement.
TCGCGCGCGTCTTCTACGGCCAGCACCGCGCGTCCCTCACGGATCCGCAACTCCATGGTTCTCCCTGCCGTAATCGCTTGGGTGCTCACGATAGCGGTGGACGGGTCTCATAGAACGCGATCGCACCCGCTGTGGCGATATTCAGTGAGTCGACCCCTGGCGGCATCGGGATGCGGACGGCGACGTCGGCGGCCGCGATCGCCTCGTCGGTGAGCCCTGGCCCTTCCGCACCCAGCATCAGCGCGACCTTCTCCGGCGCCTGGTCCCGCAATTCCCGCAACGAGACCGAACCTGGCCGCGGGGTGAGTGCCGCGATGCGGAAACCCCGCTCCCGCAGCAGGTTCAGGTCCGCCGGCCACGAACCGAACGTGGCGAAAGGGATACGCAGCACGTGCCCCATCGAAACCCGGACGCTGCGGCGGTACAGCGGGTCCGAACAGCCGGCGCCGAGCAGGACCCCGTCGACGCCGAGCGCGGCCGCGTTGCGGAACAGGGATCCGAGGTTTTCGTGGTCACCGACGCCTTCGAGCACCGCGAGCACCCGTGCGCGGTCAACGATTTCTTCGACCGTCGGCGGCGGCACCGGCCGGTCCGCGACGGCGAGTACCCCGCGATTGAGATGGAAGCCGACGACGTCGGCCATCGTCTCGGCCGACGTCACATATCCAGGGACGTCGACGCCTCCGAGTTCCGTTCTCAGTTCCTGGAATCGCCGCTCGACTCCCAACAATGCCCGAATGGGGTAACGCGATTCGAGGAGGCGGCTGACGACGACGGTCCCTTCAGCGATTACAAGCCCACGACCGCCTGGCCTATCGGGCCTCCGATCGGCTGTGGACAAGTCACGAAAATCGTCAAGTCGAGGGTCGTTCCGGTCGTCGATGGTGATCAGTTCAGCCACCCTGAGAGTGTGGCATCCGCCTGCTGCGAGCGTTACTCGTCCGAATGTCGACGGCTGGGTGGTACGAACGGGCCTATTTTGCTGTAAGTTAACCCCTAGTGACAGAGAGCACCAGTTTGGCCGCTAGCCGGGCAGCTCCGGGTCGTGAAACCGTTGGGCGCCCTGGCAGTCCCGCCTGGAATCCCGCGGATCGTGGCCAATGAGGAGCTCAACGAACATGGGTAAGGATCTTTCGGCGGACCCGTTCAAACCGCAGGATCGCGGACGGTACCGCCGGAAGGTACAGCGTTGTCTCGACACCCTCGCCCGAATGCTCACCGATGGAAGCTTTTCCTTCCCCCGCAAGAACATCGGGCTCGAAGTCGAACTCAATCTCGTCGACAGGGAACTGCGCCCCTCGATGACGAACACGCTCGTACTCGAAGCGTTGAACGATCCGTCGTTCACCACCGAGCTCGGCCAGCACAATCTCGAGCTCAACGTGCCGCCGCGGCCACTCGCCGGCGAATCCGCCTTGCAGCTCGAAGACGATTTGCGCGCGTACCTGGGCGCGGCCTCGCGGAAGGCCGAGGAGTCCGGGGCGTCGCTGGCGATGATCGGCATCCTCCCCACGCTGCGCCATGAGCACTTCGACCAGAAGTGGCTTACCAACAACGCACGGTATTCGTTGCTGAACGACCGTATCTTCGCCGCGCGTGGCGAGCGGACCGTGCTTTCGATGGAGGGCGTGCCGCTGCCGGGCAGGCAGCCCGAGCGGCTGCGCAGTTATGCCGAATCGATCCTGCCCGAGGCGGCCTGCACGTCGGTCCAGCTGCATCTGCAGGTCGCGCCGGAAGAATTCGCCGCACACTGGAACGCGGCACAGGCACTGGCTGGCGTCCAGATCGCGGTCGGCGCGAACTCCCCGTTCCTGCTCGGCAAGGCACTCTGGCACGAGACGCGGATCCCGTTGTTCCTGCAGGCCACGGACACCCGTCCGGAGGAACTGAAGAACCAGGGCGTCCGGCCGCGGGTGTGGTTCGGCGAGCGGTGGATCACGTCGATTTTCGACCTGTTCGAGGAAAACGTCCGATATTTCCCGGGTCTGCTGCCTGAAACCGACAACGAAGACCCGGTCGAGGCACTGGATTCCGGGGTCGCGCCGAAACTGGCCGAACTGCGGATGCACAACGGCACGGTCTGGCGCTGGAACAGGCCGGTCTACGACGTCGTCGACGGGTTGCCGCATCTGCGGGTCGAGAACCGCGTGCTCCCGTCCGGGCCGACAGTCGTCGACATGGTCGCGAACGCGGCCTTCTTCTATGGCGCACAACGGGCCCTCGCCGAGGCCGACCGTCCAGTGTGGACACAGATGTCCTTCCAGGCGGCCGAGGAGAACATGTACGCCGGCGCGCGCCGCGGTTTCGACGCGCAGCTGTATTGGCCGGGTATCGGCTGGATCCCGCCGGACGAGCTGGTCCTGCGCGTCCTGCTGCCGCTCGCGCACGAGGGCCTGCGCCGGTCGGACGTTTCGGACGAGGCTCGCGAGCGCTACCTCGGCATCATCGAGCAGCGGTGTCTCACCAGGCGGACCGGCGCGGCCTGGCAGCGCGAGTACGTCCTGCGCGCGGAGGAGCGCGGCGCCGAACGGGAGACCGCGCTGAACCGGATGCTGAGCCGGTATTTGGAACTGTCCGCCACCGAGACGCCGGTCCATACCTGGTCGCTGGAGGTCTGACGGCCGACGAAGGCCTAAGGTGAACCTTCAGGGAGGTGGCCTGTGCCCAAGATCATCGGCCGGTCGCTGGAGGAGCACCGGCGCGAGGTCCGCAGCAGGGTGTTCGACGTCCTGCGCGCGCAGCTGTACGAACGCGGCTTCGACGCGATCACGCTGGCCGGGGTCGCCGCCGAAGCCGGGCTCGGCCGCACGGCGATGTACAACCACTTCCCTGACAAGGAGACCCTGCTGGTCGCGTTCGTCGAGGATGAGGCGACGCGGTACGTCGAACGGCTGACGGCGGCCGTCGCGACCGCCGACACTCCGGTCGCCAAGCTCGCGACGTTCGTCCGGCTCCAGCTGCGGGTGCTCGCCGAGTACCACCTGCCGCCGGGGACCGCGCTCGCTTCGGCGCTGGCGCCGGCGGCGTATCGGCGGATCAGCGCGCACGCCGATCCCATCACCGCCAAGCTTCGCGAGATCCTCGCCGAGGGCGTGCCGGAGGAGGATCCCGACGTCCTGATCCCGATGATCACCGCCGCGCTCGGCAGCCGCCAGGTCGTCGACGTGCCGCCTGAGCAGCTGGACGACGCGATCGAGGCGGCCGTCCGGTTCGTTCTCCGGGCGGTCGGGATACGGGACAACCGGGAAAAACCTTCGATTTAGGGTAACCTAACTCGAGTATGTGGCCTAGACTCTTTCTGACAGCATGTCAGATCGATGCCTGGGAGGCTCTTCCATGCCGGTGACCACCGACGTCGAATCCGGGCCGTTCTCCGCGGCCCTGCGCGCCTCCACCCTGCCCGCTCACGACCGGGCCAACCACTCCGTCTACATGAACGCCCTGCTCGGCGGCGAGTTGACGCTCGAGGGCTACACCCGGCTGGCGATCCAGTACTACTTCATCTACCGGGCGATCGAGCAGGCCTCCGACAAACTCGCCAAGGACCCGGTGGCGGGCAAGTTCGTCTTCGACGAGCTGCGGCGGCTGCCGAACCTCGAGCGCGACCTCGAACACCTCGTCGGCCCGGACTGGCGCGAGACCGTCCGCCCGCTGGCCTCCACCGAGCGGTACGTCCGGCGCGTGGGCGAGGCGTCCGACTGGTCCGGTGGTTTCGTCGCGCACCACTACACCCGCTACCTCGGCGACATCGCCGGCGGCCAGGTCATCCGGCGGCTGCTGGAGCGTAAGTACGGCGTCGACGCGGCCGGCTCGCTGTTCTACCACTTCGACCAGCTGGGCAGCGCACCCAAGTTCCGGGACAACTACCGCGAGCAGCTGAACACGGCCCCGTGGAGCGACGCCGAGCGCGCGCGGTTGATCGACGAGGCGATCGTGGCCTTCGAGTGCAACATCGCGGTATTCGACGAGCTGGCCGAAGACCTGGAGTCGTACCGCGCCGCCTGAAGTTCTTGAGCCGATTCACGCGGTCCGGCACCGCCCCGCCTGGAGGGGTTGGGTGCGCAGCCCGGCAGGTGGTGGTCGTGAGGGCCACCCTCACGTACTCCTGCCCCGCGGCGCGACGCCAGGTCAACAAATATGGGCCACTTTCCTTGCGTTGAAGTACCGGAAGGGGCCTTCATGTACTTCGACGATGATCAGGGTCACACCTCATTGACCTCCACTTAACTGGAGCTAGCAGGCTTGGTTTCGGGCGGCTTACCTCCGGGTACAGCCGCTACGAACGGGTTGTTCCACCTGGGGAGAACGCGGCGCCCCAGTCGCCGCAAACAGGTGGAGACGACTAGGTTCGTCACTGGAAACTTGTGTCGAAGACAGAAGGAGGGCCAATGGCCCGCTACGAGCTGCCCGATCTCGACTACGACTACGGCGCACTCGCGCCCCACATCTCGGGCGAGATCAACGAGCTGCACCACAGCAAGCACCACGCGACCTACGTCAAGGGCGCGAACGACACGCTCGACAAGATCGCCGAAGCGCGCGACGCCGGTAACTTCGGCGACATCGTCGGCCTGCAGACGACGCTGGCGTTCCACCTCGCCGGGCACGCCAACCACGTCGTGTGGTGGAAGATCCTGTCCCCGGAAGGTGGCGACAAGCCGACCGGTGAGCTGGCCTCCGCGATCGACGAGGCGTTCGGCTCCTTCGACAAGTTCAAGGCTCAGTTCACCGCCGTCGCCACCACGATCCAGGGCAACGGCTGGGGCGCGCTTTCCTGGGACCCGATCGGCAAGACGCTGATCACCCAGCAGCTGCGGGACCACCACAACAACCTGGTCCTGCCGACCACGCCGATCCTGCTGGTCGACGTCTGGGAGCACGCGTTCTACCTGGACTACAAGAACGTGAAGCCGAAGTACGTCGAGGCTCTGTGGAACATCTTCAACTGGGCCGAGATCTCCAAGCGGTTCGACAACGCCGTCGCCGGCGGCAACGGTCTGCTGCTCGGCTGAGCAACCCGCCACGCTCGTGAGTGGTAATGACGGTTCTAACCGTCATTACCACTCACGAGCATTGGGCTTGACCTCCATGGACGTCGCCGCATACCTCGAACGCCTGGGACTCGACCGCCCCGCCACGCCGGACGTCACCGCGCTGCGGGTCCTGCAGGAACGCCACCTCGCCGTGGTGCCGTTCGAGAACCTCAGCATCCATCTCGGCGAGCCCATCGTCCTGGACTCCGAGGCGTTGTTCGACAAGATCGTGTGCCGCCGCCGCGGCGGGTTCTGTTATGAGCTCAACGGTCTGTTCGCCGCACTGCTGCGAGAACTGGGCTTCGACGCCACACTGCGGTCTGCCCGCGTCTTCCGGCCGGACGGCACGCTCGGGCCGCCGTTCGACCACGTGGCCATCCGCGTCGAACTGGACGAGCCCTGGCTGGCCGACGTCGGTTTCGGCCGGTTCAGCCGGTTCCCGCTGCAGCTGACCGCGACCGAGGCGCAGGCCGACCCGGACGGCGAGTTCCTGGTCCTGGACGGACCCTTCGGCGACGTCGACGTGTTGCTGGACGGCAAACCCCAGTACCGCCTGGAATCGCGGCCTAGAGACTTGGACGAGTTCAGGCCGACCTCGTGGTGGCAGGCCACCTCGCCGGAGTCTCATTTCCGGAAGGGGCCGACCTGCTCCCGAATGAGCCAGGGCGGCCGGATCACACTCGCGGGCGACAAGCTCATCGTCACCACCCACGGCCAACGGCGCGAGACCACGCTCTCGGGCGATCAGGAAATCCTGGATACCTACCGGAAGGAATTCGGGATCGAGCTCGATCGAGTACCGGTACCACCTTGACCTGACCGGCGGGGTCCCCGACCATGAACCCCCTCCGGAATGAACGAAGCCCCGCTCCGGGGGTACCCGGTTGCGGGGCTTCGTCCGTTCCCGAACTGACTGCCGCTCCCACCACGAAGCGGACATGTATGAGGTTAGCCTAACCTCATCTCTCGGAGCAAGGGGGTCTCCCAAGAGACCCCGATCTCACTCGTTCGAGTGAAGGGGGCCTATGACCGTCCTCGCTGGCAGGTCTGTGGTGATCACCGGTTCAGGCCGGGGACTCGGCCGCGCCTTCGCCGAACACGCGGCCCGCTCCGGCGCCTCTGTCGTCGTGAACGACATCGACGCCGACCTCGCGGACGAGGTCGCCGCAGGTATCCGGGCCGATGGCGGACAGGCGGTTTCGAGTGGCCATTCGGTGGCCGACGCGGCGCAGGCCACCGAGCTGATCGCGCTGTGCGTCGCCGAGTTCGGCACGATCGACGGTCTGGTCAACAACGCCGGCCTCAACTACCGGACCGACCCGTGGGCCGACGACCCGGCGCGGATCCGTGAACTGGTCGAGGTCAACGTCCTTGGCCCGTTGTTCTGTGGCACCGAGGCCGTGAAGGAGATGCGCGCGCGGGGCGGCGGCGTGATCGTGAACGTGGGCTCCGGCTCGATGATCGGCCAGCGCCGCGCGGCCGCGTATTCGGCGTCGAAGGGCGCTGTCGCGTCCCTGACCTTCTCGTGGGCCGCGGATCTGCCCGAACACGGCATCCGTGTCAACGCCATCGCGCCGGTGGCCTGGACCCGGATGGCGCAGCAGGACCCGACCGTCGTCCAGACCCCGGAGCACACCCCCGACCGCGTGGCGCCGCTGGTGACCTACCTGCTCAGCGACCTGTCGGCGGCGATCAACGGGCAGATCATCCGATTCCGCGGCGACATCCTGTGCGTCCTGCGCCAACCCGCGATCAACGACCCTGTCCTGGAACGAGACGGCTGGACGGTCGAGGACATCGCGGAAGCCGTCGAAGGCGAATTGGCCGAAGGGCTCGAACCTCCGCCATCGGCCCGCTGGCGCTGACCTTTCCGCCCGTTTCCCGGCGCGCACCGGACAGGACAACCAACTTGGCCGCATGCGTTCTGGGGGAATGACGAAATCGATGCTCATCCCGCTCGGTGTCGCCGGAATGGCGGTCACCGTCGCGGCCGTGTTGTTCGCGACCGATGGCCTGTCCACGATCGGACCGCCCGAGTACAAGGACGAATTGCCGGCGACCTGGCCGACGTCGACCGGAGAGGCGCTACGGCCGGTGCCGATGCCCACCGGCGAGATGATCGCCGCCATGCCGTTCAAGACGGCGCCGCACGTCCTGTGCCAGGTGATCACCGGGGAACGCTGGGAACAGCTTCTCGGCGGCCGCACCCTGCTCGAAGCGAGTGTCGTGGAGTGCCATGCGAGAACCGCGGTACTCGACGTCCGGGTTTCGATGGAGGAGAAACCCGGTGAACCAAGTGGCCAGGGCAGTCAAGTCGTCGTGGCGGGCAGGGCGGCACCGACGTGCGGCCGGTACTGCAGGTCGACGTGACGATGGCCGACCCCGTGGAGAAGGCGGATGGTCATGGCACCGGCGAAAAGGCGACCGCGCTCGCCGAAGCGGTGATCGCCGGGGTGATGACTCCAGGCCCGAAGATGCCGCCGGGACGGACATTCGAACCCAAGACCGTCGAGCCACTGGAAAACGGCATCCTGGACCTTCCCTGCCTGTCATCGCGGCACATCTGTGCAGTCAGCTCACGCGCGCGCTCGGACTTCCCATCGAAATGGGCGTCCCGGAAGTGGAAGGCAACTGCGTCGTCGCCATGCCGGACGGTGCGTGGAAAGCGCGATATACGCATATGAGCGAGCCGAAGTCGAATTCGACGATCGCGAACCGTCCGGCGCAGTCCGAGTCGATCATGGTCGAGGTGCTGCTCACGGACAACGGTTCCGGACATTCGCTGCGTGTCCTGACCGAGGACTCCACCAAGAAGGCCGAAGTCGCCCCGGTGGCGGAAAAGATGGTTCCCGCGCTGATCGGCCGATGAGCGTCCCCCATCGAGTTGGCGTTTCGCCGGACACGGGCGCCGTCTGCAACTACCTTCAGCACGGTGACCACGGAGGACTATCGCCAGATCGCGCGTAAGACGGACAGGCCGATGTGGATCTGGGCAGGTTGTGCCCTGATCAGCGTGTTGCTGCTGTTCGGTATCGGCATCTTCGTCGCGATCAGCCTGCTCAATGACGACGGCGACAAGACTTCCTCGCTGCCCGAGACCTGGCCGTCCAACGACGCGGTGCCGGTGCGGCAGGTGCCGATGCCGACCGGGGAGATGGTCGTCGCCCTCCCCGGGGAAACCTCGGCGCAGGCGATCTGCCAGGCCCTGCCGGAATCGCGCTGGGAGGAACTCCTCGGCGGCAAGACCTTGCGCGAGGTGCGGCCCACCGGCGGATGCCACGTGGTCACGGCCGAACTCGACGTCCGGGCCGGCATGATCCGCGCACTCCCCACCGACTCCATCCGGAAGACCTCGGTCGCCGGCCGGGACGCCATCGTCAAGGCCGACTCGGAGAAGTTCAAGCTGGGCGTCGAACTCGTCAAGACCGAGACCGGCACGGGAGCCGACCCGGTGCTGTACGTCGAAATCGAGTCGGCCGACTATCGCTCCCCGCTCGAACCGCACAAACCCGAAGAGAAGGCGACAGCGCTCGCCGAAGCGTTGATCGCCGGGCTGATGCCTCCCGGACCGAAGTTGCCGGAGATCGGCAAGGACGGCGAGATCGCGCCGAAAGCCGTCGAGCCTGGATCCATTGTGGACGCTCCGTTGCCGATGATCTCGTGGCAGCTCTGCGCCCATCTCGGCCGCGCGCTCAGCGTGCCCGCCGAGCAGACCAAGCCGCAGTTCTTCGCCTCATGCGGCGCGGGTTCCGTGACCGCGGACTATCACGAGCACGCGCCTTCAACGGACGCACAGGCGACGACGACCATCGCGGGACTCCAGGCGGTCGTCGACGGGAAGAACATCCTCGTGCGGCTCACCGACGATCCCCGAGGCAAGGCACTGGAGTTCTCCGGCGAGGGCGATCTCCGTGGTATCGCGGAGAAACTGGTCCCGCCGCTGCTGGGCCGCTGAGCGTCAGACGCGCTCGCGCCTGAGTACCCGCAACCCGTTGCCGAACCGCCGCACCGGCAACGTCACGCCACCGCGCCGGATCAGCACGACGGCGCACACCACCACGGCGATCATCGAAATCGCGCCGCCGATGTAGAACGGCGAACGGCCACCGAAGGCGTCGGCCATCCAGCCGGTCATCGGGCCGCCGATGGGGTTGCCGCCGATCAGCACCAGCACGTAGAGCCCCATCACCCGGCCGCGCATTTCCGGGCTGACCGCGGTCTGCACGAGCGCGTTCGCCGTGTTGAGGAAGGTGATGGTGGCGAAGCCGAGCGGGATCAGCGCGAGACCGAAGGTCAGGTACGTCGGCATGAACGCGGTGACCATCTCGAACGCGCCGAGCAGGAAGGCCGAAATCAGCAGCAACCGCACCCTCGGGCTGCCGCGTGTGTTGCGGCGGGCCGACATCAGCGCACCGGTGAAAGTGCCCACGGCGACCAGTGTGGAGAGCAGGCCGTAGCCGTCGGCGTTGGTGTGGAAGACGTTCGCGGCGACGATCGGCAGTGAGGTGAAGTACGTGATGCCGAAGGTGCTCACGAAGAACACCAGCACCATCACGGTCATCAGGTCACTACGTCTCCGGACGTAGCGCAGGCCCTCGACCAACTGCCCCTTCTCGCGAGGGATCGCCGGGCCGCGGAAGAGCTTGTCCGGATTCATCATCGCCAATCCGGCGATGACGGCGACGGTGCTCAGCGCGTTCGCGATGAACAGCCAGCCGGTGCCGACCCAGGTGATCGCGAAACCCGCGATGGCCGGGCCGACGATGCGGGCCATGTTGAAGATCGACGAGTTGAGCGCGACGGCGTTGGTGACCTTGTCGCGCCCCACCATCTCGGCGACGAACGACTGCCGTGCCGGCACTTCGAGCGCGGCCGTACAGCCGAGCGTGAAACACAGGAGGTAGACCTGCCAGAGCGTCGCCAGCCCGGTCAGGTCGAGCACACCGAGGACGACGGCCTGCGTCATGACCGCGGCCTGGATGCCGATCAGCAGCCTCCGCTTGTCGACGCGGTCGGCAAGGACTCCCGCCCAGAGCGACAGGAACAGGATCGGCGTGAACTGCAGTGCGACCGCGATACCGAGGGCGATCGGGTTGTTGCCGCTGAGGGTGAACACCAGCCAGTCCTGCGCGATGCGCTGCATCCAGGTGCCGATGTTCGAGATGACCTGGCCGCTGAAGAAAAGCCGGTAGTTGCGCACCCGCAACGACGCGAACATGCTTCGTCGCGGTTTTTCCCCGGTGGGTGCGGAAGGCGGCGGTGCCGGTTCCCGGGTAGCGGTGGTCTTGGAAGGACACTGAGTTTCGCTACCCGTGGTCGTCACCGTTGTTAGTTCCCCGCCATCCTGTCGATGATCTCGGCGGCGCGAGAGAGCACTTCGCGTTCCTCGGCGCTCAACTCCGCCAACTGCTTGTCCAGCCAGATCTCCCGTGCGGTGATCTGGTCGATCACGTACGCCTCGCCACGTTCCGACAGTTCGACAATGGCCTGCCGGCCGTCCGTCGGATGCGGCCTTCGCTCGACGTACCCCATGTCTTCGAGCGCCGCGATCACCCTCGTCATCGAGGGCGGCTGTACGCCTTCCTTCGCGGCCAGCTGTCCGGGGGTCAGCGCCCCGCATTTGTGCAGCGTGGACAGCGCGGAAACCTGCGTCAGCGTGATGCCGTCACCGAGTCGCTGCGCCCGAAGCCGGCGAGTGAGCCGGACCACCGCGAGACGCAAGCGGCTCGCCAGCGAGCGCTCGTGCGTATCACCGGACATATAGTTAGCATACCTCACGATCGGATCTTTGACCTCGTGAATTGGACCACCGGCTCGTGTGAGCTGACCAAACGGTCTCCCAAAGGCCCTCAGCGCCCGACGGAGACTTTACCGATCGCGCCTTTAGCCGAAGGCCCGCAAATCTGGTGGAAGGGCGCCTGCCCGATTACGCGAGATTCCTCCGGACTGCGCCCTTCCGGCAGGTTTGCGTCCGCGCGATCAAGAAAACACAGCTTCGATGGGTCCGACGGCGAAGTAGGCCAAGAACAGCACGGCGATGGCCCACATCAGCGGGTGCACTCCCTTGGCCTTACCGGTCACCGCGCGAAGGACGACATAGCTGACGAAGCCGGCGCCGATACCGTTCGCGATCGAGTACGTGAACGGCATGACCACGATGGTGAGGAACGCGGGGAGAGCGATGCTGAAGTCGGAGAAGTCGATTTCCTTGACCTGGCTCATCATCAGCGCGCCGACGACGACCAGCGCCGGAGCCGCCGCCTCGACGGGCACGACCTGATACAGCGGGGTCAGGAACATCGCGGCGAGGAACAGCAGACCGGTGACGACGTTCGCGAGCCCGGTCCGCGCGCCCTCGGCGATACCGGATGCCGACTCGACGTAGACCGTGTTCGAGCTCGACGACGCGAAACCGCCGGCCGCGCCCGCGAGGCCGTCGACGAACAGCGCCTTGCCGACGTTCGGTAGTTTGCCGTCCGCCGGGAGGAGGTTCGCCTCCTTGGCGAGGCCGGTCATCGAACCCATGGTGTCGAAGAAGTCCGCGAGCACCAGGGTGAAGACGAGCAGGACGACGGTGATGATCGGCAGCCTCGTCCAGGCGCCGAACGACACGTCGCCGACGAGCGAGAGGTCCGGCAGGCCGACGACCTGCTCGGGCAGCGCCGGGTAGCCGAGGTTCCAGCCCTGCGGGTTGACGCCCTTCGACGGTCCGACCTTCGTGATCGACTCGACAACGATCGCCAGCACGGTCGAGGCCAGCACACCGATCAGGATCGCGCCTTTGACCCGCTTCGCGACCAGGATGCCGGTCAGCAGCAGGCCGACGACGAACACCACTGTCGGCCACGACGCGATCGAGCCGTTGATACCGAGCCCGACCGGGACCGTGGTCTTCGCGTCGTCCGGGACCCGCCGGACGAATCCGGCGTCGACCAGGCCGATCAGGCAGATGAACAGGCCGATCCCGACGGCGATGGCCGATTTGAGCGGCGCGGGCACGGCGTTGAACACCGCCGTCCGGATCCCGGCGAAGACCAGCAGCACGATGACAAGACCCTCGATCACCACCAGGCCCATCGCCTCCGCCCAGGTCATCTGGGAGGCGAGGGTGACCGCGACCAGGCTGTTGATGCCGAGGCCGGTGGCGATGGCGAACGGGTAGTTCGCGACCAATCCCATCAGGATGGTCAGCACCCCGGCGACCAGCGCCGTCACGGCGGCGACCTGCGGAACGGGGAGGATATTGCCGACGACGTCTTTGTGCGCCCCGGCGTCGGAGGCGGAGAAGCTGCCGATGATCAGTGGGTTGAGCACCACGATGTAGGCCATCGTGACGAAGGTGACGATCCCGCCGCGGATCTCCCGCCCCGGGGTCGAGCCGCGCTCGCTGATCTTGAAGTACCGATCCAGTGTGGACCGGGTGCGCTGCTCCGACATCGTGTACCACCCTTCACCCGTTGCCGGGTACCCTTCCCCACGTGGGCGAATCGATCAATTCCGGGGAAGTTAACGGTTCATTGCGGCATACGCCGGAACTGCCCAAAAGGCTGACCGATCTGACGCCGGTGGTGATCGTAGGGACGTCGCTCTGGGCGATCGCGACCGTGGTCCTGTTCTTTGTGACCGACGGCATCTGGGTGCAGACGGCGTTCTCCGGCATCGTGCTCGGCTTCATCGGCCTGGCCATCATCGCCTGGCAGCGCGCCGCGGCCCGCCGCGGCTCGAAGAGCGCCCAGCGCCTCTGACTCCACCGCAAGTAGAGGACTAGTTGCGTTAGTTCAGCAGGGTCGCGGGCGACGGGTCGTCGAGGAGGGCGGCCAGGACATAGCGAGCGGGCCACTCGGTGGTGGCCCAGGCGAAGGCGCGCGCGAGGCCCTCGGGAGTGTCCGCGGCGTGCAAGCGTCCGTCGGACCACCACGGGACGTCGTGTTCGGCGGCTTCGAAGGACACCGTCAGCGACTCGTGCAGCAGCACGCCGCCTTCGGGCAGCTCGACGCCCAGCTGATCCGCCGCGAGCCTTAGCGCGGAAAGCTCCGCCCACGGCACGTACTCGCCCTCGCTCGTGACCTTGGCGTCGAGACCGTTCGCCACCGTCAGGTCCAACAGCTCGGCGAGCTCCTCGGAGCCGACGACGATCCGGCCCGGCGCCAGCACGGCCGCGAACCACGGGACGTCGAGAACGACCGCTGTCCCAGCGTCGGCGACCGAACCGTCCGCGGCCCGGACGCGCTCCGGCGGGTCGATGTCCACTGTGGACTCCGCGAGGACCGCATGCGCGCGAGAGGCCAGCCCCGGAGTCACCTCACGGTCGGGATCTCCCAGCCGTTCAAGGAGATCTTCGACGTCTTCGACGTTCTCGATGCCCAGCTCGGTCCGGACGCCGATGGCGAGCAGGATCTCCTTGCTCAGCCCCAGATCCGGCACGACGTCGTAGAGCCCGGCCAACGCGGTCGCTTCGGGCGTCCGCCAGTCGAGTGGCGCGTGGCCGTCCAGCAGAGCGAACCGCGCGAGCCACCAGCCGGTGTGCCCGCCGGGTTCAGTGAGCGCGCGCCAGGTTTCCGGCCGTGACGCGAGCAGACGCAGTGCCTCGGGCCAGGCGTCGTCGGCGACGAGGTCGAGATCGCGTACGGCGAGCAGCCGCGTTGGCGGACGCTCGTGGGAATCCCACCAGTCGTGTTCGTCGGGCAGGCCGTGCTCAGGCTCCAGCGGCTCGTCATCGGTGACGAGCGCGAACGAATCGAGCACGCCGACCGCGACGAGCGTGCTCACCGGCCAGTCCTCAGCGAATTCCTCGTCGAGGACGGAGAGCGGGCCGCCTTCTTCGAACACCTCGGGATCGAAGATGTCACCCAGCGGCGAGGCGGGCAGGATGAGTTCGTCCGCGCGCCGCCAGCCGTCCTCACCCGGCAAGGCCAGCGCACCGGCCCAACCGGGCGCGTCGTCGCCGACCTCGGCGATCAGGCGCAGCACTGCACCGGCGAGTGCCGTACCGTCCAAACCGGACCGCACGTCCTCGACGCTGCGTTCGACGGCGGCCTCCAGCGCGTCGGCCTCGAGCAGATCGCTCGCCTCGGCATGCTTGGCGCCCAAGCGTTCCAGCAACGGATGCGCCGCGACGGGATGTACGAGCCGCAACCCGAGAATGTCCACATCGGAAAGAAGTTCGAGCAGTTCGGCCGAACCGCCGACGAGCAACGCGTCCCGCACTCCGGGCAGGGTCCGGCCGTCGGACATCGGCACCGGCAAGGTGCCGAGGTCGTCCTTGGTGAGGTCATGCGCTTCGAGCGCCGGGAGCAGGACGTCGTACAGCGAACGCCACCACGACGGCTCGCGCCGGACACCCGTCAGAAGCTCGATGGCCTCGGCGGGCGAAAGCGCCTGCGCACCGACGGCGCGCAAGTCCACACCGGACAACGAAAGCAGCCCGGGAACGAAATCCGTCAGCAGCGGCGGTAATCCCGGCACATCGACCGACAGCACGCGAGCCTGACGACCGGGAAGGTCATCGCCGGTTTGCGCCGGAAGCCAGGGAAGCTCGGCGAGATTTCCGAGAATGAACTCCCGCAGCGCTCCGTCCACAGTGGAACGCGGGAACTCCGCGTCCGGCACGAGGGCCGGCCGGTTCTCGGCGGGCAACGCACGGACGAGGTCGACGTACTCCCGCGCGGCGGTTTTCAGCGCCGCTGTCAGCTCCGGGCCTGGCAGCGCGCGCCGCCGCGACGGCTCGATCGGCAGTGTCGCAATAAGCCTCGCCGGCAGCGAAAGCTCATCGTCGGTTGGCGTCGGAGCGTGCAGGACGTCGTCGCCGAGCCGTTGCGGTGCACCGGTTCCGTCGAGCGGAACGGCCCAGACGACCTCGCCGTGCCGGGTCAGCCAGCGATCGGCGGAGCCGTCTGGTGACGAGAGTTCGACGACGCCGTCGCCGAGATCCGTGCGGCGCCAGACCGCGTCCTCGATCTCGATGGTCTCCAGCCAGCGCAAGGTGAGCAGGAGGTCACCGATGTCGTCCGCCAGGTCCTCGAGCAGTGCGGCGACGTCGACGCCTTCACGCAGCGGAAGCCGGACCTCGGTATCGAATCCTTCGGGCACCGGTGGTTCGGCGTCCGCGACCGGCCAGGGAAGGCGCAGCACGGGGACATCTCCGGTACGACCGGACTCGGCACGAGTGCGCTCTTCCGAGAAGGCGACCCCGCCGGTCCGCGACACGATCCGAGGCTCGCCGGATACCGTCAGGACGGCGGCGAAACCGACGCCGAAGCGGCCGACCGTCTCGTCACCTTTACCCGAAGCACGAAGGGACGCAAGGGATTCGACGCCGCGGGCGTCCAGCGGCGCACCCGTGTTGGCGAACCTCAGCTCACCGTCCACAACGGACACCCGGAGCCGGCCGGGCAGCCCGGACGCGAGTGCGGCGTCGGCGGCGTTCTGCGCGAGTTCGACGAACAGCCGATCCCGGTAGCCGCCGACGCGGAGATCGTTTTCGGCGTTGGTGTCCTCGGTGAACCGGGTCGGCGAATCCACCCAAGCGCGCAGGACGGCGGCACGTAGCCGTTCAGTGCCGAACGGGTCGGCGCCTACCGGTTCAGGCGTCGCGGTGGTCACTGGCGCTTTCGGCGTCGACCGATGCTTCTTCCGCGGGCGCTGCTTCTTCGACCGCTGCCTGTTCCACGGGCGGTGCCTCGGCTTCCGTCTCGTCCGCCGGGACAACGACTTCCGGCTCGACTTCGGCCGTCTCGGATGGCGCCTCGGCGACCGGAGGTTCCGTTTCTTCGACCGGCGCCTCGGCCGCGGGCTCCTCGACAGCCACGGCCTCGGGCTCGGCTTCCGGTTCGAAGTCGAGCAGCGAGTCGTCGTAGACCAGTTCCGCGACCGGCACCGAGGAGGTCACCTCGACCTCGATCTCGGAGTGGGCGCCGCAGCCGTACTCCACGTCGACGACGTGACCATCGGCCGGCGCGATGTCGTTGGTGCACGCGCCGAAGACCGCGCTCAGCGACCCGGCGAGCGGCACGAAGAACCCGCATGTGCCGCAGACGTCCGGCGCGCTGCGGGCCATATCCGAGCGGGGGCCGAACTCGCCGTCGTGCCAGCGGGCGGCGGCGTCGAGCCTGCCGTAGCGGGAGAGCACGTGGACCCGGCCGAGCCCGGTCTCCTTGGCGACGTCCTCGACCATCGGGTCGTCGGACGCCAGATACGCCGGCGAGAGCCGGGGGTCGTCCTTCTCCACCGGGAAGATATCGCCGACGCCGAGGTCGCCGGCCTGTACTCGCCTGTCCCAGGGCACCCAGGCGGGAGCGACCCGCGCGTCCGGGCCCGGGATGAGCACGACCTCGCTGACCGTGATCGGCTCTTCGTCACCGGCGAGCGCGACGGTCACCGACCAGCGCCAACCCCGGTACCCCGCCACAGTCGCTTCGAACAGGTGGCTCACGGAGACCGCGTCCTCCCGCTCGACGCCGACGTGCGCGCCGAGGAGTTCGGCACCGGCGTCCTCCAGCACGGCCGCACGGGCGAGTTCGACCGCATCGGCGAGTTTGCGCTGGATAGAGCCGTCGTCCAGGGTCAACAGCAGGGTCATGCCCCCATTCTGCCGCACGCATCCTCGCGGTCCATGTCAGGCTGTCCGCGTGCGCACGCTCATCACCACATCGCTCTTGCTCGCCGCCGTCCTCGGTGGCTGCGCCGCCGCCCCGGCGATCGGCCCCGCCCCGGCCGAACCCGAGAAACTCAAGGTCCAGGTACTCACGACGCTGCCCCACGACAGCGCCGCCTTCACCCAGGGACTCGAGTTCTCCGGCGAGACACTGTTCGAGGGCACCGGCCTGGTCGGACGGACATCGGTGCGGTCGGGCCCCGCGGGCGCGGCACCGGCGGTCAAGATGGACGTGCCCCAGGTGTTCGGCGAGGGCATCACGGTGCTCGAGCGGACGCTCTGGCAGATCACCTGGCAGGACGGCGTCGCGATCGAGCGGGACGCCGGGTCTTTGGTCGAACGCCGGCGCGTGAACTACACCGGCGAGGGCTGGGGGCTGTGCCACCAGGAGCGCAACGGCCGGCTGGTGATGAGCGACGGCTCGTCGAAGCTGACCTTCCGGGACCCCGCCTCGTTCGACGTCACGGGCGCCGTCGACACCGGCCGCGACGAGCTCAACGAGCTGGAATGCGTGGGCGACTCGGTGTACGCAAACGTTTGGCGTTCGGATCAGATCCTGCGGATCGACCCCTCGAACGGGCAGGTCACGGGCGAGATCGACGCCTCCGGGCTGCTCGGCGCGGGCGAACAGGGTTCCGCGGACGTCCTCAACGGCATCGCGGCGATCCCCGGAACCGACGAATTCCTGATCACGGGCAAGCTCTGGCCGAAGATGTTCCGGGTGAAGTTCGTCCCGAACAAATAGAGAAGCAGTGGTGAACGCGCGCGCCGGTCGTCGCGTAAGGCAGGATTGAAGCGTGGGAATCTTCGGCTCGCAGTCTGGACCCGACGGCACACGTTTCGGCCGGTCGGGAAAGGACCGTGGCCGCAAGAGCAAGCGCAAGTGGACTCCGGAGCCCGGGGCCGCCCAGGCGCGCAACTGGTCCGCGCCGCCGCCGACCCGGGTCGAGCAGCCGCCGGTCCCGCCGGCCCCACCCCCCGCGCAGCCCGTCTACCAGGCACGTCCGGCCCCGCAGACCCCGCCGAGGGGCGCGCGGCCGTATCCGCCGCAGCAGCATCCCGACCCGTCGCAGCGGCAGACCGAACCCGTCCGGCGTCGTCCCGGCGGGTTCTACGACGAGCACCCGCCGGGCAGCGGCGAGTACGAGCACTACGACACCGGTGGCTACGCGGGCGAGCCGCGTGACGCTCCGGATGTGCCGAACGAGCACCGGACGACAGCGGTCCCGGGTGCGGCCGGCATGCCGAAAATGCCGAAGAAGATCACGGTCACCCGCGTCGCGGCGATGCGCAGCCGCCAGCTGACCGGGCAGGCCGTCGACGCGTTCCAGCGCGCGGCGAAAGCGGACGGTGCCGACAAGTCGGGACTGACTTCGCTGACGTACGCGGTGATGCTGAACTACGCCAGCGACGCCGCCATGGCGATCGCGCTGGCGAACACCCTGTTCTTCGCCGCGACCAGTGGGGAGAGCAAGGGCAAGGTCGCGCTCTACCTGCTCATCACGATCGCGCCGTTCGCCTTGGTCGCGCCGGTGATCGGCCCGGCGCTGGACAAGATCCAGCGCGGCAGGCGCCTCGCGATGTGCGTGGCTTCGGCGGGTCAAGCACTGATGGCCGTCGTGATGGCCCTGCACTTCGACGACTGGCTGCTGTACCCGGCGGCGCTGGGCATGATGGTGCTCTCGAAGTCGTTCACCGTGCTCAAGGCCGCCGTGACCCCACGAGTGCTGCCACCCGAGATCACCCTGTCCAAAACGAACGCCCGGCTGACGGTGTTCGGTCTGGTCGCCGCCGGTGTCTTCGGTGGTCTGGCGAGCGGTGTCAACGCGCTCTGGGGATCCGCGGGCGCGCTTTGGTTCACCGTGCTGATCTGTATCGCCGCCGCCGTGCAGTCGATGCGCATCCCGTCTTGGGTCGAGCGGACCGAGGGCGAAGTGCCGGCGTCGCTGTCCGCGCATCCCGAGCGGCGGGTCAGGAAGCAGCGGCAGCCGATGGGCCGCCATATCGTGGTCGCGTTGTGGGGCAACGGTTCCGTCCGGGTGCTGACCGGGTTCCTGATGATGTTCTCCGCGTTCGCGGTGAAGGCGCAGACCGAAGGCAGTGGGCAGACTCCGTTCACCCAGCTGCTGCTGCTCGGCATCATCGGCGTCGGCGCGGGGATCGGCGGGTTCGCCGGCAACGCGCTGGGTTCGCGGCTGCACTTCGGCAACCCGGATCAGGTGATCCTCGGCTGTGTCGGCGCCTGCCTGCTGATGTCCACCGTCGCCACGGTGGCCGCCGGACTGGCGACGGCGGCGATCGTCGCGCTGATCGGCGCCACCGCGAGCGCGCTGGCGAAGATCAGCCTCGACGCCGTCATCCAGGAAGACCTCCCGGAGGAGTCGCGCGCTTCGGCGTTCGGGCGGTCGGAGACCGTGCTGCAGCTGTGCTGGTGCTTCGGCGGTGCCGTCGGCCTGCTGCTGCCACCGACCTACTGGATCGGCTTCCTCGTGCTGTCGCTTCTGCTGGCCGTCGGGTTCGCCCAGACCTTCATGGTCCGGCGCGGCACCTCGCTGATCCCGATCCTCGGCGGCGACCGGCCGCTGCGCCCCGAGCCGACCAGCGAGTCGCCGATCCCGTCCAGGGCCGGTGGCTCCCGCTGGCGGCCGGGCTCGTAATCTTCCCCGCATGCGGCGACTTCGTATCTTGGCCCTGCTCGCGGCCGGTGGTTTCGCGGTGGCCGGTTGCTCGGCGCCCGGCCCCGAAGAGGTGACCTTCTTCGCCGACGGGAAGACGGTGAACGTCACGCCCCTGGCTTCCTGCGACGTGAAGACCGTCCAATGCACGACGACCCCGGAGGCCGCCGGGAAGCTGCGTGTCCGGCCGGGGAAGCCGATCCAGATCTCGGTGCCGGGCGCGATCGCGGAAACGCCGTGGAAGGTCACGGTGCAGTACGTCAACAGCAAGGGCGAGCCGCAGGAACTCAAGCAGGACATCATCACGACGCTGGACCGCTTCGCCTACACGGTGACGACTCCGGCGGCGGACGACCAGGTGCTCGTGGTCGAGGTCGCGCAGGCGTCGGTGATCAGCCGGACCGGACGTCCCGAGGACGCCGAGCCGATCACGAGCGCGATCTGGTCGCTGCAGGTCGAGCCGCCCGCCTGACCGTCGAAGCGCGTGAAGGCCCCTTCCCTCGGCTGAGCCGAGGGAAGGGGCCTTCACGCGCGTTTGGGGTGGGTGCCGGGCCGGGTTAGGGATCGAGGTCCCGGGCGACGGCGCGCATGATCTCGGCGATCTGCTTCGTGTGCTTGCGATCCGGGTAGCGGTTGCGCCGTAGGTCCGGCGACACCTTCAGCTCGAGCAGCTTGATCATGTCCTCGATGAGCCCGTGCAGCTCCTCGGCGGGGCGGCGGCGCGCCTCGGCGACCGAGGGCGGCGGATCCAGCAGCCGGACGGAGAGCGCTTGCGGGCCGCGCCGGCCGTCGGCGACGCCGAACTCCAGGCGCTGACCTGCCTTGAGCCCTTCGACACCCTGCGGCAGCGCGGCTTTACGGATGTAGACGTCGGCGCCCCCATCCTGGGTGACGAAACCGAAACCCTTCTCCGCGTCGTACCACTTGACCTTGCCGGTCGGCACTTCCCTCACCAATCCTTCTGCTGTCCTGCTCACAACGAACGCGCCCGGGGGCGTACCCAGGGCGCGCGTCCCCTAAGACTATCTCGCCACAGGCCCTGGGGAGAAGCCGATACCGGCGGATACCCTCTGGTTCATGGAGACCGCAGTTAAGGAGGCCGCTGTGGCCACCCAAGGCAAGCCCGGTAAACCCGTCCTCATGCGGGTCGGCATCGGCCTGTTCGCGATCGGCATGATCGCCGTCACAGCCGTGTTCATCATGTTCGCGGCCGGCCTGGAGAACCTGCCGGTGTGGCTGTCCGCCGCGGCCGGCGTGATCACCCCGCTGGGTCTGGCACTCGGTTTGATCGCACTGATCCGCGAAGCTCGCCGAAAGAGCTGAACCACTCGGGGAATTCGGCCAGCGAGTCGAACACCACCTCGGCTCCTTCGTCCAACAGCTCCTGCCGGGTGCACGGTCCCGTCGTGACACCGACGGGCGCGACCCCGGCCGCGAGCGCGCCCCGGATGTCGCCGAGGTGGTCGCCGACGTAGGCGACGGCGCCGTGCTCGGTGAGCGCGGCCGCCTTCTTCGTCGACCACAGCAGGCCGACCAGTTCGTCGACCTCGAAGCCGAGCGCGTCCACATGAAGTTGGGCGTTGGGCCCGTATTTGCCGGTGACGACCAGCGTGCGCCCGCCCGCCTCGCGCACGGCTCGCAGCGCCTCGGCCGCCCCGGGCAGCGCGACCGTCGCCGGCACGACGATCTCCGGATACATCTCACGGAACCGGGCCACCAGCTCCGGGATTCGCTCTTCGGGTGCCCCGAACCCGCGAAGGCTGTCGTCGAGAGGCGGGCCGAGGTTGGCCGCGAAGAACTCCCCGTCGAGCGGCAGGCCGGATTCGGCGCCGAGCGCGTTCATCACCGCGACCATGCCCGGCCGCGGATCGATCAAGGTCATGTCGAGGTCGAACCCCACCGTTATGCCCACGCCGCCACGGTAACCGCCACCACCGACCGATTTACACCGGCTCGCGAAACGTCAAGCCAGTTGACACGAGAGCGATCTGTGTCAAGCTGAATATGTGGGCGAGATCACGAACTTCTCCGATCGGACCAAGGCCTCACTGCGGGAGGCGCTGCTGGACGCCGCCACGGAACTGCTGCCGGAGCGGGGTTACGCCGCGCTCCGGATGGCCGATGTCGCGACGCGAGCAGGGGTGAGCAGGCAGACCGTCTACAACGAGTTCGGGAACAAGGCGGCACTCGCACAAGCGGTCGTGCTGAGGACGACGGCGGAGTTCCTCGAAGGCATCCGCCGGCGGGTCGAGTTCGCCGACGGCCTGCGCAACGGCATTCACGAGGCCGTCGTCTACACGATCGAGCACGCGAGGGAGAACCGGCTCGTCGCCGCTGCGCTCGGTACAGAGGCCGGAGAAGACCTGCTGCCGCTGCTCACCACGAAGGGCGAGCCGATCCTGACCGCGGCAACCGAAATCGCGGCCGAGGAGTACCGCGAGTTCGAACCGGGCCTGTCGGCCGAATCCGCCGCGCTGCTCGCGGAAACGGTCGTGCGGCTTTCCCTGTCCCACCTGGTCATGCCGACCCATTCCGCGACCGAAGCCGCCGATTCCGTCGTCGCCGTGCTGGCCCCGACGATCAGGCATCTCACCACCACCGATTCGTCCACAATGGAGTGACACGAAGGGGAATGTCATGACCGACACACTCACCGAGCTCCGGAGCGGGTTCTCCTCACTGCGCAAGGGCGGGCTCAACTGGGACTCGTTCCCGCTGCGACTGTTCGTCAAGGGCAACAAGAAGTTCTGGAACCCCGCCGACATCGACTTCAGCAAGGAACTCGAAGGCTGGGAGAAACTCAACCCGGAGCAACGGCGCTCGACGACGTACCTGGTGGCGCAGTTCATCGCGGGCGAAGAGGCGGTCACCGAGGACATTCAGCCGTTCATGCGGGCGATGTCCTCGACCGGCCGGTTCGGCGACGAGATGTACCTGACGCAGTTCTGTTTCGAAGAGGCCAAGCACACCGAGGTGTTCCGCCGCTGGATGGACGCCGTCGGGCTGACCGAGGACCTGCATCCGTACGTCGCGGAGAATCCCCATTACCGCAAGCTTTTCTACGATGAACTGCCACGGTCGCTGCGGGCGCTGGAGGACGATCCCAGTCCCCTCAACCAGATCCGCGCGAGTGTCACGTACAACCACGTCATCGAAGGCAGTCTCGCGCTGACCGGGTACTACTCGTGGCAGCTGATCTGCACCCAGCTCGACATCCTGCCCGGAATGCAGGAGCTGGTCCGCCGCATCGGCGACGACGAACGCCGTCACATGGCCTGGGGCACCTTCACCTGCCGCCGTCACGTCGCCGCGGACGACTCGCTGTGGGAGGCCGTCCAGCAGCGGATGGGCGAGCTGCTTCCCCACGCGCTCAACATGATCCAGTGGGTGCAGGACCAGTTCGAGGAGATCCCCTTCGACAACGACCCGCAGGAGATCATCCAGTACGCGGCCGACCGGGCGCAGCGCCGCCTCGGCGCGATCGAGTCGGCACGCGGGATGCCGGTCGAGCAGATCGACCTCGACTACTCGCCCGAAAACCTCGAAGAGACCTTCGGCGAAGAAGACGCGAAGGCGTTCGCCGAGGCCGCCGCCAACGCTCCCGCTTGATGTTCCGTGAAGGCCTCCTTGCCTACTGTGAGGGTAGGGAAGGAGGCCTTCACGGCGCCTCAGCCGGCAGGCCAGTAGACGGCGTGGTACTTACCGTCCGCGGCGACCGCACCACCCGCGATCGTTCCATCGCGGCCGATCAGCTGCGCGCGGCTGTAGCCGCCTCCGGGCAGAACACCGAGGTCGGTGTATGTACCGCTCTTGTCCCAGAGTCCCGCCCTAGTCGTCTCGAGCCCCTCGCCCGTCTGGCCCACGACTCGGCCGTCCTCGTGGATGCCCTCCGCCATCCCTTCGGTACCGGGCAACACGTTCGGCATCCCGTCGCTCGCCCAGCGCACCGGAACCTGTTTCCCGGCATCGTCATAGCCGTAGCCAACCGCGACACCGGAATTGTTGATCGCGAACACGTCAGTGCTTTCCGAGTTCGACCAGCCGAGCTCGATCATCTGGCCGGTGGCGGTCCATTTCACCGCCGCGTATCGGCCGTTGATCGTGGTTCTGCCGACGATCTCACCGGAGGCGTTCATATCGGCGAAGTAGCTGTCCTGATCCGCCGGGCCGAGCACGGTGACGGCGCCGGTGCTGTCCCACCGCAGGAGCCTGCTCTTCCCGGCCTCGTAAACCCGTCCCGCGATGAACCTGCCGTCCCGACTGATCCCCACCGCCGACGTCGACCCGGGTACCGGCGGATCGGCGAGCGCCGTGACGTTTCCGGAGGGATCCCAGCGGAGCGCCCGTTCACGACCGGTCGAGTCGTAACCGTGGCCGACGATGATGCCGGTGTTGCTGATCCCCGTCGCTCCATACGTCCGGCCGCCCGGCAAGGCGGGAAGCAGGGTGATCGAACTCCCGTCCGCCGACCAGCGGGCGGCGTTCGCCCAGAGGTCATGCCCCAGCGACCAGCCGACGCTCACCCCGGCGTAGTTCACCGCCGCGGGTCTACCGAAACCTCCACCGAAGGACGGCAACACCGACATCCGGCCCGCTCGATCCCATTTCACCCCCGTGCACCAATGGGTATGCGGTTCGGTACTGCAGGATTCCCCGACCAGCTGCCCGAAGTCGCCGACCGCCGTCACCGAGCTCTGCTCGTCATTCGGCAGTATCCCGAGCTCGATCGGGCCGGCCGCCGCGGACGCGACAGCGGGCACTGACATCGGAAGGGCCGCTGCGATCGCGACCATGACGAGTAAACGTTTACCCCTTGTGGCGAACATCTTTCCCCTTCGCGGCTCTCGACCCGCCCCGTCCTCCACGGAGACCTGAACCACATGCCGCAAAGGGGATACGCCGCAACCCTGTGACAGGTTGCCTCGAAGTGTCAGGCGTGTTTGGCCGACGCCGCCGCTTCCAAACCGAGGATGCTGATCGCCTCGGCGCGCATTTCGACTTTGCGCACCTTGCCGGTCACCGTCATCGGGAACTCCTCGACGACGTGGACGTACCGCGGGATCTTGTAGTGCGCCAGCTTCCCGGTGCAGAACTCGCGCACGGCCTCGGCCGTCAGCGGCGTCGCACCCTCGCGCATCCGAACCCAGGCCATCAGTTCTTCGCCGTACTTCTCGTCCGGGACGCCGATGACCTGCGCGTCGAGGATGTCCGGGTGGGTGTAGAGGAACTCCTCGATCTCACGCGGATACAGGTTCTCACCGCCGCGGATGACCATGTCCTTGATCCGGCCGGTGATGTTGGCGTACCCGTCGGCGTCCATGATCGCGAGGTCGCCGGTGTGCATCCAGCGGGCGGCGTCGATCGCCTCGCCCGTCTTGTCCGGTTGCTCCCAGTACCCGAGCATCACGGAGTACCCGCGCGTGCAGAGTTCGCCCGGCTCGCCGCGTGGCACGGTCAGCCCGGTCTCCGGGTCGACGACCTTGACCTCCAGATGCGGACCGACCCGGCCGACCGTCGAGACCCGCCGCTCCACCGAGTCGTCCGCGCGGGTCTGCGTCGACACCGGCGACGTCTCGGTCATGCCGTAACAGATCGAAACCTCCGCCATGCCCATCCGGTCGATGACCTGTTTCATCACCTCGACCGGACACGGCGAACCGGCCATGATCCCGGTCCGCAGGGAGGAAAGGTCGAAGGATTCGAAATCCGGATCGGCGAGTTCGGCGATGAACATCGTCGGAACCCCGTACAGCGACGTGCATTTCTCCGCCGCGACGGCTTCGAGCGTGGCCTTCGGCTCGAAGGACGGCGCCGGGATCACCATGCAGGCACCATGCGTCGTCGCCGCGAGATTTCCCATCACCATGCCGAAACAGTGGTAGAAGGGCACCGGGATGCAGATCTTGTCCGCCTCGGTGTAGTTGCAGAGCTCGCCGACGAAATAGCCGTTGTTCAGGATGTTGTGATGGCTCAGCGTGGCGCCCTTGGGGAAACCCGTGGTGCCGGACGTGTACTGGATGTTGATCGCGTCGTCCGCGGACAGTTCTCCCTGACGCCGCGCCAAAAGCGCCTTGTCCGCGGTGCGCCCGCTCTCCAGCAACGACGCCCACGCGTCACCGCCGAGCAGCACGACATGTTCCAGCGCAGGACATTTCGGTCCGGCCTCGGCGATCATGCCGGCGTAGTCGGAGGTCTTGAACGACTCCGCGGCCACGATCAGCTTGATTCCGGCCTGCTTCAGCACGTACTCGAGTTCGTGCGAGCGGTACGCCGGGTTGATGTTGACCAGGATCGCGCCGATCTTCGCCGTCGCGTACTGGGTGAGCGTCCATTCCGCCCGGTTCGGCGACCAGATGCCGACCCGGTCGCCCTTGACGATGCCCGTCGCGAGGAGTCCGAGCGCGAGAGCGTTCACCTCCGCGGCGAGCTCGGTGTACGTCCACCGCTTCCCGGCCGCGCGGTCGACGAGCGCGTCCCGATCACCGAAGGCGGCGACGGTGCGGTCGAAGTTGTCGCCGATGGTGTCCCCCAGCAGCGGTGCGTCCGAGATTCCCGATGCGTAGCTCGGCAAGGCTGGGGCGTCAGGCATGGAAACTCCCGCGTTCGGCGGCATCGACGGCGTCGAGTCTAGGAACGCCTGAAGGACCGGGCCACCTGCAAGTGGAGACCCGGTCGAGCCCGGGACCGGTCCCGCCCTCCGGCGCCTATCGTCCGCTTCATGATCTCCCGAACCGGACCGGCGATCACGGCACTCGCCGTCGTCGTGATCGCCTGTGCCTCCGGCTGCGCGGCCGACGAGGCGCCTGCCGGTCAGGCGAGTCCGAGTTCGGCGTCCTCGCCCGACGACCAGCCGTCATCCTCACCGCCCGCCTCATCGACCACACAGGCCGCGGCGGCACCCTTCACGATCACCGCGCTGGCAGCACAGCCGTGCCGTGCATCCGAAGTGCTGGAATCCTTCAGCGAGCCGGTCGAGCCGCCGAAGGAGAACAACGAGCCGTGGCTCGAGGCCAAGAGCTGCCATTGGAGCAGCATGCGCCTCAACACCATGGTGTTCACCCCGTTCCCAGCCGCCGACCGGACGACGGACCGCGCGCTTTCAGGTAACCAACGCCGCGACATCGGCGGCCACCCCGGGTTGGTGGCGCCCGGTCAGAAGGCCGGCGTGTGCCATGTGTACGTGTCCCTCGGTGGCGGTCAGTCGATGCGGGTGATCAGAGGGCCGATGGTGCCGGCCGACACGGCGACCAGTGCCGCCTGTGAAGAGGCTGTCGACGTCGCCGGACAGATCGCGGCTCGGATCACACCGGCCTGACGAATTCGGGAGTCACCTCAGGGGAAACCCCGACGAACTACCGCACCGCGACGGTTATCGTCGACCATATGCGCCTCTACATCGTCGACGCCTTCACCTCCGAAGCCTTCGCCGGGAACTCCGCCGGAGTTGTCCTGCTGGACTCGCCTGCCGACGCGGGCTGGATGCAGTCGGTCGCCGCCGAGCTGAAGCACTCGGAGACCGCCTTCGTCGAGGTCGGCGGCGAAGGACCGAAATCGCTTCGCTGGTTCACTCCGGAGACCGAGGTGGACCTTTGCGGGCACGCCACGCTCGCCACTACGCACGTCCTTGGTGGCGAGCAGACCTTCACCACCCGAAGCGGTGAGCTGCGCTGCCGCGCCGAGGATGGCTTGGTGTCGATGGACTTCCCGTCGGACCCGGCCGTCGATTCCGACGACGACCTGTCCGCGATCCTGCCGGGCCTCGAAATCGAGTACGTCGCGAGAAGCCGCCAGAACCTGTTCGCGGTGGTGGGCAAGGCTTCCGAAGTCCGTTCGATCCAGCCGGACCTGGCCGCGCTGCGAGCACACTGGACCGGACGGCTGATGGTCACCGCACCGGGTGACGTCGAGGGGATCGACTTCGTCAGCCGGTTCTTCGCGCCCGGCGTCGGCATCGACGAGGACCCGGTGACCGGTTCCGCGCACTGTGTCCTGGCGCCGTACTGGTCGGCGCGGCTGGGACGGGACGAGCTCGTCGGCGAGCAGGCGTCACCGCGGGGTGGCGTCGTGCGGATGCACCTCGAAGGCGACCGGGTCCGGCTCGCCGGCCAGGCGGTCACCGTGGCGAGTGGGGAGTTGCACGTCTGATGCGCTTCATCCTGAACATCATCTGGCTGGTCCTGTGCGGCTTTTGGATGGCGCTCGGCTACGTCGTCGCGGGAATCATCTGCTGCATCCTGATCATCACCATCCCCTTCGGGCTGGCGTCGTTCCGGATCGCGGCCTACGCGCTGTGGCCCTTCGGCCGCACGGTGGTCGAGCGGCGTGACGCCGGCGCGGCATCCCTGCTCGGCAACGTCATCTGGTTCATCTTCGCCGGGCTCTGGCTCTCGATCGGGCACATCATGACCGGCATCGCGCTATGCGTGACGATCATCGGCATCCCACTGGGCATCGCGAACTTCAAGATGATCCCGGTGTCGCTGATGCCGCTGGGCAAGGAGATCGTGGAGCTTCCGTAATTTCTGTCGGCGCGCAAACGGCCCGAGAGAGACGCGCGACGTGAAGTCTCCGTCGGGCGCAGAGCGCCCTTTGGGAGACCTTGTGGTGTCGAAGGTGGGCACGCTGGCAGCCTGGTCGGGCGCTAGTCCTCAGGCTCCCAAGGCACGTCGACGATGAGGCATGGCCCGCCGACGAACAGGCCGCCGTCGATACCCAGCGCCTTCCCGCCCGCGTACAGGTACGGCCCTTCGATCTGCGCCGGGTGGATGCCGAGCTGGTCGGCGATGACGCTGTGGCCGTGCACGATCCGCTCGCCGCCGAGCCGGTCCATCACGTGCTGGGCGACCTCGGCGCCGTCCTGGCCGCGGAAGGCGTAGCGCGTGGTCATCCGCCGCCAGACGTCCCACCAGGCCTGGATGTCGCTGCCCTCGAGGATTTCGCGACCGGTGGTGTTGATCGTGTCGATGTCGTCGCCCCAGTCGAGGTACTCGAGCGTGTCCGAGTGCATCAGCAGGTAGTTCGCGGCGAGGGCGAGCATCGGGCGCGAGGTCAGCCATTCGATATGCTGCGGAGTCAGCCTGTCCTGGTCTTCCAGCAGGCCGCCGTTGATCTCCCAGCTGCGCGCGAAGCTGCGCGGCCCGAAGTCAGACGGAACCTCCGTGTCGCCGAAGTGGTACATCCCGAGCAGCAGGATCTCGTGGTTGCCGAGCAGCGTCCCGCAGAACCCGCCGGCGGCTTCGGCCTGGCGTTCCAGGCGCATCACCAGGTCGATGACGCCGACGCCGTCGGGACCTCGGTCGACGAAGTCGCCGAGGAACCACAGGGTGGCTTCACCGCCGGCCCAGTCGTCGTCGGCGTCGAGCAGCCCCTTGCCACGGAGCGCCTTGGCCAGCTCGTCCCGGTGTCCGTGCACGTCACCCACCACGTAGGTGGGGCTCGCAGCATCGGACGAAGGCTGATCGTCGTGCATCGTGTGACGATAAGCCCTCGGCCCGCCGGCGTGACGCTCAGCCTTCGCCGAACGGGTTCGCGGTCCTCCCGACGAGATCGGCGATCGAGTCGATGATCACGGTCGGCCGGTACGGGTAGTGCTCGGCACTCTCCCTGGTGGAGATCCCGGTGAGGACAAGGATCGTCTGCAGTCCGGCCTCGATGCCGGAGTGGATGTCGGTGTCCATCCGGTCGCCGATCATCAGCGTCGACTCCGAATGCGCGCCGAGCCGCCGCAGCGCTGAGCGCATCATCAGCGGATTCGGCTTGCCGACGTAGTACGGCGAGCGGCCGGTGGCCTTCTCGATCAGCGCGGCGACCGAACCGGTGGCGGGCATGGAGCCTTCGAGGCTCGGGCCGGTGACGTCGGGGTTGGTGGCGATGAACTTCGCCCCGCCCTCGATCAGCCGGATCGCGCGGGTGATCGCGCTGAAGCTGTACGTGCGCGTTTCGCCGAGGACGACGTAGTCCGGGTCGCGTTCGGTCAGCACGTAGCCGACCTCGTGCAGCGCGGTGGTGAGCCCGGCCTCGCCGATCACGTAGGCCGAGCCGTTCGGCCGCTGCGATGCGAGGAACTTCGCGGTCGCCAGCGCGGAGGTCCAGATGGCCTCCTCCGGGACGTCCAGCCCGGTGCGCTCGAGCCTCGCCCGCAGGTCACGCGGGGTATAGATCGAGTTGTTGGTCAACACCAGGAAGCCGATCTCGTTGGCGCGGAGCTCCTTGAGGAACTCGTCCGCGCCGGGCACGAGATGCTCCTCCTTGACCAGCACGCCGTCCATGTCGGTCAGGTACGTCCACTGGCGCTCGCTCATACTCCCAATCTAGACAGTCAGGCGAAGCCTGTCCGTTGAGGGCGGTGGTGGGGCGGGGTCCGGGATTAGTGATCGGCGACGGCATGAACAGCCACCGTGGCCGCCTTGACCGAAAGATTGACCGGTGACCCCGGTTCGAGTGCCAGGTCCGCGACCGCGGCCGGAGTCAGGTCGGCGGACAGGCCCGCCGCCCAGTCGTCGCCACGGGTCCGGAGCCGGATCACCGGACCGTGTGGTTCGAGCGCGTCGACCACTCCCTCGACGGTGTTACGCGGGCTCCCCCGGTGCTCCCCGTCCTTCAGGTACACCGCGACCGCACTCGGTGCGAACACGGCGACCGCGGACTCGCCGACGACGACGTCTTCGGCCGGGATCCCGGCCAGCCGCCGGCCGCCGTCGGTGCGCAGGCCGCCGTCGACGGCGACGCCCGGCACCAGGTTGAGCCCGGCGATCCGCGCGGTGAACGCCGTCCGCGGTGCGGCGAGCACCTTCCGTGTCTCACCGCGTTCCACGATCCGGCCCGTTTCGAGCACGGCGACGTGCTCGGCCAGCGCCAGCGCGTCCAGTGGATCGTGAGTGACCAGCACGGTCGGCGGACCGGACCGCAGCACCCGCCGGAGCAGCCCGCGGATGGCCGGGGCCGCGTCGACGTCGAGCGCGGCGAACGGCTCGTCGAGCAGCAACAGCCCGGGATCGGCGGCGAGCGCCCGCGCGATGGCCACCCGCTGAGCCTGGCCACCGGAGAGTTGCGAAGGCTTGCGCCCGGCGAGTTCGGCGGCGTCGACTTCTTCCAGCCAGTCCCGCGCGAGCTCCCGTGAACGGGCGCGGCCCACGCCCGCAGACCTCGGCGCGAAGGCGACGTTGTCCAAAGCGGACAGATGCGGGAAGAGCAAGGCGTCCTGCGAAAGCAGCCCGATGCCGCGCGTGTGCGGCGGCAAGCCCGTCAACGCGCGGCCGCCGAGTGAGATCCGTCCGCGATCCGGGCGGAGCAGACCGGCGAGACAACCCAGCACACTGGACTTGCCCGAACCGTTCGGCCCGAGCAAGGCGAGCACTCCGCCGTCGGGCACGGTGAACTCCACCGCCAGCCGGAACTCGCCGCGCCGCAGCTCCAGCTCGGCCTCCAGGGTCACGACCGGACCCCTTCGAGCGCACGCGGCCGGGCGATCGCGATCACCGCGACGGCGACCAGGATGAGCAGCAACGCCAGGGCGACGGCGCTGTCGACGTCGACTTCCGCCTGGTTGTAGACCTCGAGTGGCAACGTCCGGGTGACGCCTTCCAGGCTTCCGGCGAAGGTGATGGTCGCCCCGAACTCGCCGAGGGCCCGCGCGAAACTCAGCACGATCCCCGAGCCGAGCGCGGGCAACAACAGCGGCAGCGTGACCCGGCGGAACACGGTCCACGGCTTCGCGCCCAGCGTCGAAGCGACACGTTCGTAGCGGTCACCGGCGCCGCGTAGCGCGCCTTCGAGGCTGACCACGAGGAACGGCATCGCGACGAACGTCTGCGCGATGACCACCGCGGCCGTGGTGAACGGCACCTGCTCACCGGTCAGCGTGTTCACCAGGATTCCGAGGAAACCTTTACGCCCCAACAGGTACAGCAGTGCCAGGCCGCCGACCACCGGCGGCAGGACCAGCGGCAGCAGCACCACCGCGCGCAGTACGCGAATGCCGCGTGTGCCCGACCGCGCGAGGACGACGGCGAGCGGGACGCCGAGCAGCACACAGGCCACAGTGGACAGTCCGGCCGTGACCAGCGAGAGCCGCAGGGCGTTCAGCGACGACGTCGACGTGATCAGGCTCGGGAACCGGCTGAGATCCGACCGCACCAGCAGGCCGACCACCGGCAGCACGACCAGCGCGAGCGCGCAGATCGCCGGCGGCCACAGCACCCAGGGCACCCCGGAACTCGCAAGTCGTCCTCTGGTCGCGGTACTTGCGTGCGCATCTACCGCGACCAGAGGACGACTTGCCGGGTCAGGACGTGCCAAAGCCCACCTTGGCCAGTTCCTGCTTGCCGGTGGCGCTCAGCACGAAGTCGGCGAACTGCTTGGCGAGGGCCGCCTGCGGCGCGTTCTTGACCACCGCGATCGGGTAGCCGTTGATCGCCCCCGACGACTCGGGGAAGTCCACTTTGTCCACCTTCCCGGCCGCCGACGTAGCGTCTGTGACGTAGACGAGCCCGGCGTCCGCGTCGCCCGACTGCACCTTCGCGAGGACGGACTTGACGTCCGGCTCCTCGCTGGCGGGCTTGAGCGTGACGCCGGAACTCTGCTGGACCGTCTTCGACGCCGAACCGCACGGCACCTGCGGCGCGCAGACCACGACCGTCAGCCCGTCCTTGGCGAGATCGGCGAATCCCTTGATGCCCTTGGGATTCCCCTTGGCCACGGCGATGGCGAGCTTGTTGGTGGCGAATACTGTCGGCTGCCCGTCGATCACCCCGCCCTTGACGGCCTTGTCCATATTGGCCTCATCGGCCGACGCGAAGACGTCCGCCGAGGCGCCCTGCGTCAGCTTCTGCACGATCGCCGACGAGCCCTCGAAGCTGAACTTCACGGTGACTCCGGCGTTCTGTACCTCGAACTGCTTGCCGAGCGCGCCGAACGACTCGGTGAGGGACGCGGCCGCGAACACCGTCAACGTCCTCCCCTCGGCCTGCGGGCCGACGGCACCCCCTTGATCGCACGCCGTCGCCGCCAGCGCCAGTGCGAACAGGACGGGGACGAGTCTCATCGGCTTCCTTCCGGGGTTTCGATCACGACCGTCGTGGCCTTGACGACGGCCACCGCGAGCACGCCGGGCCGCAGCCCGAGTTCACGGACGGCCTCCGTGCTCATCAGCGAGACCACGCGATGCGACCCGCATTGCAGCTCGACCTGGGCCATCACCTTGTCGGTGACGACCTCGGTGACCAGCCCGACGAACCGGTTACGCGCGGAGCGACCGACGGTGGACGGGTCTTCCGGTTGCTCGGCCTGCGCCTTGGCGAACGCGGCGAGTTCGGCGCCGTCGACGACCTTGCGCCCGGCCGAGTCGTCGAACGCGGTCAGCTGGCCGGCGCGCACCCAGCGGCGGACGCTGTCGTCACTGACGCCGAGCAGGCGAGCGGCCTCGGACAACCGGAATTGCGGCATGCCTGGGAGGTTACTTCCGCAGATGCGGAAAAGCTACGGACGCGAAGAATTGCCGAGCAGTTCGTCACGGAGGCCATCGAGCAACGCGCCCTGAAAACGCTCGAGTACTTTCCGTTCCTCCGGCGAGAACTGCTCCAGCAGGTTCTTCATGTTCGTGAACGCGGATTCGAAGAGCGGCGCGTAGCGGTCCATGGCGCCGGGGACCACCTCGATCAGCACTTTCCGCCGGTCCACGGTGTCGCGGACACGGCGGGCAAGGCCTGCCTTTTCCAGCCGGTCTATGACGCCGGTCACAGCGCCCGTCGACAGGCCGGTCAGCTCGGCGATCCTGCCTGCTGTCAACGGTCCCTCGGCCTGCCCGATCAGGTCCAGTGCCTTGTGGTCGGTAGCCGAGAGGCCCATCCGTTCGGCGATCCTGGCGTGCCGGAGCACGGTCAGCGTGCTGCCCTCACGGCCGAGGTCCGCGAACCGGGCCAATTCCTCCGCGGAGAGCGGATATTTCACCATCCGGAAACCCTTCGGAAGAAGCCTCGGCCGCTGAACGATTCAGTGCACAAACCATTCTAGGCAGTCGGTTTCGACGGCTTCGCGGGTTAGTCTGGTCGTAATGACAGCAGTCGATCTCGGGTTTCCTCGCGTCCCCGGTACACGAGGTTCATCAAACGTGCCCAGGCCGGACAACCCCGCCCTGATCGACACCTTCGGCAGGGTCGCCACCGATCTGCGGGTGTCGCTCACCGACAAATGCAATCTGCGCTGCACCTACTGCATGCCCGCCGAAGGGCTCGAATGGATGCCGAGCGCGGACGTCCTGAGTGACGACGAGCTGGTGTTCCTGCTGCGGGTCGCCGTCGAACGGCTCGGTGTCACCGACATCCGGCTCACCGGCGGGGAACCGCTCCTGCGCCCTGGCTTGGAAGGCCTTGTCGCGCGGGTCGCGGCTCTCGAACCGCGTCCGCGGCTTTCCATGACCACCAACGGGATCGGGCTGGCGAAACGCGCCGCGGGGCTGACCGAAGCCGGGCTGGACCGCATCAACGTCTCATTGGACACCGTCGATCGGGCGCTGTTCGAGAAGATCACCCGCCGCGACAGGCTGTCCCATGTGCTGGCCGGGATGGCCGCCGCACGGGAGGCCGGGCTGGACCCGGTGAAGGTCAACGCGGTCCTGATGCGCGGGCTCAACGAGGACCAGGCCGTGCCGCTGCTGAAGTTCTGCCTGAGCGAGGGCTACCACCTGCGGTTCATCGAGCAGATGCCGCTCGACGCGCAGCACGGCTGGAACCGGCGCGACATGATCACCGCCGAGGAGATCCTCGGCATGCTCGGCGAGGAGTTCACGCTTTCGCCGTACCCCGCCGCCCGCGGCGGCGCACCCGCGGAACGCTGGCTGGTCGACGGCGGTCCGGGCGACGTCGGCGTGATCGCGTCGGTGACGAGGCCGTTCTGCGCGGCCTGCGAACGGACGCGGCTGACCGCCGACGGCGCGGTGCGCTCGTGCCTGTTCAGCAACGACGAGACCGACCTGCGCGCCCTCGTGCGCGCGGGCGCGCGCGAAGAAGAGGTAGCGGACGCCTGGCGGGCCACCATGTGGGGCAAACTCGCCGGGCACGAGATCAACGAGGCCGGCTTCGCGCAGCCGATCCGGCCGATGAGCGCGATCGGCGGCTGACATGGTGACCATCGTGGTGCGGTACTTCGCGGCGGCTCGCGCGGCGGCGGGGCTCGACGAGGAGAAGCTGAGCCTCCCGGACGGGTCCTGCGTCGCTGACGCTGTCACCCGCCTTCGCGAGCTTCACCCCGAGAAGCTGCCGAAGCTGCTCGAAGCGGTCACCTACCTGCTGAACGGCGTCGCCGTGCGCGATCTCACCCGGCCACTGACCGATGCCGCCGAACTGGACGTCCTTCCGCCCTTCGCGGGCGGCTGACCTGCGGAAAGAAGCAAGGGACCTTTGCTACCGCTCCCTTAGCCTGCCTAAGTAAGCGGTAGCAAAGGTCCCTTGCTCCCTCCGCGAGCCGTTCGATCGCCTTTGACCTGCCAGCCGTCCCAAGTTCACCGGATGGACGCCGAACCCGCTGAGGATGCGCCCGTGATCACTCCCCGCCGTATCCTCGCCGCACTGTTCGCCGCCGTCACCGCCGTGACGCTGGCGGCCGCCCCGGCCTCCGCCCACGATCGCGGTGTGCGCCCGCTCCCGCAGGCGCACAGCCACAACGACTACGAGCACGAGCGTCCGCTGTTCGACGCGCTCGACCAGGGCTTCACGAGCGTCGAAGCCGACATCTACCTCATCGACGGGCAGCTGCTGGTCGCGCACGACCTCGCGGACGTGCGCCCGGATCGCACCCTGGAGTCGCTCTACCTCGAGCCACTGCGCAAGCGGGTGCTGCAGAACCACGGCGTCGGCGTTTACCGCCAGCGCAACGAATTTCAGCTGTTGATCGACGTCAAGGGTGACGCGAACAGCACCTACGCGGAGCTCGAGAAGCGGCTGTACAACCCGCGCTACTCCTTCCTCTTCTCTTTGTATGCGTTCGGGCACGTGCAGAAGCGGGCCGTCACCGCGGTCATCTCCGGCGGGCGGCCCAAGGAGGTCATGCTCGCCCAGAAGTTCCGGCTTGCCTTCTACGACGGCCGCATCAAGGACACCAGCGACCTGAACATCGGCTCGGACCCGAAGGTCACGCCGCTCGTCTCCGACTCGTGGACCGGGCTGTTCACCTGGACCGGCGAGGGCGAGTTCCCCGCCGCCGAGCGCGCGAAGCTGCACGACATCGTCAAGCGGGCCCACGCGGCCGGACAGCGCGTGCGGTTCTGGGCGACCCCGGACGCCGCCGGTCCGGCCAGGGACGCCCTGTGGAAAGAGCTCGCCGCCGCCGGCGTCGACCACCTGAATACAGATGACCTGGCAGGTCTGGCGGACTTCTTGAGGGCTCGATAGAGTGCCGGACCTATTGGCGCGCGAAGGCGCACGAATGGGCCAGTCATCCCTTAATCCACGTGATGCAAGCCTCACGATCCGTGAATTATCTCGACTAGGAAACGGCCAGATAACGGCCCGCTGACCTGCGCAAACGACCGAATCGTTATAGGTTGTGTGCCGTTACTGTGACGTAGGTCACAGCTCGAATAATTTCCGATCAGGCCGATTGTTACGTACCGTCGCTTTTCGGTTGGCCCCGACCAACCACGCAAGACCGGGAACCCGTAGCGCCGAGCCCTGTCCAACGGACTCCCGGACCCAACCCCGAGCGAAAGCATTTCCGGACAGGGACGAGGGGACCGAGCCGACGCGTCGTGCGTCAGGCGAAGTCAGCCGGTCCGTGAGGGCCGGCCAGACCCCCGAGTCTGACCCTCAGCATTGGCTCGTAGGCGCAGGGAGCGAGATTTACTCACATGTCGTACCGAGGCAAGCACCGCAAGATGTCCGCCGCCACCCGTCACATCGCCCGCGTTGCCATTGCGGGCGTCGCGGTCGGCGCCCCCCTCGCCATCGCCGCGACCCCCGCGTCGGCGACCAACTGGGACGCCATCGCGCAGTGTGAGAGCAGCGGCAACTGGAGCACCAACACCGGAAACGGCTACTACGGTGGTCTGCAGTTCTCGCAGAGCACCTGGCGCGCCTACGGCGGCACCGGCAGCGCTGCGAACGCCACTCGTGAGCAGCAGATCGCCGTCGCCGAGCGCGTTCTTCAGGGTCAGGGCATCGGCGCCTGGCCGCACTGTGGCAAGAAGGGCGGCTCCGCGGGTACCGCGAAGAAGTCGACCGCGCCGAAGGCCACCAAGAAGGTGACCCCGAAGAAGTCGACCGCTCCGGTCGCCAAGCAGCAGGCCCCGGCCGCCAACGTTGCGAACTCGAACCCGGCGGGCGACTACACCGTCGTCGCGGGTGACACGCTTTCCGAGATCGCCACGAAGTTCAACGTCCAGGGCGGCTACCAGAAGCTGCAGGAGCTGAACAAGGCCTACGTGCCGAACGCCGACTTCATCGTCGTCGGCCAGAAGCTCGCCACCAAGTGAGCCGGCTGAACCAGCAGTAAGTCGCGATGCCTGCAGGATCCCTGCACGGCCACGTCGCGACTCGCAGCGAGCCCCACCGCGCATTCCCCCGGCGGTGGGGCTCTCTGTATTGCTTGGGAGACACCCGCACTTCGTCGACGAAGTGCGACATCCCTGCCTACGCGCTATTTACCCATTCGTCGGTGCCGTCGCTGAAGTGTTGGTGCTTCCAGACCGGGAGGCGGGCTTTGACCTCGTCCACGAGGTCGGCGCAGGCGGTGAAGGCTTGCGCGCGGTGCTCGGCGGCCACGGCGCAGGCGAGGGCGACATCGCCGATGTCCAACGCACCGAGGCGGTGGCTGACGGCGACAGCGCGGACGCCGGTCCAGCGGGCCGAGAGATCCGCGACGACCTCGGCCAGGACTTCAGTGGCGCTGGGGTGGCCTTCGTAGACGAGCCGGTTCACCGAACGGCCGCCATCGTGGTCGCGGACGACCCCACCGAAGGTCACCACGGCACCCGCGGCCGCATCGTCCACGAGACGGGCGTGTTCCTCGACCGACAGCGGCTCGTCGACAACCGCGACCCGTGCGACGCGGACGCTCACTTCGGGTGCCTCCCGTGGGTGGTCTCCGCCGGCCAGTTGGTCGACGGCGTGGTCGAGGATGCCGTCCAGTACGCCGAGCCCGTCCTTCACGCCGCCGCGCGAGCCGGGCAGGTTCACCACCAAGGTCCGCCCGGCCACCCCGGCGACCCCGCGGGAAAGCACCGCCGTCGGCACGCCGGGCAGCCCGGCCGCCCTGATCGCGTCGGCGACGCCGGGGAGTTCGTAGTCCAGAACAGCCCGCGTGACGTCGGGAGTCCGGTCGGTCGGCGAGATGCCGGTCCCACCGGTCGTCACGATCACCTGCACACCGGCCGCGACGGCGTCCCGCAGCGCGACGCCCACCGGGTCACCGTCTTCGACGACCACGGGCTCGGGCACGTCCCAGCCGCGATCGGCAAGCCAGGACGTGATGACCGGCCCGGTCTTGTCCTCGTAGACGCCCTTCGCGGCGCGGTTCGACGCCACGATCACCCTGGCGGCCCTGCTCATGGCCGCTCCCAGGTCCCGGTTTTGCCGCCGTCCTTGCGGATCAGGCGGACGTCGTCGAGTGTCGCGGCCGGATCGACGGCCTTGATCATGTCGTGCAAGGTCAGCCCGGCGACAGCGACGGCGGTCATCGCCTCCATCTCGACGCCGGTGCGGTCGTTCGTCTTCGCCGTCGCGGTGATGTGCACGGCCGTCTCGTCGAGGGCGAACTCGACCTTGACCCCGGACAGCGCGATCTGGTGACACAGCGGGATCAGCTCGGGCACCCGTTTCGCGCCCATGATGCCCGCGATCCGCGCGGTCGCGAGGGCGTCGCCCTTGGGCAGCCCGTTCGCGGCCAACAGGCCGAGCACCTCGGCCGTGGTGTGCACGGTGCCGCCCGCCAGCGCGGTGCGGGCGGTGGGCGTCTTGCCGGAAACGTCGACCATCCGGGCAGCACCCGTACGGTCGACGTGGCTGAGTTCACTCACGCCAGCAGGCTAGCCCTCGGAAGACCGGCTGCCGCGACCGAACCGGGAGCAGGGGACCTTTGCTACCGCCCCTCGACGGCGCGGGCGGCCTTCTTCACCGCGTCGGCGACGGCCGGCGCGACGGCGTTGTCGAAGACGCTGGGCACGATGAACGACGCGTTGAGCTGGCCGTTGTCCACGACGTCGGCGATCGCGTCGGCGGCGGCGAGCAGCATCGAATCGTCGATGTTGTGCGCGTGCGCGTCGAGCAGGCCACGGAACACACCGGGGAACGCGAGCACGTTGTTGATCTGGTTCGGGAAGTCGCTGCGGCCGGTGGCGACGACGGCGGCGTGCTTCTGCGCTTCCAGGGGGTCGATCTCCGGGTCCGGGTTGGCCAGCGCGAAGACGATGGCGTCGGACTTCATGGTCGCGACCTGCTCGGCACCGAACAGGTTCGGCGCGGAGACCCCGATGAAGACGTCGGCGCCCACGAGCGCCTCGTGCAGCGTGCCCGCCTGCTTCTCCTTGTTGGTCGTCGCGGCGATCGACGTCAGGTTGTCGTCGAGGTTGCCACGGTCCGGGTGGACGATGCCGTCGATGTCGGCGGCCACGATGTCGCCCGGGTTCTTGCGCAGCAGCAGGCGGATGATCGCCGAGCCTGCCGCACCGACGCCGCTGACCACGATCTTGCAGTCCTCGATGTTCTTGCCGACCACGCGCAGCGCGTTGCGCAGCGCGGCGACCACGACGATCGCGGTGCCGTGCTGGTCGTCGTGGAACACCGGGATGTCGAGCTGCTCGCGAAGGCGCGCCTCGATCTCGAAGCAGCGCGGTGCGGCGATGTCCTCGAGGTTGATCCCGGCGTACACCGGCGCGATCGCCTTGACGATCTTGATGATCTCCTCGGTGTCCTGGGTGTCCAGGCACACCGGCCAGGCGTCGACGTCGGCGAACTTCTTGAACAGCGCCGCCTTGCCCTCCATCACCGGCAGCGCGGCGGCCGGCCCGATGTTGCCGAGCCCCAGCACGGCCGAACCGTCGGTGACGACGGCGACCGTGTTGCGCTTGATGGTCAGGCGGCGCGCGTCCTCGGGGTTCGCGGCGATCGCCTGGCACACCCGTGCGACACCGGGGGTGTACGCGCGGGAGAGGTCGTCACGGTTGCGGAGCGCGACCTTGGGGGTCACCTCGATCTTGCCGCCGAGGTGGATCAGGAAGGTCCGGTCGGAGATCTTGCGGACCTTGACGCCCGGCAGCGAGTCCAGGGTCTGCGTGATGTCCTGCGCGTGGTTCTCCGACAGGGCGTTGGCGCTGATGTCGACGACGATCGAGTCGGGGTGCGACTCGACGACGTCGAACGCCGTCAGCACGCCGCCGACGCGGCCGACGGCGGTCGTCAGATCACCCGCCGCGGTGGACGACGCGGGGGCCTCCACCCGGACGGTGATCGAATATCCGGGACCGGGAACCGGCATGGCAATACCCCCGCTGAGGACGCTCGAATAGGTCGATCAAAACCTACTCCCGTGACGACCGCCACGGGGCCTCGCAGGGGTGACTGGCCAGTAACTTCCAGCCGGTCGACCTACTTGTTGATCTTCGTCTCGGGGTGCACGTAGGGCACGCTTTCGAGCGGGAAGGTCACGTCGCCGAACGGGGACAGAGCGCCCTGCCGGTCGGCCGCGAGCTCGGTGACGGGGTGCTCCCCGTCGTCACCGGGCCACGTCGGGTCGATGCCCTTGCGCTTCTTGTTCTCGCCCTTCGCCACAACGTCCTCCAGAGCCTGTGCAAGCTGTTCTCGCGGACAGTCTGCCCGAACGCGGCTGCCGCGCCATCACCCGCCCGGTATCCTGGTCGTCTATGCCCGCGCCCTCTTTGGCGGACTGGCTGCGCAAGGAGCCCGACGACGCACTCGCCGCACTGCTGCGCGCGCGTCGCGACCTGTCCACGCCACCCCCGTCCGACACCATCGTGCTCGCCACCCGGGCCGGCACGCCGGGTTCCGTGGCGCGCGCCTGCGAAGACCTCGACACCTTCACCCTCGCCGTGCTCGACGCCCTGTTGCTGGCGGGCGCGGACACCGGACCGGTCACCGCGGCCGAGGTCGGGCGACTGGTCGGCACGGGCGTCGGCGAGACACTGGCTCGGTTGCGCGCGCGGGCGCTCGTATGGGGCGAGGACGACGCGCTGCGCGTCCCACCGTCCTCACGCGACGTACTCGGGCCGTTCCCGGCCGGGCTCGGCGCGTCGTCGCCCGCCCTCGCCGGGACGGACATCGACGCCAAGCTCGCCGACGTCAGCGAGGACGAACGTGCGCTCCTGACGACGCTGGCCGCCGGCCCGCCGATCGGCCGGACCCGGGACGCGTCGGCCGACATCCCGCTGGAGCGGGCCACGAACCCGGTGCAGCGGCTGCTCGCACGCGGCCTGCTGTTGCGGCGTGACGACCAGACCGTCGAGTTGCCGCGCGAGCTGGGAATCGCGTTGCGCGGCGGCTCGGTGTTCGACCCGGGCTCGCTGCGCGAACCGGAGCTTCCCGTCCACCCACACCAGAAGTCCACAGTGGACAAGGCGGCGGCCGGTGAGGCGATGGAGTTCTTGCGCCAGACCGAAACCATGCTTCGCTCGTGGTCGGCGGCGCCACCTCCGGTGCTCAAGTCCGGCGGTCTAGGGGTACGCGAACTGCGGAAGCTCGCGAAGGATCTGGACGTCGACGAGACCCGCGCCACCCTGCTGGCGGAGATCGCCGTCGGCGCCGGGATGGTCGCCGACAGCGAGTCGACTTCACCGGAATGGGTGCCGACGACACTGACGGACTCGTGGCTCGCGTCGCCGACGGCCCAGCGCTGGATGACGGTCGCGCAGGCCTGGCTGGAGCTGCCCCGGCTGCCCGGTCTCGCGGGCGGACGGGACGCGAAGGACAAGCCGATCGCGCCGCTGTCGGAGGATCTGCGCCGTCCGCTGGCACCGGTCTCACGGCGGCGGATCCTGGTCGCGTTGAGCGAATTTCCCCGGGGTTCCGGGGTGAAAAGTGTCGACGAACTGGTCGCCGCGCTCTCCTGGCGCGCGCCGAGGCGGGGCGGGCGGCTGCGGGACGAGACCGTGCGCTGGACGATGGCCGAGGCGTCCGCCCTTGGCCTGGTCGCGCTCGGCGGGCTCACGACGTCGACGCGGGCGCTGCTGGCCGAAGACCGGCCCGGCGCGGTCGAGGCGATGCTCGAAGCGCTGCCCCGGCCGGTGGACCACGTCCTGGTACAGGCCGACCTGACCGTCGTCGCGCCAGGGCCGCTGGAGGCCGAACTCGCGGGCGAGATGAACGCGGTCGCCGAGATCGAATCGGCCGGGCACGCGACCGTCTACCGGATCACCGAGACGACCGTGCGGCGCGCGCTCGACACCGGCCGGACCGCCGGCGAGCTGCACCACCTGTTCGGCACTCGTTCGGCGACGCCGGTGCCGCAGTCACTTACCTAC
Source organism: uncultured Actinomycetota bacterium (assembly GCA_963766045.1). Lineage (GTDB taxonomy): Bacteria > Actinomycetota > Actinomycetes > Mycobacteriales > Pseudonocardiaceae > Amycolatopsis. Next base: position 1,108,725 of record CAVXYN010000002.1, on the reverse strand, counting down.
CTGATCGACGACGTCGCCCGCCGTCATGGACGGCTGCGCGGCGGCGCGGCCGAGTCGTTCCTGCGCTGCGACGACGCGACGCTGCTGGCGGAGGTCTTGGGCAGCGCGGTCGCGGCCGAGTACGGCCTGCGCATGATCGCGCCGACCGTGCTCATCAGCTCGTACCCGCTGGCCGAAGTCCTCGACGGACTCCGCGCCGCCGGCTTCGCCCCGGCCGCCGAAGGGCCCGACGGTCGCGTCATGGACATCAGGCCTTCGGGACGCCGTCTGCCCGCGAAAGCGCGTGCCGCGCGACGGGCGCCTGGAGAGCAGCCGGGACTTTCCGACGACCAGGTCGGCAAGCTCGTCGCTCATGTCAGGGCAGGCGACGCCGCTTCGGCGCGACGCCGGGGCGAGACCGTGCGCGCCCCGCAAGGCGGCGGCTCCGGGGACACGTCGGCGACGCTGGCATTGCTGTCTCAGGCGACCGTGGAACGCCGCGAGGTGTGGATCGGATTCGTCGACTCACGCGGGACGGCGAGCCAGCGCGTGGTCCGCCCGATGCGGGTCGGTGGCGGGGTGCTCGAGAGTTTCGACAACGAGCGCTATCCCTTGCACCGGATCATCTCGGCCGCCCTCGTCGAAGACTGACGATCTCCTCCGGTTGTCGCGTGAAGGAGTGGTCCCGGCGAATACCGATCCACCAGTTCACCGGGGTACTAATAGCGCAATTAGTGGCGTTAAAGAGCTCCCTCGAGACATTTCCACATAGAGGAACCCATACAGGCGCGTCCACAAAGGACGGCGGGTACGTGAAGGCCCCCTTCACTACTCTCAAGGTAGGCAAGGGGCCCTTCACTACTTTCCGGCGCCGGATCGCGCCGCGACGAGCCCGGCATGAACGGTCCATTCATGCTGACCGTTTTGTTCCTCGACCCACTACATGGTGTACCTCAGGTCGAACTCGACCCACACCTATGGACACGGCGGTAGCAAAGGTCCCTTGCTCCCACCGCGGAAAGGTCGGAGGGCTAAAGAGCGCGCAGGCCCTGCAGCACCCGCTCCATAAAGGCGCGCGAAGACTGGTCCCCGAGAATCAGCTCGGTCTGGTGGATCAGCACCAGTCCAGCATCGGCCATGTCGCCGACGAGCACCTTCACGACGCCGAGCGGCAGCCGCAGATGCGCGGCGATCTCCGCGATCGACCGGGTGTCCAGGCAGATGTCGCAGATCTGGCGGTGCTCGATGGTCCGGACGCCGCGGTACCGGCGGCCGTCCTCGCTGGTCGACACCAGCGCTTCGAGAGCAAGGTCGTGTGCGGTGCGAGTCCGTCCGCCGGTGCGCGTGTAAGGCCGCACTCGGGAACCCGAGGTCGGCAGATAGACCGAGGCCGGCGCGCTCGAGGGGCCGGAACCGGCCGCGCCGTTGCCGGCGGACGCGGGACGCGGAGACGGCTGACGAATCGGGGTGGGGACCGTGGGAACGGGTTCGGGCGGCGCGACCGGACGGCGCGGCATGACCGTGCTGATCCGGCTCAGCTCGAAGCGGCTCGGAGAGTCGATGCCCTCACGGTCCGTGCCCTGATGAAGTGCGTCCCAGCCGGCGGGGTCCGGCTCGGTGAATCCGGTGATCTTCATCTGCGGCTACCCACGTACGCCACCCTGCAGCTGCGCCCGCAGCTCGGGGGTGATCTGCTGTCCGACCCGCTCGACGAGCAGGGTCATCTCATAGGCCACCGTGCCGATGTCACACGTCGGCGCGGCCAGCACGGCGAGCGAGGAACCGTCGGAGACCGACATCAGGAACAGGTAGCCGCGCTCCATCTCGACGACGGTCTGGTTGACCCCGCCCGCGTCGAAGCAGCGCGCCGCGCCGGCGGTCAGGCTGATCAGCCCGGAGGCGACCGCGGACAACTGCTCCGCGCGGTCCTGCGGGAGTCCTTCGGACGGCGCGAGTAGCAGCCCATCCGCGGAGACCAGCACGGCATGCGCGGCGCCGGGTACCCGGCGCGCGAAATCCGTGATGAGCCAGCCGAACGAGCTCTGCTGCTGCCCGGATGCCGTCACTAGTCCCTCCTCGCTGCGTCACGGACCACATGGGCGTCATGGTCCGGACGTCCCTCTCCGACAAGCCAAAAGACGCCTGAACCCAGCGTATTCGTCCCGCCGATCGTGTCGAGTCCACCACCAGGCCGACGGCGTTCACCGACCGTAGGCGACCAGCCGCTCACCGCGTCGACCCATCATGAACCACGCATTCGTGGGTCACTCCGTGGTGGCGGCGGGCGACCGGGCGTGGAACGGTGTCCGCGCAGGTCATCGGCCTGCCGGCGGCCCGATCGGGCGTTGCCGGGCCCGGCCGGGCCGAAGAGGATCGCCTACTTTCAGCCCTGCCGGTGGCACCACTCCCCGAAGCGGGTGAAGCCTGCCGAGTTCACTCCAACGGCCGCATCCACCTCGGGTTTTTCGTCCTTTTATCCTGCCCGCAACGCCGAGTCGTGAGCGATTGCGTGCTGAACGACCGAGATCAAGACCTGCTTGGCGGAATCACGCTCGCGCGCGTCACAGGCCATGATCGGCACCGAGGGTGAGATCGTCAGCGCGTGCCGGACGTCCTCGATCTGGTGGTGCAGCAGCCGGTCGAAGCAGTTGATCGCGACGACGTACGGCAGCTTCCGGTTCTCGAAGAAGTCGATCGACGGGAACGCGTCGGCGAGCCGCCGCGTGTCGACCAGCACGACGGCACCGATGGCGCCGACCGCCAGGTCGTCCCACATGAACCAGAACCGGTGCTGGCCCGGCGTACCGAACACGTACAGCACCAGGTCCGAGTCCAGCGAAATCCGGCCGAAGTCCATCGCCACGGTCGTCGTCGACTTGTTCGGGGTCGCCGAATTGTCGTCGACCGACACACTGGCCTCGGTCATCATCGCCTCGGTGGTCAGCGGATCGATCTCCGATACCGCTCCGACCATCGTGGTCTTCCCCGATCCGAACCCACCCGCGACCACGATCTTCGCCGACGAAGTCGGACCGGTCACCTGCGGCGCGTTCGCGTCGGAGTCAAATTCTCCGAAGCCCACTGAGCACCCTCTCCATGAACTCGATACTGGGCCGGTCACCCACGTTCTGGCTGGCGGTGTGCACCAGTACCAGACCGAGACCGGCCACGTCTCCAATCAGCACCCGGACGACACCGAGCGGCAGGCGCAGCAGCGCCGCGACTTCGGCGACCGACCGGGTGTCCAGGCAAAGGTCGCAGATCGACCGGTGTTCGGGGACGCGTACTCGGTCGAGCACCCTGCCCTGCTCACTGGTCGAGATCAACGCCTCGATAGCCAGGTCGTAAGTCGGCTTGGTCCGGCCCCGTGTGCGGAAGTACGGGCGGACCAGACCGGACGATTCGACGTCTGTGACGTAATGCTCGTCGTCGACGAACTCGTTCTGCGCCTGCTGCGGCAGCGCGGCCGCGAGCGGATCCGCGACCTCGTCGGCCGCCCGGCGCTCCTCCTCCTTGTCGAAGGAGAACTTGGCGAATTCGCCCGAGTCGTACAGCGGGCCACTGCCGCCACCGAACAGCTCCGCTCCGGGGCCGCCGAGAAGGCGTTCCCGGTAGTCGGAGACGCTGAAATCGGCGGGCCCTTGTCCGGCGTTCGAGTCGGTCAGCCAGCGAGCCGCCTCGTCATCGGACACAGGGTCGTTGTCCGACCCCTGTGTCCTGCGCGATCGCCATTCGCGGTCGACGCGTTCCCGGAAGGACGTCCAGTCCTCCCGGCCGTCGTCCCGTTCCGACCACCCACCGGAGAAGTCGTCACCGAGCCGGCCATCGCCCCTCAAGCGCCCGTCGTCCACGGCAATCTCCTCGGTTCCCGGCGGCCGCTCAGCGGCGGACCGACGCGCCCTGGAGCTGCGCGCGCATCTCCGGTGTCAGCTGTTGCCCCACGCGTTCGACCAGCAAGGTCATCTCGTAGACGACCAGGCCGATGTCGCTCTCCGGCGAACCGAGGACCGCCAGGGACGACCCATCGGAGATCGCCATGAGGAAGAGGAAGCCGTTGGCCATCTCGACGACCGTCTGCGCGACGGTACCGCCCTCGAACACCTTCGCCGCACCGCGCGCCAAGCTGGTCAGCCCGGACGTCACCGCCGCGAGCTGGTCAGCCCTGTCCTTGGGAAGCCCGCGTGACGACGCCAGCAGCAAACCGTCCGCCGAGACCACCACGGCATGCGCCGCGCCAGGGACCCGGTGCACGAAATCGGTGATCAGCCAGGCAAAGCTGCTCGCGTGTCCTTTGCCCTGCGACTGGCCGCCCGGCTGCGCTTGGCCCCCCGGCTGCATTGCACCCGCCCGTGTCACTTTCACTCCTTACTGCTGTCATCGGCAGGGGAACCCCCGCCACTCACCGGAACGCCGTTGTCATCCAGCGCATCGAGCGGGCGTTCCTTCAACGCGTGCCGTCCCGATGTGTAGCCCTTCTGGAAGCTTGCCATCCGGCTCCGAGCCGCCGTCGCCGAGCGGGCGATGGCGCCCGTTCCCGGCATACCGGCGGAGGTGTCGGCGAACGAGTCTTCCTTCTTCGGTTCGTTCCCGCCGATCGAGCCCGGTACGAGGTACTGGTTCGGTACCCGCTTGGGCAGGCCGGCCGGCGTGATCTCGTCGTTCTTGTCTTCATACAGGACCTGAGCCGCCTGCCAGCCGTCGTCGGACGCGCTGCGCCAGCCATTGTCCTGGAGCACGCTCTCCGGCGGAACAGTCTGCGGGGTCCGAGTGGGCAAGACCTCTTCGGGCTGCTGTTCCTCGACGGCGGGGGCGCCGTTGCGGCTCTGCTCGGGAACGTCCGACTCGACCGCGACCTCGTCCTGGTACCCGCTAGTGGGCTCGGAGGTCTCGTCGCCCTCGCTGAACCAGCGGGACAGCACCGACTGGTAGATCGGAAGCCGCCGGGTGGGGACGTCGTCCTCGAGTGCCGACTTGCCGGTCTCCTCCGCCTCCGGGGGCTGCGGAGCAGGCTCCATCGGGTTCACCGGGACGTACTTCGGCTCGCGTTTCGGCAGCACCAGCGGCGCGAACTGGGTGTCGGGGACGCTGGACGCGCCGTCCCCGTTCGGGTTCGTCGGCGCCAGATCCTCGGCCGTCGGCCACGCCGGGGTCTCCTCGGCGGGCGTGGCGGGGCTGAGGAACGGTCCGGCCGCCTTCTTGCCCGCGACCAGGTCGTCGAGGCTGATCGGCTGATCGAGCGGGACGAGCCCGCCCTGCTGCGGCACGGGTTCCTGCACCGGGATCGGCTGCGACGGCGGGGGCGGGGTCATCTCCAGACCGCGGTCCGACGCCGGGATGTTCGGCATCGACGTCGAGGTCTCGGAGCGGTTCGCCGGCGGCGGGGTGGTGCTGCGCGCGCCGGGCCGCATCTGCGTGAGCAGCTCGGCGGGCACGACGACCCGCGCGATCACGCCGCCCTCGATGTCCTCGTTCTCCCGCAGCCGGACCTCGATGCCGTGACGACGCGCCAGGCGCGCGACCACGTACAGGCCCATCCGCCGGGTCACCGAGACGTCCAGGTCCGGCGGGTCGGCCAGCCGCTGGTTGATCTCGGAGAGCCGCTCCTCGGTCATGCCGACACCGTGGTCGGTGACCTGGATGGCGAGCGCCTTCTTGCGGGTGATCACCGCGCGAACGGTCACCTTCGTCTCCGGCTCGGAGAAGTAGGTGGCGTTGTCCAGCAGTTCCGCGAGCACGTGCACGAGGTCGTGGATGGTCAGGCCCTGGACGGCGACGTCGGGAACGATCCCGATCTCGATCCGGGCGTACTGCTCGATCTCCGACACCGCCGCGCCGACGACGTCGGCGGCGGGCACCGGCTTCGGCACCGACTTCGCGAGACCCGCACCCGAGAGCACCAGGAGGCTTTCACCGTTGCGGCGCAGCCGGGTCGCGAGGTGGTCGAGCTCGAACAGGCTGGCCAAGTGGTCCGGGTCCTGCTCGTCGGCCTCGAGCCGGTCGATGACGCCGAGCTGGCGTTCCACCAGCCGCTGCGAACGGCGGGACAGGTTCACGAAGATGCCGTTGACGTTCTCCCGCAGGAGGGCCTGCTCGGCGGCCATCTTGACGGCCTGTGCGTGGACGACGTCGAACGAGCGCGCCACCTCACCGATCTCGTCACGCGAGGTGACCGGCACCGGATCGACCGAACGCTTCGAGGCGTTGACGGGGTCCGGGTCGTCGAGGATGGCCTGCACGGTTTCCGGCAGCCGGGTGTAGGCGACGTCGAGCGCGGTCTTCCGCAGCACCCGCAGCGGGCGCAGCAGCAGACGCGCGATGATCAGCATCAGCACCAGCGCGGCGACCAGCGCCAGCAGCACGATCGCACCGCCGATCCAGGCGGAGTTGATCGCCGAGGTGGCCAGCTCGTCGGCCTGGGTCCGCAGCTGGCCGAGCAGGTTCGTCTCGACGGCGCGCAGCTTGTCCAGTGCGACCCGGCTGTCGTTGCCGAGCGCGGTGTCGTCGATCGCCGGCTGCTTGCCGAGCTGGGCGAGGGAGAACGCCATCGTGGTGATCCGGCGGCGGTCGTCGACCTCGGGACCGGAGAAGGTGTCCGAATACAGCTGCCGCTGATCTGGGCTGGCGTTCGCGAGGAACGCCGCTGTCGACGCGTCACCGCTGGCGACGGAGGAACGGGCCTGGTCGAACAGGTCACCCGGGAACGATGAAGTGAAGGAAGCGATCAGCAGGGCCGCATCACCGCGAGCGATGAATTCCTTGCTTTCACTGATCGCCTGGACGGTGACACCGAGCCGGAGCACGTCGCGGTCGGTCACCGCTGTGGTGACCTCGCGGCCGAGTTGGACCAGCGCGTCGACGATGCCGGAGTAGGCGTTGAGGACCGGCGTGTCACTCAGGAGCGAGGTGTTCATCGCACCGCGCAGCGGGCGTAGCGCGTCGAGCCGCTGCAAACCACGGGCGTAGCGGTTTCTCGTGTCCAGGTCGTCCGGATTGATCTGGTTCGCCGACGCCCTGAGGTCGTCGACGGCGCGGTCCACCTTGGCGATCTGCGCGTCGAGGCCGGTCTGGCGCGCCTGATCCTTGGAAGCGATCCGGGCGACGGCCAGTGCACGCTCGCTCTGGAGCTCGTGCACGACCAGCGTGATCTTGTCGGCGAAGGCGACCTGATCGGCCGTGTCCTGGAATCTGGCGGCCTCGCTGCTGTCGTCGACGACGCGGAAGGCGCCGAGGACGAGCGCGGTCAGGGTCGGAATGATCAGGACGGCCGCGAGCTTGGATCGCAGACGCCAGTTACGCAGGCCCAGGAACGACCCGGACTTCCTGCCAGGACCGTTTCCGGTTTCCCGCGCAGGGGCCCCTCCTACCCCCGCGGTGTCTTCGTTCGGCACCGCCGCACCACCATCTTCATCTGGGCCGGGAAAGCCCCTTTTGGACATGCCGTTCTCGAACTGGCCGTACTGCTGTTGCTGTCTGGGTCGGTTGTCGAAGACCACTACCGGCACACTCCTGCCGGGTGGCAGGTGCACGCGGGGCACGAGTGTTCACACTTACGAATGAGGCGATCGTCGTTGACTGGCTCACTCGGGTGAACCCGGCTGATACCCCGCCCGGCACGGCGGCAGTGGTTCAGCTCTGGCATGGCTTTCGATCCTCGTACTGGTCGGTCATCGGTCTTCTCGGCCTATCCCGCCAGTACGCCGACGTGTTCGACAAGCGCCTGTTCACCGCGCGCTTGTTGAACACAGAGTGCCTTGCACCTCGGGAAAGGTCCATAGCGTTCGGCCATCCAAGGCACTCTCTTTCACTACATCAGTGGTCCACACCTCACTACCGGTGCATGAGGGTAGCGAACGGGCGGCCCAGATGTAACCCTTTGGACAAGACGTGGGAAGAGCCACCGGACGGCCCTTGACCTGAAGTCACTCAGTTGTCAACAAACCCACCGGGTGCCCACAGCGAGTTGTGTTCACTTATTACAAACAGCCTGTTCGGGTGATCGATACCACTGGGGATCATAGGATGACCACCCATTGTGAGCGGTTGGTTAGTTCTCTACAGTGGGCGCGTGACTCTCGCCAATGAGTCACCATCCCATCCATCAGGCCACGTCATCGCGTGTCCTCGCTTGACCAGGAGCACTACTTGCTTGGCTCAGCTCGTATGAAGGTCCGCCGGGGGCGGCGCGGGGCGATCGCCCTCGCGCTGGCGGCCGTCGTCACCACCTCCGTCGGCGGCTGTGGCCTGCTCGGGGGCGACGACTCGTCCTCTTCCAGCGGCAACGGAAACCTGGAGAAGTCGAAGATCAAGGTCGCGATGATGTCGACCATCGACACCGCATCCTTCCGCCTCGCACAGGACGGCGGCTACTTCAAGGCCGAGGGCCTCGACATCGAGGTGGCCGAGGCCGCTTCGGGCCAGGTTTCGCTGACGAAGCTGATCGGTGGCGAGGTCGACATCGCCTACGCCAGCTACACACCGTTCTTCATCGCGATGAGCAAGGGCACCGCTGACATCAAGCTGGTCGCCGACGCCTCCTCCGCCGGCCCGAAGAGCACCATGCTGGTCACGCTGCCGACGTCCTCGGTGAAGAGCGTCAACGACCTGGCCGGGAAGAAAATCGGCATTACCGCGCCGAACACCATCTCTGACACGCTTTCGAAGTCGGTCATGAAGGACCACGGCGTGGACTTCAGCAAGGTCCAGTGGGTGCCGCTCCCGCTGCCCAACGTCGCAGGCGCGCTCAAGAACGGCGACATCGACGCCGGCTTCCTGACCGAGCCGTTCATCACCTCGGCCGCGAAGACCGCGGGCACCATCCCGGTGGTGGACACCGCGACCGGCGCCACCCAGGACTTCCCGACCGCGGGCTACGGCGCGCTCGGCAAGTTCGCCACCGAGAACCCGAAGACCGTGGCCGCCTTCCAGCGCGCCATGCTCAAGGCGACCAACGACGCGACCGACCGGTCCAAGATCGAACCGCTGCTGGTCAAGTACGCCAAGATCGACCAGGACACCGCGTCGCTGACCACGCTGCTGACCTTCCAGTCGATCCTGGACGCACGGCGGATCCAGCGCGTGCCGGACCTGCTCCTGCAGATGGGCGCCATCCCGGCCAAGATCGATGTCGCCCCGATGATCGCCCCGCAATCGGCGGGCTGACCGAGCGTGATCAATCCGGGGAGTCCTTTGACTCTGCGTCATTGATTACCAAAATTAATAACCGAAAGTAGCGATGTCCGAGCGGGTGATCATACGATCGGGCGAATGGCCTAAAATGATCACCCGCTCACGGCACCCATTGTGAGCAGGTCGGCAAATCTCTAAAGTGGCCGCGTGCCTGGCGAAATGAAGCCACCGCACTGACGAAATCCCCCAAACGGTGATTCATTGTTTCCGAGGAGCAGGCTTTGTTTCGACACGCCATGAGCAGAAGCCAGGCACGCCGTCACACGAAGGGCAGCCATACGAGGGGTGCCGCGGGGGGCGTCATCGGGGTCGCGCTCAGTGCCCTCATGCTCGCCACGCTGAGCGGTTGCGGGCTTCTCGGCGGTGACGACACGTCCGGCGCGTCCGGTGACAGCGCGCTGGAGAAGCCGAAGATCAAGGTGTCCCTCCTGCCCGTCGTCGACCTCGCGCCGCTGCGGCTGGCGCAGGAAGGCGGCTACTTCAAGGCCGAAGGTCTGGAGGTCGAGGCCGTCGACGCCCCCAGCGGCCAGGCGTCGATGACCAAGATGATCGGCGGCGAGGTCGACATCGCCTTCTCGACCTACATGCCGTTCTTCATCGCGAAGAGCAAGGGCGCCGCGGACGTCCGGATCGTCGCCGACTCCGTGTCGGCCAGCCCGAAGAGCAACGCAGTGGTCACCGCGCCGAACTCGCCGGTCAAGACGATCAACGACCTGGCGGGCAAGCGGATCGCCATCACCGACAAGAACACCGCGTCCCACTTGCTCACCGTCTCGGTGATGAAGGACCACGGTGTGGACGCCAGCAAGGTCCAGTGGGTGCCGATGCAGCTGCCGAACATCGCCGCCGCGCTCTCCTCGGGTCAGGTCGACGCCGGTTACCTGCCAGAACCGTTCCTGACGCAGGCCTCCAAGGTCGCGGGCGCGACCCCGGTCGTCGACATCGCGACCGGCGCCACCCAGGACTTCCCGCTGGCGGGCTTCGGCGCTCTCGGCTCGTTCGTGGACAAGAACCCGAAGACCCTCGCGGCGTTCCAACGCGCCATGTCGAAGGCCGTCCGTGACGCCGCCGACCGCGCGAAGATCGAGCCGATGATCGTCAAATACGCGAAGGTCGACGCGGAGACCGCTTCCCTGCTCACTCTGCCGACGTTCGGGGCCACCCTGGACGCGCGGCGCCTGCAGCGCGTGCCCGACCTGCTGCTGCAGACCGGCGTCATCACCGCCAAACTCGACGCCGCACCGATGATCGCCCCTCAAGCTGGATAAAGGTAAAGGTGCCACGACTTCTCCGTGCCCTGGCCGGTCTGGCCGGTTTCTTCCTCCTGTGGGAAGGGATCGTCCAGGCCGGTCTGGTCCGTAAAGAGTTCCTCCCCCCGCCGAGCGTCGTCATCGTGACGATCTTCGAGCAGTTCGGCGAGGTGCAGTTCATCCGCGATCTGATCGCCACGTTCCTCGCTTGGGCGATCGCCCTGCTCATCGCGGTCGCCGTCGCCGTACCGGCGGGCCTGCTGCTGGGCAGCATCCCCGGGCTGCGCACCGCGACGGCGGTGATCGTCGAGTTCCTCCGGCCGATCCCGGCGGTCGCCCTCATCCCGCTGGTGCTCCTGCTGATCGGCGGTGGCCCCGAAGCGAAGATCACGCTCGCCGTGTACGCCTCGCTGTGGCCGATCATGTTCAACACGATCTACGCCCTCGGCGAGATCGACCCTGTGCTGCTGGAGACCGCGCGCGCCTGCGGGACGAGCAAGTTCCGGATCCTGACCTCGGTGTCGCTGCCGCATACCGCGCCGTTCGTCTTCACCGGGGTCCGGCTCTCGGCCAACATCGCGCTGATCGCGGTGGTCAGCACCGAATTCCTCGCCGGGGCCAAACTCGGCATCGGCAACTTCATCATGCAGGCCAGTGTCGGTTCGACCAGGTTCGACTTGGTGCTCGCCGGGACCGTGGTGGTCGGCGCGCTCGGCTTCCTCATCAACGGCGGGCTGGAGATGATCGGCAGGCGGGCCTTCCGCTGGAGCACCGTCGACCGGGAGGCGGTCTCGTGACTCTCACGCTGTCCAGCCGCGTCGGCAGGCAGGTGGGCCGGGGACTCGGCATCCTGGTCCGCAACTGGCTGCTTTTCTTCGCACTGCTGGGAATCTGGGAACTCTCGTGCCGTCTGGCGAAGAGCCCGTTCTTCCCGCCGCCGACCGAGATCGTGACGGCCGCGGCGAAGCTGTGGTTCACCGGCCCGGCGTCGCAACTGTTCCTGACCGAAACCGTGTTCACCAACGTCCTGCCCAGCCTCGGCCGGACGCTCGGCGGCTGGCTGCTGGCCGGTGCCGTCGGCGTCGCGCTGGGTGTCGGGCTCGGCCGCTCCAAGACCGGGATGGACTACGTCGGGCCGCTGTTCGCGTTCTTCCGTTCGGTACCACCGCCCGCGCTGATCCCGGTGTTCATCGTCCTTTTCGGACTCGGGCCGGGTATGCAGACCGGGTCGATCATCTTCGGCGCGATCTGGCCGGTACTGCTGAACACGGTGGACGGTGTCCGTTCGGTGGACCAGGTGAAAATCGACACCGCACGGTCTTTCCGAACTCCGCGGTCGTTCTGGCTGCGCTCGGTGGTGCTGCCCGCGGCCGGGCCGAAGATCTTCGCGGGTCTCCGGCTCAGCCTGTCGATTTCCCTGCTGCTGATGGTGATCTCGGAACTCGTCGGTTCCTATAGCGGCATCGGCCGGTCCCTGATGGACGCGCAGCAGGCGTTCGACTTCCCGGTCATGTGGTCGTGGCTGGTCCTGCTCGGGCTACTCGGCTACGGTTTCAACGCGGCCTTCCTCGCGGTGGAGCAGAGAGTGCTTCGCTGGCAGCCCACCCGCAACGGCCGTATCTAGATTTCGAAGGGTCAGCGAAATGTCAACCATGCTCGAGGTCTCCGGGCTGAATCACCACTACGGCACCGGAGAAAAGGCCCACGTCGCGGTCAACGACCTGTCGTTCACCGTGGAGGCCGGGCAGCTCGCCAGCATCGTGGGCCCGTCGGGCTGCGGCAAGTCGACGCTGCTGCGCTGCATCGCCGGGCTGATCAAGCCGACGTCGGGCCAGGTCCGCCTGCACGGCGACGACGTGTCCGGGGTGCCGGAGGATCTGGCCGTGGTGTTCCAGGACTACAGCCGTTCGCTGTTCCCCTGGCTCTCGGTCGCCAAGAACGTCGAGTTCCCCTTGCGGTGGCGCAACTTGAGCCGTTCCGAGCGGCGCTCACGGGCACAGGAGGCACTGGAGTCCGTCGGGCTTTCCGGTGTCGGCTCGAAGTTCCCGTGGCAGCTTTCCGGTGGTATGCAACAGCGGGTGTCGATCGCGCGAGCGCTGGCCAGCGAGCCGGCTCTGCTGCTGATGGACGAGCCGTTCGCCTCCGTCGACGCGCAGACGCGGTTCGAACTGGAGGACCTGACCCGGCGCGTGCAGCGCGAACACGGGAGCACGGTTCTCGTTGTCACGCACGACATCGACGAGAGCGTCTACCTGTCGGACCGGGTTCTGGTGCTGTCGAAGTCGCCGGCGTCGATCGTCGCCGATCTGAAGGTCGGGCTGCCCGCGGAACGAGACCAGATCACCACGCGCGAGTCGGCGGAGTTCGTCACGCTGCGGGGCGAGGTCGCGCGGCTGCTGCACGGTGGGGCACCTGAGGCGGTCACTGCCGCTTCCGATGCCGCCGAGTGGGACTTGGCTCAGCAGGCTGCCGCCGCTGACGCCGCCGCCGAGGCGCGCACCAAGAGCTGACACTCGTGAGTGGTAATGATGGTTCTAACCGTCATTACCACTCACGATCAGTACAACTTGCGCGGGTTCGGGTCGATGCGGACATGCACCAGATGCGGCCGCTCGTCGGCCAAAGCCGCCTCCAGCACCGGCTTCAGGTCCGAAGCCTGCTCGACCACCGACGTCCGGCAGCCCATACTCCCTGCCAGCGCGGGGAAATCGATACCGCCGAGGTCGACGCCCGGAACCTTCTCGCCACCGGCCGCCTCGCCGAGGATGCGCACCGCGGCGTACTGCGAGTTGTCGAAGATCACGAACGTCACCGGCAGGTTCTGCTGCGCCGCGGTCCAAAGCGCCTGGATGCAGTACATGCTCGAACCGTCACCGAGCACGGCGATGACCTTCCGCTCGGGCCGGGCGAGCGCCGCGCCGACAGCGGCGGGCAGGCCGTAGCCGAGCGTTCCGCTGGCGACGGTGAGGAATCCCGTGTCGGTCGAGGTGATCGGCAGGTGGTCGTGCAGCTCGTTGCGGTGACTCGGCGCCTCCTCGACGACGATCGCGTTGTCCGGCAGCACTTCCGCGATCGTGGCGTAGGCGAAGTCCGGCAGGATCGGCGTGGCTTCGGCCGGCTTTTCCATCCGTGCACGGGCTTTCGGCGCCTGACGCGGTGCGGCGCGCTCGGTCAGCGCGCGGATCGCGAGCTTCGGTGTCGCGCGGATCCCGTTTCCTTCCGCGGCCCGCGCGAGCACCTGGTCGTCGTCGCTGACCAAGAACAGTTGGGGTAGCGGGATTTCCGACTCGCCGCGATACACGTGGTAGGTGAACGCGGGTGCTCCGATGACGACGACGACGTCGTGCTCGGAGAGCGCGCTGGCGAGCATTTCCCGTTCCGGCTGAAGGAAACCGAAGAACTGAGGATGGTCCTCGGGGAACGAGCACCGTGACGACATCGGCGGCGCCCAGACTCCGGCGCCGACCTTCTCCGCCAGCTCGACGATGTCCGGTACGGCCCCTTCGTCGTCGATGCCCGGTCCGACGACGAACGCCGGGCGTTCGGCGCCGTCCAGAGCCGCGGCTAGTTCGTCCAGGGCCACGGGATCGGGTGCGAAACCAGGGATCCGCGGCCGGGACACGGTCCGTTTGGTGGTCTCGACGTCCCAGTCGTCCACCGGCACCGAGACGAACACCGGACCCATCGGCGCCTGCGTCGCCACGTGGTACGCCCGTGCCAGCGCCGCCGGAACGTCCTCGGCCCTGGCCGGCTCACAGCTCCACTTGACGTACGGCTTGGGGAAGCTCGTCGCGTCCACCGCGCCGAGGAACGGTTCGTCCGGCAGCAGCGACCGGGTCTGCTGCCCGGCGACGATGATCAGCGGCGCGTTGTTGCGATACGCGGTGAAGACATGTCCCAGCGCGTGGCCGACCCCGCCCGCGGAATGCAGATTCACCAGCACCGGCCGCCGCGCCGCGCGCGCGTAGCCGTCCGCCATCGCGACGACGGAAGCCTCCTGCAGCGCGAGTACGTAGGTGAAATCGTCCGGCCAGTCGGTGAGGAAGGCGATTTCCGTGGTCCCGGGGTTGCCGAAAACCGTGGTCAGGCCCAGTTCACGCAGCAGTTCCCTGGTCGCGTCACGGACGGTGCGAGTAGCCATGCCCCCACGCTAGCCGGTGAGGATCCACCTTTGGGCGCGAGATCCGGCACAACGATCTCCGGATCGCGGGACCGGTCCCTGGTGACCGATACCACCCTCTCGTGACATGACAGACAAGCGGGATCTGGACGCACTGATCAAGGACGCGGAGCCACTTTGGCGTGGTGCCCGTGGCGGCGAGAACTTCCTGTTCGACACGTCCGGCTTCGAGGGGGCCGTCCGGCACGACTACCTGCATTTCCTTCGGCGGCTGGGGATTCCGGAAACGATCCTGCCCGGCAACCGGGTCCACATCCACGCCGGGCACAAGCATCCGGCGAGCCTGGAACGCCGCACCATCGACTCGAAGGACACGTTCCAGCTCTACCTGAGGAACGACCTCTTCCGCTCGATCAAGGCCGTTCACGCGGCCATCGCGCATGAGCTGACGCACCTGTTCCTCGTCCTGAACGGCCTCCAGCGCATGCAACCGGGGTCGATCAACGCCCAGTTCGGGGATGACGACGAGGAGATCCGCACCGAGGTCGCGGTGATGGCGCTGGGCTTCGGCAAGGTCGCGCTCAACGGTGTCTGCGCCTATCACGAACTCCACACCAACGCCCAGCAGACGGCACAGCTGGGCTACCTGCCGATCGAGTCGTTCGCCTACGTCTACCGCGAGATCAACGACCGGGTCGGCGTCCCGGGCGAGGAGACGCTGGCGGGGCTGCTTCCCTCGGCCCGAAAAGCGGTCCAAGCCGTTTGACGTGATCGAACGTGACCCTTAGTGCCCTAGCATCGACAGGGTGCGCAAGGGGGAGATGATCGCCGGCCGGTACCGGCTCGAGGAGGTCGTCGGCTCAGGCGGGATGGGCGAGGTCTGGCGGGCGACCGACCTCGAGCTGCGCCGGGTCGTCGCGGTCAAACGCGCGCGCTCGGGCAGCGGGGAGCTGATCCGTCGCGAGGCGCGGATCGGCGCCGGTCTGCAGCACCCCAATGTCGTCGTGGTCTTCGACGTCATCCGCGAACGCCTCCGGCGCTGGCTGGTGATGGAGTACCTCCCTTCGCGCAGCCTTGCCGAAATACTGCGAGCGGGTGATCTCATCCCCGCGGGCAAAGCCGCCGAAATCGGCGCGCAGGTGGCCTCCGCGCTGGCCGCGATGCACGCGAAAGGCATCGTGCACCGCGACATCACACCGGGGAACGTGCTGGTCACCGACGACGGAACGGCCAAGCTCACCGATCTCGGCATCGCCGTTTGGGCCAACGTCACCGAGCCAGGCGACGACGACAAGATCGCGGGTACGCCGGGGTTCATGGCCACCGAGGTCACCGACGGCGAGGCCGCTGGACCCGCGTCCGACATCTACGCGCTCGGAGCGACGCTGTCCGTCGTGACGGAGGGCGGCACGCCGCTGCCCGAAGACGTCCTGAATGCCCTGATGCACCCGGATCCGAAGAAACGGCCGACAGCGGCCAAGGCACGGGCGATCCTGCTGGAAGTCGCGGGCGATCCACCGGTCGACGAAGACACGCCCTCGATCATCCCGCGTCAGCTGCCACCCGCCCCCGCCGGTTTCGAAGGCCGCGAGCGCGAACTCGGCTCCATGGACGAAACCGGCGTCACCCTGGCGATCGGGGGACTGGGTGGGGTCGGCAAGACCTGGCTGGCGATGCAGTGGGCGCACAGCAACCTGCAGCGTTTCCCCGACGGCCAGCTGTTCGTGAACCTCCAGGGCTTCGACCCCGCCGGACGCGAGCCGATGCCGCCCGAAACCGCGTTGCGCGGATTCCTGAGCGCGCTCGGTGTCGCGCCCGGCGACATCCCGGCCGATCAGCATTCGCAGGTGGGGCTCTACCGGAGCCTGGTCGCGGGCAGGCGGATGTTGATCCTGCTCGACAACGCGCGCGATTCGCAGCACGTCCTCGACCTTCTGCCCGGAACGCCCGCGTGCACGGTGCTGATCACCAGCCGGGACCGGATGCTCGACCTCGCGACGACGCACGGCGCGCACACCCTGGCGCTGGACGGGTTGTCCGAGGACGAGGCGCGCGAACTGCTCGCGGGGCGGCTCGGCGAGGAGCGGGTCGAGAAGGAACCCGAGGCGTTCGACGAAATCCTGGGCTACTGCGCGGGTCTGCCGCTGGCGCTGGCGATCGTCGCGGGTCGCGCCACCGCGCACCGAAAGTTCTCTCTGCTGACCTTCGCCGCCGAACTCCGCAGCTACTCGAGCCGGCTCGACGCCCTCGACGCCGGCGGGCCGACCACCAGCCTGGCGACCGTGTTGTCGTTGTCCGACAGGGCATTGCTCGAACGGCACGCGGAGATCTTCGAACTACTCGGGCTCGCGCCGGGGCCGGACATCGCCCTGCCCGCGGCGGCCAGCCTGATCAACGGGACCGGCGCCGAAGCCCGCATAGCCCTGCGCACTCTCGAACGACAGTCCCTTGTGGACGAACACCTCCCCGGACGCTGGCGCATGCACGACCTCGTCCGGCTGCACGCCGCCGAGCTCGCCCACGACAAACAGGAGACCGAGGAACGTCTCGAAGCACTGATCCGGCTCGTGGATTTCTATTTGTACACAGCACATCGCGCGACGGTGCTGCTCAACCCGTTGCGGAAGCTCATCGATCTGGGCAAACCGCCGGCGGGCTGCACGCCACTGAGCCTGGCGGACGGCGCCGCCGCACTGGAGTGGTTCGACGCCGAACAGCCCTGTCTTCTTGCCGTACAACAACTCGCGGTCGAAATCGGCTGGGACATCAAGGTGTGGCAGCTCGCGTCGACGCTGAACACGTTCCATTCGCGCCGCGGCCGGGTGAGCGACGACCTCACCGTCTGGCAGCTCGGCCTTGCCGCCGCCGAGCGGCTGGACGACTCGTCGGCCAAGGCCCTCGCGCACCGGTGTCTCGGCCACGGCTACGCGCGGGCGAACCGCCAGGACGAGGCGCTCGATCATTTGCGGCAGGCGCTCGCGCTGTTCGAGCTGACCGATGATCGGCGCGGCCAGGGACATTGTCACCAAATCCTCGCGTGGATCTGGGAGCAACGCGGAGACGACCAGCTGGCCATGGACCATTCGGTTCTGGCGCGGTCACATTTTCACGAGGTCGGCCAGCCCGCACTGGAGGCGATGGCCTTCAACGCCATGGGCTGGTACGCAGGACGGCTGGGCCGCTACGACGAGGCCCGCATTCACTGCGAGGCCGCGCTCGACCTGTTCCGGCTGCAGAGCTTTCCCGAGGGTGAAGCGGAAACGCTGGACAGTCTGGGTTTCATCGCCCTCAAGACCGGCAGGTACGCCGACGCAGTCGAGCATTACCAGCGGGCTCTGGTGATGTTCCGTGAAGCCGGGAACGCCTACGCCGAGGCGAACACGTTGGCCGGACTGGGAAACTCGCACACCGCGCTCGGGGATCTTGACCAGGCACGGGAAGCGTGGCAGGCGGCGGTGGAGCTGTACCGGAAGCAGGGCCGGGCCGAGCATGCCGACGATGTTCAGGCGCGGCTCAACGACGCTTCCTCGTGAGCGGCCCGTTTGGCGGGCAGCCTGGAGCGTCTCGAATGCCTCGGTGGGGACGTTGAGCGTCTCGTACATGGCATTGGGGACATCCAGAGCACCCGCGGCGGGTGGGCTACCTGGGCTCCGACTTGAGTTCCTGGAGGAGTGCTGCCCAGGTGTCCGGGTGGATGTCGAGGGTGCCGCCGGGGCGATCCTTGGTGTCACGAACCCGCACCACCTGGTCAAGCAACGCCTCGACACAGTCGGTGTCCGGTCCGCTATAGCTGGACTTCCGCCAGGACATGCTAGGCCTCCAGTTCGGCGATCACCCCCTGGATGAGGGCGATCGAATCGGCATCGTTCAGGGCCAGCGCAGCCAGAGTCTTCGCAGCGGCTCGGTAGTCGGCCACCTTCTCATCAGTGTAGAGATACACGCTCCCGCGGTAGTGCTCTGCGTGAACGATGGGCGGCAAGTCCGCGAAGTCCAGGATCGCGAACGAACCGCTGAGGCCTGGGTGATAACCGTTGCCCGTCGGCAGCACGCGCACCACCACGTTGCTCCGCTCCGCGGCCGCGATCAGATGATGAAGCTGGTCCAACATGACAGACTTCCCGCCGATTCCTTGCCGGAACGTAAGTTCGCCGAGCAATACGGTGTACCGCAGGGCCGCCGGTCCGCCGAGAATCTCCCGCCGCGCCAGCCGGATCATCAACCGCTGTTCAATTTCATTCTTCGACAACCCACCGTAGGTGAGAATCTCTCTCGCATAGGCGGCTGTCTGCAGAACTCCCGGGATCAACACCGGCTGCCAATTGAAGATCGCCGCGGCGCTGCGTTCGTACTCGATCAAGGCCGTCAGTCCGGGCGACGCGTCGGGGCTGTGTTCGAGCCAATTGGGCTCCTGTGCGTTTCGCACGAGTTCGATGAACCATGCCTTCTCCTCACCCGCCACGCGTAGATACGCCAGCAGCCCCCGCCAACTCCTCGAGCTTTGGTAACCGCGTTCCCTTCTCCCAATGGGATAGCTGCGGGCTCGGTACCTCCGCGAGTCGAGCAAGCTCGCGCAACCCCATCCCTCTCCGCCTGCGGGCAGCACGGATCGCCGCACCCAGAGCCCGGGCGCGCGGCGTTGCGACAAGTGCCGTCATGGGCACAGTGTGTCATCAGGGTCCGACAATCCCGACCGGGTGATCGACGTTTGGTGTTGCGATTTTGAAGCACCGATCATGCCGCGCATGACTGTGGACGAACACCTTTTCGAGCGCTTGCACGATTTGGCCAGGACGCTTCCGGAAGACATAACCTGGCTCTCGCCCATCCCCATGCGCGCCGATGGCTTGCGAGACCTCGGAGAACGTCTCAGCGAACTAGGCGCGGATCTCGCCACCTACGCCGACGAGCTGGATCGCCTTGCCGCACAACGACTACCGCCCAACGGCTGGATCCTCGAAGCCGGCACCAAGCCGCGGAACAGCCGTCGCGCCCACTACGTCGGGAAGGGCAAGCTCCGCTTTGGGCTGATCTACATCTCGAATTGCGGCGCCGCATGTTTCCCGTTCTACGGCCGGGACCTCACCGGGAAGATCGCCAGTCATGAACGTTGCAGCTCCTGCATCGCGAAGGGAGCGAAGCAATGAAGCGCACCTTCGTCATTCTGAGCGTCCTCTGCGCCACGGCGTGCGGCTCGATCCCCTCACAGGAAGTAGTCGACAGCGCTCTCGGCCTGAAAGCCCCACTCGTCCCAAAGCCCCTCGATGTGACCGCCCTACTCGCCGATCCCTGCGCCGCCTTCCCCATGATCTGGAAGCCGCTCAACGCCAAGTCGACCGGTACCGACCCCGGCTGCAAGGTGACCAACGACGCCGAGCCCTTCGCCATCAGCGTGATCTTCTACCCGAAAATCACCAATGGCCTGAATCGAATCTACGAATTACACAACAATCAAGCCTGGAAGAACGGATACTTCGAGCCGACGACCATCTCCGGCCACCCCGCCGTCTATGCCGCAGAGCAAGACAACCGTCCCGATGGCCGTTGCGATCTGAATGTCGCGGTCACCGATCAACTGTTCTTCGTCGCCTCTGCCCATACCCCTCGAAGTGACAGTGCCTGCGAGGACGCCCGGGCGATCTCGATGATGGTGATCGAAAGGCTTCGTCACACTGCGTGAATCCGCACAGTAACCCCATGGTTGCGGAACGATGTCCTATGATCTTCCGTCGGAGGGTGTGGGAAACCGCAAGGGGAGGGAACCATGAGCGAGCCGGATCACGGCAGATCCACGCAGGCCGAACGGGACATCATCGTCGCGCGCAAGCAGGCGAATAACGACCGCGAGCTGCGCGCGCATACGACTGAGCCGCTGCCCCCGCCCGAGGCGGTGAACGCCACGAGCCCGTTGAGCAGCCCCTTCGGCGCCAGCGGCGGGGCCGGTTACAAGATCGATCCAGAAGCGATCGCCGCACAGATCCGCACGTTCGAATCCCTCCGAGACCGTATCGCGGACCAGCGATCGGCCTTGTTCATCGCGAGCACCAGCGTTCAACCACCGTCGACTGACGCCCCTGCCGTCAGTCAGGCCGCAGCGACGAAAACGTCACTGACCCAGGCAGCGAACGACAACTTGGCAATGCGCGACTATATCCAGGGTCTCATCGATGCCTTACGCAAGGCCAACGGCACCTATCAACGACATGACGAAGACACTGGCGCGCTCTTCGAGAAACGGTCCGCAGAATGATCAGGCACACCAGCCATCTGGGTATCGCCCTCACAACCTTCATGGTGCTTTTCGCGACCGCATGCAGCACCGAGGTCCCCGGCACACCATCCACAACGCAGAACCAAAGTGGCAGTGTTCCGAGTGGGACGACCGCACCCGGCCAACAGGCTCCGGCAGTGCCGAAGGCCCTGGACGCCACGAAGTATCTCGCAGCGCCGTGCGCGACCCTCGGACCCGATCAGCTAGACAGCTTCAAGGCACAGGGTTCGGGCGAGGCCGGCGAAAAGGACGGAAATCCGACCTGCACATGGAGGTTTGGAGCCAACGGCGACGCCAGGGCGGACGTGGCGTACATGAAGTCCGTAGGCAATGGCCTTAACAACCTCTACGCACTCGACGCCTCTGGCTGGTGGAACAACGGCTATTTCGATCCGACGACAGTAGACCAATATCCGGGCGTCTTTCATGACACCACCGATCATCGTTCTTCGGGCATCTGCGGGCTCGGAGTCAGCATCACGGGCAGCTTGTACTTCAGCGTATTGATTCAGGCACAGACCGGCAACGACGCTTGCATAGCGGCGAAAAATGTCGCAAGCGCCGTAGTCGAAACCCTCAAGAAGGGTGCTTGAGATGGCGAGCATGACGGGGCAGCAGATCTACGAAAACTTCGCCAACGCACCTGGTACCGGAGGCTTGGAATCAGCCCGAGACGATCTCAAGAAAATCCGCGAGGAGTACCTACACCTCGCGGACGAGATCACCCGCGCTGCCGGAGCGCTCGAAGAGCATTGGCAAGGTGACGCGGCCGGAGCGGCGCAGCGCGGCGCAGCACCATTGGTGCTGGTCCATGCACAGGCAAGCGCGGAGATGACCAAGGCCGACAGCCTGTTGGACAACCAGATCTCCGAGTTCCACGCCACCAAGAACGTCGTCAAGCCCGTGCCGCCTGTCCCGGCGACTCCGGCCACCTTCAGCGAGATCGGCTGGGCCGCGCAGACCAATTACCTCCTGTCCACCCAGTTCGCCAATGACGCCGCGCAGCACAACGTCGCGGCGATGGACAAGTGGACCGCGACCTCCGGTGACAACGGGAGCCGGATGCCGCCGTCGTACGGCAAGATCGATCCCGGCGCGTTCTCTGTGGCGCAGTCCACCGACACCGGTGGCCCTGGCGCGGTCACCGGTTTCACCGGCGGCCCGTCTGGACGGAAGCCTAGGGCCGGCAACGGATATCCCGAACCTGGATCCTCCGGTCCGCGCCCTTCCGGGCCGACAACACCACCGCCCGGCGGACCAGCTGCTCCGTCCACAGTGGACCCCGGCGTCGAGGTCCCGGCGGCAAAGGGGCCGGACGACGGCACGTCCGCGGCCGGCTACACGCCTCCTCAGCTTCCCGGCCAGGGGACCGAGTTCCCGAACCGGCCGGTCACGCCGCCGCCTGCCACGCCGATCGGCGGCGGCAACCCGCCGTGGGTCACTCCCGGCCCGGGAACCGGCGGTTACCAGCCCCCTGGCCGCGGCAACTTCGGTCCCGGCCTCCCACCAGGGGCTCCGGGCGGTCGGCCAGGTACACCAGGCGGCGTGAGCGGCCGTGCTCCCGAGGCGGGCGGTCGGCCCGGTAGTGGGCCGGGCTCCGGGGCCGTTGGTCCGCGTGGCGGTGCCCAGCCGGGCATCCGTGGTGCGGCCGGGACCGCGGGCAAAGGGGGACCGGGCGGGATGGCGCCGGGTGCGGCCGGGCAGCGCGGCAAGGGCGGCGAGGACGACGAGCACCAGCGCAAGTACGTGCTCGACGACGACTCGCACTTCCTGCCCAGCGAAAAGGGCGAGAAGATCGTCGACCCGACGACCGGGATGTCGCCGACGCCTCCGGTCATCGGCAAGTAGATGGTCTGGTTCGCCGAACCTGAGAGATTCGCGGTGGACCAGCTCGCCGCCCTGGTCACCGAGGCCACGGGCGGCGAGTTGCACACCGTTCTGACGCCACAGGCGATGTGGTTCGACGACGCATCCCGGGCCGAGGCCAAGAAGGCCTTGGCGGAAACGAAAACACGGTACGACAACGTGTCGCGGGACGATGACGAGCCGGGTTTCGCCGACGTCGCCGTGCTGCTGTCCCGTCCGCCGGAGGCACGGTTCGGGTGGATCGCCGACACCGCCACGGGGGTCAAGCTGGCCGTCCTCGTCGCGGGATCGACCTGGTTCCGGCTCATCGCGGTGCGGGACGAGGACGACGTCTTCGTGCGCATGTTCCACAAGGACCGGCTCACCCACGTACTCGCGGACATCCTCCCCGCCGACGTCCCGAAGTCGACGGTCCCGTCGATCACCGTCCTGCGTTCGGAGCTGCGGGCGATGTCCCGCGAGGTCGTCGGGGCCGTGACGCCGAGCGTGGACGCCCGGCGCGCGCAACGGTTCGCGGCGCTCGATCCGTGGGTGATCGCGGAATTCTACGTGGAGGCAAGGAAACCGGACGGGCAACGCCGGATCAGCGAGCCGCTCCGGGTCTACGACACCGACCAAGGACGCTGGATTCTCACCACCGCCAAGCACTACGACGACGAACGCCTGACGCTCACCCCCGCGAGCGTCCGCGACGTCGCCGCCGCACTCGACGCCATTCGCGAAGACCTGCCGTGAAGGCCTCCTTCCCTACCCTGAGCGTAGGAAAGGAGGCCTTCACGGCAACGGTCAGCCTTTGACGAGGTCGGCCCACTGGCGGACCAGGGAAACGTCCACATCGGACTCCCAGCCACCCGGCCGGACGGCACTTCCCACGTGGAAGGCCCGGACACCGCCGGCTCGCAACAGATGCACCTGCTGCGCCCGCAGACCGCCGCCGACGAGCAGCTGCGGTCCATCCGAACAGCGCGCGAGCTGCTGCAGCACCGAAAGACCGTGCGCGACCCCTTGCGGATGCCCGGCCGCGAGCACCGTGTCGCAACCGAGTTCCGCCAATTGGTCGTACGCGCGCAACGGATCGCGGGCGCGGTCGATGGCGCGGTGGAACGTCCACGGCAAGCCGCCGAGCTCCTTGACCAGCGAGCCGCAGGCGTCGAGGTCGATCTCACTGTCCTCGTCCAGGAAACCGAAGACGAACTCCCGCGCGCCCACCTCGATCAGCCGCGCGGCGTCGGATCGCAAGGTGTCGAGGTTGCCGGCGGCGAAAGAGTTGCTGTCCCGCAACATGACCCGCACCGGAAGATCGGTGGCGGCGAGCACGTTGCGAAGGGTCCTCGGGGACGGCGTCAGGCCGTCGCTCGCCATGTCGCTGACCAGTTCGAGGCGGTCGGCCCCGCCCTCCTGTGCACGCTCCGCGTCACCCGCGTTGAGCGCGATCACTTCCAGCAGGCCGGTTTTCGAACTCATGGACCTTCCATTTCGCTTAAGCCGAAGGGGTGTCGTCACCCCGGGCGTGGCGACCGCGCCGGAAACCGCCTTGCAGGCTGGTCATCCGTTCACGGACCGCTTCGGGGGAAAGTGAGAGTATCGGCCTCTCCCCCGGCGCCATTTCCGGCCTGTCGTCCACGCTGCGCGCCTCCGGCACGACGGCGGGCAGCACGGGCCACGTGTCCTCGGCATCCTCCAGCTCATCGGGCGTCGGCCAGGCGGGTTCGGGGGCCGTTTCCTTGACCTCCAATGGCTTCAGCGTAGGCTCGGTCGGCTCGTCCGGATCCTCGACCGCCTCCTCCGGCCATTCCTCAGCCTCAGACGCCTTCACGGGCTCGAACGACGGCATCGACGGCGGGCCCGGCTCCGCGGGCGAAGGCCCTTCGCGCGGGCCGCCGTGGTCGAACCACTGCGAGAGCACGTCGTGGTACTTCGGCATGCGCTCGGTGGGCGCGTCCATCTCGAGATGGGCGTCGGCATCGTCGTCCGAAGCCGGCCATTCCGGCGTCGTCTCCCGCGCGACGACGGGTGCGCGTCGCGGCGGTCCCGGTTCGAGGACGCTGGCGAAACGCGGCTCCTCGGCGCCTTCCTCCGGCTCGGGCAGCGGCGGAACCTCAAGCGGTTCCGCGACTTCCGGCTCAGGAGCGGCCTGCACGGGCGGGGGTTCCGGCATCTGCTGGGGCGGCGGAGCGTCGACGACGAGCCCGGCGGGCACGACGACGGTCGCGGTGATCCCGCCACCGTCGGCGGTGCTGAGCCGGACATCGATGTGGTGGCGGACGGCCAGCGTCGCGACCACGAAAAGCCCCATGCGCCGAGAAACCTCGACGTCGACGTCCGGCGGGTTCGCCAGCCGCACGTTGGTGCGGTCGATCTCCGCCTGCGGCATCCCGGCGCCGTGGTCGGTGATATCGATCTGCCAGGCGCCGTCTTCGGTCGCCCAGCCTTCCACCTGGACCATGGTGCTCTGGTCCGAATAGCGGGTCGCGTTCTCCAGCAGCTCGGAAACCACATGCACGAGGTCGTTCACGGCCTCGCCGCGCACCGCCACCTGCGGAGCCGCACCGAGCTCGATGCGCTGGTAGTGCTCGACTTCCGAAAGCGCGGCGCCGATGATCTCGTCGGCGACGACGGAGTCGCTGTCCTCGCGGACGACGTCGGTTCCGGACAGCACAAGCAGGTTCTCGCTGTTGCGCCGCATGCGCGTCGCGAGGTGGTCGAGTTCGAACAGCCCGGCGAGGGTGTCGGGATTCTGCTCGTCGGCCTCCATGCGGTCCAGCACGGAAAGCTGCCGTTCCACGAGATCCTGGCTCCGCTGCGAGAGGTTGACGAACATCGCGTTGATGTTCTCCCGCAGCATGGCCTGTTCGCCCGCGAGCCGGACGGCCTCGCCGTGCACCGCGTCGAACGCCCGCGCCACCTGGCCGAGCTCCTCGCGGCTGAACACCGGCACCGGCGCGACGGCCAGCCGTCGGCGCAGATTTTCCGGCTGTGGCTCGGGATCGGTGAGCAGGCCCTCGACGGCCGCGGGTAGCTGGTGTTCGGCGACCTGCAACGCGCTGCGCCGCAGAATCCGCAAGGGCCGCAACAGCGAACGCGCGATGATCACCGAGAGCAGGCCGGCGATGAGCAGTACGGCGAGCACGATGCCGCCGTCCCAGATCGCGGACGTTCTTGCTTGCGCCGCAAGCATGTCCGTGCGTTCCTGCAACTGGACGAGCAGCGCTTGCTGCACTTGGTGGGCCAGATTGACCGTATAGGTGGCCGAGGTATCCCACTGGTTCGCGTCGAGACCGCCGAGCCCCTGGTCGTTTTCGGCGCGGATGAGCGCGGATTCGACCATGTCGTTGCCCATATCGACGATCAGGCCGATCACCGTGTCGTCGTACATCCGCTGCTGCTCAGGCGTGGCGAAGGTGCGGTAATCGTTGCGTGCGGCGGCGAGTTCGGCTTCGGCGCCGAGCAGCGCGCGGGTCCGGTCGCGGTTGAGACCGCCCTGCGCGAGCGCGGCCGACATGATCGCCCGCTTGACCGACATCTGGTCCTTGACCCTGGCCAGCGCATTGCCTGCCAGGCGGAGCTTCGCGAGGTCCGGGTCGGAGACGTCGGCCGCGGTGGAATCACTGATGTCGAGCAGGCCGGAGATCAGTTCGCTGTACGAACGCAGCACCGCGTCGGCGGGAAAAGCCGAATGTTCCGCGGAAAACCGCAAGCCGGACAGCACTCGCAGCCGGTCACTGGTCTGCTGCAGGCTGGTCGCCGACTTGTCGCCGAGCCTGCTCTTGCCTTCGCCGAGCGTGCGTTCGAACGTGCCGATGGCCTCGTCGACGCGTTTGCGTTGCTCGGCGAGTTCGGTGGTGTCGCCCTTGCGATCGCCCGCGACGAACCGGACGGTGAGGTCGCGTTCGCGCTGAAGCTGGTGCAGCGCCTCGGCGACGGTGCTGTCGACCCGGCCGCGAGTGGCGAATTCGGCCAACTGCTGGGCATCCCGCAGATCCGTATGGACGCGTAGCCCGACGAGCGCGACCACCGCGAGCGCGGGAATCAGCAGGACGACGAAGAGTTTGGTGCGAAGGTGCCAGTTCCGCAGGCGCCAGCGGCCGCCGACGCGGGGATGCCTTTCCGCCGCGTCGCCCCTGCGGGGACGCTTGTCGCGACGGGCCACCTGGTTTCCTTTTCCCACCACGGGACCCTTTCCCGTGGCTGATATCGGGGACGAAAGCCCGAATCTACTGGAGAGTAACAAGATTCGAGAACAATCGAAAGCCGCCCTTGTGCGACCCCTCCCGAACGCGATCGTATGGGGAGCGGACCATACGATCCAGCAGGAGGAGCACATTCTCTCGGTAGGTGGGAGGTGACGACCATGCGCGGACTGGCGATTCCGCTGGTAGCGGCTCTGCTGGCGACCGCCGGTTGCGGAGTGTTTTCCGGTGGTGACTCAAAGGCCGACGTTCCGCTGGAGCGGACCGAGTTGAGCGTTGGCGTCGGTAACCCCATCGACACGGCACCACTCCGGGTCGCCGTCGCGGACGGGAAATTCACCGCCGCCGGATTGACCGTGAACCTCGTCGAGATCAACTCCGACCAGGCGATCGCCAAGCTTTCGGCGGGCGAAATCGACGTCGCTTTCGCCAGTGACGTCTCGATGTTCCGCGCCGCCGCGGCCGGTACCGCACTGCAGTTACAGGGCGAGGCGTACACGGCGGGCCGGAACACCATGGCGCTCGTCACACTCCCCGGTTCCGACTACACCGAGCCGACGTCGAAGCGGTCACCGAAGATCGCGGTGAACATGCTCGACGACGTCGGCGTGCTGGCGGCCCGTTCGGTGTTCGCGACGGCGGGCGTCGATGTGGCGAAGATCCAATTCAAACAGCACGCGTTCGACCGGATGCCGCAAGCGTTGCAGGCGGGCGAAGCGGACGCCGCGTGGATGATCGAGCCGTACATCACCAGGGCCGAGAAGGAACTCGGCGCGAGCATCCTCGCCGACGGCGGCAGGGGCGCGACGCTCGACTTCCCGATGTCGTCCTACGCCTCCACCGGCGGGTTCGCCAAGGCCAACACGCGTACGCTCGCCGCCTTCCGCAAGGTGCTCGGCGACGCGCAGGTGCGGGCCGCCGACACCGCCGTCGTCCGTGACGCGCTGCCGACGTTCTCCGACATCGACCAGACCACGGCGGCGCTGATCTCACTCGGGACGTATCCGGTGTCCCTCAACGGGATCCGGCTGCAGCGCGTCGCCGACCTCATGCACAACTCGGGCCTGCTCGACGCACGGCTGGACGTGCAGGCCCTGCTACCGGGCCCCGACTAGATGTTCTCGCCGGTCGGCCGCAGGCAGATGGTGCGGGCGGGCGGACCGGAGTAGTGCAGGGTCGTGTCGTCCCCCGAGCACTCGACGTCCACCGATCCGCGCCGCACGTCCGCCCGGACCTCGGCGGTGATGTCGGTGCAGCGGACCTTCGCGATCCGCGTCTCGTGGACGACGTCACGCAGGCAATCCCCGCTCTCGACGTTGAGCGCGAGGCACAACGTCGACTTGGCCGTCCGGCTCGACGAGCTGTTGTAGAGCTCGAACTTGATGTAGTCCTCGCCGTCGCAGTCGCCGGAGCCGGTCTTGACCTCGTCGACACGGAAGATCGCGCGTTCGGAGGTGCAGCTCGCGGTCGTGTAGCTCTGGTCGCCCCCGCGCTCGTCGGTCAGGTACAGACAGGTCCCGGCCTCGAGCCTGGCGTTCTTGCCTGCCATCGAGAATCCCCAGGCCGCCAGGCTCCCGGCCGCCAGCGCGGCGACGACGCCCGCGACGATGCACACCCTGGCCAGCACGCTCAGCCGCGGCGGCTTCGGGAACGGCGTCGGCTGCGACACGTCCTTCATCGCGCCGACGGACGCGTAAGCGGGAGCGTTGAACGGGTCGTACTCGGGCGGCCCGCCGGTCGGTGTAGTCGTCAAGATCCCCTCCAGTCAACCTGGCGCACATCCTTCCACCAGCGGTGCCGCGACGGGAGCCGGTGGGGGCGGAACGTATAAAGGAGGATGTGACCGATGGCCCGCTGATCGTCCAGTCCGACAAGACCGTCCTGCTCGAGGTCGACCACTCGCAGGCCGACGACGCGCGGATCTCCATCGCGCCGTTCGCCGAGCTCGAACGAGCGCCAGAACACGTCCACACCTACCGGATCACGCCGCTGGCCTTGTGGAACGCCCGTGCCGCCGGCCACGACGCCGAGCAGGTCGTCGACGCGCTGACGACGTACTCACGGTTCCCGGTGCCTCAGCCGCTGCTGATCGACATCGTGGACACGATGGGCCGCTTCGGGCGGCTCCAGATCGCCAACCATCCGGCGCACGGCCTGGTGATGTCCACCATCGACCGCGCGGTGCTCGAGGAGATCCTCCGGCACAAGAAGATCAGCCCGATGCTGGGCGCGCGGATCGACGACGACACCGTCATCGTGCATCCGTCCGAGCGTGGACGGCTCAAGCAGGCGCTGCTGAAGGTCGGCTGGCCCGCGGAGGACCTCGCCGGGTACGTCGACGGCGAGGCGCATCCGATCGCGCTGGACGAGAGCGACTGGAAGCTGCGTGACTACCAGCGCAAGGCCGCCGAGGCGTTCTGGGCGGGCGGATCCGGGGTCGTGGTGCTGCCGTGCGGCGCGGGCAAGACCCTGGTCGGCGCGGCGGCCATGGCGCACGCGCAGGCGACGACCCTGATCCTGGTCACTAACACCGTCGCCGGGCGGCAGTGGAAGCGCGAGCTGATCGCGCGGACGTCGCTGACCGAGGAGGAGATCGGCGAGTACTCCGGCGAGCGCAAGGAGGTCCGGCCGGTCACCATCGCGACGTACCAGGTCGTCACGCGCAAGACCAAGGGCGAGTACCGGCACCTGGAGCTGTTCGACACACGCGACTGGGGCCTCGTGGTCTACGACGAGGTCCACCTGCTGCCCGCGCCGGTGTTCCGGATGACCGCGGACCTGCAGTCACGGCGACGGCTGGGCCTGACCGCGACGCTGGTGCGTGAGGACGGCCGCGAGGGCGACGTGTTCTCCCTGATCGGGCCCAAGCGATATGACGTCCCCTGGCGGGACATCGAGGCGCAGGGCTGGATCGCGCCGGCTGAATGCACCGAAGTCCGCGTGACGCTGACGGACGCCGAGCGGCTCGCTTACGCGACGGCCGAGGCCGAGGAGCGGTACAAGCTGGCGGCGACGGCGGACACCAAGACCAAGGTGATCAAGTCCCTGGTGGACCGGCATCCCGGCGAGCCGACGCTGGTCATCGGGGCTTATCTCGACCAGCTGGAGATGATCGGCGACGAGCTCGACGCACCGGTGATCCAGGGCGCGACGCGGAACAAGGAGCGCGAGGAACTGTTCGACGCGTTCCGGCGCGGCGAGATCAGGACGCTCGTGGTGTCGAAGGTCGCCAACTTCTCGATCGACCTGCCGGAGGCGTCGGTGGCGATCCAGATTTCGGGGACGTTCGGGTCGCGACAGGAGGAGGCGCAGCGGCTCGGACGGCTCCTGCGGCCCAAGGGCGACGGGCGGCAGGCGCACTTCTACTCGGTGGTCTCGCGGGACACCGTCGACACCGAGTACGCGGCGCATCGGCAGCGCTTCCTGGCCGAGCAGGGCTACGCGTACCGCATCGTCGACGCGGACGACCTCCTGCGCCCCATCTGACACCATCGCCCCGCGCGGGTCCCTCCGAATGGGGTATCGAAAACTGTCGGTGGTTCGAACTAGTGTTCGGTAGAGTTGTCCGAACACCAGTTCGAGGGGAAGCCGATGACGATCGCTCCGTTCCGCCAAGGCCCGCCGCCGGTCCAGACGCTGCCGCCCGGCCGGTGGCACGGCCGGATCTGGGTGTCCGACCTGCCGCTGACCAGGCCGGAGCGCTACATCGGCTGCGTCGCCGAGTTCGAGCGGTCAGGGCTTTGGCCGGTTCTGATCCCGCATGACCAGCGGTTCGCGGCCAACGGAGAGGACTGGATCGACGACCGTGGCAGGCTCGCCCCGGCCGATCACCGCGTCGCCTCGGTGGATCCGGCCGAGGTCCTGGCGCGCTGGTGGGACACATCGTGCTGCGGCGGCTCGTGCCTGCGCCCGTTCGGCGCGAAGTTCCCTGGGCTGGCCCGGCGACCGTCGCGCCGGGCGGATCCGCTGGCCGAGGCGGGCAACACCGGCTCGATCCTGGCCACGCGCAACCCGCACCGGCTCGCGCTGGTGCAGACCGAGCGTCCCTCGGACATCCCGGCCATCCTCGGCTGGACGGGGATGATCAAGGCGACCGACCAGGTCCACGAACTGTCGGCGGTCCTGCGCAGCTGGGAAGACCGGTTCGGCGCGACGCTGGTGGTATTGGGCTTCGACTCGCTCGAGCTGTCGGTCGCCGCGCCGCCGCGCACCCAGGGACGCGCACTCACGGTCGCCGCGGAGCACCGCTCGTTCTGTCTGTCGGCCTTCGCCGGCCAGCCGGGCAACCTGCGCGAGTTCGCCTCCAGCCTGATCCAGACCCGCCGCTGGCGCTTCTCCTGGGCCTGAGCACGCGTTTGCGCCGAGCGGAGAGGGGGAACCAGGGCGTGACGGAAAGGCGGTGATCGACGTCGCCGAGATCAGGATCGGCACCTCTGGCTGGCGCTACCCGCCGTGGCGCGGGGAGTTCTATCCGCGCGGCCTCGTGCAGCGCCGCGAGCTGGAGTACCTGTCCCGCCGGATGAACTCGGCCGAGATCAACGGCTCCTTCTACTCGCTGCAACGGCCCGAGCGGTACCGCGAGTGGGCCGAGCAGACACCGGACGACTTCGTCTTCGCTGTGAAGGGCGGCCGCTTCATCACGCATATGAAGCAGCTGCGCGACGTCGAGACACCGTTGGCGAACTTCTTCGCGTCCGGCGTCCTCGCGCTCGGCCGAAAACTGGGCCCGATTCTCTGGCAACTGCCGCCGCGGCTGGCGTTCGACGCCGAGCGAATGGAGGGGTTCTTCGGCCTGCTGCCCCGCACCAGCCACGCGGCGGCCAAGCTCGCGCGCGAGCACGACGACAAGCTCAAGGGTGATCCGTACACCGACGCGAAACCGCGCCGGAAGATCCGGCACGCGGTCGAAGTCCGGCACCCGAGCTTCGCCGAACCCGAGAGCATCAAGCTTTTCCGGAAGCACGACATCGCCCTCGTCGTCGCCGACACAGCGGGAAAGTGGCCGCTCGTCGAGGAAATGACCAGCGACGACTTCGCCTACGTCCGTCTGCACGGCGACAAGGAGTTGTACGTCAGCGGATACACCGACAAGGCGCTCAAGAGCTGGGCCCGCAAGATCAAGAGCTGGCATCGCGACGTCTACGTGTACTTCGACAACGACGTCAAGGTCGAGGCACCGAAGAACGCGATCACTCTCGCGAAGCATTTCGACGTCTGAAGATCACCGGTTCAGCGGCTTGATCGTTTCCTGTTCACCCGATGAGCCGTGCATGCCGGTCACACTGCACAGTCAGCGCACAGTGAGCGGCGTCCTGTTAGGTGATGAATGAGGGCACGGGCGTACTCGCGTGCTGCGACTGGGGGTCGGCACGCCGGGCGCCCGCGCCCTCCTCAAGCCTTCGCGATCTCGCTGCCGACCAGGGCGGCGAGCTTCGTCCGGACGTCTTCGGCATCCGGATGCGACAGCTCGGTCAGCACCCGCACCGAGCGCAGCCAGCAGTCCCGTGCCGACGAGGGATCACCGAGCCGAAGATGGATTCCGCCGAGCTGAGCGAGTACGTCGGCCGCCTCATAGAGCTCGCCGTGTGCGAAGAACATTTCGACGGCCTGCCGCATGCAGGCGATGCCTTCGTCGTGCCTGCCGAGGCCGACCAGCGCGATGCCCTTGGTGTGGTAGGTGAACCTGGCTTCGTCGGGAAGCGCGTTCGCCCGCAAGGCGAACGCCTGATCGGCGAGGTCGAGCGCCTGTTCGTACCTCCCGGCGCCCGTCGATATGTCGCCGAGCGATTGCAGCGCGTCGGCTTCGAGGCCCGCGCCGACGTTGTGCTCACGGATGAAGCGCAGCGCGCGGGTTCCGATCTCCCACGCCTCGTCAAAGCTTTCGCAGTTGTGACTGGCCAGCGTGAGGTTGTACCAGGCACGCGCCTCGCCCTGCGGGTCGCCGATCTCCCGCTGCAGGTCGACCACCTGCCGCATGTATCCGACGCTCTGCTTGTACTGACGAGCCACCCCGCAGGCGACGCCGAGGCCGCTGAGCATCGCGGCTTCACCCGGACGATCCCCGGCCAGCCGCGCGGCGCGGAGCGCCACGTCGAAGACCGAACGCCAGTCCTCCAGCCGTGCCCTGATGATGAAGAACGACTGCAGCAGCCACGCGAGCTGCCAACACTCCCGATGCCGGTGTTCCCGGTAGGCGACATTCACCGCGGCGATGAGGTTGCCGGACTCCTCGTCGAACCAGTCCAGCGCCTGCCCGTAGTGGCTGAACTTCAGACCCGCACCCTCGTACCGCTCCAGGTCGAGGAGTCGGTAGTACCGCTCCGGGCGAAGCAGCCGCGACGCGTTCAGCGCGGAGGCCATGGAGGCGTGGAGCAGCCTGTCCAGCACTCCGGCCCGGACCTCCGGACCGTCCACGCGCGCCGAAAGTTCCGCTGCGTAGGCGCGGATGAGGTCGTGGAACTGGAACCGGCCCGGCCTCGATCGCGCGATGAGGTGCGCGGACGCCAGAGTCGTCAGATCCGCGTGCGCCTCGGCGATGTCGACCCCGGCCACCGCGGCGGCCGCGGGGACACTGAAATCGCCGCCGGTCGGCAGGCCGAGCAGGCGCAGCATCCGCGCGGCCCGCTCGTCGAGCGCACGGTACGAATACGAAAACACGGCCCGGATGTTCGTCTCGTCGCCGTCGGCGAGGTCGAACGAACCCAGCCTGTCCTGCTCGGCTTCCAGCAACCGGACGAACTCCCGCAGCGGAAGTTCCGGGAACTGCGCGGCCCGCACCGCGAGGATCCGGATGGCCAGCGGAAGCCCGCCGCAGTACTGGACGAATCGTTCGGTCGCCTCTCGGTCCTCGCTGACCCGGTCCACCCCGATCGTCGACGCGACGAGGGCGATCGCATCCTCGCCGGGAAGTTCTTCCAGCGCGACGCGACGAGCTCCGTGAGTCGCCGCGAGCGCCCGCAGCTGCCAGCGGCTGGTCGCCAGCACCAGGCAGCCGGGGCCCGGCAGCAGCGGCCGGACCTGCTCGGTGCTGTAGACGTTGTCCAGCAGGATGAGCATCCGGCGGCCGGCACTGTAGGTCCGCCAGGTGGCCGCGCGGCCGTCGAGGTCGGCGGGGATCTGGTCGGCCGGAACACCGACCGAGGTCAGCATGGTTTCGAGTGCGGTGGCCGGCTCGACGGGATCACCGGGGCCATAGCCGCGCAGGTTGAGGTACACCTGCCCACCGGGGAACCGGTCGCCGACCTCGTGGGCGAAGTGGATCGCGAGAGTCGTCTTTCCGATCCCGCCCATTCCCTCGATGGTCGCGATCGGCGTCGACGTCTCGGTGTCCAACGCTTCCGGCGCCAGCTCGTGCAGCGCCTTGAGGTCGCGCTGGCGGCCGGAGAAGACCCGCAGATCGGCCGGGAGCTGGCGTGGGATCAGCGGTTCGGCGCCGAGACGGTACCGGGTCAGCTCGGAGTCGAGGGTGGTCTCACCGGATTCCTCGCCGGTCAGGATCGCCTGGTGGGCGCGCTGCAGCGACGCGCCGGGGTCGAGGCCGAGTTCCTCCGCGAGCACCGCGCTGATCCCGCGGTAGACGGTGAGCGCCTCGGCCTGCCTGCCGGACCGGTACAGCGCGATCATCAGCTGTTCGTGCAGCCGTTCCCGAAGCGGGTTCTCGCGACACAGCCGGAGCAGCTCGGGGACCACCGTGCCGTGGTCGCCGAGCGCGATGAGCGCGTCGGCCCACTGCTCCCGGACGCGCAGCCGCTCCTCACCCAGCTGGTCGGCCTCGTCGCGGTGAAGCGCGTCCGAGTGGACGTTCTGCAGCGCGGGGCCACGCCACTCACCCAGTGCGGCGGCGAACCGGTCCGCCGCCCGCCGGAGATCACCGTCGCGGACGGCCGCCGAACCCTCCCCTGCACGCGCACGGAACCGGGCCAGGTCGAGGAGCTTCTCGTCGACGTCGATCAGGTAGCCGCCGCGTTCGGTGCGGATGGTGACCTCGTCGCCGAGCGCGCGGCGAACCCGCAGCACGTACGTCTGCAGCGCGCCCTTGGAGCGCCGTTGGTCGTCGGGCCACAGCCAGCGGCCCAGCTCGTCGACCGAGACCACGGTGTTCGCGCGCAGCAGCAACCCGGCCAGCACGATGAGGGGCCGGGTGCCGCCGAGCGGCACCAGCAGCCCGTCCGCTGTGACCTCGGTCGGCCCCAGCACGCGAAAGTCGAGTGCCACGTCCGACATTCTGTCCGGAAACCTCGGATTCGGCACGTGATTCGGGTCTTACCCGCGATGGCATGATCAGTGGCGATGGACGTCTACGCGATCGCGCTGCGCACCCGGTTCCGGAATATCACGGTCCGTGAAGGACTGCTGATACAAGGCGCCGCGGGCTGGGGCGAGTTCTGCCCGTTCTCCGACTACTCCGACGCCGAGAGCGCGCCGTGGCTGGCGTGCGCGGTGGAGGCGAGCGGGCTGGGCTGGCCGGCGCCGGTGCGGAACAGCGTCGAAGTGAACACGACGGTCCCCGTGGTGTCGCCGGAGAAGGCCTACGAGCTGGTGTCGGCTTCGGGCTGTCGCACGGCGAAGGTGAAGGTCGCCGACCCGCGCGTGAGCCTCGCCGACGACTGCGCCCGGGTGGAGGCCGTCCGTGCGGCACTGGGACCGTCCGGCGCGATCCGGGTCGACGCGAACGCGGCGTGGGATATCGACACGGCGGTCAAGGCGATCGGCGAACTGGAGCGCGTAGCGGGCGGGCTGGAGTACGTCGAGCAGCCGTGCGTGACGATCGAAGAACTCGCCGGCGTGCGTCGGCGGGTGAACGTGCGGATCGCCGCGGACGAATCGATCCGGCGGGCCGAGGATCCCCTCAAGGTGGCCGTTGCCGGCGCCGCGGATGTGGCCGTGCTGAAGGTCGCGCCGCTCGGCGGCGTGCGGCGTGCGCTGGAGGTCGCCGAGGCTTGCGGGCTGCCCTGCGTTGTTTCGTCCGCTGTGGAGACCAGCGTCGGCCTCGCCGCCGGACTGGCACTCGCGGGCGCACTGCCCACTTTGGACTTCGCCTGCGGGCTCGGCACGATGTCCTTGCTGTCCGGCGATGTCTGCGCGGACTCACTGTCCCCTGCGGACGGTCGCTTGCCCGTCCTCCGGCGGGCGCCCGAACCTTCGCTCTTCGCCGAACACGCCGCCGCTCCGGACGTTCGTGCCGCCTGGGAGGACCGCTTCACCCGCATCCGCGCCCACCTGCCGACGTTATGAAAGGACCGTTCCTAACGAATTTCGTTAGGAACAGTCCTTTCATAACACGCTGCGATCAGCTGCAGTGTTCGAGCGGGGATTCGTATTTGTCCACCCCGGCGGACCCGCCCCAGCGGACACACTTCGCACCGGCGGCCGCGGCGACCGGTCCGGCGTAGTACTCGAAGTTGCCGGTGTCGATCTTCCGGTCCGTTCCTTCCACCTCAAGGAAAGCCGAGACGGCGCTCGCCGTGCCGACGGACTTCGCCTTGATCGTGGCGACGCAGTTGTTCTTGTTCGTGCTGTTGTACAGCAGGTAAGTGGTGGCGCTGCTGCCGAGCGCCTGCGAGTCAATCACCGTGTAGCCGTCGCCGCAGACCTCGCCGGCGTCGTACGGGTTCGGGTTTCCGCCGCCGCTGCAGGTGTTGTTCGACTTGACGTTCGCGTTCGGGTAGCCGAACTTGACGCCGTTGAAGTAGGCGGGCTTGATGTTGTCCGGCCAGAGTGCGTCGTTGGTGCGGACTTCGAAGTGCAGGTGCGGGGAAATTCCGTTGCCCGGCTTGGAGGTGTTGCCGACCTCGCCGATCTTCTGGCCCTGCGAGACCTGCGCGCCTGCCGAGACCGAACGGACCTTCAGGTGCGCGTAGTAGGTGGACCAGCCGCCGCCGTGGTCGATCTTCACGAGGTTGCCGAAGCCGTTGGCCGAACCCTGGTGGGCCGAGGTGACCACCTTGCCTGCGGCCGCCGCGACGATGGTGTCACCGAGGTCGGCGTCCGCGGTGCTGCCGCGGTTGAAGTCGATCTCGTAGGCGCGGTGCGCGCTGCTGTTGTCGTTGTCCCCGTTCCAGGTCTGGTTGCAGGGGAACGGAAGCTGGAAGTTGGGGCGGGGCCCGACGGCGGCCTCGGCCGACGTCGCGGTGACGACAAGGCCGGCCATTCCCAGCGCAGCGGTGGCGACCGCGGTGACCACTCGTCTGAATCTCATCGGATGTCCTTTCTCGGCTGCTTCATCCGAAGCGTCCCGAAAGGGCATACAAGCTAGATACAAACGACCACGAGCCCTCCTGGCCGAGGGGTCGCCAGGAGGACTCGTGTCGCCGCTCACCGGATCTCGTCCGCGTCTTCCCCGATCCGGTGATCCTCATTGCGGCTCATTAACCCCCGGTCCGCGCGGGGGGACTTCAGCCGACGCGCTCGATGACCGCTCGGCGGATCAGGAACTTGCCCGGTTCACGGACCTGTTCGAAGGCTGCGTTGTTGAGGAGGGCACAGCTACCGGAAACCCCGGTTACCTCAACGGTCGTGGACTTGTTGTTGTCGAGGTTCGTCACCTTGAGCTGGGTGCCCGCCGGGAACTCGCTGCTCGACGCGGCGGGAGCCCCACCCTCACCGGACAGCGTCACAGTGGAACCCTGGCAGACGACTTCGCCACCCCCCGCACCCGCGGCTGCGTCGTCTTCCTCGGCCGCGGCGTCCTCGCCCGCGGCCTCTTCCTGCCCGGCGGCCTCGTCCTCGGCAGCTACCGCGTCACCCATGCCGGCGGCTTCCTCGGCGTCCGCCTCGGCCGCGTCGGCAGCCTGGTT
The DNA here is from genome assembly GCA_963766045.1 of uncultured Actinomycetota bacterium. Lineage (GTDB taxonomy): Bacteria > Actinomycetota > Actinomycetes > Mycobacteriales > Pseudonocardiaceae > Amycolatopsis. The sequence continues at coordinate 1,071,070 of CAVXYN010000002.1, read as the reverse complement.
CTGCTGCTGCTGTCCGCCGTTGGCCTGCACGTTCTCGGTGCAACCCGCGGTCTGGCGGCGCTGCTGGATGAGGTCGACCACCGCCTGCCTGTTCGCGATCCGCGCGCCTGATTGCGCGTCGGGATTCGCCTGCTGGCCGGCGATGAAGTTGAGGTTGTTCTGGAGGGCGGTGTCCAGTCCCTGGCAGTTTTCCGCGGCTTGCCCGTCCGGAGTGCTGACCGCGAGCATGGCCGCGGCGATGGCGGCCACCCCGAGAACAGACGCAATACCGATCGTTGCGCGTTTACGGTGCTTGCCGGCGCTCTTCGTCATCCGTGTTTCCTCCGGTCTGGTTCCTCCTCACCCACGTCTGGAGATACGGTTGGGTAACGAAAGCGGTTCAAACCAATTCCGAAGAATCCGGCGAAAGTTCCTCAGCCGAGCCAGGGCTTCGCGATCCGCGCGTACGTCCCGTCGTTGAGCGCCAGGTGCGACCACTGGTCCATCCACTCCTTGAGCACGACGTCGCGCGGCATGAGGTACGCCTTCTCCGCGAAGGTGAACGGCTCATCGGGATGCACCGCGCACAGTTGCGGATTTTGCTTTGCCTGCCAACGGGTTTCCGTCGCATCGGTGATCATCAGATCGGCCCGCCCGGCGACGATCTCGGCGAAGATCGTGTTGTTGTCGGGATGCCGCACGATGGTCGCGCGTTTGAGGTTGGCGTCGGCGAACTGCTCGTTGGTGCCGCCGGGGTTGACGATGACGCGCACACCAGGCCGGTCGATCTGTTCGAGCGTCCGGAAGCGGTTTTCATTCTCACACCGGGTGATCGGCGTCTTGCCGTCACGCAGGTAAGGCGCGGTGTAGAAACCCTTCTTCGCCCGGTCCAGGGTCACCGAGACCCCGCCCATGGCGACATCGCACTTCTTCCCGACATCGTCGGCGATCGCCTTCCAAGTGGTCTGGATCAGCTTGAGCCGGACGCCGAGCCGCTGCGCGAGATCGCCCGCGAGGTCGATGTCGATCCCGCTCCACGCGCCTGCGGCGTCCCGGTAGGTGAAGGGCCGGTAGTCCCCCGTCGAGCACACGCGGATCTCGCCGCGGGCCAGCACGACGTCGAGCCGGTTCTGCGCGCCGTACCCGCCTTCGGGCGCGGCACTGGCCGTGCCGATTCCCAGCACGGTCAGCACCGCGACTCCGAACGTGAGCGCCTTCGCCTTGATCGTCATCAGGACATCTTCCACGTCCTGAAGTAGGCGCGCACCAGCCAAGCGTCGGCCCAATCGGTGTCCGGCCGCTCGGGCAGCGGCGACGAAGTCCGGACCAGCTCGTCGAGCCGGTTCTCGAGCTCGGCCGCCGCTTCCAGCGCCTCGTCGCGGGTGTGCCGGCCCTGCCGCAGGTCGCGAAGCCAGCTCAGCCACGGCTCGGCGACCGGTAGCGAGATCCGCCCGGTCTCCAACAGCTCGACGCCCTGTACGCCGAGCCGCACCATGTGCATGGCGAACTTCGTGTCGAAGCCGTACTTCTCGACCAGCTCAGGCCGCCCGGCCTTCCCGCGCAGCCCGAGCATCCGCTCACGCTGTGCCCGCGAGTAGCCGAGGAACCGCAGGCCTGCCCGGCGCGAGACGATGCGGTGCGCGTTCTCCCGCAGCTCAACGCCGAGGCCGTCGACGTGCACGATCTCGGACTCCGGCACGAACAACGGCAGCAGCACGGTCGGATTCCCGCTCAGAGCAAGCCGCAGCCACTTCCGCAACGAATAGACGGTGAGATCGAGGTCACCGGGACCCGACCTGACCCCGTCCGGCTGCGTCCGGAAGATGTACTGCTCGAACCGCTTCAGGCCGATCACGTGGTCCGGCGGCTCGACGCAGATGCCCATCTCGTCCCGGTCGTCCTGACCGAGAATGGCGGTGCCGTGCAACCCGGACCCGACCTGGCAACGCAGGATCGTGCCCTGCTCGGCGATGGCGGCGAATTCGGGACTGTCGTGTTTCACCAGAGAAGTTGTACCTGCGGCGACGGGTTCGGAGCATCCGGTTTTCCGCGTCTCAGGGTCGGATTCCAGGGTCGTCTCCGGGCCGTTCCCCGATGTGGCCGGGGGCGTTCCCGGGCGATTATCGATCCATGACGAACAGTGTTTTCAGCCCCCAGTCCACCAAGAAGCTCTTCCGCAGCCGGACCGACAAGATGCTCGCGGGCGTCTGCGGCGGCTGGGCCGCCTACCTCGGCGTCGACGCGGCGATCCTGCGTATCGCGATGGTCGCCGGCATCTTCTTCACCGCCGGATTCGCGATCCCGGTCTACGTCGCCGCTTGGCTCCTGACTCCGGAGCAGGCCGAGGATTCCTGAACGAGGGGCGGACGCCGCGCGCAGGGGACGCGGCGTCCGCTGCCCACCCGATCGCGTTTAGCCCGCTAAACGCAGGTCGGCGGGGGTGAGCCAGGGGGCAAGTGGAGGGCCCGGACGCGGGGAGGCGTCCGGGCCTTCGCTCATCGGCCGGTTCTGAATCACCCGCTAGTGGGGAACTGGTCTGACCAGCGGCAACGTCAGAGTCACATGACCAAACCGCCGGTGCCGACCAACGTGATGGTGGCTCGCGTCCTGTTGTGCACGGCCGCCGGGATGCTCGTGATCCTCGCCGCCGTGTTCACGATCCTGTTTCTCGGCTTCGCCGCGATGTGCACGGATCCGGGCAACACGGACCAATGCCCGGAAGCCGTTTCCATGGCGCTGACCCCGGCCGTGATCGCAATCCCCTGTGCGCTGCTCGCGATCATCGCGGTGTGGTGCACCCGGAAGCTCCCGGTGATCTGGACGAGCGGCGTGGTCCTGCTCGCAACCGGCGTCGCGCTCCCGATCGTGTTCCTGTACACCTGACGCGAGGCGCCGGCTATCGCCATTTCGGCCGCACGATCCCGATCTCGGCGTTACACTCGCCTTGACTTTGTCACAGGGATATCGGGGAGGGCCTGCGGTGAGCGGCACGTATCTCAGCCTCAGTGAGTACAAGAAGATGCTCGACGAAGCGCTGGACGACTTCCACAAGGCGCTCACCCGTCGATGGATGGACGAAGCCGTCGATGCCATGACGAACCTGTCGCCGACCGTTCCGGCCTCCACTGAGGCGTGGGCCTGGCCGGTACCGGCCGAGTCGTACGGCCACCTGTCCGGCGCCGACGGCGAGGACTGCGGCTTCCTCACCTGGGTCATGGACGGCCAGCAGGGCCACTACAAGGACGTCCACTGCAACGGCTGGAATCAGCAGTCCCAAAAGACGGTCGAATGCCACGTCGAACGGAACCTGGCGCAGATCGACAGGCTGGCGTGGAACAGGCGGCAGGAAGTCGCCAAATTCGTTCCACAGCTGGAGGGGCCCGACCTCAAGAAGCTCGAGGCCGCCCACAACACGTACCTGAACGTCGCCGGCAACCTTGGCTTCCAGGACAAGAACGGGAGGGTGGCCGAGCTACTCGGACAGCGCGAAGTCGTCCAGAACGTCCAATGGCTGGCCGGTAGGACCAGTGAGCACGACGAGTGGTTCACCGAGTGGACCGGGCTTGCCGCGGCGGCCTTCAGGGCCGGGTTCTTCGCCTCGATCGCGCCGACCCTGCAGAGCCAGTCGCTCGTCCTCGCCAGCCTGTCCACCCTGTACTCCACGCGCGCCGCGACGATCCAAGCGACCCGGCTCAACATCGTCAAATGGCTGAACTGGGCCACTAACAAACTCGATGACACGGTCACGGTCAGGGCCGTCAATCTGGACTCGCAGCTGGAGACCGTCAGCCGGACGAGCGCGGCCATCGGGATCGTGACCAGCCTGGCGTCGGCGACCGCCACCCTTCTCAACCCGGTCGGCGTCGCCCTCAGCCTGGTCGGCTTCGTCGGCGCGATCATCAACTCGGCCACAGTCGAGCGAAACGTCATGAGCCTCGATGAAATTCTGCGGGGACTCGATACCGCGTTGCATGAGCAGCACATCGCGCTGAACGACCTCGAGCAGGACTACTACGGGGACGTGGTGACTCTGCAAAGGGCGATCGCGGGGACGCACAGCTACAACCTCGAGCTCTACGACCTCACCGCGAATACGCTGCCGGACCGGACCGAGCGCGCGAAGGGCGAGGGGATGACGGTCCAGGTCCCCTTCCTCCTGCAGGTGGCGAAATGCTGCATCGACGCGGCCGAGGCCTATACGACGCAACTGCGGATTCTCGCCGAGGCCGACGCCGCCGACCGGCACCTTTCGGGCCGTGACGGGGAGACGTGTTCGGGCGACGACAAGACTCTGGAGATCCGCGACGCCGTCGAGCAGTTCATGAGGACGAGCTGCGCTCGGTTCCAGCTCGCCGGTGAGCAGGTCAGGAATGCCGCGCAGGCCTACGCGGAAAAAGAAGGCGAACTCACGGACAAGCTCAGGGCCCTGTTCACGGCGTGGGATACCGCCACCGAGGAAGACAGGAAAAGGATCGACCCCAATCCGCAAACGCCCGAGAAGGAAAGCGCGGCCAAGGAAGCGGACGGAACCGACCGGACGAACCTCGAGCCGAGGAAACCCTCGGAACCGAACTCCACCGACCCTTACGAGAAGGACCGCCAGAAGCAAGGCGGCGACTACGTGATGGACAAGAAGTAGGTGGTAAAAGAAAAGCCCGGACGCGCGAGGCGCGTCCGGGCTTTCCGGGTGGTACGTCAGCGACTCAGAAGTCCATGCCGCCCATGCCACCGGACGGGTCGGCGGGAGCGGCCGAGGCCTTCTCCGGCTTGTCCGCCACGACGGCTTCGGTGGTCAGGAACAGCGCCGCGATGGAAGCGGCGTTCTGCAGCGCGGAACGGGTGACCTTCGTGGGGTCCGGCACGCCGGCGGCGAGCAGGTCCTCGTAGACACCAGTGGCGGCGTTGAGGCCGTGACCCTGCGGGAGGGACTTGACCTTCTCCGCCACGACGCCGCCCTCGAGGCCGGCGTTGATGGCGATCTGCTTGAGCGGCGCCTCGACGGCCACCTTGACGATGTTGGCACCAGTGGCCTCGTCGCCCTCGAGCTTCAGACCCGCGAACGCGACCTCGGCAGCCTGGATGAGAGCGACGCCACCACCGGCGACGATGCCCTCTTCAACGGCGGCCTTGGCGTTGCGCACCGCGTCCTCGATGCGGTGCTTGCGCTCCTTGAGCTCGACCTCGGTGGCGGCACCGGCCTTGATGACGGCCACGCCGCCGGCCAGCTTCGCCAGACGCTCCTGGAGCTTCTCGCGGTCGTAGTCCGAGTCCGAGTTCTCGATCTCGGCGCGAATCTGGTTGACGCGACCCTGGATCTGGTCGGCGTCGCCCGCACCCTCGACGATCGTGGTCTCGTCCTTGGTGATGACGGCCTTGCGCGCCTTGCCCAGCAGGGAAAGGTCGGCGTTCTCCAGCTTGAGGCCGACGTCCTCGGAGATGACCTGGCCACCGGTCAGGATCGCGATGTCCTGCAGGATCGCCTTGCGGCGGTCACCGAAGCCCGGCGCCTTGACGGCGACGGACTTGAAGGTGCCACGCATCTTGTTGACGATCAGGGTGGCCAGAGCCTCGCCCTCGACGTCTTCGGCGATGATCAGCAGCGGCTTGCCGGACTGGATGACCTTCTCCAGCAGCGGCAGCACGTCCTTGACGGTGGAGATCTTGGAACCGAACAGGAGGATGTAGGGGTCCTCGAGCTCGGCTTCCTGACGCTCCGGGTCGGTCACGAAGTAACCGGAAATGTAGCCCTTGTCGAAGCGCATACCCTCGGTGAGCTCGAGCTCGAGGCCGAAGGTGTTGCTCTCCTCGACGGTGACGACGCCTTCCTTGCCGACCTTGTCGAGCGCCTCGGCGATGAGCTCGCCGATCGTGCGGTCCGCGGCGGAGATCGACGCGGTGGCGGCGATCTGCTCCTTGGTCTCGATCTGCACGGCCATCTTGTGCAGCTGCTCGGTGATGGCCTCGACGGCCGCCTCGATGCCACGCTTCAGGCTGATGGGATCGGCCCCGGCGGCGACGTTGCGCAGACCCTCGCGGACGAGAGCCTGGGCGAGCACGGTGGCGGTGGTGGTGCCGTCACCCGCGACGTCGTCGGTCTTCTTGGCAACTTCCTTGACGAGCTCGGCCCCGATCTTCTCCCACGGGTCCTCGAGCTCGATCTCCTTGGCGATGGAGACACCGTCGTTGGTGATCGTCGGCGCGCCCCACTTCTTTTCGAGCACGACGTTCCGGCCCCGCGGGCCGAGGGTCACCTTGACGGCTTCGGCGAGGATGTTCAAGCCGCGCTCAAGACCGCGGCGGGCGTCCTCGTCGAACGCGATCAGTTTGGCCATTGCGGTGTGGTCCTCCGGTATTGGGCGCCACCGCCGCGCTGAATGCTTGCAGCGGCGGCAGCAGGACTCTTCCTCGGCCAGGCTCGGTGCCCGCGACGGACGACCTCACCCTTGCAGGTTCGGCCTCACCGTCCCGACCTTCAGGCGAGCGGTCGGTGACCGCTGCCTGGCACTCGACGGCGTCGAGTGCCAATGCCGTGTTTAGCACTCTCCGGGGGCGAGTGCAAGAAGCGCAGGTCAGCGCGTCCTACCGCGACGGAATCATGGTCATCACCCAGATGGCCGCAAAGGCCGGACAAGGCGCGGGACGAACGATGCCGGGCGGCCCGATATTGGTCTACACCTATTCGGTCGACTGTCCGCTGTTGCCCGTTCTCCTCGCACCTGGGAGTCCACATGCGCTCAGCCCTCCGTTCACTGCTGACGGCCGCCACGACCATCCTCGCCCTGACCACCGGGATCACCCCGGCGTCCGCCGCACCACCGACGCCGGGGACGGTAGCCGGTGCCACCGACAGATCCGGCGTGACGATCCAACCCGCTGGAGGCCGCGAGCGGGTCTCGTTCACCCAAGGAACCGGCAAGCACGGCGAAGTCCTCGTCTTCCCCTATGACGCGATGGGTCTTCTCGCCGCCGGGAAACTCGACGAGCGACTGTTCGACGTCACCGGTCTGCTGGCCGATCAGGAAGCGCGGCAGGACCGGCTCCCGCTCGTCCTGCGGTACGCGTCGCCCGAGGCCGCTCAGCAGCGGACCGCCGACCTGCGTGCCGACGGCGCCGAGGTGAAGCGCGTCCTGCCGTCGATCAGCGCCGTCTCCGCGGCCGTGACGCAGCCGGAGTCCGCGAAATTCTGGAAGGCCGTCAACCCGGCGAGCCCGGTGCATGCGCGACCTCGGCTGAGTTTCAAGTACGTGAAGGCCCCTTCCTGTACCTAGGCGCAATGAAGGGGCCTTCACGTACCGATGAGAGGTTCGCCCAGACGGCCCCAATCCGGGAGAACGCTACTTACCGCCGATGACAGGCGGTCCGATCTTGCTCTATGCCTTGAGGTTCGGTCCAGTCCGCTGTGCACAGTCTCCGCCGCCAGGGAGCCCACATGCGATCAGTCCACCGTTCACTCCTCATAACCGCGATGACCGTCCTGCTCACCGGGATCACCCCCGCGGCCGCGGCGCCATCGACACCACAGGCCGCACCGGACGCCGCGGTCAGATCGGGCACCGTCACCCTCATCACGGGTGACCAGGTCACGCTGCATACCTTGCCTGGCGGCAAGCCGGGGGTGACGATCAAACCCGCGCCCGGCCGCGAACGCGTCTCGTTCACCCAGGGAATCGGCGAAAGAGGCGCGATCTCCGTCTATCCGTTCGACGCGATGGCGTTCGTCGTCGCCAAGAAGCTCGACGAGCGGCTGTTCAACATCACCGACCTGGTCGCGGATCAGCACGCACGCGGCGGCAAGGTACCGCTGATCGTGCGCTACCCCACCACCGAAATCGCCCAGCGGCGAACGGCCGACCTGCGGATCGACGGCGCCGAGGTCCGCCGAGTCCTGCCCTCGATCAACGCCGTCTCCGCCATGGTGCCGCAGTCCGAGGCCACCAGGTTCTGGAAGGGCGTCCACCCCTCGAGCCCGGCGCAGGCGAGCGGATTCGCCGACGGTATCGAAAAGATCTCCCGCGACGGCACCGCCAAACCGCTGGACGCCGACACCGTCGGACTCATCGGCGCCCCGGCGGCCTGGCAACGCGGGCAGACCGCGAAGGGTGTCAAAGTCGCGATCCTCGACAGCGGGATCGACGCGGCCCACCCCGACCTCACCGGCCGGATCAAGGAGACCAAGGACTTCACCGAAGCGGGCATCGCCGACGACGTCGGCCACGGGACACATGTCGCCGGGATCATCGCCGGAACCGGCCCGCAACCGGGGGTCGCACCCGGCGCGGACCTCTACATCGGCCGCGTCTGCGAAGTCTGGGGTTGCCAGGACACGGCGATCATCGCGGGTATGGAATGGGCGGCACAGCTGGGTGCCAAGGTCGTCAACCTCAGCCTCGGCGGTGGACCCACCGACGGCACCGACGAGCTGTCCCAAGCGGTCAACACGCTCACCGCGAAGTACGGCACGCTGTTCGTCATCGCCGCGGGAAACGAAGGCGCGGATCAGTCGGTCGGCACGCCCGGCGCCGCGGACGCCGCACTCACCGTCGGTAGCTCCACAAAGGACGGACAGCTCAGCCACTTCTCCAGCCGTGGCCCGCGCGTCGGCGACCACGCCGTCAAACCGGAGATCACCGCGCCCGGGTACGCGATCATCGCGGCCCGCGCGGCGGGAACGAGTATGGGCTACCCGATCAACGACAGGCACACTCTCGCGAGCGGCACATCCATGGCCACACCCCATGTCACGGGCGCGGCGGCGATCCTGGCCGGACAACACCCCGACTGGTCACCTGCCCGGCTGAAGGCGGCGCTCACGAGCACGTCCGAACCCTTGTCGGGCCCAAGCGTCTTCGAGCAGGGCGCCGGGCAGGTCGACATCGACCGCGCCACCGCACGCCCGGTGTACGCCGAACCCGCGGTGCTCAACCTCACGAAGACCAAGCGCGCCACGATCACCTACCGCAACGACAGTGACCGGCCGGTCCGGCTGGATCTGCGGCTTCCCACTGGAATCACCGCGGACCAGAAGCAATTCACCCTGCCCGCCAAGGGATCGGCGGCGGTCGAGTTCACCGCGGCCGCGGGCGCCACCGGAGGCCACCTGATCACCGCGCGTGGCGGCGGCGACGTCGTCCGCACCGGCGTCTCCACCGGACTGCCGGGCCGTCCCCAGCACCATGTCAAGATCGGGACCATCGACCGGAATGGAGCCGAGAACGGTGCGGTCGGCGAAGGTTTCTACGCGTTCGGCGTGGTGCTGGCCGCGCATGACCTGAGTACGTATCTGCTCGGCGGCGTCGGCGGCGGGCAACCGGTGCAGGGTGACGTCCCGGCAGGCCGATACACGGCCTTCAGCTGGATCCCGGCCGTGATCGACGGCCGTCCGCCGTGGGAACCGTCCTGGACCCTTGTCTCCCAAGAGGTCCAGCTGAACAAGGACACCGAACTGGTGCTGGATGGCCGGAAGGCGGTCGAGGTCACCTCGACGCTCAACGGGGTCAAGCCGGAAAGCAGCCAGACCGGCGACTCGTTCGGGTTCGCGGGCGACTTCAGTGTCTGGGCGATACAGCACAACTACGGCAAGGGATACGTCGTCCCCGCCAAGACACCGGACATGGTCTACACGACTCACCAACTGATCCGGAACGTCCCCGGCAGCACCAAATGCGGCCTCGGCGGAGCGTCCTGCGCGATCGGAGCCGTGAGCGCCGGCACGATCGACGGCACTCCGATCGCCCCGGCCGACGCCGACCTCGCGACGGTTCATACCGACGCCGGCGCGCCGTACGGGCCGACGACCGTGTCTCGGCTCGACTTCGCCGTCAACACGGCCAGCTCGGGTGCGCCTCCCGGCTATTTCTCGGCCGAGGGCAACGCTCCCGGCACGCTCACCGCGCACTACTACAACCGGGGCGGAGCCGGCTGGTTCTCGCACCTCTTGCCGCCGACGAACATCAGCCTGCAACGGCAAGCCATGCGGCAGTACGCGGCCGGAACGGAACATACGGAGGCCTGGGCCAAGAGCCTGCTCAGCCCGCGCGTGTCCGAACGCGCCAGTGTCCGGACCGGAAACCTGATGGAGCTGGACGTGAACCTGGCTTCGGACAACGTGACCGACCACTACGGCGGTATCTCGGGCGACTCGAAACTGGAGCTCTACCGGAACGGCAAACTCGTCGACGGCTTCGGCACGGACACCGGGCTCTTCCAGGTTCCGGCCGCCCGTGACCGGTACCGGCTGGTCGCCTCCGGCGTTCAGGACACCAGCGCCTACAACAGGGCGTCCGCGACGTGGGAGTTCCGTTCACAGCGCACTTCCGCGGCGACGGCGCTTCCACTGTCGACCGTCCGGTTCTCCGATCCGTTGCGGGAGAAGGGAATCACCCTGATCCCCTTCCGCGTGGACCGGACGGCCACGAGTGGGCGGACGCGAGAGGTGACCGTGGAGACGTCATTCGACGACGGCAAGACGTGGACGAAGGCGCACGTACTCGTCATCGGAGACTACGGCGTCGCCAAGATCCAAGGGCCCGCGACCGGGTTCCTTTCGCTGCGGGCCGGCGCTAAGGACTCCGACGGCAACAGCGTCACGCAAGAAGTCCTCCATATGCGCGAACTCGGCTAGCCCTCAAGCGCGTGAAGGCCCCCTTCCCCTCGGTTCAGCCGAGGGGAAGGGGGCCTTCACACACCAAGGAGATCCGCCGGACGGCCGCTGTCCACAGGACAACACAGGACAACGATGGACAGTTTTCCACTCAGTGGTCTATACCTATTTTCGGGTAGCAGATCAGCTGCTCTCCGTAACGGTCCCATCCGCTGTGCCAAGTCTCCTCCGCCTAGGAGCTCACATGCGATCAGTCCACCGTTCCCTCTCGATACTGGCTATCTCCACGGCAGTCGTCGGCGGCCTCGTCACCGGCGTCTCGACGGCGGCCGCCGCGCCACCGTCCGGACCCGGTAATCCAGGGAAGACCGGCACGGTCACCCTGATCACGGGTGACCAGGTCACCGTCCACCCGAACCCCGGTGGCGGCAAGCCACTGGCCGTCGTCAAACCCGCACCCGGCCGCGAAAAAGTGCCATACACCCAGGGTTGGGAAAAGGACAAACTCGTCGTCCTTCCCTTTGACGCCATGGGTTTCATCGTCGACGGCAAACTCGACAAGCAACTGTTCAACGTCACTGACCTGCTCGCCGAGCAGGAAGGTAGAGCCGGGAAATCCCCGCTGCTCGTGAAGTACGCCTCCGCCAACGCCGCCCAGCAGCGCACGGCCGACCTGCGCATCGACGGTGCCCAGGTCCGACGGGTCCTGCCGGCGATCAACACGGTCGCGGCCTCGGTGCCGGATGCCGATGCCACGAGGTTCTGGAAGGGCATCCACCCCACCACGCCCGCACAGGCGCGCGAATTCGCCGACAGCATCCAGAAGCTCTCCCGCGACGGCGTCGCCAAACCGCATGATGCCGACAGCGTCAAGCAGGTCGGCGCTCCGGCCGCCTGGCAACGCGGCCAGACCGCGAAAGGTGTCAAGGTCGCGATCCTCGACACCGGGATCGACGCGAATCACCCCGATCTGGCGGGCCGCATCAAGGAGACCAAGGACTTCACCGAAGCAGGTATCCCCGACGACGTCGGCCACGGCACGCACGTCGCCGGGATCATCGCGGGCAGTGGCCCGGAACCCGGGGTCGCGCCCGACGCGGACCTCTACATCGGCCGGGTCTGCGAATCCTGGGGCTGCCCCGAGTCCTCGATCATCGCCGGGATGGAATGGGCCGCGCTGCTCGGCGCCAAGGTCATCAACATGAGCCTCGGCGGCGGTCCCACCGACGGCACCGACGAAATGTCCCAGGCGGTCAACCAGCTCTCCGCGAAATACGGTGTCCTGTTCGTCGTCTCAGCGGGCAACGGCTACCTGTTCGAAACGGTCGGCTCACCCGGCTCGGCTGACGCGGCGTTGACCGTCGGCAGCGCGACCCGGGACGGTCAGGTCAGCTACTTCTCCAGTCGCGGCCCCCGAGTCGGCGACAACGCGATCAAACCCGAGGTCACCGGCCCCGGCTACGCGATCGCCGCGGCTCGCGCGGCGGGCACGAGCATGGGATACCCGCTCAACGACCGCCACACTCTCGCGAGTGGCACGTCCATGTCGGCTCCGCATGTCACGGGCGCGGCGGCGATCCTCGCCGGGCAGCACCCCGACTGGACACCCGCGCAGCTGAAGGCGGCACTGGTCAGCTCGGCCGACCCGCTGAAGAACGAGCCCGTTTTCGATCAGGGCGTCGGACTCGTGAACGTCGACCGCGCCACCAGCGGGAAGGTGTTCGCCGAGACCGCGACGCTGAACCTCAGCAGCACGAAGACCGGCGCGATCACCTACCGCAACACCGGAGACCAGCCTGTCCGGCTCGATCTCCAGCTCCCGGCAGGGATCACCGCCGACACCAAGCAGGTCACTGTGCCGGCCAAGGGCACAGCGGCCGTCAACGTCACCGCGACCGCGGCGAACAAGGGCGTCATCGTCACCGCACGCAGTGGAAACGAAGTCGTCCGCACGGCCGTCTCCACGGGCCGGCTATTCACCAAGCACAAGCTCAAGATCAGCACGATCGACCGGCACGGCAATCCCAATGGCCAAGTCCCCAGCGGGGGCATCTACGCCTTCCCCGTGGTCTTCGCCGCCCATGACCTCAAGCTGTATGCCTCCGGTGGACTGGGCGGACAGCCGGGTGAGGCCGACTTCCCGGCGGGACGGTACACCGTGTTCGCCTCGATCCCGTCGCCGATCGAGGGATGTCCGTCGTGGGAGCCGTCCTTCACGATGGTCGCCAAGGAAGTCATTCTCGACAAGGACAGCGAAGTGGTCCTTGACGCCCGCGGCGGGATCGAGACCAGCGCCACCGTCAACGGCGCCCAGCCGGGTGAGCGTAGCCTCGGCGACGGGTTCGGCATGGTAGGCGAAGGAAACTGGGCATTTCCGAGCTACTGGGGCGCCTACGTCGTCCCGAGCAAGACACCGGGCATGGTTTACCTCTCGCACGAACAGATCTGGGACGTCCCCGGCAGCACCAAATGCGGTCCGGGAGGCGGGGCCTGCAACTTCGGGGCCGTATCGGTGGACAAGATCGAACCGGCCCGGTTCGCCGTCACCGACGCCGACCTTGCCACCGTGCACGCGGACATCGGCGCACCCTTTGGACCGAGAACGGTGGAACGGCTCGAGTTCCTCACGAGCCGGTTCGGCCTTGGCGCGCCTCCCGGCGCCGACCACGACACCGGGACTCTGCCAGGAAAGATCACCTCGCATTACTACAGCCGGGGCCCTGCCACGTGGGACTCGATCATCGTCGACTTCAGTGGTGACCCGTCGACCTACGTGCAAGGCCAGCCGAATGCGGAGTACACCTCTGGCAAGGTTTACCAGGAGCAGTGGGTCAAGGGACTGCTCTCGCCCCGAGCGGGATCGAGCAACCGCACCGGGAACTTCATCGAGGTGGATCCCCGCCTCACGTCCGATTTCCTGCCCAATCGCTCCGGCTACCAGTTCGGCCCTGGGACAAGTGAGTTGTACCGCAACGGGAAACTCGTCGACGCCGACGCCAATGTCGCACCGACGGGCTACTACCAGGTCCCGCCGGGTCGTGATCGGTACCAGGTGAACTACACCGGCGACAGCGGGACGACGGCATACTCCAAGGTGGCGGTGACCTGGGAATTCCAGTCGCAGGCGACCAAGGAAAAGACTGCGCTGCCGTTGTCGACCGTGCGGTTCGTCGCCCCGATCACCGAGGCGCAGAACCTGATGGTGCCGTTCTATGTCGAGCGGTCGGCGACCAGCGGGCGGACCCGGGAAGTCACCGTCGACGTCTCGTTCGACGACGGCAAGACCTGGGCCGCCGCCAAGGTCGTGCTGGTCGGCGACGCCGGTGTCGCCAAGATCCAGCGTCCCACAACGGGTTCGCTGTCGCTGCGCGCCACGGCAGAGGACTCCGACGGCAACACCGTGCGGCAGGAGTCCATCCACCTGACCGACCTCACCTAGCCCCTCAAGCGCGTGAAGGCCCCCTTCCCTCGGCTGAGCCGAGGGAAGGGGGGCCTTCACGCGCTTTTAAGTCAGGAGCTGGGCTTGATGGAGATCGACGTCGGAGGCGCGTTCAGCGAAGACGAAGGCGCACCCGACTGCTCACCGCTCGGGCCGACCGGGATGTTCGGCGCGGTGGTCTGCGGACCGTTCCCGCCCGAGTCGCCGCCGAAGATGAAGATCGCGGCCACGATCGCACCGGCGACCACGAGTACGCCGAGGATGATCCAGATCCACTTCGCGCCGCCGCCCTTCTTGGGCTGCTGCTGGAAGCCACCCTGCGGCGGGCCGTAACCCGGGGGCGGGCCCTGCGGGGGCATGCCCTGCTGCTGGAACCCGCCCTGCTGCGGCGGGCCGTAACCCGGGGGCGGTCCCTGCTGGAAGCCACCCTGCTGCTGCGGGTAGCCGCCGTAACCGGGCGGCGGGCCGCCCTGGCCTGGGGGCGGTCCCTGAGGTCCCGGTCCCTGCTGGCCGTAGCCCGGCTGCTGCTGTCCTCCGTACGGGTGCACGGGGCCCCCCTCTCCCTGTGGTGGCGTGTTCTGCCGTGGCGCCTGCTGCTGCGGTGGCGCCTGCTGGGCCTGTGCCGGTGCCGCCGACCCCGGCGGACCCGGAGGCTCGTTCAGTGTGGCTAGCGAGCCCAGCGCGCGCCTGGCGGCCGCGATCATCTCAACACAGTTGGGGTAGCGCTCGGAGGGGTTCTTCGCCATTCCCTTGCGGACGACGTCGTCGATTCCGGCCGGCAGGCCGACGATCCGCGAGATCGCCGGGGGCTCACCCTGCAAATGGCCCTTGATGACCGTCTGCACGTCGCCTTTGAAGGGCGGGCTGCCGGTCAGGCAGGCATAGAGAACACAGGTGAGCGCGTACTGGTCGGTGCGCCCGTCGAGCGGTTCGCCGCGCAGGTGCTCGGGCGCGGCGTAGGTGGGCGAGCCGAGGAAGTCGCCGCCGCGCGTCCGGTGGCCGGTGGCGCCGCGGCGGGTGAGCCCGAAGTCGGCCACATAGACGTGCTCGCGCGAGGTCTCCTTGCTGGTGACCAGGACGTTCGCCGGTTTGACGTCGAGGTGCACGAGCCCGCGGTTGTGCAGGGTGTCGAGTGCGTCGGCGACCTGGTCGAGCATGTTCAGCGCGCGGGCGGGCGCGATCGGGCCGGACGAGATGAGCCCGGCGAGGTCCCCGCCGTCGACCATGCGCATGGCGATGTAGAGCATGCCGTCGAGCTCGCCGAAGTCGTACAGCGGCACGACGTTGGCATGGTCGATCGCGGACGTGTTCCGCGCTTCGTCGACGAAGCGCTCGCGGAACTCGGCGTCGGCCCCGAGGTGATCACCGATGACCTTCAGTGCCACCTTGCGTCCGAGCCGCACGTCCGTGGCCTTGTAGGTCACGCTCATGCCGCCCTTGCCGAGCACTCCGTCGATCCGGTAGTTGCCCAGCCGGCGACCGGTCAGGTCCCCCGACTCATCGCCTGTCACGCAGCGCAGCCTAACGCGCCAGTTCCGGAGGCTGCCGGGGGTTCGCCCGAACCGTGTCGTTCAGGATCAAGAGACCTTGCGCACGTCCGCCGCTTGACTGCGCCCGTCACGCCCGGACTGGACTTCGAATTCCACACGATCACCCTCGTCGAGCGTCCGGAAACCGTCGGCCTGAATGGCCGAGTAGTGGACGAAGACATCGGGCCCCTCAGTGGATTCGATGAATCCGTAGCCCTTTTCCGAGTTGAACCACTTGACGGTGCCGACAGCCACGGCGCCCTCCCTCACACAGGACCCGCCGGCCTTCTCTGCCCCGGCCGGCGGATTTCGAGTGCAGTTCACGCTACCCGAATTACCGGGCTCGGCAATGGTCGATTCGTCCCAAGGTCACCCCTGAGAAAGCCGCCTATTGCGCGCTTGCACAAGGACGCGACCTGGTCCTGCGAAGTCCAGCGCGAGCCCTTCGCCGGTGCGGACCGACTGCGGTCCGGACGGATCGACGGCCCGGAGACGACATTGCACGGTGTCCGGATAGGCCAGCAGGAAATCCGGCCGCACGGTGACGAGTTCGCCCGCGGTGAGTTCGAAGGCGTCGACCGGACCAGGCGCGGCCAGCACCAGGGGTCCGGTGCCGCTGTAGTGCTCGAGGAAACCGGAATCGGCGCCGAAGAGCTTCTGCAGCGGCGCCCAGCCGGGGTCGTGCCTGATCGAGGCCGGGCGCGCGAGGATCGCGTCGCGGCTCACGCACCAGCCCGACCCGCCGTTGAACTCCAGCGGATAGACGTCGCCGGGCGTCAGCGGCGCGAAGTCGATCCAGCCGCCGCCTTCGGGTGCGTTGAACACCGATGGGGCGGACCTGCCCGCCCGCGAACCGCCGCGGGACGGCACGGTCTCGGTGATACCGAAGCTGCTCGCCAGCATGGTGTCCCCGGCGGCCTGGACGGCCTCGCCGGAGGACAACAGCACGCGGGCGACCCCGAAGTTCGGGGCATGCCTGGTCTGAACCTTCATGACGTCAGCGGGCGGGAACCTGAGCCACCACCCAGGCCGACAACGCCGACGGGTTGCGGGTCTGGGTGAGCAGCTGGCCAGGACCGGCGAAGTCGAACACGAGACCTTCACCGCTCTTCATCGACTGGATGATGCCGGTGGCGACCTTGCGGATCTGGTACTGCACTGTGTCGGCGAATGCGACGACGTGCCCGGTGTCGATGGTGATGACCTCGCCCTGCTGCAGAGTGACGGTCTCGAGCGCGCCGTAACAGGCCACGACCAGCGGGCCCTGTCCGGTCGCGTGCGTGAGGAAGCCACCTTCGCCGCCGGCGAGGTTCTTCAGCCCGCCCCATTTGGTCTCGGTCTGCACGCTGTGGGACGACGCGAGCCACGAGCCGCGGGTGACGCACCAGCCGGTGCGGCCGTCGAGGTTGATGACCTGCATGTCGCCGGGCAGATTCGCGGCGACGTCGACCCAGCCGCCGTTCTGCGGCGCGGTGTAGGTCGAGATGAAGAACGACTCGCCGGAGAGGAAGGCGCGGCCGAGGCCTTTCATGATGCCGCCCTGCGCCTGGGACTGGACCTGCACGCCGTAGCTCGTCGCCATCATCGCCCCGGACTCCACCTGCGCCGGCTCGCCGGGCGCGAGCATGAGCCTGGCCACCGCGAACGATGGTTGCTGACGGATCTGAACCTGCATGTCTCGCTCTCCCCGTGGTCGTTGTGACGCGCAGAGTCTTGCATGACCGCCCGGACCGGGGAGGATGGTCCGGTGATCTCTGTCGACGCCCACCGTGAGACCGTCACCGGCCTGCTCGGAAACGCCCCTGTCACAAGCCTTCCCCTCGACGCCGCGGCCGGGCTCGTCCTGGCCGAGGACGTACTCGCGGGCGTCTCGCTGCCGCCGTTCGACAACTCCGCCATGGACGGTTACGCCGTCCGCGCGGCTGACGTGTCCGAGGTTCCGGTCGTGCTGCCGGTCGCCGACGACATCCCCGCGGGGCGGGTCGACATCGGGACGCTGGAGCCGGGTACAGCTCACCGGATCATGACCGGCGCGCCGATGCCGCCCGGCGCGGACGCCGTGGTGATGGTCGAGCACACCGACGGGGGTGTGACGGACGTCCGGATTCTCAGGACAGCCGTCCTGGGCGCTCATATCCGACGGCAGGGCGAAGATGTCACCGAAGGCACAGTGGCGCTTTCGGCCGGGACCGTGATGGGCCCGGCGCAACTCGGCCTCGCCGCGGCCGTCGGACTCGCCGAGGTCCCGGTGCGTCGCCCGCTTCGCGTGCTTGTCGCCTCGACCGGAACCGAACTCGTCGACGCACCGAATCCCTTGCGGCACGGGCAGATCTACGAATCGAACAGCATCATGCTCGCCGCCGCGATCCGCGCGCTCGGCTGCTCCGTGGAGGTCGTACGGAGCGTCGTCGACGACGTGGACGAGTTTCGCGCCGTGATCGAACCGCGGCTGGCCGAATCCGATCTGCTGGTCACGTCGGGCGGGGTCAGCGCGGGCGCATACGAAGTCGTGAAGGACGCTTTGACCGGACAGGGCGTCGAGTTTCGGAAAGTCGCTATGCAGCCTGGCGGACCGCAGGGCTGCGGACGATGGAACGGCGTACCGGTGGTGACACTGCCCGGCAACCCGGTGAGCGTGCTCGTGTCGTTCGAAGCGTTCCTGCGCCCCGCTTTGCTCGCCGCTCTCGGCCATTCCGGTATCGACCGCCAACAGGTGCGAGCGCGGCTGACCGAGGATATGACCTCACCCACCGGACGCCGCCAATTCCGGCGCGGCTTCTACACGCACGCCGAGGGCGAGGTCACCGGAATCGTCGGACCGCGCGGCGGCCCGGGCTCGCATCTGCTGGCCGCGTTCACCCAGGCGAACTGCCTGATCGTCCTGCCTGAGGACGTCGAGTCGGTGGAGCGGGGCGACGAGGTGGACGTCCTGCTGCTCTGACCGGTCACTTCTCTGCCCCGCAAACGCTATGAAGGACCGGGAAGTCGCGAAGCTTCCGAAGCGGAGTGAGCAGCAGCACCCCCAGCGCCGCCACCTGCAACCCCGCCATCAGCCACAACGTCTCCCGGACGCCGAGTGCCTCGCCCAGCGCTCCGCCGAGCAGCCCGCCCAACGGGATCGCGCCGAAGTTCAGCACCGACGTGCTCGCGGCGACCCGGCCGAACATCGAAGCCGGGACGTAGCGCTGTTTGAAGGTGTTGTTCAGCACGTTCGACCCGACGATGCCCGCGCTGAGCGAGAAACCCGCCGCCACGAAGAAGGCCAGCCCCCAGCCGCCCTTTGCCAGCGGCCCGAGCAGCATCATCGGTGCCGCGAATCCTTCGCACAGCAGGAACGCCCGCGCGGTCCCGAACCGGGCGGCGAGCCGTCCGGACAGCGCCGCCCCGAACACTCCGCCCACGCTGACCAGCGCGAGCACCAGCCCGACCACGCCCGGCCCGGCGCCGAGGTCGCGGGCGAGGAAGACGACCTCGATCGACTGGTAGCCCATCAATGCCACGTTCGAGGTCGCCCCGAAAACCGTGAGGACGCGCAGAAACCGGTCGTGGACCACGAAATCCAGGCCGTCGCGGATCTCGTCCCGCAACCGTGACCGCGTGCTCGCCGGCCGCTCCGGTTCACGGAACCGGATGGATCGCAGGCATAGCACCGAAATCCCGAAACTGACGGCGTCGGCGAGCACCCCGGTGACGGCACCGAACGCCTGCGCCAGCAGACCGGCCAACCCGGGCCCCGCGACCTGCGCCGCGGACTCGCTGCCCTGCAGTTTCGTGTTGGCCTCAAGGAGATTCTCGCTGTCGACGAGCGCCGGCAGGTACGCGCGATAGGCGAGATTGAAGAACACCTTCGCCACACCACCGGCCAATGCGACGACGAGCAGCTGGGTCATCGTGAGCAGGCCGAGCCACGCCGCGACCGGGACGCTCAGGAACACCACCATCGAAAAGGTGTTGCACACCAGCATGATCGGCCGCTTCGGCCGCCTGTCGACCCAGGCGCCGGCGGGCAGGCCGATCAGCAGCCAGGGCAGCCAGGCCACCGCGGTCAGCAGCCCGACCGCGAACGTGCTCGCCTGCAACGTCACGACGGCGACCAGCGGGAGGGCGACGACCGCGATGGAACTGCCGAGCACGCTGGTCGTCTCGCCGGTCCAGAGCAGCCGGAAGTCGTGTGTGCGCAGCAATCCGCCGCGCGTCGAGGTGATCACGGCCGGGCGGGGACTGCGCGGGAGGTGATGAAGACCGGCCTGCGTTCCTGGCCGTCATCGGGCTCCTGGCGGTCGGAGTACTCCCTGACCAGCGAGAGGATCTTCTCCTCCAGTTCAGCCATCTCGGCGACCGAGAGCCGCGCCCAGCTGTCGTTGGCGAACGCCGCCCGGTGCCACTGCTCGGGGTAGGTCTCACGCTCCGCGAACCATTGCCGCGCCATGGAAACCTGGCGTTCGAGGGCCAAGGATTCGGCGGCGGCCGCGACCGGGTCGTCCGGGAAGTCCGACGGGGACCATGAAACCGCGTACCCGACCTTCCGCCACCAGCGCTCGCGCCGGTCGCGCGCGAGCTCGGGCGCCTCCTCGACCAGCTCGCTGGCGGCCAGCACCTTCAGGTGGTGGCTGACGTTCCCGACCGCCTGTCCGGTCTTCTCCGCGAGCACGGACGCCGTCGACGGACCGTCCACCCGCAGGACGTCGAGCAGGCGCCGCCGCAGCGGATGCGACATCGCCGCGAGCACTTTCGAATCCCGCACCTCGCGTACTTCACGATCGACCATAACGCACAACAGTAGTTGCACAAGACATCTTGTACAAGTCTTCTTGTGCGTTACACAGGCAGCGCTTGTAGCCTGATCACATGGGCTTCTTCTCGTGGATCCTCTTCGGCGCCATCGCCGGCTGGGTGGCCAACCTCGTGGTCGGTGGACCGGACAGGCGAGGCGGCTGCCTGTTCAGCATCTTGATCGGGGTGCTCGGCGCGGCACTCGGCGGTTTCCTCTACCGCCTCACCACCGGTACCGAGCAGACCTTCGAATTCGACTTCCCCAGCTTCGGCGTCGCCATCCTCGGCGCGATCGTGCTGCTCGCCCTGCTGCGGCTGGTACAGGGCAGCGGCAGGCGGCCACGCGATCGGCAACCGCCCTATCAGCGCTGACCAGCGGAATGACCGTTTGTAACGGTTTTCTTGCGAGCGGTGATCATCGGCAGATGGCCGACTAAAGTAGGTCTTTCGCTCAGATTCAGCGCCTGCGTCCGGGTGCATATGCCGTCGGGGGGCATATGCACCCGGACGCTCGCGCCTCGGCGATGACGGCCGCCGCGCGAACGGGGTCGATGAGCAGAGGTAGCGGCGCCGCCGAAATGTCCCTTTTCCAGGCTCGGAACAGCTCAGCGAGTCGCTCGCCTGCGTGGTCCGGGCTGGCGGGCATTCGACGGTCCTCGGAAGTCGACGATCGGCTCTAATTACCTAGCGTTATCGTTCATTTCCACCATCCGTTACCGGGATGTGGCCGCTCCCACCCGGGCCGGGGAAACCCTTCCGGGGGAGGCCACGGCCTCGTCCTCGGCAGGGCGGTAGCGTGGTGGCTCCTTCAGACCTATTTCCCCGACACGAACTGCGGTGACCCCGACCAATGAGCGGCAACCGGCCGGAAACCACCGGCAACCCACTGGCGCACGCCGTGAACCTGGCCCGCGAGACCGTGCCGCCGATGCACCCGGCCGGCAGGCCGTTCGTGTTCGGCGGCATCGCCGCGACCCTGGTGCTGCGGAAGTTCTCCAAACGCCTCGGCGTCGTCGGCGCACTCGCGACGGCCGCGACGGCCGCGTTCTTCCGTGAGCCCAAGCGCGTCCCGCCTGCCCGCTCCGGGCTCGCGGTCGCTTCGGCGGACGGCCTGGTGTCGCTGATCGAAGAGGCCGTGCCGCCGCCCGAGCTGGGCCTGCCCGCCGAACCGCGGATGCGCGTGAGCGTGTTCCTGTCGGTGTTCGACGTGCACGTCCAGCGGATCCCGGCCTCCGGCGTGATCGAGAAGGTCGCGTACCGCCCCGGCAAGTTCCTCTCCGCGGACCTGGACAAGGCGAGCGAGGACAACGAACGCAACTCCGTGTTCATGCGCACCGAGGACGGCCACGAGCTCGTCGTCGTGCAGATCGCCGGGCTGGTGGCCCGCCGGATCCTCTGCGAAATCCGCGAGGGCGACAAGGTCGGCGTCGGTTCGACGTACGGCATCATCCGCTTCGGCTCGCGAGTCGACCTCTACCTGCCGCCTCGCAGCAAGGTCCTCGTCTCGAAAGGCCAGCGCACGATCGGCGGCGAGACCCCGATCGCCGAGCTGCCCGCGGCGCCGCACTCGGAAGGCTGATCCATGGTCCGTGTGACCACTCCCGGCGTGCGGCTGCTGCCGAACGCCATCACCGTGCTCGCCCTGTGCGCCGGTCTTTCGTCCGTGCAGTTCGCGCTGCTCAAGAACTACCCGATGGCCATCGCGTCGATCGGGATCGCCGCCGTGCTCGACAGCCTCGACGGCCGGATCGCGCGGCTGCTCGACGCGACATCGAAAATGGGACAGGAACTCGATTCGCTGTCCGACGGAATCTCGTTCGGTGTCGCGCCCGCGCTGGTGCTCTACGTCTGGCACGCCGAGGGCGAGCGGATCGGCTGGGTGGCGTCGCTGATCTTCGCCGTCTGCATGATCCTGCGGCTCGCGCGGTTCAACACGCTGATCGAGGACACCGAGCAGCCGCCGTACGCGGGCGAGTTCTTCGTCGGTGTGCCCGCCCCCGCCGGTGGTCTGCTGGCGATGCTGCCGCTGATCCTGGAGCTGCAGTTCGGGCAGGGCTGGTGGTCTTCGCAGTATCTGGTGTGGGTGTGGACGATCGCGATCGCCGCGCTGCTGATCAGCCGGATCCCGACGCTTTCGCTGAAGACGGTCAAGGCGCCGCCGAAGGCGATCGCGCCGCTGCTGGTCGGCGTCGGCCTGCTGGCCGCCGCGATCATCCAGTTCCCGCTGGTGGCGCTGGCCATCGCACTGGTCCTGTACCTCGCGCACATCCCGTACTCCGTGTACCGGCACCGCTGGCTCGCACGGCACCCCGAGGCGTGGATGGCGCCGCCGAGGGAGCGGCGCGCGATCCGGCAGCGCTCCAGCAGGCGACGACTCGGCCTGCGCCCGCCGCTGCGGCGAGTCGTGGCCGGTGCCGCGCAGCGCGTGCGGCTGCAGCGCGGCGACCAGCACGTCCCACGCGCTCCGCGCACGCTCTCCGGCGAAAAGGACCGCGAAAACGGCCGGGGGCCGCGGCGTCGCTCGTGGCGCCGGATCGGCCTCCGCAAACGCTGACGGCTCCGCCGCCCCACCCCGGAACACGCGTGATCAGAGGGGTAACTCGCGTGATCAGAGGGGCCACACACGTGTGGCCGCTTCAATCACACGTGTGGCCGCTTCAATCACGCGAGTTACGGCCTTCGTCCCAGCCCCGCTCCGCGTAGATAGGGTGGCGGGGTGAGCGCACCCCAGATCACGCTGACCGTCCGGCACACCCCGTCCGCACTGGATTCACGCCGCGGCGTGGCCAGGCTGCACCCCGAGGTTCTCGACGCGCTCGGGCTGATGGCCTGGGACGCGGTCCGCCTCACCGGCGCCCGCGTCAGCTCCGCGCTGGCCGCCCCGGCGGATGCGGAC
This sequence comes from uncultured Actinomycetota bacterium, assembly GCA_963766045.1. Taxonomy (GTDB): domain Bacteria; phylum Actinomycetota; class Actinomycetes; order Mycobacteriales; family Pseudonocardiaceae; genus Amycolatopsis. The sequence continues at coordinate 1,047,854 of CAVXYN010000002.1, read as the reverse complement.
GGGATCCCGGGCATCCTCCTGCTCGACGACGTCACGATGTCGAATCTCGGCGTGACCGAAGGTTCGGAGGTCGTCGTCGCGCCGGCGGAGGTGTCGGCGGCGAAGACCGTCACCGTGGCGGGCTCGCGGATCGCGAGTGTGTCGCTCTCCCCGCATACCCTGCGGCTCGCGCTGATCGGCAAGGTACTGACCGTCGGCGACGCGGTTTCCCTGCTGCCCCAAGACCTCGCGCCGCCGCCGGGGTCCGACGTCTCCGCCGTCCGCGGACAGCTTTCGCGCGCCATCGGGATGACCTGGACGAACGAGCTGCTCACCGTCACCGCGACCGAGCCGACGGGCCCGGTCGCCGTCGGACCGTCCACTGTGGTCAGCTGGCGGGACGGCGCCCGCACGGGCGAATCGGTGCCGGCGGCCGCTCCGGCGCGTGCCGGGACGACGCTGGTCCGCAGCACGCCGGTGACCTCGAATGACGACTTCATCGACGCCGAGATCGTCGAGGAGGTCCAACTCCCGGAGCAGGTCGAAGAGCCCGTCCCACCGCTGACCGATCTCGCCGGTTCCGAATCGGCGGCCCGCAAGCTCACCGAATGGTTCGACCTCGCCTTCCACCGCCCCGAACTGCTGGCCAAACTCGGGACGTCGGCGCATCTCGGGATCCTGTTGTCCGGCCCGGAAGGCGTCGGCAAGGCGACGCTGGTGCGCGCGGTGGCACAGGCCGAGAAGGTCCGGGTGGTCTCGATCGCGGCGCCGAACATCGCCGTCCTCGACCCGAACGTGGCGGCCGCTCGCCTTCGCGAAGCCATCGCGCAGGCCACTCAGGACGACGAGCCTGCCGTCCTCCTGGTGACCGACATCGACGCGCTGCTTCCGGCGGCTCAGCCCCCGCCGCTCGCGACGGTGGTGTTGGACGATCTGCGCAAGGCGTTGCGCACCAAGGGTTTTGCGGTCATCGCCACCACCGGCCGCGCCGAATCGGCCGACCCGCGGCTGCGCGCGGCCGACCTGCTCGACCGCGAACTCGGCCTGCCGTTGCCGGACGCCAAGACCCGCACGGATCTGCTGCGCGTGCTGCTGCGTGACGTCCCGCTCGAGACCGGCGTCGACGTAGGCGTACTCGCCGAACGGACACCCGGTTTCGTTGCCGCGGACCTCATCGCCCTGCGCCGGGACGCGGCCCTGCGTGCCGCGCTGCGCCAGCGCGACAAGGACGAACCCCGGATCTCCCAACAGGATCTGCTCGACGCGCTGACGACCGTCCGCCCGATCTCGATGTCCACTTCGGACAATCTGGCCACCGGCGGGCTCACCCTCGACGACGTCGGCAATATGACCGACGTCAAGCAGTCGCTGACCGAGGCGGTCCTGTGGCCGCTGCGCTACCCCGACTCGTTCTCACGCCTCGGCGTCGATCCCCCGCGCGGCGTGCTGCTGTACGGCCCGCCCGGCGGCGGCAAGACGTTCCTCGTGCGGGCGCTCGCGGGGACCGGCGCGCTGAACGTGTTCGCGGTCAAGGGCGCCGAGCTACTGGACAAATGGGTCGGCGAGTCCGAGCGGGCGGTACGGGAACTGTTCCGGCGGGCCGCCGAGGCCGCGCCGTCGCTGGTCTTCCTCGACGAGATCGACGCGCTCGCACCGCGTCGCGGCCAGTCCTCGGACTCCGGAGTGTCCGACCGGGTCGTCGCGGCCCTGCTGACCGAACTGGACGGTGTCGAACCGATGCGCGAGGTCGTCGTCCTCGGCGCCACGAACCGGCCCGAACTGGTCGACCCGGCGCTGCTGCGGCCGGGACGACTGGAGCGCCGCGTCTACGTCCCGCCGCCGGACGCGCACGCCCGCGAGGCGATCCTCGCCGCCAACGCCAAGAACACGCCGCTCGCCCCTGACGTGGATCTCGCCGCCGTCGCGGCCACTTTGGACGGTTACTCGGCGGCGGACTGCGCGGCGCTGATCCGGGAGGCCGCGCTGACCGCGATGCGGGAGTCGTTGGAGGCCAACGAGGTCACGGCGGCGCACCTGGCGAAGGCAGCCGAGAGGGTGCGGCCGTCACTGGACCCGGCTCAGCTGGCGGCGCTGGAGGCCTACGCCCAGTCGATGACGTAAGTACATGAAGGCCCCTCCCTGTACTTGAGCGACAGGAAGGGGGCCTTCACGTACTTAGGAGCCTGTTTTGCCGTTCGTCTTGTAGTTGTTCGTGATGATGACGATCACGCCCGGTTGCGAGTTCTGGATGCCCTCGAACCGCGGTTCCGCGCGGAAGCCGAACTCGAGGGCGAGCGCCTTCGCGGCGGCTTCCTCGTCGGTTCCCGGCCGGAAGTACGCCGTGGTTGCCGGGATGGTCCCGGACGGGTAGTTGCTGACGTCGGCGACGTTCCAGCCCGACGCGCGGAAGTCCTCGGCCGCGCGCTCGGCGAGCCCCTTGATCATGCTGTTGTTGTAGACGCGCAGGGTCACCCATTTGTTGGACGCCTGCTGGTCGCCACCGGGCTGGCCCGGCTGGGGGGTCTGACCCGGCTGGCTCGACGGCGGCGGGGAACTCGGGGGCGCGCTCGACGGCGGCACCGGCGACGAGGCCGGCGGCTGACTTGGCGAGGGCGAACCCGGTGCCGGGGACGACGGCGGAAGCGCGCCGTCCGACGTCGTCGGGGTCTCCCCGGGAGGGGTGGCGGTGTCCGAATCCCCGCCGTTGGTGGCCAGGGTGATTCCGCCGATCACAGCGGCGATCACGGCGACACCGACCAAGGCCAGTCCGGCGGCCTTCATCGGCCGGGACAAGCCCGAAAACAGACTCATGAGAGATCGATCCCCAGTCGCCGGGCCGCGCGGTTGCGCTGCCGGGCCGCTCGCGTCTTGCGCAGGCGCTTCACCAGCATCGGATCGGCCTGCATGGCTTCGGTCTTCTCGAGCAGCCGGTTCAGCAGCTGGTAATAGCGCGTCGTCGACATCGAGAAGCGTTCGCGGATGGCCTGTTCCTTCGCGCCGGCGTACCTCCACCACTGCCGCTCGAAGGCGAGCATGTCGAGCTCGCATTCGCTGAGGCCGCTCACGGTCTCCGACGGGGACGGCCGGTCGGGCTCGGCCATCGACTCCGCGGCGTCCATCTGACTCCTCGCAATCAGGTCAGTGCTCAGCTGGCGTGAAACCCACAGGCGTGTGTCATTCCGCGGCCGCCATTAGACCACGGACGAGGCCCTCTTCCTCGGCATCAGCGTCGGCGCGTCATGGGTAAGGGTGTACCAGAAGGGTCTGACTAAACTGCGCCCGTGACCGTCCACGCCATCGTGATCGCCGGCGACCCAGTGCTGCACAACCCGACTCGGGAGATCACCGAGTTCGACGACAAGCTGCGCACGCTCGTCGACGACATGTTCGAGACCATGTACGCCGCCGAAGGGGTCGGCCTCGCGGCCAACCAGATCGGCCTCGACCTGAGGGTATTCGTCTACGACTGCCCCGACGACGAGGGCATCCGCCACAAGGGCGTCGTGGTGAACCCGAAACTCGAAACGTCGGAGATCCCGGAGACCATGCCCGACCCGGACGACGACTGGGAAGGCTGCCTCTCGGCGCCCGGCGAGTCGTACCCGACCGGCCGGGCGTCATGGGCGAAGGTGACCGGCTTCGACGTCGACGGTAATCCGATCGAGGTCGAGGGCACCGGTTACCTCGCGCGGTGCCTCCAGCACGAGACGGACCACCTCGACGGCTTCATCTACCTCGACCGGCTGGTCGGGCGCCACGCTCGTGCGGCGAAGAAGATGCTGAAGTCGAACAAGTGGGGCGTTCCGGGCAACTCGTGGGTTCCCGAAGCCGAACCCGCCGACGCCGAGGACTGACCTCACCCCGTGCCCCACGTGCAATGAAGGGCCTTTCATCGCAAATTTTGCGATGAAAGGCCCCTTCATTGCGTGCGCTAGCGGGCGTCAGCAGCCCAGGAAGTGGCAGCGCACGACGCGCGGCTGCTCGATCACCTTCCCGGTCTGCACCGACCACGCCAGCCGCAGGTACTGCGCGTGCGTCCAGGCGAGCGGCGTGGCGGAAGCCGTCGGAGTGCCGGCCGGGAAGCCCGTCTGACCGGATGGCGCGTTCTCGTCCCAGACCTGCTCCGGCATGGTGTCCCCGGAGCTGCTCACCCGGCCGAGGTCCCGCAGCCGCTTGGCCGCCGTCCCGCGGTCGCCGTTGGCGAGGTCGTACTCGGCGCGTTCACCCGCGAGCAGCGGCCAGAGCCGCCCGAAGGTCGTCCGGCTTTCCGCGGGGAACGTGTAGTCCCACGGCGAGCCGTCGGCCTTCTCCCCGTATCCGTCCTTCGTGTACCGGTGCCAGAACTGACCCGTCGGAGTGGTGAAGGCGATGTCGGCGTCGGTGACCTTGATGCTGTTGCGGATCACCGGATCGTCGGCGCGATAGATGCCCAGCCGCACCAGCTCGAGGAATCCGGCGTCGGTCACCGCACGCTGGTCCATGGTCACACTGGAGTTGCCGAGGTTGTACTTCGTGCCGTTGTTCGCATTGCCGTCCTTGGTCAGCCGGACGAAGTACGGGTCCTTCGACAGCGGGCCGTTGGTCGTGATCGTCCACTGGCTCAGCTTCGCCTTGAACGCGTCGGCCGTGGCGAGGTAGCGCTGCGCGTCGGCGGTCGCGCCGTTCGCCTTGGCGATGTCGGCCGCGCAGACCAGTCCGGCGATCACCGCGGCGATCGTCGACGGCGAGAATCCGTCTTGTTCCTCCCAGCGCTCCTGCTGGCTGTACGGCGAGGCGTGGCCGTTGTCCGCCTTGTAGGACACCAGGAAGTCCGCCGCCTTGCGCACGCCCTGCCAGGTCTTCGCGTCGGTCCGGCCGAGCTGCTGGGCGAGCACGATCGGCAGCGCGGTCTCGTCGAGCTGGATGGACGTCCAGTACGGCGTGCCGTCGACGTGGCTGTTCTGCGGCAGGTGGCCGTCCGGCAGCTGCTGCGTGCCGAACATGTAGTCCACTGACCGGTTCGCGGCCCCGCGGTCACCGGCGGCGAGCAGGCCGGTCGCGATCTGGTAGAGGTCACGCGGCCAGACCAGGTGGTAGGTACCGGACGGCGACCATTCCGGGTCGTTGTTGCCGAAGCGCCAAGGCATGCTCGGTGACGCGATGAAGGCGCCCTGGTGGGTCTTGTCCTCGCTCGCGGCGAGCATCAGCACGGACGCCTTGTAGAGGTCACGCTCGTTCTTCGTCTTGATGGACGACGGAACGTCGCTCACCTCGCGGAGGTACTGCTTCCAGCCGCGGTCATACGAACGGGCGGCATCGGCGAAACCGCGGCGCTGCGAGGCTTTCGCGTTGGCGAGCGCGTCGTCGCCCTTCGCGCCCATACCGAGCGAAAGGGTGAGATGCCGCGAGCGGACACCATCGGCGGACGTCTGCCCGGTGAGCAGGACGTTGCCCTTGGCGGCACTAGCGTAATCCTTGAGTGTGAAGGACTTCGTCAGCTGCGTGATCCCATCGGATGAACCGGCGTAGCCCACGCTGGTTCGGGAAAACGCCGGTTCCGCGGTGATCGCGGCCGCCGTCTTCGCGTCGGACGCGACCGCGCCCGCGCCGTTCGAGCGGGCCGAGTCGTCGGAACCTTCGTTCGTGAGATCGGGGTCCGCGACCGCGTACACCTGGTACGGGCGGCCGGTCAGCGAGACGAAGTCGACGTCGATCAGCACACTCGCGCGTGCCGGATCGGTGACGTAGGTCTTGCGAAGCTTCCAGCGTCGCTTGTCGTCGGTGATCGTCTGCTCGTAGGTCAGCCCGTCGGCGTCGGTGCGCCGGACCTGCTGCGACTTGGCCGACGAGTCGACGGTGGCGAAGCTCTTCCCGTCGGTGACGACGAAGTCGAGCGCGCGGACGCTCGGCGTCGACAGGTCCGGGTAGTAGACCTCCGAAAGACGTCCACCTTGGAGGGTGAACCAGACGTTACTGCCTCGATCGCGGGCGGTGCCGAAGCCGGTCTTGTTCGCGGGCAGCCAGCTCGGATGGGCGCCGGGCGCACCGGGCGCCTCACCGCCCGCCGCCGCTGCCGCCGCCGGGATCAGGCCGGTGACCAGCAGTCCGGCCAGTGCCGGGAGCATGAGTTTTCGCATATCAACCCCAAGAAAGCACGCTTCTGCACCGTTACAGAAGCGCCCGACATTCTGTCGTGAATCTCGTGCGCACGCATGCTCCAAACCGGTGAACCACCAACGCCCACCGCAAGTAGTCCTCTACTTGCGGTAGTTGCAGGCGCATGGACCGCAAGTAGAGGACTACTTGTGGAAATGGTTGTGACGGTCGCCCTCGAGGGTTGAGTAGTCGGCCCCGCCGTGGCATGGTCGGGGCACAACCAAACAACCGCGGGAGCTCGCGCCATGGCGGGCTGAGAGGGCGGCTGGTGTCTTTCTAGAAGACCCGGTGCCGCCGACCGCATGAACCTGACCGGGTAATGCCGGCGTAGGGAGTGAACGTCGTTGACGACGCTTGAGAACAATGCTGCGGGAAAAGCGATCACACCTACCGTGACCACCGGACCGATCACCGGTTCCCGGAAGGTCTACAACCAGACGGAATCCGGGCTCCGGGTTCCCGTGCGCCGGATCGATCTTTCGAACGGCGAGCATTTCGACGTCTATGACACCTCGGGTCCGTACACCGACGCCGATGTCGACATCGACGTCCACAGTGGACTCCATCGGCTGCGCGCGGGCTGGGCGGACGGCCGTGAGCACAACACCCAGCTCGGCTGGGCCAAGCAGGGCGTCATCACGCGTGAGATGGAGTACATCGCCGCACGAGAACGCTGCTCGCCGGAGTTCGTGCGTGATGAGGTCGCCCGTGGCCGCGCGGTGATCCCGGTGAACCGCAAGCACCCGGAGAGTGAGCCGATGATCATCGGCAAGAACTTCCTGGTGAAGATCAACGCCAATATGGGGAACTCCGCCGTCTGGTCCTCTGTGGAGGAAGAGGTCGACAAGATGGTCTGGGCGACCCGCTGGGGCGCCGACACGATCATGGACCTGTCCACCGGTAAACGGATCCACGAGACTCGCGAGTGGATCATCCGCAACTCCCCCGTCCCCGTCGGCACCGTGCCGATCTACCAAGCGCTGGAAAAGGTCAACGGGGAGCCGGAAAATCTGTCGTGGGAGGTCTACCGTGACACCATCATCGAGCAGTGCGAGCAGGGCGTCGACTACGTCACCGTGCACGCGGGCGTGCTGCTGCGCTACATTCCGCTGACCGCACGACGGGTCACCGGGATCGTGTCGCGCGGCGGTGCGATCATGGCGGCGTGGTGCCTCGCGCATCACCAGGAATCGTTCCTGTACACCAATTTCGCCGAGCTCTGCGAGATCCTGCGCGAGTACGACGTCTGCTTCTCCCTCGGCGACGGCCTGCGTCCCGGCTCGATCGCCGACGCGAACGACCGCGCCCAGTTCGCCGAACTCGAAACGCTGGGCGAGCTCACGCATATCGCCCGGGAACACGACGTCCAGGTGATGATCGAAGGCCCCGGCCACGTGCCGATGCACAAGATCAAGGAGAACGTCGAGCTCGAGGAGAAGCTCACGGGCGAGGCGCCGTTCTACACCCTCGGCCCGCTCGCGACGGACATCGCGCCCGCGTACGACCACATCACGTCCGCCATCGGCGCGGCGCAGATCGGTTGGTACGGCACGGCGATGCTCTGTTACGTCACGCCGAAGGAGCATCTCGGCCTGCCGAACCGCGACGACGTCAAGACCGGTGTGATCACCTACAAGATCGCCGCGCACGCCGCCGACCTCGCCAAGGGCCACCAGTACGCGCAGGAGTGGGACGACGAGCTTTCCAAGGCCCGCTTCGAATTCCGCTGGAACGACCAGTTCAACCTGTCGCTGGACCCGGACACCGCACGGTCGTTCCATGACGAGACGCTGCCTGCTGAACCGGCCAAGACCGCGCACTTCTGCTCGATGTGCGGGCCGAAGTTCTGCTCGATGCGCATCACCCAGGACGTCCGGAAGTACGCCGAGGAACACGGACTGTCCACTGTGGAGGCGATCGAGGCCGGCATGGCGGAGAAATCGAACGAGTTCGCCGAGCACGGCAACAAGGTCTACCTGCCAGTGGTCAATCAGTGACGGAAACACCCAGGACCGCCCTCACCATCGCCGGATCGGATTCCGGCGGTGGTGCGGGCATCCAGGCCGATCTGCGCACGTTCTTCGCCAACGGTGTGCACGGAATGGTCGCGCTCACCGCGGTCACCGTGCAGAACTCCTTGGGCGTACAAGGTTTCAGCGAAATCCCGGTCGACGTCGTCACCGGCCAGATCAAGGCCGTCGCCTCGGACATGGGCGTCGACGCCGCCAAGACCGGGATGCTCGCCACCGCCGAGATCATCAACGCGGTGGCCGAAACGCTCGATGAGGTCCACATCGGACGGAACACGGACACCCCGTTCGTCGTGGACCCCGTCGCCGCGTCGATGACCGGGCACGCCCTCCTGCGGGAAGAAGCACTGGAGGCCATCCGGACAGAGCTGTTCCCCCGCGCCACGCTCATCACGCCCAACCTCGATGAGGTCCGGCTGCTCACCGGCATCGAAGTCACCGGGCCGGAGAGCCAGCGTGAGGCGGCGGAAGCGTTGCTGGGCTTCGGTTCGGAATGGGTGCTGGTCAAAGGTGGGCATCTCGACGCGACACTGGACTGTGTCGATCTGCTCTCCGATGGAACGGACTTCATCGAGCTGACCGGCCGGCGTTACGACACGCAGAACACACACGGCGGCGGGGACACCATGGCCTCGGCCATTACTTCTTCGCTGGCAAAGGGTGCCGATGTCCCCACCGCCGTCGCGGAGGGCAAACGCTTCATCGAGCGGTGCGTCGCCGAGTCCTACTCGCTGGGCGCGGGTGTCGGACCGGTGTCGCCGTTCTGGCGGCTGGCCTAGCCGACGACGCACCGGGCCGGCCGAAAACCACGTGCCGGATTCCGGCGCATGGTGTGTGATCAGGGACATGGCGATTGTGCTTGGCAAGCCAGGGGTCGATGGACTGAGCAAGGCGGTAGGCGCGCTGCGGGAGTGGCAGCACGACGGGGCGCAGATGCAACTGCATCCGGGGGATCTGGGCTGGTTCTGGCGGTTCGGTGCGGAGGCGACGGCCGCAGCGGTCCGGACCTGGAGCCGGGACGGCCGGGTTCTCGCCGTCGGGCTGCTGGACGAACCCGAGCTGTTGCGGGTGACGATGGCGCCGGACGCTCAGCGGGACGAGGAGCTGGCCCGGCAACTGGTCGACGACGTCGTCAAGCCGGAGCGCGGCGTACTGCCGAAGGGGAAGGTAGCGGTCGAGACACCCGATGGCGCACTGGTCCGAGACCTGCTGTCCGAGAACGGCTGGAACGCCGACGAGCCATGGACACCGCTGCGCCGCGATCTCGCGGAGCCGGTGAAGGCCCCGGGAATGCGGATCGAGGTGATCGGGCCGGAGCAGGCACACGTGCAGACCGGGATAGTCCGGGCATCGTTCGACAAGTCGACGTTCACGGACGAGCGCTGGCACGCGATGGCTACCGGACTGCCCTACGCCGACGCCCGATGTCTGGTCGCGTACGACGACCAGAACAACGCGGTGGCGGCGGTGACGGTGTGGTCGGCCGGTCCGGGAAGGCCCGGGTTGCTCGAGCCGATGGGCGTACACCGGGACCATCGAGGGCACGGCTACGGCAAGGCGATCACCGTCGCCGCGGCGGCCGCACTCCAAGAGCTGGGCTCGTCGAGCGCGATCGTCTGTACCCCGAGCCGCAACGTCGGCGCCGTCGCCACCTACAAGTCAGCCGGTTTCCAGCCACTCCCCGAGCGGCGAGACCGATACCGGGACGCCTAGCGGCTGACCGTGAGAGCGCGTGAAGGACTCCTTCCCTCGGCTGAGCCGAGGGAAGGAGTCCTTCACGCGCGTTTGGACCTTCTCAGCCGCGCGAGAGCACCTGCGGCAGGACGGTGGTCAAGCCCGCCCAGTCCGAAGTGAGCACGGACGCATGGTTCTTCGCGAGCAGCGCGGCACGCGCGTTGGCCTGCTCGACGGTCGGATTTCGTGAATCGATGGCCGGGGCGACGTTATGCGCGTCGGTCATTACGAGATAGTAGTTATTTGAGGCGTACCAAGCGGTTCCGCCGTTTCCGACCAGGGTTTTGGCGTCTCCGTCGAAGAGCACGAACCAGGGCCGCAAGCCGGTGTCCGTGTACTTGCTCCGCGGGTCACCGGTCGCGGCACCGAGCACAGCGGGGAAGGCCTGCGCGTCGCCGGCACGCCCGGCCGCCGACAGCGCCCGGAGATGCTGCGCGTACTCGACGTCCGTGTGCAGGTTGTCGAACGGGTTGCCCAGCTCTACGGTGCCCGGCGTGACGTAGACGATCACCTTGCCGCGCAAAGTATCCAGCGACGGCCAGTTGCCCGCCTTCGCGGCCCCGTCGAGGGTCGCGTGTCTTCCGAGCAGGTCTGCCGGGCGGAACACCGCATTGCCGAGGTGGGCACGCAACGCGCTGTCGAGTTCGTCCGGGCCGAGGCCGTTGCTATTGGCGAAGCCCGGTTTCATCTCCAGTTTGAGCGTGATCGGCTTACTCGCCGGATGCGCCGCGAGCCACACCCGGATGTCGTCGAGGCAGTGTTCGAGGTTCTTGTTCTTGCCGCCCGTGTACAGCTGCGCCGGCGACGTCGCCGCGACGCAGTTGTTGTTGTTCCCCCACGGATTCGAGTGGCTGACCTTCCACTCGCGAGTGATGGTGTTCGCCCAGACGTCCAGTTCGATCAGCGCCGTCCCGGCGTCGAGCGAGCGCGCGAGATAGTCGTAGGCACCGGTTTCGTAGGTGTTGTGCACACCGATCGTCGTAACTTGGGAGATCTTGGTTTCGTCAGCTTGCGCGACCGCCCCCGGCAGGGAGCCCGCCATGATCGCGCCGATCAGGAATACCACTGAAGCGAGTTTCATCCTGGTCCTTTCCGCCCACAGGTGGTGCAACAGCTTTCACCCTGTGCCACCGTGGTGGACTGTTGTTTACGCACAACTGACCAAATGGACCAGACCAGAAGTCGGGAAAAAGCCATGACTGAGAACCCGAGCCCGCCGTCGGCGCTGACCATCGCCGGCTCCGACTCCGGTGGCGCCGCCGGGCTGCAGGCCGACCTCCGCACGTTCCTCACCTGTGGCGTGCACGGCCTGGTCGCGGTGACCGCGGTGACCGTCCAGAACACCCTCGGCGTGCACGATCGCACCGACATCCCGCCGCATATCGTCGCGGGACAGATCGAGGCCGTCGCGGCCGACATGGGCGTCAACGCCGCCAAGACGGGCATGCTCGCGTCCGCCGAGATCATCCATGCCGTCGCGGCCGCCTGCGACAAGGCGAAGATCGGGCGGGATCTCAAGGTGCCGTTCGTGGTCGACCCGGTCGCGGCGTCGATGCACGGGCATCCGTTGTTCGACGAGGCCGGACTTCTCGCGCTCCGGGACGAACTGCTGCCGCGCGCGACCGTCGTCACCCCGAACCTGGACGAGGTCCGGCTGCTGACCGGGATGACCGTGACCACCCGTGAGCAGATGCACCAGGCCGCTGTCGTCCTGCACCGGCTCGGGCCGAAGTACGTTCTGGTGAAGGCGGGCCATCTGGTTTCGGACCCGGAATGCGTCGACGTGCTCTTCGACGGCTCCACGTTCGTCGAGCTGCCCGGCGAGCGGTTCGCGACGCAGCACACGCACGGCGCCGGGGACACCATGGCATCGGCGCTGACGGCCGGGCTCGCGCGTGGAATGTCCGTTGTGGAGGCCGCGCGATATGGAAAGTGGTTCGTGTCACACGCGGTCGAAAACGCCTATCAAATGGGCGCGAAAGTCGGCCCGGTTTCGGCCTTCTGGCGGCTTGCACCCGAAGACCGATAGCCCGGTTACGATCTGCGCGTTGACGAAACCTTGACGCGGACAGGGGCGGGTCTTTGACCGGACGCGAGAGGGTGGCCGAGGTCGTCGAGGACCGCCGCTTTCAGAACTTCATCATCGCCGTGATCATCTTCAACGCCGTAACGCTCGGCTTGGAGACCTCGACCGAGATCATCGCCGGCTACGGCACGTTGCTGCATACGCTGGACTACATCGCGCTCGGGATCTTCGTGCTCGAGCTGGGGGCGAAGTTCTATGCCTACCGACGGAAGTTCTTCGGCGACTCGTGGAACATCTTCGACCTGCTGGTCGTCGGCATCGCGGTGGTCCCGGCTACCGGGCCGTTCGCGGTGTTGCGGGCGTTGCGGGTGCTCCGCGTGCTGCGACTCATCTCGGTCGTGCCATCGATGCGGAAGGTCGTCTCCGGCCTGCTCGCGGCGATCCCCGGGATGGCGTCGATCGCCGCGCTGCTGGCGCTGATCATCTTTGTCGCCGGCGTGATGGCGACGAAGCTGTTCGGGCACATCTCGCCCGACAACTTCGGAGACCTCGGGACATCGCTGTTCACGCTGTTCCAGGTGATGACCGGCGAGGCGTGGCCGGAAATCGCGAAGGAGGTCATGCAGCAGGCGCCCATGGCCTGGGTGTTCTTCGTCATCTACATCCTCGTGTCCAGCTTCGCCGTGCTGAACCTCTTCATCGCCGTCGTGGTCAGCGGGATGGAAGACGAGCTTCGCCAGGACATCCGCGAGGAAGAGGAGAAGCAGGCCGAGGTGCAGGCAGCGGCGAACAAGGAGATCCTCGACGAGCTTCGCGCCCTTCGCGCGGAGGTCGCCGCCCTACGCCAGAACGCCTGACCTCCAGCGGCTCACCTGACCTGCGAAAAGAGAGCAAGGGACCTTTGCTACCGCTCGCTTAGGCATGCTAAGCAAGCGGTAGCAAAGGTCCCTTGCTCCTGCTTTGGCCGGCTGTGACGGTCCGCGAGCAGCGACGCGTCGGCGACGCAATGAAGGACGTGCGGGCTTCAGCGGGTTTAGCGCTCCTCGTCGGCGATCAGGGCCTCGAGGGCGGGCAATGCGGCGGCGAGGGCGGCCTGGTGCTCCGGAGTCAGCCGCTCGAGCCGCCGCCCCAGCTCGTGCACCCGCGTGGACCGGACGCCGGACACCAGCCGCTCGCCCTCTTCGGTGGCCTGCGCGAGCCAGGCGCGCCTGTCCACCGGGTCCGATTCACGGCTGACGTACCCGGCTTCGACCAGCGAAGCGACGATCCGCGACATGGTCGCCGCGGCAACACCTTCCTTCGCGGCGAGGTCACCCAGCCGCAGCTGGCCGTAGGTCACGAGCGTGGCGAGCGCCGAGATCGCGCCGTGGCCGGGTCCGGGCACTCCTGCCTGGCGCAGTGACCGGGACAACCGGCCGACCGCCAGGAACAACCTGCCCGAAACATCCTGGACCGATGACGTGGTCACCGTTGGCTCCTCTGGGTACACGGCCGCGGGTGCGCTGCCGGAAAGTGCCGTCAACCATACGGGTTCCCAGTGCGGTCTCGGTGTCAAGGCCGCGAACGCCACGCAAGGTTCACCGGGGTGGGCTCGATGCGTGCGCCCAGAATCGCTGGGGAATCCGGCCGGCTCCGCGCGCGAGACGTCCGGCCACGACGGCCGAACGCATCGCCGACGCCATCCGTTCGGGGTCCGCGGCCCTGGTCACGGCGGTCGACAGCAGGACGGCGTCGCAGCCGAGTTCCATGGCGAGCGTCGCGTCGGACGCCGTGCCGATGCCCGCGTCGAGGATCACCGGGACACCCGCGCGCGAAACGATCAGCTCGATGTTGTGCGGGTTCCGGATGCCGAGGCCGGTGCCGATCGGCGCGCCCAGCGGCATCACCGCCGCGCAACCCGCCTCCTCCAGCCGCAGCGCCAGCACCGGGTCGTCGTTGGTGTACGCGAGCACGGTGAAGCCGTCGGCGGAGAGCTCTTCGGCCGCTTCGAGGGTCTCGAAGGGGTCCGGCAGCAGCGTCCGGTCGTCGGCGTGGACTTCGAGCTTGACGAGGTCGGTGTCGAGCGCCTCGCGCGCCAGCCGCGCGGTGAGCACGGCCTCGGCCGCCGTGCGGCAGCCCGCGGTGTTGGGCAGCAGCCGGATACCGAGCCGCCGCAACAGTTCCAGCACTCCGGAGCCGCCTTCGGCGTCCGCGCGGCGCATGGCGACGGTGGTCAGTTCGGTCCCGGACGCCACCAGCGCGCGTTCGAGCACGGCGAGGTTCGCCGTACCGCCGGTGCCGATGACGAGCCTCGACGAGAGTTTGTGCTCGCCGATGACGAGGTGATCTCCGTCCATTTCAGCCTCCTTGGACCGCGGTCAAGATGTCGACGCTGGCGCCCTTGCGCACCACGGCTTCGGGCCATTCGGCCCGCCGGACGACCGTGCCGTCCACGGCGACCGCGACGCCCTGTGTCGCCGTACCCAGCGCCTCGAGCACGCCCGCGACGGTTGTCCCGTCGGGGAACTCGCGCCATTGGCCGTTGACCTGAATCTCCATCACACCCGCTCCCTGCTGCGCAGCCGTGCCGGTGAGGCCGCGGCGATCTCGTCCGGCATCGGCTCGCCGTCCAGCCAGGCCACCACGGCGTCCGCGGTGACCGGGGCCATCAGCAGGCCGTTGCGATGGTGGCCCGTCGCGGCGAAGACACCTTTGCCCAGCTCGCCGATGTAGGGCAGCGTGTCGATACTCGCCGCGCGTAGCCCGGCGGCGATCTCCACCAGCTCGTACTCGGCGATTCCCGGAAAGACACGCTCCGCCCCTTCCAGCAGCTCACGCACGCCGCGGGCAACGACGGTCTCATCGAAACCGGCCTCGTATTGGGTCGCGCCGAGCACGAGTTCGCCGTCGTCTCGCGGGACGAGGTAGACCGGACGTCCCTCGACCATCGCGCGAACCGTCCGCCGCGGCGGCGGCAGGCAACCCCGGCGCGGTCGCAGCCGCAGGATCTCGCCCTTGAGCGGGCGAACGGCGTCGGCGAGTCCGGGATGCAGCCGGCCGGTCCACGCGCCCGCGGAGAGGACGACGTCACCGAGACCGGAGAGGTCCGTGACGGTTTCGGCGCGAAACTCGACGCCGTGACGACCGCAGACATTACGAAGGGCATTCAGTAGCCTTCTGTTGTCCACGGCCAGATCCCCGGGCACGAAGAGTCCACTTCGGACTGATCCGGACAACCCGGGTTCGGCACGGCGGACTTCGCGACCGGTCAGCTGCTCGACGTCTCGGCCGATTTCGGTGAGGTACCCGGCCAGCATTTCGAGGTTCCCGGCGTCGGCACTGTCCAATGCCGCCACGAGGGTGCCGTGCGGCGATAGACCGGGGTCGACGCCTTCGGCCTTGAGCTCTTCGGCGAACGACGGCCAGCGGGCCAGCGACGCCTCGCCGAGCGCGAGGACATCCTCCTCGCCTGGCCAGGTCTCGGTGACCGGTGCGAGCATCCCGCCCGCGAGCCACGACGCGCCGCGTCCGGGATCCGGGTCGTAGAGGGTGACGCGATGGCCGCGCACGGCCGCACGCCAAGCGACCGACAGGCCGATGACCCCGCCGCCGACAACCGAAAGTTCCGTCATATGTGCTGTATCGATCATAAGAACGCACGCTCCCTGCGCCGGCATGACCCGGATCAGGTTCCACGGTCGGAGCGGTCTCGGCTCCCTCTCAGCCCGTCCTCGGGCTCCCGTGCGGACGCCCCCACCGTAGCGCGCGGGTAACGTCCCCGCCATGCCCACCCTGTCTGGTTCGCAGATCCGCGCCCGGCTCGCGGACGCCCGCCTGTACCTCTGCACGGACGCCCGCCTCGACCGCGGCGACCTCGCCGAATTCGCCGGCGCGGCGCTCGCCGGCGGGGTCGACATCATCCAGCTGAGGGATAAGACCGGCGGTGCCCCGCTGGAGGCGAAACACGAGATCGCGGCGCTGGAAGTGCTCGCCGAGGCCTGCGAGGAACACGGCAAACTGCTGTCGGTGAACGACCGCGCGGACGTGGCTCTTGCCGTCGGCGCGCACGTGCTGCATCTGGGCCAGGACGACATCGAGGTCTCGCTGGCGCGCCGGATCCTCGGAGACGACGTGGTGATCGGCCGTTCCACCCATTCGGTCGAACAGGCCAAGGCCGCGTCCGTTGAGCCCGGGGTGGATTACTTCTGCACCGGCCCCTGCTGGCCGACGCCGACGAAACCCGGCCGTTCGGCGCCCGGGCTCGATCTGGTGCGCGCGACCACCGGATTCGGGACGTCCCGGCCGTGGTTCGCGATCGGCGGGATCGACGGCGGCCGTCTTCCCGAGGTCCTCGAGGCCGGGGCTTCTCGTATCGTCGTCGTCCGCGCCATCACCGGTGCCGAAGACCCCGAAGCCGCCGCTCGAACCCTTCGCGCCGCCCTCGCCTGACTTCCGCGATTCGGAGGGTCAGGGCGTGAGGGTGGGCGTAGCGGAGGGGGTCGGGGTGTTGGAAGGCGTCTGGGTCGGGGTGGAAGGAGTCGTGGTCGGGGGAGTCGGCGTCGTGGGGGTCGTCGTCGGCGTCGACGAAGTGGGCGGCGTGCTCGACGACGTCGTCTCGGGCGGGGCCTCGGGAGCGTCCGAAGTCGCCGGAGGGGGCGTTTCCTGCTTGTCCTCCTGGGCCTGACCACCACCGCCGATGATCTTGCCGACGGTCGTCCCGGTACCGCCGCCGAAGGACTTGCCAGTCGCGCCCTCGAAGCCGGTGATCACGAGGATCGCCACGGCGAACGCGGCCACGCTGACGCCGGCGATCACCACCCAGCGCGGCTTCCACTTCCGCTCCGGCGACTCCTCGTCCTGCTCTTCGTCCGGCAGCTTCAGCCGGACGGTTTCCTGCTCATCGGGGTCGAGGACCCGGCGCCGTCCCGGCACCGTCAGCACCTCTCGCGCCTTCAGTGCGGCGTCACGCGTGCGCTGCAGTGAGCGCAGGTACAGCTCACCGCCGACGGTCGTGATGATGCTCGCCAGGCCGGCCCCCACCACGGTTCCGGCGACGCCGATCGTCGAACCCAGCAGCGCGGCGGTGACCGCCGCCAACGCGGCCGCCAGCACCTGGACGATCCGCCCCTGCTTCTCGGTCTTCTCTTCTTCCGAAGTCTCCTTGCTCATGATCCTGTTCTGCTGCTAGTCGATCCTCACCCGGTCCCAACGTGTAAGGCGCGCGAGATGCTCCCTTCGTTGCCCGCACGTGAGGAGCGCCACCCCGTCTGTCCAAAAAGGACTCTCGACTATTCACAATTCCTTGACATAATCGGCAGATGGAACTGGTCACGATCGAAGACATCCGTGACGCGGCGAGCCGGATCAAGGGCACCGCGGTGCGCACGCCGCTCTTGAAGCAGTCGTGGGCTCCACTGTGTGGCTCAAAACTGTGGCTCAAACCCGAGAGCCTGCAAGAGATCGGCGCGTTCAAGGTGCGCGGCGCGTACAACGCGATCGCCTCACTGGACGAGGATCAGCGCGCCCGTGGCGTCGTCGCGTTCTCGAGCGGCAACCACGCGCAAGCGGTCGCCTACGCGGCGAAACGATTCGGCATCCCGGCGGTGATCATCGTTCCGGACGTCGCACCGCGCGCGAAGGTCGAAGCCACCAAGGCGCTGGGCGCGGAGGTCATCGAGGTCCCGATCGGCGATCAGCAGTCCGCCGCCCTCGCCGTCGCCGACGAGCGCAAGCTGGCCTTCGTCCCGCCGTTCGACCACCGTGACGTCATCGCCGGGCAGGGCACCGCGGGCCTCGAGATCGCCGAGGATCTGCCGGACGTTGACGTCGTGCTCGTCCCGGTCAGCGGCGGCGGGCTGGCCTCGGGCGTCGGCACGGCGATCAAGGCGCTGTGCCCCGGCGCGAAGGTCTTCGGCGTCGAGCCGGAACTCGCGGGCGACAGCGCCGAAAGCCTGAAGTCGGGCAAACGGATCGAATGGCCGGTCGAGCTGCGGGCCAGGACCATCGCGGACGGCCTGCGCGCGCAGCCGTCCGATCTGACCTTCGCGCACCTTCAGTCCGTTCTGGACGGCATCATCACCGTCACCGAGGACGAGATCCGTTCCACCGTCCGGACGCTGGCGCATCGTGCACGGCTGATCGCCGAACCGAGCGGCGCGACCGCGACGGCGGCGTTCCTGTTCCACGCCGAGGAACTGCCTCAGGGCAAGACGGTCGCCGTCGTCTCCGGCGGCAACCTCGACCCCGCGACGCTGGCCGAGTTACTGGCCTGAACCCGCGCGGGAAGCCGGGCGGACGTGCGTCGGCGGCGAGTCGACACCGCAGTGCAGGCATTCGCCGGGATGCGGCGATTCGTCCGGCTCGGCTTCCGCAACGGCGTCCTCGGGTGCGCCGAGGACACCGTTGTGGATGCCGAGCGCGATCAGCCCACCCCCGATGGCCAGCGCCGCGCACACCATCAACGCCATCCGCCAGCCGGCCGTCAGCGCGACCGGGTCGGCGTAGGCGGCACCGGAAAGCCCGGCGACGGCGGGGAGTACCGCGATCGCGAGCAACCCGCCGGAACGGGCGATCGCGTTGTTGACGCCGGACGCGACACCGGCGTACCGATCCGGGGCGGCGGCGAGCACGGTGGCCGTCACCGGCGCGACGACGGTCGCCAGCCCAAGACCGAACACGACGACCGCGGGCAGCACCGCGCCGAGGTACGACGCCCCGGGTTCGACCCGCATCAGCAGCAGCATGCCGGCGCCGACCAGGATCGGGCCGATGACGAGCTGAGCCCGCGGTCCGATGCGCTGCGCCAGCGCACCCGAACGACCCGAAAGCAGCAGCATGATGATGGTGATCGGCAACCCGGCCAGCCCGGCCGCGGTCGGCGAATAGTCCAGCGAGACCTGCAGCTGCATGACCATCAGCATCATCACGCCGCCGAGTGCCGCGTAGACGACGAACGTCAGCGCGTTCGCGAGGCTGAACGTCCGGTCGCGGAAGAGCCGCGGTGGCACCAGTGGGTCGACCGAACGGTGCTGGATCACGATGAACGCGACCAGGCCCACGGCGCCGAGGACCCCGGCGACCAGCACGATCGGGTCGCCGATGCCGCGTGCGGGCGCCTCGACGAGGGCACCGGTCACCCCGGCAAGGCCGACGGCGCCGACGGCCGCGGCGGTGAAGTCCGGATGTCCGGTCGCCTGCTCGTCGCGCGACTCGGGCACGTACTTCTTGGCGAGCAGGACGCACAGCACGGCCAGCGGCAGGTTGATCAGGAACGCCAGGCGCCAGGACCACACCTGCACCAGGACCCCGCCCAGCAGCGGCCCGACAGCCGCGGCGATGCCGCCTAGCCCCGACCACGCGCCGATCGCACGGGCCCGGTCGTCGTGGGTGAACGACGCCTGCAGGATCGCGAGCGAGCCGGGCGTGAGCAAAGCTCCCCCGATCCCCTGCAGGATCCGGGTCGCGACGAGCATCTCGGTCGACGTCGCGGCCGCGCACAGCCCGGACGCGACCCCGAACCAGATGACGCCGACGACGAACATCCGGCGGCGGCCGTAGCGGTCGCCGAGCGAACCCGCGACGAGGATCAGCGCGGCCAGCGCGAGCAGGTAGCCGTCGAGGATCCATTGAAGGCCCGCGACGGACGCGTCGAGTTCGTCACCGATCCTCGGGAGGGCGACGTTGACGATCGTCCCGTCGAGCATCGCCATGCCGGAGCCCACGATGGTGGTCGCGAGCACCCCGCGGGCGACCGGCGTTCCCCACCGGATGCCCGCCGCCGTGTCAGTCATGGGCCGACTCAGGGAAGCAGCGTGGTGACGAATTTGTAACGATCACCGCGGTAGATCGCGCGGGCGAACTCGACCGGCTTTCCGTCGGTGGCGAAGGAATGCCTCGAAAGGAGCAACATCGGCATTCCGACGTCGGCACCGAGCATCTCGGCTTCATGCGGTCCGGCGAGCGCCGTCTCGATCGTTTCCTCGGCCCGTTCGAGCTCGACCCCGTAGTGCTCCCTCAGCACCGCGTACAGCGATCCACCTGCGGAAACGTGCTTGCGGAGGCCGCGGAACCGACCGAGCGGAAGGTGCGTGGTCTCCAGCGCCATCGGCTGGGAATCGGCGAGCCGAAGTCGGCGAAGACGAAGGATTTTCGCGCCCACGCGAATGCCGAGCAGTTTCGCGAGATCGGCTTCGACCGGGAGTTCGTCCATCTCCAGCAGCTTGGACGACGGCTTGAGGCCCTGTTTCCGCATGTCTTCGGTGTAGGACGACAGCTGCAGCCGCTGCGCGAGTTTCGGCTCGGCGGCGAAAGTGCCCTTGCCCTGTACGCGGTGGAGCCTGCCCTCGGCGGTCAGATCGGCGAGGGCCTGTCGGACGGTGGTCCGGGAAACGGTGAATTCCCCCGCCAGCGCCCGTTCCGTCGGGATCGGCGAACCCGGAGGTAACGCGTCGAGCAGATCGAGCAGATGCTGTTTCAGCGCCCAGTACTTGGGTTCGCGCTGTCCGCGCATCCCTGCCGTAGCGCCCGCCTCACCCGCGGTGGATGTCTCCAACATGACCGACTCCCTAAGCTTCCCACTCAAACGCGCACCTGCCCCGCTGAGAAACGTACCCTTCTCCCCGAACGTCCCGCCGGGCTAGCATTGGTCTAGACCTAATCGGGGGACGAAGGACGTCCCGGTGGAAGGGAACGAGATGACCGAACAGCGCCCCGGCGAGTACATGGCCGCGGAGATCTCCCAGCAACCCGCCATACTGGCAGGAATCGTGGAGCGGCAGGCCGAAATCGCCGAGGTGGCCGAAGCCATCTCCAAGCGCCCGCCCAGGTTCGCACTCCTCGCGGCGCGGGGATCGAGTGACCACGCCGCGCTGTATGCGAAGTACCTGATCGAAGTACTCCTCGGTCTTCCCGCAGGTCTCGTATCGCCTTCCACTGCGACTTTGTACGGTGCACGTCCCGATCTTCGGGATGTTCTCTTCATCACAGTAAGCCAAAGCGGCGGTTCTCCCGATCTCATCGAGGTCACCGAAACGGCGCGTCGCCAGGGCGCGCTGACGGTGTCGGTCACCAACACCCCCGATTCGCCGCTGCGCGCGGCCGCCGAACTCGGCGTCGACATCGGTGCGGGACTGGAAAAGGCCGTCGCCGCCACGAAAACGTACTCGGCCACCTTGCTGTCCCTTTACCTCCTCATCGACGCCGTCCGCGGCGGTAAGGGCGAAGACGCGGAGAAGCTCGGCGAACTCGCACAGCAGACCCTCGACAACGCCGACGAAGGCGTACAGCGCGCTGTAGACCGCTACCGGTTCGTCGACCGTGTTCTCACCACCGGCCGCGGCTACTCCTACGCGTCGGCATTGGAAGGTTCGCTGAAACTGGCCGAGACCAGTTACCTCGCTGCCCGCGCGTACAGCGGCGCGGATCTGTTGCACGGTCCCGTCGCCGCGGTCGACGGCGAGACGGCGGTGCTCGCGGTGACCAGTTCGGGACACGGAGTGGGCGCGATGCAGGAGGTCCTCGAGGCCGTCGGCAAACGCGGCGCGGACGTGCTCGCGGTCGGTTCCGCCGCCACCGAAGTGCCCGCGGCACTGCGGATCGGCGTCGCCCCCTCGGCCGAGGAAGTCGCGCCCATCCTGGAGATCCTGCCCATCCAGCGGATCGCACTCGGCCTTTCGCTCGCCCGCGGCGGCGACCCGGACAGCCCGCGCGGACTGCTGAAAGTGACCAAGACCAGGTGAGTCACGTTGTAGGTGTGGACGCCGGGGGGACGTCGACGCGAGCGATCGCCGTCGACGCCTCCGGCACCGTCCTCGGCACCGGACGATCAGGCGGCGCGAACCCCAACTCCCATGCACCGCAGGACGCCGCCGCGCGGATCGCGAGCGCGATCACCGAGGCACTCGGCGGATTGGACCCCGCGAAGACGGCCGCTTGCGTCGTCGGCATGGCGGGCGTCAGCAAGCTGAGCGATCCGGCGGTCGCGGCGATTTTCAAAGGTGCTTGGAAAAATGCCGGGATCAGTCCAGTGCGGACGGTCCCCGATTCGGAGGTCGCCTATGCGTCCGCGACCTCCGAGCCGGACGGTTCGGTGCTGGTCGCGGGGACCGGCTCGATCGCGGGCCGGATCCGCGGCAGGCGGTTGGTCTCCACCATCGGCGGCTACGGCTGGTTGCTCGGTGACGAAGGTTCGGCGTATTGGCTGGGCCGTGAGGCCGTTCGCTCCACATTGGATGCACTCGGCCGAAGGGACGTATTGGGCCGTCTCGCCACCGCGGTGCTCACCGAGGCACTCGGACCGTCCGCTGTGGACTTGCCCGACGACGACGCCCGGCT
Organism: uncultured Actinomycetota bacterium; assembly: GCA_963766045.1. GTDB lineage: Bacteria > Actinomycetota > Actinomycetes > Mycobacteriales > Pseudonocardiaceae > Amycolatopsis. The sequence goes on along the minus strand of CAVXYN010000002.1, from coordinate 1,025,639 downwards.
GGCGGTGTGGCGTGCCCTCATCACGAGCGCCAATTCCGAAGCACCGATCCGGCTCGCCAGGTTCGCTCCGCTCGTCAGCGAAGCCGACCGCGACGGCGACCCGGCGGCCGAGCTGATCACCACCCGCGCGGCCGGACTTCTGGCCGGCAACGTCATCGCCGCACGCGAACCCGGCGAGTCGACCCCTATCGTTCTCGTCGGCAGTGTGCTCTCCCCGGAGGGTCCGGTCGGGGCGAAAGTTCGTGCCGAACTGGCCGGGATCAAGGTCCTGACCAGCAACGACGGCATGCTGGGTGCGGCATGGCTCGCGGCCGTCGATGCCTACGGAGAAGGGGCTCCACGACCCGCTCCGGCGTGAAAACGACCAAAAGATTGCGCTAAAAGGCCAAAACATCGACTCCGGACCCGAAGTCCGGGTACCGTAGGACCCGGCCCCCGGACCCTCCCCCCTCGCCGGGGGCCGCCTTATGTCTTGGGTAGCTCGCCAGGCTCGGAATCCGAGGGGTTCTTCCCCGCCGCGGCCTTGTCTTCTTCCTCTGTCTCGTCAGCCACGGCGTCATCCCGCGTGCTGTCTTCGACCACCCGCAGCCCCGGATGTTCCGCCGGAAGCGTCCGGTACAGAATCCATCCGCTCACCGCGATGGTCACCGCCACCAGCGGCAAGGCGAGCACCACCTGCGCCACGCCGAGCGCGACCACCTGACCGGTCCACCACAACAGCCCGTACACGGCCACGCGCAGGGTGTACTGAAGGAAAACCCACACCCAGCTCGCCCGCGAGTAAGCGCGAACCAACTCCGGGTCACGACGCCATCGGGTCTTCTGGCCGAGCAGCAACCCGATGATGACGCCGAGCAGCGGCCAGCGGATCACGATGCTCGCCGCCCACAGCAACGCGCTGGCCACATTGGACAGGACTCTGATCAAGAAGAAGTCCTCGGCTCGGCCGGTGTGCAACGCGATCAGTGCGGCCGCGATGACGGCGGCGAGACTGACCACGACCGCGCGTGCCTTGTCGCCGCGTGAGACCCGGTACGCGCCGAGCAGGACCGCGACACCGATCGCCACCCCCGCGCCCCAGGCGATCGATCTGCCGGTCGCGAGCCAGCCCACGACGAAGGCCGCGGGCGGGATACTCGCGTCGAGTGCGCCACGCCGACCGCCGAGGATCTGGGCGAGCGACTCGCGCGGGGCTTGATAGGTCACCCTTACAGACTGCCGGATCGGGGCGCGGGACGACCCGGCCGGGGAGACTTTCGCCACAACTTGTGTCCGATTTACCCCTGGTTGAGGGGAATCACAGCAGCCCAAGAGTGTACATCCCAGTAATGGAGATGCATGGACGTCCGACAAAATAAGAGACTGTGTCAAAGGGCCGAACCGCAGGTTTCGATGAGGTGGGATCGCGGGGGCACCCCGGACTGTTAGTTGGGGTGTACAAGTAACACCGGGGGCACACGGACGGAAGGGGACCCAACGTGTACGGATTCGACAGCTACGTGGCGATCGGTGACAGCTTCACCGAAGGACTCAACGACGAACTGCCCGACGGCAGCTTCCGAGGCTGGGCGGACAGGCTGGCCGAGATCCTCGCCGCCGGGCGACCCGAATTCCAGTACGCGAACCTCGCCCTCCGCGGCAAGATGCTCGACGAGATCCTGGACGAGCAGCTGCCGATCGCCCTCGAGGTCAAACCCGATCTGGTCACCCTGTGCGCCGGCGGGAACGACATCATCGTGCCGGGCGCGGACGTCGACGCCGTGGCCGCGCGGATCGAGGCGGGGGTCGTCCGGCTGCGCGCGGCCGGTATCCCGGTGGTCATCTTCAACGGCCCGGACACCAAGTACCTGTCGGTCATGCACGTCCTGCGCGGCAAGGTCGGCATCTACAACGCCCATCTGTGGGCGATCGCCGACCGCCACGGCGCGAAGATGGTCGACATGTGGGCGATGGCGCCGCTGCACGACCGCCGCGCCTGGTGCGACGACAGGCTGCACTTCACCCCGGAGGCCCACCGCCGGATCGCGCTGCGCGCCGCCGAGGTCCTCGGCGTCCCGGTCATGGACGACTGGCGTGAGCCTTGGCCCGAGAGCGAGCAGCCGAGCACGTGGATCACCTCGCGCCGCTCGGATCTCGAGTGGACGAAGGCGCATCTGCTGCCGTGGATCCGGCGTCAGCTCAGGGGCGAGTCCATGGGCGACGGCCTGTCCCCGAAGCGGCCCGAGCTCGCGCCGTTGCTGCCGCTGGAGCAGATCGAACCGGCAGGTGTCACCATTCCGGCCGAGCCGCTGCGCGACTCCATCCATCAGGCGAGCTGACCACGACTTCCTGTCACCAGGACACTCCCACAGGTACCGCACTACTCCGATCGGGCTGATCAACATCATTCGAGAGGGTTACGTGCCCGATCGGACCCGTGACGAAGCCTTCGCCGTTATGGGTCAAGCGCTAGAAAACCCGGCTCGCTAACCGGCGTATCGCGGCCTACAGTCCCTTCATGCCCGGTACACGCTGGAGCCGGTTGCTGCCGACAGCGCTGCTGGTCACGGCCGCTTTGACGGCCATTTCCGTCTGGTCGACCTCGGAGGGGATCGAAGCCGACCTGACCGCGCGCGCCAAGAACGCGCTCGCCGACGTCGGCGTCTCCGGCGGCCAGGTGAGCTTCTCCGGTCGCGACGCGAGCCTCAGCGGCTTCCCGCCGGAGAAGGCCGCGCAGGCGATCGACGCGATCCAGCGCGTGGACGGCGTCCGCACGGTCGAGATCTCCGGCGACACCGGTCCCGCCGGTCCGGTCACGACCAGTGGCGAGCCCTCCGTCCCGCCGAGCAGCGCGCCGCCCCCACCGCCACCGAGCCCGACGTCGGCCCGTCCGACGGACAAGGCGGGCTTCCAGACCGAGATCGACCGCCTGCTCACCGCAACGCCGATCACCTTCGAGCCCGACAGCACCAAACTCACCGCCGACGGCGAGCGCGGCGCCCTGGAGATCGCGAAGCTGCTGACGGGCGCGCCGGACCAACTGAAGTTCCGGCTCACCGGCCAGGTCGCACAGGGCACGGACAAGGAGCTCTCGTTGGAACGGGCGAAGGCCGTCGAACGGCTGCTGGAACGCAACGGCGTCAAACGGGACCGGCTGTATTCCACCCAGCGCAAGAACTCGGATGGGACCAACGGCGAGGGCCGTCGCGTCGACATCACGGTCGAACAGAGGTGATGGCTGAATGCTCTGGCTCTTCGGGCAGATCTGGCTCTGGCTGCTCATCGCGTTCGCCCTCGGCTGCGGCGTCACCTGGCTGATGATGCGCGGCGAACGGCGTGCACATATGGAGCGCGAACCCGCGGCGGCCCCGGCACCCGAGCCGGTCACCGCGACCTACGCCGAACCCGAACCCGAGCCGTACCCGCTTTCGGCCGAGCAGACCCAGTTCATCCCGCCCGCCCGGATCCAGGACGACGACGAACCGTACGACCAGGAGGCCGAAGGGCACCGCGAAGGCCAGCTGACGCCTGAGCCGGTGCGGCCGGCGCAGCACTACCACCCGGCGGAATCCGGGCAGAGCGCCCGGAACGGCGAGAACGGTCGTGAGCCCGAGCCGATCTGGCCGAGCGACGAGGACTGGCCGCCCGCCGAACGCGCGAACGAGCACCGGCCGGGGCACGGCGGCTGACACCCGCCTGGTAAATTCGGCTACGCACTGTGAGCGGGAGCCGGGTACTTTTCTTCGATCGGGAGCCCCGGCACACGAAGGAGGCTCCGATTGGCGCTCCCCCATTGGACGCCGCACAACCTGCTGCCACCCGGCCGCCACCCCGCCGATCTCGCCGACGTCTATGAGCGGCTCGTCTTCGACGCTCCGCACCAGAACGATCGCGAAATCCTGTTCAGCGCGCTGAACAGTTACCTCGGTGTCGCACGGCGGATCATGCCCACCGGACGCGCGTGGATCGGTGGCGCTTTCACCGCGCGGACTCCGCACGCCCCACGCGGGCTCGACGTCGTGCTGATCCCGGACGAATGGGGCGCCCTCAAACGGCTCGACGACGCGGGCCGGTCGGCGCTGTACGGACTGCTGACGCTGCGCGGGGTCATCGTCGGCCAGCCGGCCATGTATCTCGATCAGGTCCAGCCCGTCGGCGGCATGCTCGACGGCTTCCTCTGCCGTCCCGGCGACGAGGAAATCTGGGAAGAAGTGTGGTCGGCGGGCGGCAGGGGGATTCCGGAAGTGATCTGGTCGTGAGAAACGAATTCCGGCGCATCGCGGACGAGATCCCCGGCGGCACCTGGCTCGACGACCTCGCCCGCGCGTCCGCGATGGCGGCGTACGCGAAGTTCGAGCGGACCTCCCGATCCCCGCTGCTGCAGGTGTCGGTGCTCGGCGAGACCCATCTCGACGCCTACACCTTCTCCGACATCAGCCGCGCGTTGCAGGACGCGACGGCGAAGATCGGGCACATCATCCGCAATCCGTCGGGCGAGGTGACGATCGTCCAGCCCGCCGACCGCGACAAGGCCCCGCTCATCCAGCGCGGCCAGGCGGGCAACGCGATCTTCTTCGGCTTCCCCGAGCCGGCGCTCGACGACGCGCTCATCCACGACGGAATCGAGTCGCTGTCCGAGCGCGCGGTCAAGGAGCTGTGCGATTTCCTGCCCGCCAACGGTTCCGACGACGGCGCGCTGGACGCGGTCCTGCTGCAGCGGGACACAGTCCGCAACGCGGTCAGCGACATCGTGAACGCGGTCAGCAAGCACGCCGGGATCGGGATGGCGCTGACCCCGACGGCGGGGGACGAGGTCACCCGCAGCATGACCACGGAACAGGCCCGGGTGCTGTCCGGCAGCCTGCGCGAGTCGCGGGAGGCCGTCGGCTACGAGACGGTCAGCGGCAGGCTGGACGGCGTCCGCACCCGGCGGCGGATCTTCTATCTCGAGCGCGAATCCGGCGGCACCATCCAGGGTGCGGTCGCGCCGGATCTGCTCGACCAGATCAAGGAGAACCTCGACCGGCCGGTGACCGCCCGGCTCCGGGTCGTGCGCACCACCACCATCGACGGCCGCCGCGGCCGTCCGGTCCACGAGCTGCTGGAGATCACTCCAGAGGTGAGTCTGTTCGATCAGTGATCGGGATTCCGACATTCGGCCGCACCACAATTTCGTCAAAAAATGTCGGCACATCCTTGATCATCGTTGAATGCTGACTATTTTCCGGCAGGTAACAATTTCGGCCATTTCCCCGACGATGGGATAGCGTCTTCGGACGAACCGCCGAAAGGGCCTGCATGCCAACCGATCAACCTCTCCCGCCGCAGCCGTCCACGCGCTATGGCCCGGATTTCGCGGTGCCGGGGACGAGGCACAGAAAGCCCAAGAACGGCCTGGTCATCATCGGTTTCTTGATCGGCTTGGCCGCGCTGGTGATCGTCTTCATCCCGTTGGTCGGGATAGCCGCCTGGCCGCTCGCCGTAATCGGGTTGACCCTTTCCGTGATCGGTTTGCTCAAAATCAAGAAGGGCGAGGCGGACAAGAAGGGAATGGGGATCGCGGGTCTCGCGCTTTCGATCGCCGCCATACTCGCCGCCGGTGGCATATTGGTCTATACCACTTTGTTCGCGACCGGCGAGTCCGGACTTCATATCCCGGCGGTCGCCGGGGACAAGTACACCGTCGAATTCGTCGTCTCGGCCTCCGGTGGCGCGACCGTCCGGTTCGGCGCGATCGGCGACCAGCGGACCGAGATCGCCCCGGCCAGCACCGACGCCTGGCGCGGCAAGGCGTCGTACAACTCGGGCTCCTACCTGCTGACCGTCACCGCGGACACCCGGAACTCGACGGTCAGCAACCAGATCAGCTGCTCGATCGTGGTGGACGGCAAGAAGGTCGCCGAGAACGCCGGGCAGACCATCGCGCTCTGCACCGCCAACGTCGGCTAGCGCCGCCGCGATTAGTCCTCTACTTGCGGAGGTAGAGGCCAGGCTCGAGAAGATGCCCACGCAAGTAGAGGACTAATTGCGTGGGTAGCAGCCTGGCGGCCGGCCGGTATCGCCCCCACCTCCACCGGCCGGACCGCCACGAGTCGCTCCTGGCGACCCTTCAGACGGACCCCCGAGGGGCCGCCCGGACACCGATCCCTACCGCATGCCCCTCCCCTAGGGCTCGACCGGCGCCGGTTCGGACCCTACGCGCGCTTTGGACCGGACCACTAAGAATCCGCTAAGGATCACTGACGGGCTTGTCGAGATCGGTCAGCTCCGCGCGAACCAGCCCGGCGAGCTTGGGGTTGGCGTCCTCGTAGATCTTCAGCGCCAGCGCGAACTGTTCGGCGGCACCGTCCACATCCGACCGGGCGCGCAGCACCCGCCCGAGGGTCAGCCGCAGCACGCCTTCCTGCAGCGTGAACTGCCTGCTGATGGTCAGGTCGATGGCTTCCCAGACGTACCGTTCGGCCGCGGCGAGCTCGCCGATCTTCATGCTCAGCTCGGCGAGGTTGTTGAGGGAGACGACGACATAACTGTCGTCCCCGAGTGTCCGGTCGATCTCGAGCGAGGCGACCTGATGTCCGATCGCCTCGATGTACCGGCCCGCCCGCTTTTCGGCTTCGGCGCAGTTGTTGAGGGCCTGGCCGCGTAGTTCGAGATCGCCGGCCCGGTCGGTCTCTTCGACGGCCTGCCGAAGCGTTTCAATGGCCTCATCGAGGCGCCCCAGCAAGGTCAGCGCGCAGCCGAGGTGGATACTCGCCGAGATCATCAGCCGTTTGTCGCCGATCGCGGACGCCAGCTCGAGTGCGCGCTCGGCGTCGGCGAGGCAGCCTTGCGGCAGTTCGAAGGTCAGCGCTATGGCGCATCGCGAGATCAGCATCCAGCACTTCCCGAGCACGTCGCCGGATTCCTCGGCCGCCTCGATGCCGATCTCGACCAGCCGCGTCCACTCGTCCAGCAGCGGGTATACCGCGCGGTAGGTGTGCGCGACCCTGGCCAGCCGCCAGACGTCGTCGTTCAGCCCTTCGGCTCTGGCCGCGTCGAGCACTTCGAGCAGGTTCGCCCATTCCGTGGCGAACCAGTCCTGCGCCTCGGAAAACCCGCTGATCGGCGGAGTCTGGGCGTCGGTGAGCAGCCCCGTGAAGTCGAGCGGATCGACGATCCGCAGCATGAACCGCCTGGCCCGGTCGGCGACAGCCTGATAGAACCGCACCGATCGAGTCAGCACCTGGTCCCGGCACGACGCGGTCAGCTCGTTCTCGGCCAGCTCGCGCAGGTACAGCCGGACCAGGTCATGCGGGACGAAGGCGTCGCGCCCGGTTTCGGCGAGCAAGTTGTGCGCGGCGAGCACGCGCAGATGCCGCCGCGCCTCGGCGACGGTGATGCCGCCGACCGCGGCCGTGAGATACGAACCGGCCGAAACGCAGTGGACCACGCCGAACCGGAGGAACGTCTGCGCGACGTCCTGCGGCAGCCCGCGGAACGAGACGTCGAAGGCCGCGCGGATCCCGTCGTCGGCGCCCTCGACGTCGAGGGCGGCCAGCCTGGTCCGTTCGTTGCCGAGCTCGTCGACCAGATCCTGCGCCGTCCATTGCGCGCTCGCCGCGAGCCGCGCGCCCGCGATCCGCAACGCGAGCGGCAGGTAACCGCAAAGCCGCGCGAGCGCGTGGTTGAGGTCGTAACCGGCCGGTCCCGCGAGTTCCTCGATCAGCCGGACGGCGTCGCCGGGCGCGAGCGTCCCGAGCACACGCAGTTTGGCGGCGTTGGACACCGCGAGTCCGTCCAGCCTTGACCGGCTGGTCACCAGGGCCATCGAACGCGAACCCGGCGGCAGCAACGGCCGGACCTGCTCGGGCGAGCGGGCGTTGTCGAGGATCACCAGCATCCGCCGCCCGGCGATCATCGAGCGGTACAGCGCGATCCGCTCGTGGACCTGTTCCGGAATCCCCTCCGAGGGCACGCCGAGACCGAGCAGGAACTGGATCAGGAGGTCTGCGGGTTCCAACGGCGGATGGTGCGGGTCGAAACCACGCAGCGAGGCGAAAAGGATGCCGTCGGGAAAGCGCCGGGCCGCGCGATGCGCCCACCACACGACGAGAGCGCTCTTCCCGATCCCGGCAGTGCCGGTGACCACGCCGACCGCCGTCTCACCGGCCGCGGCACGCTCGGAAAGCTCGTCCAGCCAAGCCAAATCGGCCTCACGCCCGGCGAGACTCGGGACCGCGGGCGGGAGCTGCGCCGGGGTGGCGGGCTGTTCGGACCTCGGCATCGGTTCGGGGACGACCTTGACCGGAAGATCGTCGTTGAGGATCCGTTCGTGCAGCCAGCGCAGATCCGCGCCGGGTTCGACGCCGAGCGTCCGCAGCGTCGTCCGCGACACCGCGCGGTACAGCTCGAGCGCGTCTCCGCGGCGTCCGGTGTGGTAGAGCGCGCGCATCAACTGGCCGGCGGTGCGTTCGGCGAGCGGGTTGGCGCGGACGATCGGGCTGAGTTCGACGATCAGCTCGGCATGCCTGCCCAGTTCGAGATCCGCTTCGATCCGCGCCCCGTGCACGGCGAGCCGGAGTTCCTCGAGTTCGGGAGCCAGCACGGAACTCGGCACCCCGGCGAGCTCCGGCCCCTGCCACAACGCGAGTGCCTCCGCGAGCAGTTCGGATGCCGCTTCGGGTTTCGCGGTGGAAGCCCTTTCCAGTATGGCCCGCGCCCGGTGGACGTCGATCCGGTCGGACGCGACGGTGAGCTGATAACCGGGCGGGCTGGTGAGGATCTGGGCGCCGTCGGGGTGATCACCCTGGACGTCGCGCAGGACCCGGCGCAGGTGGGAGACGTTCCCGTGGACGATCGTGCGGGCGGTCGCGGGCGGATCGTGGCCCCAGAGCGCGTCGATGATCTCGTCGAGCCCGACGACCTTGTTGACGTTCAAGGCGAGCAGTGCGAGGAGCCCACGGACACCGGGGCCGCCGATCGGAACCTGCCGCTTCCCGTCCAGCAGCCGCACCGGGCCGAGGAGCTGGAACCGCGCCGGGGAATCGTTTTCTCCCATACAGCGGCCCCCTCCCCGATCTCTCCCCTTACCGGAATGGTCAACCTACCTCGCGAGGAGCCCGCCAACCACCAAACCGCGATGAACAGGTAAAGGTGACCGGCGCGGAAAATAAAACGGAAATAAAAACGGCTCCGTGCCATCAGTCCCGATCTGATGGCACGGAGCCGGGAGATGTCCGATCTGGGCCGCCTGGGGGCGCGACCCATACCGGACATCGGCGTCCACGACCGTGCGGGTGGGCTCACCCCGAGCGAAGAACCCGCACGACCATCGACAACACCTCCGTGAGCGAGCCCACTGGCCCGCTCACGGTGGCGACAAGGTAACAGGGAGCACATTGACGGCTACAGCCGCCCCTGTGTCCTGCGGAAACTACCGGGTCAGCGGCCTGTCTTCCGGAGCGCGCCAGCGCAACGGCGGCGCCCTTCCGGCGCATTCGTGTCAGCGCGACAGAGGGGTACTGTCCCGGCCGGCGATGAACCTCGGACGCGGTTCGATCGCCGCGAACGGTTCGCCCAGCGCGTTCTCGACGCTGTTGAACACGACGAAGATGTTCGAGCGCGGGTACGGCGTGATGTTGTTCGCCGAGCCGTGCATGATGTTCGAATCGAACCAGAGCGCCGAACCGGCCTGACCGGTGAATTGGTCGATTCCGTATTCCGCGGCGAGTTTCGTGATGTCTTCCTCGGCGGGAACACCCACTCGCTGCTCTTTCAGTGAACTCTTGTAGTTCGCCTCGGGGGTTTCGCCCGCACATTGGACGAATGTCCGCTGCGAACCCGGCATCACCATCAGCCCGCCGTTGAACGGGTAGTTGTCGGTGAGCGCGATGGAGCAGCTGACCGCGCGCGGCGCCGGCATGCCGTCCTCGGCGTGCCAGGTCTCGAAGTCCGAGTGCCAGTAGAACCCGGTGCCCCTGAAGCCGGGCATGTAGTTCACGCGGCTCTGGTGGATGTAGACGTCGGAGCCGAGGATCTGCCGGGCCCTGTCGAGCACCCGCGGGTCGCGTACGAGTTCCGCGATCAGCGCGTTGGTCTCGTGGACGTCGAAGATCGAACGGACCTCACCGGTCCTCGCCTCGGTGATGACACGTTCGTCGCCGCTGTGGTCACCGGAGGACATCCGGACGAGTTCCTGCCAGTAGGTCTGGACTTCGCCAGGCGACAACAGCTGGTCGACGATGGTGTAACCACGGGTGTCGTGATTGGCGAGCGTCGCCGCGTCGATGGGGCCGTCTGCCTCGGTGCCCCAAACGGTGGGGTGCACACGGGGCAGATGTGCGGGCTCACCCGTGATGCGGGTCGGGTAACTGTCGTCGACTCGGGTGTCGGTCAGCGTCAAAGCGGTCGCCTCCTCGAGCGATCAGGGTTCGGTGACTAGTGGGTACACGCCGTTTTCGTCATGGACCTCACGGCCGGTGATGGGCGGGTTGAACACACAGACGCACTTGATCTCGGTCTTCACCCGGACCTGGTGCTTGTCGTGGTCGTCGAGCAGGTACAGCGTTCCCGGCTTGAGCTCGAAGACCTCGCCGGTCGCGGTGTTCTCGAGTTCGCCCTCACCGGAGGTGACGAAGACGGCTTCGACATGGTTGGCGTACCAGAAGTCGTTGACCGTCCCGGCGTAGAGCGTGGTCTCGTGCACCGAGAAGCCGACCTTCTCCTTGGCCAGCACGATGCGTTTGCTGCGCCAGTTCGGGGTCTTGATGTCCGCGTCGGTGTCGGTGACCTCGTCGAGTGTTCTGACAATCAAGAAAGGCTCCTTCTGCTTCAGCTCAGGACGGCCGCGATGGACTCGTCGATGATCGACAGGCCTGTGGTGAGCTCGTCGTCGGTCAGGGTCAGCGGGGGCAGCACCTTCATGACCTCGCCGTCCGGACCGGAGGTCTCCATCAGCAGCCCGCGTTCGAACGCGGCCGCGCAGACCTTGCCCGCGAGGTCGCCGTCGGCGAACTCGATGCCGCGGGCCAATCCGCGGCCCTTCGCGAACAGGTTCGCCTCCGGGTACGCCTCGACGATGCCGGAGAACGCGGCGCCGATGCGCTCGCCCTTGGCCTTGGTCGACTTCTCCAGCTCGTCGTCGCTCCAGTAGACGCGCAGCGCCTCGGTCGCGGTGACGAACGCCGGGCTGATGCCGCGGAAAGTGCCGTTGTGCTCACCCGGTTCCCAGACGTCGAGTTCCGGCTTGATCAGCGTGAGCGCCATCGGGATGCCGTAGCCGCCGATGGACTTCGACAGGCAGACGATGTCGGGTTTGATGCCCGCTTCCTCGAAACTGAAGAACGGTCCGGTGCGGCCGCAGCCCATCTGGACGTCGTCGAGGATCAGCAGGATGCCGTGCTTCTTGCACAGTTCGTCCAGGCCCTTGAGCCAGGCGATGCTCGCGGCGTTGATGCCGCCCTCGCCCTGCACGCCTTCGACGATCACGGCGGCCGGTTCGTTGAGCCCACTGCCGGAGTCTTCGAGCAGCTTCTCGAAGTAGAGGAAGTCCGGGATGGAGCCGTCGAAGTAGTTGTCGTACGGCATCGGCGTGGCGTGCACGAGCGGAACGCCCGCACCGCCGCGTTTCATCGAGTTCCCGGTCACCGAGAGGGCGCCGAGGGTCATCCCGTGGAAGGCGTTGGTGAAGTTGATGACGGCTTCCTTGCCGGTCACCTTGCGCGCGAGCTTCAGCGCGGCCTCGACCGCGTTCGCACCACCGGGGCCGGGGAAGACGACCTTGTAGTCGAGTTCGCGCGGCTCGAGGATGTTGTCCTTGAACGTCTGCAGGAAGTCCCGCTTCGCCACGGTGTACATGTCGAGCGCGTGGATCACGCCGTCGCGGGCGATGTAGTCGATGAGGGCCCGCTTGAGCGCCGGGTTGTTGTGCCCGTAGTTGAGCGCGCCGGCACCCGCGAAGAAGTCGAGGTAGGGCTTGCCGTCCTCGCCGTACAGCCAGCTTCCCTGCGCCCGGTCGAACACCACGGGCCAGCCACGGCTGTAACTGCGTACTTCTGATTCGAGTTCTTCGAAAATACTCATTACGTTTTCTTTCTCCCTGAGATCCCCGGTTTTACGTTCTACCGACTACTGAGCGGACCGATTCGGTACAGGTCTTCACGCTCATGCGTTCCCCCATCGGCCGGAAAATCCGCCGCGGAGAACAGGTCCTCGCGTTCCAGGGTGGCGTTCCACCGCTTCGCGAACGAGGCGAACAACCGGATCGAAGCCTCGTTGTCCGGGGTGATCGTGGTCTCCAGATACCGCACGCCCTGCGCGACCAGCCGCGTGAACAGATCGTCGAGCAACGCGCCGGCCAGCCCTTTTCCACGCTGGGACGCGTCGACGGCGACCTGCCAGACGAATCCGGTGTCCTGCTTGCGGTAGCCGATGACGAAGCCGACGGTCTCACCGTCGACTTTCGCGACGACCGAGCTGCCGGCGAAATCGTGACACCACAGCAAATAGGTGTACGGCGAGTTGAGATCGAGCTTCTGCGAATCGCGCGCGATTCTCCAGAGCGCCGCACCGTCGGCCTTGGTCGGAGATTCGATCAAGTGCTTTCCGGACATGTTCAGGAAACGTAACAGAGGATTTCGGCGCGGTCAGATCTCGGCGGCGACGGCAACGCGGCTACCTGCAACAACCCCGAAACACATGTGACGAAGGTAACTGTAACGTTTACTGCGCAGGGCTTGTGGGTAAGGCCGGATCGAGACTCGGTCTCACCGGTCGTGACGATACCAACCGTCACCACACGATCGCAGGACCAAGTGGGCACGAAGTTGAGAATTGGTCCGTTCAGCGGAGGCGACCTCGGCCGGGTTGCGGTACGTGGCGGCATTCGGCGACCTGTGCCTGGTCTGACTCGGAGCGTCTCGAATGCCTCGTTGGGGACGTTGAGCGTCTCGTATGTGGCATTGGGGGCATGTCTGTCCATTATGGACTGTTGCTGGGTGTGACGGTGGTGACGTGAGAGGTGGCTGCGGTGCGAGGACGGGGATCAGACGGGTTGTGAAGGCCCCTTGCCTACTCTGAGGGTAGTGAAGGCCTCCTTCCCTACCCTCAGAGTAGGGAAGGAGGCCTTCGCAACACGGCACCCCACGTCACGCCCTAGTCCTCTACTTGCGGGAACATCATCGACGTCGCCGGATCTTTCGCCACGCGGCACCCACCGGCGTCCAGACGGCGGGCAGCAGGAGCAGCAGGCAGACGGCCAGCCACCACACCGGCGCCTCGCCACGACGCCACCCGGCGACGACGTCGCCGAGCCAGCCGAACAACGGATCCCGCACCGGTGGCAGGAAACCGGCGAACAGCAGACCCGCGCCGGCAAGGACGAGCAGCAACGTGAGCACCATCCGCCACGTTTTTCGCAGTGTCATCAGGCTGACCACCAGGAACACGATCGCCCCGGCCGCGACCGGAACACCGACCCACTGCAGCACCGGCCCGCCCTGCCCGCCGAGGACGAACCCGGCGAGCACGGTGATCAGTGCGGCGAGCACGTTCCACGGTGATGGCAACGTGGCCGCGCCACGCGTGATCCACCAAGCGCTCCGGCCGGCCGCACGCGCGAAGGTCGCGGCAGGCTGGACCGACTTCGGCATCCGCGTCGCGCCCACCGCCGCGTTGACGCCGGCGGCACCGGCCTTGACCAATGTCTTCGTCAGCAGCATCGAGCCGCGTTCGTGCTCGAACCGTTCGCCGGAAACCTGACACGCCTGGAAGGCCCGCTGCGTCTCGTCTTCACTCTTCGGTTCGATCTCGATCAGTTTCCGGAAACGCTCGGACGGCTTTCCGTTGCCCTTGGCCGTTTTCACGTCGTGCCCAGCGTGGAGGCCGACACAGGGCAGCTCTTCCCGCGCGATTTCCAGCTGCCGCACCCTGGCCAGCACCATCGCCGTCACCGGCATGCTGACCGGCAGCTCGGATTCCCCTTCGACGTCACCGAGTTCTCCGTCCAGCCCGAGGAAAGCCAGCTCGCCGGCGAGTTGAACGCGCAGCGCGTCGGCCTCCTCCTGCGAAAGCCCGTCCTCGGTTCCCGGACGGCGCCAGCCGATCTTCTGGAACGTTTCCCGCAACTGGACGCGGAAGGCGTCACGACCGACGACATCCCGCAGCAGCCGCAACCGTTTCGGATCGAGCAGGCATTGGACCAGCCAGCCCGCGCCGTCGACACGGCCCCACATCCAGTCGTTCGCCCGCCACGACGCCTTGTAGAACGCGCCGAAGTAGTCGGCCTGCATCCCGGTGAGCTTGTCCCACGACCGGCGCCGTTTCATGTCGAGCAGGGTCCGCGAATCGGCGCTGACCTGGACGAGGTCGACCCGCTGATCGACCGACGGCGGCTGCGCGAGTAGTCCTCTGGTGGCGATGTGCAGCCGCACCAGCCGGGACGTGACGACGGGATCGCCAGCGCTCTTCTCGTCCACGGTGAGCCCGGTCCAGGCGAGCAGCGTGCTGACCGTGTCGGCGGCCTCGGCCTCCGGTTTCGCTTGTGCCAGCGGCAAAAGGATCGGCGTCGCCTGCCGGAGCGCGGCGACCACCATCGGCCACGCCTCCCGCAGCGTCTCCGATCGGCCCAGGGTGGCCCATTCCTTGGCGAGGCCTTCGATCCACGATGCGAGCGTGAGGTCGGAGGCCGGCGGCTTCTGCTTGGCGACCCAGCCGGCGAGCCGGTCGCCGCGGGCGGCCTTGTGCCGGGCCTCGTGCAGCAGGACCCGGCACCGGTTGAGCTGTTCCGCCTGCTCCGGCGTGGGATCGAGGCGGAAGCCGGCGTTCACCAGCTGCAAACCGGTGGCCACGGAGTCCTCGAGCGCCGTGGTGCGGAAGGCGACGAGATCCGCCAGTTCGCACGAATCCTTCGGCGGCTCGGTCGGCAGTCCGTCGCTCAGCCCCTTGGCCGCGGCCGCGCGCAGCTGCGCCGCGGTACCCGACGCCCACTGGCGGCCTGAATCGTCCACATCGGACAGTGACAGCCTGCGCGTCGCCTCGCGGACCAGCGCGGTGGCGTCCTCCTGGACCCGTCGGTCTCGGTAATCGTTCATGAGCCGGGGGTCGACCAAGGTGTCCGGACCGCCCCGGACTCCCATCGCGGCTAGGGAAACGCGGGTTCCCCTGGTCCGGACGACGGCGTCGTTGTGCCGTGTCAGATCCTCGAGTTCGGCGCTGATGGTCTGGCTCAGCACCGTGCCGACGACCTTGCTCATCGCGCTGCCGAGCAGCGGTGGCCGTTCCGGATCGACCTCGACCTCGACGGCCTCGCGTTCCGCCGTCGGCACGACGTACAGCAGCAGACGGCGAACGTCCGAATGGGACGGCCGCTCGAAGATCTCCCGCAGAGCCGGGCGCAACGGCTTGTTCAGCAGCACCCCGCCATCGGTGAGCCAATGCGACCGCGTGACGTCGGTGTACGGCGTCATGTCCGGATGCAGCGCGTCGGTCTTCTCACCGATCGGCATCCGGGACAGCTCGAACGCACCCGGGAACGACGCCGTGGAACGCGCCGCCAGCGCGAGCGGCCCGACCACGTCGTTCGTCCACAGTGGACCATCGAAGCGGAACAGCAGGCGATGTTCGGTGTCCCGCACCAGATTGCCGAGCGCGTCGTCGAACCGGGTCGTCTCACCGTCGATCATCGTTCCGGTGAGCAGCACCGTGACATCGGGGCTGTCGGGTTTCACCGTCGCCTTGTCGGTGATGCGATGCAGCGCGTCCTTCAGATCCGCCAGCAGCACCTGGTCGCCGTTCAGCAGCGAACGCGGTTCCTTCTCGCCAGGGTCACGGATCAGGTTGTCGAGCGATCCCGTGCTGATCCACGTGTCCCGCAATACCTGCGGGCTCGACTGGAACGCCTCCGCGAGCCCGAGACAGGCCGCGTTGATCCCGCCCGCGCTCGTGCCGGTGAGCACGTCGAGCGACACCGTGGCGTTGAGCAGATCGAGCAACGCCCGGTACGGGCTCTCGGATTCCGGCGTCCGCGACGCCTGCAGCAGATGCGAGGTCTCGGTGGCGACCCCGCCCATCCAGACCGCGAGGCTCGCCCCGCCCACCATGGTCATCGCCAGCCGGATCTCCTGCGGCCACGGACTTCCCGCTTCGGCCATGCCGCCCTCCCAAGGCTCCCCTCCCAGCACGAGCAGGAGCACTTTAGACCGTACGGCGGAACCGCAGTACCACCGTTAGTGCCGAAAACCGGCCGCCCATTCGGGCAATCAGGCCTCCAGTGTCCTGCGCGGGAGTCAGACGGCGAAGTGTTCCAGGAGGAGGACTTGGGCTTCACCGACGGCGAAGCCGAGTGCCGCGCCGGTCGCGATGAGGATCCATTCGTCCTGCTGGAACGCGGGACGCAGCAGGCCTTCGAACTCGCGCGGCGAGAGCTCCTTCATCTTGGACACCAGCACGTTCCGGATGTCCATCGCGTCGGTCGCGTAGTCCTCGATGTAGCGCATGGTCTCCGGGAGCCGGTCCATGATCTTCTCGGAGATGCTGAGCTTCACGTCCTGATATCGCCTGCTGCCGACGGCGAAAACCACCAGCGGTTTGGCCACGCTGATCTGCCGTCCGAGCTGGTCGTCGAGCTGGCGCTGGATCAGTCCGAGCACGCGGTCCGAGAGTGGCCCGCGCAGGACCGCCTCGATCACGTTGTGCGGGGTGATGATCTCCTTCGCGATCAACCCGCCGTACGCCTCCGCGACCTCGGCGCGCCGTTTCAGGAACAGACCTTGCCAGCGCACGCCGAAATACCGGCGTTCCTCGATCGGGTAGAAGATCATCCGCAGCGCGAGCCAGTCGGTGAACCAGCCGGTGAAGAGCCCGAACAGCGGCATGATCAGCGGGAACTTGAACAGCATCCACGCGATCATCTGGATCACGCCGATCAGCCCGCCGAAGAAGATCCCGGACCGGGCGATGAACTTGAACTCCTTGTCGCCCGCCTCCTGGAAGATCCGGTTCAGCAGCCGTTTGTCCTTGACCAGTGCGGTGACCACCATGCCCTTGAGATCGAACACGCTGTCCACATCGGATTTGATCAGCTCGAGGACCGCGGCGACCATCTTCGGGGTCTCGGCCTGGACGCGCTGGATCACCAGCCGCTGCACGCGGACCGGCAGCGACTCCCACAGCCCGGGCTGGTAGTGCCCGGCGACATCACGGACGATCTCCTCGACGGCGGACTGCAACGGCTTTTCGATCTCGCGGGCGATCCTTTGTGGATCGAGACGCGCGACGACCTCGGCCGGTTTGATCAGCTGCTCGGTCATCGTGTCGCAGGCGATGGACGCCATCCGCGCCGCTCGTTTCGGCACGATGCCCTGCCAGCCGAGGAACGGTTTGATGCCGACGAATTCGACCGGCTGGAACATCATCCGGATCGCGACGAGTTTGGTGGTGTACCCGATCAGTGCGGCGACGATCGGGATGGAGACGTAGAGCGGCCAGTGCCGGGCGAAATCGTCGAAGATCCCGTCGAGGAACGCGCCCATGGCCGCGCTCAGCCGTTGCTCGGGTCGCAGGCCTGCCAGAACTGGGCGCCGAGACGCGAAATATGGATCGTGCGCTTGACGAACTTGACCTTCTTGACCGACTTCTCCGCCTCACGAACGGTTTCGTCGGTCAGCAGGATCTCGTACTGCGTCTCCAGCGCCGGAACCTCCTCGTCCAGGTCGACCAGACCGAGTCCGATCAGCCGGGTGAGGTAGCCGGGCACCTGGTCGGGCAGCGACACCCCGGCCGTCTTGCCGACCGTCGAGGCGTTGCGAAGCATGAACCGCCCGGCGCCACCGAGGTTGGTCCGCTCGGCGACGTCGATCGCGGGGAACGGCGAGCCGTCCGAGAGCGCGGAAAGGATCCGGGCCTCGTCAGGCGTGAGCTGTCGCAGGATGATCGCGTAGAGGTACTCGCGGGCCCGCTCGCGTCCGAAGCCGATCGAGTGATTGAGCAGTTCGGCCATCGCGGCGCGAAGCGGCTCGACACGGTCGCGTGCGGGCACGAGGGTGACGGTCGCTTCGATCGGGTAGCGCGTGCCGTTCGGATCGGGCCTGCTCATCGCGGACGCCGCGGTCAACGCGGCGTGGTACGGGTCGTCGACCTCGTCGAGACGGCGGCGCAGCTCGGAAAGGAGTTGCCGCTCACCCTGCCGGATGACGCGTTCGGCGGTGTCGACGCCGGGCAGCTTGCGGGTGAACTCGAAACCCGTGCGCGCCGCCCAGCCTGCCAGCTGCCCCGCACGTTTGGCGAAAGCGGCCAAGTCTTCCCCGGCGGGTCGATCGTTGCTCACGGGCACTCCCCTCACGTTCGCGCTGATGCTACCTGCGAGTAGTCCGAATGGCCGAAATTGTGATCGACGTGGGTGCTCTCGAGTGGACACGGTTGGATGTCGGCATGAGCTTCACGCGCTGGGGTCCGCCGATCGACGTCCTGCCGCTGTTCGCGCGCGAGGAACAGGCTCTGCTCGACGTGCTCACCGGTTTGGACGCCGGACAGTGGGCCGCGCCGACCGCATGCACCGGCTGGACGGTCCATGATCTCGCCGCCCACCTCCTCGGCGACAAGCTGGGCAG
Source organism: uncultured Actinomycetota bacterium (assembly GCA_963766045.1). Lineage (GTDB taxonomy): Bacteria > Actinomycetota > Actinomycetes > Mycobacteriales > Pseudonocardiaceae > Amycolatopsis. Next base: position 1,007,076 of record CAVXYN010000002.1, on the reverse strand, counting down.
GCTGTCCCGCGACCGGGACGACTTCCGCGCGCTCGCTCCCCACGAGGGTGAGCGGTTCGCGAAGTTCATCGACCGGATCAACGACGAATGGGTGGTCGCTTGTCGTCGGCTGTCACCCGAAGTGCTGTTCGCGATGCTGGTGGACAGCACCTCGCAGATCGCCGAGATGTGGGGCCGCACGGACCTCGACGCACTCGGCGGTCCGGTGAGCTGGGCCGGTGACGAGCCGGCGCCGGTCTGGCTCGACGCCGCCCGCGAGTACACCGAGTTCTGGGTGCACCAGCAGCAGATCCGCGAAGCCGTCGGCGCGCGCCCGCTCGACGAGGCGGAGTTCCGCGGGCCGGTGATCGACACCTTCATGCGGGCGTTGCCGTACACCTTGCGCGACGTCGAAGCGCGGACCGGAAGGCAGGTGGCCTACACCGTGACCGGGCAGGGTGGCGGCAAGTGGACGGCTCAGCGCACGGCCGACGGCTGGGCGATCGACCGCGTCACGCCGACGTCGCGCTCGCCGCTGGCGTCGGTGACCACGGACGCCGACACCTTCTGGCGCCTGTGCACACGAAACCCGTCCCGGGCGGACCGAGTGACCGTGAAGGGTGACGAAAGCGTTTGCGCCACCCTGCTCACGATGACCTCCATCATCGTGAGCTGACAGGAACCAGGCACCCACTAGGCCACACCGTCGGCACCACAAGGTCTCCCAAAGGGCGCTCTGCGCCCAACGGAGACTTCACCGTCGCGCGCCATCTTTTGGGCCGGAGGTCCACGGAAACGTTTTGCAGGGCGCCCACCACACCAACGCGACCGACCTGCAGGTCTCGCGCCCTGCGAAACGTTTCCGTCAGCGCGCGACAAAGATCACCGCTGCAGGTGGCGGGACTTCTTGGCCTGCTTGCGCAACTGCAGGATCCGCGCCCCGCCGACGAGCGCGACCAGCGCTCCGCCGGCGATCACCGAGAACAACATCGCGACCGCCAGCGGCATGCTCCCGGACATGCCGAGGAAGTGCACCGTGGCCGTATCGAGGTTCTGCAGGATGAAGATCAGCAGGAACACCAGCACCACCATCGCGACGATGACGGCTATCCACGTGCCACTCACCCGCGTTCGCTTGAGCTCGGGGACGGCGTCGAATTTGCCGCTGTGGCGAGCACCGCCGGCGGGTTCGGCCGGCTCGTTGGGGTCGACCGGAACCTCGGCGGCACCTTCCTGCGGCTGAGTCATCAGGTAAGTGTCCGCCGAAGCGGCGTTGATCGCGCATCTAAGCGTCCGAACGGGTGACCTCGTCGGCGGCGCGGAGGACGCGCAGTGTGTTCTTCCCGGCGAGCTTCGCGCAATCCTCTTCGCTCCAACCGCGTGCCAGCAACGCGGCGAACAGCACCGGATACTTCGAGACGTCCTCGAGTCCCTCGGGAAGCGAAGCGACACCGTCGTAGTCCCCGCCGAGCCCGATGTGGTCGACGCCCGCCACTTCGCGCGCGTGCTCGATGTGCGCTACGACGTCCCCGATGGTCGCCTTCGGCTTCTCGGGACCACCGCGGGACGCGGTGAATTTCGTCCGCATGGTGAGATTGCGGTAGTCCTCGCCCGCGGCTTCCATTTCCTCGCGCAGTTCGGCGTCCCACGCCGCGACCTTCGGCGAGATGAATCCCGGAACGAAGGTCACCATCGCGACGCCTTCCTTGGCGGCGAGCTTTTCCAGGACGTCGTCCGGAATGTTGCGGGGATGGTCGTTGACCGCGATACACGAGGAATGGCTGAAGATCACCGGTGCCGAGCTGATCCGCAGTGCGGCGCGCATCGTGCTCGGCGCGACATGGGAAAGATCGACCAGCATGCCGATCTTGTTCATTTCGTGTACGACGTCGCGGCCGAATTCCGTGAGGCCGCCGTGCTCGGGTTCGTCGGTGCCGGAATCGGCCCAGGTGGTGTTGTAGTTGTGCGTCAGCGTCATGTACCGGACGCCGAGGCGGCGCAGAATCCTCAGCACACCAAGGGATTCTGCGATGCTGTGCCCGCCTTCGGCACCCAGAAGCGAAGCGATCTTCCCGGCCCGGAAGGCGGCTTCCGCCTCATCCGCGGTATCGACGAGCCTCAGCCGGTCGGGATAGCGCTCGACCATCTGGTGGACGATTTCGATCTGTTCGAGGACCGCCGTGACCGCGCTGTGCCCTTCGAATTGGCAGGGCACGTAAACGGACCAGAACTGCATCCCGAGCCTGCCCTCGGCGAGCTTCGGGAAATCGGTGTGCAGATGCGGCTGGCGCACGGTGAGATCGGTGCCTGCCACGGCTTCGACCGCGTCCGGCCCTGCCGTCGTCCGCAGCTCCCACGGAAGGTCGTTGTGGCCGTCCGCGAGCAGAACGGACTCGAGCAGAGCCTGCGCGCGGAGGAGTTCCCCGTTAGTCATCCGACGATGGTACGTTCGTCCACTTTGCTGGCTCCACTACGGGTTGAGCCACTCGGCCGCCGCAACCAAACCGTTTCCTGTCACCTGATGTCCACCGGGATGCCGGTGGACGGTGACGTCCGCGGACCGCTCGCGTAACGCCTCGACCAAGGCTTCCGTCGAAGCGAGCGGTGCCATCGGGTCGCGTTCACCGTTCGACAGAAATACGCGTGTGCCGGACAAATCGCGCATCGGCGGCGAAGGCACGGGCGACATCGCGGCGAACAATACGGCTTCTCGCACGGCATCCGGGCGGAGCAAGGTCACGGCGGCACCGATGTTGGCCCCGTTGGAAAAGCCGACCGCGATCAGACGTCGTTGGTCAAGACCGTATTTTTCCCGTGCCTCGATGACGAAATCGGCCAGCTGCCCCGCACGGAAGACGACATCCTCGTGATCGAAGACGCCTTCGGCCAACCGCCGAAACCACCGCGCGGCGCCATATTCGGAGACCTGCCCGGCCGGCGCGAGCAGAGCCGATCCAGGACTCAGCTCGCGCGCAACCGGCATCAGATCGTCCGGGTCGCCGCCGGTGCCGTGCAGGAGCAACAGCACCGGCGCGTCCGGTGATCCTTCGACATACTTGTGGTCCAACGAAGTCATAGTGATTCCGGGTTGTTCTCGCTGGGGAGATTCAGCTTCGGCAGCATCGCTTCGATGTCCTCACGCTTGGGCTCCAGCCACGGCGGGAGTTTCAGTGCGCGGCCGAGTTCGAGCAGCGGTTCGTCGATCGCGAAACCGGGTTCATCGGTTGCGACCTCGAGCAGTGTGCCGCCCGGCTCACGGAAGTAGATCGAGCGGAAGTACTGGCGGTCCAAAATGGACGTCACGTTCACACCTTTGTCGACCAGTTCGTCACGCCATGCGGCCTGTGTCGGCTCGTCTGGCGCTCGCCAGGCGACGTGGTGCACGGTGCCCGCGGCGACCAGCCCGCGCGGCGCGTCCGGCGTCACCAGGACGTCGACCAGCGCACCCGGACCGCCTTCACCGGCGGAGAATCGCAGACGGTTGCTTTCCTGGTTCGCGAAACTCAAACCAAGGCCCTCGGTCAGCATTCCGGCGGTCGCGTCCTCTTTGGACACCGACAGCGTGACGGAGTGCAGGCCGCGGATGGCGTGTTCGGCGGGGACGAGCTTGGTGTCCCACGGGTCGCGCGGGTCACCCTGCGGATGCGCGACGAGCGCGAGCTTCAAGCCGTCCGGGTCGCGGAAGGTGAGCGTTTCCTCGTCGTCGGCGTTCCGGATCTGGCTCGTCTCGACACTGCTCGCGGCGAGGTGCTGTTTCCACCAGCCGAGCGAGGCTTCGGGGACGGAGAACGACGTGGTGGTCGCCTGACCGGTGCCGTGACGGCCGGAAGGCGCGTCCTTCCACGGGAAGAAGGTCATCAGCGAACCGGGTTTGCCGGACTGGTCGCCGTAATAGAGGTGGTACGTGCCGGGGTCGTCGAAGTTCACGGTGGTCTTCACCAGCCGGAGCCCGAGCGTCCGGAGGTAGAAGTCGGCGTTGCGCTGGGGGTCACCGCCGATGGCGGTGACGTGGTGCAGGCCGGAGGTCTTGATCGACATGATGCCCCTCCTCAGGGAGCCGGTGGATTCAAGCTAACCCCAGAACCTCTTGCGCGCAAGATATATTCCAGAAAGATTTTTCAGGGTAAGCTCCCGCCTGTGACAGCCGAACCCGACGACGACGAAGTGGTCACCTGGTGGGGCCTGGTGATCGAGGGCTACCTCGCCACCCAGAACAGCCTGATGGGCGAGATCGCCGACCGCTTCGGCCTCGCGCCCGCGTCCTTCGACATCCTCGTGCGCCTCGTGCGTTCGCCGGAGTACCGGATGCCGATGACCCGGCTGGCCGGCGAAGCGGCGCTGTCCAGCGGTGGCTTCACCAAGGTCGCCGACCGGCTGGTCGCCGCCGACCTGATCTGCCGCGTCCCCAGTCCGGACGACCGGCGGGTCACCTTCGTCCAGCTCACCGACCACGGCCTCGACGTCGCTCAGCGGGCACGGGAGGCGTGCGCCGAGATCCTGCGGCGGATCGTCCTGGCTCCGCTCGGCGACGACGCGCACGCACTCGCGGAGGCTATGCGGACGCTACGCTCAGTGAACGCCCCATCCTGAATCGTGCCGGTGAAAAACCTGCTCTGGCCAGCGGCTTTCCGCAGGCGCACGCTGAGTCCATGCTCACCGACTCGACCATCACGACGATGCTCCCCGTGACCGACGCCGAGCGCGCCGGCCGCTTCTACGCGGACTCCCTTGGCCTGCGCCGGACCGAAACCGGCGAGGACGGGACCGTCTACTTCGCGGCGGGCGGCGGCTCGATCGGGTTGCGTCCCATGCCCGAAGGCACCCAGAGCGAGAACACCGCCCTGAGCTTCGAAGTCCAAGACCTGGGCGCCGAGGTCAAGACGTTGGAAGGCCGCGGGGTGCGGTTCCAGGACCTCGAGATGGAGGGTCTCAAGACCGTCGACCACATCGCGGAGATGGGCAAGGAACGCGCGGCTTGGTTCAACGACAGCGAAGGCAACGTCCTCTGTCTCCACGAGGTGCTCGCCTAAGCCCCGGCGCACGCACGCTATGAAGGACGCTTTCATTGCAAATTTTGCAATGAAAGCGTCCTTCATAGCGTTTCTCGGCCGGTAGCAGCGAAGCGAAGCGGGGTCAGCCCGGTAGCGGAGCGGCCGGATCGGGACTCGTGCGGTACGTGCCGGTGTCCGCCCGGTAGACGTCCCGCACCAGGTCGCGGATCACGTTCCGCCGGATCTTGCCCGTCGCCGTCTTGGGCAGTTCGCCCAGCTCGACGATGCCGCGCGGTCGTTTGAACGACGCCAGGCCGGCGCGGCAGAACGCGATCAGCTCGTCCGCGTCGAGCCGGTGTTCGGGCATGCCGACCACGCAGGCGATCGGCTTCTCGATGCCGTCGGCGTCGAAGGCGGCGACGACGGCCACCTCGGCGACGGCCGGGTGCTGGAGTAGCCGCTCCTCGACTTCAGAGGGCGAAACCCAGATGCCGCCCGGTTTGAGCATGTCGTTGAACCGCCCGAGGCACGTGTAACTGCCGTCGGCGTTGCGCAGGAAACTGTCACCCGTGCGCAGCCATTGGCCTTGGAACACGTGTTTCGTCGTCTCGTAGCGGGCCCAGTATCCGGTCGCGATCGACGGACCGGAAACGTAGAGCTCGCCCGGCTGCCCGTCCGGCACCAGAGCGCCGTGTTCGTCGCGCAGTTCGACCTCGTAGCCGGGCACCGGCACCCCGGTACTGCCCGGCCTGACCTGGTGGGACCGGTTGGACAGGAAGATGTGCAGGGCTTCGGTCGAACCGATGCCGTCGAGGATTTCGACGCCGAACCGCTCACGGAACCGTTGGTACAGCACGGCGGGCAACGGCTCACCGGCCGAAACGGCTTGGCGCACCGAGGCGAACGTGTCGTCGGGGACGTCGCTGGCCAGCAACGCCGCGTAGAACGTCGGGACCGCGAAGAACAGGGTTGGCCGTTCGGCCTTGACCCTCGCGGCGATCAGCCCCGGGGTCGGGCGGGCCGGTTCGAGCAACGTCGTCCCACCGGCCGCGAGCGGGAAGAACGCCGAGTTTCCCAAGCCATAGGCGAAGAACAGCTTGGGCACGGAAAGGAACCTGTCGGTCTGCCCGGTGTCGAGCACCCCGCGCGCATAGGTTTCGCACACCGCGCGAATCCCGGCGTGGCGGTGCATCGCCCCCTTCGGTTTCCCCGTGGTGCCCGAGGTGTAGAGCCACAGCGCGGGCGAGTCGTCCCAGGTGGGCGCGGCCTCGAACCCGCTGTCATCCACTGTGGACAGATCGCTCCAGGTGTGCACACGGACGCGGGCGGGCAGCTCGGCCGCCTTCGCCCTGTCCAGCACGACGTCGGTGACCTCCGGTGCCAGCCCCAGTGCGATCGTCGCCTGTGCGGCGAACTCGCCGGACACGCAAAGCACCCGCGCCCGGGAATCGGCAAGAACCTTTCCGAGGTCCATCCCGGTGACCATCGTGGACACCGGCACCGCGACCGCCCCGGCCAGCATGGCGCCGAGAATCCCGGTGAGCAGCTCGACGTCGTCGACCATGCAGAACAGCACCCGCTCCTCCGGGCGGACACCGATCGCCTTCAACCCGGCCGCGACAAGGCGGGTCTCGGCGGAGAGTTCGGCGTAGGTGAGGCTCCGCCTGGGGGAAACGACCGCCTGCTTGGCACCGCGCCCTTCCGCCAAATGCCGGTCCAGGAGGTAACTCGCCGCATTGAACCCGGTAGCTGTCGGAGCGGTCACGGGCGCACCTTCTATCGGTTCAGCTCAGGTAAACATATTCGTAGTCGAACGGTTTTCCATTGATGCCCTGGCGCGGCGGCGCCACCCAGCTCGCGATCTTTCCTCGCTCGTACACGGGGTGCATCAGCGATCGGACGAAGGACAGGTCTTCGGGAGTGGGCAGCCACTTGCGTTTGCCGGCCAGCCAGGTCTGCTCGTCGACAACCGTGCCGTCGGGCGTCACATGGTGGCCGGAGTTTATTCCGACTTCGCGATTGAAACCAGGGTGCGGGAGGAAGAATCGGAAGTCGATACCTGCTTCGGTGAGGATCTTGTTCCAGCGGTTGACACCGGTCTGGCAGTCGGCCATGTACTCACCGCGCAGGTCGAGGTTGAGCAGCAGGATGGCCTGCAGTTCCTCGGTCTCCCAGGTCCCATCCTGCCGCGGGCGGCTCAGTGCCGCCGCGTCGTCGGTGAGCTTGTGGTCGTCCTTGCGGCGGCCCTCCTGCCAGCGTCCTTTCAGGCCGGCGGTGTAGTAGTTCGCCGCGTTGGTGGAGGTCTCGCTGCCGAACAGGTCCAGCGAAACGGTGTAATGGAAGTTGAGATACCGCTGGATCAGCTCGAGCGGGATTCCGCCGTGCGCGCCGATGTCGAAGGTGTCATACTCACGGATCAGTTCGGCACTGCGAGTGACCACACGGTCGACACCTGTGGTGCCGACGAACATATGGTGCGCTTCTTCCTTGAGCATGAATTCACAAGTGCGGGAAAGCGGGTCGAAGCCGCTTTCCTTGAGGGTGCCGAGCTGGTATTTGCCATCGCGATCGGTGAAATAGGTGAACATGTAGAACGCGAGCCAATCCGCGGTCTCTTCGTTGAAAGCCCCGAGGATGCGCGGTGCGTCCGGACTTCCGGAGTTCCGGAGCAGCAATCCTTCGGCCTCCTCGCGGCCTTCCCGGCCGAAGTAGGCGTGCAGGAGGTACACCATCGCCCACAGGTGGCGACCTTCTTCGACGTTGACCTGGAAGAGATTCCGCAGGTCATAGAGGCTCGGCGCGGTCAGTCCCAGTAGTTTCTGCTGTTCGACCGACGCGGGTTCGGTGTCGCCTTGGATGACGATCAGCCGCTGCAGATCGGCGCGGTATTCGCCGGGAACCTGTTGCCAGGCAGGCTCACCCTTGTGTTCACCGAACGAGATGACGCGGTCGGGGTCCCGCTCCGCGAGAAAGATCCCCCATCGGTAGTCAGGAACGTTGACATGGTCGAAATGCGCCCAGCCGTCGCGGCCGACACTGATCGCGGTGCGCAGGTACACCCCGTGTGTCTGAAGTGTGGGACCCATTTCACCCCACCAGTTCATGAACTTCGGCTGCCAGCCTTCCAGCGCCCGCTGGAGCCGCCTGTTCCCGGAGAGTTCGACGTTGTTGGGGATCTTGGCGTCGTAATCGATCCTGGTGGGCATGGTTGATCAGACCCGCTTCCTGTCGAAGACCGCCTTCTGACCAGTACCGTAGCGGCGCAAAGCACCCTCGGGACCGGATGCGTTCGGACGGGTGAAGATCCAGTTCTGCCAGGCCGCGAGCCGGCCGAAGATCTTTGTTTCCAACGTTTCCGGGCCGACGAACCGGTGGTTGGCCTCCATCCCGGTCAACGCGTCCGGACTCAGCGAAGCCCGGCTTTCCAGCGCGATCCGGATCTCGTCCTCCCAATCGAGGTCGTCCGGGGCATCGGTGACCAGGCCGAACTCGTTCGCCTCACCGGGACTCAGCGGCCGGTCGCGTTCGGCGGCGAGACGAGCGACTTGGTCCGGGTCGCCGAAGAAGCGGGACTCCAGACGGGTCAGGCCGTTGCCCATCGGGAACGGGCCGAAGTTGGCTTCGGACAACGTAATCGACGCACGTTCCTCGCTGTCCTCGTCATTGAGCGGCGGACCGTCCAAGATGTACTGGCGGTCCGCGGCCAGTGCCAGCTCTAGCATGAGCCCGGCGAAGCAGCTGCCGGGTTCGATGAGCGCGATCAGGCTGCGGCTTGTGACGTCCAGCCGTTTGAGGGTCCGCTTGAAGTAATGGACTATCTCGTTGCTCAGACAGTCCTTCGCGGTGAGGACGGCGCGCTCGTGTTCGAGCACCTTCGCCGGGTCACCCTCGGTGCGGATCACCCAGGTGCCGAGCTCGGGTTCGTTCGTCCGCAGGCGAAGGATCGCGTCGTCGAGTTCACGCGTGACATCGAGAAGCCACCCTTCGTCCGTGTCAGGCCCCTTGACGGTGAAGACCGCCGAGCCCGTCACGTAGACAATGTCGACATAGCGATACGACAGGCCGTTCTCGGTAACCTCGCAGGTGAGCGGCGCGAGTTCGACACCGTCGCCGTCGAGTCGCTCGCTTGACCGCGCGACCTCTTTCGCCTTGGCCAGCACGGTTTCGCGGAATCCCTGCCGCGGCACGAGCTCGTCCACGAGCCGCCAGTCGACCGCGGCCCGGCCCTTCATGCCGTCCGGACGAGTGGCGAACACGTCGGCGAGATCCCGGCGGACGCGACGTTTGTCCACCAGCCGGGTGAGTCCGCCGGTTCCCGGGAGCACACCGAGGAGGGGAACCTCCGGCAGTGCGACGGTCGAGGAGTTGTCGTCGACCAAGAAGATCTTTTCGCAGGCGAGCGCGATCTCGTAGCCACCGCCGGCACAGGTGCCGTTGACCGCGGCGAGGTAGACCTGTCCGGAGTTCGCGGTCGCGTCCTCGATGGCGTTGCGGGTCTCGTTGGTGAACTTGCAGAAGTTCACCTTCCACTCATGCGGTGACGAGGCCAGCATCCGGATGTTCGCGCCGGCACAGAAGACGTTGTCCTTCGCGCTGGTCACGATGACCGCGCGCACTGCGGGATGCTCGAATCGCAGCCGCTGCGTGGCGTCGTAGAGCTCGATGTCCACGCCGAGGTCGTACGAGTTGAGCTTGAGCTCGTAACCCGGAACGAGCCCCCCGCCGGCGTCGACGTCGAGCTCCAGCCACGCGACGTCGTCGTCGATGGCCAGCTTCCAGTGCCGATAACTGCCCGGATGACGATCGAACGTCACCGATGTGGTCCGCGTCACCCCTTCTATTGTCTACAAGTTACTGATCAACGTCAATGTTGTGTAGACAATTGATCTCCGGCACTCACCCGATTGAGCTTCGTGGCGGCCCAGACGACGAACACCCACAGCGCCAGCGCGGAAGCGGTGTCCGTATAGATGGTCGCGAACCAGAACGCCGGGATCTGCGGCACGGCGATCAGGAAATGGCCGAGGCTCGCGAGGCCCGACAACGAGTAGACCATCAGGAACGCCAACGCCCGCCAGTAGCGTCCGCGCAGGTAGTCGCGGTAGCCGAGGACTCCGAACGCGGTGAGCAGGAAATAGGCGAAGACGACCAGCGCGGCGGCGACGCCGACCGGAACGCCTTCGACCTGCGGATAGTCCGCCGCGGCGAGCACGTTGTGGGCGTAATGCAGCGTGGTGGTCAGCAGCGTGAACGCGAGGACGAGCCTGAGCGAGGCCAGTCCCCGGTCTTGAAGAGCATCCATGTCCGCCCCCTTGCGATTTGATAGATCGCTCTAGCGAGAGAGCGTACCTCAGGTCGGCGTGAGCCGAAAGCTCGCAGGCGGCCGGAACTTGTCGGTGGGGGCGCGTAAAGAAGTAGGGGTGCCGGAACAGCCTGTGCCCCTGATCGGGGTCGAGAAGCTGAAGATGCCCGAGTGGGCGATGGTCGACGAGACCGTCGCCGAAGCCGGGATGGTCAAGGCCATCCGGGCGCTGCCCTCTGCCGTGGCGATCGTGGTCCGGCTCGCCTGGAAGACGTCGTCGCGGCTGACCCTGCTCGCCGGTTTGGTGCACGTGCTTTCCGGCTGTGTAACGGCTTTCGGCCTGCTCGCCACGGCGAACGTGTTCACCGCGCTACTCGAACGCGGCCCGACTCCGGAGCGTGTCGTCGAGTCGCTGCCCGCGCTGGCCGTGGTCACCGGCTCCTATGCGCTACGCGCTCTGCTCGACACGGCGGTGGCGGCCGTCGAAGGCGCACTCAGGCCGCGGATCGTCACGGCCGCCGGAGACGAGGTGACCGCGGCCGTCGTCAGGGTCCGGCTGCTGGCCTTCGAGGACGCCGATTTCCGTGAGCTGGCAAGGCAAGGCGCGAGGCACGGCGTTCGCGCGATCGACATGAGCGTGCGCTGGATCGCGGATCTGACGTCCTCGGTGATCTCCCTGTTCGCCGCGCTGGTGGCCGCCGGGCTGCTGAATCCGTGGCTCGCGCCGGTGCTGTTGCTGGCCGCCGCGGCCGACGGCTGGGCCGCCGCCAAGGTCGCGAAGCTGAACTACCGGCATTTCCTCGACACCGTCGGCCGGAACATCCGCAAATCGATCGTCGAAGAGGTGGCGACCTGGCGATCGTTCGCGCTGGAGCGGCACGCGCTCACGCTGCAGGAACCGCTGCTGAGTGAGTACCGGCGCATCACCGAAAGCCTGATGAGCGAAGAGATCCGGCTCGCGCATCGCAGCAATCTGGTGCGGCTGGCGGGACGGGCCGCGGCCGGCGTCGGCACCGCGATCGCCTACCTCGTGCTCGGCTTCCTGCTCTTCACCGGCGAGATGGAACTCGCGCTCGCGGGCACCGCCGCACTCGCGATGCGCACGTCGTCGAACTCGCTCTCCAACACGATGCACGCGGTGAACTCGATCTACGAGCAGTCGTTCTACATCGCGTTCTTCCACCGGCTGCTCGTGGAATCGGAAGCGCGAAGCCCGGCGTCCGACGGGCTCATCGCACCGGAGAACCCGGCCGAGATCCGGCTGGAGAACGTCACTTTCACCTACCCGGGTCAGGAAACCCCGGCACTGCGCGATGTTTCGATGACGATCCGGCGTGGCGAGGTCATCGCACTCGTCGGGGAGAACGGCTCCGGCAAGACCACGCTCGGAAAGATCCTCACCGGGCTGTACCCGCCGTCGGACGGCAAGGTGTCATGGGACGGCGTCGACCTCGCGGACGCCGATCCGCAGTCGGTGCACGGCAATGTCGCGGTCATCGCGCAGGATCCGGCGGAGTGGCCGATGACCGCGGAGAACAACGTGACGGTCGGCAGGCTCGGCCGGGCCGATCCGGGACGCGCGGCCTGGTGCGGCGCGATCACCGAATCCGGCGCCGACGAGGTGATCGAATCCTTACCCGCCAAGGAGAAAACGGTGCTGTCCAAGAAGTTCAATGACGGCCAGGACCTCTCGGGCGGCCAATGGCAGCGGATGGGGATCGCCCGCGGCATCTACCGGGACGCCGCCGTCCTCGTCGCGGACGAGCCCACGGCCGCGCTCGACGCGAAGGCCGAGGCCCGGGTCTTCGCCGGACTTCGGCACGCGAGCACGTCCGGGGCGGGCAAACGCACCACCATCCTGGTGACCCATCGCCTCGCCAATATCAAATCTGCGGACCGGATCCTGGTTCTGGAGAAGGGACGGCTGATCGAACAGGGCACCCACACCGAACTCATCGGCGTGGGCGGTCTTTACCATGAGCTGTACGAAATCCAGGCCCGCGCCTACCGGGGCGAGCCGGGATGAGCGCTCCCGGCCAACGGGACGCTCCGGCGTTCAGGAGGTGATCTCGACCCCATCGGGTGGCACGCACCCGGCCAGCGGCTTTACCTGGGCGCTTCTGACGAGTCAGACTGACGATCCGGCGTCACCGAGGAGGCCCTCTTGCGTCAGCTGACCGCTCTGGACGTCCAGTTCCTGAACGCCGAGTCCACGACGACCACCGGTCACGTGGGCGGCCTGTCCATCCTCGATCCGACGACGACGCCGAGCGGGAAGGTCACCCTCGACGACGTCTACAACCTGATGGAGCAGCGGCTGCACCTGGCTCAGCCGCTGCGGTGGCGGCTGCTCTCGGTCCCGTTCGGGCTCGACCATCCGTATTGGATGGACGACCCCGAATTCGACCTCGAGTACCACGTGCGCGAGATCGCGCTCCCTTCCCCCGGTGACGAGAAGCAGCTCGCCGAGCAGGTCGCGCGGCTGACCGCCCGCCCGCTGGACCGCCGCCGCCCGCTGTGGGAGGTGTACCTGATCCACGGGCTGGCGGACGGCAACGTCGCGCTCTACACCAAGATCCACCACAGCGCGATCGACGGCGTCTCAGGTGCGGAACTGCTGGGTGTCCTGATGGACCTCACCCCGGAACCACGGCCGGTCGAGCCACCAGGCAAGCCCGAGCCACCTCAGGTGCCGGACACGCTGACGCTGATCGCCCGCGGGGTGCGGCGGATGGTGATGCACCCGATCAGGACCACGATGAACCTGCCGCGCCTGCTGCCGCATATCGACGAGGTCCCCGGCACCGCGCGTTTCCCGGGACTCGACGTGATCGGGAAGGCCGGGCACGCGCTCAGCAAGCTGACCGGGCAGGGTCCCGGGCGGCACGACGCCGACCGGCCGCGCCTGCTCGCCCCGGAGACGCCGTTCAACGGCCCGATCAGCCCGCATCGCCGGTTCGCGTACGGCTCATTGCCGCTCGACGAGGTCAAACGGATCAAGAACGCCTTCGGGGTCACCGTGAACGACGTCGTAATGGCTCTGTGCGCGAGCGCCATGCGCCGGTGGCTGCTCGACCACGACGCCCTCCCCGAAGAACCGCTGGTCACGCTGGTCCCGCTCTCCGTTCGCACGCCGGAGCAGGCGGGTTCGGCCGGCAACCAGGTCTCGGTGATGCTCGCGCCCTTGCCGACGCATATCGCCGATCCCGGGGAGCGGCTGGCCGAGATGACCGGCGCGATGGTCACGGCGAAGAAGCGCTACCAGCCGCTGCCGGCGTCGTGGCTGGTCGACTTCAGCGCGATGCTCCCGGCCGCGCTCGGCGGGCTTTCCGCGCGGGCGCTGATGAAGTTCCTCGGCGCGACGGCGCCGGTGGTGAACCTGGTGGTGTCGAACGTCCCCGGCGCACAGCGGCCGCTGTATCTCGCGGGCGCACGGATGCTCGCGAACTATCCGGTCTCCGCGATCACGGACGCGAGCGGCGGGCTGAACATCACCGTGATGTCGTACCAGGGGAAGCTCGATTTCGGGCTCGTCGCGTGCCGGGAACTGATCCCGGACGTGTGGAACCTGATCGATTACCTGCACGACGCCCTGGCGGAGCTGACCAAACTCGCCGAGGCGAAAGAACGAGAGGACTGAGCCGATGCCGGAGACGGTCGCGAAGGTGAATGGCATCGAGCTGTGTTACGAAACGTTCGGATCCCCTGACGGCAGGCCGTTGCTGATGATCATGGGCCTCGGCTCGCAGATGATCTGGTGGGACGACGAACTCTGCGAAACCCTTGCGTCGGAAGGGTTCTACGTCATCCGGTACGACAACCGAGACGCCGGGAGGTCCAGCCGGATGTCCGGGCGGGCTAGCCTCCCCCTGGCCTACACGCTGCGCGTCGCGCCGTATTCGCTGAAGGACATGGCGAACGACGCCGCCGGGCTGCTGGACGAACTCGGTATCGCGAAGGCGCATGTGATGGGCGCGTCGATGGGCGGGATGGTCGCGCAGACGCTGGCCATCGAGCACCCGCTACGGGTTCTTTCGCTGACGTCGATCATGTCGACCACCGGCAGCCGGTTCGTCGGGCGGCCGAGCACGAAGGCCATGGCGATGCTGCTTTCCGCGCCACCGCGCAACCGCGAGCAGTACGTGGAGTTCCTGGTGCGCACCTTCCGCATCATCGGGTCGCCGGGCTATCCCTTCGACGAGGCCAGGATGCGGAAGCGCGCGGAGCGTTCCTTCGAGCGCGGCGTCAATCCGGGCGGTACGGCACGGCAACTCGCGGCGATCATGTCCGGCCGCGACCGGTTCCGGGCCCTGCGGAGGGTACGTGTGCCCGCGCTGGTCGTGCACGGCGCGAAGGATCCGCTCGTACACAACTCCGGCGGCAAAGCCACCGCTCGGGCACTGCGCGGGTCCGAATTGGACATCGTCCCCGGAATGGGGCACGACCTCCCGCGCGCGATCTGGCCACGCCTGATCCGCGGCATCGTCCGGACCGCCGACCGCGCCGCCGTACCGCAACCCGGCACCAAGTCGCGCTGAGTTGCACTGCTCGTCGGCGCGTGGAAGTGCATGAAGGCCCCCTTCATGTACTTCGGGCACGTCGGCGGGGTGTAAAGGTCGAGTTTCTGTCGCTGAGCCGAGGGAAGGGTCCTTCACGGACTCACCATTCCGGAGCCTCGCCGCTGCTGCCCCTTGAGGATGTCCCGAATGCCACGTTGGGGACATTGAGCGTCCCGAACGTGGCGTTCGGGACATGTCTATCCACGGTCACGGGCAGGTAGGCGAATGAGGGCCCTCTAACCGGGCCTTCGCAACGTGTGCCGAAGTCCGTGAAGGCCTCCTTCCCTACTTTCAGGGTAGGGAAGGAGGCCTTCACGGACTTCCCACGTGTCGGCGAGCAGTGACCGGGCAGAGGTGGCTCCGGGAGGCGGTGGTCAGCCGGCCAGAGTGATCGAGCCCAGATGCGAAAAGTGTGCCGCCACACGGGAACCCGGGCGCAGCTCGACGGCGTCCGTCATCCCGCCGGTGAGCACGATCCACCCGGCCTCCAACGCGAGCCCTCGTGCGCCGAGCGCGTTCGCCGCCAACGCCAGCGCCTCCGCCGGATGCCCTTGGACGGCGGCGCCGGTCGCGGTGTCGACGATGTTCCCGTCGACCTCCAGCAACGCCGCCTCCAGTGAGAGGTCCAATGCGGACGCCTCGGCACCGACCGGCCCCACGGTGAAGTAGGCCGAAGAACCGTTGTCCGCCACCGCGTCCGGCAGTTTGAACCGGTAGTCGCGATACCGGCTGTCGATGATCTCGACGCCACCGTACACCCGGTCCACCGCCGCCAGCGCGGTCGCCGCCGTCACACCGGGTCCCGAAAGTCGTTGTCCCAGAACGAAAACCAGCTCCGGCTCCGCTCGCGGATGAATCAGCCGCGGCACCGGAACCCCTGCGGGCAACACCATCGCGTCGGTCAGCCAGGCCAGCAAAGGCGAGTCGATGCCCATCCGTTGCTGCTTCGCACGCGAAGTCAGGCCGAGTTTCACGCCGATCAGGGTCTCGCCGCGCGCCTGCCGAAGACGCAGCGCCTCGTCCTGGATCGCATACGCCGTATGGATATCCAGCGCGGGCCACGAGTCGGTCAGCGGCTCACGTTCCTCACCGGACAGCAGCGCCTCCGCCGCCTCACGCACACCAAGACTCACGCCTGTCCCTCCCCGGAGAACTTCGCCGTCACACTGCCGAGCCCGGCGATCGTCGCGACGACGGTGTCGCCGGGGCTCACCGGGATCGCGCGTGTCATCGAACCCGGCAGCACCACGTGCCCCGGTTCGAGCGCGACACCGAGCGGGCCGACCGTGTTGGCGAGCCACACCAACGCGTTCACCGGCGAACCGAGCACCGCGCCGCCGGCGCCGGTCGACGCGATCTCGCCGTTCGCGTACAGCACACAACCCGCCAGCCGCAGGTCCACGTCGCCGATCGCAGTCGGCTTGCTGCCGAGCACCACCCCGCCGGACGACGCGTTGTCCGCGATGGTGTCGACGATGCTGATCTTCCAGTCCTGGATGCGCGAATCGACGATTTCCAGCGCCGGCACCACGAAGTCCACCGCCCGCAACGCGTCGGCGACCGTGACGCCGGGGCCGCGCAGCCGCGAGCCCAGTACGAAGGCGATCTCCGGTTCGATACGCGGCTGCAGGAACGAACCGATCGGGATCGGCTGATGTTCGAGATGGAACATCGATCCGGTCAGATGCCCGTAGTCGGGCTGGTCGACGCCCATCTGCCGTTGCATGGCGGCGGACGCGAGCCCGACCTTGTGCCCGCGGACGCTGTCGCCGCGTTCGGCCCAGCGCCGTACCAACCGCTGCTGGATGCGATAAGCGTCCTCCAGCGTCGCGCCGGGATACGTCTCGATCAGCGGCGGGATCGGTTTTCCGGTCTCGTACGCGCTGAGCAGTGCGGCCGCGGCCTCCTGCAGCGTGCTGGCGTCCATGGGCTCCTTCCGACAGGCGAACTCTGCCGCCTCGCGCGGGCCCGCACAAGACGCCCGTTCCACTGGACGGCACGAGGATTACTCCGAAAGTGGCTTGCGCGCACCGGATCATCGCCTAGCCTGTGCGCGACAGTAGGGAGTCCCATGTCCGATTGGTCCCTCTCGCGCGCGAAGGCCAGAATCGACCGCCGCGAAGAGCTCGACGAGCTCACCGCGCGGATCCGGTACGAGGTGCGCGTGCACCTCAACGAGCCGACCGCCCACAACGCCTACGACGAACTGGCCGACATCTTCGCCATCGGGCACGCGGAATGCTCCGCACTGCTCAAACGTCGCCGCGTGCTGCCGCTGTGGGAACGCCTGCTGCTCAAGCGCTACACCCGCCGCGTCTACGGCAAGGCGATCTCGGCGACCATCGGGGACCTGCCCACCGATGCCGGACCGGCACCTTCGGCCGCGTTCGGCCCGGAGATCGCGTCGCTGCACCCGGATTCCGGCGACACGGGCGCGAAATACGACCTGCAGAGCCGTGGCCTGGTCAACGTCTTCCGTATCGCCGCCGGTCAGAACGGCGAGATCTGGCCCGACCGCCACGAGGTCGCGACGACGTCCGCGCGCAACGTCCTGACCTGCTCTTCGGTCTTCCTTCGGCGTCGTGTCTGGCATATCGTCTGGCCGGTCTACCGAGTACGCGGCCTGCGGCTCTGGAAGCTGTAGGAATTCCCGGACGCCCGGCGCGGTTGATCCGGGTATGACCGATCGCGCCGAAGAGATCCTCGCCAGGTCGAGGACGATCGCCGTCGTTGGCTTGAGCCGCGACCCCGGCAAGGCCTCCCACGGGGTCGCCGCGTCGCTGCAGGCGCACGGCTTCCGGATCATCCCGGTCCACCCGTCGGCAGACGAGTTGCTGGGCGAGAAGGTCTACCGCTCGCTCACTGACATCCCCGTGCCGGTCGACCTCGTCGACGTCTTCCGCCCTTCGGAAGACACCCCGCCGATCGCCGAACAGGCCGTCGCCATCGGCGCGAAGGCGCTCTGGCTGCAACAGGACATCGTCTCCGCCGAGTCGCGCAGGATCGCCGGGGAAGGCGGTCTGGACTACGTCGAAGACCGGTGCACGGCGGTCGTGCGAGCGGTCGCGAACCTCTCGGTTGGTTAAGAACCTTCCCTGAACGAACCACTTGCTGATTCATGGGTCAGCAGGGGATCCTACGCGTTGACACGCTGATCAAGGACCCTTCGAGGACGATTGAAATCTCAACCATTGAATATCATATATGATACTTTACCCGACACCGCCGAACCGGTGATCGAGACTCAACCGTTCGGACCTGCGGAAATCCTGCCTAAGTCGGGAGTTTGTTAAGAACCCTTCCCTAGGCCTGGCGGAGCTGTTAACGTCCGAACCCGCTTAGCGGAAACTGGTACCGGCCAGCGGTACCCCGTCCAATGGAGGGCGAAAGTGGAGACACCACGCGGCCTGGAATCCAGTGGCACTCTCGAGCGCGGACTCGCGGTTCTCGAGCACGTGGGTCAGAACCAGGAGATTTCCACCAACGCGATCGCGAGGCAACTGGGGCTTTCCCGGAGCGCCGCGTACCGCATCGTCGGCACCCTCAAGAACCTCGAATATCTGGAGGCGGATCGCGCCACCGGCCGCGTGCGGCTCGGTACCCGGCTGGTCGAACTCGGCGCACGGGCGATGGCCGCGACCGACCTCCACCGCTGTGCCCCGCGCTATCTCGCCTCGCTCGCCGAGCGGAGTGGTGAGACGACCTATCTCGCCGTTCCGGACAACGACACGATGGTCTACGTCGCCACCGAACGCAGCGCCAGCGCCGTGACGCTCGCTTGCCGTCTCGGCACGCGCAGGCCACAGCATGCGACGTCGCTGGGCAAAGCGTGGCTCGCGGCACTGCCCGAACATGACCGCGTCGAGCGCATCCGCCGGATGAAGCTCGACAGTCTGACCCTCAAGACGATCATCGACCCGGCCCGGCTCCTCGACGAACTGGCCAGGACCAGCCGTCGCGGCTGGGCGGTCGACGAGGTCGAGAACGAACCGGACGTCGGTTGTGTGGCCGCAGCCGTGCGGGATCACTCCGGACGGCCGATCGCGGCGATCAGCATCGCGGGACCCGCCGGCCGCGTACTTCGCCGGACCGATGAACTGGGCGCGACCGTGGCCGGGACCGCGGCGGCCCTTTCCCTCCGATTGGGATACGTGCGAGCGCAAAGGGGCTGAGCGTGGGCTGGATCCAGGACTACCAGCCGACCGGCGGGCTGGCGCTGTCCGCGATACTCGCGGCGCTGCCGATCATCGTGTTGCTGGTGACGCTCGGTGTCTTGCGTCGCTCCGCGCACCTTTCGGCCGCGCTGGCGCTGCTCACCGCGCTCCTCGTGGCGCTGATGTTGTACCGCATGCCCGCCGGGCTCGCGTTCGACTCCGCGGCCATGGGCCTGGTGTTCGGGGTGTGGTCGGTCGCCTGGATCGCGTTCCATGCCGTCTATTTCCACAACGTCACCGTCGCGACCGGGCGGTTCGACAACATCAAGGCGGTCCTCGCCGGATTCAGTGAGGACCGCCGGCTGCAGGCTCTGCTGATCGCGTTCAGCTTCGGCGCTCTGCTCGAAGGCATCGCGGGCGGTGGTTCGCCGATCGCGATCACCGCCGCGATGATGGCCGCGCTCGGATTTCCGCCGGTGAAAGCGGTCGTGCTCGCGTTGCTCGCGAACACCGCGCCGGTCGCCTTCGGCGGTCTCGGGAATCCGCTCATCGTCCTTGGCAGGCTGACCGCGCCGATCCTCGGGATGAAACAGGAAGAGGCGACGAACCTGTTCTCGGCCATGGTCGGGCGCCAGCTTCCCTTGCTGGCCTTGATCGTTCCCGCGTTCCTGGTCGTGGTCCTCGCGGGCTGGAAACGGATGGCCGAGGTCTGGCCCGCGGTGCTGACGGCCGGGCTGTCGTTCGCGATCATGCAGTTCGTCACCTCGAACTTCATCAGCCCCAGCCTCGTCGACGTCGTCGCCGCACTCGCCGCGATGGCCTCGCTGTGGGTCCTCACCCGGTTCTGGCAGCCGAAGACGGTCTGGCGTTTCGAGGGTGAGCGACCGGTGAAAGCCGGCGAGAGTCTCGGCGCGGCGAAGGTGGAGCGCGGCGCGCTTTACGCGTGGATGCCGTACATCATCCTGATCCTGGCGATCTTCCTGTCCCGGATCGGCACGATCTTCAAGAATCTCCCGGAATGGCTGGACCTGACGAAGCTGCTGCACAAGGCGGACTGGGTGTTCGCCTGGCCGGGACTGCACAAGGAGGTCGTCCAGCACGCGCCGATCACGCCGAAGGACACGCCGTACGCGGCGACGATGACCGTCGATTTCCTTTATTCGCCGGGAACCGTGGCCTTGCTCGCGGCCTTCATCGCGGGCTTCGCTATGGGCGCGAAACCGGGCCTGTTGCTGGCCACCTACCGGCGGACGGTGTACCAGATGCGCTGGGCGCTGGCGACGATCTTCATGATCCTCGCGATCGCGTTCGTCATGAACTACTCGGGCGCGACCCAGACCCTCGGCCTCGCCTTGGCGACGACCGGCGTGCTGTTCCCGTTGTTCTCCGCGTACATCGGCTGGCTTGGCGTCTTCCTCACCGGCTCCGATGCCTCGACGAACAGTCTCTTCGGGCCGATGCAGGTGATTTCGGCGCAGCAGTTGCAGGTCGACCCGATCCTCGCAGGCGCGACGAACACCTCGGGCGGCGTGATGGGCAAGATGATCTCGCCACAGAACCTGTCCATCGGCGCCACCGCGATCGGGCAGAGCGGAAAGGAAGGCGCGCTGCTGCGGCAGACCTTCCTGTGGTCGGTTCTGCTGACCGCCGTGGTCGGGGTGATCTCACTGCTTCAGGCGACCGTGCTGAGCTTCATGATTCCCAGCCCGTGACGATACCGAGAAAGTCCACAATGGTCACCTGATCTTTACCGGCCATTGGGCTGGATGGATGAACAACGGCGGGGAATCGCGGTAACGGAACTACCGTTGTTCTTATGCCCATGACGCTGATCAAAGGTACGTTCCAGCTTGTCGGAGCCTCACCGGACGGCGATTCGGTGCGGTTCTATCCCGACGATCCCCTGGCGACGAAGAAGGCCGGCCTGAAGGTCCGGCTGAATTCGCGGGGCGGGATGCAGTTACGGCTCGACGCGATCGACGCCCTCGAAACGCATTATCAGGCCAGGGGAACCGGTGGGATGTGGCACCAGCCGGCGGAATTCGCCGATGCCGCCGCCGCGAACCTGTTGAAGGTCCTCGGCTTCAAGACGGTCGTCCGGAATGAACGCGGTACCGTCACCTCCGCGACGCCGATCAAGGTACCGGGTCACATACTGACGCGATTCGCGGACAAATACGGACGAGCGGTGGCGTTCGCCTTTCCCGGACAACGACCGGGAAGGTCGTCGGATCTGGCGAAGGTCCACCTCGACGTCAAGACGCTGAAGAACTCGGCGAACTACCGTCAGGTCGCCGACGGACTCGTCTATCCGACGTTCTATTCACTGCTTTACCCCGATCTTCGTGAAGCCTTGTCGGACGCCGCCGTCAAAGCGCGCAAAGACGGGCTCGGGTTGTGGCCAGAGGACGTCACGAATTCCGGGTTCAAACTTTCCAGCCGGACCCAGCTGTCCGACGAACTGGTACTGCTGCCGAAACTGTTCCGCAGACTCGTCGACTATCTCGCACTCGACGAGACGGGTGGTGTGTCGCTGTCCGGGTTCTCGGATTTCCTCGATTCCCGGAACGACCGGCTGTTCACGATCCCCGACGGCCACGCCACGGAATTCGAAACACTGGTGAGTGTGAAGCGCCAAACCGTCAACCTGACCGTCGAGCCGGAACGGATCGTGTTCATCGAAGCGTGACGGACACTGTGTTCCACGCTCCCGATGTAGGGAAAAAGGCCGTACCTCCTCTCCCCGCCCCTGTGCTCGTCTGGACAGTCCGGAGAGGAAGCCGATGCAACCACACTGTTCGCACCGGTCGGAGGAGGACGACGGCCGGATGGAGAGAGCCGCGGAACTCATCGACGCCGTCCGCGTCCTGGTGGTTCGCTACTGCCGGGCGCGAGTCGGCCGCCGTTCTGGAACCTACGAAGCCGCCGACGCGGTCGCCGGGAAGAGCTGTGTCGCGATTCTCGCCAGGCTGCCCCGGGACGACCGGGACGACCTGGTCTTCCTTTCGTTCGTGTACCAAGGCGCGCGCCGCGAGGTCGACGACTTCGTCCGGAAGGCGGGCGAACTGCCGAACCCGCTTTCGGGGCTGCCTGACCGGCAGCGCGAGATCATGGTGCTGCGCTCGCTCGTCGGGCTGTCCGCCGAGGACACCGCGCTGGCCCTCGGCTGCTCCGTCAACTCCGTCCGGCTCGCCCAGCACCGCGCCCTCACCGCCCTGCGCCCTGCCCCCGCCTGACCCCCGACGGGGTCAGGGGGCGTTGCCGGCGGCGCAGGAAGCGGCGCGGTCCAAGAGGAGCTTGCGTTCCCGGTCGTTCCCGGTCATCTCCGCCGCCCGTTCGAACTCGACCTGCGCCTCCTCGAGCCGGCCGAGTTTGGCCAGGAAGTCGGCGCGCACGCTCGGCAACAGGTGGTACGACTTGAGCGCGGGTTCCGACGTCAGCTTGTCGACGACTTCGAGCCCCGCCTCCGGCCCATAGGCCATCGACAGCGCCACCGCCCGGTTCAGTTCGATCACCGGGGACGGGTTCAGTTTCCCGAGCCCCTCGTACAGCACCGCGATCATCACCCAGTCGGTTTCCTCGCCGGTGCGCGCCCGCGCGTGGCACGCGGCGATCGCGGCCTGTGCCGCGTAGATACCGAAAGCGCCGTCCGCCAGGGTTTCCGCGGTTTCGAGCGCGGCGAGACCACGGCCGATCAGGAGCCGGTTCCAGCGCGAGCGGTCCTGGTCCAGCAGCAGCACCGGCTCACCGTTGGGGCCGACACGCGCGGCGGACCGCGACGCCTGGATCTCCATCAGCCCGACGAGTCCGTGCACCTCGGGTTCCGTCGGCATGAGCCCGGCCAGGATCCGGCCGAGCCGCAGGGCCTCCTCGCAAAGCGCCGGCCGCATCCAGTCCTCGCCGGCGGTCGCCGAGTAGCCCTCATTGAAGATCAGGTAGATCACTTCGAGCACGGACGAGAGCCGAGCGACCCGGTCCGCGGCCTCCGGCACCTCGAACGGCACCTTGGCGTCGGCGAGCGTCTTCTTCGCCCGGACGATCCGCTGTGCGACGGCGGTTTCCTTGGCCAGGAACGCCCTGGCGATCTCGTGGGTCTGGAGCCCGCCGATCATCTTCAGCGTGAGCGCCACCCTGGCCTCGGTCGAAAGGACCGGGTGACAGGCCGTGAACACCAGCCGCAGGAGGTCGTCCTCGATGTGGTCGTCGAGGCCCGCGGTGAAGTCGGGTTCCTCGTCGAACTCCTGCTCGCGGCCGATCTCACCGAGTTTCTTCTCGTACCGCTCGTTGCGCCGGAACGTGTCGACGGCCCGGCGTTTGGCCGTGGTCATGAGCCAGGCGCCCGGATTTCTCGGGACGCCCGACTCAGGCCACTGTTCCAGCGCGGCGACCAGCGCATCCTGCGCCAGCTCCTCCGCAAGGCCGACGTCGCGCGTCATCCGCGCGAGGCCGGCGATGAGGCGGGCGGACTCGATCCGCCACACCGCGTCGATCGCCGAACGAGGGTCTGCAGTAGCCGTCACGCCGACCAATCAACATCGTCAGCGCGAGGACCGCAACCACTACTTCTTTTCGAGCTGCTCGCGCAGTTTGTACTCGGCCTCGACGACCTCGGGGCTGACGTTGTCGAAGTCCTCCACCTCGGCCACGCGACGGATCTCGATCTGGCCTTCCTGGAACGGCGCCCGCTTCATCCATTCGATAACCTCTGCCCGGTCCTTCACCTGCAGGATCCAGAATCCGGCAACGAGTTCCTTGCTCTCGGCGAAGGGACCGTCGACGACGCGAGCCTCGCCCTTACCGGCGTACTGGATGATCGCACCATCGGAGTCGTTGATCAGACCTTCACCCGCGAGCATGACGCCGGCCTTCACCAGCTCCTCGTTGAACTTGCCCATCTCCGCGAACTCTTCGTTCGTCGGCTGCATGCCCTGCTTCGAGGGGTCGTCGCTGCCCTTGACCATCACTATGAACCGCATCTTGCGTCTCCGTTTTCCGGCCGGGCTCGTCCCTGCCTCATGTACGCGTCGATCGGACACCCCACGAATCGACACGGTTGCCGAATCTTTTCCGCGAACATTCGATCAGCCTTGAAACCGCAGGTCAACCGCCCTATGGGAGAATTGTGACTGTGGCTCTCCTCCCCCATGACCTGCGCTCCGCCCTGGACGAAGAGCTGGGCCGATACTCCCAGACCAGGCTGGCGCAGTCCGTCGAGCGGCTCAGCGCGCGCTACCGCCAGAACAACCCGGCGACAGCGCCGATCCTGTCTTCGGACGCCGATATCGCCGCGTACGCCGGCTACCGGATGCCTGCCACCTACGCGGCCGTACACGCCGTCCTCGCCGAGGCCGCCGTCCGGACCCCCGGCTTCGAACCACGTACGCAGATCGACGTCGGCGGCGGCACCGGCGCGGCCATCTGGGCGGCCGCCGGCGTCTGGCGGTCGCTCGAGGAGAGCACCGTTCTCGAACAGGTCCCTGGAGCGATCGCGCTCGGGAAGCGGCTCGCCGGGAACGCCGAGCTCGAGCCTGTCCGCGGCGCGAGCTGGCAGCGGAGCCTGATCGACCCGGCCTCGCCCGCACCCGAGGCCGACGTCGTGACCCTGTCCTATGTACTGGGTGAGCTGCCCCAGCGGCGCCGAGGTGACGTCGTCCGCTGGCTGTCCGCGAAGGCCACGATGGTGGTGCTGATCGAGCCCGGCACTCCGGCCGGCTACGAACGGATCGCCGCCGCCAGGGCTCAGCTCGTCGCGCTCGGCCTTTCTCTGGTCGCGCCGTGTCCGCACGAGGACGCCTGCCCGATCCCGCACGGCGAGGACTGGTGCCACTTCTCGGCCCGCCTTCCCCGCGAAGGTCTGCACCGCCGGCTCAAAGCCGGGACGCTGGCCTTCGAGGACGAGAAGTTCTCCTACGTCGTCGCGTCGCGGACGTCGCCGGAGCGGGCGGACGGCCGGATCCTCCGGCATCCGATGAAACGCAAGGGAATGGTCAGTCTGTCACTCTGCACCGAATCCGGACTCACCGAATCGATCGTCACCAAACGCCACGGACCCGCCTATCGCGCCGCTCGTGACGCTGAATGGGGCGACGCGTGGCCGGCCGATCAGTCCACAATGGACTGACGGCCGCGGCGGGCGACGCTGCCGATCACGGTGAGCAGCGCGCCGAGCGCGGGATTGTCGTTACCACGCCGCCACATCAGTTCCAGTTCCACCGGAGCGCCCTCGATGCCGTCCACCGGACGGAGTACCACACCCTCGAAGCGCAACGCGGCGGCCGCGGCCGGCACCAGCGCGACCCCGAGCTCCGCCTTGACCAGCGCGAGAATCGTGTGCACCTGACTGGGGTACTGCGTGTACGCCGGCAGCACGCGCGCCGCGCGGAACACCGCCACGAGCACGTCGTGGAAGTACCGCGCCTCCGAGGGCGAGTACATGATGAACGGCTCGCCGTCGAAGTCCCGGACGTCTGGATTTTTCTTACGTCGTGCCAAAGGATGACTTTTCGGCAACGCCGCCAGCAGCGGCTCGCGCCACAACGGCATGGTCACGATGTCGGAACCGGTGACCGGCGGGCGGATCATGCCGAGGTCGATCCCGCCCGCGAGCAACTCCTCCACCTGCGCGGACGTCACCATTTCGCGTAGCACGAGATCCACATGCGGCAGCTCGGTATTCGCCGCGGCGAGGATGCGCTCGAGGTAGGAATACGCCGTCGTGGCAGTGAAACCGAGGGTGACGACCCCGACGTCGCCCTGTCTCGCGCGACGGACGTACAGCGTCGCCTCTTGCGACAAATGCAGGATTTTCCGCGCGTCGGCGAGAAAAACCCGTCCGGCGGGTGTCAGCCGCACCGTGCGGTGCGTACGGTCGAAAAGTTCGACACCCAGTTCCCGCTCCAGCAACTGGATCCGCCTGCTCAGTGGCGGCTGTGTCATCGAAAGTCGTTCTGCCGCACGGCCGTAGTGCAGCTCCTCGGCCACCGCGACGAAACTCACCAACTGCTCAAGGGAGAACACCTATCCAGTTTAGGTATCAATCGATGCCGAACAAGTGCTGGGACGGTATCGGTCTGGACTCCTATTGCCGGCGAAAAGGTCCTTTCCGAAAGGACAACGATGTCCTTGCACGAGCACGCCACGATGGCCCTGCTGGACAGTGCGGTGCGGAAGGTCTTCCGCCGCATTCCCGGCACCGACGACATTACGGTCGGCCTGCTGTCTTCACTGCCGTGGATTTTGCGCCATCTTCGCGATGTGTCCGACCGGTTCGCTGACTCCGGTCGTCGTCGCCCCGCGGTCGCGTTGATCAACTCGCTGGGCAATCTCGGCGGGCTTCGTGGCACCGTACGGATTCGGGCTGATCAAACAACAGACCGGTCAGGTCACGTACGGGCTCTACGCGCTCGCCTTCACGACGTTGCTCGGTGCGGGACCGGTGTTCTGGATCCGCCGCGACCGAACAGTTTTCACGGCCTGATCTCGACCGTGCGGTCGATGACCCCGTTCGCCACCGCGAGGATCTTGAGGTTGTTGTTCCGCGCGTGACCGCGCAGCACATGGAACGCGTCGTCGATCGACAGGTTCAGGCGCTCCGCGAGCACCCCTTTGGCCTGTTCGATGATCACGCGGCTGTTCAGCGCGGTCTGCAGCTGACCGGTGACGATCTCCTGCCGCTGGACGAGCCGGTGGTGCAGGATGCCGATGGTGGCGACGTCGGCGAGGGCCTGTCCCAGCTCCAGCTCGGGCTGTTCGAGCCGCCGTTCACGACCGCTGAAGAGGTTCAGTGCCCCGATGACCTCTTCCCGCAGCCGCATGGGCGCGGCGTAAGCCGACACGAACCCCGCGGCGACGGCCTTCGGGGCGAACTGGGGCCAGGTCTCCTCGTCCGCCCCCAGGTCGGGACTCGTGACCAGTGAGCCGTTCCGGTAGCAGTCGAGCGCGGGGCCTTCGGAGTTCTGCAGCTGGAACAGTTCCAGTGTCCTCGTCTGCTCGTCGGTGGCGGCGACCATGGTGAGCGTGCCCCGAGGATCGGCGAGCAGCACTCCACAGGTATCGATATCGAGGAGCTCGTTACAGCGAAGTACGAGCAGGTCAAGGAACTCGATGACGTCGAAGTCGTCGACGAGCGTGTCGGCCAGCTGTACGAATGCCTCCCGCAGACCGGGGGCCGGGATGGTCATCGTCGCTCAATCTCCTTCGCGCCGTAGGGCGTGTCTTCCTGGCTACGGATCATGACATCGTTCCGAACCGGAAGCGGCGTGCGATCACATCTTCCGCCACGTCGATCAGCCGCTGCCCGGAGGCGTAGGCATGAGCACGCAGCCTGGCGAGAGCATCGCTCATCCCGATGTCGAGCTGGACCGAAACCATCCCCACCGCCTGGTGCACCTGGGCCCGGTGCTCGGCGAATTCGAGATCCAGCAGTTCGGCCAAAGCGTGGCCGGCCCCGTCGAATTCCGCGAGCGCGAGGGCCATCGCGGCATCGGCACAGATGATTGCTTCAGCCTGCGCCTGCGTAGAAGGCGGGCCGGAACGTTCGCGGTAACAGTCGAGCACACCCAATTTGATCGCACCCGCTTGGATCGGCACCGCGATGATCGACTTCACGCCACGGTTGATGGCTTCAGGGGCGAATATCGGCCAACGGCGTGCCGTTCCAGTATCCGTCATGTCGCCGACCACGACCAGCATACCTTCACGTAACGCTTCGACAGCCGGTCCTTCACCCAGCGTGAACTGCAGATCCTCCAGTTCCCGGCCTCGGACGTCGGTGGCGAAGACCGGCTCGGCCGGTACCCCGTCGGCAGCGAGTGTGAGGCCCGCGCTCTCCGCCGAAACGAACTCGGCGCAGGCGACACAGGCATGCTGGATCGTGAGGTTCGTTCCATCTTGACGAGCCAGTGCACGAAGACGCGACCAGACCCGGGCCGCACGGTCAGTCTGCGCCATTTCCTACCCGACCCTGTCCGCGATGAAGGGCCTCGGGCAACGGTCGCCGGCAGCTCTTGGCCTCCGTGCACAGTACAACTGAGCTGGAAGTCCCGCCTCACAGGTTCGGAACGGCCACACAGGGCAAAGCCGTGCACGATTCCGGGGATTGCACATCACGACGACCCCTCCGGCAGGATCTCGGCATTCGGCCGGCCCGCCGGGGCCCAGAGCGAACAAGCGGTGGGGGAACCGCCTGCCGATCATTCTCGCACGTTCAGCCGGCCACTCGGCCGTGAACGGACGTTATTTGTCCGGATTCAGATGAGGGCCTCCTGGCGCCGAGCACAGGCTCGCAGTCGGCTGATCGCCCGATGTTTGGTGACCCGCACGCGCAACGACGTCGTACCGAGTGCCTTCGCGGTTTCGTTCGAAGTCAGCTCCCCGATCACGCGTAACCCGAGGACGTCGCGATGCGAGACCGGCAGCATGCGCATCAATCGGCCGAGATGCGTGCCCAGTTCGGTCCGCAATGCGCGTTGCTCGGGGCCGTCCGCGGCTTCGGACGGGCGCTCGGGCAATTCGTCGGTCAGGATCAGCCTGCTCTTCGCCGCCTTGCGGTAGGCGTCGGCGACCTTGTTGGCCGCGATGGCCCGCAAGAGGAACAGAAACGATCCGCCTCGGATTCCATATCCGGGGACAGCGACGAAAACCGCCAAGCAGATGTCCTGCGCGACGTCCGCCGGCGAGAAGTAGGCGAGATCCCGTCCGTCCAGCCGGCTCTCGCAGTAATGCAAGGCCCACGGCATCAGCACCGCCATCAGCTCATCCATCGATCCGGGCTCGGCCTCCGCCGCCCTTTTGGCGAGGTCCTCCCATCTCGACGGCGAGATCCACGACTCGGTTCCGGCGGTTCTTCGCGCCGGAGAATCGTCACCCATGACCCGCTCCCCGCGTAAGGATGAAAATCCGGCCGTCGGGGTCTTGGACGGGCGCCCGTTCGAACGGGAGCAGCCTGCTCCCGGCGCGGTCGACCTGGTCAACGGTAGCCGAGGTGCCCGGCCTTCTCAATCGATGAGAGTATGGCGACAAACTGTCCTGTTAGCCCGGGAACCGGACAAAGTATCACCGATGGTCTAGACAATTTTGCGGTTCGAGACGTAACTTGCCGGTGTCGGGACCCCTCAAGGCCCGACAACCCGGCTGGGAACGCGCCCCCTGCCGAGGAGTCCGCACGCATCCGCGGCGGCGCGTGTTCGCGCCCGCAGCGGGTTTCAGCCGAGGAGTGAACTTGCGTATCCGTCAGAAGATCAGGCGCGTTCTGGCCGCGTTGACCGTCGTCCTCTCCCTGGCCACCGGGGTGTCCGCGCTCTCCGCGTCGACAGCCGCCGCGGCAGGCCCCGATCCGCTTCCGTTGAACGTCACCAACAATTCGGGCCGCTCCGACGCGGTTCACCTCTACGTCCTCGGGACGAACCTCAACACCGGAAAGCTCGGTTACGTCAACGCCTCCGGGGCGTTCACCCCGTGGCCCGCCGGGCAGAACCCGCCGAGCCCGGCACCGGACGTCTCGATCGCGGGGCCCGGCAACGGCGGCACGACCGGGTTGCGGATCCCGAAGATGCTCTCGGGCCGCGTCTACATGTCGTTCGGGGAAAAGTTGCGCTTCTTCCTCACCCCGGACGGGTTCGTGCAGCCGGCGCCGTGGGCCGCCGGCGACGCGAACCGGGACATCCTCTTCGACTGGAGCGAATTCACCTACGACAACGGCGGCCTGTTCATCAACAGCTCGCAGGTGGACATGTTCAGCGTGCCACACGCGGTCGGCCTGACGAACGGTTCCGGCGCGAGCAAACAGGCCGGGGCGTTGAAGGCGAACGGGCGAGAGAACATCTTCAACGGCGTCCAGGCGCAGTCCGGTTTCTCGGATCTCATCTACCGCCGCGCCGACGGAACGCGACTGCGGGTGCTCGCGCCGGGAAAAGCACTCGACTCGGGACTGTTCAGCCCGACGTATCTCGACAGCTACGTCACGAACGCCTGGGACACCTACAAGTCGACCCCACTGACCGTCGTTCCGTTCGAAGCGAACCCATCGAACAAATTCACCGGGACGACGGGCGCGGACAACGTACTGAGGTTCACGAACACCTCCGGGGCGACCGTCGCCTCGTTCACCAAGCCGAGCACCCGCGACGTCTTTAACTGCGACGGGAAGATCCAGGCGCCGAACGACGACGTCGTCGGGCCGATCGCGCGGACGCTCTGCGCCGCCCTCCACCGGTCGACGCTCGGATTCCTGCACACGCAGCCGACGTACAACGCGAGCGAGTTCTACACGCGATCGGTGACGGACCACTATTCGAAGATCGTGCACGACCAGATGGTCGACGGTAAGGCGTACGGCTTCGCCTTCGACGACGTCGGGCATTTCGAATCCCTGGTGCACGACGCCGATCCTCAGACCGCACAGATCACCCTGACCGCGTTCTAACAGGTCCGTGAAGGCCTCCTTCCCTACTCTCAGGGTAGGGAAGGAGGCCTTCACGGACAGCGCTCGACGGCTCCGGCGTCCGTTCGGCCGGTCGGTATCGCACGCATTTCCGGTGCCATTCCAGGATTCCGGACATCCAGTCCTTCAGGTTGTCGGCATACCGGAAGACCACGGCGCGTACCTCGTCGTCCAGTCCGAGGTCTTCGCACATCTGCGGCAGATCCTCACCGGCGAGTTGTTCGAACTGCTCCATCCGCGCGTTCATCAGGCGTGCCACGAGATCTCGCGCATGGAGCCGGTCGACCTCGAGGAAACGCTCGACCACGTAGACCAGATTGTGCACCTCGCCTTCGTATTCGACCTCCTTC
Source organism: uncultured Actinomycetota bacterium (assembly GCA_963766045.1). GTDB lineage: Bacteria > Actinomycetota > Actinomycetes > Mycobacteriales > Pseudonocardiaceae > Amycolatopsis. The sequence goes on along the minus strand of CAVXYN010000002.1, from coordinate 976,301 downwards.
TGGTACGAGAAAAGGTCGTTGGTGAACGCCGCGTAGTCCTGTGCCGCGGTGTCGAGTTCATACATGACGCGGTTCTGGTGGATATCGGGCGGTACGACGTCGCCGAGCGCGAGCCGCGCCAGGTTCTTCGTCAGATCCGAACCGAACGTTCTCCGCCGCATTTCCACGTAGTCGACCGGATCGGGGATCCGGTTCTGCGCCTGGTTCGCGACCTCCCACACCCAGCTGAGCGTCATGCTCTCGACGGCGTCCCGGAACTCCGCGCGAGCGGCCGGTTTCAGCGGTCCGGCGGTGCGCCGCCATAGGTCGGTGAGGCCGCGTTCGACCGGGTTCGACGGTTCCGGCGAGGCTTCGCCGTCGAGCGGCATGAACGCGGAAAGCCGGTCATTGCAGATCTTCGCCGCCGCGACGTCCCGCTTCGTCCCGAAGATCAGCGGAAAATAGTCGTCACCGTAGGTTCTCCAAGCGAGCCAGTCAGAGGACAGCTTGAGCTGCTCGAGATCCGCGTCGGCGTGGATCATCGCCGCGCAGCGCGGGAAGTCGAAGCCGAGAAACCGGCGCTTGTCCCAGATACCACGGTGTTCGACGCCGGGCACCGAATCGAACATACCCATTTCCCTTGCCCAGCCCGGAGCGTGGACGCGAGCGGCCTGGAGATGCCGGCTCGTGCGGAACGGATACGGCAGGTGGAAATCGGGCAGGGGCAACTGCCCCACCTTGGCGAACGGCGCCGGTGCCTGCCGGCGCCTCCGTTGGACGAGCCCCAGCCGCCCCGGGGAGAACGCGGGCCGCAGCCCGGCCGTCCCCAGCCCGGTCGGCCCGCCGAACAGTCCGTTCGTGCCGGAAACCGCGCCCTCGTTCATGTACCGGCTCGATCGCGCGTGCCATTCGTGCCCGCCGGACTGCCAGTCCTGCAACCCTTTGACGTACAGACCGATACCAAGCCGCTCGTCCGGTGTGATCGCGTGTCCCGCCAGCAGAACCGGAACCTCGACCAGCGCGGTGTTCTCGAACTGCTGCAGCCGTGACGTGAGGAGCTCGTTGGTGAGGTCGGCCGCCTCCTGGGTCGAGCAGCCGAGGAACTCCTCGAAGACGAGGACCGCGTTGGAATTCTCGCCCTCCTCGCGTACCTCGCGCTGGTACGAGAAGAGGTCGTTGCGCAGATGGACGGCGTCGGCGAACGTGTCGCGCAGGACCTCCATCGGCCGTGTCGCCGCGAACTGGTCGGGCACCTCGGCACCGACGGCGTACTCGATCAGGTTCGCCGACCACGGCGCCCCGCCGACCCGGCGGCGCATTTGGACGTACTCGATCGGATTCGCGATCCGCTCGCGGTCGATGTTGTCGAGCTCCCAGAGGGATTCGACCATCAGGTTGTGAGTGCTGGTGACGAACCGCCGTCGCCAGGCCTCCGACATCGACGGGATCGTCCGTGCCCACAGATCCTCGAGTCCGGCTTCCGCGGGATTCTCCGGTTCCGGCGGTGTTTCACCGGGTCCGGTCATGAAAAGTTCGAGCCGGTCCAAATACGCCTTGGCACCCGAGGTATTCCGGGTGTACTTGAATTGCGACAGGAAATCGTCGTCGAAAAAGAACACCCAGACGTACCAATCGGTGACCAGATCGAGCGACGGACCGTCACAGTCCGGATGAGTGTGGGCGCAGAGCAGCGCGTAGTCCATCTTCGCCAACGCCTGTTCCGTCCAGACGACGTCACCGGAAGGCGTTGGCGCGTCGAGCATTCCCATCGCCTGGGCCCAAGCCATGCTGTGCGTCCGGGCCGTCTCCAGGTGCGGGTTGATCCGCGCCGGATGCGGCACGTAGAACTCGGGCAAGGTGAAAGCCTGCATCTGCATTGCCTCCAGGAACCGCCGACGCCGTCGGTTCGACACTTCCAGCCGCCGCGCGGGCCGGGCTACGGCCAGCCGAGCGATTCGGCGCTCCATGGAGTGAACCCTGCGCCGAGGAGAACGTCACGTAGTGCGCACCGAGGTCGCCAGCTTGGACCAGGGCCGGTCGCGGCTCGAATCGACATCCAGCACATAACGCTTGTTTTCGGCCGGGAGCTTGAAATTCCCATATGGCGTACTGGTCTTGCCGATCGACGATCCATCCACTGTAGACAGCACGGTCGAGGTCTTGAGGAAGGGGCTCCCACTCAACGCCCAGCCTGACTGATCGGGCGGAAGGTCCGTAGGGCCAGTACGGCACCGCGAGGTTGTCCCCTAGCGATAGACCCAGTTGAAGCTGTGGTGCCCCGAAATGTCCGTACCGAACACCGCACTGTTCCAGGTGTACGGCGCGCGCCGCTCACCTTCCTGGCACGTCTGGTACGGCCGGGCAACCTCGCCGTCCATCGGTTGTGCTGTTCCCGCTGCCCGCTGGAACAGTCAAGGGATCCCGGTCACCGGTGCCCGCCCAGAGTGATGCGGAATCTATGTACGGCCGCAAAAGCGCCGTCAGCGTCTCGTCGCCACGACCATTGAGTTCGTCCGAGGCAATTCGCCGCGCGACACCGACCAGAAAATCGGCGACCTGCACCCGCGCATCCGTGCGCGAATCGACGAACCGCAGACCGGCCAGCCGCGGGTCCGATTCGATTTCCTCGAGCCGTTCCCCTTTCAGCAACGGCTGCTCATCGTGGACGAGGAAGACCGGACCGGTTTCACTCCAGTATTCGATCGCGCGCCGGATCGCGGGCACGAGCGGGTCGAGGCTGTTACGGAAGTTCTCGATGCGGCGTTCGAGTTCCTCGGGTTCACCGAGTTCCGCGGCGAGGTCGAAGAAGGATTCGCTCGAAGCCTGCCGGTTCTTGGTGCGCAGGGCGTCGTTGAACGCCGCCAGAAGCTCGTCGGACGGCGGACTGATCGGCTTGCCGGCGAGTTCGCGGAGTCGGTTCACCAGCAGGAGTTTCTTGTCGACCAGGTGCACATGGGCCTTGCCGTGCACCGGCCCCATTGGCCCGAGGAACCATTCGAGGACCCGCCGGTGTTTCGTGCGGAGCAGATGGTTCGCCTTGTACTCGAGCGCCGGTGACCTGATCCTCGCGCGGAGCCGCTCCAGGCATTCCGCCGCTTCCTCGACGCTCAACCGAACGCCCGCGTGCGCGAACACGTCGGTCTGGCCGCCGATCAGCTTCTCGCCCTCCGAGCCGGACTCGTCGCAGGCGATCTCCATCCTCCGCATGGTGCCTGATCAGCGCCGATCCGTCGACCGGGTTACCCGGCCGGCTCGGGCAACGGCTTCCCGGTCTCCAGCAAGGTCTTGAGACTGGACAGGATCGGCGGCCAGCCGCCCTTGACCATCTCGAGCACGGTGCTGCCCGGCGCGAACCCGTCGTGCAACACGGTCAGCTTCACCATGTCACCGGCAGGCTCGATGTCGAACGTCACCTTCGACCGCGGTTCGGCCGCGAGCCGCGCCGCCACATCGGCGTCGAGCCCGACGGACTCGGAGAACTCCCGCGACATCGTGTGCCATGTGTACGAAAGCCGCCGGTACGGATCGGATTCGAGGACGACCTGTTCGGGATCCTCCACCTTCACCCCGAGCTGGTCCCAGGTCATCGTCGACCCGGCCGTCCAGTCGCTGATGAACTCACAACCCCAGTACTGGCGCGTGAAAACCGGGTCGGTCAGCGCCTGCCAGAGCCGCTCGGGCGTGGTCCTGATGTAACTCGTGTACACGAATTCGTTGGTGCTCATAGGTTCCTCCTCCAAGGCCTTCTTGAGATCTGCGAGCGCGTCGACCCTCCCCTGGTGATACCTGTCGATCCAGCGCTCGGCGATCGCATTGATCGGCTCCGCATTGACGTAATGCAACTTCTCGCGACCACGCCATACCGTGGTCACCAAATTGGCCGCCTCGAGCACGGCCAGATGCTTGCTGACCGACTGCCGCGCCATGTCCAGCCCCGCACACAACTCCCGCAGGGTCTGCCCGTTGCGGGCGTTCAGGTCGTCGAGCAATCTGCGGCGACTGGCGTCGGCCAGCGCCTTGAACACCTCGTCCATCTAGCCTTCCCAACATGCAGCCGTTCAGCTGCCTTTCAACATAGGCAGCCTCTCGGCTGCCTGTCAAGTGGTGCGGCGCTGCCGCTGAGATAGGTACATGAAGGTCCCTTCCTTGCGTTTAGCGCAAGGAAGGGACCTTCATGTACTTCAAACCCGGTGAGCCGCCAAGGGGGCTCGAACTGCCCGACAGTACGAGATCGGGCAGTCGGCTGCACAGATGCCGAGCTGGCAGCGGCTGCCGAGTTGCGCGGGTGGGCCCGGTGAGCGGCCTCGTGTTGCAGCGGGAGGACCGCGACGAGTCGATGTACGGCGGCGGGACAGTGGCCTACCGGGCATACGTCGCCGGGCGGTGGGTCGGGTGGTTTGGCGACGGCCGGGAGTGGCGCGGCTGGAGATACGGCGGCCGGAAGTGGTGGGCGTGCTGGCGGGAGGACGGCGACACCGCGGCACGCTGGAACACCGAACTCGAGTTCGGGACGCGCGCAGCGGCTATCGCGGCATTGCTTGCCCGGGTGGGCTCAGACAGCTTTCAGTAGGCCCATTCGATCAGCCATTCCGCGCACTTCTCGGGCGACGGCTTCGCGGCGCGCGCGGGCCAACATGGTCGAAATGATCTCGCGCACGAATGGGTTGGCGCGGGTCCGGATGTGGCCCAGCTTCTCGGCGCGCACCAACAGAGCTATCACTTCTTCGTCCGGCCGCCCTAGCCCGTGCAGAGCCCGCGCCTTCTCAATGAGGAACGTGGTGCGTCGAGAATCGATGGTGAGTTCGGCGGGGTCCACCGTGTCGGCGAGGCGCGCCGCCTCGGCATGATCTCCACGTTCCAGCGCCGACCCGATGCGCCACAGCACTACGTTCGCTGGGCTGAAGAGCAGGAAATTCCGGTTCCCGTGCTCGACGTGCTCGGCTAGGCCGGCGGCTTCGTCGAGGGCCGCCGTGGCGTCGTCGCCGAGCACCGACGCCGTGTACCCGGTTGTGAGGGTCAATGCGCCCCGAACGTCATAAGCTTCGTTGGGGACGTAGTCCAGCGCGCGTTCTGCGAGCTTGCCAGCGCGCTTGTGTGCGCCGAGGCCTGACAGAGCCTGCGTGCGCGCAAACTCCGCTAAGGCGATCCATCCGGGCTCGCCGAGCTTGAGCGCAGCTTCGTGTCCCCGGTCGGCGGCGATCCATGCCAACTCGAATGCGCCGAGGCCCTTGGTTAGCAACGCCGTCGTATGTGTGGCGGTCACGAGCGAGCGGAGTGCGTCCGGCTTGTCGACGTGGGTGTGAAGCGCGAGCAGTAGGTCAGGAAGACGGGCGCCGACCTCGGCGTCTTGGTTGGCTTGCCGCAACGCGGCGAGTAGCTGCGTCTCCGATAACAGGTCGGGAAGCCGACCGATGGGTGGCTCTGCTCCGTCCAGGTCGGTGCTCAGCAAGGCGTCTCGGATTGCGGGGATCGCGGTGTCCGCCTGCGGGTCGCGGATTTCGAGTCCGTCGCCGGTGATATCGGAGAGGCTGACACGCAGAGCGCCGGCGATCGCGACGAGCGTTGAGCGCTTGTCGATCGCGGTGCGTTCGTTTTCGATCTTCGACAGGTAACCCTTGGATAGACCGGACAGGCCGGCGAGCTGTTCGAGAGACAGGCCGCGCCACCGGCGAAGGCGTCGGATCGTGATGCCGATCGAGTCCATGCCGCCAGGGTACATAAGCGGGTTTCCTAGCAGGAAACGTTTGTGACCTGGTCGTTTATACCGTCGACAACTATGCGTAGCCAACCCCCTACCCGGTTCATGACCACGTGTGAGAACGCCATTGGTTGCGAGGCATGGGTGGAGATACGCGTTCGCGACGACGGAATGATCGAAATCAGCACATCCGCCGCAGCTGGCGATCCCATCGTGCTCACAGCCGAACTAGTAGCCCAGGTGCGTAACCAGCTCGGCGACGCCCTTACTCGCGCTCTCCGGGAAGCGAGGACTGGCCGGTGACTCGCACAGAGCAGCGAGAACGATCAACTCAAACCGGCCGAGTTTCGGTGCGCGAAAGCGACGGCGACATAGTCCGCGTTCGCGTGGCGGGCGCCGACTACGTAGCTCGGCGACACCTCGGTGACCAAGCGGTCCATTGGCTGTATGAGCCGAAGCTGCTCCACGACGTCAATGGTGCTGAGTACTGGTGTCTCAACCGCACCGTGAATCAGGTGCCGATCACGTACTCAGCTGGCGGACTGAGCGCCGATCTCAACGGCGGGCGTTCTTGCCCTGTGTGCAACACGCTCGCGCCTTTACCGGTGAAGGGCGGCGCGTCGTGACCGCGCTCGGTCACCGGCCGCGCGTGCCGTATCCCAGACAGGCCGTATCCCGGGCGGCCGGGTATGAGTGGCGCACGTTCCTTGGCGTGGAAGCCCACCTGTATCGACGCGCTCAGCTGGCGGAGGACGCAGTGTGGCCGCCGATGCTGCTGCCGTGGTGCGAGGAAAACCGGCCGGAACCGCGAAGACACGAGAGAGGCAGCATCGGCTGGGAGCGAGTGGCGGCGCCGCCGGCCGCCGTACGTTGCCCAGACTGCGGTCACCTATTGCGCGCGGCAAACCAGGAGGCGCGCCATGGACAAGCGTGACCGCGAACTTTTGGCCGGCCTGGCGCGCGTCAACACCGAGATCGGCACGGTGACTGTGGAGCTGCTGACGCTGCAGCCCTCGGATGAGAGCTATGCGGCCGGTCTCCGAAAGCTCAGCCGGGACCTTGTGCAGATCGGCGCTGCACTCGCTCGTCGTGCCGCCGAGCTGGACGGCCGGGTGATCGACCCGGCCGAGTTGCTGCCAAGCCGTGAGCGGCCGGACGGCAGTACGTAGACCCTCGGCCGAGGTGTCAGTCCCCCTCGTGCGGGCACGTCGGCCGGGTTCCAAACCGGCCGAGCGTGCCTGACCGCGCGCGGCGGAGTCGGAACTGGTTCGTGGCCACGACCAGCTGGCCGGATCACTTCAGAAAGGACACCACGATGCCTGACGGCGCACCTATCCCGGGCGATCCCTCAAGCAACGACGCGACGGCTGATCGTGAACAACTTAGTTCCGCCGCGAAGGACCTGTCGGCGGCGGCGACCACGCTCCGCCAAGCGCTCACGGACGGCGTTGTGCCCCGGAAATCGACAGAAGCGCTCGCCGCGAGACTCGACGGACTCGCTTCCCGGTTAGACCAGTCAGAGGACAGCGCCGAGAAGATGCCTGAGTAGTTCTACGCACCCCGCCCTGGGTAGTCGTCCTCGACCTGCGGAAACACGCCCCGAGCATCGATAGATCGCCGTTGATGGGGGCGTTCGCCATCCCGTAAGTTTGTCGATCAGTAATCGGCAGACTACGGGGAGGGCATGATGGCCGGATATGACGTGGTGATCGAGAAAATCAGAGCCACCGGGCAAGCGGCGACGCGGGTTGCGGACGGGCTGCGCGCGGCGACCTGTTCGGCGACAGTGCCGGCGGGGGATGTCGGGATGCCGGGAGCGCGGTGTGTGCCGAAGCTCGCCGAGGTCAAGCAGGCGCTGCAGGACCGAGAGCTGGGGTATGAGCGTCGTCTCGACGCGCACGCCGGGAACATGGCCACGGCCGCCGACCGCTACAGCAGTCAGGAAGCCGCCGCCACGGCCGATCTGTCCATCCCGGTGCAGTCCACGGGTGGACGGAAGGCGGTCTGATGGCCACGTGGGCCGAGGTCACCCGCTGGAACTCCGCACCACTGAACACCGCCGTCGGCGAGATCAACGGGGCATACAACAAGGTTGTCGCGTGCTCGGATGACCTGCGCGGGATCAACACCGCGGAAGGCTGGCACGGCACCGCCGCCGGCGCGGCGGCTGGCGAGGTCAACCAGATCATCGATGGCCTGGAGGAGTACGCCGCGGAGGTCGCCTCCCTGCGGCGCAGTGCCGGCGATGTCAGCGACGCCATACTGGGCGTCATGAACGGGGTCAAGGAAGCTGAAGAGCTGGCCCGCACCCACCATTTCAGCATCGGAGGGGATGGCACGGTCGTCGACCACGGCCCGCCCCCAGACACACCCGAGGATCAAAAGGAAGCCGTCGCCCGAGAACGCTTGACCATCGCCGCCGAGGTCCGCGACCGTGTCACGGAAGTCCTCAAAAGCGCCACCGACATCGATGACGACTTCTGCGCCGTACTCGACCGGCTCCTGGCCGGGCACACCATCGACGCCACAGGCAACGACAACGAAAACACCAGCCTCGCCGCCGCCGGCAACTCCGGCGCCGTCATGGGATCACTCAGCATCCCCGCACCGCCACTCGAAGGAGCAACCGCCGCGCAGAACGCCGCCTACTGGGCGACCCTGAGCGACGCGCAACGAAACCGGCTAGCCAAAGACAGGCCGGAACTCGTCGGCCCACGAGATGGCTTCTCCACAGAACAACGCCATATCGCAAACCGCACCCTGCTGGATCGCCAACAGGCCGGGTTGCAGCATGAGCGTGACGAGCTGCAAAAGAGAATCAACGAGTTCCCACGAACCGGCGGCGGGGACATCAAGCTCAACGACCAACGTGAGTTCGACGAGTTGACGAGCAAACTGGAAACTCTCGACAAGAAGCTTGAGGGCATCAACAGCATCACAGATCGCCTCGATGACAAGACGCCCGGTCGTCCGCCCGCGTTCCTGCTAGGAATTAGCAGTGACAACGCAGGACAAGCCATTGTCGCGATCGGCAATCCCGACGAAGCAGCCAACGTAGCCACCTACGTCCCCGGCACGTTTTCCGGACTGGACGGCATCGGCACAGACATCAACCGATCAGATCTCATGCTACGCGCAGCACAGGACGCCGGTTCCAATTCCACAGCGGTAATCACCTGGGCAGGCTACGACGCACCGCAAAGCATTCTTCCCGACGCGGGCACCGAAGGCTTCGCCAACAACGCCGCACCGCGACTCGACCGCTTCCAAGACGGACTCGCCGCAGCACACAACCCAGACCAGCAAATGAACAGCACCGTCATCGGGCATAGCTACGGCACCACCGTCGTCGGTCACACAGCACGAGACGCCGGTCTCGCCGCCGACAACGTCGTCTTCGTAGCCAGCCCCGGCGTCGGGGTCGAGCACACGCAACAACTCCACCTCGACGGCGTCCCCAAAAACCAAGTCGGATCACACGTCTACGCGACCTCGGCCATCACAGATCCAATTCCGGCCGCAACCAACCTGCACCACCCAGTGGGCGACGCTATCGACCCCCTCGGCCCCGACCCAACAGACAGTCGCTTCGGTGGACACACCTTCGACTCGAACCCAACCAGCCCCATAACCTCCCACAGCGACTACTGGAACAGGGATTCCAAGTCGCTGATCGGCATGGGGAACATCATTGCAGGAAGAGCTCCCCAGTGAAATCTCGCAAGTTGTCCCATTTACCACGCCGCAGCGATGGAATGAAGATAGCGGCCTTGATCCTATCTGTTGCCGCCCTGATCACAAGCTGCAGTGGAGATGATTCCATGGAACCGACAATCACAGCAGCAGAGGCACAGGCACGTGCCGCCCAGTATGTCCGAGAGGCAACCACCGCTTCGCTTCCCCAGAAGCATAGCCTCGAAGACCGAGGCCCCCTCACCCTTGGCTGCACTGATCCCGTGGGCAAGTCGGACGGCCGACAGCAAGTATCCGTGGACTACTGGATCAATGGTATCGACGCAACGAACAACAATCTCTATTTTGATCAACTAAAGACATGGTGGAGCACCAATAGCTGGCAGGTCGGAGAAGACAGCAGGCCAAAAAACATGTTCGTAAATGCCACAGCAAAAGACGGCTTCACGATGTCAATCAAGGCGACACCAGAGGGACGCATAGCCATTTCTTCCTCATCGCCATGCATATGGCCTAACGGCACGCCGGAGCCTAAGAGCTAGCGCCCTTCCTGTCCGGCCAGTCACGCCGACGACAACCCATGTCAGTCGATAGGTCGTCAGCTTGACTACCCTCGGACGACAGGGGCCCCGGCATCCCCCTCCCCTCGGATACCGGGCTCCGCCGTGTCATCTCGCCAAGAGACGCACCGGCATCACTGGTGCGTCTCCTGCGTGCATATCCAAGGCCACCGCTCCGGCATGTCGCACAGCGCCTACTGGAACGAAGCTCGGCAGCGGTCACGCGGTCGCCTGTACGAACACCGACACCGGCGATGCGCACGAGTACTCGACATGGACCTTCGAGGTGCCGCGGGGAATGGCGATCGCTTCGCCTTCCTTGCCCTCGGTGCGCCACTGCTTCGGATCACCACCGGTGCCGCGGTCGGGGACCGGTGACCAGCAGTAGATGTTTCCGCCGAAGATCACCGTCTTGGCGGCGAAGATCAGCTTTACGTTGGCGTCCGGCGGGACCGCGAGCACGCCGTAACTTGAGCTTCCCCCCGGTTGACCGGACACCTTGGCCGCTCAGAGCCGAGAACCTGAACCGCCACAAGCAGTCCGCGAAATGCCCGAACGAATCTTGCTCACCGCACAGGAAGCCGCAGACCGCCTCGGCATCGGCCGAACCCTGATGTTCCGGCTTATCCGCTCAGGCGAAATCGAGTCGGTCCAGGCCATCTTCACGTCCACAGAGCCTGAGGAATGATGCGCGGTGGGCCGTCGCGCTCGCACTCGGTTTGCGCCAAGAGGAAGCGCTCGGTCTGAAGTGGACGGATCTCACCGTGGAGTGGCACCACGGTTGCGAGGAGGAGAACCCTTGCGGTGAGACCGAATCCGAGAACTGTCCGCGCGCACACGTGACCGGGATTCTTGTGGTCCGTCGCGCATTGCAGCGGCAGACCTGGCAGCACGGGTGTCCCTCGGACACGCCATGCAAGCGAAAGCGCGGTGCGGACTGCCCAGAGCGGCACGGCGGCGGGCTGGTCGTTGTCGAGCCGAAGTCACGGGCCGGGCGTCGAGTCCTGAGCGTTCCGGCCCCGCTCGTTCTGGCACTGCTCGAACACCAGCGACGCCAGAACGAAGAGCGCACGACGGCGGCGGATCTGTGGAAGGAAGGCGGCTGGGTGTTCGCTCAGCCGACCGGCAAGCCTACCGACCCCCGGGCGGACTACGGCGAGTGGAAAGCCGTTCTCAAGGCCGCTGGAGTGCGGGAAGCGCGGCTTCACGACGCACGCCACACCGCCGCAACGTTCCTGCTCGTGCTCGGAGTCGCCGAGCGAGCCGTGATGGAGGTGATGGGCTGGTCCAAGATCACCATGGCTCAGCGGTACCAGCACGTGCCCGACGACGTCCGGCGCGGCATCGCGAAGCAGCTCGGAGGACTGCTGTGGAAGGCCACAGACAGCGACAAGGACGATCCGCCAGCGGCCGCGCCGGTACCCGCCTAGAACGACGAATGAGACTGAAACTGAGACGGAACGAGGCCAGGGAGTCTCCGGAAATCGGAAACTCCCTGGTCGGAGGTGAGCCGCCAAGGGGGCTCGAACCCCTGACCTTCTGTTTACAAGACAGATGCTCTACCAGCTGAGCTATAGCGGCCTTGCCCGGGGAAGCCCCAGGCAAGGTCAGTATATCTGCGCCCTGTTCAGGGGTTCGAAGGGCGCACCTTCGGGTCACCGTGGATCGCGCGGAAGCCGTGGCCACGGCTGACCTTGGTCGCGGGGTCCTTCTTTTCGGCGAGGTAGTACCACTCCATCTGGGCGGCGCGGGGCGTCACTTCGAGGATGGACGGTCCGTGCGAGTCGAGTTCGATGAACTTGACGTGCGGGTTCGCTAGGCGGAACGCGGCTTCGACGGCGAGGGAGCCGGTGCGTGGCGGGCCGCCGAGGGCGTCGTCGAGGTTGGACGAGCTGACCGAGGTGCAGACGAACTCGACGGCCACGCCTTCGACCTCGATGGCCCACGAGGAGTGGATGTCGCCGGTCAGGAACACCGTGTTCCCGCGCCCGAGGCGGGCCAGGGTGTCCACCACCTGGCGCCGGTCGGCGGGGTAGCCGTCCCATTGGTCCGTCTTCACCGTGTCACCGATGATCCGGGCCTCACGCTCCGGCAGCGGAGGCACCTTCAGCGGCGCGACCATCACCGAGTTCCCGATCAGGTTCCATTTCGCCGTGCCGTGCTCCAGCCCGTCGATCAGCCATTGGCGTTGCTCGGGGCCGAGGATGGTGCCGGTCGGGTCCTCGGCACCGGGTTTCACCTGCTGAGTCCGGTACGTCCGGAGGTCGAGCATGGTCAGGTCCGCCAGCCGCCCGAACTTCAGCCGCCGGTACAGCTTGTCCCCGCGATGCCGCACGGGCATCCACTCGAAGTACGCCTGGTGCGACGCCTGCTGACGCGCGATCCATGGGCCTTCGGTCGCCGGATCGTGCGTATAGGACCCGCCCGACCAGGCGTTGTCGGCCGCCTCGTGGTCGTCCCAGGTGGCGATCATCGGGTGCCGGGCGTGCATCTGCTGGACGTGCTGGTCGGTCTTGTACAGAGCGTGCCGCTGCCGGTAATCCGCCAGGGTGACCAGCTCATGGTCCGGCACGGACGGCCTGAGATCACCCGGTCCGGGCGTTCCTTCATAGAGGTAGTCACCCAGATGGATAACGCCGGCAAGGTCCCCTCGCGAGGCCAGGTAGCCGTAGGCCGCGAAGTACCCGGAAGACCAGTTCGCGCACGATACGACGCCGAACCGAAGCCGTGGGACGTCGGCTTCGTGCGCTGGTGCCGTCCGCGTCCTGCCGACGGGTGACGTCTTGCCGTTCGCGGAAAACCGGTAGTAGTACGACGTCTCCGAGGTGAGCCCCCCGGCCGTCGCCTTGATCGTGTGGTCGCGTTCCGGGCCGGTCGACGCGCATCCGGTCGACACGACATGGCTGAACGCGGCATCGGTGGCGACTTCCCAATGGACGTCGATCGAGGGACCGAGTCCGGACCCCGGCACCGCCTCCGGCGTCGGCGTCACCCTGGTCCAGAGGAGCACCGAGTCCGGCATCGGATCACCGGAAGCGACCCCATAAGCGAAAACCGGGGCACCCGCCCCGGTTGCATCCCCTGAAAGAGTGAATGTAGCCGCTGTTCCAGCCGCCGTGGCCCCTGCTGCGCGAAGCATCGCGCGCCTGCTCAGTGGAGTCGCCATGCCGGAAAGTGTGCCCGAAAAGCCCGCCTCCGCGATGATCATGGCTTGACGTGGTGGACACCACTTCCGGTTACCTGCAACGGTCGGGACCTGGGTATCGATGGTCCCCGGGAAGAGTGAGGAGGTGGGATCGATCATGAAGATCAACGAGCACGCCAAGGGGGCACCGCGTACTAGACGCGGCACCCGGAAGCAGGACGCGGCACCCGAACGCGACGAATGGCTGCTCGAAGCGCCGCGCCAGCGTGATGGCGATCGATCGAGCCGCCAGGCCCGCTCCCACCGGCCGAACCTGCTGCGCCGCCGCGCTTGGCAGATCCTCGAGGCCCCGACGGCCGAGCAGCCCTTGACGAGTGACCAGACCTTCGACGGCAACGCGGCGATGGGCCCGAAGCCGCCCGACGACGCGACGGTCAACTTCGTGCTCGACCTCGCCCTGCGCATCGGCGAGGTCCAGATGTCGAGCGGCGCCGGCGCCTCCGACGTCACCGCCACGATCATCGCGTTGGCCTCGGCTCTCGGCCTGCCGCACTGCGAGGTCGACGTCATCTTCACGTCGATCACGGTGACCTGCCACCGCGGCACCGACATGGCGCCGGTGACGGCGTTGCGGGTCGTCCGCTCGCGCAGCCTCGACTACACACGACTCACCCAGGCGGAAACTCTGGTCCGCAAGATCGTCCGCGGCAACATCGGTGCCGAAGAGGCGCAGGCCGAACTCCAACGGATCACGACCGCGCCGCACCCGTACCCCCGTTGGGTGGCCACGGCCGCCTGGGGCGGACTGGCCGCGTTCATCACGGTGATCCTCGGCGGCGGTATCGACGTCGCTCTGGTCGCCCTGGTGATCAGTGCGGTCATCGACCGGCTCGGCCGGTTCCTCAATCGCTTCGCGCTGCCCTTCTTCTTTCAGCAGGTGGTCGGCGGCCTCGTCGCGACGCTGTCGGCGATGGCCATAGTCAGCAGCGACATGTTGACCACGGACAAACCGACGCTGGTCGTCGCCGCGGCCGTCACGGTGCTGCTTTCCGGGCTCTCCACCGTTTCCGCCGTGCAGGACGCCATCACCGGCTACAACGTCACGGCCGCCGGGCGCACGATGGAAACCGCGTTGATGAGTGCCGGGCTGATCGCCGGTGTCGTGCTGGCGTTGAAGATCGCGCTGCTGCTCGGCCTGCCGCGCACCCCGCTGCCCGAAGTGCTCTCCTCGACGCCGCAACAACTTCCGCTCATCGTCATCGCCAGTATCGGTGCCTCCGCCTGCTTCGCGATCGCCTCCTACTCGACCATGCGCGCGATGCTCGTCGCGGGCGCGGCCGGCGCCATCGGCGGCGCGGTCTACGGCGCGCTGATGCTGACCGAGTTCGACGCCGTCAGTTCGTCGGCCATCGCGGCGACACTGGTCGGCTTCTGCGGCGGCGTCCTCGCCCGAAGGCTCAAGGTGACGCCGCTCGTGGTGGCTGTGTCCGGCATCACCCCGTTGCTTCCCGGTCTGTCCACCTACCGTGGTCTGTACCAGTTGGGCGTCGAGCCCGGCGGCAACATCTCGACACTCATGACGGCCGTCGCGGTCGGCCTTGCCCTGGCAGCGGGCGTGGTGCTCGGCGAATACCTCGCGCAGCCCGTGCGTACCGGCCTCGGCAGGCTCGAACGGAAGTTCGCCGGACCGCGGATGGCGGGCCCCTTGGAAGCCGCTGATCGCCGCTTGGAGTAATCCTCTGGAAACCGGCCGTACACCTGCCGCGCGATAGGGTTTCACTCAGGGCAGCGACCCGCGCATACGAGGGAGCGGCTGGTGGACGACCTTCTTGAGTCAGGTACAGGAGACAGGGGCAGAACGAATTCCGCGGAGTTCGTCGTGGTGGCGAACCGGCTCCCGGTGGACCTCGAACGGACCGCCGACGGGAGCAGGCGCTGGACGGCGAGCCCCGGCGGGCTGGTGTCGGCACTCGAACCGTTCTTGCGGTCCCGCAAGGGCGCCTGGGTCGGCTGGCCGGGTGTACCCGACGTCGACGTCGAGGAGTTCGACGACGACGGTCTCGTCCTCCATCCCGTCTCCCTGACTTCGGACGACGTCCGCGACTACTACGAGGGATTCTCGAACGCGACGCTCTGGCCGCTATACCACGATGTGGTGGCACGGCCGGTCTTCGATCGAAGCTGGTGGGAGTCCTACGTCCGGGTGAACCGGCGCTTCGCCGAGGCGAGCGCGAAGGTGGCCGCCGAGGGCGCGACCGTCTGGATCCAGGACTACCAGCTCCAGCTGGTCCCGGCGATGCTGCGGGAACTGCGGCCGGATCTCCGGATCGGATTCTTCCTGCACATCCCGTTTCCCCCGGTCGAGTTGTTCATGCAGATGCCGTGGCGGACCGAGATCGTGCGGGGGCTGGTCGGCGCCGACCTCGTCGGATTCCACCGGCCGGGCGGCGCGCAGAACTTCCTGTGGCTGGCCAGGCAGCTGGCCGGCCTCGAATCGAGCCGCGGCGCGGTGGGTATCCGCACCCGTCCCGGTCTGATGATGGTCGGCGACCGGACGGTCCGCGTCGGTGCGTTCCCGATCTCCATCGATGCCATCGGCCTCGACAAGCTGGCCAAGACCAGGGGCGTCGCCGAACGCGCGGCCCAGCTGCGGCGTGATCTCGGCAACCCGAAGAAGGTCCTCCTCGGCGTCGACAGGCTCGACTACACCAAGGGCATCGACCTGCGGCTGCAGGCTTTGCACGAGCTCCTGCACGAGGGACGTGTCCGCCCCGAGGACGTCACCTTCGTCCAGCTGGCCACCCCGAGCCGCGAGCGGGTCGAGCACTATCAGCGCATGCGCGGTGACATTGAGCAGATGGTCGGCCGGATCAACGGTGAATTCGCGCGCGTTGGTCACCCGGTCGTGCATTATCTGCACCAGTCCGTGGACCGCACGGAGCTGGCCGCGTTCTTCTCCGCGGCCGACGTCATGGTGGTCACTCCACTGCGTGACGGGATGAACCTCGTCTGCAAGGAGTACGTCGCCTGCCGGCACGACCTCGGCGGCGCGCTCGTGCTCTCGGAGTTCGCCGGTGCCGCGGCCGAGCTGACGAGCGCCCTGCTGGTCAACCCGCACGATCTGGACGGGGTGAAGAACGCTTTGGAGACTGCCATTACGCTCGACCCCGCAGAGGGCCGTCGCCGGATGCGCGCCATGCGTCGCCAGGTCCTCACCCATGACGTCGACCGCTGGGCGCGCTCGTTCCTCCAGGCTCTCGGCGCCGAACCGGCTGACTGAAGTTCTTCCCCATACCCCGCATAGCTCCCGAGGAGAAATCGTTGACCGCCGAGGCACTGCCCGCCGAGTTGCGGCGAGCGATCGTTCAGGTCGCCCGTACGCCTCGTCTGCTGGTCGCCTGCGACTACGACGGCACGCTGGCCCCGATCACAGCCAACCCGGACGAAGCGCGGCCACTGCCCGAATCGGTAGGCGCGCTCCGGTCGCTGGCCGGTCTGCACGAGACGACCACCGCCGTCATCTCCGGTCGCGCGCTGCGCGACCTCGCGACCTTGTCCCGGCTTCCCGCCGAAGTGAATCTGGTCGGCAGCCACGGATCCGAGTTCGACATCGGCTTCATCCATGCGCTCGACGACAAGGCGCGTGAGCTGCACAGACGGCTCGAGGCGGAGCTGGAGAACCTCGTTCTCGACGTGCCGGGCGTGTCGCTCGAGGTCAAGCCCGCGAGCATCGCGGTGCACGTCCGCCGCGCCGAACACGAAGCCGGCCGTCGCGTGCTTTCCCAGGTCCATAATGGACCCTCGCAGTGGCCGGGTGTGTCCACGACGGACGGCAAAGAGGTGGTCGAGCTCGCGGTCGTCCAAACGGACAAAGGCCGTGCGCTGGACACCTTGCGCCATCAGGTCGGCGCGACCGCCGCGATCTTCCTCGGCGACGACGTCACCGACGAGAAGGCGTTCGCCCGGCTGTCCGGGCCGGATATCGGGGTCAAGGTCGGCGTCGGGGAAAGCCTTGCGCAGTACCGGGTTCCGGACACCGTCGACGTAGCGCTCGTGCTCGCGTTCCTGCTCGAAGAGCGCCGCAACTGGCTCTACGGCGAGCAGGCGCCGCCGATCGAGCGGCTTTCCATGCTGGCCAACGAACGTTCGGTCGCGCTCGTCACGCCGGACGCCCGGCTGACCTGGCTGTGTCACCCTGGCCCCGACGCGCCCGCGGTGTTCGCGGACCTGCTCGGCGGCCTCGGCGCGGGGCACTTCTCGATCAAACCGCACCGAAACGGCCTTCCGCTCGGCCAGCGTTACCTGCCGAACACGATGACGGTCGAGACGCGCTGGTCCCGCCTGCTCGTGACCGACTACATCGAGCCGGAGAGCCCGTCGCACCGCACGGATCTCGTCCGGGTGATCTCGGGTGAGACCCAGGCGGACATCACCTTCGCGCCGCGGCCCGAATTCGGTGGTGTGCCGGTGAAACTGGTCGCCGAGGGCGACGGACTCCGGGTGCAGGGCACGTCGGAACCGTTCGTGCTGCGCGCGCCCGGTGTCGAATGGGAGATCACCACCGACGGCCTGCACGACACCGCGACGGCGCTGGTGAGCCCGACCGCGGAGAACCCGGTGGTGCTCGAACTGCGCTGTGGCACCACGGATCTCGGTGCACATGAGCTGTCCGAAGTGGACCGTCGAGCACGCGCCGGCGACTACTGGAGCACTTGGGCGCAGACGCTCAAGCTGCCCAGCGTCCAGACCGACCTGGTCGGCCGTTCGGCGCTGACGCTGCGCGGACTGGTCAACACCGACAGCGGTGGTGTGCTCGCGGCGGCGACGTCGTCGCTGCCGGAGGAGATCGGCGGCGTCCGCAACTGGGACTACCGCTACTGCTGGATCCGCGACGCGGCCATGACCGTGCGCGAACTGGTGCACCTCGGCTCGGTCGAAGAGGCCGAGGGCTACCTCCGCTGGCTGCACGGCGTTCTGTCCACTTTGGCCGGTCCGGAACGACTGCACCCGCTGTACACCTTGGCGGGCAGCGTGATCGGCGCGGAAGCGGTCATCGAATCGCTGCCCGGGTACGCGGGTTCGCGGCCCGTGCGCGTCGGCAACCTGGCGAACCACCAGGTGCAGCTGGACGTCTTCGGCCCGGTCGTCGAACTCGTGCAGACGCTGGCCGAGGCCCGCGGGGAACTGCGTGACGAGGACTGGCAGATGGTGCGCGCGATGGCCGAGGCCGTCACGCGCCGCTGGAACGAACCGGACCACGGCATCTGGGAGGAGCGGCATGTGCCGCGCCACCGCGTGTACTCGCGGGTGATGTGCTGGGTGACCATCGACCGCGCGATCAAGCTCGGCGAGATCTACGGCCGCGGCGTTCCCGGTGCCTGGCCGGTGCTGCGCGACGACATCGCGGCGGACGTGCTGGAGAAGGGCTGGAACGACGAGGTCCAGGCCTTCACCACGGCTTACGACGGCACGGATCTCGACGCGGCGTCGCTGTTCGTCGGCCTGACCGGACTGATCGATCCGGCCGACCCGCGGTTCCAGTCGACGGTGACCGCGATCGAGGCGGAGCTGCGCAGTGGGTCCACTGTGTACCGTTACCGCCGCGACGACGGGCTCCCCGGCGGCGAGGGCGGGTTCCACATCTGCGCGGCGTGGCTCATCGAGGCGTACCTGCTCACCGGGCGGCGCACCGAGGCCGAGGAACTGTTCACGCAGATCGTCGATGCCGCCGGCCCGACCGGGCTGCTGCCCGAGCAGTACGACCCGATCGCCGAGCGCTCACTGGGCAACCACCCGCAGGCGTACTCGCATATCGGTCTGATCCGCTGCGCGAACCTGCTGTCCCGATAGGCTCGACATTCCGTGAAGGTCACCTTGAGGGACTTGTAGTCCCTTAAGGTGGCCTTCACGGACTTTGGGGGTTTGAAGGAATGCAGCCATATCAGCAGCCGTATCAGCCGCCACCTGGGCACATACTGTTGCCGCCCGCCTTCGCGAGCCGGGTCAGGGGCGGCTCGATCGCCCTGGGGGTGGTCATGCTGCTCTTCGCGCCCTGCCTCTTCGGGGTGACCCGGTTCTTCGACGGCATCGCGCACTCCGAAGGACTCAACGGAGCGGTCGAACTGGTGATCAAGCTGGTGCCGTCGGTAATCCTGCTCGCCACCGGGTTCGCCTTGCTGTCCACACGACGGTGCCTGGCGGGCGACCTTCTGATCATCGAGAAGGCCCGCCGCCAGCGGAAGATCTTCCTCGGCTGCCTGACCGCCATGATCGTCGCGTGCGTCCTCCAGTTCGTCCCACCGATCGTGGAGAGGACCGGCGGGGCGTTCTTGACCGCCTTCCTCGGCAGCGTGGTCTATCTGGCGGTCGGGATCGCCGGGGCGGGCGTCGGCATGTTCTACGTGCGCCCGGACGTCCATTCGCTGCAACGGTTCGCCGGAAGCAACACCGTCTGGTAGCGGACTAGCCGCCCGCCACCGAAGGGATGATCTGGACTTCCTTCGCGTCGACGAGCGAAGTGTCGGCGCCATCGAGGCGGCGGCACTCCTCACCGTCCACATAGAAGTTCACGTACCGCCGCAGCGCGCCGGTCTCGTTCCGAAGACGCCGTTCCAGCGCCGGGAACTCCTTCCCGAGCGAGTTCAGCATCGCATCGAGGGTCGGCGCCTCGACCTCGATCGTCCCGGCGCCGCCCGCGAGCGGCCGGAGCATCGCGGGCAGCAGGACAACGACCACCTAGATCACCTGCGCCCGCACACAAAGCACGTCCGGCAGATGCGCGGCGACCTGGTGCCAGCTGTCACCTTCGTCCGGGCTCATCCACACTTCGCCGGACCGCGTGCCGAAGTAGATCCCCGCCTCCTGGTCGACGCACATGCCGTCGCGCAACACGCCTGCGTAGAAACCCTCGTCCGGCAAGCCGTTTCCGAGGCCCGTCCACGTCTCGCCCGCGTCCTCGCTGCGGTAGACGCGGCAGCGGCCGTCCGGCGGGAAGCGGAGAACGTCTGCCACCAAAGGGAAGTTGTAGATGGTTTCCGGTTTAGACGGATGCACGACCATGGCGAACCCGAAGTCGTTCGGCAGGCCGTCGGCGATGGACTGCCACGTCTTCGCGTCGTCGTCGCTGCGGTAGACACCGCCGTGGTTCTGCAGGAAGAACCGTTCGGGCCGCGCCGGGTGCATGGCGACCTTGTGCACGCATTGACCGAACTCGGGCTCCTCGTCCGGCAGGAAGCCCGCGCTGATCCCGCGGTTCGCCGCCGTCCAGCTCTTGCCGCCGTCCTCGGTGCGGTAGACGCCACCTGTCGACATGGCGACCGTGATCCGGTCGGGATCGGTGGGATGCGGCAGGATCGTGTGGATCATCTGTCCGCCGCCGCCGGGTGTCCAGTGTGGACGGTGCTCGTGATCCCAGAGGCCGCGCACGAGCTCGAAGTTCTGGCCGCCGTCGTCCGAACGGAACAGCGCCGACGGTTCGACACCGGCGTAGATGACGCCACCGGAGAGGACGATCTGCCAGATGCCCTCCAGTGCCGTCTCCGTGTCTGCAGGGAACGCCACGGGTGCGTGATCGGGCTCGGCCCAGGTCTCGCCGAAGTCGTCGGACGTCGCGATCGTCGGGCCGAAGTGCTCGTTCACCGCGGCGGCGTAGATCCGGGTGGGGGTCAGCGCGACCGCGCGCACGGCCTCCATCGGGAACCTCGGTTGTGAGAGCTCCCAGTTCTTCCGATCCTCGCTTCGCGCGAGGAACAGCCCCTTCCTGGTACCGATCCCCAGCAGGAACTCCACGACGCCCAGCCTCCTCCACGCTGATGTGACCTACCTCACCACACCCATGCACCGTACTACCGGGAGCGCGTGAAGGCCCCCTTCCCCTTGGCTGAGCCGAGGGAAGGGGGCCTTCACGTACTTGGGGGCGCCGCGCCGGCTGCTGTCCAAGGGGTTCGCGACCCTCGCCTTCTCGGGGAACGAGGTCACGGGCGAACAGCCGGCGCGACGGGCTTTTGAAATCGACCACCTTCGGTCAGGCGGTTACTACCTGCCTTCGATCAGGCGCAGCGCCAGGTCCGGGTCGAACGTCCCGGCTTCGATGTCCTTGCCGATACCGCACCTGCCATCGGAGTCACCCGGGACCTTGATCCAGAGCAGCATCTCGGCACCGCCTCCGACCTGCGAGGTCGCGCCCAGTTTGCGGCCTGCCGGGTTGCACCATTCGTAGCCGCCGTTCCCGTCGCTCTTGGGGCCGTTGCCGTTGCGGCTCGTGTCGATCACGAACGGCTTGGTGTAGCCGTACTTGTTCGACAGCGCCGCGCTCACGGCCTTGCCGTAGTTGGCCGAAGCGGTGGTGGTGTGGAAGTTCGACACGTTGATCGCGAGACCACGGACCGACTTCACGCCGACGGCGTCGAGCCGGTCGGCCATGGTCGCGGCCGGGATCCAGGTGGCATTGCCTCCGTCCAGGTAAGCCCAGGTGTTCGGCGCCTTCGCCGCGAACTGCTCCGCGGCGTACTTGAGCAGGTCGAGACGGGTCTGACGGTCGGCGCCGGGCAGGCAGGGCTTGCCGTTCACCACGGTGTCCAGCTGGGCCAGCGCGTCCGGCTCGATGATGACGACGGCGGGCTTGCCGCCGATGCCGTCGGCGAAGTTCGAGATCCAGGTCCTGTACGCCTCCGGGCTGCCCGCGCCACCACTCGAGTCACCGCCGCAGTCGCGGCCGGTGATGTTGTAAGCGACCAGGATCGGCAGTTTGTCCGCGACGTCGGCCTGGTAGCTGAACGAGTCGACCGCCTTGCGGATGTCCCCGCTCCAGTTGCCGAACCAGCGAGCGCCCGCCTTGGTGGAGATGGCGGCCTTGATCTTGTCGGCCGTGGTGCCCGAGTTCCGGGACACCCAGTGGGCCGGGTTCGAGTCAGGGTCCACGTAGAAGCCGTTGGTCTTCTCGAGCGGGTTGCCGTCGGCGGCCCCCGCCACCGGTGCGGCGGCGACGAGGGCCAGCAGCGAGGCGGCCACGAGACCGAGCGTCTTGATGCGCATGGCCCGGAAGCTTCTGGGCCATGCGTACAAGAAACGTACAAAAAGTCAGGCCGCGTAGCCCTTCGGCGGGATGAGGGTCGCGAGCTGGTTGAAGGTGAGCCAGTAGATCTGGTTACCGCCGAAGTTCGCCGGGTCGGCGATCTTCACCGTCATGTCCGAGCTGTCATAGCCGATGACGGTGAAGTAGTGCCAGATCGTGTAGTTCGGGTAGCCCGGCGGGTGGTTGTTGGCCGGGGCGACGATATTCGCGACGATCGCCCAGCCGTTGTTGATGTCCAGCACGATGTCGCGCCACAGCAGGTCACGCTGCGCTTGGGTCGGCGGGTCGTTCGGCATCTCCTTGGTCTCGTACCAGCCGGTGCCGAGCCGGTTGTTCAGCACGCGGGTGACCTGGCCGATCCAGTCGGTCCCCTCGGTGTCCGTCGGTAGTTCGTTGGCGAGCTGCTGCTGGCTCGGCAGGTTCCCGGTCTTCGCCGAAAGGGCGATCCGGGTGGCGGCCGGGCCGCACCAGTAGCCGGTCTGCTGGATCTGGTAGTCGATGTTGAGGACGGCCGTGGCCTTGATGCCATCGCCCTCGACCTTGGCGGGCGCGGCCATCGACTTCACGAAGTCGGGAGCAGGGACGACGTTCTTGCCTTGGGCGACGGCGACGGCCGGCGCGGTGATCAGTGCGGATGCCGTCAGCGCAGCGACTACGGCGACCCTTAATCTGCGCATAAGTGAATCCTTCCCCAGTTGTGACACTCAATGGTGAATGCCGAACACAGGTAGATGGTCACCTTCCGGGCGACTTTTGTCTTGACTGTCGCGATTGCCATCCCTGATCAGCGCACAACGAAAGTAGGATCACATGAACGCTCGATCGATCATCGGGCAATAACGATCGTGCAGGTGATGAAGGAAGATCACGAGCAAGCCGGCTCGCGGGGCCTCGATCGGCCGGATTTGAGTGGTCCAGACCCCGCACCTGTCTTCGGCATGCTCTTCGACGCACACGCGGCCCCGATCCAGCGGTACCTCGCACGTCGTGTCGGCACCGAGACCGCGCACGACCTCGTCGCCGAAACCTTCCTCGTCGCGCTTCGCAGGCGCGAGACATACCGCCCGGATGCCGGGACGGCGCGCTCGTGGCTCTACGGCATCGCGACCAACCTCCTTCGCCACCACGTCCGCACCGAGACCCGCGCGCTCAACGCGACGGCCCGGCTCGCGGCCGCGGACCAGGTCGTCTCGGCCGGCCATGACGGCCGGGTCGTCGAACGGGTCGACGCACAGTTCCGTGCGTCACAACTGGCGAACGCGCTCGCCGAACTGAGCCCCGCGGACCGCGACACCCTCCTCCTCGTCTCCTGGGCGGGACTCGAACCGGCAGAGGTGGCCGAGGCACTCGGCATCCCCGCCGGCACGGTCAGATCGAGACTGCACCGCATCAGAAGGTGGTTGCGGGCCAACGCACCGGAGAGCAAACCGTCCACAAAGGACAAATTGAGTGGCGAGGAGGCGGGCGAGCATGTCTAGCGGTACCATCAGGCAGGTGTGGTCCGATGCCGAACTCGACGAGGCGCTGGCCACCCTCCACTCCGGACCGGGAGTGCGCCAGGACGAGCTTTCCCGTACCCGTGCGGCACTTCTGCGTGCCGCGGGCGATGTCGACGACGACCTCCTTCCCGTCACCGAACCGGACCGCCCGGCAAAAAAACGACCGGGCTCCTGGCGGTGGATCGCGGCTGCCGCCGCGGCGGCACTGGTGCCGGGAGCGGTCATCGTGGGAGCGAACGTCTTCGTCGTCGGCGACTCCCAGGACACCGCGGCCCACGCGGCCCACATCACGGACGATGAACTCCTGAGTAGCCTTCGCGGTACCGACATAGCCTTGCGCGACGGGCAATACCGGCTGGTGACCGATTCGACCTGGGCGACCCGGTATGGCAAGGACGAAAGCGTCATCTACCAGACGCACGAGATCATCGAGAAGTGGAATCCGTCCGATCCGCAGAAGCCGGCGAAGCTGCGGTTCACGCGGACCGGCGAGATCCGGTGGCTCAAGGGCGACTACGAAACAGCGAAGGCGCACGGGGAGCTGATCCCCGGCGCGACTTCGGACGTCATGTACGGATTCGGTGAGACGCCGCCGCTCCCGACGGGAGGCGTCGCCATCGGTACGGCGGGACCACCGCCGCCGAGTCTCGCTCCGCCCACCACCACCACGACCAACCCCAATCGCCAAGAACTCCCAGCGGGGACAACGCCCCCGCCGCTCCAGCCACCTCGGTCCGAGAGCAGCAGGAACGACGGCCGGTGGGACGGCGGCTGGGCGAAACCGTCGCCGCAGTTCCTCGCCGGTCTCCCCACCGACCCGGCGCAGCTGCTCGAACGGCTGCGCCGCGACGACGGGATCCGCGCCGCCGGGCCGAGTTCCCCTGGCCAGGTGAACTCGGCGCAAGAGATCTTCGAGATGGCGTATTCGGCCTTGCGGGCCGGGTACGGATTCGGAGATCTCCGGGTGGCGCTGTGCAAGGCGCTCGCGCAGGTCCCCGGCATCACCCTGAAACAGGACGCGACCACGGCGGACGGCAGGCGGGGCCTCTCGTTCTCGGTCCAGCTGACCGATCAGACGCGGGAGATCATCGTGGCCCCGGAGACGGCGACCGTCATCGCCAACCGCGCCATCGCGACCGCCAAACCGCTGCCGGCCGGGGCCGCCCTGTTCGAGACGACCACGACGGTCGCGGTCACCGACAAGAACGGCCCCTAGCGGGCGTGCTTCGCGGCGTTGAGCGCGCTCGCGACGTTCCCGACCTCCAGCACCCGGATTCCCGGCGGGACCTTGCCCGCGTCCGGCGGCACCAGCGCGTGGGTGAAGCCGAGCCGAGCAGCCTCCGCGAGCCGCCGCCCGACATTGGGCACCCGACGGACCTCGCCTGACAGCCCGACCTCGCCCATCGATACGAGCTTCGGCGAGAGTGGGGTGTCCGACTCCGACGACATCAGCGCCAGCACCACCGACAGGTCGATTCCCGGCTCGGTGATCTTCATGCCGCCGACCGTCGCGACATAGACGTCCTTGTTGCTGATCTTGATCCCGGCCCGTTTCTCCACCACGGCGAGCACCATCGCGACCCGCGACGAGTCCAGGCCGCTCACCGCGCGCCGGGGCTGCGGCGCCTGCGTCGCGGCCACCAGGGCCTGAACCTCCCCGAGCAGCGGCCGCTTGCCCTCCATGGTCACCGTGACCGCCGTACCGGCGACCGGCTCGGCGGTGTGGCTCAGGAACAGTCCGGACGGATCGGGCACCCCGACGATGCCCTCCTCGACCAGCTCGAAGCAGCCGATCTCGTCGGCCGCGCCGAAGCGGTTCTTGATCCCGCGCAGCATCCGCAATGTCGAATGCTTGTCGCCCTCGAACTGCAGCACGACGTCGACCAGATGCTCCAGGACTCGCGGCCCGGCGACCGAACCGTCCTTGGTGACGTGGCCGACCAGCACGATCGGCAGCCCGCGTTCCTTGGCCAGCGCGACCAGCCCCGAGGTGACCGCGCGAACCTGCGTCACTCCTCCCGGCGAACCTTCGACCTGTGGTGACGCCATGGTCTGGACCGAGTCGACGATCAACACCCCCGGCTTGACCGCGTCGACATGGCCGAGGATCGCGGCGAGGTCGCTCTCGGCCGCGAGGAACATCTCGTCGTGGACGTTCCCGGTGCGCTCGGCGCGCAGCCGCACCTGGCCCGCCGACTCCTCACCGGTCACGTACAGCGCGCGGCCGGCCGTGACCGCCCACTGATAGGCGACCTCCAGCAGCAGCGTCGACTTGCCGACCCCGGGTTCGCCGGCCAGCAGGACCACGGCGCCCGGCACGAGACCGCCGCCGAGGACCCGATCGAGTTCGGAGACGCCGGTGCGTTTGGCGCGAGCCGTCTCGACGTCGACCTCGCCGATCGGGCGGGCGGGAGCGCTGGGTGCGCCGGCCGCGACCCTGGCTATCGCCGGACGTGCGTCGCCGCGCTCCTCGATCGTTCCCCAGGCTTGGCATTCAGGGCAGCGCCCGACCCATTTCGGCGCCTCGTACCCGCATTCACCGCAGCGGTAGGTGCTGCCTTTCTTGACCACCCCGCGAGGCTAGCCGCCCGCACCGACAATCCCCGGCACCGACGGACCCTGGAAGTACGTGAAGGCCCCCATCACTGCGTCTAGCGCAATGAAGGGGGCCTTCACGTACCTGGAGAGCTAGTGGCCGCCACCCTCGGCGGCGGGCTTCGACGGAGCGGGCTCGCGGGAACCGGGGTGCGAGGGCGCCGCGATCGGCAGGTCGACGGTGATCGAGCCGGCGTTCTTGAAGACGAACGTGACCTTGATCGTCTGGCCCGCCCATACCGCCTGCTTCAAGTTCTGCAGCACGACCGTGGCCTTGCCGGCCTCCGCCGGAGCGGGCGCCTCGGAGGACAGGGTCGGCGTGACCGTCCCGCTGGACGACGGGGCGCCCGACGAAGACGGCGCCTCGGAGTTGCCACTCGAAGAAGAAGGAGCACCCGAGGACGACGGAGCGCCCGCGGAGGAAGACGGAGCGCTCGTCGGAGCGACCTCGCTGGTCGACTCGACCGCGTCGCTCGGGCCGATCACGAGCGCGTGGGCCGCGACGACGACCTTCGAGCCGGAGATCGTGGCGTCACCGGTGGCGGCCTCGGACGAGACCGAGACGAGCTCGTCGTCCTGCTTGCCCTGGTTCACGATGGTCAGCGTCAGCGGTGCGGCGGCTTTGGCGGCGTACGCCTGGCCCTCCGTCGGGAACTGGAGCGCGGCGTTACGCAGCAGCAGGTTCCCCACCTGCGCGTACGTACCGTTGACCGCGGGCTGCTGCGAGTCGGTCTGAGTGATCTGACCAGCACTGCAGCCGGCGAGCACGAGCGCGGCGCCGAGCGCCAGCACACCTGCGCCGAGCACGCGACGATTCTGCAGCCTCACGTCGGAGTCCTTCCATCTCACGGCCTCGTCACCGCGAAGACTAGCCGGGCGCCTTCATGGGTGAAGAACCCGGTGTGTGTTGACACGCCACCAATGCGGCGACGTGCCCAAGATCAACCGTCCACAAAGGATTTGGAAACCGTTCGCTTCTCACCTGCATGAGCATGGGCGAATTGGGTTTGTCAACCCCCGGGCGGACCACCGTCAGGCCGCTGACCTGCGACGACGATCGTGGGGCGCTAGGTGGGCCTCGTCGGCACGTGCTAAGATGAATTCAGCGAAAGGGGCAGAGGACACATGGTTTTCAAGGTCGGAGAGACCGTCGTCTACCCGCACCACGGTGCCGCACTCATCGAAGCCATCGAAACCCGCGTGATCAAGGGCGAGGAGAAGAAGTACCTCGTCCTCAAAGTCGCGCAAGGGGATCTTACGGTTCGCGTGCCCGCTGACAACGCCGAGATCGTCGGTGTTCGTGATGTCGTCGGGCAAGAAGGACTGGACAAGGTTTTCGACGTTCTGCGTGCTCCCCACACCGAAGAGCCCACCAACTGGTCTCGTCGGTACAAGGCCAACCTCGAGAAGCTCGCCTCCGGCGATGTGAACAAGGTGGCCGAAGTGGTGCGCGACCTCTGGCGGCGAGAGAAGGACCGCGGACTTTCAGCCGGCGAAAAGCGGATGCTGGCGAAAGCGCGGCAAATTCTGGTCAGCGAGCTAGCACTCGCGGAGGGCACCGACGAGGACAAGGCTGAAGTCCTCCTCGACGAGGTTCTGGAAACCGCGGCAGTCTGAACCAGCTGATATCCCACGCCAGGTGAGGCTGCGCGGGATACCTCTACGATCGCGCACATATGAGCACCGTCCATATGAGCACAATCGCGTTCGTCACTGCCGTTCATCATGCCTCCGACGCGGAGCACGCTCTCGCGCCGGTACATGGTGAAGCGCTACTCACGCACACCGTGCGGGGGCTGCTCGACGTGCCGGATATCGATCTGGTGGTCGTGTCGGCCCCCGAGCGGTGTGCCCAAAAGTTTTCCGACGCTCTTGTCGGCTTCTCTGAGCGTTGCCGGATAGTACCCGGCTCCTCGCTCAGAAGTGCGTACGACACGGTCGAGCGCGAGATCGCCGGGGATCCGGTTTTCCTTGTACACGACGCTTTGCGCGCCTTCACTCCCGCGAACACGATCCGTGCCGTAATGGATGCGGTCCGTGCGGGCTCGCCTGTCGCACTCCCGGTACTACCGATGGCGGACACCGTGAAGGTGACCGACGCGGCGAAGGTGATCACGGGCACCGAGGACCGCGCACATTTGCGCACGGCGCAGACTCCCCTCGGCTTCACACGTGAGACCTTTCTCTCATATGTCGACAAATCGTCCATCGGGGGCGCGCACACCATTCCCGGACACCCTGACGCGATACGCGTCACCAGCCCGTTCGAACTCAAGCTGGCCGAGGCGATCGCCGTGGCCGGGAAAGAGGAAACCCTGTGAGGATCGGGAACGGCGTCGACGTCCACCCCATCGAGGCCGGCCGCGAATGCTGGGTCGCCGGACTCTTCTGGCCGGACGTCGACGGCTGCGCAGGGCACTCGGACGGTGACGTCGCCGCGCACGCGCTGTGCGACGCGCTGCTTTCGGCGGCAGGCCTCGGCGATCTCGGGGCGGTGTTCGGCACCGGCGACCCGCGGTGGGCCGGAAAGCACGGCGTCGAGTTCCTCGCCGAGGCGCGGCGGCTGGTCGAGGCCGGCGGCTGGACGGTCGGGAACGCGACGGTCCAGGTCGTCGGCAACGCACCCCGGATCGGGAAGCGCCGCGAAGAGGCCCAGAAGGTGCTGAGCGAAGCCGTCGGCGGACCGGTCAGCGTCTCCGGGACCACCACCGACGGGCTCGGCCTGACCGGTCGCGGCGAGGGCATCGCGGCCTTCGCGACGGCACTCCTCCTGCCGTCACAGGAATAGGCCGCGCCGGACTCCGGTTCGACGTGTCATGGCAGTCACACTTCCCGAACCGGTCCGCGCACTGGTGGACGGCAAGACCTTCGCGACCATCGCGACGCTGGACGCCGACGGCGGCCCGCAGACCTCGGTCGTCTGGGTGGGCCTCGACGACGGCGATCTGGTGTTCAGCGCGACGGAGGACCGGCTGAAGATCCGGAACCTCCGCCGCGACCCGCGGGCGAGCGTGTCGATCACCGACGCCGAGAACCCTTACCGGCACACGCAGCTGCGCGGCACGGTGACGATCACGCCGGACCCCGGCAAAACCCTGCCGAAGACGCTGAGCCACAAATACCTCGGCGAGGACCCGCCGCCGGAGGGCGCGGAGGTCGAGCGGGTGATCGTCCGGCTGCACGTGGACCGGGTCGCCGGGAACGTCCGCTGACGCCTCTCTCTCGTGGGATGAAGGGCCCCTTCACTGCGAAGTTTGCAAGGAAGGGGCCTTTCATCTCACACCTGGATGCCACCGAGACATCAAAGACCGCGGCTAATGTGGGGCTCGTGGCCATCAACACTGTGTTGTTCGACTTCTCCGGCACGCTGTTCCGCCTCGAGCAGGACGAGAGCTGGCTCGCCGGCCTCACCGACCACACGGGCGAACGGTTCGACGTCGAGGCGCAGACCGAGCTGATGCGCCGGATGACGGCGCCGGTCGGGCAGGTCGTCGAACTCGACGAGGAGCACCAGTACGCCTGGCACCACCGCGACCGCGACCCTGTCCTGCACCGGAAGGTGTATCTCGAGGTCCTCAAGCACTCCGGCGTCACGCATGCCGAACAGGCCGTCGCGCTCTACACGCGACTCATCGATCCCACCCAGTGGACGCCGTACCCGGACACCGAGGACGTCCTCAAGGGAGTCTCCGGCAAGGGGTTCAAGGTCGGCGTGCTCAGCAATATCGCCTTCGACATCCGGCCCGCGTTCGGTACCCGTGGCTGGGACGCGTTCGTCGACGAGTTCATCCTGTCCTTCGAGGTCGGAGCGGTGAAGCCGGAGCCGGAGATCTTCCGGACGGCCCTCGAGAGGCTCGGCGCCGACGCCGGGGAAACGCTCATGGTCGGCGACAGCGAAGAGGCCGACGGCGCCGCTCAGGAGATCGGCTGCGCGTTCGCGCTGGTAGAGCCGCTGCCCACGGCCGAGCGGCCGGACGCCCTGCTCAGCGCCCTGCGCACCCATAACGTCCTGTAAGCGGTCACTGCGACGCCGCTCACGCCCACCCCGTACCCTTTTAGGGTGGCACTACACCTCTATGACACCGCGACCCGGAGCGTGCGGGAATTCCATCCCGCCCGTAGCGGAACGGCGTCCATGTACGTGTGTGGTGCCACCGTGCAGGGCATCCCGCATATCGGCCACGTCCGCGGCGCGCTGAACTACGACGTCCTGCGCCGCTGGCTTGTCCACAATGGACTCGATGTGCTGCTGGTCCGCAACGTGACCGACATCGACGACAAGATCCTCACCAAGGCCGCCGACGCCGGCCGTCCCTGGTGGGAGTGGGCGTTCAAGCACGAGGTCGAATTCGAGTCGGCATACGAGGCCCTCGGCTGCCTGCCACCTTCGATCGCACCGCGCGCGACAGGCCATGTCACGCAGATGATCGAGCTGATGCAACGGCTGATCGACGGCGGCCACGCGTACGCCTCGGGCGGCGACGTGTACTTCTCGGTCAAGGCGTTCGACGGCTACGGCGACCTGTCCGGCCAGCGGCTCGACGAGGTCCAGCAGGGCGAAAGCCCGAGCCTCGGCGAGGGCAAACGCGACCCGCGCGACTTCACGCTGTGGAAAAAGGCGAAGCCGGGCGAGCCGTCGTGGCCGACACCGTGGGGCGAGGGTCGTCCAGGGTGGCACCTCGAGTGCTCGGCGATGGCGACGACGTACCTCGGCGCCGAGTTCGACATCCACGGCGGCGGCGTCGACCTGGTGTTCCCGCACCACGAGAACGAGCGCGCGCAGTCGAACGCGGCGGGCGACGGGTTCGCGCGGTACTGGCTGCACAACGCGTGGGTGACCCTGTCCGGCGAGAAGATGTCGAAGTCGCTGGGCAACACCGTCTCGATCCCGGAGATGCTCCGCGGCTACCGGGCGTCCGAGCTGCGGTATTACCTGGTCCAGCCGCATTACCGGTCGACGATCGAGTACTCCGACGGCGCGCTGAGCGAGGCGGCCACCGGCTACCGGCGGGTCGAGCAGTTCCTCCGCCGCACGGCCGGGATCGTCGGCGTCGTCCACATCGGCAAGGTGCCGAACGAGTTCGCCGCCGCGCTCGACGACGACCTCGCCACCCCGCAGGCGTTCGCAGTGCTCCACAACACGGTCCGCGACGGTAACGCCGCCCTCGACGCGGCCGACAATTCCAAGGCACTCGAAATCGCCGCCACCGTGCGCGCGATGACCGACGTGCTCGGCCTCGACCCGCTCTCCGCGCGCTGGTCCGAGGCGGGCGGCAACGAAACGCCCACCCGGCAGGCGCTGACCGATCTCGTGGAAGGGCTGCTCGCCGAACGGCAGCAGGCCCGCGCCGAGAAGGACTTCGCCCGTGCGGACGCCGCGCGTGACCGCCTCCAGCAGGCGGGCATCGTGGTGGAAGACACCCCGAACGGTCCACAGTGGACCGTCAAGGAAGTCTGACACTTACTCGGTTTCTAGCTCAAGGATTCTCACTCATGGCAGGCAACTCCCGGCGCCAGGGCGCTATTCGCAAGCCCGGCACGAAGAAGGGTCAGGTCGTCGGTTCCGGCGGCCAGCGCCGGAAGGGCCTGGAAGGCAAGGGCCCGACGCCCAAGGCCGAGGACCGCCCCGGCCACAAGGCGTACCGCGTCGCCAACGCGCGCGACCGCAAGGAACAGGCGCGGCAGAAGAAGGCCGACAAGCCGGAGCTGATCGCCGGGCGCAACCCGGTGGTCGAGGCGCTGCGCGCCGACGTGCCGGGCACCGCGCTGTACGTCGCGCTGAACATCGAGATCGACGACCGCGTCAACGAGGCCGTCCGGCTCGCCGGCGACAAGGGCATCTCGATCCTGGAGATCCCGCGCGAGGAGCTCGACCGCAAGACCAACCGGGCCATGCACCAGGGCCTCGGCCTTCAGGTCCCGCCGTTCGTGTACGCGGATCCTCACGACCTGATGGCGGTGGCGAAGAACTCGGGTCAGACCCCGCTGTTCGTCGCGCTCGACGGCGTCACCGACCCGCGCAACCTCGGCGCCGTGATCCGCTCGGCCGCCGCGTTCGGCGCGCAGGGCGTCCTGCTGCCGGAGCGGCGCAGCGCGGGCATGACCGCGGTCGCGTGGCGGACCTCCGCCGGTACCGCCGCCAAGCTGCCGATCGCCGTCGCGACCAACCTGACCCGTCAGCTGAAGGCGTGGAAGGAAGACGGCCTGATGGTCGTCGGCCTCGACGCGGACGGCTCGGTCGACATCGACGAACTGGACCTCGCGGCGGACCCGCTGGTCATCGTGCTGGGCTCGGAAGGCCGCGGGCTCTCCCGGCTCGTGCGGGAGACCTGCGACGCGACCGTGTCGATCCCGATGTCCGCCGGTGTCGAATCGCTCAACGCGTCCGTCGCCGCCGGGGTGCTGCTGGCCGAGGTGGCGCGCCGTCGCCGTCTCGCGGGCCGCATCTGACCGGCAAGTCGTCTCTAGTTGCGGTAGTTGCACACGCAACTACCGCAACTAGAGGACGACTTGCGGGGGCCTCAAGCTAGGGTCACCAGCGGATAACGTACGCAGCCCTGGGGGACCCCGCTCCGATGTCGTTCATTTCGCCACTGTTCCTGTGGTACTTCATGCCGGCGGTACTGCTCGCCGTGCTGGTGTGCCCGCGCAGCTGGCGGAACGGGATCGTCGCGGTCGGCAGCCTGATCTTCTACGCCACCGGCGCCGGGCCGTACACGTTGCTGTTGATCGGCTGCATGGTGGTCAACTACCTGGCCGGGCCCGCGCTGGAACCGAACGCGTGGGACATGCACAACACGCGGCGCAAGCGGCTGCTGATCGGCGTCATCTGCCTGAACGTCGGCATGCTGCTGATCTGGAAGTACGCGGGCTTCGCCACGCAGCAGATCGCGGCGGTGACGCACTGGTTCGGCGGCGACTTCCCGGTGGCCGAGCTGGTCATCCCGATCGGGATCTCGTTCTACACGTTCCACCACATCTCGTACGTGGTCGACATCTACCGCGGGGAACGCCGCGCGCTGCGCAACCCGGTGTCGTTCGCCGCGTACATCGCGATGTTCCCGCAGCTGGTGGCCGGGCCGATCGTGCGGTACCGGGAGATCGCCGACCAGCTGCCGCAGCAACGGTCCCACCGCCTCGACGACATCGCCGCCGGCTTCCCCCGCTTCGCGCTCGGGCTGTGCAAGAAGACGATCATCGCGGACTCGCTCAGCCCGATGGTGGACGCGTGCTTCAACACCCCACCGGACCAGATGACGTTCGCGATCGCCTGGCTCGGCGCGATCGGCTACACGCTTCAGCTGTTCTTCGACTTCTCCGGATACTCCGACATGGCGATCGGCCTCGGGCGGATGCTCGGCTTCCGGCTCCCGGAGAACTTCGCGCGGCCGTATTCGTCGGTGACGATCACCGAGTTCTGGCGACGGTGGCACATGTCGCTTTCGCGCTGGTTCCGCGACTACGTCTACATCCCGCTGGGCGGGAACCGCACCGGCGCCGGGCATACGTACCGGAACCTGTGCATCGTGTTCGTGCTGACCGGTTTCTGGCACGGTGCACAATGGACATTCCTGATCTGGGGCATCTACCACGGCGCACTGCTGATCGTCGAACGCGCCTTCGGCTACGACGGCACCCCGAAGAACCCGATCGCCCGCATCGCGCGCCGCGCACTGACCCTCGTGCTGGTCGTCTTCGGGTGGGTGTTCTTCCGCTCTACCGACCTGTCGCACGCGCTCGGCATGATCGGGCATATGGTGCTGCCGGACTTCCAGGGCCTCACCGACGTCGTCGAAGCCGCGGTGACGAACCAGCGGCTGATCCTGCTGCTGTGCGCGCTGGTCATCGTGTTCCTGCCCGCGCACCCGGTCACCGGGCCGCTGCTCGAATCGTCAAGGAGCCGCCCGGCGACGGCGCTGCGGATCGGCGTGATGACCGTGGGACTGGCGTACGCGGCCATCCTGATCGCGACCGGCACCTTCAGCCCGTTCCTGTACTACCAGTTCTGAGGGGTACTTCGAGATGACCGAGCCGACCGACCTGGCCAGAATGCCGGGCGTGATCCCGTACGTCGACAACCACGACGGGCCGCGCCGGCTGCTCACCATCCAGTTGTCCCTCGCTCGCGGTGTGGGGATCTTTCTCCCGATCGCGAGCATCGACGGCAGGCAGTTCGTGGTTTCGTGGGGCGCCGTCTCGTTCGAGATTCCCGCCGACCGGAACGTGCATGTCAGCGTGCATCTGCAGACCAACTACTCGGGTAGCGGGTCGACGTCGACTCCGTATGCCTCGATCGTCCTGGGTCCCCACCCGGCGCCGGCGCAGCTGATCACCGTGTTCACGACCAGCGGCGAAGGCAGGCTCACGCCGATCGCTTAGGCGCTAGACAACCTGGGCAAGCAAGGCCGCATCGCTCACCAACCGCGAGAACTCGGGCCCGCGCGTCATCGGCAGGTAGTGCCCGGCGCGCCCGACGGTGAGCAGGCGCCCATCGGCACAGGCGGCCAGGAACCGGCGCTCGTGACGCCGGAAGTGGTCACGGGAGCCGTTGATCAGCCAGGTCGGCCCCGGATACCGCGACAGCTCCCCGAGAACGTCGAAGTCCGCGAAGGCCGCCGCCACGTCAGGGATCACCTCAGTGGCGACCCCGGCCGAGATCACCGCGTTCGCGAGCGGCCTTGGCAGCGCCGACCGGAACTGCCACTGGCTGATTCGCTCACCCTGATCCGGAAATCGCCTGAAGAGCCGGTGCGCCAACCGGAACGGCGTCTCCAACGTCCGGCCGGGCACGTAGGTGGACCCGGCGACGACAAGGCCTGCGACCCGCTCGGGATGCCGGGCCGCGGCCGCGATCGCGACATAGCCCCCGAGCGAGTGGCCGACGACCAGGGCGCGCTCGTCGATGGCGTCGACAACCGCTTGTACCGCAAGGGAAAGCGTGAACCGCTCGCCTCGACGCCTACCGTGGCCGGGCAGGTCGATCGCCGCCGCGGATTCGACGTGCTCGACCTGGTCGGTCCACGCCGCGCTGCTCAAGCGAATGCCGTGAACGAAAACGACCGGAACCATCGGACGACCTCCAAACGCAACGCACCGTTGCGTTTCAAGGTACGCGGCCGAGAATCACAACGCAACGGTGCGTTGTACTATCGGCCGATGAGCAGTGGCCCCCGTAAGCAGGAGGCGATCTTCGCCGCGACCCTCGAACTGCTTGCCGAGCACGGCTACGACAAGCTGGCCATCGAAGCTGTCGCGGCTCGATCAGCGGTCAACAAGACGACCTTGTATCGCTGGTGGCCGTCGAAGGACGCCCTTCTGGCCGCGGCGCTGACCGACTCCGGCCTGCTGAGCCTGGACGTGCCCGATACCGGCAGCCTGCGCGGTGATCTCCTTGCCCTGGCAAGGCATATCGCCGCGCTGCTCACCTCCGAGCACACCTCACCGATCGTGACCGCGACCCTCACCGCGGCACCCCGGCGGCCGGAACTCGCCGACGTCGCGCGTTCCTTCTTCGCCGATCGGATGGCTCGCGAGCAGCCGATTTTCGAGCGCGCGAGGGCGCGTGGCGAGCTTCGCGACGGGATCGATCCGGTATCGGTGATGGATCTGCTCGCCGGTGCGATCTGGTTCCGGCTGCTGATGCGCGGCGGCGAAGCGTCGCCCGCGTTTCTCGAAGAGACCGTGAACATCGTCCTGGACGGAGCCCGGTGAGCGGGATCGTTTTGAAGATCGAATCCGGGCGGCTCGAGGACTATCTCGTCGCGGACGCCGTCGTCGACCATCAGCATCCGCTGATCCGCGAAACGGCCGAGCGGGTGCGGCCGGGCGGTGGCGCCGAGGTAGACGTGGTTCGCGCGATGTTTCACTTTGTGCGCGACGACATCGCCCATGTGGTGGATGCCGCCGATTCCAGGGTCACCCTTATGGCGTCCGACGTCCTGAAGGAACGCGTCGGCATTTGCTACGCGAAGGCTCATCTGCTGGCAGCATTGCTCCGTGCTCAGGGGATCCCGGCGGGCTTCTGCTATCAGCGCATCGGCGTGCTGCACGGCCTCAACGCGGTGTATCTCGCTGGCCTGGACCGGTGGATCCGGCTCGACGCGAGAGGCAACAAAAACGGCGCGGACGCGCATTTTTCCCTGGACAGTGAGCGACTCGCGTGGCCTATCGATCCGACCAAGGGAGAGATCGACTTCCCGACGGTGTACACCGCACCATCCCCGGCCGTCATAGAAACACTGTCGTCCGCGAAGCCCGGGCCGGCGTGGTACGAAGGAATCCTGCCACACTCTCCGTAAGTGGTTTTTCCGCATTTCAGGGAAACCTCGGGAGCGAAAGCGGCATCGCCCAGCGTTACTCGCCGGGTTGGTACCTTTCCCCCGAATTTCTTATTTCGACATTCTCACGAGGCGCGTAGAGTAACTCCCCGCGCTCGAACAGATACGCAGTGCGTTCGTCCGTTCGAGTGGCGATCAAGGAGGTGAACCCGTGCCCGCGGAAGCCGACCGGCTCCGCCGTACCCCACTGCAAGAGATCTTCTGGACCAGGACCAGCCTTTTGCTGACCGTGCTGGTCGTCGTAGCGGGCGCGAGCCTGTGGATCTCCAGCACGATGGATCCCGGCGCCGGCAAAACGCTGCTCAACTCACTGGGCACCGGCACCCTGATCTCCGCGGTGGTCGGCTTCGGCCAGACCTTGATCACCGCCACCGCGTCCCAGCGCGCGATGGTGACCCCGGTGATCGAGGAGAGCCGCCGTGCGTTGGAGGCCCTCAGCGCCGAATACCGTTCGCTCAACAAGGAATTCTTCCCCACCCACGTCTTCGAAGCGACCACCGATCCCGATCCGTTGTTCAACCGGGTCCTGATGGCCGACCTCGACGCGACCCGGCACTACTTCTTCCGCGGCTTCTCCGGGAGGCACGCCGCGGCCCGATTGCTGTTGTCCCGCACCGAAAGGGAGCTTCGCGTGGTCATCGCCGACCCGCGCGACGCGGGCGCGATCAGCGGCAGGGCGCGCTATCTCCTGCGCCGTGAAGAAGCGGGCGTGGACTACGAAACGATCCAAACGCGGCTCAACGACGAGATCCGGATCGGCCTGGTAGGACTGTTCCTGGCCCGCAGCCGGTGCTCGCTGGTCGACATCACCGTCGTCGCCGACCCGCCGCTGGACCGGCTCGAACTCTTCGACGAGAGCGTGTGGGTGACCTTGTACAGCGACATCAGCGGCGCGACGACGCTGTATCCGCGAACGCTGCGGTTCGGCGAAGGTTCCTTCCTGTACAACAAGGAACGCTCGGAGTTCCTGCGTGTGTCCCAGTCCCGCTCCGGACGCCACTTCCGCATCTGGGCCGCGACGACCAGAGCGGATTTCCTCGCCCTCTACGAAAAAATCACCGGATCCCCCCTGTCCGAAGAGAACTTCCTTGAACTGGAAGGGAAATTCCACGCCTTCCGGAAGGAGTTCACCACCCTCGCCGAGCTGAACCCATGAGTTCTCGGCGCCGGAGAGAACCAGAACTGAGGAGCTGACGTTGCTCACTCGTTTGTCCCCCCTCACCCAGCTTGCCGCGTTGCTCCGCACCACGGACCTGCCGCTGGCGCAGCATTGGCAAATCGTCGACGCGATCTTCCGGGACTGGACGTCGAGACCCGATCTGCGAACGGATCTTCGGCGGCATCTGGATTCACTGAGCCCGGACGAAGCGAGTGCGGTACTCGAACGCTCCCGCGAGACGACCACCCATTTCGCCTGGTGCCTGCTCGACTCCCCGGCCGACCCGTTTTCGATCTGGCTGCACGAGTACAAGGCACCCGAAGACTGGCGTCAGGGATACGCCGATTCGGTGCACAACCACAGATACCACTTCTGCACCACGATTCTCCGTGGCCACTATGTGCACGAGCGCTACTCCACCCTGCGCGACCCGGTTTCCGGATTGATCACATCGGTTCGGTTACGACGTAGCACGCTGTGCCAAACCCGCTCCGCGGGCGTGATGTACGCCGACGAATTCCACCGGATTCCCGAGGCCACCAAAGGAACCATGACGTTCCTGGTGAAATCACGCCCGGTAAGCGAATCCAGTCTTTCCTATGACCCGACAACCGGAATCGGTCACCGTCACGTTCCGGTCGAGGTCCGATTGGGGGATCTGGCCGAACGCATCTAACTACACACCGGCGTCGAATACGCCTACCATTGCTCCACCCGTCTGTAAGAAACGGCCGGGATCGGAGAGGTGTATGCGCGCGCGAAATAGCACGATTGGATCCCAGACCATCGACGCCGTCGAGCATCGCGTCCGGCGACTGTGCTGGCGTTATGCCGAAAAACTGCCGTTCCACGGCTGGCACCACGTGAGTTTCGTCCGGGCCAAGGCCGCGGGATTCGCCGACCACAACGGTGCCGACCGCACCGTTGTCGAGGTCGCGGCGCTGGTGCACGACGTCAACTACATCGTGCTCCGGAACTCCCCCGCGGCCGCTGGAAGGGACTTGAGACTCGACCTCCTCTCCGACTGCGGAGTCGAGGACGCCGTCGCCGGCTGGATCGACGAGATCGTCGACGAGGCCGAGATGGCGACCCGCGGCCGGGACATCTCGCTGGAGGCGCAAGCCCTGAGCGACGCCGACACGTTGTTCAAGGCGCTGCCGGTGACGCCGGTCGTTCTCGCTCACCGGTACCTGCGGGAAAACGGGCTGAGCCTGCGCGAGCTGGCGCACAAGATCGTCGGCGAACAACGCGGCGTCCACGACAGCGGTTACTACTTCTACAACCCGGAAGCCGCGGAGACGTACTCGCGGTGGGCGCTGGCGAATCTCCAGCTGTGGCAATGCATCAAGGAAGCCGTCGACGACCCGAGCGTCGTCGAACTCCTCGACGCGGTGCACGCCGTGGACTCCCTGGATCTCGAACCGGAGCCCGCTGCCTCCTAGTGTCCTGCGTCGGAAGTTCGCGTTGTAAGTCATGTTCGGATTCCGGCGGGCCTGTGACGTGGGGAGACACGTCCCCAATGCCACATACGAGACGCTCAACGTCCCCAACGAGGCATTCGAGACGCTCCGACGCTAGCGCTGGCCGTAGCCGCGCAGCTTTTCCACCACGTGCTCGATTTCGGTGGACGGGAGCAGAGTCGGGGTACCTGCCGCCCGCGCAACCAGCCACACCTGGCAGACCCATTCGAGCTGCTGTGCCCGGTGATAGGCCGCGGCCAAGCCGTCGCCGAAGGTGACCGTGCCGTGGTTGGCGAGTAGACAGCCTCGCCGGCCTTTCAGGGCCTCGAGCATGGCCTCGGCGAGTTCTTCGGTGCCGTAGGTCGCGTAGGCGGCGACGCGCGCCGAGGGACCGATCGCGGCGATCATGTAGTGGATCGGCGGGACCTCGGCGGTGAGCGTCGAGACGGCCGTGGCGTGCACGGAATGCGTATGCACGAC
Organism: uncultured Actinomycetota bacterium; assembly: GCA_963766045.1. Lineage (GTDB taxonomy): Bacteria > Actinomycetota > Actinomycetes > Mycobacteriales > Pseudonocardiaceae > Amycolatopsis. The sequence continues at coordinate 936,623 of CAVXYN010000002.1, read as the reverse complement.
GGCGGTCACCGGTGCGCCGTCCGGGTCCGCCGCCTTCCGGTACACGGTGAGGTGCATCGGCAGTTCGCTGGTCGGCTTCAGCGCGCCCTCGACGATCTCGCCGTCGAGGGCGACCACAGGGATGTCCTCAGGGCGCAGCTCGGCGTAGTCGACTCCGGTCGGTGTGACCGCCACGAGGTCGTCTCGCCGCGCCGACACGTTGCCGGACGTGCCGACCACCAGGCCGTCCGCCGTCATCCGGCGCGCGAACTCGCAGACGGCCGCGCGTTCCTCGGCCAGGATCACGGCTTCGGTGCGGGCTTCTCCTTGGGAGTGGGGCTGGGAGCCGCACCGTTCTCGGCTTCCGGAGACGGTGCCAGCAGCCGGATGGCCTCCTGCACGGCGACGTCCGTGGCGGAAAGCCGTTCGGCGACCTTCGTCCGAAGCTCCAGCGCCAGCTTGCGGGCCTGCTGAGCCTCTGCCTGCTGCGTCTTCGCGTCGGCCAGCGCCTCGACGACCTGCTCCTGCTTCGCGGCGATGTTCTCTGCCGAGGACTTCTCCGCCTTCGCGACCTTCTCCGCCGAAATCCGCTCGGCTTCGGCCCGCTTCTCGGCGGACACGCGGTCGGATTCGGCGATCTTGTCGGCCGAGGCCTTCTCGGCTTCCGAACGCCTCGCCGCCGAAGCCTCTTCGGCCTTCTTGTCCGCGGCAGCGCGGGTCCGGACGCTTTCCATGTCCAGTTCCTTGCGCTTCTGCGCCGCCTCGGCGTTCAGCCGCTCGACCTCGGCCTGCGCGTCCGCGAGGAGTTTCTCCCGCTCGGCCTGGGCGTCCTTGGCCGCCTTGTCGCTCGCACGCTGAGTCTCGTGGGCGTACCTGTCCGCTTCGGCGCGGGTCGACGTCGCGTCCGCCGCGGCCGCCGCCTTGAGATCCGCGATCTCCTCTTCGGCGAGCTGCATCATCATGCGCACGCGCTCGGCCATCGCGCCGGCTCCGGACGGACTCGCGCTCATCCGGACGAGCGCGGCCTTGGTCTCGTCCAGCTCCTTCTGGGCGTGGCCGAGCGCCTTGGTGAGATCGCCTGCGGTGGCCACGGCCTCGTCGCGGTTCCGCGAGGTCTGCTTGAGCTCTTTCGAGAGCTCGGCGAGTCGCTCATCGACCTGACGCTGGTTGTATCCGCGCACGGCGACGGCGAATTGGGACGATTTCGCTGAGGGCGCCTGAGGCGCCGACTTCTCAGGAGCGACCATGGCGGCCACCTTAATGAGCAGGGGCCTATCGGGTAGTACCGCCAAACGGCTGCACTCGGCACCCGGGCGGGCGATCACATGGCATCCTCCTTTGTTGACAGGTCGTAAGCACGGAGGCCCGGTTGGACATCTCGGCGATCCTCGACGACATCGGGGAGCACTGGCACGTCTACGCGACGATGCCGTTCATCGCCGCGCTCATCGGGTACATCACCAAACGCGTCGCCATCGAGATGATGTTCCGGCCGCTCGAATTCGTCGGCATCCGGCCGTTCCTCGGCTGGCAGGGGGTCATTCCGGCCAACGCGCGGCGGATGGCGACGACGGCCGTCGACCTGCTGACCAAGAACCTCGTCGACCCGCAGGAGATCTTCTCGCGGCTCGATCCGGACGAAATGGTCAAGGAACTGGAGGAGCCGCTCCTCAAGGCCGTCGAAGACGTCACCCGTGAGGTGATGGAGCAGTACCAGCCACGGTTGTGGGAGCTGCTGCCGACGCGGGCGCAGCGGATGCTGGTCGACCAGGTGCGGGCGCAGGCGCCGAAGGTGGTCGCGCGGCTGATGCGCGAGGTGTCGACGAATATCGACGAGGTCCTCGACGTAAACGAGATGCTGATCGAGGCCATGGTCCGCGACAAATCGCTGACCTGCCGCCTGATCAAGGAGGTCGCGACCCCGGAACTGCGGTTCATCGCGCGGTCCGGGATCTACTTCGGTTTCGTGATCGGCCTGATCCAGTTCGTCGCGTGGGCGCTGACGAAACAGCCGCTGATCATGCCGATCTTCGGTTTCGTCACCGGCTTCGTCACGGACTGGCTGGCGCTGAAGATGATCTTCTACCCGCGCGACCCCCGGCGGTTCCTGTTCTTCAGCTGGCAAGGCATGTTCCAGAAACGCCGTCAGGCGGTGGCGCGCGACTACGGCGCGCTGATCGCGGACGAGGTCCTCACCGTGCGGAACGTGATGGAGGCCGTGCTCACCGGGCCGAAGTCGGACAAGCTGTTCTCGATGATCACCCGCGAGGTGCAGCGGACCATCGACGCGCAGGCGAGCATCGCGAAACCGTTGGTGGCACTGACCGTCGGCGGCAAGCAGTACCAGGAGATGAAGAAGGCCGCCGCGGAGAAGGCCATCGCGTACCTCCCCGAAACGGTGAAACATGTGGAAAGTTACGCCACCGACGCGCTCGACGTCCGCAACACGATCGTCGACAAGATGCAGCAGCTGACGCCGATCGAGTTCGAAGGAATCCTGCGACCCGCGTTCCAGCAGGACGAATGGAAGCTGATCGCAGTCGGCGCGGTGATCGGTGGACTCGTCGGTGAACTTCAGGTACTTCTGCTGCTCCATTAAGGACAGGCCTCCTTCACTGGCCGCTGCCGCGATACGGTTTCGCTCCCAGCGCTTTCGGAGGAGGTCGGATGGACGCGATCCTTGACGACCTCGCGCGCCATTGGTGGCTCTACGCCGCGATTCCGTTCATCGCGGCCCTGATCGGATACGTCACCAAACGCGTCGCCATCGAGATGATGTTCCGCCCGCTGGAATTCGTCGGCATCGAACCGGTGCTCGGCTGGCAGGGGGTCGTGCCGAAACACGGCGGGCGGATGGCCGCCGTCGCGACCGACCTGTTGACGTCGAACCTGTTGGACATCAAGGAGATCTTCGGCAAACTCGATCCGGCGATCATCACGCGCGAGATCGAGCAGCCGTTGCTGCGGGCCGTCGACGAGGTCGCGCGCGAAGTGCTCGAGAAACACCATCCCCGGCTGTGGGAGGTCATGCCGACGATGGCGCAGGAACTGCTGATCAAGCAGATCCAGGCGTCAACGCCGCGGCTGGTGCGCGAGTTCATGGACGAGATCACCGAGAATCTCGACGAGGTGCTCGACGTCCAGCACATGACCGTGCAACGGCTCACACGCGACAAGAAGCTGCTGGTGCGGCTGATCCGCGAGACGTCACGGCCGGAGATGGCGTTCATCGCGCGGTCGGGGATCTATTTCGGATTCGCGCTCGGTGTGGTGCAGGCGATCACGTGGGCGCTCACGAAGGAACCACTCGTGCTGCCGATCTTCGGCGGCTGCATCGGGCTGTTCACCGACTGGCTGGCGATCAAACTGATCTTCGTGCCGCGCGAGCCGGTACGCGTCGGGCGGGTCATCCTGCAGGGCAAGTTCCAGCGGCGGCGGGCCGAGGTCGCGCAGCAGTACGGCGAGCTGATCGCGAACGAGATCCTGACCGTGCCGAACCTGCTCGACGCCGTCCTGCGGGGTCCGCGTTCGGACCGGCTGTACATCCTGGTCGAGCGGCTGGTGGCGAACGCCGTCGACGAGCAGGCGAGCCTCGCGAAACCGATGGTCGCGATGGCCGTCGGCGGGCAGCGGCTACGGGAGATCAAACAGGCGGCCGCGCGGAAGGCGCTGGAGCACCTGCCGCCGACGGTCCGGTACGCCGAGGGCTACCTGACCGAGGCGATGGACGTCGCGAAGATGGTCGAGCGGCGGATGCTCGGGCTGACGCCGCTCGAATTCGAGGGACTCCTGCGGCCGGCGTTCCGACAGGACGAGTGGAAGCTCATCGCCGTCGGCGGGATCATCGGGTTTCTCGTCGGTGAGCTCCAGGTCCTCCTCATGCTCCACTGACCCAGGCCCGCTGACCTGCGTTTAGCGGGCTAAACGCGATCCGGCGACCTGGGGCCCGGCACGGCCAGCGTGTCGCGTTTAGCGGGCTAAACGCGATCCGGCGACCTGGGGCCCGGCACGGCAGGCGTGTCGCGTTTAGCGGGCTAAACGCGACTTGACCGGGCGGAAAGTGAGAGGTTCTCACGTGGTCTCGACGAGGGTTCATTACGGTGGAGGGGTGGCGTCCGAACCTCAGCAACTGCCAGCCGTTCACGAGGCGTGGCTTCCGCGCGAGCACGCGCTGCACCGGCCACGCCACGGCGGCAGGCAGCTGACGGCCCTGATCAGCGCACTTCTGTTCTTCATGACGCCGACCCTGATGTGGATCGTCGGCGTGCGGCCGGGTGAGATCGAGAACCACAAGCTCGCGAGCTTCCCCGGGGTCGGCCGCGGGTGGTCGTTCTTCACCGACCTGCCGACCTGGGCCGTCGACCAGCTCTCGTTCCGGCCGGGCGCCATCGCCGCCGCCGACGGGATCAGCCGCGGCCTCTTCGGCGAAGACGCGCCGCTCGACCAGGGGCCGAAGGTGAACGCGGGCCCGATCCCGGCCCCTCCGTCGTCCGCGCCGCCCAAGGCCGGACCCACCCAGGCACCGACGCCGAACTCCCAGTCGGGGTACCGCCGCGTGGTGCAGGGTCTCGACGGCTGGCTGTACTACGGCTACGACGCCGACGCGAAATGCGACCCGTCGCGGCCGATCACCGAGACGATCTCCAAGATCAACGAGCTGCGGCGCGCGGTAGAGCAGTCCGGCAGGCGGTTCGAACTCGTCGTCGCGCCGGACAAGTCGACGATGGTCCCGCAGTTCCTCCCGTCGACCTACCCGGGGAAGGACTGCTCGCGTTCGGCCGAGGCGGGCACCTGGCACCGGATGATCAACGACGCCCGCGCGATCGACCTGCGGCCCGAGCTGCGCGCGTCCGAGGGCCGGGTCCAGCGGCCGGTCTACCCGGCGAACGACACCCACTGGGCCGACGAGGGCGCGCTCGTGATGACCCGCGCCATCGCGAACGCGATCAAACCCGGGGTCACGCAGACCTGGGTGAGCGTGCCCGTCGGCCAGTACGACGCCTCCGCGGACCTGCCGCCGCTGATCAACAAGCAGGGCACGAAGACGAACACGCTCTACAGCCTGCGCCCGGACGGCATAGTCGAGCGTGCGGGCAAGCCCAACGGCGACATCGACAGGCCGGTTTACCGCACGGCGAGCCCGCTGGTCGGGACCGTGGACGAGAAGATCCTGATCTACGGGGACTCGTTCACGAAGGCGTCTTCGCGGTATCTGTCGGGCGCCTTCACCAACCTGACGATGCTGGCGCACTTCACCCAGAAGACGTCACAGGCCGAGGCGGTCGACGCCTTCGTGAACGCGAACGTCGTGGTGGTCGAGGCCGTCGAACGGAGTATCGCGGGCGGCCAGCTCGCCTTCATCGACGAAGGCTTCATCAACGCGGTGAAGACGGCACTGGCCGCGCGTCCCATTCGCTGACTCTCCGCAAGTCAGACGGCGGCGGGCTGCGGGACTTCGGTGGTGACGTTGGCCTGGCGCGAGCGAAGCCAGGCGATGAGCCGGCACACCAGGTAGATCACGAACGAGATCGTGGTGACGAACGCGCTCACCGGCTTCCCCGGCGCGAGCGAAAGGATGATCCCGCCGAGCGCGGCGATCTCCGCGAACACGATCGAGAGCACGGTCGCCTTCCATGGGCTGGCGGTGACCCGCGCGGCCGCGGCGGCCGGGGTCACCATCAGCGAGACCACGAGGAGCGCCCCGACGATCTGCACGCCGAGCGCGCTCGAAATCCCCACCAGAACGGCGAAAACGAGCGAAAGCAGCCGGACCGGCACCCCACGCGCCGTCGCGACCGCCGGGTCGACCGTCGCGAACAGCAGCGGCCGGTAGATCACCGCGAGCACCAGCAGGACGAACACCGAGGCGCCGACGAGCAGCGTCAGGTTGGTGGAATCGATGGTGATGATCTGTCCGACGAGGATGCCGAACTTGTTGGCACTGCGGCCTTCGTAGAACGACAGCAGCAGAACACCCATGCCGAGACCGAAGGCGAGGATCACCCCGATCACCGAGTCGCGTTCGGACTCGCGCCCGCCGAGAATCCCGATCAGCAGCGCGGCGATCACCGCTCCCGCCAGGCCGCCGAGTTCGACGCCGACCCCGAGCAGCAGCGCGCCCGCGGCGCCGGTGAAGGCGAGTTCAGCGGTGCCGTGCACGGCGAACGACATCCGCCGCATCACGACCAGCGGCCCGAGAACGCCTGCGACAAGCCCCAGGACGGCGGCCGCGAGCAGCGCGGTCTGCACGAAGCCGAGACCCAGCAACTCCCCGGTCAGGGCGACGTCGAACATCTTGTCCACGGTTCTACGAGGCCTGTTCGTCGATGTGGTGTGGCTCGTCCTCGCACAGCGCGCTCTGCGCTCCGGCGACGTGGATCTGCCCGCCGACCTTGAGCACCTCGATCCGCGTGCCGTACAGCTCGGACAGCGTCTCCGAGTTCATCACCTCGTCCGGCTTGCCGACCCGGAACTGCCCGCCGACGAGATACAGCACCCTGTCCACATAGGACAGGATCGGGTTGATCTCGTGGGTGACGAACAGGACCGCGGTATCCGCCGAACGCCGCCGGGTGTCGATCAGCTCGCTGACCGCGCGCTGGTGGGCGAGGTCGAGCGAAAGCAACGGCTCGTCGCAAAGCAGGACCTCGGGGTCGCCGACCAGCGACTGCGCGACTCGCAGCCGCTGCTGCTCACCGCCGGAAAGCCGCCCGACCGGCCGTTTCGCGTACGCCCCGGCGCCGACGGACTCGATCGCGCGCGCGACCCGCTGCCGTCGTTTGCCGAGACCGAAGAGCCCGGTTCCCCAGTGATGCCCGTCGAGGCCGAGGCCGACGAGATCCACCCCGCGCATCGTCAGTCCCTCGTCGAGGGCGCGCTGCTGCGGGATGTAGCCGATCCGCTTGTTGTGCCCGCCAGGACGGCCGCCGGCGATTTCGACCGTGCCCTCGGGCAGGCTCTGCTGGCCGAGCAGCACCTTCAGCAGGCTGCTCTTCCCGGAACCGTTCGGCCCCAGGATCGCCAGGAATTCGCCCGGCTCGACATCGAGGTCCAGACCAGACCAGAGCGTGCGATTCCCGAACGCGAGACTCGCCCCGCGGACACGGACCGCGGGACGCGCCTCGGCAGGTATGGACGTCACTACTTCACGGCTCCCGCCAGTGCGTCCACTTCCTTGGTCATCCATGCAATGTAGTCGGTCACACCCGCCGGCAGCGTTTCGGTGACGTCGACGACCGCGATTCCGGCCTGCCTGGCGTCCCCGACGACCTGCTGGGTGACCGGGGTGACCGTCTGCGCGTTGTTGATCACAGCCTTGACCTGCTTGGCGGAGATCAGCTGCTTGACCTCGTTCAGCGCGGCTGCGGGCACGTCCTGCTCCTCCTCGACGGCCTCGGCGAAGGCCGGCGGAGTCGCGTCGGTGAGCTTCGCGCTATCGAGCAGGTAGTGCGCGACGGGTTCGGTCGCGACGACCTTCCCGCCCGAAGTACCCAGCTCGGTGACCTTCTTCAGGAGTTCGTCGAGCTTGCCCTTGAACGCGGTCGCGTTGGCGGTGAAAGCGTCCTTCGACGCGGGCTGAAGCTCGCCGAGCTTCGCGGCGACCTGGTCGGCGATCTTCCCGACGCCGGGCAGGCTGTACCAGACGTGCTCGTTCTCGTCGCCGGTCGCGGCGATGTCGACGGCGACCAGCTTCTGCGCGTCGGTGGCCTGGTCGGCGAGCTTCGAGAAGAACTCGTCGTACCCGCCGCCGTTGGACAGCGTGAGCTTGGCGTTCTTCGCGGCGATGGCGTCGCGCGCGGTGGTCTCGTAGGAGTGCGGGTCGGCCGACGGGTCATGAATGATCGAGGTGACCTCGACCTTGTCGCCGCCGACGGCGGACACCACGCTTCCCCAGACGTCGGTCGAGGTGACGACCTTGATCTTCTCGCCGGACGCGGGGTTCGCGGCGGACCCGCCCTGCGAGCCTGAGCCCGTCGATGCCTGGTCGCTGCCCACACAGGCCGCCGCACCGAAGGCGAGCACGACCACGGCCGACACGGCGGCGAAAACACTCCTGGTACGGCGGGAATTCATTTACCTGCGCTCCTGCGGATGCCCGGCTCGCTGCCCCAGCCACCGGGTAATGGAAACCGTTGTCAGATTCAACTGTACCCCATACGGCTGACAGGACCCACTCGATCGGCTCCGGCTGTACCGACCGTCACTCTGAATCGAGACCTGCCACACGCCGGGTGATGCTTCTGGAAACCGATCTGAACCGTTACGGTTTGCGGATGGGCCGTCCTATCCGCACCAGGAGGCAGGCGACACTGGCGTCGCTGGCCGCAGAGCTCGGTGTGTCGAGGACCACCGTGTCGAACGCGTACAACCGACCGGATCAGCTGTCTCCTGAACTCCGCCGCCGCGTCCTCGAGACCGCGCGGCGCCTCGGCTACCCGGGTCCCGACCCGGTGGCCCGTTCGCTGCGGACCCGCAAGGCGGGCGCTGTTGGACTTTTGCTCACCGAAAATCTCTCCTACGCCTTTCGCGACCCGGCCGCCGTCGGGGTGCTCGAAGGGCTCGCGCTGGCCTGCGAGGACGCGGGCGTCGGCCTGCACCTGGTCCCGGCGAGCCCCGGAAACGAGGACGTCGCCGCCGTTCATCGCGCCGGCGTCGACGGGTTCGTGGTCTATTCGGTGCCCGACGACGATCCCCACCTCGGTGCCGTGCTCGAACGTCCGGTGCCGACGGTGATCGTCGACCAGCCGCGCGTCGACGGCGTCGACCGGGTCGGACCGGACGACGCGGCCGCGGTCACCGCCATGGCCGGGCACCTGGTCTCACTCGGCCACCGGCAGATCGGCGTGCTGTGCATGCGGCTCGCCCGCGAGCGCAACGACGATTTCGTTTCCGTGCAGCGGCAGAGCGCCGCGCATTTCCACGTCCAGCGGATCCGGCTGGAGGCGCTGGCGACGGCGTTCTCGGCGGCCGGCGTCGACTGGTCGACGGTGCCTGTGGTCGAGCGATTCGATCACACGGTGGACGACGGCGCGTCGGCCGCGCGGCAGCTACTGGACGCGTATCCGCAGGTCACCGCCGTGATCTGCACCTCGGACATCCTCGCGCTCGGCGCACTCGCCGAGGCCGAACGCCGTGGCCTGCGCGTGCCGCAGGACCTGACGGTCACCGGGTTCGACGGCATCACCGAGGCCGAACGCGCCGGGCTCACCACGGTCCACCAGCCGGTGCTCGAAAAGGGCAAGGCCGCCGGGAAACTGCTGCTCAGCTCGGCCGATCGGGTCGGGCCGAAGGTGATCACACTGCCGACCGAATTGCGGGTCGGACGGACGTCGGCCCCGCCACGGACAGCTGAGGAACGCTGGTTCGGACCGTGATGTACCCCTAAAAGCGTTGCTCTTGGCGGTGGTGGCGGTTCCAATTGAGTGGTGACCTCCATCGACGTGCTGCTCAAGCGCAACCAGGAACTGGGCGATGTCGTTCCTGGCGACCGCTCGTCCCCCCGGCCGTCCCTTCACGTGGCGGTCCTGACCTGCATGGACGCCCGGATCCGGGTGTTCGAGATCTTCGGCCTGCTCCAAGGCGAGTCGCACGTCCTGCGCAACGCGGGCGGCGTCGTGACCGACGACATGATCCGTTCGCTCGCGCTGAGCCAGCGGAAACTGGGTACTCGTGAAGTGCTCATTGTTCAGCACACTGACTGCGGCCTCTCCATGGTCACCGAGGACGACTTCAAGGACGAGCTCGAAGAGGCCAGCGGGCTGCGGCCGACGTGGTCTGTCGAGGCGTTCCGCGAGGTCGAAGACAGTGTGCGCCGTTCGGTGCAGCGAGTGCGGCGCAGCGACTTCCTGCCGCACACCGACAACGTCCGCGGCTTCGTCTACGACGTGAAGACAGGGCGCCTGAGCGAGGTCGCGTAGCGGTTTTAAGCTGAGCGCGTGGGCGTCGACGCGGATGTGCTGATCAAGTGGTTCGGCGAGGTGGGGCGTGAGCTGCCCTGGCGTGAACCGGAACGCACGGCCTGGGGCGTGCTGGTCAGCGAAATCATGTTGCAGCAGACGCCGGTCGCCCGCGTTCAGCCGATCTGGCTCGAGTGGATGGCCCGCTGGCCGGTTCCGTCCGCGCTCGCGGCGGAACCGCAGGGTGAGGTCGTGCGTGCCTGGGGCAAGCTCGGCTACCCCCGGCGAGCGCTGCGGCTGCACGCCGCGGCGGCCGCGATCGCCGCGGACCACGGCGACGTCGTACCGTCCGATGTGGACACTCTGCTCGGACTGCCGGGTATCGGCGCGTACACCGCCCGCGCTGTGGCGGCCTTCGCGTACGGCAAGCGGGCGCCGGTAGTGGACACGAACGTCAGGCGCGTAGTCGCCAGGGCGATACATGGCGCGGGTGACGCCGGACCGCCGTCGAACACCCGCGATATGGCCGACGTCGATGCGCTCCTGCCACTCGAAGACGCGCCCGCGGCACGGCTTTCGGCGGCGTTGATGGAGCTCGGCGCGCTCGTCTGCACGGCCCGTTCGCCGCGCTGCGCGGACTGCCCGGTCTACGACGACTGCGCCTGGCAGCACGCGGGCAAACCCGCGTACGCCGGGCCCGCGAAGCAGGTCCAGAAGTTCGCCGGGACCGACCGGCAGGTGCGCGGGCTGCTGCTCGACGTCCTGCGCGGTACCGAGGGCCCGGTCGAAAAGGCGCGGCTCGACGTCGTCTGGCACGAGGCCGGCCAGCGCGACCGGTGTCTCGACTCGCTGCTCGTCGACGGGTTGCTCGAGCAGACCCGCGACGGGCTCTTCGCACTCCCAGGCGAACACTAACGCACTACGACAAAAGTTGGTCAATAGTTGTCATCGGCGCGATGGCGGGGTTAACTTTCCGCCAAAGCGCGCACGATGGGAGCTCGCCCGTGGCCGACTTCGACCGACGAACCGTGCTCAAAGGCGGCCTGACGGCGAGCGCCGTCGGACTACTGGGGACAAGCACCGCATTCGCCGATTCCGGTGTGCAGGTACCGCAGATCTACGGCACGGCGGCGTGGAGCGCGCGCCCGCCCAACGGCACGATCGTGGTGGAGAACCACAAGCCGACGTACATCGTCGTGCACCACACGGTCGAGCCCGGCAACGTCACCGACTACACGCTCGAGCACGCGTTTTGGGCGTCGCGGGCGATCCAGAACTTCCATATGGACACGCGTGGCTGGGTGGACAGCGGGCAGCAGTTCACGAACAGTCGCGGCGGGCATATCACCGAGGGGCGGCACCGCAGTCTGGAAGTGCTGCGCGGCGGGACGAAGCACGTCCTCGGCTCGAACGTGGGGAACAACAACAGCACCTGCATCGGGATCGAGAACGAAGGCCTCTACAGCACCGAAAACGTCACGCAGGCGTTGTGGGACTCGCTCGTGAAGATGGTCGCGTACATCGCTTCGCAGTACGGGATCTCGCCGCAGTTCATCAAGGGACACCGGGACTTCAACTCGACCGAATGCCCCGGAACGGTGCTGTACAACCGGCTTCCGGAGCTGCGGTCCGAGGTCGGGAAGCTGCTCGGTTCGTCGCCGTCCCGGCTGGATCTGCCCGAATGGCCGTTGCTCAAGCCCGGCGACACCGGGCCGCGAGTGCGGGCCGCGCAGGAGCTTCTGCGGGGACGCGGCTTCGCGGTACCGACCGACGGCGTGTTCGGAAAGTCCACAAAGGACAGCGTTGCGGCGGTGGCGGCACGGCATGGTTTGGCTCGTGACACCTGCGGAGCCACAGCGGCGACCGACGAGACCGGGTTCCTCGGGTCTGATATCTGGCCGATCATCGTGCGACCTGGCACCGACCTGCACTCCTTGCGCGCGCAACTAACGCAACTCCCCGGCTAGTTGCGCAAGGAAGGCCTCGACGGCACCCCGGTAGGTCTCGGGCGCCTCTTCGTGGACGACGTGGCCGGCGCCCTCGACGACGACGTGCCTGCCGAGGCCGCCCGGAACGCGGGCGGCCAGCTCGGCCTGCTGCCCGTGCGGCATCGCCGTCCGCTCGCCTTCGATCGCGAGCAACGGACATTTGACGCGTTCGACGTACTCCCAGAAATCCCGCCGTCCCCACTCCGCCGCGATTTCATACAGGTCCGGCAGCGAAGCGATCAAGTGATAGCCGTCCTCGCGTTCCTCGACGCACTCGATGAAATAGTCGCCGGTGTCGCCGAAGAATTCCCGTACATGTGCCAGTGATCGGAACGGAACCGGCCACGAGTCGAAATACCTGCGCCACTCGTCCACGGTCCGTCCGCGCTGATCCGGCGCGAAGTCCTCGCACACCACCGCACGCACCAGTTCCGGATGTGTCGCCGCGGTGACCCAGGCGTGGAGCCCGCCCATCGAATGCCCGATCAGCACCGCGGGTTCGTCGAAAGTCCGCAGTACCGCGGCCACATCGTCGACGAACCGTTCGGTACGCCAAGGGCCGCCGCGCGGACCACGTCCGTGCCCGCGCGCGTCGAGACCGTGGACCCGGCCGTACGGCTCGAGCCAGCGCGCGACGCGCCACCACGTCGTCGCGCGGCCCATCAATCCGTGCAGGAGCACGATCGGCGGTCCATCGCCGCCGAAAGTAATCAACCCGTCGCGGTGAATCACCACTAAGCTCGCCTCCATGCGCCGCCGTGTCCCCGCCGCCGCCCTGATTCTGGGTGGCGTCAGCGCCCTGATTATCGGTTGCAGCACCGATGATCCCTTGGCCGCGCCCCCACCGCCGCCTCCGCCGATGAACCCGACGCCAGGCGCCTCGGGTGCGGGCGATTCGTACTACCCCCAGGACGGGAACGGCGGCTACGACGCGATCGAATACCAGGTCGGGATCACCTACGACCCGGCGAAAGGGCGCCTCGACGGCGACACGACGGTCACCGCGAAAGCCACCCAAGACCTCAATCGGTACAACTTGGACCTACGCGGCCTCGAGGTGAAATTCGTTGAGGTGGAAGGAAAACCGGCAAAGTTCACTCGCGAGGGCGAATTCGAGCTGGTGATCACACCCGCCGAACCGATCCGGAAAGGATCGACATTCCGGACGCAGGTTGTCTACGGCGGCGACCCGTCGGCGACACCGCGAGCGGGCGGCAGCGAGAACGGCTGGAAGAAGTCCAGAGACGGGGGTGCGTTCATCGTCGGCGAACCGCATTCCGCGTCGTTTTGGTATCCCGTAAACGAAACCCCGCGCGACAAGGCGATGTTCAACCTCATCGCCCGCGTCCCCGACGGCTGGACGGTCATTTCGAACGGCCGGGAGATCCAGAAGACCTCCGCGAACGGCTGGACAACGACGTCTTGGCAGGAGCGCACGCCTGTCGCCAGTTACCTGACCACGGTCGCGATCGACAAGTTCACCGTCGACCGGATGTCCCTGCCCGACGGCACCCCGCTGGTCAACGCGTACGCCCCTGGCGCAGAAGACCGACGGGATACCGGCAGGCGACTGCCGGAGATCATCGGCTTCCTCTCGTCGAAGTTCGGCCCGTACCCGGTCGACGCGGCCGGCGGAATCTACCTCGACGAAGACATCCATTTCTCACTGGAAACCCAGACCCGGCCCACCTACGCGAAATGGGCCGACCTGATCACCGTGGTGCACGAAACCGCACACCAGTGGTTCGGCGATTCCGTGACCCTGAACTCGTGGTCCGACATCTGCCTGAACGAATGCCTCGCGTCGTACGCGCAATGGCTGTGGCAAGAATCGCGGGACGGCCAGAACCTCGACGACCGCTACCGCGCCGGTATCGAGATCGTCCAAGGCAGCGCCGACTTCTGGTCGTCCAAACTGGTCGACATGGGCGTCGGGCAGGAATTCCACGGCGTCTACGACAAGGGGATCCTGGCCATCCACGCGCTGCGGCGGAAGATCGGCGAACCCGCGTTCAGCCGGCTGCTGAAGGAATGGCCTTCGGAACACCGGAACGCCAACGCGTCGTGGGCGGATTTCGAGACGTTCACGATGAAACTGTCCGGGCAGGACCTGCGGACGTTCTTCGACGCCTGGTTCCACAGCACGGTGATCCCTGGGGACGCGGAGCTGTTCCCTGGCACTTTGCGGGGGTAGGTGGTCGCCGGGCTGAGAGGTCGTGAGTGATTCGGGTGGTTCTAACGACCAAATTCACTCACGAGACCGGACCACGCGGCCATCGGTGGTCGCGCCGCGGGGCAGGAGTCCGTCAGGGTGGCCCTCACGACCCTGCCGGGCCGCGCACCCGACCCTCCAGGCGGCGCATCACATCGCGAGACGAAACAGTTTCGTCGTAGGCTGGCGGCATGGCAGTCGTGAAGATCAACGCGATCGAGGTCCCCGAAGACGCAGGCCCTGAGCTGGAGAAGCGGTTCGCAGCCCGACTGCACGCCGTCGACAACCAGCCCGGGTTCCTCGGCTTCGAACTGCTTCGCCCGGTTTCCGGGGAGAAGCGCTACTTCGTCTACACGAAATGGGAGTCCGAAGAGGCCTACCAGGCCTGGGCGTCCGGCCCGGCGCGCGAGGCGCACGCGGGCGAGCGGGCGAAGCCGGTCTCCACCGGCGCGAACCTGCTGGAATTCGAGGTCGTCCAGGCTTCGAAGCCGGGTGACTGAGCTCGAGCAAGCCGCAGAACTGATCGACGGCGCCGGCGCGCTGCTCGTCTGCGCCGGCGCCGGTCTGGGCGTCGACTCCGGCCTGCCCGATTTCCGGGGCGACGAAGGTTTCTGGAAGGCATATCCACCGTACGAGCGGCTCGGGATCAGCTTCGTCGAACTCGCCGACCCGCGGCATTTCGCCGAAGATCCAGAGCTGGCCTGGGGTTTCTACGGGCACCGGCTCGCGCTGTACCGGAAAACGGTCCCGCACGACGGGTTCGGGATCCTGCTGGCCTGGGGTTCACGGATGCCCGGCGGCGCCCGCGCATTCACGTCCAATGTGGACGGACAGTTCCAGCGCGCCGGGTTCTCCCACGTGGCCGAGGCGCACGGGTCCATCCACCACCTGCAGTGTCTCGCTCAGTGCACCGGCGAGATCTGGCCCGCCGACGACCTCGACGTCCCGATCGACGAGGAAACGATGCGCGCGCTGGAGCCGCTGCCGTCGTGTCCTCGGTGCGGCGGCCTCGCGCGGCCCAACATCCTGATGTTCGGCGACTACGAATGGCTGGGTCGACGCAGCCAGGTCCAGCTCGACGAACTCACCGCTTGGCGGCGCGACCATCGCGACGTCGTGGTCATGGAACTGGGCGCTGGACAGGCGGTGCCGACAGTACGGCGCTATTCGGAGCTGGCCAGTGCCGCGACGGGCGCGCTGATCCGCGTCAACCCCCGTGAGCCGCACATCCGGCACAACCGCGGAGTCTCCATCGCCGCGAACGCTCTCGAGACCATCCGTGCCATCGACGCTCTGCTCATCTAAGGCAAGACGACCTCGGCGTAGACGGCATCGTGATCGCTGCCTGGCATCTCGAACACCTTGAAGTCCGCGAGAGCCGCACGCTTGTCGACGAGGACGTGGTCGATCGCCACCGACGGCACAGAGCCGTTCGACCAGGTCCCCTGCAGCGCGCTCCCCATCTCGTCGGCGGAATCGACGTAACCCCTGGTCAGCAGCTCGCGGAAGAGCGCGTGGTCCAGCGTCGCGTTGAAGTCCCCGGCGAGGATCCGGATGTCGTGCTCGGCGTCGGCGTAGGGCAGATCCTTGGCTTCGTCGACCCACTCGTGCCGGTCCCAGACCGGTGCCGCCGGATGGACCGCGACGACCTCGATCCGCACGCCGTCGCCGAGGTCGACACCCGCGCTGGGCTGCTTCCGGTTCGAATCGCCGCTCAGTTTCAACGGCGTGAGCGGGTACTTCGACACCAGTCCGGAACCGGACGCCTTGGGCGCCGGGTTCAGCAACCGGTGCGGAAGCAGCTCGAACAGACCGGCTCGTTCGAGCGCGGACACCGCCTGCGGGGTCATTTCGGTCAGACTCAGGATGTCGACCTGGTTTTCCTTCACGTACGCCACGATCTTGGCCGGGTCGGCTTGCCCGCCGAGCATATTCGACGCCAGGACCCGGACGTGCTTGCCACCCAACGCCTCCTGCTCGTTCGCGAAGGCCCGCGGCAATACCAGTGCCGCGATCGCGAGCGCCAGCACCAGTGCGACGGCGGCCGTCCACCGCCGCCGCAGCACCAGCGCGAGCACGCCGAGCACCAGCGCCGCGATCCCGGCGAACGGCGTCAGTGCCAGCGCCGCGATCGTGTAGGTGTTGCCGTCGTAGCCGACCAGCCGCAGCGCCGTGAGCACCGCCGGCGGCACGACGGCCGCGATGAGAACCCCGCTGACCAGCTTCCGCCGGACGCCCCCACGGATCCGGCGGACCTTCTCCGGCACCCGTTCCTCGATCACCATGACGTCGAGTATGCCGATCACCAGCGCTGCCGCAGCGGTCTTCACAACACCTCCACAACCTCCCCACACGGCGTCTACCAGCGCTTATCAGTGTCTGCCAGGTCGCTGTGCGCGGGCTGCCAGCGGGCGCGCGCACCTTTGTCCCCGGGAGCGACACAAGGGAGGAACTCATGTCGCACGCGATCAGGGCCGAGGGCCTGGTCAAGCATTACGGGGAAACCAAGGCGCTGGACGGGGTGGATCT
This sequence comes from uncultured Actinomycetota bacterium, assembly GCA_963766045.1. Taxonomy (GTDB): domain Bacteria; phylum Actinomycetota; class Actinomycetes; order Mycobacteriales; family Pseudonocardiaceae; genus Amycolatopsis. The sequence continues at coordinate 920,019 of CAVXYN010000002.1, read as the reverse complement.
GGAGGTACCGGCGGGCAAGGTGGTCGGGGTACTGGGGCCGAACGGCGCGGGGAAGACGACCGCCGTCCGGATCCTGGCCACCCTGTTGCGGCCGGACGCCGGGCACGCGAGCGTGTTCGGCTACGACGTGGTCAAGAACCCGGTGCAGGTTCGCAGCATGATCGGGCTGACCGGGCAGTACGCGTCGGTCGACGAAGATCTGTCCGGCACCGAGAATCTGGTGCTCATCGGGAGGTTGCTCGACCTTTCCCGGGCCGACGCGAAGGCGCGGGCCGCGGAACTGCTGGAGCGGTTCGAGCTGACCGACGCCGCCGGGAGGTCCATCAAGACCTACTCGGGCGGGATGCGGCGGCGGCTCGACCTCGCCGCGAGCCTCGTCGGGCGACCGCAGGTGCTTTACCTCGACGAACCGACGACGGGACTGGACCCGCACGCCCGCAACGAGGTGTGGGCCGTGGTCCGGACGCTGGTCGCCGACGGCGCGACGGTCCTGCTCACCACGCAGTACCTCGAGGAGGCCGACCAGCTCGCCGACACGATCACCGTATTCGACCACGGCCAGGTCGTGGCGAACGGCCGGGCCGACGAGCTCAAGCGGCGGGTCGGCGGGCAGACGTTGCAGGTCCGGCCGACCTCACTGGCCGACCTCGACGCCGTCGAGCGCATCCTGGGCGGGCTCAGCGGAGTCCTTCCGAACCGGGACAACGACACCGGGCTGCTCACCGCACCCGTATCCGACCCGGTCCTGCTGTCCACTTTGGTCCGGAAGCTGGACGAGGCCGGGATCGTCGCGGACGAGCTGGCGCTGCGGCTGCCCAGCCTCGACGAGGTGTTCCTTGCGCTCACCGGCAAGCCGGCCGAAGAACCCAACGAGGAGAAGACTCCGGAAGGGAGCCTGGTATGACCACGATCGCCATGCCTGCAGCGAAGCACATCTCGCTTGGTAAGGGCTTCCAACACGGACTTTCCCTTGCCTGGCGCGGGATTCTGAAGATCCGCAAGAATCCGGAACAGCTGGCCGACGTCACCATCGCGCCGATCATCTTCCTGGTCATGTTCGTCTACCTGTTCGGTGGCGCACTGTCCGGGAGCATCGACAGCTACCTGCAGATGGTGGTGCCGGGCATCATGGTGTTCAACGTCCTGCAGGCCAGCATGACCGTCGGCATCTCACTCAACACCGACGTCGGCAAGGGCGTGTTCGACCGGTTCCGGGCGATGCCGATCTCACGGTCCGCGCCGCTGATCGGCGCGGTGCTGGCCGACATCGTGCGGTACCTGGTGTGCATCACGGTGCTGATGGTCGTCGCGACGATCATGGGTTACCGGATCCAGACCGGGCCGGCGGAGTTCGCACTGGCCGTCGTGCTGGCGATCGCGTTCGCGCTGTCGTTCTGCTGGGCGTCGGTGTTCGTCGGCATGCTGGTGAAGAGCCCGGGGGCCGTGCAGGGCCTGATGTTCGTGGTGCTCATGCCACTGACCTTCGGCAGCAACGTGTTCGTCCAGACCGGCACGATGCCGGGCTGGCTGAAGACGTGGGCGGATATCAGCCCGGTGACGCAGATGTCGGATGTACTGCGCGGGCTGATGAACGGCGGAGCGGTCGCCGCACCACTGACCGGGGCGCTGATCTGGATGGCGGCCGCCATCGCGGTCTTCTTCCCGCTTGCCACCTGGGCCTACCGCAAGCGCGTCTGACGCGGTCCGTGAAGGGCTCCTTCCCTACCCTCAGGGTCGGGAAGGGGGCCTTCACTACCTTTCGACGCCGGCTTCCCGCAGCAGCATGGAGATCAGGTCCTGGCGGGAGATGGTGGCGTACTCGGCCTGCAAGGCTTCGAAGCGGTCCTCACCGAAGCGTTGGCGGAGACCCTCGATCAGCGTCCGGATGGCGGGTTCGCCGAGGTCGAACCGGCCGCGGATGAGCTTCGCCGCGCCGAGCAGTTTCGCGGAGGTCTCATACCGCTCCTGCCGGAACCGGACCAGAGCCAGCACCTCGACGATCCGCCCGAGATCGGGCATGTCGCCCCGCGCCGTGGTGGTCTTCACGACGACGGCGATCCCGCGTTCGGCCTCTTCGAGCCTGCCCGCGGCCAGCTCCACCTGCGCGTCGATGAGGCCGGCGAACTCCTCGGCGAACATCCCCGGAAACGGAAGGTCGCCCATCCTCGCCCTGAATCGGACGGCGACCTGTCTCGCTTCGTCGATCCGCTCGGCCCGGCTCAGCAGATCGGCCATTCCCACCAGCACCATCACCGAGAGCTGGTCGTTGCCCGAATCGACCGCATACCGCTCCGCCTCACGCATCTCCCGCATCGCCGTATCGAGATCGCCGCCGCGCGCGTATTCCGCCGCCAGGCGCCACCGCTGCTGGATCACGTCGTCGTGCGAGCCCAGTTCGAGAGCCAGCGCGAGCCCTTGCCGGTACAGCGCGAGTGCCCCCTGGTTGTCGCCCGCCATCGAGACGTCCCCGGCCTTCATCCCCAACGCCATGGCCATTCCCCAGCGGTCGCCAACGGCGGAGAACCCATCGTAAGCGAGGTCGCGTGCGCGTTCGGCCCCCTCGGTGTCGCCGCCGTCGGCGAGGATGAAGCTCAGCGCCCAGGCCCCGGCCGCCCGCGACCAGCCATCCGGGCTTGCCATCGATCGCGCGACCTCGCGTTTGGCGAGTTCCTTGTCCTGGCAGAAGAAAGCCAGCATCGGCAGGCCGATGGCGAGGCCGGCGGTCCCCTCGTGCGCCTTCGTCCGGATGCATTCCTCGATCAGGGCGCGTCCCTCTTCGGGATCCCCCACGCCGGGCACCATGTCCATCATCGCCCGGGTCGCCCGGAAACCGGCCGCGACGTCGGGTCGCAGACGGTCGCCGAAGGCCAGCACATCGTCGACGAAGCCCTCGGCCCGATCGCTGTCACCCTTGATCATCCAGTACCAGAAGATACCGCCGAGCAGCCGCTGCGAGATGTCCACATCGGCCTTGTCGATGGCCTGACGCAGGGCGGTCACGATGTTGTCGTACTCGGCCTCGTACCGCGCGATGGCGGGGAGTTGCTCACCCGTCCGCAACGCCGGTTCGAGCCGTTCGACCAGGTCGGCGTAATAGCGGTGATACGCCGCCGACAACTGCTCCTGCTCGTCCGCCTCGGCCAGCCGTTCCACGCCGTACGCCCGGATCGTCTCCAGCATGCGGTACCGCGGCTCGCCTCGATCGCCGGATACGGCGTCCACAATGGACTTCTCGACGAGGGAACCGAGGACGTAAAGGACGTCCTCAACAGGAAGCCCTTCGCCCGCGCAGACCTGTTCGACGGCCTCCACCTGCGCCCCGGCGCCGAAGATGGACAGCCGCCTCGCCAGCACCCGTTCCTCGTCGGTGAGCAGATCCCAGCTCCACTCGACGACGGCGCGCAGCGTGCGCTGCCTCGGCAACGCCGTCCGGCTTCCCGAGGTGAGCAGGCGGAACCGGTCGTCGAGCCGCTGGGAGATCTGGCGAGGCGTCATCGACCGCAGCCGAGCGGCCGCCAGTTCCAGCGCCAGCGGCATCCCGTCCAGCCGCAGGCAGATCTGCGCGACGTCGTCCACAGTGGACTCGTTCAGGACGAAGTCCGGCCGCACGGCGGTCGCCCGGTCGACGAACAGCCGGATCGCCCCGGCTTCGGAGGCTTCCGCCACGGTCGGCGTGCCGTCCGGCACGGTCAACGGGCCGATCGGGCACAGTGTCTCGCCGTCGATGGCGAGCGGTTCGCGGCTCGTCGCGAGCAGGCTCAACTTCGGGACGCGTGCCAGCAACGTGCTCACCAGCTCGGCCGCCGCATCGATGAGGTGCTCGCAGTTGTCCAGTAACAGCACCGATTCCCCGGAACCGAGCGTCTCCACGACCCGGGCCAGCACGTCGGCGGGGCGGCGCAGCGGATCGCTGCCGTGCGTGAAGCCGAGGTCCCACAACTCCAGTGCCGCGAAGACCGCGCCCAGCACATCGCCCGGGTCACGCACACCGGCGAGCGGCACGAACCACACCCGGCCGCGGCTGTGCGCGGAATGCCGCGCCGCGACCTCCGTGGCCAGCCGCGTCTTCCCCGCGCCACCCGGTCCGACCAGTGTCACGAGCCGCGCGCCTTCCAGCAGCTCCGCGACCAGCTTCAGTTCATCGTCACGGCCGACGAAACTGGTCAGCCGCACAGGAAGGTGATCCGCGGCAGCGGGTGGCGGACCTAGTTCCCCGCGGAGCGCGGCGAGGTGGATCTCCCTCAATTCGGCGGAAGGATCCACGCCGAGCTGATCGGCCAAGGCCGCCCGGACTTCTTCGTAGACGGCGAGGGCGTCCGGCTGCCGGTCGGCCGCGCACAACGCCCGCATCCACAGCCCGGCAAGGCGTTCCCGCAACGGATTCCGGGTGGCCGCGTCCTTGACGTCGGCCAGGACGCGGGCGTGCCCGCCGATCCGGATCTCCGCCTCGAACCGGTCCTCGGCCGCTTCGAGACGCAAGTCCTCCAGGCGAGTCGCCGGCGCCTGCGCGAAGGGGGCTTCGAGGACGTCGGACAGCGCGTCGCCGCGCCACAGGCCGAGTGCTTCGGCGAGCATGGCGGTCGCGCCCGAATCGCGGCCGGCGGCCAGCTCGGCACGTCCTTCCGCGGCGAGACGCTCGAAGCGGAAGACGTCGACGTCCTCACGGCCGATCTCCAGCCGGTAACCGCCCGGCCCGGAGTCGAGCGCGACGCCGTCGGCGCGCAGGACCTTGCGCAGCCGCGAGACCAGCGATTGGAGCGCGTTCTGCGCGTCGGCGGGCGGATCGGCGCCCCAAAGTCCGTCGATCAGAGCGACCGCCGGCACCGGGCGACCGGGGTCCAGCGCAAGCCTGGCCAGGAGCATGCGGAGGCGGACACCGCCGATGTCGATCGGGGTGCCGTCACCGGCCTCCGCACCGACAGGCCCCAGCAGCGTCACACGCACGCCCCCCAGCTTTCCAGAAGGTGCCACCGGATAACCCGAGCAGGCGACGGAAGCGGTTCACCGAGCGGATCGCCCACCGCCTGACCAGGGGTCACACGTTAGGGTGAGAGGCATGGCGTCTGTGCTTCTCACCGGTTTCGAACCGTTCGGTGGTGAGCGCGTGAATCCGTCGTGGAAGGCGGTTTCCCTGCTCACCGGCCGGCGGCACGACGTCGTCGCCGTCGAGCTGCCATGCGTATTCGCCCGGTCCCTGCCGACGTTGCGCGAGGCGATCGACGAGTACCGACCGGATCTGGTGATCTGTGTCGGCCAGGCGGGCGGCCGCCCCGACGTCACCCCGGAACGGGTCGCGATCAACCTGATCGACGCGCGGATCCCGGACAACGCCGGCTCGCAGCCCGTCGACGTCCCGGTGATCCCCGGCGGGCCGAACGCGTACTTCACCACGTTGCCGGTGAAGGCGTGCGTCGAAGGGATCAAGCGAGCGGGACTTCCCGGGTCGGTCTCGTATTCGGCCGGAACCTATGTGTGCAACCAGGTCTTCTACGGCCTGATGCATTTGCTGGCCAACGATTTCCCCGGTGTCCGCGGCGGATTCGTCCACGTGCCGTATACGCCGGAACAAGCCGCGCGGACGACGTCACCCAGCCTTGCCGTGCACCGTGCGGCGGAGGCGCTGGAGATCATCGTCGATACCGCTCTCACTACGACGGAAGATCTCACGACTCCGGCGGGGACCCTGCACTGACCTCAGTAGAGGTCATTGCCAGGTTCTGTGCGGCGGGGCGGGTGGCGGCGGTTGCGGGCTCCAGCGGGGCGGCTGTGGCCGCTTCATCGGCCGTGTCGGCTGTGCCTGCAGGGGTTGCTGAGCCGGTGGTGAGACCGGCGCGAACGCCGGCACCGTCAGCTGCGAGTCGTCGCCGCCCACCGGCACGTGATGGAGTCCGAACGCGACCGCCGTCTCCGGCTGATCCTGGGTGGTCGGGGCGATCCTCAGCTGGTTCGCGAGCAGACTCGCCAGCAACGGCATCCGGCTCGGCCCGCCGACGAGGTAGATTCCGCCGAGGTGCGCGGGGGTGAGCCCGGCGCGGTGGATCGTGGTCGCCAGGAGTTCGGCGCTGCGCAGGAAAGCCGGGCGGACCAGTGCCTCGAGCTCCATCCGCGTGACACGGACGTCCCCGAACGGCTCCGGCATCGGGATCTCGGTCTGCTGATGGCGAGAGAGACTTTCCTTGGCGTCGCGGACATCCTGCAGCAAAGATCGGCGCGTCCGGCGGTCGCCGACCGACTGCGGGCGCAGTACCCGCTGCCACACCGCCGGTTCGGAATGCGAGACCTCGCGGCCGATGTGTACCAGCAGCGCCTGGTCGATGTCGAGGCTGCCGAGATCCGGCAGGCCGTCCTCGGCCAGCACGGCGAACCCCTGGCTGCTGACCCCGACCACCGCGCAGTCGAACGTGCCGGCGCCGAGGTCGTACACCGCGATCGGCCCTTGCGGCCGCGCGTGGCCGTGCTTGAGGGAGGCGTAGTGCGCGGCGGCCGCGACGGGCTCCGGGACGAGGTGGGTGCTGCCGAAACCGGCTTTCAAGGCGGCGTCGCGGAGGATCTGCTTGCGGTCCGGCCCCCAGCCGGCCGGATGCGAGATGCGCACCTGGCTCGGCGGCCGCGAGATCAGGAGCTCGGCCTCTTCGCCGACCCGGCGCAGCACCGCGGCAAAGGCGTCGACGATCGAGATGGTCAAGTCACCGAGCTGGAGGGAGCCCTGGTCGATGCGGCGCTTCGGGTTGGCCTCGAACCGGCTCGGATCCAACCGGGCCCGGCGCTCCGCGTCCCGGCCGACGAAGATCGTGCCGTCCTTGTCCGCGTAGATCGCCGACGACATCGTCACCGATCCGTCGATCTCGACGACCTGGGTACCTCTGCCATAGATCGAGAGCACCCCGACCGTGCTGGAGGTGCCGAAATCGATCGCCAGAACGTCCACCTGTCCCCCTCCCGGAACCGGTGGCATCGTCTCACGCCGACACCGGTAGCTTCGCCCGGCCGTGTCGTCCGCCCAATCACGGGTGTCGTCCATTCACGCACACCGGTCGTCCGTGCGGAAACAGCGCACTCGCGTGATTGGAGGGGCAACACACGTGATTGGAGGGGCAACACGGGCGCGCAAACGAAAGTGCCCGCCACCTGCGGACAGGTGGCGGGCACTTCGCGACTAGCGGGGCTTACTCGGCCTCGGCTTCGCCGCCGTTCTCCTCGACGGGGCCGGCACCGATGCTGACGGGCGGGGCGTCCGGAACCGACGAGGGACGGGCTTCACCGCGGAAGGTGAAGTGCGCCTTGTCGTCCTTCTCGCCCTCTTCGTCGTTCCAGCCTTCGACGTCGACCAGGATGATCTGGCCGGGCTGGACCTCGCCGAAGAGGATCTTCTCGGACAGCTGGTCCTCGATCTCGCGCTGGATAGTGCGACGCAGCGGCCGCGCGCCCAGCACCGGGTCGAACCCGCGCTTGGCGAGCAGTGCCTTGGCCTTGGACGTCAGCTCGAGCTCCATGTCCTTGGCGCGCAGCTGCGTCTCGACCCGGCCGATCATCAGATCGACCATCATGATGATCTGATCCTTGGTCAGCTGGTGGAAGACGATGATGTCGTCGATCCGGTTCAGGAACTCAGGCCGGAAATGCTTCTTCATTTCCTCGTTGACCTTCTGCTTCATCTTCTCGTACCGGTTGGCGGTGTCGCCGCCGGACGAGAAGCCGAGCGAGACGGACTTGGAGATGTCCGAGGTGCCCAGGTTCGAAGTGAAGATCAGGACCGTGTTCTTGAAGTCGACCGTGCGACCCTGGCCGTCGGTGAGACGACCGTCCTCCAGGACCTGCAGGAGGGTGTTGTAGATCTCCTGGTGGGCCTTCTCGATCTCGTCGAACAGCACCACCGAGAACGGCTTGCGCCGCACCTTCTCGGTCAGCTGGCCACCCTCTTCGTAGCCGACGTAGCCCGGAGGGGCACCGAAGAGCCGCGAAGCGGTGTAGCGGTCGTGAAACTCACCCATGTCGATCTGGATGAGCGCGTCGTCCTCGCCGAACAGGAACGCCGCGAGCGCCTTGGACAGCTCGGTCTTACCGACACCGGACGGGCCGGCGAAGATGAACGAGCCGGAGGGGCGCTTCGGGTCCTTCAGGCCGGCACGGGTGCGGCGGATCGCCTGGGAGACGGCCTTGACCGCGTCCTCCTGGCCGATGATCCGCTTGTGCAGCTCGTCCTCCATGCGGAGCAGACGCGTGGTCTCCTCCTCGGTGAGCTTGAACACCGGGATACCGGTCCAGTTGGCGAGGACCTCGGCGATCTGCTCCTCGTCGACCTCGGCGACGACGTCGAGGTCGCCGTCCTTCCACTGCTTCTCCCGCTCGCCCTTCTGGCCGAGGAGGGTCTTCTCCTCGTCACGGAGGCGGGCGGCGCGCTCGAAGTCCTGCGCGTCTATCGCCGACTCCTTGTCCCTGCGCACGTCGGCGATCTTCTCGTCGAACTCGCGCAGGTCCGGCGGAGCGGTCATCCGGCGGATCCGCATCCGGGCGCCTGCCTCGTCGATCAGGTCGATCGCCTTGTCCGGCAGGAAGCGGTCGTTGATGTACCGGTCGGCCAGGGTGGCCGCCTGCACCAGCGCGCCGTCGGTGATGGAGACGCGGTGGTGCGCCTCGTACCGGTCGCGCAGACCCTTCAGGATCTCGATCGTGTGCTCGAGCGACGGCTCGCCGACCTGGATCGGCTGGAAGCGGCGCTCCAGCGCGGCGTCCTTCTCGATGTACTTGCGGTACTCCTCGAGGGTGGTCGCACCGATCGTCTGGAGCTCGCCACGGGCCAGCATCGGCTTCAGGATCGACGCGGCGTCGATAGCGCCCTCGGCGGCACCCGCGCCGACGAGCGTGTGCAGCTCGTCGATGAACAGGATGATGTCGCCGCGGGTCTTGATCTCCTTGAGCACCTTCTTGAGGCGCTCTTCGAAGTCACCGCGGTACCGGGAGCCGGCGACCAGGGAGCCGAGGTCGAGCGTGTAGAGCTGCTTGTCCTTCAGCGTCTCCGGGACCTCGCCCTTGACGATGTTCTGCGCGAGCCCCTCGACGACGGCGGTCTTGCCGACGCCGGGCTCACCGATCAGGACCGGGTTGTTCTTGGTGCGCCGCGACAGCACCTGCATGACCCGCTCGATTTCCTTGCCACGGCCGATGACCGGGTCGAGCTTGCCTTCGCGGGCCTGGACGGTCAGGTTACGGCCGAACTGGTCGAGCACCAGCGACGACGACGGGGTGCCTTCACCGCGTCCGGAGCCGGTCTCGGTCGACTCCTTGCCACCCTGGTAACCCGAGAGCAGCTGCAGCACCTGCTGGCGCACCCGGTTGAGGTCCGCGCCGAGCTTGACGAGCACCTGTGCGGCGACGCCTTCTCCTTCGCGGATCAGCCCGAGCAGGATGTGCTCGGTGCCGATGTAGTTGTGGCCGAGCTGCAGCGCTTCGCGCAGTGACAGCTCCAGCACCTTCTTGGCCCGCGGGGTGAAGGGGATGTGCCCGCTCGGGGCCTGCTGCCCCTGGCCGATGATCTCCTCGACCTGCTGGCGGACGCCCTCCAGCGCGATACCCAGCGACTCCAGCGCCTTGGCGGCGACACCCTCACCCTCGTGGATCAGACCCAGGAGGATGTGCTCGGTGCCGATGTAGTTGTGGTTGAGCATCCTGGCTTCTTCTTGGGCCAGGACGACCACCCGCCTCGCGCGGTCGGTGAACCTCTCAAACATGTGCACTCCCTCGACTGCTGCGACGGCGGCCCGTTTCCATCGTGCTTTCACCGCGATGGATTCAGCACCGTGAGACCACTCTAGTAGCCAAGCGGTCGCGCTGGCGTACCACTACGGCTGATTGCGGCCCGTTCGCGCCCCGGCCGTTCTCTGGCCGTGCGCTCTTTCATCTTCCGGTTGCCCTGCACCTTTACGTCAACCCCAACGTGCGAGGGAGCACTTGGATTCCACCATCTGCCTCTTGTCCGCTGAGCGCGAACACATCCGGCGAACAAGAGAGAGCCCAGAGGATGGACACCCGACCGGAGTAGTAACAGACTGTATGTAAGGTTAGGCGTACCTAATAGCCTACCTAGGAGAGGAAGGGTCTGCGTGAACCAGCAGCGGTCCTTTCCTGACGTCGACGACGGGCTTCGTGCCTCGCTCCTGCGCCTCAGGGGGTCGCAGGATCAGGACGGACTCCGTGCCGGCCTACCGGAAGACGAGCCTGGCTGGCTCGGCTGCGACGAGCTGCTCGACGAGCCGGGCCGTCTCGCGCAGTGGAGGGCCCGGCTCGTCGACTGGCTCGGCTCGCAGTACGCCGGGACGGCCGCGGCGCCCGAGCGCACGACGGCGAGCTGGCTGCTGTCCTGGTACCTGCACGTTCCGGCGTACGCGGGCGCGATGCTGCTGCATCACGAACGCCGTGTCCCGTCGCTCGAGCCGTCCGGGCTGGCGTTCCGAATGGGCGAAGACCGTCCACATCCCGAAGCGGTCGCCGTCCTCGACGACGGGTTCTGCTGTCTGCCGACGGATCCGGGCTCCGCACGTCCGGAGGCCGTCGTCGTTCAGGACGAACGGACCCTGGCGGCGGTGCTGCGCGGCCGGTTCATCGCGCACGCGAGCCGGTTCATCCACGTGTACGGGCCGCAGACCCGGCTCGGGCGCCGTCAGCTGTGGGCCGCCGCGACGGACGCGCTCGACAACGCGCTGTGGTCGGCGGGACGCGAGGGCGGCACCGCGGCGGCCGAGGGCGCCGGGGTCGCGGACGCGGCATTGGTCCTCGAATCGCGATTCCCGCCACTGACATCGGCGTCGAAGTTGCGACTCGAACAGGGGTCCGACGGACGCCGAGAGTGGACGAGGAGCCGCGAAAGCTGCTGCTTCTCCTATCTGCTTCCCGCGGAATCGGAATGCGGAGGTTGCCCGCGACGCCGCTGACGAGTGCGACAGGACGCAAGGGCTCGTGAGTGGTAATGACCGTTGTAACCGTCATTACCACTCACGAGGGCGACCACCTGGGATCCCGTCCCGAGGCACCCAGCGCGCGGTCGAACGCCGTCGCGCCTTCAGGAACGGTGACCTCGGCGCGGTACACCTTCATCTCCCGCGCCTGCGGGCCCATCGCGACAGCGGACGCGTGCACGGCTTCCGCGGCTTCGGGCGCGACGTCGAGAGAGCAGCCGGTGGCACGGGCGAGATCCCAGCCGTGGATTACGAATTCCCCGAGCACCATTTCGCCGACCACCGAAGCGGGCATCTGGGCGGTGCCGAGTGCCGTCATCCCCTGCCACGCTTCGGGTGTGCCGAAGACGTCGACGAGCCGGGTGGTCTGTTTCTGAAGCGTGCCAAGCCAACCGGCATCGACGAGGCCCGCTTCGGCCTCTCCGGTCGAAACCTGCGGCGCCTCTTCCTTCCGCCCCGCGGCCCCGAGCCACGGTCCCCAATAGAGAAGGTGGTTCAGCAGCGCGCGGACGTCGTACTCCGTGCACGGGGTGGGTGCGGCGAAATCGGCCTCGCCGAGCACGCGGAGGATCTCGGTGAACCGGGCCGCGGCGGGGGCGATCAGGGATGCGTGGTCGGACATCCCACTATTGGCTCACAGAAGCGGCAGCCCTGTCTTGAAGAAACCCGACAGGGATACGTTGGGCGGGTGAGCGGGCACCGGATCCCGGCCGGGATCGTCAACGCGCGGCAGGCGAGCGAGATGTTCAGCCTCGCCAGATATCCGCCGACGCCGGGGTTGCGGCCGTTCGTCGATCATCATTGGGTGCTGCGCTGGGATCTGAGGGGGCAGCCACCCCACGAACAACTGGTGCTGCCGAACCTCGCGGTGAACGTGACGTTCTTCCGTGACGCCGCGGGGGCATTCGGCCTGGGCAAGCACCCATTCCGGTACGTCGTCGAAGGCGCGGACCACGGTATCGGGGTGCGATTCCGGCCCGGGAGTTTCCGGGCATTCCTGGACGGGCCGGTCCGGTTGATCGCCGGCCGTTCCGTTCCGCTCACCGATCTCTTCCCCCGGGCCGTACCGGTGACGGAATCGGTACGCAATGCGACGGACGACTTCGAAATGGTCCGGATCGTGGAAGAACTCCTGTGCGCGAATCAACCGGTCCTCACCGTCCTCGCGCGGGCGGCCGTCGATGCGGTGGAAACAATAGCGGCCGATCCGTCCATTACCCGGGTCGATGAGCTGTCAAGCCGAACAGGCCTGTCTCAGCGAACTCTGCAACGCCTCTTCGCCGAACATGTCGGCGCCACGCCCAAATGGGCGATTCGGGTATACCGGCTGAACGAGGCGGCGACGCGGATCGCGGCCGAGACCAAGACCGACTACGCGGAACTGGCGACCGAACTGGGCTATAGCGACCAAGCGCACTTCACCCGGGATTTCCGGTCGGTCACCGGAGCGCCGCCCGCGGAGTACGCGACCTTGAACCGTGTACAAGAACAAGAAAGCCGCCGGGAATAGCTTCCCGGCGGCTTCGAGGTCTGAAAAACCTTCAGTTCTTCTTGTGGTAGGCCTCCACGACCTCGGACGGGATACGTCCACGGTCGGAAACCTGGAAGCCGTTCTTGCGGGCCCACGCACGAATGGCCTGGTTCTGCTCGCGGTCCACGGTCGCGGGGCGGGCAGCGGCCTTCACGCCGGCGACCGGACGAATGGCGGTGCGCTTACGGCCACCCGCACGACGGGCGTGCTCGACATACTGGGCCAGCGCGTCGCGAAGCTCTTCCGCGTTTTCCCCGGAAAGGTCGATCTGGTAGCTAACACCGTCCAAACCGAACTCGACGGTCTCTTCCGCCTCACTGCCGTCGAGGTCGTCAACGAGCGAGACGAGCACCTTCTGTGCCATCTGTTCCTCCTGCTAGGGGCTTACTCGAATGATCTGGTTGCGGGGCATGCCCCGGACAGAAGACTTTGTCTAGCGACATTAATACCCGCTATCGAGACACAACGCAAATCTCGTTTAGGAGAACGATCGAGGTATCTGTCACGCGGACGGGTTATTCAGGCCGTACGAGCGGGAACAGGATCGTCTCCCGGATACCAAGGCCGGTCAGCGCCATGAGCAACCTGTCGATCCCCATTCCGACGCCGCCGCTCGGAGGCATTCCGTACTCCAGTGCCCGAAGGAAATCCTCATCCAGGTTCATGGCCTCACTATCGCCCTGCGCACCCAGCCGAGCCTGTTCCACCAGTCGCTGTCGTTCGACCACGGGATCGACCAGCTCCGAGTATCCGGTGGCCAGTTCGAATCCGCGTACGTAGAGATCCCACTTCTCCGCGACACCGGCCTTGCTGCGATGTTGCCTGGTCAGCGGGGATGTCTCGACCGGAAAATCACGGACAAATGTGGGTTCGTGCAGATGATCTCCGACGAGATGTTCCCACAGTTCCTCGACGAGTTTGCCGTGCCCTAACTTCGGATCGAGCTCCAGGCCCCGCGCTTCGGCATAGGCGCGCAACTTGTCCGCGGACGTCTCGGGAGTAACCTCTTCGGACAACGACTCCGACAACGACTCGTACATTCCGAGAGTGGTCCACTCGCCGGAGAGGTCGTACTCCGAACCGTCCGCGAGTGTGACCACCTGAGTACCGAGAACGCTCTGCGCGGCTTCCTGGATGAGCTGCCGCGTCATCACCGCATTGGAGTCATAGGTCGCATACGCTTCGTAGTACTCGAGCATGGCGAACTCGGGCGAGTGCGACGAGTCGCTGCCCTCGTTCCGGAAGTTCCGGTTGATCTCGAAGACCTTCTCGATACCGCCTACCACACAGCGCTTGAGGTAGAGCTCAGGCGCGATCCTCAAGTACAGATCGAGATCGAACGCATTCGAATGCGTGACGAATGGCCGGGCGGCCGCCCCTCCGTGCAGCGTCTGCAGCATCGGGGTCTCGACCTCGAGGAATCCGCGCTGGTGAAACGAGTCACGCAGGGAACGCAGCACTCCGGCGCGGGTGCGCACCACATCCCGCGCTTTGGGACGCAGGATCAGATCGACATAACGCTGCCGGATCCGCGTTTCCTCGGCCAGGTCTTTGTGCGCCACAGGCAACGGGCGCAATGCTTTCGACGTGATCCGCCAGGCGTCGGCCATCACGGAAAGCTCACCGCGCTTGGAGGTGATGACCTCACCCTCGACGAATACGTGATCACCGAGATCGACATCGGACTTCCACGCCGCGAGTGCGTCTTCACCGACCTTCGCCAAGCTGATCATCGCCTGCAACTCGTTGCCGTCGCCTTCGCGGAGAGTTGCAAAACACAGTTTGCCGGTATTGCGCATGAACATGACCCGGCCGGTGACGCCGACGGTCTCGCCGGTGGTCGTGTCGGTCGGGAGATCGGAATGCTTCGCGCGCACTTCGGCCAGCGAGTGCGTCCGAGGCACCTCGACCGGATACGGATCGGTACCCTCCGCGATTATCCGGTCGCGCTTGTCCCGGCGCACCCGCATCTGTTCCGGCAGGTCTTCGTCGGGGCTCGCGGCCTCGGACGCGGGGATTTCAGTCATGGCGCATAGCGTACGAACCCGCCGCTTCCCTACGCCAACCGGATTACCTTTTCCGCATCCGGCCCGCGTGGTTTTCTCTCGATTAGGTCGTGTCCTGTAAGTGCCCGTGTCGTCAGGGGCCGGCTTGGCGCGAAGACCGCGAACATGACTTACAGGACACGGCCTAACCTGGATCGCGTGAACTCATCCAAGCCCGGCATCGAACCCGAACTTCACGCTCGTCGCGCCGGCTCGTTCGGAGCCGAGGCCGCCGCCTATGCCCGTCATCGGCCGGATTATCCGGAAAAGGCCGTCGTATGGGGGCTGTCCGGAGCAACGAGGACGGCCGAGCGGGTGCTGGATCTGGGTGCGGGCACCGGCAAGCTGAGTGAGGGATTGCTCGCGCTCGGCCTCGAGGTCACGGCTGTCGAGCCGGATGCGCAAATGCTCGAAGAGCTCAAACGAGCACTTCCCGACATCGCCCCGCTCAACGGAACGGCCGAAGAGATCCCGCTTCCGGACGAATCGGTGGACGCCGTGTTCGCCGGGCAGGCACTTCACTGGTTCGATCTCGACCGGGCCTATCCGGAGATCGCCCGGGTGCTCAAGCCGGGCGGCGTCTTTGTCGCGCTATGGAACCATGACGACCTCTCGGTGCCGTGGCTCGTCGAATTCGGCAAGGCGATCAAGACTTCGGTGAGCCGACGCTGGCTGAGCGACTACGACGAGTTGCCCGGGAACGAGGCCTTCGAGCCGTTCGTACGTGAGCTGTTCGCACATAAGCAGTCCAGGACGGCGGAAACGCTGGTGGAAACGATCGCCACGCATTCGCACGTCCTGGTGGCGTCACCCGAGGAACGCGCGGCCACGCTCCGGCTGGCGCGAGAATTCCTCGACAGAACACCGGAAACCGCGTCGGGGGAATTCGATCTGCCGATCGTCACCACGACTTTCCGGGCACGGCGCCGATGAGCACCGACTGGAAGGCCACCTTCAACACGACCTTCGGAACGCCCGCTTCGGCGGTGTCCGCGCGAATCTGGGCCGAGGTGTACGGCGACGAGTACCCGGCCGAACTCGACACCTACAGCTACGTCACCCGGACCGATCTGCACCGGATCGCCGCCGAATCGCGGCTGGAACTGGGCGGACGGCTCGCCGACATCGGCTGCGGCCGCGGTGGGCCCGGGCTGTGGGTCGCGGCGCGCACGTACGCGACCCTCACCGGAATCGACATCGCGGAAACCGCGTTGTCCTGGGCGCGGCGCCGTGCCGATGCCATGGACGTCGCCGCGACCGAATTCCGGCTCGGGAGTTTCGGGCACACCGGGTTGGACGATGCCTCATGTGATGCGGTGATGAGCGTCGACGCGTTACTGTTCGCGCCCGACAAGCCCGCCGCCTTCCGGGACTTCGCCCGGATCCTGGTGCCCGGCGGACGGTTGCTCGTCACGACGTGGGACTTCCATGGCCAGCCCACGAACCGGCCGCCCCAGGTCGGCGACCACCGGCCGCTGCTGGAGGCCGCCGGATTCGACGTCGTCGCCTACGACGAGACCTCGGAGTGGAGGGAACGGCAGGAGCGGACCGTTCGGCTTTCGCTTGAACACGTGCACGAACTGGCCGCCGAGGCCGACGACGACCCGGACCGGCTTCGGGCGAGCCTGGAGCAACTGCTGGTCAACCATGGACTCATGACCCGCCGAGTCCTCATGATCGCCACACGACCTT
Organism: uncultured Actinomycetota bacterium; assembly: GCA_963766045.1. Classification (GTDB taxonomy): domain Bacteria; phylum Actinomycetota; class Actinomycetes; order Mycobacteriales; family Pseudonocardiaceae; genus Amycolatopsis. Next base: position 903,799 of record CAVXYN010000002.1, on the reverse strand, counting down.
CTCGCAAGTAGAGGACTAATTGCGGTGGTTACGTTCGTAGACCAGCCGCAGGCCGAGCAGCGTCAGGTCGGGGACGTGCTCGGTGATCGTCTCCGACTCGCCGATCACCAGGGGCGCGAGGCCGCCCGTCGCGATCACCGCGACCGGATCCGACCCGCCGGGGGCGAGCTCGCGCACGATCCGCTTCACCAGCCCGTCGACCTGGCCGGCGAAGCCGTAGAGAATGCCGGATTGCAGGCATTCCACCGTATTCTTCCCGATCACCGACCGGGGCGGCACCAGCTCCACCTTGCGCAGCGCCGCAGCACGCGCGGCGAGAGCGTCGACCGAGATCTCGATCCCGGGCGCGAACGCGCCGCCGAGGAACTCGCCCTTGGCGGAAATGGCGTCCACATTGGTCGAAGTCCCGAAATCCACCACCACACAGGCGGTGCTGTGCAGGTGGTGCGCGGCCAGGGTGTTCACCAGCCTGTCCGCGCCCACCTCCTTGGGGTTGTCGACCAGGAGCGGCACCCCCGTGCGCACTCCTGGTTCGACGACGATCTTCGGCAGCTTTCCGTAATACCGCGAAAGCATGACCCGCAGCTCCCGCAGCACGGCCGGAACCGTGGAAAGCGCGCTGATCCCGGTGATCGCGTCCGCGTGCGGGCCGAGGAGCCCGCGCATGGTGAGCGCGAGCTCGTCGGCGGTGATCCGCGCGTCGGTACGCATGCGCCAGTCGCCCACCAGCTCTTGGCCGTCGTAGAGACCGAGCACGATATTGGTGTTGCCGACGTCGACCGTGAGCAGCAAGCGAGGCTCAGCTTTCGGCGTGCAGCAGCGCGTCGAGACGACGGGCGTCGGCGGTTTCGGCGACCGGGAAGGTCATCGTGTCGTCGTCGGCCAGCGTCACGGTGCCGCTCAGCAGACCCGATCCCTCGGGCGCGTGACCAGGGTTGGCGCCCTTTTCGACGATCCGGTTGTCCGCGTCGACGAAGATGACCCGGGGCCGGAACGCGGCCGCCTCGGCGTTCTCCATCTGCGCGTACGAAATCAGGATCACCAGATCGCCCGGGTGCACCAGATGCGCCGCGGCACCGTTTATGCCGAGCACGCCCGTGCCCCGCTCACCGGCGATCACGTACGTTTCGAGCCTCGCCCCGTTGGTGACGTCCACAATGGACACCTGCTCACCCGGCAGCAGATCCGCCGCGTCCATCAGGTCTTCGTCGACGGTCACCGATCCGACGTAGTGGAGATCGGCCTGGGTGACCGTCGCCCTATGGATCTTCGATTTCAGCATTGTGCGATACATCGTGGACTCTCCCTTATTCCCCTGCGTCCAGCGCGTGTTCCGGATGGTCCGTGGCAGCACCGAGGACCACCGGCACGTTGTCGATCAGCCGGGTACTCCCAACCCTGGCCGCGATCAGCAACCGCGCCTCTCCGTCCACGGGCGCGGGCCCGAGGTCGGTTCCCCTCAACTCCAGATAGTCGACCTCGACCGCGGGTCGCGCGGCCAGGGTCTGCCGTGCGGTCGCCAGTACGGCTTCCGCCCCGTCACGCCCGACGAAGGCGCCCGCTGTGAGCGCCGCCGACAGCACGATCGCGTCCTCGCGCTGTTCGGGCGTCAGGTAGACGTTGCGCGAAGACAACGCCAACCCGTCACGTTCCCGGACCGTCGGCACCCCGATGATCCGGGTGTCGATGTTCAGGTCCCGCACCATCTTCTTGATCAGCACCAGCTGCTGGTAGTCCTTCTCCCCGAAGAAGGCGTAATCCGGCCGCACGATGTTGAGCAGTTTCGCCACCACGGTCAGCACGCCCGCGAAATGCCCGGGCCGCACGGCCCCTTCCAGCTCGTCACCGAGCCGGCCGGGGTGCACCGTGATCGTGGCGCCTTCGGGATACAGATCCGACGCCTTGGGCAGGAAGCCCAGTTCGACGCCGTCTTCCGTCAGCACCTCGAGATCCTTCTCGAGGGGACGTGGGTAGGCCTCGAAATCCTCGCCTTCCCCGAACTGCAAGGGATTCACGAAGATCGAGGTGGCGACGACGATGTTCGGGAGCCGCTTCGCGCGGCGGATCAGCTCGCGATGCCCGGCGTGCAGCGCGCCCATCGTGGGCACCAGCGCGACCTTGCGGCCGACCCCGTGCAGGGCACGGGTCACCTGGCTCACCTGCTCGGGCGGCTGGATCGTGTTCAGCGTGCCTCGGGCGAATTTCGGTGTGGTCACTGGATTTGCTGCCCTTCGGCGGGATCGTCGAGAAGTTCGGTGAGCTCGGCGGCGGCCAAGGCGTCCAGCAGCCCGGCGGCAGTGCTGCGCGCCACCGTGCGCCTGGCGAGCACGCGATAGCCCGGTGCGACACCGGGAGCCCGCTTGGCCAGCACCGCGAGATGCTTACGCACGGTGCCGAGATCACCACGGGCGACCGGACCGGTCAGTGCCCGGTCCCCGTGGCGCAGAACATTATCCAATGCCGCCGACAACAACGGAGCGACCAGTCGTTCCGAGTTCGCGATTCCCGCTTCCCGCAAAAGTTCCGCGCAATCGGCGACGAGCGTCATCAGGTGATTCGCGCCGTGCGCCAACGCCGCGTGATAGAGCGCGCGCGCTTCGTCAGGAACGCGGACCGGTTCCGCGCCCATTTCCACCGTCAGTGCCTCGCCGACGTTCCACGCGGCTTCGTCGTCGGCCATCGCCGTGACGCCGATGCTGCAGGCGGCCAGCCGGTCGAGGTCCTCGGTGCGGCCGGTGAAGGTCATCACGGGATGCAACGCCAGCGGCAGCGCCCCGGCCTCGACCGCGGGCGTGAGGACGTCGATCCCGTGCGAGCCCGAGGTGTGCACGACGATCTGCCCCGGACGCAGCGAACCGGTGGCGACGAGACCGCGCACCATCCCGGCCAAGGCGTCGTCGGGCAGAGCGAGGAGGACGAGATCGGCGCCTCGCGCGACTTCGTCGGGCGGCAAGAGAGGGACGTCGGGAAGCAACTGCTCCGCTCGGCGTACCGAAGCATTGGAAAGGCCCGAAGCGGCGGCGACCGTGTGCCCGGCCCTCGCCAAGGCGGCGCCTACGACACTGCCGACCCGGCCTGCCGAAACCACACCGACCGCGAGGCGAGCGGGCCTCATCATGGCGTGCGCCAGTGGACGCTCATGGTCGAAAACTCCTCAACTCGTTCCAGTCCCGCTCTGCGTCGCGGGTACCAGACGACGGCGCGAGAGTAACCCCATGGCCGATGTCTGAAACAACCCCAGTGACCAGCTTCACCTGATACGGGTCACTCGCGTGGCGCACCATCGGCCAGCCGTACCGCCTCGGCCCGGGAGGACTTCAGCACCCGTAACAACTCGCCCTGGCGCTGTTTCCCCTCGTCACTGAGGCTCTTGCTCCGCCGGAGGAACGCGAGCTCGGTCACGCTGGCCTGATACCGGCCAACGGCCTTCGCCGCGTCACGTCCCGACTGTTTACGTGCCTGCTTCCGCCATGCCCGCCGACCGGAAAGGCTGGCCAGCAACGAGACTTCGGTAGGCGCGATCCAGCGCGCGTCGACCATCATCGGCAGTGCCGCCGCGACGATCCGCTGCTCACGGCGCCGCTGCATGAGCACCACCGAGAACACCCCGATGAACAGCGGGACCATGATCAGGAAGTACACGTTCAGGAATGTCTTGGCGCCCCCGAGCAACGCGGCGCCGTTCCACAGCGCGTGCAGCAGCACCGCGACGACATAACCACCCAGCGGCGCCAGGATCCGCGCTGAGCGGTGTTTCGTACTGGCCGCGATGCCGAGACCGATCCCGGTCATCACCGCGAACAGCGGATGTGTGAACGGCGAAAGTACGCCGCGCAGGAAGAACGCGGCGAGTACGCCGGCGCTGGTGCCGTCGCCGAAACCGTGCTCGGCGAACGCGCGGCCGAAGTAGTAGATGTTCTCAGTGAAGGCGAACCCGGCCGCGGTGAACCCGGCATAGACGATGCCGTCCACGACGCCGTCGAACTCGCTCGGGCGGCGCCACCACAGCAGCACGATGAACGCGGCCTTCGCGGCTTCCTCGACCAGAGGTGCGGAGACCAGCCCGCTGATCTTGCCGCCACCGCCGCTGCCGAGCAGCAGGTCGCCGACCGCCTCCGCGCCGCTGTTGAGCAGCAGGGCGATGATCGTCGCGACGCATGCGCCCCAGACGAAGGACAGCAGCAGGAGGTTGGGCGGCTCCGGCTCCCAGCGGTCGACCCAAAGGAACGCCGTCACCACCACGCCGACCGGGACGAGCGCGGCGAGCACGCCGATCGTCACCGCGGGCAGGCCCACCTTCTCGGTCACCGTGCCGAATACGAAAAGTCCGCACAACGCGATGACGATCAGGCCGAGCACCGGCAGCAGCACGGTGATCGACCGGGGGCGGCGTGCCCGGTCGGTTCCGGTCGCCGGGCGGCCCGGGATGTCCCGTTCCGCCGAGAGCCCCTCAGGGCTGCTGGGTCCGCTCACAGCCGGTCACCCTACCGCCGGGTCCACGGGGCGGTCGGCGGAGCAGAGGTGGATGGCGGAAGGCGACCACAGCCTGAACCCCGACGTTGATTGCGGTCGCGGGTCCACCATCAAGAACGTCAGTCCTCGGCACGGCGCCTGCGCCGCGGGATGGAGTCATTCGCCCCATTGGCGGCGAGCAGCTCCATGACCGAACGACCCGCTGCGTGTGAACCCGCCGGGCCCTCGGTGCCGTTTTCGGGGCGGCTGTGCGAAGAACCGTTACGAGAGGGCGCCTGCTCTTCCGGCCTGGCATGCCCGCCACCGTGCCTGCCGCCCGAGGACTCGGACGCACCGTTCTGCCAGGCAGGCGGCTCCCCTTCCGGGCGACGGCGACGGCCGCCACCGTTCGGCTCCGGCACATTCGGAACCGGGGTGAGCGACGACGACGAGTCGTCCGCCGCGCGGCGACGGCGTCCACCGGGCCGGTTCTGCATCGTGCGGATCTCTTCAGGCAGCGTCGGGTTGGTCAGCTGCTGCTCGACGGGCTGGCTGTACCGCGGCGGCTCGGCGATCGGCTCCGGACGGCGCTCGGGTACCGGCGGCAGTGTCGTCTGGGGTACCGGCTGGCTCGGGGGCGTCTCGAAGGCCGGGAGCGACAGCGGTGTCAGCATTTCCGACTCGGGCACCGGCTTCGGCTCGGGCCTTGCCTGCGGCCTCTGCTGCGGTTCCGGCCGCGGCTGGGGCCTCGGCTGCGGCGGCTGGGGACGCAACCGGTCGGCGAAGTCGTCCTTGTTGGGGAACGCCGCGCTCAGGTCGCTCACCGGGCGCTCCTGGCTCCACGACGGCTTCCACTCGCCGGTGCTCTCCATCGACGCGGGCTGAGGTGCGGGCTGGGGCCTGGGTTCGGGCTGGGGCGCGGGCTTGTTCGCCGGCGGCGGAGTGACGCTCGATGCGGGGCGGCCGACCGGCTTCATCCCCGGCCGGGTAAGGCCGAGCTCGCGGTTCGGCCGCGGCCGGTCGGGCTCGACCTTCTTGATCGGCTTCGGCCCGGGAGGTTTTGACACGGGGGGCGTCGCCGCCCTCGTCTGCTCCTCCGGACGGGGTGCCGGGGGACGCTGCACGGTGCCGGCGTCGAGACGCTGCTGCAGCGACGGCTGACGGCCCGGCTGTTCCTTCCGCTGCGGCTTCCGGTTCACCCCGGGCATCGACGGGCGGGATACCTCGGCACGCGAGACGCCGGGCATGGACGGACGGGAGACCTCGGCCGGCGTCTCTCGCGGCGGCGTCTTGCGCTTGCCGTCGACCCGCGGCATCGGCCGCGAGATCTCGGCGGGCGACATCTCCGGGCGGGACATCTCGATCCGCTCCCGGCGGGCTGCCTCGGCGGCGAGTGCTTCGGCGGCCTTCGTGGCGCGAGCGTCGGCCTTGCGCATGCTGCGGCGGGTCGATTCGTCGGCGGGAATCGGACGCGGGCCGGTCTGGCGGTAGCCGGTGGTGCCGTTGGAACCATTGGCGCCGTTGTTGCCGTTGTTGCCGTTGTTGCCGTTCACCTGGCCGTTCGCGGGCTTGCGGCGAGCGGCGGGCGGCGTGTTCGAACCGTTCATTCCGGTGCGCGCGGACGCCGGTTCGAGGACGCGGTCGATCATCTCTGTCGGCCGCTCGCGCATCTCGGGCGGGCGCTCACGTTCACGTTCACGGTCGTTGACGTCGATCGTGGTGTTCTTGCCCGCCATCAGCTGGGCGGGCTGTTTGCCGTTTCCGTTGGCATCGGAGCCGGCGCTCATCAGCTGTTTGTTGTCCAGCGAGCGCATGCGGGTGGCCTGCGCGGTGAGCGCGACGCGTTCGAGGAGCACTTCGCCGCCGCCGAAGAGCGACTGGAGGCTCTCGCGCAGCGCGGTCACCTCGGCTCTGAGTGCTTCGAGTTCCTCCTGAGAGCGGCTCTCGGCGACCTGCCGGGTCTCCGCTTCCATCTCCAGCTCGAACTCGCGGCGGGCGGCGATCTCCCGCTCCAGCTCCAGCTCGTAGACGGCCTGCGCCTCAGCCACCGCTTCTTCGCTCTGCGACACCTGTTTGCGGGAGCGGACGGCGAGGAAAGCGCCGATCAGGGCGGCCCACAGTGCCGCGACAATGCCCAGCCGCAAGTAGCGGAGATCGTCGGAAAGCACCAACGCGAGAGTCGCACCGACGGCAAGGACCAAGCCGACGACAAGCCACGGCCTACCCGTAAGGCGGCCGCGCGAGTCGTCACCCACCCCGGTCATGACCAACACCGTACCTTCTAGTAATCCGAACGAGACCTAGTCGGTACTTCGAGCGGTGCCTTTCGGGCGTTAACCGGTCGGCTCCCCGCCGCGGTCCCGATCACCGCCCTCGGGGGTCCGACAGGAGTGCTCAAGCCATAAAGCCGCAGCTACCAGCGCTATCGCGCTGACTATCCCGACCGTCGCCGACCGGAGATCTCCGGTCGCCGCGAGGAGTTCGTCACGTCGCGGAAAAAGATACGCGACGGCCGCCAGCCATGCACCTGTCATGGCGGATCCGGCGAGCGATGAGGCCTTCGCCAGTGATACCGATCGGGCGACAGAGATCGCGGCGATCACCCGGCCCTCCTTGATCCGCGAACGGACGATGAAGCCGAGAACGGCTTCACAGAGGGCGAGGACGAGCAACGTCACACCCGCGAGGAGTGGAAGCGCGGGGATGGCGCCGTACGCGACCTGGAACAGCAGGTAGACCAGGACCAAGCCGAGAAGGCCGGCCACCGCCAGCTCGCGTGGCCGGGTGAAGTGCATGACTCAACGCTACCTGGGAGGCTTGACTCTCCACCAACTGGAGAGTCGAACATGAGGCGTGTGGGCACCGCAGCTGTTTTCACCATCGGAGAACTGGCCAAACGAACCGGTCTCCCGGTGAAGACCATCCGTTTCTACTCCGACGAGGGGCTTCTGCCCCCGACCGACCGCACGAACTCGGGCTACCGGCTCTACGACGCCACGGCGATGGCGCGACTGGAGCTGGTCCGGACCTTGCGGGAGCTCGGGCTGGGGCTCGCGGACGTCGAACGGGCGCTGACCAGGGAAGCGACCATCGGCGACCTCGCGGTCCAGCATGTCGCGGCCCTGGACGAGCAGATCCGGCGGCTGGAACTGCGCCGGGCGGTACTGCGAGCGGTGGCCAAACGTGACTCACCACTGGAGGAGGTCGAATTGATGAACAAGCTCGCATCGATGTCGGACGAGGAACGCAAGCGTTTGCTCGACGAGTTCTGGGAGGAGACGGTCGAAGGACTCGACCTCGATCCACAGTTCTATGAGCGGATGCGCTCGGCGAAACCGGAGCTGCCGGACGACCCGGCGCCCGAGCAGCTGGAGGCGTGGATCGAGTTCGCCGAACTCGTCCAGGACGAGGAGTTCCGCGCGTCGATCCGCCGGATGAGCGAGTGGCACTCGAAGCTCCGGGCGGAGAACAAGGCGGACTTCGGCGCGGAACAGCAGCAGCTGTGGACGGCCTGGAGCGCGAAGGCGGGCGAAGCACTGGAGGCAGGGCTCGCACCGGACTCGGCGGAGGGCCGCGAGCTGGCCGAGACGATCTTCACGCTGTCGGCGCGGGGGAAGAACGATCCCGCCGATCCGGCCTGGCGGCGCGAACTGACCCACGGGATGGCGATCAGCTCGGACCCGCAGGCCGAGCGGTACTGGTACCTGCTGGGGAAGATGAACGGCTGGCCGGCGTTCCCCAGCCAGATGCCGCAGGCCCAGTGGATCATCGCCGCCATGCGCGCTGCCCTGGACTAGGGCGGATCGCGTTTAGCCCGCTAAACGCAGGTCAGCGCGGTCGCGGGAGCAGGGGACCTTTGCTACCGCGTGAGGCTCAGGTCGGTCAGGCGGACGGAGGAGACGTCTGACTCGGGGCGCGCGGCGAGGAGGGCGGCGATGGGGCCGTGGCCGGGGAGGACTGCCTCGGGTTCGATCTCCAGCCAGGGGATCAACACGCTCGCGCGATCCGGGGTGCCGGGGTGCGGGAGGAGGAGCTCCGGATCGTCCGAGCGGACGCCGTCCACGGTCACGATGTCGACGTCCAGCGTCCGCGGGCCCCAGCGGAGTTCGCGGACTCGGCCGGCGGCCTGCTCGGCGGCCTGCCCGGTGCGCAGCCAGTCCCAGTGGTCGCGTGCCGGGTCGTCGACAAGGCAGACGGCGTTGAGGAAGTCCGGCTGGTCCTCGACGCCCCACGCCTTCGTCTCGTAGACCGACGACACGGCGACAAGCGCGGGCCGGACGACGTCGAGAGCCAGCCGCAGATATCCGAGCCGGTCGCCAAGGTTCGAGCCGAGCGAAAGGACAGCGCGGCTCATCGCTCCCGCCGTCTCTGAGAGCGCGCGCAGCGCGCGAACGGAGACTTCACCGCGCGCGCCGGACGGTCACCGCGACGTCGTCGAAGGTCAGAGGAATAGGCGCGGACGGTTTGTGCACCGTCACCTCGACGGCGCTCAGTCGCTCGTCACGCAGGACCTCGTCGGCGATCTTGCCGGCGACACTCTCGATGAGGTCGAACGGTTCGCCCGCCACGATCCCGGCGGCGAGTTCCGCGAGTTCGCCGTAGTGCAGGGTCCTGGTCAGGTCGTCGGACGCGGCGGCCGGGCCGAGATCCAGCCACACGACGATGTCGACGACGAACTCCTGCCCGTCCCGCTTCTCGTGGTCGAAAACGCCATGGTGGCCGAAGACCCGCAGCCCGGTCAGCGTGATCCGGTCAGACATCGGGACTTCCCTTTCGCCACGCGGCGGCGACCGTCACCGCGTCGATGGTCGCGCCGACCTCGTGCACGCGGACACCCCACGCCCCCGCCGCCGCGGCGAGCGCGGATACGGCCGCCGTGGCGTCCTCCCGGCCGTCCGGCGGACGCGGTATGCCGTCCTTTTCGGACAGCAGCCGCCCGAGGAACCGTTTGCGCGAGGCTCCGACGAGGACCGGGAAACCCAAGGACAAGAACGAATCCAAACCGTGCAGCAGGGCCCAGTCGTGCTCGGCGTTCTTCGCGAAGCCGAGCCCCGGGTCGAGCACGATCGCGCGCTCGCTCACCCCGGCCGCGACCGCTTCGTCCACTCTGGACAGCAACTCGTCGCGAACGTCGGCGACGACGTCCTTGTACAAGGCCAGCGCGTTCATGTCCTTGCTGTGCCCGCGCCAGTGCATGAGCACGTAGGGCACGCCGGTCTCCGCCGCCACACGCGCCATGTCCGGATCGGCCAGCCCGCCGGAAACGTCGTTGATCACCGACGCTCCTGCCTCGACGGCGGCAGCTGCCACCGCGGCCCGCGTGGTGTCCACCGACATCGCGACCCCTTCGGCCGCGAGAGACCGGATCACCGGCATGATCCGGGCGAGCTCGGTCTCGGCGTCCACTCGGGACGCCCCCGGCCGCGTCGACTCGCCGCCGACGTCGATCAGGTCCGCACCGCGCGCCCACATCTCGTGCGCGTGCTCCAGCGCCTGCTCGACGTCGAGGTAGCGTCCGCCGTCGGAGAACGAGTCGGGCGTGACGTTCAGAACCCCCATCACCACGCAGCGGCCGGGCGAAGGCAGCGTGGTCATCGACGGCCCTTGATCAGATCCAGCGCCTCGGCCCGCGAGGACGCCGACGACTGCAGCAACCCCCGCACCGCCGACGTCGTGGTGCGGGCGCCGGGTTTGCGGATCCCGCGCATGGCCATGCACAGATGCTCCGCTTCGACCACGACGATCACACCGCGCGGCTCGAGCTTGCGCATGATGGCGTCCGCGACCTGGGAGGTGAGTCGTTCCTGAACCTGGGGTCGCCGGGCGTAGAGATCGACGAGACGGGCCAGTTTGGACAGTCCGGTGACCTTGCCGTGTCCGTTCGGGATGTACCCGACGTGGGCCACTCCGTGGAATGCGACCAAATGGTGCTCACAGTTATGAGTCAGGTGGCCGGCGATGGTGAACGTCGGGTGCGGGTCGCATTTGAAGCTGTAGACGGTTTCCGCCGCCTCGAACGGAGTGACCGATTCGACCTCGACCCACTGCGAATCGACAAGGTCGGTTCGGTGGTCGTCCCGCGCGAACCCGTGCCGGGCGAACCACTTCGCGTCATTCGCGTGATTGAACGGCGCACTCGCGTGATTGGAGGGGCAACACGCGTGATTGGACGGACGACTCGCGTGTTCGAGGTGGGTGCCGGTGACGTCGGCGGCTTCGCGCCAGCCGGACGGGGTGGCGAGGGGGTGGTCGGGGGTGACCACGAAGGAGCCGTGGGGGGTGGTGACGCGGACCAGGGAGTGAGTGGTGCGGGTGGTGACAGCGGTGACCACCGTTTCGGCGGTGTGGCCCTTGGCGAGGGTGCGGAGGGTGTCGCCGGGGCGGACGTCGGCGGCGGGTTTGGTGCCGCCCGGGACGTCGACGTGCTGGGCGCTCGGTACGCAGGTGGAGAACATCGGGATGTCGGTGACGAGGACGAGTTCTTCGTGCGCCTCGTCGAAGGTACGGTCCAGGACGTGGTCGGGGTCGGTGTAGAGCCCGGCGAACATTTCCTTGTAAGCGCGAGCGACCCGGGCGGGGGTCTCAAGGAGACCGTCCCGGTCCGGGTCCTCACCACAGGCGAGCAGGAGTTCACGTACGGCTTTCTCGGCCCGGTCCTGATCGAAGACCGGGCGTTCGCCGCTACCGCTGTTTGTCGTCCTGTCCGTCGGAATCACGCCGATGCTGTCCTTCGTCCTGACCGTCGGTCTGGCCAGGCTCGCCGCTGAACCAGTTGTCACGCGGACGGTCTTCGGCGGGACGCCAGGGCTGGCTCGGCTGGCCGCCCGGCTGAGTCGCCGGGGTCCATCCGGGGGGTGCCCCGTAGTTGGGGGGACCGCCGACGGGCCCGCCCTGGTAACCGCCTGCCGGACCGCCCGGCTGCTGCCCACCATATGCCTGGGGCCAGTGTCCGGTGCCGTTCGGCCCACCATTCGGGCGGCCACCATTGGGGTAGGCGCCCGGCTGCGGCGGTGCGTACGGATTGGCGTTCGGGTCCGGCGGCGGAACCGGGGCCCCGTACGGCGGGCCACCGGGCAGATCGCCCGCGCCCTGTGCGGTGCCGACCGGGGTCGGCGCCGGCTGCAGCACCGGTTCCTTGCTCTCCTCCGGCGGCGGCCACGGCTCGCCGCGCTCCATCGCCAGCTCGCCCGGGGTCTTGATGGGCGGCTTGTCCGACGGCTTGCGGTCGCCGAACTCGTTGAAGATGGTGATATGCGGGCGCTTCTCGACGGACGCGAAGATCCGCTCGAGGTCCTTGCGGGTCAGCGTCTCCTTCTCGAGGAGCTCGATGACCAGCTCGTCCAGCACGTCGCGGTAGGTGCTCAGCACGTGCCACGCCTCGGTGTGCGCGGTCTCGATGAGCTTGCGCACCTCCTCGTCGATCTCGTGCGCGACCTCCAGCGAGTAGTCCGCCTGGCGGCCTGCCGAGCGGCCGAGGAACGGGTCGCCCTGTTCCTGGCCGTACTTGACCGCGCCGAGCCGGGCGCTCATGCCGTACTCGGTGACCATCGCGCGGGCGATCTTGGTCGCCTGCTCGATGTCGGACGAGGCGCCGGTGGTCGGCTCGTGGAAGACGAGCTCCTCCGCCGTCCGGCCACCCATGGCGAAGACCAGACGCCCGAGCATCTCCGAGCGGGTCATCAATTCCTTGTCGTCCTCCGGGACGAGCAGGGCGTGACCGCCGGTGCGCCCGCGCGGCAGGATCGTCAGCTTGTAGACCGGCTCGATATCCGGCATCGCCCACGCGGCGAGCGCGTGCCCGCCCTCGTGGTAGGCCGTGATCTTCTTCTCCTTCTCGGAGATGATCCGGCTCTTGCGGGCGGGGCCGCCGACGACGCGGTCGACCGACTCCTCCAGTGCCGCATCGGTGATCACGTGCCCGTTGGTGCGGGCCGTGAGCAGCGCGGCCTCGTTGAGCACGTTCGCCAGGTCGGCGCCGGACATGCCGACGGTCCGCTTGGCGAGGCTGCTCAGGTCGGTGCCCTGCGCGATCGGCTTGCCCTTGGCATGCACCTCGAGGATCGCCTTGCGACCGCGCATATCCGGTGCGGACACCGGGATCTGCCGGTCGAACCGGCCGGGACGCAGCAGTGCCGGGTCGAGGATGTCGGGCCGGTTGGTCGCGGCGATCAGGATGATGCCGCCGCGAGCGTCAAAGCCGTCCATCTCGACGAGCAGCTGGTTCAAGGTCTGCTCACGTTCGTCGTGGCCACCGCCGAGGCCGGCGCCGCGCTGGCGGCCGACCGCGTCGATCTCGTCGACGAAGATGATGCACGGCGCGTTCTGCTTGGCCTGTTCGAACAGGTCGCGAACACGGGAGGCACCGACACCGACGAACATCTCGACGAAGTCGGAACCGGAGATCGTGTAGAACGGCACGCCCGCCTCGCCGGCGACGGCTCGCGCGAGCAGCGTCTTACCGGTACCGGGTGGCCCGTAGAGCAGGACGCCCTTCGGGATCTTCGCGCCGAGTGCCTGATAGCGCGCCGGGTTCTGGAGGAAGTCCTTGATCTCGTACAGCTCTTCGACGGCCTCGTCCGCGCCCGCGACATCACCGAAGGTGGTCTTCGGCATGTCCTTGTTGAGCTGCTTGGCCTTCGACTTGCCGAAGTTGAGGACCCGGTTCCCGCCGCCTTGGGCGTTGTTCATCATCCACATCAGCAGGCCCAGTACGAGGGCGAGCGGGATGGCGAAGATCAGGATCTGGGTGAGGACGTTCTGCTGGGTGACCTTGGTCGTGAACTTGACCGGGTTGTCACCGGCCTTCAGTCCGATCAGCTGCGAGTAGACCGTTCCCGCGACGTTCGCCGGGTACTGGGCGATGATCTGGTCGACCTGCTGGCCGTCGACGTCGATCTTCTTGTTGAGCAGCAGTTTGATCTGCTGCTCCTTGTCCTCTTGGGAGGCTTCCTTGACGTTGTTCCCGGTGATCTGCTGATTCGCGACGGAAATGGGCACCTGGGTGTAGCCACGATCACTGTCGAAGATCGTGTTATACGCGAGAAACGCCAGTACCGCCGCGAGAATCCAGAGCACTGGGTTCCTGAGCACGCTCTTCCGGTTCATACGACTCGGCCCTGGTGGCCTCGACCCTCCCTGGTTGGGCGGCTCATGTGATACCCGCCATCACGATCTTGACAACCCATGGTGCTCCGGCACCCGCCCATCAGGATACCGCCCACCTGGACGGGCGAGGTGCCTGAGCCTCTCGGACGTCAACGGCGGACGCGCTGCCAGGGTTCCCGGCGCGCGGACGCGACGGTCACCCTAGCGTGTGTCGACGGCCACTCCGGCCACCATTTCGCCCAACCTCGTCCGCAACGCCTTGACGTCGGCAGGCGAGACGGTGACCCATTCACGTCCGTCGGGACCGGCCTGTGAGGTGCTGAGATAGCGCCCGCTGGACGTGTCGAACCAGCCGAGGACCCGGGAACGCTGCTTCGCGCCCACGTGGGAACGGCTGTTCGCTGCAAGCTGACCGCCCCGCAACCTCGGCTGACCGGTGAGTTTGCCGAACGCCTCACGAGGGTCGGCGGTGACGCGGTCACTCAGCGAGACGCGCACCTTCTCCTTACGACGGGCCTTCGCCGCTTCGGGCTCCTCGGCCTGCTTCGTCGGGTTGATGGCGGCGCGGATCGGTTCCGTGCGGCGGGCGTCGTCGATCGGCAAAGTGACGGACGCCTCAGAACCTCGTTGCCCCGGCGGGAGCAGGTCGATGACCGCGGAGGCGAGCCCGTCGGCCGGGGCCTCCCGCAGCCAGATGCCGCTCTGATCCTGGATCGCGATCACCCCGCTGCGGCCGTCGGAGGCGCCGAGCAGCGCGATCGTCGGCGCCTGGAATTCGGGGATGTGCAGCGCGTCGATCGTCAGCGGAGCGCGCGCGAGGAGGTACAGCCAATCCTCGATCTTCGGCTCGAGCCGACCACGTGCGTCGCGGACGCCGCGCGCCTTGAGTTCGACGTCGGTGCGGTTGCGCAACGACCTCCGCTCGGCCTCGGTCGCGCCGTGCGAGCGCACGCGCAGCGGATACGGCGGATCACCGAGCTCCGCGCCCTCCCAGAGGAAGTCGAATGCCATCGGTGAGAAGTGTTCCTGGTGCATTACTCCGTGCCCTCCCGGCACCTATGGCCTCGTGCGTTACCAATGCAATGAAGGGGCCTTTCTCCATCCATGCCCCCGCCGCCACCCTCAAACGGAGGCGCTTCGCGCCCAGCCTTCATCCAGAATTTTGCAATGAAAGGCCCCTTCATTGCATCCCGATGACCCGACGGTGGTCATCGCGCGACTGAGGACTCGCCGATCTTTCCGAGCATCTCGGTCAGCCGCTGCCGCAGCGTGGCGGGGTCGGCCGGAGCGATGGTGATCCAGTCGCGTCCGTCCGATCCTCGTGTCGCCTGGGTGAAGTAGCGGCCCGACTGCGTGTCGAACCAGCTCAACACGGAAGACCGGCTTCGGCCGCCCATGCGGCTCCGCGCGTTGGCACCGAACTGGCCGCCGCGCAACCGCGGCTGGGCCTGGAGCCGGGACAGGGCCTTGCGGTCCTCGTCCGAGGTCGCCGACCCGTCGACCTGGGGCTGGCGGCGCTGGAGGAAGTCGGCGCCGGACGCGCCGACGAGGCCGTCCAGTGGGAGCGTGATCGACTTCTCGGTGCCGCGGGAACCCGGCGGCAGCAGGGAGATGATCGCGCTCGCGAGGCCGTCGGGGGCGATGGGGTGGAAGTGGAAACCACGCGGGTCCTGGACGGTCAGCAGTCCCTCACCGCCGAGCACCGACGCGACCGCGAGGAGCGGCTCGGTGTTCGGGTTGTTGAGCTGGACGCAGTCCAAGCTCAGATCCGGCGCGGCGAGGATGCCGAAGAAGTCTTCGAGATGCGGCTCCGGCCTGCCGCGGTCGTCGACCAGCCGTCGCTGGTTCAACGCCCGCAGGGTCTCCTGCCGCAGTGCCGCGCGCTCGTCCACCGTCGCACCGTGGGAGCGGCCCCGCAGCGGATACGGCAGTTCGCCGACGTTCGCGTTCTCCCACAAGAAGTCCAGCTCGACCGCGCTGAACAGTTCACCGTTCGGCACGATTCACCCCCAAAAGTCAGCGGGCGCGCGGCCGGTTCGGCCGCGCGCCCGGTGAAACCGGACTAGCGCTCGTCGTCGTCGGTCCAGGCACCGATGACCGGCGGCGGGGTCGCCTCGTTGGCACCGAAGGCGTCGTCGGGGTCGGGCTCGATGAGGAACGACGCGTGCGTGTGCTCCTCTTCCTGCTCGGCCTGGGCACCGTGGGCACCCATACCGCCGCCCATTCCGCCCATGCCCTGCATCGGCGGCGGCGCACCGGCGCCGATCGTGCCGCTGGAGTTGACGATGCCCTGCTGCGGAACGGCCTGCGAAGCGGCGCTCTGCGCGGGGGCGTTTTCCGTCGCCGCGGACTCGGTGCTGTCGGTGTCCTTGGCCGCGCCGGACTTGTTGCCCTGTCCGAGCGCCTTGGCACCGGCGTAGCCGAGGCCACCGCCGAGCGCGCCCATGCCGAGCGCCTGGCCCAGCGCGTTGCCGCCACCGCCGGGAGCGGACGGCGGGGTGATCGGAGCGGCACCCGCGCCGCTGCCGACACCGGCGCCGGTGGCCATACCGGGGGCTGCCCCCGTGGCACCCTGGGCGTACCCGGCCTGCGAGAACACACCGGAGTCCGGACCGCCGTGCAGTGCTGCCGCACTGCCGGGCGCGACGCCTGCCAAACCGTGCGTGCCCGGGAGGCCCGAGGTGCCGGAGACACCGCCGGAGCCGAGGTTCGCGTTGCCGACGTTGCCGACCCCGCTGAACGAAGCGCTGTTGTGCGTCGCGGTCGGCTTCATACCGAGGGACTCGGGACCGAAGCTCGGGGTCGAGCCGTCGACCTCGCTCATCTCCTTGGTGTAGGCCTCGAGGAACCTGGCCTGCTCCGCCCGCACCTCCTTGTCCTGATCCGCGAGCGGCTTCTGGTCGGTGACCATCGCGACCGGACCGCCCGCGAGCGCCTGACCCATCGCGGCCTCAGGGCTGTAGTTGGTCGGCTTCGGCATGAGCTTGACCTTGGTGGCCGCGTCGGCCTGCTTCTGCAGCCTGTCGGACATCGTGCTCGCGGCCTCGGAGGCCTGGGAGCTCGAGTTCGCGATGGCGACCAGCGCGCCCTGCGCACCCGCCGCGCCCTGACCGACCCAGGCCGAGCCCAGTTCGGAGATCGCGTTGTAGAGGTCGTTCGAGGCCTGGCTCAGCTGGGTGCCGTGCGCGCTCCAGCCGTGGCTGAGGGTCTCCGCGGTGCCGGGATCGTTGCCGAGGTTGGCCTGGTCCCAGAGTTCCTGGCTGGACTGGGCGCTCTCCCAGTTCGGCGGGTTCGTGATCGCGCGGTCGGCGCCGACCTCGAAGCCGTCGGAGCGGCCGCGAGCGGATTCGACGATGCCGGCGGACTGCGAGTTCTCGCCGAGCTGGACCGGCTGGACGCCGGACGAATCGGCGCTGTGCTTCGGTGGCATTGCTTTCGGTTCCCCCTCAGACGTTCCGGAACGGTTCGGCCGCGGCCTGGTCGACCTCGGAGTAGCGCGCCATCGCGGTCACGATGCCCTGCTCGGCGGCGTCGTACTGCTGGTAAAGGTTCTGAAGTGCGGCCGCGTACGAGTCACCACCGGCATCGGCGCGGTTGGCGACCTTTGCGGCGATCGCCTGCCCGACCGGGTTGTTGCCCAGCCGCGGCGCCTGCGCGAGGTCCCCGGAGCGGTTCATCAGGGACTCGATCGCGTCCTTGCCGACTCGAATCTTGTTCAGGACGGTCTGGGCCGCGTCAGGGTCGATACCCACCTGACCCTGGGCCGCGGCGTTCTTGAACGCGTTCGCGTCCGCCAAGCTGCTGTTCCCCATCTGAACTCTCTCCGTTTCCCCCGGGGCCGGCCACGACGGTCTTGTGGCGAAGGTCTTCGCATAGGTTAACGCACTTGATCTCAGCTTATGACGCGTTCGCCGAGCTCAGGGTTCCGCATTTCCGGTATCGGTCGCAACCGGTTCTCAACGGACGCCACAGCCCTCGCTCAGGACGTGTAGACGTGCGGATCCAGGGTCCCGATGTAGGGCAGGTCGCGGTAACGCTCCGCGTAGTCCAGGCCGTATCCGACTACGAATTCGTTCGGGATGTCGAACCCGATGTACTTGACCGGTACGTCGACCTTGACCGCCTCCGGCTTGCGCAGCAGCGAGACGACCTCGAGCGAGGCCGGATTGCGGCTCGCGAGGTTCTTCAACAACCACGAAAGGGTGAGCCCGGAGTCGACGATGTCCTCGACGATCAGCACGTCGCGGCCGGCAATGTCGCGGTCGAGGTCCTTCAGAATCCGGACGACCCCGGACGACGAGGTCGACGAGCCGTAAGAGGAGACCGCCATGAACTCCAGCTGCGCCGGGAGCGGGAGCGCCCTGGCGAAGTCGGTCATGAACATCACCGCGCCCTTGAGCACCCCGACGAGCAGGAGGTCTCCCTGTCCCGCACCCGGTCCGTCGGCCGGGTAGTCCGCGGCGACCTGCGCGGCCAGCTCGGCGATCTTTTCGTTGATCTGCTGCTCGGTGACGAGCACGGAGGCGATCTCGCCTTCGTACACGGGACGTTCCCCTCTAGGTGGTGGGCAGAGTGGACTGCGGTGGTGCAACGCAGAGCCTGCCATGCGCCCGCGCGGCCACCAAGTCGCCGGGTAGCCAGACTCCGCCTTGGCCGCGCCAGTTCCCGATCAGCGCGTCGACGGCGCGAAGGTGCGCGTCGGTGAGTTCGCGCACACCGGAGTCCAGCAGCCACCGGCGCAGGACCCGGCGCCGTAGCGCGGGCGGCTCGGTGGCGAGGACGGCGACGTCGAGCCCCTCTTCGGTGAATGAGTGCAGGTAGACGTCGTCCGCGAGGGTGTCCAGGGCCTCGGTGTCCTCCCGTAGCTGCGCCGCCGTACGGGCCAGCGAAGCGGCGACACCGCCGGAAAGGACATCCTCCAGAAGGGGCAGTACTTCCGTACGTAACCGGACACGGGTGAAGCGCGGGTCCTCGTTGTGCGGGTCCTGCCAGGGCTCGACGCCGAGCGCGCGGCACGCATCACGAGTGGTGACCCTGGTCACGCCGAGCAGCGGGCGGCCCCAAGGCGGGTCGTGCGGACGCATCCCGGAGACCGACCGCGGGCCCGAACCCCGGCCGAGACCGAGCAGAACGGTCTCCGCCTGGTCGTCGAGAGTGTGGCCGAGCAGGACGAGTCCGTGGCCGTCCGGCAACGCCGAACGCAGAGCGCGGTAGCGGGCGCGACGAGCCGCGGCCTCCGGACCTCCCGCGCCTTCGACCCGAACCGTGAGGACCTCTGCGGCGTCGACGCCCAGCTCCCGCGCGGTATTCGCCGCCTTCGCCGCGGTTTCGGCGGAGCCGTCCTGCAGACCGTGGTCGACGACGAGCGCCCGTACCTTCAGCCCGGCGCGGCCGCCGGTGAACGCGGCCGCCTCGGCGAGCGCGAGCGAATCCGCGCCGCCCGAAACCGCGACGCACAGTTCGTGCGTTCTCTCGATGGACGCCAAGAAGTCCCGCACGGCCGTCCGTACGGCCGCGATGGCCGGATCCGGCCCGCTCACCCGTGCAGGCGCCGCACCCAGGCAGCCGGATCGGTGATCTCGGCCCGGGTCGGCAGCGTGTTCGGCGACGTCCATACCGCGTTGAAGCCGTCCATGCCGACGGCGTCGACGACGTACTTGGTGAACTTCGCGCCCTGCTCGTACTGGCGGATCTTCGCGTCCACGCCGAGCAGGCTCCGCAGCAACCGGTCGATCAGCCCGCCGCCCTTGCGCCGCGCGGTGAACCGCGACCGGATCAGCTCGACGCTCGGCACGACCTGAGGCCCGACCGCGTCCATCACGTAGTCGGCGTGCCCCTCGAGCAGCGTCGAGAGCGCGAGAAGCCGGTCGAAGACGGCGCGTTCACCGGGCGACTGCAGCAGTTCGGCCAGCCCGGTACCGGGTGTCTTGCCGCGGGAGAGCTGCTTGATGGTGTCCGGCAGCCTGCCGACGAGATCGGCCAGACCGTCCGCGTCGTTCCCGGCGAGGCCGCTGATCAGGCGCTCGACCTCGTCGGCGAAGTAGTCGCGCAGCCAGTTGACCGCGGTGAACTGCAGCCGGTGCGTGCATTCGTGCAGGCAGACCCAGAGCCGGAAGTCGTGGCCTGGCACGTCCATCGTGCGCTGGGCGGCGACCACGTTCGGCGCCACGAGCACCAGCTGTCCCTTGCGTTCCGGGCCGCCGAACGGGTCGTACTGGCCGAGCACGCGGGACGCCAGGAAGGCGAGCACCAATCCCGTTTGGACACCGGCGCCGGAAGCGAGCACGGGGGCGAGCGGCCCGCCCTGTGCCTGCGGCAGCGCGCGGCCGGTGAGCGCGTCGAGACCCGCGGCGGCCGAGCGGACCCAGCCGGGCCGGTCGACCACCTCACCGGGCAGCAGCGGCAGATCGAGCCCGAGCCCGGTCAGCCCCCGCACATGCCCTTCGGCCTCGGTGGTCAGCTCACGCAGATCGATGACCGCTTCTTCGGCTTCACCGCGGTCGACCACCGGGCCGCCACGCACCAGGAGGGCGCCCGTCGAGGCGGCCACGGACCAGTCGACCATCGAACGTGACTTGGTCGGCGTTTCCTCACTCACACTGATGACGCTACCCGTTGGAAGCCGGAATTCCGCTTCGACTTCCTCACGCTCCGATTCCGGTCGTATGCGCTGCGAGTCATCGGCAGCCGCATTGGTGCAGGGTCGCCGCGACGACGTCGAGCGCCGCACGCCCCTTGTTCTGGTCCGATCCGGACGACATGAGCGCGAACACCAGCATCCGGCCGTCCGTGTCGAGTACCACCCCGGCCAGCGTGTTCACCCCGGACAGAGTTCCCGTCTTGCCGCGAACCCAGCCCTTGCCCACCGACGACGACGGGTCGCCGTAGCGCTCCGCCAGCGTCCCGCTGCCACCCGCGACCGGGAGCCCGGCCAGCATCGGCCGCAGCTTCGCTGTCCGCGGATCCTGTCCATCCGGGGCCGCCGCGACCGCGAGGATCTCGCCGAGCACCTTGGCCGGGATCTTGTTCTGTTCGGACAGTCCGCTGCCGTCGAAGATCTGGACGCCGGTCAGGTCGAAACCGGCCTCCTTCAACACGGCCATCGTCGCCGCCGCACCGCCTTCGAAGGACGCTTCGCCGCCCTTCGCGAGGGCGGTCTGCCGCGCGAGGACGTCGGCGAGCATGTTGTCCGAGAGCTGCAGCAGCGAGTTCGCCAGCTCGGGCAGCGGCGGCGACTTGACCTCGCCGAGCACCTTCGCGCCCTCGGGAGCGGTCGTGGTGCCGCCGGCCTGTGCCTCGAGTTTCTGAGCGATCTTCTGGGTCAGCGCGGCCGCCGGGTTCGCGACGCGCGGGGCGTGGTCGTCCTTGGGGTCCGTACGTCCGCCATCGGCCATCACCGGGAGGACAGGTGCCATGTAGGTCGACCCCGCGGCGGTGTCCTCGGGATCCCAGCCGGGTGCGGTCGTCGGGCCCTTGAACAGGCTGATGTCGAGCTGGACCTTGGAAACCTTGCCACCGGCGGCCTTCTTGACCTGCGCGACGAGATCGTCCACATGCGCCGCGCCCGGATAGAGCGGCGAATCCGTGCCAAGCGGCAACGCCGTCAGGGAGGTGTCCCCGCCCGCGACAAGGATGACGGTGCCCGGATCGGCGCCCTGGACGATCTTCGTCGACAGCTGCTTCCCGTGGTCCAGCGAAAGCAACGCGGCCGCCACGACGAGGATCTTCGTCGTCGACGCCGGTGTCAGAGGCGTTCCGGAGTTCTTCTCCCACAACACATTCCCGGTCGCCGCGTCGATGACGCTGCCGGTGAGCGTACCGAGGTCCGCGCTCGACGCCGGGCCCTTCAACGCACTGGCGAGACCTTCCTTCGTCGGCGCCACCCCGTTGACGTCCGGGCCGTGCAGCACGCGGGTGACCCCGACGGGCTTCGGCATGTCGCCCTTCGGCGCGTTCGGCGCCCACGGCAGGCCGAGGCGGTTCGACACGTTCGGCATCGCGGCGGCGCCACCCAGCGCGGCGACCAGCAGGACGACCACGACCCCGGTGATCACCAGGACCTTGCGCTTCTTCGGCTTCGGAGCCGCCTCAGGCTTGGTCTCCTCTTCGACTTCCTGAGCCTTGGGAGCCGGCTCGGCCTTGGGGGCAGGGGCCTCTTCGGGCTGCTGCTGCACAGGCTTGAGACCGACGACGGTCGCTTCGGCGTCGAAGCGACCGGGCTTCGGCTCGATGCGAACCGGCCTCGCGTGCATGGTCGCGGAAGGCACCGGTGCCGGACGCGGCGGTTCGACCCGCTTTCGCTCTGGTTTGGGTGGCTCGGGCTTCGGTTCGGCGTCGAGGGTGCCCGCCTTCGCGGCGGCACGGTCGAATTGGTCCCAGTCGGGCTTCTCCGGGCGCTGCTCGTCCGGGCGTTTCGGCTGGACGGGCTGCACGAAGACGGTCTTCTCGGAGTCCGACTCGGCCGAGGGGGTCGGAAGCTCGACGGTCTCCTGCGGCTCCGAAACCTCCTCAGCCTCCTCGGGCTCGGCTGCCTCGTCCTTGTCGGGCTCTGCGGCGTTCTCCGGCTCGGCGGTCTTTTCCGGCTTGGCGGGTATCGGCAGCTGGGCGGTCTCTTGCGCGCCGTCGGTGTCTTCGGGGTCTTCGGGGTCTTCGGGCTCCTCGGCGTTCTCGGCCTCGGCTGTGTCTTTCTGCTCGGCCGGGGCTTCCGGCTCAGCGGCCTGCTCGGGCTCGGCCGGTTCCTCCGGTTCGGGTGCCTTCTCGGGCTCTTCGGGCTGTTCGTCGACGTCCTCAGGCTCGGCGGGAGTGGCGGGTTCGACCGGGGTCGCCGGCTCGAAGGCCGACCACTTGATGGCGGGGACCTCCGGAACGTCCGGCTCCTCCTCCACCTCGACCACCGGTTTGAACCAGGAACCGCTTTCGGGCTCTGTGACCTTGGGCACGACCAGTTCTTCGGTCTTGCCGTTCGCGAGCCCCTTGATCGGCAGCCAGAGTGTGGCCTCACCGTCCCCCTCGGTGCCCTTGGGCTCGGCGGATGAGGTGTCCTCGTCGTCCGACGGCCACATCGGGGCATCGTTTTCCGGCACTCAACACTCCTTCGTCCACCGCCCGGGAAGGGGCCAAGCTCACATACCGCGACATCGATGCGACCACGCGGGCCCCCGTGGTCCACACTAGTGAAGACAAGACGATGATTTCGGTGAGCCGTCCGCGACGGCGGGGCGTACCAAAAGACGAGAGCAGCGAGGCCGGCGTGGAATTCGACGTCACTATCGAAATCCCCAAAGGGGAACGCAACAAGTACGAGGTTGACCACAAGACCGGCCGGATCAAGCTGGACCGGACGCTCTTCACGGCGACCCAGTACCCGGCCGACTACGGCTTCATCGACGACACCCTCGGCCAGGACGGTGACCCCCTCGACGTGCTCGTGCTCGTCCAGGAGCCGACATTCCCTGGCTGCCTGATCCGCTGCCGCGCGATCGGCATGTTCCGGATGACCGACGAGAAGGGCCCGGACGACAAGGTCCTCGCGGTCCCGACGAACGACCCGCGCCTGGAGCACCTGCGCGACATCCATCACCTGAACGAGTTCCACAAGCTCGAGATCCAGCACTTCTTCGAGGTGTACAAGGACCTGGAGCCGGGCAAGAGCGTCGAGGGTTCCAGCTGGGTCGGGCGTTCCGAGGCCGAGGCCGAGATCAAGCGCTCGCTCGAGCGTGAGGTCGACCGGCTGGCCAAGGAGGCCGCGGACGGCCCCGCCGCCCACTAGTCCAAGTACAGATTCGCGTGAAGGCCCCCTTCCCGGCTGAGCCGAGGGAAGGGGGCCTTCACGTACTTCTAGGCGGAGTAACCGGGGATCGGGAACGGCGCCACGAACTCGCGGATTTCGGCGGCGATCGTGTCCAAAGTGGACGTCTCCTCGGCGGCGGCCGCGGTGATCGTGCGGTCGATCCAGTCCGCCACCTGCACCTGGTGCTCCGGCTTGAGGCCACGGGTGGTGATGGCGGACGTGCCGAGCCGGATACCGGACGGGTCGAACGGCTTGCGCGGGTCGAACGGCACGGTGTTGTAGTTCAGCTCGATGCCCGCGCGGTCCAGCGCCTGCGCGGCGGGCTTGCCGGGGACGTTCTTGTTGGTCAGGTCGATCAGCAGCAGATGGTTGTCGGTGCCGCCGGAAACGAGGTCGTAGCCGCGTTCGACGAGCGCCTCCGCCAGTGCCTTGGCGTTCGCGACGATGGCGTGCGCGTAGTCGCGGAACTCGGGCTTCTGCGCCTCGCCCAGCGCGACCGCGATCGCCGCCGTGGTGTGGTTGTGCGGACCGCCCTGCAGACCGGGGAACACCGCCTTGTCGACGGCCTTCGCGTGGTCGGCGTCGGAAAGGATCATCGCGCCGCGCGGGCCGCGCAGCGTTTTGTGCGTGGTCGTGGTGATCACCTGCGCGTGCCCGACCGGCGACGGATGCGCGCCACCCGCGACGAGCCCGGCGATATGGGCGATGTCGGCGACCAGCACGGCGTCGACCTCGCGGGCGATCTCCGCGAACGCCGGGAAGTCGATGGTGCGCGGGATGGCCGTGCCGCCCGCGAAGATCAGCTTCGGCCGGTGTTGCAGGGCGAGCTCGCGCACCTGGTCGAGGTCGACGCGACCGGTCTCCTTGCGCACGCCGTACCGCACCGGCGTGAACCACTTGCCGGTCGCGGACACGCTCCAGCCGTGCGTGAGGTGGCCGCCGTCCGGCAGCGCCATCCCGAGCACGGTGTCGCCCGGCTGCGCGAACGCGAGATAGACCGCCAGGTTCGCCGGGGAACCGGAGTAGGGCTGGACGTTCGCGTGGTCGGCGCCGAACACGGCCTTCGCGCGCTCGATGGCGAGCTGCTCGACCTGGTCGATGAGCTGCTGGCCCTCGTAGTAGCGCTTGCCCGCGTAGCCCTCGGAGTATTTGTTGGTGAGGACGGTGCCGGTCGCCTCGAGCACGGCCTGGGAAACGTAGTTCTCGGAGGCGATCAGGCGGATCTTGTCGTGCTGGCGTTTCGCCTCGTCCTCGACGAATCCCGCGATCCGCGGGTCGGTGGCGGCGAGTGCGGACAGTTCAGGCTGGTGTGTCATGGCGTACTCCGGCTCTGGAGTGGGCCTTCACCCAGGCGCGCGGTGCCGGCCTCTTTGTCGCTTCCCGGTGGTGCTCCACCTCAAATGGCGCCAGTCGCTGGTGCGCGGAAAAGCCTAGTCCACCGCACTGGAGCGCGCCTCGGCATGCGGACGATGTTCCCAGCACCAGCGGCGACTACATCCGGACGTGCGATCGCAGAACGGCCGCGTACAGGTGGCACACCGTTTCACCCGCCGCCAGCCGCCGACCGCGACCAGTTCCGCCAGCCCGGACGCGCCCGCGACCAGTTCGCCACATCCCGGCCACGAGGCAACATGCGTTACGCGCCAGCCGGTTCCGGTTTCGACGAGCCGCGGCGCCGCACCGGTCCCGGCGAGAATGCGGTTGAGCCTGCCCGCGGCCGCCTGCTCGTCGGGAAGCTGCGCGACCACCCCGGCGAGCCAGGCGTTCCCTTGCTCCAGCAGCCTTTCCGCGACCTCGAGCTCAGGATCGAGGGCGCGGAAAGGCGGTACCACCGCGTGCTTGCGCCTCACGGTTCTTCGATCGCGACACCCATGGAGCGGGCGGTACCCGCGATCGTGCGCATGGCCATCTCGACGTCCGGGGTGTTGAGGTCCGGCAGTTTCCGTTCGGCGATCTCGCGCAGCTGCGCCTGGCTCAGCTTCCCGGCCACCTCGTGACCTGGCCGCGAGGATCCCTTGTCCCCCAATGCCTTCTTGATGAGGAACGACGTCGGCGGGGTTTTGAGCCGGAGCTCGAACGACCGGTCCTCGAAGACCGACACGACCACCGGGACGATGTCGCCGCGCTGCGCCGCCGTGGCCGAGTCGTAGGCCTTCTTGATCTCGACGAGGTTCACGCCGGTCTGGCCGAGCATCTTGCCGAGATCGACCACCGGCGCGTTGCCGGCGGTCAGCTCGAGGGTTACCTGGTGGGTCTTCTTCTTGGTCTTCGGTGCCATACCGCCGAAGCTAGGGTCTCCAGTAACTGGAGAGTCAAACCGCTATTCGGAGACCGGCTTGATTCCCGAAGCGTGGCGACGGGCCAGCTCCTGGTAGATCACCGCGTTGTGCTCGACCCACATCCGCGCGTTGCCGTCGAGCGGGACGTGCTTCTTCGCCGGGCTGCCCATCGCGACCGTCTCCGGCGGGACGACCATCCCCGGCGTCACCGTGGCGCCGGCCGCGATCAGGGCCTTCGCACCGATCTGCGCCTTGTCCAGCACGATCGAGCCGTTACCGATGAGCGCCTGCTCGCCGATCGTGCAGTCGTGCACGAGGCACTGGTGGCCGACGGTGACGTTCTTGCCGACCTCGGTCACGCCGTCGTTGACGTGGATGACCGAGTTGTCCTGGATGTTGGCACCCTCTCGGATGACGATCTTTCCGAAGTCGGCGCGGATGACGGCGCCGTACCAGACTGAAGCGCCCTTCTCGACGACGACGTCGCCGATCAGGGTGGCGGTGGGGGCGATCCACGCTTCGGGATGCACCTGGGGACTGAGCCCCTCGAACTCGAACATCGGCATGCCGCACCCTAACCGGCCCGAACGCGCGTGAAGGACTCCTTCCCTCGGCTGAGCCGAGGGAAGGAGTCCTTCACGCGCGATCAGACGTCAGCCGATGACGGTGTTCAGGAGCAGGTCGACGGCGCGGTCGTTACGTGTGGTCTGCGGAACGATCTGCTCGTCGGGCGGGTAGAAGCCGGGGCTCGCACCCCGCGGGTACATCTCGAAGGTGAAGCTCAGGATCTTGTGCTGGCCCCACAGCCAGTCGTCGATCGTCCCATCGGTGATGTACAGGTCGCTCGACTGCTGGGGCGTGTAGTTGTTGGTCGCGGCCAGCTGCCGGCCGAGCGTCTGGAACCGCGTCGCTTCGGCCCGGGTCATCCCGGGTGCGGTGTCGTTGTAGGTGAAGCCGAACGGCCACAGGACGAGCTCCGAATAGGTGTGGAAGTCGATACTCGCCTTGATCTGCTGGACTCCGCCGATCCTGCGCGAGTTGACGAAGTTCGAAATGGCCCTGGTCTCCGGGGCGGAGAACGCCGCGGTGCCGCGGTAGGTCTCGCTGCTCGGCGAGCCCGACGAACCGCCGCAGCAGCCCCAGTTGTGGCCCCAGTTCCGGTTGGGGTCGGTGCCTGAACCCTGCCGGTTCTTGCGCCAGTAGCGGTAGCTGCCGCTGGCGATGTCGTACTCCGAGCCGTCGGGGTTGACGTTCGGGATCACGTAGATCTCGGTGCTGTCCACGAACCGCTTGATCGCGGCGTTGGTGGCGTAGCCCTGGGTGAACCGGTTCACGATCCGGAGGCACATCTCGGTCGTGAGGTGCTCACGCGCGTGCTGGTTGCAGGTGAAGAGGACCTCGGGCTCGTTCTCGTCGGTCGCGACGTTGTCGCTGATCTTGAACATGTTGAGCGCGCGGCCCTGGTACGACGTGCCGACACTGCTCATCCGCCCGATGGGCGCGTACGTCGAGGCGGCGTTGCGCAGCTCCGTCGTGACCTCGGTGTAGTTGTGGAACCCGGAGTCGGCAGGCGGGAAGTCGTTGATCGCGTTGGTGCCGACCTCGGGCGACCGGTTGATGGTCTGCCGGTACTCGACCTTGAACCCGAGCGCGCGGATCTTGGCCGCGTCGGCTTCGGTGCCGATGATCTCGGTCGTCGACCCCGACGAGCCGAGCACGTCGACGCCGGTACGGGAGATTTGGGAGCGCTGCTGAGAGGTGCCGGTACCGAAGACTTCGTAGAGCTGAACCTGGGAACCGGCCTCTTGGTCGGCCGATGCCGGTCCCGCGGCGACCGGTATGGCGAACGCCGCGATTGCGGCGATCGCCACGGCCATGCACCGTCTTATGCGCATCGTCGTCTCCTAGCTCTCTGGCGAGGGGGGAAAATTCCACCTTGGCGCCAGGCGGCCGGACGGAACAATCCGTAACGGTACGGATCTAATGCGCAGCCCTACCCATAGTTCGCGAAGCAGAGCGCCTCGACGTCGCCGCGCAGTGCGGCGAACGGCCGCGGCCGCACCCGCTGCTGGACGAGCGCGCCGAGCAGATACGAAAGCAGGGCCCTCGCCCTCGCACGCGGATCGTCGACGTCCAGCGGAGCCAGCAGCTCGGCGAACAGCTCGGTCATCGAGACGAGCATGACGTCGATGGCCTGCGGGTTCTGCGCGCGGCCCGCCGCGATCCAGTACTCGAACCAGAGGAACGCGGCGTTGGGCCGGTCCGCGAACTCGGCGAGAAAGGCTTCGACGGCGGCGAAGAGCTGCTCGTCCGGCTGGTCGTGTTTCTCCGCCACAGCGCGCAGCTCGCCCGCGAAGGTGGTGATGTGCGCCGCCATCGCCCGGTCGATCAAGACATCGATGTCGGAGAAGTAGTAATGAATCGCACTTTTCGTGAGCGGACCGGCGTCCGCGATGGCCCGCACGGTGCAGCCGGCGAGCCCGTCCCTGGCGAGCACGACGCGCGCCGCTTCGACGATCTGCTCCTGTTTCTGCAGCTGGTTGGGCGAAAGTCGTTCGCTGCGGCCGGGCACGGGGGTTTTGACGGTCACGAAGATCCTTCTCGGCAGGCTCAGGACGGTAGCCCCGGATCCTAGGCCGCCTGTCCCGTCCGATCACAGCGGGTGAAAAATCTAGGTGGCTAGCAGCGGTTCGTTAGCGGACAATGCGCGACATGGTGACCTCAGGGGACAACGGGTTCAGCCCGGCCGCGCGCCGTCAGCTGGAAAAGGAACTCGCCGATCTGCGTGCGCAGCGCGACGCGATGGCGCCGCTCGTCGGCGAGCAGGAACGAACCGGTGACGCGGCGGATCAAGCGGAAGTGCTCGACCGGGCGGAGTCAGCCGCGTATCTCGACCGGCGCATCGCCGACGTCGCCGCGAAACTCGAACACGGCGGGCGCAACCGTTCCCTGCTCCCCGACGGGACCACTGTGACCCTCCGGTTCTCGGACGGCGACGAAGACGAACTCCACGTCGTCACGATCCCCGGCGAAGACTCCGACGCCTCCACCGTCACCTCGGACAGCCCGATCGGCCTCGCACTCGTGGGCGCCAAGGAAGGCGACGAGATCAAGTACCGGACCCCTGGCGGCGAAACCGTCGCCACCGTGGTCTCCCTGAAGCCGCCCACCGGCTGAGGTTCCGCGTCTCGTTCCGTGAAGGCCTCCTTCCCTACTCTCAAGGTAGGCAAGGAGGCCTTCACGGACTTCTGCCTAAGACTCCCCGGATCGGGTGATTCTGCCGGGCCGCCAGTGCCGAGGCGCAGTCACTCGGTAAAGCACTCAGCATAAAGGTCAGGCCACCATTCCAATTGCTTCGAATGGTGGCCTGACCTGCGGAGCCGCCTAGGGGAATCGAACCCCTGACCTATTCATTACGAGTGAATCGCTCTGGCCGACTGAGCTAAGGCGGCAGACGCAGGGCTCTCACCCAGCGACGGGACAAGTGTAGCGGAGGGCTTCGACGTCACCTTCAAGGGCCACCGTCGTTAGGGTCCTATGACGCCGGTCTCCGTCCCCGGGCCGGCCATCCCCACTGGAGGACCTGTTCATGCGGCGACGACTGCCCCGTGTGCTGGCGCTCCCGGCGACCGCGGCCCTGCTTTTGCTGACCGCGGCACCGGCGACCGCTCAGACCATGCCGACCACGCCGATTCCCGATCCGGCGAATCCGGGGCAGCCGCCGATGTCGGCACCGATCGGACCGCAGCCGCTCGGCCGCGCGGTCGGCGACGCGGGGGCCGCGCTCGGTGTGCTGCGGCTGCTGCCCAACGCCGTGCCGACCAGCGCCATTCTTCCCGGCGTGAGCGACCAGCTGCCGAAGCAGTCCGCGCTCGAGGCCGGGATGGGCCTGTCCAGCGCACAGGCCAACTCCGAGGCCTTCCTGAACTACGAACGGTCGATCGCGCAGTCGTCGCCGTTCGGCCTGTCCGCCGCGGGTAACGCGCCGCAGACGCCGGGCACCCTCGTGCAGACTGCGTTGCCGGACAACGCGAAGCCGCTCAGTGGCGGCTTGAACGCGCCGAAGAACCCGCTGTTCAACCTTGGCCTGCTGAACGGCCAGGTCCACGCGCGCTGGAGCCCGTCGCTCGGGCCGTGTGTCGAAACGATCGCCGATTCGAGCACGTCGATCGCGAATCTCGCGCTGCTGCCGACGATCCCGAACCTCCCCGGCGCTGAGCAGCTCACCGGGGCGAGCGACCAGCTCAAGGCGGGGCTCGCGGCGCTGCCAGGCGCGTTGGCGAACCTAGGCGGCCTGCTTTCGGGCACCAGTACCAGCGGTGACGGCAAGGGCGCGGTGCTGAGCCTGCCGAACACGCTTTCGTCGCGGACGATGGTGCGGCTGGTCGACATCCCCGGCTCGAAGAACAAGGCCGTCGAGTCGACGTCGACCCTGCAGACGGCCAGCATCGAACTGCTCAAGGGCACCCCGCTCGGCCTGACGATCAAGGTCGCCAGCCAGCCGACGCTGCGGGTCACCTCGACCGGCGACAAGAAGACGTCGAAGGTCGAGTACTCCGCGCCGGTGCTGCAGATCTATCGCGGCGAGACGCTGCTCTACACGCTCGACGCGAACAACCCGGCCAAGGACGTCCCGATCGGCATCCCGCTGCCGGCGCTCAAGCAGACCCCCGGGTTCGATCAGCTGAAGAACGTCCCGGTGATCGGTGGGCTGGCCGAACTCCTGAACGGTGCCACGAAACAGCTTCCGGGCGGCGAAGCCGGGAACGGGCTCACCCTCGACATCGGGGTGCTGAAGCTGTCGATCGCGGGGTTGAACCAGAAGTCGAGCGACATGACGTCGCCGTTCAAGGGCTTCCAGATCGGTGCCTCGGCACGGTTGCTGGACCTGCAGATCCTGCCGACCGCCGCGCTGCAGAAGGCGCTCCCGGCGGACCAGGCGAAGAACCTGCCGTCGTCGCTGGCCCAGATTTCACTCGGCGAGCAGATCGCCCGCGCGTACGCCCCGGCCGCCGGTGTCGAATGCGGCACCAAGCAGGCGCCGCCGCCCGCGGGTAACCCGGCACCGAAGAGTCCGGTGAAGAACCTGGCGTATACGAGCGGCGCGTATGACACTGTTCCGATGTTCTGGACGGGCACCGCCATGCTGCTGATGGGTGTCGTCATGGTGGCCGCCATGCCAGGACGACGCCGGCCCGCGGTCGTGAAGGCAACGGTGAAGAAGGATCCTGAAGACTTCAAACCGTCGCCGAAACCGCGCACCTAGACGGGGCGAGGAGGGTGATGAACGGTCCTTTCGCGCCTTGCCCCCGCGTGAGAGGCCCGTTCGTACCGCCCTGGTTCGCCTGATCGCCCGTAGTCCGCGAGTCAGCCCTGGCGCAGGGTGGTGACCATGGCTTCGACGGCGATACGGGGTTTCACGTTGAGGTCGATGGCCTCACGGCATTCGAGGACGGCTTCGAGGCGGCGCAGGATCGAGTCCGGCGCCCACGAGGAGGCGGCCGTCTCGATTTCCGAAGCGTGGTCAGGGTGGTTCAGCGTCGCGCCCGAGCCGGTCGCGGTGACGAGCACGTCCCGGTAGAACGCGGCGAGATCGATGAGCGCGAGGTCGAGGGTGTCGCGCTGGGTCCGGGTCGAGCGGGACTTCTGGCGCTTCTCCAACTGCTTGACCGCGGCCTCGGCGGCCCGTTTCGCCCCCGCGACGCCCTTTCCGATGCCGTCACCGCCCATGGCCGTGCGAAGTTCGGAGCGCTCGGCCTCGTCGCGGACCTTGCTCGCCTCGCCCGCGTCCGCCTCGGCCGCGCTGATCAGCTGGTCCGCGCTGGTGAACACATCGGACGGACGGCGAAGACCCAGCGGGATCCGCAACACCGTCGCGCGGCGCTGGCGGGCGGCCTCGTCGGTGGCGAGCCGGCGCGCACGGCCGACGTGTCCACTGCAGACGGACGCGGCCCACCGCGCCCGGTCCGGCTCGACACCGTCACGTTCGATCAGCACCTGCGTGATCGCCTCGGGTGGCGGCGTCCGCAAAGTCACCAGGCGGCACCGCGAACGAATGGTCACCGAGATGTCATCCGGATGATCGGACGGCGCGCAGAGCAGGAACACCGTCCGATCCGGCGGTTCTTCGACGGCCTTCAAGAGCGCGTTCGACGCGCCTTCCGTCAGCCTGTCGGCGTCTTCGATGACCACGACCTGCCAACGCCCGGTGGTCGGGCGGCGAGCGGCGGCCTGGACCAGCGCGCGCATTTCGGCGACGGAGATCGACAACCCTTCCGGGACGACGAGCCGTACGTCGGCATGCGTGCCCGCGAGCACGGTGCGGCAGCCGGGGCACTCACCACAGCCGGTCCCGGTGCTGCACTGCAACGCCGCCGCGAAAGTTCTGGCGGCCGTCGAACGGCCCGACCCCGGCGGCCCGGTGATCAGCCACGCGTGGGTCATCGCCCCCGGCGCGACCGGCTCGCCTTCGATGATCCGCGCGGCCGCGGTGGCCGCCGTCGAAAGCGTGCGCACGGCGGGCTCCTGGCCGACGAGCTGCTTCCAGACACCGATCAGCGCAGGGGCTTCCGTCATCTCACCTCGACCTTTTCCTCCACCGGAGCGAGTCCGGCGAGCCTGCCGACGAGCACCGCGCGAACCGCGGTCTTGACCCTGTCGGCCACTTCGTCCTCAGTGCCGTCCGCGTCGACCACGACGTACCGGTCCGGATCGGCGGCGGCCATCTCGGTGAGCAGATGCTGCACCCGCCACTGCGCGTCCAGCGACGCCGACTTCCGCATCACCGTGCCGGGATCGGCGTCGAGCAGGACGGTGATGTCGGGCCGC
This sequence comes from uncultured Actinomycetota bacterium, assembly GCA_963766045.1. Taxonomy (GTDB): domain Bacteria; phylum Actinomycetota; class Actinomycetes; order Mycobacteriales; family Pseudonocardiaceae; genus Amycolatopsis. The sequence goes on along the minus strand of CAVXYN010000002.1, from coordinate 871,345 downwards.
AGGCGGCCGGTCGCCCAGTCCGCGAGGCCTTCGAGTTCCTGGCTGTCGAGTCCGGCGACGGCCGAAAGATGCGCCAGCGGCGAGTCCACGAACCGCTCCATCACCACGACGGAGCCGGCGTCGAGTGCGGGCTGGATGTCGCGTTCGACGATGTCCGCCCGCACCGCGGCGGCGGCGAGCGCCTGCGCCCGCGCACCGGACAGCGAAGCACCGGAAACCAGCTTCGCGAGACGCTGATCGTCGAGCGCGGGATCGGCGGCGAGCACGACGGGGCGCGTCCCCGCGTGCAGCCATTCGGACAGCCGCGCGGCCTGGCTGGCGGTGTTGACGGCCGTGGTGCCCTCGAGCGCGATCAGCAGACCGTTGACGCGACGCGGGCTGCGGCGCAACGCGTTGCGGAGATCGGCGAGGATCGGTTCGGTGCGTTTGTCGTCCATCTGCCGGTAGGCGACGATCCCGGCGAGCAGCGCGAGGACGCCGCCGCCGATCATCACCGGCCGGGTGCCGTCGATGGTGACCGGGTTGCCCCAGATGTTCACCGTATGCGTCTGGACCAGGCTGATCAGCACCGGAACCAGGATCGTCGAACCGAACAGAACGATCTTCATCAGCGACTGGTAGATCGCGTTGATCCGGCCGCGGATGGCGTCTTCGATCCGTGAACCGATGATCGTCACGCCGGTCAGGAACGCCGTCCCCGCCCAGACGCCGACCGCGGCCACCGCGATCAGCGAGACGGTCAGGTGCGGCGACAGCGCGACCACGACGAGACACAGGCCCGCGGCCACGATCGAAATGCCGAACAGCCGGTCGTGCGCGAGCCGCCTCGCGAGCTTCGGGGCGATGGCCATCCCGGTCGCGAGCCCGAGGAAGACGGACAGCACGAGGAGGTTGAAGGCCGCGTCACCGGCGAGCAGGCTCGACGAGTACGGCTTGGCCGAACCGATCACCGCGCCGCCGGCGGCGAAGGCACCGAACGCGCCGATCATCAGGCCGCGCACGAGCGGCGTGGTCCGTACGAACCGCGCACCGTCGGAGATCATCTGGCGGAAGCCGAACTTCTCCTCGTCGGCCTGCTTGACCTTCGGTTTCTCGACCGCGTGGACGTTGCGCAGGGACAGCTCGGGGATCCGGGTGGCGATCACGATCGCACTGGACAGGTAGAGCAGGCCCGTGATGACGACGGCCATCTTCGCGATGCTGAGCTGCGCGTCACCCGGGAACAGGTGGAAGGTCGTGTTGATGCCGGTGAGCACGGCGTTGGCCGCGGCCGCGGTGATCACCGCGAGGCCGTAGGTCATCACCATGCCGAGCTGGTTGGCCGTCTCGACCTGGTCCGGGCGGCGCAGCAGGTTCGGCACCGCCGCGTCCTTCGACGGGATCCACATCATCGAGCAGCAGCCCACCAGGAAGTTCCCGACGAACAGCCACCACGACGTGCCGACGAACGCGATCGACAGGAGGAACGCGCACCGGCCGAGGTCGCAGAGGATCATCACCTTGCGCCGGTCGAACCGGTCGGCGAGCAGCCCGCCGATCGGGGCGAAGAGCAGGCCGGGCAGCAGCGACGTCAGCACGACACCGACGAACGCGAAGTTCTGCGCGGCGTAGTTGTCGGTCAGCTTGGTGACGAGCCCGGTCAGGGTGAGCAGGTTCAGCCAGTCGGCGACACTGCACAGGTATGTGACGCCCCAGAGACGGCGGAACGGCTTGATCGCCAGCACCCGCCGGACCCGGTGGATGGTGGAGGCGTCACGTCCCGACGACTCACCTGTGCCCGCTTCGGGCATCGACCGCACGCCCTCGCTGATACGCCCACCCCACTAGTCACGCGGCGCCAGGCGACCCGTGTGTAGACCGAGTCCCCCGACCGTATGGTCAGCGTATCCCGATGGGTGACGTGCGGCCGGACGGCCCCGTCCCGGCGATACCGCCGGACGGGTTACCCGAACAGGCTCGCGATGCTGTTGAACAGGCTGGCCAGCAGTTGGATGGCCAGCACCGCGAAGACGATCATGAGCCCGATCGCGATCATCACGCCCGTGGTGTTGGACGACGGCTTGCCGAACCTCGGCATCGCCATCCCGCGCTTCGCCTGCCGTACTTCGAATTCCGTCTCTTCGTCGACCTCGACGGCCGTCTCCGGCTTCGCCCGGCGTGGCGGGCGAAGCAGCTGAGGCGGCCTCGTCGGCCAGGTGCGCTGCTGGGGCAGGATCCCGATCGGAGTAGAGCCCTGCTCACCGACCGTGTTGACGGCCTGGGTGGGCGGGAGACCCGCGTATTGCTCGCCGGCGGGGGTCTTGGCGGGTTGCTCGTCCGCCAGGAGCGTGGCGTTGACCATCCGGCTGACGACCTCGGGGTCGTGCTGGACCGGTCCGGGGATCTTCAGGTGATTATCTTCGGCCCCGTTGGGCAAGATCGGCTGTGCCGAAGGACCTGCCGTGACCAGCCCGGACAAGGGGTCCGCGAAAGTGTCCCCTGGATTGTCGGCCTGTGTGCCGTCGCCTTTCACGAAATCCGGGGCATCGAAGAAGGGAGCTTCACCGTTCCCGCTCATGGTGACCACCTCACTACGGAATGTCCTCTGCTTCAAGGGTAACTGGCTCGGCGACCCGCACATCCGCCCAATGGGCCAGATAAATGTCACGCGCCGCGAGACTGATCTTCACATCTTCCAGCAAGGGTTCGAAGAACGAACGGCGGTATCGGGCATCCGTCGCCGTCGACGCCGCGAAGTACAAACCGGAGAAAACGGCCAGGAAAAGAGAGACGTGGAGTAGCGCGGAACTCACCGGAAGAGGGACGCCGAGCAGCGTTCCCGGCGCCGACTCGCGGCCGGCGAACACGGTGACGACCTCGGGCCGGATCATCAGCACCCCGAACACCACGAAGAAGCCGAAAACCAGCGCACCGAACGCGACGATCTGCACGGCCTGGGCGAAGAACAGCACCAGCGTGATGTTCAGCCGTTCCGCCCTCGACAGCGGACGTCTGCCCGGCGGAGGCGCGTCGTCATCGTCGAACGGCGTGCCACGCAGGGCGACGGCACCCGGCTCCACGGTCCAGGTCTTCAGCTCCTTCATCTCGTCGGAAAGCATCGAAACCAGGAACACCGCGCCGATCAAGGTGAGAAACCCGGCCACCAGCCAGAGCCGTCCTGGGCTCAGCCGCTCCACCGCCTGCCACAACTCGGCGGTGAAGAAGCTGAACATCACCACCAGCAACAACAGCGGCAAGGCCCGTGACGCGAGCGTGCCGATGGCGCGGACCTGGGCGGCCGCACTCTGCGCCGCCCAGCTCAGTATCGACCCGACCCCGGTCCGCACCAGCAGCATCAGCACCGCGAACGCGGCGATGTTGATGAGCACGGCCATCCACAGCGGCTCGTCCCAGGACACCAGTCCGGTGAGCCGTTCCGCGAGCGGCAGCAGCACCATCCAGAACACGATCATCGCGCCGATCACGGCCAGCCGGACCCGGGTCTTGGTCAGCAGCCGGAGCAGCTTCGCCATCAGCCGGCCCGCGACCACGGGGACCACGACCACCGCCAGCATCAACGCCAGCACGCCGAGGACGTAACCGACACCGGTGCTGCGCATCCTGGCCTCGAGCACGTCTGCGGGTACGTCGAGCAGCCTGAGCAACCCGGAGAGCAGGAGATCCAGCATGGACAGGAACACCAGTCCCGGAGTCGACCGGCGCAGCATCGCGGTCCCGCGTCTGCGCCTGTCGATGACCAGTGGCAGCCCTCGCCGCCGGAACCACGCGTCGGCAGCCCGCCGATCCAGGTCCATGCCCCGGCCTCCCCCATCGTCCACGTGGCTATGTCCGGCTCAAGTCCACCGCCTCGTGCAGCCAGCCCGCAAGGGCACTGCGATCCATTCCACCGAACATCAGCCATCCCTCCGAGGGGGCGGCGTACAACACGAACCTCCCCAAATCGTTGTCGATGATCACGAACCCGTAGTCCGGATACTCCGCGTTGAGGCCGCCGAAGGCGACCAGATCGAGGATCGCCGTCCCGGTTCGCTTGCGGGCCAGCATGTCCGTGACCAGGCCGACCTCTTCCTCTTGACCGGAGACCGGCACGCCGTGCTCGTCGATCAGGATGCGCAGCGGGGCACACTCGCCGGCGGGGACATGCGGCAGCCCGCCGAACACACGTGCGCCCAGCTCGCCGAAGTCGCTGAGACTGAACGTGGTCCGGCGCCCGGACCGCATCCGCCAGACGACCGCCTGATGACCGTCTCCGTAGCAATCGACGCGCACCGAACGAGGCTCGGTCGCGAAAACGCCGGTGAGCACTCCTCGCACGGAACCCCGCAGCATCACCCCGTGCATCTGGACCGCGGCCGGATGAAGCTCGCCGTTCTCCATCAGCCCGGCCTCCTCGAGCATCGCCGCCTTCGCCGCGTATCGCTCGGCTTGGGTGACGAGATCAGCCGGCTCGTCATACGACGGGCACAGGCGGCGGATCTCGTCGTCGGTGATCTCCGGGTCGTAGCCCAGGTAGACGCTCCGCCGCTCGGGCACCGCACGCCGCATCGGCTCGGCGGCGCGTTTCATCAGCTCCTTCACCGTCGGCTCAGGCATGGTTCTGCACCGCCCGGACGATCCACTGCTCGGCCATCGACCGGGTGGCCGGACCCCAGCTGAGCGTCCAGTGCCCGGCGGCGTTCATCGCCGCGCTGAACTGGTACCGGCCGAGATCGTTGTCCACCAGGCCGAACGCTCCATGCGGATACTCGGCAAGGACGAAATCCCGCACCGCGAGGTCGACCAGCACCGTGCCGTGACGCGGCCGCGAAGCGCCTTCGCGGATCACCTCGACGGCCTCGCGAGCCTGCTTCGGGATCAGCCCGCCCGCATCCGTCTCGATGCGCACCGTCTCCCCAGGCCCGGGTGGGCGATCGGGCAGCCCGTCGAACACCCAGCCCGGCAGTGCGCTGAGGAATCCCGATCGAAGGCGCGCGCGGTCGCCGAGCTTGTTGAGGACGGTCGTGTAGTCCTCGTCGCCGAAGAACCGGACCTCCCACGGCTCCGCATGCGCGGAGAAGACGCCGGTCACCACGCCGCGGATGAACCCGCCGCGCAGCGCCCGGTACAGCCCGACGGCTTCGGCCGTGACCTCTCCGGCGGGGGCCAGCCCGATCGCCGACATCCCGCTCACGAACCGGGTGTACTGCTCCACCTCCTCGGCCAGGGTGAGCCCTGGGGTCGGCTCCTCGTCGGTCAGCACCGGCGGCACGGCGAGCTCCGGATCGTAGAACTCCATGACCGAGGGACGCTCCGGAACCTCGGCTGCCAGCGGTGCGATGACCTCGTCGATGACGTCGAAGACAGCGGTCGTTGAAGTGCTCACTTGACCATTGAACACCCTGGTACCGACAATTTTTAGAACTTTTGTTCGAATGAGTGAGGCCGTGCGGCGAGCGGTCGGTGAGCGGTGCGGGCCCACCCGCGCGCTACAGCTCTTGAAGATTTTTCCGGTGATGTTGTCGAATGGTGCCGTGCTCGTTCGTAGCCAAGGTGAGAGGCCGGCAACGGGCCGGTCGCCACTCACCGGAGGCACACCATGTCCGTCACCACCACCACCACCGCCATCGCTCCCGCGAAGCCCCTCATCACCGGCGGTCTGATCGCCACGGCCGTTGCCGCCGCGGCGACCGCGACCGTCGCCGCGGTGGGTCAGCTCGCCGGAATCAGCCTCGCTGTGGCCGGCGCCCCGATCCCGGTGTCCGGCTTCGCCGTGCTGACCGCCATCTTCTCCGTCGTGGGTCTGGGCCTCGCCCTGGTCCTGGCCCGCCGGGCTCGACGTCCGCGCACGGCGTTCGTCCGAACCACGATCGTGCTCACCGCGCTGTCGCTGGTGCCGGACGTGCTCGCCGACGCCTCCGTGGCCACGAAGGTGCTGCTGATGCTGACGCACGTGGTCGCCGCTGCGATCGTGATCCCGGCGATCGCCCGCCGCCTGTCCGCCTGATTCCCTCGAAGGAGTTTCTCCATGAATCAGTACCTGCTCGCCGTCCAGTTCGACGAAAGCGCGCCGCCGGAGCCCGAAGAGGACGTGCTGGCGATGATGGCCCGGACCGGCAAGGTCACCGACGAGATGAAGGCCGCCGGTTCGTGGGTGTTCGTCGGCGGCCTGCAGGACTCGCACGCCTCCACGGTCGTCCGTCCCGTCAACGGCGCGACCACGATCACCGACGGCCCGTTCGCCGAGACGAAGGAACAGCTCGGCGGGTTCTGGGTGATCGAGGTCGACGACCTCGACCAGGCGCTGGTATGGGCCGAGAAGTGCGCGCTGGCCTGCGGGCAGCCGATCGAGGTGCGTCCGTTCGACGACGGCTCGCGCCGGCGCTGATGGATCTGGAAAGCGTCTACCGGGCGGAGTACGGCCGGTGTGTGGCCACGCTGACGCGTCTCCTCGGTGACATCGGGCTCGCCGAGGAGGCCGTGCAGGACGCGTTCGCGGTGGCCGTCCGGAAATGGGACGAGGCGCCGCCGCCCAACCCCGGCGGGTGGATCGTGACCACCGCCCGCAACCGGGCGATCGACCGCCTGCGCCGGGAGTCCACCCGGGAGGCCAGGCACGCGCAGGCGCTGCTGCTGCGCGAACCCGACGAGCCGAAGGAGGTGGGACCGGTGCGCGACGACCAGCTCCGCATGATCTTCACCTGCTGCCACCCGGCGTTGTCGCCGCTCGCGCAGACCGCGCTCACCCTGCGCCTGCTCGGCGGGCTGGAGGTCGCGGAGATCGCGCGGGCCTACCTCGTGCCGGAGGCCACCGTCTCCCAGCGGATCGTCCGCGCGAAGAAGAAGATCCGCGACGCGGGCATCCCTTACCGCGTACCCGGCGCCGCCGAACTCCCCGATCGGCTGCCGCCGGTGCTCACCGTGCTTTACCTCGTCTTCAACGAGGGCTACACCTCGACTTCGGGGGAGCTGCTGCGGACGGACCTTTGCCTGGAGGCGGTTCGGCTGGCGAGAGAGCTCGCCGACCTGATGCCGGACGAGCCCGAAGCGATCGGTCTGCTCGCGCTGCTCCTGCTCACCGAAGCCCGCCGCCCCGCGCGAGTAGGCCCTTCAGGTGAGCTGATCGTGCTCGCGGAGCAGGACCGGTCGTTGTGGAACCGGGAACTGATCGCCGAGGGTCATGAGCTGGTGCGCCGATGCCTGCGGCGGGCTCAGCCAGGGCCGTACCAGTTGCAGGCCGCGATCAACGCCGTGCACACGGACGGGCCCGCCACCGACTGGACGCAGGTGCTGGCGCTCTACGACCAGCTGCTGGGACACACCCCGACACCGATCATCGCGCTCAACCGCGCTGTCGCCGTCGCCGAGGTGCACGGTCCGGCGTCGGCGCTGGCCGTCGTCGATGAGCTGGACCTGCCGGGGTACCACCTGCTGCCGGCCACCCGGGCGGACCTGCTCTCGCGCCTGGGCCGGGTGGAAGAGGCCGTCGCCGCCTACGACGAGGCGATCGTCCTGGTCACGAATGACACGGAGCGGAGCTTTCTGGAAGCGCGGCGGGCGCGACTGAGCCCGCCTGACGCGATGCGTTGAGTGGGGCCGGTAGCGAGGATGCCGCTATGAAGGGCCTTTCATAGCAAAATTTGCTATGAAAGGCCCCTTCATAGCGTTCGTGACGGGCCTAAGCGCGCTACTTCGTCTTCGTGGCCGAAGAGCGTGTCGCGGGCTTCTTGGCCGTCGTCGACTTCGTGCCGTTCGACTTCGCCGCGGCGGTGGTCTTCTTGGCCGCAGTGGTCGTCTTCGAAGCCGTTGTCGTCTTCCGCGCCGGAGCCTTGCGCTTCGGCGCCGGGCCCTTGGCACGCTTCTCCGCGAGCAGTTCGGCGGCACGCTCGGCGGTCAGCTCTTCGATGCTGTCCGACTTCCGCAGGGTCGCGTTGTACTCGCCATCGGTCACGTACGGGCCGAAGCGGCCGTCCTTGACCACCATCGGCTTGCCGGACACCGGGTCCTCGCCGAGTTCCTTCAGCGGCGGCTTCGCGGTCGCTGAACGGCCACGCTGCTTCGGCTCCGAGTAGATCTTCAGGGCCTCTTCGAGCGTGATCGAGAACAGCTGGTCCTCGGTCGTGATCGAACGCGAGTCCGTGCCCTTCTTCAGGTACGGCCCGTAGCGTCCGTTCTGTGCGGTGATCTCGTCACCGGACTCCGGGTCCTTGCCGACGACGCGCGGCAGCGAAAGCAGCTTCAGCGCGTCCTCGAGCGTCATCGTCTCGATCGACATCGACTTGAACAGCGAGCCCGTCCGCGGCTTCGGCTGCTTCGCCTTGGCGGCCTTCTTCTGCGCGGCGGTCGCGTCTTCGGGCAGCGGCTCCGGCTCGGGCAGGAGCTCGGTGACATACGGGCCGAAGCGGCCTTCCTTCGCCACGATCTCGTGTCCGCTGACCGGGTCCTTGCCGAGCACGCGGCCTTCCTGCGGCGTCGCGAAGAGCTTCTCCGCGATGGCGGGGGTCAGCTCGTCGGGCGGCAGGTCCTCGGGCAGGTTCGCCCGCTGGGAGGACCCGTCGACCTCTCGCTCGAGGTACGGGCCGTAGCGGCCGACGCGCACGACGACGGTGTGGCCGTCGGCGTCGCTGAACAGCGGGATCGAGTTGATCTCGCGGGCGTCGATGTCCTCGACACCCGAACCGACCAATTTCTTCAAACCACCCAGCCGGCCGATGGAACCGTCGACGCCCATGTCGCCACCGAAGTAGAACTTCGACAGCCACTGCGTCCGGTGCTCGTCACCGTTGGCGATGCGGTCGAGCTCGTCCTCCATACCGGCGGTGAAGTCGTAGTCGACCAGCCGCTCGAAATGCCGCTCCATCAGGCCGATCACGGCGAACGCAACCCAGGAGGGAACCAGCGCGGCACCCTTCTTCCAGACGTAGCCGCGGTCCTGGATGGTCTTGATGATCGACGCGTACGTCGACGGGCGGCCGATGCCCAGTTCTTCCAGCTTGCTGACCAGGCTCGGCTCCGAGTAACGCGGAGGCGGCGAGGTGCTGTGCCCGTCCGGGTTCAGCTCGTTCGCGGTCAGCGCCTGGTCCTTGACCAGCTGCGGCAGCCTGCTCTGCTTGTCGTCGGCCTCGCCGCCGCTCTCGGTGTCGACGGCCTCGACGTACGCCTTGAGGAACCCGGCGAAGGTGATCGTGCGGCCCGAAGCCGAGAAGGTGCACTCCTCGCCGCTGGTGGCGGTGCCGACGATGCGCACCGACATCGTGGTGCCCTTCGCGTCGGCCATCTGCGAGGCGATCGTGCGCTGCCAGATCATCTCGTACAGGCGGTACTCGTCGGTGTCCAGATCCTTCGCGACCTGGCCCGGCGTCCGGAAGACCTCACCCGAGGGACGGATGGCCTCGTGGGCTTCCTGCGCGTTCTTCACCTTGCGGGTGTACTGCCGCGGCGACGGTGAGACGTATTCCTTGCCGTACAGCTGCGTCGCCTGGCTGCGCGCCGCCGAGATCGCCGACTCCGACAGCGTCGTGGAGTCGGTACGCATATAAGTGATGTAACCGTTCTCGTACAGCTTCTGCGCGATCCGCATGGTGCGCTCGGAGGTGAACCGCAGCTTGCGGCCCGCCTCCTGCTGCAGGGTCGAGGTCATGAAGGGCGCGTACGGCTTGCGCGTGTACGGCTTCTCTTCGACGCTCGAGACCTTGAAGTCACGCTGCTTCAGCGCGCCGGCCAGGCGGACGGCGTCGGCCTCGGCCAGCACGCGGACTTCGTTGTTCGACGCCTTCAGCTGTCCATCCGAACCGAAGTCACGACCGGTGGCCAGCCGCGCGCCGTCGACGGCGATGAGGCGCGCCGGGAAGTTGCGGGGGGCGGCTTCGGCACCGGCGTCCATCGTCGCGGAGATGTCCCAGTACGACGCCGAGGTGAAGCGCATACGCTCGCGCTCCCGCTCGACCACGATCCGGGTCGCCACGGACTGCACGCGGCCGGCCGAGAGCTTCGGCATGACCTTCTTCCACAGCACGGGCGAGACCTCGTAGCCGTAGAGCCGGTCCAGGATCCGGCGCGTCTCCTGCGCGTCGACGAGGTCGCCGTCGAGCTCACGGGTGCTGTCGGCGGCGGCGCGGATCGCCTGCTCGGTGACCTCGTGGAAGACCATCCGGCGCACCGGGACCTTCGGCTTGAGGGTCTCCAGCAGATGCCACGCGATGGCCTCGCCCTCGCGGTCGGGGTCCGTCGCGAGGTAAAGCTCGTCGACGTCCTTCAACAGGCTCTTCAGCTCGGTGACCTTGGACTTCTTGTCCGGGGTGACGACGTAGAGGGCCTTGAAGTCGTTGTCGACGTCGACGCCGAGCCGTGCCCACGACTCGCCCTTGTACTGGGCCGGGACGTCGGCCGCGCCGCGCGGAAGGTCGCGAATGTGCCCGACCGAGGACTCCACGACGTAGTTGACGCCGAGGTAGGGGGCGATCTTGCGGGCCTTGGTCGGCGACTCGACGATCACCAGCCGTCGACGGCCCGCGCCGTCACCCGACGCCTCGGTCTTCTTCGTCCGTGCTCCTGCCACGCTGTCCTGCTCTCCGCTCATCTTCGGCGCCTTCGCGCCGCCTCTCGACCCGCCAGTGTGCACGCTCGTGCTGCCTTGACCACGTCTAGGTGGCGCAACACGCCGCCGTTCGTGTGTCCAGCGCATCGCCGCTGACCTCGCCGATGTTTCCTTTCAACACCTAGCACGTGATGTCGGACACGTCCCCCTGGGGTGCCGCGTGACGGCCCGTACACCCTCCGTTCGACGGTGGTGGGCCGGTTCCGTCAACGCTTGACTTGATGTCCACGCCGACCCGAAAGGACTCCACGTGACCCGACGACTCCTCGGCACGCTGTTCGCCATGCTGACCGCATCCGCCCTGGTCGGTGCCACTCCGGCGGAAGCGGCGACGACCACGTTCGCCGGCACGGTGGCGCTGTCCAACTGCTCGGGATCGGTGGTCAAACCGCCGTCCGCGAGCCTCAGCGACCCTGCCATCGTCATGTCCAACGGTCACTGCATCCAAGAAGGTTTCCCAGACCCTGGAGAAGTAATCGTCAACAAGTCCTCGACGCGGACCTTCAGCCTGCTGTCGAAGGACGGCCGGATGTCGCTGGGCACGCTGCGTGCGACGAAGTTGCTCTACGCGACGATGACGGACACGGACGTCTCGCTGTACAAACTGAACACGAGCTACGCCCAGATCCAGCAGACTTACGGTATCGCCCCTCTCACGCTTTCGGCCGCGCGTCCTTCGGCAGGCGTCGGGATCGACGTGGTCTCCGGCTACTGGAAGAAGATCTACTCCTGCTCGCTCGACGGTTTCGTGCACGAGCTGCACGAGGCGGACTGGGTGTGGAAGGACTCGATCCGCTATACATCGGCCTGCAAGACGATCGGCGGGACCTCGGGCTCGCCGATCGTGGAGACCTCGACCGGGCAGGTCATCGGGGTCAACAACACCGGCAACGAGAGCGGCCAGCGCTGCACGATGAACAACCCGTGCGAGGTCGACGCGGCGGGGAACGTGACCGTGCGGCAGGGCATCAACTACGGGGAGCAGACGTATCAGCTGACCTCGTGCCTTTCCAAGGGTGAGCTGGACCTGGCCAACCCGAATTGCCGGGTGCCCAAGCCCTGAGCGGGTCACTCTGGGTCACGACGTGTTATGAAAGGTCCTTTCATCGCAAATTTTGCGATGAAGGGGCGGCGGATTCATGCGGTCGTCGCAACATGCTCTATTTAGGACAGTAGCATGTTGAGTTTTTCTTGGGGTGTAAGCCAGTCCAGTGTCTTGCGGGGGCGGCCGTTGAGTTCGGCGGCCACCCTCGCGAGATGGTCGTGGCTGTGGACCGAGAGGTTGGTGCCTTTGGGGAAGTATTGGCGGAGCAGGCCGTTGGTGTTCTCGTTGCTGCCGCGTTGCCAGGGCGAGTGCGGGTCGCAGAAGTAGATGTCCAGGTCGGTGGCCATGGTGATCTCGGCGTGCCGGGCCAGTTCGTTGCCCTGGTCCCAGGTCATCGACCGTTTCAGGGCCTCGGGCAGGGTATGGATGGCGGCGATCATGGCGTCGCGGACGGCGACGGCGTCGTGTCCGTCGGGCAGGTACAGCAGCATGCAGAACCGGGTGCTGCGCTCGACCAGGGTGCCGATCGCGGACTTGTTCGAGGCGCCCAGGATCAGATCGCCTTCCCAGTGCCCGGGCACGGCCCGGTCCTCGGCCTCGGCCGGACGCTGGCTGATCGGCACCAGATTCGGAATCCGCGGCGTGCGGGCCTCGGCCTGGCGGTGGGGTTTACGCAGCGCCCGCCCGGTCCGCAGGCAGGCCGCGAGCTCGCGGCGCAGCGCGCCCCGGCCTTGCACGTAGATCGACTGATAGATCGTCTCGTAGGACACCCGCATCTCCGGACAGTCGGCGAACTCGCTCACCAGCCTGGCCGAGATCTGCTCCGGCGACCACCGCAGCAGCAACCGTTCCTGCACATGGTCCCGCAGCCCGGCATTGCCGGGATCGGCCAGTTTCGCCGTCTTCGGCCGCTTCGCTCGTTCCCGCGCCGCCGCCTCCGCCACATGAGCCCGATACCGGTCCGGGCCACCGTTGTTGTTGATCTCCCGGCTAATCGTCGAAGGCGCCCGATCCAGCCGCCGCGCGATCTCCCGCACGCCGTCCCTGCCAGCCAGCCCACGGGAGATCTCCTCCCGCTCCTCCACCGACAAATACCGTTTCCCCAGCTGACAGGGCGCGTTACCGATCACCCCGCCAGCCTCCGCGAACCACCGCCGACCGGTCTCATGCGACACACCCGCCGCCAGTGAGGCAGGCATCACAGCCCGCCCCGCCCGAACCCCCTTCCAGAACCGCACCCGCACATCCCGCGCCAATGGCACACGACCCGCCATCACAACCTCCGACCACAACCGGTGTTGCAACGACCCCGTGAACCCAAGGACCTTTCATAACACTCGGCGACCATCAAACGGCACGAACGACGGGCTCCAAACTGGGCCAAGCGGGCTCAGCACCCACCGGCGCATCGCCGATCAGCTCCAGGATGCGCAAGAGCCGCCGCCTGCCGGTCACTCGTAGCGACGACTCGCCCTCAGACTGGCCTCGCTGCACCTTCGCGGGTACGCCGAGCTGTGCCAGCGCCGCGATGAGCTTTTCGTGCGTCTCCGGCGCCTCCGGATCCAGCGCGAGGAAATAGCCGTTGCCCTGGGGATTGCCGCCCGCCAGCGCCCACATCCTCAGCATCGCGCCGTCGAGCCGGAAACCCTCCGGCAGGACCTTGCCGTCGCCCCGGCACCACCGCTGCTCCAGCGGCAGCAGATCGACGCGAAACGGCGTCCTGACGAGCGGCCTGCCGCATTCGGCCGCCGCCACCTGTGCCTCGGCGCCACGACGGCGGCACTCCCTCGCCAGTGCCTGCGCCCGCCACGGCTCGTCGACCACGGCCGACAGACGCGCGGCAGTCCGCCCGAAGCCCGCCATGCGTCCTGGCCCGCAGAGCACACCGGCGAGGTCGGCGAGCCCCGGCCCGCACGCCTGCGCCGAGAAGAGCGAGATCGTCCCGTCCACGGCCACAGAATAGAACACAAGTTCGATCCATGGCCAGTGATAGCCCGGTGACTCAGCGCGGTTGCTTCACCAGATCCTGGCAACCGGGGATCCGGCCGCTCGCCGCGGCGAGCTGAGGGACGTCGCGAAGGCCCCTGAGGAGGTCGAGACGGTCCAGTTCGTCGAGAGACGCCCTCGCGTCGCCCAGCGCCTTCTTCGTGGCGTCGGGATCGGCTGAGGCGTCCAAGCGAATCCGGGCGTCGTCGGCGCGGACACGGATCCCGTCGAGCTCCGCGACGGCGGCCGTCCGGGACGCGTCACCACCCGTGACCGGAGCCGGCCCGAGGTTCCCGAGCGCGGCGGACGTACGGCCGAGGCCGTCGATCACCGAGGCCAGCATCTGGCTGGACGTCCGCGACGCCTGCTGCGGCGTCGTCGGATCGACGCTTGGCAACGTCGCCAGCGTCCGCACGAGCTGACTCACCGCGCCGCAGTACCCCTCCGCCCAGGCGGAGGCGGGGTCGGCCGACGCGCTGACAGTGGCCAAACCGTCCTGTCTTGCGTGGGAAGTCACCGCGGGCTGCTGCCCGCACCCGGCGAGGCCGAGCCCGATACTTGTTGCTAGCGCGGCAATGACAATGGACCGCGGCCGCACGAAAAACACCTCCTGCACAGACGACTTCCCAGGCTGCCCCGACGGTACCGATGCCCGTGGGCATTGCAAGTCGCCGGGCGAGGAGTGCGGCAGGAACCCGTACTCCTCGCCCGGCGATTTCCAAGGAAGGTCAGGCAGGCAGCTTCTTGCAGTTCGGGGCCTGCTCGCCCAATGCCTTCAGCTCCGGGGTCTCGAGCTGCTGGAACGGGTCGGACATGTTGTTCATCGCCGCGCCGATCTGCTGGAACGACACCGCCGCGGTCGCCGCCGCCACCTTGTCGTCCTTCGGCGCCGCGTCCAGCTTCGCCTTCGCGGCGACGACCTGGTCGCGCAGCGGGGTCAGCGCGTCGACGACGGACTTGCGGGCCGCCTCGGCCGCCGGAGTGGGCGCGTCCTTGAGCTCGCTCAGGCCTTTGACGGCGTTGTCGAAGCCGGGAACGTAGACGGCGAACGCGTCGTCCATCGCCTTGCGGGCGCCCGCGACGTCACCTTGCTGGAGCTCGGGCATCTTGAAGTCGCCGATCTTGGCGAAGTCGACCATGGAGCCGCAGAACCCGTCCATCCACGCGACGCCTCCGGCGGAGGCGGCAGGAGCGGAAGAAGAAGGAGCGCTGGACGACGCCGGCGCGGAATCGGAGCCCCCACAGCCGGCCAACAGGACAGCGGCGCCGAAACCGGCGGTGAGCAGTGCGAACGTACGTTTCATGGACTTTCCCCCAGATCAGGATCTTCGTGCGCGCAGACAGTAACCCCTGCCGCGAAAAGCGGCCGGGCCCGCCACGGGAAACGTGGCGGACCCGGCCGGGTGAAACTGTCGCTGCTACGCCTTGATTTCCGCAGGAGTGTCGGCGATGACCGTTCCGCGGCGCTTCGACACCACGATCGCCGCGACGATGATCGCGACGGCGACCAGCGAGATGGCGATACGGATGCCGGCGTTGGCGTCCGGGCCGATCGAGAACTGCACGATCGCGGGCGCGATCAGCACCGAAACCAGGTTCATCACCTTGATCAGCGGGTTGATCGCCGGACCGGCGGTGTCCTTGAACGGGTCTCCCACGGTGTCACCGATGATGGTGGCCTCGTGCGCGGCCGAACCCTTGCCGCCGTGGTTGCCGTCCTCGACGAGCTTCTTCGCGTTGTCCCAAGCGCCACCGGAGTTGGCGAGGAAGATCGCCATCAGGGTGCCGGACGCGATCGCACCGGCCAGGTAGCCGGCGAGCGCGCCGGTGCCGAGGCCGAAACCGACCGCGATGGGGGCGAAGACCGCCAGCAGACCCGGCGTCGTCAGCTCACGAAGCGAGTCACGGGTGACGATGTCGACGACCCGGCCGTACTCGGGCCGCGTGGTGCCCTCCATGATCCCCGGGATGTCGCGGAACTGGCGGCGCACCTCGTAAACGACCGCGCCGGCGGCCCGGGACACCGCGTTGACCGCGAGACCGGAGAACAGGAACACGACCGCCGCACCGACGAGCACGCCGACCAGGGTGTTCGGCGAAACCACGGCGTTGATGAAGGCGTCCATGGCACCCGTGGCGGTCTTCGCCGCGTCCGGGATCTCGGCGAGCGCCTTGGTGATCGCGTCCTGGTAGGACCCGAACAGCGCGGTCGCCGCGAGAACGGCGGTCGCGATCGCGATGCCCTTGGTGATGGCCTTGGTGGTGTTGCCGACCGCGTCGAGCTCGGTGAGGATCTTCGCCGCGTCTTCGTCGACGTCGCCGGACATCTCCGCGATGCCCTGCGCGTTGTCCGAAACCGGGCCGAAGGTGTCCATCGCGACGATGACGCCGACCGTGGTGAGCAGACCGGTACCGGCCAGCGCGACGGCGAACAGCGCGACGCCGCCACCGAGCAGGTACGCGCCGAACACGGCGGCACCGATGACGAGGGCTGTGTAAACGGCGGACTCGAAACCGACCGAGATACCGGACAGGATCACCGTCGCCGCACCGGTTTCCGACGTCTTGCCGACGTCCTGGACCGGCTTGTGCTCGGTGCCGGTGTAGTAACCGGTGATCTTCAGGATGATCGCCGCGAGCACGATGCCGATGATCACCGAAACGGTCGCGATGACGGCGGGGTTGCCGCCCTGGCTGGTGGCGCCGCCGGTCAGCTCGGAGAACGAGCCGGGCAGATACACGAACGCAGCGATCGTCGACAGCACAGCGGAGATCGCCGCCGAGATGTAGAACGAGCGGTTGATCGTGACGAGGCCGCCTTCGCCCGCCTTCGCCTTGGTGATGTAGATACCGATCACCGCGGTGATCACGCCGATCGCGGGAACGATGAGCGGGAAGATCAGGCCGTGCATGCCGAAGGCCGTGCTTCCCAGGATCAGTGCCGCCACGAGCATGACCGCGTACGACTCGAAGAGGTCCGCCGCCATACCGGCGCAGTCGCCCACGTTGTCACCGACGTTGTCGGCGATGGTGGCCGCGTTGCGCGGGTCGTCCTCGGGAATGCCCTGCTCGACCTTGCCGACCAGGTCGGCGCCGACGTCGGCGGCCTTGGTGAAGATACCGCCGCCGACACGCATGAACATCGCGATCAGCGCGGCACCGAAACCGAAGCCCTCCAACACCTTCGGGGCCTGTCCGGTGTAGACCAGAACGACCACCGCGGCGCCGAAGAGGCCGAGACCGACGGTGATCATGCCGACCACGCCGCCTGTCCGGAAGGCCACCCGCATCGCCTTTTCACGACCGCCCGGCTCTCGCGACGCGGCGGCCACACGCAGGTTCGCCTGCGTTGCCAGCCACATGCCGAGATAACCGATGGCGAACGAGAAGGCCGCGCCGACAAGGAAGAAGATCGAACGACCGATCTTCTCGTTCCAGTCTTCGGCCGGGAGCGCGAACAGCAATACGAACACGATGGCGCCGAAAATGGCGAGGGTGTTGCGCTGCCGTTTCAAATAGGCAGCCGCGCCTTCCTGCACTGCCTTCGCGATGTCCTGCATCTTGGTGGTGCCCTGGCCCGCGGCCAGCACCTCCTTGAGCAGCACGTAGCCGATGACCAGTGCGGCAAGGGCGACCACGGCGACTACACCGACAATGGTGTAGCCACCTCCGGAGAGCGTGAGGTCGCTCTCCGCGAGGAACTGCCGGGACATTCGTCCTCCTGGAGACGTCGCCGATTGACCAACGACGATCCGCCGAAGGGATCGGCGTGCCGCCGTTGGCATGGGGATCTGTACCGAACGTCACGCTAGTCGCCCTGCTAGGCACGTCTCACATGACGCTCACCACAGACGGTGTGGATTGCGGGAGTGTATTGGTAGTGGGATGGAGGCGGACAAGGCGTCCCCGCCACCGCACATTCCGTTACTTGTGAGCCTGCTCACTGTATCGATCATTCGGAGGCCTCCGCGGCGCTCGATCCGGGGGCGGGAGGCCGTTTTCTGTCGGAGCACTGTGCGAAGCTCGGAACGTGGACGGCACGGCGGATTCCGGCTCCGCTCATTCCAACAAGGGGAAGCGGCTTCTCGACCGTGCGACGGCGGGGATCCCGGCTTCGCTGTACCCGGTCACCCATGTGGCCGAACTGCCCGCGCGCCCGGCGGATTTCGTGGATTGGCCTGGGTGGGCGTCGGTTCCGGTCGTCGAGGCGTTGACCGCCAACGGGGTCAAGGCGCCGTGGCGGCATCAGGTGGAAGCGGCGTCGCTGGCGCGTGACGGCAGGCACGTCGTCATCTCCACGGGTACGGCGTCCGGGAAGTCACTCGCGTATCAACTGCCCGTACTTTCGGCACTCGTCGAGGACGAGCGGGCGACGGCGCTGTACCTGTCGCCGACCAAGGCGCTCGGCGCCGATCAGTTACGCGCCGTGTCCTCTTTGGACATCAAGAAGGTGCGGGCCGCGTCGTTCGACGGTGACACCCCGATGGAGGAGCGGGACTGGGTCCGCGCGCACGCCAACTGGGTGTTCACGAATCCGGACATGCTGCACCGCGGGATCCTTTCGTCGCACTCCCGGTGGTCACGGTTCTTCCGGCGCCTGTCGTTCGTCGTCGTCGACGAATGCCACAGCTACCGGGGCGTTTTCGGGTCCCATGTCGCGTTGTTGCTGCGCAGGTTGCGCCGGGTCGCCGCCTACTACGGGGCTTCGCCGGTCTTCGTCCTCGCCTCGGCGACGACGGCGGATCCGGAGGCCTTCGCGTCACTGCTGTCAGGACAGGACTGTGCCGCGGTCACCGAAGACGGTTCGCCGCGAGGCGCGCGCACGGTCGCGCTGTGGGAACCACCGCTGCTGTCGGAGCTTTCCGGCGAGAACGGAGCACCGGTGCGGCGCTCCGCCGGCGCCGAGGCGTCGCGGATCCTGGCCGAACTGGTCATCGAGGGCGCCCGCTCGCTGGCGTTCGTCCGCTCACGGCGGGGCGCCGAGCTGACCGCTCTCGGCGCGCAGCGGATTCTGTCCGAAGTGGACGGTTCACTGGCGAAGACCGTTGCCGCGTACCGGTCCGGTTACCTGCCGGAGGAGCGCCGGGCACTCGAGGCGGCGCTGCTGTCGGGACGACTGCTCGGGGTGGCGACGACGAACGCGCTCGAACTCGGCGTCGACATCGCGGGTCTGGACGCAGTGGTGCTCGCCGGTTATCCGGGAACGCTCGCCTCGTTCTGGCAGCAGGCGGGACGGGCCGGGCGCGCGGGCGACGCGGCGCTCGTCGTATTCGTGGCCCGCGACGATCCGCTGGACACCTACCTTGTGCACCATCCGGCCGCGATCCTCGACAGGCCGGTGGAGGCGGCGGTCCTCGACCCGTCGAATCCCTATGTCCTGGCACCGCAACTGGCCTGCGCCATCGCCGAACTTCCGCTGACCGAACCCGAGGTCGCGGCGTTCGGCGGAGACGCGGCACGGACGGTGCTCGCCGATCTGGTCAAGGAAAGGATCGTCCGCCGCCGCACGAGTGGCTGGTACTGGACTTCGCGTGACCGGCCGCATGCCGACGTCGGCATCCGCGGTTCCGGCGGTGAGCAGATCGCCGTGGTGGAAGCCGATTCCGGGCGGATGCTCGGCACGGTCGATCCGGGTTCGGCCTGCTACGCGGTCCATCCCGGTGCGGTGTATCTGCACCAGGGCTCTTCTTATGTGGTCGACGAACTGGATCTCGACACCGGGCTCGCGCTGGTGCACCCGGAGGATCCCGACTGGAGTACGTCTCCGCGCGAGATCGTCGACATCAGCGTGCTGCGGACCGACGTGAGCCGGGTGCACGGCGGCGTCACGGTGAACCTCGGCGAGGTTTCGGTGAGTTCGCAAGTAGTCGGCTACTTGCGGCGCCGGCCGTCAGGTGAGGTCCTGGACCAGACTCCGCTGGATCTGCCGGAACAGAGCCTGCACACCCGGGCCGTCTGGTACACGATCTCGGCCGGGCTGCTCGGTTCCGCCGGCTCCGATGGCGAGGTGGGGACCGGGGGCCATCGGGCGGGGACCGAACCTGTGGAGCCGGTGGGGACCGGAGGCTCCAGGGTGGGGACCGGAGATCTTGGCGGAGCACCGGGGACGGGCGCCGGATTGGATCCGGCGCGCGTCCCCGGTGCCCTGCATGCCGCCGAGCACGCGGCGATCGGCCTGCTACCGCTGTTCGCTACGTGCGACCGCTGGGACATCGGCGGGGTGTCTACCGCGTGGCACGAGGACACCGGGGAGGCGACGGTGTTCGTGCACGATGGCCATCCCGGGGGTGCGGGATTCGCCGATCGCGGTTTTGCCGCAATTGTCCCTTGGCTGGCCGCAACGCGGGAGGCGATCGTTTCCTGCGAGTGCCCGGCCGGCTGCCCGTCCTGCGTCCAGTCGCCGAAGTGCGGGAACGGCAACGATCCGCTGGACAAGGCGGGGGCGGTGGCCGTACTGGACTCCGTGCTCGGGGCTTTGCGTCAACACGGGCCCCAGGCCGGCCACGGGAGTTGAAACAGTTGTGGGTTGAACGGTGAAACTCAGGCGGCGGTGGTCAAGGGCGCCACGGGGGTGGCGGTCTTGTCACCGGCCAGCGCACGGACGAGAACGTCGTGCACCTCGGCGGCCTCGGGCAGCTGCCAGCCCCAGACCTCCGGCTTGACCCGCCAGTGCACGACACCGTGCTGGAACGGCGACGGGGGCAGCGGGATGTAGCCGTTCGCACCGTGCCACTGGATCGAGGCCTGGTCGGCCAGCTCCTGCGGGATGCTCGCGGCCACGGTGGTGAGGAACAGCCAGCGGCCGTTCGGCATCGCGACGATCGGGGCCGGGTGTCCGGTGGCGCGCAGCAGGCGGGCGGCCCGCTTGCCGAGCTCGTCGTCGACCTCGATGGCGTCCAGCACGGTGCCGGTGGCCACGAGCAGGCTGTGCGTACCGTCGCCGAACCACGTGGCGACCTTGTGCGGGTGGGTACCGATCAGTTCGCGCCAGTTCTCCTGTGCGGGAACGGGACGGCGCCAGGTGAGGTCGTCGCCTTCAGCGTTGATCGAGGCGGGCTCGGCACCCGGGAACACCGGCCAGCCACGCCAGGCGAGACCGATCGCCTCCGCCCGCATTTCGATGCGGAAGGCGCCCCGCCAGCTGTCCGGCCAATTCGCGTCCAACATTACTGTCCCTGCCTCAGGTCAACTCTGTCCTGTATGTCGCTGCCACCCGGCGACCTTCTCGAGGTGGCGCACATCTCAATAAACGGCAAGTTGCACTTGGGGAGAAGAGGGTGCGCGACAACCGGTGGTTACTGGGCGATGAACGCGCGGTAGTGCGACCGGACGGACCGAACGCCCCGCGTCCGATCAACGGGTATCGACGACCGGTGCGGTGCCGTTCGTCGCAGACGAGTTGTGTTCGGTACCGGCGTGATCCCACCCACAGTCAGCGCCATACGACCGTTCGGCGGAGCACCGATCACGCATTTGACCGCTCGACGTGCGTCAGCGACCGTTGCCCGCGAGCGGTGGTTACTTACGCGTACTACCCGCCGGTTACCGCCTGGCGACCGTTCGCCGTGCGACGTTCGTCACCGCGGCCGGTCGACTGGTCCGGCCCTCGCCCGTGCATCGGCCGAGCCGAACGTCGAGAGCTGTCCGGACTGCTCTGATCGCACCTCGACCAGGGCATCGCCCTTCTCCCATCGACAGGTCAGCAGTGTCATGGCCATCCGGGTGGTGACCCGCCTGGCCTGTTCGCAGGCGGTGACAGGACCGTCCATCGCGTGCGCGGCAGCGGCAAGCGCGGCCAGGTCGGCGGCGGTCTCAGTGCGGTGGCGAGTGGTGATGGCGCTTCCGATCCAGAGGGCGAACACCGCCACGCAGATCAGGACGGCGACGATCGCCGCTGTCCACACGGTCGCGACACCGCGGTCATCGGCCGTCATGGCCCGCTCCCCGGTTCGGCGATCGCGAAGGCGCTGGCCCGCAGCCGGATCCCCGGCAGGAGACCGGCCACCGGTTCGGCCTCGACGCCGGCGGTGATCGCGTCGCCTTCGCGGACGACCTCGAGGCGGGCTCCCCGCGGCGCGATTTCCCGCACCACCTGTTCGGCACGGGCGGGCTGCCCTCGGGCGAGCAGGCGAGCGGCCTCTCGGGCCGCGTCGGTGCACCGGAGCTGGTCTCCGGCGACGCCGACGCCGGCCAGCAGGAGGCTGGAGACGACGGTCAGCGCACCGATCCCGAGCGCGGCCTCGACCGTGACCGACCCACGGTCGTCACCGGCCATCACTTCACCGCCAGCGCCCGCTCGATGAGCGCGGTCAGCCCGGCGACGACGGATTCGCCGTTGATGATCACGTAGAGGACTCCCGCGAGGGCCGCGGCGGCGAGGGTGGCGATGGCGTACTCGATCGTCGCCATGCCGTCGTCCTCGCGGAAGGTGTGGAGCTTGGTCATGAGATCGCCTTTCTGTTCGTAGGGGCTATCTGTTCGTATGGGCTAGAGGACGCCGTCGAGCCGGGCGGCGAGGCCCAGGACGACCGGCAGCACGCCGAGGCAGAGGAACGCGGGGAGGAAGCAGAGCCCGATCGGCGCCGCCAGCACCACCCCGGCCCGTTCGGCGCGTTCGTCGGCGTCGGCCGACAGCGCCTCGCGCAGACGTTGCGCGAGGTCTTTCGCCAGTGCGGCGAGCGCCGTCCCGGCTCGGGCGGTGCGGACCGCGGCGACGGCCAGTTCGGCAAGGCCCGGCCGCTCGCGGACCGGTGCCCACGCTTCGGCGGGTTCGACGCCGAGCGTGAGGTGGGACGCCACCGACCGCAGTGCGGCTGCGGTCGGCGGTGAGGCGGTGGCGGCGACGGCCTCCAGCGCGACCGGCACCGGCAACCCGCCGGTCAGGCAGGCGGCCAGCAGGTCGAGCATGGCCGCCGAACGCAGCACCTCGCCGGCGCCGTCGTGCCGCACGGCACGGTTGCGAAGACGTGAGAGGAGAGGTGCGAGCCAGGCAGCCGCCGGCCAACGGACACCTGCCGAAGCGGGCCAGCACAGCGCCGCACCACCCAGCAGCATCAGCGCGGACGCGGTCAACACGGCGACACTCGCCCGGTGAGGGCCCGGCACCAGGCCGTGCCCGCCCAGATCAGCAGGCTGCCAAGGACGAGCAGCAGCTGCCCGGCTCCGGTCGTCGTGAAGACGTCCATCGGGTCCGCGCCCATCGCCTGGCCGAGCAGGACACAGACGAGCGGCAGTCCGGCGAGCACGGCCGCGCTCGCCCGTGGGCCGGCCATCTTGGCCTTAAGGCGGCGACCGAAACCGATCCCCGCCTGGACATCACGCCCAGCGGCGTCGAGTACCTCGGCCATCGGGAGTCCGAACCGGCTCGCGAGGGTCCAGGCGTTGACCAAAACCGGCGGTGCCGCGGGATCAGCCGGATCCGCCAGGTCGCTGTCGAGTCGTGCGGCCGCGATCAGCCCACGTAGCCGTCCGGCCGCCGCCGGTACGGCGTCAACCGCGGCTTCGGCCGCCGTCACCGCATGAGCGCCGGCGCGCAGTTCGGCGACCATCGTCCGCAGGACGGACGCCGTGAGTTCGGCATCGGCCAGTGCGGCCTTCGCTTTCGCCCGATGCCGGTACTCCTGGCGGCCGGTCAGCGTGAGGACCATTGCGGCCAGCGCTCCTCCGGCCCCGAACAGCGGCGCGGCAAATGCGACGGGCAGCAGCCACCAGCCGGCGCGGACGAGCTTGGGAAGCCGCCAGGAGACCGAAGGCATCGCCGTCCTCGGCCAGCACGCGAGCCCGGCACCGCCGAACAGAAGGAACCAGGGGCTCATGCCGCGATCTCCTCGAACGGCGTTTCGTCGGTGATCCACCGGCCCTCGCTCCAGACCGGGACGACCGTGGCCTCACCGCGCAGCGAACGCAGGACACCGACCTCGTTCAGCCGCCGGATCCCGCTCGGCAGCCGGCGCATATGCAGTACGACCCGGACGGCCGCCGTCAGCTGGCTGTGCAGCGCGCCGCGGTTCAGCCCGCCCAGCGCGGCGAGCGCCTCCATCCGCGCGGGTACCTCGGACGGCGAATTGGCGTGCAGGGTGCAGGCGCCGCCCTCGTGTCCGGTGTTCATGGCGTTGAGCAGCGCGCAGACCTCGCCACCGCGGACCTCGCCGACGACGAGCCGGTCCGGGCGCATCCGCAGGGCCTGCCGCACCAGCTCGCCGAGGCCGACCTCGCCGGTGCCCTCGATATTGGCCGGCCGCGCGAGCAGGCTGACGAACTGCGGATGCGCGGGTTGCAGTTCACCGGCGTCCTCGACGCAGACGATGCGTTCGCCCGGTGGCACCTCGCCGAGGAGTGCGGAAAGCAGCGTCGTCTTGCCCGCGCCGGTTCCTCCGGTGACCAGGAACGCGAGCCGTCTCCGGATGACCGAATCCAGCAACGCGGCGCCACTCGCGCCGAACGCTCCGCGCAACCGCAACGCGGCCAGATCGTGTGTGGCGGGCCGCAGCACGCGTAGCGACAGGCAGGTCCCCGCCGGTGCGACCGGCGGGAGGATCGCGTGCAGCCGGATCCGCCCGTGCGGCCCCACGCCGGGAAGCCAGCAGTCGGTGAACGGCTGCGCGTCGTCGAGGCGACGGCCCGCGGCGAGCGCGAGCCGCTGCGCCAACCTGCGCACGGCCTCCTCGTCGACGAAGCGAATCTCCGTCCTGGAGAGACCTTCGCCGGTATCGGCCCAGACCTCGTCCGGCGCGGTGACGAGGACGTCGGTGGTGCCGGAATCGGCCAGCAGCGGCGAAAGCGGGCCGGCACCGACGAACTCGTCACGCGCGAGCCGGGCGGCACCGAGGACGGCGTCCTGTCCGAGCGCACCGCCTGCTTCGGCACGAACGGCTCGCGCCACGCTCACCGGATCAGCGGGAACGGCCGAGCCGGCGAGTCTCCGCCGCACTCGCTCGACCAGATCGCCGGTCATGGCGAAACACCCACCATGGTCCGTCGTGCCGCCGCGAGGATGTCGGCGGCCGCCGTGGCCAGATGTCCTCGGTTCTTGAGCACGAACTCACCGCGTTCGAGTGCGATCGAGAGGGATCTCTCGCGTCCCAAGGAGGCGACGAGCGGGGCGCCGACGACAGCGGCGATCTCTTGCGGCGCCAGCCCTGCCGGGGACGGACCGCGCACCGCGACACCGATCCGTGTCGCCCGGTTTTCCAAGCGGCAGAGCACCTGTTTCGCCGCCGCGCAGGCACGGAGTTCGGCGGGGACGACGACCACGACGAGATCGGCCAGTCCGGCGACGGCCTCCGTTTCAGGGCCGAAATGCCTCGGCAGATCACAGACGACCACCCGGCCGGAACGCCGCCCGGCGCGGAGTACCGCCTCGATCGCCTCGGGGGCAGGACCGTGCGTTTCTCTGCCATAGGACACAAAGGACAGTCCGCTGTTGCCGTATTTCCAGCGGGGCAACGCGTCGCCCAACGCCGTCATGGAGATTCTGCCGCCGAGGTCCAGGTCCGGCCAGCGCGGCCCGCGTTCCCGTTCCGCACCGAGCAGGATGTCGATCCCGCCGCCCAGCGGGTCGCAGTCGACGAGCAGACCGCCGCCACCTAACCGTTCCGCCCGGAACGCGATGGCGGCAGACAGTACGGACGCGCCCGCCCCGCCGCGACCACCGATGACGCCGATGACCACGCCGTCGTCCCGCGCCGGACCCTCGACGACGTCCGCGAAGGCGCTGATGAGCTCGCCTTCCTCGTCCGGCAGGGAAAGCACCCGCTCGGATCCGGTGGTGAAGGCGCGTTCCCAGGTCACCGAGGTCGGCGCGCCCTTGCAGACCAGGACGACCTTGCCGCGTCTGTCCAAGCGGTGCGGCGCCCGTGCGGCTTCTTCGTCGAGGATCACGAGCGGCGCGCGGGCCCATCTGCCGCGGGCGGCTGTCAGGTCGGGCGCCCGCTCGACCTCACAGCCAGCGACCGCGGCCACGCGCAGGATTTCGTCGAGCACGGTGTCGTCTCCGGCGACGACGAGCGGATGTTCTTCGGCCATGGCTCCCCCAAGGGTTCGGTCGGACTCGGGTCTGAACTCCACCGTCCCGCCGCGTCCCGGCATCGCACAACGCCATTCCGTCCCACCTGTGGACAACCGGGGTGTTGTGGACAACTCCCCGGCCGAAAGTTTCCGTTCGCGCCGTTCTGTCGGACCCCTCTGGCACAATGTCCGCCCCCCTTTCGGCGCGAACTTTCCCGCCGAGCGACATATCGGTGAATTGTTGCCGGAATCCGATTTCCGGCGTCGCACGTCCCAGCCGACCTGCGTCTATTCGAATAGACTCGGTTGCTGGCGAATGAACTCGCCGATTGATATAGTGGTGACGCGGTTCCGAAGCCTGGGGGCGGACTTACCGCATTCAAGCGACGAGAACTCCGGACGCCCTGCCATCGACGGCGCGTCCGGTGTTTTCGCTCGCATACTGGGAACTTGGAAGGGTGTTCTCGTTCCACCGGGCCGACGGTCCGGTGGTCGAATCTGCCTGGACAACGAT
This sequence comes from uncultured Actinomycetota bacterium, assembly GCA_963766045.1. Taxonomy (GTDB): domain Bacteria; phylum Actinomycetota; class Actinomycetes; order Mycobacteriales; family Pseudonocardiaceae; genus Amycolatopsis. The sequence continues at coordinate 845,221 of CAVXYN010000002.1, read as the reverse complement.
TTCTGAGGACGTTCATGGCTTTCTTCATTAATGTCGCTATTCGTCAGACCGGGGTTGGCTAATGATGGCCACGGGAACGGCGGAATATGTCTTCGACAATGAGAACGATCACGCTCGGTCACAGCACGACGCGCTGGCGAAACTGCTCGATCCCTTCACCTTCGAACGGCTGGAGACGACCGGCGTCACCGACGGGTGGCGGTGCCTCGAGATCGGCGCGGGAGGCGGTTCCGTCGCAACCTGGCTGGCCGCGAAAGTCGCTCCGGCCGGCGATGTGCTGGCCACCGACGTGAAACCGGACCTCATCCCGCATACCCCCGGGCTCGAGGTGCGGCGCCACGACGTCGTCTCGGACCCGCTGCCGGAGACCGCTTTCGACCTCATCCACGCGCGACTCGTGCTGAGCCATCTCCCTCAGCGGGAAGCGGTGCTGGCCAAGCTGGTGACCGCGTTACGGCCCGGCGGCAGGCTGCAGATCGACGAGATCGACATCCGGTACTGGCCGGTCCTGCTCGCTCCGGACGCGCAGGCGCGCGAGGCGTACGAGCGGTACCTGGCCGGGATGGACCGGCTGCTGCGCGCGGCCGGCAGCGATCCGACCTGGGGCGCGCGGGTCGCGCAGTCCATGGTGGACGCCGGGCTGGAGGAGATCGACCCGGCCTTGCGCCAGGAGGTCTGGAAGCACGGTTCCGCCGGGCTCGACCTGCTGGTCAGCAACAGCCATCACCTGCGTGACCGGTTCGTCGAAGCGGGCGTGAGCGACGGACAGCTCGCCGAACTGCGCCGGGTGGTCTCGGATCCGTCCTTCAAGGCGGTGTCGTTCACGGTGCATTCGGTCATCGGCCGGAGACCGCTGTGACCGCGTCCGGACGGCTGGCGACCGAATCGGTCGCGCGCACCCGCGCGGTACTGGGGATCGGTGCGGCACCGCTGGTCGATGTCGCCCCGAACAAGGATTCCCTGCTCTGGCTGCGTGGTTCGAGCGGTTTGGCCGGCTGGGGCGAGGCGGCACGGTTCGAAACGAGCGGGCCGGATCGCTTCACCGAAGCCGTCGACTGGTGGCGCGAATATTCCGCCCGTCTGCGGATCGAAGACGAGGTGGGCGTTCCCGGCTGCGGGCCGGTCGCTTTCGGCAGCTTCACCTTCGACGACACCGGCGGGAAGTCGGTCCTCGTCGTGCCCAGCGTCGTCGAGGGCAGGCGGTCCGGGGTGAACTGGCGGACCACCATCGGCGCCCCCGAAGACGTCGAATCGGTTGCCCGAGCACCGATCCCGGCCGCCGAATGGGTCGAGGATCCGGAGGCGAAACGGCGCTGGGAGCGGGCGGTCACCGAGGCGGTCCACCTGATCCGCGGCTCGGAACTGTCCAAGGTGGTCCTGGCCAGGCAACTGCGCGGCGAGCTGGCCGCACCGCTCGACCCGCGGACGGTCGCGGACCGCCTCACCGCCCGGTTCCCCTCATGCTGGACGTTCGCGGTCGACGGCCTTTTCGGTGCGACGCCTGAACTTCTGGTGGCCAGGTCGGGCCGGGAGGTGCGTTCACTGGCGCTCGCGGGGACGGCTTGGCGCACCCGGGAGGACACCGGCGAGAGCCTTCTCCGGCGGCTGGCCGGGTCCGTCAAGAACACCGAGGAGCATGCGTACGCGGCGAAATCCGTGGCCGATGTGCTGGACGCGCTCTGCGACGAACTCGAAGTTCCCGACGGTCCGGAACTGCTCCAGCTGCCGAACGTCGTCCATCTCGCCACCAGGATCACCGGATCGCTCTCGTCGGACGTGAACTCCCTCGCGGTGGCCGGGATGCTGCATCCCACGGCCGCGGTCTGCGGGACGCCGACGCTGCCCGCGCGGCGGCTCCTGCGGCGACTCGAGGACCTCGATCGCGACCGCTACGCCGGACCGGTCGGCTGGATGGACGCGCGTGGCGATGGGGAATGGTGTCTCGCGCTGCGGTGCGCCAGCGTCACGAACGAGACGTCGTTGCGCCTGTACGCCGGTTGCGGGATCGTCGCGGATTCGGTGGCGGACAACGAATGGGAGGAGTCCGAGGTCAAGCTCGGCCCGGTCCGGGATCTTTTCGGGGCCACCGCGTGAACCCCGCGACGGCGTTGGCCACGGTGCTCGTCGACGAACTGGCGAGGGGCGGCGTCGAGGAGGCGGTGCTTTCGCCGGGCTCGCGATCCACCCCGCTCGCCCTGGCCCTGCACGCCCATCCCGGGATCCGGTTGCACGTCCGGATCGACGAACGGTCGGCCGGTTTCTGCGCCTTGGGCCTCGCGGCGGTGAGCGCCCGCCCGGTGCCGGTGGTGTGCACCTCCGGCAGCGCGGCGGCCAATCTGCATCCGGCCGTCGTCGAAGCCGACCACAGTGGACACTCCCTGCTGGTCCTCACCGCCGACCGGCCGCCCGAACTGCACGGTACGGGCGCGAGCCAGACCATGGACCAGACGCGGCTGTACGGGCAGGCCGTGCGGATGTTCATCGATGTCGGAGTGCCGGAAACACGCGTCGGAATGGTCCGGTACTGGCGTTCGGTCGCCTGTCACGCCATCGCGGCGGCCAGGACCGGGCCGGTGCATCTCAACGTACCGCTGCGCAAACCGCTGGTGCCCGACGGAGATACGACCTGGCCCGAATCGCTGGACGGCAGGGCAGGCGGGGCGCCCTGGACGGAAACCTGCGACGTCGAACCGGCGCGGCCGGACCTCGATGTCCCCGAGCGAGGAATCGTCGTGACGGGAGCGTCCGGCTTCGACCCCGTCGCGGTCGTCGCGTTCGCCGAGGCCGCGGGCTGGCCGATCCTGGCCGAACCACAGAGCAACGCCCGGCGTGGGCCGAACGCGATTTCGGCCTACGCCTGGCTGCTCGCCCAACCCCGGTTCACCGCCGGGCTGCGGCCGGACATGATCGTCACCGTCGGCCGTCCCACCCTGCGGGCCGGGTTGCCACCGGACTTCGCCGACGTCCCGCAGATCGTCGTCGACCCCGGCGTGCTGAGCGGTCGCTGGCCCGATCCGGAACGCCGGGCCGCCCGTGTCCTGCCGATACTGCCCGTGCCACGTCCGGCGGAGACGTCGGCTCGCTGGCTCAAGGACTGGCAGGACGCCGACGCGACAGTACGGACAGTGCTCGACGCGGCACTGGACGAAATGGACGGTCCTGGCGAACTCCGGTCCGCGCGGGACATCGTCGCCGGGATACCGCCTGATTCGCTGCTGTTCGCCGGCGCGTCCACGCCGGTCCGCAGCCTCGATCTCGCCGCGCCGCCGCGAAGCGATCTGCTGGTGCTCAGCAACCGCGGGGTCAGCGGGATCGACGGTGCCGTATCCCTCTCGCTGGGTGCCGCGCTGGCACATCAACGACGCGGCGGCGGGCACGCCTACGCGCTGCTCGGCGACCTCACCGCACTGCACGACCAGAACGGCCTCCTGCTCGGCCAGGAAGAAGAGCGCCCTGGACTCACCATCGTTGTGGTGAACAACAAAGGCGGCGGGATCTTCCGTTCGCTACCGGGAATCGGCGGCGGCAGCGGCTTCCGTCGTCTGTTCACGACGCCACTCGAAGTGGAGTTGGAAAATGTCGCCGCCACAGCGGGATGGGATTTCCGGCGGGTCACCGAATCCACCGACCTTTTACCGGCGCTCGCCCCCGAACCCGGCACGACCCGGCTCGTCGAGGTTCCAGTCGACATCGAAGAAAGTGTTGCCTTGAAACAAAAATTGGACGCATCAATCGGTACGGCCTTGTTCCGCTGAGGTTTTCGCGCAGCAACGAACGTCGAACCTTTGGCCGGCCAGGAAGTTTGAGGGCGGCCCCCGTCAGGGGGGAGGGACGGGGGCCGCCTGGGGTTCAGCCCCGGGGGGTCGGACTGAACCAGGTCCCGGTTTCACACCGGGACAATGTCACTGTAACTCCGGTATCGGCCCGTTGCTCCTGGCAGCGGTACCCACAATTCGATAACGGCACGACGCGCCGAATCCGGTGCGCGGTCGTGAATTTTCCACCGTCGTATCCCGATCGTGGTCGACCAACAGGCGGGCCGCGACAGGCCTCTCTTATCCTTGGCGGGTGGCCGAACCCAGCACCCCGCCGCCCACCGTCGCGGCGTTCTTCGATCTCGACAAGACGATCATCGCTTCGTCGAGCGCGTTGGCCTTCAGCAAACCTTTGCTGCGAGAAGGTCTTATCAACCGTCGAGCCGCGCTTCGCAGCGCTTACGCGCAGCTTGTCTTCTCACTGGCGGGCGCGGACGCGGCCAAAACGGAGCGGATGCGGGCCGAGGTGTCCGCGTTGTGCACCGGCTGGGATGTCGCGCAGGTGTCCGCGATCGTCCGGGAAACCTTGCACGACGTCGTCGACCCGCTCGTCTACGCGGAGGCCGCGGAGCTGATTTCCTTGCACCGCGCGGACGGGCACGACGTCGTCGTCCTTTCCGCGACAGGTGAAGAAGTGGTCGCCCCGGTCGCGGAAATGCTCGGCGCGACGCGAAGCGTGGCCACCCGCATGCAGATTGTGGACGGCCGCTACTCAGGCGAAGTGGATTTCTATTGCCACGGCGAGAACAAGGCCGTCGCGGCGAAGCAGCTCGCCGCCACGTACGGCTACGAACTCGCCCAGTGCCATGCCTACACGGACTCGAGCACCGACATCCCGCTCCTCGAAGTCGTCGGTAACCCGCACGCGGTCAACCCCGACCGCACCCTCCGGCGGCACGCCACCGAACGCGGCTGGGACATCCTCGCGTTCGAGCATCCGATGTCGCTGCGGACCCGGATCCCGGCTCGTTCGGCCGGCCTCGTCGCGCTCGGCGCCGTCGCGGCAGGCGCCACCTGGTACGGCTACAACCGGCGAAAACGCTCCCGCTGACCAGCCACCCACACGGCGGTACCCGAACCTGTTTTCCGAGCTAGGACACCGGATTGTCCGTCGCGGAGGGTGCCCTTGTCACTAGATCGAGCCTCTGTACCGGTGCACCCGTCTGCGCACTTGAAGTGACCCGGAACACGGCGTAGAAAGTAGGTGCGGACGTTCGGTCGGCCAGGGAACAGGTAGAAGAGAAGCCTGTTCCACCCCGGCGAATCTCCGTGCGCGGACACCGGGTACCCACGCGCAGCGCGCCGCGGGAGGCTCGTCGTCTAGGGACTGCGTACCGGGACGCCGGACGCCGAGTCCATGAAGGTACGACCAGAGTTGCACGCTTGGTCGCCCGAGTGGTCCGCGCAGCAGGCGGCGCCCGTTGACTTCGGTCAACGGGCGCCGCCAGCGTTATGTCTCCTTCTTTCTTCCGCTCGTCACGACTGGGCCGTTCGCGCCCTCCACGATCCCGATTTTCAAGCGCGACATGCCCCTTCGCGTCCCTTTGTGTATGACTGGACCGTTCGTGCGGGTGGCCGATGGACAAGCAAAGTGGGCGTGGGTAGCTTCCGGATATCAGTGCTTCCAGGTGGACTTCTTTCCACCTGAGAGTCAGGCACGTATCTGGGAGGCTTGAGGTGACGACCCGAACCGCGCACGCCCGTCATCGGAGGATCCATGTGCTCGCCCTGCCCGTCGCGGGCTTGCTCACCTTCGCCGTCGCGGGCATTCCGGCCTCCGCGCAACCGGTGACGGCGGAAGCGGAGGCCCAGCAGACACTTCGCGGGCTGAGCCTGGAGGAAAAGGTCGGCCAGCTGTTCGTCACCTGGGTCAACGGCAAGTCCGCCGACGAGGTGAACGCCAAGAACAAGGCCGATTTCGGGGTGGACACCCCCGCGCAGGTGATCGAGAAGTACCACCTCGGCGGCGTCATCTACTTCAACAACGACAGCCGTGACAACTTCGAAGACCCGGTACAGGTCGCCCGGCTGTCGAACGGGCTCCAGCAGGCGGCCGTCCGCAGCGGCGCCCGCATCCCGCTACAGATCGCGACCGACCAGGAGGGTGGCACGGTCACCCGCATGGGTGCCCCCGCGACGGAGCTGCCGAACGCGATGGCGATCTCCGCGGGCCGCGACACCGCCGCCGCCAAGGCCGCGGCGACGATCCTCGGGCACGAGCTGCGCGCCGTCGGCATCAATCAGGACTTCGCGCCGGACTCCGACGTCAACTCCAACCCGGCGAACCCGGTGATCGGCGTGCGCTCGTTCTCCGGACGGCCGGATCTGGCGAGCCAGTTCGTCTCGGCCCAGGTCAAGGGTTTCCAAGACTCCGGACGTCGATCCGAGACCGTGTCGGCCGCGGCGAAGCACTTTCCCGGGCATGGCGACGCGGCTCAGGACAGCCACCTCGAACTGCCGAGGATCGACCGGTCCGAGGCCAGCTGGCGTGAGATCGACGTGCCGCCGTTCAGGGCCGCCATCAAGGCGGGCATCGACTCGATCATGAGCGCGCATATCGAGTTCCCGAGCCTCGACCCGTCGGGTGAGCCGGCCACGCTGTCGAAGGCGATCCTCACCGGGAAGCTGCGTGAGGAGCTCGGCTACCGGGGCGTCGTCATCACCGACTCGCTGTCGATGGAGGCCGTCCGCGAACTGCATACCGACGCCGAGATCCCTGTTCTCGCGCTCAAGGCCGGGGTCGACCAGCTGCTCATGCCGGTGAACCTCGAAGTCGCGATCAACTCGGTGCTCGATGCGGTGCGCAAGGGCGAGATCTCCGAGCGGCGTATCGACCAGAGCGTTATGCGGATCCTCAAGCTCAAGCTGAACCGCGGGATCCTGACCTCGCCGTTCGTCGACCCGGCCAAGGTCGGATCGAAGGTCGGCACGCCTGCCAACCTCGCGACCGCGCAGGGTATCGCCGACCGGTCGGTCACCGCGATCCGCAACGATGGTGGCGTTCTGCCCCTCAAGCAGCAGCCGGCCTCGGCACTCGTGACCGGCTGGGGTGTCAGCACGACGGCGATGCTGGCTTCGAAGCTCACCGCGCACGGCACGAAGTCGACCGCGTTCCAGACGGGTCAGACGCCGACGGACGCGCAGGTCGCGCAGGCGGTGACGGCGGCGAACAACGTCGACGTCGTCGTGGTGCTGACCAACAACATCGGCACATATCCGTTGCAGACGAAGCTGTTGCAGGCGCTGGCGGGCACCGGCAAACCGGTGGTCGCGGTCGCCGCGCAGATCCCTTACGACGCCGGATACGACAACCCGATCCCGACCTGGCTCGCGACCTACGGCTACATCACGCCGTCGGTCGAGGCGCTGGCGAAGGTGATTCTCGGGAAGGTGAAGCCGCAGGGCAAACTGCCGGTGGACGTGCCCGCGGGCAAGGACGTCGGCACGGTGAAGTACCCCTTCGGCCATGGGCTGACGTGGTGAGCCTCAACCGCCGCCACTTCCTCGTCTCCGGAGCACTCGCGGTCCCCGCGCTGACAACGGCGGCCTCACCGGTGGTCGCGCAGGCCCAGGTGGAAAGCGAGAGCAAAGGTCCCTCGCTCACCCGCACCGGGGCGGACGTGCTCGCGGCGCGCGGCTGGGCGGCACTGGCCGGGCGCAAGCTCGGCGTGCTCTCGAATCCGACCGGGGTACTGGCGAACGGCGACCATATCGTCGACTCGATGGTCGCCGCCGGAGTCCGTCCGCTGGCCGCGTTCGGCCCGGAACACGGGTTCCGCGGCAGCGCCCAGGCGGGCGGTTCCGAGGGCGATTACACCGATCCACGCACCGGCGTGCCGGTGTACGACGCGTACGGCGTCGACGCGACGAAGCTCGCCGGGATGTTCACGAAGGCGGGCGTCGACACCGTCGTCTTCGACATCGCCGACGTCGGCGCACGGTTCTATACCTACATCTGGTCGCTGTACACGGCGATGGTCGCGGCGGCGAAGGTCGGCGCGGCGGTCGTCGTGCTCGACCGGCCGAATCCGTTGGGAGGCAAGGCCGCCGGGCCCATGCTGAACCCGGCGTTCGCCTCGGGGGTCGGCCGGAAACCCATCGTGCAGCAGCACGGGATGACCGTCGGCGAACTCGCGCGGTTCTTCGCCGCCGAGTTCCTCCCGGCCGAAGGTGTCACGCCGGGCCGGGTCGAGGTCGTCGAGGTCCGCGATTGGCGGCGTGATCAGCTTTTCGCCCGCACCGGGCTGACCTGGGTACCACCGAGCCCGAACATGCCTACGCCGGACACCGCCCTCGTCTACCCCGGCACGGGGATGTTCGAGGGCACGGTGTTCTCCGAAGGCCGGGGCACCACCCGGCCGTTCGAGATCATCGGCGCGCCGGGGCTGGATTGGCGCTGGCGGGAGAAACTCGGTGAACTCCGCCTGCCGGGCGTGAAGTTCCGCGAGGCGTACTTCGTGCCGACGTTCGGCAAGTTCGTCAACGAGGCCTGCGGCGGTGTGCAGGTGACGATCACCGATGCCAAGGACTTCGACGCCATCCGCACCGCGGTCACCATGTTCGTCACCGCGAAGCAGGTGCATCCGGACAAGTTCGCGTGGCGGCCGGACAACTTCCTCGACAAGCTGTCCGGCTCCGACCGGCTGCGGACGATGGTCGACCGCGGCGCCGGAGTGGACGAGATCGTCGGATCGTGGCAGGCGGAACTGGCCGAGTTCGACCGGAAACGCCGCCGCCATCTCATCTACCGCTGAGCCTGAAGGGAACGACCGTGCGTGTTAGGAAGATCCTGATCGCGGCTGTCTCCGTCCTGGTCGCGGCGACAACGCTGTCGACGGCGGGAGCAGAGGCGATTCCGGGTACCGAACAGCATGATCGCGCGGCGGGCCGGTTCGACCGGCCGCGCGAGGGTTTCGCGAGCGCGTCCACGGTCCTGCGTGACGGCTCCCCGGCCGAGGCCGGGCTCGATCCGGCGCCGATCAAGGCGGCGGAGCGGTTCATAGACGGCTGGACGAAGCCGGATTCCACCGGACATCCGCACTTCTCCGGTGCGGTCGGCCTGATGGCGCACGACGGCAAGATCGTCGAACGCCAGGTGGTCGGCGGGGCGGTCCGGTACGCCGACGCGAACGGAACCGAGCTGCCACCTGAGCAGCAGGTCCCGATGCGCGCGGACACGATCTTCGACATGGCCTCGATTTCGAAGCTGTTCACCTCGATCGCGGTGATGCAGCTCGTCGAGGAGCGCAAGGTGGACATCTCCGCGCCGGTGGTGCGCTACCTGCCGGAGTTCGGGGTCAACGGCAAGGAAGCCGTCACCGTCCAGCAGCTGCTCACGCACGTGTCCGGATTCGCGCCGACGCCGCTGCCGTCGCTGTGGGGCGGCTACCCGGACAGCCCGTCACGGCGCAAGGCCGTCCTCGACAGCCCGCTGAAGAACCCGCCGGGCAGCACGTACCTCTACTCCGACATCAACCTGCTCACGCTCGGTTTCATCGTCGAGAAGCTGACCGGGAAGACGCTCGACAAGGTGGTCCAGGACCGGATCGCCGCCCCGCTGGGCATGGTCGACACCGGGTACAACCCGCCCGCGTCGAAGCTGGCCAGGGTCGCGGCGACCGAATACGCGGTGAACCCGCCGCGCGGGCTGGTGCGCGGCGAGGTCCACGACGAGAACGCGTGGTCGCTCGGCGGCGTCGCCGGCCATGCCGGGGTGTTCTCCACGGCGGCCGACATGGCCACGCTGGCACAGACGATCCTCAATGGCGGCACCTACCGCGGACAGCGGATCCTGCGCCCGGAGACGGTGCAGTCGATGCTGACGAACTACAACCACAAGTTCCCCGGCAACGCGCACGGGCTCGGGTTCGAACTCGACCAACCTTGGTACATGGGCGCGCTGTCGTCGTCCCTGACGGCCGGGCACACGGGCTTCACCGGGACCTCGCTGGTGATCGATCCGCTGTCGAGGTCGTTCGCGATCCTGCTCTCCAACCGCGTCCACCCGACACGGAACTGGGGCTCGATCAACCTCGCCAGGGAGGCCTGGGCGAGCGGACTGGCGAAGGCGATGTCGGTCCGCCCGGTCCGCGGCCGCGACGCCTGGTTCACCGGCGCCGGCGACGCTTCCACGGCGACCCTCACCACGCCGCCGTTACGGACGCGCGGAGGTCCGGTGAAGGTGTCCTTCGACGCGTTCATCGACACCGAAGGACCGACCGATTCGCTGTTCCTGGAAATGAGTAGCGACGGCGGAGCCACCTGGAAATCGATTACCGTGCGTGCGGCCGGACCGGGTGCCCCTGCCGGGGACCAACCCGGCCTCGGCGGGCATGGGCATCGGGCTTGGTGGCGGGTCTCCGCCGAGGTGTTACAAAGCTCACAAATCACCCTCCGTTGGCGTTACACGACCGATGCCCGTTACACGGGACGAGGAATTTCCCTAGACGGTGTGAAAGTCACTGAACGCGGCCACGCACTGCTTGACGGTGAGCAAGAACCCACCGCGTTTACTGCGTCCGGGTGGCGCTTGAGCGCTGGGTAGCCGGCCCGCTCCGCTGCGCTGAACAGTCGGCGTCGGCCATCAGTACACAGCCCCTTGCATCGCGACACTAAGTTGCCAAGTCGTTAGCTCGAGCTCGTTAACGGCCTCGACCTGGTTAGCGACTTTCTGGTCAACGATTAATCGCAAATCGAATCCGCAGACACGGATAGGTTGCGATCTTCCCGAAGGGTGTGGGTAGCCTTGTCGCAGATGCCAACGGTTAGTAACTTTCCCACGGTGGGCGATACCGAATCCGTAATCGCGGCCGCACCGTCCGAGGCCGTGCCGGCCCAGCCGACACGGGACGCCGACGCGAGTCCTCTGGTTCGGATCCGCTCACTCCTGCCCGGCTTGGCCCGGGCCGAACAGCGCGTCGCGAAGGTCGTCCTCGACGACCCCGCAACGGTCGCGCGCCGCAGTATCACCGAGGTCGCCTTGGCGGCCAACACCAGCGAAACCACCGTCACGCGCTTCTGCAAGGCGGTCGGCGTCGGTGGATATCCGCAGCTCAGGATCGCTTTGGCGGCCGACACCGCCCGTTCGGAGGCCCGGTCGAGCCGGAACCTCGGCGGCGAGATCGGTCCGGAGGACGACCTCGCCGCGGTCATCGGCAAGGTGAGCTTCGCCGACGCGCGTGCCGTGGAGGAGACCGCCGACCAGCTCGACGTTCCTTCGCTACAGCGCGTGATCGACATCGTGGCCGCCGCCGGCCGCGTGGACGTCTACGGCGTGGGCGCGAGCGCCTTCGTCGCGGCGGACCTGCAGCAGAAGCTGCACCGCATAGGGCGCGTCAGCTTCGCGTGGTCGGACACACACATCATGCTGACTTCGGCGGCCGTCCTGAGCCCCGGCGACGTCGCGATCGGCGTCTCCCACACCGGCGCGACCACGGACACCGTGGAGGCGCTGCGGGTGGCCCGCGAGCACGGCGCGATCACCGTGGCGGTGACGAACTTCCCGCGCTCGCCGATCACCGAGGTCGCCGATCATGTACTGACCACGGCCGCGCGGGAAACGACCTTCCGCTCCGGTGCGACGGCGAGCCGCATCGCGCAGCTGACCGTCATCGACTGCCTGTTCATCGGGGTCGCACAGCGGCACATGGACGCGTCGGTCGACGCACTCGACGCGACGAGGGACGCCGTCGGTTCACACCGGCTCGGCGTTCGTCCCGACGGAAGGCGTCGACCGCGGGAAACCGGGAAATGAGTGAAAAAGTGAGGCGCATGATGACCGTCCCACGCCAGGTGGTGCACGTCGATTCGCCAACCGAACAGCGCAATCCACGGACGACCGACATCGACCTGATGTCGACCATGGGGATCCTCGGCGCCATCAACGCCGAGGACCGCCGGGTCCCCGAAGCCGTCGCGGCGGTTCTGCCGCAGGTGGCAAGGGCGGTCGACTTCGCCGTGGAGGCGCTGCGGTCGGGGCATCGCGTGCACTACTTCGGGGCCGGCACCTCCGGCCGGCTGGCCACCTTGGACGCGGCTGAGCTCGTGCCGACGTTCAACGTGCCTTCGGACTGGTTCATCGCGCATCACGCCGGCGGCGAGCGCGCGCTGCGCCAGGCCGTCGAAGACGCAGAGGACGACGCGAAGGCCGGAGCCGCGGAGGTGGCGAAGGCCGTCGCGCCCGGTGACTTCGTGCTCGGGCTGACGGCTTCCGGCCGGACGCCCTACGTTCTCGGCGCGCTGGCCGCCGCCAGCCGCCGTGGCGCCCGCACCGGCCTGGTGTCGGGCAACCCGGCCGCGGTGACCCCGCCCGGTGTCGACGTCCTCATTCCCGTCGACACCGGCCCCGAGGCGATCGCCGGGTCGACGCGGATGAAGGCGGGCACGGCACAGAAGATCATCCTCACCGCGTTCTCCACCGCCACAATGATCAAGCTCGGCCGGACGTACTCGAACCTGATGGTCAGCATGCGCGCGACCAACGCGAAGCTGCGCGGGCGGACCATCAGGATCCTGCGCGAGGCCACCGGGATGAGCATGGCGGACTGCTCCGACGCGCTCACCGAGGCCGACGGCGACCTCAAGGTGGCACTGGTCCACCTGTTGTCCGGCGAGGACGTCGCGAGCGCTGCGAAGGCGCTCGAAGCCAGCGATGGCCACGTACGCAAGGCTCTCGACTCCCTGCGAGTGCGCGCGAGCTGAAGCAAGCCTTATTGCCCTTCACCTGTTCATCTGCTTAACCTCTCAGGTATTGCGCTGAGAGGTCAGGTGGTCATGAACTCCGTCAGCACCGACGACCCGGCTCGAACGATCCGACGCCCCGCGCTCACGCGCCGCGAACGGACGTCCGTCGCCGGGATGGCCGGCTTCATCCTGTTGCTCAACGTCGTCGGCTGGGGGGTACTGGCGCTTTTCGTGGCGCCGCACGACTACGAGCTCGGCACCACCGGGGTGTTCGGCATCGGGCTCGGCGTCACGGCGTTCGTGCTCGGCATGCGGCACGCGTTCGACGCGGACCACATCGCCGCGATCGACAACACCACCCGCAAGCTGATGGCCGAGGGCCAGCGACCGCTTTCGGTGGGGTTCTGGTTCTCTCTCGGTCATTCGACGATCGTCTTCGTCCTGTGTCTGCTGCTGTCCCTCGGCGTGCGTGCGCTCGCGGGCGCGGTCGAGGACGACGGGTCGGCGTTGCACGAGGCGACAGGCCTGATCGGGACGTCCGTTTCGGCGGTGTTCCTGTATCTCATCGGGATCATGAACCTGGTGGTGCTGTTCGGCATCGTCAAGGTGTTCCGGCGGATGCGGCGCGGCGAGTTCGATGAAGTCGCGCTCGAGAAGCAGCTCGACAACCGCGGCTTCATGAACCGCCTGCTCCGGGGCACGACCAAGGCCGTGCGCAAGCCGTGGCACATCTACCCCGTCGGTGTGCTGTTCGGCCTCGGCTTCGACACCGCGACGGAAATCAGCCTCCTCGTGCTCGCCGGCGGCGCGGCCGCGTTCTCCCTGCCCTGGTACGCGATCCTGGTCCTGCCGATCCTGTTCGCCGCCGGCATGTCCCTGTTCGACACAGCCGACGGCTGCTTCATGAACTTCGCCTACGGCTGGGCGCTCGCGAAGCCGGTGCGGAAGATCTACTACAACCTGACCGTGACGGCGCTGTCCGTCGCGGTGGCGCTGGTCATCGGGACGATCGAGCTGATCTCGATCCTCACGGAGCGGCTCGGCATCACGAGTGGCCCGCTCGCGGCGATCGGGGAACTGAGCCTGGACTACGTCGGCTACGCCGTCGTCGGGCTCTTCGTGGTCACCTGGCTGCTGGCTCTCGCGGTCTGGCATTTCGGTCGCATCGAGGAACGCTGGTCGGCGCGCCTCGAAAACCGCACCTGACCTGCGGAAGAGAGCAAGGGACCTTTGCTACCGCTTACTTAGCATGCCTAAGCGAGCGGTAGCAAGGGTCCCTTGCTCCCCTGGTGGCTACTCGCCTAGGCGCCACTTCGCCGCGAGTTCTCCCGCGGCGCAGACGCCGACGTCGAGGAAGTACGCGCCCGCCTGTCCGCATCCGGAACGCGGCGCGACCGGCTGACCGTGCCCCATCCCGCTGACCGCGTGAGTGTCGACCGCGGCGCCGACGTCGGTCCACTGCTCACCCGACTCGCGCATGTTCGCCGGAGCGACGGTGTAGTCGGCGGTTCCGTGCCAGAGGCTCACGGGCGCGCGCGGACCCGAGTGCGAGCCGGCGGCGCGTACCTTGTCGCCCCATTGTTTCGGCGTGAGGTCCTTGCCGGGGTTCATACACGAGTACGCGTCGATCATCGAAGCCGCGCAACCATAGGGCAGCCCGGCGATGACGCCGCCACCCGCGAACAGTTCCGGATACGCGGCGAGCATGACCGCCGTCATCGCACCACCGGCGGACAGACCGGTCACAAAGGTACGACTTCCGCCGGCGGACCGGACCATTTGCGCGATCGATTCCGCTTCACCGGAACCTCGGGAGATGTCGCCGGTCTGGAACCAGTTGAAGCATTTGCTGAAATTGTTCGCGGAAACCTGTTGCGGGAGAACGAGTTTGAACCGGAGGCTGTCCGCGAGCCCGACCCAGCCGGTGCCGTGGCCGTAGCCGGCGGCGTCCTGCGTGCAGCCGTGCATCGCGACCACCACCGGACGGCCGGGTGGTAGGCCGTCGGGTACGTACTCGAACATCTGGAGCGCGCCCGGGTTGCTCCCGAACCCGGTCACCTGTCGGATCGTGGCCGCTTGCGCCGGTGCAGGCAGAAGGAGGACCAATGCCGAAACCACCGCGCCGATGAGGAGTTTTCGCATCACTTCAGGCTAAAACCCGGGCCCGGGGTGTCCCACGTGTGCGATCACCACAGCTGCCCCGCGTTTTATGTGGCCGGAACGGATACCGATTCGCGCGGGACGTGCTTACCGTCGGCCGATGCGGCTATTCCTGGTCCTCGCGATGATGCTGGTCTTGATCACGCCTCGAGAGGCGGCGGCAAGCGAATGCGCACGGGTGCGCGTGCCCGGCGCCACGAAGCAGCAAGTGTCCTGTTTGGACGATCTGACGACGACAGGAACGCTCGCGACCGGTCACACCGTCCAGGCGGACTGGGCCGGGCTGACCTCGGCCGGATTGCCCGCGCCCAGCGGCGTTCCCGGGATTCAGATCGACGGCTTCTTCCCGGACACCTCGACGTCGAACACCGCACACGGCTGGAACCACGACTCGCAGTTCGTGTTGCGACTACCCGATCGCTGGAACGGCGGCCTCGTCGTCTCCGGTTCGCCCGGCGTCCGCAGGCAATACGCGAACGACCGCGCCATCGGCGACCAGGTGCTCGCCGCCGGATACGCCTTCGCGGCGACCGACAAGGGCAACACCGGAGCCGATTTCCACCTGGACGGTCGCCGTCCAGGTGACGCACTGTCCGAGTGGAACTCGCGTGTCACCCAGCTGACGATCGCCGCGAAAGCCGTTGCGGCACAACGCTATGGCCGCCTGCCGAACCGTACTCTCGCGGCCGGGATGTCGAACGGCGGATACCTCGTCCGGTGGCAGCTCGAGAACCGGCCGTGGCTCTATGACGGCGGAATCGACTGGGAGGGCACGCTCTGGCGTGAGGACGGGCCGAACCTGTTCACCTTCCTGCCGCCCGCGATCAAGGCCTACCCGGCCTACGCCGCCGGGTCCGGGGCGGCACACCGGGCGATTCTCGACGCCGGGTTCGAGCCGGGTTCGGAATTCCTGTGGCCGTACCACAACCAGGTCTACTGGGAGCTGACCCAGCGCATCTACCAGGCCGAATTCGATCCCACGTTCACCGGCGCGGACTACGACTACGCGTCACGACCGAAGCAGGTCCACCGCGCCGTCGAGCGGATCTCGCTCACCGGGAAGATCGGGAAACCGCTGATCACCCTGCACGGAAACCTCGACACGCTCCTCCCGATCACCCGCGATTCCGATGTCTACCAACGGATGATCGCCACGCAGGGCCGCGCCGGACTGCAGCGGTATTACCGGATCGAGGGCGGCAACCACGTCGACGGTCTGTACGACGTCTACCCGGACAAGCTCCGGCCGATCGGCCCGTGCTTCCGGACGGCGTTCACCGCCCTCGAAGGCTGGCTCGACGGCGTCCGGCCACCCGCGTCGGCGAACATCCCGCGTGCGGCGGGCGATCTCGCGAGCACCTGCGCCCTTGGATGACCATTGGGTCTTCGGCGACGAAGATCGAACGGCGCGATTTCTCGGAGGTCATCCGTTTCGGCCACTGGTGAGGCGGTGCAGCCGGAGCGCGAGCTGAAGCTCCAGCGCACGCTCAGGCGACTGCCAATCGTCGCCAAGCAGCGAGGCGATCCGGTCCAGTCGCTGAACGACGGTGTTGACGTGCACGTGGAGCAGGTCCTTCGCCCGCGTCAGGTTCCCGCCGCAGGTGAAATACGCCCGCAGGGTGCCGATCAGATCCGTGCCGCGCCGCTCGTCGTAGTCGAGCACCGGCCCGATCGTGGCCGACACGAAGGCGCCGAGATCGACATGGTCTCCCAGCAACAGTCCGACAAAACCAAGGTCCGCCATGCTCGCGCCTTCGCCGGCCCGGCCCAGCGCGAGCAGTGACGCGACGCAGCGCGCCGCCTCCGCGTGAGCCTCGGCGAGCGCCCGAGGCCCGGACACGGGACCGGCCGCACCGACGGTCACGTCACAGTCCATTATGGACTTAAGCTCGACGGCGAGGGCACTGGCAAGTTCGCCCGGATCGCCGCCCCGGACCAGCAGGACGACCTCGTCGGCGTGGACACCGACCAGATCCGCTCTTCGTGCGGCGGCCGTGGCGAGTCGTCGTCGCGAGACATCGTCGGCGTGTGCGATCAACACCGCATGCGGTGTCGACAAATCGACTCCGAGCCTGCGGCCTCGTGCGAGCAAGGCCGACGGATTGCGGCCAGGCGCCGTGAGCAGGTCCGAAAGTAGCTCTCCCCGGACCTCGTCCTCGGCACGCGCCACAGAACGCCGCTGCATGAGCAGAACCGCCGTGACCACCCCGGCCCGTTCGAACAGCCGCCGGTCCGCCTCGCCGAGCGACGGGCTCCCGCCCAGCACCAGGCTGCCCAGAAACTCCTGCCCCGCCTGGACAGCACAGACCCAACCATCCTCAGTGGACACCGCGCGCCCGCTCGTACGAGAAGCCGAAACAGCCTCGCGTGGCAATGGCAGTTCACCGGCCAGCAGAGTGCCGTCGGCGTCGTACACCGCGATCCCGCCACCGAGCACGGCCGCGACCGCGGCGGCGACTTCGGCCAGGTCGGCGCCTCGTAGCACGAGGTCCATCAGCCGGTCGTGCGCGTCCTCCGCTCGGCGCATCGCGTCGCTGTGCGCACTGATCGTCGCGTTGGCCGCGTTCAGCTCGGCGACCGCCCGCCGGGTCTCGTCGAGCAGATGCGCGCTGTCCAGGGCGATCGCCGCGTGATCGGCCAAAGAGGACAGCAGGGCGACCTCGTCGGGCGTGAACTCGCGCGCTGTCCGGTCCGAGGCGAACAGCACCCCGATGACCTTGCTGCCGATCGCCAGCGGCACCCCGAGAATCGCGGTCAACCCCTCGTCGAGCACGCCTGTGTCGATCGGGGACGTGTGGTGGAATCGCTTGTCGTTGAAGTAATCCGAGGTCGCGTACGGCCGCGCGGTCTGTGCGACCAGGCCGCCGAGACCCTCGCCCATGCCGAGCACGATCTCCTGGAACAGCGCGGAAACAGAACCGTCGGTCACCCGGATATGGGTCTTGCCCTCGGCCTCGTCGTTGAGGCTGAGATACGAGACGTCCACCCCGAGCAGCGCCCGCGCCCGCCGCACGATCGAACGCAAGACGGCGTCCGGATCGTCGAGGCGGGCGAGGTCGCTCGCGGTGTCGAACAGCGCGGCCAGCTCCGCCTCGCGACGCCGGTGCTCGGCGACGGTGTCGCGGATCCGCAGCGCCAGCTCGGTCGCCCGCGGGTCGACCGGGACATGCGCCAGCTGCTCGCTGCCCGCCCCGGAGGCGAGCAGTTCGAGCAGCCGGTGCAAGGCCGTCTCGGCGCTGTCCACACTGGTCATGCTGACACGGGCGCTCGCTCCGTGTGAACTTCAGAGTGCAGCGAGGTGCCCTTGGTCTCGCGGGCGGCGAGCAGTGCGATGACCGTCAGCGCGCACATCGCGACGACGTAGAGCGAGACCGGGATCGTGCTGCCGAACTCCTTGAACAGCGCGACCGCGATGAGCGGTGCCACGGCGCCGGCCGCGATCGACGACAGCTGACCGCCGACCGACATGCCGGTGTAGCGGATCCGCGTCGGGAACTGCTCGGAGAAGAACGCGGCCTGCGGCCCGTACATCGCGCCGTGCAGGACCAGCCCGATGGTCGCGGCGAGGATGATCAGGCCCGCGTTCTTCGTGTCGAGCATCGCGAAGAACGCAAAGCCCCACACCGCCATGCCGATCGCGCCGAACAGATACACCGGGCGGCGGCCGATCCGGTCGGAAAGGATGCCCCACAAGGGGATCGTCACGAAATGCACGGCCGAACCGATGAGCACCGCGTTGAGCCCCACCGATTTCGGCAGGCTCAGCCCGGTGGTGACGTAGACGAGGATGAACGCGGTGATCACGTAGTACGACACGTTCTCCGCCATCCGCGCGCCGATCGTGATCAGCACCGCACGCCAGCTCTTCTTGAACACCTCGACGACCGGAGCGTGCGTGGTTGTGTTGTTCTTCTGTGCGGCCAGAAAGACCGGCGATTCGCTGACGGCGAGCCGGATCCACAGCCCGATCACGACAAGGACACCCGAAAGCAGGAACGGAATCCGCCAGCCCCAGCTGAGGAACGCCTCGTCCGACTGCGTCGCGGCGAGCACCGCGAGAACGGCCGTCGCGAGCAGGTTCCCGCCCGGCGCACCGCATTGTGGCCACGACGCCCAGAACCCGCGGCGCTTGTCGTCACCGTGTTCGGACACGATCAGGACCGCGCCGCCCCATTCGCCGCCGAGCGCGAAACCCTGTACCAACCGCAAAAGCGTCAGCAGGATCGGTGCGGCGACACCGACGGTGGCGTAGGTCGGCAGGAGGCCCATGAGACAGGTCGAGCCGCCCATCAGCAGCAGGCTCAGCACCAGCAGCTTCTTACGGCCGACGCGGTCGCCGAAGTGGCCGAACACCAGCCCGCCGATCGGCCGCGCGAGGAAACCGACGGCGTAGGTGAGGAACGCGAGCAGCGTGCCGGTCAACGGATCGTTGGTGGGGAAGAACAACTTGCCGAACACCAGCGCCGCGGCGGAGGTGTAGAGGAAGAAGTCGTACCACTCGATCGTCGTGCCGATCAGGCTGGCGCTGACGACCTTCGCGATCGAGCCACGGTTCTGGGAGGTCACCGGGCCGTCCTTTCTTTTGAAATAGACACAGTTCTGCGGTTTCACGCGGCGGTCCAGCCGCCGTCGAGGGGGATCGAGGTGCCGGTGACATGGGTGGCGTGGTCACCGCAGAGCCAGAGCACGCACGCGGCGACGTCGCGCGGTTCGATCAGCCGCTTGATCGCCGAGCGGCGCAGCAGCACCTGCTCGATGACGTCGTCGAGCGCGAGGCCGTGTTCGGCGGCCTGCGCCTGGAGCTGACCGGTGACCAGCGGGGTCCGGACGTAGCCGGGACTGATGCAGTTACTGGTGACGCCGTGTTCGGCGCCCTCGAGCGCGGTGACCTTGGAGAGGCCCTCGAGCGCGTGCTTCGCGGTGACGTACGCGGACTTGAACGGGCTCGCGCGGAGGCCGTGGACGCTCGACATGTTGACGACGCGGCCCCAGCCGCGTTCGTACATCTGCGGCAGCGCGCGGCGGATCAGGAGGAACGGCGCGGTGACCATGAGCGCCTGGATGCGGGCGAACTTGTCGGGCGGGAACTCGTGGATCGGCGAGATGTGCTGGAAACCGGCGTTGTTGACCAGGATGTCGATCTCGGCGGGAAGGGTCTCGACGGCCTGCGCGTCGGTGAGGTCGACGACGTGGCCGACGCCGCCCAGTTCCGCCGCCGTCTTTTCGACGGCCTCGTCGATGTCGACCAGGTGGACCTTGGCCCCGGCTTCGGCGAGCGCCTCGGCACAGGCCCGGCCGATCCCGCTCGCCGCGCCCGTGACCAGCGCGGACCGGCCGGCGAGATCGCTGTGATACGCACCACTCATGCCCGACGACGTTAGGTCGCTCCGGCCCATTCAGCCATGTGGCGACTCACCACATCTGGTCAAGATCCCATGTCGCGTCGCCACACCCGCCCGCGGAGAAGGGGTCAGCCGGCCGCGTCCGAGATGGAACGCGCCTCCCGGGCGCCGGTTTCGAAGGCTTCGCACGAGAAGAGGAGCCAGGCGCGGACGCCCTCGGGGGTGCCGGTCGCGAACCCCGCCGACACCTCCAGGTAGCGAGGAACGCGTCGGAAGTAGGCGACTTCGGGGACCGTCAGCGCCTTCGGGTCCAGGCCTGTCGCGATCGCCGACAACCGAGCCGCCGCCCGCGCGACGACGCCGTCCGCCGAGCCGAAAGCCTTCAGGGCCAACAACTCTCCGTGCACGACGGCGGTGAGCACCGGTCCGGGGACCGACGTCGCACCGGCCACCAGTTGCGCCAGCATCTCCAGCCGCGGCCCCACACCACCGCCCGAACGTGGCCGTCCCAACGCGTCGAGGTCGGTCACCAGATCCGAAGCGGCGAGGAGATGCAGCCGCGCCAAGGCCTGCAGCGGCGCGCGCCGCCAAGTCGGCAGAAGTCCTTCGAGTGCCTCGGCGACCCGCAAAGCACCGGCCAGTACCGGATCGGTCACCTCGCCGGAAGCCGGCAGTTCCGGTGCCGCGCCCTCGATGCCGGCAGACGCCCGCGCCGAACGTACCGAGGCTTCCGCGGCCGTCGCCGCGCCTCCACGAAGATTCGCCGGGAGCCGGTGGACGGCGAACACCGCGTCCTGCGCCGATTTCGCGGCAGCGGCGACACCTTCGAGTTCCAGTAGCGGCTTCAGCGGGTCGGTCATGCGTCCAGCACCTGTCCGGCGCGCCGCACCACGGGCGCCTGCACCGACCACGGGAAGTTGATCCACCGATCCGTGTACGTCCAGACGTACTCGCATTTGACCTCGGACCGCGGCTTCTCGTAGACGACCGCGCAGCGCACCTCGGCGACGTGGTCGGCGCAGAAGTCGCGGACCAGCTTGAGGGTCGCGCCCGTGTCGGCCACGTCGTCCGCGACGAGCACCTTCTTCTGTGTCAGGTCGACGACGTTCGGCACCGGCGGCAGCATCACCGGCAGGTCGAGCCGCTGGTCGACGCCCGTGTAGAACTCGACGTTCATCACGTGCAGGTTCTTGACGTCCAGCGCGTAGCCGAGCGCGCCGGCGACGAACAGCCCGCCGCGCGCGATCGACAGGATGAGGTCCGGCTCGAACCCGTCGTCGGCCACGGTCTGTGCCAGTTCCCTGCTGGCCGAACCGAACAACTCCCAGGTGAGCTCTTCCCGCTCTTCGGCCATGGACCCTCGCCTTCTCGATCGTTCCCGCGAGCATAGGCAACGACCGAGTGGCCTTCTCGAATGCTTCGGAAATGGATATCGAGTAAGGCCATTGTCGGCCATACCGTCGGAGACGTGACCGACTGGAACGACCACCCGACGCTGACCGGCGAACGTGTCCGCCTCGAACCGCTCACCCGCGAACACACGAAGGGCCTCTTCGAAGCAGGAGCGGACCCGGCGATCTGGACGTGGCTCAGTCTGCGACAGCCGAAGGATCTCGCCGCGGCCGAAGAGATGGTCGAGGCGATCCTCGCCGAGCCGGATCGCCGCACGTGGGCACAGATCGACGCGCGCACCGGCGACGTCGCGGGAACGACGTCCTACTACGCGATCAACGCACGACACCGGATCCTGTCCATCGGCCACACCTGGATCGGCGCACCCTGGCAGCGGACCGGCCTCAACACCGAGTCGAAACTCCTCTTACTGCGCAACGCTTTCGACACACTTGTCGCAAATCGCGTGAGCTGGGAGACCGACATCCGCAACCTCCGCTCGCAACGCGCGATCGAACGTCTGGGCGCGCAACGGGAAGGCGTGCTGCGCGCTCACCGCGTCCGCCCCGACGGGAGCGTCCGCGACACCGTCCTCTACTCGCTCACCAGACCAGAATGGCCCGCGGTCCGTGCTTTTCTGTCCTCAAGCGGATGAATGCCGCGCGCAACCACGGTGCAACCTTTTACTTCGCGTCGTAACGTCGATAGCGTGCCCACGGGCGTGAAGACACGCGAATCACAGGAGGCATCGCACCATGACCGAGCAGTCGCCGGCGCTGGACAATTTGCTCACGGAGAGCAGGACCTTCCCCCCGAGTGAGGCTTTCAGCGCGCAAGCGAATGCCACTGCCGACTTCCACGCCGAAGCCGACGCCGACCGCGAAGCGTTCTGGGCCAAGCAGGCCGAGCGCCTGCACTGGGACACCAAGTGGTCGCAGGTACTGGACTGGACCAATGCGCCGTTCGCGAAATGGTTCGTCGGCGGGAAGCTGAACGTCGCCTACAACTGTGTCGACCGTCACGTCGTCGACGGCCACGGTGACCAGGTCGCGATCCACTGGGTCGGCGAACCCGGCGACGGCAGGGACATTACCTACGCCCAGCTGAAAGACGAGGTTTCCAGGGCCGCCAACGCCTTCGAGTCCCTCGGCCTCACCGCGGGAGACCGCGTCGCGATCCAGATGCCGATGGTTCCCGAGGCGATCGTGGCGATGCTCGCATGCGCCCGCATCGGCGCTTTGCACAGTGTCGTCTTCGGCGGTTTTTCCCCGACAGCACTGCGTTCCCGTGTGGATGACCAGGCGGCGAGGGTCGTCATCACGACCGACGGCCAGTACCGCCGCGGCAAGGCCGCCCCGATGAAGGCCAACGTCGACGAAGCGCTCGAAGGTGCCGAGTCGGTCGAGAAGGTCATCGTCGTCCGCCGCACCGGCGACGACGTGCCCATCACCGAAGGCCGCGACCTCTGGTGGCACGAACTGGTCGACGGCCAGTCCGCGGAGCACGCGCCGCAGGCGTTCGACTCCGAGCACCCGCTCTTCATCCTTTACACCTCCGGCACCACCGGGAAGCCGAAGGGCATCCTGCACACCTCCGGCGGGTACCTGACCCAGGCGGCGTACACGCACCACAACGTCTTCGACCACAAGGCAGGCGAAGACGTCTACTGGTGCACCGCCGACATCGGCTGGATCACCGGGCACAGCTACATCGTGTACGGGCCGCTGGCGAACCGGACGACACAGGTCGTCTACGAAGGCACGCCGAACACCCCGCACGAGGGCCGCCACTGGGAGATCATCCAGCAGCACAAGGTCTCCATCTACTACACCGCGCCCACGCTGATCCGCACGTTCATGAAGTGGGGCAACGAAATCCCCGCGAAGTACGACCTCTCGTCGTTGCGCGTGCTCGGCTCGGTCGGTGAGCCGATCAACCCCGAGGCGTGGATCTGGTACCGCGAGAACATCGGCTCGAACTCGGCGCCGATCGTCGACACCTGGTGGCAGACCGAGACCGGCGCGATCATGATCTCGCCGCTGCCGGGTGTCACCTCCACGAAGCCGGGTTCGGCGCAGAAGGCGCTCCCTGGCATCTCGGCGAAGGTCGTCGACGACCAAGGTGTCGAGGTCGGCAAGGGTGGCGGTGGCTACCTCGTGCTCGACAAGCCGTGGCCGGGGATGCTGCGCGGCATCTGGGGCGACGAGGAGCGCTACCGCGAGACGTACTGGTCGCGTTTCAAGGACCAGGGCTTCTACTTCGCGGGTGACGGCGCGAAGTACGACGCCGACGGCGACATCTGGCTGCTGGGCCGAGTCGACGACGTGATGAACGTTTCCGGGCACCGCATCTCGACCACCGAGGTCGAGTCGGCGCTGGTCTCGCACCCGACCGTGGCCGAAGCCGCCGTCGTCGGCGCGACCGACCCGACCACGGGACAGGGCATCGTCGCGTTCGTCATCCTGCGTGGCAACGCGGCCGACGACGCCGCCGGCGGCGAGGCCGTGCAGGCGCTGCGCAACCACGTCGCCAAGGAGATCGGGCCGATCGCGAAGCCGCGGCAGATCCTGGTCGTGCAGGAGCTGCCGAAGACCCGCTCCGGCAAGATCATGCGCCGTCTGCTGCGGGACGTCGCGGAGAACCGTCAGGTCGGTGACGTCACCACGCTGGCCGACTCGTCGGTGATGGACCTGATCTCGTCCGGCCTGAAGTCCGGCAAGTCGGAGGAGTAGCCCCACCGCGTGCAATGAAGGGCCTTTCATCGCAAAATTTGCAATGAAAGGCCCTTCATTGCGTCCGACACGCCTAGCACACCCCGGCGCGCATCAGTCGAACGCTTGTTCTAGGATGTGCCCGGTACCACCCCATACCCGGGCAAGGAGACGACACCGAAGATGACCGTGGATGCCATGACGCGCACTGAGGTTGTGTCCGAAGAAGCGGCGATCGACACGACACCGCAGGTAGACGCCCCGGAGACGCCGGAAGCGGAAACCGAAACCCCGGCCGCCGAGACCCCCGCCACCGAGGCGGTGGAGTCCCCCAAGCCCAAGCGCGGCCGCCCGAAGGTCGCCACCACGGCCAAGAAGACCCGCACCGTCGAGCTGACCCTCACCGTCACCGGCACCGCCGACGGCGAGTGGCAGGCCGAGCTCAAGAACGGCAGCAAGTGGGTCGCGAAGGGCCTGGAGATCCCGGCCGCCGCCGTATCCCGTGCGGCCAAGGAGCTGCACGTGGACCTGTCCGGCCCGATCGACGAGGTCATCAACGCCGCTCGTGAAACGCAGGCCGCGAAGGTCGCCCAGCTCGAAGCCGAGCTGGAGAAGGCGAAGCAGGCCCTGGCCGAGCTGGACGTCTAAATCTTTTCTCCCCGACCGGGGCGGACGCTGGATCTTTCAGTGTCCGCCCCGGTTTCTTCATTCCCCGACCGGCGCCCGCTCCGGCAGCGGGGTTTTGAACTCGACCCATCGACTGTCCACAATGGCCTCCACGCTGTGCGGCACACCGCGTGGATGGACGATCGACTCGCCCGCCGAGAGCGCGACGTCCCGCCCGTCCAGCGTGCCGAGCAACGAACCCGACAGCAGGTAGACGATGCTGTCGTGATCGTGGCTGTGCACCGGCGACGCGACACCGGCCGGGTAGAAGATCTCGTACGCGAGACCGCCTTCGGCCCGCGCGAGCGAACGAAACCGGCCCTGTCCGCCGATCAGCGGCAGACCCTCCACTGTGGACATCGCGGTCCAGGTCATCGCGCCGTTTCCATTTCGACGGCCTCCTCGCGGTCCGGGTCGCGGGCGAGCAGGACACCGATGATGCTCACGATCGCGGTCGCGACCAGGTAGACGCCGATGGCGACCCAGGTGCCGTAGCCGGCGAGCAGGGCGGTCAGCAGCAGCGGCGCCGGAGCACCGCCGATGACGCCGGCGAGCGTGTAGGCCAGCGAACTGCCGGTGTAGCGCAGGCGCGGCGAGAACTGCTCGGTGACGAGCGCGGCCTGCGGGCCGTACAACGCGGCGTGGATGACCAGTGCGAGCACGATCCCGGTGACCAGCGCGAGGAACGAACCGCCGCTGACCATCGGGAAGAACACGAACGGCCAGATCCCCGCGGCGATCGTCGCGAAGAGGTACAGCTTGCGCCGCGAAACCCGGTCCGACAGCGCGCCGAAGGCAGGCATCAGCACCAGCTGGAACGCCGAGCCGATCATCACCGCGGCCAGCCCGGCACCGCGCGAGAGGTCGGTGTGCGTGGTGACGTAGGTGAGGACGAAGACCGTGAACAGCGCGTAGAGCACGTCCGGACAGACGCGGATCAGCACGGCCGCGGCCAGCGCGCGGCGTTCGGTGCGGAAGACCTCGGAGATCGGCGCCGACGAACGCTCGCCGCGCTCCTCGATCTGCTTGAAGACCGGGGTCTCCTCCAGCTTGAGCCGGATCCACAGGCCGAAAACGACCAGCACGCCGGACAACAGGAACGCGATCCGCCAGCCCCAGCTGTTGAACTGGTCCTCGGTGAGCAGCGCGGCGAGCATCGCGAGGACACCGTTCGCCAGCAGGTTGCCCGCGGGCGGGCCGATCTGCGCGGCAGACGCCCAGAATCCGCGTTTGTTCGGATCACCGAACTCACTCGACAGCAGGACGGCGCCACCCCATTCGCCGCCGATACCGACACCCTGCGCGAACCGCAGCGCCACGAGCAGGATGGCCGCGAAGCCACCGATGGATTCGTAGGTGGGCAGGACACCGATGAGGAACGTCGCTACACCGGTGAGGACGAGCGTCATGACCAGGATGCGCTTGCGGCCGAGCACGTCGCCGAGGCGCCCGAAGATGAACCCTCCGAGCGGCCGCGCGAGATAGCCGACGGCGTAGGTGGAGAAGGCCGCCATGGTGCTCGCGAGCTGGTCTTCCGAGGGGAAGAAGAGGTGCCCGAAGATCGTCGCGGCGGCGACGGAGTAGGCGGCGAAGTCGTACCACTCGAGGGCCGTTCCGGAGAGGCTGGCGGCGAAGGCCTTGTGTAAGGAACGCCGGTCACCGGCTGGTGAGGTCATGGTCACATCCCGTCAGGTTCGAAGTCCCAACCCCGCCGGGAGGGGTTGAATTGGAGATATACTCCTTGTATACAAGCTGTATGCGCAACCCCCAATTTCGGAGGACAGATGCCTGAGCTGCGTTTCTCCCTTCCCGACGGCCAAGAGCTGCGGACCGACGTCCACACCTTGCTGAACGCCGGATACGCAGGTCGCAGCCAGGACGACGTGGCCGCCCACGTCGCCGAACTGGCCGAACTCGGCGTCCCCGCGCCCTCGGTGACGCCGGCGCTCTATCCGGTCGCGCCGTACCTGGCGAGCCAGGCCGAAGAGGTCCCCGTGCAGCACGAGCGGACCTCCGGTGAGGCGGAATGGGCCCTCGTCATCGTGGGCCCCGAGCCCGAGGACGTCCTCCTGACCGCGGCCTGCGACCACACCGACCGCTCGCTCGAGGCGCACGGCGTCGCGTGGAGCAAGAACGCCGGCCCCGACGTCCTCGCGCCGAAGGCCTGGCGGCTGGTGGACGTCCAGGACCGGCTCGACGAGCTGACCCTGTCCGCCTGGGCCGGGGAAGCCCTGATCCAGCAAGGGAAACTCGCGGAACTCCTGCCGCCGTCGTACTGGCTGGACGTGCTGCGCGAGCGTGACCTCTACTCCGCCGGCACCGTGCTGATCTCGGGCACGATCCCGATGGTGCCGGGTGTGGACCAGTTCGCCGAGTCGTGGCGCGTCGAACTGGGCGACCCGGCCACCGGCGAAACCATCGAACTCGCCTACCGCGTGCGACGGCTGCCCGAACCGATCGGCTGAGCCCCGGCGGATTTAGGTTAGGCAATAATGAATAAGGATTGCCTAGCATAAATCCAAAAAGGTTCCTCTCGCCGGGTTCCGTTCTTCGTGTTTCACTGAATCGGTGACCGAAACAATCTCGGGCGAAGCGACGTCGCATCCCCATGAACCGCACGGTGACCTCGGCGGCAAGCTGAACTGGCTTCGTGCCGGGGTTCTGGGCGCCAACGACGGGATCGTGTCGGTGGCGGGCATCGTGGTCGGCGTCGCCGGTGCGACCACGGATTCCACCGCGATCGCGACGGCGGGAATAGCGGGTCTCGTCGCCGGCGCGCTTTCCATGGCCGGCGGTGAATACGTCTCGGTGAGCACACAGCGCGATACCGAACAAGCGCAGTTGCGGCTCGAGAAGCAGGAACTGAAAACGATGCCCGAGGCCGAAGAACGGGAACTCGCGGAGATTTACGAGGGGAAGGGCCTTTCGCCGGAACTCGCCGCGGAGGTCGCTCGCGAACTCACCGCGAAGGACGCGTTGCAGGCGCACGCCGAAGCCGAACTCGGCATCGATCCGGACAACCTGACCAGCCCTTGGCAGGCGGCTTGGGCGTCCCTCGTGGCGTTCACGGTCGGTGCCCTGCTGCCGTTGCTCTCCATCGTGTGGACGGCGACGTCCGCCCGGGTCTGGGCGTGCGCGTCGGCGGTCGTCGTCGGGCTGGCGCTGACCGGGTTCATCAGCGCGAAACTCGGTGACGCGAAGACAGGCCGGGCGATCGCGCGCAATGTCGGCGTCGGCGCGCTGACGATGCTGGTGACGTACTACGTCGGTGTGCTTTTCGGGGTCAGCGTGGGTTGAGCGAACGGACCCGCTGGAGCGACGCGTCGGTGCCGAGCTCCGCCCGGGCCGCCGGATTTTCGACGTAGAACCGCATGAACTGGTAGACGACGTTGGGGTCGACGGCGAGGGCGATCGTGTCGACCTCGATCATCGGCACGGGCGGCAACTTGTCCAGCTTCCAAACGCCGCCGAGCTGCCGTTTCTCCCACGCCACATTGGCGTACGCGATCACCAGCACCTCGGGGGTGCCGTTGTAGGCGGCCTTGATCCCGGCGAACGCCTCCCAGGGCAGGAACGACGAGAAGGCCCGTCCGCGCTGGAAGATCCCTTGCGGCGCAAGGACGACCCGGCCGCGTTGCAGCCGCCCGGCCAGCACGAACACCAGAAAACTGAGGAAGAACACGGCGGCCAGGCCGCACAGCGCGGCACCGACCGGGGCCGCGGGCACGTCTTCGGTGGCCGTCAAGAAGTCCAGTGCGCCGAGCGCGCAGATCGCCGCGGCACAGGTCATCAGCAGGGCCATGATCGTGAACGCCGACTGGGAATACCGGATCTCGGTGGCCGGACGTCCTTCGTAGACGGTGATCGCTATGTCCTCTTCGCGATGCCGGGGGCGGAGCCTGGTGACGAAGCCGAACGCCGCCGTCAGCAGGAAGAGCGCGGCGAACAACAGCGAATACTTGAACGCGCCCGCCTTGCCGATCGCGATGAAACCGAAGCCGACCGGCACGCAGGCGACGGCGAGCAGGACGACGAACACCAGCGCCGCCTTGTATTTCGCGCCATCGCCTTCGGGCCACTCGGCCGGCCGTGCGAGCGGGTCAGAAGATGGCATCCCACGCGTCCTTGGCCAGTCCGCCGACGGCCTCCGCCGCATCGCCCACTGCCTCTGCCCCGTCCTCTATCGCTCCACCAACGTCGCCGATTCCGTTCTGCCAGATCGAATCGACCATGCCCGACGCGAATACACCTACCACAGCACCACCGATCGCACCGACCGCCGTACCGACGACAGGCACCGGTATCAGCGTCCCGATCGCCGCACCGGCGGCAACCGACGCACCGAAGCCGACCCCGCCGGAAACGATGGCCTGCGCGGCGGGTTTGCCGTTCGCGATGTCGTAAGCGACACCGGCCACCGCGAGCGCACCGCCCGCGCGAAGTCCCCATTTACCGGCGTTCACATCGGAGTTCTTCGCCGCGGCGGCGACGTCGTCGGCCTGGTACGCCGCGGCCCGGCCGAGGTCGAAGTCCTTGTAGATCTGCGAAGCGGGCGTTCCCGACGGAGCGGTACGCGCACGGTCCAGGAACTTCGCGGACTCGTCCGAAAGGAATTTCGCCTGCTGTCCGAGGATCGACGAATGCTTCGCCGCCAGCGTTCCCGCCGCACCGCTGGTGAGGTCGCCGACCACCAGGAACCACTTCTGCGTGACGTCCTGCCAGACGTTCTTGAGCGTGTCCCCGGCCAGTTTGGCGATATGGCTCGCCGATTCGGCGTCCTTCTTCGCAGTGTTGAAGGCTGTGACCTTGGCCGCGTGCGCATTCGACGCGGTCACCGCGTCGTTGTGCGCCTGAACCGCCTGTGGCGTGGCCTCGTCACCGGTCGGCGCGGCACCAGGGGCGGATGGGCCGGCACCCGGATCCTCGATGACGTTGCCGTTGACGGTGAGCCCGGCCGCCGCCGCACGCTCCCGCACACCGCGCATGTCGTCCTGGGCGCGCTGCAGATCAGCGGCGTAAGTGTCGAAACTCTGCGCGGCCGACGTCGCGGCCGTCGAAAGCTGGTCGGTCTTCTCCGCACCAGTGGTCATCTTGGTGCGGAACGCGTCGCCCGCGTCGCCGTCCCAGCCGGCGTCCGCCTTGTTACGCGCGTTGTAGATCTGCGTCGCCGCGTCGGAAACACCCTTCGCCAGTGAACCCCGCAGCCAATGGCCCGCGCCGCGGACGCTTTCCGGATTTCCTTCGATCTTGGTGTCGATCGCCATTGTCAGCGCTCCCCAGCGGCCCGTTTGACGTCCTCACCGGCGGCATGGTCCTGCTCCCGGTAGCTTCCGTTCGCCGATGCCACGTCATCACCGGCACCCGCCGCGCCGAGAACGAGGGCGCTGGCGTTCTCCACGAGGTGGGCGAGGATGCCGGCCACCGCGGGCGTGCCGACCCCGGCGTCAGGCGTTCCCGGCACCGAATTACCCAGTTTGTCGACGTCGGAGCTGGCATTGCGGAGCGTGCCGGCGATGCCGTCGAGTACGTCGTGATCGACCTTGGGCCCGCTCATGCCGCACCCTCCTGCCGCTTGTCCTCGGGAATGACGACGTCGAGCAGCAGCAATTGGAAAGGCTGCGCCTTCTGCAACGCGTCAAGACCGGCCGTCGGCATGACGATCCACGGCTGATGAGGCCCGCAGCAGTCGTGCAGCCGGTCGAGCGCGGAATAGGCGAGAAGTGCGACACGACCGTCTCTTGTGGTCCGCATGGCGACTCTGGCCTGAGCGGCGTCGGCGACGGTTTCGACACAAGGGAGGTATACGACCGGCGGGAATTCCCGCGGGATCGGCTTACCTTGCGGTTGGGCTTCCTCGGGAGTGGTCATGGCGTCAACCCTGATAGTCCGTTTCGCATCGTGCGTGATGATCGTCCCAGTTCATCCGCTTCGACGCAGAACACGGCACCCGGGTTCCACCGAACCGAAGTGGCGGCCCACCGGGGCGGGCCGCCACTCACGAACAACTAATGCACACCCTTCATCAACTTGCGAATGAACGGTGTCGCCACCAGCAATGCGACGCCCACGACGATCGCGACCACGCCGACGATGCTGAAGTAAGGCGCCTCATCGTCCACCGTGTAGTACTCGGCGAGCTTCCCGGACATCGCCGTACCGAGTGAAATGGACAGGAAGTTCAGCGCCACCATCTGGGTCCGGAAGGCCTCCGGCGCGAGTTTGGTCGAAAGCGAAAGCCCGACCGGCGAAAGCATCAGTTCCGCCATGGTGAACACGAACAGGATGCCCACCAAGGCGAGCAGCGGACTCGCGTTCTTACCGCTGCCGACCATCGGAAGGAACAGCAGGAAGGCCACGCCCATGGCGACGGTGCCGAGCACGAACTTCAGCGGCGAAGACGGCTGCCTCGAACCGAGTTTCGTCCAGATCGCCGCGATCACCGGCGCGAACAGGATGATGAACACCGGGTTGATCGAGTTCACCCACGCCACCGGCATCTCCCAGCCGAAAATGGTGCGGTCGAGCCGCTCGTCCGTATAGGCCGCGACGACGGTGAACTGCTGCTGGTACAACGAGAAGAACGCCGCGCTGGCGATGAACATCGGGATGAACGAATACACCCGGCTGCGTTCGTCGGCGGTGATCTTCTTGCTGCTGATGATCACCACGAAATAGATCACCGAGATGACGGCGACGGTCCAGACGACGATGTCCGCGAGGTTGTCGGGACGGATCAGACCGGTGAGTACGAGCACCACGATCGCCGCGACACCCACCGCGGCACCGCCGAAGAACAGCAGGCGCTTCGACGCGGGCAGCGGGTTCGGGATCTCGCTCGCCTTGTCGCCGAGGTTCTTGCGGCCGATCGCGTACTGGGTCAGGCCCAGCGCCATCCCGGCCGCCGCGAGGCCGAAGCCGACATGGAAACCGATCTCGCTCTGCGCGAGGCCGGTCAGCAGCGGACCGACCAGGCCACCGATATTGATGCCCATATAGAAGATCGTGAAACCACCGTCACGCCGCTCGTCACCTTCCGCGTACAGCGTGCCGACGATGGCCGTGGCGTTGGATTTCAGGCCGCCACTACCGATCGCGACGCACACGAGCCCGACGCCGATCCCGGCGAGTCCCGGAAGCAGTGCGAGGCTGATGTGGCCGACCATGATCAGGATCGCGCTGTAGAACAGCGTCCGTTCGGAGCCGAGGACGCGGTCCGCGACCCACGCGCCGATCACCGCCGACAGATAGACCATGCCGCCGTACGCGCCGACGATGCCGAGCGCGGACGCCTTCGGCAGCGCGAGACCGCCCTGGCTGACTTCGTAGTAGAGGTAGATGGGGAGGATGCCCAGCATCCCGTAGTAGGAGAAGCGCTCCCACATCTCGACGCCGAAGAGGTTCGCCAGCCCTCGTGGGTGCCCGAAGAACCTCGTGTCGTGCTGGACCTCGGTAGAGGTACTCACCATGCCGTCCTTTGTCTGAAGACATCGTTGTCGTTTCCTCTTGACATGCTAGAAGCCATTGCGGAAAACCTGACACCGACGTCCGGTTGATCTTGTGAGCGCGGTCATGAAGGGAAGATTTCCGCAGCTCGAGGCGTTAAAATGGAATCAAGGTGCGCCGGGAAGTCTGGTCGGCAACAGTGTTCGTCGTTGCCGAAACCGGAGGAAGCCCATGACCGACGGCGCCAGCCGTCCCGCGAAAGCCGTCGCCGAATTCGCCCGTTACCTCCGCACGGAGACCACCGGTGGGCTGATCCTGCTCGGCGCCACCGCGATCGCGCTGCTCTGGGCGAACTCCCCGATCGACGACGCCTACCGCACGCTGCGGGACTTCCGGCTCGGCCCGGAGTTCCTGCATCTGAACCTGACGATCGGGGACTGGGCCAAGGACGGGCTGCTGGCACTGTTCTTCTTCGTCGCCGGTCTCGAACTCAAACGCGAACTGGTCGTCGGCGAGCTTTCCCGGTTCAAGCAGGCGATCCTGCCCGTCCTGGCGGCGATCGGCGGCATGGTGGTCCCGGCGCTCGTCGCGCTGGCCGTCGGCTGGGGGACGCCGGGAATCGACCGCGCCTGGGCCATCCCGGTCGCCACGGACATCGCGTTCGCCCTGGGCGTGCTGGCCCTGACCGCGTCGAATCTGCCGAGCAGCGCTCGCGTCTTCCTGCTTTCACTGGCGGTGGTGGACGACCTCGGCGCGATCCTCATCATCGCGATCCTGTTCACCGCGAGCTTCGACCTCGTCGCCGCGGGTGTCGCCGTCGCCGCCCTCGCGCTGTACGCGTACCTGCAGCACCGGCGGGTCCGCAGCGCTTGGCTCTACGTCCCGCTGGTCTTGATCACCTGGGTGGCCGTCCACTCGGCCGGCATCCACGCCACCGTCGCCGGGGTCGCGCTCGGCCTGCTCACCCGCGTCCGCGCCGACGAAGGCGAGGAAGAGGCGCCGGCGCTCCGGCTCGAGCACCGGCTGCAGCCGTGGTCGGCGGCGGTCGCGGTGCCGCTGTTCGCGCTGTTCGCAGCCGGGATCACGATCAACGCGGATTCGCTCGGCAAGGTGTTCACCACCGCGTTGCCGCTGGCCGTGCTGATCGGCCTGGTCGGCGGGAAACTGATCGGGATCATGGGCGCGAGCCTGCTCGCCGTCCGGCTCAAGATCGCGGAACTGCCGAGAGGGATGGGCTGGCGGGACATCGGCGCGTTGTCGATGCTCGGCGGCGTCGGGTTCACCGTCAGCCTGCTGATCGCCGACCTCTCGCTCGACGGGGAAGCCGTCGAACTGGCGAAGGCGGCGGTGCTGATCGCAT
Source organism: uncultured Actinomycetota bacterium (assembly GCA_963766045.1). GTDB lineage: Bacteria > Actinomycetota > Actinomycetes > Mycobacteriales > Pseudonocardiaceae > Amycolatopsis. Next base: position 811,650 of record CAVXYN010000002.1, on the reverse strand, counting down.
CGGCCGTCGCCTCGCTTTCGGCCGCCGGATTGCTGTTGCACCGCAGCCGCGTCCACGCGCGAGACGATTGAGGGCACGACACTCCCCGGTCCGCCGCGCCCGTGATGAGGCCACATGGCACGATGACCGGTGTGAGCAGCCCCAAGCACGAACGCACCGGCCCCGACGGCGTGGGGGCCGTGCCCTACCTCCCCCTGTCGAGCGACGACGATGTGGCGAGCGAGCAGTCCCTCGGGAAACTCGTCGGCGATGCCACCCAGCACGTCTCGACGCTGATCCGCGCCGAGGTCGAACTGGCCAAGTCCGAGGTGGTCCGCGAGGCGAAAAAGGGCGTCAAAGGCGCCATCTATTTCCTGGTCGCACTGGTCGTCGGGCTCTACAGCTCGTTCTTCCTCTTCTTCTTCCTCGGTGAGCTGCTGTCCGAGTGGCTGATGCGCTGGGCGGCGTTCCTGATCGTCTTCGGGCTGATGCTCGTCACGACCGCGCTCGCGGGGCTGATTGGCTGGCGCAAGTGGAAGAAGATCAAGGCGCCGGAGCGGACCATCAACAGCTTCAAGGACACCGCCGCCGCGTTCAAACCGCATCGCGACGACGACTTGCCCGCTGTTCGAGACTGAGCGGTTTTCGAGGCGGTGCAGGCGACACCGGACCCGTCGATCGTCCGAATCGACGGTCCGTGGACTCATCGTGACGTCTCGGCGAACGGTATCCGGCTGCACGTCGCCGAAATCGGCGACGGCCCGATGGTCCTGCTGCTGCACGGATTCGCCGAGTTCTGGTGGACCTGGCAGCACCAGCTGACCGCGCTCGCCGAAGCCGGTTTCCGCGCGGTGGCGGTGGATCTGCGCGGGTACGGCGATTCGGACAAACCCCCGCGCGGCTACGACGCCTGGACGCTCGCGGGTGATGTCGGCGGACTGATCAAGGCCATGGGCGCGCGTAAGGCCCATCTGGCGGGGCATGCCTGGGGCGGCATGCTCGCGTGGACGGTGGCCTCACTGCATCCGCGGCTGGTCTCGTCGGTCAGCGTGCTGGGCGGCGCACATCCGCTGGCCTTGCGTCGGGCGGTGCGACGCCCGGGCCAGTTTCGCGCTTCGGGGCATCTCTTCCGTTTCCAGGTGCCGATGGCGCCGGAGAAATGGCTGGTCCGCGACGACGCCCTCGCCGTCGAAGAACTGTTCCGCGCGTGGGGTGGTCCACAGTGGACGGATACCGCGGATTTCGCCGAGACGGTCCGGACCTTCCGGCAGGCGATGCTCGTGCCGGGGGTGCCCCACAGTGCGCTCGAGTACTACCGCTGGGCGTTCCGCGCTCAGTTCCGCGGTGAGGGCCGGCGGTTCAGCGAAGCGCTTCGAGGTCGTGTCGCGGCGCGGGTGCTGCAGCTGCATGGCGATGCCGACACGTGCGTTCTCCCGGAGACCGCGCTGGCGTCACGACGCTGGGCTCCCGATGCACGTCTCGAACGCTGGGCCGGCGTCGGGCACTTCCCGCATCTCGAGGCGCCGGAGCGCACCTCCGAAACGCTGCTGGACTTCCTCCGTAAGCCCTGATCGGTACCGTTGGGGGTGGCGGACCGTGGAGGAGGTTGGCTGATGACCGAACGCAAACCGACCGGAGTCTCGTTCGGGTCCTGGGTGGACCGGCAGGTCAGCATGGCGGAGGCCAACGGCGAGTTCGACAACCTGCCCGGCGCCGGGAAGCCGCTTCCGAAGACCGACGGCGCCGATACCGCGCTTGCCTGGGTGGTCAACAAGGTCCGCGCCGAAGGCCACGACATGTCCGCGCTGCTGCCGCCTTCTCTGGCGATCGCGAAGGAACTCGAGGATCTACCGGTGCGGCTCGCCCGTGAGCGGCGGGAGGCGCGGGTACGGGAGGTCGTCGAAGACCTGAACGAGCGGATCCGGGCCGAGCACCGGCGTCCGCAGAACGGTCCGGTGCTGCGGGCGCGGCCGCTGGACGTCGACGAGGCCCTCGAGGACTGGCGGAGGTCCCGGTCCGCCTCATGACCCCCACAGGCGTGCTATGAACGGTCCGTTACTTGCAAATTTTGCAAGTAACGGACCGTTCATAGCATCGGTGCCGACCTCCGGCGCAAGGCTCAGTTCGCGCAGGGGCCGGTCGACGTGTTGGCGCTCAGCGCTGGCGCGGTCTCCACCACCGGCCGCACCTGCTCCGCGGTCAGCGTGAACCCGGTCTCCGGGTCTTCCACAGCCGCACCGAAGACGACCCCGATGACCTGACCGTCCGGGTTGATCATCGGCCCGCCCGAGTTACCGCTGCGGACCGTTCCGCGCACGGTGAAGACGTCTCGCTGCACGGTGTTGGACTCGTAGATATCCGGTCCCCGCAGGTTGATCCGGCCGCGCACTCTGGCGGGTGTCGCGGTGTACGGGCCGTCGAGCGGGTAGCCGAGCACGATCGCGTTGTCACCCGCCTTCGCGATCCCCGGCGCGAACGGGAGCGCCTTCGTCTGCAGCCTGGGCACGGCGAGCACGGCGACATCCGCCTCGGGGTCGAAGTAGACGACGCGAGCCGGGAACTTGCCGGACGTCGACTCGATCGCGACCTCGTCGGTGCCGGCGACGACGTGCGCGTTGGTCATCACGCGCTGCGGCGAGATGACGAAGCCGCTGCCCTCCAGGGCGCGCGAGCACGAGGTCGCGTTGCCGCGGATCTTCACGACGCTCGCGTGCACGTTCTGCACGATCGCGCTCGCCTGCAGCGCGGAGTCCGGCGGGCCGGTGTCCTGGACCGGCGGCTTCTGGAAGGGGTCCACAATGGACGGGAAGCCGGAGGCGTCGAGCAGTTTCCGCAGTTCGCTGGGGAAGCCCTGTGCGGCGTCCGGCATGACGTCGTTGACGCCGCCGAGCACGACCGAGCTGTTGATCGACTTGGCCAGCCCCGGCACCCCGGACACCGCGGTCAGCGGCGTCGCGATCAGCCAGGCGACCACGAACACGACGGCGGCCTGCACGATCGCGCCTAGCGTCTTGTCGGCGCCGGAGAGCTTGTCGGGGTTGATCTTCTGACGCAGTCTCCGCCCTGTCCAGACGCCGAGGGTCTCCCCGAGCGCGACCAGGAACACCACGGTCGCGACCGCGAAGGCGACCTTCGCCGCCGGATGCGTGAAGAGTTCGACGACCAGCGGTGCGAGCTGGATTCCCGCGAGCGCGCCGAGGACCACGCCGACCAGTGACGGCAGGGCGATGATCACCCCTTGGAACGCACCGGAAACACCGGCCAACAGCGCGAGCAGGATCACCAGAATGTCAACCCAGTTCAACGGCGCCTACTCCTTCTCCGGCGCGCGCAGTCCATCGACCCGCGCCTGATATTCGGTCAACGCTACGTCAAGCTCGCGGACGTCGCCGCGATCCCATTCGCGTTCCCAGCCGCCGAGCGCCATCGTGACCGCCAGCAGCCCTGCCGTGAACCCCCAGACGAACAGCCCGTCGACCTCGAACGCCGGTCCCTTCCAGCCGTATTCCTTGCGCTGGATCTGGAAGCGGTTCGCGGGATCGGCGAGGTCGGACAACGCCACCCTGGCCACTGAGGCCGTCTCGCCGGGATCGACCGCGTGCACCGGCGACGGCGTCCGCCAGTGGGCGACCACCGGCGTCACGGCGAAAGAGGAAACGGGCACGAAGAGTTCAGGGAAGACCGCCACCGGCCGGACCCCGGAAGGTTCGACGCCGGTCTCCTCCTCGGCCTCGCGCAACGCGGTGCCGACCGGACCGTCGTCACCCTCGTCCGCGCCTCCGCCGGGGAAGGCGACCTGGCCGGCGTGCGAGCCGAGCGTGTCGGCGCGGCGCAGGAGCAGCACGTCCGGACCTTGCGGACCCTCGCCGAAGAGGATGAGCACGGACGCCGCGCGGTAGTTCGCGCCTGAAGGTGCGCTGAACCGGCTGAAGGTCGTGTAGTCGACCTCTCCGCTGATCTTGACGAGCGGCTGAAGCCAGGCGGGAACGGACTCCGGGTCCACGAGTGGTCCGGTCATGATGTCCCTTCCACCGCGGCACGCACCTGGTCAGTGTTCCCGAAAACGCGTGGGTTCTCGATGAACCGGACCTCACCACCCGCTGTGACCAGGTAGGTCGCGGGCAGCGACGAAGGCGCCTTCAGCGCCGTTCGCACCGGCCCGGAAGGCCCATCTCCGTCGAATACGGACGGCAGGTGAACCTGCAGCTCGGCCAGCAATTCCAGCCCGTCGGACGCGGGGCTCGCGACCTGGACGGCGAGCACCCGGACCGACTGCGGCCGGCGCGCGTACTCCTGCAGGATCGGCAGTTCGGTGCGGCAGGGCTCGCACCACGATGCCCACAGGTTGACCAGCACCGGACCGCCGGACAGCGCACGGCCGAGGTCGACCCGCGAACCGTCACCGAGGCATTCGACCTCGATGCCGCGAAGCTGCGGCACAGAGCCCGGGCCGGGCGCCGGGCACGAGGTCAGAGTGGCTTTCGCCCGGGCGGCCGACAGGTCCCCGGTGGTCGCGACGGGCTCGGAGGCGCCCCGAGCCGAAACCAGCGCGACGATCAGGGCGACCACCAGGACAGCGGCACCCAAAGCCACTTTGGTGACCCTGGTCACCTGCCCGCCGCCATGGCCAGGATGTGCTCGCGCTCATCGCCCTTGACCAGCTTCGCCGCCTCCTCGAAACCGGTCGGGCCGGTGCCGTACGACGGGCACATCTTGGCCAGCGGACAAGCGCCACAGGCGGGTTTGCGAGCGTGGCAGACGCGGCGGCCGTGGAAGATCGTCCGATGCGAGAGGAGCGTCCACTCCTTGCGCGGGATCAGCTCGCCGACGGCGTGTTCGACCTTGACCGGGTCCTCCTCGTCGGTCCACCCCCAGCGGCGCACGAGGCGGCCGAAATGCGTGTCGACGGTGATCCCGGGGACCCCGAAGGCGTCTCCGAGTACGACGTTCGCCGTCTTACGGCCGACGCCGGGCAGCGTGACGAGGTCCTTCAGCTTGCCGGGTACTTCGCCGTCGTAGCGCTCCACGAGAGCGGCGCCGAGCCCCATCACCGAGTTCGCCTTGGCCCGGAAGAAGCCGGTCGTCCGGAGATATTCCTCCAGCTCGGCGCGGTCGGCGCCGGCGTAGTCGGCAGCCGTCCGGTAGCGCGCGAACAGCGCGGGCGTGACCTGGTTGACGCGCACGTCCGTGGTCTGCGCGGACAGCACGACCGCGACCAGCAGTTCGAGCGGCGTGGTGAAGTCCAGTTCGCAATGAGCGTCCGGAAACTCGTCGTCGAGGCAACGCTTCATACGCCGAGCGCGTCTTACCAATGCGAGCCGGCTTTCACCGGCACCTCCCGTACGGGGGGCGTTGGTGAGGGCAGGAGGCACCCCGATAGCCTACGGGCGCCATCGGACGAGCCAGTGGGAGCATCCCGCCGGTCGACGGCCGACACGCCAGAGCACCACCTCGGCGCAGAGATCGAGGCGCCATGAGCGAGGATCTGGAGTAAATGCACAGCTTTCGCGAATTCCCAGGGCAGGGCACATGACCGTCTGGTTCGTCATCCTTGTCCCCTTGGTGATCATGTTCTTCGCGCTGTTCATGGAACGCGTGGAGACCCGTCTCAAGCACGTCGCGGTGCAGGAGAACGAAGTCGAAGAGTTCCTCGAGCAGGCACAGCCCAACGAGGTCAGGGCCCTGTACGGGCATGGCATCGGGCGTGCGCTCGAGCTGTTCCGTCTGCGCAGGCTCGGCGGCAGGGCGGCCAGGCTACGCGCGCGACGCGTGCGGAGTTAGGCTCCACATTCGAGCGAGATCGTTTCGGGCCCGCGCGCGTCCTGCGGCGAGCCGACGAGCGATCTCGCCAGCACGCCCTAGACTGACGCGAAAAGTGATCGGCGACACGATCCTCGAGGATGAGGGTCGGCGTCGTTTCTCGATGAGGAGGCACCCGAGGTGGACGAAACCCTGGCCCGAGCGGGCATTTTCCAGGGTGTTGAGCCTGCAGCCGCCGAGGCGCTGGCACAGACCTTGGAATCCGTGGAGTTCCCTCGCGGGCATGTCATCTTCAACGAGGGTGAACCCGGCGACAAGCTTTACATCATCCAATCCGGCAAGGTGAAGATCGGCCGCAAGTCCCCGGACGGCCGCGAGAACCTGCTGGGCATCTTCGGCCCGTCCGACATGTTCGGCGAGCTGTCCATTTTCGACCCGGGCCCCCGGACGTCCAGCGCGACGACCGTGACCGAGGTCCGCGCGGTCACCATGGACCGCCCGGCGCTGCGGCAGTGGATCTCCACTCGCCCGGAGATCGCCGAACAATTACTGCGCGTGGTCGCTCGTAGGCTGCGCCGGACCAACAACATGGTCGCCGAGCTGATCTTCACCGATGTTCCCGGCCGGGTGGCGCGGGCACTGCTGCAGCTCGCACAGCGTTTCGGCAGCCAGGAAGCCGGTCTGCTGCGGGTCACGCACGACCTCACGCAGGAAGAGATCGCCCAGTATGTCGGCGCCTCGCGCGAGACCGTGAACAAGGCCCTCGCCGACTTCGCGCACCGTGGCTGGCTGCGGCTCGAAGGCAAGAGCGTCCTGATCCTGGACCCGGAGCGCCTCGCCCGCCGCGCCCGGTAGGCACCTCACCCTGTGCAATGAAGGGGCCTTTCATCGCAAAATTTGCGATGAAAGGCCCCTTCATTGCGTCCCGGGTACCGCAACCAGAGGACTGCTTGCGGCAGAAATAACGAAGAGCCGGGCGCCACCCCCGACGTGGCGCACCGGCTCTTCGCTGTGCGCGGACCATCCCCCGACGATCCGCGCTCCCCGCCCTCCGGATCAGGCCCCGACCCGTACGCCGGAGGGAGTTGAGGATTTTGTGCAGTTGTTCAACCATCCATGGCCCCGAGCCATGAACTCAAGTTCTTTCACTCTCAAGGACGCCATCCGCGTCGATTTGTTGCCCCAAATGACCCAGATCCGGCTGACTGTTACCTGATCGTGACGAACCTGACCTCTTCAAGGTGCGTAGTACCCACGATCCAGGGGTGACAAACCTTACCGCCGAAGAACTGGTACTCGCGTACCAAAGTAGTCATACTGGTACGCGTGTCCCACTCTGTGTCCGAACGCCACGAAAGCCGTACCACCCTCGCCGACTACCGAGCCGCGCTGACCGCGCCCGGATCCCGCGGGCCCGTCGTCGCCTCCCTGCTTGCTCGTCTCCCGGTCGCCATGATCGGTATTTCCGCGCTGCTCTACGTCCAGCGTGAGACGGGCTCCTTCGCCGCGGCCGGGCTCGTCTCGGCCGGGTCGCTCGTCGGTGTGTCCGTCGGTGCCGTGGTGCAGGGCAAGCTCATCGACAGGTTCGGACCGACGCGTCCGCTGCTGGTGACGACGGTGCTGTTCGCGCTGGCGATGTCCGGGCTGGTGTTCGCGATCGAAGCGCACGCTCCGACGCCCACGCTGGTCGTGCTGGCCTTCGGCACCGGGATAACCGAACCGATGGTCGGCTCGGCGTCGCGGGCGTTGTGGACGCGGCTGGTCCCGGCGGGCCCGGTGCGCAACGCCGCCTTCTCCTACGAAGCGATCAGCATGGAGGTCTTCTTCATCCTGGGACCCGGGTTCGCGGGTCTGCTGATCGCGGCTCCGTGGGCGGGTACCGGGATCGTCGCCGGTGCAGTGACCATGGCGGCAGGCGCGGTGATGTTCGCGCTGAGCCCGACCGTGCGGAACTGGGGCCCGGCGCCGTCGGCGGGCGGCAAACTCCTGGGCGCCTTGGCCAGCCCAGGAATGCGCACACTCGCCCTCGCGGCCCTGGGCTTCGGCGCGGTGATCGGGTTCGTCGAGGTCGCCGTCCCCGCGGCCGCCGCCGAATCCGGTCACACCTCCGTCGGCGGTCTGCTGCTCTCGGCCTGGTCGGTCAGCTCGGTCGCGTTCGGCGTGGCGTACAGCCTGCGCCCGTGGCCGCGTCAGATGGGCCTGCGCCTGCCGGTGCTCCTCGCCGTCTTCGGTGGCCTCGTCGCGCTCCTCGCGCTGCCTTCGACGCTGTGGGGCCTGGCGATCGCCATGCTCGCCGCCGGTGCGCTGATCACGCCCCAGTCGACGACGCATTCGGCGGCGATCGAACTGGCCGCGCCGAAGGGTACGGCCGCCGAGGCGTTCGGCTGGGTGCTCACCGCGGTGACGCTCGGCCTCGCCTTCGGGCAGTCGATCAGCGGCTACCTCGTCGAGCACGCCAGCACCGAAGTCGCGTTCCTCGTGGCCGGCGGAGTCGGCTTCGCGCTCGCGGCGCTGGTCTGGTCGATGCGCGGTACGTTCCGCCCGAAGCCCGCTGTCGCCGCCGTCGAGACGCGCGAACTTGTCGGTGCCGCCCGCTAGTTTGCGGATATGGACCTGACCTCGGGCACTCGCTCACTGTCCGCCGCCGTTTCGGCCGCCTCGCGGCTGCTCTCGGCCCGTTCCGGCCTCCTCCTGCGCGCCGGCCGGGACGGGCTGACGCTGGGCGGGAACGACCGTGAGCGGGCGGTACGGCTGAGCTGTGACGCCGTCGTCCACACCGACGGCGAGGTGCTCGTCCCGGCCGCACCGCTCGCCGAGACCCTGCGCATGCTCGAGGACGACCTGGTGCGCCTGGTCGTCGAGGGTTCGCGGCTTGCCGTGCGGGTCGAAGGCGGGCGGTACGCGCTGCCGCTGCTGAACGGCGAACTGCACCCCGGCCTCCCGGAGATGCCACCTCGTGTGTCCGAAGTGGACGGTTCAGCGCTAGCGACGGCGTTGCGGACCGTGGCGGGCACAGCGGCGAAGGATGACGCGCTGCCGATGTTCACCGGGGTGCGCGTGCAGACCTTCAGCCATGAGCTGCGGCTGACCGCGTCCGACCGGTACCGGATGGCCGTGGCCAGGCTGCCGCTGCTCACCGAGGGCGCGCCGATCGACGCGCTGGTCCCGGCCGGGCTGCTGGCCGAGACGGCCAAACAAGCGCGCGGCACCGTCGGCCTGCACGGTGACGGCAGCCGGTTCGGGCTGAGCTGGGCCGGGGTCACGGTGGCGACCGCGGTCCTGGACGCGGGTTTCCTGTCGGAGAAGCTCATCGAGTCGTCCACAGTGGACACAACGATCGAGGTCGTGGCCGACGCGCTGGCCTCGGCGGTGCGCCGGGTCGGCGTCTACGCGGACGAGCGCCGGGTGCTGACGCTCGAGGTCGGCGATTCCCACCTGCGCTTGGCCGGTTCGAAACAGGACACGGGCGAAGCCGAGGAGACGCTGAAGGCGAACGTCTCGGGCGGCCGGACGTCACCGTCGTTCCAGGCGCGCTACCTCCTGGACGCACTCCAGCCGTTCGGTGGGGAGCGGGTCCGGCTCGACATCCAGCCCGGTCTGCGAGCGTGCGTCATCCGCGCGCTCGAGCCCGGCGATGTCGACCTCACCTACTACGTGATGCCGATGCTTCCGCGCTGACATTGCACTCTCGCGAGTGCCAACCGGGTCAGGAGGCCGAAGCGGCCTTCACGGCGGCTTCGATCTCCGAGAAAGAAGGGTTCACCATCGCCTTGGAGCCCACGAACACCGTCGGCACGACCTCGTTCCCGTTCGCCACCTCGCGCACCCGCGCGGCCGCGGCCGGGTCCTCCCAGATGTTGACCGCGCGGACGTTGAACCCGCTCTTCGCGAGCGGCCGTTCCAGTGCGGCACAGAACCCGCATCCTGGCCGCCAGTAGAACTCGACCTCTACGTCACTCATTCGCCGTCCTCCGACCTCAGATATTCGAGCTGCGCCTGCACGCTCCATTCGGCAGGCACCCACAAAGCCTTGTCGACGTCGGCGTAGACGACCTCGACCACCTGGCGCGGTGTGGCGTCCGCGCCGAGCACCTTCAGGGCCGAACGCACCTGGTCCAGCCGTTCTTCCCGGTGTGCGAGGTACTCTCGCGCGGTCGCGGGCAGATCCGGCAGCTCGGGCCCGTGGCCCGGCAGTCCGGTGGTGCCGGCGGGCAGGTCGATGAGTTTCCGCAAGGTGCGCAGGTAGTCGCCGAGGTCGTGCAGGACCGTGGTGCCGCGGCCCAGAATCGTGTCACCGGTCAGCACCTGGTCACCGACTCGCAGCGAGATGGAGTCGTCGGTATGCCCTGGCGTGTGCAGGACGGTGATCTCCAACCCGCCTGCCTCGACCACCTCACCGTCCACAAGGGAATTCCCGTCCCGGCACAGTGCCTCGTCGAACGCGCGCACGGGCGCGCCGACGCGGTCGGCGAACCAGGGTGCGCCCTCGGCGTGGTCGGGATGGTGGTGCGTCAGGATGATCAGTTCCACCGGGCCGGTTCCGGCGAGCAACGTCAGGTGCTCGATGTCCTCGTAGCCGGGGTCGACGACCACCGAGCCCGAGGCGCCGGGGCCACGCAGTATCCAGGAGTTGGTGCCCTCCAGCGTCATCGACGACGGATTGTTCTCCAGCAGCACGGACGCGATCGGCGAAACCTGGCGCAGCACGCCGTATGCGGGCGCGTTCACAGGCGGTCCAGCACGACGCGGATCTTGTCGCCGTCGCGCGTCAGCTGCGGGGCGATCTTCACGATTTCGCGCTCGGACGCCAACGCGACCTCGGCCGCCTCGAAACCGGCCAGCTCCGAGAGGGTCAACCAGGTCGGCGGCATGAGCATGCGGCGGCCTTCCCTGGCGTCACCGAGGGCCTCGTCCGGTCGCTGCCAGCCGGAACTGACGGCCTCGGAAGTCGCGCTGTCGGCCTGCTGCCCCTCGGGCAGGACGGCTGCGAAGAACTTCGTGTCGTAGCGACGCGGCTCAGGTTCCGGGGTGACCCAGTTCGCCCACGGGCGGAGGAGATCGGCGCGCAGGGTGAGCCCGTTCTGCTCGAGGAACGCGGCGAGCGAGAGTTCGCGGGAGACCAGCTTCTCGCGGGCCTCGTGATACGGCGTGGCGTCGGCGACAACGGCCACAGCGCCGTCGGTACCTGCCAGCAGGACGCCGGACTCCTCGAACGTCTCCCGCACGGCCGCGCACACGAGGGCGCGAGCCAGCGATTCCTCGCAGTTGAAGCGTTCCGCCCACCACGCGGGTTCGGGGCCTGCCCAGCTCACCGAGGCGTCGACATCGCGGGAATCCACGCCACCGCCAGGGAAGACGGTCATTCCGCCTGCGAACGGCATGCCCTTGACGCGGTGCTGGAGGAATACCTCGACGCCCTTGGAGCCGTCGCGCAGAAGGATGACCGTCGCGGCCTCTTTGGGTGTCACGGGTGGGCCGTCGGCGTTGGCGCGAGTGCCCACCCCGGCCCCCACCGGGATGTCGAAAATCAGTTCTTCAGCCACACCCGCAACCTAACACCGCGACCTGGCACCGAATCGCGGTCCGTGCATACGCAAGGACCGCAAGACGGTGCCAGGTCGCGGGTATCAAGAACTCCAGCGGGAGTCGCCGCCGCTGCGCGAAGCCCCGTTCAGCCGGATCTTCGCCGCCTCGGCACGTTCCCGTTCGGCGAGCTCGGCGTGCAGCTCGCGCAGGAGCGCGCGATCGCGCTCGCTCAGGCTCGGGTCGTCGAGATCCAGCGCGGGCAGCTCGACGACCTCGTGCATGCTCGGCTTGCCCGTGGCGATCTCGCGACCCTTTTCGGGGTCTTCCTTCAGCGCCTGCCGCAGTTGCGCGACCTCGGCCGGGGTCAGGTCGGCCGTGCGCTCGGCCCGGCTCTCCGCCCGCGACTTGCGCGGAGGCTGATCCGACGACGCCTGGGGCTGCGTCTGCTGCACGATCGGCACCACCGGAGCGATCGGCTCGGGATTGTTGCTCACCGGCCGGAGCCCGTGCCTGCTCGGCGGTTCGGGCACCGCCGCGGGTGCCGGAGCCGGAGCGGGCGGCGGCTTCACGGGTTCCGGCCGAAAGTCACTGGAATGGGCACTCCCGGTGACCCAAACCGGGCTCGCGACCGCGGAAGCGGCCTGGTGGTACGCGGACCGCGCGACCCCGGGGCCCGCGACCTCGACGACCGAACGGATCCCCGCCCGGCGCAGTGCGGTGTCCACGCGGAACGCGACCGCCGGCGGATTGCCCTCCGGGCCGATCTCGACCAGCACCACCCGCTGCGGCAGCGCGCCGGGCACGCTCCCCGCCGGGGTGTTGCGCCACACCGCGTGCACCGAACGCACGTCCGGCAGCACCTGCAGCGTGCGATCGAGAGCCTCCGCGAGGCCGAACTCTGGTTGGTTGTCCCCGGTGAACCGGTGGGTGAGCACCGATTCGTCCTCCTCGACGATCAGGTCGTTCGCCAGAGTGGCGTCGGACCGGCTCATCTCGAGGACGAGCGCGAGTTCGCGCTGTTCGGTCGAGCTGACCGGGATCTTGCCGGCGATGAGCGTGCCGGTGGTGAGCTCGACCGCTTCGTCGATGTGCGCACGCGCGATCAGCTCACGCGCCTCGGTCAATGCGCTGTCGTCGATGCGACCCGCCAGGGCCAGCAACAGGTTGTGCAGGCGCAGCGGCACCGAGAACCCGTCCATGGGCGGGCCGTCGTGGACCTCCACCATTGCTCTGCTCCCTCCCAGCTCGCCTGGTGGAGCGAGCGTTAAGCGGCAACCAGCCGACTTCCGGTGTCCACAGCGCCCACACAGACCAGCTCGGAGTTCGTGAGCGCGGCACGGTGGTAGCCGGTGAGATCGATGCTCGGCGGGAGGACCTCCACACCGGGCTCCTCGTCACCCAGTACGCGCAGGACGCGCTGCAATTCACCGGTCAGCCTGGGCAGGCCGTTCAATGCCGTGACCAGGAGGACCCGCTTCGCCCCACCCTCGCCGACCACACCAAGGTGTCGCCAGCTTTGCCGCACTTCACCCACATCCGGCCGTCCCCGCAACGTTGCGTGGATCAAAACGGACACAGAGTCGACGGAGTTCACCCATTCGGGCGCACTCTGCGTGAATGTGTACCTGGTCTCGGTGACGTCGTCTACCCCCAGGGTGGAACTCACTTGGTGCCAATCGGCACCATGGGGAATGAGCCCCGCGACTAGCAGGCGATACTCCGTTTGATCCAGGTCGATCCTGTGCTTAAGCAAAGACCTGGGCAGGGTACGCGCGAGTGTCCCCATCGCGCCCTCACCCAACCAGTCACGGAACCGCCACAAGAGCTGGTCCGGCAGCCGTCCGGCGAGCCGGAGCAGAAGCTCGTGCGAGGACTGCTCGATATCCGGGTCCATCACTTCACCTCCACGATCAGTTCGATCTCGACGGGCGCGCCGATCGGCAACTCGGCGACACCGACGGCCGAGCGGGCGTGGATGCCCGCGTCGCCGAAGATCTCGCCAAGCAGCTCGGATGCGCCGTTGATCACCGCGGGCTGGCCGGTGAAGCCCTCCGCGGACGCCACGAACCCGACGACCTTGACCACCCGCACGACGTTGTCGATCCCGACGGCCGAGTCGACCGCGGCGAGCGCGTTGAGGATCGACGTCCGCGCATGCTGCTTCGCCTCTTCGGGGCTGACCTCGGCGCCGACCTTGCCGGTCGCCGCGAGCTCACCTTTGACGAACGGCAGCTGACCCGCGGTGTAGACGTGCGAACCACTGCGCACGGCAGGGACGTAGGCCGCCAGCGGAGCCGCGACGGCGGGCAGTTCGATACCGAGCTCGGCGAGCCGGTCGCTCCAGGTCATGGCGGGTTTCCTCAGTTCTTGGCTCGTTTGAGGTAGGCGACGTGCTGCTCGCCCGTCGGGTTCGGAAGCACGGTGACGAGCTCCCAGCCGTCCTCACCCCACTGGTCGAGGATCTGCTTCGTCGCGTGGATCAACAGGGGGACGGTCGCGTACTCGAATCGAACATTGGTGGCGCTCATGCCCGGGAGCGTAGCCAAACCGGCAAGGGCTCCCGACACACATGCGGAAAACCCTCTCGCGGGTGATTCTCCGTTTGCTTCCGATTGTGGTTCACTTCACACCTACTCGTGAGTAGATAGGACGTTGACATGCGGACGACGAAGTCCCTTGCCGTCGCCTTTCTGGCCGCGGTTCTGACCCTGACCAGCACCGGGACCGCGAACGCGGACCAGCTCCCGGTCCCATGGACCCTCGCCGCGGCCCTGCCCGCCCAGGCGGCGAATCCCGGCGGCCCACCACCGGGCGCCAACGACTTCGGCTGCCGTCCGAGCGCCGCGCATCCCAATCCGGTCGTGCTCATCCATGGACTGAGCGCCAACCAGACGGTCAACTGGCAGACCTACAGCCCGCTGCTCAAGAACAACGGGTACTGCGTGTTCTCCCTCACCTACGGCGTCCCCGGCGAACCGCTGCCCCTCTATCAACCCGCCGGCCTGCTCCCCATGGAAGACAGCGCGCGCGAACTCGCGCACTTCGTCGACGAAGTGCGCACCGCGACCGAGGCGTCCAAGGTGGACATCCTCGGTCATTCCGAGGGCACACTGATGCCTTCTTATTATGTGAAGTTCCTCGGCGGAGCGTCCAAAGTGGACAAGTACGTCAGCCTGACGCCGCTGTGGGATGGGACGACGCTGTTCGGCGCGTCGAACCTCTACGCCCTGGCGACGGCACTCGGGCTGGCGCCCGGGTTCAACGGCATCCTCGACCCGGCCTGTGGCTCGTGCCGCCAGTTCCTGCGGGGTTCGGAGTTCCTGACGAAACTCCGCGGTGGCAACGGTGTCTTCCAGCCCGGCGTGACGTACACCAATATCCTGACCCGCTACGACGAAGCCGTCATCCCGTACACGAGCGGGCTGGGCAAGGGCCCGAACGTGCGCAACATCGTCCTGCAGGACAGGTGCCTGCTCGACCTGGCCGAGCACGCCGGGGTCGCGGCCGACCGCAACGCCGCCGGGCACGTCCTCAACGCCCTCGACCCCGCGCACGCCAAGCCCGTCCCGTGCGTGCCCGCCACCCCTATCGGCTCGTGAGCGGTAATGCGGGTTAGAACCGTCATTACCACTCACGAGCCACCCGGCTACCGTCACCTTCCATGGAGACCTGGCGGATCATCGCGACGGCACTTCTGGCGCTCGCCGGGCTGCCGCTGGTGCTGGTGCTGATGGCCAAGGCCCGCGACCGGACGGACAGCTCGGGGACGGTCGCGGTCACCGGCGCGGTGACCTTCGTTGTGCTTCTTCTCCTGGGTGTGGTGATGCTCACGGTGCTGCCCGGCGTTCTGACCTGGGCGATCGTCGGCTTGGCCGCGGCTGCGCTCAGCGTCATGGTGCTCGCGAGCTGAGCACTGAATTAGGGTGGTCTAGTGAGCACTCCCTTAGCCGGCTGGACCGACGAACTCGCGAGGGCCAGACTGCATTTCGTCACCGGCAAGGGCGGGACGGGCAAGACCACACTCGCCGCTTCGCTGGGCCTCGCGCTCGCGAAAGGCGGGCGTCGTGTGCTGCTGATCGAGGTCGAAGGGCGACAGGGCATCGCCCAGCTCTTCGACACCGAGCCGCTGCCATACGCCGAGCAACGCATCGCCGCCGTCCCCGGCGGCGGTGAGCTGCGCGCACTGCACATCGACGTCGAAGCCGCGCTCCTCGAGTACTTCGAGATGTTCTACAACCTCGGGTTCGCCGGGCGGACTCTGCGGCGGATGGGCGCGATCGAGTTCGCGACCACGCTCGCACCGGGTCTGCGTGACGTCCTGCTCACCGGAAAGATCAAGGAATGCGTCGGCCGGACCGAATCGGACGGCCGCCACACCTATGACCACGTCGTCGTCGACTCGCCGCCGACCGGCCGGGTCGTGAAGTTCCTCGACGTCACCAAGGCTTTGACCGATCTCGCGAAGACCGGGCCGATCCGCGGCCAGGCCGACGGCGTGGTCCGGCTGCTGCACTCCGGCGAGACCGCCGTGCACCTGGTGACGCTGCTCGAGGAGATGCCGGTGCGCGAGACCGTCGAGGCCGTCGCCGAGCTGGACGGCGCGGATCTGCGTCCGGGCGCGGTGCTGGTCAACCGGGTCCGCCCGCCGCGGCTGCCGGCGCGCTCGGTGACCGCGGCCGCCGATGGCCGGGTCGACGCCTCGCGTGTCCGCGCCGGGCTAGCGTCAGCCGGGTTGAAGCTGCCCGACACCACGCTCGACGCGCTGGTCGAGGAGACCGTCGAGCACGCCGTCCGGGTCGCGGCGGAACAGCGTGCCAGGGAACAACTCTCCGACGCCGACCTGCCTCATCTGGAACTGCCGGATCTCACCGACGGGGTCGACGTCGCGGCGCTCTACGACCTCGCCGAGGCGCTGACCGAGCAGGGGGTGCGGTGATGTCGGACGTACTGGAGATCGACGCGCTGATCGACGATCCGGAAAGCCGGGTCATCGTCTGCTGCGGATCCGGCGGCGTCGGCAAGACGACGACCGCGGCGGCGCTGGCGTTGCGCGCGGCCGAACGCGGACGGCAGACCGTCGTGCTCACCATCGACCCCGCGCGCCGCCTCGCACAGGCCCTCGGCCTGCGGGAACTGGGCAACCACCCCAAGCAGGTACAGGTCGAAGGCTTCGAGCCCAAGGGTGAACTGTGGGCGATGATGCTGGACATGCGCCGCACCTTCGACGATATGGTGCGCGTCCACGCCGGCCCGGAACGTGCCGAGCAGCTGCTGCAGAATCCCTTCTACCAGACCATTTCCACGTCGTTCTCCGGCACGCAGGAGTACATGGCGATGGAGAAGCTGGGCCAGCTCGCGGCGACCGACGAATGGGACCTGATCATCGTCGACACTCCGCCGAGCCGGTCCGCGCTGGACTTCCTCGACGCGCCGACCCGGCTTTCGAGCGCGCTCGACGGCCGGATGATCAGGCTGCTCACCGGGCCCGCGAAGGCGGGCGGCTGGGGGCTGCGCAAGGTCGTCAACGCGGGGTTCTCGATGTTCGCGAAGGCCGTCTCGACGATCATCGGCGGCCAGCTGCTGACCGACGCGTCGGCGTTCATGCAGGCCTTCGACAGCATGTTCGGCGGTTTCCGCGAACGTGCCCGCAAAACGGCCGAGCTGTTGCGTTCGGGCGGGACGTCGTTCCTCGTGGTGGCCGCGCCGGAGCCGGACGCGCTGCGCGAGGCGTCCTACTTCGTGGAGCGGCTTTCGGACGAGAGCATGCCGCTGGCCGGGCTGGTCGCGAACCGGACGCATCCGGTGCTGGCACAGCTTTCGGGTGCGGAGGCGCTCGCGGCCGCGGAGTCACTGGCGAAGGGCGAGGCCAGCGCACCGCTGGCCGAGGCCGTGCTTCGCCTGCACGCGGACCGTGTCGCGCTGGCCGATCGGGAAACGCGGCTGCTCGCCAGGTTCACACGGGCTCATCCCGAGGTCCCGCTGGTGCGGGTGCCCGCGCTTCCCAGTGACGTGCACGATCTCGAAGGCCTGCGCGACATCGGCGCACGCTTGGCGACTACCTGATCTTCCGTGAAGGACCCCTTCCCTACCTTGGACTCAGGGAAGGGGGCTCCTCACAGAAGGTTGATCACGAGACGCGGACTCTTTGGTCCTCTTCCTCGTCTACCCCAGTAAAACTGCGCTTCGCCGCTTCGAGCAGCTCCGCCCAGCTGGTCACGTCCGGTCGCCGCCGAAGCAGCGCACGCCGTTCCCGTTCGGTCATACCGCCCCAGATGCCGAAGTTGATCCGGCCGTCGAGCGCCTCGGCGAGGCATTCCGTCCGCACCGGACAACCGAGACAGACCGCTTTGGCTCGGTTCTGCTCAGCCCCCCGGACGAACAAGCCGTCCGGATCGGTGTCGCGGCACGACGCGTTGATTCGCCAGCTCGACTGGTTGGTTTCCATACCCCCAGCTCCCTACCCTGGTGTTCGACCCACCACGGGGGAAGAAGCAACCGCCCCTCGCCCCCGCGAGCGTGTCTCCCTGTGCTCACGTCGGTGAAACCGGCACCTCCCCGGCGCCGGTGCCTCCGTTCGGCCGAATGCGACTGCCGCTCGCACTCACCCGTCTGTTGGCTTTTCTTCGTGAGACGTTGACGGACTGTAGGGGTCCTCGGTTCCCCCCGCCAAGCCCTAGAATGCCTCCCACTACCAGAAGTCACCTCACGGGGTCGGTTTTGTAACCGGATTTGCACCTACAGCGAGGTGACGTCACGGTGGGCTAACCGGATCCGCGTACCCTGGTCCGCGTGCGCAAAACGGACGGTCTGCTGAAGCTCATTGGCCTTTGTGTGCTCGCCGGGGTGCTGGTCGCGGGGATGCTGTTCCCGGTGGCGGGTGCCGCGGGAGTGATCTCCAACCAGGCGAGTGAGACCGTCGACAAGACTTCGTCCGATCTCGCGGATATCCCACCGCCCCTGGTGACGACGATCACGGACAACACCGGCAAGCCGATCGCGACGCTGTACAAGCAGTACCGCATCCCGACCGACGAGACACAGATCAACGACGCCATGAAGTGGGCGCTGATCTCGGTCGAGGACAAGCGGTTCTACGAGCACAACGGGGTGGACTGGAAGGGCACGCTGCGCGCGGCGGTCAGCAACAGCACCGGCGGCGACACGCAGGGCGCGTCGACGTTGACCCAGCAGTACGTCAAGAACTACCTGATCAACGTCGTCTACCGGGACGACAAGCCCGGGCAGAAGCGCGCGCAGGAACAGTCGGTCGCCCGGAAGCTCAAGGAAGCCCGCATCGCGATCCAGCTGGAAACCAAGCTGAACAAGATGCAGATCATCACCGGCTACCTGAACGTCGTCGAGTTCTCGCGCGAGATCTACGGGATCGGCGCCGCCGCGAACGCGTACTTCAACACCACGCCCGAAAAACTGACCGTGCAGCAGGCGGCGCTGCTCGCCGGCCTGGTGAACAACCCGATCGCCAACGACCCGTGGAAGAACCCGGCGAAGGCGACCGAGCGGCGCAACCTGGTGCTGGACCGCATGGTCGACAACCAGAAGCTCGCGAAGGCGGACGCGGACCGGTTCAAGGCCGAGCCGCTAGGGGTCGTCGAAGGCGGGCCACAGAAGCCCGCGTCGAACTGCACCGGCGCCGGACCGGAGAACGGTTTCTTCTGCCAGTACGTCGAGGACTACATCTTGAAGTCCGGCATGACGAAGGACGACCTCTACACCGGCGGCTACGTCATCAAGACCACTTTGGACGAACGGGCCAACCACGAAGCCAAGGTGTCGGCGGAAACCCAGGTCAAGAAGAACCAGGACAATGTCGCGAACACGCTGTCGCTGGTGAAACCCGGCAAGAACCGGCACGAGGTCGTGGCGCTCGCGGCGAACCGCGACTACGGCCTCGACGAGGCGCAGGGTCAGACGACCTTCGCGCTGCCGTCGGGTATCTACAACACCGGTGGCGCCGGGTCGTCGTACAAGATCTTCACCGCAGCGGCTGCGCTGGAAACGGGTGCGGCCGGGATCTTCAGCAGCGTTCCCGTGCCCGACTTCTACGTTTCGAACGTCTTTACAGGTGGTGGCGAAAGGTGCCCGTCGACGGGGCCGCCACTTCGCTCGAAGTGGTACTGCCTCGGCAATGCGGGTGACTACAACGCTGCCGGCGGCTCGATGTCGGTCCAGCAGGCGCTGCAGACCTCACCGAACACCGCGTTCGTGATCCTCGAAGAGAAGATCGGGAACACCGGACCGGTCGTGGAGATGGCCCGCAAACTCGGAATGCGCGACACCATGGCCAGCAACCTGGGCGGTGGCGCGGTCGATCCGTCCTCTGAAAGCCACGGTGTGAACGTCAGCCAGCAGCAGGCCTTCAGCCCAGCAGGCGCGTCACGTGGGTCAGGCGCGTTCACCCTCGGCCCCAGCCCGTTGAGCGGCCTGGAGCTCGCCAACGTGGCGGCAACGATCCTCAGCGGCGGCGTGTGGTGCCCGCCGACGCCGTTGGCCGGGATCTCCGACCGCGACGGAAAACCAGTGCCTTTCAAGGAATCAGCGTGTGAACAGGTTGTACCCGAAGGCCTCGCGAACACTCTTGCCGTCGGGATGAGCAAGGACGATCTTCCCGGCGGCACGGCGGCCGCCGCCGCGGGACAGGTCGGTTGGAACCGGCCGATGATCGGAAAGACCGGTACGAGCCAGAACAACGGCTCGGCAACATTCGTCGGCGGCACCCCGCAGCTTGCCGGTGCCGCGATGGTGTTCCGGCCGAAGGGCGGCAACGGTGGTCTCTGCTACGGCGGTCCGGGGAACGTGAGCACCCGCTGCGGCAACCCGAACATGTTCGGCGGTAAGACGCCCGCCCAGACGTGGTTCGGGGCGATGACGAAGATCCTCGCCGGACAGGAGAACATCCCGCTTCCGCCGCCGGATCCGCAGTACATGGGCGGCGGCCGGTAGCACTTCCGAAGGGCTGTGTTCACCTGCGCAAATCACTATAAGTTACGACAATATGACTTAAAGTGAGCAGCTGGCGGCCGGAGAGGGAACAGCGGTCGACGGAAGCATGTACATCGGTTCCAGCAAGTCACGATGGCCACTCAAAGTGAAGAAAAGAGGCCATTCCGGCGGTTCTCCGAATTCGCCGGAATGGGGGCGAAGGATCACCACTGACGAGCCCGTAAACTGGACATTGTGAGCACGCTCAGTAATACCAACACTTCTGGGACGACGGCACGGCGCTGGGCCGTGGGAACCGTCGCCCTCGGAGCCGCGACCCTCGGTTACGCGGTCGGCATCGAAAGGCGCCGGTGGACGCTTCGCACCGCGGAACTCCCGGTCCTCGCCGCGGGCGCCAAGCCCTTCACCATCCTCCACATCTCCGACCTGCACATGCTTCCCGGCCACGCCAGCAAGCAACGCTGGGTAGCGGCACTCGACGAACTCGAGCCGGATCTCGTCGTGAACACCGGTGACAACCTGTCACATCATCAGGCCGTCCCCTCCGTCCTACGTGCTCTCGGCCCCCTTCTCGACCGGCCCGGCATCTTCATCTTCGGCAGCAACGACTACTACGCGCCGAAACCCAAGAACCCCGCGCGCTACCTCATGCCCAAAGGCAAGAACAAGCGCATCCACGGCGAACACCTCCCGTGGCGCGACCTCCGGGCGGCCTTCCTCGAACACGGCTGGACCGACCTCACCCACGTCCGCCGCACCATCGAGGTCGCCGACCAGTACGTCTTCACCGCCGGCGTCGACGACCCCCACCTCCGCCGCGACCGCTACGCCGACATCGCCGGTCCCGCCGACACCGGCACCGCCGTCCGCATCGGCATCACCCACTCCCCGGAACCCCGCGTCCTCGACAACTTCGCGGGCGACGGCTACGACCTCGTCCTCGCCGGACACACCCACGGCGGACAACTCCGCATCCCCGGCTACGGCGCACTAGTCACCAACTGCGAACTCGACCGCACCCGCGCCCGCGGCGCCTCCCGCTGGGGCGCCCAGATGTGGCTGCACGTCTCCGCCGGACTGGGCACCTCCCCATACGCCCCGGCCCGCTTCGCCTGCCCACCGGAGGCCAGCCTGCTGACCCTCGTCCCCCGCGGAACCAGCAACCCCGGCCACCGGAAAGCATCCCCCCGCAAAGCCCGAAACATCGTCCGCTAGACTTCTCGACGACCCAACAAGCAGTACATCGGGGTGTGGCGCAGCTTGGTAGCGTGCCTCGTTCGGGTCGAGGAGGTCGTGGGTTCGAATCCCGCCACCCCGACGCGCAAGATCGAAAGACCCTGCTCGCAGAAAAGCGAGCAGGGTCTTTCGCGTTGTGTCTCCTGGGGGTGCAACCCATGGGAGGGAAGGCTGCCCCGCCCGGGAGGGCTTCGCC
Source organism: uncultured Actinomycetota bacterium (assembly GCA_963766045.1). Taxonomy (GTDB): domain Bacteria; phylum Actinomycetota; class Actinomycetes; order Mycobacteriales; family Pseudonocardiaceae; genus Amycolatopsis. The sequence goes on along the minus strand of CAVXYN010000002.1, from coordinate 789,992 downwards.
CCCCGGCCCCCCGAGTGCCTGGTCCCGTTTTCGAGTTCCGTTTCGGTGCGCGTTGCGTTGTGCTCCGCTAGCGGGTGGCTAGGAGTTCGGTCCAGCATTGGGTGAAGTCTCCGTCGCCGGAGCGGGCCCAGGACCAGGCAGAGCGGGCGGCGGAGGCCAGTTGGTCTCGGTCGGGGGTGGTCGCGGTTTCGAGTGCGGCTATCAGGCGGGATTCGACGTAGGTGGCCAGGGCTCGGTAGGTCATGTCCGAGCGGTAGCGGGTTTTCGTTCGTATGTCGGTGAAACCGGCCGCCGCGACCTCGTTCGCGATCGTGCGCCCGGCAAAGGGGTTTCCGCCCGCGCGGCGACGGAGGAGATAGTGGCCACGGAGGGCGGCGTCGACATTGGCGGTCTTGGGCCGAAGCCGTGCCCGACTCCAGTCCGATGTGGACAGTGCGAGTGTGCCACCCGGACGCAGGATCCGTTTGATCTCCGCCAGGGCCGCTTCAGGATCTGACAGATGCTCGAAAAGAGCGTGGGTGAAAACCACGTCGGCCGATTCCGATACGAACGGCAGCGAGTACACGTCCGCGGCGAGAAAGTCCACTTTGGAGGATCGGGCGTGGTCGACGCGCGACTCTTCGGCAAGGCCGAGGGTGATCGAACCCGGCCCGCAGCCCACGTCGACGACCCACATTCCCGGGCGGAACAGCGGTTGCGCGAACACGGCACGCTCGGCCGCCTGGCGCGCCGCCATCATCGACACCGCATCCCGCGCGAAGCCCGGCGCGTATCCCTCCAGCACCCCGCACACAGTACGGCTCCGAGGTGGCAGGATCGAGGGGTGAGCACGCAGCCAGGCAACAAATATCCGTCCGCGGTGGTCCCGGACCGCCTGTTCGACGACGCCGAAGCCGAGGCCAGGTGGCGGGCCCGCTTCCGCGCGCCGCGAATCTCCGTCCCCGAATGGGCCATCGACGCCCCCGACGCGAATGTCTACGTGTCCAACGCGAGCGGCGTCTGGGAGGTCTACGCCTGGGATCGGTCGACCGGTGAGCACCGCCGCGTCACCGATCGGCCCAACGGCACCCTGCACGCGACCCCGTCCCCCGACGGCCGCTGGATCTGGTGGTTCAACGACACCGACGGCGACGAGTTCGGCTCGTGGGTCCGCGAACCGTTCACCGAAGCGGCCGGGGTCACGGCCGAGCACGCGGTGCCGGACGTCCACGACGGCTATCCCGCCGGGCTCGAGATCGGCACGCGCCTGGTCGCCGTCGGCGTCTCGACCGACGACGGCAGCGAGCTCTTCGCGCATATCGACGGCGAGATCACCCGGTTCTACAGCCACGCGGACGACGCCGGGATCGCGTCGCTTTCACGCGACGAGACGCTGCTCGCGATCTCCCATTCCGAACACGGCGATTCGCGGCATCCCGCGTTGCGCGTCCTGTCGACCGACGGCTTCACGGCCGTTGCCGACAAATGGGACGGCGAGGGCAAAGGCCTGTCGGCGCTGGAGTTCTCGCCGGTCGCCGGCGATTCGCGGCTGCTGGTCCTGCACGAGCGGCGCGGGCGCGAGGAGCTGCTGATCTGGGATATCGCCACGGACACCGAGCAGGAGATCGAGCTGGACCTGCCCGGCGAAGTCGTCGCGGGCTGGTACCCGGACGCGCACGCGTTGCTCGTGGTGCATTTCCACCAGGGCCGGAGTTCCTTGTACCGCTACGACCTCGCGAGCGGCGGATTGTCCTCTTTGGACACACCGCCGGGCAGGATCGGCGGAGCGGGCGTGCGGCCGAACGGGACGGTCGAGTACTCGTGGTCCAGTGCCGCGCAGCCGACGGCGGTGCGCGCGCGGTCCGCGGACGGCACCGACTCGGTACTGCTCGAACCGCCGGGTGACCGGGCGCCGGAGTCCTCCCCGGTCACCGACGCGTTCGTCGACGGCGTCGGTGGGCAGATCCACGCGCTGGTTTCGCGGCCGATCGGCGCGCCGGACGGGCCGCTGCCGACGGTCTTCTCCTTGCACGGCGGGCCCCACTCCGCCGACGAGGACCGGTTCTCCGCCTATCGCGCCACGTGGCTCGACGCGGGCTTCGCCGTCGTCGAGGTCAACTACCGCGGCTCGACGGGTTACGGCTCGGCGTGGCGCGACGCCATCGAAGGACGCCCTGGGCTGACCGAGCTCGAGGACGTCGCCGCCGTACACGACTGGGCGGTCCAAAGTGGACTTTCCGACCCGGAGAAATGCGTGGTGAACGGGGCTTCGTGGGGCGGCTACCTGACCCTGCTGGCATTGGGGACGCAGCCGTCGAAGTGGGCGGCCGGGGTCGCCGGGGTGCCGGTCGCGGACTACGTGGCCGCCTACGAAGACGAGATGGAACAGCTCCGCTCGTTCGACCGGGCGTTGTTCGGCGGATCGCCGGAATCGGTGCCGGCGGTTTACAAGGAATGCTCGCCGATCACGTATGTCGAGGCGGTGAACGCGCCGGTGCTGCTGCTCGCCGGGGACAACGACCCGCGGTGCCCGATCCGGCAGATCGAGAATTACCTCGACAGGCTCGCGAAGCGGGAAGTCCCGTTCGAGTTCTATCGCTATGACGCGGGGCACGGGTCGCTGGTGATCGCCGAGACGATCAAGCAGACCTCGATCGAGGTGTTCTTCGCGCTGCGCGCCCTGGGACTTCGGGCTTAGAGGCCGCGCTCGTGCTTCCGGAGACGGTCGACGGCGTAGGCGTCGCCTTCGTAGGTGAGCTGGACGGCGTCGCGGCCGAAGACGAACAGCAGCAGTTCCATCGGGGCGCCGATCACGGTCACCGTCTCCGGACCGTCCTTGACCTTTGCTTCGCGACCTTCGGGGGTCTTGAGGATCACGCCGACCGGCGATTTCCGCAGGTTCAGTTTTGACGCCTGCTTCGCCGCCTTCCACGCGGCCGCATCTCGCGTGGGGTCGGCCGGACGCGGCTCCCAGCCGGGCTGAGCGCGGCGGACGTCCTCGTGATGCACGAGGAATTCCGCGCTGTTGGTCAGCTCGTCGAGCGGGCCGATCGTGGTCGGCCAGTACCAGGCGGGGCCGGTACGGACCTTCTCCAGCACCTCCGTCCACGGCCGCGCGGCATAGGAGTCCTGCACCCGCTGCGTGTACGGCGCGAACGCGGGCAGCAGGATCCCGGGCGCCGCGTCCGCCCGCCGCTCACGAACCAGCAGGTGCGCGGCGAGATCCTTCGTCTTCCACCCTGTGCACAGGGTCGGCGCGTCCGGCCCGAGTTCCTCGAAAAGCTCACTCAGCGCGCGTCGTTCGTCTCCGGCGACTCCCATACTTTGGACGTTACGCGCCGGCGAACCCTTGGGATGACCGGCGTGACGCAGGGCACCCGGCTCAGTGGTCCGAACGCAGCGCCTCGTGAGTGGTAATGACGGTTAGAACCGTCATTACCACTCACGAGGGCGGTGAGGTCAGGCTTGCTGCGCCTGCCACATCCAGTGAGCCTTCTCGAGCTCCTGGGTGATCTCGATCAGCAGATCCTGGGTCACCAGGTCGCTCTTGTCGGTCTCGTCGATGCGCTTGCGCAGCCGCTCGATCAACGCGGCCAGGATGTCGACGATCGCGGCGACCGTGGACTCGACGGACTGCCAGTTGTCGGGATAGTCGGGCAGGCCGGAGCTTTCGACGACCGCCTTGGCCTGGCCGTTCGGCGAGATGCCGATGGCGTTGGCGCGTTCGGCGACCTCGTCGACGTACTGGCGCGCGGTGGCGACCAGCTCGTCGAGCTGCAGGTGCGCACTGCGGAAGTTCGCTCCGACGACGTTCCAGTGTGCCTGCTTCGCGATCAGCGACAGGTCCACCAGATCGACCAGCGTGGCCTGCAAGGCGTTACCGGTGATCTCCTTGTCGGCTTCGCTCAGCGGACTCTTGATCGGAGACTTGGCCATCTTCGGTTCCTTTCAGAAATAGCCGGTACGGGTGAACCTGTCGCGAGGCTTACCTCAAACCGTCGCGGACAGCGCGACCTCGATGTTCCCGCGGGTCGCGTTCGAGTAGGGGCATACCTGGTGCGCCTGCTCGACGAGCTGGTCGGCCTGGGCCTGCTCGAGGCCGGGCAGCGAAACCTTCAGTGCGACGCCGAGACCGAAGCCGACTTCCTGCTTGAGCACGCTGACCTCGGCGGTGACGGTCGAGCCGTCGAGCTTCACCTTGGCCGCGCGTGCGACGAGCTGGAGCGCGCTGTGGAAGCAGGCGGAGTAGCCGGCGGCGAAGAGCTGCTCGGGGTTGGTCTTGTCACCGCCCGGGCCGCCCATCTCCTTGGGGATCGCGAGCGACTCGTCGATCACGCCGTCGGACGACGTCACTTCACCGTTGCGGCCATCGCCACGAGCGGTCGCGAGCGCGGTGTACAGAGCCTCAGCCATTCTTCGCCTACCTCCTGATCACAAGACACGCCCCGTTGAGCGTCTCAGTGGTGCCAACGTCTCGAACCTACGAAACCTTGCCACCCCATGGCAGGCATCACGTCGGGGAATACCCGGCGAATTGTGGGGGCAAACGAATCAGCGGGCGCGGGTGATCGCGAACTCGGCGACCTGCCTGCCGATCAGGCGCAGCGTGCGGACGGTCCGGTCGTCGGAAGCGCCGCCCGCCTCGTCGAACTTCGTTTCGGCGGTGTTGATCGAACCGCCCAATGGGGTGGCCCAGCCACGCAGCGCGTGCGTGATCGTGCGGAGCTGCTCGAGCGTGGTGACCGCGGCCTGCCAGCCGAAGGCGACGGCGGCGAGGCCGACAGCACGGCCGTCGAGGTACGGGCGGGCGTCGTCACGCAGGTCCTCGACGTAGTCCAGGGCATTCTTGACCAGTCCGGACAGCGCGCCGTGATAGCCGGGCGAGACCACGATGAGCCCGTCGGCCCGGCGGATCGCCTCGATCAACCTGATGGCCCGTTCGTCGCGCTCCTCGAGTGCCGTGTCGTAGAACGGCAACACCAGCTCAGGACCGCTGATCAGTTCGGTGGTGACCCCGGCTTCGGCCGCACTGCCCAGTGCAATGCGCAGCGCCCGCTCGGACTGCGAGCCCTCCCGGAGGGAGCCGCCGATACCGAGCACATGAACCGGATTCGTCGAAGTCACGCTTTCGAGGCTAACCCCTCGACTTAAGTGGAGGAGCACGATCTGGAACCGAGTTCTGCGTCACATCACCAGCCCAAAAGGGCAGTCCGCCGCTGGACCGGCTACCTACTCGCAAGTAGGCTGCGGGGAAGCCCCCAGGAGGAAGCATGGCGATCCCGCTCCAGGTCCGTGCCGAGGCCGCGTTCTCACAGCTCGCGTATTGGCTTCCGAGGCCGGTCAGACGCGCCATCGCCGGACCTCCGCTCAGGCTGGACGGGCAGGAGCTGGCGCTGGACGCCCAACTGCTTCTCCGCCTGCAGAAACTCGCCAGGGCCACGCTGGTCCAGGGTTCGGTCGGCGAATCCCGCGAACTGCTCGTCGCCAACCGGCATCTGGTCAGCGGGAAGACCATCGAGCCGGTCGCGACCAGGGAAGTGATCATCCCGACCGGTGACGGCGATCTGCCGTCCACGCTCTACACGCCCGCGGGCCTGCCCGAACCGTCCGGCCTTCTGGTGTTCTTCCACGGTGGCGGCTGGGTGGTCGGCGGCCGCGCCACCCACGACAACACCGTTCGCTACCTGGCGAAACAGGCAGGCGTCCGGGTCCTTTCGGTGGAGTACCGGCTCGCGCCCGAAGCCCCGTTCCCGGCGGCGACCGAGGACGCGATCACGGCGTTCGAGTACGCCTACGCGAAGGCTCGCGATCTGGGCGCGGACCCGGCGCGCATCGCCGTCGGCGGCGACAGCGCGGGCGGCAACCTGGCGGCGGTCACGGCACAGCAGGCGGTGAAACGCGGCGGCGGTATTCCGGCCTTCCAGCTGCTGTTCTATCCAGCGACCGATTTCACCGTGCGACGCCGTTCGCGGGAATTGTTCGCCGAGGACCTTTTCCTCACCGACGCGGATATGAGCTGGTTCGAAGCGCATTACGTGCCGAAGGGCACCGATCTGTACAACCCGAAGCTTTCGCCGTTGCACGGTGAGCTTTCCGGACTTCCGCCCGCCTATATCGCGACGGCTGGTTTCGACCCGCTGCGCGACGAGGGCGAGGCTTACGCGGAGAAACTGCGGAAGGCCGGAGTGCCCGTCGCGCTGAGCCGTCAGCACGACCTCGTCCACGGGTACATCAACTTCCTCGGCGTCGGCCAGCGGTTCCGCGAAGCCACCGCCGAAGCCGCCGGCGCACTGCGACTGGGCCTCGCCCCCAAGTAAGCGATCGTCCGCCGCAAGTAGTCGCCTACTTGCGGTAGGCCTGCCCGACCACAAGGTCTCCCAAAGGGCGCCCTGCGCCCGACGGAGACTTCACCCGTCGCGCGCCGCTTTTGGGCCGAAGGCCCACGGAAACACGATGAAGGGGCGCCTTCGCACACAACGCGGGTTGCGTACGAAACGACGCCCCTTCGGCGGGTTTTCGTCTGCGCGCGATAGACAACACGGCCAGAGCCCGAGTGAGGAGAAATGTCCCCACTCGGGCTCCGGCCCCCGATTGTGGCCCCGTCCGCCCTGCACGGCGGGGCCTGACGCCTACGGGGTCGGCAGTGGCACAGGCAGTGCCGGGATTGGAAGTGGCGGCACCGGGAGGGCGCCGAGCAGGCCACCGAGGATGCCGGTCACGGCACCCAGCAGGGCTTTCAGCAGATCGCTGACGATCTTCAGCGGACCGGGAAGGTCCGGGATCGGCGGCAGCGGAAGGGGCGGAAGCTGGCGAGGCTTCGCCGTCGGGTCGGCCAGCAGCCTGCTGGATTCGTCCGAGCGGCCCTTCGCGAGGTCGCCGAGTTTCTGGGTCTCGGTCTGGATTTGATAGCGCTTACCCGCGGCGATGTCCGCGAGTACGGGGCTCAGTTTGCCCAAGTCCGCCCGCGTGGATCCGACGTCGCCCGCGTAGGCCACCTTGGTCAGGTCATCACGCATCTGCAGTAGCTGTGCCGCAAGCGCCTGCGTGCTCGATGACCCCTTTCCGCCGGCGGTGCTCGCCGTCGCGGCGCCGGCCGAGGCCACCGCCAACAGACTGCCTGCGGCGATCGCGGCAATCGTTCGGGCAATGTTGCCTTTCATTCCCTTACCTCCTGGCCTCTGGGACCTAACGAGGTAAATCGATACCCGCCGTATCGACGGAACACCACCCGATCACCGGTTGGAGCACTTTTCTAACCCTTACGTGCCGGATTCATTAATCGCCAACACCCCCGCAATTGATTAACGTCGAAATCTTGTCCTTCCCTCTGATGATCAACATTACCGATCACGAAGTTGACCATGGGTGACCATCGGACACGACAGAACCGTTCGTTCACTCACAGCGGTGTAAACGATGATCGTTTAACTTCATCACTCCGTCGGACAGCGTGTCGCCACTGCTCCACTCGGGTTGTCCCCCACGTACGCCCCGCCACCTGACTGGCGCAACTGTGTTCACATGTCAGTGGGGACATGCAACGGCGGCCGCGGTCACAGAGGCAGACCGGCTTCCAGATGCGCGAAACCCTCGTCGATCAGCTCGATGTAGTTCTTGAACGGGTCGCTCCCGGCCCGGTAGAAGGCGGCGAGGATCACGCCGATCACCGCGCCGGCCCAGTTCCGGACCTCGAAGTCGTCCGGCGACCGGCCGGTCCGCTGGGCCGCGACGTCGGCGATCATCCCGAGGCCGTCGGCGTACTGCTCCAGGATCGCGCCGCGCAGTTCGGGCTCGTTGAAGACCAGCAGCTGACGGTCTCGTTCCCGCTCCCATTCGTCGCGGGGCAGCGTGTCGAAGACCTCCCGCAACGTCTTCCGCATCGCCGCTGTCGGGCTGAGCTCGGCAGGCTGCGCGGCCGCCACCCGCATCAGCACCGGGTCCAGCTGATCGAACAGGACCGTGGCCTCTTTGGTCGGGAAGTAGCGGAAGAAGGTGCTCGGCGAGATCTCCGCGGCGGCCGCGATCTGGTCCACCGTGGTCGCGGCGTAGCCCTGCTCCCGGAACAGCCGCAGCGCGTGTTCCTGGATCGCCGCACGGGTCTTGGCCTTCTTCCGCTCCCGCAGCCCGGTGGGCTCAGCTGGCGACGACGTCATGCACCGATTGTGGCCGCTCCTGTTCGGCCTTCGCCGACCGGCCGGGCAGGAAGACCAGCGCCAGCACCCCACCGAGCCCCGCGATCGCGGCACAAGTCCACAGTGTCGAGGCCATTCCGTGCAGGAAGGCCGCCCGCGCGGACTCGGCGAGTTCCGGAAGCCGCAGCTGTTCAGCGACGGCGAGCGCGGCCGAAGCACTGCCACGTGCCGCGTCGGCCACCGGTGCCGGCAGTCCCGCGAGGTCGACTTCGCCGCGGTACCCGGTGTTGAGCACGGTGCCCAGCACCGCCACCCCGATCGTGCCGCCGATCTGCCGCAGCACCTGGATCAACGCCGACCCCGCGCCCGCGCGGCCTTCGGTCAGCGCTCCCATCGCGAGGGTCATCAACGGCGGCAACGTGCACCCGGTGCCGAGGCCCACCACGATCTCCCAGGGGAAGGTCCAGCCATAACCGCCGCCGGACGAGGTCCATGTTCCCCAGGCGAGCCCGCCAGCGAGCAGCACGAACCCGGCGGCGACCGTGACCCGCGCGCCCACGACCTCGACCAGCCGTTCCGCGAGTTTCGCGGCGACGAGCATCCCGCCGATGAGCGGCAACAGCCGCAAGCCGGTGTCGAGTGCGTCGGCTCCTTGCACCGCCTGGAAGAGCTGCGGCAGCACGAACATCAGGCCCATGAGCGCGAACGACGCGACGGTCGCGAGCACCGAACCCCAGACGAACTTCGGCTCACGCAGCAAGGCCAGGTCGGTGAGCGGCGCTGTCGTCCGGGTCTGCGCCCAGCCGAACACCGCCAGCAGCGCGACCCCGGCGGCGATCAACGCCAGCGTCATCACGTCACCCCAGCCGCGCTCGCCTGCCTCGACGAACCCGTAGGTCAAGGCGAACAGGCCGGCACTGGACAGGACGATGCCGGTGACGTCGATGCCGCCCGATCCCGAACCGCGGGTGCGCGGGACCAGGAACACCACCGCGACCAGGCCGACCAGCACGAGCGGGAGGTTGATCAGGAACACCGAACCCCAGGCGAAGTGGTCGAGCAGCCAGCCGCCGAGGACCGGCCCGAGCGGGATGCCGAGGAACATCGCTGTCACCCAGACGGTCAACGCCTTCGCCCGTTCCTCCGGCGGGAACAGGATGTTGAGCATCGACATCGACAGCGGGATCAGGAGGGCCGCACCCACGCCGAGGGCGGCTCTCGCCGCGATGAGCTGCCCCGGTGACGAGGCGAACGCGCAGGCCAACGAGGCCGCGCCGAATAGGACGAGCCCGCCGAGCAGCAGGTTCTTCTGCCCGAACCGGTCCCCGAGCAGACCGGCCGGAAGCAGGAGCGAGGCCAGGGCGAGCGTGTAGGCGTTCCCGAACCACTGCAGCTGCGTCGTGGACGCGCCGAGGTCCGTCGCCAGGGTCGGAATGGCGACGTTCAGCACGGTCAGATCCAGTCCGACCACGAGCAGGCTGACCGCGAGGGCACCCAGGGCCCACCAGCGCCGATTGTTCATGACCACCCCTTTTTGATAGTGACTCTTAAATGAGAGTAACTCCCAAAAGGTAGCGAGCGCCAGTATTGGCGGTCGGAAATGAACTTGCACGGGCGTACCACGTTGCGCTCTCATCGAGCCATGGCCCTCGCCGCGTACCGCAGCGTCTTAGCCGTGCCCCGGGTTCCCAGCTCGATGTTGCTGATGTTCCTGGCACGGCTGCCGATGACGGCCATGGGCGTGACGATGACGCTGTACGTCGTCACCGACCTCGGCCGCGGCTACGGCGCGGCCGGCCTGGTCGGCGCCGCGACCACGCTGGGCAGCGCGATCGGTGCGCCCCTGGTCGGCCGGCTCGTCGACCGCTACGGACTGCGGCCGGTGGTCGCGGCCTGCGGCCTCGGCTCGACGACGTTCTGGATCAGCGCGCCCTATCTGTCGTACGAGCTGCTGGTCGTGGTCGCACTTCCCGCCGGGATCCTCACCGTTCCCGCGGGCACGCTCGCACGCTTGGTGCTCACCGCGCTTGTCCCGGTGGAACGACGGCGCACGGCGTACTCACTGGACACGATCCTGGTGGAGGCGTCGTTCATGATCGGGCCGTCGGCCGGGATCATGGCGATCACCCAGCTGCCCCCGGTCTACGCACTCACGGGCATCGGAGTCTGCTTCGCGGTGGCCGCGACGCTGATCTACTGGTCCAACCCGCCGATCCGGTCCGAGGCCGACGCCAAGGTCCACACCGGCGAACGGCCACCGGTGCGGAGCTGGCTGGGCGGGCGGCTCGTGATGGCGATGTTCATCAGCGCGGGCGCCCTGTTCTGCCTGGTCGGCATGGAACTCGCGGCGCTGGCGACCCTGCGGGCGAGCGACGACATCGGCTGGTCCGGACTGCTGATCACGATCATGTGCATCGCGTCCGTCGTCGGCGGCGCGATCCACGGGGCGGTGCGACGATCACTTTCCCAAGGCGTGCTGATGGTGCTGCTCGCGGTGCTCACCGTGCCTGCCGGTCTGGTCGATCAGCCATGGTGGCTGCTGGCGATCGTGCTCGTGCCGAGCAACGTCCTGTGCGCGCCGACGCTCGCGGCGAGCACGGAGACGGTGACCGCACTGGCGCCGCCACGGGTCCGTGGCGAGGCGATGGGGCTGCTCGACGCGGCCTCGCGGGTCGGACTGGCGATCGGGAGCCCGATCATCGGGTTCGCGATCGACCACTCGAGCCCGGGCTGGGGCTTCGCGGCATCCGGGCTCGGAGCGCTGGCGATCGCTTCGCTGGGGCTGTTCTGGCGACGTAGCCGCACCCCCGCGAAGGTGCCCGCGCTGACTTCCTGATCCACGCGATTCGTGGGTAACTAGCCACAGACCTTGCGAAGGGCCTCGACCTGGTCGAGGTTGCGTTTGGTCCAGTCCGCGATCTTGCCGGCGTCCTGGATGTTCTCCTTCTGGACCTGCAGGTACGAGTCGGCCATCCCGGTGAGGGCGGTCGCGACGTTCTGCTCGCCGACGCTGGTGGCGAGTTCGCGCAGGCGCTTCTCCTTGTCGGCGGCCCGTTCCTTGATCGTCGCCGGGTCCGGGTTGAGGTCGGTGAGGCTGAGCGCCTCGGCGCACGCGCTGACCTTGTTCGCGGCCTGGTTCGTCTGGTCGACCGCGTTCGTGACCTCGCTGCAGCTCGCCAGTGCCAGTCCAGCGGCCGCCATCAGCAGTGCGAATCCCAACCGTTTCATGTGGCCAGGGTAGCGATTACGTGGGTGGTATGTCGGGTTCCCCCTGGCACACCACCCACGTATCAGCCCTTGACGCAGATGACCTGCTTCAGATGCGCGACCACTTCGACGAGGTCGGTCTGCGCCTTGATCACCGTTTCGATGTCCTTGTACGCGGCCGGGATCTCGTCCACCACACCCGAATCCTTCCGGCATTCCACGCCCGCGGTCTGCGCGGCGAGGTCTTCGGCGGTGAACAGCTTCTTGGCCTTGTTCCGGGACATCCGGCGGCCCGCGCCGTGCGACGCGGACTGGAACGACGCCGAGTTGCCGAGCCCGCGGACGATGTACGAACCGGTGCCCATGCTTCCCGGGATGATCCCGAGGTCCCCCGAACCCGCGCGGATCGCTCCCTTACGCGTCACCAGCAGCTCGACACCGTCGTAGGTCTCTTCGGCGACGTAGTTGTGGTGGCACGAGATCGCGTCGTCGAACGTCGTCTGCGGGACGACGTCCTTCAGCGCCTGCTTCACCAGCGCGACCATCGTGGCGCGGTTACGCGCCGCGTAGTCCTGCGCCCAGAACAGGTCACGCCGGTATGCCTGCATTTCCGGCGTCCCCGCGACGAACACCGCGAGGTCCTTGTCCGGCAGGTCCGCGTTATGCGGCAGCTTCCGCGCGACGGCCATATGGCGTTCCGCGAGTTCCTTGCCGATGTTGCGCGAACCCGAATGCAGCATCAGCCAGACGCGGCCTTCGTCTTCCCCGCCCTGCTCGAGGCAGACCTCGATGAAGTGGTTACCGCCACCGAGGCTGCCGATCTGCCGCGCGGCCCGGTCGTGCAGGTCCTGGACACCGGCGTGCAGGTCCGTGAAGGACTTCCAGAACGCGTCCCAGCCGCCGACGCCGTGCACCTTCGCGGGGTTCACGGGCGTCTTGTGCAGCCCGAAGCCGACCGGGACGGCCGATTCGATCCGGCGGCGCAGCTTCAGGAGGTCGTCGGGCAGGTCGCTCGCCGTGAGCGAAGTCCGCACCGCGCTCATCCCACAGCCGATGTCCACACCGACCGCGGCGGGCGAAACGGCGTCACGCATGGCGATCACGCTGCCGACGGTCGCGCCCTTGCCGTAGTGGACGTCGGGCATGACCGCGACGCCGTGCACCCACGGCAGATTGGCGACGTTGTGCAGCTGCCGCATGGCCTGGTCCTCGACCGACGTGGGATCCGCCCACATCCGGATCGGAACCCGTGCGCCTTCGACCGCCGTGTACATGACTTTCCCTTCGTGGAAAACGTTTTGTCTCGAACGAGCATGCACTGGGCGGATGCGCCCGACAAGGGAATTACCGCACGTCCATAGTGGACAGTCCACAAGCGTTTCCGTGATGGTGGTGTTCATCGCGACGCACGACACTGGGATCGTGAGCGAAAAGTGATCGGCCATCGCGGGTGACTCGGGCACAATAAGCGACCGGTGTCGGGGGTACACCAACTCTGGGGAAGGTCCGTTTCACAGTGAAGTCGTTTCGTGGGCTGCTGGCCGCTGCCCTGCTCGCCGGATTCCCGCTACTCGTGCTGGCCTTTGCCGGCGGGATCGTGGCACTCGAGGTGCTGGCGTTCCAGCACAATATCTTCGCCGCGCTCAAGCTCGGGATCATCACCGTGCCGGTCGGCTGGATCCTGCTCAGGACACTGTTCACCGTCGAGCGGGCGACGGATGACGACGTACCCGGCGTGCTGGTGACGCCGGAGACGCAGCCCGCGTTGTGGGCGCTGGTCCGCGAACTTTCGGCCGAGGCGGGCACCAAACCGCCCGACGAGCTCTACCTCGACCCCGACGTCAACGCCGGGGTGGCCGAGCGGACCTCGTGGCTCGGCCTCCGCGTCCTCGGCCGCCGGATGGTGATCGGCGTCCCGCTGCTCATCGGGCTGCGCCAGGACCAGCTCCGTGCCCTGATCGCCCACGAAATCGGGCACTACAGCAATAAGGACACCCGGTTCTCCGCACTGGCCTACCGCGGGCGGAAGTCCATCGGCCGCGTCCTGAACGGGCTCAACCGCGAGGGGTACTTCGAGCGATTCGTCGGCTGGTTGTTCAAGCAGTACGCGAAGCTGTACTTCGCCGTCTCGATGCGCGTCTGCCGCGACCAGGAACTCGCCGCCGACGTCGTTTCGGCGCGGCTCGCCGGGACCGCCGCGGCGAGCTCCGCGTTGGCGGAGACAGAGGTGCTGGTGGCCACTTGGCAGTTCTTCATGAACAACTACGCGGCGATCGGCTGGAGCGCGGGCTACCTCCCCGCCCGGTTCGGCGAGGGCTACCGCGCGCTGCTCACCGACCCGACCAGGGCGGAACAGCTCGAAGCGATGCGCCAGGACCTGCCGGAGGAGCCGGCTTCCCGCTACGACACCCACCCGGCCACGATCGATCGCGTCGCGGCGCTCCGGGCGGGCGAGCAGGTTCCGGTGCGGCCGGGCGGCGAACGTCCGGCGGCGGCACTGCTGACCGACGCCGAGAGGCTGCTCGACGAGGCCATGTTCACCGTGCTCTCCGACGAGGCACGGGCGAAGCGGCGGACGGACTGGGAGTCCCTGGTCGCCATCGGTTGCCGTCACGAAACCGCCGAGACCGCGGCCCAGATCCTCGGCGAACGCACGCTGGACATGGCACTCGATCTGCTCGACGCGGGCAGGCACGAGGACCTCGCCGCCGAGGACGAGAAACCGCCGCACGGCGCTGGTCCCCGTGCCCGTCGCGAGTTCGCCGCGATCTCCGTCCGCAGGCGGCTGGGCCTGGTGATCCACGCGGCGCTCACCGACATCGGTGTGGCGCGGTGGCAGCTGTCGTGGGCCGGGCCGGCGCCGTTCACCCTTGACGAGCCGTACGAAACCGAGCTGCCGTCCGCGCTCGACAAGGCCGCCTCGGCCGATTCCGACACCGCGCCTCTGCGCGCGCTGCTGACGGCCGCCGGAGTGTCCGCCGGCTACCGGCCGTCTCCCTCTCTCGTTCGCTCATAAGGAGTTTCCGATGCTTTGGCTGCTCAAATCCAGAGAACGCAAGGCCGTCTTCGCGGTGATGAAAGAGGCCAAGCGCCGGGGGATCAGCATCGACGAGCTCACCGACGTGATGACCCCGGAGGAGCTCGCCGCGCTGCTTCCGCCGGAGAAACCCAAGTTCAAGGGCAAGATCCCGGACGTCACCCGGTGGGGCCTTCCGGCCGACAACGAGGTGTCGACGAAGAGCTACTGGACCGACCAGGAGATCATCGCCGTCCAGAAGTCGACCGCCGCGGGCGACTGGCAGCATGCCGCCGCTTTGCTGGCCGGGACGGTCGGGAACTGGGAACGCCGCAATACGGTCGCGGGCGCGCTCGGCGAGGCCGCCGCGAACGATGACACGTGGCTGCGGGCGTGGCGCCAGGCGCGGCCCGGCGACCCGGGTGCGGCACTCGTCAACGCGGAGTCGCTGGTCGAGGTCGCTTGGGAGGTCCGCAGCGGACTGCAGGCGAAGCACGTGAGCCAGGAACAGTTCGCGGCGTTCTTCCAGATTCTCGAGCGGGCCGAGGACGCGGTGCACGAGGCTGCAGACCTCGGCCCCGACGACCCGACGCCGTGGGTGACGGCGCTGGCGATCGCGATGGGACGGCAATACGAGAACGACGAGTACCGGAAGATCTGGGCGGAGCTGACCGCGCGCGATCCGCTGCACCGCGGCGCGCACACGCGGGCACTGCAGTACTGGTGCCCGAAGTGGCATGGCTCCGAGGAGCTGATGTGGGAGTTCGCCGAGACGGCCGCGGCGAAGTCGCCCAAGCTGGCTCCGCTGGTGTTGATCGCCGCGCACGAGTCCGAGTTCCAGGATGTGCCGGCGTGGCGAGGCGAGCGGGTCGTCCGCGTGCTCGACACGGTGGTTTCGTGGCTCAACGGCCCGGGACGCGGCGACCCGGCGACGCGCGGAGACCGCGCATATGCGGCCAAGGCCTTGGTGGAGAACGGGCGATTCGACGAGGCCGTCGAGCAGTTCCGGCATCTGGGGACTCGCGCCGACGGCGGGATGTGGGCCTACAGCGGCGACGCGCGGGGCGAATTCCTGGCGACTCGCTACGCCGCCTGCTTCGGCGCGACCAAGCCCTGACCCGCCTTGACTTGCCGCAAGTAGTCCTCTGATTGCGTGAGAAGACCGCGATCAGAGGACTACTTGCGTGGGTCAGGCGTTCTGGGCGACGAGTTCGGCGATCTGGACGGCGTTGAGCGCGGCGCCCTTGCGCAGGTTGTCATTCGACAGGAACAGCACCAGGCCCCGGCCGCCGTCGACACCCGGGTCCGTCCGCAGCCTGCCGACGTAGGACGGGTCCTGTCCGGCGGCCTGCAGCGGGTTCGGGATGTCCGAGAGTTCCACGCCGGGAGCACCGGTCAGCAGTTCGGTCGCGCGGGCGACCGAAAGCGGCTCAGAGAACTCGGCGTTGATCGAGATCGAGTGCCCGGAGAACACCGGCACCCGCACACAGGTGCAGGAAACCCGCAGTTCCGGGATGCTCAGGATCTTGCGGCTCTCGTTGCGGAACTTCTTCTCTTCGTCCGTCTCGAACCCGCCATCGTCCACAATGGACCCGGCGAGCGGGAGCACGTTGTGCGCGATGGTCCGCGCGTACTTCTTCGGCTCGGGGAATTCGACCGCGGAACCGTCGTGGGTCAGCGCGCCGGCGTTCGGCGCGGCCGCCGCCAGCTGGCCTTCCAGCTCCTCGACGCCGGCGAGCCCGCTACCGGAAACGGCCTGGTACGTGCTGGCGATCAGCCGCACCAGACCGGCCTCGGCGTGCAGCGGCTTGAGCACCGGCATCGCGGCCATGGTGGTGCAGTTGGGATTCGCGATGATCCCCTTGCGCGCCTCCTTGATCGCCTCCGGGTTGACCTCGCTGACCACCAGCGGGACATCCGGGTCCATCCGCCACGCCGACGAGTTGTCGATCACCGTGGCACCGGCCGCGGCGAACCGCTCGGCCTGCGCCTTCGAGGTCGAGCCACCGGCGGAGAACAACGCGATGTCCAAACCGGACGGATCGGCGGTCGCCGCGTCCTCGATCACGATGTCCTCGCCCTGCCACGGAAGCGTCGAACCCGCGGACCTCGCCGAAGCGAAGTACCGCATCTCGGCGACCGGGAAATCCCGCTCGGCGAGCAGACGGCGCATCACCGCACCGACCTGGCCCGTCGCCCCGACAACTCCTACCCGCAGACCGTTCGCGGCCATCAGCGTCCACTCCCCGCATACACGACGGCTTCTTCGTCGCCGCCCAGTTCGAAAGCCTCGTGGATCGCGCGCACCGCGTCGTCGAGCTGCGCGTCCCGGATCAGAACCGAGATCCGGATCTCCGAGGTGTTGATGATTTCGATGTTCACGCCCGCGTCGGCGAGCGCCTCACAGAAGGTCGCCGTGACACCGGGGTGCGAGCGCATCCCGGCGCCGACGAGCGACACCTTGCCGACGTGGTCGTCGTACAGGACCGATTCGAAGCCGATCTCGTCCTTGATCTTTTCCAGCGCCTGCACCGCTTTCGCCCCATTGGCCTTCGACAGCGTGAAGGTGATGTCGGTCCGGCCGGACGCCGTGCTGGAAACGTTCTGCAGCACCATATCGATGTCGATCTCGGAGTCGGCGATCACCCGGAAGATCTTGGCGGCGGCGCCGGCGTGGTCCGGTACGCCCGTCACCGTGATCTTGGCTTCGGAGCGGTCGTGCGCCACGCCGGTGATCAGGGCTTGTTCCACGGGGATCTCCTCGATAGAACCGGTCACGGTGGTGCCCGGCTTGTCACTGTAGGAAGAACGGACTCGGATCGGGACGCCGTAGCGGCGCGCGTACTCGACCGAACGCAGATGCAGGATCTTCGATCCGCTCGCCGCGAGTTCGAGCATCTCCTCGTAGGCGATGGTGTCGAGCTTGCGCGCGTCGGGCACGACCCGGGGGTCGGCGGTGTACACACCGTCCACATCGGAATAGATCTCGCAGACGTCGGCGTTCAGTGCCGCGGCCAGCGCGACGGCGGTGGTGTCCGAACCACCACGGCCGAGTGTGGTGATGTCCTTGGTGTCCTGCGACACGCCCTGGAAGCCCGCCACGAGCGCGATGTAGCCCTGCTCGAGCGCCTCGGTGACGCGGCTGGGGCTGACGTCGATGATCCGCGCGTTGCCGTGCACCGACGTCGTCACCACACCGGCCTGCGAACCGGTGAACGACCACGCCTCCGCGCCGTGCGCCGAGATCGCCATCGCGACCAGCGCGTTGGAAATACGCTCACCGGCGGTGAGCAGCATGTCCATCTCACGCTCCGGCGGCGCCGGGTTGACCTGCTGAGCCAGGTCGAGCAGCTCGTCTGTGGTGTCACCCATGGCGGAGCAGACCACGACCACGTCGTTGCCCGCCTTCTTGGTGGCGACGATCCGCTCGGCGACGCGTTTGATCCGGTCGGCACTTTCCAGCGACGAACCGCCGTACTTCTGGACCACGAGGGCCACGCCCGAACCTCCTCGACGGGCCGGGCGACTCCTGGTGGGCACCGAGGAGCCCCCGCGTCCCTTATTTGGGCGAAAGCCTACCGGGGTCGCGCGCGCTCGCCACCCTCGTAAGTGGTCCTGACCACCACCTTGAGGGCATCTCGAAGTAAATCTTCCTTAACACCAAGGAAATACTCGGAGGGCTTTCGCCCGAGTGACGAGGAGCACGCTCTTGATAATGTCCGGCGGTGCGTAAACCTGCCGAGACGAGTGCTCCGATCGCGTCGATCATGGCCGAACGCTGGAGCCCGCGCGCCTACGACGTGTCCGCGACCGTGACGCCGGAGCAGCTCAGAGCCCTTTTGGAAGCCGCACGCTGGGCGCCCTCGTTCGGCAACACCCAGCCCGCCCGCTACCTCGTCGGTCTGCGGGGCACCCCGTCGTTCGACCGGATCCTGGCGACGCTCAATTCCGGTAACCGGGCGTGGGCCCATCGTGCCGGCCTGCTGCTGATCGGCGTGATGGTCACCAAGAACGAGAAGGGCGATGTTCCCTACACCGAATACGGACTGGGTCTGGCGAGCCAGAATCTCGTCCTGCAGGCCGTCGACCTCGGCCTGATCGCACACCAGATGGCGGGCTTTTCCGCCGACGCCGCTCGCGACTTCTTCGGGCTGCCCGATGACGCGATCCCCAAGGTCGCCATCGCTGTGGGGTCGCCCGCTGATCCGTCGGTGCTGGAGGAGGACTGGCGGATCGAGCGCGAACAGGCACCTCGGGAACGGATCCCCCTGG
Organism: uncultured Actinomycetota bacterium; assembly: GCA_963766045.1. Lineage (GTDB taxonomy): Bacteria > Actinomycetota > Actinomycetes > Mycobacteriales > Pseudonocardiaceae > Amycolatopsis. The sequence continues at coordinate 771,386 of CAVXYN010000002.1, read as the reverse complement.
ACGAGTTCGCCTACTCGGAGACCTGGGGCACGGCGGCCCTCTGACCTTCGCTGGGGTCCGCGGTGGTCCGTGAAAGGCCGCTATGAAGGACGCCTTCATAGCAAATTTTGCAATGAAAGCGTCTTGGGTTCACGGGGTCGTTGCAACACCGGTTGTGGTCGGAGGTTGTGATGGCGGGTCGTGTGCCATTGGCGCGGGATGTGCGGGTGCGGTTCTGGAAGGGGGTTCGGGCGGGGCGGGCTGTGATGCCTGCCTCACTGGCGGCGGGTGTGTCGCATGAGACCGGTCGGCGGTGGTTCGCGGAGGCTGGCGGGGTGATCGGTAACGCGCCCTGTCAGCTGGGGAAACGGTATTTGTCGGTGGAGGAGCGGGAGGAGATCTCCCGTGGGCTGGCTGGCAGGGACGGCGTGCGGGAGATCGCGCGGCGGCTGGATCGGGCGCCTTCGACGATTAGCCGGGAGATCAACAACAACGGTGGCCCGGACCGGTATCGGGCTCATGTGGCGGAGGCGGCGGCGCGGGAACGAGCGAAGCGGCCGAAGACGGCGAAACTGGCCGATCCCGGCAATGCCGGGCTGCGGGACCATGTGCAGGAACGGTTGCTGCTGCGGTGGTCGCCGGAGCAGATCTCGGCCAGGCTGGTGAGCGAGTTCGCCGACTGTCCGGAGATGCGGGTGTCCTACGAGACGATCTATCAGTCGATCTACGTGCAAGGCCGGGGCGCGCTGCGCCGCGAGCTCGCGGCCTGCCTGCGGACCGGGCGGGCGCTGCGTAAACCCCACCGCCAGGCCGAGGCCCGCACGCCGCGGATTCCGAATCTGGTGCCGATCAGCCAGCGTCCGGCCGAGGCCGAGGACCGGGCCGTGCCCGGGCACTGGGAAGGCGATCTGATCCTGGGCGCCTCGAACAAGTCCGCGATCGGCACCCTGGTCGAGCGCAGCACCCGGTTCTGCATGCTGCTGTACCTGCCCGACGGACACGACGCCGTCGCCGTCCGCGACGCCATGATCGCCGCCATCCATACCCTGCCCGAGGCCCTGAAACGGTCGATGACCTGGGACCAGGGCAACGAACTGGCCCGGCACGCCGAGATCACCATGGCCACCGACCTGGACATCTACTTCTGCGACCCGCACTCGCCCTGGCAACGCGGCAGCAACGAGAACACCAACGGCCTGCTCCGCCAATACTTCCCCAAAGGCACCAACCTCTCGGTCCACAGCCACGACCATCTCGCGAGGGTGGCCGCCGAACTCAACGGCCGCCCCCGCAAGACACTGGACTGGCTTACACCCCAAGAAAAACTCAACATGCTACTGTCCTAAATAGAGCATGTTGCGACGACCGCATGAATCCGCCCGTCCTTCATAGCACTTGGTGGGCCCTACGAGCCGGGAGTAAAGACGCGGGCAACCAGCTCGCGGCGGCTCCGGACACCGGTCTTGGCGAAGATCGACTTGAGGTGCTCCTGGACGGTGTGGCGCGAGATGAACAGCGTGGCCGCGATCTCCGCGGTGGCCTGGCCGTCGAGCACGAGGTCGACCAGCTCGCGTTCCCGCATGGTCAGGCCATACGCGGCCGAGATCAGCGGCGCGATCGACGCCCGCGTCGCGGCCTGAAGGATGACCGCCACCCGGCCCGGGGCACCGGTCGCCGGCGAGCCGACGACCTGGACCCAGCCACCCGAACCGCCGAGCACGGTGGCGCTGGTCTCCTCGTTCTTGCCCCGAACCCGCTCGGCCACGGTCCGGACCACGAACGGGAGCTCGTCCCCGGCCATGACGTCCAGTTCTCGGAGCCACCGGCGCGCGGCCGGAGTGATCGCCTCGACCCACCCGTCGTCGAGCAGGATCAGACCCGGCCACAGCGCGGCGAGCTCTGAGGACGCCCTCGCTCGCACGCCCGCGGCGCCGAACCCGCGTCCGAGCAGCGACGCCAGCTCATGCGCGAAGTCACGCTCGTCGTCGGTGAAGTCGTACGGGGCCTCGCGAAAGAACGCGAAGCAGCCCCAGCAGGAGCCGTTGGCGACCAACGAGGTGCGCAGCTCACCTGTGATGCCGTTCGGGCCCAGTAGTTCGCGGTACCGCGGGCTGCGTTCGAGCCGCCCGCCGGTCGCCTCGCTGAGGATGCCGCTGTGGCGCCTTCCCTGCGCGAGTTTCGGGAACGCGTTGAAGTCGCCGGCGAGGTAGGCGAATTCGGCCACCTCGGGTTTGGTGTCCGGCATATCCACCAGCCGGAACCCGGTCTCGACCAAGGTGGCGGGATCGATCGTGTGCCAGCAGCCCGCGTCGTGCGGCAACGCCGTACGCAGCACCTCGACCGACTCGTCGATGAGAGTCGCCAAGTCCACGTCTGCCGCGCTGAGCCGCGCCAGCCTCTCGCGAGCACGCGAACGAGTCCCGTGGTTCACCGCTCCATGATCACACGGCTCGCGGGCTCCGAATGACCCCACATTTCTGGTATGGGCAGCGTTTCCGCAGGTCAGTAGCTTTGCAGGAGGTTGTTCGAGGGAGGGAGAAAGCCCATGAGTCTGCCCGATGGGGCAAAGATCGTCCGGTCCGGAGAAGGCGATTCGGTCTGGGTCATCGGCGACACCTACACGTTCAAGGCGACGTCGGAATCGACCGGCGGCGCGTTCGCGCTGATCGAAGCGTCGATTCCGCCGGGGAGCGGTCCGCCGCCCCACGTGCACAGCCGGGAAGACGAAGCGTTCTACCTGCTCCACGGCGTCCTCGACGTCATGGCAGGCGACGTGACGACGCGGGTCCGCTCAGGTGACTTCGTCTACCTGCCGCGCGGGACCGTGCACTGCTTCCGGAACCCCGGCGTCGACGCCGCCCGCGCGCTGATCCTGGCCACTCCGGCCGGGTTCGAGCGCTTCTTCGCCGAGGCCGGCGTCCCCGCTCGTCCCGGCGAACAGGCCCCGCCGATGGATCCCGGCGACTTCGGCCGCCTCGCCGAATTGTCGGCCGAATACGGCGCACGCATCGTCGTCCCCCAACCGACCGGGAGTCCGGAATGATCACCCCACAAGACGTCTTCACGCGAGTCGACCGCCTCGACGCGGAAGACCTCGTCTCCATGCTCGCCGAAGACGCGACCATGGTGTTCGGCAACAACGAGCCGCTGATGGGCCGGGAGGCCATCCTCGCGGGCAACGAGCATTTCCTCACCGCGATCAAGGGCCTGCGGCACCGGATCCTGTGTGAATGGACGATCGCGGATACGTCCATCGTCGTCACCGACGTGACCTACACGCGGCTCGACGACAAGCAGGTGACCCTGCCGACCGTTTCGATCTGGCGGGTCGGCACGGACGGGCTGATCACCGACTATCGCGTGTACTTCGATCCGACCCCGGTGTTCGCACCTTAAGAACGGCGGCGCGCTCGCGGTCAGTCGAGTGTCGAGGTCCGGGACACGATCGCGAGCGCGACCTCGGTGACACTCTCGTTCCGCACGAACGCGTGCGCACGGATGAGGGCCAGCGCGTCCGGCGCGGTGCACCCGTGGGTGGTCATGACGACTCCCGTGGCCTGATGCACGACGATGCGGAGATCCACATCGTGGAACAGCGGATGCGCGGGGAACCCGTTCTCGGCATCGAGCCGCGCTGCCGGGTGCAGCGCGGTGGTGGTCAAGGCTTCGGCCACCGTGCCCACCGAACGGGTCACCGCGAAGTCCGGTTCATCGTCGGGCCGGTATGCGGTGAGGGCTCCCATCGGGGCATCAGCAGGCCCCAGGCGCGCCGAAACCACCGCTTGAACACCGAGCTCGTGCGCGGCGGGACCGAATTGGGGCCACCGGCGCGACAGCGCCTCCTCTCCCCAGACGTTCAGGGTCCTGGACGCCCTCATTACCGCGCGCGACGGCCCTTCGCCGAAGACGTACTCGAGGTCGTGAGCCGCCTCGGCGACCGAATCGGATACCGCGACCGCGACCGCGGCTTCATCTTTGCCGAACAACGTCACCGCCATGCTCCGGTTGCCTGTCGCCTTCGCCACCGCCGCCATGAAGGTCGGCGGAATGGTGGGCGTGTCCCTGGGCCGATCCACCCAGAGCCGCACCGCGTCGGCATAGGCGGCGTGCAGGTCGGCAGCCGCAAGATGTTTCCGTTCGGTCGACCGGTGGAGTTCCGCCATCCGAAGGTGGAAGGGACGCATCTCCTTGGCGGCCGTGCCGGCCAGGCCTTCGTGCCGCTGAGCGACGCTCGCCGCTCGGGTCGCCCGCCCACGCTCGGCTTCGACGAGTCTGCGCATCGCCGTCGAGTCGTGCCGATGATCAGGGCCGTCCCTCATGGGCCGAGCGTACGCCGCGCCACCACCACGCGATGAGACCCGAACGGCTGAGCGCAACAGCTTTGACGGTGTCCGGCGACGTACTACCGTTGACTGCCCAGCGCTCACACGCTCTCGCCCGGAAGCGCCTCTTCGAAACCCGCCGAGAAAGGCCGGTTCAGATGCAGAATCGCGACGAATGGCTTGCCGATACCGTGGTCGAGCTGACCGACACCCTGGTGCCGTCTCTCGATCCGGCAGGCTATTGGCTCTGCGTTGCGGATCGGTACGCGGAACTGATCGCCTCGTCGTCGGTTCGGCTCACCACGGTCGGCGACCGCGCGTTCCAGCCGATCGTGGTGAGCACCGACGAACGGCTCGAAATGCGGCCACTTGGCGGAATCCTCGCCGACGAAGGGCCTGCGATCGACTGTCAGCTCGACGGCCGGCAGCTCGTCAACGTGCTACTGGGCAAGGCGACCTCGCATTGGCGACGGCTTGCTCCCGCCGCCCTCTCGCTCGGTTTCCGGTCGATTCACGCGTTCCCGTTCAGCCGCCACGACGAAGTGCTCGGATCGGTGACCATCCTGACCACGGAGACGGCACCCCTGCCGGACACCGACGTACGGATCGCGGGCGCACTCGCCGACGTCGCGACGATCGGCATGCTCAACCACCGTGCGATCGCCGGGTTGACCGAGACCTCCCAGCAACTGCAGGGCGCGCTCAACAGCCGGGTGATCATCGAACAGGCCAAAGGCCTGCTGTCCGCCCGGCTGGAGATCGCCCCGGATGAGGCGTTCGTCCTGCTGCGCCGCTACGCGCGCGGCCACAACCAGCGACTGACCGAGCTGTCCGAAGAGCTGGTCAGCCGAAGACGGAAGGCGGACGATCTTCTCGTACCTCAGCAGAAACGCGCGGGTAAGGCCAGCGCGTGACGCACCGCCGAGACGAACTCACTCGCGTTGCGCGTTCTCCATCAGCAGCACGACTCCGCCACCCTGCCCGCGCAGCGGCGAACAGCTGACCGAGGACACGAGCGGCCTGCCTTTCCGGTCCACCGCCTCGACCTCGACCCGGCCGGATCTGCGCCCGGTCTCATTGCAGGTTTCGACGGCTTCGCGGAGACCGGCCGTCGGCAAGCCGAAGTCCAGTACGAAGAAGTCCTCCCGGTAGACCTCGTCGGCGCGCAGGCCCCACAGCTCCTCCGCGCCCCGGTTCCAGCTGCGGACCTGGAGCTCCCCGTCCAGCACGACCACTCCGGCCTCGACGCTGGACAGCACCCCTTCGAAGAAAATGCGCGTCTCATCCAGCTCGGCGGTACGGATGCGCATCTCCTCGTTCATCGTTTCGAGTTCTTCGTTACCCGACTGGAGTTCCTCGTTGGTCGTTTCGAGTTCTTCGTTGGTGGACTGGAGTTCCTCGTTGGTCGTTTCGAGTTCTTCGATGCTGGACTGGAGTTCCTCGTTGACCGTTTCGAGCTCGGCGTTGGTGGACTGGAGTTCCGCATAGGCCGTCGCGAGGTCTTCCTGGACACGTTTCACCTCGTGCTGCAGGCGGGTGGCCTCGGTGGTGTCCAGGAAGGTGATCGCGGCGCCGATATCCTCGCCGTCGATCGTGAGCAAGGGCCGGACGATGATGTCGAAGTACTGCGCCTCGTTATTGGCCTTCTGCCGTCGCACCGAGTTGATCCGGATGCTGCGGCGCTCGCCGTGCGCCTGGTCGATCACCGACCGGAGCTCGATCGGCCGGTAGGAGATTTCGAGATCGTGGAACGGCCTGCCCACGTCATGGGAGGAAAGCCCGAACTGCAACCTCGCCGAGCCGTTGATCAAGGCGACCGAACCGTCACGGTCGATACCCAGCACCGAGTCGGGAGAGGAGGCCAACGCGAGCTCGCTCACCAGGCGCCTTCGATTGGCGTCCCGCATTTCCCCGCCCGCACGCACGTCGAACCGCGGCGCCTTGGACGTCGTCGTACCGCCCACCCGGAGCTTGAACACCCGGTTCCGCATATTGGCGACGTCGAACCGGACGCTGTCGGAGAGCAACATCTCCGCTTTCCCGAGGAACAGGTAGCCGCCGTCATTGAGCGCGAAATGGAACCGCTCGATGATCTTCCCCTGCGCCTCGACGTTGAAGTACATCAAGGTGTTACGGCAGGCGAGCAGGTCGACGCGGGAGATCGGCGCGTCTCGGGTGATGTCGTGCCTGCCGAAGATGACCCGGCGCCGAAGGTCACGACGGAAAGCGAATAGCTCACCGCTCGGCTCGAAATACTTCGCCCTTATCTCGTTCGGGAGCCGCTCCAGCGCTTTTGCGGGGTACACCCCTGCTCTCGCCTCACGCAGGGCTTCCTCGTCGACATCGGTGCCGTAGATCTTGACCCGCGTGGTGCACGCCTCGACCCCCAGCTGCTCCGCGAAAATGATCGCGAGGGAGTAGGCCTCCTCCCCGCTCGAACACCCGGCACTCCAGATCCGGATCTCCTCGCCGGGGCCGACCTTCTCGATCAGTTCGGGCACGACGGTCGTCTGCAGGTAGGTCCAGGCCTCGATATCCCGGAAGAAGCTGGTGACATTGATCAGAATGGTGTTGAAGAGTTCCTGGAACTCTTCGGCATTGCTCTCGAGGAAATCCCGGTATTCGGCGTACCCCTCGAACTTCACGGTCTGCATCCGCTTCCGGATCCGGCGGGCGAGGGAAGTCCGCTTGTAGCCGGTGAAGTCGAAGCCACGGGAGTCCCTGATGAACATCAACAGGGACTCGAGATCCCGGCCGTCTCCGATTTCGCCGTCCGGCGCGTTCATACCGACCTCGTTCCCTTCACCAGGCCGACGAGAACACCGGCTATTTCATCCAGCGGTAGCACAAAATCGACCGCCACGGCCGTCGTCACGGCCTGTGGCATTCCCCTGAATTCGGCCGTCTCCGGATCCTCGGAGACAACGGTACCGCCCCGCGACTTCACCACGCGGGCGCCCGCCGCGCCATCGGAACCCGTCCCCGTCAGCACACAGACAAGAGCGCCGGAACCGTAAGCGGCGCTGACGGATTCGAAAAGCGGATCGGCCGACGGTCGCACGAATTTCACTTGTTCGCCCGCCGAAAGGCTGAGCGTGCCGCCGGGATTCACCAGGAGATGACGGTTCGGCGGCGCGAGGTAGACGATGCCCGGCGCGACGACGTCGTCCGGCTCGGCCAGCTTGATCCGCAGCGATGACCGGCGGTTGAGAATATCCGCGAGGACGGTGTCGTGGTGAGGGTCGAGGTGCTGGACGATCACCACCGGCAGCGGAAAATCGGCGGGCAGAGCGCCGAGCACCGCGAGCAGTGCCTTGACTCCGCCCGCCGAAGATCCCATGGCGACGATCTCGTAGGCCGTCGCGCGGCCGGGGCCGAGCATGGTCCAAGCCTAGTGCTTCGGGGCTAGGAAGAGCCGCCGACGCGGCGGATGATCTTGGCGAGGATGGAGGAGACGACGAGCCAGAAGATCGCCGCGATCCCGAAGTTCACCAGTACGCGGAGTTTGACGTCGGCGGGCATGAAGAGGTCCTTGAAACCGAGCGCCAGCCCGTCGGCCCAGCTCCGCACGAACGAAACGATGCCGTTGGCCTCGTTCGCCTCACCGATCACGAAAACGACATGCAGGACAAGAATGGCCGCGAAGATCAGGCCGGCCCAGCGAACGATTCCGGCCAGCAGGCCGGTCACCCGCTCTCGGCCTCCGCGCCAGTCGACCCGGCGTCCGGTCTCCTGATCAGCGGCTTCCTTGCCTTCAGCTTGCTCGCCCATGCCGGGCAGTGTGGCACGGCGTTAGGCCGAATTACTACCCGCCAGTAACCCGAATGGGCGCCGTAGGGGTCACAGTTCGATCGCGGCCCGGGTTTCCTTTCGGGAGATCGCGCGGTTAAGGTGACGACGTGGCACGCACTCTCCTGCTTCGCTGCCGCGACGGGGCCTGATCGGACCGGCTCCTCGTCGCGGGGCTTCGTGGTGCCGGTCGTTCGCACCCGATTCTTCAGGAGACCCGTCCCATCATGAGTATCCGCAAGCCCACGCGCCCCGCCCCGTCCGATCAACAGGCGTGGAATACGCAGCGCGACAGTTCGATGCCCGTCCACCGCTACCGCCCCTGGTACCAGCTGGTCGAGGATATCGACCTCCCCGACCGCACCTGGCCGGACAAACGCATCGACAAGGCCCCGCTGTGGTGCGCGGTCGACCTGCGTGACGGCAACCAGGCCCTGATCGACCCGATGTCGCCCGCGCGGAAGCGCAAGTTCTTCGACCTCCTGGTCCGCATGGGCTACAAGGAGATCGAGGTCGGCTTCCCGGCCGCGTCGCAGACCGACTTCGACTTCGTCCGCGAGATCATCGAAGAGGGCGCGATCCCGGACGACGTCAGCATCCAGGTCCTGACCCAGTGCCGTCACGAGCTGATCGAGCGGACCTTCAAGGCCCTCGAAGGAGCGCCGCGCGCGATCGTCCACATCTACAACTCGACGTCGATCTTGCAGCGTCGCGTCGTGTTCCGCGAAGAGCGTCTCGGCATCACGAAGATCGCGGCGCAGGCCGCGGAGCTGGTGGTCGACCTCGCCGCGAAACAGCCCGACACCGACTTCCGCTTCCAGTATTCGCCTGAGTCCTACACCGGCACCGAGCTGTCGTACGCGCTCGAGGTCTGCAACACGATCACCGAGATCTGGCAGCCCACACCGGAAAAGCCGGTCATCCTGAACCTGCCGGCGACCGTCGAGATGGCGACGCCGAACGTCTACGCCGACTCCATCGAGTGGATGCACCGGAACCTGGAGCGCCGCGACTCGGTAATCCTTTCGCTGCACCCGCACAACGACCGCGGCACCGGCATCGCCGCCGCCGAACTCGGCTACCAGGCAGGCGCCGACCGCATCGAAGGCTGCCTGTTCGGCAACGGCGAGCGCACCGGCAACGTCGACCTCGTCGCACTGGGCATGAACCTCTATAGCCAGGGCATCGACCCGCAGATCGACTTCTCCGACATGGACGAGATCAAGCGGACCGTCGAGTACTGCAACCAGCTGCCGGTGCACGAACGCAGCCCGTGGGCGGGCGACCTGGTGTTCACCGCGTTCTCCGGCAGCCACCAGGACGCGATCAACAAGGGACTCGACGCGCTGAAGGCGGCCGCCGACGAGGCGGGTTCCCCGCTCGATGAGCACCCGTGGGAGGTCCCGTACCTGCCGATCGATCCGAAGGACATCGGCCGTAGCTACGAGGCCGTGATCCGCGTGAACTCGCAGTCCGGCAAGGGCGGCGTCGCCTACATCATGAAGGCCGAGCACCAGCTCGACCTGCCGCGGCGCCTGCAGATCGAGTTCTCGAAGGTCATCCAGGGCTACACCGATTCCGAGGGCGGCGAGGTCGACCCGACGACGATGTGGAACGCGTTCTCGGCCGAGTACCTCGAGCTGAAGACGCCCCTGGAACTGGTGCGGCAGCACGTCACCGACAACGGCGACGGCGAGTACGACATCTCCGCGACCGTGCGCGTCGAGGGTGACGAGCACGAGATCACCGGACGCGGGAACGGTCCGATCGCGGCGTTCTTCGACGCGCTGTCGACGGTCGGCTTCGACCTGCGGCTCCTGGACTACAGCGAGCACACGCTCACGCCGGGCGATGACGCGCGTGCGGCGTCGTACATCGAGTGCGCGATCGCGGACCGTGTGTTCTGGGGTATCGGGATCGATCCGTCGATCGTGACCGCTTCTCTGCGAGCCGTGGTCTCGGCCGTGAACCGCGCCAGCCGCTAGTTTCCGACTGCGCGTGAAGGCCGCCTTCCCTCGGCTGAGCCGAGGGAAGGCGGCCTTCACGCGCTTTAGAGGGCTTTGACGGCGGCCAGGATGTCAGCCGGGTCGGTGCGGGTGGTGTAGTCCGGGTGCACGTCGAGGTAGCGGATCACGCGGTCGCGGTCCACGACGAGCACGGTCGGGTACGGGAGTTCCCATTCGGTCTCGCCGTTGATCTTCTCGACGTCGCCGACGAGGGTGTCGAACACCGGCTTCGCCTCTTCGGCGGGCCGGAACGTGATTCCCAGCGAACGTCCCAGCGTGTTCCCCGCGTCGGACAGGACGGTGAACTTCAGGTCCTTTGTGGACAGTGAGTCGTCCGGGAGCTGCGGGCTGACCGCCACCAGACGTGCGCCGAGATTTTCCAGCTCCGGCAAGATTTCCTGCTGATACGTGCGCAACGTGAGGTTGCAATAGGGGCACCATGCGCCGCGATAGAACACGATCACCGCGAGTCCCAGATCGGCGAGCGAGACCGGCGAGCCGTCCGCGTCCGGAAGCGTGAAGTCCGGCATCGGCGCGCCCACCTTGGCCGCCCCCTCGACGACCAGTCCATCGAGCCGCTCCCGATCCGCCTGGAGCGCATCGGCGATCTCGACGGGAACGTGCTCGCGCACCGCTTCACGGATCCCGGCCAGCTGGTATTTGAGCTCCATGATGACTCTCCCTCAGGTTGTACCGATCGGTACAGTGCGATCGACTGTACTATTCGGTACATGGACGGTCAACCGGCGGCCACGACTCCGCGAGGACGCTTCACGCGCGAAACGATCATCGACGCGGCGGCCGGCCTGATGTACGTCAACGGCGTCGCCGGGACGAGCGTCGACAAGGTGCTCGCGGCGAGCGGGGCCGGGAAATCGCAGATGTACCACTACTTCAAGAACAAGGACCAGCTGGTCGAAGCGGTCATCAAGCGGTATCTCGAGCTCGTCCTCGCCAACCAGCCGACCATTTTCGAACTGCACGAATGGGCCGACTTCGACCAGTGGGCCGAAGAGATCCTGCTGGTCCAGAAGACACCGACCGGACCGATCGCCTGCCCGCTCGGCAACCTCACCGGCGAACTCGGCGACGACCCGAAGATGTCACCGCTGCTCGACGCGGCGTACCGCGAATGGGAGTCCCATCTCGAACGCGGACTGAGGTCCTTGCAGGACAAGGGGAAACTGGCCAGAGACGCCGATACGGCACGGCTGGCGCAGACCGCGATGGCCTGCGTGCAGGGCGGCCTGCTGATGGCTCACCTGCGCCATGACATCGCGCCGATCGCCGACGCGCTCAAGCTCGCGCTCGACCACCTGAAGAGCCACGCTCGCGAGTGATCGCCGCGACCTCGTCCGCGAGCGCGTCGAGCACCTTCGCCACCGCGGGCCGCGAGGACGCCCCGAGCCGGCACACCGCTTCGATATGCCGCGCCGCCTTGATCCCTGCCAACTGGCGGCCCACCAGCCCGCTGCCTCGCCGAGTGTCCATTGTGTACCGAGGCAGCAGCGCGATCCCGTGCCCTGCCGCGACAAGCCGCTCGATGATGCGGAAATCATTGATGCGCTGGACGACCTGCGGCTGGACACCGGTTCGGATCGTCAGCGAACGCAGGATGTCGTCGACCGGGAAGCCGAAGTCGACGCTGATCCAGCGTTCATCCGCGAGTTCGGCCGGCTCGACACGGCGCTTTCCGGCGAGCCGATGGCCGGCGGGCAAGGCGACATCGAGTGGTTCACGCAGCAGATGCCGGACCTCCAGCCGGTCCGAACCGAGCGGCGGCGCGTGCTCATCCCGGTGCGCCACAACGATGTCGTAGTCCGCGACGAGTCCGGGGACCTCCGGCGGTGTCATGTCGACATCGCGTACGGCGACGTCCAGTCCGTCGAACGCCGCGACGCGGTGCAGCAGCCCCGGCAGGAGCATCAGCCCGGCCGACTGGAAGATCGCCACCCGGACGTTTCCCCGCGGCGCGCTGCGATAAGTGTCCAATTCGGACTCCGCACGGTCGAGTGCCGCGAGCACGTCGTCGGCTCGCGCGACCAGCGCCCGGCCCGCGTCGGTCAGCCGGAGCCCGCGCCCAGCAGGCTCTGTGAGGGGAAGCCCGACGTCGCTCTGCAAAGCCCGCAGCTGCTGGGAAACCGCGGACGGTGTGCAGTGCAGGGCCTTCGCGGCCGCCGTCACGCTGCCGCGGTCGGCGAACTCCCGCAGGGTCCGCAATCTACCGATGTCCACCCCGCCAGCATATGTGAAGCAGAACTGAACGGTCCCTGAAAATAAAATCGCTGGTCCTTCACGATCCTCCACGTAAGAGTGAAGGCATGCCCGCACGCGACCGTCTGCTCGCCATGCTCGTCGCCGTCCTCTGGGGATGTAACTTCCTCGCGATCCACGCCACGCTCGGCCAATTCCCGCCCGTATTCGCCGGCGGGCTGCGGTTCGCGCTCATCGCGATCCCGACGATCCTGTTCGTGCCGTGGCCGAAGGTGAAGATCCGCCACCTGCTCGGCTACGGTCTCGGCTTCGGCACGGGGCAGTTCGCGTTCCTGTTCATCGCCATGGACACCGGCATGCCGACCGGGCTTGCCTCGCTGGTGCTGCAGGCCTCTGCTCCGTTCACCGTGCTGCTCGGTGCCGTCTTCCTGCGAGAACGCGTGTCCGGACGGCAACTCGCCGGCATCTTGCTCGCCGTCGCGGGCATGGCCACGATCGCCTGGCAGCAAGCGGGGAACGCCACCCTGCTCCCGGTGATCCTGACCCTGCTCGGCGCGCTGAGCTGGGCGTTCGGCAACCTCAGCACGCGGAAGGCGGCACCGGACAACCCCTTGAACTTCGTTCTGTGGATGTCCGTGGTGCCGCCGCTGCCGATGTTCGCGCTCTCGCTGATCATGGAAGGCCCGTCGGAGATCGAGCGTTCGGTCACGACTCTCGGCACCTCGACCGGCCTCATCGGATTGGCCGGCCTGGCCTACGTCGTACTGTTCGGCACGATCGTCGGCTCCGGGATCTGGACGTCGCTCATGCGCCGGAACCCGGCCGGGGTGGTCGCCCCGTTCTCCCTGCTGGTGCCGGTCGTCGGGCTGTCGATGGCGTTCCTCATCCTCGACGAACGGCCGGCACTGATCGAAATCCTCGCGGCGGGCGTCGTGATCGGCGGCGTCCTGCTCGGTTCGACCAAGCGCCGGGTGCGCGAGCCGGTCTTCATCGCCGAGGAACCCGTGAAGGTCTAGGCGATCCGGCGGTTTCCGAGGTTCTCGACCGGACCGGCCAGCGCGGCCTTCACGTGGCGGGTGAGGTCGTCGGTGAGCACCTCGGTCTCGCCCTTCTCCAGGCCGTCCAGGACCTGCTCGGCGACGTCGAGCGGATCGTTCTTCTGGACGTCGAGGCCCTGGGTCATGTCGGTATCGATGTAGCCGAGGTGGACGCCGACGACCTGGGTGCCCTGGCCGGCGAACTCGATGCGGAGCGAGTTGGTCAGCGACCAGAAGGCCGCCTTCGTCGCGCCGTACGAACCCGAGCCGGACGCCCACGACAGGACCGAGTGGATGTTCACCAGCGCCCCACCGTCCGCGAGCTGGGGCGCAAACGCTTGCGCGATGCGGAGCGCGCCGAAGACGTTGGTCTCGAAGACCGGCCGGTGTTCGTCGACGTCGGTGGTCAGCAACGACCCGAGGCCGAGCACCCCGGCGTTGTTGAACACGATCGTGGCGTCACGGGTCTTCTCGGCGAGCGCGCGGACGGATTCGGGATCGGTGACGTCGAGCGGCAGCGGAACGATCCGCGGGTCGGCCTCCTCGCGCGGGGTCCTCGCGGTCGCGTAAACCTTGGCCGCGCCGCGCTCCAGCAGTTTGCCGACGAAGGCCTTGCCGAGCCCTCGCTGCCCGCCAGTGACCAGAACGACGGCTCCTTCGATGGCAGTCATGCCTTACTCCCTTGACAGAGGTGTTTGAGTTTTGATTCTGTCACGAGCATGGAGACCTTCGGCGACAGAGTCAAGTACGCTTGACCTATGTCATGGATGGCGACAGACCGGTATCGGCTGCGTTCGGCCCCCTCGGGCCTGGCCCTGATACAGGATTTCCTCAACACCAAATCGATCACGAATTACGGCCCTGATCTGCTTGGCGACGTCGAGTACGCGCGACGCTGGACGGCCGAAGCGCTCACGGAGTGGTCGGCGGCTCGCGGCGTCGACGTGCCGCACTTCACACTGAACGAAGCCGACCTACGCGCGCTTCGGGAGCTTCGGACGTCGTTCGAAGCGCTCGTCCACGACGGCGAAGCGACGGCGGACAAAGCGATCAAGGCCGAGTTGACCCTGCGAAACGGCGTCGTCAGGCTCGTCCCCTCGGGCACAGGTCGCCAGTGGCTCACGTCAGCGCTGTGGACAGAGACCCTGCTCGCGCAGCAGGCCGGGATCTGGCCGCGGCTGAAATTGTGCCGGCTCGACGGCTGCCGGTCGGCGTTCTACGACATCTCGCGCAACAACAGCGGCGTCTGGCATGACGTCAAGACCTGCGGAAACGTCGCGAATCTGCGGGCGTCGCGGGAACGTAAGAAGGCCAAGAGCGGGGCTGGACCGGCTTAAGCGAACGACGAGAGAGCCGACGGGATCGGGACCTCGCCGGCGAGGACGTCGAAGCCGCGGTTCTCGGTGAGGGGCTCGTCGAGGCTGCTGACGAGAACGGCGGCGACGTCGGCACGGGCGACGCGACCGGGCTCGAGGTGACCGCCGATCTTCACGCGGCCACCGGGCGGGTCGTCGGTGAGCGTTCCGGGGCGGACGATCGTCCAGATCAGACTGGACCGGCGGAGCATGCTGTCGGAGATCTGCTTGGCCATCAGGATCGAGCGCACCAGCCGGTCGCCCTGATCCGGTGAATCGGCGAACTGCGCGGAAAGCTGCACGAACCGTGAGACGCCCGCCTTCTCCGCGGCGTGGATCGCGGTGATCACGCCGTCGCGGTCGACGAGGTTCACCGATGCCTGATCCGCGTCGGGCGCACCGATCGTGTTGATCACGACCTCGGAGCCGGAAAGCGCTTCGACCAGGTCGTCCGCGTCGGCGGTGACGTCCGCGACCACGGTTTCGGCGCCAAGGCCCGCGACCTCGTCGGCGCGGCGACGGCTGCGAAGGCCCGCCCGCACCTGATGGCCGCGGCCCCGGAGAAGCCGGACCACGTGAATACCCGTACGCCCCGAAGCACCCAGCACAGTGACCCGCATAACAGGGGAGTCTGCCTTAAACCGGCGGCGGTTGCCTGGCTCGTGAGTGGTAATGACGGTTATTGAGGGGTAAGGCAAGTGTGGCGTGTGGGTCACCCCGGTGCAGGCGTTCGTCTGGCCGTGAAGGCCTCCTTGCCTACCCTGAGGGTAGTGAAGGAGCCCTTCACTACCCCGCCGAGGTGATCACTGGCGACAGCGGGGCAACCGTGACACCAGTGTCGAGTCGAGTCCGTGAAGGCCACCTTGAGGGACTCAGAGTCCCTCGCGTGGGGACGCCATCAAGATGGCCTTCACGGACCAACCACCCAACACGACACCCTTGCCAGCGCTAGAGAATCTCGGCGGCAGTGCCCACGTCCGGCAACCCGACGTCCGGCCCGAGCTCGCCCGCACCGACGAGCTCCGCCTGGACCTCGTGCGGTTTGATCCGGCCGTCGCGGATGTCCTCCGCGTAGTGACAGGCCACCCGGTGCCCAGCGCCGATCTCCCGCAGCTGCGGCCGGTCGGTGTCGCACAGGCTCTGCTGCTTCCACGGGCACCGCGTGTGGAACCGGCAGCCGGACGGCGGCCGCGCCGGCGACGGCAGGTCACCGGCGAGCAGGATCTGCTCGCGGCTGTCCTCGACCGTCGGGTCCGGCACCGGGATCGCCGAGAGCAGCGCCCGCGTGTACGGGTGCAGCGGGTTCTCGTACAGCGTGTCGGCGTCGGCCTCCTCGACCAGCGAGCCGAGGTACATCACGCCGATCCGGTCGGAGATATGCCGCACGACGGCGAGGTCGTGCGCGATCACCAGGTAGGTCAGCCCTAGCTTGTGCTGGAGCTCTTCGAGCAGGTTGACCACCTGCGCCTGCACTGAAACGTCCAAAGCGGACACCGGTTCGTCGGCGACGATCAGGTCCGGCTCGACGGCGAGTGCCCGCGCGATACCGATGCGCTGCCGCTGACCACCGGAGAACTCGTGCGGGTACTTCCGCAGCGACGACTCCGGCAGGCCGACCGCGGACAGCAGCTGTCGCAGCCGCTGCTGCGTGGCTTCCTTGTCCTTGTCGAGGCCGTGCGCCTTCATGCCTTCGACCAGAATGGACTCCACCGACTGCCGCGGGTCCAAACTGGACATCGGGTCCTGGAAGATCATCTGCATCCGGCGGCGAGCCTTCCGCAGCTCCTCTCCCTTGAGCCCGGCGACGTCCGTGCCGTCGAAGACGACCTTTCCGTCGGTCAGCTCGGTCAGCCGGAGGATCGCCCTGCCCAAAGTGGACTTGCCACAGCCGGATTCCCCGACCAGGCCATAGGTCTCGCCCTTGCGGATGGCCAGATCCACGCCGTCGACGGCGTACACGTGCCCGATCGTCCGGTCGACCACGATGCCGCGTTTGATCGGAAAGTGCACCTTGAGGTCGTTGACCTCGAGCAGCACTTCCTGCGGTGCCGTAGAAGTCATCGAGTTCCTCCTTGTGCGGCCACGGCCGGGATCACCGGGTTGTGGCAGCGCAGCAGACCACCGCGATCGGCCGTCAGCTGCGGTGAAACCTCCCGGCATACGCCGAGAGCGTTCGGGCAGCGGGGCGCGAAGGCGCATCCGCCTTCCCACGGGATGTTGTCGGCGACGGATCCCTTGATGGGCACCAGCTTTTCGCCGCGGCCCGCGTCGAGACGCGGGATCGAGGCGAGCAGGCCGTGCGTATAAGGATGCCGCGGTTCGGCGAACAGCGCGTGCCGCTGCGCCCGCTCGACGATCTTGCCGCCGTAGAGCACGTTGACCTCGTCGCACAGCCCGGCGACGACGCCGAGGTCGTGCGTGATCATGATCAGCGCGGTTCCGGTGTCCTGCACCAGTTCCCGCAGCAGCGCGAGGATCTGCGCCTGAATGGTCACGTCGAGCGCGGTGGTCGGCTCGTCGGCGATGAGCAGCCGCGGACGGCAGGCCAGCGCGATCGCGATCAGCGCGCGCTGCCGCATGCCACCGGAAAGCTGGTGCGGGTACTCGGTGAGCCGCCGCGACGGGTCGGGGATGCCGACCTTGTCCAGCAGGTCGACCGCCTCCCGCGACGCCGCCTTGCGCGACATACCGCGGTGCCGTTCCAGCACCTCGGTGATCTGCAGGCCGATCGGGATGACCGGGTTCAGCGAGGACAGCGGGTCCTGGAACACCATACCGAGGTCACGGCCACGGCGGTCCCGCATTTCCTTGTCCGACAAGCGAAGCAGATCCGTGCCTTCGAACGACACCGAACCGCTGACGTGATTGCCGCGTTTGGCGAGCAGTCGCATGATCGCCAGCGACGTCACCGATTTGCCACAGCCGGACTCGCCGACCAGGCCGACCGTCTGGCCGGGTTCGACGTCGAAACTGACCTCGTCCACCGCGGCGAACGGCTTCTCGCCACGTCGCTGGAACACGACCGAGAGGTCACGGACTTCGAGGAGTGCCATCAGAAAATCACCGCCTGTTCTTCGGATCGAGGGCTTCCCGCAAGGACTCGCCGAGCAGCGTGAACCCGAGCGCGACCACGATGATCGCGATGGCCGGGTAGTACGCGAGCTCGGGGCGGATGTCGAGGAACTGCCGAGCACTGCGGCTCAGCATGATTCCCCATTCCGCCCGGTTCGGGTCCGGGTCGCCGAGACCGAGGAACGACAGCGCGGCCGCTTCGAGGATCGCGGTCGCCAAGGTCAGCGTGGCCTGCACGATGACAGGGCCGAGCGAGTTCGGCAGCATATGCCGCAACACGATCGTCCCGCGTTTGACGCCGAGTGACGTTGCCGCGAGGACGTGGTCGCTGTTTCTTTGCGCGAGCATCGAGCCGCGCAACAGCCGGGCGAAGATCGGCACACCGACCATCGACACGGCGACGATCACCGTCCACTGGCTCGGCTTCTGGAACAGTGCGGCGACCGAGATCGCCAGCAGCAGCGACGGCACCGACAACATGACGTCGACCAGTCGCATGAGGACGGTGTCGACCCAGCCGCCGAAGGCGCCGGCGAGGCCGCCGATGATCATGCCGATGACGACGCCGATGATCGTGGCGAGCACACCGACCAGCAGCGTGTTCTGCGCACCGACGAGCAGCCTCGAAAGGTAGTCGCGGCCGAAGTCGTCCACACCGAGCGGGAATCCGGCCTGAGCGCCCGGAATGATGCCCTGGCCGAGGATGACCTCGCTCTGCAGGTACCGCTCGTACGGATCCTTCGGCGCGATGATCGGCGCGAGGATCGCCAGCAGCAGGAACAGACCGGTGATGACGCCACCGGTGATCGCGACCGGGCTGCGCAGCATCCGGCGCAGCGCCTCGCCACCGAGGCTGTGGCCCTTGGCCGCCGATTCGGCGAGCCGGTCGATCGGCTCCTTCTTCTTGTTGACCAGTGTGTTCATCGGACACGCACCCTCGGGTCGATGAGCCCGTACGAGACGTCGACCAGCATGTTCACCAGCACGTAGACCAGCGCCCCGAACAGCAGCAGTGCCTGCAGCCGCGGGTAGTCACGCCGTTCGATGCCTTCGGCGAGGAGGAAGCCGAGGCCGCGGAAGTTGAACACTCGCTCGGTCAGGACCGCGCCGCCGAGCAGCGCGCCGGTCTGCAGGCCGATGGTCGTGACCACCGGCAGCAGGCCGTTGCGGAGCACGTGACGGCGCCGGACCACCGGCTGGGTCAGGCCCTTCGAGTTGGCCGTGCGGATGAAGTCCTCGTTCAGGACGTCCAGCACCGAGGCACGGGTGATCCGCGTGATCACCGCGAGCGGGATGGTGGCCAGCGCGAACGCGGGCAGGACCAGGTGTGTGATCGCATCCCAGGCCGCGTCCCACTCCTGAGTGATGACGCCGTCGAAGATGGCGAACCCGGTGACCGTCGTCGCGTCGAGACCGGCCATCTGGCGGCCCTGCGAAGGAAGGCCCAGCGGGGCGGCCAGCAGGTCCTGCATCATGTAACCGAGGAAGAACACCGGGACGGCCACGCCGACCAGGGTGAGGACGATGATGACGTTGTCGACGGCCCCGCCGCGGAAGCGCGCGGACAGATAGCCGAACGGGATACCCAGCCCTACCGCGATGACCATCGCGAAGAAGCCGAGTTCCATGGTGGCGGGAAGGAAGTTCCCGATCTCCGACATGACCGGCTGGGCGGAGACCAGCGAGTTGCCGAAGTCGCCGGTGATGGCCCGGCCGAGGAATTTGAAGTACTGGACGAAAATCGGCTGATCGAGGCCGAGTACGCGGTTCAGGTCGGCGATCTTCTCCGGCGTGGCCTTGTCGCCGAGCAATGCGCCCGCGGGGCCGCCGGGCAAGGACCGGAGCCAGGCGAAGATCAAAATGGACAGGATCAAGAGCGTCGGTATCGCTTGTAGCAGCCGACGCACGAGAAAACGGAGCACGTGCGTTCCTTTGTTGCCAGCCCGGGAATGGGCCGAAGGGGGCGGGCGCGGTAGCACCCACCCCCTGCGGCCTTAATCAAATTCGGGAGCGAAGCTCCTCCGTTGAGGGTGGTGGTGGGGGCATGGATGGAGGTGGTTTATCAGTTGACCGTGACGGTGAAGAAGCGTTCGTCGGTCAGCGGGCTGGCCACCAGACCCTTCACCTTCGGGCCCACCACGATTCCCGGCGGGCTGTAGGAGACGGGGATGGCGGGCAGGTACTGCATGATCTGCTCGTTCACGTCCTGGTACGCCTTGGTGTGCGCCTCGCCGGCAGGCGAAGCGTCCGCGGCGGCCAGAGCCGAGAACAGCTGCGGGTTGTCGAAACCGAACTCCGCCTTGTTGCGACCGAAGAAGGTGCCGACGAAGTTACCGGCGTCGTTGTAGTCACCGGTCCAGCCGAGCAGGTGCAGGTCGTGCTTGCCGAACTTCTGCACGTCGTCCTTGTACCCGCCGTTCCACGGCTTCGCGACCGGCTCGATCTTGACGCCGATCTTCTTCAGGTCCTCGGACAGCGAGGTGTAGATGTCGGCCGGGTTCGGCATGTACGGCCGGGTGACCTCGGTCGGGTAGTAGAACTTCAGCGTGAGGTCCGTGGCACCGGCCTCGGTCAGCAGCGACTTCGCCTTGTCAGGGTCGTACGCGTACTTGGTGACGTTCTCGTTGTAACCGCTGATGGCCTTCGGCACGAACTGCGTCGCGACCTCGGCGCCCTCGGGCAGCTTGCTCTTCACGAACTGCTCGCGGTTGATGCCGTATGCCAGCGCCTGACGGACCTTGACGTCCTTCAGCTTCGGGTTACCCGACTGGTTGATGCCCAGGTACAGGATGTTGAACGACGGGCGGATGAGCACCTGCTCGCCGTCGTTGCGCAGCAGACCGTAGTCCGCGGGCGACGGGTAGTCGAAGCCCTGGATGTCGCCGGCCTTCAGCGCCTGCTTGCGCGCGTTCTCATCCGGGATGACCTTGAAGATCAGCTTGTCGAGCTTGGCCTGCGCGGTCGCGTCGGTGGCCTTGGACAGCGTGATCTCACCCTTGGCCTGGTCCCAGCTCTCGAACTTGAACGGGCCGGTGCCGGTCGGGTGCGCGGTGGCGTACTCCGGGTAGGCGAACGAGTCGCCGCTCTGGGTCACGTTGTCCGCGTTGTACTTCTTCAGCGCTTCCGGGCTCTGGATCGAGAGCGACGGCAGCGTGAACGCCGCCGGGAACGCACCCTTGGCCTTGTTCAGGTTGAGGATCGCGGTCGACTCGTCCTTGGCCTGGCAATCCTTGAACACCGGGTCGCCCGCGGCGTCACCCTCGTTCTTGGCGAAGCCTTCGAAGACGTCGCCGTAGTAGATCATCTGGCTCTGGGCGGCCTTGCCCTTCATGTTGAACATGCGGTTGAAGTTGAAACAAACCGCTTCGGCGTTGAAGGGGGTGCCGTCGTGGAACTTGACGCCCTTCTTCAGGGAGAAGGTCCACGTCTTGCCTTCGTTGCTGCCTTCCCACTTCTCCGCGAGCCCAGGCTCGAGGTCGGCGGTGCCCGGCTTGTTCATGATCAGGGTGTCCATCATCTGGCGGATGATGCGGAAGGTCTCCCCGTCGTCGTTGAACAGCGGGTCGAAGGTCTTCGGGTTGCCGGCGGCGCCGAAGACCATGGTGCCTCCCGTGCCACCTCCTGCACCCTCTTCACGCTTCGACTCGGCACAAGCGGAAAGTGAGACCGCGAGTGCACCGGCAAGCCCGATCAGGGCCACACGGCGCGCTCGGGTCGCCCGCAGTTGCTGCATCTGGCACCCCTTGAGGAGATTTCGGTGTTTAGTCACCGTCCGGTCGGTCAGGAACTCGAACACGACGGACGGTCGGTGTGCCCGCCGACACTAGCGGGAACTCGGCCCGCACTTAAGCACGTGAGGTTACGATCGCGCTACGCGAAGGCCAAAATGACCGCAAGGTGTCCACAATTCTGAACGGAGCGTAATCAATTTCGTATCATTACCGCGTAGAGTGCCGGATCACTGACACAAATGGGTGTGCACCACTACACCCTTTGGGCCCCTCCCTTAAACGTGAAAGTGCGCGGCCGCGCGGGTGCCATCCACTGCGAACCAGCCACGCTCGAATAGCTGCCAACTCCGGAGCGGAACTCGTGAACTTTCGCCGTCCCGTCGAACGGCACATTCCAGCCGCTCGGACTCGCTTCCACCGTCCAACCAGCACAAAGCCGAGAGAAACGGCCTGATTCGCGCTCTGCCGCTCGAAACGCCTTCCAGGACAAGAACCTCGGGAACCGCGATCACGACCTCGTCACCGGGACCAGGGCCGTTTTCGGACCACTTCACGCGGCGATACACGCCGGGGCGGCCGGCTCGCAGTGGTTGCAGGACACCGGCTTCCAGCCGCGGCCACCAGGAGGCCGGCTCGTCCCACGTGGCGAATTCGTCGGTACTCACCAAAGCAGCGCGGACGCCGCGTTCGGCGAGGTCAGCGACGACTTTCCCGGCCAGGGTGGATTTCCCGGATCCCGAAGGACCATCGATGGCGAGGACACGAACCGCGCCCAGCCGGGGCGGGGCCGCGAGAACCGCGTCGATCAGCGTGCGCGTGCGGGGCTCACTTCTGGGAGCCCTTTGACGTCGTCCGGAGCAGCCGTCCTTGCCTCGAGCGCGGCGACCCGTTCCTCCAGCTCACGCTGGGCGTCGGCGAGTTCGCAGCGCAGCAGCGCGATCTCCTCGACGGAGGTCCGTACCTCTTCTTCGAGGTGCCCGACCTCGGTGGACAGATGCAGCGCGACCAGCGCCAGCACCACACCGGCCAGGAGGAAGACGAAGTTCGACGGGGTGACGACACCGGTCATCCTGGCGAGGAAGTCGGCCGCCTGCGGCACGAGCGCGAGGACGACCACGCCGATGGCGAGGACGAGCCAAACACCCGCGTACTTCTCACGCAGCTTCCGCCGCCGCATCATCTCGAGGACGACGAACAGCACGAGACAGGCGACGACGATGCTGAGAATGCGCCAGCCAGCCATAATCAGCTCCTTTTACGCCGAATCGGACGAGTCGACCGCGGGACGGCGGCGCACCAGCGCCAGTAGCAGGGCGAGACCGGCGCGGCCGAGGTAAATGGCCGATTTCACCGGCGAATGGCTCGGCGTTCCGCCCACCCGTTCGCGCATGATCACCGGGATTTCCTTGATCTTCATTTCGGCCCTGATCGCCATCACCAGCGATTCGACCGTGTCGCCGAGGTATTCGGCCGGGTAGTACGCCGCGAACAGCTTGATCGCGCGCGGGCCCATTGCCTTGAACCCGGAGGTCACATCGGTGATCTTGGTCTTCGCGAGCCGCGAAAAGACGAGCGAAAGCGCGACCATCGCGTACTTGCGCGGGCCACTCGCCTTGTACGAACCCTTACCGGCGAACCGGGAGCCGATCGCGATGTCGGCGTCGTCGAGCGCGTCCAGCAGGGCGCCGACCTCTTCGGGATCGTGCTGACCGTCCGCGTCCACCTGGACGACGACGTCGTAGCCGCGGGCGGCGGCGTACCGGAACCCGGTGCGCATCGCCCCGCCGACGCCGAGGTTGACCGAAAGGCGGGCCACCTCCGCACCCGCTTCACGGGCGAGCTTGGCCGTCTCGTCGGACGAGCCGTCGTCGACCACCAGCACATCCATGCCCGGCAGGGACTGCTTGACCTGTGCGATGACCGTGCTGACGGTGGCCTGCTCGTTCAAAGCAGGCATCACGATGAGTACGCGACGCGTGGTCACGGACGTACTGGACACTGGATCACTCTATCTTCTTACTGGCCGTGAGCGTTGTCGGACCCGGTGCTCGCGCCGGCGGCGACGACACCTTGCTGACCTTCGATTTCGTAGACAGACGCGTCCCCGTTCGTGAAGACGCGCTTGAAACCCGGAGTGATGTCGAGCCGCTGGAGACCGACGGCGCGCTTCGTGGTCGGCGTCACCTGACCCTTGCCGACGACCACGTAGCGCACCTTCAGGTCGGTTAATGCCTCCCGGACGCGCGGCTCCCGGTTGATGTCGTTCAGGAACACGCTGAGCCAGCCGGATTTGGTGGTGAACTCGGCGCCGTAGTAGGTCCACTCGACCGGGGTCACCCCGGAAAGCGCGTACATCCACACCGAGCCATCGGCCTTGTCGTTCATCACGCGCTCGCCGGGCACCACGTGGGCGGCGAGCCAGTTGTACGCCTCTTCCTCGCCCTTGCTGACCGAAGGACCTTCGCCGTAGTTCATCGCGACGCGCGCGGAGTTGCGGCCGATGTAGCCGCCCCTGCTCAGCACGGCCACCACCAGGCCGACGAGGACGGCGCCGACGATGCTCAACGTGACCGGGCTCAGATTCGGCTTGCGCTCCCCGATCTTCTCGGCGAACTTGCCCGAGGCGGTGTACACGAACTCACCGAACGCGACCGCGCCCGCCAGCGGCACGAGCGCGCCGAGCCGCCAGTGGTCGTTGTAGAACGGCCCGGTCAGGGTGTGGATGAGCGGTGTCTCCAGCGAGATCGTCGCGGCGAACAGGCCGCCGAGCACGACGTACGCGGCCACCATCCACAGCATCCGCCGGTGCCGGACGAGGAAGAAGACACCGATGAGCGCCGGGATGCCGATCCACCACTGCGGGAACGACGCCATCGGCGAGAAGGTGATCGTCTCCCCGAGCGCACCGGACACCGTCGCCTCGGACGCCCAGAACGCACCGGTGACGCCGCCCGCGTTGTACAGCGCGGGCAGGACCGTCGGCAGGCCGAGCGCGAGCGCCAGCACCACGGTGGCCACCAGTGACGCGGCACTGCGGCGCCACTGGATCTTCTCGAAACGGAACAGGACGGCCACGAGGATCAGCAGGAAGTACACGGTGATGACGAAGATCAGGCTGGTGTGCAGACCGGCCAGCCCGGCAACGCCGACGCCGATCGCGACCGGTCCGGCGATCCCGTGCGGTTTGAGCAGCAGACGGGCGATCGCGAGCATCGCGGGCACCAGCGCCACCCCGGCGACGTAGGGCCAGAGCGGGCCGCGCCACAGCGAGTCGTACGGGAAGGCGGTGAACCAGGTGGACACGGCCGCCGCGGCCGCGGTCGCGAGGACCGGCATCCGCCAGGCGTGGCACATCGCGGCGACACCGACCGGGATGGTCAGCACGACCATGAGCGCCGCCAGGTTCAGCGTCGGCATCATCGTCAGGCCGCCCTTGCCGAAGACCAGGGCGAGCAGCGCGTGGTAGGTGTCGGGATAGAAGTAGTGGGTCTCGTTCGGCAGGTTCGCGATGGTGCCGACCGTCGACGCCCGCGCGTCGCCGTGCTCGGCGATCCAGCGCACCAGATTGCCGTGGAACGGAGCGTCCCAGCCCTGCTGGACGTTGTTCAGCGTATGTGAGCCTCGCAGGAAGGTGACCGCGCCGACCCCGAGGCCGACCACGACGCCGGCCCCGATCAGCAGGTGATCACGCAGCGAACGCTTGGGAGCGTCCTCTTCGTCGTCCTGCCAGTCCGGGTGACGCTTCGCCGTGAAGCGGAGCACGAGGAACGCCACGCCGAAGCCCACGATGGACAGTGCGAGTGTCCACACTGCGACGTTGAGCATCGTCCAGCGGATGCCGAGGTCGCCGAGGATCGGGATGCCGATCGCGACGATCCCGAAGGTCAGCAGCGGTGCCGCCGCGGCGAGCGTCCAGCCCCGCAACCTGATCGCGGCGCCGAACACGAGCCCCGGCAGCCAGAATGCGAGCAAGACCAGAAGAACGTTCATCGAATTCGCTGTCCAACCCTATTTCGGCGAAAGCTCCGTGAAACTCAAAGTCGCACCCTGTCCAGCGGCGCGTGATGGCGCGGCCACATTACCGAGACGTTTCGGACGGCTGTGCGTTGCCCATGGTCGGCGTGCCTCTGACCACGAAGGCCATCACGACGAGCAGCCCGACCGTCGGGCCCGCGGCGAGGCCGACTACGGCGCGCGTAACCGTGTCACCGGGGAAGAACAGCAGGACCGCGGCGGTGGCCACGACCACGGCGGCCCAGGTGATCAGCACCTTGTTGGCCTTGGCCCGCGCGACCAGCACGGCGGCGAGCAACTGCATCGCGGTCAGCAGGACCGACGACCAGACCAGCCCGGCCATCCACCAGGCCTCGGGGTCGTTCTTGGCGCCGTAGACCAGCCGGACGACCCAGGGGCCGATCAGGTAACCGATCAGGGCACCGAGCGCCGCGAGCGCCAGTGCGCCCGCCGAACCCAGGGCGAGCAGCCTCCGCAGCCGGTGCTTGCCCTCCTCCGTGCTGGACAGGCGCACCACGGTCGGCACCGCGAGCGCCTGGATCGGGGACAGCAGCATCAGCGGCGTCCGTGCCACGAACAGGGCCAGGAAGAGCACGCCGAGCTTGTCCTTGTCGCCACCGGGTGCGAGCAGGCTGACCAGGGCCGGATAGCCGGTGATGACGCTCGCGGTGAGCCCGGCTCCGGCGAGGAGCATCAGCATGTTCGTGACGATCGGCTTCGCGGGCTCGGCCGCGTCGAGCTTCGGGTCGACCAGCCGGGCGGCGCCGCGGGCGAACAGCAGCCAGGCGAACGAGCCGGTCGCGGCGGCGATCGCGAACCAGTAGAGCTGGGTGAGCCCGGCGACCACCAGCGCGGCGACCACGAGGATCCGCACGGCGGCCTCGAGAAGGATCAGCCACGAGTAGGCCCGGACGTGGTTCTGGCCGATGAGCAGACCGCGCGCGGCGAACTGGAAGGCGAACGAGACCCCGCCGGCGAGCACGATCACGGCGAGCGCGAACTGTCCGCCGTAGACCTTGTCGGTCACCGGCGGAACAAGGGTGACCAGTGCGACGATGACGACCGCGACGACACTGGTGACGAAGGCGATGACCGCGGGGCGCCCGGCCTTGCGGCCCTCGAGCGCGGCGTGCGCGGACTGGCGGGAAATCTCCTGCTCGAGCGGGGACAGGGCAGCGCCCAGTCCCATGAGGACACCCCAGAACGACAGCAGGACGGCGTTGTCCTCTGGCGAGAGCACCCGGCCCCAGACGACGGTGAGGGCGTAGCCGAGGGCGATCGCGATCAGCAGGTAGACGCCGATCCGGCCGGCGGATTTCCCGGTGTCCTTTGCCAGCTGTTCGCCGGTGTTGTCCGCCACGGTGTTGCTCATTTACGAAGCCGCGCTCGCAGCGCCATGAAAAGGCCGCGCAGCGCACCGGCTCCGAATCCGGCCGCGAACACCGGCGTGAGCTGGGCGACCGCCTTGGCCTCGGCCTTGGTCGCGCCGAACTTCGTCACCGCGAAACCGGCCGCCGCGGATCCGGCTGCGGCCAGCGTGACGGCGGTCTTCGGGCGCTTCGCGGCGACTCCGAGTCCGAGCACTCCGACGGCCATCGCGGCGAAGAGGCCGTTGCGTGCGGGACCGGGCGACGCGAGGTACGAATCGACGAACGTCGTACCGCGGAAATACGACTGGCCGACGAACTTCTTGAACGAATCCCGGCCGTGATAGGTCGCCGAGAACTCGGGCGCGAGGAAGATCCGGTTCCGTTCGGCGATCCAGCGCAGAACACCGGTGTCGTCACTGGCGAATCGCACGTCTTCGAAGAGCGAGACGAACGCGGCCGACGAATCCTCGAGGACGTCCTTCGGCGCGGAAAAGAATCCCGTGCCTTTGGGGAAGACGTCGAACTCTTCGATTCCGAACGACATCAGCCGCGGGTTCGCGCAATAACGGCGCCACGGGATCTTGACCAAGCCCGCCATGAATCCCGCGTACGGATTGTCTTCGGAGGCCACGTTGATATGCCCGTTCCACACCGTCCGCTCCGGGTGGTCCACGAGCTGGTCGCGCAGGAAGGTGAGCGATCCGATGTCGACGATGACGCGGCTGTCGAGCAGCAGGATCTGCTGTCCGGACGCCTTCGCGATCCCCGCCCGGCGAGCCTCGAACCGGCCGCTGTTGGGCTGCGCGAGGACGGTGATCCCGTACAGCTCCTGCAGCTTGGCGAGCTTGGCTCCGGTGGCGTCGGTGCTGCCGTCGTCGACCACGACGACCTCGACCGGCCAGTCCGCTGCCTGCGCCGACGCGATCAGCGCGCCGACACTGCGGTCGATCCAGTTCTGCTCGTTGTAGACCGGGATCACCACGGACAGGGCCGGGAGGAGCGAATTCGCACTCACCCCGGCGAGGCTACCTTGCGCGGCCGACCAGTATCCTTCGGGCACCGCAGACCCCGACAGAATGGCTCTTCCGGTGATTTCCTTCATTCTCGGCACCACAGCGGAACTGATCAAAATCGCGCCGGTCTACCACGGCATCCTCGAACGTGGTGTGCGGCCGAAGATCTGGTTCACCGCACAGCACGTCGACGAGGTGTCGGATGTGCTCGCCGACCTGAACCTGCCGGAGCCCGACGTCTGGCTGGTGCCGAAGGAGAAGGCGCACAACCTGGAGTCGCCGGCGCAGGTGCCCGGCTGGGCCGCCCAGGTGCTGAAGACCGCGTGGGCCCGCCGCGCCGAGCTGAAGGCCGCGCTGGTCGAGGACGGCCGCCCGCCGCTGGTGCTGGTGCACGGCGACACCTTCACGACGCCGTACGGGTCGCTGATCGGGAAGCGGATCCTCAAGTCCCGGGTCGGGCACGTCGAGGCGGGGGCGCGGTCGGGCAGCATCATGTCGCCGCTGCCGGAGGAGCTGAACCGGAAGATCGCCGCGAAGATCGTCGACATGCACTTCGCGCCCAGCGCGCGTGAGGTGAACAACCTCCGCAATGCCCGCGGCGTCGTCGTCGACACCGAGGCCAACACCGCGATCGACGCGATGCGCCTCGCCATCAACGGCCCGCTCGACCTCGAGGGGCTGCCGGAGAAGTTCGGCCTCGCCACGCTGCACCGCTTCGAGCTGGTCTCGCGCGCGGAGAAGTACCGCGAGGCGCTGGAGATCCTGCGCGACCGCAGCCGCGAGATGCCGATCCTCTACATGGCCGGCGCCCCCGAGCGCGAGAAGATCCGCGCGCTCGGCATGGAGAACCTCTTCGACGAGAAGCACTTCATCATGCGGCCGAAGATGCGGTACCTGAAGTTCCTGCCGCTGGTCGCGCGCGCCGAGTACGTCGTCACCGACTCCGGCGGCCTCTCCGCCGAGTGCTACTACCTCGGCCTGCCGTGCGCCGTGCACCGCGAGCGCACCGAGACGCCGCAGCACCTCGGCGAGACCGTCGTGCTGACCGAGATGCGGGGGGACAAACTGCAGGGCTTCCTCGACACCTACCAGAACCGCCGCGGTGAGTCGTGGGTCGAGAAGTTCCACCCGTCGGAGATCATCGTGGACACCCTGTCGCGCCTCGGCTACTGCTGAGCTGTATTTATCTGTCGCGCGCTGACGGAAACTCGCCGAAGGGGCGCCGGTTCGCAGTCACGTCATGTGAGTGCGGAGGGCGCCCCTTCGGGAGACCTTGTGGTGCCGTCAGTGGTTGCTCGGGTGCGTGGCCTCGTGAGTGGTAATGACGGTTAGAACCGTCATTACCACTCACGAGGCCAACTACAAAGCGCGACGTCCTGAGAGGGCGCGGCCCAGGGTGAGTTCGTCCGCGAACTCGAGGTCGCCACCCATCGGAAGCCCGGACGCGAGACGCGTGACCGACAGCCCAGGGAAGTCGCGCAGCATCCGGACGAGGTACGTCGCCGTCGCCTCGCCCTCGGTATTCGGGTCGGTCGCGATGATGATCTCGCTGATCTCGGCGCCGCCGATCCGCGCGAGCAGTTCCCGCATCCGCAGCTGCTCCGGGCCGATGCCCGAAAGCGGGTCCAGCGCGCCGCCGAGTACGTGGTAGCGGCCCTTGAACTCGCGCGTCCGCTCGACGGCGAGGACGTCCTTCGGTTCCTCGACCACGCAGATGACCGTCAGGTCCCGGCGGGTGTCGCGGCAGATCCGGCAGGTCTCCTGTTCGGAGACGTTGCCGCAGATCTCGCAGAACTGCACCCCTTCCTTGACCTTGCCGAGCACCTCCTGCAGACGCGCGATGTCCGCGGGATCGGTGCCGAGCAAATGGAAGGCGATTCGCTGCGCGCTTTTGGGACCGACGCCGGGCAGGCGCCCGAGCTCGTCGATCAGATCCTGGACGACACCCTCGTACAAGCTAGCCGCCGAGCCCGGGGAAGCCGCCGAGATCCGGCATCCCGCCGCCGAGGCCGCCCGCGAGGGGGCCCAGCTTCTGTTCGGTGAGCTTCTGCGCGTTGGCCGACGCGTCCCGCACGGCCGCGACGACGAGGTCGGACAGGGTGTCGACGTCGTCGGGGTCGACCACCTTGGGGTCGATGGAAAGCGATTTGAGCTGGCTGTCGCCGGACACGGTCGCGGTGACGAGGCCGCCTCCGGAGGTGCCGGTCACCTCCGTGTTCGCCAGCTCCTCCTGGGCCTCGACCAGCTTCTGCTGCATCTGCTGGGCCTGCTGCATGATCTGCGACAGGTCGAAGCCGCCACCGGGTTGCACCATGATCCGATCGGTCCTCTCGTGGAAACTCATGTGCCACCTACCAGCCTAGCCGCCACCCGTATGGCACCGTGGTCGCCGTGCGACGACGGCTGAGCCTCCTGGTGGCGATCGGATTGGTGCTGTTCACGGCTTGTGCCGTCGAGACGCCGGCGCCACAACCGGAGACGCCGCGACCGCAGGCCGTGTCATCCGCTCCGACAACGAGCCTGCCTCCGCCGTCGAGCCAACCGGCGCCGCCCCCACCACCGCCGACCACCCGATCGGGCAAGGTCGTGGTGCTGGATCCCGGCCACAACGGCGGCAACTCCGGAAACCCCAGAGAGATCAACAAGCAGGTCCCCGCCGGGCGCGGCAAGACGAAACCGTGCAACACCACCGGAACCGCGACGAATTCCGGCTATCCCGAGCACGCGTTCACCTTCGACGTGGCGCAGCGGATCTCGGAAGCGTTGAGCGCCAAGGGAATCCGGGTCGTCCTCACCCGAGGGAACGACAGCGGTGTCGGACCGTGCGTGAACGAACGCGCGGCGATCGGGAACAACGCCGGCGCGGACGCCGTGGTTTCGATCCACGCCGACGGCTCGACTTCCGGCGGGGCGAACGGATTCCACGTCGCCTACTCGGCGCCGCCGCTGAACGCCGAGCAAGGCCCGCCATCGACGAAACTCGCGACGGCGCTGCGGGACGGACTTCGCAAAGGCGGCTTCACCACGGCGAACTACATCGGCTCGAACGGGCTCGCCCCGCGTGCCGACCTCGGCGGGCTCAACCTCTCGACCCGGCCCGCCGCGCTCGTCGAATGCGGAAACATGCGCAACGCCGATGAAGCTTCGGTGATGTCCAGCGAAGAGGGCCGTCAGCGCTACGCCGCCGTGATCGCCGCGGCCGTCGAGGTCTACCTCACGACCTGATCGCTCGGGGTGCTGTGTCTCTCACGCATCCCATGGGGACGCGTTCCCGCTGGTCAGGGCTGGGATCTCATCCCAGCGTCCCGGATTGGCCCGAATGGCTTGCCCGGTTCGGCCAGGCACGTTTGGGTTGCCGCGGGGAGTGATCGATCGTCCAGAGGGGGACGTGACATGACGTTGCGGATGGTTTTCGAAAGGGAGGATCTCCAGCGGGTCCGGGTCGCTGCCGCCCCGGACCCGCTGTGGGAACTGGTCTTGAGCCTGCACCAGATGAGAGAGCGTCGTATTTCGCCGCACCATTCTTCGTGGCGGCGCCAAATCGGGAAGAACCTGCAACGGTCCGAACAGGCACCGAGAGCGCTGAAAACGCTGTTCACCCTGGTTCCGCCGAGTGGGGACTTCCCGGATTTCCTCACGCCCGCCGGGCTACCCGCCGAGATCGAGGGCGGCTGTGAGGCGGTCGCCTGCACGCCTCGCGGCAGACTGCTTTCCGATCTGCGGAACATGTTCTCCACAAGCGCGCCGAGCTGGGTCCGACGGCTCGCGATGGGCGATCGCGAGCAGCTCCACACCGTCGTCGGCGCCCTTCGCACCGGCTACGACCTGCTCCTTTCGCCGCATTGGCACACCGTGCGCGAGTCCGTCGCCGCCGATCGGGCATCGCGGATCGGGGCGTTGGCCCGCGAAGGAGTGGGCGCGCTGCTGAAGAGCATCCCGGGCGTTCACCGCTGGAACGGCGAGACACTCGACATCACCTATCCGCGCTCGCGGACCGTGCGACTGGGCGGCCGCGGGCTCACGCTCGTCCCCAGCTATTTCTGTTCGGGGAAACCGGTGACCTTCATCGACCCCGAGCTGTCACCCGTCCTGATCTATCCCGCCGGCCAAGCCGTGATCGCACCCACCGCGACGTCGCCGCAGCTCGTGGCGTTGCTCGGCCGAACCCGCGCGGAAAGTCTCGGCGCGCTGCGGACTCCGCGGACGACCAGCACGCTGGCGTCCTGTCTCGGCACCTCGATCGGTACCGCCAGCAAACAAGCCGCCGTGTTACGGGAAGCCGGACTCGTCACGAGTGTGCGACAGGGTGGCGCGATTCTGCACCACCTCACGCAACTCGGTACCGCGTTACTCACCGCCGAGCTGCACGAAGTGGCGCGCTGATCCTCCGGCCCCTCAACGCTCGTCGAGGGGGCGGGCGTTGAGGTGGTCGGCCAGCAGTTTCCGCGCGATCTCGTCCGGGTCCTTGTCGGGTGGGGTCGGCGGCGGGGGCGGCGCGGGGCTCGCGTCTTCGGAGTAGAGCTCCTCGTCTTCCTCGACCGGCTCCGGCGGGAGCGGGATGTCCGGTTCAGCGGTCGTCACCTTCGGCCGCTGCGGCGGCTTCGGTGCCTGCGGTGCCGGAGCGGCACCGGGCGCTTCGGCCGACCGGCGGGTGAAGGAGCGCTCGGGAGCGGGTGGCGGCGGTGTCTTGGCGGTGGCGGCCGGACGCGCCGCGGCGGCGCCGTGGACGCATCGCACCTGCCAGTCGCCGCCGAACACCTCCTTGAACGCGGCCGCGATCTTCTCCGCATTGTGCGGCTCGGAAAGCCTGCGCGCCAACGGTTCCGCGTTGTGGGTGAGGGTAACGGCGGTCCCCTCGATGCTCACCACGCTCGCTTGCGTGAGCATCGCCTCGGTGCTGCGGCCACCGGGAACCTTGCGGATCGCGGCGAGCACCTGCGGCCAACGGCCGCGGATCCCGTCAGCGTCGGCTCCGCCCGCGGACGACGACGCCGCCGGCGCAGGAGCCGGTGCGGCCTGAGTGGGGGCGGGCTCGGGCGGACGCTGTGGAGCGGGCCGCTCGACGGCAGCCGGTTCGGGTCGTGCGACCGGGGCCGGTGCGGGTGCGGCTTGAGCAGGCGCGGCGGGGCGTTGTGACGGCCGTTGGAACTCGCGTTCCGGAGCCTGCGCGGATGCGGCCGGGGCGGCGACGGCACCACCGGCAGCAGGAGCGACGCCAGCGGCGGGCGCCGCGGCGGCCCGGCGTTCAAGCCGCTCGAGACGGGCGAGCAGCGCGTCGGCGCCTTCGGAGATCGAGGGCAGCAGCATCCGAGCGGTCAGCAACTCCAGTACCAGCCGCGGCGACGTCGCGCCCCGCATCTCCAGCAGTCCATTGTGGACAATGTCGGCGTACCGGGAGATCGTGGCGGGCTCGAGCTTTCCCGCCTGCTCCTTCATCTTCGTGAGCTCTTCTTCCGGCGCGGACACCAGACCGCGTTCGCCCGCGTCCGGCACGGACCGCAGGAGCATCAGGTCGCGCAGACGGTCGAGCAGGTCGGTGGCGAAACGGCGCGGGTCGTGCCCGGCTTCGGCGAGCTGCTCGACGGTGCCGAACACGTTGGCCGCGTCGTCCACGGCCAGCGCGTCGATCATGCCGTCGATGAGCGCGACATCGGTGACGCCCAGCAGCGACACGGCGCGCGAGTAGTCGACGCCGTCCGGCCCGGCGCCGGCGAGGAGCTGGTCCAGCACCGACTGGGTGTCACGCGCGGAACCGCCGCCGGCGCGGATGACCAGCGGATACACCGCGGGCTCGACCTTCGCACCTTCGTCGGCGACGTTGCGCTCGAGCAGCTCCCGCATCGAGCTCGGCGGGATCAGCCGAAAGGGGTAGTGGTGCGTCCGCGACCGGATGGTGGGCAGCACCTTGTCCGGTTCCGTGGTCGCGAAGATGAAGATCAAGTGCTCGGGCGGCTCTTCCACGATCTTCAGCAGGGCGTTGAAACCCTGCGTGGTGACCATATGCGCCTCGTCGATGATGAAGACGCGGTAGCGCGAATCCGCCGGCGCGTAGAACGCCCTGTCGCGCAGCTCGCGGGCGTCATCGACACCGCCGTGGCTGGCCGCGTCGAGTTCGGTGACGTCGACGCTGCCGGGCCCCTCGGGGGCGAGGTTCCGGCACGAGTTGCATTCGCCGCACGGATCCGGTGTCGGACCCTTCGCGCAGTTCAGCGAACGGGCCATGATCCGCGCGCTGGACGTCTTCCCGCAGCCGCGTGGGCCCGAGAAGAGGTACGCGTGGTTGATACGGCCCGCCGCGAGCGCGATGCGCAGCGGATCGGTCACATGCTCCTGCCCGACGACCTCGGCGAAGGTAGCCGGACGGTACTTTCGGTACAGCGCGAGAGCCACGGAGGCGAGACTACCGGGAGGGGCCGACGCTCCCGAGGCCCGTAGGCTCGATGCGTGAGATCCGGCCCGATGCCCGGCCAGTATCCCGTGCGGTTCGGCACCGCGGAGCTGCTCCGTGACGCCGACCGCCCCAACGCCTGGATGATCTCCGTCGACGGCGTCGCGCAGTCACACGTGAACCTCGACGATCCGACGGATCTCGAGTTCGACTACCTCCGCCGTATCGCCGACGTCGTCGATTGCCTGCCGGAAGGCCCGCTCGACGCGCTGCACGTCGGGGGCGCGGCCTGCACCCTCCCGCGCTACATCACCGCGACCCGGCCGCGCTCCCGCCAGCTGATCTTCGACGCCGACGGCGAACTCATCGCGCTGGTCCGCGAACAGCTCGGCCTCAAAGAGCTGAAGGTCCGTGTCGCCGACGGCCGCGAAGGCGTCGCCGGCCGCTACGACGACTCCGCCGACCTGATCGTCGTCGACGCCTTCGAACGCGGCGTCCTCGCCGGCGGCCTGGCGACCGTCGAATTCACCACCGAAGTCGCCCGCGTCCTCCGCCACGCCGGTACCTACATCGCGAATATCTCGGACGGCCCGAAGCTGCCGTTCCTGCGCCGCTTCCTGGCCACCGCGGGTGCCGTCTTCCCCCACCTGGCCATCCTGGCGGAACCCGCCATCCTCCGAGGCCGCCGCTTCGGGAACGTCGTGATCGCCGCCTCCCGCACCGAGCTCCCTGTCGCCGCCCTGACGCGCCGCGCCGCTTCTTCCCCCTACCCGGCCCGCTGCGTCCACGGCCCGGACCTGGACCGCCTCCGCGGCTCCGCCGCCCCCATCACCGACTCCGCCCCCATGCCTTCCCCGGTCCCCCCACCCGACTCCCTCGGCCTCTTCTAAGGCTCGTGAGTGTTTTGGGTCGTTAGAACCACCCAAAACACTCACGAGCTTTAATCCGCCGCACGATCACCGTCGGGGGTCCGGGGGGGCGAAGCCCCTCCGGGCGGGCTTGGGGTCGCACCCCAAAAAAACAAGGGGACCCCGCGCACCCGTCAGAGCTTGCTTATCCTTGCTGCCTTCCGGCCCTGGGGAGGTTCACAAGATGGACGCCGCGCGGGGTCCGGGGACCAGTGTAGTCATCTTGGCCCGGCGGTGGAGGACAGTGGGGGTATGAGCAGTTCGTTCAGCCCGCCGACCTGGGCGGATGTCGTGGTGGCCGCACGTGTGGTGGCGCCGTTCGCGCGGCGGACGCCGGTGGTGCGGGTGGAGGTGGACGGCCGTCCGTTGGTGTTGAAGCTGGAGCATCTGCAGCGGAGTGGGTCGTTCAAGTTGCGGGGCGCGGTGAACGCGCTGGTGAGCGGTCCGTTGCCGGAGCGGGTACTGACGGCGTCCGGGGGCAACCATGGGCTGGGGGTGGCGACGGCTGCTTCACTGCTTGATCTTCCGGCGACGGTGTACGTGCCGGAGTCGGCTCCGCAGGCGAAGGTGGTGCGGATCGAGGCGACCGGAGCGAAGCTGATCCGGCACGGAAGGACGTATGCCGAGGCGGCCGCGAAGGCTTGGGAAGCGGCGGCCGAGCCGGGGACGCGTTATCTGCACGCTTACGACGATCCTGCTGTTATCGCCGGCCAGGGCACGGTGGCGGCGGAAATCGTGGCGGACGCGCCGGACGTCGACGTGATTCTGGTCGCCGTCGGTGGCGGCGGCCTGGCGGGCGGGACGTCGCTGGCCGGGCTGCGGACGTTCGCGGTCGAGCCGGAGCGGTGCCGGGCGCTGAACGCCGCGCTGGAGGCGGGTGAACCGGTCGACGTCGACATCGACTCGGTCGCCGCGTCCGCGTTGGGCGCGACTCGGGTCGGCAGTGTCCCGTTCCAGTTGCTTCAGACGCCGAACGTGACGTCTGTGCTGGTCAGCGATGCCGAGCTGATCGCCGCGCGGGACCGGCTGTGGGAGGAGTTCCGGC
Source organism: uncultured Actinomycetota bacterium (assembly GCA_963766045.1). Lineage (GTDB taxonomy): Bacteria > Actinomycetota > Actinomycetes > Mycobacteriales > Pseudonocardiaceae > Amycolatopsis. Next base: position 735,143 of record CAVXYN010000002.1, on the reverse strand, counting down.
TCGCCGTGGAGCCGGCCGCCGCCGTCCCGTTCGCCGCCTGGCTCGCCGGGCGCACCGAGGGTGAACTGCCATGTGTCGTGCTGTGCGGTGCGAACAGCGAGTGGTCACCCGCCTAAGCCGCGCCGAACCGGACCTGGAACTCCGTCCGCCCCGGACGGCTGTTGACGCCGACCTGTCCGCCGTGCGCCCCGACCACCGCCGCGACGATGGCGAGCCCGAGGCCGGTGCTGCCGGCCGCGCGTGACCGCGAGTCGTCGCCGCGGGCGAAGCGTTCGAAGACGTCCGGGAGGATTTCGGGCGGGATACCCGGGCCTTCGTCGACAATGGACAGGGTCACCACGGAGTCCACTGTGGACAGTGACGTGGTGACCCTGGTGCCGGCCGGGGTATGCGTGCGCGCGTTGCTCAGCAAGTTGATCACGACCTGGTGCAGCTGGTCGGCGTCGCCGAGGACGGTGATCGGTTCGCCGGGGACCTCCAGCAGCCACTTGTGCTCGGGCCCGGCGACGTGCGCGTCGGCGACGGCGTCCGCGACCAGTCTGGAGAGGTCGACGGGTTCATGGACGATCGGACGTCCCGAGTCGAGGCGCGCGAGCAGCAGCAGATCCTCGACGAGTCCGGTCATCCGCGTCGATTCCGATTCGACCCGGCCCATCGCGAAGGCGATGTCCGGCGGCACCTCGGCTTCGGAGCGCCTGGTGAGCTCGGCGTAACCGCGGATGGCCGCGAGCGGCGTCCGCAACTCGTGACTGGCGTCGGCGACGAATCGGCGCACCCGGCTTTCGCTGGCCTGCCGGACGGAAAGCGCGTCGGAGATGTGCCCGAGCATGCGGTTGAGCGCGAAACCGACCTTGCCGACCTCGGTCCGCGGATCGGTGTCCACTTCGGACACACGTTCGGAAAGGGCGACCTCGCCTCGATCCAGCGGCAGCTCGGACACCCTCGTCGCCGTGGCGGCGAGGCGGTCCAAGGGTTTCATGGTGTGCCGGACGGTCGCCGCGCCGATCGCGCCTGCCAGCAGGATCCCGCCGATGGCGACCCCGCCGAAGATGAAACCGAGGCCCCACAACGTTTCCGAGACGTCCTTCGTGGGCAGCCCGGTGATCGCGATCCCACCATCGGGCATCTGCTTCGACACGACGCGGTACTCGCCGAGATACCCGAGGTCCACCGTGCGCGGCTGGTTGTCCGGTCGCTGGCCAAGGAGAGTGGACAGCTGGCCGGGGGTGATCTGGTCATGCGGGAACGGATCGGCGATCTTGGCTTCGGCCCTGGACCGCAGGACCGCGGCCAGTACCCGGCCGTCCGGGAAGACGTTGACGAACAACGAGTCGATGCTCTGCCCGGTCGCGCGCAGCCCCTCTGGCACCCTGTCCATCCCTGGACGGCCACCTGGCTGCGGCTGGTTCGCACGTTCGCTGGTCGCGGCGATCCGCGAGTCGAGCTGGCCGATCAGGAAGTCCCGCAACGCCAGCTCGGTGACCACGCCCACCACCAGGCACACGAGCGCGAGCAGCCCGGCGACCTGTGCGATCAGCCGTCGCCGCAAGGACCACGGAGCCCGCTTCCGCGATCGGAGCCCGCCCGGCTCAGCCGGCGGGCTTGAGGACATACCCGGCGCCACGCATCGTGTGGATCATCGGCTCCCTGTCGGCGTCGATCTTCTTCCGGAGGTACGAAATGTACAGCTCGACGATATTGGCCTGGCCACCGAAGTCGTAGCTCCAGACGCGGTCGAGGATCTGTGCCTTCGACAGCACACGTTTGGGGTTACGCATGAGATAGCGCAGCAGCTCGAACTCGGTCGCGGTGAGTGGCACCAGATCACCACCGCGGTGCACCTCGCGGCTGTCCTCGTCCAGCGTGAGATCCCCGACGACCAGTGCCGACCCGCTCTGGCCGGTGACCCCGCCCGCCCGGCGCAACAACGCGCGCAGCCGGAGCGCGACCTCTTCCAGACTGAACGGTTTGGTGACGTAGTCGTCGCCACCGGCAGTGAGCCCGGCGATGCGGTCCTCCACGGCGTCCTTGGCCGTCAGGAACAGCACGGGCAGGTTCGCCGCCTCGGATCGCATGCGGCGCAGGACTTCCAGCCCGCTCATATCGGGCAGCATGACGTCGAGGACCACCGCGTCCGGCCGGAATTCCCGGGCGATGCGGACGGCTTCGGTACCGTCGGCGGCGCTGCGGATGTCCCAGCCCTCCATGCGAAGGGCCATCGATACGAGCTCGGACAGGGTCGCTTCGTCGTCGACGACCAGTACCCGTACGGGACTGCCGTCGGCGCGGCGCAGATCGGCCTTCGTGGAACCTGACGGAGGGACGTTCACACTGGTCATGGTGCCATCCTGTGCGGCGCCTTTGAGCCTTCCCTGTGTCCCGCCTGTGCGTTTCCTGTGAACGATCACCCGGCCGTGGACGCCTCCGCGAACGGACATATCCCGGGATGATGCTCATTTTCGCCAGGACAGGTCCCCCGGAAGAAGGTCACAGCGGGTGCCAACGGTCGCCACAGCTTCCGCACAGTGACGGCGTCGAGCATGGCCGCATCCAGTAGTACGACGGAGGCGACCGATGACCGAACCGACCAAACCCGCCGAGCCGGTGGAGCCGGCCAAACCTGCCGACGGCGAGGCCACTGCTTGGGGAGCGCCGGCCCCGGCCGGTGAGCAGCCCAAGAAGTCCTGGTCCGGCCGCAAGACCGCGGTCGCGGCCGGGGTCGCGGTGGTGATCGCCGCGGGCGGCGGGGCCGCGATCTGGGCAGGCACCAGCGCGAACGGCGCCGAACAAGGACCCGGCGGAATGATGATGGGCGGCCCCGGTGGCCCTGGCGGTCAAGGCGGCCAGACCGGCCGCATGCCCGGCATGGGCGTACCCATGGACGCCTTGCACGGCGATTTCGTCGTATCCGACCGGAACGGCGGCTACACCACGCAGCGCCTGCAGACCGGGGAGATCACCGAGATCAGCGCGACCTCGATCAGCCTGACCAGCAAGGACGGCTACAAGCAGGTCTACACGATCGACTCGGCGACGCGGAAGACCGGCGATCCGAAGACCGGGAACACCGTGACGGTGATCGCGAAGGTCTCCGGGAACACCGCGACCGCGACGACGATCGGGCAGTCAGGTCAGCTCCAACGCGGACAAGGCCAGCCCGGCGAGGGTGGTCCACCCCGGGGCTACTGAGCCTGGCCTTGCCGGGGGCTAAAAGGGTGTTGCGCCGTCACACCAGCAACCATCCACACCGGACAGACACGTCCCCAATGCCACATACGAGACGCTCAGCGTCCCCAATGAGGCATTCGAGACACTCCGAGCCAGTGGCGACGGGTGCCTGAGCGCGTTGGTCGTGAGTGGCAATGAGGGTAAGAACCCGGGTCCAGCGAATTTAGGGCAGAGTTGGACGCGTGAGGGATATCAGTGGGTCACTGGCGCGGCAGGCATGGGCGGTCGCAGCCGTCTGCCTTGTCGCCGACGCGGGCCACTTCCTCATCGTCGGCCCGCCGCTGTCGCTCGGCTGGCAGCCGTGGGCGATCCTGATCGGCGGCATCCTGGCCAACGCCGCGCTCGCCGGTCCGTCGCGCTATTCCGGCTGGGTCTCGGCCGCGCACGCCACCTTGCTCGTGGCGGCGCCGCTTCTCATGTACCCGTACGACCGCTACGTCATGGCCACCAACGCCGGCGTACTGATCGCGGGGTACCGCGCGGGCGCCTGGCTGCGGATCAAGCCGGCGTTGCTGGCCCTCGCCGTGATGATCATCGGGACCGTCGCCTGCAACCTCATCCCCGTCGACCGGGCCGACCGGGATTGGCGGCTGCTCGTGATCGACATCGGGGTGACCTCCCTACTGCCCTGGCTGGTCGGCCGGTACACGACCGCGCGGCGCGCGTATATCGCCGATCTCCAGCGGGCGGAGGAACAGCGGCAACAGCACGAGGCCGAGGCGATCCGCCGTGCAGTCACCGAGGAACGCACCACGATCGCGCGCGACCTGCACGACGTGATCTCCCATCACGTCAGCGCGATCGGCGTGCATGCCGGCGCCGCGCGGCTCGGCCTTGCGGACGGGGAACCCGCCGTACGGCATTCGCTTTCGGCGGTCGAATCGTCGAGCCGGGCCGCGATGGCCGATCTCCGGCGATTGCTGGATCTGTTGCACGGTACGGAAAACGGTGACGCGCAGCGGCAGCCGGGGCTCGACAACCTCGACGAGCTCCTCGACAACCTGCGCACCGCGGGCCTTCCCGCGCGCCTGACCACCCACGGTGGACCCCGCGCTCTGCCGGGTTCGCTCGACATCGCGCTCTACCGGATCGTGCAGGAGGCGCTGACCAACGCGCTCCGGCACGGATCCGGCGGCACCGTGGAGATCGACCTCGCCTACCGGCAGACCGAGGTCGTCCTCACCATCACGAACGAAATCGGGGCTCCGCACAGGCCCGGGCGCTCCAGGTTCGAGGCACGCTTTCCCGCCGAGAACTCATCGGCGCTGTCGACGAGACGTGGACTCGCCGGCATCCGGCAGCGCGTCGCGCTTTTCGGTGGACAGGCCGAATGCGGACCGCTCGACGACGGCAGGCGCTGGTGCGTCCGCGTCAGTTTTCCTTTGGAGGCAGTGTGATCCGGGTTCTGCTCGCCGACGACCACGCGATGTTCCGGTCCGGGATGCGGGCGGTGCTGGACACCCAGGCCGATTTCGAATGCGTCGGTGAGGCGGCAGATGGCCGGGAAGCGGTGGCACAGGCGGCCGCCCTGCGTCCGGACGTCGCCGTACTCGACGTCCGGATGCCCAAATTGGACGGTCTCGCCGCGACCGAAGCCATTTTGGCCGCGCCCGGCAACGACACCCGCGTCCTCGTGCTGACGACCTACGACTCCGACGAATACGTCTACAAAGCCTTGAAAGCCGGTGCGAGCGGATTCCTGCTGAAGAGCCTGGCCCCGGAAGAACTGGTCTCCGCGATGCGGGTGGCCGCGCGCGGCGACGCGCTGATCGACCCGTCGGTGACGCGGCGGCTGGTGTCGACCTTCGCCGGGAGCATCGAACCGGTGGCCGCCGAACCGGCCGAACTGGAACGACTCACCTCCCGTGAACGCGAAGTCCTTTTACTTGTCGCGAACGCGTCGAGCAACGCGGAGATCGCCGCACATCTGCATGTCGGCGAAGAAACGGTGAAAACGCACGTCTCCCGTATTCTGGCGAAACTGGGACTACGCGATCGGGTACACGCCGTCGTCTACGCGTTCCGGAACGGCCTGGTGGAGGAAACCCGGTGAAGAAAGCGGGGAGCTGGAAATGAAGCGCTGGATCACGCTCACGATCGGTCTCGTGTTGCTGCTGGTCGGCGGAGTCTGGGTGCTCCAAGGCGCCGGCGTGCTGACCGGGAGTTTCATGACCGGGCAGAAACTGTGGTTCCTGATCGGGCTCGTCGCGTTCCTGGTCGGCATCGTGCTGGTCGCCGCCACCGCCCGCAAGAGCAGGCGAACCCCGGCAGATGACTAGCCCAGCTTGAAGATCGGGTAGCCCGGCGCGATCTCACGCAGCTTCTCGTCGGACGCCTTCGCGTCGACGCCGTCGAAGAAGTAGCCGACCTCGAACTTCCAGCGCTTCAGGTAGGCGCGCAGGATGGCGGGCTTCTCGTCGTCGGTCAGCTCGGTATAGGTGAACGTCTCCGTGCGGCGGCCGACGCTGAGGTGACCCTCGCCCGCGACCCGCAGATTGCGCACCCACTGCGTCTCACCGCGGGGCGCGACCAGATAGCGCTCGCCGTCCAGGGGCAGCAGGTTGACCGGGACCGAACGCAGCTCGCCGCTCTTGCGGCCGCGCACCGAAAGCACCCGGCTGCCGAGGACGCTGACGCCCAGTTTGGTCAGCTTGAGCACGGCCTCGTTGAAGATGTTGGTCCGCTTGGCCGGCTTGATGTAGCGCGTGGTCATCTCGTCTCCTGACCTTAAGAGAGCAGTGCTCTCGGTTAAGAGCAGTGAACACGAGTTGCTCCGCGCTGTCAAGAGCGCTGCTCTTGTTTCGGTGCGATGCTCTACACTCGGCCGCATGCCGGCCACCCAGACCGCCCGTGAACGCGCCCGTGCCGAACTCACCCGTGAGATCACGGACGAGGCCCGTCGCCAGCTCGCCGAGGTCGGCGCGCACGGGCTCTCACTCCGCTCCGTCGCACGGGAACTCGGCATGGTCTCCTCAGCGCTCTATCGCTACTTCGCCAGCCGTGAGCAGCTCTTGACCGCGCTGATCCTCGACGCCTACAACGCGATCGGCGAGGCCGCGGAAACCGCCGACGATCCGAAGGCGGGCGCGCTGGAACGCTGGGAAGCGATCTGGCATGCCGTTCGGGCCTGGGCGAAGGCGCACCCACACGAGTACGCCCTGATCTACGGCTCCCCGATCCCGGGTTACGAAGCCCCGCAGGACACCACCGGACCGGCAGGCCGGGTGGCGTTCGCCCTGGTCGAAGTCCTGCGCGCCGCCGAACTCCGCGTCGAGACCGAAACCGGCGACATGCCGGGCGAACTGCGCTCCCAGCTCGACGTCGTCGCCGGGATTCTCGAGGTGAACGTCGACCCGGAAACGGCGTCCCGGCTGATGATGGCCTGGACACAGCTGTTCGGCATGATCAATTTCGAGCTGTTCGGACAGTACGTCGGCTCGGTCGACCCACCGGACGCGTTCTTCGCACACGGCGCCCGGCAGATGGCCGGGTTCGTCGGGATCAGGACGTCCGGCTGAGCGCGGCCCACGCCCGCATCAGCAGCTGGACGGCGTCCACGACGTCCTCGTCGCCGGTCCCATCCGGACTCAGGAATCGTTGCAACAGAAGGCCGTCTTCGAGTGCGTGCATGATCAGCGCGAGGAAGGCCGGGTCGGCGGGCGGTTCCGCGCCCCGCCTGGCCAGCTCGGTCCTGATCGACGTCTCCAGCAAGGCACGGGTGGCCTGTTCGCCCTCGCCGACTAGCGGGCGCGCGCCGGGATTCCGCAAGGCGTACAAGGCCAGCTCGGTGCGTAAGGTCAGCCAGCCTTCGAGATGTTCGGCGCGCTCGACATTCCACGCGCGCAAACGATCCATCAACTCGGCGAACGAGCCGACGCCCTCGCCCAGCGCTGAAACCTCTTCGGCTTCGCGCCGCGTCCGTTGCCTCAGCAACGCGACGACCAGCTCGTGTTTCCCCTCGAAGTTCCCGTAGAACGCGCCGCGGGTGAACCCGGCCCGTTCGGCGATCTGCTCGACCGAGGTGCCGTTGACCCCACGTTCGGCGAACAGCCCGGCGGCCGCCGCGAGCAGGCGTTCCCTGGTCTGCTCGCGGCTTTCCTCCCGCGTCAAGCGTTTCGCCGTCACACGGAGATCTTAGGGTTCGCGACTGGTGCGACGTCCGGTCAGCCAAACCCCGCCCGCGAGGACGGCCGCGGCGACCAGGACCGCCACCGCGGCAAGTGGCCACAGGGCCTGGCTCGCGAAGAATCCGGCGATCGCACCGAAGAGAACGGCGACGAGGAGCAACGGGGTGGTGCGGACGACTGCGGCGGTAGGGACGGCGGCCATGGGAGGTTTCCCTTCGGGCTTGTTGCGCGGAACACTCGGTTTTCGCGGGTGGGACCCGGGCGGATCGGTGCCCTTACGCCGTCTGCCGCACGGATCACCCTTCCGGGCGAGATAACGGCGTGACGGCTAACGTCGGCCGGGACGGCATCGAAGAAAGGCGGCTCGCGGTGGAGAAATGGGCGGAGCAGGTCGGCAGGATCCGGGTCATCGGAACCGGGGTGATGGGCCGGGGCATCGTCCAGCTCGCCGTGACGGCGGGGCTCGAGGTCGAACTCGCCGACGCTCAGCCCGACGCCGTGGCCAAGGCGATCGAGCACGTCGGTGCGATGCTCGGCAAACTCGCGTCGAAGGGCCGGATCACCGAAGAAGCCGCCACGGCCGCGAAAGACCGGCTGATCGAGGTCAAGGATCCGCTCGCCCCGGCCGACGGCGTCGGGCTCGTCATCGAAGCCGTCCGCGAAGACCTCGAGATCAAACGGGCGCTCTTCGCCGAACTGGAACGCGTCTGCGGCCCGGACACCGTGTTCGCCACCAACACCAGCTCGCTTTCGGTCACCGAGATCGGCGCCGGGCTTACCGATCCCAGCAGGCTGATCGGTCTCCACTTCTTCAACCCGGTCCCGTTGATGCGTCTGGTCGAGGTCGTCCCCGGTGCGCGGACCGCCGACTGGCTGCCGTCCGAGGTGACCGAACTCGTCCGCGGCTGGGGACACGAACCCGTGCTCGCCCGTGACGCGCCGGGTTTCCTGGTCAACCACGCCGGCCGCGGCCTCGGGACCGAGGCGCTGCAGATCCTCGGTGAGGGGATCGCGAACCCGGCCGACGTCGACCGGATCGCGCGCGACGTGCTCGGCCTGAAACTCGGCCCGTTCGAACTGCTCGACCTCACCGGGCTCGACGTTTCACACGCGGTTCTGGAGAGCATCTGGAGCGGCTTCCACGGCGAGCCGAGGCTGCGGCCGTCGTGGCTGACGCGGCCGCGCGTCGCGGCCGGGCTGTACGGGCGCAAGAACGGCGAGGGTTTCTATCGCTATGTCGACGGCGCCCAGCAGGCCGAACCGGAACCCGCCGCCCCCGAACCGCCGCGGACACCGGTGTGGGTCGACAACGAGCACCTCGGCACGCTGCTGTCGTCGTCGGGGATCCAGGTCGTGCACACGGCCTACCCGGACGCGGTCTTGATCGTCACCCCGCTCGGACAGTCCACTGTGGACACCGCGCTGAAGGCAGGTCTGCCGCCGTCACGGGTCTGCGGCGTCGACCCGCTCGGTGGGTTCAGGCAGCGCCTGACGATGTCGGTCCATCCCGCCCTCGACCCGGCTGCGGGCCGCACCGTCTGGGGCGCGCTCGCGGCGACCGGGCTGCCGGTGACCGTCGTCAGCGACGGGCCGGCGCCGATCGCTCAACGGCTGCTCGCGTCGATCGTCAATACCGCCTGCTACATCGCCGGGCAGCGGCTGGCCACGCCGGAGGACATCGACACCGCCGTCCGGCTCGGCCTCGGCTATCCCCGTGGCCCGCTGGTCTGGGGCCAGGAGGTCGGGGCCGATGTCGTCCTGCGGATCCTGCGCGGCCTCGTCGCGAGTACCGGCGATCCGCGCTACCGGCCGAGCGGCTGGCTTACCGAACGGGTCGCGCTCGGCCTTCCCCTTACCTCGGCCGGCACCTCACCCGGCGACCTGCTGCCCTGAAGTACATGAAGGCCCCCTTGCGCTCGACGCAAGGGGGCCTTCATGTACTTACCTATTCGCTACCACTTGCCGTGTGAAACAACGCCGCCGGCAGCCATCCAGCGGATCCAACCGCCCTGGAAGTTGTTCTGCTTCCCGCCGGTGATGTCGAACTCGTCGGTCGTCGGGTAGCGCCAGTCGCCGGCTTCCCAGCCAAGGGCCTGCCAACGCTTCCGGATCTCGCCCCACACACCGTGCGCGTCGGTGGCACCCGACCAGTAGATCGAACCACCCTTGGTGAAGTGGTTGTACCGGCCGACGCCGTCCGGCGTCTTCGTCTCATCGGTCTGCGGGTATCCCATCGGGCCCGATTCCCAGCCGAGTCCCGCCCACTTCGTGCGGATGCGGCCCCAGACGGCCTTCGCGTCTGTCGCCACCGTGAAGTAGATCGACGCGTTCTTGCTGAAGTGGTTGTAGCGCCCCACGCCATCCGGCGTGACGCTCTCATCCGTGGTCGGGAAGCCCAGCTCACCGGCTTCCCAGCCCAGCGCCGCCCACTTCACCCGGATCCGGCCGAAGACGGCGTGCGCACCGTTCGCCACCGTGTAGTAGATCGACGACTGCGCCTTGCCCGGCCAGTTCGGGAAGTGGTTGTACCGGCCGACGCCGTCCGGAGTGGCCGCTTCGTCGGTCGCGGGCGGACCGAACGCGTTGTGGCCGCCCAAGGCGAGGTACTTCTTGAGGATCTCGCCCTCGATCTGCTTGACGCCCGTGTCCTTCGACCAGTACAGCCGGCCGCGCTCATACGTGCGGTAGCGAATCGTGCCGTCGACGGCCTCGGGGGCGGTCGGCGCGCCGAGCCGCTGCGCCAGCGCGGGTTCGGCCTGGTAGCGCTTGTCGATCGGCGTGAGGTAGTTCGCCGTCACGGTCAGGTCGGCGGTGCCCATCGTGATGTTGGTCAGCCGCTCGGTCGAGCCGTTCGACCAGCCGGTGAACGTCGACACACCGTCCGCGGCGACCTCGTCCGCCACGACCTCGACCACCGCGCCTTCGGTGACCATCGCGCTGCTGACGCCACCCTCGGGCGTGATCTTGAGCCCGGCGGCGACATTGCTCGTGAGGGTCAGGCGGTGTTCGCGAGGCTTCGCGATGTACGTCTTCGACGTCGAAACGCCGACGCTGTCGGTCGCGGTCGCCGTGATCTCGTAACTGGAGTCCGTGTGGTCGGTGAACGGCTTGGTGAACTCCGGTCCATCGGCCGGGGCGTCCGGATGCGCGTGGCAGACCGCGTTCTCCGGGCAGTGCCGGGTGAGCGCGGTCCACTTGACCGGGAGCACGCCGTCCTCGGCGTCGGTGACCGTGGCGCCGACCTTGATCTGCTCGCCCACCGCGAAGGTGCGCGCGCCCGGGTCGGTCATGGTCAGCACCGGCGAGTGGTTTCCGGGCGCCACGGTGACTTCCGTGGTCCCGACGGCCTCGAACGCGTCCTTCACGGTGAGCTTCGCGGTCACCTTCTGGACGTCGGCCGCGTACGTGTGGCTCACCTTCGAACCGACTCCGGTGGTGCCGTCACCGAAGTCCCAGCTGTAGGTGAGCTGGGCGGCGTCGCCGTCGAAGTCGTACGACCCGGTGCCGTCGAAGGTGACCGTCCTGGTGTCGGCATTCGTTTCCGAGGTCGCCACGGCGACCGGCGCCGCGTTTCCGACCACGAAGCTCAGCCGTCGCAGCGCGCCGGAGAAGATGTCGGCGTAGACGATGTCACCGTTGGCCGCCGCGGCGAACTTGACGGGGCCACGCATCCCGGTGAATTTGGCCGGGACCTCTCGCCCACGGACAAGCCTGCCCTGCGTGTCGTACTTCAGCGTCCAGATGCTCTGCGTGGCGTAGTCGCCGAAGAAGAAGGCTCCCTGGTACTCCGCCGGATAGGACGTTCCGTTGTAGACGATCCCGGCGGTGATGCTGTTGCCGACGTCGACACTGTCCTTACCGTGCGGCATGGCCAGCAACGGCGGGGTGTTGATCACCGAGGTGCACGCCGCCATCGTGGAGTAGCCGTCCGCGGGCACGGGGCCCTCGAAGCACGGCCACCCCTGGTTCCCGCCCTTCTGGACGACGTTGATCTCTTCCCAGGTGCCCCAGCCCACGTCGCCGACGACCGGCAGGCCGGTGCTCTGGTCGAGGCTGAACCGGAACGGGCTGCGGAAGCCGCTTGCGAAGACCTTCGAGCGGTTGGCGTTCGGGTTTCCCGCAACGTAGTACGGGTTGCTCGGCACGCCGGCGCCGTCCGCGGTGAGGTGGAAGATCTTGCCGTAGGGCTGGTCGAGGTCCTGCGCCTTCAGCGCGAACACGTCCGTACCATGAATTTTGGCGCTGTCACCCATCGAGATCCACACGGTGCCGTCCGGCGCCGCGACGACGTTGGTCATCCCGTGGATGTCCATGTTGCCTGGGATGTCGAGGAGGACCTTTTCCGCGGACAGGCCGGTCGGCTGCGCCGTGCCGGTCGTCGTGAACCGGGCCGCGCGCAGGATGAATCCGGCGCCGTTGGTGATGGCCCTGGTCAGGTAGATGTTGCGGGTCGTCTCGTAGTCGGGCGCGATCGCGAGGCCGACCAGTCCGACGTCACCGCTGGAATTCACCGGCAGGGTGGCGACGGTCTGGATCTGCCCGGTGGTCGAAACCCAGGTGACCTTGCCGGTCTTGCCGATGGTGAGGATCGAACCGTCCGGCAGGTAGCCGAAGTCGGTCAGTTCCCCAGGTCCGTGCCCAGTCGGCTGGTCACGGAGGACGAAGCCGTCAGGCATCTTGAACGGTGGTTGCCACTCCGGCTGCGCTGATGCCGCGGTGGACATCAACGGCACCAGAAGTGTCGCTACCAGCAACGCCACGACGGCGTGACAGAGCGCACGAAATCTCGAAAGCATGAAAGAGAACCCCTTTCCCCAGTCGACCGTCACATCGACACGAAAGGGGTTCTCATTTCACTACATCAGGGGACTTTATCGAAACGTAATCACCACCGTCGGTCGATCACCTGCCCTGACGTGCGGTTCCAGGTGATGTAGCCGCCTTGGAAGCTGTTCTGACGGCCGATCGAGATGGTGAACTCGTCCGTCGACGGATAGCGCAGGTAGGACCGTTCCCAGCCGAGCGCGGCCCAGCGCTGCCGGATCGCGCCGTACACGGCGTGCGAGTCGGTGGCCTGGGTCCAGTAGATCGAGCCGGCCTTGGTGAAGTGGTTGTAGCGGCCGACGCCGTCCGGGGTCATGGACTCGTCGGTCGTGGGGTAGCCGAGCGGCCCGCTCTCCCAGCCCAGCGCCTGCCAGCGAACGCGGATGCGTCCCCAGATCGCCCTGGCGTCGGTCTGCACCGTGTAGTAGATCGACGCGCCCTTGCTGAAGTGGTTGTACCGGCCGATCCCGTCCGGCGTGCCGGACTCGTCCGTGGTCGGGTAGCCCAGCGGACCGGTCTCCCAGCCCAGTGCCGCCCACTTCACCCGGATCCGGCCGTACACCGGATGCGCGCCCGTCGACGCGGTCCAGTAGATCGACGACTGCAGCGTGCCCGGCCAGTTCGGGAAGTGGTTGTACCGGCCGACCCCGTCCGGAGTAGCCGTCTCGTCGGTCGCGGGCGGGCCGAACTTCTTGTGCCCGCCTGCCGCGAGGTACTTCGCCAGGATTTCGCCCTTGATGTACTTGACCCCGGTCCCGGCGCTCCAATAGAGCCTGCCGGACGCGTACGTCCGGTAGCGCACCGTGCCGTCGAAGACCTCGGGCCCGGTCGGCGCCCCGAGCAACTGCCGCAGCGCGGGCTCGTCCTGATAACGCTTGTCGATCGGGGTGAGGTAGTTCGCGGTCAGGGTCAGGTCGTTCGCCGGAACGGTGATCGTCACCGACGACGTGGTCCGGCCGTCGGACCAGCCGGTGAACGTCGAGACGCCGTCCGCGGCGACGGCCGCCGCCACGACCTCGAACGTCGCACCCTCGGCGACCATCGCGGTGCTGACCCCGCCCTCCGCCGGGATGCTCAACGCCGCCGGCACGGTGCTCAGCAGCGTGAGCCGGTGCTCGCGTGGCATCGCGACGTAGGTCTTGGCCGCCACGACACCGGCACCGTCGGTCACGGTCGCGGTGATCTCGAGTCGCGAATCCTGGTGCCCGGTGAACGGCATCGAGAAGTTCGGGCCGGTGTCGCCCTCGTCGGGATGCGCGTGACAGGTCGCTTCTTCCGGGCAGTGCCGGACCAGTGTGGTCCACGTGACCGGCAGCGAGCCATCCTCGGCATCGGTGGCCGTCGCACCCACGGTGACCGGTTCGCCGACCGCGAAGGTATGCGCGCCGGGGTCGGTCATCACGAGGTCGGGCGAGTGATTCGCCGGTGCCACGACGAGATCCGCGCTGCCGGAGGCGCCGAGACCGTCGGTGACGGTCAGCCGCGCGGTCGCGGTGGTCACGTCCGCCGCGTACGTATGGCTCACGCGCGAGCCGGTTTGGCTTGTGCCGTCACCGAAATCCCAGTTGTAGACGAGTTCGGCCTCGTCGCCGTCGAAGTCGTAGGACCCGGTGCCGTCGAAGGTCACCGTCCTCGTCGACGGGTCGGTGCTCGACGTCGCCACCGCGACCGGTTCCGCGTTGGTGGCCGGGTAACTGAGCCGTCGCAGGTTTCCGGTGTGGATGTCGGCGTACACGATGTCGCCGTTGGCCGCGGCCGCGAACTTGACCGGGCCGCCGACGGCGGTGAACTTCGGCGGACTTTGCGGCGCCTGGACGAGCCTGCCCTGGCTGTCGTACTTCAACGTCCAGAGCTTCTGCGTGACGTAGTCGCCGAAGAAGTAAGCGTCCTTGTATTCGTCCGGATAGGACGATCCACTGTAGACGATCCCACCGGTGACGCTGTTGCCCTGATCAGCCGCGGAACCGTGGTGGTACTGGGTGATCGGCGGCGTATTGACCACACCGGCACAGGCGGGAAGGGCGGAGTAGCCGGGCGTCGGGTCGTTCCCTTCCCAGCACGGCCAGCCGTGGTTCGCCCCCGGCTGTACGACGTTGACCTCTTCCCATGTGTTCCAGCCGACGTCACCGACGACCGGCAGGCCGAGCGTGGCATCGAGGGAGAACCGGAAGGGACTGCGGTAGCCGCTGGAGAAGACCTTGGAGCGGTTGGCGTTCGGCGCGCCCGCGGAGTAGTACGGGTTGGTCGGAACGCCGACGCCGTCCGGGGTGACGTGCAGGATCTTGCCGTAGAGCTGATCGAGATCGAGCGCACGGAACGCGCCGGGGTCCACCTTGGTGAAGTCGGCGGCGTCACCGACGGAGATCCATACGGTGCCGTCTTCGGCCGCGACGACCCCCGTGATGCCGTGGACGTTGCGGACGCCGGGAAGATCCATGAGGACCCGCTGGTTCGCCAGCCCGGTCGGCTCCGACCCGCCGGTCACCGTCCAGCGCGCCACCCGCATGGTGAACGCGCCGCCCGTGGTGTCGAACGACCACGTGAGGTAGATCTGGCGTGACGTGGCGAAGTCCGGTGCGACCGCGAGCCCGACCAGGCCGAGGTCTCCGATGGTGTGGACCGGCAGCGTCGCGATCGTCCGCACCTGGCCTGCAGTTGAGACCCAGGCAACCTTGCCGCTCTTGCCGATGCTCAGGACCGAGCCGTCGGGCAGGTAGGCGAAGTCCGTCAGGTCGAACGCCGCCTGCCCGCTCGGCTGATCTCGCAGGACGAACCCGGACGGCAAAGTGGGCGCTCCGGTCGCGACCGGAGCGCCCACCCAACCTGGCAAAAGCAAAATCATCACTGACAGTGCGACAACGATGCGGGTGAATACCCGTGGTCTCGCGAGGCTCATCGGCGGTTCCCCATTCCAGCTTGTGCTGGCTCATCGCTCGAGATGGGGAACTTGGTTGCCTTTTCCGCCTATCGGTTACCTAACCGCAACCGGTCAGGGAACGACCTGGACGACGTCGCCACGCTGCAGTGTCGTGAAGTACTTCTGCGAAGCGGCCGCCCCAAGGTGGAGGCAACCGTGCGAGTACACCGAGAGGCTGCCGGTATGGAACGCGATACCCGGCAGGAAGAACACCGAGTTCGGCATCGGCGCGTCATAGGCCTTGGAGTGGTAGTTCTTGACCTTGGCCGAAACGTGGAAGACACCGGTCGGCGTCGCGAAACCCTTCTTACCGGGCAGGTGCTTGACGGGACCGTAGATGATCTTGCCGTCCTGCAGCAGCCACGTCTTCAGCGCGGAGAGGTCGACGCACGCGCTCACGCCGGGCGAGGCCAGCGCGGCCTTGCACGGGACGTCGGCGGTGTTCGCCGCCGGCTTCGGCTTGGGCTTCGGTGTCGGCTTGGGCTTCTGCGTCGTCGGCTTCGGCTTGGAGCTGCTGCTCGACGGCGGGGTCGGCGTCGGCGAGGGCGTCTCGCTGGGAGACGACGACGTGGTCGGAACCGGGCTCTCGACCGCCCCCTGTGCGACGGCTCCACCACCGGGTGTGCTCACCGGGCCGGGCGTCCCGCCCGAGCACGCGGCCAGCACCAGCGCGGTGGCCAGTGCGGTCACCCCCACCAGGAACTTCTTCACGACCCTTACCCCCGTTATGTCCGTACTCCGACTGACATGGGTAGAGACGGACCTCACCCGTCCGGGGTTGTTGATCGGAAGGTCACGATCACATCTCGTGTTAGCTCAGGGTCAACAAGGCCTGGTTCAGCTCACGCGGCCGACCACGCGGGCGTACATCCGGCCGGGGTTGGCGCCTTTGTCGAGGTAACCGGGCAGAGGCGGCAGTTCCTTCACGAACGTGCCCAGCCGCTCGTACAGCTCGTTCGCGTCCTTGGGCCGACTCTCGGGATCCTTCTCCAGCAGGTCCGCGAGCAATGTGTTCAGCTCGTCCGGCACCCCGGGAACCGAGGCCGGGCTCTCCTTGACCTGCTTCTCGAACACCGCGTACGCCGTCGGCCCGGTGAACAGCTGCCTGCCGGTCAGCATCTCGTGCAGCACGCAACCGAGTGCGTACAGATCACTGCGCGGTCCGGCGACACCACGCTGGATCTGCTCCGGCGCCATATACGCGGGCGTGCCGAGGATCTGGCCGGCGCGGGTGAACTGGGCGACGTCGGTCTCACGCAGCATCGCGAGCCCGAAGTCGAGCACCTTCACACTGCCGTCCGGGCACAGCATCAGGTTGGTCGGTTTGAGATCGCGGTGGCAGATCGACAACGCGTGCGCGGCCGAGAGCACGGCGCATGCCTGCGCGGCGATCGCGGCCGCCCACGGCACCGGCAGCGGACCGTGTTCCGCGGCGAGATCGGCGACCGTCACGCCCTCGATGAACTGCATGACCTGGAACAGCCGCTCGTCATAGGTGCCGAAGTCGTACAGCGTCGGCGCGCCGGCGTGTTCCAGGGTCGCGAGGATCCGCGCCTCACGGATGAAACGCTGCTCGAGTTCGGCGTCGGGACCGCCGGGAAGGCCGAGGAACTTGACCGCCACACGGCGACCGAGGTGCCGGTCATGGCCCGCGAAGACCGCGCCCATGCCACCCCGGCCGAGCGGCAGCTCGTCGAGTTCGTAGCGATCGGCGATCAACAAGCTAGTTCTCCGGTTTGAGCTGTCCTTCGGTAAGCCCGGCCAAGCCTAGCCGGACCAGCTCGAGCCCGGATTCCGCCGCCTGACGCAGCCCGTCCTCGAACTCGGCGAGCCGGGTGAACGCACGTCCGTACGCACGCTGCGTCTCGATCGGGTACCGCGGGATCCTCGTGCGTTTCAGATCGATCCTCGTCGACGAGGTCGGCGCGATCTGGCCCGCCGCACGCAGACAGCCCGCCAGAAACGCGGCGTCCAGCCGCTCGGGATCCGTGCGGTACTTCGACAACGACGGCTCGACAGGCAGTTCCGATCCATTGTGGACATACGCGGGCACCGCGGGCGAGGCCACGACGTCACCTTCAGCGAGCACGTCCGGAGTCGTGAGCACACCGGACTTCACCAGCTCGCCGATCGTCGTGAACGTGGGCGGTTCGTCCGACGACTCCAGCGCGGGCGGCTCGACGTGAAGCCGTTCGAAGTGTTGCCGCACTTCAAGAAACGCTTCGCCGAGATGCTCGTCATGCGCCTGGTGCCGCGCCGGGGAAAGATCGATCTCCTCGTCGAGCAGTTCGATGATCCGGACCGCGCCCGGCACCTCCACGCCACTGAGATGATCCGGCCACTGTTCCTCCACTGTGGACGGATCGGCGAGCAGGAGCAGCCGCGACGGCGGCCGTTCGCCGGCGACAGGGCGCCGCAACAGCCAGAGGTCGGAACCGCCGATCGTCACCACCGCGCGCAAAGCCCCGGCGCGCAACAGGTTCCCGCGGATCCGGCGGCCGGTCCGGCGGCCGGCGGCGACCTGTGGCATGAGGATCGCCACGAGCCCGCCAGGCTTCACATGTGCCAGGCAATGCTGTACCCAGGCCAGTTCCGGTTCACCGCGCGGCGGCTGGCCGTACTCCCAGCGCGAGTCGCCGACGAGTTCGTCGTAACCCCATTCCCGTTCGTTGAACGGCGGATCGCAGACGACGGCGTCCGCGAGCACCCCTTCGAAGGAGTCCATCGGCAACGCGTCCGCGCCGTACATCTCCATGTCGGCGCCCGCGAGCAGCAACCGGTGCGCCGCGATGCACGAGATCGCCGGGTCGGCGGTCTGTCCGAGCAGCCGCGTGCCGCCGGACGCGAGCAGCAACGTCCCGAGCCCGCACGCGGGATCGAGCACGACCCCCGGCTCCGGGCAGGCGAGCCGCGCCATCAGCCGGGCCACCGGCTCAGGCGTGACCGACAACTGCCGTGAATGCGCTTCGACATAGCGCTCACAAAGGAACTCGAACGCCTCTCGTGCTCCTTGCTCGTCCGCGAAGCGCTCGAGTAACCCGAGAAGTTCCGGATCGTCGTAGCGGGAGGAAGAATCCTGCTCGGCGGAACCTCGCCGCGAGAGGAACGCGCCCGCACGGCCGACTCGCTGCCCGAGCGTAAGGTCGTCACCGAGGTTCCGCAGGCGCTGCCACACTCGGTCGCCCAGCGACACCCGGAACGGTTTTCCTCGCTCGGTCAGCCAGGTTTCGACGTCCGCCAGCGAGAACAGCGGGCTCGACGCCGTCCCGCCGACAGGTGCCGGGAAGTCGCCGTAGCGGCGCCGCCAGTTGCTCACCGCGGCGCGGCCGACGTCGGCGATGCGGGCGATGTCCGCCGCGGTGACGGTTGCGGGCTCCTCCATCCGCGTATCCTATCCGACAACCGATGCTTCCAGCTCGTTGTTTGTGAACTGAGTACACAGCTGCTTTACTGAAGGTATGACGTACACCCTTCGGTACGCCGCCGGCTCGGATGTCGGCCGGCAACGGCAGATCAACGAGGACTCGGTCTACGCCAGTGCCAGGTTGCTCGCGGTCGCGGACGGCATCGGCGGCCAGCCGTACGGAGAAGTCGCGAGCGCCGAGGCCGTGGGCGTCCTCTCCCGGCTCGACTCCGACCTCCGTGCGTTCGACCTCGCCGACGTCGATCTCATCAGCATCCTGACCGATGGCGTCCGGACGATCGCCGACCGGCTGACCGAGCGGGCCGAGCGCGAGCCGGAGACGCACGGTATGGGGACAACTATGACGACACTGCTGTTCGACGGCGCCCGGTTCGCGGCGGCTCATATCGGCGACTCACGCGGCTACCTCCTGCGGGAAGGCGCGCTCCACCGGTTCACCCGCGACCACACTCTCGTGC
This sequence comes from uncultured Actinomycetota bacterium, assembly GCA_963766045.1. GTDB lineage: Bacteria > Actinomycetota > Actinomycetes > Mycobacteriales > Pseudonocardiaceae > Amycolatopsis. Next base: position 716,165 of record CAVXYN010000002.1, on the reverse strand, counting down.
AGGCGCTGGTGGACGACGGGCGGATCGACCCGGCCGACGCCGAGGGCCATCCCCGCGGCTCGCTCCTCATGAGGGCACTGCTGAGCACCGGGAGCGGCGAAGCGGACATCTGGACGTTCGACACGGCTCCGGGAGACCGGGTTCTGTTGTGCTCGGACGGGTTAACGGCAACGGTTGTCGAAACCGTTATCAAAGACTTTCTCGGCGCCTTCGAAGATCCCGGCGAAACCGTCCGGAGACTGATCGATCTGGCCAACGAAGGTGGCGGGCCGGACAACATCACCGTCGTCGTCGCCGACGTCCTCGCGCCGGGACAGGACTGAAGCGTCAAGCACTGAAATGCTGGTCAGACCCACCTTCGAACGACCGGAACACCATCCGGTAAAGTTCCCCACGGAGGATTGGCCGAGCGGCCTAAGGCGCACGCTTGGAAAGCGTGTTGGGTTCACGCCCTCGCAGGTTCGAATCCTGTATCCTCCGCAGCCCGCAAGGCCCCGGACGTTTCGACGTCCGGGGCCTTGTTGGTTACTTAGCACGACCTTCACTTAACAGAGTCAGTTGATCACGCTAAGTTTATACGTGGTCGTTCCAGCCCCCGACGTCCCAAGGAGTCCGCCAAAATGGCCGGAGTCGAAGAGATCCGCGCTGGTATCGCGCTCGCGAACGAGAAGGCATCCGCGAGTATTCACGCACTTCAGCAGGCCGCGCAGTCTCTCGAAGAAGCCCAGCTTTCGCTTTCCCAGGCGACCCAGGGCAGCAGCCAGCACGAAGTGAGCCAAGCCCACGGCTTGCTCGCGGAGGCGCTGCAAGGCATCACCGGTATGCAGAGCACCATCCAGGCGGGCATTTCCTCGGCCGAGTCCTACTCGACCCGCCTCTGACCATGTACCTCGAAGAACTGCACCAGCTGCTGACGGCCGTCCAAACCGGCCTCGCCGACGGCCGTTCTCACGCCGAACAGGCCAGAAGCCTGCTCGAAGAGGCCCGTCGCGCCATTGTGGATCCGCAAGCGAAGGCCGATCCCTGGGTGCCGTCACAGCTCGCGCAGGCCGACGAGGGAATCGAAACCCTCCTCACGCGCTTATCCACAGCGGACGATCTCGTCAACGGTTACCAGTCACGCCTCTAGATTGGCGATCCGATGGGCAGCAAAGCGAGCGAACAGCGCAATCGAGTGGCCACCGCGCTGGAGCGGGTCCGGCACCAGATCGGGCTCGTCCTCGGCGCCGCCGCCGGAGCCCGTCAAACGGCCGAGGCGGAACTGGCCAAACTGGAACTGGAACAGCACATCGTCAAGGTGGGGATGAACAACTCCACCTCGGCGCACCACTCGGAGTGGTCGCGGCATCCCGCGTCGGGTGAGGTCTTCGGCCTGCTTCGCAGCGTGCGCTCCGAGTTCTACGCGGACTGGGATGCCGGCCCGGACGCACTGCGCGAACTGGTCGCGAACAACGCGCCGGGTCCCGCGAGTCAGCAGCCGGGCAACTGGCTCGGCCGCGTCGGCGGGAATCCGGGTATCACCGCGCCGGGGCTGTGGCGCGTCGGCTCGGCGACCGTGCCGGGCAAGGACATCGCGCGCACGTTCGACGTCGCAGTCCCCCTGCTCGACGAGTCGCATCTGTCCATCACGTCGGCACCGAAGACCCGGGCCGCGGTGGACGGAATCGTGCAGAACCTGCTGATCCGGGTGCTGAGCACGTTCGAACCCGGCGCGGTGCGCGTCCACCTGTGGGACGTCGGTCAGCTGACCGCGATCCTGCCCGACCTCTATCCGCTGAGCCGCACCAGCGCGCTCACCCTGTACGACCCGGGGCGGCTCGAGGATCTCCTCGACGAACTGGCCGGGCACATCCGCCGCATCCACGCGACCGGGATGCAGGCGGGGCACACGTCGCTGCGGGAAATCCGGAAGGCGAGCGGTCAGCGGGTCGAGCCGTTCCGGATCGCGGTCCTGTACGGAAACGGCGAAACCCTCGAGCCGGAGCGTGCCCGTGAACTCAAGCGGGTCGCCACCGGGGCGCTCGCGGCCGGGATCTGTCTCATCCTGATCGACGTCCCGACCATGTTGTCGACGTCGGTGGAAACCTTGAGCCTGCACGACGAGCGCCACGCGACCAGCAGCATGACCGGCACGGATCTGATGGTCGACCTCGACCCGCCGATGCCGTCCGGGCAGGTCCTCCGCGCCGCCGGGCGGATCGCCGAGGCGCTGATCACCAAACAGGGCGGGCCGCGCGCCTTCGCCGATCTCCTGCCGACCGAACTCGGCAAGGAGAGTTCCGCCCGGGAACTGCGGGCACCGGTCGGGTTCTTCGAGGGCGAGCCGGTGGAGGTCGTCATCGGCGACGCCAGCCCGCACGCGCTCATCGGCGGGCCGAGCGGGTCGGGCAAGACGAACTTCCTGTACTCGCTGCTGGGAAGCCTCGCGGCGCGGTACTCGCCGGACGAACTCGCGCTGTATCTGCTGGACTTCAAGGAAGGCGTCTCGTTCGCCGGCCTCGCGCCGGGGCGGCGGGACGCGAGCTGGCTGCCGCACGCCAAGCTGATCGGGGTCAACGTCAATACCGACCGCGAATTCGGCCTCGCGCTGCTGCGGTTCCTCGCCGAGGAACTGCGCCGTCGTTCGGCGGCGGCGAAACTGCACGAGGTCACGAACCTCGCGGATCTGCGCGAGCAGGATCCCGGCGGGCACTGGCCGCGGATCGTCGCGGTGATCGACGAGTTCCAATACCTGTTCGCCGGCCGCGACGGCGTGACCGCGACGGCGACCCAACTGCTGGAGGACATCGCACGGCGAGGCCGTTCGCAGGGCATCCACCTGGTGCTGGCGAGTCAGGACGTCGCCGGTATCGAAGCGTTCTGGGGCAAACCGGCGGTGTTCGAGCAGTGCACCCTGCGGATCGCGATGCCGAAAGCGCGGCGGGTGCTGGCCGAGACGAACAACGCCGCGGTGTCGGCGCCGAAGTGGCATGCCGTGCTCAACCACGATTCCGGTGTGGCACACGGGAATCAGCTCGCGCACGTACCGGACGCCAGCAGCAAGGACGTCTTCGTCAAACTGCAGCACCGGTTGTGGGAACAGTATTCGGAAGCATTCAAACGACCACGGCTGTTCGACGGGGCACATTCCCCGGTCCTCGAACAGTTCCCGGCGTTCACCGATCTGAAGCCGACGTCCAAACCGCGTGCGCTGCTGGGGCAGTCCATCGACGTCGGCGAGACCGCCTGCGGTGTCGACCTGCCGAACGCTCCCGGCCGGAACGTCGCGGTACTGGGCGCGGCCACCGCCGAGGCACTATCCATTATGGACTCGGCGGCACGTTCGCTGGCACGTCAGCATCCGCACGGTTCGGCGGAGTTCCTGCTGAGCTGTCCGATCGAGGCCAGCGTCCCGGCCGTGACGGAGCTGCTCGAACGGCTCCAGGCTGACGGCCATCGCGCGACCCTGGTCGACGACCTGTCCGCCCGGACGATCGCTCTGGCCGAGGGATTGTCCGGTTTGGACAGTGCGAAAGTGTTGCTGCTGTACGGCGTCGATGCTTCACTGCCCGCGCTGGAGGTCAAGGCGCCCGGGCAGTTGAAGAGCGGTCTCGATCAGCTGAGGGTGCTGCTGAAGCAGGGACCGACGCACGGCGTCCACACGATCGGCTGGTGGCGCAGTGTCGCGCGGCTCAAGGACACCCTCGGTTTCGCGGGCACGGACGACATCGGCACCTGGGCCGCACTGGACGTCCAGGGGAACGAGCTGTCGCCGTTCGCGGCCGGGCAGGTCGTGCACTGGTCCCCGCGGCCGGGGCGGGCCTTGTTCTTCGACCGCACCACGCACGGCGCACCCGAAGTGATCATCCCGTTCCAGCGTCCGGAGGGGAATCTCGATGGATGACGGCATCACCGCCGCGATGCGGTACAAGGAGATCGTCGGCCTTGCCCGCGCTTCGGCGGAGAACCTGCGCACTTGGGAACTCGCGCGCGCCGACGAACTGGAGGCCCGGCTCGCCGAGGCGCACCAGGCCGTCGCGGACGCGGCCGAGCGGGAGCAACGCGCCGTCGACCGCGGCGCACGGTGGTGGCGGATGGCGCGGCACAACGTCGAAGGCCTCACGTGGCTGCCGGACGGCGAGGATCCCGCGCCCGTCCTGACCGCGCGGGCCGGGTACCTGGAGCGGTACCTGGAAGAGGTCAAGCCGAGCTACCAGGAACTCGTGCAGGCCGTACTCGCGCTGGGCTGGCGAGCGAAACGCTCCTGACCCCCCTCCGCAAGCAGAGGACCAATTGCGGTAGTTCGCTGTGGGCGAAGGGCATCCGACGGTGACGGCGGGCAGGATCGGTGGCATGACCACCAGACCGTTCCGCTTCGGTGTCATCACCGCGGTGAAGCCCGAGCTCGAGTCGTTCACCGAGCTCGCGCGCCGCGCCGAATCCCTCGGCTACGACACCCTGCTGGCCCCGGATCCGACCGGCGGACTGGACCCGCTCACCGTCCTGCCTACGGCTTTCGCGGTGACCTCCGAGCTGCGCCTCGGCACTTTCGTGCTGGCGAACGCCTTCCGCGACCGGCGCCTGCTGGACTGGCAGGCCCGCAGCCTGCACACGCTGTCCGACGGCCGGTTCGAACTCGGCCTCGGCACCGGACGTCCCGGCGCCGAGACGAAGTCCGCCGAGCTGGGCCGGCCCTTCGGCAACGGCTCTCAGCGACTCGCCGACCTCGCCGCGACGGTGTCCGAGGTGACGAAGTCCCCGGACCGGCCGCCCCTGCTGATCAGCGGTATGGGCCCGAAGGTCCTGGATCTCGCCGCACGGAAGGCCGACATCATCTCGCTCGCGTTGCCGCCGATGAGCGACGCCAACGTGGCACGGTCGATCGTGGACCTGATCCGTGGCTCCGCCGTCGACCGGTTCGAAGAGATCGAACTCAGTCTGAACCTCCTGGCCGTCGGTACCGAAGCGACGCCCTGGATGCGCTCGGCACTCGGCATCGACGCCCCCGACCTGGCCGCCGCGGGCTCCGTGGCGGTGCTGCCGGGTGATCCGGCCGAAGCGGCCGACGTCCTTCGTGCGCGGCGGGAAACGCTGGGGATCTCGTACGTGAAGGTCAACTCCGCGGCCCTCGACGCCTTCGCGCCGGTGGTCGCCGAACTTCGCGGCACCTGACCCGCAGCTGTTATGAACGGATCTTTCATAACAGATTTTGTTATGAAAGATCCGTTCATAACACGCGCTACGCCTTCGGCAGGTACGGGCCGAGGATCTTCTCCAAGTAGTCCGCCAGGTCGTAGAGCGCGTCCATGACGGGGTTGCCCGTGCTCGGCCGGAACCGCAGCACCTGTGGGTCGTGGTCGCTCGCCTGCTGCGCGAACTCCGCGTTCAGGTGCACGACGTCGTAGTCGATCCCGCGCGGTGCCCGCGACGCCAGGATGTGGTCCAGCACCTGTGACTGGCCCTCGAAAACGTAGCTGTACCGCTCCTTCTCCGGCAGGCTCGCGATGACGTCGTTCAGCGCACCACCGGCAGTCAGCGTCTGCAAAGCGGGCGCGAACGGGTAGTCGTTGATGTCGCCGGCGACGACGATGTTCGCGTGCCTGTCCGACGCCAGGAGCTGGTCGACGAAGCCGCGGAGCACGGTCGCCTGCTTGGCCCGCTGCACTTCGGAACTGCGATTCGGCGGCTGGTTGCGGCCGTGGGTCGGCTGGTCGCCGCCCTTGGAGTTGAAGTGGTTCGCGATCACGAACACGGTGCGGCCCTGGAAGACGAACTCGCCTGCCAGCGGTTTCCGGCTAGAGGCCCACGCCTCGTTCGCCGGATCGACGCGTCCGGGCGACGCCGTCAGGTGGGTCTTGCCGCGTTCCTTCACCACGCCGACCGGAGTGGTCGTCGCGTCGCCGGCCGTTCGGTCCACAAAGGACACCCGAGCCGGGTTGAACAGGAAGCCGACGCGGATGTTGCCGCCCGGCTGGCCGCCGTCGAGACCGTTCCGCGGGTCGATCTGGCGCCATTCGTAGCGCGGGCCACCGGCGGCGACGATCGCGTCGACGAACTTCCGCAGCGTCTGGTCGGCGGCGACGGTGCCGTCGTTCGCCGGGCCGTTGTTGTCCTGGATCTCTTCCAGGTTCAGGATATCCGGGCTCGCCAGGTTGGTCGCGATGGCCTTGGCCAGCTCACCGAACTTCTCGGCACTGTCCAAAGCGGACAGGTTCTCGACGTTGTAGGTCGCCACCGAAAGCTCACCACTGCGCTGTTCGCGGGTGCTCTCGCGCTGCAGCTTGTTGTCCTTGGTCGCGCCGAGCTTCGTCGCCAGCAGCGTGTACCCGCCGAAGTTGCTGTACTCGACCGGGCCGGAGGTCTCACCGGTGAGCACATCGCCGGTGTTGACCTTCGGGAACGGCACCTCGCTGAACGGGATCAGCGAAGCGACCTTGAGCACGCCGGTGTTGAGCCGGTCGTAGGCGAGGTACACCGCGCCGCCACGAACGCTCGGGTTCTGCTTCGGCTTGGTGGTCACGTAAAGCTCGTTGAACGACGTCGTCGGACCGACCACGCGCGCGTCGGAAACACCGACGATCTCACTTTCGTGCGACTCCCAGAAATCCAGCGAGTACTTCGCGGGCTCGAGCGGCAACGGCTCGATGTTCCCACCGGGTGCCGGGGCGACGGTGTCCGGAACCGTGTCCGGCTTGACGACGGTCGGCTCGGGCAGAGCGTTTCCGCTCGAGCCGACCGTCCACTGTGCACCGGTGAGCTCGGTCAGCGACTGGAACGGCGAGGTCGCCGGCGCATCCGGGTAGAACTCACGGATGGTGCCGGAGGCGGTCACCGCGTCGCCGACGGCCACCGCGGGCGTCTCCGAGCCGGTGTAGACGAACAGGCCCTCGCTGGTGCGAGGGTCGGCGTCGGGGCTCGCGTCGGTGAGCCAGAAGCCGCGCGCCGAACCGAACGTCCGCAACGCGGTGACGACACCGGTGACCCCGGCGACCTTCTGGTCCTTGAACGGCGAGATCCGGGTGGTGCCCTGGATGTCGTGGATCTTCGCGGTGACCGGCGGCGGGCCGGTGTCACCCGGCGTCTCGCCCTTGCTGTTGGTCGGGGTCGGCGCGCCGGAGGAGAAGTCGGCGGCGTTGTCGTCGGTGTCGGCCAGCGCCGAGGCACGCGCGACGGACGTCGTGTTGGACGGCGCGGCCGTCGGGGTGCCTTCACGGATGATGGCGGCCGAGCCGAAGCCGACGAGGTCCTTGATCCGCGCGTCGGCCGCGCAGTCCGCGGCGGTCTTGCAGGTCAGCGCGGCGGTGCCCTGGACGAGCGCGATGGTGCCGGCGGTCGCGGACATCGAGATCGTGCCGGTGGCGTCCGCGGCGGGCAGGACGACGCTGCCGCCAGCGCCCTTCGCCTCGGCCACGAGGTAGCGCGCGCCAGGCGCGACACTGCCGGTCAGCGGCGTGACCTGCCAGCTGTTCCCGGACGCGGGTGCGTACTGCACGCTGAAGCCGTCGAGGCTCACGGCGGCCGCGCCGCGGTTGGCGAGTTCGACGAAGTCGTTGATCAGGGTGGCACCCGAGTTGCCACCACCGCCGTAGACCTCCGCGATCACGGCGTCTGCACTCGGCACGGCGAGCGCCGCGGGAGCGGCGACACCGCTCACGACGAGCCCGGAGGTGACGGCCACGGTCAAGACCCGTCTCCGGGCAGCACGGCGGGATGTGGTCACTCTGAGTCCCCTCTTCGCAAGATCGGTCGCCGCATACTCCCCCGAACAAGTGAAATGAGGAAGACGAAAAACTAACGATTCGTAACCGCTGGTCCGTTCGGACCCCTGCTTTCGTCGTTATCAGGGCTGGTTTTGCCGAGTTCTTACGTGAGAGGATCAAGCTCCGCCGCCTGCTATGCATCAGGAGGCGTTTTCATGCGCAGACTTCTATGCGCGCTCATTCCCCTCGTCGCGGCAGGTCTCGTGATCCCGGTGTCACCGGTGGCGGCCAAACCACCCGAGAAGGCCGCGTTCGAGGTGATGACCCCGGCGAGCACGGTCGCTTCCCGCACCGACCGCCGCCCGAACGCGGGCGGGATCTACGACCCGGTCGCGCGGAAGACCTTCATCTCGTGGTCCGGCAAGGCCGCGGACAGCTACGTGCAGGCCTACGACCACCGAACCGGCACCTGGACCACCCCGAAGAAGATCGCCGACGGCGAATCCGATCCGCACAACTACCCGACGATGTTGCTCGCGGGTGACGGACACCTGCTGATCTTCCGCGGCATGCACAACACGCGGACCGTGATCACCCGCGCACCGCAAGCGCATTCGCTGGACGGGACGTGGACCGAGACTGAGGTCGCGGCGGGAGACGCGGCCAGCTACCCGATGCCGGTCAAGACGAACGACGGCACGTTGTTCATGTTCTACCGCGAGACCACGAACCAGGTGGATCCCGCCGCGAACAGCGATTTCCGCCCGATGAAGTACATCGTGTCCCGTGACAACGGGAAGACATGGAAGAACTCGGTGCAGCTGACCGGGAAGCGGTGGGCGTTCGGTTCGCTGGGCCGGGCCGATCACATGGACGAGATCTACGTCGGGCAGTTGCGGTACCTGCCCGCGACCGGACGGATCCAGTTCGTCTACACGCTGGCAGGCGGCGGGCCGACCCAGCACAAACACGACGTCTACCACCGGAACGTCTACTACCTGTCCTTCGACGTGCGGACGTTGCGATTCTTCTCCGCGGCCGGGCGCGACCTCGGCACACAGGTCGACGACGCCGAGCAGGAGCGGTACCTCAAGGTCGCCGAAACCCCGCTCGAACTGCCGGGCGCGCTCAAGTCGCCGGACTACATCCTGCAGGTCGGCACCCAATGCGACGGAAAGCCGTTCGTCACCTGGTTCCAGTTCGACGCCGCCGGTTCGCCGCGCGATTTCGCGGGTGCGTTCAACGGCAAGACCTGGGAAGTCCGCGAGGTCGCGAGCGGGCTGCGGCTGCGCGAGATCGAACCGCTCGGCGGCGGCACCTGGCGTGTGTACGGAACCCGGGACGGCAAACCGAACATCGAGACGTTCCTTCTGCAGGACGGCCGCACCTGGAAACCCGAAACCGTGATCACCACACCGAAACCGGTCCAGCGCGTCGAGGTCATCGCCGGATTCCGTGACCCCGCACGAATTCTCGCGACCGGGGCATCCAGTGAGCGTGACGTCTCGGTGGCCGACGGTGACATTTATGTCGCTGGCACCCCGCGCAAATCGGCCATTGGTGTTCCCCTGCCTTAAATGAACCTCAAGTCCGGGTACAACCAGGCATTTCCGGAGTTACCTTTGCTCCGTGAGCGAGGCCACAATCCCGCTCACGGAGCGCAAGGGGGGCCGGGATGGGTTGGATTCTGGTAGGCGCGGTGGTCGTCGTACTGCTGACGATCGCTCTGGTCGTGGATCTTCGCGACCGGAAGCGCGGCGGGCGCCCGTTGCTGGTCCGCGGCAACGGGCCGCGGACGGCACGGTGGGAAGCCCTGAGGGAGAGCCACGACCCCGCGCTGTCGGGCATGAAAGGTTTTCAAGGTAGTGACGCTCACCGGGGAGGTTGAGCGGGGGGAGCTGGGGGCGCACCGCCGGTGCACGGGTCTCGTCGGGGGAGGCGAAACCCGTACACCGGCGGTGCGTCATGTCCGGCCCCTGAGGGAGTCGTGAGTGGTACTGGTGGTTCTAATTGAGGGACCGTGAAGGCCTCCTTGCCTACCCTGAGGGTAGTGAAGGAGCCCTTCACTACTACTCACGAGACTGGACCACTCGGCCACCGGTGGTCGCGACGGCTGGCCCCGGACCTTGGCAGCCCCTAGCCAGGCCGCTATGAACGGTCCGTTCCTTGCAAATTTTGCAAGGAACGGACCGTTCATGGCACGCCAGGGCGGCTGAAGCACCGTAGGTCACCAAGTGACCGTCGGCCCTAACCGTCATCACCACTCACGAGGTCAGCGCTCGAGTTCTTGCCGCGCCCGGTACTTCCCGATGAGCGACTTCGCTCCGGCGACCGCAGCCTTGCCCGCGCCCTTCGCGCTCGCGGCCAGGAACGTGGTCCAGTCGAAGTAGTCCCGCCACAGCACGATCCGGCCGTCGCGGACCTCGAACGTGCCGCACACCCAGAACTCCGCCTCCCAGGAGCCTCGGCGCAGGACGTCGGTGCGTTCGGTGAGCACGATCGGGCCGTCCGCTGCGATGTGGTGGGTGCGCGCCTCGAAGCCGCTGCCGTAGCGAGCCATCGTGCGCAGCTGTTTCTCGACCGCCGAAAGCCCGCGAGCGGCTGGCAGCGGGACGTTCTGGTAGACGATGTCGATCGACACGAAGCTCAGCGCGCGGTCGATGTCGAGCTCTTCGAGAGCCTGCAGGAAACCGGTCACCACGGTCTTCGGATCCGTCATGTCCACCAAGGCTAATCGCCCCCGACCGGATCAGCGCGCCCGATTTTGAACCGTCCGGGAGGTCACAGCCGTATTACAAGACGGAGGGTCCGGTTCCCCATGACTTGGAGGTCTCAATGCGACGGCGACTGCCGATGGCACTACTCGGGCTGGTCGTCTGGGTGCTCGCGGGCTGCGCAACAGCCCAGAGCGCCGCACCGGCCGCGGCGCCAGGGGGCACACCCGGCGTAAACCAGGCCGATATCCAGTTCTCGCAGCAGATGGTTCCGCACCACCAGCAATCGATCCAGGCCGCCAATCTCGCGGCCGAACGGTCGACGTCCGAGTACGTGAAGACGACCGCCGCCGCGATCGTCCAGGCCGAATCGGCCGAAATCGAGAAGATGAACGGCTGGCTCAAGTCCTGGAACGCGGCGGTGCTCCCGGCGGCCGGGCACGCCGGGCATTCGATGCCCGGGATGCTCACTTCGGGCCAGATCGCCTCGCTCGAGAACCTGTCGGGCGCGGAATTCGACAAGACATGGCTCCCCCTGATGGCCGAACACCTGCGCAACGGCGTCACGATGGCGAAAACCGTCATCGCTTCGGGCGAGCACGCCGAAACGAAGGAACTCGCGGAGGAGATCGTCAAAAACCAGACAGAGGCGATCAACGAGATCACCGCGCAGATTCCCTGATCCCGCAACGCGAAAGCGCCGGCCTCCCGTGGGAGACCGGCGCTTCGTCTTGCTGGCGGTGGCGGTGGGATTTGAACCCACGGACGGGTATTAACCGTCACACGATTTCGAGTCGTGCTCCTTCGGCCGCTCGGACACGCCACCGCCGAGAACAATACCGGAGTGGGTCCGAGAAGCCTCTAGGGGGTCTGACCGCTACTTCCGGTCGAACTTGTCCTTCACGTCCCGTACCGCGCTCCCGGCGCGATCTCGCAGGTCGTGACCGGCTTCCTTGACGTCGCCCTCGGTCTGGTCGGCACGGCCGGAGTCGGCGAGTTCCTCGTTACCGGTCTTCTCGCCGAGCTTCTCCTTGGCGGCGCCGATGGCCTGTTCGGCCTTGTCCTTCGCCTTGTCGAAAACGCTCATGGCGGACGTTCCTCCTTCGACCGCGGCCGCCGTTTGCGGCCGCCCAAGTCTCGGATACCCGTGGAACGTCACTCGACACATCGGTCACCCGGTGCGGTTACCCCGCTGCCCGTGGAAGAAGTTTTCGAGCAGGGCCGCGCATTCGGCCTCCAGTACGCCGCCGACGACCTCCGGGCGGTGGCTGAGCCGCCGGTCGCGGACGACGTCCCACAGCGACCCGACGGCGCCGGTCTTCGGCTCCCAGGCTCCGAACACGACCCGCCGGACGCGCGCCATCACGAGCGCACCGGCGCACATCGTGCAGGGCTCCAGCGTGACGGCGAGGGTGCAGCCTTCGAGCCGCCAGCCGTCGCCGTAGCTCTTCGAGGCGGCCCTCAGCGCGAGGATCTCCGCGTGCGCGGTGGGGTCGCCGAGCTCTTCGCGGGCGTTGCGTGCGGACGCCAGCGGCGTCCCGTCCGGTGACAGGACAACGGCGCCGATGGGAACGTCATCCCCGGCTCTTCGCGCCGCATCGATCGCCGCGCGGATCGCGGCGATGTCGGCGGGGGCGGCGAAGGGGCTCAGATCTCGTCCAGGATCTTGGTGAACTCGGCGGCGAACCCACAGCGCTGGGCGACCATCTGAAGTTGCTCGTCGGGATAGAGGTCGACCTCTCCGACGATCACCTGCAGCTCGGCCCCCGGCAGTCCGAGGTCGGAAAGGATCTCCAGATCGCCTTCCGGCCAGACGGCGTCGTCGTCCTCATCCGGAGGGTCGACTCTCAGCACGTCGAGGACGTCGGCCGCGATGTCGTAGTCGAGCGCCGCGGCCGCGTCCGACAGCAGCAGCGAAGGGCCCCTTGGACTCGGCCTGACGATCACGAAGAACTCGTCATCGACCGCCAGCAGACCGAACGCCGCGCCGGTCGAACGCAGTTTTCCGAGCTCGGTGATCGCAGCGTCGAGCTCGGCGAGCGCCCCCGGATCCAGGGAACTGCACCGCCACCGACCGTCCTCCCGCACCACGGCCACCGCGAACCCCGTGATCGGCTCTTGCACCGCCATGCGCACACCGTATTCCGCCCGTGTTCGGAACGCACGCACGGTGCGCCCGAAGCGCCTCATGCGCCACTATCGAGACATGACCGGACCCACCGACCTGCCCACCCTGCCCGACGCGCGCTTCGCCGGTTTGCTGGCCGAGGCACGCGCCCTGCAAGCGAAAACCGTAGAGCTCCGCCGGGAGATCCACCGGAATCCGGAGCTCGGACTCGATCTGCCGAAGACCCAGGCCTCGATCCGGGCCGCCCTTGAGGACCTGCCACTGGAGATCATCGAGGGGAAGTCGACCACCTCGTTGACGGCCGTGCTGAGGGGCGGGAGGCCGGGTCCGGCCGTCTTGCTCCGGGGTGACATGGACGCGCTGCCCCTGCAGGAGGACACCGGTCTCGACTTCAGCTCGGACACCGACGGCGCGATGCACGCCTGCGGGCATGACACCCACGTCGCGATGCTCGCGTCGGCGGCGCGGCTGCTCAGCGAACACGTCGACGAACTGGCCGGTTCGGTCGTGTTCATGTTCCAGCCCGGCGAAGAGGGCGAGCACGGCGCGCGCCACATGATCCACGAAGGAGTGCTCGACGCCGCCGGCGAGCGGGTCAAGAAGGCCTTCGGCCTGCACATCTTCACCCAGGTGGCGTCCGGCATCGTGCAGACCAGGCCCGGGCCGATCATGGCTTCGGCGAACAGTTTCAGCGTGAAGGTCACCGGCCGGGGCGGCCACGGATCGGCGCCGCACCAGGCGATCGACCCGGTGCCCGCCGCGGCAGCGATGGTCGGCGCGCTGCAGACGATGGTCACCCGCAAGGTGAGCGTCTTCGAGCCGGCGGTGGTTTCGGTCACCCGGATCGAGGCGGGGACGACCACGAACATCATCCCGGAAACCGCTTTCCTCGAGGGCACCATCCGGACGCTTTCGGACCGGACGCTCGCGTTCGTTCGCGAGGAACTGCCGAAGGTGTGCGAGGCGATCGGTGCCGCGCACGGCTGCCGGGTGCTCGCCGATGTCGGCTCCGGCTACCCGGTCACCGTGAACGACGCGCAGGTCGCGGCGCGGGTCCTCGACCTGGCGGCCGAGGTCCTCGGTGACCGCAACTCCGAACTCATGCCGGATCCGGTAATGGGCGCGGAGGACTTCTCGTATGTGCTGCAACGGGTTCCGGGAGCGTTCGCGTTCCTTGGCGCGTGCCCGCCCGGCGTCGACCTCGACGTGGTCGAGTCGAACCACTCGAACCGGGTGATCTTCGACGAGGACGCGATGGCGAACGGCGTCGCGCTGTACGCGGCCTTCGCTCTCGACGCGCTCAGGTGACTGGAGATTAAACAACAGTGTTGATTTAATGAGGCCATGAGCGCAGACACCCTGACCGACCTGGCCGCACAAGAGGACCGGCTCCAGTTCAAGCGGTTCGACAACGAAACCGCCCTGGAGCTGGGCCTTTACCTGCTGAACGTCGCGAAGGAACGGTCCCTGCCGGTGACGGTCTCCGTCCGTCGCGGCGGGCAGCGGCTGTTCCACGCGGCGTTGCCGGGCACCTCCGCCGACAACGACGCGTGGATCGACCGCAAGAGCCGGGTCGTCGACCGCTACGGCCACAGCTCGTTCCTCATCGGCCAGCAGTTCCGTGAGAAGGGCACGACGTTCGAGGCGAGCTCACGCCTCGACCCGGATCTGTACGCCGCACACGGCGGCGTCTTCCCCGTGATCGTCGAAGGGGTCGGCCCGATCGGCACTGTCGGCGTCTCGGGCCTTCCCCAGGCCGACGATCACGCGTTCGTCGTGGAACAGCTCGAAGCGTTCCTCAAAGCGCGGAACTGAGGATCTCGACCGCGCGGCGCTCACTGTTCAAACAGGACTCGATGCTCGTCGCGACCTCGCCGAAGAACTCGCGGCGCCCCGCGTCGTCGAGTTCCTCGGCGACCTCCACCGCGAGCCGGGCGACCCGGGAGAAACCCGCGCCCGACTCACGGAACAACGCGGCCGCCTCATCGAAATCACCGATCTCATCGAGGAAGGCGGCGTACAGCGGCCGCGTCCCGCCCGGCGCCGTGTACTCGACTTCGAAGCAGTCGTAGAACCGCCGCGCACCGGCCGCGAACGCCTCAGGCGTGCCGAACCTTTTGGCCCAGCCCGTTTTCGTCCTCGTGTCCCGCAACTGCTCGATCAGCTTCTCCATTCCGGAGAACCCGAAGTTGACGTCGAAGTTGTTGCCCAGCACGGGACCGGTGAGATGCGCGACCGTGGTCTTCAGCGCTCCCACCACATCCGGCTCACTCGCGGGCGGGCCGGTCGGCACGAGCAGATGGTGGCGTCCCTTCTTATGCCCTGACCACGCCACACCGAGCGTTTCGGCGTCCACGTCGTGCGCGGGCCCGCGGCCTTCCTCGATCCGGAACGTGTCGCCGTTCCGGCCGGTGACGCCGATCCAGTACGGATCCTGGGCGTACTCCGGCCCGATGTCGTGCCATGGCAAGCGGGACCGGTCGATCACGCAGAACGCGGGCGTGCCGGCGTCGAGCGCCTTGGTGAGTTTGGCGAGCGCGAGTTCCGGTTTGCCCGAATGCTCTTCCCGGCTGGGAACACCGAGCCTGCCGAGCGCGGCCGGGATCCACGGGTCAGGGTGGTGCTGCGCGACGATCGTCATCATCGGCGGCAGACCCTTGTACTCGAATACGAAGTACATGAAGCCGATCCCGCCGGCGAGCCCGGCGATCATCGGCTCACTGGCCACGTCCTTGAGCAAGCTCCTGATCAGCGAGGACTCACGGTGCACGCCGGATCCGTTGTCCTGCTTGCGTTCCTCGGGAAGTTTGGCGAGCAGTTGCCGCCGTGCGGCCAGATAGGACTCGCCGGTTTGCGCCATCCGCGCTCGTACCAACGTCTTGAAACGCCGCTGTCCGGTCATCATCGTTCCTTCCGCGGCGGCCGGCGATGCCCGCCCACGCTCGCATCGCGGCCACCGGTGAAGGGCAGGCCGAACGCGACCCGCGACGGCCAGCGAGGCCACCTTTACCTCCGCGGCGCCGGAAGGCGTGGGCTTCCGGTCAGGAGGTCGAGCGCGCGGGTCGGGCGCGAGGTCAGTATACGAGTTGTCCACAGGTTGTCCACGTGTGGAGAACTCCGTGCGGGGCCGACAAAACCAGACGGAAGTCGGTGATTTCTTGACAAATCGGGTAGTGGTCTAGTCCAATCTGCGGCGTGAGGTGCGCCACAGCTTAAGGAGTCCGTCATGCGCCGGAAAGCCGCCGTTGGTCTCGTCGTTCTGCTTCTGGGCCTACTGATGCCCGCCACCGCCAGAGCCGCGATCCCGGCGCACGCTCTGGTCGGCTACCTGCACGCGAGTTTCGCCAACGGCTCCGGCTACACGCGGATCGCCGACGTCCCGGAGGACTGGGACATCATCGACCTCGCCTTCGCCGAGCCGACTTCGGTGACTTCGGGCCAGCTGCAGTTCGACCTGTGCCCGGCCGCCGAATGTCCGAATGTCGAATCCGAGGCCGACTTCATCGCCGGCATCAAGGCGCAGCAGGCCAAAGGCAAGAAGGTGGTCATCTCCGTCGGCGGCCAGAACGGCCAGGTGCAGCTGACCACCGCCGCCGCACGCGACGCGTTCGTCAGCTCGGCGAGCGCCATCATCGACAAGTACGGCCTCGACGGGATCGACATCGACTTCGAGGGCCACTCGCTTTCCTTGAACGCGGGTGACACCGACTTCAAGAACCCCACGACTCCGGTCGTGGTCAACCTGATCTCGGCGTTGAAATCGCTGAAAGCCAAGTACGGCAGCGAATTCGTGCTCACGATGGCGCCCGAGACGTTCTTCGTCCAGCTCGGCTACCAGTTCTACGGCCCTGGCCCGAACGGCAGCGCGGACCCGCGGGCGGGCGCCTACCTGCCGGTGATCCACGCGCTGCGCGACTCGCTGACCGTGTTGCACGTCCAGGACTACAACTCCGGTCCGATCATGGGGCTCGACAACCAGTACCACACCATGGGCACCGCGGACTTCCACACGGCTATGACCGACATGGTGCTCACCGGTTTCCCGGTGGCCGGTAATGCTTCGAATGTGTTTCCAGCGCTGCGGCAGGACCAGGTCGCGATCGGCCTTCCCGCCATGCAATCTGCGGGAAACGGGTTCACGACCCCGGCGGACGTGCGCGCGTCGCTGGACTGCCTGACCAAGGGAAGTGGTTGCGGCACCTACAAACCGCATGGCGTGTTCGGCGGAATGCGTGGGCTGATGACCTGGTCGATCAACTGGGACAAGTACAACAACTGGGAATTCTCGAAGAACTTCACGTCGTATTTCGGTTGATTCCCGGTCACCGCGACAACTTGATGCGGTTATGTGATCCGGGGCACTTCCTTGAACCATCTCGGGATACCGTCCGTGTGCTGGGTGTCCGCCATTGAGATTCCCCAGCAATACAAGGAGTTCCGATGAAGAAGTCGCTTATCGCCCTCGCTGCCGGTGCCTCGCTGGCCGCGGTGGTCTTCGGCGGCGGCCAGGCCTTCGCCGCGGCCCCGAGCAAGAGCATCGTGCTGTTCGACGACGCGAACTTCGGTGAAGACGGTGCCTCGCAAGGACTTGCGGGAAGCGGTTGCCAGAACGTCTTCCGGGACGACGTCGCTTCGTCGCTCTGGACCAACGGTGGTCCGGTGAAGATCTGGACCGGCGCGAACTGCACCGGCAAGTCCGCCTTCGTTGACGGTCAGGTGCTCGACCTCAAGACGATCGGCTTCGACAACGACATTTCTTCGGTCGCTTTCTGAGTCGCGAAGTGAGTGAAGGCCGTCGCGGGATCCTCACCCGCGGCGGCCTTCTTTATGTCCGAGTCCGTGAAGGCCTCCTTCCCTACTCTCAGGGTAGGGAAGGAGGCCTTCACGGACTTCTCAGACTTCTTCCCGGACTCTCGTGACCAACTGCGTCGGGTTCACGAAACGCAGCGCGATCAGCAAAAGCACCAGCATCGAAGCCGTATAGATCGTCGCCATCGCATCCACCGACTGATTGGCCCGGATACCCGCCGCGAACACGGAGTCGTACAGCGCCACGACCAACGTCGTCGAATCCGGCCCGGCCACGAGGAACGTCAGCTCGAACATCCCGACCGTCCGCACCAGCACCAGGATCGACGCCGCCAGGATCCCCGGCAGCAGCAGCGGCCCGAGAATCCGCGTGAACACCGAGAACGTGCGGGCGCCGCTCATGCGGGCGGCGGCTTCGATCTTCGGGTCGATCTGTTCGATGAAGGGTGTCATCGTCAGGATCACGAACGGGACCGACGGGACCAGGTTCGCCAGGATCACGCCGGTCAGGGAACCGGCGAGCTGGAATTTGTACAGCACGGTCGCCAGCGGGATGCCGTAGGTGATCGGCGGGATCAGGATGGGCAGGACGAACAGCAGCATCACGAGTTTCTTGCCCGGGAAGCTGCGGCGCGCCAGGGCGTAGGCGGCCGGGACGCCGATCGCGATCGAGATGCCGATGACCACGAGGGCGACGACGGCGGTCGTGAAAAGTACCTGTGAGAGACCGAACTCCTCCCACGCGTCGCCGTACCAGTGGGTCGTGAATCCTTCCGGGAGCCACGTACCGAACCAGCGTTCGCCGAACGAATCGACGACCACGGCGAGCACGAGACCGAACAGGTTCACGAAGAAGAAGATCACGATGGCCCAGACGACCCAACGTCCAGGACGTGCGACCCAAGATCGCCGCGAGACGGCCGTGCCGGTCATCCCTTGCCTCCCGTCGCACCGCGGTACAACGTGCCCCGCCATGCCATGACCAGCGCGATTACGATCAGCATGACCGCCGCCATGATCATCGCGATCGCCGAACCCATCGGATAGTCGTATTCCTCGCGCGCGGCGTGGTACGCGGCGATCGAGATCACCCGTGTCTCGTTCGACGGATCACCGACCAGGTTCGCCGACGGGAACACCGAGTACGCCATCACGAACGACAGGCAGAATGTGATCGCCAGCCCGGGCGCCAGCAGCGGCAGGGTGATCTTGCGGAACCGCTGCCACCAGCTCGCGCCGAGCGTCGCCGCCGCCTTTTCCAGCGAGGGGTCGATGCCCGACAGGTAGGACAGCGTGAGCAGGAACGAGAACGGGAAGCCGGTGATCACCAGCGACAGCAGCACACCGGTGTAGTTGTGGATCAGCGGCAGCGGCTGATCGGTGATGCCCAGCGTCGACAGCGCCTTGTTCAGCCAGCCCGCCGGCCCGGTGTACATGATCAGGCCCTGCGCGGTGAGCACGGTGCCGAGCGTGATCGGGACGACCAGGATCGTGGTGAGCAGCCGTTTCCCGCGGACCTTCCCACGCATGACGTATGCGATCGGGATGCTCGCGAGCACGTTGATCAGTGTCGCGGGCATCGCGATCTCGAGGGTCGTCCAGATCGTGTCGCGCAGGTACGGGTCGCCGAAGAATCTGGCGTAGTTCGCGAAGATCCCGCCTTCCTTCGACTGGAAGGAAAGCTGGAAGCCGTACAGGAACGGGTAGAGGAACAGCGTGAGCGCGAAGACGATCGCCGGCACCAGCAACAACAGCGTCCGGTCGACCCCGCGTTCGGCGAGCCGGTGCCGCAGCGCCGGCTTGGTCTCCGAGGGACGTTCGAGGGTCGCCGTCATGGCTCAAAGACCAGAACGCGTTCGGCGGGGACACTGATCCGCGCGACGTCGCCGGGCGCGAGCCGTTTGTCCGTCCGGAAGTACACCGGATCCCCGCTCGGAAGCCGGGCGGACACCGAAAGTTCGCGCCCGTGGTATTCGACGATCTCGGCGGTCACTTCGATGCTGTTCGCCGTGACGTCGCCGACGACGAAATCCTCGGGACGGATCGCGACCATGGCCTGCCCCCTCGACAGTCCATCGCGATTCGTACCCGAGAGCTTGATCCCCTTGCCCTCCACGACGATGCCGGTGCCGTTCGCATCGGTGACGTCGAGCTCGAGCATGTTTCGGTACCCCATGAACGAGGCCACGTAGCTGTTCGCCGGCTGCGCGTAGACCTCCTCCGGCGTCCCGATCTGCTGGACGCTGCCCTCGCGCAACACCACCAGCCGGTCGGCGAGCGAGAGCGCCTCTTCCTGGTCGTGCGTGACGTACACGGTGGTGAGCCCGAGCGTCTGGTGCAGGCGGCGGATCTCCATCCGCATCTCCAGCCGCAGCTTCGCGTCCAAATTGGACAGTGGCTCGTCCATCAGGACCACCGGCGGTTCCAGGACGACCGCCCGCGCGATCGCGACTCGCTGCTGCTGCCCGCCGGAGAGCTGGCCGGGGAACTTCGACGCGTGGTCGGTGAGCTGGACGAGCCGCAGAGCCTCATCCACCCTGCGGTTCGTCTCAGCCTTGCCGACCTTGCGCATTTTCAGCCCGAAGGCGATATTCGCCCGCACTGACATATGCGGGAACAGCGCGTAGTTCTGGAACACCATACCGAACCCGCGTTGTTCGGGTGGCAGCCCGTCTATGCGCTTGTCGTCGAGCCAGATACTTCCGCCGGTCAACGGCAACAAACCGGCGAGGCAGTTCAGCGCCGTCGACTTGCCGCAGCCCGACGGTCCGAGCAGGGCGACGAACTCCTGCCCGGAGATGGTCAGCTGAAGATCCTTCAACGCGTTCGCCGAGCCGAAGCTCCTGCTGACCCCGTCCAGGCGAAGTTCGCCGAACCCCTGTTCAGACATGCACCGTCACTTCTTCCCGACCTTGTTCCCGCCGACCTGCTTGTTCCACTTGTCGAACGCCTTCACCTGCTGCGACGCGGGCAGCGACGGCTGCTTCGGGTACTGCTCGATCCACTGGTCGTACTCGGGACGGCCGAACTGCTTGATGGTGTCCTGGCTCGACTGCGGCGCCATGTCCAGCGTGACCCCCTTGACCGCCGGGCCGGGGTAGAAGTACCCGTCGTCGTAGGCGATGGCCTGCTGGTCCGGCTTGAGCATCCACTGGACCAGCGCCAGGATCGCGGACGTCTGGTCGGCCGAAAGTCCCTTGGGGATCAAGGCGTACTGCGCGTCGGTCACCCAGGTCATCGGCTGCATGATCGCGGTCTTGACGGTATTCGGGACGGTGCCCAGCTTGCGCGGGTTGATGTCCCAGCCGGTGGTCGACATGACCATGTCCACCGAACCCGAGCCCAGGTTCTTCATCACCTCGGAAGTACCTGTCGGGTAGTACTTGACGTACTGGCCGAGCTCGGTCAGGAACGCCCAGGTCTTCTCCCAGCCGTTCTCAGGATCCTTGGGATCCTTGTCGCCGAGCAGGTACGGCAGGCCCATCAGGAAGGTGCGGCCGGGCCCGGAGTTCTGCGGGTTGGCGTACTGGAACTTCTCCGGATGCGCCTTCGCCCAGGCGAGCAGCTCCTGCGGAGACGCCGGCGCCGTGGGCACGGCACCCGGATTGAACTCCAGCAGCGGCCCGGACGGGTAGTAAACGACCGCGACGCCGAACCCGTCGGCCAGCTCCTGCATCTTGGCGGCGGGCTCCTGATAGTTCTGCATCAGGTTCGGGAACCGGTCTTGGAAGTCCGGGATCACCTTGGCCAGCAGATTTCCGGCGATGGCCGCGGAAAGGCCGTCCGTTCCGCTGAGCACGAGGTGGGTCTGCGCGACCCCGCCGTCCTGTTCGGCCTTGAGCTTGCCCGGCATCTGCGGCGCCTGGCCGGTGGAATAGGTGACCTTGGAGATGATGTCCGGGTTGGCGTTCTTGAAGTTCTCGATCATCTGCTTGGTCAGCTGCAGATTGCCCGCGACGTCGAGGATGTTCAGCTCGACGGGTTTGCTCGGTTTGGCCGGAACCGCCTTGGCGTCGGCTGCCTGGCTTCCGTTGCCGGCGTCCGGAGCGCCACAAGCGGCGAGCAGGCCTGCGATCAGCCCAGCCGCGAGTAACACGTTCCTGATTCGGAAGCCATTGCGACGATGCATGGCTGCTCCCTTGGTCGTGTTAATGTTGTATGTCGCATCGTATATCAGATCGGACATGCCAGTGGCGAGTGCTTCGTCTATTCGGAGGGCCTCTCCGCCTGTCTCCCGTACCGATTTCGTCCGTGACGCCGTCAAGGAATCGATCTTGAGCGGCGAGTTCCCCCCAGGCCACACGCTGGTGGAAAGCGAGATCGGCGCCCTGCTCGGGGTGTCGAAGACCCCGGTGCGCGAGGCGCTGCGCATCCTCGCCGGTTCCGGTTTGGTCACGATGAGCACGTACAAGGGCGCCTCCGTCCGCATCGTCGACGCAGAGGGCGCACACGCCGTCTACGACCTCCGGGCCATTTTGGAGCCTGAAGCCCTCCGGCGCGCCGTCGAAAAGGGTGCTGATTTCGCCGAAGCACGCCGCGTACTCGCGGAGAACGACTCCGACACCGCCGCGACCGATCGCGCCAAGGCGAGTATCGCGAACCGGCTCTTCCACCGCGCGCTCTACGCGGGCTGCGGGAATCCCTTGCTGGTCGAGATCTTGGACGGCCTTCGCGACCAGGCAGCGCTGATCACCGTCACCGGCTGGGGCATCCATCCGACCTGGAAAGGCGAGGCCGCCGAACACCGCGCCATCCTGCTCGCCGCGGAAAGCGGCAACGCCAGGCAGGCGGAACACCTGCTGCGCAAGCACATCACGGACTTCATCGACCGGGTCGCCTTCGAACTGCCCGGCGAGCGGACCACCGGCGAAAACAAGGGAGCGCGATGACGTTCGACGAGCAGAAACGACGGCTGTCCGGGGTCGTGGCCATTCCGGTCACGCCGTTCGACGCCGAGGGCGGAATCGACTCCGAGACGTACGCGAAACTGGTGGACCGGCTGATCACCGGCGGCATCGAGGTCGTGACGCCGAACGGGAACACCGGCGAGTTCTACGCACTCGACGAAGCCGAAGCACGGCACTGCCTCGAACTGAGCGTCAAGACCGCGGCGGACCGGGCGAGCGTGGTCGCGGGGGTCGGCCACGACGTCACCGCCGCGATCCGTTCGGCGCGGCACGCGCATGAGGCCGGCGCCGAAATGATCATGATTCACCAGCCGGTACATCCGTACGTTTCGGCGGACGGCTGGGTCGAGTACCACCGCGCGATCGCGGCTTCGGTGCCGGAACTGGGTGTCGTGCTGTACGTGCGCAACGCACTGATCGGCGGCGAGCAGCTGACCCGGCTGGCGGATGCCGCGCCCAACGTCATCGGCGTCAAGTACGCGGTGCCGGATCCGGTTCGGTTCGCTTCGGTGGCGCGCGACGCCGGCTTCGACAGGTTCGTCTGGGTCGCCGGGCTCGCCGAACTTTCCGCGCCCGGCTACTTCGCCGTCGGCGCGACCGGATTCACCTCGGGCCTGGTGAACGTCGACCCGTCGATCTCGCTGAAGATGTTCCATTCGTTGCGGGACGGCGATTTCCGCGGCGCGATGGAAATCTGGGAGTTGATCAGGCCGTTCGAAGAGATGCGAGCGGCGAATGGTAACGCTAACAACGTCAGCGTGGTCAAAGATGCCTTGGCACAGCTCGGTCTTTGCCGCCCCGACGTCCGTCCGCCGAGTCGTCCGCTGACCTCCGGCGAGCGGGCGCGCGTCGCCGGACTGCTCGCGGAATGGGAACTTTCGTAGGGAGATCTGACCGGGCCGTCGCCGCAGGGGTGTGGCGGCGGCCCGGTGACAGGTCCAGGGGTCTCGGCCATCGGAAGTCGCGGCGAGGCCCTCAATGGGCGCCTCGGGCTGGTACGTGAGCGCAGCGGGCGGCGGCTCACCGGCTTGATGCCGGCGGGACCACGAATGCGACTCGAGCCGATGTCGGGCCGGTGCTCCTGTCTCCGGTCGATCATCGCGACCGGACGGAACCGGGGGAGAGTTTCCCTCGATGTCCTTGACTGTACGCCTGTTCTTGCCTTTTTGGTGATTTGCACAGCAAGGGCCAGGGTGGGACGCTGGTACTGGTCGTGGAGCTACCACGGCCGCTGGCCCCAGTGCCTTTCTCTCCCGGTCCAGACCCGCCGGCACACCGGAACCCGTTGCTGGACAAGCCTTCTTCCCCCTACCAGAAACGGTGAGTGCCCTCATGACCATGTCACAGCCACTAGGCCCGACGGAATCGCCATCCAGACAAGGCAGTGATTACGCGGAGCTCTCCCGGCTCATCAAGGAAGCCGGCCTCCTGAAGCGGAAACGCCGTTATTACGTGGTCAAGATCGTGCTCAACCTGCTCGCCTTCGCGGGTGGCTGGGTGGCCTTCGTGCACCTCGGCGACTCCTGGTGGCAGCTGTTCCTCGCCGCGTTCTTCGCGATGATGTTCACGCAGCTGTCGTTCATGGGCCACGACGCCGGGCACAAGCAGATCTTCTCCGGCCGCAAGGCCAACGATGCCACCGGATACCTGCATGGCGGGCTCACCGGGCTCAGCTTCGGATGGTGGATCGGGACGCATACGCGGCACCACGCCAACCCCAATCACGAAGACGAAGACCCCGACGTCGACATCGCGGCACTCGCCTTCTCCAAGGCGCAGGGCGCGAGCAAACGGGGATTCCTGCGCTGGGTGGCCAAATACCAGGCGTTCCTGTTCTTCCCCTTGCTGTTGCTCGAAGGCCTGAACCTGCACGTTTCGAGTATCCAGGCCGTCTGGCGCAAGGACGTCAAGCTGCGGAAACTGGAATCGGTACTGCTGCTGGCGCATCTCGCCGCCTACCTGGTGGCCGTGTTCGTGGTGCTCTCGCCCGGCGTCGGCTTCGTCTTCATCGCCGTGCACCAGGGCCTGTGGGGCGTCTACATGGGCTGCTCGTTCGCGCCCAACCACAAGGGGATGCCGATGCTGACCGCCGGGCACACCCTGGACTTCCTGCGCAAACAGGTGCTCACCTCGCGCAACATCCGCGGCGGCCCGGTGGTGGACTTCGCGCTCGGCGGGCTGAACTACCAGATCGAGCACCACCTCTTCCCGAGCATGCCCAGGCCGAACCTGAAGCACGCGCAGGTGATCGTGCGCGACTTCTGTGACCGGCGCGGGATCGAGTACGCCGAGTGCAACTGGCCTCGGTCGTACGGCTATGTCCTGGAGCACCTCCATGCCGTCGGTGCGCCCCTACGCGCTGCGGCTTGACCTCTCGTGAGTGGTAATGACGGTTCTAACCAGCGAACCCACTCACGACCCAGTTGACGCGGGACCAGGCAGAGGGTTACGAAGGCCACTTCCGCAACCTTGAAGGTTGTGAAAGTGGCCTTCGTAACACGGCCCGGTCGAAGTACATGAAGGCACATCGGCGGGGGTGTGTCGAGGATCATCCACACGTCAAAAACGTGTCAGTGACCGACGCGTGCGCATCAGGGACGTATTGACGAACCGGGCGGAGGGGACGGATCGGCGTTGTGCTGGCGGAGCACCGACCGATCCGACGCGGAGGTAACCGTGACGCTCAGCGAGCTCCTTCCCAGCCTTGGCTGCGAAGCCGCCGACCACCTCGAACCCGGGGTCTGGCCGAGGAGCACGGAGCTCGGTCCCGGCGGTGAGCTGCTGTTCGCGGGAGCTCCGGTCTCCCACCTCGCCGCCCGGTTCGGTACCCCGGCCTACCTGATCGACGAGGACGAGGTCCGGCAGAACGCCCGCGCGTACCGCCGTGCGATGCCGGACGCCGAAGTGGCCTACGCGAGCAAGGCGTTGTGCACGCGCGCCGTTCTCCGCTGGGTCGCCGAGGAGGGCCTGTCACTCGACACCTGTTCGGCGGGCGAGCTCGCCGTCGCGCGGTCGGCCGGCTTCCCGGCGGACCGGATCCTGTTGCACGGCAACGCGAAGACCCCCGAGGATCTCAAGGCCGCCCTCGCCTACGGTGTCCGCCGGATCGTCGTGGACTCGCTCGACGAGATCGACCAGCTCGGCGCGCTCGCGACCGGTGCTCAGGAGGTGCTGGTCCGCGTGACACCGGACGTCGCGGCCGGCACCCACGCCGCGATCACCACCGGGACCGAAGGGCAGAAGTTCGGTTTCTCCCTGCACGAAGGGATTCGCGACAACGTCGACCGCGCGGTCGCCGCCGTGCTCGCCCAACCGGGTCTCCGGCTGGCCGGCCTGCATTGTCATATCGGCTCGCAAGTGTCCCGTGTGGACTATTACGAACTGGCCGCCCGCAAGATGATCAGAGTGCTCGCCCGGATCCGCGACACCTACGGCGTCACGCTGCGAGACCTGGATCTCGGCGGCGGGCACTCCGTCCGCTATCTGCCCGGCGACACCGAATTCGATCTCGACGGCTACGTCCGGCGGCTGCGGGTCGCGCTCGGCTACGAGTGTGCCGCACACGATTTCCCCTTGCCACGACTGACGATCGAGCCCGGACGCGCGATCGTCGGGCCGGCCGGGATCACCGTGTACCGGGTCTGCGCGGTGAAGCGCGGCTCACGCACCTTCGTCGCCGTCGACGGCGGGATGAGCGACAACCCCCGCCCCGCGCTGTACGGGTCGTCGTACACCGCGCGGCCGGCCGGAAGGCATACCCGCGCGCCGCGCCGGCCGATGACGGTGGTCGGGCGGCACTGCGAATCGGGTGACGTGCTCGCCGACGGACTAGCCCTTCCGGACGACATCCACCCCGGCGACCTGCTGGCCGTGCCATGTACCGGTGCATATCACCACTCACTGGCCTCTAACTACAACCTCGTCGGCAGGCCACCGGTCGTCGGCGTCCGGACCGGCGTCGCGACCCTGCTCATCCGGCGCGAGACCGAGGATGACCTGCTGAAACGCGACGTCGGCTGAGTCCGGTCCGAAAACCTCGGCCGAACCGGCTGTTCGCCACAGATTCCATCGTATGGCGGTGCCGCGAAAGTGAAACACGACAAACAACTTAACGGCGGTAGCATTCCGGGCATTGATCGATACGCTGCGCGACAAGAATCGCATGCCGAAACAAAGGGAGGGACGGCATGGGTGACGAACAACGCGCGCAGATGGAGCAGCGCTCGCCAAGAGGTCTGGACAATACCGACCGCACTCTGATCGCCTTGTTGCAAGTGGATGGGCGAGCTTCGTTCACCGCACTCGCCAAGGCGGTCGGACTGTCGGAAGGCGCGGTCCGCCAACGGGTGCAGCGGCTGCTCAGGGACGAGACGATGCAGATCGTCGCGGTCACCGATCCGGCGAACGTCGGCCTGGCACGCCAGGCGATGGTCGGGATCAAGGTCCAGGGTGATCCGCGGGCTGTGTCCGACCAGCTGTCCGGGCTTCCGGACGTGCATTACGTCGTGCTCACCGCCGGGACCTACGACCTGCTCGCCGAAGTCGCGTGCCGTGACGACGAACATCTGCTGAGTGTGCTCAACGACGACATCCGGCCCATCCCGGGAGTCGTCAGCACCGAGACGCTCGTCTACTTGAAACTCGCGAAACAGACATACGCCTGGGGGAACCTGACTCGTTGACCTCGTGCCATGAAGGGGCCTTTCATTGCAAATTTCGCAATGAAAGGCCCTTCATGGCGTTCGGTTCCTAGACACAGCCCAGGTACGCATCCGGAGTCCGCACTCCGGCGTCGAGCCCGCGCAGCACCCTCGGCAGCGGCGCGGTGTGCAGCACACCGAGCCGCTGAGTCGCCCGGGTCAGCGCGACGTACAGTTCCGCCTCACCCCTCGGGCCTTCCGCGAGGATTCGTTCTGGCAACACCACCAGCACCGCGTCGTACTCGAGGCCCTTCGTCGCGGACGGCGTGATCGCGCCGGGTACTCCCGGCGGCCCGATCACCGCGAAGGTGCCCCACATACTCCTGGTCCACCCGAGCACGTTCGGCGTCGAGCCGCGCGTAAAGCGAACCGATAGGGGTACGCACGCGCGGCCTGGCAAGGTGGCTCGTGAGTGGTAATGACGGTTCTATTGAGGGATTGGGCAAAGGTGGCGTGGGTGGGTCACCCCCGCGCAGGCGTTCAGCCGGCCGTGAAGGCCTCCTTGCCTACCCTGAGGGTAGTGAAGGAGACCTTCACTACCCCGCCGAGGTGATCTCTGGTGACAGTGGGGGCAACCGTGACACCAGTGTCCGGTCGAAGTCCGACACGACACCTTTGCCCAATCCCTCAATAACCGTCATTACCACTCACGAGCCCACCTGCTTACCGCAGCATGAATTCGCGAACGTCCAGGGGGCGGTCGACGACGCGCAGGTCGCCCAGCCAGCCATGGAAACCCTGTTCCACGATCGCGTCGTAGGCATACGCGCCGATCAACCAGCTGCCACCGGGACTCGCGATACCGGCCGCCGGGGTCTTCGGGTTCCGCAATACCGGGCAGCCGTCGACGAACATCGTCGTCCGCCTCCCGTCGTTCACCACGGCGACGTGCACCCATTGCTCGAGCCTCAGCTCATGCCCCCAGCAGGTCGAGATCCCGTTCTGGTTCACCGGGAACACCGCCCACTGGAACCCGGCACCGTCCGAAAGGGACAGTGTCGCCGCGGGCTCACTCGGGTCGTCGCCCGTCTTACCGGCCTGCCCGCCGGTGCCCTGCCTGCCGAAGAGCGCGGCCCAGGCGTGCTTCCCGTCGTTGAAGTCCGCGGGCAGCTTGACGAACGCCTCGACGGTGTAGCCGCGCGCGAACGTCTCCTTGTTCATCGGCGCCGAGTCCGCCGTGCGCAGATACGCGCCGCGAGCCGGTTTCTTGCCGCCCTCGAACCGGAGACTCGACCGCGACGGCTGCCGTCCGGAGAACTCCCGCGAGAACCGCAAGGCGCTCTCGGGGCTGCCCGGCAGGGTCACTCGGACCAGGTCGTTGCCACGTCCGGAAAGATCCCTGGCCCCGGACACGGGGGCGCCGTCCTTGCCCTCGAACCGCCAGTACGCGACCGTCCCGCGGATCAGCTGCTGCTGAGCAGGGCGCGCGGGCGGCACCTGGACCGGGGCGAAGCCGGCGAACCGCCGGTCGAAGTCGATCTCCAGGCTGAAGTAGTCCGCCGCACCGGTGCGCTCGGCCTCCAGCCGCTGCAGCTCGTTCAGCCGCGGCTCCTGTTCGGCCAGCCACGGGGAGAAGGTCCGGACGTCGACCACCTTGCGCGCGAGGTCGAACCGGTACAGCCGGATCATCGCACTGCCGCCGTAGTAGCGGTCCTGGTAGTTGGTGATGTGCAGGTGGACGTCGTTGCCGGCCTTGTTCTGCTTCACCGCACGGCCCGGCGGCCAGTAATGCCCGTTGAGCGTCAGGAAGATCTGGTCGTTCCCGGAGACGAGCTCGTCCCAGACCTTCTGCCCGAAGTCGGAAAGCCGGGCCTGGCCGTGGCCGTCGGCCCAGACCAGTTCGTGGATGGTCAAGATCGCCGGAAGCTTCGGATGCCGCGCGAGCACCGACCGGGCCCACTCGAGCCCGCCCGCCGACGGCCGCCAGTCGAGCGCCAGCAGAAGCCACTCGCGGCCGCCCGCGCGGAACACGTGATAGCTGTTGTAGCCGTCCGGGGTCGCACCGCGGAACGTCTTCGAACCCCGTTGCCGCTGCGGACCGAACGCGTCGAGGTACGGCGTGCGGCCGCGCTGATCGTCGGTCGACGAGTTGATGTCGTGGTTGCCCGCCAGCGTGCTGTACGGGAACCGGCGGCGATCCAGCGCCTGGAACGAGCGGCTGATCTGGTCGAACTCCCCCGGCTGCCCGTTCTCGGTGAGGTCGCCGAGATGCGCCAGGAAGACGATGTTCTCGTCGCCCCGGGTGACGTACCGGAGCGTGGCGTCGAGGGGCGCGGGATCACCGCGGTCGGCGTCGAACAGGTACTGGGTGTCGGGCAGGACCGCAAGGGTGAAGCGGCTGTCGTCGGGGTCCGGCCCGTGCTGCCGACCGGTGGTCGCAGAAGCAGCCGGAGCATCCAGTGTGGGCAACGCGGACACCGCCGCACCGGCGCCGAGCAGGCCCGCGCCGCGCAGGAAGGTCCGTCTGGAAGAGTCGTTCACGCGCCAGAACCTACGTCGGCCCGCGCAACGCTCCTGGAACCTCGGGTGAACACTTGCCCCGGCCGGTAGCGTCTTCGCATGGGTAGCGCCCTTGGGGAAACCGAAGAAGTTCGCAGGCGCGGCCGTCGGTGGCCGATGCTCGCCGGGGTCGGCCTGCTCGTGGTGGCGGCGGCCTGGTGGATCGTGGACGAGATGCAGCCGGTCGACGAGGACGTCGTGCGCGAAGCACTCCCGGTGATCGACGAGCATCTGCGCGCCAGCGCCTGGAAAGGGATCCTTTCCTCCACGCCCGGAGTCGAAGGGATCCGCTGGGTGTGCACGGAGAAGGTGATCGAGACACTGCCTGACGGCGAGCGGTTCCGGGTCGGTCTGGTGGCCTACTGCGAGGAATTCGCGAGGCGGGACGGCGCGCTCGTCGCCGGGAGCGCCTTCCACCAGCCCGCGGTCTATCTCGTCGAACGCGGCGAGCTCGGCTACCGGGTCATCAGCCGGGAGGTCGCGAAAGACGGAGCCGGCTATTCCCCGTCGGTCCGCGCGATGTTCTCGTGGTCGGGCGCCAAGCGGGTGCTGGACGGGGTGGGGCCGGACTCACCGTCGTCAGTCGCTGCCGCCGCCTTCGGTCTCCCGCCGGACACCGCGATCCGGACCCTGCGCTGAAGTGTCGTCTTCGGGACCGATCCGGCGCGGCACCACGAACCACATGACGACGAACAACCCTGCCGACACCACCCCGAGCACGGCCATCGCGACCGGGCCATAGACGACCTTGGCGATGAGCGCGACGGTCGCGGTGACGGCGGCGGCGAGACAACCGAGGCCGACGAGCACCGAACGATTGCCCGCCGTGAGGATTTGTTCGCGGCTGCCGGTCCGGAACAGCAGCCGATGCCAGGCCGCCGGAGCGGTGAGCAGCACCGTCGACGCGACCGCGAGCAACACCGCGGACAGGTGGACGGCCTTCTCGAACCCGCTCGCCCGGTGGAACTGGTCGGTGAACACCACCGTGAGCAGGAAACCGAAGAGGATCTGGACCCCGGCCTGCGCGACGCGGAGTTCCTGCAGGAGCTCACTGACGTTGCGGGTCAGGCGTTCGTTTTTCGTCTCTCCGGTGTGCTCGGTCATCTGGCGACTCCAAGACCATCGGTTGACGCCGGGCCTTCTCGTGCCAGCCGAGCGCCGTCACCGAGACGACCACGACAGCGAGACCCAGCCACTGAGTAACGGACAAATGGGTGTTGAGGAACGATACGCCAATGACGGCCGCGGTCACAGGAAAAGCCAGCTCCGCCAACGTCGCCCTCGCTGCCGGTGTCGACCGAAGTCCCAGGTAGTACAGGCTCAGCGCGAGTAGTCCCGGCACGAAAGCGAGCAGGCCGAGCCCGAGCGCGTTGTCCCAGCCGACGGCGAACGCTCCGCCTTGGTAGGCCACGATTCCCGCCGCGACCGGGAGACCGACCGTGAACCGGAGCGTGGTGACCTCCTTGGGCGCAAGCTCGGTCGACAGCATCCGGCCGAGCACCGTGCCCGCCGCCCACAGCGCGGCCGCGCCCACCGCGAGCAACGCCGCCTTCGCCGCGGCCAGCTGGATGTTCAGCGGATCCTTGAACGCCAGCAGCCAGGCACCGAGCAGCGCGGGGACCGCGAAGTAGGCGTACCCAGGCCGCACTCGCTCTTTGAGCACGAAATACGCGGCGAGCACGGCGAATACCGGCTGGAGCTTCTGCAGCACCAACGGCGTCACCGGATCGCCGAGTTTGAAGGCGGCGGTGAACATCGCCGTCGCCAGCGCGGACGAGCCGCCGCCGATGGCGAGTACGGCGAGCCATTCACGTGGGCCGCACCGGCGCAGCGCGCGGAAGGCGCCGGGGATGAGCGGCGTCAGGACGAGCACCACCAGGAGGTGCTCCCAGAACACGACCGTGGCCGCGGGGAGCGCTTCGGCGAGCGGGAGGCGCAAGAGGCCGTCGGTACCCCAGAGGGCCGCGGCGACGGCGACCAGCCAGGTGCGATCGGGAGGATTGGAACTCACGGGACCTGCCTCTGGTTTGAGAATGCTTCACTCGATCGGGTGAGCGCTCTGGCGTGATCGACTTCGTGCAGGTTAGGCAGTGGGCAT
Source organism: uncultured Actinomycetota bacterium (assembly GCA_963766045.1). Taxonomy (GTDB): domain Bacteria; phylum Actinomycetota; class Actinomycetes; order Mycobacteriales; family Pseudonocardiaceae; genus Amycolatopsis. Next base: position 684,631 of record CAVXYN010000002.1, on the reverse strand, counting down.
GCGCATCGTCCCCACGGTCATCTCCGCTGTGTCCGCCGTCGCACTCGCCCTTGTCGCCGGCGCGGGAACCGCGTCCGCCGCCGAACCACCGGTACACGTCGTCACCGCGAAGGGCGGGCTCACGACGTACAAACCGGAACTGGTCCCGGCAGGCGCCCGCGCCCACGTGTTCGGGTTGACCTCGAAGACCTTCGGGACATCGACGGCCTTCGTTGTCACCGGGCTGCTGCCCGGCCGCGAATACGGCGCGCACGCACACGCGAAGTCCTGCGGCGCCACGGGTGACGCCGCCGGGCCGCACTTCCAGCACGCCGAGGACCCGGTGAAACCGTCGGTGGATCCGGCCTATGCCAATCCCCGCAACGAGATCTGGCTGGACTTCACCACCGACGGCTTCGGTCACGGCTTCGCACTGTCCAAAGTAGACTGGACGTTCGGCGAGCGGCGCGCGCATTCGATCGTCATCCACGAAACCCACACCCACACCGACCCTGGCCACGCCGGAACCGCCGGTGCACGACTGGCCTGCGTGAACGTCGGCTTCTAGAACCCCCAACTGCGATCGGGCCGGATCCTGATCCGGACGCCGTATCCCTTGTCGAACCCCGCGATGTCGTAGTCGATCGCCGGGTAGTTCTCTTCGTACTTGTCGAGGTAGCCGGGCTGTTCGGAAGGCAGACCGTCCGGCTCGATCTCGGCGCGGCCGCTGATCACCAGGATCCGGCCGCCGTACTCGTCGCTGTTGAAATGCAGGCTGACCTGCTGGTTGGCCGCGATGTGCTTCAGCTTGGCGGTTTCCTCCGCGCTGAACACGATGAAGTCTTCGCCGTCCTGAACGAACCACACCGGGCGCGGAGAAGGCCTGCCCTTGGGGCTGACCGTGGTCAGCCAGGCGACCTTCTCCTTCGTCAGCTCGGCCAACCGCTGGTCGGGTTGATAAGCCATGGTCGATGACCCCCATCACATGGTCGGATGCCTTGCCCCGACCAACCACCTGCCACCGACATTTCTTCCAACCCCGGCATCCGCTCTGAGCGAACAGACTCAGCGGGAGGCGACGAGCTTGGCGTAACGCGTTCCGGCCGCCAGCAACACCAGGCCGGCGCAAAGGAAGGCGGCGACGCGGGCCATGCCGTCGAGCGCGGCGAGGTCGAACAGCACCAGCTTCAGCACCGCCGCACCGACCAGCACGAGCCCGATCACCCGCAGGCCGACCGCCGAAATCCCACGGATCAGCAGCACCAGCGCGGCGACCGTCCAGGACACCGTGATCACCACGTGCCCGAGCAGGAAACCGGACCGGCCGGGCAGGATCAGGAGGGCGCCGCACAGCAACGCCCCGGCCGCGCCGTACAGCGCGCAGACGCCGGCGACCAGCCACGGCGCGACGTTCTCCGACGGCGCCCGGAACAGGCCGAGCCGGTGCGCTACCCACGGCAGCGCGATCGAGGCGGCGAGGATCGCCACCGCGACCAGGCAGCCCGCGGCGAGGTCGCCGGTCAGCCGTGTCTTGACGATGAAGAAGAAGGTCGGCGGGACGTCGAAGGCCAGCGCGATGACCGCGCCGATGACGGCGAAGCCCAGCCCACCGAATAGTGCGACGCGCTTGCGAGTCCACAAAGCCACCAGCGCCAGCACGACCGCTTCGCCGAGCAGGATCCCCGAGCGCGCACTGCCGTCGAACAGCGTCATCGTCGTCTGCAGTGCGGCGACCAGACCGGCCGCACCCGCGAGGTCACCGATCCAGCCGGACAGCCACTGCCCGGCCGCCCACACGGCGAGCAGCACCAGCGCGACCGACGCGGTCACGATCACGGCCGGCGTCTTCGGCAGGAACAACGCGGCGATCAACGCCGGCGCGGGAGCGAGGCCGAGCAGCACGAGCGCGGCCGCGTCGTCGGTTCGCTTACGCGTCACGACCAGGGCGAGCACGAGACCGACGACACCGGTGCCGAGCGCGGCGGCGGTGTTGAGGGTGCTTCCGCCGACGCCGGCGAAGGCAGTGCTGAACACCGAAGCGATCAGGGGCGGCACACCCGCGGCGACCGCGACCGACGGCCACGCCTGGCGCAGCTGAACCGGCGCGGAGGCGATCTGGACCATCAGGAGGAACGCCACCAGTTCGGGGGTGAAGCCCTTCGTGATCAGCGGCGCGCAAACCACGCAACCGATGATGACGGCCGTCGCGAGCAGCGACGACTCCCACCGCGTCGCCAGTAGCAGCCCGCCGACCGCGATGGCCAGTCCCGCGATGAGACCGGCGATCGCGGGCAGGTAGCCGTACAACGTCGTCGCCGCGATGGTGTCGAGGTACAGCGTCCCGATCCCGGTGGCGGCGAGCGCGAACGCACCCGTACGCCCGGCCGGGTTTCGGTGCAGCCAAAGCCCGATGCCGACGAGCACGAGGCCGAGACCCGCCCCGCCGATGACCCGCGGCGCCGGCCCGAACCAGCCGCGCTGGATGGCGAGCACGAGCAGGAGCACGATGCCGAGGAGCGTGACCGCGCCGCCGACCCAGGCGAGCAGCCTGCTGCCCGCGCCCTCCTTGCTCAGCTTCTCGCCCAGCGTCACACGCGGCGCCGGCTGGTACGGCTGGGGCTGGGGGTAGTACCGGGGCTGCTGCTGGTACGGCTGGTGCGGCAACTGGACGTACTGACCCTGCGGGATGTACGGCGCTCGAGGGAAGACCGGCGGCACCTGCTGTTGCGGCTGGAACGCCTGCGGCGGGGCAGGCTGCTGCGGCTGCTCGGTTCGTGGCGGCTGCGGCTGCTGGGCTTGCGGCTGGGATGCGGTCGCCGGTGCCGTCGAGACGGCACCGGCCTGAACGGTCCGCAGATCGGCGCCGACGCGCGCCAGGCGGAGCCCAAGATCGTCGATCTCCCCGGCAAGCCTGAGGAGCACATCCCCATCTGTGGTCATGGCAGTCAGCATGGGCCGGCGCGTCCGGTCCGGCATCCGTAGCTCTACTCAATCGAGGTGACGATGCAGTTTCACCGCGGTGGCGCGACCAGCGCCATGATGGCGCGGAAGGCGTCGATCGGAACCTCGGACGGTGTCTCCGGCATGGTGTCGCTGAGGATCTGAAGCGGTTCGCCTTCTTCACCGAAGACATCGGGATGTCTCCCGAAACTCAGGAAGGTCACGCCGTCGGGATGGTGCGCGACCTCGACCGGCGCCACCTCGCTGTCGAACTCGATCAAGACGGCCGTTTGCGGCTCGACGGTGAACTCGGTCGCCCACGGCTCGAAGCACAGTGGGAGCGGACGGGGGCCGGCGCGGAAGGTCAACGTGGTTTTCATGCGATGACCGTGCAACCTCCACCGGGGTAGAGGTCAAGCGGTGTCGGAGACTTCCCGGAACGCGGGCAGCAGAGCCGAGTACACCACCGCCGCCGTGACCAGGTGCAGAAGCGCGAGCGCCATCGCCGTGCCGGTCACCAGCCCCAAGGCGAGCAGCGGGGCACACGACGCCACCGCAAGCCCACCCACCGTCCAGCCGAAGATCCGCGCCGCACGTGCCGGCGCCAACCGGCTGCGAAGCACCGCGGCGAGAACCGTCGCGGCGCCCGCCGCGACGGCGGCGACCCCCGCGACGAAGTACCAGGTGATCCCACCCAGCCTGTCGATCTCGCGCAGGCCGAGCAGGAAGCTGACGTCCATCGCGCGAGCGACGAAGTAGACGGCCAAATCGGCCAAGACGGCGACACTGACGGCCGTCACGGCCCGGCTGGCGACGGTTTCCGGCATTGCTCAGTCCTCCCTCGACCGTTTCAGGGACCAGTGTCTGCATCCGGTGACGGTCGCGGATCCGGGAAGACCCCGAGCCCGCCCCTGGTTTCGCCGTACGTGGCTCTGCCGACCCTCTAACGGCCCGACTGCACGTGGCGAGCGTCACCAGCGACAATGGAGGGCGTGACCGCGACCCTGAGCAAGCCCACCTTGAAGATCGGCCCCTACCAGGTCGATCCGCCGGTCGTGCTCGCTCCGATGGCGGGCATCACCAACGTCGCCTTCCGCAGGCTCTGCCAGGAGTACGGTGCCGGCATCTACGTCTGCGAGATGATCACCGCCCGCGCGGTGGTCGAACGCCATCAAGGCACGATGCACATGATGACCTTCGGCGAGAACGAAAAGCCCAGGTCGATGCAGCTTTACGGGGTCGACCCGAAGACCATGGCCGAGGCCGTCCGGATCATCACCGGCGAGGGTCTCGCCGACCATATCGACAGCAACTTCGGCTGCCCGGTGGCGAAGGTGACGCGTAAGGGCGGGGGCGCCGCGCTGCCGTTCAAGCGGAAGCTGTTCGCCGACATCGTGCGCGAGTCCGCGAAGGCGGCGGCCGAGGCTGGGGTGCCGTTCACGGTGAAGTTCCGGGTCGGGATCGACGACGACCACCTGACCTACCTCGACGCGGGGCGGATCGCCGAGGCCGAGGGCGCGGCGGCGGTCAGCCTGCACGCGCGCACCGCCGCTCAGCGCTACTCCGGCCAGGCCGACTGGACCAGGATCGCGGCACTCAAGGAGGCCGTCACCGGTATTCCGGTGCTCGGCAACGGCGACATCTTCTCCGCGGACGACGCGTTGCGCATGGTGGCCGAGACCGGTTGCGACGGCGTCGTCGTCGGGCGCGGATGTCTCGGGCGGCCGTGGCTGTTCGGTGAGCTGGAAGCCGCTTTCGCCGGGCGCGCGTTGCCGCAGGCGCCGAACCTCGGCGAGGTCGCGCGCGTGCTGCGCCGCCACACCGAACTGCTCGTCGAGCACGACGGCCACGACAAGGCGATGCGCGACATCCGCAAGCATATGGCTTGGTATTTCATGGGTTTCCCGGTCGGCTCCGAACTCCGCCGCGGGTTCGCGATGCTCTCCAGCCTGTCCCAGCTGGACGATCTGATCGCCCAGCTCGACCACGACGCGCCCTTCCCCACCGCGGCCACCGGCCCGCGCGGGCGCCAGGGTTCGCCGGGCAAGGTCACGCTGCCGCATGGCTGGCTCGACGACCCGGACGACGACTGCGTCCCCGAGGCCGAGGACATGCATTCCGGCGGCTGACCAGCAGGTCACCTCTCGTGAGTGGCAATGACGGTTCTAACCGTCATTAGTACTCACGAGCCCTGTCAGTAAGGTTCGGGCTGTGATCGAGCAGCTGAGCATTCCCACCGCCGCCGGTTCCTTCGACGCGATCGCGGCAGGGCCGGAAGACGGCCGTCCCGTCCTTCTGCTGCACGGGTTTCCGGAAGCCGCGGTCGAATGGGAGCACCAGGTCGCGACGCTGGGTGTGCTCGGTTATCGCGCGGTGGCACCGGATCAGCGCGGTTACTCGCCGGACGTCCGGCCGGAACAGGCGTCCGAGTACAACATCGACGAGCTCGTCGGCGACGTCGTTGCCATCGCGGATCGCTTGGGGTGGAAGGAATTCGACCTCGCCGGACATGACTGGGGCGGCGCGGTGGCGTGGTGGACGGCCGACGCGCATCCGGACCGGTTGCGTAGCCTCACGGTCGTCTCCACACCGCATCCCGCCGCTTTGGCGCAGGCGACGAAAACCGATGAGGATCAACACCTTCGCTCGGGCTACATGACGGAATGGCGCCAGAGCCGGGTCACCGAACGGCGCATGCTCGAGAACAACGCCGACGCGCTGCGCCGTATGTTCGACTGGAAGGTGCCGCCGAGCAAGGTCGACGAGTACATCCAGCGGCTCTCGGAACCGGGCGCGCTGACCGCGGCGCTGAACTGGTACCGCGCCGGCCGTCCCGGCGGGAAGATCGGCGACATCACGGTGCCGACGCTCTACATCTGGAGCACCGAAGACGCCGCCTTCGGTTCGACGGCCGCGCTCGACACCGCGAACCGCGTCACCGGGCCGTACCGCTTCGAGATGATCGAGGACGTCTCCCACTGGGTGGTGGAGGAGGCTCCCGAGGCCGTCACTTCCCTGATCGTGGAGCACCTTTCGTCACACTGACAGGGGTAACTCTGGTCGCGGTACCGGTTACAGTGTGGCGTGTAGTTCAGTGAGCCGGTGGACAACACGACGGAGCTGGACTTCGAACGCATCGTCTTCGTGACCGAAGACGGCGAGCCGACCGGCGAGACCGCGCCCAAACTGGCCAGCCATCACGAGAACACCAGGCTGCACCTGGCGTTCTCCTGCTACCTGCTGCGCAGCAGCGATCAGGCGCTGCTGATCACGAGCCGCGCCGCGTCGAAGAAGGTCTGGCCAGGCGTGTGGACGAACAGCGTCTGCGGGCACCCCGCGCCGGGCGAGCCGCTCGAGGACGCCGTCCGCCGCCGCGCCGCGTTCGAACTCGGGCTGCCCGAACTGAAGGACCTCCGTTGCGTTCTTCCGGCGTACCGGTACCGCACGCCGCCGTTTCAGGGAGTAGTCGAGAACGAGTTCTGCCCGGTGTTCGTCGCCTGGGTCGACGACGAGCCGAACCCTCATCCGGACGAGGTCGGGGAGTGGCGCTGGCTCGACTGGGACGATTACGCACTGTTGCTGAAAGACGATGTGACTGACGTGAGTTACTGGGCCAAGGACCAGTTTGCGCAGCTCAAAGACATCAGCCCGTTTTCAGCCTTACCGAGCGGTACTTCGGTGCGTGACAATGGGGTTCCGCCGTCGTCCACTTGAGCGATATTCACTTTGTCCCGTACTGATACCTCAAGACTTCCCTCCTTTACGACGAAAACCAATTCGTGGCGGAGGTGAGCGTGGTAGCCGACGACGAGGCCGCGCTCCCGGCGGGCGTGCCGGGTACCGACCTGCTCGGCCTCCATGAGTCGATTGCCGGAGTGCTCGCCACCCAGGGTGACTGGCGGCGGGCCTATCACCACCTCAAATCCGCCTTCGACATTGCACGGGCAGGCAGCTTCCGCGACACCTTGACCTCCAGCTACAACCGGCGCTACCTCGACCAGCGGCTGCACGGGCTGGCCTCGGCCAGCCGCGGACGGCCGGGAATGGCGATCGCTCTGGTAGACCTCGACCTGTTCAAAGGGGTCAATGACACCTTCGGCCACCTTGTCGGCGACAGGGTGCTGCGCGAGGTCGCCGAGTTGCTACAGCAGGGATTGCCGCCCGAAGCGTTCTGCGCGCGCTACGGCGGCGAGGAGTTCGTACTCGTACTTCCGGACGTGGACGCCGCTCGCGCCGTGCGGATCGCCGAAACGGCCCGGATCCGGGTGGCCCGGCATCCGTGGGCCCAGATCCGGCCCGGCCTCTCGGTGACGATCAGCGTCGGGCTCGCGCACGAAGCCGGCATCGAACCGGAACGCGCGGAGGAACCGGAACGGCAGTTGCGGTGTGCGGACACTTTGCTGTATGCGGCGAAACGGGCCGGAAGGAACAAAGTGGCCTATCGCGATAAGGAATCGCCGCAGGTAATTCCTCGTTTTGCCGAGTAACCGGTTACTCGGTACACCGGTCGGTAAAGGCTCCACTCTCAGTAGTGGTAATGGGTGTTTTAACCCAGCTTTAACCACTACCGCTCACCCGATCGCATGGACCGCTCGGCGCTTCTCGGTACCGTAGGTGAAGCGAATTCCGGGATGGTTGTCGTCACGAACCAGAGGTGTCCGTACGATAACGAATGAGCTTCGACGACCAGACGCGAGAGGAGACCGAGTGCCCGACGAGCACCACACCCCGGGGACCGGTCGTCGCAGTCGTTTGGACAGGAGCTCCGACGAGCGCGGCCGCGCGGGACAGGGCAGGCAGGCGCGGCGCCGGTCGATGGACACCAACGGTGGGATCAGCGTCTCCGACGTATTGGCCCGCCACACCGGCGAACGTCCGGTCTTCGACCCGAACGCCGAGGCACCGGCCCCGCCGTCCCGTCGCCAGCGCCAGGCCGAGCCGGCGCCTGAACCTCCGAGACCCGCGCCCCGTGTATCCGGTGTGGAGCCTTCAGCACCGCGCCGCCCGCGACCGGCCGTATCCGCCGACGCACCGCCGCCCGCCGGGCGCGCGGCACAGCCGCCCCGGTCCGCTCAGGTCCCCCAGCCCCCTCAAACGGCTCAGCCGCCGAGAAACCCCCAGCCTGCCGACGCCCCGCCGCGGCCGCCTCGCGCGCGTCAGCCGCGCCGCACCCCGCAGGCCGCGCCCTCTCCGGAGGCGCCGACGCAGCGCCGCCCGCCGGTGGTGAACCCCGGCGCTCAGCAGACGTCGGCCGTTCCTCCTCCGCCGCGTCGCCCCCGCCGTCCCGCGCAACGACCGGTCGTCGTCCCGCCGCGGTCCGAAATGGACCGGCTCACGATGACCGACGAACTCGAGGCGATCGACGAAGCGACGATCAACAAACGCAAGATCGACCACACGCTCGCCCGGTTCTCGGCCGCACATGACGAACTGGAGGCCGAAGAGGCCAAGAAGCGCGAGCGCCGCGAACGGCTCGCCTCCCGCCCGGCGGCCTTGATCGAGCAGACCCGCACGGCGCTGCAGCGTGTCGTCACGCACACCGAAGCCGAAGCGGCGGCGGAGCAGGCACCGCAGACCCGCTTGCAGGAGAAGAAGGAACGCAAGACCAAGCAGTCGGCCAAAGCCGGCCGGATCAGCGTCATCGTGCTCACCGTGCTCGTGTTCTTGTCCACCGGTGCGGCTTGGGGCGCGCAGACCTGGCTCGACATGAAGTTCAACCACGTCGCCGGGCTCGACGAGAACTCGGCCGACATCCAGGACGCGGAGGGACAGCGGGGCGACGAGAACTTCCTGATGGTCGGCTCGGACACCAGGGACGGCGCGGCGGCCGAAGACGGCGTCGGCGACGCCAGCGAAACCCCTGGCGCACGTTCGGACAGCGTGATGATCGCGCACGTGCCCGCCGACAGGCAGCGTGTCGTGGTCGTTTCGTTCCCCCGTGACCTGGAGGTCAACCGGCCGGACTGCAACCGCTGGGACCCGGCCACGCAGGCCTACTCCGACGACGTGGCACCGGCACAGAAGAACGCGAAGCTCAACACCGCCTACGCCGTCGGCGGCCCGCAGTGCGTCACGAAGGTCATCCAGCAGATCTCCGGCGTGAAGATGAACCACTTCGTCGGGATCGACTTCAACGGGTTCAAGGCCATGGTCGACGCGGTGCAGGGCGTGACGGTCCACGTCGACACCCCGATCAACGACAACGTGCTCGGCATGATCATCCCGGAGCCCGGCGACGTCCGGATCTCCGGCGACCAGGCGCTGAACTTCGTGCGCGCCCGGCACGTCAAGGGCGACGTGACCTCGGACTACGGCCGGATCAAGCGGCAGCAGGCGTTCATCGGCGGGCTGCTGAAGACCGTGATGTCCAAGGACGTCATGCTCGACACCGGCAAGCTCACCGGCTTCATCGACGCGTTCGCCAAGGCGACCTTCGGCGACAACCTCGGTATCAATCAGATGATGACGCTGGCGAAGTCGATGCGTGGGATGGACTCCGGGAAGGTCCAGTTCCAGACCATCCCGACGACCGGAGAATCGAACGGGCGCGGGAACGAGGTGGTCGTCCAGTCCCGGTCGAAGGCGCTCTTCGAAGCGCTGATCAACAACACCCCGTTACCGGATCCGAATGCTCCGGTGGCCCCGCCGACCAGTACCTCGGCCGCTCCGAAGACCAAGGCCAAGAACTCGGACAGCCGGAAGAGCAGCAGCTCAGGCTGAGAATCCGGGCCGGGATCATTCGTTAGTCCGGGTTCACGTCGGGTTCACCCTGGGATGCGGCTTTTGGCCCCTGTTCCCCGTAGGGTTGGGCCATGCGTGAGGCTTACCATGTCGAACTCGAACAGCTCGCCGAGAATCTTGCGGCGATGTCGCTCCAGGTGGCGGAAGCGATGGAGCTGGCGACCCAGGCACTGCTGGAGGTCGACCTCGGGCTCGCCGAACAGGTGATCAGCGACGACGCGAAGGTCGACGACGCGCGCGCCGAATGCGAAGAGCAGGCGTACGCGCTGCTGGCTCTGCAGGCGCCGGTCGCCACCGACCTCCGGACCGTCCTCGCCGCGATCCACGCGGCGGAAAGCCTGGAGCGGATGGGCGACCTGGCGCTGCACGTGGCGAAGGCCGCGCGGCGCCGTCACCCGGAGCCGGTTCTGCCCGACGCCGTCCGGCCGTACTTCGCCAAGATGGGCGAGGTCGGCGTGAAGCTGGCCCGGCAGGTCGAACAGGTCATCAAATCCAAGGACGTCGAGGCGGCCCGCACGATCGAGTCGGACGACGACGAGGTCGACGAGATCCACAAGCATCTGTTCACGGTTATCATGGACCGGGACTGGGACCACGGCGTCGCCGCGGCCGTCGACGTGACGCTGCTGGGCCGCTTCTACGAGCGCTTCGCCGACCACGCCGTCTCCGTCGCACGCCGGATGATCTTCGTCGTCACTGGCAAGATGCCCGGTTACGGCCCCGACGAGCTCTAGATCTCGTTCCAGCCGGAGACGAACCAACTGACGGCTCCGGTTTCCGGGTCGTACAGCCGCCGTTCGATGGCGCCGATGTCGGCTCCGTAAACATGGATTCCGACGGTAGGTGCGTCGCCGATGGCTACGACGGCGTGGACGTCGTCGTCGGTCGTGCAGCACACGGTGACCTGTCCGCGGTTGAACTCCTGCTCGCCTGCCGGTGTGAGGGGTTTGCCCGACTCGGCGGCCGTCGGTTTGACGTAACGGATCTCGCGTTCGGCTCCCGAGTAGATGCCGACGACGCCCCAGGTCTCGTGTCCGTGCACGGGTGTGCGCTGACCCATGTTCCAGACGACGGAGGCCAAGGACCAGCCGCTGCCGGGAGCGATGTAGAGCGGGTAGTTGACGTGGTGCTCGGCCGACGGCCGGATGACCTCGGGTGGGAGCCGGTAGTCACTGGCCAGCAGAGCGGACAAGAGCTCCCCGACCCGCTTGGTGATCTCGTGCTCGTCGTCGGTGCTGCCGACCACGAGTTCCACGTCGTCGATGAAGGTCTGCAGGGCGCCTTCGGGTTTCATGGTGATCCTCTTCCGATTCAGGACAGCACGCGATAGGTCAGGTGGGTGACCGAGTTCGCCGTTCGCGACTCGACCTGATCGAGATTCAATGCCGGGACGCCGTCGAACAAGCGTGTACCGGCGCCGAGCGTGAACGGCACGATGTGGACCCGCAGCTCGTCGATCAGGCCGGCGGCGAGGTACTGGTTGACGGTGGTCGCGCCACCATGGATGGCGATATCGCCGCCCCCGGCCACTTCACGCGCGCGTTTCAACGCGGCTTCGATTCCTTCGGTGACGAAGTGGAACGTGGTACCGCCGTCCATCGGCTGCGGGTCGCGCGGGTGATGAGTGAGCACGAAGACCGGCGCGTGGTACGGCGGATTGTCGCCCCACCAGCCGGTCCACTGCCGATCCCACTCGCCGCGCACCGGGCCGAACATGTTGCGCCCCATGATGAATGCCTTGGTGGCGGCCAGTCTGTCGAGCTCGGCCCGCTTCTCCTCGGGAGCTTCCATCCAGCCGTGCAGCCGGTCGCCCCAGCCGTCGCCGCCGTCGTCGCCGAACGGACGTTGCTCGGTCTGGTCGAGCCCGGCCGAGTACCCGTCGAGCGAGATCGTGAGGTTTGCCTTCACTGTGCCGGTGTTCGTGGTCATGTGAATCAGCATGAAGCAGCTCAGGTATGCCGTCTAATGCCAAATCCGCGCGGCATACATTGATATCCTTGATATGTGCTCAGCCTGGTTCATCTCAAGATCCTGGCCGCGGTGGCCCGGCAGGGGTCGGTGACCGAAGCGGCGAGAGAGCTGCACTACTCCCAACCGTCGGTGAGCCACCACCTGTCGCGTCTGGAGGCGGCCACCGGTGTCAAGCTCGTGCAACGGATCGGCCGTGGAATCCGGCTGACCCCGGAAGGGCGGCTGCTGGCCGACCGAGCCGCCGAGATCCTGGGCCGGGTCGACGCGGCGACGACCGAGCTCGCCGCACAGGTCGGCCTGCAGGCAGGGCGGGTTCGCTTGGCTGCCAACGCATCTGCCCTGAGCACGATCGTGCCGAAGGCGGCCGCCACCTTGACCCAGGCATACCCGGGTCTCGAGCTGAGCCTGTTCGAACGTCATCCCGTCGAAGCGCTACAGGCGCTTCGACATGGCGAGATCGACGTCGCCCTCGTCTTCCGCCACACCGACGCTCCGGTCGAGGAAGAAGGCTTCCGGCTGATCCACCTCGGTGACGACCCGATCTACCTGGTGAGCCGTCGACCCGACGACAGCCTCGCGAACCATCGCCACTCCGCCTGGATCGGCGGTTGCGACCGGTGCCAGGCCGAGCTGACCGCCGTATGCCGGCACGAGGGCTTCACTCCCCGAATCGGCTCACACAGCGACGACATGGTCGTCGTGCAATCCCTGGTCGCGGCCGGCGTCGGCGTCGCCACCCTGCCGGGCCTCGCGCTGCAGGCCCATCGCCGGCCCGACGTCCACACCACCGAGCTCACCGGGTTCCACCGCCGGATCTACGCCGCCACCTACGGCGACCCACCAGACCCACCCGCCGTCGCCGCCGTCCTGGCAGCACTGAGCGGTAGTTCCCCTTGCGCGTGAAGGATGATCAGCCGAACCGGCCCGAGATGTAGTCCTCGGTGGCCTTTTCGTCGGGGTTCGAGAAGATCTTCTCGGTGTCGTTGAGCTCCACCAGACGACCCGGCTGGCCGACACCCGCCAGGTTGAAGAACGCGGTCTGGTCCGAAACCCGCGCCGCCTGCTGCATGTTGTGAGTCACGATGACGATCGTGTACTCCTTCTTGAGCTCACCGATCAGGTCCTCGATGGCGAGGGTGGAGATCGGGTCGAGCGCGGAGCACGGTTCGTCCATCAGCAGCACGTCCGGCTGCACGGCGATCGCCCGCGCGATGCAGAGCCGCTGCTGCTGACCACCGGAGAGGCCACCACCGGGCTTGTTCAGCCGGTCCTTGACCTCGTTCCACAGGTTCGCGCCGCGCAGCGCGCGCTCGCCGATCTCGTCGAGCTCCTTCTTGCCCTTGACGCCGCCCAGCTTCAGCCCGGCCACCACGTTGTCCCGGATGGACATCGTCGGGAACGGGTTGGGCCGCTGGAACACCATGCCGATGGTGCGGCGGACCTGCACCGGGTCGACGCCGGCGCCGTAGATGTTCTCGCCGTCGAGCAGCACATCGCCTTCGACTCGGGCGCCGGGGATGACCTCGTGCATCCGGTTCAGCGTGCGCAGAACCGTCGATTTGCCGCAGCCCGACGGGCCGATGAACGCGGTCACGTTCCGCGGCGGCACCGAGAGAGAGACGTTGTCCACGGCGTGGAACTTGCCGTAGTAGATGTCCACGTCCTTGACATCGATTCGTTTGGCCATCTCAAACAGCTCACTTCTTCTTCGGGGCGACAAGACGGGCAAAGAGCATGGCGAGAAGGTTCACGATCGCGATGATCAGTACCAGGGTAAGCGCGGCACCCCAGATCCGGTCGAACGCGACGGTGCCTTCGTTGAACGGGTTGCTGACCCGTTCGTTGTTCATCAGGAGCGGCAGAGCGGCCTGCTCACCACCGAAGATGTCCCAGTTCACGTAGGCCGAGTAGCCAACGAGGACCAGCAGTGGCGCGGTCTCGCCCATGACCCGGGCCAGCGCCATCATCACGCCGCCGACGATGCCGGACAACGCGGTCGGCAGGACGATCTTCATGATCGTCTTCCACTTCGGCACGCCCAGCGCGTAAGAGGCCTCGCGCAGGTCGTCGGGAACGATCCGCAGCATCTCCTCGGACGACCGGACGACCACTGGGATCATCAGCAGTACCAAGGCGAGTGAGACGGCGAAACCGCTGCGCGGCAGGCCGAGCGTGGTGATCCACAGCGCGTAGATGAACAGCGCGGCGACGATCGAGGGGACACCGGAGAGGATGTCGACCATGAACGTCGTGGTCTTCGCGAGCTTCCCGCGGCCGTACTCGACCAGGTAGATCGCGACCAGGAGGCCGATCGGCACGGCGATGATCGCGCACACCAAGCCCTGCAGAACCGAACCGATGACCGCGTGCAGCACCCCGCCGCCGACCTCGTCGGACAGCACCGAGCCGAAGTCCTCGCTCCACCAGTTGCTGTACGGGATCCGCTTGACGCCGTTGATGACCACGGTGGCGAGCAGCCACACCAGCGGCACGACGGCGATCAGGAACGACAGCCAGATCAGGACCGTCGCGATTCCGTTCTTGGTCTTCCTGGCGAGGCTGACCTGCTGGAAGGCCGGGGTGACGGCGGGGGTTTCCTCGAGCGTGGTGGACATGCTCAGTCCCCCTTCTTGGCGATGATAGATCGCGCGATGAAGTTGACGATGAACGTCAGCAGGAACAGCACCAGGCCGGCCGCGATATACGCGCCCGCCGAAATCTCGTTGTTGAGTTCGGCGTAGTCCGCCGCGATCTTCGACGCGAACGTGGCGCCGCCGTCGAAGAGGCTGAAGGTGAACTCACGGCCGACCGTGCCGGTCAGGATGATCGCGAGCGCGATCGTCTCGCCGAGCGCCCGGCCGAGGCCGAGCATCGACGCGCCGATGTAGCCCGCCTTGCCGAACGGCAGCACAGTGGTGCGGATGACCTCCCAGCGGGTGGCGCCCAGCGCCAGCGCGCCCTCGATATGCGGGGTGGGCGTCCGCTCGAACACCTCGCGGGAGAGCGAGGTGATGATCGGCAGGATCATCACGGCCAGGACGATGCCCGCGGTGAAGATCGTGCCGCGCATGTCCGGCGAGACGTTGCCCGCCGCGAAGATGGGGAACCACGAGAAGGTTTCGTTGATCCACTTCGAGAAGGGCTCGATGGTCGGCGCGAAGACCATCAGGCCCCACATGCCGTAGATGATCGAGGGGACCGCGGCGAGCAGGTCGATCACGTAGGCGAACGGCCGCGCCAGCCGCTTCGGCGCGTACTGGGTGAGGAAGAGCGCGATACCGAGGGAGATCGGCATCGCGATGATCAGGGCCAGCACCGCGGAGTAGACCGTCACGAGTAGCAGACCCGCGATGCCGAACCGCATGTCGTCCGGATCGGTCTGCCACACCTGGCTGGTCAGGAAGTTCACGTTGTCGGCCTGGAGCGCCGGGATGGCCTGCACCAGCAGGAAAAGCCCGATCAGGCCGATCAGCGAGACGACCAGGACGCCGGCTCCGGTGGTCAAGAACTGGAAGATGCGGTCACCGGGCCGCACCGTCTTGGACTTAGGGCTCGCGAGTTGCCCCGAGGACTGCTCGGGCGGTGACGCGGCAGGGTGCTCCGAAATCGGGTCCTCCGGGAAGGTCTCGCGGACGGCAGAACGCCCACCGGGGTCGCCGGTGGGCGTTCTGGTCGAAGATGAATCGCTCATCGACTACTTCAGTCCAGCCTGTCTTTACTCGTCAACCTGGGGGTTGGCAACAGGGTCAGGCGATGGCCTTGACGGCGGTCAGGACCTTGTCCTGCAGGCTCTGCGGGATCGGCACGTAGCCCTTGTCCGACAGCGGCTTCTGGCCATCGGTGGCCGAGACGGTCAGGAAGGCCTTGACGGCCTTGGCGACCTCGGCGTCGGCGTACTTCGAGCACACGATCTCGTAGGTGGCGAGCAGCAGCGGGTACGCGCCGGCGACGTTGCTGGAGTAGATCGAGTCCAGGTCGAGCGCCAGGTCGTTCGTGCCCTCCTTCTTGAACTTCGCCGCGTCGAGGGACTTGGCGACGTTCGCCGCGGTCAGCTCGACACCGCCGGAGCCGCTGTCGATCAGGGCGGAGCTGAGGCCGTCCTTCGCGAAGGACGCCTCCACGTAGGTGATGCCACCGTCGGCCGCCTTGACGGCGCTGGCGACACCGTTGGACTTCTCGGCACCGTTACCGACGCCACCGTTGAACTTCTTGCCGTCGCCCTGGGTCCAGGCGCCCTTCGAGGCGGCCTTCAGGTACTTCTGGAAGTTGTCGGTGGTGCCCGACTCGTCCGTGCGGGAGATGACCTGGATCGGCTTGTCCGGCAGGGCCAGGCTCTCGTTGCCCTTGACCGCCTTGATGGCCGGGTCGTTCCACTTGGTGATGCCACCGTTGAAGATCTTGGCGGTGACCTCGGGGGTCAGGGTCAGCTTCTCGACCCCGGAAAGCTTGTAGGCGACGGCGACCGGGCCGACCACGAGCGGCAGGTTCCAGGCTTCGGAACCGCAGCGGGCCTTGGCCTTGTCGGCTTCCTCGCCGTCCTTGAGGGGCGAGTCCGAACCGGCGAAGTCGACCTGGTTCCCGTTGAACTGCTTGATGCCCGCGCCCGAACCGCTGGGGTTGTAGTTCACCTTGGCGCCCGAGCACTTGGCGCCGTACTGCTGCACGAAGATGTCGATCGCGGTCTTCTGTGCGGAGGAGCCCTCGGCCGAAAGCGGGCTCTTGCCACCGCATTCGACGTTGGCCGTGCCACTCGGCGCGGCAGCCGCACCCGACGTGTCCCCGGGCTTGTTCGCCGCCGGGTCGGTTCCACAGGCGCCGAGCACGAGGGCGGCGCTAGCCACGATGCCGATCGCGCCCGCGGGCCGCATGATCTTCACTGCATTTCCTCCACTGGGAGACTTTCGCCGAATCGGCGGAACGGAAACGTTCCTGCCGGATCCGGACACTAGGCACTGACAGTGGACAGGCGGCCGTCAAAGGGTGAACGAAAGGTGAACAAGGCACCCGATGTGAGGAGTGCTACTAGTCCGAAAGGGGTCCGTGTCTCGCCTGTGACCAGGGCGTTTGCTCTCCGTGACCGATACAGCGCCACGCGTGCGAGATCGATTACCGAGAGTATTGGACGTCGGTCTCGTATCGGGTGAATCCGAGCTTCGAATACACCGCGAGCGCGGGTGCGTTATCGCCCTCCACATAGAGGATCACCTGGCCAAGGCCTTGGTCGCGGAGATACCGCAGGCCGGCGAGGGTAAGCGCCCTGCCGAGCCCGCCACCTTGCGCTTCGGGGTCGATGCCGACGACGTAGACCTCGCCCGCGGGCTCACCGCCGAAGCGGCCGGGAATGGCCTCGTGGACCTTCGTCCAGTGGAAACCGACGACCTCGCCGTCCTTCTCGGCCAGGAAGAAGCCGTCGGCGTCGAACCACGGCTCAGCCTCGGTCGCCCGGACCTCGTCGACGGTCAGCGCGCCCTGTTCGGGATGCCAGTCGAAGGCACGCGCGTTGACTCGGACCATCGCCTCCTCGTCCTGACCCGGAACGAACGTGCGCAGCGTGATTCCATCGCGGACCACGGGTTCCGGCCAGTCGGCCGTGGAGACGTCGGCATGCAGGATCAGCAGCTCGCGTACTCGTTCGAAACCCTCGCCCGCGGCGATCCGCGCGGCGGCGGGGTGATCGCCGTGTGCCCAGACGCGCAACGACTTGTCGCTTTCGCGCTCGGCGAGTGCCTTGGCGAGTGTCCTGCCGTGACCGGACCGCCGGTGCGCCGGGTGGACGAAAAGTTCGGCGACGTCATTGCCTAATGAGTCGCCGTCGGTATCGAGATGCGCGTATGCGACCAGCTCGCCGTCGAGCCGGCCGAGCAGGTGCAGACCGCCGGGAAATCCTTCGGCTTCGGGACGGCCGTCGGCTTCGCGTACGGCAAGCAGGAACCGGCGGATTTCCTCCGTGTCCGGTTCACCGGTCAGCGACAGATCGAGCATGAAACCGACACTACCGGGGAACCCCATGCCCGCCGGGACGTCTTGTCAGGCAGGAATGGGGTGAAAATCAGTGCGCCGAAAGCTCGTTCGGCTCGTAGACGGTCGAGTCCGGCGCGATGACCTGTTGCTGTTTGGCGGCCAGGCCCTTCGCGGGACGTTCGAACTTGTAGCCGACGTTGCGCACGGTCCCGATCATCTGCTCGTGCTCCGGCCCGAGCTTCGCGCGCAGACGCCGCACGTGGACGTCGACCGTGCGCGTGCCGCCGAAGAAGTCGTAGCCCCAGACCTCCTGCAGCAGCTGGGCACGGGTGAACACGCGGCCGGCGTGCTGGGCGAGGTACTTGAGGAGTTCGAACTCCTTGTAGGTGAGCTCGAGTGTGCGCTTGCGCAGGCGGGCCGTGTACGTCGCTTCGTCGATGACCAGCTCGCCGACCCGCAGTTCGGTGTCGACCTGCATGGAGCCGCCGTCGCGGGTGGTCGCCAGCCGCAGCCGCGCGTCGACCTCGGCCGGGCCGGCGGTCGGGAGCAGGATGTCGTCGGTGCGCCATTCGGCGCTGACCGCGACAAGGCCGCCTTCGCCGATCACGGCGATGATCGGGGTGGAGCCGTCGTCGTCACCGGTGCCCTTGAGCAGACGGCAGAGGCTCTTCGCGGAGGCGAGATCACTGCGCGCGTCGAGAAGGATCACATCGCGGTGCCCGGCATCGAGAAGTGCGGTCACCTCGGGGGCACGGACGCGTACGGTGTGGGGCAGCAGATCCAGGGCGGGCAACACCATGGTGGCGTCGGCTTCCGCAGTCAACACCAGAAGGTCCAGGCTCATCGCCGCACCGCCCTCACTTGTAGTCGCCTCGAACGTGGCTACAGCCGGTGCTTAGTGAGAATAGCGGGTGAACAGCCGGACACCTACCCCGTGCTGGATCGATCACACCTGGCCAAAGAGACCGAAAGAGGAGAACCGAAGCGATGGTGAGCAGGCCAGTGGCCCAGGACGACCGACCGGCATCCGGGCGGACGGCCAAGCGATCCCGGCGGCGTGGCCGTGGCTGGTTGATCGCCCTCGCCGTACTGCTGGTGCTGCTGGTCGGGGCCGATTTCGGGGCGGCCGCGTACGCCGAGCACACGATCTCCCAGAAGGCGCGCGAACAGCTGAAACTGGCCAACGATCCGTCGGTCACCGTCCACGGTTTCCCGTTCCTGATCCAGGCGCTTTCCGGTGACTACAGTCACATCACCGTGAACGCCGCCGGGGTGCCGGTGCCGCCCAAACTGCGTGACGTCGACTTCAACGCGGACATGACGGACGTGACGGCGCCGCTTTCGGACCTGATCTCGGGCAACACGAAGACGATCGTGATCGGCAAGCTCAAGGGCGAGGTCACCATCAAGGCAGCGGACATCGCCAAGCAGGCGCCACTGGACAAGATCGAAAACCTGCGGATCGAGCCGGTCACCGAGGACTACGTCCGCAACGGCGACACCGGTCAGGGCGAGACGACACCGACCACGACCAACGCGCAGGGCGAGTCGATCGACACCGCGAGCACGGGGATCAGGATCTCCGGCAACGTGCAGATCGCCGGCCAGAAGGTGGAGATCTTCTGCTTCGCGATGATCGAACTGGACGGGCAGAAGATCCGCATCGAGCCGAAGCGGCTGCAGTTCGGGAATGACAAGGAGACGACCGTCGTTCCAGAAGCGGTACAGGAAGCGCTGTTGCCGAACTTCAACGCGGCCATCGACACCGGCACGCTGCCGTTCTCGGTGACGCCGACCTCGGTGCGGGTGAACAGCGGCTCTGTCACCATCAAGGGCGAAGCGAAGAATGTCGCCTTCAGCGGAGTGCAGCCACAGGGCTGATCAGGCAGGGGTGATCTGGCATGACCGGGGTGTGGGTGCTGCTGGGCGTTCTGGTGCTCGGCGGCGTGGCCGGCGCGGTCCTGCAGGCGCGCAACGGCCGCGTGCGCGCCGCCCGGTCCGACGTGGTCCCGCTCTCGCTGCCTGAGCGTGTTTCGTCCGCGCTGGCTCCCGAGGGCGTCACCCTGGTCCAGATCTCGACGACGTTCTGCGCGCCGTGCCGCCACACTCGCGCGATCCTGTCCGCTCTGGCGGAGAAGACGGACGGCGTCACGCACGTCGACCTCGACGTCACGGAGACGCCCGAGGTCGCGCACGCCCTGTCCGTCCTGCGTACGCCGACGACGCTGGCCATGGCGCCCGATGGGCGAGAGCTTCTTCGCGTCGGCGGCGTTCCCCGAGGTCAAGAGCTTCTCGATGCGCTTCGGCCCCACCTGGTGAATGCCTGATCCCGAATTTTGGGAAGCGTCCCAAGGTGTGAACACAGTTCCCATCCTGAGGGAGCTCTGCGTACCCTCGGGCCCGTGAACAGGCTCCCTCGAACGCTGCTGACCCAGCGCCGCGCAGTCGATCTGTGCCGCGTTCGCAGCAGCCTGTGTCCGGCTTGCCCCGGCGTTCGCTGAACCACGCCCTCACGCCCTGCCGCGCGCCCTTTCGCGCACCTCTATTCCCCTCGCAAGCAGGAGGACCCATGTCCGCAGGACCGGCAGTAGACCCCCGCGGTCCGCGTTTCGCCGCCATCCTGACGACGCTCGTGCTCGCGGTCGTGCTCATCACCCAGTGGTGGCCGCTGCTGGCCGCACAGGCCGTGGTGTTCGCGATCGGCGCCTTCGTCGGCCTGAAGCACGCGCCGTATCCGTTGATCTTCCGCAAGCTGATCGCCCCGCGTCTGTCCCCGCCCGCCGAGCGGGAAGACGCGGCGCCGGTGCGGTTCGCCCAAGGGGTCGGGTTCGTGTTCGCCGTCGTCGGCGCCGTCGGCTTCGCCGCCGATCTGACCGTGCTCGGGCTCGTCGCGACGGCGTTCGCGCTGTTCGCGGCGTTCCTCAACGCGGCGTTCAACTTCTGTCTCGGCTGCGAGATGTACCTGCTCATCAAACGTTTCAGTCCCAGCCCCCGCGCGTCCTAACCCAGAAAGAGAGTGCAGCTCCATGAGTCGTGAAGACGTCCTGGTCACCACCCAGTGGGCCGAGGAGAACCTGGACACGCCCGGTGTCGTATTCATCGAGGTCGACGAGGACACGACCGCGTACGACAACGGCCACATCCGTGGCGCGGTGAAGTTCGACTGGCGCAAGGACCTCCAGGACGGGGTCCGCCGCGACTTCGTCGACAAGGCGGGCTTCGAGAAGCTCCTTTCCGAGCGGGGCATCTCGAACGAAGACCGTGTCGTCCTCTACGGCGGCAACAACAACTGGTTCGCCGCGTACGCGTACTGGTACTTCAAGCTCTACGGCCACGAGAACGTCCAGCTGCTCGACGGTGGCCGCAAGAAGTGGGAACTCGACGGCCGCGAGCTGAACTCCGACGAGGTCAAGCGCGCCGCGACCGACTACAAGGCGCAGGAGCAGGATCTCTCGATCCGCGCCTTCCGCGACGAGGTCGTCGCCGCCATCGGTGGCAGCAACTTCGTCGACGTGCGTTCGCCCGACGAGTTCTCCGGCAAGCTGCTCGCCCCGGCGCACCTCCCGCAGGAGCAGTCCCAGGTGCCGGGCCACATCCCGGGCGCCCTCAACGTTCCTTGGGCCAAGGTCGCCAACGAGGACGGCACCTTCAAAACCGAGGACGAGATCAAGGAGCTGTACTCCGACGAGGGCCTCGACGAGTCGAAGTCCACGATCGCGTACTGCCGGATCGGCGAGCGTTCGTCCATCGCGTGGTTCGCGCTGCACGAGCTCCTCGGCTACGACGAAGTGAAGAACTACGACGGTTCGTGGACGGAATACGGCTCGCTCGTCGGCGTGCCGGTCGAGTTGGGAGCTAAGTGATGGCGGACGACAGCTGCGGCGCACCGGTTCAGACGGCCACCCCGGCCGACTTCGACACACAGGGCCAGGTCGTGCTGGCGGGCAAGGTGACGTCGGCGGACACCCCGCTGGGCGGCGCGTTCGTCCGGCTGCTCGACGGCAATGGCGACTTCACCGGAGAGGTGGTCTCGTCGGCCGACGGCGACTTCCGCTTCTACGCGGCGCCCGGTGACTGGACGGTGCGCGCGCTGCACCGCTCCGGCAACGGCGAGACCTCTGTCACCGCCAGCGGACCCGGCCTCCACCAGCTGGCCATTTCCGTAGCCTGACGACATTCCGTGAAGGCCTCCTTCCCTACTCTCAAGGTAGGGAAGGAGGCCTTCACGGCGTCTGTGGTCATGGCCACGCACCCTGCGCAAAGCCGTCTGACCTGGCGGGGACTAAAGTGCGGAGCGTGGAAATCCTGTTTACGACTCTGCTGGTGCTCGCCGGCGTCGCGATCACGTGGTTCGCCGTGTACGTCGTCTACCGGCTTTACGCGGACCAGCGCTGACCCATGACGGCGAATGGCGACGAGGCCATCCAGGCCGCGGAGAAGCGCGCGGAAAGCACGCGTAACCGGAACCTGCCTCCGTACGGCACCTTTCCTGACTTGCCCATCCCGGGCGACACCGCGAACCTGCGCGAGGGGCCGAACCTCAATGACGCCTGCCTGGCGCTGCTGCCGCTCGTCGGCGTTTGGCGCGGTGAAGGCGAGGTCGACTATCCGACCATCGAAGGCCCGCGCCGGTTCGGCATGCAGCTGACCATCGCGCACGACGGCCGTCCCTTCCTGACGCATGAAGCCCGCGCGTGGCTGCTCGACGACGACGGCAACGTCATCCGTCCGGCCGCGCGCGAGTCAGGTTTCTGGCGTCCTCAGGCCGACGACACCATCGAGCTGCTGCTGGCCCATAACACCGGCATCATCGAGATCTTCTACGGCAAGCCGCGTGGCAAGGCCTCGGTTCCTGCCTGGGAGCTGGGCACCGACGCCGTCGTCCGCACGTCGACCGCCAAGGACGTCACGGCCTCGCAGCGGCTCTACGGCATTGTCAACAACGGCGACCTCGGTTACGTCGAGGAACGCGCCATGATGGGCCAGGAACTGCAGCCGCACACGTCGGCGCTGCTGCGTCGCGTGGTGGGCTGACGGGACGGATCCCCTTGCGGTGGCGGGCTTACGGCGAGCACGCCGCCCTGCTCGACTGCGATTCGCTGACCCAGATGAGCGCGGCGCACGCGACGGTTTCGGCCGCGCGTCCGGACGGGATCTCCGAACTCGTCCCCGGAGCCCGCAGCCTGCTCGTGGTGGAAACCCCGGGTTCCGACGCGCTCGGGGCCGTTCGCGACCTGCTGGCGAACGCAGATCTCGAGCATCCGCCCACGACCGAGTCCCGCGAGATCACCCTCGACGTCACGTACGACGGCGAAGACCTCGAGCTCGTCGCACGGGACGCCGGGGTGTCCGAAGACGAGGTCGTGCGGCTGCACACCGAAGCCGTCTACACCGTCGCATTCACTGGATTCGCGCCCGGTTTCGGTTATCTGACAGGACTTCCCGGGCCGCTGCGACAACCACGACTCGCGACACCGCGCACTCACGTGCCACCTGGTTCGGTCGGGATCGCCGGTGAGTTCACCGGCGTGTACCCGCGGGTCTCGCCCGGTGGCTGGCGGTTGCTCGGCCATACCTCGACCGTTCTGTTCGATCCGCATACCGACCCGCCCGCGTTGTTCGCGCCCGGCGATCGCGTGCGCTTCCGGAACAGCCGATGAGGGCACTCGAGGTCGTCGCGACCGGACCGCTCGCGCTGATCCAGGACCTCGGCCGGCCGGGTTACGCCCATCTAGGTGTCCCGCCTTCCGGCGCTCTCGACGTTCCCGCGCTGAAGCTGGCCAACCGGCTCGTGGGGAACGCCGAGGACACCGCCGGGGTCGAGTGCCTGTTCGGCGGGCTGCGTGTACGCGCGAAGGCGTCGTGCACGGTCGCCGTGACCGGCCCGGCCGTGCCGGTCCAAGTGGACGGTCGTGCCGTCGGCTCGCATGCGCCGATCCATCTGGCCACGGATCAGACGCTCACCATCGGCGCCCCGGTCACCGGATTGCGGTGCTATCTGGCGGTTTCCGGCGGGATCGCCGTCGAACCGGAGCTGGGCAGCCGTTCCCGTGACGTCCTTTCGGAGATCGGACCCGCGCCACTACGAGAAGGCGACATCTTGCGACTGGGCGATCCGTCCGGAATCCCTTGCGGCGCAGACGTCCTGCTGCCGTCGGCAACCGTGGCGGAGCTGGTCGTCCCGGTCGATCCGGGACCGCGCGACGACTGGTTCGAGGGTCTCGAGAGCGGACTCGCCAAACCGTGGACGGTCACGGCGGTGTCCAACCGGGTCGGCCTCCGCCTCGACGGAGCCCCGCTCGAGCGCAAGGGCGAGTACGCCGAGGCGGAGCTGCCGAGCGAAGGGCTGCTGACCGGTGCCGTCCAGGTTCCGCCGAACGGGCTGCCGGTCGTCTTCCTCGCCGATCACCCGACCACCGGTGGCTATCCCGTGGCGGCCGTGGTGAGACAGGCGTCACTCGCGGCCCTCGCGCAGGCCCGTCCCGGAACCCTGCTGCGCTTCCAACCGTCGAGGATGTTGTGGAACAGGTAACGATCGACGGTGGCTCGGGTGTCATCGACACGAACTCGGTCCCAACTCAGCCCGAACTCCCGCAGGCGCTGCGGATCGCCTTGGCGACCGGACAGCTGCGGCGTCCGCTCGGCGACACGCTGCGCCCGCTGCTCGATCTGTTCGAGGACGGGAAATACCAGCTCACCGGCCCGGAAAGGCTCGAGGAAGACCGCTATCTGACCCCGAGCTCCGGCTGGCCGCCCACGGACGTCTCGCGGGTCGGCTACTACCGGACCGCGATCCAGAGCGGACACCGGCCGGTCGCGGTCGTGCTGGAGACCGGCGGCGCGACGGTGATCCTGGACGGACACCACAAGATCGCCGCGTACCGCGAAGAAGAGATCCTTCCCCATCTGCTGATCATCAGTGCCTTGAGCTGATGGAGGAGCGCCGCTTCCGGGATCCGCAGACCCGGATCGAAGACCTCGCGGACGAGCCGATCTTCGTCGTGTGCCCGCGTTGTTCCGAACGCGCGTCGGTGACTCCCGATAGGCTGACCTGCCCTGGCTGCGGCCTCGTTCGCGACAAGGATCGCGAGAACTTCCGCGTCTGGAATCGCCCGGTCGACCCGTTCTTCGAGATTCCGTTGTGGCTGCAGGCCGACTGCTGCGGCGGCAACACCTTGTGGGCGTTCCACGCCCGGCATCTCGACCTGCTCGAACAGATCGTCTCCGCGAAGCTGCGCGAACGCGGTCACGGCGACCGCGGCGGTCTCACCATGTTCGCGCGGCTGCCCGCCTGGATGACGACGGCGAAGCACCGCGACGAGGTCCTCAGGACCATCGCCCGCCTCCGCGCGTCACTCGGCGACTAAGTACTCCGACTCGTAGGCGGCCATCAGCTCGGCGTGCACAGCGGTCGAGTCACCGAGCGTGACGCCGTCGAACGTGTGCACGCGGGTCAGCTTCCGCACCGACGACGCCAGGAACAGGCCGTCGCCCTCGGTCAGGTCGCTCTTGTGCAGCGGCTCGACCTTGATCGACCAGCCCGCCCGCTCGGCACCGCGGAACAGCGCGGCCTGCGTCGTCCCCGGCAGAATGCCGATGCTCGCCGGCGGCGTGTAGAGCGTCCGGTCCTTGGCGAGAACCACGGTCGCGGTCGGACCTTCGAAGATCGAACCGTCGGCGGCGGTGAAAATCACATCGTTGGCTCCACGACGTGCGGCCTCCCGCAGCGCGGCCATGTTGACGCCGTAGGAAATCGACTTCGCCCCCAGCAGCAGCCACGGCGCGCGCTCGGCGAGGTTGGGCTCGATCCCGCGCTCCAAGGAGATCACCGAGACACCCGCGGTGCGGGCGCGCAGGACCTTCTCCTCGATCTCCATGCCCAGCGCGAACCCGGTCGGTTCGGCTTCCGGATCGCCGTCGATTCCCCTGGTGTACACCAGTTTCAGGGCCATCTCGGCGCTGCCCGACCAGTTCTCGATGACGGTCCGCGAGGTGCGCTCCCAGACCTCGAGATCGGGCTCCGGGAGGTCGAGCATGGCGGCCGAACGGGCCAGTCGCTCGAGGTGCGGACGAAGCTCCCGTGGCCGTCCGTCGACCACGAGGATCGTCTCGAACACGCCGTCGCCGCGGAGCAGTCCGAGATCGTCAACCCGCAGGTGAGGGGCTTCGGGGTCGGCCAGGGTCCCGTCGAGAAAGGCAAGCACGCGCATACCGACACGGTACTCGGTGTTCATCGGCGAACCCGCGACCGCGATCGGGTCGGCAGGGCAGTTCCCAGGTGACTTCCGTCAGGCGTCCGGGCGCCTGCCACCACGAGGGCGGGCCTTCGGCTGGCGGGTTCGGAGCGCGGCCGACCGCCGGCAGTGCCCTAGCATGGCGAATATGCCCTACCGCTCCCCCTTGCTCGACCTTCCTGGATCCATCGCGGCACCCGACGGGCATCCCGAAGCCGGCGTCGCGTGGCATTGGGGAGACCCCTTCGCCGAGCAACGGACGGCCGCGCGCGGCGCGGTCGTGATCGACCGTTCGCACCGGGAAATCATCGCCGTGACCGGGGAAGAGCGGCTTTCGTGGCTGCACCTGGTGATCTCGCAGCATGTGACCGGGCTCGCCGAAGGCACCGGCACCGAGGCACTGGTGCTGGACAGCCACGGCAGGGTCGAGACCCATATGGTCGTCGCCCACGCGAACGGGACGGTCTGGCTTGACAGCGACCCCGGCCCGGTCGCGACCAGCGCACTGCCCTCCGGTGGCAAGCAGACGCTGCGCGACTACCTCGAGGCCATGAAGTTCTGGTCCAAAGTGGACATCAAAGATGTCACCGGCGAGCTCGCTCTGCTGACCGTGCTCGGTCCGGACGCCGACCGCGTGCTGGCCGCGGCCGGGGTCGAGCCGGGGCCGGACCCTTACTCCGTGGTACCGATCCCCGGCGGATTCGCGCGCCGGATGCCGTGGCCCGGCCGGCACGCCGTCGACCTCGCCGTGCCGCGAGCCGAGCTGGTGCAGTGGTGGCGCCGTCTCACAGACGCGGGCGCGCGGCCGTCGGGCAGCTGGACGTTCGACGCGCTGCGGGTCGAGTCGCTGCGGCCACGGCTGGGCCTCGACACCGACGAACGCACGATCCCGCACGAGGTGAACTGGGTCGGCTCCGCCGCGCACGTGGCGAAGGGCTGCTACCGCGGGCAAGAGACCGTCTCGAAGGTCCACAACGTCGGACGGCCGCCGCGGTACATGGCCCTGCTGCATATCGACGGTTCGCCGGAGATCACTCCGGAAACCGGCGATCCGATCGTCGTCGGCGAGCGGACGGTCGGCCGGGTCGGCAGCGTCGTGCAGCACCACGAACTCGGCCCCATCGCGCTGGCCCTGGTGAAACGCTCGATCCAGCCGGGCACCGAACTGCTCGTCGGCGCGGAGGATCGCGTTGTTCAAGCCGCCATCGATCCGGATTCCGTACCCGGTGAAGCTCCGGCGCCTGGACGGGAAGCGGCGCAACGCCTCCGAGGGTGACCAACAGGGGGTTAAGCTAGCCCCGTGATCGAAGTGCGCCCAGGTGGTCGTCGTCGTATCGACCGTGTGCTCGGGCCTGGGTACCTCAGTGACCTCGGTGAGTTGCCTCTTTCCGTGCTGCGCGAGCGCCGGGACGAAGCCGCGCAGGAGGAGACCGACCTTTCGTATCTCCGGCGGCTGCTGCACGCGCGGATCGACATCGTGCGGGCCGAGCAGGAGCGCCGGAGTTCGGGCGGGGAACAGAGCGTCGTCGATCAGCTGGCGGCGATCCTCGCGGACAACGCGATCGGTCCTGCCACGGGTTCGGGCAGGCATCAGCGGCTGGAGCCGTCGCGGGCGGGTGAGCACCGGCGCTTCGCCGAGGCGCTCATCGGGGACACGGATCTTTCCGACGTGAGTTCGCTGTCGGACGGCAAGCTCGCCGACGCGCTCAACACGTACGCCGACGAAGAAGTCTCCGTCTCGTCTTATCGCCGCGAGGTGCAGGGCGTGATGGACACGATCAACGCCGAGATCGCGACGCGCTACCGCAAGGGCACGGCGTCCGTCGACGATCTGCTGGACACCGAGCGAGGCGGCCCGGAGTGACGAATCCCGTCCTGGTCGAGGTCATCCGGTCGGGGTTCGTGGAGAGCGTCCACCGCGGGTCACTGGTGATCACGGCGCCGGACGGTTCGGTGCGGTTCGCGGCAGGCGACGTCGAGCAGCCGGTCTACCCGCGGTCGTCGAACAAACCGCTCCAGGCCGTCGGGATGCTGCGCGCCGGGCTGGTCATCGACGACGAAGAACTCGCCTTGGGCTGCGGATCGCACAACGGCGAACCCGGCCACGTCGAAGGCGCGCTGGCGATGCTCGCCCGCGCCGGGCTGACCGAGGACGCGCTGGCCTGCCCACCCGCGTTCCCCCTGCACGAGCCGACCATGCTCGCCGTTGCCGCCGCCGGGAAACGCCGTGCCGCGATGAACTGCTCCGGCAAACACGCCGCGATGTTGATGACCTGCGCCCAGCTCGGCTGGCACACCACGGAGTACGTCGCCCCGACGCATTCGCTGCAAAAGGTCATCCAGGGCACGATCGCCGACCTGACCAGCGAGGTCATCGAAACGGTCGGCGTCGACGGCTGCGGCGCCCCGCTGTTCGCGTTCTCCCTCACCGGTCTCGCCCGTTCGTTCGGCAGGCTGGTCACGGCGATCGGCGGGCCGGAGCGCCGGGTCGCGGACGCCGTCCGCGCGCATCCGTGGCAGGTCGCGGGCACCGGCCGGGAAGACACCGTGCTGATGAAGAACGTCGACGGCCTGCTTTCGAAGGGCGGCGCCGAGGGTGTGCACGCGTTCGCCCTGCCCGACGGGACCGCCCTGGCGCTGAAGATCGACGATGGTGCGGCGCGAGCGCGCACCCCGCTGTTGCTGGCGACGCTGCGACACCTCGGAATCGACCCCGGTGTCGAGGCGGAACAGCTGTCCAGAGCAGCCGTGCTCGGTGGCGGCGTGCCGGTCGGCGAACTGCGAGTGGCCGCGGGCTTGTACGGCTAGTTGGCGCGTTCGCGCGAGGCCAGGTCGCCCCAGAAGTCCCGCAGGTCGGCGAACAGTTCCGCCAGCTCGTCGACGTTCCCGGTGCGGAGCGCGTCGAGGATGTCGTGCACCTCTTCGGCGGTCGTATCGGCCTGGAGGATCGAGTCGGCGAAGAGCTGCACGAGACCGCCGTAGTCGAGTTCGACCGCGGAACCGGCATCGAAGTTGTCCAGCCAGCGACGGGTTTCGAGCAGTACGCGGCCGGGCCCCGAATCACCGAACGTCGCTTCGAGCAGGTCGCCGACCTCGCGGGCGCGGTGGCGCGCGTCGGAGATCGGCACGCGCCAGGAGACTTCCCGCTCGGGGTCGTAGCGCCCCTTGCCGAGTTTGACCCGGCGCATCCCCGGGTCGAACAGCACGAACCACGGGAGCGGCACGGTCCAGGTCGTCGTCAGCGTGTGCGAGGCGGAGGCGGTCAGATCTCCGATGGTCGCGGTCGCCCGCGCACGGATCGCGTCGGCCGGGATCCCGCCGGCGTCGAGCACCGCGTTCTTCAGTGCCGGATGCGCGTCGCCGAGGAAGGTCACCAGCGCCGCGGCCGAGCGCGCGCGCATCTCGAGTGGACAGACCAGCGGACCCGGTCCGGCGTCGCCGTGCTCACCCTCGGGTACATCCTCCGGGTCCAGCACGAGGACGTCGGTGATGAGGCTGGGAGCCGCCCGGCCGTCGGCGAGTTCGGCAGGCAGCAGCCGTCCGACGTGCTGTGACTTGAGCCACAACGCATGCTCGCGCTGGCCCGCGGCCGAACGATCCAGCCGGGCCGCTTCGACGGCTTCCAGCAGGCGTTCGTCCGGCGGATCGCCCAGCGCGACCACGGGCTCATAGACGCGGAGATAAGCCGCGAACGGACGGGGCACCAGAGCATCGTGGCACGCCGACCTGCGACGATCGCCACCGACCGGCCGGTAACCGGCGTCGGGGGAACACTGTCGTCACCGGCACACCGTGCCACGTCGCATCCAACCCCCCGGACACGGTACGGTGTGACCAGGAAAGAATTGTCGAGACGATGCGGGGCCGCCGATTCCCCCGGCCGCCCCGCCCCTGTGCGAGGGGGTCGAGCCATGGGGCGCGGCCGGGCTAAGGCCAAGCAGACGAAGGTGGCGCGCGAGCTCAAGTACAGCTCGCACGAAACCGACTTCGATGCTTTGCAGCGCGAGCTGTCCAGTAGTTCCTCGGAAGACAGGCACGAGGACGACAAGCGGTACGACGAAGACCCGTACGACGGGTACGACGAATACCGCCGCTGAGCGACGCGTGACACGCGAGGGTGGGTCGGGGTCAGCCCCGGTATCCACCCTCGCGTGTCGCGTGCTGCCTGAAAACGCTGCCTGAAAGACCAAGGAGAGTTCCGTGTCTGACGTAACGCGTGTCGGTGTCATCGGAGCCGGCCTGATGGGCTCGGGTATCGCCGAGGTGCACGCACGTGCCGGTCTGGACGTGATCATCACCGAGGTCAGCCGGCCGGCATTGGACGCCGGGAGGGCACGGATCGAGAAGTCCCTGCAGCGTGCCGTCAAGAGCGGCAAGGTTTCGCAGGAAGACGCCGACGCGGCCGTCGGGCGAATCCGGTTCACCACCGAGCTCGGCGAGTTCGCCGACCGCGACCTCGTCATCGAGGCCATCCTGGAACAGGAGCAGGCCAAGGTCGAGGTGTTCCGGTCACTGGACAAGATCGTCGAACGCGAGGACGCGGTGTTCGCGTCCAACACCTCTTCGATTCCGATCATGAAGCTGGGCATGGCCACCGGCCGGCCGCAGCAGGTGGTCGGCATCCACTTCTTCAACCCGGTCCCGGTACTGCCGCTGGTCGAGCTGGTCCCGTCGCTGCTGACCAGCGACGACACCGCCCGCCGCGCGGAGGAGCACTCGACGACGGCGCTCGGCAAGACCGTGATCCGTTCGCAGGACCGCGCCGGGTTCATCGTGAACTCGCTGCTCGTGCCGTACCTGCTTTCGGCCATTCGGATGATCGAATCGGGCTTCGCCTCGGCGGAGGACATCGACCGCGGCATGGAGCTGGGTACCGCGCACCCGATGGGGCCGCTGCGCCTTTCGGACCTGATCGGCCTGGACACGATCAAGGCGATCGCGGACTCGATGTACGCCGAGTTCAAGGAGCCGCTGTACTCCTCGCCGCCGCTGCTGCTGCGCATGGTCGACGCCGGTCTGCTCGGCAAGAAGACCGGCCGCGGCTTCTACAGCTACTCCTGACCCGCAACTTTCGTAGCTCCTGACGGCTACTTCTTGGGCTGTCCGTGCAACCGGTGTCCCCGGTTGCATGGACGTCATGAAGAAGCACAATCGCCGCCGGGCCCTTACGATCGCCGGCGCCGCCGGGCTCACCGGTCTCGCGTCTGCCGGTTCTGCCCCTGCGTCTCCGAAGCGCCGTGGTGTGACGACGTTCGTGTTCGCCGCGGGCGCGAACGGCGTCTCCGGTGTCCCCAACGAACTCGTGCTGCGCGGCCATCGCGCGGTCGGCGTCGACCTACCAGGGCAGCGGTCGACCGATGCCCAGTTCCGGTTGTCGTACCAGGCACCGCAGGACCTCGCGGCGTTCGCGACCGAGAAGTCGCCGCTGGCCGGAGTGACCGTGGCCGACCACCTCGCCGCGACCGTCGAAACGGTCCGCCGCGCCGCCGCGAACGGTCCGGTCGTGCTCGTCGGCGCCAGCATCGGCGGCGCCGCGATCAGCCTCGTCGCGAACGAAGTGCCGCATCTGATCGACCTGCTGGTGTACGACACCGCGTTCTGCTGCAGCGACCTCCACACTCCCGACGAATACCTCCTCAGCAAGGAGGGCTCGACGACGCAGGCCGCCGTGCTGCTGGAGTTCATGGCCGGGGATCCCGCGGTGATCGGGGCCTACCGCTCGAACTGGCGTACCGCAGACCCCGCGCGTCTGGTGAAGGCGAAGGAAGCCTTCATGAGCGACAGCACCGATGCCGAGTTCCACGCCTTCCTGAACACGATGATGCCGGACGAACTGCCCGGAAAGGGCGCAGTCGACTCACGGGGTAAAACGCCCACCTGGGGCCGCATCCCGCGTGTCTACATCCGGCACCTGCGCGACAACATCAACCCGCTCGCACTACAGGACCGGATGATCCGGGAAGCGGACATACGCACCCCACGCAACCGGTTCCGCGTCTACGACCTCGACACCGCGCACGTTCCGAACGCCGCCAAGATGGCCGAGCTCATCTCCCTGTACGACCACCTCGGGCGAGCGCGGTGAAGGTGGCCGGGGTGTCAGCCTCGTAAGGCTCCGACCGATCTGGTCAAGCCGTTCCGCTCCCAATTCGGAGAGGACATCGACGACGTCGGTCGGCGGACGGCACCGCGACTTCGCGATCAGGAGCACCGCCCCCAGAACCAAGCGCCTGCACGATTCGATTCGATCGAGGACGAAGCTATCCGCGTCTTGCGCCTCGATGTTCCAACCACCGAGAGGCGCCACGGGAAAATCCCTCAGGTTGTTCGTGACGATCACCCGCGCCTGCGCCTCTCGAAGGAGTGAGGATCACCGCGGGGTGAAGGTCACGGGAGTGTCGAAGGCGGCTCTCCGGGAGGCGCGCCGGAGGGTGGCGAGGACGGCCGGGCCGACCAGGAGAATCGCGACCAGGTTGGTCACGGCACGCCCGGTATCCCAGCCGAGCGTCGACGTCAGCACGCTGAACACGAGGAACCGGTGCAGGTTCTCCAGCAAAGGCGCGCCCGCGACGAACTCAAGGCCGGCGGTCGCCCCGGTCATCGACGAGCCGGCGAGGAACGGCCAGAACCACATGTTCATCGCCAGCCCGAAGAAGTAGGCCGCGAAGACGCCGTAGACCGCGAGCATCGCGAGTTCCGCTTTGCCTCGCGGTCGCCGCGGCAGCAGTCCCGCGCCGAGGCCCAGCAGTGAGGACGACAGCATCTGGAACGGCAACCACGGTCCGACACCGGCCGTGAGCAGGGCCGACGCGAAGATCGACGTCGAGCCGAGCACGAAACCGAAGCCGGGTCCGAATACCCGTCCCGCCAGCACGATCAGGAAGAAGACCAGTTCGATCCCGCCGGTCCCGGCACCGAGCGGCCGCAGCCCGGCGTTGATCGCGGACAGCACCCCGAGGATCGCGAGCGCCTTGGAATCGATGCCACCGCTGGAGACCTCGGCGAGCACGATGACGATCAGCACCGGCAGCGTGAACATGAAGACGAACGGCGCGTCCAGGGTGTGCGCGGCGCCGGGTTCCGGCTGGGCGAACAGTGGCCAGAAGAACATCGCGAAGCCGAGCACCGCGGCGATGGCGAGCACGATCGCCGACCGAGGGCCGATCCGGACCGCTTCGGCCCTCGGCAGGAAGTCCGTCATGTCGCCAGCGCCTTCGCGACTTCGTCGACGGTGAGCCATTCTTCCGGCGCGAGGATCTTCGCGACCTGCGGCGCGAAGGCGGGAGACGCGACGATGACATCCTTTGTCGGCCCGTCCGCGACCACCTCGCCTTCGGCCATCACCATCACCCGGTGCGCGACGGTCGCGACGAACTCGACGTCGTGCGTCGCGAGCACGATGGCCCGGTCCTGGTCGGCCAGTTCCGCGAGAATCTCCGCGAAATGACGTTTCGCGTGGTAGTCGAGGCCTCGAGTGGGTTCGTCGAAGAGCAGGACCGGCGGGGCCGCGGCGAGCTGGATGGCCAGTACGAGGCTCAGCCGTTGCCCTTCCGAGAGATCACGCGGATGCAGGCTCCCGTCGATGCCCGGGGTGAGCCGGTCCAGCAACGCGCGGGCCGTGCCCGTGGCCGCACCGGATTCGTCGTCGGCCTGACGGCATTCGTCGTCGACCGTGATGAGGTACAGCAGATCCGCCGGAGTCTGCGGGACCAGACCGACCAGTCCGCGCGCCTTTCGGGGCTTGAGTTCGCGCGGATCGTGTCCACCGACGGCGACTTCGCCGTCCGCCCGCGGCCCGCTGCCCTGCAACGCCCACAGCAGCGACGACTTCCCGGAACCGTTGCGTCCCATCAGCGCGACGA
The DNA here is from genome assembly GCA_963766045.1 of uncultured Actinomycetota bacterium. GTDB lineage: Bacteria > Actinomycetota > Actinomycetes > Mycobacteriales > Pseudonocardiaceae > Amycolatopsis. The sequence continues at coordinate 650,943 of CAVXYN010000002.1, read as the reverse complement.
CTTCGCCTGGCGCGACCCGCACGTCCACCCCGCGAACTGCCACCTTCTCGCCGTACTTCACGACCACCCCTCGCGCGTGAAGGACTCCTTCCCTCGGCTGAGCCGAGGGAAGGAGTCCTTCACGCGCCGCCCCGGACAGCCGGGAACGCAACGGGGCGGCGAGGCGGCGAGCGTCCCGAATGGACAGTGGCAGCGGCGACCAGCCGGCAAGCCGGCCCAGTTCGACGATCGGCGGCGCGATGTCGGCGGTCTCCAGGATCTCGGCGGGCGCCCCGGACCGCACGCCGCCGTCTCCCGGCAGGTACAGCAGCCGGTCCGCGTACTGCGCGACCCGCTCCATCCGGTGCTCCGCGATCACCACGGTCGTCCCGAGGTCGTGCACAAGCCGGGTGATGGCCGCGAGCACCTCTTCGGCGGCCGTCGGGTCCAGCGCCGACGTCGGCTCGTCGAGCACCAGAACCTTCGGATGCGCGGTCAGCACGGAACCGATCGCGACCCGTTGCTGCTGACCTCCCGAAAGTGTCCTCAGTGGACGGTTCCGCAGCTCGGCGATCCCTAGCAGGTCAAGGATTTCCTCGACCCGCTTGCGCATGACGTCCGGTGCGACGGCGAGCTGCTCCATCCCATAGGCAAGTTCCTCCTCGACGGTGTCCGTGACGAACCCGGCGAGCGGATCCTGCCCGACGACGCCGACGACCTCCGCGAACTCACGCGGCGGATGCTGGGAGGTGTCCAAACCGCCCACGCGGACACGGCCGGACAGGTGCCCGCCGGTGAAATGCGGGACCAGGCCGTTGATGGCACCGAGGAGCGTCGACTTGCCCGAGCCGGTACGTCCGGCCACCAGGCACAACTCGCCCTCTTCGACCAGCAGGTCCACATTGGACAGAGTGGGCCGTGTCGCGCCGTCGTAGCGCACACCGACGTGGGAGAACTCGATCACCGTGCGACCTCCAACGCCGGTCGAGGAGCAAGCCAGGCGGGAAGCACGGCCAGTAACAGGGAACCCGCGTGCAACGGCGACAATTCGGGCCACCGCAACGGACTCAGCGACGGGTACAGGTTGGCGGCGTCGATCTGCGAGGTCGCGAACAGCAGTGCGCACGCCCCGGTCCCGCTGAGCACGACCAGTGTTTCCGGGACCCGCCAAGGATCCGGCCGGTACGAGGTACGCCGGATCCGCCGTCCACCGAGTACGAAGCCCACGCCCGCCACCAGCAGGCCGGCGATCAGCATCGGCAACCCGAGCCATGACGCCGTCCCGTCGAGGACGCCGTACACACCGACGCAGACGCCGATCAACCCGGTGAGCACGCAGACTCCGATCACGACGCGGGTCCTGGCCGCGAGATAGCCGCGCCTCCCGTAACCGCGAGAATCCATCGCGGCGGCGAGCATCAGCGATCGGTCCATCGCGTCTTCGAGCACCGGGATGATGATGCCCTTGAGCGCGTTCATCCCACGCTGTTTACCGGCCCGCAGCCGCCGCGCGCGTCGCACCCGCTGGACGCTCTCGACCAGCTGCGGCGCCACGGACAGCGCCACGGTGACCGCCGTCCCGACCTCGTACAGCGCCCCCGGGACTGCCTTGAGCATGCGTTTCGGGTTGGCCAGCGCGTTCGCCGCACCGACACAGATGATCATCGTCGCCAGCCGGAGCCCATCGTAGAAACCACCGAGCACCTCCTCGGCCGACGTCGGTCCGAGCAACGTGATCCCGGCGGCGATCGACGGCAGCGGGATCTCCGGAAGGGTGAACAGCACGTGCCCGCCGTCTTGGCCGCCGAAGAGGATCCGGAACACGATCCGCGAAACGACGACGAACGTCCCGACGTAGGCGTAAAGCCGGAACGCCAGCGCCCACGGCGCGTCGCTCCGCCGATTCGCGACGACGAACCCGGCGATCGCGATGATCAACCCGAGCAGGAACGGATTCGTCGTCCGGCTGGCCGCAGTGGCCAGTGCGAGCGCCCACACCCACCAAGCGGCCGGATGCAGCGCCCTAGGCAGCACGTTTACGTCGCCACGCCACGAACGCCCCGGCACCGCCGAGCAAGAGGATCGCCGCACCACCGAACACCGCGCCCCAGGGGAACGATTCGTCCGGCGGCGAGGCCTGCCCGCCGGTCCAGGCGACCCCGCCCGGAGCGACACCACCGGCTTCACTGCCGGAAGAAGGCGGCGGAACGGACGTCGACGGCGGCACCGAACTGGGCAGTGCGCTGGAGGCAGGTGGTGCCGAGCTGGGCGGCGGAGCCTGCACCGGCGGCGGCGCGGGCTGTTGCGCGGGAGGTGCCTTCGGGGCTCCGCCCTTTCCGGGGATCTCGCCGTTCTGCTCGGCGGGCGGAGGCGGGGGCCCGACCGGCTGACCGGGCCGGCTCGGCGCGATCCGCGGCGCCGGATTCGACGTCTGATTCAGCGAGAACGACCAGCCCTCGAAACTTCCGGCCGGCGGTTTGCGGTTCGCCACTCCACGCTGGCTGTACGTCCAGCCACCGCCGTTGGGCGCATGCCAGTAACTCCAGAACGCGGTCGCGGGCGGGGTATCGGTGCAGGCCTCGCGCTCCGGACTGGGTTTGCCCTCGATCCGGCAGATGAAGGCCAGGCCCCAGCGGTCCGTGCCGGCCACGATCATCCCGGAGTTCTGCAGCGCGGCGAGGCCGCTCGCCTGCGGACCGGGCGCGCAGCGGATGATGTTGCTTCCGCCGAGGCCCTGGAAGTCGACGATCACGGTGACCCCGGAGGCGTCCGGGCAGTATCCGGGCCTGCCCTTGCTCGCATCGACGGCGGACGCCGGGGAGGCGAAGAGACCGGTCGCGAGCACGACCACCGCGGTGACCAGCAGCTTCCTCATGCCGCGCTCCTTCGCCGGGCGATGAGTACCAAGCCGAGCCCGGCCACCAGAAGTACGAGCCCGCCGAGCGCGAACCCACCGGCCTCGACGCCGGTGGACGCGAGGTTGCGCGGGGTCTGCGAGCCGGTCGTGGTCGTGGGCGCTCCCGCATCGGTGGTCGACGACGAGGTGGCGCTCGAGGACGTCGTGGTCGTCGCCGGGGTGCTCGTGCTCGTAGAAGTGGGGGTCGTCGACGGCGGTGTCGTCGGCGGATCCGTTGGCAGCGGCGGCTGGGTGGTGCCGTGCCCCAGCCGCACCCTGGTCAGCCCGAGCGCGGCCTGGGCCGTCGCCCGCCTCCACTCGTCGCGGTACATGGCCGGGATCCGGCCGTTCTCCGCCTCGTCCTTGGCGATGGTGAAGCCGTCCGGGTTGAGCGCGATCGCGCCCTTCTCGGCGGGCAGCGGACCCTGGAGACCGGCGATCCACGCGGCCGACTTGTTCGCGGCGGCGGTCTCACCGCCTGCCGCCAGCGCCTCGGCCGCGAGCCCGGTGGAGTTGGTGTTGGGGTTCGGGAACCTGACCATGTCACTGAACGCGCCATCCGCGCCTTGTGTGGTCTTGAGGTAGGCGACGGCCTTGGTGGCCGCGGCCTTCGCGCCCGTCACGCCCGCTTCGTCCGCGTCGAGCAGGGCCTGAACGGCCATCCCGGTCGCGTCGATGTGGATGTCGTCATCGGTCGTGCAGGTCGGGTCCTTGTAGAGGAGCCGGAAGCCACCGGCCGGGCACTGTTGCCGGACCAGGTAGTCCACGGCTTCCTGGGGTAGCACCTTGATCCTTGCGAGGCCCATGACGCCGAGCGCCTGGTCGAAGATGTTGCTGCTGTCCGTGTTCGGCGCGATGACGCGGCTCTTGAACCGGCCCTTCTCGTCGCCGTCGGGGGCCATCAGGCCGGTCAGCTCGGTGACCAGGTCGAATCCGCCGAAGTCGCGAGGATTCTTACTGGCCGCGACGGCCGCCACGAGTTCCTTCGCGACCGAGCCCGACTTGCGGGTCTGCGGCGCCTTCGGATCGACGAGGAAGCGTCCGACGTTGGCCGCGAGACGGTCGGTGATCTTGGCCGCCGTGGCGTCGTCGGCGCCGGTCGCCTTCAACGCCAGCAGTGCGTCGATCGTCAGGCCCCAGTCCGTCGGCGGCAGTCCGCCGACGGACATCCCGGGCAACGTGCCCTCGACGAGGCTCCCCTTCTTCGTGGGGTTCTCCGCGTCATACGCGGCGACGTCGGCGGTTGTGGCCAGCTCTCCGGCCAGCCAGCGCACGGCGGAAACCGCCTGCGTGCGGTACGGCTCCGGTTCCGGCTCGGCCGCGAAGGCGATGGCCGACCCGCCCGCGAGCACCGCGGCGCAGGTGAGACCGGCCAGCGAACGACGAAGTACGCGCATGGCGGACCTTTCCGGCCCGCCGGACGGCGCCCCAAGATCGGCCGCGCTCGGCGGCCCGCCCCCAGGACCCCGTTGATGGACCTCGACATCGGAGTCTCACCCCGGCGGGCGATCCGGCTCGCGGCTTGTGGCCGCTCACGGTTGCGGGTCAGCGCCGGTTTCTCACCGGCTTCCCCCGTCCGAGGTACGTAGCCCACTGACGTTAACTCACCGGAGGGCTCCGCCGGAAGCGATCGACAACACACCTAGACTCGGCTCCGTGGGACAGGGACAGCTTCGCGCAGGCCTGATCGGTGCCGGTCCGTGGGCGAAAACGGTGCACGCGCCGGGACTCGCCGACCACCCCGGGACGACGTTGAGTGCGGTCTGGACGAGGCGTCCCGAAGCCGCCCAAGAACTGGCGGAAACCCACGGGGCCGAGGTCGCGGGCAGCTTCGAAGAACTGCTCGACCAGGTGGACGCCGTCGCGTTCGCCGTCCCGCCCGCCACTCAGGCGGACCTTGCCGTCAAGGCGGCCGAAGCGGGCAAGCACCTCATCCTGGAGAAGCCGATCGCCGCGGACCTCGCTGGCGCGCAGCGGCTCGCGGATGCCGTCGAGGCCGCCGGTGTCGCCACTTTGGTGGTCCTGACCTTGCGATTCTCGCCGCTGACCCGCGAATGGCTCGAAGGCATCAAGGACGCGGGCGGCTGGCGCGGCGGCGGTGCCCGCTGGCTGTCCGGCGCCCTGCTCGGCGGGCAATACCAGCACTCACCGTGGCGCACGGACTCCGGCGCCCTCGCCGACATCGGCCCGCACGCCTTCGACCTGCTGGACGCGGCGCTCGGCGAGATCACCGACGTGCTGGCCGCGAACCGGACCGAAGAGGATCTGTGGCAGGTCATGTTCGCCCACGAGGGTGGTGCGACCAGCACGGCGACGCTTTCGCTGCGACTGCCGATCCAGCCGACCGTCGTCGAGGTGTCCGTCTACGGCGAGCACGGCTACCGGACGCTGGGCCGGAAACCGGGTTCCGCGGCCGAATGCTTCACCGCGCTGCTGGACGATTTCGCCGCGATGGCCACCTGTGGAACGACTTCGCACCCGTGTGACGTGCGTCGCGGACTGCACCTGCAGAAGCTCATCGAACGCGCACGCGAACTCGCCGGACACGCCAAGTAGTACACAGGTCACGCACGGGGCTTTCCCTTGTGCGATAAGGGCTTCTTCCTGCGGTTCCGCGACCATCCACAGGGTTGTCCACAGGATCCATTGTGGACGGTCGCCGCCTGAACCCAAGCACGGGAACGACTTTTCCGCTACCGGAAAAGATCACCTCAAAGTGCGGTCGGCTCGCCATGCCAAGTTGATCTTGCAATGCGAAGGTGATCTTGAGCGCTCCGGAAAGGAAGGGCCATGGGCGAGCTGCTCCGCGCTTTCGGCGCGATGATCCCTTTGACGATCACCGCGATTCCTTACGCTTTGCTCGGCTGGCCGCTCCTCGCCGCCCACCGGCGAAGACGAGCCGGCCGTTCCTCCGCGTCGGCGACCGCGGCCGTGGACGTCACGCTGGGCCTGGTCTGTTTCCTGGTGTTCTGCCTGGTCACCATGCCCGTCGCCGGCGCACACGGCAGCAGGCTGAGCCTCGAACCAGGCACCGACCTGCGGCTCGCGCTGAGTGACAGCTCATGCCTCTGGCAGGCACTGGGCAACGTCCTCATGCTGAGCCCGCTCGGTGCGCTGCTGCCCTTGCGTTCCCGACGATTGCGCTCGTTGATCCGCATCGCCGTCGGCGCGCTGGCGGTGTCCGTGCTGGTGGAGGGTACGCAATATCTGATACAGGCCGGCCGGGTGACCTCCGCGGACGACATCCTGCTGAACACTCTTGGAGCGGTGATCGGCGCCTTGTTGACCAGGCGGGTCTGGCGCTGTCTGGATGTGCGCGTCCCGGCTCCTGTTGTGCCGAGGCAGATTCGGCGGGTTTGTCAGGCGCCGGTGGTGTTGCGGGTACCCAGGTCGGTTTGGGATGAGCGGTACTCGGGGGCGACTCATTCAAGGACGTAGGGGACTCGTCTGAATATTTCCGGTGGTGATGTCGAATGGCGTCCAAGGCGTTCGTAGGCAAGGTGAGAGGCCGGTAACGGACCGGCCGCCACACCGGAGGCCCACGATGCCCATCACCACCACAAAACCCCAGCTCGCAGCGCAGAACGTCAGCGCAACCCTGACGTTCGCCGTGCCCGCCACGACGGTGTTCGCGGTGCTGGCGGACCCGACGACTCATTCCGCGATCGATGGCACCGGCTGGGTTCAGGAATCCGTCGACAAGGCGCCGCTGACCGAGGTGGGGCAGATCTTCCGGATGGACATGCACCACGACAACCATCCGAGCGGTGACTACCAGGTGGTCAACAAGGTCCAGGTGCTCGACGCGCCGCGCGCCATCGGCTGGCTGACGGGGACGGAGAAGGACGGTCAGCTGGAGTTCGGTGGCTGGATCTGGCGTTACGACCTGACGCCGGTCGGTCCGTCCGAGACCGAGGTCACGCTCAGCTACGACTGGTCGGCGGTGCCGCAGTACATCCGGGAGTACATCCAGTTCCCGCCCTTCGGCCCCGAGCATCTCATCAACTCGCTGCGCCACCTCGCCGAGCTCGCCCACTAAAACTCAAGGAGAGCGTCATGACCGCGACCTACACCTTCGACATCTTCTGCAGCCTCGACGGCTTCGGCTCCCACAGCGGGGACTGGGGCGGGTACTGGGGTAAGCAAGGCCCCGAGTTGCAGGAGCGCCGCCTCGCCTTGTTCCGCGAGGAGCAGCGCATGGTCTTCGGGGCCACCACGTATCGGGACTTCGTGCAGATGCTCGCCTCGAGCACCGAGGAGCCCGAGGTCCTCGACCCCTGGATCACCCGGATGAGGCATCTGCCGGCAACGGTGGTGTCGAGCACGCTGCGGGGACCGCTCGACTGGCCGGACGCGACCGTCGCGAGCGGCGATGCCGTCGACATCGTCACCCGGCTCAAGGACGAGTCCGACGTGCCGTTGCGTTCGCACGGAAGTCTGTCGTTGAACCATGCGCTGATGGCCGCCGGTCTGGTCGACCGTGTCCAGGTGACGATCTTCCCCGTGATCACCGGTCAGACCGGAGTGCGCCCGATCTTCGGGGGTGCGGCCGATTTCGACCTCGAGCTGCTCGAGAGCCGGACGCTCGACGGCAACACTCAGGAGCTCGTCTACCGGCCCACCCGGCATGGCTGAGCGAGAAAATCGGTTGTCGGCCGTGGGATAGTGAGCGCACCAAGCCTTCACCAGGGAAAGAGGGATGCCTCATGCCTGACGCCTTCAGCGGCGTCGGCAGGAGCTAGCCGGCGCCTCCAAGCCAGCAATCACGCACTTGAAGTGTGCGTTCCCTTCTTATGCCCGAAAGGCTTACTAAACCAGTGCGTTGTGAAACCGTGCGTTCGTTGCAGTCCTACATCCGTATCACGGCGGCGAAGTTCCGCGAGACCGAGCGGATCGGGCCGTTCCTGGCCACGTATTACCTCGAGGCCGAAAGCCCTTTCCTCAACTACGCCATTCCCGACGACGGCGCCGTCCCCACCAAGGACGACGTCGATGCCTTGAACGAGGCGTTCCGTCGCCGCAACCGGGTGCCGCGGCTGGAGTTCCTGACCGAAGCGGTTCCGCGGGCCGAGGCCGTACTCGTCGAGTGCGGTTACACGCTGGAGCGGCGGGTTCCGTTGATGATCTGCACACCCGGGCAGATCGTCGAACAGCCGAAACCCGGCGGGATCGTCCTGACGACCCCGAAAACGGCCGACGAGTTGCGGGCGATGATCCGGGCGCAGAACCTGGCGTTCGGGGAAACCGATCCCGACCAGTACGTCGAGCCGTCACCGGATCAGCTGAGCGGCGAGACCATGTCGGTGCTCGCCCGCACCGAAGCCGGCGAGCCCGTCGGCGGCGGGGTCGCGACCGCGATCCTCGACGGTGCGAGCGAGGTCGCCGGGATCGGTGTGCTCGAGGAGTACCGGCAGCGCGGTATCGCCGCCGCGATGACGGAGTACCTGACCCGCGAGGCCCACTCGCGGGGTGGGCATTCGGTGTTCCTGACACCGGGTGCCGGGCAGGCGGAGCGGGTCTACGGCCGGGTCGGCTTCAAGACCGCGGCCGAGTGCGTCCACCTGTCACTCGTGTAAATAGCCGCCGCGGCGAGTCTTCTTGATCTCGCCACGGCGCTTCTTCGAGGCCAGACGGCGTTCCTTCGAACCTCGCGAGGGTTTGGTGGGACGCCGTTTGGCCGGCGGTGGCGCCGCCGCCTCCATCAGCAGTACCGCCAGCCGTCCGCGCGCGGCGTCGCGATTCATCAGCTGCGAACGGTGCTCGGAAGCGGCGATCGTCAGCACACCGTCGACGAGGCGCGACGAAAGCCGGTCCAGCATCCGGTCCCGGAGCGATTCCGGGATCGAAGGCGAACCGGCGACATCGAAGGAAAGCTCCACCCGCGAGTCCGTGGTGTTCACGCCCTGCCCACCCGGACCCGAGGACCGGGAGAACCGTTCGCTCAATTCGGCACCCGGGATCACGAACCGGGTACCGACCTCCACGTCATCTGCCACGAGCCCAGTGTTCCATCCGGGTCGAGCGCATTTCGAGTATCAGAAGCGCGGGTGGTCACCGGAAAGCACCGCGCGCGGGCCGTCCGGGTCTTCCGCCGGCTGCACGTCGCCGAGGATCCAGGCCGGCACGTGCCGCGCGGTCAGGATCGCCAGCGCGCGGTCGACGTCGTCGGGACCGACGATCGCGACCATGCCGACACCCATGTTGAACGTCTTCTCCAGCTCGGCGCGTTCGACCTTGCCGCGGTGCCCGATCAGGGCGAACACCGGCGCGGGGTTCCAGGTGCCGCGTTCGAGCTTCGCGACCAGGCCGCGCGGCATGACGCGGGCGAGGTTCGCTTCGAGACCGCCTCCGGTGATGTGTGCGAACGTGCGCACATCGGCCTCGGCGACCAGTGCGAGGCAGTCTTTCGCGTAGATCTTGGTCGGCTCGAGCAGTTCTTCACCGAGCGAGCGGCCGAACTCCTCGACGTGCCCGTCGAGCGGCATGCGGGCGATGTCCAGCAGCACGTGCCTGGCCAGCGAGTAACCGTTGGAGTGCAGACCGGACGAGCCGAGCGCCAGCACGACGTCACCGGGGCGGACCTTCTCCGGGCCGAGCAGACCCGACGCCTCGACCACGCCGACACCGGTGGCCGAAATGTCGTAGTCGTGCTCGCCCATCATGCCGGGGTGCTCCGCGGTCTCGCCGCCGAGCAGCGCGCAGCCGGCCTGGACGCAGCCTTCCGCGATGCCGCCGACCAGCGCCGCGATCTTCTCCGGGATGACCTTGCCGACCGCGATGTAGTCCTGCAGGAACAGCGGCTCGGCACCGGTGACGACCAGATCGTCGACGACCATCGCAACCAGGTCGATGCCGACGGTGTCGTGCTTGTCCAGCGCCTGCGCGACGGCGATCTTCGTGCCGACGCCGTCCGTGGACGAAGCCAGCACCGGCTCCTTCCACTTGTCCAGCTTCAGGGAGAACAGTCCGGCGAATCCGCCGACCCCACCCATCACCTCGGGCCTGCTTGCCCTCTCGGCGTGTGGTTTGAGCAGCTCAACGGCTTTGTCGCCGGCGTCGATACTGACTCCGGCGGCGGCGTACGTGGCGCTCGTGGACTCGCTCACGGAAGCGGACTCCAACTCTGGAAGAAAGGCTAGGGACGCCGGATGGCGTCTTCAGCACCGTACCCGGCGGGGCTGACGGGCTTCGCCGCGCCATTCACCGAATCCAAGCTCTCCAAGAGGTGTTTGCCGATCAGCGCGTCCTCGGGGAGCGCGATCGGATACTCGCCGGAGAAGCACGCCGTGCAGAGCCGGCTCTTGGGCTGCTCGGACGCCGCGACCAGGCCGTCCAGTGAGATGTAGCCCAGCGTGTCGGCGCCGATGGAGCGGCGGATGCCGTCGAGGTCGACGCCGTTGGCCACCAGTTCCGCGCGGGACGCGAAGTCGATGCCGTAGAAGCACGGCCAGCGGACGGGCGGCGACGCGATCCGGACGTGGACCTCGAGCGCGCCGGCTTCGCGCAGCATGCGGACGAGCGCGCGTTGCGTGTTGCCGCGGACGATGGAGTCGTCGACAACGACGAGCCGCTTTCCGCGGATGACGTCGCGCAGCGGGTTCAGCTTCAGCCGGATGCCCAGCTGGCGGATGGTCTGCGACGGCTGGATGAAGGTGCGGCCGACGTAGGCGTTCTTCACCAGGCCGGTGCCGTAGGGAATGCCGGACCCCTGCGCGTAGCCGATCGCGGCCGGGGTGCCGGATTCGGGAACGGGCATGACCAGATCCCCGTCGGCGGGGTGTTCCTCGGCCAGCCGGCGACCGATTTCGACGCGGGTCGCGTGCACGCTGCGGCCGGCGATCGAGGTGTCCGGGCGCGCGAGATAGACGTACTCGAAGACGCAGCCCTTGGGCTCGGGGTTGGCGAAGCGCGACGAACGCAGGCCTTCGGCGTCGATCGCGATGAGCTCACCGGGCTCGACCTCGCGGACGAACGACGCACCGCAGATATCCAGCGCGGCCGTCTCACTCGCGACCACCCAGCCGCGTTCGAGCCTGCCGAGCACCAGCGGGTGCACACCGTGCGGGTCGCGGGCGGCGTACAGCGTGGACTCGTCCGCGAAGACCAGGCAGAACGCGCCTTTGAGGGTGGGCAGCAATTCGAGCGCGGCGGCCTCGATGCCCTTGTCGGCGGCGTTGGCCGCGAGCAGCCCGCACACCAGGTCGGAGTCGCTGGATGAGCCCGTCAAACCGGCGTGCGGCTTGAGCCCGGCGGCGACCGTGCGGTCCTTCAACTCGGCGGTGTTGACCAGGTTTCCGTTGTGCGCGAAGGACAATCCGCTGCCGGTCGCGGTCGTGCGGAAGATCGGCTGCGCGTTCTCCCAGATGGTCGCGCCGGTCGTCGAGTAGCGGCAATGGCCGACGGCGATATGTCCTTGCAGCGACTGCAGGACCTGCTCGTCGAAGACCTGGCTGACCAGGCCGAGGTCCTTGAAGACGACGATCTGCGAACCGTCGGAGACGGAGATGCCGGCCGCTTCCTGGCCACGGTGCTGAAGTGCGTAGAGCCCGTAGTAGGTCAGCTTCGCGACCTCTTCTCCGGGCGCCCAGACACCGAAGACACCGCATTCCTCACGGGGTTCCGGATCGGGCTGGTCGGTTACGGGCTGTCCGGCGTGGGACGGGTCGGAAACCACCGAGGTGCTCCCAGGGAGAAGAGGGCAGGCTACCACCAGTGTAAACGGTGAGCTGTAGATCAACGCCCCGCGCGACGTGGCGCTCCCCACGGTTCACGCATTGACCGTAAGTGACGAGCGGGTTTCAGGGCCCACCACTTACGACCCCCGACCAACCGGCCGTCCCTCCCCCGGGACGGCCGGTTGTGCTTGGAAAGCTGGGGTAATGACGCGGACTAACCGGCGGCGAGCCACTTGGACGTGCCGCCGCGGCCCTCGACCCAGCAGCCACTTGTGCCGGTCTCCGGGAGGTACAGCGAGCCGGGGGTCCGCTCGTCCGGCAGCGCGAGCAGTGCGGTCAGCACCGTCGCCGCGTCCCCGGCGGATCGCCACAGCCACTTCTCCGGCATGAGGATGTTCTGCTCGGTGCCGGGCATGCGAGTCGCGACGACGTCGTCCTCGGCGTTGAGCCGGACCACGTCGACCACGTTGTCGTGCACCCGGACACCGACGACGGCCAGAACCTCGCCGTTGGCGTCGCAGGGGTGCACGAACTGGTACCCGCGATGGATCAGTTCCTGCAGGCCGGTTTCGATGTCCGTGATTTCGGCAGTGATCGTGTCACCCGAGAACGTCATCGAATTCGCCGTCCTTCGCGCCCGCGAGGAACGCGGCCATCTCGCCATGGGTGTAGACCAGGGCGGGCCCGGCCGGGAAGCGCGAGTTCCGCATCGCGATCTCGCCGTTCGCGAGCGGTGCGACCTCGACACAGTTGCCGATCGCGTTGCTGTAGCTCGCTTTGCGCCATTGCGCCCCGACAAGACGATCGGCCGGGATGCCGCTCTTGAAGGATGCGCTCTCGAAGTGCTCAGCCATTGTCCCCACCTTCCCCGACAGAAGACTCGGGCGATGCATCTGCATGTGCATTTGCCTGTGATCCCAAAGTTAGCACGTGTGGCTGCAGCGGTAAATGCACGTGCAGAAGTTTCTGCAGAATTCGCGTGCAGTGATGACTTAAGTCCTCAGCGCCCCCCTGAAGGGCGAGGACCGATTCCCCTATCGAGTGAATAACTACCCGTCGTGAGCGGGTTTTCCGCGTGGCGCAAGTAAAGCCCAGTGATCATCAGAACGGCGGAAAGCCCCACAACGGTGAGTGGTTCAGATTTCCTCGCGACGCTTCATGAGCATCTGCCGGCTGCGATCCGGCGTCTCCGCGTCGACCGCGAGCATGTCGAGCGCACGGCTGTACTTCTCGATCTCGTCGCGCTTGTCGATGTAGTGCGCGCCCGTCGGGTATTCCGCATACGCGATGTTCGGCAGCTCTTCCTCCGCGAACCGCAGCAGCGAGAACGCGCTGTCCGCGGAGTAGCCGCTCCGGTCGTACGGGAGGATCTGCACGGAGATGTTCGGCTGCTTGATCATGTCGAGCAGGTAGTCGATCTGTGCCTTCAGCACCTCGCGACCGCCGATCGGCCGGTGCAGCACCGACTCGTCGAGGACCAGCCACAGCCGCGGCGCGTCCGGCCGCGAAAGCATCTTCTGCCGCCGCATCCGCAGCGCGACGCGGCGGTTCACGGGTTCGTTCTCCATCTCGGGACGGCCATGGCTCGCGATCGCCCGCGCGTACGCCTCGATCTGCAGGAGCCCGGTGACGTAGAGCGGCTCCCAGATCTGGATCCGCGCCGCGGCCTCTTCGAGACCGACCAGGTCGTTGAACCACGTCGGCATCAGGTCGCTGTAGCGGCGCCACCAGCCGGGCTCGTTCGACTCCTTGACCATATCCAGGAACTGCTGACGATCGTCCGGATCGGTCATCCCGTACATCGTCAGCAGATCGCTGACGTCGCGTTCCTTGAATCCGACCCGGCCGAGCTCGAGCCGGCTGATCTTGGATTCCGAACCGCGGATGCTGTAGCCGGCCTCTTGCCGCGTGATGCCCGCGTCTTCACGCATGCGCCGCAGCTGTGAGCCGAGGATCATCCGACGCGCGGTGGGGCCTAGAGCCTGCTCACCACCGGGCGCGTTGACCGCGTTCATGAACCGGACCTTCCGTACGCGTTTTGCATCACCTGGGGGTTCAGCCCGACTACTTAAAGTACACGTTCGGGCCGAACCGCGACAGGGATGGCTCGGTTTGCCGCTCGCGCACGTAGTTCTACTCTACGTAGAGTCCGAGACTTCCGACACAGTTTTGTGAGGTTCAAGATGCCCGACGCCCCGACCCGGACGGAACGAGTACCCGTGGGTGTCGACCCGACCCGGGCCAGCATCGCCAGGGTGTACGACGCCTTCCTGCTCGGCAAGGACAACTACGAGATCGACCGGGAGGTGCTGCGCAAGGTCCAGCAGGCCGCCCCCGAAGCGCAAGACCTGGCCACCGAGAACCGCGGCTTCCTGATCCGCGCCTGCCGCTTCCTGGCCAGCCAGACGGGCATCACCCAGTTCCTCGACTGCGGCTCCGGCCTGCCGACCGCCGAGAACACCCACCAGGTGGTGCAGCGGATCAACCCGGAGATCAAGGTCGTCTACATCGACAACGACCCGGTCGTCCTCGCACACGGGCGGGCACTGCTCGAGGAGAACGAGAACACCCACTTCGTCTCGGACGACATCTTCGAGCCCGAGCGGATCCTGAACAACGAAGAGGTCCGCAAGCACATCGACTTCACCCAGCCGATCGCGTTCATGCAGCTCGGCACCCTGCACCACTACAACGGGCCGAAGGAGATGCCGGCCCAGATCATGCAGAAGTACATCGACGCGTTGCCTTCGGGCTCTTACGTGGCGATCTCGCACTTCTCGGACCCGCAGGACGAGCTGTCCGAGACCGCTCGCAAGATGGAGGACTTCTTCATCCACAGCCCGATGGGCTCGGGCACCTTCCGGACGCTGGCCGAGATCGAGGAGCTCTTCACCGGCCTCGAGATGGTCGAGCCGGGTGTCACCCTGTGCGCCGACTGGTGGCCGGACGGCCCGCGCATCAAACCGCTGAACACCGCGCAGCGAACGATCTCGGGCGGCATCGGCCGGAAGCCGTAGACCCTCCCGAGCGCGCAATGAAGGGGCCTTTCATTGCAAATCTTGCAATGAAAGGCCCCTTCATTGCGTCCGGTGGCGGGGTCAGAGGCGCACAAGCGGCAGCCAGTGGGAGAGGTCGGCCCGGATTCCGGAGGCGGTGACCCGTCCGGACTCGATGGCGTCGCCCCACGAAAGCAGTCCGGTCGCCAATTCCAGCCACGTGCGCGGATCCGTTTCGATGACGTTCGGCGGTGTCCCGCGCGTGTGCCGCAACCCTTCGACACATTGCACCGCCGCGAACGGCGGCACCCGCACTTCGACGCTCTTCCCCGGGGCATCGGCGGCCAGCGTCCGCAGGCTCAGCCGGACCGCCGCGGCGAGCTCCGGCCGGGCCGGATCCGGCCCGGATCCGCTCAACCAGGGGGAAATCGCCACGACCGCGGCTCGTAACGCTGCGGGGTCGACCGAACGCGAAGAGGCCATAGGAGAACAGTAGAGTGATCGAAAGAAGATCTTCAGGCACCCGGAACGTGGGGATGGCGATGGCGCAGCGGGACGAGGCAGATCGATTGGCATCGCAGAGCCCCGCCGGGAAACGCGGAAAACCGCACAAGCCGAAGATCACCGAGGAGATGCGGGCCAACGCCAAGGCCAACCCGAACAGCTGGCTTTATGTCATCGACGAGGCCTTCGATCCCAAGGGCCCGGTGCCGTCCTGGGCGGTCGTCGGCGCGTACCCGGTGAACGGACGTGGCCAGATCGTCGAGGACTTCCATCCCAACGATCGCTACCGGCCCTCGCCCAAGGCGCTCGGGTTCCCAGAGCCGCGCAACGAGCTCGAGCAGTTGCTCCAATTGGTCCGCACCAACCACCGCCCGGCCGCCGACCTGCCGCGCGTGATCCTCGATTCGACGCTGTTCGTCTACGCCCTCTCCCCGGTGCAGCGCACGGTCATCGGTTTCCACAACACCGACGGCCAGGTGCTCGTGCCCGCGTACACGGCGAAATCGCTGGTCCCGCGCGAATGGCCGCATGCCCGCGCGGTTCTGGGCCGCGACATGGTCCCGCTACTGGCCGGGCACCCCGTGGCGATCAATCCGCACGACGTGGTCACCGCGCTAGTCCCTTCGGAGCATCTCGACAAGGCCCTCGCGGAAGAGCGCCGGTAACCCACTCGGCTCAATCAGATTCGGCCAAAAGCAACACTTTCGAGTGATCTTCGAGTCGCCGATTTCCTTTACCCGAGGGATCGTGACGCCGTGAAGAGTCGCAGACAGTGTTGGAAAGGCTGGGGGGCCGTCCTCGCGGCGGGGGTCATGCTGCTCGCGCAGACCCCCGCCGTCGCACAGGAGACCAAACCGAATTACGACGGGGCCGAGGCTCATTCAGCCGGCTCGCAGATCGCCTTGCACGAAGGCGTCGTCGACATCTCGATGGGACCGCTCTACGGCGGCGAAGCCCAAACCCTCGGCCACGATGTCAGCGGTCATCAGGGCGACGTCGACTGGCCGGCCGCGGCCAGGACGGGCGCGAAGTTCGTTTACGTGAAGGCGACCGAAGGCACCGGCTTCATCAATCCCCGGTTCAAGCAGCAGTACAACGGTTCCTACGACGTCGGCCTGACCCGCGGCGCCTACCACTTCGCGCGGCCCGACATCTCGGACGGCGCTTCGCAGGCGCACTACTTCGTGAACAACGGCGGCGGATGGTCACGCGACGGCAGGACCCTGCCGGGCGCGCTCGACGTGGAATACAACCCGTACGGCGAGACCTGCTACGGGAAAACTCCGACCGAGATCGTCCAGTGGATGGGGTCGTTCGCGGAGACGTATTTATGGCGTACCGGACGGCATCCGACGATCTACACCTCCACGAGCTGGTGGAAGCGCTGCACCGGAAACAGCAACGCGTTCTGGGCGAATCCGCTCTGGCTCGCGCGCTACAACACGGAGATCGGCGAGCTGCCCGCCAGCTGGAAGACGCACACGATCTGGCAGTTCTCGAACAAGGGCAGCCTGCCCGGCGACCAGAACTGGTTCAACGGCACATTTGATCGAGTACACGCGCTCTCGTTGGGCTGACGGAGCCCTCACCTGCATGTGTTACAAGATCACAGAACACCGTCAACATGGAAATGAAAATCACCCACGTGTAGCACCAATTTCACGGAAGTTAGTGACAAACCCGACACCGTCGTCAACAATCGTGCCCGGACGGCTACCTGCAGTTAGCCGTTCTCAGCGAGGGTTAATGGAGGGATTGTCGTAATGTCAACTTCCCGAAGAATCGCCATCGCCGCCTGCTCCGCGCTGCTCCTGCTCGGCAGCACGGTCCAGGCGTCGGCCGCCCCGTCCCCCGAAATCATGTCCGTCGAACAGGATCTCGAGCTGAACAACCACACGCTCGGTTCGCAGATCCGGCGCGTCGAAGGCGACGCGTCCACACCGGAATCGAGGGCCAAGGCGCAGCAGCCGCAGCCCGAGGCCGGCGTGCTGGCGACCGTGGCGGGCATGGACGTCGCCAGCTACCAGGGCAACGTCGACTGGGGTCATTGGTGGGGTCAGGGCAAACGCTTCGTGTGGGTCAAGGCCACCGAAGGCACCAGCTACAAGAATCCGTACTTCGCCCAGCAGTACAACGGTTCCTACAACCAGGGCTTCATCCGCGGCGCCTACCACTTCGCCTTGCCGAACCGCTCCGGCGCGGTGGCGCAGGCGGACTTCTTCGTCAACAACGGCGGAGGCTGGTCGAAGGACGGCAAGACACTGCCGGGTGCTTTGGACATGGAGTACAACCCGTACGGCGCGACCTGTTACGGGTTGAGCCAGTCGGCCATGGGGGCGTGGATCCGCGCTTTCCACGACCGCTACCACGCACGCACCGGCCGCTGGATCACCATCTACACCTCGACCAGCTGGTGGAACACCTGTGTCGGCTCGACGCAGAACTTCGGTGGCACGGTCCCGCTGTGGATCGCGCGCTACTCGTCCAGCGTGGGCGCCCTGCCGCACGGCTGGGGGTTCTGGACCGTGTGGCAGTACACCTCGAGCCCGCTCGACCAGAACACCTTCAACGGGGCGTATGACCGCCTGCAGGCACTGGCCAGCGGCTGAGCTGCACATTTCATGAAAGAACGGCTCCCGGCCGGCACGTTCACCAGAACGGGCTCGGCCGGGAGCCGCTTTCGCACGCGAGGTACCTTCCGAGCAGAATGCGTCCTGAAACTCCTGGCACGGGCGGGATCCGGAACCACGGCAGACCGGGGATCGTCTCAACCTCAGGCTCAGGTCCCAGTACGGAAGGCGACACCGATGACCTACCCACCCCAGCCAGGCCAGCCAGGTCCGCCCTACGGCCAGGACCCGCAGGGGCAGCAGCCCGGCGGCTACCCGCAGCAGCCTTATCCGCAGCAGGGCGGCTGGGACCAGACCCAGCAGTACGGCCAGCAGCAGGGCTGGGACCAGACGCAGCAGTATCCGCAACAGGGCGCCTGGGACCCCAACGCTCAGCAACAGCAGGGCTGGGATCCGAACAACCCCGGCTACACGCAGGGCTTCGGCGGGCCGCCCGCGCCGCCGCCGAACAAGAGCAAGACCGGGCTGATCATCGGGATCGCGATCGCGGCGGTGGTGCTGATCGCCTTCGGTGTCACCGGATTCGTCGCGCCCGGGTTCCTGCTCAGCAAGGACGAGAACACCGCCGCGCCGCCGCCCGCCTCGTCGTCGAGCAAGGCTCCGTCGAGCGCGCCCAAGAGCACCAAGAAGAGTGCGCCGCCCACGACGGAAAGCACCGAAAGCGGCGGCTCGTCCACCGAGGGCGACCCGAAGGGCATCCAGGCCCTCAAGGACTTCTTCGCCAAGGCCAACGCCGGCGACAAGGCGGGCGCGCTCGCGCTCACCTGTGAAGAGGACAAGGCGGGCATGGATCAGACGATCGACTCCATGATTCCGTCGGGCTCGAAGGTCGAGGTCAAGACGACCACGGGACTGGGCAAGGACCTGGTCACCGGTGACCTCGCCGGAACCGTGAAGGGCAAGGAGGTCACCGGACTGGCTATGGCGAAGGCCAAGTCCGGTGGAGATTTCTGCCTGACGTCGTTCTTCGTCTTCTGAGCCGGATGAAGGGTCTGCTCCGGTCCCCGCTGCTGTGGACGTTCGTCCTTTCGCTTGTACTGCTGATCGTCGTCGGCGGCTGGTTGCTGAATGATCCGGCGACCAGCCGGAGTGAGGCGTTGAAGACCGGTGGCATCGCGGGAGGCGCGATCGTCGCCCTGTACGCCTTGTGGCTCAACGATCGTCGCCGTCGCGTCGAGGAACGCCGCCAGGAAGTCGAACGGCAGCGCCATGAACTCGAACTCCGGCGGGCGGATCAGGACCGCGACCGGATCTCGGACGAACGGTTCGCGAAGGCCGTCGAACTGCTCGGGCACGAGGCCGATCAGGTGCGGGTGGGTGCCCTGCACGCTTTGGCAGGCCTTGCAAAGGGGCGTGAGGCTTACACGCAGACCGTGTTGGACATCCTTTGCTCGTACCTGCGACGGCCATTCGAACACCCGCGACCCGCCGGAAACCGCACACCGGTGCTCGAGAAACCGGAGCAGGAGCGAGAACTGCAGGTCCGGCTTACGGCGCAACGGCTCATCGTCGAGCTGCTGCCGGCTGCGGACTCTCCGGGAGAACTCGGTTATGACCTCGACCTGACCGGGGCGCTACTCGAGTATTTCGACCTGTCCGGGCGGAAGATCGGCAAACTTCTGATGCGGCACAGCGGGTTGTACAGCAGCACCAACTTCTCCGGCTGCGTGTTCCTCGGGCCGGTCTACCTGACCGCGTCCGGGACTGCAAAGGGCCGGGCGGTCGGACGATTCCGCTGCAGTGACACGAGATTCGACCAGCGCGCATGGTTCAGTGGGGTGTCGTTCAGCGAGGACGCCGACTTCGACGGGACCGTGTTCGCCGGACCGGCGTCGTTCAAGGATGCCATTTTCGCGAAGAACGCCGACTTCAGCGGCGCTGAATTCCATGGTTCGCTCGACCTGCGGCGGGCCGAGTTCAACGGCGCGACCTGGCAACCGGAGTCCATTTCGGACGGACGTAAACGCCTCGTGAGTGGTAACGACGGCTAGCTGTCCGTGAAGGCCTCCTTCCCTACTCTCAGGGTAGGGAAGGAGGCCTTCACGGATGGTTGCTTTCAGCTCAGGTCGAAGAGCTTCGGGAGGGTGGCTTCCCAGGTCTCGCGGAGATCGCCCAAGGTGAACTCGGTGATGTCCTGAAGTTCGAGCGAGCCGGACTCCGGGTCGACGACGCCGGTCTTGCGCCACGGCAGGCCGCGCGCGGTGAGCATCTCGGTGAACCGGAGTTCCTCGGTGCGCGGCACGGCGACCAGTACGCGGCCGGCGGATTCCGAGAACAGCTGAACGAACGGGTCCTGTTCCGCGTCAAGGAAGACGCGGGCGCCGCACTGTCCGATGAGGACGGTTTCGACGAGGGCCTGGATCAGCCCGCCGTCGGAGAGGTCGTGCGCCGCGGAGATCATGCCGTCGCGCGAACCGGCGATGAGGACGTCCGCGAGCAGCTTCTCGCGGGCGAGGTCCACGCGAGGCGGGCGTCCGCCGAGGTGACCGTGCAGTTCGCGCGCCCAGGCCGAGCCGTCGAGTTCGTCGTGGGTTTCTCCCAGCAGCAGCAGGGTTTCGCCCGCCTCCGCGCCGATGCCGGTCGGTATGCGGCGGGTGACGTCGTCGATCACGCCGAGCACGCCGACCACCGGGGTCGGCAGAATGGCGACGTCGCCGGTCTGGTTGAAGAAGGAGACGTTGCCGCCGGTGACCGGGATGCCGAGCTCGACGCAACCGTCCGCAAGACCGTGCACCGCCCGCTCGAACTGCCACATCACGCCAGGGTCGGTCGGGGCGCCGAAGTTCAGGCAGTCCGACACCGCGACCGGAGTCGCACCGGCGGTCGCCACGTTGCGGTACGCCTCGGCCAGCGCCAGTTTCGCGCCCTCGTACGGGTCGAGGTAGACGAACTTGCTGTTGCAGTCGGTCGAAACGGCGACACCGCGGCCGGTCGATTCGTCGATCCTGATGACACCGGAGTCCGACGGCTGCGCCAACACGGTGTTACCGCGAACGTAGCGGTCGTACTGAGAGGTCACCCATTCCTTTGACGCCTGGTTCGGCGACGAGATCAGCCTCAGGATGTCGGCTCGCAGTTCGTCCGGTGTGGACGGACGCTTGAGCGAAGCGGAGTTGTCCGTCTGCAGAGCGTCCTGATAGGACGGACGCTCGATCGGGCGGTCGTACACCGGGCCCTGGTGCGCGACGGTGTGCGCGGGGACGTCGACGACGGTTTCGTCGTTCCAGGTGATCACCAGGTGCTCGCCATCGGTGACCTCGCCGATGTCGGTGGCGATGACATCCCACTTCTCGCAGACCTTCATGAAGGCCTCGACGTTCTCCGGCGAGACGACCGCGCACATGCGCTCCTGCGACTCGCTGGATAGCACCTCCGCCGGAGTCATTCCCTTGGCGCGCAAGGGAACCCGGTCGAGATAGATATGCATGCCGCCGTCACCGGCGGCCGCGAGCTCCGACGTCGCACAGGAAAGCCCGGCGCCACCGAGGTCCTGGATGCCGACGACGAGCTTCTGCGCGAACAGTTCGAGGCAGCACTCGATGAGCACCTTCTCGGTGAAGGGATCGCCGACCTGGACACTCGGCAGCTTCTTGCGGCCGCCTGCCGACCCTCCTGTTTCGTCGCCGGAGAAGGTGTCGCTCGCCAGCACGGAAACGCCGCCGATACCGTCGAGGCCGGTGCGCGCACCGAACAAGATGATCTTGTTGCCGGTACCCGACGCGAACGCCAGGTGCAGGTCCTCGACCCGCATCGCGCCGACGCACAGCGCGTTGACCAGCGGGTTTCCCGCGTAGCTCGGATCGAACACCAGCTCGCCGCCGATGTTCGGCAGGCCGAGGCAGTTGCCGTAGCCGCCGACGCCCGCGACCACGCCGGGCAGCACGCGGCGGGTGTCGGGCGCGTCGGCCGGGCCGAACCGCAGCGCGTCGGCCACGGCCAGCGGACGCGCGCCCATCGCCATGATGTCGCGGACGATGCCGCCGACACCGGTCGCGGCACCCTGGTACGGCTCCACATAGGACGGGTGGTTGTGGCTCTCCACCTTGAAGGTGACCGCCCAGCCCTCGCCGATGTCGACGACGCCGGCGTTCTCGCCGATGCCGGCGAGCATCTTCTCCTTCATCTCGGGAGTGGCCGTCTCGCCGAAGTAGCGGAGGTGCTTCTTCGAGGACTTGTACGAGCAGTGCTCGCTCCACATCACCGAGTACATCGCCAGTTCGGCGTCGGTGGGACGACGGCCGAGGATCTCGCGGATCCGGGCGTACTCGTCGTCGGCGAGGCCGAGCTCGACGTACGGCTGGGTCTGCTCGGGAGTCGCCTCGGCGCGCGCGGTGGTGTCAACGTCGGTGCTGGTCACGGTGTCCACATCGGGGTTCGCCACGACCCTGAGAATAGGCGAGACACTTGTTCAGCTCGCCGTCGCCTGTGCATAAATCGGTCGCGCTGCCGCACGTGATCCGCTTACCGTCGACAATCGTGCTTTCCGCCACATATCCCCTCCCAGCGCTGCGGCTGCCCGCGAAGCCGACAGCGGGCCGCTACCTGCTCAAGCTGATCTTCGCCAGGCCCGGTCTGCTTGCCGTTTCAGCGCTCAGCGGCGCGCTGTGGATGTTGCCGGTGGCGCTGCTGCCGGTGGCGATCGGCCAAGGGATCGAGGCGATCGGCAAGGGCGACGGCGACGCGGTCTGGCAGTGGGGACTGGCGGCAGCGGGCCTCGGGATCGCGCAGACGCTGGCGGGCACGGTCCAGCACTTCGTGGCCTTCGGGGCCTGGATCCACGGCGCCGGCGTGACCCAGCGCATGGCGACCGAACACGCCGTCCGGCTGGGCGCGAACCTGCGGGACACGACCACGACCGGGGACGTCGTCGCGATCACGACGAGCGACATCAACCCGATCGGGGACGTCTTCGAGGTGCTCGGCCGGGCCTTCGGTTCGGTGATCGCGTTCATCGTCTGTGCAGCCGCGCTGCTGACGACGTCGCCGTTGCTGGGGTTGGTCGCGCTAGTGGGTGTGCCGCTGGCGGTCGGGGGGATCGGGCCGATGCTGAAGCCGCTGGAGAAGCGGCAGACCAAGCAGCGTGAGGCGAAGACCGAGGTCAACGGGCAGGCTGCGGACATCGTCTCCGGCCTGCGGATTCTCCGCGGAGTCGGGGGCGAGAAGCAGTTCCTGGCGCGGTTCGCGAAGTCCAGCCAGCGGGTCAGGGCGGCGGGTGTCGAGGTCGGGCGCAGCGAAGCCTGGCTGGCGGGCGCGGAGATCGCGCTGCCCGGTCTGGTCACCGTGGTCATCACCTGGCTCGGCGCGCAGCTGGCGATCAACGGGACCATCGGGGTCGGCGAGCTGATCACGTTCTATGGCGTCTCGGTGTTCCTGGTGATCCCGGTGACCACGGCGACCGAGTTCGCCGGGGTGCTCAGCGCCGCGCTCGTTTCTGCGCGGAAGGTGTGCAAACTGCTGTCGACCGAACGCACGCTCACCGAGCCGGAGAACCCGTTGCCGCTGCCGGATGGTGCGCTGGACCTGTACGACGAGACGTCCGGCATCCGGGCAGAGGCCGGGAAGCTGACCGTGATCGACGTCGGCGCGGACGCGGAAACGGTGGCGGCGCGGATGGCGCGGTTCACCGATTCGGCCACGCCCGTGCTCGCGGGCGGTGTCCCGGTCGACCGGGTCGCACTCGACGAGCTGCGGCGGCGGGTCGTGTTCGCGCACAACCAGGACATCTGGTTCTCCGGGGTGCTGCGCGAACAGGTCACGCCTGCCGAGCCGAGCGACGTCGACATCACCGAAGCGCTGTACGCGGCGGACGCCGAGGACATCGTCGACGCGCTGCCGAACGGCATCGACGAGGTGATCGGCGAACGCGGACGTGAGGTCTCGGGTGGTCAGCGCCAGCGGCTGAACCTGGCCCGCGCGCTGGCGACCGGCGCCGACGTCCTGCTGCTCGACGAGCCGACCTCGGCCGTCGACGCGCATACCGAAGCACGCATAACCGAACGTGTCGCCAAGTTGCGACGCGGCAAGACCACCGTCGTGTTCAGTCAGAGTCCACTGTGGACTCACATGGCCGACGAGGTCGTGAGTACGAAAGCACTCTCATGAAGAAGCTTCCCCTCGCGGACAAGCGAGAAGTACGGAGATGGATCAGGGAGACCGCGCGCGACAACCGGCGTGAGTTCTCCCTGATGATCGGCCTGTTCTGCCTGGCGACGGTGATCGGCCTTGCCGGGCCGCAACTACTGGGCGCGTTGGTGGACGAGGTGGTCGAGGGCACGACGACCACCACGATCACGGTGCTCGCGATCGCGTTCGTGGTCGTGCTGGCGGCGCAGTCGTGGACAAGGGGGCTGGCCCGGCTGCGCGCGCGGGTGTTCGGCGAACGGATCCTGGCGCGCAACCGCGAGGAGTTCGTGGGCAACGCGCTGGACCTGCCGCTGAGCACGGTCGAGGCGGCGGGCACCGGTGACCTGCTCAGCCGTGCCACCACCGACGTCAGCCGAATCGACCACGCGGTACGGAACGGCGCACCGGAGGTCCTGAT
The DNA here is from genome assembly GCA_963766045.1 of uncultured Actinomycetota bacterium. Taxonomy (GTDB): domain Bacteria; phylum Actinomycetota; class Actinomycetes; order Mycobacteriales; family Pseudonocardiaceae; genus Amycolatopsis. The sequence goes on along the minus strand of CAVXYN010000002.1, from coordinate 626,722 downwards.
CGCCACCGTCACGGTGGTGTTCACGGTGACGGCGATGGTGGTCACTTCGCCGTTCCTGGCGCTGGGCCTGCTGGTCGCGCTGCCACTGCTGGTACCGGTGAACCTCTGGTACCAGCGCCGGATCCCCGAGGTGATGCGGTGGATGCTGGACCGTTGGTCGGAGGTGCAGTCCGACCTCCACGAGACGGCGGAGGGCGCGCGGACCACCGAAGCACTGGGCCTGACCAAGCGGCGTATCCGGCTCGGTCGTCACGGCCTCGACCAGGCGATGCTCGGCGAGCGACGGCAGCGGCTCCTGCAGACGTGGTGGATCCCGTCGCTGGAGATCAGCTATGTGCTGCCGGTTCCGGTGATGCTCGGGCTTGGTCTGCTCGCCTACTCGAACGGCTGGGAAGAGCTCGGCACGATCACCGCGATGCTGCTGTATTCGCAGGTCATGGCCGGTCCGCTGAACGAAGCACTGTTCTGGCTCGCGGATCTCCAGGTCGCCGGAGCATCGCTGCGTAGGCTGCTGGGCGTGCGTCCGGCCGCCGCGGAGCAGGCCGTTTCGAAGCCGCTGGAAGGCCAGGACATCGAGATCAGCGACGTCCGGTTCGGGTACACCGAGGGTCGCGAGGTACTGCACGGCATCGACCTTCGGGTGCCCGCCGGTGAACGGCTGGCGATCGTCGGTCCGTCGGGTGCGGGCAAGTCGACACTCGGGCGCCTGTTGGCCGGGATGTCGGCGCCGACGTCCGGTTCCGTGCGGATCGGCGGGGCCGAGGTGTCGACGCTGCCGGACGACGTCCTGCGCGGTGAGGTCCTGCTGCTGACCCAGGAGCACCACGTGTTCGCGGGAACGCTGCGGGACAACCTGACGCTGCCGACCGGTGACTGGACCGACCCCCAGCTGATGGACGCGCTGGCAGCGGTCGGAGCTTCCGACTGGGCCGCCGGCTTGCCGGACGGGCTGGACAGCGTGGTCGGCTCGGGGGCGACGCCCGTCCCGGCGGCGATGGCGCAGCAGCTGGCGCTGGCGCGGGTCGTGCTGGCGGATCCGCATACGCTGGTGCTGGACGAGGCGACGTCGCTGCTGGACACGGGTTCGGCGCGGGATCTGGAACGTTCGTTGAGCGCGGTGCTCGAGGGACGCACCGTGATCGCGATCGCGCACCGGCTGCACACCGCCGCCGCGGCGGACCGGGTCGCGGTGATCGAGGGCGGCCGGATCACGGAGCTGGGGTCACACGCTTCGCTTCTTGCCGCTGGTGGTCCCTATGCGGCGTTGGTGGCGGCAGCGTCCTGAAGTGGCTAGGCCGAAACGAGGGCGTCCACGGCGCTGTAGAACATGCCGAGGCCGTCATCGGAGGGGCCGGTGAGGGCGTCGATGGCGTGCTCGGGGTGCGGCATGAGACCGACGACGCGGCCGTTCTCGCTCCGGATCCCGGCGATGTCGTTGCGTGAGCCGTTCGGGTTGCCGCCGACGTAGCGGAACACCACGCGGCCCTCACCCTCGAGCTCGTCCAGCGTCGCCTGCTCCGCGACGAAGCAGCCGTCGATGTTCTTCATCGGGATGAGGATCTCGGCGTTCTGCTCGTACCGGGTGGTCCACGCGGTCCGGGTGTTCTCGACGCGCAGCCACTGGTCGCGGCAGATGAAGTGCAGGCCCGCGTTGCGGATCATCGCGCCCGGCAGCAGCCCGGCCTCGCACAGGATCTGGAAACCGTTGCAGATGCCCAGCACCGGCATGCCCTTGTGGGCGGCCTCGATCACCGACGTCATCACCGGCGCGAAGCGGGCGATGACGCCCGCGCGCAGGTAGTCGCCGTAGGAGAAACCACCCGGGACGACGACCGCGTCGACGCCCTTGAGGTCCTCGTCCGCGTGCCACAGCGGCACGGCCTCGGCGTCGGCGTAGCGGACCGCGCGGGCCGCGTCGCCGTCGTCGAGCGTGCCGGGGAAGGTGATGACCCCGATGCGCGCGGTCACGAGTCCACCCGCCGGATGGTCCACTGCTCGATGACCGGGTTCGCGAGGAAGCCCTCGGCGATCTTCTCGAGCGTCGCGTCGTCGACGGTGTCGTCGACCTCGATCTCGAAGTGCTTGCCCTGACGGATCTCAGTGATCCCGGTGAAGCCGAGACGACCGGCGGCGCCGAGCGCGGCCTGCCCCTGCGGGTCGAGGATTTCGGGCTTCGGCATGACGTCGACGACAACTCGGGCCACGGCAGGCCGCTCCTTATTCACGCAGGTCGTGGGTACCGCCAGAGCCTACTTCACTAGGGTCGGCGCATGACCTACGGGCAACCGCAGTACGGGCACTACGCGCCGCCGAAGAAGTCGAAGACCTGGCTGTGGGTGACGATCGCCCTGGTCGTCGTCCTACTCGCGGGTGGTGTCGCGTTCACCGGGTTCGTGACGCCGGGGTTCTTCAAGGCCAAGGCCGACACCGAGTCCCGCGCGACGCCGGAGCAGCTGAGCCGGTCCTTCGCCAACGCCGCCGCCGGCGAAAAGCTGAGTCCCCTGTGGTGTGTGATCCGGTCGAAGCGGACGTACGCGGTCGAGAGCTTCCTGGCCATGGCAGAGACAGCGCAGCTGAGCACCCCGGCCAAGAAACGCGCGGATCAGGAGTACTCGGCGACGATCTCGGTCGGCGGCGACACCGTGGGGATCGCGATGATCCCCGGCACCGGCGGTTGGTGCGTCCGAGACGCCGAAGTCGGAGGTGAACCCGAACCGCTGCCGACGCTGGAGACCAAGGCCGCGCCGCGGCCGGACGTGAAGACCGGCGAAGAGGCGGGCAAGAAGTTCGTCGACGCGATCAACGCACGGCAGATCCCGGAGGCGTTGTCGGTGCTCTGCGACAAGGTCGCGGACACGACGCGCAACGGCGTCCAGCAGATCATCAACGGCGAGGCCCGTTACACCGTCAAGAACACCGACGTGCTGACCACCGCCGAGCGGTCGATCCTGCATCTCGAAGGCGAGGTCGACGGGGAGACGCTGTCCGGCAGGCTCGAGACCGAGGACGCGGCGGCGGGCGGTCCCTGCGTGACCTCTTTTTCACCCGACTCCGATTGAAATAGCCGCAATCCTTCGGCTGGGGGATGCTCGATGGCGGGCAATGAGCCAAGATGAGTCATTGGCAGGACGCCAACACCGGGTGAGCAGCTGGAGGCATCGTGGCCGAGCAGGACTCCTTCGACTACGTCATCGTCGGCGCGGGCAGCGCGGGATGCGTACTAGCGAACCGGCTGACCGAGGATCCGTCGGCGCGGGTTCTGCTTCTGGAGGCCGGCGGCGAGGACGATGCCGACGAGATCCACATTCCGGCCGCCTTCCCCGGGCTGTTCAAGACGAAGTGGGACTGGAACTACGAGACGGTCGAACAGAAGCACACCGGCAAGACCGCGTACTGGCCGCGCGGGAAGGCGCTCGGCGGCTGCTCGTCGATCAACGCGATGATCTACATTCGCGGCAACCGCGTGGACTACGACGGCTGGCGTGACCAGCACGGCGCCGAAGGCTGGGGTTTCGACGATGTCCTGCCGTATTTCAAGCGGGCGGAGGGCAATCAGCGGCTGAGCGGTCCCCTGCACGGCACCGACGGACCGCTGCACGTCGAGGACCGGCGGTTCACGCACGAGCTTTCCCATGCCTGGGTGGATTCTGCGGTCGCGTGGGGACTCAAGCGCACCGACGACTTCAACGGCGAATCCCAAGAAGGCGCCGGCGACTACCAGGTGACCTGCAAAAAGGGCCGGCGCTGGTCGACCGCGGACGCCTACCTGCGGCCCGCGCTCGAACGCCCGAACCTGACCGTGCGCACCCACGCGCAGGCGACCCGCGTGGTCTTCGAGGGCACCCGCGCGGTCGGCGTGTCCTATTTGGACGGCGGCGTCGAGACGACGGCGCGCGCGTCCACCGAGGTCCTGCTGAGCGGCGGCGCGGTGAACTCACCACAGCTGCTGATGCTCTCCGGCGTTGGCCCGGCGGAACACCTGCGCGAACACGGAATCGACGTCGTCGCCGCGCTTGCCGGTGTCGGCGGGAACCTGCACGACCACCCGGCCTGCGGGATCATCTGGTCCACGCGCGGCACCACCGACCTGGTGGACGCGGCGACCCCGGGTGGCCTGCTCCGCTACCAGCTCACCAAACGCGGCCCGCTGACCTCGAATATCGGCGAGTCGGGCGCGTTCTTCCCGACCACGGACGGCCTGGCCGCACCGGATATGCAGATCCACGTCGCGCCGACCTTGTTCTACGACAACGGAATGCGCGAACCGACGGTGCCCGGTTTCACGTCCGCGGCGACCCTGGTCGACGTCGCGAGCCGCGGCCGTCTGCGGCTGAAGTCGTCGAACCCGTTGTGGAAGCCCGAAATCGACCCGGCCTACTACGCCGAGTCCCGCGACATGGACGCCATGATCGCCGGGCTGCGGGCGCTCGCCGAGATCGGGAAATCCGGGCCGCTGGCCCGTTTCCTGGACAAGCCGTTCTTCCCCGAGCGGCATGACCTGACCGACGCCGAATTCGCCGACTACGTCCGTGACAAGACACAGACGCTGTACCACCCGGTGGGGACCTGCTCGATGGGCACGGACGAGAACGCCGTCGTCGATCCGTCACTGAAGGTCCGCGGTGTCGAAGGCCTACGCGTTGTCGACGCCTCCGTCATGCCAGTGGTCCCGCGGGGCAACACGAACGCGCCCACGATCATGGTCGCCGAGAAGGCCGCGGACTGCATTCTTAATCGCGCGCTGACGTAAACGCGCCGAAGGGGCGCGGTCCGCAGACAAGCTCACCTTGACTGCGACGGCGCCCCTTCATCGCGTTTCCGTGAGCCTTCGGCCCAGAGAGGCGCGCGACGGGTGAAGTCTCCGTCGGGCGCAGAACGCCCTTTGGGAGACCCTGTAGCCAAGTTCCCCGCCCTGCTTGTCGCAGTCAGCGTTTGCCGTGCAGCACGGTGATCAGCTTCGCCACCAGGGCGTCGGTCTTCTCCTTGCGGGAGAACGAGGTCAGCACGAGCGGTGCGGTGAACCGCTGCCGGGCGATGGCCTTCGGCCGGGCGAACTCGCGGAGGCCTTCGGGGCCGTGGATGCGACCGAAGCCGGAGTCGCCGACGCCGCCGAAGGGCAGCGAAGCGATACCCGCAAAGGAAAGCGGAGCGTTGATCGCCGTCATCCCGGTGCGCAGCCGTCCGGCCAGTTCGAGGCCGCGGGACTTCGAGAACACGGTTGAGCCGAGGCCGTACTTCGTGTCGTTGGCCTTCTCGACCGCTTCGTCCATGTCGCGGACCTTCGCGATGGTGACGGTCGGCCCGAACGTCTCCTCCTGAACGGCCGAGGAGTCCTCCGGGACGTCGACGAGCACCGTGGGCTGGACGTAGCGGTCGCCGACCGCGTCGACCCCGCCGACCAGCGCCTTACCGCCGCGTTCCAGCGCGTCCGCGATATGGCGCTTGATCACCGCGAGCTGCGAGGGCATGGTCACCGGGCCGTACTGCGCGGCCTCGTCCGAACCGGCCCGCACGTCCTTGGACTTCTCGACGACCTTCGCGACGAAGTCGTCGTGCACGCTCTCGTGAACGTACACGCGCTCGACGCCGATGCAGGTCTGGCCGGAGTTGGAGAACGCGCCCCAAACGGTCGCGTCGGCGGCGGCGTCGAGGTCGGCATCCGCGTCGACAAGGACCGCGTCCTTGCCGCCCGCTTCGATGATCACCGGCGTCAGCGTCTCGGCCGCCGCGGCCATGATCTTCTTGCCCGTCCCGGTCGAGCCGGTGAAGGCGATCTTGTCGACGCCCGCACCGACCAGCGCCGCGCCGGTCTCGCCGAAGCCGGTGATCAGCTGCAGCACCGGCCATTCCGGGACGACCTCGGCGAAGGCGTCGACCAGCCATTTGCCGACGCCGGGCGTGTACTCGCTCGGCTTGAAGACGACGGTGTTGCCCGCGGCGAGGGCGTAGGCGATCGAGCCGAGCGGGGTGAACACGGGGTAGTTCCACGGGCCGATCACGCCGATCACGCCGAGCGCCTGATACTCGACCGTCGCCGCCTGGTTCGACATCATCAGCCCGGCCGCACGGCGCTGCTTGCCGAGCACCTTGCGCGCGTGCTTGCCCGCCCACGCGATGTGCTCGATCGCGAGAACACTCTCCAGCTGCGCGTCCGCGAGCGGCTTGCCCGTCTCGTCGCGAACGATCTGGCACAGCTGCGGCAGCCGCCGCGTGATGACACCCTTCCAGCGGCGCAGCCTCTCGGCCCGGCCGTCGTAACCCAGCCCGGCCCACCACTCGGCGGCGTCCCTCGCGCGGGCGACAGCGGCGCGGACGTCCTCCTTCGTGTGCACCGGGTAGGTGCCGACGACCTCGTCGGTCGCCGGGCTGAGCGAATCGAAGGTCTCACCCACGCTGTGCGCGGTCGGCTTCGGCTGGACTGCGGTCATCGACTTCTCCCGTGTCTCGGCTCAAAGCCCAGGCTACGACGTTACTGACGGCGTGCCAATAGCTCACCTGGGGCGTGCGTCCCAGCATTCCACAGACAAGCTGAGCCCGATTCACTTTGTTCTTGGCGCCGGTTCCGGCGAATCGCGCCACATGGCCTCGACGCATCACTAACGTCCGCCGCCATGGCAACCGATCTTTACGGGGTCCGCGTTCTCGGCGTCGACCTCGACCGCTGCGAAGCCGAGTTCCGTGTATTCGTCGTCTACTACGAGACCGACTCCCGGACGTACAAGGGCCTGCCCGGGCGGGAGCCGGGCTTCTTCCTCTGCCTGCTCTGGGGACCGGGACAGGGGGCCAGCCGATCGGCGAGGCCGTCTCGATGGATCGGATTCTCGATCGCCCTTGGGTCGCCAAGCACGCGCGTTGGTTCATCGAAAACGTCGAACAGACCATCGTCCGCAACGACCCGCCAGCCGACGGCGCATGGGACGAACTCGCCGACTTCTACTACGAAGAAGACGGGCGCTGGGACGACGAACACCTCCTGGTCCAAGCCGACTACGTCGTCCGGGTCACCGACGCCGCCTGGATCCGGCACCTCAAACCCGGGATGGCCTGGGGCGAGACGTTCTATTCCATGGAAGCCGACAATCCGCGGCCGGAGGATCTACCTCGCGTGCCGAACGTGCACGAGCCGGTCCTGCTCGCCCCCGGTATCGATGGGCCGGTCCGTGCCGCCGCCTTCTCCCCGGACGGATCCAGGCTCTACGTCGCGAACCTGAGTACGGACATCCATGTGATCGACCCGGCGACGGGAACCGTCGTCGACACCATCGTGCGGGCCGCGGCACAGGTGGACGGTCTGGCGGTGAGCCCGGACGGCGCGTACCTCGCGACGATCGGGGCTTCGATCGCGAACTACTCGGCCGAACGAGGTAGCGAGGTCTGCCTTCGCAGGCTCAGCGACGGTGAAGTCATCCTCCGCCATTGGCCGGGGGCCGATCTCACCCAGATCGCCTGGTCGCCGGACGACCGCTGGCTGGCTCTGACCGACAGCGAAGGAACGGTTCGCCTCATGCCGATGGGGCTGCCTGCGGAACCTCCGGCTGGGCTGTTCGCCGGCTGATCTGCAGGACCAGAGCGGCCACCGCGGCGGCAACGCCGAGCAGCGGGGCCAGCCAGAGCGGCAGCACACCGAGGGCCAGTGAGCCGAGGCCGAAACCGCAGGACTGGACGACGAACGCCAGCGAGAACCCCTCCGAACGGCGTCGTTCGGGCAGCAGTTTCTGCAGGTTCACCGAGGAGACGGCCATCAGCGGTCCGGTGCACAGGCCGACGAGCGCGACGCCTGCCAGCAGCCCGGCCCAGCCGAAGTCCAGGGCCACGACGGTCCCGCCGAGCACGAATCCGGCCAGGAACAGCCGCGGATCGCCGACCTTTCCTCGCGCCGCGTACAGCGCGCTTCCGGCGATGCTGGCGGCGCACAGGACGGCGATGACGATCGTCGTGGCCGTCGCCGTCGCGCCGAGGCGCTCGACCAGCGGCAGCAGGCCGACCTCGATGGTCGACAGCAGGAGACCGACGGTGAACAGGCCAAGCAACCAAGGAATACAAGCGGCGACCGGAATCGGCTGGTATTCATATGTCCTTTGTGGACTGACCGGTGTCCTTCGCCCTGGCACGAAAACCGCGGCGAGCAGGCAGAGGACGGCCATGACCAAGACCGGTACAACGGGACCCACAACGGCCAAGACGGCCACGAGAACCGGTCCGGCGAGGATGACCCCTTCGAGGATCATCGAGTCTACCGACACCGCCCTCGGCAACTCGTCTTCGGTCACCGTTCCGGCCAGCAGGGTGCGGAATCCGCCGTTCAGGCCGCCCCCGACCAGGCCGGACGGGATCGCCAACGCGAGGAGGACCAGCTCCGGCGCACCTGCGGAGGCGGCCCCGGCGAGCGCGAAGAATCCGGCGGCGACCAGGATCAGCGCGACCACAAGGCCGCGAGCCGGGCCGACGCGGTCCAGCAGCCGCCCGCTCGGCACGGCCCCCACCATCTCGGCGATCACGAACACCGCCATCATCACGCCGCCGAGCCGGTACGAGCCGGTCGTCGCTGTGGTCAGCACCGTGAACGCGAGAGGGGCCATGGTGGACGGCAGCCGGTTCAGCTGCGCCCCTGCCGACCAGCGCCAATACCCGGAATTGCGAAGCAAGTTGGTCATGACCGAAGCCTTGCGAAGCGCCCTTGGCAGGCCCACTTATTAGGGAATAGCCTAATCAAATGATCGAGCTCGTCCTCACTGCCGAGAGCGCCAACCGCGTCCGGTTCGGGATCTCGCCGCTCGACGAGACGATGGGCGCGATGCAGACCCTGCTCGGGCGGCGCGGCCACCCGAGTCATCTGCCGTGGCTACGCGAGGCCGCCGCGAAACTGCCGTCGCTGCCTGTCGACGACTTCGCCCGCGTGATGAGCGCGCGGCACTACATCACCGACTTCCTCGGCCCGCCGCCCAGCGGGCCGGAGACCACCGCGTCCGCACAACTCGCCGAAATCCGCCGCACACCACCGGAACAGGTCGCCGTCGAACTGTCCAATGTAGACGCGGACCTGAGCGGCCTTCCCAAGGATCCCGCCGTGGCCAGGGACCTCCTGGCCGATCAGATGGAGATCGCCTGGACGGAACTGGTCGAGCCGCACTGGCCGCGAATGCGCCGGATCCTCGTCGCCGACATCGAAGAACGCTCGCGACGGCTGGCCGCGGGCGGAATCGCGCAGGTACTGGAGGACATCCATCCCCGCGTGCGCCTTGTCGACGACGTCCTGGTCATCGAAATCAAGGAGCGCAGCCGGATCCGGCTCGACCGGCGCGGATTGTTGTTGCTGCCGGGCGTTTTCGCGTGGCCTTCGGTCGGGGTGATCACGATGGAGCCGTGGCAGCCCGCGCTGCTCTACCCGGCCCGCGGCGTCGCCGAGCTGTGGACCGATCCCGCGCACCCGTCCGACGCGCTCGCGGGCGTACTCGGGCGAACGAAGGCCTCGTTGCTCACAACCGTGAACGAACCCGCGAGCACCAGCGAACTGGCCCGACGGCTGGGTTTCTCGGCGCCGACGATCTCACAGCACCTGACCGCCCTGCGCGCGGCCGGTCTGCTGGACACCCGGCGCCGCGGGCGCGAGGTCCGCTACTTCCGGACCGAACTCGGTGACGCACTGCTACGAGCGTAGATGCGGCATTCTAGTGGAAAAACCGAGAAAGCGGCCCGGAACAAAGCGCCGGCTATTACTCTCTGCCACCATGTCCACCGACATCTTCGGAATCCGGGTCCTTGGCGTAGATCTCGTCCGCCGAGAGGTGGAACTGCGTGTCTTCGTCGTCCATTACGACGTGCGCAACCGTGCCTACGTTTCGCCGCCCGCACGGGATCCCGGATTCTTCCTGGGGTTGCTCTGGCATTCGGGGCGCGGGGAAGGCACCGTCGGCGACGCCATCACCGTCGACCAGATTCTGGACCGGGCCTGGGTCGCCGAATACGCCCGCTGGTTCGTCGAACACGTCGAACGGACCGCGGTGCGAAACGACCCGCAGACCGAAGAGACCTGGGAACGGCTCGACGAGTTCTACTACGACCGAGGCGGCAACTGGGCCGACGAGGAACTGCTCGCACAGGCCGATTACGTCATTCGGGTCACCGATGCCACGTGGATCGAACATCTGCGGCCGGGAATGGGCTGGGGCGACGGCTATTTCCCGATGAATGCGGACAATCCTCGCGTAGAGGATCTTCCTCATCTTCCGGATATGCACCACCCCCAGGTGCTGAAACCGTTCGCATCGGAAGTGAACGCGATGGCGTTCTCCGACGACGGCCGGTTTCTCGCCGCTTTCGGCTACGACGACGAACTGGTGATCTACGACTGTGCCGACTGGTCGGAGCATGCGCGCGTCGATGTCGAAGAAGGCGACAGCACCTGGCGTCTCGCGTGGGTTCCCGGACAGCACGTCGTCGTACTTACCGGCCTCGATGCGCTCCAGCAGGAGGCGTACGACGTGCACACCGGCGATCCGGTCGACGTCCAGCTCGAGTTGGGCGACCGCCGATCGCGAACCGCGCGTCACCGGATCGAGTTCGGGAATACCGACGGGCTCGAGTTCCTGGCTGTCGGCGGCGACCCGGTCCATGTCGCCGACCTGGAGAAGATCGTCATCGAGGCGGTGACCTTCACTGGAGACGAGTCCCGTCTGTTCGTGGGCGGCGTGACGAAGGACGTCTTCGTGATCGACACGGCCACCGCGGAGGTGATCGACACCATCACCGACGTCGTCGCCTACCGCATCGGTGCCCTCGCGGTCAGCCCGGAGGGCGACTACCTGGTCAGTGCGGGGGAATCCAGCTTCAACCCGTGGGATGAGCGAGGCGAGGAGATCTGTGTCCGGCGGCTCGGCGACGGCGAGATCGTCATCCACCATTGGCCGGGCGCCCTCGTCAGCGGTCTCGAGTGGTCGCCGGACGGCCGCTGGCTGGCCGTTTCCCTGGAGCACAACCCCAGCGGCGGGGAGCTCCGGATCGTGCCGGTCGGGCTCCCGGCGGAGCCGCCCTCCGCCTTGGCACCCAGGATTCCCGCGCCTAGGCTGGAAATCGACCGCAGGTGAGGAGAAACCCATGCGTATTGTCCATTTTGGACATGCTTGCGTACTGCTCGAGACCGAGGGCGCGCGGATCCTGATCGACCCCGGTACCTTCTCGACGGGATTCGAGGGCGAACGCGAGCTGGACGCCATCCTGATCACCCACCGGCATCCCGACCACCTCGACGTCGATCGCCTGCCCGCGCTCCTCGAGGCGAACCCCGGCGCACAGCTGATCGTCGACCCGGGTTCCGCCGAAGCCGTCCAGAAGCTGGACGCCGAATTCCAGATCGCGAACCCCGGCGGCGCCTTCGCCTTCGGTTCGAGCGGGGTCAACGTCGTCGGTGGTGAGCACGCGGTGATCCACGAGGACATCCCGGTGATCCCGAACGTCGGCTACATCGTCGACGACGGCGCGTTCTACCACCCCGGCGACTCGTTCTTCGTTCCCGAGCAAAGAATCGACGTTCTCGGCGTCCCCACCGGCGCCCCCTGGCTGAAGGCCGGCGAAGCCGTCGACTACCTGCGCGCCGTCTCGCCGCGCGTCGCCGTGCCGATCCACGAAGCCGTCCTCGCGCGGCCGCAGATGCACTACGGCCTGTTCACCAACCTCGCCCCGAAGGGCACCGAGGTCCGGGTGCTCGACCAGGGCGAGGCCGCGAAGCTTTAGACGACCAAGCGTTAGACGGCCATGCTTTTGGACGACCAGCGGCGCAAGGAACCGTAGGTGGTGCCGAAAGCGCGGTTCTCCAGCGAAATGTCGACGGCGTCGAGAAACGCCTGCCGCAGTCCGGGCCGGGCGAGGTCGGCCGCGTCGACACCGAGCCGCACGAGGCCGCCCTTCCGTGCGGCACGCGCCGCCGCGAGCACGAGCGCGAAACAACGGACGGTCTCGGTCCGCTGCGACTGGCCGCCGAACTCCTGCACCCTGGCGCGCTGGACGTCGCCGGTCACCAGGTCGCGCACCGAAACGAGGTCCGCGTACAGGGTGAACCCGTGTTCCCGCAGGGCCTGCAGCGTGCCGTCCGAGGCGATCCAGCGCGGCGGCGCGAAACCGTCGACGGCCATGCCGGTGTTGTCCAGCGCGGCCTTCGCGGCGATGAGCCGCAGCCGGGCCTCGTGCGCGGGCAGCTTCGCGAACTCGGCGCGTTTGCCCAGGTTGACGGTGCGATGGGTGGGGGTGATGCGATGGTCGTAACCGTGCAGGAGGACGGAATCCCCCTGTTCGCGGCGCGTCCGCACCCACTCGGTCACGGGGCCTTCGCCGGTGCGAGCGGCATAGAGCACGGACAGCGGGACCTTGCGCCGGTCGAGCTCGGCCGCGAGGTCGGCACAGCGGTGCAGCGTCCGGGTGGTCACGCCGGACAGGGAAACCAGCAAACGTGCGTCCACGCTGACCATTGGGCCAGACCGGACTTGCGCCGGCCTAACGCCGGAGTTAACGCGGCAGGTCAGTCGGGCGAGAACTAGTGGTTGTGACCACTAGCCTCTATGCGTCACTCGGCCGGGCGAATCAGGCAGGCCAGTCTTCGAGTGAACGGCCGGTGATGCGTTCGTACGCCTCGATATAGCGAGATCGGGTGGCGGCGACTATCTCGCAGGGCAACGGTGGCGGCCCGGGTCTCTGCTTGCGATCCCACCCCGAGACGGGACCGGTCAGCCAGTCGCGCAGGGGCTGTTTGTCGAACGACGGCTGAGGACGGCCCGGCGCGTAGCCGGCGGCGGGCCAGTAGCGGGACGAATCCGGGGTGAGGACCTCGTCGGCCAGCACCAGGTTCCCCTCGGCGTCGACGCCGAATTCGAGTTTCGTGTCGGCGAGCAGGATCCCGCGGTCGGCGGCGAATTCCGCACCGCGCCGGTACACGGCCAGCGTGGCCTCGCGGATCTCTTCGGCGCGCTTCCGTCCCAGCTGGCCGACGACGTCTTCGAACGCGATGTTCTCGTCGTGCGAACCGCGGTCGGCCTTGGTCGCCGGGGTGAAGATCGGCTTGGGGAGCCGTGAGGATTCGACCAGGCCGGGCGGCAGTTCAACCCCGCAGACCGTGCCCGTCGCCCGGTAGTCCGCGAGACCGGTGCCGGTCAGGTAGCCGCGGGCGACGGCTTCCACCGGCAGCATCGCCAGCCGCCGCACGAGCAGCGCGCGGCCGCGGACCTCGGTGGGGATGCGCTCGTCGTCGAAGGAGACCAGATGATTGGGGAGGACATCGGAGAGTTGCTCGAACCAGAACACGCTCATCGCGGTGAGCACGCGCCCCTTGTCCGGGATGGGTGTATTGAAGATGACGTCGTAGGCCGAGATCCTGTCGGAGGCGACGAGCAGCAGATGCTCGTCGTCGACGGCGTAGAGCTCGCGGACCTTGCCGGCGGCGATCTTCGGGTATTCGAGCGTCGTCACGGCTGCACCCTAGCGATCAAGGATGATGCCTGATCATGGCGTTCCACTGGATCTCCTTCACGACCGACTACGGGCTGAGCGACGGTTTCGTCGCGGCCTGTCACGGTGTGATCGCTCGGATAGCACCCTCGGTCCGGCTGATCGACGTGACCCACGAAGTGCCTCCGCAGCAGGTCAGGAAGGGCGCCGAGGTGCTCGCGCAGACGGCGCCGTTCCTGCCGGACGCGATCCACCTCGCCGTCGTGGACCCGGGCGTCGGCACCTCCCGGCGCGGCGTCGCGGTGATCGCCGGGCGCGGAATCCTCGTCGGCCCGGACAACGGGCTGCTGCTTCCCGCGGCCGAAGCACTCGGCGGAGTGAAAGCCGCGTACGAATTGTCGGCTCCACAATTCCGGTTGCCGGCGACGTCGTCGACGTTCCACGGACGCGACATCTTCGCCCCGGCCGCGGCCCATCTCGCCCTCGGCGCCGCACCCGAAGACTTCGGGCCGCGCATCGACGACCTGGTGCGGCTGCCGGACCCGTTCGTCGCGGTGTTCCCGGGCAAGCTGGTCACCGAGGTGCTCACCGTCGACCACTTCGGCAACGTCCAGCTGTCCGCGAGCCCGGCCGACCTCGAACTGGCCGGCCTGTCCGGAGCGGTGTCGGTCAGCAGTGAGCACGTCCTGGTGAACGCGCGGGTCGGCGACACCTTCGGCACGGTGCCGCCGGGTTCGAACGTGCTCTACACCGACTCGGCCGGGCGGCTCGCGGTCGCGGTGAACGGCGGCTCGGCCGCCGACGTGCTGCGGCTCGGGCCCGCCCAGGAGTGCACGATCACCTCGTCACCGACGGAAAGCTGACCGGGCCTGGTCACGGCCATCAGCGCGCCGAACGAGACGCCACCATCCGGGACCCGGCGATAGTCCGCGAGCGAACGGATCGGCTCGGGACCGGCCTTTGCGCCTGTCTCCTGGTCGACCATCGGAACCGTGCACCGGATGCAGGTCTTGGCATACCCCAGTTCGACGCCGCCGACGGTCATCGACCGGATGTCGTCCTCCCGGTGCACCTCGGGCCACCCCGCGATGACGATGTTGGGACGGAAGCGATCCATCGGCACGGGCTCGGCCCCGCGCGAGGCGATCTTCTCGTTCAGGCCGTCCAAAGAGGACTCCGAGGTCACCAGGATGGCGCTCGCGTCGGCGAAGGCGGCCGTACCGGGAACCTCGCCGCCGGTGACGCGCTCGTGTTCAGGTGCGAGTCCGACCAGTACGGACGGGAGCCCGAGGACCGTCGAGAACCATTCAGCGGCAACCTCACCTTGATGAATTCCCTTGCCCTGCCATCTGAACGTGGCCGCCGGATGCCGCTGTCCGTCGGTACGGGTGTCGACGACGAGGTCCTCGACGCGAGGCGCCGAAAGCCGCAGCCGCGTGCCGCCGTCGAGCACTTCGGCCCGGATCGCAGCCATCACCGGATGACGCCGCTGGCTGCGGAACTCGCCGTCCGGAGCCACCACGATCCAGGCACGGTCGTGCTCCAGCCCGGCGGGAGTGACGTCGGCCTGGTTGACCGACGTCCCCGCACAGCCTTTGACCGGGTAATACGTCAACGCCGCGACACGAGCCATGACCGCAGGTTAGCGAGTCCCGCGGGTCAGAGCACCTGAGAAAGGAACCGCTGCAGGCGAGGGCTTTGCGGAGCGTCGAAGATCGCCTCCGGAGCGTCATGTTCGACGATCTTCCCGGCGTCCATGAACGCGACTTCGTCCGCGACGCTGCGCGCGAAGCCCATCTCGTGGGTGACGACCAGCAGTGTCAGCCCACGCTCCGCGAGCCCGGCCATCAGGTTGAGGACGCCCTTGACCAGCTCCGGGTCGAGTGCACTGGTGGCCTCGTCGAACAGCATGACCTCGGGCTCCATCGCGAGCGCCCGAGCGATCGCGACCCGCTGCTGCTGCCCGCCGGAAAGCGCGCTCGGCCGGTACGGCGCCTTGTCGGCGAGGCCGACTTCGGCGAGCCGGGCGTGGGCGATCTCGGCGGCCTCCTCCTTGCCCAGCTTCCGCACACTGCGCAGCGGCAGCGTGATGTTGTCCAGCACACTGCGGTGCCCGAACAGGTTGAAATGCTGGAACACCATCCCGACGCGCTGGCGCAACGCGTCCGGATCGGAGGAGATGACGCTCTCCCCGCCGAGAAGCAGGTCCCCGGAATCGGGCTCCTGCAACCGGTTCACGCACCGCAGCAGCGTCGACTTCCCGGAGCCGGACGGCCCGATGATGCAGGTCGTGCGGCCCTTCTCGACCTTGAGGTTCACGCCCTTCAGCACCTCGAGGGTGCCGAAGGAAACGTGGACGTCGCGGAGTTCGACACTCGACGAACGAACGGTCGTATTGGTCATGCCGTGACCTTTCCGCCGGCCACCAGATCCAGCTCGCCGTCGTCGTCGACGCGGACCTTTTTGCCCGTCCGCAGTTTCTTGTCGATGTAGTTGACCAGATGGGTCAGCGGCACGGTGATCGCCAGATAGACGACCCCGGCCGCGACCAGCGGCGACAGGTTCCCGGTGATGGCCGCGAGGTCCTGGCCGATACGGAACAGATCGCGCTGCTCGGCGAGGAAGCCGAGGAAGTACACCAGGCTGGAATCCTTGACCAGCGCGATGAACTGGTTCACCAGCGCGGGCAGCACTCGCCGCACCCCTTGCGGGATGACGACGAGCAGCATCGACTTGGTGTAGCTCAGGCCGAGCGCGCGGCTGGCCTCCATCTGTCCTTTTTCGACACTCTGGATACCGGCCCGGAAGATCTCGCCGATGTAGGCGGCGGCGATCAGGCTGAGCGCGAGAATGCCCAGCGGGTAAGGGTTCCTGGCCAGGGACGGGATGAGGATCGCCCCGCCCTGCCCGATCACCAGGATGGTCAGGATCGCGGGCAGGCCACGGAAGATGTCCGTGTACACCCGCGCCGGCCACCGCAGCCACGCCTTGCTCGACAGGCCCATGGTGGCCAGCGCCATGCCGAGCACGGTGCCGATCACCACCGAGAACACCGACAGGATCAGCGTGTTCAGCAGCCCCGTCTTGAGCAGGTCCGGAAAGACCTGCCAGATGTACTCCCAGTTCAGAAAGGTGTTGAGGAAGTCGTTCACTTACTGCTGCCCGGCCTTGAAGTCCGCGAGCACCGGCGCGTTCGGCTCGAACCGGCGGTGCACCTTTTCCCATGTCCCATCGGCGATGACCTGCTTCAGTCCCGCGTTGATCTTGCCGATCAGCTCGGTGTCGCCCTTCTTGAAGGCGTATCCGTGCGGGATGGTCGTCGAGATCGCCTTGACCACCCTGAGTTTCGCGTCCGGGTTGTTCTGCGCGTAATCCTCGGCGGTGGCCTGGTCGAAGATCGCGCCGTCGATCGCGCCCGACTTCAGCGCGGCGAGGGCGGCGGCGTCGTTCGGGAACCGGACGGCCTGCGCGGTGGGAGCGTTGGACCCGAGCCAGCTGTCGGAAACTGTGCCCTGGACGACGCCTACCCGCTTGCCTGCCAAGGTGTTCTCGTCGGTGATACCGCTGCCGTCGCGGGCTTCGATCCCGAGCGACTGGTAGTTGTACGGCGCCGAGAATTCGACGGTCTTCCGGCGCTCCTCGGTCTGCGAGATCGCCGAGCTGCCGATGTCGAACCGGCCGTTGGCGACCTGGCCCAGCAGCGCCGAGAAGTCCGTCGAGACGAACTCGAGCTTCAGGTTCTGCTTGCTCGCGATGGCCTTCAGCAGTTCGTTGTCGAAACCGGTGAACACGCCGTTTTCCTGATAGGCGTTGGGTTTGGAGTCGCTGAGCGTGCCGACGCGCAAGGCCTGCTCGCCGCCGTCACCGCTGCCACAGGCCGCTACCGTGGCCAGCAGCGCCGCGGTCACGGCCGCGATCAGGGTCTTCCTCATGGAAATCATCCTTTGAACCGATCGGGAACCGGCGCGCTGGGCAGGAACTGCTGGTGCAGCCTGACCCAGGTGCCGTCGGCGATTACCTGCTTCAGGCCTTCGTCGAGCTTGGTGAGCAGTTCGGTGTTGCCCTTCTTGACCGCGAACCCGTGCGGAACGTCGGTGGTGAAGGACTTCACGACCTTGAGCTTCGTGTCGGTGCTTTCCTTGACGTTCGTCTCGGCGATCGCCTGGTCGAGGATGTACGCGTCGACCGCTCCGCTCTTCAGTGCGGCGAGCGCCGGGGCATAACCCGGGAAGCGCACGGCCTGCGCGGACGGCACGGTCGAGGTCAGCCAGTTGTCGCCGACGGTCGCCTGGATGACCGCGACCCGCTTGCCCGCCAAGGCGTTCTCGTCGGCGATCGCCGCGCCGTCCTTGGTCTGGATGCTCATGACTTCGAAGTTGTACGGGCTCGAGAAGTCGACGGTCTTCTTACGCTCATCGGTCTGCGCGATGGCCGAGCTCGCGATGTCGAACCGGTTGTTCGCGACCTGGCCGAGCAGCGCCGAGAAGTCCGTCGCGGCGAACTCGAGCTTCAGATTCTGTTTCGCAGCAATGGTCTTGAGCAGCTCGTTGTCGAAACCGGTGTAGTTGCCGTTCTCGACGTAGATATTCGGCGGCGCGTCGCTCAGCGTCCCGACCCGCAGGGTCTGCTCGCTGGAAGCGTCGCCACCACCGCAGGCCGTGAGCACGGCGAGTAGTCCGGCGGCGAGTGTCGTGATCAGTGTCTTTGGCATCGGTTCAAACCCCCGGGTTCTGCACAGGCAGGCCGGGGCCGCCCTGCTCGAGTTCCTTCGGCAGCGGCTCGGTCTTGAAGAACTGAGCGTGCAGGCGGGCGACGGTGCCGTCCGCGATGGCCTTCGCGAGGCCGTCGTTGAGCTTCTTCAGCAGATCCGTGTTGTTCTTGCGCACGGCGAACGCGGACGGCGTGTCCTTGGTCTCGACGGTGTAGCCGAATTCCAGTGGCACATCAGGGTTCTGGTCGATGTACTTCTGCCCGATATCCTTCGGAACCACCCAGCCATCGAGGCTGCCGGCCTTCAGCTGGGCGAATCCCGCGTTGTAGTCCGGGAAACGCACGACGTTGGCGCCGGGGACCTTGCCGGTCGCGAAGTCGTCCTGCACCGACGCCTGCACGACGCCGAGCCGCTTGCCGGAGAAGGCCGCGACGTCCTTGAGGTTCGCGCCCTTCTTGGTGACGATCGTGGTGAACCCGGTGCTGTAACCGTTGCTGAACGCCACGGTCTTCTTGCGGGCCTCGGTGGTGGAGATCGTGGAACTGCCGATATCGAACTTCCCGTTCGCGACACTGGCCAGCAGTCCGGCGAACTCGGTGCCGACGAACTCGACCTCGAAGCCTTCACGCTTCGCGATGTCGCGCAACAGCTCGTTGTCGAAGCCGGTGAAGTTGCCGTTCTCCAGGTAAATCGACGGGGGCGCGTCGGTCAAGGTGCCGACCCGCAGCTTCTGGCCGCTCGCGGCGGGATCACCGGATCCGCAGGCGGCAAGGGCAAGGGTGACCGCACCGGCCGCGACAACGGCGACGAATTTCGACAGCGTGGATCTCATCGCTTCTTCCGTGGGTTTTCGGCGCGCAAGGCGCGATACAAGCACGCCAGGCCTCGAGGTGGGCGGCCTGGCGCTCCGGGTTCAGCGATCGAGATTAGGGATTTCGCCCGTTCGAGGAACTTCGTCTCACTCCGTGAACGGCCTCAGGTGGGTTCGCTCACAACGCGCAGTTTGTCGACATGTCGCCAATGTTATGAAGGGTCCTTTCATAACATTGCGTGGACTAGAGAATCGGGGCCGGCGTGTAAGCCGCAGCCTCCGGGAAGCGCTTGAGAACGTCCTCGACCCGCGAAGCGATCGTCGCGACCTGACGCGGGGCGACACCGGTGAACGAGATCCGGTCGTCCAGGAGTTTGTCCAGCTCACCGCGGTCGAGCGGGATCCGATCGTCGGAGGCGAGGCGGTCGAGGAGGTCGTTCTGCGCCAGCCCGCGCTCCCGCATTTCGAGCGCGACGGCGACCGCGTTCTCCTTGATCGCCTCGTGCGCGGTCTCACGGCCGACGCCGGCGCGCACGGAAGCCATGAGCACCTTGGTGGTCGCGAGGAACGGTAGATAGCGATCGAGCTCACGTCCGATGACCGCCGGGAAGGCGCCGAATTCGGCCAGCACCGTGAGAAAGGTCTCCAGCAATCCGTCCAAAGCGAAGAACGCGTCGGGCAGAGCGACACGGCGGACGACGGAATCCGAGACGTCGCCTTCGTTCCACTGGTCACCCGCGAGCTCGCCGATCATCGACAGGTAGCCGCGCAGCACCACGGCGAGCCCGTTGACCCGCTCGCACGAGCGCGTGTTCATCTTGTGCGGCATGGCCGACGAGCCGACCTGGCCGGGTTTGAAGCCCTCGGTGACCAACTCGTTGCCCGCCATCAGGCGGATGGTCTTCGCGAGGCTCGACGGCGCCGCGGCCAGCTGGACCACAGTGGACAGTACGTCGAAGTCGAGCGAACGTGGGTACACCTGGCCGACGCTGGTGAACACCCGCTCGAACCCGAGGTGGGACGCGACACGCGACTCCAGTTCATCCAAAGTGGACTCGTCGCCGAGCAGGTCGAGCATGTCCTGCGCGGTGCCGACAGGGCCCTTGATCCCCCGCAACGGGTACCGCCCGATCAGCTCGTCCAGCCGCTCGAACGCGACCAGCAGCTCGTCGGCGGCGGAGGCGAACCGCTTGCCCAGCGTCGTCGCCTGCGCGGCGACATTGTGCGAGCGGCCCGCCATCACCACGTCGGAATGCTCGACGGCGAGCGCGGCGAGCCGGGACAGCACCGACCCGACCCGGCCGCGCATCAGCTCCAGCGAACGCTTCAGCTGCAGCTGCTCGACGTTCTCGGTGAGGTCACGCGACGTCATGCCCTTGTGCACGTGCTCGTGTCCGGCGAGCGCGTTGAACTCCTCGATCCGGGCCTTCACGTCGTGCCGGGTGACCCGCTCCCGGTCGGCGATCGAGCCGGGATCGACCTGCTCCAGCACCCGCTCGTAATCCGCGACGACGCCGTCCGGCACCTCGACGCCGAGGTCGGCCTGCGCCCGGAGCACGGCGAGCCAGAGCTCACGCTCGAGCACGACCTTGCGTTCGGGTGACCACAGTTCGACCAGCTCAGGCGAGGCGTAGCGGCCGGCGAGGACGTTGGGGATGAGGGGCTTTTCCGTCACGCGGCCAGACTAACCTTTGACCGGTTTGAGCTGGGAATTGGACACAATGGCATCGAACCGGTAGCCGGGGAAGCTGCTCAAACCTGTCACGTGGATGCAGCGGGTGGTTCGAGGACTGCGTCGGCGGCACGTCCCGTCAGGAACTCGGCCGGGTGCGGACTCCTGAGGAGTCGTTCCGGCTCACCGACGACGACACCATCGCCGGCGTCACCGCGGATCACCGGCAGGCCTGCGCGAGTTCGCTCACCATTGCGGGCACGCCGATATCCTGCGCGAACAGATACTCGCCGGCTGAGGTCTACGCCAACGCGGCTTGAAGCATCCGCGCGGCGGCCGCGCGCGGATCCGGGTCGACGGCGATCAGGGCGTTCACCACGGCGCCGTCCACCAGCGCGACCAGCCGCTCCAGTTCGGCGTCGTCGACGGGAGTGCCGGAGCGCGCGAAGATCTCGTGCAGCAATTGGTTGAGCTGCACCGAAAGCGTCCGCATCAGGGGCCGCAGGTACGGACGCCGCCCAGTGGCGACAAGGCGTTCGTAGCGCAGCAGGACCGCCTCGGCGTCCGCCTCGCGATCAGGGCGGATCGGGCCGAGCAACATGTCGAGCACCAGGTCGCCGGTGGCCTCGACGCCGCGGTTGCGAGTCGCCAGTTCGTCGAGCCGGTGCCGCCCGGTGGCGAGTTCCTTGTTCGAATGGTGTTCCACCGCGGCGGTGATGAGCTCTTCGAGCGAATCGAAGTAGTACGTCGTCGAGGCGAGCGGGAGGCCCGCGCGTTCGGCCACCGCACGGTGCCGCACGGCGTCGAATCCGCCCTCGGCGAGCAGCAACGCGGCGGCTTCGATGAGTTCGGCGCGTCGTCGCTCACCCTTCGGCGTGGTCGCTGCGGCGGTCATGACGGAATATTTTGTCACGCGACACTAGAAGCGGGTTGCAACGGCGTCCGCGATCCGGACCACGTCCCCGATCGCCATAGGCGGCCCCTGCGGACCGGCACCGACCACGATGAGGATCGCGCCCTGCGGCGTCACCCGTTGCACGGCGCCCGTTCCGAAGTTTCCCGGAGGCGGCGTTCCCTGGCCGGCGGGGAAGAGCCCTGCCGAAACAGTGCCGCCTGGCACCGGGAACCCGGCGTAGCGTCCGGCCGTCGAACAGAGGTCGCCGGGGGTCGCCTTGGCGACATCCACGGGGACCGGGAGCTCGCCAGCGAGGGCTGTGGCGAGCTCCCGGTCCACCTGGTCGCACCCGTAGGTGCCTTCGGCCGTCATCTGGCCGGTCTTCTCGCCCCCGCTGCCCCCCTGCTGAGGCGGCGGGTTGGAGAAGTTCGAGGACTCCCCGCTATCAAGAGGACGTGCGGAGTCCGCCCCGGGTTGCCCAGCGGACGCGGCCTCCTCGTTCGACTTCGCAGCGGACGGCAACGGGATATCGATACCGCCGAATACGCCGAACATGCCCACTCCGGCCAAGACCAAAACCAGTGCACTACAGGCCACCGCGATACCGTTTCGGCGTCGAGCAGTGGCGCGTTTGGAGGCGCGGACGATGTCGCCCGTGTCGAAGGTCGGCTGCGGGGCCTCGCCGGGGGCGTCACGGAACAACGCCTTCAATTCATTCTCGTCCATCTCGTGCCACCTCCTCCTGTTCCATGACCTGCCGCAGATTCGCCAGCCCGCGGGCGGTCTGGCTTTTCACGTTTCCTTCGCTGCAGCCGAGCACCTTCGCCGCCGCGCTCACGTCGAGTCCCTCGAAGAACCGCAGGACGAGTACGGCCCGCTGCTTCGGGGGCACTTCGCGTAACGCGGTCAGCAGCTCTTCCCTGGTGACGACCTGTTCGCCGAGGTCGAGCCCGTCCTGCGGCGGCTCTGGCAGCTCTTCGGTCTGCCATTCCCGCCGCCACGGCCGCCTCGACTCGTCGATGGCCGCCCTGACCAGCGTCTTCCGCATATAGGCGTCGGTCGCCGCCCGTTCCCTGATCTTCTTCCACCTCCGGTGCAGCGCCACGAACGCCGTCTGCGCGAGATCGTCCGCACGATGCCAGTCACCGCAGAGCATGTACGCGGTCCTGCGCACGGCGTCACGCTTCGCGGCGAAGTACTCCGCGAACTCCTGTTCGTCGCGCTGATCCACGCGGTCGGTATCTCCGCTCTTTCATCGTCGGTAAGTGGACGGAACCGGGGGCGTCCACGGTTGCATGAGCCGGCCCGGCGGACCAGCCGGGGAGCGGATTGATGGTGAGCCCGAGGATGTGATGTGATCTTACCGTGACCTTGAGCCCGCTGCCGCCGATCGATTTCCGCTCCGACACCGTCACCCGGCCTGACGCAGCGATGCGGCGGGCGATGGCGAACGCCGAGGTCGACGACAACGTCATCGGCACCGACCCGACCATCGCCGCCCTCGAACAGCGCGCCGCGAAGATCCTCGGGATGCCGTCGGCGCTGTGGACGCCGAGCGGGACGATGGCGAACCTGATCGCGCTCAGCATCCACCTCCAGCGCGGCGACCGGTTCCTCGCGCCGCGCGGCGCCCACGTCCTCACCAACGAACTCGGCTCCGCCGCCTGGCTGGCGGGCGGCATGCCGGACCCGCTGGAGCACGACGCGGGCCCAGGCCGGCCGACCCCCGACACCCTCTCGGCCGCCATCGGCGCCCCCGGTGGGCCGTATTACGTGCTGCGCACCTCGCTGTTGTGCCTGGAGAACACGCACAACGCTGCGGGCGGCACGGTGACCCCGCCCGACGAACACGCCCAGCTGCTCGCGGTGGCGAAGCAGGCCGGGCTCACCGTGCATCTCGACGGCGCCCGTCTCTGGCACGCCGCGGTCGCACTGCAGGTCCCGCCCGCGGCGCTGACGGTCGGCGTCGACAGCGTTTCCGCCTGCTTCTCCAAGGGCCTCGGCGCACCGGTCGGTTCGGTGCTCGCGGGCAGCGAGGAGTTCGTCGAGAAGGCGCGGCGGATGCGGCAGATGCTCGGCGGCGGCGTCCGGCAGGGCGGTGTCCTGGCGGCGGCCTGTCTGGTCGCGCTGGACCGCATCGACGAGCTGGCCGAAGCGCATGAGAACGCGGCCCGGCTCGCGGCCGGGCTGGCCGAGCACGGCTGGGACGTCATCGAGCCGGAGACCAACATCGTGCTTGCCGGAGTGCCTGACCTCGCCGGCCGCCTGACCTGGCTCGAGGAGCTGGGCGTCCGCGCACTGCCGATGGCGGGCAAGATCCGCTTCGTGACCCACCGCGACCTCAGCGAGGCCGACATCGAAGAGACGCTGCAACGCATCAAGACCGGGGGATGAGACGTGAACTGGATCGTTTTCGACTACGGCGACGTGCTCAGCAAGCACACGACGGCGCTGCCGGACCTGGCCGCGGCGTTCGGCACCGAACCGGCCGAATTCGCCCCGCACTACTGGGCGGAACGCTCCGCGTACGACTCGGGCGGCACGGATCTCGAGTACTGGCAGAGCGTCGGCCGCTGTCTCGGCATCCAGGTCGACCAGGGCTTTTCCGATGAGCTGACCAGGATCGACGTCGAAGGCTGGTCGCATCTCGAACCCGAGTCGATCGAACTGCTGGAGGCGTTGCACGAGGCCGGTGCCGCGCTCGCGCTGCTGTCCAACGCGTCGTCGACGTTCGGGCGTTGGGTGCGCGAGCAGGAATGGGCGCGCTTGTTCCGGGTCATGCTGTTCTCCGGCGACCTCGGCTGCTTGAAACCCGACGAGAAGATCTTCCGGATTCTACTCGGCGAGCTGGGCGCCGAACCGGGTGATTGCCTTTTCTTCGACGACCGCCAGTCCAATGTGGACGGTGCGAGGACGATCGGGATGAAGTCGGAACGCTGGCTCGGCGTGGAAACGGCGCGAACCGCACTCGGCTGAGGGAATTCACCCTCACCGTTCATCCGCCTACGCTCGGTGAACCGGATGACCTAAGCTGATTGCGTCCCAGCCGACTTTCCCCGGTAGGTGCACCATGGCAGGCCTCGAAGACCGGCCCCCGATCGTGCCCGTCGATTTCGACCGGCCGAGCATCGCGCGGGTCTTCGACGCGCTCATGGGCGGCCAGGACAATTACGAAGTCGACAGGGCCGTGCTGAGCCAGATCCTGGAACTCGCACCGGAAGCGCCGATCATGGCGCAGGAAGTCCGGCAGTGGCTGATCCGGACGGTGCGCTACCTGACCGATCGCGAGGGTATCGACCAGTTCCTCGACCTCGGCTCCGGTTTCCCGACCGTGGAGAACACGCATCAGGTCGCGCAGCGGTACAACCCCGAGGCGCGGGTCGTCTACGTCGACAACGACCCGGTCGTCCAGGCACACGGCCGCGCTCTGCTGGCCGAAAACGATTTCACGCATATCGCGGGCAACGACCTGACCAAACCGCTCGAGACCGTCGAGGAACTTTCGCGGAGCCACCGGCTCGACTTCGACCGGCCGGTCGGGCTGATCATGTGCTCGATCGTCCACCACATCCAGGACCTCGAAGCGGCACAGAAGATCGTTCGCTCCTATGTCGACGCCCTGGCGCCTGGGTCCTTCATCACGCTGCTGCACCAGCACAACCCGGCCGATGGAAGCGAAGCGGCCGACGTCGCGACGTCACTGGAGAAGCGCTTCAACGGCACCGGCCTGGACACGCTGTACCGCACGCGTGAGGAGATCGAGTCGTTCTTCGACGGGCTCGACCTGGTCGACCCCGGTTTGACGTACCCGCATATGTGGTGGCCGGACGGCCCGCGCTTCACCCCGCTGACGACCGTGAACTTCACGTCGCTCGGCGGGGTGGCGCGTAAGCCCTAGCTTCTACAGCTTCAGCGGAGCTGTTTCGGGTTGCTCTTACCCTTGATCGCGCCGTACGCGGCGGTGCCGAGGAAGACCGCACCACCGATGATCGCGATCCAGAAAACGGCCTTCACGAGAAAGCCGAGCACGGACCCGAGCACCATGAAGGCCACCCAAGCCAGGATCAGCCCGCCGACGATCTTCCAGAACATGGCTTCCTCCGATTGCCTCACCACGCCCGAACGGGCCTGGTAGTTCCAGGTTGTCAGGCGAAGCTCGCGAATGCCTTCGTTCAGCCCAACGTTCAGGGGGATTTCGGGGTTCCCCCTGACCCTTTCAGCCATTCGCCGAGCCTGCGGACGCCCTCGTCGATGTCCTCGAGGGCACCGGCGAAGGAGAACCGGACGAACTTCCCGCCGTCGACCGGGTCGAAGTCGATGCCAGGGGCGATGGCGACGCCGGTGTCGGCGAGGAGGCGCTGGCACCAGCTGAGGCTGTCGGTCGTGTACGCGGAGACGTCGGCGTAGGCGTAGAAGGCGCCTTCGGCCGGGGCGAGCTTGTCGATCCCGATCCCCTTCAGTCCGGCGAAGAGCGCGTCGCGGTTGGCTCGGTAGCGCTCGACGTGCCCGTCGGCCTCTGCGTACGACTCCTGGGTGAACGCGGCGATCGCCGCGTGCTGGGAGACGGCGGGCGGGCAGATGGTGAAGTTGCCGGTCAGGACGTCGATCGCGCGGTGCAGCCGCTGCGGCGCGAGCATCCAGCCGAGCCGCCAGCCCGTCATGGCGAAGTACTTCGAGAACGAGCCGAGCACGAGCGCCTCGGACCCGTACTGCCAGGCACAATCGAGTTCGCCGCCGTACGAGATTCCGTGGTAGATCTCGTCGCTGATCAGCTGGACACCGCGAGAGGCACACCAACCGCTGATCGCGGCCAGTTCACCCGGCGGCAGTACCGTGCCGGTCGGGTTGCTGGGGCTCGCGACGATGAGGCCCTTGATCGGTCCGAGTCCGTCGAGGAGTTCGACGGTTGGCTGGAAGTTCGTCGGCTCACCGGTGGCGAACTCGACGACCTCGCAGCCGAGCACCTTGAGCAGATTGCGGTAGGCCGGATAACCCGGACGCGCCATCGCGACGCGGTCGCCCGCCTCGAAGGCACTGAGGAACGAGAGCAGGAATCCGCCGGACGAGCCGGTCGTCATGATGACGTCCTGCGGGCTCACGTCGACCGGGTAGGTGCGGTTGTAGTGCTCCGCCACGGCCTCGCGCAGCGGCAGGATGCCGAGCTGTTCGGTATAGCCGAGGTTGTGGCCCTTGAGTGCCCGCTGTGCGGCTTCGAGCACCGGCTGCGGGGCCGGCGCGGACGGCTGCCCGGCGACGAGCAGGACCAGATCGCCGTGGCTGCGCTGCCGCGCCTGCGCCGCCGAAAGGACGTCCATGACGTGGAACGGCGGAACGTCGGAACGGCCGGCGGGACCAGGGAAGGACATGGGCTGAGGCTAACTCGCCTTCGCCAGGAGAACCGCATAGCCGTCGAGGAGGCGCTGGAGCCCGAACTCGAAGAGCGTGTCGAGATCGAAGTCGAACGGCGCGCGTTTGATGACGTCGGCGAAATTCGGGAACCGGCCGCCGGACACCAGCTCCCACAGGATCGGCTCCTGTTCGGCCAGCCAGTCTTCGGCCGAGCGCGCTGTCCCGACTTCGGCCTCGGCCTCGCCTTCGAGGTTGAGCGCCGTCCCGCGGACGTGGTTGAACAGTGTGATGTGCGCGTACATGATCGTCGAAGGTGGTAGGCCGTGGCCGTCGAGGGCGCGGGTGGCCCAGTCGGCGTGTTGGAGCAGATTCGGCAGAGGCTGTGGCCGGGTGACCGAAAGCGCTTGCGCCAGCCAGGGATGGCGCCGGAACAACGCCCACTGTGACCGGGCGAGGAGTTCCAGCTGCGCCCGCCAGCCTGATGGTGGATCGGGCGGGAAGCGGATCTCACCGAGCGCCAGATCCGCCATTTCGAGGATGAGATCGTCCTTCGTGGTGACGTGGCGATAAAGCGCCATCGTCGCGACGCCGAGCCCGGAAGCGATGCGCCGCATGGACAACGCGCGGATGCCCTCCGCGTCGGCGATCCGGATCGCGGCCTTGACCACCCGATCGCGTGACAGCTCGCTGTATTCCTTACGCCGCAACGGTTTCGGCGTTCCAGCGGTGACGATGGTGCCGGCGCCGGGCTTCGCGACGACCAGGCCTTCCTGTTTCAGCGTGGCGAGCGCCTTGGTCGCGGTCGCCATCGCGACACCCCATTCGGCGATGATCTGCCGCGTCGACGGCACCTTCTCGCCTTCACGCAGCTCGCCGACGGCGATCCGGCGACGGATCTCGCCGGCGATCCGCAGGTAGGGCGGGTCGGTCATGGCGTCTCCTCTTTGTACTAGTGCACCTGGCGCACCCCGGCTTGTCCCCGACCTGATCGCACTAGCTGATTGCACCGCTTGATTGCACCGCTTGATTACACTAGTGCTGCGGTGATTTTGTCGCCGTTTCCCTGGGGGCTCGCTGGTACGGAAATACGTTGTACGCAGTGCTTCAACACACCGTACACAGGGGAGTTCAGATGCAGAAGGTCCTGATTTCGGGCGCCGGAATCGCAGGTACGACGCTGGCTTACTGGCTGCGTCAGCGAGGGTTCGCCCCAACGGTCGTCGAACGTGCTCCAGCACCCCGCGCCGGCGGGCACGCCGTGGACATCCGCGGCACCGCGCTCGGCGTTGTCGACCGCATGGGCCTACTCGGGCGCCTCCGGGAACTGAGCACCGGCATGCAGGGGATGTCGTTCGTGAACGCGGCGGGGAAGACACTGGTAACGGTCACCGAGCACACGATCACCGGCGGCCTGACCGACAGCGAAGACGTCGAGATCCTGCGGGACGACCTGACAGACACACTGGCCGCCGCCGCGCAGGACGGCGTCGAGTACGTCTACGGCGACTGGATCACCGGAATCGCACAGCACGCCGACCATGTCCGGGTGACTTTTGCTTCCGGCGCTCCGCGGGACTTCGATCTGGTCGTCGGCGCGGACGGCCGGCATTCGGCCGTGCGATCACTCGTTTTCGGGGCGGAGAAACAGTTTTCGCACTATCTGGACACTTATCTGGCGGTGTTCACCGTGCCCAACTTCCTCGATCTCGATCACTGGCAGACCTTCCACCTGACGCCGGGCAAGATGACCGGTCTCTACAGCGCGCGGGGCAACACCGAGGCCCGCGCGATGCTCGGCTTCCAGTCGCCGGAACTCGATTTCGACCGGCATGACGTTGAGCAGCAACGAAAACTCATCGCCGACCGATTCTTGGACCACGGCTGGGAAGCACCGCGCCTGCTGCGCGAAATGGCTTCCTCCGAGCTCTATTTCGATTCCATGTCGCAGATCCGGATGGACCGTTTCTCCGAAGGCCGGGTCACGTTGGTCGGCGACGCCGGCTATGGCCCGTCGCCACTTTCGGGACAGGGCACCAGTTTGGCGCTCGTCGGCGCCTACGTCCTCGCCGGTTCGCTGGCTTCTTGCGACGACCACCGCGCCGCTTTCGCCACGTACGAAAGGGAAATGCGGACATTCGTGGTGAAGAACCAGGCACTCGCGAAGATGAACCAGCGCAAGCAGACGAAGTTCTCGCAGTGGAAGCAGATCCAGTCGATGCGAATGCTGCCCTACGTTCCGTTCAGCGATCGCTTGCTGCGCGCGGCCATGCGGCCGCTGACGGAAGCGTCCACTTCGCTAACGCTCAAGGACTACTAAAGCTCGTGAGTGGTAATGACGGTTAGAACCGTCATTACCACTCACGAGGGGTCAGTAGCCCTGGTAACCGCCACCGCCGGCCATGGCCTTCAAACCCGGGTGACCGTCGAACCCGCCATACCGCGAGAACGTGTACCGCACGCCCGCGATGATGTTGTCGATCGGGTTGTAGATGTCGTCGTGCCCGGGCAGCTTGTGCGCGTTGAAGGTCGGGTCGATGCACTGCATCAACCCCTTCGACGGCGTCCCCTTCGCCGCGTTGGAGTCCCAATTGTTGATGGCGTTGGGGTTACCGCCGGACTCCTTCTCGATGATCGTCCAGATCTTGTTGATATCCGCCTCGGTGACCGGGATTCCGGCGGCCTGCAGGATCTTGATGGCTTCCTGGATCCATTGCTGCACGTTGCCCGGTGGCGTCGTCGACGGCGGACCGCCACTCGACCCGAGTCCGCCGCCCCCGCCACCGCCGCCTCCACCACCACCACCGCCGCCGGTGTGAAGACCGCCAGTGCGCTTCGGGACGCTGCCGTCCTTGCCCGGCATCGGAACCTTCGAGTAGCCGTTCGGGATGTCCTTCTGCATCAAGTCCTGAGAGGTCTTGATCATCTGGTTGGCCTGGTCCAGCAGACCCTTGACTCGTTCGTCGGCGCCCTTGGTGATGCCGTTGATGTCGGTCTTGGCCTTCTGGATGATCTCGGCCGCGGAGGGACTGGGCGCGGGCTTCTTGTCCTTTTCAGCCTGCGCGGCAGCGGTATTGGCCGCGTCCGCATCCCTCTGCGCCGTGGCATTCCGCTGGTTGACCGCTTTCTCCGCACCCAGGAAAGCGTCGTTGACCTTGTTCTTGACGTCGCCGAGTTGGCCGTGCAGCCGGTCGAGGTCGTCGACGACCTTGATCAGCTGGGATTCGACGTTCTGCCCCGCGCTGGTGATCGACTTGACGTACTCGAAGAAGCCATCCGCGGCCGGCCCGGTCCACACGCCGCCGTTCAACGCGTCGGTCGACTTCTTCAACGCGGCGCCCTGATCGCCCGCGTTTTCCGCGGCCGCCTTGAACTGAACAGAGGCATTGTGGATGGCCTCGAGGTTCACCTTCTTGACCTGGTCGGACTTCTGGACCAGACCGTCCCAGCCGTCCGGCGTTCCGGCGCCGACCCCGTTCAAACCCACTGCTTAGCCCCCTTGCTCCGCGGCCCCCAGGCCTGACGACTACCGGTTGCCGTGCTCGTGCACCTTCAGGTTGTCCACGTTGACCTCTTCGGTCTCCCGGATCAAACCCGCGGCCTTCCGCAGCACGAAAGCGGTGGCCTCCATCAGCTTCCCCGCCGAATCGAATTCGCTGTGCACGCCCTGCGTGAACTTGCCGACGGCGCCGTGTGCGTCGCCCTTGTCGTCGATCCCGCCGAAGGGGCTTTCCTTCTCGTCATCCATGCCGGTGACCTTGGTCTTGGCCTTCTCGAACTCGTCCTTGAGCTTCTCCACCTGTCCGGCGGCGATCCCCATCGAATCCGGGTCGTACACAGGCACGGTTCGTCATCCCCTTCACAGAAATCTGTGTGTCCGCCCGATCAGACGCGGCACTGACCAGGACGGTTCCCGCGCATACTTTAAGACCTCGACCGCTCGCCGTGCGCGCTTCCACGCCAACTTCCACCCCGCCGGGAAGCCCGCGACGCGTGACTCACGTGATTGGGCGGGTCACACGCGTGATCGGAAGGGTCAGAAGTCGGCGACTTCCCGGATCCGCGTCGCGAGTAGCTGGTTGTCCGCGGGCGTGATGGTGGCCCAGTCCCGGCCGTCACGGTTGCGGGCGATCTGGAACAGGTAGCGGCCGGCGTCGGTGTCGTAGAAGGCGACGACGCTTTCGGCTCGGCGGGACCGGCCGTCGCGGCCCGCGCGTTCGACGCCGAACTGGCCGCGTGCTTCCTGGCCGAGCAGCATTCCGGCGATTTCTTGCGCCTGCCAGAGCGGGATGTCCTGGTCCTCGAGCGCGGTGACCATTGCCTTCGCGTCGCCTCGGGCCATCGCGTCGGCCTTGACGAGCACTTCGTGCGGGAGGCTGATCGACTGGCCGACGCCGGGGTTCAGCTCACCCGTGACGGAAACCGCGGCTTCGGCCAACGTGCTTTCGCGGGCCGGGATCAGCCAGACCTGGCCGGAGTCGATCACACCGAGCAGCGCCTGATTGCCGACGCTGACGGCCTGGCCCTTGATCTCCCTGTCGGTCCATACCCAGACGTCGATGGCGACACGAGGGTGAGCGAACAGATTCAGCATGTCGATGAGTTCGCCCGAAGCCTTGTGCCCCCGCGCGAGACGGCGCTCGCGCAGGGACTCCCAGGCCTCTTCGATCAGCGTCGCCCGCTCGGTGTGCGTCGTCCCGGGACTCGGCACGTCGAGTGCGGCATGGCGCCGGGGCAGCCGTTCGGCCTCCCAGAGCATTTCGAACTCGAGCGCGGACAGCACCAGGCTGCCGTTGTCATTCGGCACAGGTTCAGCGCACTTCCCCGGTGCCGTGCTCGCCGATCACATCGGGCGACACCATTCGCTCGTCGGTGAACAGGTCCTTGTCGTCGACCCCGAAGCGGCGAATGTGCTCCGCGTCCTCGTCGACGTCCTGGGTGGCGGCCTGCTCCATGAACTTCGACTCGGGCTTCGGCTGCTTCGCGCCGATCTTCTCCGACTTCCGCATGGCCTCCTCTTCGGGAAGCTCACCGATCGGCAGCTGCCGGGTCGGCTTGCCGGAGCCTTCCGAACGTGGGCGGCGGTCACGTTCCTTGTCGCCGCTCATGGCGCCACCCGCGACACCGGCACCGAGCGCGGCGGCGCCGGCACCGAGGTCACCGGCCGCGGGCCCGACCTTCCCCACGGCCGGGAAGCCGCGGCCGAATTCATTGCCCGGAGCCAACGGCGCCTGCGGCCCGGTGCCGACCACGCGGCCCTTGCCGAGCCCCTGGTCGCCGCCCTGCCCACCGCCGACGCCACCGATCAGGCCGGTACCCGAGCTGGACCCGGGCCCCTTGCCGACCGCGTTGTCGAAGCCGGTGCCGCCGAACGTCTTGCCTGGCGGCAGATTCGTGCTGGAGCCCGGCGGGGCGGTCCCGACGACCGGACCCGGCGGGAGTCCCGGTGCACCCGGCGGCGCGAACGGCGGCTGGCTTCCTCCAGGTCCGGCGATCGGCCTGCCCGGATCGGACGGAGCCGGCCGGTTCGGACCGGGCTGGGGAACCCAGCCGCTTCCGGGAGCGGGCGTGGGGCGTTGCGTGCCGGACGGCGCCGTAGGAGCGGCCGCAGCGGGTGCGGTACTGCCGCCGGGTGACGATCCGGTCTGCCTGCCACTGCCGCCGGCGGCGACGCCGTACGCCGGTGTCGGCGCGTCGTACGAAGGGGCCTTGGGGTGGCTCACCGGCTGCGCGATGGGCGGCTCGTACTTCGACTCGACGGCGGCCGACGCGGGTTTCACGCTGCCGTCCGGGGTCAGGTCGGTCGCGGTCCCGGCGAGGTTGAGCGCGTCCGAACCGCCGCCCGCACCGCCGGACTGGGCCTGCGTCAGCTGCAGCGACTGCGGATCGGTCAGCAGCTCGGTGGACAGGATGTTCTCGCCGCTCTGCTTGGCGTAGTCGTTCAACGCCTCTTGCGCCTGCGCCCGCGCGTTACCCGCCGCGCTGACGCTCTTGGCGTGGTCGGTCTCGAAGCCGATGAGGCTCAGGACGACGTCCCCGAACGTGTAACCGCCCGCGCCCTTCCGGACGACTTCGGGATCCGGCAGCTTGTGCAGGGTCCGGTTGAACGCCTCGCCCTGCGCGAAGATCATCTCCGCGGAGTGGTTGACCTTCGAGTTGGCGTCCTGGGAGAACCCGGCCTGTTCGGTGAACACCTGCCCGGCGGCACCACCGGCTTCGCTCTGCCACTCGACGCCGAGTTTGCCCAGCTCGTCGCGCAACGTCTTGTCGGTGTCGGCGAGCGCGGACGCGACGGACTTCAGCGCGTCGACGGCAGTGCCGAAACTGCCGGTGCCGTCACCGCTGCGGAATCGCTCGATCTCGGTCGCGATCCCGGTATCGGTGTAGCCGTCGAACCGGAGATCGCGGATCCGGCCCGCGAGGTCGGAAACGTTCACGCCGCCCTCCCTCTATTTGCGTGCTTTCAAGGTCTGCAAAGCCATTTCGGCCGCCCGTGCGGACATCTCGCACAGCTGCGGCATGGTGAATCCGCCCTTGGTGACGGTGAAGGTCTGCACCGCCAGCGTCTGGCCCTTCGCGACACCGACGAGCGTTTCGCAGTCGGCCGGTGTCCCGGAGTCCCGGTAGCTCGTGATGGCGGGGAAGCCGCCGATCGCCTTCGGCTCGGTGGTCATGCTGCCCTTGCGGCGTTTCCCGGTGAACCATTCCTCGACGTCGGCGGCGATCGTGCGCACGTGGTAGGCGTGGAACGGCTCGACGGCGTCCGAATCAAGGACACAGGTCGGCCCGTCGACCTCTTCCGCGGCCTTGCGCGGTTCGCTGTTGATCTTGAGCTGGTCGAGCTGCTCCGAGCTGAGGAGCGAACACGGATCGACGCCTTGCAGTGTCAGCTCCGCCGGCCGCTCCGGCAGTGCGGACGCCTTGGCGCCCTGCTCCACCGAGGTCAGCCCCGGCTCGTTGGGGAACGCCTGCCCGCCCGTGTCCGTGGCGCACCCGGCCAGGGCCAGGGTGAGCACCCCGCCGAACACGAGGACCCGGGGCTTACGCGCCCTGTACGTGGTGTCCAACTCGGTCCCCGAACACGGCGGCCTTGTCCGCTTCGCTGGTCTTGTAATCCTTGGCCGCGGCGCGCAGCTGCTTGACCAGTCCCCGCAGCCCGGCGACGTAGGAGCGGACCTGCGCGGCGTAGGACGTGTCGCCCTCGGCTACCAGCTCGTTCCACACGCCGGTGGCGTGCGTACTCACCGTGTCCGACGCCGGCGGGTCGATGCGAAGCTGGTTGAGCCTGGTCAGGAGCTTGTCTTCGAGCGCGTCGACCTGGTCCTCGACGATCTGCGCGACCTCGAGCAGCTTCCCGTGATCCACTCTGATGTCGGCCACCGACGGCGCGACCGGGACAGCCGACGCGAGGTCCTGGACCTTGCTCGATGCTGACATTCCCCACCCCTTTGATGTACGGACGGTGACCGTTCGCCCTGTCGAGGCTACCAACGTGGATGTGTCGGTTGCCTAAGCTTTCCAGGAAATACTGGGTTTGACGCACCAGGCAACGGAACGGTTCCGTCCGAAATTCACGAGACCGGGGTGGCGATCTCCCCCTTGGCGGCGAGCAGGGCGATGTCGGTGCGGTGGTGCGATCCGGCCAGATGGACCTTCTCGACCGTGGCGTAGGCGGCCTTGCGGGCGGCCTTCAGGTTCTTGCCGGTGCCGACGACCGACAAAACGCGGCCACCTGCGGAGACCACGGCGCCGTCGTCGCGACGGCGGGTGCCGGCGTGCAGTACGCCGTCGATCTCGCCGCCGGTGATGACGTCACCGGTGCGCGGCTTGCCGGGGTAGCCGTCTGCGGCGACCACGACGGTGACCGCCGCGCCGGAATCCCATTCGAGCGGCGGCAGTTCGGCGAGTTGGCCGGTCGCCGTGGCGTGCATCACCTTGCCGAGCGGGGAGCGCAGCAGCGCCAGGACGACCTGGGTCTCCGGGTCGCCGAACCGGCAGTTGAACTCGATGACCTGCGGGCCCTGCGACGTCAGTGCGAGACCGGCGTAGAGCAGGCCGGAGAACGTGGCGCCGCGGGCGTCGAGCTCGTCGACCACCGGCTGGACGATCCGCTCGACGACGTCGTCGACGAGGTCTTCCGGGGCCCACGGCAACGGCGCGTACGCCCCCATGCCGCCGGTGTTCGGGCCGGCGTCACCGTCACCGACGCGCTTGAAGTCCTGCGCGGGCAGCAGCGGGACGACCGTGCGACCGTCGACGAAGCAGAACAGAGAGGCCTCCGGACCGTCCAAAAAGGACTCCAGGAGAACCGGGTGGCCGCCGTCGAGCAGCATGATCGCGTGCTTGCGCGCGAGGTCGATGTCCGGCGTGACCACGACACCCTTGCCGGCGGCGAGGCCGTCGTCCTTGACCACCCAGATGGGGCCGAAGCGAGCGAGCGCGGCATCGAGGCGGGCAGGGTTGTCGACCACCTCGCAGTGCGCCGTCGGCACGTTCGCGGTGGCCATGACGTCCTTCGCGAAGGCCTTCGAGCCCTCGATCCGGGCCGCGGACGCGGACGGGCCGAAGCAGGCGATGCCCGCCTTGCGGACCGCGTCGGCGACGCCCTCGACCAGCGGGACCTCGGGACCGACCACCACCAGGTCCGCCTGCCACTGCTTGGCGAGCGCGGAGACCGATTCCGGATCCGCCGCGTCCACCCCGAGCTGCTCGGCCACCGAAGCGGTGCCGGCGTTGCCAGGAGCGCACGCCAGTGCGGTGACGGAAGGGTCTTCCGCGACCGCGAGGACAAGTGCATGCTCACGGGCGCCGGACCCGATTACCAGTACGCGCACGACGCACAGGGTAACCGTGCCGGTGAGGCCCGAACACTTCGCCGTCCTCGTGCGGGTTGTTCCATCCGGCGTTCACCCGGCGGTCAGCACTCCGCCGGGCGGGCGTCGCCGGGTGGACGCCTCGGCCGATGAGGGTGACGCGGTATCCCCGAGTTTCTTCACCAGAGAGGTCTTCAATCATGCGAAAGCGCCTGGGCGTGCTCGCCCTGTCCGGTCTCGCCCTGCTCAGCGTCTCCGGACTGGCGGGCGCCGCCGAACCGGGTGCTCAAGATGTGTCGGCGCAGGCCAGGGGTCACCATGGTCCGGTGATCGTCGGACACCGCGGCGCCCCCGGCTACCGCCCGGAACACACGCTCGCCTCGTATGAGCTCGCTTACCGCCAGGGCGTCGACTGGGTCGACGTCGACCTGGTACCCACCAAGGACGGCCAGCTGGTCGCGCGGCATGAGAACGAGATCGGTGGGACGACCGACGTCGCGAAGCACCCCGAGTTCACGGGCCGGAAGACCACGAAGGTCATCGACGGCACGTCGTTCACCGGCTGGTTCACCGAGGACTTCACCCTCGCCGAGCTGAAGACCCTGCGCGCGACCGAGCGGATCCCGCAGTTCCGCCCGAACAACAAGATCTACGACGGCCGGTTCCAGATCGCGACCTACCAGGAGGTCATCGACCTGACCCGCCGCCTCGGCCGTGAACTGCACCGCGAGCTGGGAACGTACCCGGAGATCAAGCACTCGACGTACTTCTCCTCGATCAAGAACCCGACCGAGCCGAAGCTGGTCGAGCTGCTCAAGCGCAACGGGCTCAACCACCCGAAGGCGCCGGTGATCATCCAGTCGTTCGAGGTGTCGAACCTGATCGCCCTTTCGCGCCAGGTGCGAGTGCCGCTACTGCAGCTGACGTCGGCCACCGGAGCTCCGGCCGACTTCATCGCGAAGGGTGACCCGAGGACGTACGCCGACCTCGTGACCCCGAAGGGCCTGAAGGAGATCTCGAAGTACGCGGACTACCTGGGCCCGGAGAAGTCGCAGATCATCCCTGTGGTGAACGGCGCGCTCGGTACGCCGACCGCGCTCGTCGCCAACGCGCATGCGGCCGGACTGAAGGTCGGGCCGTACACGTTCCGCAACGAGAACAACTTCCTGCCGCAGAACCTGCGCTCGTCGGAGAACCTGGCGGAGTACGGCAACGCGTTCGCGGAGCAGGAGGCGTTCCTGAAGGCCGGTGTCGACGGTTACTTCGCGGACCAGCCGGACACCGCACTGGAGGCCGTGAAGGGCTTCCAGGGCCGCTGAGTCCCGTCTGCGCGTGTTATGAAAGGACCCTTAATAACAAATCCTGTTATTAAGGGTCCTTTCATAACACTGGGGGGCAGATCTTCACGGGACCTTGACACGCCCTGGTCGACGGGCCTAACTTCGGCGGATCTCAATGGTCTGTCCGCATACCTTTTAAGTGGGTGCCCGATGGATGTGTCCGACAAGCAGGCCGCCGAACCCGCCGACGAAGACAGTGCCCGCCTCCATCAGCTCGGCTACGCGCAGGAACTCCGGCGCACGATGTCGCAGTTCTCCAACTTCGCCGTCTCGTTCACGATCATCTCGATCCTTTCCGGCTGCCTGACCCTCTACGGCTTCGGCATGAAGACCGGTGGCCCAGCCGCGATGATCTGGGGCTGGCCGCTGGTCGGCCTGTTCGTCATCCTGGTCGGGCTGGGCATGGCCGAAGTCTGCTCCAGCTACCCGACCGCGGGCGGTCTCTATTACTGGGCCGCGAAACTCGCGTCGAAGAACGGACCGGCGTGGTCTTGGTTCACCGGCTGGTTCAACCTGATCGGGCAGATCGCGGTCACCGCGGGCATCGACTTCGGCGCGGCGCTGTTCCTCAACGCCTTCCTCGACCTGCAGTTCGGTTTCGAGGCGACGCCGGGCAACACCATCCTGCTGCTGGCGATCATCCTGGTGGTGCACGGTCTGCTGAACACCTTCGGCGTCCGGATCGTGGCCCTGCTGAACAGCATCAGCGTGTGGTGGCACCTGATCGGCGTGCTGGTGATCGTCGGCGTGCTGATCATCGTGCCGGACAAGCACCAGGACGCGTCCTTCGTCTTCGGGGAATTCGTCAACGAGACCGGCTGGGCCTCACCGGTCTATGTGTTCCTCCTCGGTTTGCTTGTCGCGCAATACACCCTGACCGGCTACGACGCTTCGGCCCATATGACCGAGGAGACCAAGAACGCGGCGAAGGCGGGGCCGCGCGGGATCATCAACTCGATCCTCGTATCCCTTGTCGCGGGCTGGATCCTGCTGATCGGCCTGACCTTCGCCATCCAGGACTACACGGGCGCGCTCGAATCGGAGACCGGTGTGCCGCCCGCGCAGATCTTCATCGACGCGACCGGCGCGACGACCGGCAAGTTCCTGTTGCTGATCTGCATCGGCGCCCAGTTGTTCTGCGGGATGGCGTCGGTAACCGCGAACTCGCGGATGATCTACGCCTTCGCTCGTGACGGCGCGATCCCGGGTTCGGGGTTCTGGCACCGCATCAACAAGCGCACGCAGACGCCGACCAACGCCGTCTGGCTGGCCGCCGGTGGAGCGCTGATCCTCGCACTGCCGTACCTGTGGAGTGCGACGGCGTACGCCGCGGTGACCTCCATCGCCGTGGTCGGTCTGTATGTGGCCTATGTGATTCCGGTGTTCTTGCGGGTGCGCAAGGGCGACGACTTCCAGCCGGGCCCGTGGAACCTCGGCAAATGGGGTAAGCCCGTCGGCATCGTGGCGACGATCTGGGTGTGCTTCATCTTCGTGTTGTTCATGCTGCCGCAGGGTTCACCGGTGACAGTGGATTCCTTCAACTACACCCCGATCGCCTTCCTCGTGGTGCTCGGCGGGGCCGCGATCTGGTGGTTCGTTTCCGCACGCAAGTGGTTCAAGGGCCCGAAGGTCCAGGGCACCGAAGCGGAGCTCGCGGCGGTGGAACAGGAACTCAAGGAACTCGGGTAGTGGCTTTGGCGCGGCCGCCGACGCGGACACCGGTCACCGCGGCCGCGCCAAGCGCACCGACTGCGGCGAAGGCGTAGAAACCCCACGGGTAGGCGATTCCGGCGGTCAGCAGCGCTCCCCCGAGGATCGGCCCGGAGATCGCGCCGATCCGGCCGACGCCGGCGGCCCAGCCGATTCCGGTGGCTCGCATGGAATCCGGGTACGTCTTGCCGATGTAGGCGTAGACGAGGACCTGTGCGCTGAACACGAAGCCACCGGTCAGGAACACGGCCGCGTACAGCCCGGCCGCGGGCAGCTTCACGCTCAGCAGAGCCAG
Organism: uncultured Actinomycetota bacterium; assembly: GCA_963766045.1. Lineage (GTDB taxonomy): Bacteria > Actinomycetota > Actinomycetes > Mycobacteriales > Pseudonocardiaceae > Amycolatopsis. Next base: position 587,695 of record CAVXYN010000002.1, on the reverse strand, counting down.
GAACAGCGCCGCTCCGAGGAACCAGAAGATCACCGAAGGCCGCACGCCGACGCGGTCGGCCACCCGGCCCGCGACGAGCAGGCCGACGATGCCGCCGAGGTTCAGCGTGAGCAGCAGGCTCAGCGCGGCGCCGAGCGGGTAGCCGGCCTGGCGCATGATCTCCGGCAGCCAGGTGTTGAGGCCGTAGACGAGCAGCAGGCCCATGAACGACGTCACCCAGAACGCGATGGTGGCGACCAGGAAACCGCCCCGGAACAACCCGCCGACCACCTCGGCCGCCGACTTCTCCTGTTCCGCCCGCGCCTGCACGAAGGACTCCGATTCGGGCAGGTACTTGATCATCAGCGGGACCAGCACCAGCGCGGGCAGCGCGCCGGCGATGAACATCGCGCGCCAGCCGAGCGGCTGGATGAGCAGGATCCCGAGCAGCGCGGTCAGCACCGCTCCGACGTGGTAACCCGTCATCACCGTGGTGGTCGCACTGCCACCGCGGCCTTTCCGGGCGTATTCGGTGACCAGCGCGATCGCGGTCGGCAGGCAGCCGCCGAGCCCGAGCCCGGCGAGGAACCGGAACAGGCCGAAGACGAACGCCGACGGTGAGATCGCGCAGAGCGCGGTGAACGCCGAGAAGGCCGTGACCGCGATGATCAGCGCCTTGCGGCGGCCGATGATGTCGGTGATCGTGCCGATCGTCATCGCGCCGATCATCATGCCGAGCAGGCCGAACGTCGAGATGACCGAAGCCGTCCCCGGCGTCAGCCCCCAGACGTGGTCACGGAGCAGGGCGGGCAGCACCGTGCCCAGGACGACCAGGTCGAAACCGTCGAGCAGGACCGCCGTCCAGGCCAGCGGGACCACCCACGAACGAGCCGCGGCAGGGGACATGGGAACCTCCATGTGTTCGCGATGCGCACGAGTATGCACAATCCGAACGCCGTGGGCAAGGTTATGTCCCCTGAGACGCAATGAAGGGGCCTTTCATTGCAAATTTTGCAATGAAAGGCCGGCGGATTCATGCGGTCGTCGCAACATGCTCTATTTAGGACAGTAGCATGTTGAGTTTTTCTTGGGGTGTAAGCCAGTCCAGTGTCTTGCGGGGGCGGCCGTTGAGTTCGGCGGCCACCCTCGCGAGATGGTCGTGGCTGTGGACCGAGAGGTTGGTGCCTTTGGGGAAGTATTGGCGGAGCAGGCCGTTGGTGTTCTCGTTGCTGCCGCGTTGCCAGGGCGAGTGCGGGTCGCAGAAGTAGATGTCCAGGTCGGTGGCCATGGTGATCTCGGCGTGCCGGGCCAGTTCGTTGCCCTGGTCCCAGGTCATCGACCGTTTCAGGGCCTCGGGCAGGGTGTGGATGGCGGCGATCATGGCGTCGCGGACGGCGACGGCGTCGTGTCCGTCGGGCAGGTACAGCAGCATGCAGAACCGGGTGCTGCGCTCGACCAGGGTGCCGATCGCGGACTTGTTCGAGGCGCCCAGGATCAGATCGCCTTCCCAGTGCCCGGGCACGGCCCGGTCCTCGGCCTCGGCCGGACGCTGGCTGATCGGCACCAGATTCGGAATCCGCGGCGTGCGGGCCTCGGCCTGGCGGTGGGGTTTACGCAGCGCTCGCCCGGTCCGCAGGCAGGCCGCGAGCTCGCGGCGCAGCGCGCCCCGGCCTTGCACGTAGATCGACTGATAGATCGTCTCGTAGGACACCCGCATCTCCGGACAGTCGGCGAACTCGCTCACCAGCCTGGCCGAGATCTGCTCCGGCGACCACCGCAACAGCAACCGTTCCTGCACATGGTCCCGCAGCCCGGCATTGCCGGGATCGGCCAGTTTCGCCGTCTTCGGCCGCTTCGCTCGTTCCCGCGCCGCCGCCTCCGCCACATGAGCCCGATACCGGTCCGGGCCACCGTTGTTGTTGATCTCCCGGCTAATCGTCGAAGGCGCCCGATCCAGCCGCCGCGCGATCTCCCGCACGCCGTCCCTGCCAGCCAGCCCACGGGAGATCTCCTCCCGCTCCTCCACCGACAAATACCGTTTCCCCAGCTGACAGGGCGCGTTACCGATCACCCCGCCAGCCTCCGCGAACCACCGCCGACCGGTCTCATGCGACACACCCGCCGCCAGTGAGGCAGGCATCACAGCCCGCCCCGCCCGAACCCCCTTCCAGAACCGCACCCGCACATCCCGCGCCAATGGCACACGACCCGCCATCACAACCTCCGACCACAACCGGTGTTGCAACGACCCCGTGAACCCAAGGCCCCTTCATCTCACGCGGAAGTGCGCTCAGATGAACTCGTGGCGCACGATCGTCTGGTCCCGCCCCGGGCCGACCCCGATGGCCGAGATCCGCGCACCCGACAGCTCTTCGAGCCGCTCGACGTACGCCCGTGCGTTCGCAGGAAGCTCCTCGAAGGTCCGGCAGCCCGAGATGTCCTCGAACCAGCCCGGCAGCTCTTCGTAGATCGGCAGCGCGTGGTGCACGTCGGTCTGCGTCATCGGCATGTCGTAGGTACGGAAGCCGTCGACCTCGTAACCGACGCACACCGGCACCTTCTCCAGGCCGGACAGCACGTCCAGCTTGGTGAGGAAGTAGTCGGTGATGCCGTTGACGCGCACCGCGTAGCGCGCGATGACCGCGTCGAACCAGCCGGTACGCCGCGAGCGGCCGGTGGTGACACCGAACTCGCCGCCCTGTTTGCGCAGGTACTCGCCGGCCTCGTCGTCCAGCTCGGTCGGGAACGGGCCCGAGCCGACGCGGGTCGTGTAGGCCTTGAGGATGCCGAGGACGGTGGTGATCTTGCCGGGGCCGATGCCCGAACCCGCGCTCGCGCCGCCGGACGTCGGGTTCGACGACGTCACGAACGGGTAGGTGCCGTGGTCGACGTCGAGCAGCGTGCCCTGCGAACCCTCCAGGAGCACTGTCTCGCCACGCTCGAGGGCCTGGTTGAGCTGCAGACGCGTGTCGGCGATGCGGTGGGCGAACTTCTCGCCGGCGGCGAGCACCTCGTCGGCGACCTGGTTCGCGTCGAGCGCCTTACGGTTGTAGACCTTCACCAGCACCTGGTTCTTGAACTCCAGGGCCGATTCGACCTTCTGCCGGAAGATCTTCTCGTCGAGCAGGTCCTGCACCCGGACGCCGACGCGGGCGATCTTGTCCTGGTAGCAGGGGCCGATGCCACGGCCGGTGGTGCCGATCTTGCGGCTCCCGAGGTAACGCTCGGTGACCTTATCGATCTCCACGTGGTACGGCATGATCAAATGCGCGTCGGCGGAGATCAGCAGTTTGCCGGTGTCGACGTTGCGCTCCTCCAGCCCGGCGAGCTCGTCGAGCAGCACACCCGGGTCGATCACGACGCCGTTGCCGATCACGTTGGTGACGCCGGGGGTGAGGATGCCCGACGGGATGAGGTGGAGCGCGAAGTTCTGCCCGTCGGGAAGGACTACGGTGTGGCCCGCGTTGTTACCGCCTTGGTAACGCACGATCCACTGGACGCGGTCGCCGAGCAGGTCGGTGGCCTTGCCCTTGCCCTCGTCCCCCCATTGGGCCCCGATCAGCACGATGGCCGGCATGTGACACTCCAGGTGTTCGGCGACTTGTGACGTCGGTGTTCTTGATGTGGCTGTGGCGCTGGTAAATGCCGGTGCATGAGCGTAACGGAGGGCCTCGGGGTGCGCGGAATAGTGGTGGCTTGCGGAGAGGGCGAGCCCACACTCCCGGAAATCGACGACGTCGAAATGGTGCGTGCGCCGAGCCGCCCCGGCAAGGCGGATATCGACCCCCTGCTGGGCGAACACGATCATATGGTGGTCGTGGGCACGGACGCCGACCTGGCCGCGGTGGCGCTGCGGCTGCTCAGGAAGGAACGGCTCTCCGGCGTGTCGCTCGGATTCGTACCGTCCTCGCCCGATTCCGACGTCGCCCGGATCTGGCATCTGCCGACGAATCCGCTGAAGGCGCTGGCGCTCGCATTGCGGGGAGAGGTCGACCCTGTACCGCTGATCCGGGACGACACCGGCGGCGTCCTCGTCGGCCGCGGGGTGATCGGGATGGTGCGCGGGGTGGCCTACTGCGACGAGCACGTGGCGCTGCGCGGGCCCGCCCGCTCGATCGAGGTCGAACCGGACGCGAGCGGGCCCGGCCTGATGGTCCGGGTGACCAAGGGGACCTTCTTCAAGCGGCCGTCGACGGAGTACTCCCGTGCGTTCCAGCTCGGCTGCATCCCGACCCGGCCGATCAGTGACGGAGTGCCGTATCCGCGGGCGATGAACCGATGGACCTGGTACCGCCACACCGAGGATCTACGGCTCGTTCGCGGCTTGGCGTAACGCCTACGCCCATTCGGCTCAAAACCTTCAGCTGAACTTTCGAAACGCCTTTGGGCGCCTTCGCCTGTCGCCCCCGACTCTCCCCGGCGCTTGCCGTCCAGCCCCGGGTAAGCGTCCAACCTGCGGCGATTCGTCCTCTGGTTGCGGTGGTCGCACACGCAAGGACAACAAGTAGGGGACGAATTGCTACTCGCCGGTCACTTCGCGTTTACATCGACCCGCGAGAGTGTCACTCGGCAGTGTTGCGCAGCTCATTTCCGTGCCTCATGGTGAACCGGTCCCCACACCTGACACGGAGGCAGCAAAATGCCAACTGCGCTTGCTGTTCGTCGACCCTTCACCGTGCTCGCCGTTTCGGCGATCGTCTCGGCCGGCGTCGTAGGAGTCGCCGAAGCGACACCGCCGGGCATACCGTCCACCGCGACCGCCAAGACGCAGCTCGCCTCGCTGACCGTCAAGGCGGACGGCTCGTCCAGCGGGTACAGCCGGGACAAGTTCCCCCACTGGATCACCCAGACCGGGGCTTGCAACACCCGTGAGGTCGTCCTCAAGCGCGACGGCACCAACGTCCAGCAGGACAGCTCCTGCGCCGCTGTGTCGGGCACCTGGAACAGCCCGTACGACGGCGGCACCTGGACCGCCGCCTCCGATGTGGACATCGACCACGTCATCCCCCTCGCGGCCGCCTGGCGCACCGGGGCGTCGTCGTGGACCACCGCGCAGCGGCAGGCCTTCGCGAACGATCTCAGCGCGCCGCAGCTGATCGCCGTCACCGACAACGTCAACCAGGAGAAGGGCGACAAGTCGCCGGACGCCTGGAAACCGCCGACGGTCGGTTACTGGTGCACCTACGCGAAAATGTGGACCACGGTGAAGTACAAGTACAAGCTCACCATCAAGTCGGCCGAGAAGACCGCGCTCACCGACATGCTCAACCGCTGCTGACCTGATCGCGCGTGAAGGACTCCTTCCCTCGGCTGGGCCGAGGGAAGGAGTCCTTCACGCGCGGTGGAAGCTGACGCCGGGGAGTCACGACGACGCTCTGATCATCCTTTTGGTGGATGGCGCGAGCGTCGCCTGACGTGTCGTAGAACACTCCGGCGAGCCGGAGGCGGGGCGGAAACGGGTCTGGTGGGATTCCGCGCACCGCTGTCGAGGGCATCCCTGGCCGAGTTCGAAGCCGAGGCGAAGCGTCACAGCCGTACTCGGATTTTCCTGTCCCCAGGGGCAAAGCAGCCGGAAGCGGGCAGTTCGTACCGCTCTGCGGGATACCCGCAAGGCGGTCCGGAGTGTCGCTCATCGGCACAATGGGCGACTCGGGTTCGAAAAGGATCTCCAACTCAAGAAACCCGGCGAAAGAACCTAGCCAATCACGAACAGTCAGGAGACACTTACGTGAACGTATGACGCATCGTGAGCGACTCGTGACCGCGTTACTCTCGGTCACGAGTCTGTCGCGTATTAAGGACCCAATTGGGGGCAGCATGGCTTCGGCCGGACGGGTCACCTACCGCGAGGTGTTCGGCGTATCCGAGTTCCGCTCGCTCTGGTTCGCCGAACTCTTTTCGATCTTCGGTGACCAGCTCGCCAGAGTCGCGCTCTCGGTCCTCGTCTTCAACGAAACCCGCTCCGCGACCCTCACCGGCCTCACCTACGCGCTGACGTACGCGCCTTCGCTGCTCGGCGGCATCTTCCTCACCGGATTCGCGGATCGCTTCCCGCGGCGCACGGTGATGGTGGTCGTCGACCTGCTCCGGGCCGCGCTGATCGCACTGGTCGCCGTCCCGGTGCTGCCGTTCTGGATGCTGTGCGTGCTGGTCGGCGCGGTCTCGCTGCTGAACCCGCCGTTCAAGGCCGCTCAGCTGGCACTGCTGCCGCAGATCCTCACGGGCGACCGGTTCGTGGTCGGCATGGCGATCCGCAGCATGACCGTCCAGTCGGCGCAGCTGGCGGGCTTCGCCGGCGGCGGTTTCCTGCTGATCGCACTCGAGCCGCATATCGCGCTCGCGCTCGACGCGGTGACGTTCCTGATCTCCGCGGTCTTCGTCCGGCTCGGCCTCGCCACCCGGCCCGCCGCGGCCTCCGGGGAGAAGCGCAAGTCCTTCTTCGCATCTATCGGCTCCGGCGGGAAGATCGTCTTCGCCAGCTCCGGCCTGCGCTCACTGCTGCTGTTCACCTGGCTGATGGGCCTGCTGCCGGTCTACGAGGGGATCGCGGCGCCGTACGTCGCGGCATCAGGCGGCGGACCCGAAATCATCGGCCTGCTGCTGGCCGCGGATCCGCTGGGCAGCGTGATCGGCGCGTTCATCTACTCGCGCTGGGTGCCGGCGCACATCCGGCCGAAGCTGATCGGACCACTATCGGCGCTGACAGCGGTCCCGCTGCTGTTGTGTTTCCTACAGCCGGGCCCGTGGTCGTCCGTCGTGCTGTTCGTGATCTGCGGCGGCCTCGGCACGGTCGCCCTCATGCAGGCGACGGCCTCACTGACTCTCGCCGTGCCCGACGAGAGCCGGGCTCAGGTGATGGGACTTTCGAATACCGGACTGACCACGACCATGGGAGTCAGCCCGTTGATCGGCGGCATCATGGCCGACCGGATCGGCGCGCCGTCAACTGTCGGAGTCTTCGGTCTTGCTGGATTGGTGCTGGCGGTGCCGCTCGCGATGGCCTGGGCGAAGAGCCTGCGAGAGACGCCTGACAGGTGGATCGAGCATGACGGTGCACGCGCAGAACACTGAGGTGTTCTACGCGTGGCTAGCCTGCGCATCCGTCTGGCGCGTGCCCCGGTTCACTGATCCCTACCGGCCATCGCTGGCACCTTTCCCTCGGCCTCTCAGAGAAAAGTACACACCCGCGGCTCTTGTCGACAGCCCGCAAGTCGGTGGAAGCTGTGGGTAAGTAGGGGGTTTCGGAGGATGACGCAAGAGTCAGGGGGAAAAATGCACTCATCGGAGGAACGCGCTGGACATCGTTCAGCTCTCACGGTAAGCGCGTGGGAGCTGTGGAAAAGGCCCAAACACTGGATCGCCTACACCGGACTTTCGGTCCTGACGATGCTGGCTCTGGCGGGGGTCTTCGCCGCATCGATTTCGATCACGTATTCGCAGGTCCTACTGTGTTTTCTACTCGCGGGGCTGGCGATCGCGCACGCCGAGGCGACCCGCCGCATCGAGCGGCAGCGGCGTAGCCTGAGCGTCACCCCACATATCAACATGACGTCGGTCTGGGTGCTCCCGGGAGCCGTACTCCTGCCACCCCAGCTGTCGGCGCTTCTCGTGACGACGCTCTATCTGCACCTCGGTTACCGGAGCTGGGCGGGCCTCCGGCAGGTCAATCCGCACCGAACTGTGGCGAACGCCACATCAATGACTTTGACGGCTTACGCCGCGTGGGCCGCCGTTCAGGTGGCCGGTGCCGAACCGGCGTCGGTCACCTCGATCTGCGTCGGGGGGATCGCCTTCTTCCTGATGAACGCCGTTTTCACTGGCGCAGGTCTGTACCTCGCAGCTCCGAAGAAGGCTTCGGTCCAGACTCTCCTCGGCTCCTGGGACGACAACATCCTCGAGGCTTCCACGGTCTGCATCGGCGGACTCGTGCTGGCGATCCTGCCGCACCAGCCGGTGCTCGTGCTCCTCGTGTTCCTGCCGCTGTACCTGCTGCAGCGGTCGGTGCTGATCAAGCAGCTCGAAGAGCTCGCGACGACCGACCAGAAGACCCAGCTGCTCAACGCCACGACCTGGCAGCAGGGCGCCGCCCGTGAGGTTTCGCGCGCCGAGCGCGAGAACGGCCAGTTCGGTGCGCTGATGATCGACCTCGACTTCTTCAAGCGCATCAACGACACGTACGGCCACCTCGCCGGCGATGACGTCCTCAAGGCGGTCGCCGCGCTGGTGAAGGCCGAGACCCGGGCTCAAGACCTCGCCGGACGGTTCGGCGGCGAGGAGTTCGTCGCGCTGCTGACGTCGTCGTCGAAGGTGGAATCGGTCGCTGTGGCCGAGCGGATCCGGAAGCGGGTCAGCGAACTGGTCATCCGGACGCAGGACAACGAGGGCAACGCGGTCGTCATCGAGCGGCAGACGGCGTCGATCGGCGTCGCGACGTTCCCGCTCGACGGCCGGACGCTCGAGGAGGTCATGGCCTCGGCCGACGCGTCCGTCTACGCGGCCAAACGCAACGGGCGCAACCGGGTCGTCACGACACCGGATCTGCAGAACGTGCAGGACCCGGAGTTCCAGGCGGTCGCCGCGTAGGGACTACCTCAGCCTTTCCATCACGTCGGTGGCCTTGGTCCGAAGGCGTACCACGCCGCCGACGGTGAACTCGGTCAACAGGTCAATGAGCGCGTCCGCGTCGGGCGGCTCACCGTCCCAGCCCGCGTGGACGAGCGCTTCGGTCATCGCGAAGAACAGGGTGACCAGAGCCTTGTCCGCGCGGCCCGCGTCGACGCCGTGGCGTGCCCAGCGCTGTTTGCTCGCCTCGGTGTAGACCTGCGCGAGCCGTTCCCGCAATCGGGTCAACGCGGGATCGCCCATTCGCTCCGCCTCGCGAAGAACCGGAAACGCCTCCGGATTCGCCGCGACGAAGGCGAACATATTGGCGTAGTTGGCGCGCGCCCATGCCCGCAATCCGGGCTGCGAAAGATCGAGTGCGGGTGCGCCGATGGCCTCGAACGCCCGCTCCTCGATATTGGCCACGACCTGCGCGAACAGCGTCATCCGATCGCCGAATTGCTCGTAGACCGCCTGGCGCGAAACACCCGCGCGGCGAGCGATCTGTTCGATCGTCGCGGCCTGTGCGCCGTGCACCGCGAAGACACCCTCGGCGGAACTCAGTACCCGTGCTCGTTGCTCGCCGACCGGGAGTTTGCGCGGCCTCCCTCTCGGCGCGGGACTTGACATTTGTGGGCCACCTCACTGACTCTCTTTTCCGACACTTCTGTCGAAAATGTTCTGCTCAAAGAGGAGCAAGCATGCGTCCAGGATCCCGGCGCGGTGTGTCCGCCGCCGTCTCAGCAGTCGCCGTTGCAGCGTTGCTGACCTTCGGAGCACAGCAGGTCAGCGCGGCAGCGTCCTTCTACGAACCCCCGTCGCCACTCCCCGCGGGTGCCTCCGGCGACATCATCCGGCACGAGCCGTCGACCTTCTACATCGATCCCGTGAAACTCATCCGGGCCGACGCGAATGTCCAGCGGGTCATGTACCGGAGCACGGACACGCACGGCAGGCCCAACGCCGTGACCGGCACGGTCCTCACGCCACGCAAGGCGTGGATCGGCGCGGGCGAACGGCCGATCATCGGTTACGCCGCCGGGACACAGGGCGTCGGCGACAGCTGCGCGCCGTCGAAGGCGCTAGCCGCCGGCCTGGAGTACGAAGGGCCCTTCATCGCAGGACTTCTGCTTCGCGGCTACGGCATCGCACTCACCGACTACGAAGGCCTCGGCACGCCGGGCATCCACACGTACATGAACCGCGTCGCACAGGGCAACGCCGTCCTCGACGCCATCCGGGCGGCGCAGCGCCTGCCCGAGGCGGGTCTCCCCGACAACGGTCCGGTGGCGACCGCCGGCTATTCGCAGGGTGGCGGGGCGTCCGCGGCGGCCGCCGAACTGCAGCCCACCTACGCGCCCGAACTCAATCTGAAGGGCTCGTACGCCGGTGCCGTCCCGGCGGATCTCGGTGCGGTCGGGAAGAACATCGACGGACACTACGCGTTCGGATTCCTCGGATTCACGATGGCGAGTATGGATGCCGCCTACCCCGAACTGGACATCCCGGGCATGCTCAACGCCGAGGGCAAGAAGGTGTTCGAGCAGGTCAAGACCGAATGCACGATCGAAGCGATCGCGGGACACGCGTTCACGCAGTCCGCGAAGCTGACCAAAGACGGCCGGCCGATGACCGCGTACCTGAACGAGGAGCCGTACAAGTCGCGCGTCGGGCAGCAGCTCATCGGCGCGCGTAAGCCGGGGGCGCCGACGCTGGTCGTGCACAGCGCACTCGACGACATCGTGCCTTACGAGCAGGACCGGACCATGGCGCGTTCGTGGTGCTCGAAGGGCGCGAAGGTGCAGTTCTCGACGTCGCTGGTTCCGACGCACGTCGGCGGCTTCGTCCGGGCGTACCCCGAAGCGTGGGCGTGGCTCGAAGGCCGCTTCGCCGGGTGGCCGGCTCCGAACAACTGCGGCTGGTTCTGATTTTCTCTCGCGGGATGCCATGAACGGACCGTTACTTGCAAATTTTGCAAGTAACGGTCCGTTCATGGCACGCGGGGCTACTTGAGGCCGGTGGCTTCCGCGGCGGCCGGGTCGGAGTCCGAGATGAAGGTCTTGCAGCGGTCGTACTCCTCGGTCTCACCGATCTTCCCGGCGGCCTTGCCGAGGACGGCGAGCGCGCGCAGGAAACCCTGGTTCGGGCGGTGCGACCACGGCACCGGGCCGTGGCCCTTCCAGCCCGCGCGGCGAAGCTGGTCGAGACCGCGGTGGTAGCCGGTGCGGGCGTAGGCGTACGCGGCGACGGTCTCACCGGCGTCGAACGCCTTCTCAGCGAGCGTGGCCCACGCTTCGCTGTAGTCCGGGTGCTCGGCGGCGACGGAGGCCGGGTCGCTCCCGGCGTCCAGCGCGGCCTGTGCGGCGGTGTGCTCGGGAAGAAGCGTCGGCTGGGGGCCGAGGAGGTTCGTCATACCCCCCATTCTCCCTAGAAGAACAGGCTTCCGAGAATGCCCCCACCGGCCAGTACCAGAGCGGCGACGAGCACCGCCGCGACGAGTCGTTTCGGCATCATGGCGGCACACCCTGCCCGGCCCGGCACGAAGATCGCAAATCCGCCACCCCTACGGGTGAACCCTGGTTTTCGACCCCGAATGCCCCTGTTGTGATCTGTAGCAGGGAAGATGTCGTGCATGACAAAGGCGACTGACGTGACCGGGGCCGTTTCGCCGGGTGTCATCCCACGCAGCCCGATCGCGAAGACGAAACTGTTCTTCAACCTCCACTGGCACCGCGGTGCGCCGGGGCAGGCGACGCCGGACTGGGTGCTGAACTTCTGCTACTCGATGTGGCTCGCTGCGTTCGCCTTCAAAATGGTGGGCTCGTCGTGGGACATGTCGTGGCACTTCATGTGGCTGCGCGACGATATGGCGCCGCCGCATCTGATCAACACCGTCGGCACGGTGATCATCATGGTGCTGGTCGCGATCCACAGCTATACCGGGATGGGCGCCGACAAACGTTCGCTGCGGCTGATGCAGATCGGGCTCGCGGTGTTCCTCGTCGCGGCGCCGCTCGACGTCATCAACCACCGCGTCAACGGGCTCGACCTGACGGCGTGGAGCCCGTCACACATGATGCTCTACATCGGCACTGGCATCATGCAGGCCGGTGTGATCATGGGTTGGCTGAAGTTCAAGCAGCCCGGCCGGATGCGCACCGGCGTGCTGATCGGGCTGTGGACGTTCTTCCTCGAGAACACCTTCTTCCCGAACGGCCAGCAGGAATACGGAATCCTCGGCCTGCGCGCCTGGGAACGCGGTGCGCCGCAAGCCGAGCCCGAACTGCTGAACTTCGCCGCGAGCCAGATCGGCCACCCTGTCGACCAGGTCGCCGTCGAGAACTTCACGATGCCGATCGCCGACTGGGTCTACCCGCTGTGGGGTATCGCGGTGATGGGGCTGATCCTCGCACTGGCTCGCCACACAACGGGCATGCGCTGGGCGGGTACCACGGTCGCCGGTGCGTACCTGGCCTACCGGCTGCTGATCTGGCCGGCGCTGGTCGGCGGGGGCTTCCCGGCGTCGACCGTGCCGTTCTACCTGCTAGCCGTCGGACTCGCGGTGGACCTGGCGTTCCGCATCGGGCGGGACCATCCGCTGCTGACCGCCGGCACGGGCGCGTTGCTGATGACGGCGTTCGGCTACGGGATGCTGTGGGTGCAGTCGCAGTTCAGGCCGTGGATCCTCGGCGACGCGCACACCGAGTCGGCGCCGCCCGCCGCCTACTGGACGGCCGCGGTGTGCCTGGTCGGGGTCGGGGTGCTGTGGGCGGCCGCGGGCCCGGTGACCAGGGCGATCGCCTCACGACGGTCTTGACGCTCGTGAGTGGTAATGACGGTTCTAACCGTCATTACCACTCACGAGGTTTTAGAGCTTGTTGCCCGCCGAACCCAGCGACTGCGCGGCCTCGACCACACGGGCGGCCATGCCGGCCTCGGCGGCCTTGAGGTAGCTGCGCGGGTCGTACACCTTCTTGTTGCCGACCTCGCCGTCGATCTTCAGAACGCCGTCGTAGTTCTTGAAGAAGTGGTCGACGACCGGCCGCGTGAACGCGTACTGCGTGTCGGTGTCGACGTTCATCTTCACAACGCCGTACGAAACGGCCTCGCGGATCTCCTCCGGCAGCGAGCCGGAGCCACCGTGGAAGACCAGCTCGAACGGCTTCGAGCCGGCCGCGAGACCGAGCTTCTTGGAGGCCGCTTCCTGGCCGCCCTTGAGCACGTCCGGGCGAAGCCTCACGTTGCCCGGCTTGTAGACGCCGTGCACGTTGCCGAACGTCGCGGCCAGCAGGTAGCGGCCGTTCTCGCCGGAACCGAGCGCGTCGATCGTCTTCAGGAAGTCGCCCTCGGCGGTGTACAGCTTCTCGTTGATCTCGGCCTCGACGCCGTCTTCCTCGCCGCCGACGACACCGATCTCGACCTCGAGGATGATGTTCGCGGCCGCGGCCTTGGCGAGCAGTTCCTGCGCGATCTCGAGGTTCTCGTCGAGGTCGATCGCCGAGCCGTCCCACATATGGCTCTGGAACAGGGGGTGCTGGCCGTTCTTGACGCGCTCCGCCGAGATCTCGATCAGCGGGCGGACGAAGCCGTCGAGCTTGTCCTTCGGGCAGTGGTCGGTGTGCAGCGCGACGTTCACGTCGTACTTCGCGGCCACGACCTGTGCGAACTCCGCGAGCGCGACCGAACCGGTCACCATGTCCTTGACCTTCTGGCCCGACGCGAATTCCGCACCGCCGGTGGAGAACTGGATGATCCCGTCGCTCTCCGCCTCGGCGAACCCGCGGATCGCGGCGTTCAGGGTCTCCGACGAGGTCACGTTGATGGCCGGGTAGGCGAATTCATTCGCCTTCGCCCGGTCGAGCATCTCCGCGTAGACCTCGGGGGTGGCGATGGGCATCGTTTACTCCTCCTCGAAGCAGGCTGGTGCACCTCTCGGCCGAATCGTACGAGGTCGGCCGGGAGGTGCCTACAGCGCTTGCTTCAGAGCAGGAGGCCGGCCAGCGCGCGGTAGACCGGCAGGGGGTCGTGGTCCAGTACCTGGATGTTCACGTGGTCCGCCCCGGCCTCGACATGCGCGGTGAGACCACGCGCGATCGTCTCGGCGTCGCCGTGCAGGGCGAGCGCGTCGACCAGCCGGTCGCTGCCCTCACCGGCGAGGTCCTCGTCGGTGAAACCGAGCTTGCGCAGGGCGTTCGTGTAGTTGACCAGGCCGAGGTAGAAGGCGACCGTCTTCCTGCCGAGCGCGCGTGCCTTCTCCGGATCGGTGTCGAGGACGACCTTGTGCTCGGGGGCGAGCAGCGGGCCGCTGCCGAGGACCTCCCGCGCCATACGAGTGTGCTCCGGCGTCATCAGGTACGGATGCGCGCCCGCGGTGCGGTCGCCGGCGAGCTTGAGCACCTTCGGCCCGAGCGCGGCGAGGGCGCGAGCCTCGACCGGCACACCTGCGGCGTCGAGGGCATCCAGATAGCCGACCAGTGCGCCGTACGGTTTGACGAATTCCTTGGTGTGCTCAGGGTGCCCGGCACCGACGCCGAGGAGGAAGCGGTCCGGGTGCTTCGCCGCGATCCGGTGGTAGGACTTGGCGACCGTGGCCGCGTCGTCCTTCCAGATGTTGACGATGCCGGTGGCGACGACGATCGACTTCGTCCCGTCGAGCACGCGCTCGACCAGCTCGAGTTCACCGTCCGGCGAACCGCCGATCCAAAGCGCGCCGTAGCCGAGTGCCTCGACCTCGGCCGCGAACTCCGGAGTGGCCCCCGCCTCGTGCCTCCAGACACCGAACCTGCCCAGTTGAATAGCCATGTTCCAAGCGAACACCGGCACCGGCCGATCTCTTCCCGATAGGTTCGGGGTATGGCGAAACTGGGCAACACCGACCTCGACGTCCGGGGCATCAACCTCGGTGGGAACGTCTTCGGCTGGACTGCGGACGAGGAGCAGTCCTTCGCCGTTCTCGACGCCTACACGGCAGCGGGCGGCAACTTCATCGACAGCGCCGACCTCTATTCCGGCGGCGGGTCCGAGACCATCATCGGCAACTGGCTGACCGGACGCGGACAGCGTGACGACGTCGTCATCGCCACCAAGGTCGGCATGTGGGACGCGCGGCCCGGGCTGTCCGCGAAGAACATCGCGGCGGCGGCCGAAGACTCCCTTCGACGGCTTCAGGTCGACCACATCGACCTCTATTACGCGCATATCGACGACCCCGAGACTCCCATCGAGGAGACGATGGAGGCCTTCGACGCGCTCGTGCGTGCCGGGAAGGTCCGCTACATCGCGGCGTCGAACTACTCCGCGGAACGACTGGCGGAAGCACTGTCCATTTCGGACCGTGAGGGCTTCGCGCGGTACGTCGCGCTGCAGCCGCACTATAACCTCGTCGAGCGCGACTACGAGCTTGACCTCGCGCCGACGGTCGAACGCGAAGCCTTGACCGTCCTGCCGTATTTCGCGCTGGCCAAGGGATTCCTTGCCGGGAAGTACCGGTCGAAGGACGAGCTCGGCGACAGCCCGCGTGCCGCCCGCGCTTCGTCCTATTTGGACGAACGCGGCGAGCGGGTACTGGCGGCGCTGGACGAGGTCGCGGCGGAACACGGCGTCACGGTCGCGACGGTTTCGCTGGCATGGCTGTTCGCGCAACCGACCGTCACCGCGCCGATCGCGAGCGCCCGCACGGTCGAGCAGCTGACCGACCTCCTGCCCGCCGCCGAGCTCACCCTCACCCCCGAGGAGCTCGATGCCCTCACCTCGGCGTCGCGCTGACCGCGAACCTACTTGTGGGTAGCTTACTCCGGGTAGGTTGAGGTACCGTCCGAATCCAAGGGGCTCGGACGAGGAGGCAACGTGGCCAGGAACAGCGTGAACGGCAAAGTCGTACTGATCACCGGAGCCGCCCGGGGGATCGGCGCCGGGCTCGCCGAACGCCTGGCCGCGCAGGGCGCGAAGGTCGCTCTCGTCGGCATCGAAGCGCTCGCACAGCAGAAGGTCGCCGACGCGATCGGTCCGAACGCACGCTCGTGGGAAGCCGACGTCACAGACTGGGCAGCGCTGGAAGAAGCCACTTCAGAGATCGTCGAATATTTCGGCGGCATCGACATCGTCATAGCCAACGCCGGCATCGCGACGTCCGGCTTCGTCCGGTCGGTTGACCCGGCCGCGTTCGAGAAGGTGATCGAGGTCGACCTCCTCGGCGTCTGGCGCACGTTCCGCGTCACCCTTCCGCATGTCATCGAACGCGGCGGCTACCTGCTGGCGATCTCGTCGCTGGCCGCGATCACGCACGCCCCCGGCATGGCCAACTACGCCGCCGCGAAGGCCGGCGTCGAAGCGTTCTGCAACAGTCTCCGCGCCGAAGTCGCCCACCTCGGCGTGAAGGTCGGCGTCGCGCATCCGACCTGGATCCGCACCGACCTCGTCGAAAGCGCCGACCAGCACCCGGTGTTCGGCAAGCTCCGCGCGGGCATGCCCGGCCTGCTCGGCAAGACCTACCCGCTCGACGTCGCGCTCGACGACCTCGAGGCCGGAATCCTCAAGCGCGCCAGGACGATCCACGTGCCGCGCTGGGTCGGTGCGCTCAAGCTGATCCGCGCGTTCCTCCCGCCGATCATCGAGTTCGGCTCCCGCAGCCGCATCGCGGAGGCCGACGACGCCGCGATCATGGACATCAAGGAGCGGGGCGCGTACGAATCTTCAGTGACCGGCCGGTCCGGCCGGGCCGCGACCAAAGGGAGCTGACGCCCATGTCACGACGTGACCAGATCCGGATGACACCGGACGAGATCAGTGAGTATCTCGCCGGACAGAAGGTCATCAACGTCGCGACGATCAGCCCCAACGGCCGTCCCCACCTGGCCCCGCTCTGGTACTACCCGCACGAGGTCGGCATCGCGACCTGGACGTACGGCTCGTCCCAGAAGGCCAAGAACCTGGAGCGGGACCCGCGCGCGACCGTGCTCATCGAGGACGGCGAGAGCTACGAGAAGCTCCGCGGAATCTCGCTCGAAGCCGACGTCGAGGTCTTCACCGACACCGACACGGTCGCCCAGATGGGCTTCAAGCTGATGGGGCGCTATTCGGGCATCCAGCCGGGCGACCCCATCCCCGACGAACTCGCCGCCTTCGTGCTCAAGCAGGCCGAGAAGCGGATCGGCCTGGTCTTCAAGCCGACCAAGATCGTCAGCTGGGACCACACGAAGCTCGGCGGTACATACTGACAGGTAGGTAATACTAGAAAGTAACTGTTACTTCCGGTAACGTCATCTGGAGTACGAAATCCTCACAGTGGAGGGGCGTCAGATGACCGAGCGGTTCAAGGTCGTGATCGTCGGCACCGGATTCTCCGGTCTCGGCCAGGCGATCCAGCTCGAAAGGGCCGGCATCCGGGACTACGTGATCCTCGAGAAGGCGGACGAAGTCGGCGGTACGTGGCGCGACAATTCGTACCCCGGCTGCGCCTGCGACGTCCAGTCCCATATGTACTCGTTCTCCTACGAGCAGAACCCGGACTGGTCGCGGTCGTTCTCGCCCGCGCCCGAGATCTGGGAGTACCTCAAGAACGTCACCGAAAAGTACGGTCTGCGCCGGAAAATCCGCTTCGGCGTCGAGCTCACCGGGGCCGAATGGGACGACGACGCGCGCCGCTGGACCGTCCGGACCAAAGCCGGCCAGGAGATCGAGGCGCAGTTCGTCGTCGCGGGTGTCGGCGGCCTCCACATCCCGCAGATCCCGAAGCTGCCCGGCATCGAGAAGTTCAAGGGCCAGACCTGGCATTCCGCCCAGTGGAACCATGAATACGACCTGCGCGGCAAGAAGGTCGCCATTGTCGGCACCGGCGCCAGCGCGATCCAGTTCATCCCGGAGATCGCGCCCGAGGCCGGCCATCTGACGATCTTCCAGCGCACGCCGCCGTGGATCATGCCGAAACCCGACCACCCCATGCCGCGCTGGGCGAAAACGGCGTTCCGTCGCGTTCCCGGCGTCCAGCGGCTCTACCGCAACGCGTTGTACTGGTTCCTCGAAGTGCGCGCCCTAGGCTTCAACGGGCATCCCGCGATCATGAAGGCCGGCGAGGCGGTCGCGCGGCGACACCTCTCCCGCAGCGTCAAGGATCCGGTGCTGCGCAAGAAGATCACCCCGAAGTACACGATGGGCTGCAAGCGGGTCCTGATCTCCAACGACTACTACCCGGCGATCAACCGGTCCAATGTGGACGTGATCACCGACGGCCTCCGCGAGGTCAAGGCGAATGGCGTCGTCGACGAGAACGGCGTCGAGCACGAGGTCGACGCGATCATCTACGGCACCGGGTTCAAGGTCACGGATGCCTTGGAATACCTGGACATCACCGGGATCGACGGCCGCGACCTCGCCAAGGAATGGGCGGCCGAGGGGATGCACACGCATAAGGGCATCAGCGTTTCCGGCTTCCCCAACCTGTTCTTCCTGCTCGGCCCGAACACCGCGCTCGGCCACAACTCCGTGGTCTTCATGATCGAATCGCAGTCCCGCTATGTCGTCGACGCCATCAGGCTCGCCGACTCGCGCGGTGCCGAGGCGCTCGACGTCCGGCCCGGCGTGCAGGAGAAGTTCCAGCAGGAGATCCAGGACAAACTGGTCAAGGGCGTGTGGACGCAGGGCGGTTGCAAGAGCTGGTACCTCGACGCGAAAGGTGTCAACCGCACGATCTGGCCCGGGTTCACCTGGCGCTACTGGCTCGAGACCCGCAAGGTCGACCCGAGCGACTACGAACTGTCCGGGCGATCGGCATGAAGCCCGGGCACGAGGAGCATTCGTGCCGTCAGGGCTTCGGCGCGAGGTAGCCGAGCACCGGCTTCCACTCGCGCACGGTGCGTTCTGCCGCGACACCCTCCGTGTAGTACGGATCCTGGTCGATCAGCTTCAGCAGCGACGCCTCGTCGTCGGCCTTCCACAGCGACAGCCCGGCGGCGCCGTCCGCGAACGGGCCACCGAGGGCGACAATCCCCTGGTCAGCGTGTTCCGACAGGAATTTCCGGTGCCGGGGACGCACCTCATCGAGCTTCTCCTGCACGTACCGGATCTCCACCAGGAACCAGGCCATCGACGTCTCCATAGGTCGCTTCAACGGTGCTGGCCTAGACGCTACCCATACCCCGATGGCGTTCTCAGGATCCGATCAGGCAGGAGTCCTACCCAACCCGATACGCTGATCGAGCGCCGGGCACAGGTTGTGCCCAAAAGGGGTAAATGAACAGGTAGGGGTACATGCTCGAGGGCAACGCGGAACGCAGTGTCGAGGCGACCCTCGGCCATCTGCGCACCATGGACGGACCGGTCACGCCACCGCCGCCTGCGGCACCGCTGACCCTTGAGGACCTCTACCGGCAGCACCGGATGCGACTCGTCCGGCTGGCCATCCTGCTCGTCGACGAACCGGCCACCGCCGAGGACGTCGTACAGGAGGCGTTCACCGGACTGCATCGGAACTGGGGACGGCTGCGCGATGCCGCGGCGGCGGTCGGCTACCTGCGCACCGCCGTGGTCAACGGATCACGCAGTGTGCTGCGACGGCGCAAGACCGCCCGCGAATACGTCGCCCCGCACGCGGTCAATGCCCGCTCAGCGGAAAGCCTCGCCATGCTGTCGAGTGAACATCAGGCCGTTGTGAGCGCTTTGTCCAAACTGCCGCCCCGTCAGCGCGAAGTTCTCGTCCTCCGTTACTACGGTGGGCTGAGTGAGGCCGAAATTTCGGAGGCCGCCGGTATTTCGAAAGGTACCGTGAAGTCAACCGCCAGCCGGGCGCTGGAAGCGCTGCAGAAAGCGATGCAGACGCCGAACTGACACCCGGCTTTCATCTCGACCGCTGGGTTGTGCCGCCATGCTTGGTCCAGACCAATATATGCTGGGGGGCGTGAGAGGCGCCGGAGATTTCGTGATCGTGGGCGGCCGGGTTGTCACCCCGGACCGTGTACTCGACGACGGCTGGCTGGTCATCGCCGGCAGCAAGATCGTCCAAGTCGGCTCCGGGCCACCCCCGGACATCGACTCTGCCGACTACGTCGACGTCGACAACTGCCTGGTGGTACCCGGGTTCGTCGACACGCACTGCCATGGCGGCGGCGGCGGGTCGTTCTCCAGCGCGGATCCCGAGGAGCTGATGCGTGCCATCCGCGCGCACCGGCGGCATGGCACCACGACCATGCTCGGCAGCCTCGTCTCCGACCCCATCTCGGTGCTCAGAGACCAGATGTCCGCCCTCCGGGAACTGGTCCAAGAGGGTGAACTTGCCGGTATCCACCTCGAAGGCCCCTTCATCTCGAAGGCGCGCTGCGGGGCACACGATCCGGCGACGCTGATCGAACCGGACACGGCCACGGTGAACGCGCTGCTCGGCACCGGCCGCGGCGACATCCGGATGGTCACCCTCGCGCCCGAGCTGCACGGCGGTATCAAGGCCGTCCGGCAGCTGGCCGAATCGGGCGTCATCGCCGCGATCGGACATACCGACGGCGTCGAGGAACAGATCATCCCCGCGATCGACGCGGGCGCTTCGGTCGCGACGCACCTGTTCAACGCCATGCGGCCGCTGCACCACCGAGAGCCGGGCCCGATCGGCGCCCTGCTCGACGACGAGCGGATCACCGTCGAGCTGATCTGCGACCTCGTCCACGTGCACCCGACCGTGCTGCGGCTCGCCGCGCATCACGCCGGCAAGGGCCGCACGGTGCTCATCACCGACGCGATGTCCGCCACGGACGCCGCCGACGGCAGCTACATCCTCGGCAGGCTCGAGGTCGACGTCCGAGACGGTGTCGCCACCCTTGCCGGGAACGGCTCGCTGGCAGGCAGCACGCTGACCATGGACGCGGCCTTCCGCAACCTGGTCCGCGGGGCCGGTATCGACCTGCTCGACGCCGTCCGCGCGACGTCCGGACGACCCGCCGAACTGCTCGGCATCGCCGACCGGACCGGCTCGCTGCGGGCCGGGCTCGCGGCCGACGTCGTGGTGCTCGACCGCAACCTGCGGCCGATGAAGGTACTGCGCCAGGGCGAGTGGGTCACAGGCGCGGCTGCGGCTACATTGAGCGCCACGGCACCGCTGAGCGGAGCCGTCGAAGGTGGTGTGTCCGTCAGCGACGGGTAGCAGCGGAAGGAGCAGGAAGGGCGGATGAGCGAGCCGAAGGACCCGGAGAAACTCCTCGCCGACGCGCTGCGCGCACAAGCCGTCTTCGCTCCCTCGGCCGAACGGATTCCCGAGACGCCCGCCGCTCCTGCCTCCGCTGATGCGGCCGAGAAGACGGACCCCGCGGCCAAGAGCTCGGCCGACTCGGGTACCGAAGCGGTGCCGACCACCGAGCTGGCCTCGTCGCCGGGAGAGCTGCCGCCTCAGTACGGGCTGCTCTCGGGTGCCGGCGCCGACTCGCTCGAGCGGGAACGTGTCGCGCTGGAACACGCCGAAACGGCCCGTCTCGCCGGACGTCCGCCCGCTCCTCCGGCAGCCGCGCCCTCCAGCGCACCGCTGCCCGCGTACTGGGTGTTGCTGCTGGCCCTGTTGCTGGGACTGGCGGCCGGATCGGTGATCGGGCTGCTCACGCTCGTCTGAGTCGCCCTCTATCACGACTTCCCCGTCGAGTGAAGGCACTCTGTGTCACCCTGTACCGTTTTCGTTGTGATCCTCGCGCAGAACACCGTGACGACGATGTCCCTTTTGCCGGAATGGCTGGACCCGCAGCACCTGCTGAGCGGGCTGACCGTGCCGGTCATCAGCGTGCTCTGCCTGATCATCTTCATCGAAAGCAGCATCTTCCCGGTGCTCCCCGGTGACTCTCTGTTGTTCACCGCGGGCCTGTTCATCGCGAACGGTTCGATCGACGCCCCGCTGTGGCTGGTGTGCGTCCTGGTCACCGTCGCCGCCCTGATCGGGAACGTCGTCGGCTACGGCCTCGGCTGGAAACTCGGGCCGTGGCTGTTCCGCAAGCCGGACTCGAAGTTCTTCAACAAGGAGTACGTCGACAAGACGCACGCCTTCCTGGAGAAGTACGGGCCGAAGGCGGTCGTGCTGGCGCGGTTCGTGCCGTTCGTGCGGACGTTCATCACCTGGATCGCCGGCATCGGCAAGATGGACCCGAAGAAGTACTTCACCTACACCGTCATCGGCGGCATCCTGTGGGCCGCCGGGATCACCGCGCTTGGCCATCTGCTCGGCGGTATCGCGTTCATCCGCGACAACGTCGACGCGATCTTCGTCCTGATCGTCCTGGTTTCCGTGGTGCCGATCGTGCTCGAGTACCTCAAGTCGCGCCGCGAGAAGAAGCACGCGGCCGCTGCCTCTGCCGCCGTGGACGCCGACGCGACGCAGCAGATCCCGCGCGTGCGCGACTGAGAGACCGCACTTCGTCGACGAAGTGCGAAGTCACATCGAGAACATCGAGCCAGGGTTGAAGAGGTTCTCGGGGTCGAGGGCGCGTTTGATCTGGCGGTGCACGCGAAGGCCGACTTCGCCGATCTCCCTGACGAGCCACTCGCGCTTGATCTTGCCGACACCGTGTTCGCCCGTAACGGTGCCGCCGAGTCCCAGCCCGACCTCGAGAATCGCGTCGAAAGCCTTTTGCGCGTGGGCGAACTCGTCCTCGGAGTCCGGCGAGTAGACGATCGTCGGGTGCATGTTGCCGTCCCCGGCGTGCCCGACGACGGCGATCCGCAGCCCGACCTCCCGGCTGATCCGCTCGCAGCCGGCGATCAGTTCGGCGATGCGGGTGCGCGGGACGCAGACGTCGTCGGTCAGCCAGACGCCGTACATCTCCAGCGCGTTGAGCACGACCCGCCGCGCCTGCAGCAGCATCTTGCCCTCTTCGAGATCGTCCGTGGCGTAGGCGAGATCCGCGCCGCAGTCGACGCAGATCTGTTCCAGCGCCGCGAGTTCTCGCCGCGCGACCTCGCCGCCGGAGTCGGATTGGGCGAGCAGCAACGCTTTGCAGTCCGAACCCGCGCCGAGATCGGTCTTGAGGTAGGCCTCGGCGGCCTTGATGGACGTCGCGTCCATGATCTCCAGCAGCGACGGCACCAGTCCCTCCCGCACGACTCGCGCGACCGCCTCGCCCGCGGCCTCGGTGGTGCTGAAGCCCGCGACGAGCGTGGAAGGCAGCTGTGGCAACGGTTTCAGTGCGACCGTCGCCTGGGTGATCACGCCGAGTGTGCCCTCGCTGCCGACGAAAAGGCGTGCGAGGTCGTAGCCCGCGACACCCTTCACCGTGCGGCGCCCGGTCCTGAGCACCGACCCGTCGGCGAGCACGATTTCCAAGCCCAGCACGGAATCCGTGGTCACTCCGTACTTGACGCAGCACAGCCCACCCGCGTTCGTCGAGAGGTTCCCGCCGATGGTGCACCAGTCGTAGCTCGACGGGTCCGGCGGATAGAACAGGCCGTGTTTCTCGACGGCGTTACGGAAATCGAGGTTCACCACGCCGGGTTGCAGGACGGCAAGCCGGTTGCCAGCGTCGATTTCGACGATCTGGTCGAGTTTCGTCAGCACCAGCACGACACAGCCGTCGATCGCGTTCGCGGCGCCGGACAGACCACTGCCGGCGCCGCGAGGCACGATCGGCACCTTGAACTCCGCGCAGGCCTTGACGACGGCCTGCACACCCTCCACATCGGACGGAAGGACCACCGCGAGTGGCTTGCCGACCGGGGCCAGCGGCATCATGTCGCGCGAATACGCGTCCGTGACGTCGGAATCGGTGAGCACCGCGGCCTTGCCGAGATGCTCGCGGAGACGGGTGACGAGGGCGTCGTTGCTCATACCCTTATCGTAAGCCCCACTAGATCCGCACTACGGAATCTTTCTTCCGATTCAGCAGTACGAAGGCTTGTACACCTGTATAGACGAGCACAGCCGCGCCCGCCCATGCGGCAACGTGCACGCCCTGGACGAAAGCCTCGCGTGCGGCCTCCATCAGCGCCTGCCCCTCGTTCGGACCAAGCCGTTGCGCCGTCGCAACAGCACCACCGAGTGTGTCCCGAGCGGCGTCGGGCGTCGTCGACGGCAAGCCGGCGCGGTACGCCGCCGTCACGACACTGCCGAGGATGGCCGTGCCCAGCGCACCACCCAGCTCGAAGCCGGTCTCGGAGATCGCCGACGCCGCACCGGCCCGCTCGGCCGGAGCCGACGAGACGACGATGTCGTTCGTCAGGGTCTCCGACAGCGCGATACCACCCCCGAGCAGCGTGAACGACACGACGACGAACACCAGCCCGCTCGCCGTGGCGATCTGCGTCAACGCGAGGAAGCCGACGGCACCGATCAGGAGACCGCCGCTGACCAGCACGGAGACCCGGATCCGCTTGGCGAGCGAGGCGGCGAGCAGCGCGCCCGCGATCCCCGCGGCCGTCGCCGGGAGCATCCACAGCGCGGCGACGACCGGCGACAACCCGAGCACGAGCTGCAGGTACTGCGGCACCAGGAACAGCAGTCCGACCAGGGCGAACACGCCGAGCATGTTCGTCACCACGGAGGCGCTGAACGCCCGGTTCGAGAACAGTTTCAGATCGAGCATCGGCTCGTCGAGTTTGATCTGCCGCCGGACGAACACCACGCCAAGCGCGATGCCGACGAGGACGCTGATGACGGCCTCGGCGCTGACTCCGTGCTCGGCGAACAGCTTGATGCCGTAGACGACCGGGAGCATCGCGGCGAGGGAGAGCAGCGCCGACAGCGGGTCGAAGCGACCGGGCTTCGGGTCACGCGCCTCCGGCAGCACGAACGGTCCGGCGACCAGCAGGACGAGCATGACCGGGACGTTGATGAGGAACACCGACCCCCACGGGAAATGCTCCAGCAGCCAGCCGCCGAGCACCGGCCCGATGGCCATCCCGCCGGAGAAACCGGCACTCCACACCGCGATCGCGGTCCGGCGCTGCTTGGCGTCGAGGAAGATGCTGCGGATCAGCGACAACGTCGACGGCATCAGCGTCGCACCGCCGACGCCGAGCAGCGCGCGGGCGACGATCAGCATGGTCGCGCTGGTCGAGAAGGCCGCGAGGACCGACGCCGCACCGAACGCCGCGGCACCGAAGAGCAGCAGTTTCCGCCGCCCGATGCGGTCGCCGAGCGTGCCCATCAGCACCAGCAGACCGGCCAGCATGAACGAGTAGATGTCGACTATCCACAGTTGTTCGGCACCGGTGGGCGCCAGATCCTCGGACAGGAACGGCAGGGCGAACCCCAGCACCGTCATGTCCACACTGATCAGCAGCACCGGAAGAACCAGTACCGCCAACGCCCACCACTGCTTGCGCCTTGCCATGGCGCACTCTCCTTTGACTAAACCGTCTGGACGGTACAGTAACCGCCCGAGTTCGAAGGTAAACCGTCCGGACGGTATAGTCAAGTGAGCTACCAGGGACGAGGCCGTCGGCGCATACTAGACCGTCCGGACGGTATAGTCGGCCCTATGGCGAAGCCGTCCGCGAAGGAACGCATCCTCGACTCGTACGAGGAGATACTCACCACCGATGGCCCGGGCGTGGTCACCCTCGAAGCGGTCGCCGCGCACGCCGGGGTGTCGAAAGGCGGGCTGCTGTACCACTTCGGCTCAAAGGACGCCCTGGTCGAAGGCTTGACGGACAGACTGATCCGCCTCGCCGAGGAGGACATGGAGCAAGCGCAGCATGCACCCGAGGGTGTCGTTAAGTACTACCTGCGCACCGCGATCACCGACGTCACCCTGCAGAAACCACTGCATCGCACGAGCATGGCGGCGATCCGGCTCCTGCTCACCGAACCCCGCGTCGCTGAAATCGTGCGGGTGTACAACACGAAAGTCCACGAAATGATCAACTCGTCCGTCGACGACCCGTTGACCGCGGAACTGATCATTCTGGTGGGTGATGGGCTCTATTTGCGGGCGGCGCTCGGCAGCGAGGACACCGGCCACCTGCTCGATCGCATCGACGACATGGTGGCTCGCATCCAGCGGCGAACGGCCGACCGACCCGCACCCTAGGGGTAACTTGCTCTGCCTCACCGACGGTCCGGCTTGGTACTACTGAACCGTTAGGAGGCACAATGCGTCCGTCAAAAACCCCTCGAATCCTCGTCGTCCTTGCCATTCTGGCCACCTTCAGCCCCGCCGTCGCCTCGGCCGACAGCGCCAACAGTGCCGAAAGTGCCGACACCAGCAGCATCGGCCGCGCCACCGTTCGCAGCGTCACCGGTGCCGCTCTCGGTTCGGTCCGCCTCGATACGCACAACCGGAAGACCGTGCTGAGCGGCAGATTGAGCGGGCTTTCGCCCGGCTTCCACGGTTTCCACGTCCACGCCGTCGGGATCTGCAACCCGAACGCCACCGACCCGAACGGCGTCGTGGTGCCGTTCGTGACCGCCGGCGGGCACCTCAACCTCAGCGGCACGACGCATGGCCACCACGCCGGCGACCTGCCTTCCCTCTCCGTATCCGCCGACGGCACCGCCGCGAGCGTCACGGAAAACGACCAGCTCACCCCGGCGGCCTTGTTCGACGCCGATGGCAGCGCGATCATCATTCACGCCCTGGCCGACAATTTCGCGAACATCCCGGTCCGGTATTCCCCGACCGGTCCGGACGCCGCGACACAGGCGACCGGCGATTCGGGCGGCCGGATCGCCTGCGGCGTCCTCACCCGCTGACGGGCCTGCCGTCTCGATAAGATCGACGCCATCGCGGCACGCATTCAGCACTGAGTTTCTGTCTCGAGGGGGCACGATGGCAGGAGCTGTGGACGCCGATCGCGTCGATGGTCGGCGTCCTGATCGGTGGCGGCCTGACATTCGCCACACAGCGGACGACGCAACGCACGGCCGAGCGCATCGAAGAACGCAAACGCGAAACGGCGAAGGCCGAAGCCCGGCGCACTGAGCAGATTGAAGCGGTGATCGAATTCATCAGGTCGGGGACGAGTTGGTACAAGACCGCGAGGCCGGCTGTGGACGGACTACGGGTGGCCGAGAAAACCGTGGAACTCCTTTGTGACGCTTCGTTGAGGAAGCCCGCGGAGGCTTACCAACTAGCACTCAATGAGGCCGTATGGAAAAAGCGTGAGGCCAAACCTCTGGCCGAAGTGCTGGAGCACCCGCGGAAGGAGTTTCTTGCTGCGGCGCGGAAAGTGCTGACGCCGGACGAGCAGAACGGCATTGACCTGGACCCACTACAAACACCACGGCGGTCGGGTCGCCCGGGGCATCTCAGCCCCGGGCTCCCACAGATCCCGGCGTGACAGTCTCCCGTCACCGGGCTCTTATCACCCTGATCACCACACACGCGGAACGGAAGAGACCCATGTCCAGTGCGCGAACATGCGGGGATGCCGTGAAACGATTCCCCGCCAGCACGTGATGGCCTTCTTCTTGCCCGCTAACCGTTTGTATTTCGAGCGAATCCATCGCACCAAGTAGGCGTTGATGCGCGCCAGGAGCGGATACATCATGGACCGGTAGAACGCGCCATAATAGTTCATCCAACCTCGCACGATCGGGTTGATCCGCCGTGCGAGTTCGGAGAAGGAGTGACCCATACGTCGGTGCGGCTGCAGCCGCGTTGCTGACGGCACCATCGACGGGGATGAACGAGCACTCTCGTCGGGAAGTGATCAGCCATCGGCGGGGCCGATCTTCAGAGGCGTTCGATGCGGTCGGCCTGCGGGCCCCGGTCGCTCTGACGCACCGTGTACCGGACCCGGTCACCCTTCTGCAGCGGCTCCGACCCCATGATCACGGACACGTGGGCGAAGAGATCGTCGCCGCCTGCGTCCGGGGTGATGAAGCCGAAGCCGCGGTCGCCGTCGTAGCGCGCGACGACGCCCTCGCCGCCTCGTACGGGCACGTCCCGCGCCGCCGGCCCTGCGGCCGCGGCAGGTGCCGACCGCTGCGGCGCCGTCTGCGGCTCGGTGCCCCGGACCAGGTGCACGTCGCGGGCCTGCGGGCCCTTGTCTCCACTAGCCACCTCGTAGGCGACGCGGTCGCCCTCCGCGAGCCACGTCAGCCCCTCGGCCAGGGCCCGGGCGTGAACGAAGACGTCCCCGGCGCCGGAGTCGGGGTTGATGAAGCCGAAGCCCTTGTCCTCGTCGTACCAGGCCACCGTGCCGTCGGCACCGTCCGCGATACCAGCCGCAGCGGGTGAGCCGGCCCCTGCTCCCAGCGGGATGACGTGCCCGGCCTGCGGGCCGCGCTCGCCTTCGACGATCAGGAAGGCCACCCGCTGCCCCTCGGTGACCACGCCGCCGGTCACGATGGCGGAGCTGTGCACGAAGATGTCGGCGCCGCCGCCGTCCGGCGACGCGAAGCCGTACCCCTTGCCCGGCTCGTACCAGTTGACGGTGCCGAGCAGGCCCACGGCGCTGCCGGTGGCCGCATCGGCGGTGACGCGAACGTGCAGCGCCTGGGGCCCGCGGTCGTTCTCGCCGACCTCGAACACGACGGCCTGACCCTCGCGGAGCACTTTCGCGCCGCCGTCCCCGACGATCTCGGAGGCGTGCACGAACACGTCCGGCGAGCCGTCCTCGGGCGCGAGGAAGCCGAAACCCCGTTCGGCGTCGAACCAACGGACGGTCCCTTGCGGCATAAAGGCTCCAGGTCGAGAGGGCGGGCACTGGCCCCCAGTCTCTCTGACAGACCTCCGGTCCGTCGGGCCGGGCCCACAGGCGGGCGGTGCGGAGCCAGGGGCGGGCCGTTGGTTCACCTAGCGACACGCCGAGTTTTGAGACCAGGTCTTATTCTTTCTGACCTTCTCCCACGCCTCCTGCACTTCCCACTTCGAAATACTAAACGACTTGCCCGGTGACTTCAGCTCGCTCACACGACTCCTCCCGGACCATCGGCCCAGTTGATCGGGAAAACTCACCACGAATGACCTGACCCCTTCGCTCCACTCCCATTACAGGAGCTTCATCACTACTACGAGCCAGTCCGCCGGCGCGCATCCGCATCGGTACTCAATCCCTCACGGTTTCCGCCGCTCGAGACTCTCCCTCTCGCCCCCGAACCAACCAGAGCAGCAGTATCGCCACGCGCCTTCTCACGTTCCCCGTGGACGCGGCAAACCGGACTCGCGTCGCCTCTATGCCGGACACCGCCCGGCCAATAAACGGGCACCCGCCAGGCTCATCCCGGAGTTATGTTGGCACCCCGGTTTCGATGTCAACAGTTGGAGTTTCGACACTTCATCAGCGAATCGCTTACGCTCACCTTTCCGATCCCCACCTGAACCATCAACGTGGTCCTTTTCCCACTCGCTCACCACGACGGTCTTCAACCAACGCAGCAGTGGGCGGTTTGAAGCCTCTCCCCGCAGAGCGGCTCCGAAGGGCCAACCTTCATCGTCCACGCAGCACTACTTCAGGAAGCGGTACCTACCCACCAACTCCCATCCATACTCGTGACACACCAACACCCTCCACTACGCATGACCGAGGAGCCCGCCAGCCACCCCGCGACGGGCTCCTCACCATGCCTACCTACATCTGCAGGCCGTAGAGGCGTTCGATCGGGATGGTCAGCAGTACTCGCTTGTCCGCGACCATGGCGTCACGGAACTCGTCCCAGTCGGGGTGCTCGCCCCGGGCCCGGCGGAAGTGGTCGACCAGGGCGTCGACAGTGGCGTCGTCCCGGCTGGCGGCAGTCGGGGTCAGCCGAGCAGGGCCCTCGACGACGACGTAGCCGCCGCCGTTCTCGGTCGACACGTGAAAGGTGGCGCGGGGGTCGCGCTGGAGATTCTTGGTCTTGGCGCGTGGCGCGGTAATGGAGATCAGAAGCGCGTTGGCGTCCGCGTCATACAAATAGTTGACGGTGGACAGTTGCGGCCTGCCGTCGCGCTTGATGGTGGCGAGGGTGCCGAAGTTGCGGGAGGCGAGGATGCCGCGCAGGACGGTGTCGTCGGTCATACCCCTCATCAAAGCGCGGACACCATGAACCGGACAAACATGCACGAATAAATGTGCTTGCATGCGGCAACTAAAGTGTTGTCTGACACACAAGGGTCGTATCGCCTTGCCAACCAGTACTCGGAGGGAACATCCTTGCACTAGGCAACTAGTTGCAGTGACCAACCAAACGGCGAGAGAGACCCATCATGGCACCCACGACACCCGGCACCAGGTCGAGCGCCGAGCTCGATCTGGCCGACACCCTCGGGCACGAGCTCGTGCGGCTTGTCCGGCTGATCAACCGGGCGAAGACCCAGGTGGCGAAGCAGGGGCCGGACGGTATCGAGAGGGCCGCATACGCGATCCTCTTCTGCCTCATCCACGTCGGTCCTCAGCGCACCAGCAAGCTCGCCGAGATCCTCCACTCCGAGATTTCGACCGTCAGCAGGCAGTCGAGCTCGCTCGTCCAGCACGGGCTGATCGAGCGCATGGCCGACCCCGAAGACGGCCGTGCCTGCCTGCTCGCACCGACCGCGGAGGGGCTCCGCGTCTTCGAGGAGAACCGCAAGAAGCGGAACCAGTGGCTGGCAGAGGTGCTCGACGGCTGGACCGAAGACGACCGGAAGACCCTCAACTCGCTGTTCAGCCGGCTCAACAACGATCTTGAAAAAACATCTCCACAGTTCGCCGACCCCGCGCCGGCGTCGAAGGCCAAGGGGGCCTGAAGCACATGAGTTCCACCGTAGAAAGTCCGCCTGCCGTCCACGAAGACGGTCCCCGGCTCAGTCACCGTCAGATCGTCACGATCCTGATCGGCCTGATGTCGGGCATGTTCCTGGCGGCACTCGACCAGACGATCGTGGGTACCTCGATCGTCCGGATCGCCAATGATCTCAACGGGTTCGACCTGCAGGCGTGGATCACCACCGCCTACCTGATCACCTCGACGATCGTCACGCCGATCTACGGCAAGCTGTCCGACATCTACGGGCGCAAGCCGTTCTACATCGCGGCGATCTCGATCTTCCTGATCGGCTCGATCGCCTCGGCGTTCGCGACGTCGATGTACGAGCTCGCCGCGTTCCGCGCGATCCAGGGGCTCGGCGCCGGCGGTCTGATGTCGCTGGCCATGACGATCATGGGCGACATCGTGCCGCCGCGGGAACGCGCCCGCTACCAGGGCTACTTCCTCGCCGTATTCGGTATCTCCACCGTGCTCGGCCCGGTACTCGGCGGGTTCTTCGCCGACTTCGACAAGCTCGGCAGCGTCTTCGGCTACGACATCGCCGGCTGGCGCTGGGTCTTCCTGATCAACGTGCCGATCGCCATCGTCGCGCTGTTCGTCGTCGCCCGCGTGCTGAACGTGCCGCACCAGCGCCACGACCACAAGATCGACTGGTGGGGCGGGCTCGCGCTCGTCGTCGCCGTTGTCCCGTTCCTGATCGTCGCCGAGCAGGGCAACAAGTGGGGCTGGGGCTCGCAGAGCGCGATCATCTGCTACGTCATCGGCGCCATCGGCGTCGTGGCGTTCATCTTCATCGAGAAGCTGATGAAGGACGCGGCACTGATCCCCCTGCGGCTGTTCAAGAACTCGACCTTCACGGTCGCGATCGTCGGCGGCATCATCGTCGGTGTGGCGATGTTCGGCGCGATCATGATGATCCCGCAGTACATGCAGGTCGTTCAGGAATTCTCGCCGACCGAATCGGGTCTGCTGATGATCCCGCTGATGGCGGGCATCATGAGCGGTTCGATCATCTCGGGCCAGATCACCAGCAAGACCGGTCGCTACAAGGTGTTCCCGGTGGTCGGCACGCTGCTGATCGCAGCGGGCGCGTTCTTCTTCGCGCAGGTCGAGTACAACAGCGCGCTGTGGCACCCGCTGGTCGCGGCCGCGATCATCGGTCTCGGCCTCGGTGCCTGCATGCAGACGCTGATCATCGCGGTGCAGAACGCGGGCCCGCGCAGCGACATGGGCGTCTCGACCGCTTCGGCGACATTCTTCCGCCAGATCGGTGGTACCGCGGGTGTCGCGGTGTTCCTGACGATCCTGTTCAACGTCCTGCCGGGCAACATCACCAAGGCGTTCGGCGGCAACGCGCCGACCGGACCCGGTGCCGCGGCGCTGGGCGACCTGTCGACGAACACGAGCGGTATCGCGAACCTGCCCGAGGCCATCAAGACCCCGGTGCTGATCGGCTTCACCGAGTCGATCACGACGGTGTTCTATGTGGCGGGTGCGGTCGCGCTGCTGGCGACGCTGGTGCTGATGTTCATGAAGGAGATCCCGCTGCTCGGCGGCTCGGCCCCCTCGGCCGCGTCAGCGCTCGAAGGCGGCGAAGCCCTCCTCGATGAGCCTGCCGAAGACGTCGTCGTCGAGACGCCCGCGAAGCACGCGCTGACCAATGGCCACACGCCGAACGGAAACGGCCACTTCCCGCCGTCTTCGCAGGTCACCGGCCATGTTCGACGGGAGGACGCGACGAACGCGACAGGGGTCGCGCTGACCCTCATCGACCACGGAGGCCAGCAGGTCGCCCACTCGGTGACCGGCGAGAACGGCGTGTACTCGTTCGACAAGGTCACGCCCGGGCGCTACACGCTTGTCGCGAGCGGTGGGTGGTTCCGGCCGGTCGCGGTGACACTGACCGCGCCGGGCACCGGGATGCTGCGGCACGACGTCGAACTGGTCAACACGATCCTGCTCAGCGGGGTCGCCCGCACCGACGAGGACCGGATCGTGCCGGACGCGCGGATCACCGTGCTCGACGCCTCCGGCGGGGTCGCGGCCGTGGCCATGACCGACGCCGAAGGCAACTACTCGATCAGCGACCTGCCCGCCGGGACGTACACCGTGATCGCCAGCGGCTATCCGCCTGCCACCAGTCGGGTGGAACTGCTGGGCGGCGACCAGGCGGAGCATGACGTCCGGCTGAGCTACGACCAGGCGCTCGACGAGCTGGTTTAGGAGTCGCGACCTGAGATGAAGGACCCTTCATAACAGTTTTTGTTATGAAGGGTCCTTTCATCTCAACCTCTCGCGTGGGCGCACAGGGTGACCGGACACCCCGAATCCACCGTTCGGCCGCGTCGGGTTCGTCGAGTACACGTAGGCTCGCGTCGTGAGTGAGTTGTACACCGAGGCCGCGGGCATCGGGGTGAGCTGGCTCGACACCGCCGGACCGGTACTCGTCTGGGTGATCGTGCTCAGCTTCATCTTTGTGGAGTGCGCGCTGATCATCGGGCTGTTCCTGCCCGGTGACTCCCTGCTGTTCGCGGCCGGGGTCGTGCTCGCGCAGCACGGCTCGGATCTGAACGCGTGGCTGCTTTCGGGCGCCGCGCTGATCGTCGCGATTCTGGGGAATCAGGTCGGCTACTACATCGGCCGGTCGACGGGGTCGAAGCTGATCGCGCGCCGCGGCGGCAAGGTGCTGAACCGCCACAATCTCGATCGTGCTCAACGCTTCCTGGATCGCAAGGGTTTCTTCGCCATCGTGGCCGCGCGCTGGATTCCGTGGATCCGCACGCTCGCGCCGCTGATCGCCGGGACCGCGCGGATGGATCCGCGCCGCTTCATCCTCGCGACGGCGGTCGGCGGGCTGCTCTGGGTTCCGACACTGGTGCTGCTCGGCTACTACGGCGCCGGTCTGCTGGATTCGCTGCCATGGCTGAAGACCGTCGCGCTGTGGGTCAGCATCGCGTTCTTCGTACTGGGGACCGCGTACGGGGTTCTCCGCTACCGCCAGGAGATGCGTCGTCCTGTCGAGGAAGCCGACGACACTTCGCCCGCCAGGACCTAAGCCTCCGGGTCGGCCCAGATTTCGAGCTGTATCCCGTCGGGGTCGCGGAACACCACGACCGACGAACCTTCGAGGGTGCGTGACTGCTTCGCCGGCGTGTAGGTGACGCCGTACTCCTCGAGTCTCGCTTCCCATTCGGCCAACTCGGACCGCGACGAGACCTTGAACGCCACGTGATCCAGACCGGTCCGGCGTTCGTCGAACCGAGGCCTGCCGGTATTGGCGTGCTCGACGAGCACCACCGCGAAGCCCTCGCTCGGCGACCTCAGCACGACCTTGCGCAGCCCGGTTTCCGGGTCTTCGCGGCGCGTGTACTCCTCGAGTTCGAGGACCCGGGCGTACCAGGGCACGCTGCGGTCCACGTCGGTCACTGTGAGTGCCAGGTGGTGCACGGACATGAGCTTGGACATCGGGTGTAGCCGTCCTTTCCGACCCCGGCAGCGCACGCGGGTGGCATATCAAAGCGCCTGCACTTCGTGCGCCGGTCACCGGCCCCGGTGACCCGCCGGAGTCGGGCGTCGTGTAAATGATCATGAACCTTTGGGGGCGCCACCAGGGTGACACAGGCTCATCGGACGGCGAGCGAATTCGCCAAGTTCTCACACGAATCGTGATGTCGGCCCACAACGGCCGTGAAAATGTGGCCGAGTAGGCCACGGACCCGATACCGCCTCGTGACCGGTCCGTGGCCGTTCTCGGTTACAAGGCGGACTCGCGAAGGCGCGCTAGCGTCTCCAACCTGCCCTCTTCATGGATTCGGTGGGTGGTGATCCGATCCGGATAGCAACGGGTGAACATGTTGGTGAAATGTGTTCCATAGTGGATGTATTCGTTATCCACGACCGAACTGGCCAGCGGACGGACCCCCGCTTCGAAATTCGGTTCGTGAAAGTAGGCCATGGTGTAGCGCTCGCGTGTGTTCAACCTGACCTTGTGCGGAGTGGAAAGTAGGTCACTCCTGGTGAGGAACTGTAAAATGTCACCGGGGAAAACGGTGAACACCCGAGGAGCTGGTTCGACGAAATCCCACGGTTCCTCGTCCTCGTACATCCCGGCCATGCTTTCTTCTTCGAGCCAGTTGCGATTGCGCCTCTCGCCCTCGACCGGCGGCCGGATATAGAGCCCGCCGACGTCGTCCTGCGCGGCGATCACCAGCAGGCCGTAGTCGGTGTGCGCACCGATCCCGCGCGACGTGCTCGACGATTCCGCCGGAAAGCGGAGCACCCGCATATGGTGCCAGCCGTCGACGGTCAGCCTGGTCAGCGAGTCCTTCGCCACATCGAGACCGAGCGCGATGAGCTGGAGCAATTTCTCGCCGATCGTGCCGAGCTCGTCCATATAGGCCTGCATGGTCTTGTGATATCCCTCGTCCGGCCACGGGACCGGACCGTGACAAGGCCACCCGTTGACGACGCGCGGATCGTCCAGCGGAACGTCCTTGCAGACGGTGAAGATCTCGGAGTAGTCGGCCTCGCCCGCGGTGACCTCCTCCCCGGAGGCGATGTAGCCGCTGTAGGTCAGGTCGCTGACACAACTCGCCTTCTCCTCGATGGGCCGCGAGAAGAATCGACGGCTCTCGCTGATCGCCTCCTGTGTTTTTCGATCTTGTTCTTCGGTCGCCTCGATCTGGAAAATTCCGTCGGTCTGCCAAGTTCCGATCATCTGGAGTCCCAGTAAACGGTCCGACTCTGTACCACTCACTGAAACAGGCAGGGTGAAAGTGTGAAGCATTTCGGGTTTCCCTTCACTTCATGCGTTGCCGCAACGGAACGACACACGGATGAAAGGGAAGGAAGGTTCACTAGCGATGCGAACCAACCGCGTGCTAACGACCTCCGCCGACGGTCAGGACCGAGCCGGTGGCGTACGACGACGCCGGGGAAACCAGCCACAGCACGGCTTCCGCGATTTCCGCCGGTTCACCCGGCCGGCCCATCGGAATACTCGGCCCTATCCGGTCCATTCGATCGGGCATACCCGCGGCCGCGTGCAAACCGGTGTTGATCATTCCCGGAGCAACGGCATTGACCCGAATGGATTCTTTCGCCACTTCTTGCGCAACGCCATAGGTCATCGTTTCCACGGCGGCCTTGGTCGCCGCGTAATGCACCCATTCGCCCGGCGAACCGGTCCTCGCGGCGGTGGAGGAAATCGTGACGATCGCGCCGCCGGAACCGCCGTGGCGCGTGGACATCCGGCGAATTCCCTCGCGTATGCACAGGAAGACACCCGTCACGTTGACGTCGACCACGCGGCGGACGACGTCGACCTCGTACTCGTCAAGGCGTCCCGGGGTGTTGCCGGTGACGGCCGCGTTGGCGACCACCCCGGCGAGCGGGCCAAGCGCGACGGCCGCGTCGAACAGCGCGACAACGTCGTCTTCGGAGGCGACGTCCCCGCGCCGGGTGATCGCCTGGACGCCGTGTTTCCGGACCCGCGAGGCGACGTCCTCGGCCGCCTCCTCGTCACCCGCGTAGTTGACGACGACGTCGTAGCCGCGCGCGGCGGCCAGTTCGCAGACCGCCCCGCCGATGCCCTTACTTCCGCCTGTGACGACAAGAACGCCGGTCATAGAGCGAAGTTAACCAGGGGAAGATTCTCCAGGACCAGGTCGGCGCGGCCGCTGGTGGACGCGATGAGGTCGGCGTTGCGCTGGTCCGAGCCGAGCGCACGACGGCGGGCTTCGACCAGCGAGCGGCCGTAGCGGCGGTGTCGCGACACGAGCCTTTCGAGGCGCTCGGGCTCGTCCGGCGCGAGGAACCACGACTCGGCGAGCAGGGGCTTCACACCACTCCATGGGTCGTCCTGCAGCAGCAGGTAGTTCCCCTCCGTGATGACCAGCGGGACGTCCGGCGTGACCGCGACGGCGCCGGCGATGGGCTCTTCGATCTCGCGGCGGAACTCGGGCGCGTAGACCGTCTCGCGCCCTTCGGCGAGCCTGCGCAGCATGTGGACGTACCCGGCGGCGTCGAAGGTGTCCGGCGCTCCCTTGCGCTCCACCCGCCCGAGGCGCTGCAGCTCGACCTGTGCGAGGTGGAAGCCGTCCATCCCGACCACCGCCGCCCTGGTACCCAGCGCCTTCGCCAGTCCCCAGGCCAGCGTGGTCTTGCCGGACGCCGGCGCGCCGATGATCCCGAGCACGCTCCGCTGGCCCGGCTTCGCCAATGCCTCTGCTCTGGTCAGCAGGTCCTCGGAAACCGTCATCACTTTCCCCTTCTCGTAGCGCGGACCGCGGTCGTCCACGACCTCGGTCCTTCATGCCGCACCCGTTCGGCGGCCACCTCGTTGGCGAACCCGATCCACGCCGGGACGTCCCCCTCGCCGCGCGCCATCGCGTAGGCGAGGGCACCGTGCCAGACGTCGCCCGCGCCCAACGTGTCACGCGCATGGGTGACGGGGACGGGGACCACGCCGGACGCTTCCGGCGTCGACCAGCGCACCGCTTCCGGTCCGGCAGTGGTGATCACGACCGGCACGCCTCGATCGCGCGGATCGGCTCCGCGGTACAGGCTCGAGCACGCCGCGACGTCCACGAGCGGCAGCAACTCGTCCATGACCGGCTTCCAGCTCCCGGCGTCGAGCACCACCGGTACCTTTCGCTCCCGCGCCCACCGCGCCACGCGCACCGCGACCTCCGGATGGTGCCCATCCACGAGCACACACCCGGGCAATTCGTCCTCTAGTTGCGGTAGTTGCGCGTGCAAGGACCGCAAGGAGAGGACGACTTGCGAGGTCGCGTGGGCGTTGCGCGACACGACGGTGCGTTCTCCGTCGTGGTCCCGCACGACGATGGCGCTGATGGCCGGCGGGTCGGAAAGCGTGGGGTCGAGATCGATCAGGGTGACGCCGTGCGCCTCGAGATCGGTGCGGGCGAGTGCTGCCAGCGGGTGTGCGCCGGCGACCGTCAGGAGCGTCGCCTCGCCACCGAGCGCGGCCACGGTCACCGCCGCGTTCGTCGCGGGCCCCCCGGCTGCGACGTCCACCGACAGCGAACGGACTTTTTCGCCCG
This sequence comes from uncultured Actinomycetota bacterium, assembly GCA_963766045.1. GTDB lineage: Bacteria > Actinomycetota > Actinomycetes > Mycobacteriales > Pseudonocardiaceae > Amycolatopsis. The sequence continues at coordinate 550,429 of CAVXYN010000002.1, read as the reverse complement.
GCGTCGGGATCTCGGCGACGCGCTGAACCAGGTCGACGGTGCACAGGCCCGCCAGCAGCACTTTCACCCTAACTCAGTCCAGTGTGGACGGCAGCGGCGACTTCTTCGACCTCGCCGTTCTCGCCGATCTTCAGCGCACCCGTGAGCAGACCGACGACCTGGTTCATCGTGTGCGTCTTCGGCGAGACGACCGCGACGCGTTTGCCGAGGCGGTGCACGTGGATCCGGTCGGCGATGTCGAACACATGCGGCATGTTGTGGCTGATCAGCACCACCGGCAGGCCGCGTTCACGGATCCGGTTGATCAGATCGAGCACCTTGCCGGATTCGGCGACGCCGAGCGCGGCTGTCGGCTCGTCCATGATCACCGCCTTGGTGCCGAATGCGGCCGCCCGCGCGACCGCGACACCCTGGCGCTGCCCACCGGACAGCGTTTCCACCGGCTGTGTGATGGACTTGATGTTGATGCCGAGTTCGTCCAGGACTCGCTGCGCCTCGGTCCGCATGGTGGCCGTATCGAGCTTCCTGAACAGCTGCCCGAAGAAGTCCTGGCGGCGCTTTTCCCGGCCGAGGAACATATTCGACGCGATGTCCAGCGCGGGTGCGACGGCGAGATCCTGGTACACCGTCTCGATCCCGTAATGGCGAGCGTCCAAAGGGGACTTGAAGTGCACGGTCTCACCGTCCACTTTGATCTCACCGGCGTCCGGGATCACCGCCCCGGAAAGGGCTTTGATAAGGCTTGACTTCCCGGCGCCGTTGTCGCCGACGACGGCGAGCACCTCGCCGGGGAACAACTCGAAGTCGGCGCCGTCGATGGCGGTGACCCGGCCGTAGCGTTTGAACAGTCCGCTCGCGGCCAACGTCGGTGTCGTCGTCATGTCTGCTGCCTCCTCGCGAAACGGTCGACGCAGACCGCGCCGATGAGCAGGGCACCGGTGGCGACGTCCTGGTAAAGCGCGTCCACCCCGAGCTGGGTCAGACCGGATCGCAGCACCGCCACGACCAGCGCGCCCATCATCGTGCCGAGTACCGAACCCCGGCCGCCGAACAGGCTCGCGCCACCGAGGACGACCGCGGTGATGGAATCGAGGTTGCCGAGCTGGAACGCGTTCGGGTCGGCGTTGGGTACACGGCCGAGTGCTTGCCAGGCCGCGATTCCCACGATCACCCCGGCGACGATGTACACCGAAAGAATGGTCCGGTTGACTTTGATCCCGGACAGCCGTGCGGATTCCGGCGCGTTGCCGACCGCGTAGACATGCTTGCCCCACGGCGTTCGTGTGAGCGCGTACCAAAGTCCCAGGTACATCAGCAAAGCGAGCGTCATGCCGTAGGTGATCGGGATGCCACCGAAGAGATAGCGGCGGGTGCCGAGCCATTTGAGCAGCTCGTCGGCGACCGGAACGGCCTGCCCACTCGCGAACAGCTTCGCGGCCGCGGTGAGCACGGTCAGCAGGCCGAGCGTGACGATGAACGGTGGCAGTTTGATCCGCGTGACCAGCGAGCCGGTGACCATTCCGATCACCACCGTCGCGACGATTCCCAGTAGCAGCGCCCAAATCCCGGACACCCCGCCGGTGACGAGCTTCGCCATGATCAGCGTCGCGAGCACCATCGCGGCCGCGTTGGCCAGGTCGATACCGGCGGTCAGGATGATCAGCGTCTGCCCGAGTGCGAGCGTGCCGACCACCAGGGACTGTTGCACCACAAGGGAAAGGTTGTCGAGATCGAGGAAGGTGTCCGTGGACAGCGAGAACACCACGATCGCGACGAGCAGCGCCAGCGAGGGGCCGACAGCCGGAGCGCGGAGGAAGAACTCGCCCAGACTCGGGCGGTCATTGGCTTTGAGGGTCGCTGTGGTCATTTCGCTCCCCAGCAGTTTTCCAGGCCCCACGTGGTGTTCTGACTTTCCACGCCGGGAACGGGTTTGTCGGTGATCACCGCGGATCCGGTGTTGACGAACCCGCTCGGCTTCTTGCCGGTCTTCGCGTATTCGACGGCCGCGAGCACACCCTGCTCGGCCATCTTCTTCGGGAACTGCATGACCGTGGCTCCGTACTGGCCGTCGCGGACATTCTTGACGCCTTCGCAGCCGCCGTCGATCGAGCCCATCACGATCTGGTTCACCAGGCCGCGGGCCTGGAGCGCGGCGTAGGTGCCACGGCCCATCGGCTCGTTCATCGAGTACACCGCGTTGATGTCCGTGGTGCGCTGCAACAGGTTCTCGACGCCCTGTTGGGCCAGGCTCTGGTCGCCGTTCGCGGGCGTCCGGCCCTTGATCTCGGGAGAGTCGTCGGTCAGGCCGATACCCTTGAGGAACCCGGTATGCCGCTGAGTGTCCACTGTGGATCCGGCAGTGCCGTCGACCATGAACAGCTTCGGCGGCTTGCCGTTGAGCGCCGCCTTGACGTAGGCGCCCTGCTGCCGTCCGGCCTCGAAGTTATCCGTGGCGAAGGTGGCGTCGACGGCCGTGTCGGGCTCGGTCGCGGTGTCGAGCGCGATGACCAGCACGCCGGACTTGCGCGCGCGGTCGATCGCGTCGAGGACGCCTGTCGACGAGCTCGGCGTGATCAGGATGGTGTTGGCACCCTGCTGCATGAGGTTCTCGATGGCACGGACCTGGCCGTCGTTGTCGCCGTCGAACTGGCCTGCGAGGGCGCTGAAATCCGCGCCGTTCGCGTCGGCGGCGGCCTTGGCGGCCGCTCTCAGCTCCACGAAGTAGGGGTTGGTGTCGGTCTTGGTGACGAGTCCGACCTTGGCCTTGCCGCCACCGCCGCCGTTCGAGCCACCACCCCAATGGCGTTCGACCGTGCACGCGCCCGCGGTCGCCGCGACCACGGCGGCCAGAGCGAGCGCGGTGAGACTGCGCTGTCCCATATTGGATTGCCCTCCGATTCGAGGCTGTCCTGATGGACGGGAAGGTAGACAGGGTTATGCTGACTCGCAAGCGTTTGCGCAAACGCTTGCTCACAGACCTGACCGAGGATTGGTAATGCCGCCGTCACGCTCCTCCCGGCCCACCCAGCGCGACATCGCCGAGCTGGCCGGTGTCTCGATCACCACGGTTTCGCATGTGGTCAACGGGACCAGGGCGGTGGCCGAAGAGACCAAGACCGCGGTGCTGCGCGCGATCGAGCAGACCGGCTACACCGGTGACGCCATCGCTCGTTCGCTGGTCACCGGTGGGACGCGGTCGATCGGCGTCGCGATCTCCCTGCTGGCGAATCCGTACTTCGCCGTGCTGATCCAGGCGATCGAACGCGAAGCCGCTTCGGCCGGCTACACGGTCCTGCTGGCCGATACGCACGACACCGTCGACACCGAGCGCGAGACCGTGCGAACACTGCGTTCCCGGCGGGTCGACGGCCTGCTCATCACGCCGTCACCCGGCGACGGCTCGGTGATCGGAGAGCTCGTCTCGCTCGACGTCCCGACGGTGCTCATCGACCGGCTCTCCACGCGGACCGACGTCGACCAGGTCGGCGCGGAGAACATCCAGTCGACTTCGGCACTGACAGCGCATCTGGCTTCGCTCGGGCATCAACGGATCGGCATGATCAGCGGCGCGACCGGTCTGAGCACGAGCGAGGAACGGATCCTCGGATACCGGCTGGGATTGGGCCGGTCCGGGCTGACGTGGTCGGAAGAGCTGGTCGCCTGCGGGCAGTCGTCGCGATCGGGCGGAGCGCTCGCTCTGAGCACGCTGCTCGCGCTGCCGGAGCCGCCGACGGCGTTGGTGGTGGCCAACGACAGCATGATGGTCGGGGTCCTCCACGAGCTGCGCCGACGCGGGCTGCGCGCCGGAGTCGACCTGCCCGTCGTGGTCTACGACGACGTCGAATGGGCGGATCTCGTCGAACCGCCGCTGACCACGATGGCGCAGCCGATCGAGGAGATCGGCACCCATGCCGTGCGACTGTTGCTGGCCCGGATCAACGACCCGATGCGCAAGGCCCAGACGATCCGTATTCCGCCTACGCTCCGCCACCGTGAGTCCTGCGGATGCGCACTCGTTCACTCACATTGATGATTGTTGGCTGACTTTCCGGTCTCACCACCGGGTGACGCCCGGTGAGCCGTTACCTTCATTCAAGCTCGGATGAAGGCGTGGGCGGATGACGGCATTGTCCCCGGAGTTACCCCTGTGGGAGGACACACCAGTCACCCACCGCTTCGGGGTGGCCATGGCAATGCACGCGAACCCGTATTCCGGCGAACTCATCCGAGCCATCCGCCGCGCCGCACGGCGCCACGGTTGTGAAATCACCCTCGCCGACACCAGCGACAGCGTCTCCGAAGAGGCCGCGGTCATCCGCGCGCTACGGGCGGACCGCGTGGACGGTGTCCTGCTCGTCCCGGCCGCCGGCGACGAGGCGGTGATCAACGGCCTGGTCCGGATGGGCGTACCGACCGTGCTGGTCGACCGCATGGCCGGACGCAACGACGTCGACCAGGTCGGTTCGGAGAACATCCAGGCCGTATGCGCGCTCGTGCGGCATCTCGCCGGGCTGCGGCATCGCAAAATCGGCTTCATCGCGGGCGAGGAAGGCCTGACCACCAACGAAGAACGCGCGCTCGGCTACCGGCTCGGCCTCGGCCGATCGGGGCTGCGGTGGTCGTCGCAGCTGGTCGCGTGCGGGCAGTCGACGCCGGGCGGGGCGGCCGCGGCCACCGCGAAACTGCTCGACAGCTGGCCGTCGCCGACCGCGCTGGTTGTCGCGAGCGAGGCGATGATGATCGGGGTCCAGTACGAGGCACACCGGCAGGGCATCCGGATCGGGCGGGACGTCGCGATCGTCGGCTACGGCGACATGGAGTGGGCCGGTCGGGTGGACCCGCCGGTGACCACGATGGAACAGCCGATCGAGGAGATCGGGCGCAAGGCCGTCGAACTACTGCTGGCCAGGATCGCCGATCCGGAGCGGCGGCCGGAGTCGGTGCGGCTGGCGCCGCGGTTCATCCACCGCTCGTCCTGTGGCTGCTGAACCAGGAAGCGTTGAATCGCTGGTCAGCAGCTCGCTCGCGGGTGAAGATGGCGGTATGACCGAGCTGTGGACCGTGCACACCGCCGACCTCGACGCCCGCGTGCTCGAAGCCGCGCGCACCCTGCTCGACGACGCCTTCGACGGCGATTTCGGCGACCACGACTGGGAGAACGCGCTCGGCGGCATGCACACCCTGGTGTGGGAGGGCGCCGAACTGATCGCGCATGCCTCGCTGGTCCAGCGACGGCTCGTGCACAACGGCCGGACACTGCGAACGGGTTACGTCGAGGCGGTCGCCGTCCGCTCCGACCGGCGACGGCGCGGCCACGGGGCGGCGATGATGGACGCGCTGGAGCGGGTCACGCGGAAGGCGTACGACATCGGTGCGCTGAGCGCCTCCGAAGACGCTCTGGACTTCTATGCGTCGCGGGGCTGGCAGCTCTGGCGTGGGCCTTCGTCCGCGATGACACCTTCGGGGGTCGAGGCGACGAAGGAGGACGACGGGTCGATCCATGTGCTTCCGGTCGGGGTCACCTTGGACCTGGACGGGGAGATCACCTGCGATTGGCGCGAAGGCGACGTCTGGTAGCCGCGATCAGTCCTCTACTTGCGGGGATCGGGTGAGGGTGGCGGCGGCTTCGAGGAGCATCCAGGCACCGACTTGCACAGAAAGGTCGCGTTCGGGGGCGTCGGGAGCGAGGGGCAGCGAAGGCACCGGAGTCGCCCAGTCCGCACTGAACAGCGGGCCGTGCGACGTCTGGGCAGCGCCCGACCAGCAGGCCTCGGCGGACGCCAGCACCAGGTCGCGCGCCACGCCACCGTGCTCGCGCGCGGCGAGAGCGAGGTAGCGCGCGAGGATCCCGGCGAACAGGCCACCGTCGCCACCGCCCTGTCCCCGGATCACACCGCCGGGCGCGACGTGGCCGGCGACCGCGTGGATGACCCGGCCGACATGGTCCATTTCGGACAGTTCGAGGCAGGCGCCGAGGTAAACTCCTTGGCAGTACGTGTAAATATGCTTCACCAGTTCGCCGGTGTCGACGCGCAGGCCGTCCCAGACCAGGCCGGTTTCCGGATCGACGAGCCGGTCCGACATCCAGTCGGTCAGGCCCCGCGCGTGCTGCGTCGAACCTTCGCGGGCGTGGAAGATCGCGGCCGGGCCGTTCGCGGGGGCGTTCTTGAACTCGTCACCGACGCGCCACCAGATGCCGCCGCCGGCGTCGTCGGTCCAGCCTTCCCGCAGCCGCGAACTGATCGCTTCGACGGCGCCACGGACGTCCAAGCCGAGGTGACCGACCCGCTGCAGCGCAAGGCCGAGCCAGGCGATGTCGTCGTAGTAGTCGTTGATCCACTTACCGAAGTTGCGCAGGCGCACCGAGCGGACGAACCGGTCGATCAGCTTCAGCCGTTCCGGCGATGGATCCCGCAGCTGTGCGTCGACGAGCGTGTCCAGCAGATGCGCCTGCCACCAGTAGTTCCAGTGCCAGTGGAACCGCTGGCCCGCCGAGGGCGGCCAGCCGCTGCGGCCGAGCGCGGTCCCGGGCATGCCCCACACCCTGCGCAGGTGCCGATCGAGCACCGCATGCTCCGCCGCAGCCGCTCTTTCCGCTCCCATCGAGCCATCATCCCTTGCCTGCTGACATACCGCTCAGTATGTTGGGACCACCACCAACCCCGCGAGGTGCCTCATGACAACGGCGCATGTGACGTGCCCCCTGTGCGAAGCCACCTGCGGCCTGGAGGTGACCATCGACGAGAAACAGCTGGTCACCAGGGTTCAAGGCGATCGCGAAGACGTCTTCTCCAAGGGCTACATCTGCCCGAAGGGCGCTTCGCTCGGCGCGCTGCACCATGACCCGGACAAGCTCACCGCGCCGCTGGTCAAACGCGACGGCGAGTTCGTCGAGGTCACCTGGGACGAGGCGTTCGCCGAGATCGACAAACGACTGCGGCCGATCATCGAACAACAGGGCCCGGACGCCGTCGCGGTGTACGCGGGCAATCCGACCGTGCACAACGCGTCACTCGTGCTCTACGGCCGCGTGTTCTTCAAAGCGTTGGGCACCAAGAACTTCTACACCGCGACCACGGTCGACCAGATGCCGAAGCACTACTCGTCCGGTTACCTGTTCGGCGACCCGCAGACCATCCCCGTCGCCGACCTCGACCGCACTGAGCACCTGCTTATTCTGGGCGCGAACCCGTTGGTGTCCAACGGAAGCCTGATGACCGCGGCCGATACGCGTGGCCGCCTGCGCGGGATTCAGAAGCGCGGCGGCAAGATCGTCGTCCTCGACCCGCGCCGCACCAGGACGGCCCAGCTCGCCGACGAGCATCACGCGATCCGTCCCGGCACCGACGCGTTGTTCCTGTTCGCGCTGGTGAACGTTTTGTTCGCGGAGAACCGCGTCAAGCTCGGCAGGCTCGCCGAGCACGTGGCCGGTGTCGAGGAAGTGCGCGAGCTCGCCCAGCCGTTCACTCCGGAGGCCGTCGCGGGAGCGACCGGGATCGACGCGGCTGAAATCCGGCGGATCGCCTTGGAGCTCGCCGACGCCGAACGCGCCGCGGTCTACGGCCGGATCGGGACCACACTGCAGACCTTCGGCACGATCGCGAGCTGGCTGGTCGACGTCGTCAATACGCTCACCGGCAACCTCGACCGTGAGGGCGGCATGATGTTCCCGCTGCCCGCCGCCTGGAAACCGCGGCGCACGTCGCCGTTCACGAGCGGGCGCTGGAAGAGCCGCGTGCGCGGCTACCCCGAGGTGCTCGGCGAACTGCCGGTGGCGACGCTCGCGGACGAGATCGAGACGCCCGGCGAGGGCCAGGTCCGCGCGCTGGTGACCATCAGCGGCAACCCCGCGTTGAGCACGCCGAACTCCGCGCGGCTCTCGGAAGCGTTGCGGCAGCTGGATTTCATGGTCTCGCTCGACGTATACCTCAACGAGACCACCCGGCACGCCGACGTCATCCTGCCCGGCCCGTCGCCCCTGGAGCGGCCGCATTACGACGTCGCGCTGTACACGCTGGCCGTGCGGAACGTCGCGAACTGGACCGCGCCGACGCTCGAGACGGATATGCCGCAGGAGTGGATGACGCTCCTGCGTATGGCCGGGATCGCCGCCGGTCAGGGCCCGGACGTCGACGTCGCCGCGTTCGACACCATGGTCGCCGCCGAGACCGCGAGGCGCACCGGCACCGACCTCGCGCTCGCCGAAGGCCGGACGGGTCCGGCGCGGCTGATCGACCTCATGCTGCGCGGCGGGCCGTACGGACTGACGTTGGCCGACCTCGAAGCCGCACCGCACGGGATCGACCTCGGCGCGCTGAAACCGCGGATCCCGGAGGTGCTTTCGACCGCGAGCGGGAAGGTCGAGCTGGCCCCGGACGGCGTGACGAAGGACGTCCCGCGGCTGCGCGCGGAGCTGGGCAAGGCGCCGGACGGCGGGCTGCTGCTCATCGGGCGGCGGCATCTGAGCTCGAACAACTCGTGGATGCACAACCTCACGCCGCTCGTCCGCGGCGGCAACAAGTGCACGGTGCAGGTTCACCCGGAAGACGCATCCCGGCTCGGGCTGACCGAGGGCGCGCTCGCGTCGGTGACGTCACGGGCAGGGAAGCTCGAGGTGCCGGTGGAGATCACCGACGACATCCGGCCGGGTGTAGTGAGCATGCCGCACGGCTGGGGTCACGATCTCGACGGCACGCGCACCAAGGTCGCGACCGCGCACGCCGGGGTCAACTCCAACCTGGTCGCCGACGAGACCCTCCTCGACATCCCCTCGGGCAACGCCGTCCTCAACGGCATCCCCGTGGAGGTCGCGCCATTGTCTTCTATCGAGCGCTAACGAAAACCCGCCGAAGGGGCCCACTCAGCACACAAGTCACGTACCCACGAAGGCGCCCCTTCATCGTGTTTTCGTGGCCCTTCGGCCCAAAGAGGGCGCTCGACGGGTGAAGTCTCCGTCGGGCGCAGAGCGCCCTTTGGGAGACCTTGTGGCCCAGATTGGGGCTGGTTACCAGGCTTGGGTGAGGTCGGCATGCTGCCGGACCCAGGCGTGCATGACGATCCCGGCGGCGACACCGGCGTTGATCGAGCGGGTCGTGCCGAACTGCGCGATCGAGACCACCAGCGACGCCGCCTCCTGCGCACCCGAGGACAAACCCGGACCTTCCTGGCCGAACAACAGGACGCAGTCACGCGGCAGCTTCGCGGTCTCGACGGGCTGCGACCCGGGCGTGTTGTCGACGGCGACCAGCGCCAGCCCCTCGGTGGCGGCGAACGTCAGCAGCCCGCCGACGTCCTCGTGATGGTGAAGGTGCTGGTAGCGGTCGGTCACCATGGCGCCGCGCCGGTTCCAGCGCCGCCGCCCGACGATATGCACCGCGGCGGCCGCGAACGCGTTCGCCGTCCGGACCACGGTGCCGATGTTGTGATCATGCTGGAAGTTCTCGATCGCCACGTGGAACGGGTGCCGTCGTCCGTCCACATCGGACACGATGGCCTCGCGTCGCCAGTAGCGGTACTTGTCGACGACATTGCGGCGGTCACCGTTCGCGAGCAGCTCCGGGTCATACCGCTCGTCCGCGGGCCACTCGCCCTCCCACGGGCCGACGCCGACCTCTTCGCGCGCCACCCATTCGGTGGGACCGACCTCTTCAAGACTCACCCGGAGATTGTCACTCAACCCAGGCTGACGCGATGCGCCGGTGCTTCCCCGTCGTGACGATGACGCCAGCGCTGGTACGCGCCGGCGTAGGAGATGATCACGACCGCCATCGCGACCACGACGATCACCGGCAGCATCGACTTCGGGAAGATCGTGTCGTACAGGTAGTACTCGTTGAAGCCGCCGGGCAGGTCACCGAGGCCCTGCTGGTGCCGGAAGTAGTTCTCCATCGCGGTCAGCGGGCACGGCCACGGGAAGACGTTGACCAGTACTCCCCACGCCGCGAAGAAGACGTGGATGAAGATCGTCCACGGCCACCGCCACGCCAGAAAACCGCCGAACCCGATGAACAACAGGGCCAGAATATGCACGGCCACCGTCACGTTCGCGAGAAACCCGGCCACCTCTAACCCCCGTCCTCACACCCCTACCTGCGACGTTACCCTCCGCTTATTGAGAATCGCTCACGAATAAGGGGGTATTCACCGCCTTGCTCGGTGAATACCCCCTTTGGGAGTCTTCAGTCAGAACAGACCGAGATCGTCCTTGTTCAGAACGTAACGGTATTCGAGGCCTTCCTTCTCGATTGCCTCACGCGCTCCGGTGTCCCTGTCGACGACGGTCGCGACGCCGACGACATTCGCACCGGCCTCACGAAGCGCTTCGACGGCGGTGAGCACGCTGCCGCCGGTGGTCGAGGTGTCCTCGACGGCGAGCACGCGCTGGCCGAGCACCTCGACTCCCTCGATCCGGCGCTGCATGCCGTGCGCCTTGGCGCCCTTGCGCACCACGAACGCATCGAGCACGACGCCGTCGGTGGCCGCGGAGTGCAGCATCGCCAGCGCCACCGGATCCGCGCCGAGGGTCAGCCCGCCCGCCGCGACGTAGTCCCAGTCGTGCGTGAGCTGACGGAGGAGCTTCCCGATGAGCGGTGCGGCCGCGTGATGCAGCGTCGCCCGCCGGAGATCTATGTAGTAGTCGGCTTCCTTGCCCGAGGACAGGGTCACCTTGCCGTGCACGACGGCCAGTTCGGTGACCAACCTGGCCAGTTCGAGTTTCGCCGCTTGATCCAACCCGGGGTACGCCACGGCCGAGAGTCTTACACACGGCTTCCAGGGCGCCCTCGAGGACGCGCTCCGAGGTGGGATCACTCACTGCCGGACGTCGCGGCGTCCACGGGCCGGCCGCGAGTGGCCGCCCACGCCGGGACCAACGTCGCCACCAGCGCCAATACCGCCGCGATCCCGATGATGGTCAGGTAGATCAGCGGAGAACCCATCGGCAGCAGGGAATCGGTCGCCACCAGGCAGAACGGCACGATCGCACCGGCCGACACGATGGTGCCGAGCACGATCCCGATCGTCGCGACGAGCCCGCCTTCGTAGCCGGCCATCCTCAGCACCTGACCCCGGCTCGATCCGGTGAGCCGCTGCAGACCGAACTCGCGCCGCCGCCGCATGGTCGCCATGACGAGCGTGTTCACCACGGAGATCACTGTGTACGCCATGATCATCCCGACCATCAGGTAGTTCACCCAAGCGCCGACCGCCTGGTCCTTCGCGTGCGCCGCGACGAGCACGTCCCGGTCGCCGACCGACACCGGCTGCCCGGACGTCGCCTCGCGAAGCCGTTGGGTCAGCGTTGCCGCGTCGACGTCCGGCGTCGCGCGGACGAGCAGTTGCCGCGCCAGTCCGGCGGTCGTGTGCGGGGCCAGGAAATCCGCCGGTAGCAGCATGCTTTCGAAGCCGGACCGCTGACTCGTCACCGCGGCCACCCGGACGTCGACATCGGTGCCATCGCCGAGCTTCAGGCCGAGCGTGTCGCCCACACCGACGGAGAACTTCTTCGCCAGGACGTCGGGGAGCGCGACAGCGGCGCCGGACAGCTCGTCGAGACTGCCCGCTGTCGTCTTGGTCGCGGTCGTCGCCGTCGCACCGGAAGCGGTGAGCCCGATCGCCGGATACCCCTCGTCCGTGAAGTCGTACGGCGACTCGACGAAGACGTTGCTGGTGACGTACTCGGAGGCACCCGCGACCCCGGGCACGGCCTGAACCTGCTTCACCAGCTCCGGCGAGAGACCGCCGCCCGCCGCGCCGATCACCGCGTCGGCACGGACGTCCTCGACGAATGCCTGATTCGACAGCTCCTGCTGAGTCGTCTGCAGATAGATGTTCGCGGTCGCGATGCCCACCGCGAGCATGATCGGAGTGACCGCGCCCGCCGCCCGCACGATTCCGGCGCGGGTGTTGAGCACCGCGAGTTTGGCGTTGATGCCACCGAAGGCGCGCATCGGCCACTGCAGGATCGCGGTCATCACCTTGGTGACGCCGGGGGTGATCATCGCGAGCCCGACCGCCCACAGGATCACCGCCGGTCCCGCGGTACTGGCCGCGACCGGACCGGTCATCACGGCGACGGTCACGATCGCCAGCGCGGCGCCACCTCCGAAGCAAAGCACGGCGAACACGACGCGGAGCGGAGTCAGCCAGCGGCGGGTGACGGCGGCTTCGGCGAGCGCCTCGGTCGGCCGGATCCTTCCGGCACGACGTCCGGCGACGAAGGCCGCGATCAGCACGGCGAGCATGGCGGCACCCGCACCGACCACCGACGGCAGCCAGCCCTGGTGGAACTGCAGAACCGCCGGCGCGACGCCGTTTTCGACAAGCCGGTCGAACAGCCAGCGGCCAAGGACCGGGCCGAACAGCCCGGCGATCGCGGTGGCGAGCAGGCCGACCACCACCGCCTCGCCGAGCACCATGCGCCGCAGCTGACGCGGGCTCGTGCCGATCGCCCGCATCAGCGCGAGTTCACGCTGGCGTTGCTGGGTGGACAGGCTGAGCGTGCTCGCGACCACGAACATCGCGACCATCACCGAAAGCCCGCCGGACACCGCGGCGACGACGATCAGGTTTTCGCCGCTGGCCTCGGCTTCGGGGAACTCCGCGATGCCGCGGTCGACACCGGTCAGCACCCTCACTCCGTCGAGTGATTCGGCGATCTTCGCTTGCACGGTCGCAATATCGGCGTCCGGCCGAGTGAACACACTGACGTTGTCGAAACCGCCCGCCGGGTGACCGCTGACCTCGCCGACGGCGTCCGAAACACCCGGCACGGACCGGAGTTCGGCGACAACGCCGGTGTCGAGCCGGACCCGCTCGGGGAGCGTCACGGTCTCGGTGTCGCGGTCGTCCTCCGGGCCGAGCGTGGCCGGATCCTGTTCGGGCAGCTCGAAAGTCTGGTTGCCGGTGACGACGATGGGCGCGGCGGCGAGGCGTTGCGGCTCGGCTACACCGCGGATGCCGGTCTCCATCAGGCCACCGCAGGCGGAGACGATCAGGGCGCCGAAGAACACCGCGATGAAGGTGCCGATGAAGCCGCCCTTGCGCAGCCGCAAGGTTCGGAAGGCGAGGCGGATCATCACGCACCCGCCACCGGTACGGGCTGCCCCCAGGCGCCGAGGTGGGTCATACGTTCGGCGACGATCTCGGCGGTCGGCGAATACAGCTCGTCCGCGATCCGGCCGTCCGCGAGGAAGACGACGCGGTCGGCGTAGGACGCGGCCATCGGGTCGTGCGTCACCATGACCACGGTCTGCCCGGTCGTGGAGACGGAGTCACGCAGAAGTCCGAGGACCTCGGCCGCCGAACGCGTGTCGAGGGCGCCTGTCGGCTCGTCGGCGAACATCACCGCCGGCCGCGTGACGAGCGCACGCGCGATCGCCACCCGCTGCTGCTGGCCACCCGACAACTCGCCGGGAAGATGCTTGCGACGCCCGGAAAGCCCGACCCGCGCGAGAATGTCCTCGATGACCCGCCGGTCCGGTTTGGCGCCGGCGAGCTGCTGCGGGAGCGTCACGTTCTGCTCGACCGTCAGCGCCGGGAGCAGGTTGAAGGCCTGGAAGATGAAACCGACCCGGTCGCGGCGCAGCTTCGTCAGCTTCGTCTCGCTCATCCCGGCCAGTTCCTGCCCGTCGAGCACGACGGAACCCGACGTCGGCCGGTCGAGACCCGCCGCGCAGTGCAGGAAAGTGCTCTTGCCCGAACCCGAAGGTCCCATCACCGCGGTGAAGCCGCCGCGCGGGAACGCGAGGCTCACCCCGTCCAGGGCGACGACGCCCTTGCCGTATTCCTTGCGGACGCCGTCGAGCCGGACCGCGTCACCGTTCCACCCAGAGGTCATGGGGAAAACCCTAGGAAGAGCAGCGGAAATGCACCCTGGGGCGAGCGCGCCTCTCCTTGGTAGGGCACGCCCTACCCCTACGGCCGTCAGGTGCGGCCCTTGCCGCCGAAGCCGCCGCCGATCTTCCGCAGCACCGCCCGCGGCAGGAGGCTGCCGACCGCCACGATGGCCTTGTACTGCAGGCTCGGCACCGAAATGATCTTGCCGCGCCGTAGATCCGCGAGCGCCTCGTTGACGACCTGCTCGACGCCGAGCCAGAACGCCTTGGGCCCGGGCCTGTCCAGTCCGGCGCGCTTGTGGAACTCGGTGGTGGTGAATCCGGGGCAGAGCGCCATCATCCGCACGCCCTTGGGCAGCGAAGAGGCGATGCCCTCGGTGAACGACGTGACCCAGTTCTTACTGGCCGTGTAGGTCGAGCCGCGGCCGCTGAAGAAGCCCGCGACGCTGCTGACGTTGATGATCGCGCCCTCACCGCGTTCGATCATGCCTGGCAGCGCGGCGCGGGTCAGCCGCAGTACGGCGGTGACGTTGACGTCCAGCTGACGTTGCAGCGCCTCTTCGGGAATCGTCCAGAACTCACCATTGAGGCCGAAGCCCGCGTTGTTCACCAAGAGGTCGACGGGCTCCTCCGCCAGCCGCGTCTCGACCAGCTCCCGGCCGTCCACTTCGGACAGATCGGCCGGCAGCGCCACAACGTCGACGCCGTACGCCTCCACGAGCTCGGCGGCGAAGGTCTCCAGGCGGTCGACGTCACGGGCGACGAGCACCAGATCGTACTCCTCGGCGGCCAGCGTGCGCGCGAATTGTGCGCCGATGCCGGCGGTGGCGCCGGTGATCAGGGCGGTGAGTGTCATACCGGGAAACTACCCGTCCGCGGGGGCCTGACATGCGACGATCCAGGTCGGGAAGTATTGTCCCGGCCCATGGGTAAGCACAGCAGGCGCAAGGCGAGCTACCTGCCCAAGGTCGCCGCCGGTGCCGCACCGCTGGCGCTGCTGCTCGCCGGACCGGCGACGGCACTAGCCTCCCCGACAGACCCGACCACGCCGCTCGGCACGGTCCCGCTGCCGCTGGATCACCAGCGCGAGGGCACCTTCGACCGCGGCGTCGACATGACGTCCGAAGGCGACACGGCGGTGCTTCGCGGCTTCGTAGCCAGTACCGGACGGGACGTCTACAGCAAGCAGCTCGGCGACGCGAAGGTCGCCGCCGACCTCCGGCGTTCGGTGAGTCAGCGGGTCGAGAGCCGCGAGGGCGCCACCGTCCGCCCGGACAGCCTCGGTGTGCTCGCCGCGTCGCGGACCGCCGAGGCCGTCACGCGCGGTCAGCGGAACACCGTGAAGCTCGATCGCTACGGCAGCGTCGTGGCGGGCAACGAGACCCGGCTCGAAAAGACCGGCGATCGGCTGACCCGGGCCACGCTCGACCCGCGCCACGCCACGGCCTCCCTCGTCACGCGGGACAGCCGTGGGGCCGGTGTCTCGGAAGGGACCTTTCACTCCGTCCGCATGATGCGCGGGGTCGGCGTCATCAACGAGACGAACCAGAATCTGGGTGCCGGGGCGAACCGCGCAGCCCGGCTCGACGGCGGCTTCAGCGGTGACCTCGGCGGCGCGCTGAACGCCGGCCGCTCCTCCGGGCACGCCGTCGACGTCGGCCAGCTGGCCGCCATCGGGATGACATCCGCGCAGCACGGCTCGGGCCGGTTCGCCGGGGTGCTCCCGACAGATGCGAAGTCCGCGGCCGATCTCGGCCAGGAGCATGCCGCCGGGGGTAGTGCCGGTCCGGTGAGCGGGCTGGTGACGACCGGTCAAGCCGCGAAACTGTCGCAGCGCACGAGCAATCTGAACGAGACCGGCTCGAACAAGATCAGCGGTGAGCTGGGCCTCGACCACGTCGCCCGCGTGCGTGGCGCCACGAACACGTCGATGAGCGGCGTGCTCCCGGTACCCGATCCCGCTCAGGCCGCGAACGTGCGGCAGTCCGGAACGCTCGACCTGACGCTGCTCGACCAGCCGCCGACGCATACCGGCGCGACCGTCGGTGCGCTTCCGCTCGAGCTCAAGCAGTCGTAGCGGGCGGCTCGCCGCCCTCGGCCTGATCGCCCTGCCAGTGACGGCCCGGGGTCGCGGCGTCGTACTCCTCGTCGTCGAACGGGTCGACGATGTCGGCGATCTCGCCGAGGTCGCGCAGCAGCCGCTCGAGCCGCGACGGCCCGGCGTTCGGGGCGACACTCGCGAGCACCCACTCGTTCTCCAGCCACGCCACGCCGACGTCGCCACCGAGCGAATCCGCGGCGTCGACGAGATCCTGCGTGATCACCTTGCGAGCGCCCTCGGAATCGTCGGCGAAGGCGTAGCGCTGGCCGATCGGGCCGAGCATCTCCGGCATGTCCTGGCGCTGGAACGGCACGCTGGACAGCCACATCTCCAACGGCGTCTCGTGCACCCGGTTGCAGCGCACCGCGACGACGACCGCCGGGATCTGCCCCTCGGTCTCGATGTCGAAGATGAAGACGGGACGCCGGCCGTCGGAAGTGAACGTGGACCCGGCCACGACGTTGACCGCCGCCTCGGCACCGAAGTAGCCGAGCGCGCCGCCGGACCACTGTCGCGGCAACCGCTCGTCCTCTTCGACGAACTGCCAGCCGCGCAACTGGGCCCAGCGCATTCGCTCGCGATTGCGCGAGCCCTCCTTCGCCCGGTCGGCCGCGAGCAGCCCCAGCCCCGCCACCAACGCGACGGCGGCGATGACGAACCAGATCCACGCCGGAATACCCACGACCGTCAGGGTATCCCCCTGCCCTCACGAGATGTGATCGACGTACGCCGTGTCGCGGGTTCCCTTTCGGGGTTACCCGCCAAAACATCGACATATCGCTGTGTCGCCAATGTTATGAAGGTGGCTTTCATAACAAAATTCGCTATGAAAGCCACTTTCATCACACGCTGCGACGGGCTCAGACGCGACTGACCATCAGGGACTCCGAGGCTTCCTGTGCGGGAATGTCGACACGCACGGTGTCCCCGTCCAGAATGTCGCCCGCCAGTAGTTGCTTCGCCAGCTTGTCCCCGATCGCCGACTGCACCAGACGCCGCAGCGGCCGTGCGCCGTAGATCGGGTCGAAGCCGTTGAGCGCGAGCCACTCGCGGGCGCCGTCGGTGACCTCCAGCGTCAGGCGGCGCTGCGAGAGCCGGGCGGCGAGGCGTTCGATCTGGATGTCCACAATGGACGTCAGTTCGTCGGTGCCGAGCGCATGGAACACCACGATGTCGTCGAGCCGGTTGAGGAACTCCGGTTTGAACTGCCGCTGCACCACCGACATCACGGCGTCGTTGCGCTGCCGCTCGTCGAGCGCCGGGTCGGCGATGGCCTGCGAGCCGAGGTTCGAGGTCAGCACGAGGATCGTGTTGCGGAAGTCCACCGTGCGACCCTGGCCGTCGGTGAGCCGTCCGTCGTCGAGCACCTGCAGGAGCACGTCGAACACGTCCGGATGGGCCTTCTCGACCTCGTCCAGAAGCACCACCGAGTACGGCCGCCTACGCACCGATTCGGTCAGCTGCCCGCCCTGGTCGTAGCCGACATAGCCCGGAGGCGCACCGACCAGGCGCGCCACAGAGTGTTTCTCGGCGTACTCGCTCATGTCGATCCGCAGCATCGCGCGTTCGTCGTCGAACAGGAACTCCGCCAGTGCCTTCGCCAGCTCGGTCTTGCCGACGCCGGTCGGGCCGAGGAACAGGAACGAACCGGTCGGCCGGTCGGGGTCCGCGACACCCGCACGGGTGCGGCGCACCGCGTCGGAAACGACCTGCACGGCCTCCTTCTGCCCGATGACCCGCTTGCCGAGCTCTTCCTCCATCCGGAGCAGTTTGCCCGTTTCGCCCTCCAGCAGCCGTCCCGCCGGGATCCCGGTCCACGCGCTGACCACGTCCGCGACGTCGTCCGCGCCGACCTCTTCCTTCAGCATCACGTTCTGCTGGCTGACCTGGCTCGCGGCCGTCGCGGCCTCGAAGTCCTTCTCCAGCGCGGGAATCCGCCCGTAGCGGAGTTCGGCGGCCTTGCCGAGGTCACCGTCGCGTTCGGCGCGTTCGGACTCGCCCCGCAGCTGCTCGAGCTGCTCCTTGAGTTCGCGAACTCGCTCGATCGAGCCCTTCTCGTTCTGCCAGCGAGCGGTCAACGCGGTCAGCGTCTCCCGCTTTTCGGCCAGCTCGGACCGCAGTGCGGCGAGCCGCTGCTTCGAGGCCGGGTCGTCCTCTTTGGACAACGCCATCTCCTCGATCTCCATCCGCCGCACGGCGCGCTCGACCTCGTCGATCTCGACCGGCCGCGAGTCGATCTCCATGCGGAGCTTCGAAGCGGCCTCGTCGACGAGGTCGATCGCCTTGTCGGGCAGGAACCGGGCGGTGATGTAGCGATCGGACAGCGTCGCGGCGGCGACCAGCGCGGCGTCGGTGATGCGCACCCCGTGGTGCACCTCGTACCGCTCCTTGAGTCCCCGCAGGATTCCGATGGTGTCCTCTGTGGACGGTTCGCCGACGAGTACCTGCTGGAACCGCCGCTCCAGCGCGGCGTCCTTCTCGATGTGCTGGCGGTACTCGTCGAGCGTGGTCGCGCCGACCATGCGCAGTTCGCCGCGGGCGAGCATCGGCTTGATCATGTTGCCCGCGTCCATCGCACCTTCGCCGGTCGCACCCGCGCCGACGATGGTGTGCAGCTCGTCGATGAAGGTGATGACCTCGCCCGCGGATTCGGTGATCTCCTTGAGCACGGCTTTCAGCCGCTCCTCGAACTCGCCGCGGAACTTCGCGCCGGCGACCATCGAACCGAGGTCAAGGCCGACGACTCGCTTGCCACGCAAGGATTCCGGAACGTCTCCGGCGACGATCCGCTGCGCGAGCCCCTCGACGATCGCCGTCTTGCCGACGCCGGGCTCGCCGATCAGCACCGGGTTGTTCTTGGTACGCCGCGAAAGCACCTGTACGACGCGGCGGATCTCGGTGTCCCGGCCGATCACCGGGTCGAGTTCGCCGGCACGGGCACGCGCCGTCAGGTCGACGCCGTACTTCTCCAGCGCCTTGAAGGTGCTCTCCGGGTCCGCGCTGGTGATCCGCGCGGAACCGCGTACCTTGGCGAACGCATCGCGCAGCGCGTCCGGGGTGGCGCCGTGCCGCTTGAGCAGGTCGGCCACCGGACCGCCTTCGGTCGCGAGGCCGACGAGCAGATGCTCGGTGGAGACGTACTCGTCGCCGAGTTCGGTCGCCAGCTTCTGGGCGTGCGTCAGCGCCTTGACCGCGTGCGTGTCGAACTGCGGCGTCGACACGGTCGCGCCGGTCGCCGACGGCAGCGCGTTGATCAGCGGCTCCAGCTCTTTGTGCACCTGCTCGGGATCGGCACCGACCGCGGTCAGCAGCGGCACTGTCAGCCCCTCGCCCTGCGCCAGCAGGGCACCGAGCAGATGCGCGGCCGCGACGTGCGGATTGCCCGCCATCGTGGCCGCCTGTGCCGCCGACGAAATCGCCTGCTGGGTCTTCGTGGTCGGGTTGAAAGCGTCCATCCCTCACCTCGTGCTAGGTAAAGCTCGTCTCTGAAAGTCCTGGTGACAGGGCCTACCGAGCCCCGTCGACAGGTACAACGTCAGAAAAGTTGAGTCTGTTCCGCTCAACTCTAAACGGATCCGCCGCCTCCCGGCGAGACGGCCTCGGTGGGCAGCCGAGGTCCTACCCGGCCGAGGCCGACGACGGCGGCGCAGGCGCACGCGGCGACGAGCACCCACGGGATCCAGACTGCCACGGAGAACAGCGCGACGACGGCCGGAGCGATCACCGCGGCGATCGTGAACGCGTACTGGAACGCCGCCAGATACCGTCCGCGCGCGCCCGGCGGCGCCGCGGCTTCAGCGAGCGCTCCGGACCGCGGGCCGAAGGCGAGATCACCCGCTGCCAGCACGAGCGTCGCGCCGAGCAGGTACACCGGCTGCAGCACCCGCGGCACGAAGACCACCGCGAGGCAGGCCAGGCACCACAACGCGAACAACGCCGAACCGGTCCGCATCGCGGCGATCCGGGTCATCCGCCGGGTGACCCGCAACGCGACCACACCACCCAGACTGGTGACGACGGTGAGCAGCGCGATGATCGCCCCTGGAAGCCAACGCGGTCCGCTCAGCGTGTTGAAGACGTACACCGGCATCCCGATGAGGAAGAAGTCCATCGTGAGCGCGAAAAGCCCGCTGAACACGATCAGCGAAAGGTAAGGACGGTTACGCCAGACCCGCGCGGGCACCGGAGGCAGCCGTTCGCCGCGCGGAACCGGCTGGACCAGCGTCGCGAGCATGGCCGCGGCGACGACGAAGGTGAAGATGTCGACGATGACGGCCACCCGCAGGCCGTCGCGCCCGATCCAGACCAGCAACCCCGCCGCCGCGAGCCCGCCGAGTCCGAAGCCGGCGGAGCGGACCATCGCGGCTTCGGCGAACGGACGGTCCTTCGGGACATCGCCGGCGACGTCGGCGATCAGCGAGAACTGGCAGCTGTAGAACAGCTGCTGACCCGCCGCGAGCAGCACCGAGGCGCCGACGACCCCGGCGAATCCGGTTGCAGGCAGGAACGCCCCGACCCCGGCCGCCTGGAACAGATGGGAACAGATCATCACCGTGCGCGGTCCGGCCAGATCGACGAACCGCCCCGCGAGTGCGGGGACCAGCAATCCGGCCAGCGCTCCAAGGGTGACCGCGGTCCCCGCCTGGGCAAGCGGCAGACCCACCACACGGATCACGTAAACGAGTCCCAGGGGAAGGAACAGTCCAGATCCGAAGTTGTCTATACCAAGGGCGACCAACAAAGCGACCCTGCTCCGCACATGTCTGACGCTACCGGCGTGACAACGCGACGAAAGGTCCGTTCAGTCACGAACCACGGGTAAGAATGGACGCAGTCAGCCGGCGCACGATTGCGCACCGAGAACCGTGCGAATGTCGGCGTTCATTCCTGCCAACCGACCGGTCAGTTCCGCGACCTTGGCCTCATCCCAGTCACCGAGCGCAAGTTCCATGAACTCGAGATATCCGGCACGCCGCCGGTCCAGTTCCTCACGGCCGCTTTCGGAAACGCTGATGATCGACGCACGGCCGTCTTCAAGAGCAGGACGGCGGTCGACGAGACCGGCGGCGGCCAGCTGGGAGATCTGCCGGCTTATCACCGAAAGATCCACGAAGCGTCGTTTAGCCAGTTCGGAGGGCCGCGCTTCGCCGTACTTCGCGAGATCGGACAGCAACATCACGGCGGCAGGATGCAGCCCGGGGTCAGCCTGCCAGGCTTGCATGATCCAAGCGTGCTGCAACTGCGAGGCGGCCTTCAGCTCGCGCATCAGCTCGACCCTGACGTCGTCGGCAGAGCTCATCGGACCTCCTGGCTAGTTGTACTGTACAACTTTATTCGGCAACACTTGCGTTAGGCAACTATTTACCTCGTGAGTTCGCCCACTGCCCGCCAATGTCCCGTACACCCGGTCGGAGCAACGATGCAGGCAAAAGGGGTCTCGACGGCTAGTCTCGCGAGCGGGCCGGAACCACGCGGCCTGCCGACAGCCGCTGACCGGAGAGGTGAACGATCCGTGAATTCTTCTCCAGTGGTCCACCACGCTGGCGCGATGTCAGAGCTGTGCCGTCAAAAGAGCCGTTTCCTCCCGGCGCCTCGTTCGTGAACGATCGGAATCCCCTTCCGGTATGCAACACCCGATCAGCGAACCCCAGCCCATGACAGCCGACGCGGTCAGCCCGGTCCCCAGGTCCTCGGCACCCCGGGAAGCCCCACCAGCCGTAACCGCCATGGTGCGGCTCATTCGCGACACCTGGGCGAAGTCGGAACCCTTCATCCCGGAGATCTCGCAGTTCTTCTACGGGATGCTGTTCACCCTGGCGCCCGCCACCCGCGACTTCTTTCCGATCAACATGGAGGTCCAGCGCGGCAGGCTGGTTCGCGCGCTGGTGCACATCGTGCAGATGGTGGACCGGCCGGACGACCTCGTGCCGTTCCTGCAGCAGCTCGGCCGCGACCACCGGAAGTTCGGTGTCATCCCGCGGCATTACGAAGCCGTCGGCACCGCGTTGCTCGCCTCGCTCAAGAACCACCTCGGCCCGGATTGGACACCGGAGGTCGAACGCGCTTGGGCGGAGGCCTTCACCATCGTCGCGCGCGCGATGCAGGAGGCCGCGGCCGCCGACGGGAACCCGGCGTCCTGGGCGGCCACCGTGATCGAGCACCGGCGACTCACCTGGGACCTCGCCCTCGTGCGGCTCCAACCTGAGTTCCCGGTGCCGTATCACCCCGGTCAGTACATGAGCGTCGAAGTCCCGCAACGACCACGGCTGTGGCGCTATCTGTCACCGGCGAACGCGCCCCGCGAAGACGGCGGCATCGAGTTCCATGTGCGCGCCGTCGACGGCGGCTGGGTTTCCCGCGCCATCGTGAGCCACACGCAACCCGGCGACGTCTGGCGGCTCGGACCGCCGCTCGGCAGGCTGGCCGTCGACCGGGTCGGCGGCCGCGACGTGCTGATGATCGCGGGCGGCACCGGTATCGCGCCGCTGCGCTCGATCCTCGACCACATGTCGCAATGGGGAGAGAACCCGAAGGTCCGGCTGTTCTACGGTGGACAGACCCGTGAGGACCTTTACGACCTCGACGAACT
Organism: uncultured Actinomycetota bacterium; assembly: GCA_963766045.1. Classification (GTDB taxonomy): domain Bacteria; phylum Actinomycetota; class Actinomycetes; order Mycobacteriales; family Pseudonocardiaceae; genus Amycolatopsis. The sequence continues at coordinate 527,904 of CAVXYN010000002.1, read as the reverse complement.
ACGTGGTCTCGCGGGCATCAACCCATGGCTCACCGTTACCCCCGTGGTCGAACGCGGTGACGAAGTTCCTGGATGTGAACAGGGCACGCTCGCGGAAGCCGTGACACAGTTCGGATCCTGGCCAGGACACCACATCCTCGTCTCCGGTTCACCCGCGATGATCCGGGCCACGGTCTCTCGGATGCTCGTCGCCGGCAGCGCGCTGGATCAGATCGCGTACGACCCCTTCACCATCGACTAGCAGGCGTTTCGCCTCGGCGTCCAAAGATCACCACCTCGGGGTTCGGGCACCTCAGTGAATATGTTCGCACAATAGCGATCAGTAATAAGACGCTGTCCGTTACATGGCTTGTGAATCGCCTTGAAAACGCCACCCGATCGGCGGATCAGGTTTCTCCCCAATCTGGCGAAAAACTCTGGTGGACAACAAAAAAACACCCCTGCATGATCACCTGTACCGAGCGCCAGAGGGGGTTTACCGCGTGTATATCGCTTGCTCCGTTCGAGCGGGAAACACCCATTCCTGGGTCCTTTTCCACGGTTCCGGCCTACAGTCGGGACCCTTCGGGGGAACACGAGCGCCATCCCAACATCGGGTCTGGAGAAAATGCCCGATACAACTGGAGAACACCGTTCGCCGATGACAGCCGAAACCGTGAAGTACGAGCGTCCGCCTGATACGAGTCCAGTTCCCGTTCCGGTGCCCCCTTTGGTGGCGGTACCGACGGCGGACAAGACCGTCCAGATGGCGAAACTGATCCGTGAGAGTTTCGCCAAGGTCGAGACGAAGGCCGAGGAGCTGTCCCAGTACTTCTACGGGGTCCTCTTCTCCGTCTCACCGGATGCCAGGGCGCTCTTCCCGATCAACATGGCGACGCAGCGGGATCGCCTGCTGCGCGCGCTCGTCTACGTCGTCCAGATGGTCGACCGGCCGGACGAGCTGACCACGTTCCTCACCCAGCTGGGCCGGGATCACCGGAAGTTCGACGTGCTCGGCCGTCACTACGACGCCGTCGGGGTCGCCCTGATCACCGCGCTCAAAAGGTTCCTGAACAGCGGCTGGACGCCCGAAGTGGAAGACGCCTGGGTCACCGCTTACGGCGTCATCGCGAAGTGCATGCGTGAGGCCGCCGGCAAGGAGGCCGGTCCGGCGTGGTGGAAGGCGACCGTGATCGAGCACCGCCGGGCCGCCCGCGACGTCGCCGTCATCAAGGTACGCACGGATCAGCCGTTGCCGTACCGGGCCGGCGGCTATGTCAGCGTCGAAGTCCCGCAGCGGCCCCGGATGTGGCGGTACTTCTCGCCGGCGACCGCGCCGCACGCCGACGGGACGATGGAATTCCACGTGCACGCCGTACGCGGCGGCTGGGTCTCCCGCGCGATCGTCCACCACGCTCAGGAAGGTGACACCTGGCGGATGGGTCCGTCCCTTGGCGCACTTTCGGTGCACCACACCGAAAGCCGGCCGCTCCTGATGGTCGGCGGCGGCACCGGCGTCGCACCGCTGCTCGCCATCCTCGACGAGATGTCGCGCTGGAAACATAATCCGCCGGTGCACCTGTTCTTCGGCGGCCGCAGACCGGAAGACCTCTACGCACTGGACGACCTCCGCGGGCTCACCGTCACCTGCCCTTGGCTCACGGTGACTCCGGTGACCGAGGAAGGCACCATCACCGGCGGCGACCGCGGCACGCTGTCCACCGCGGTGACCCAACGCGGGGCGTGGAAGGAGCACGACGTGTTCGTCGCGGGTTCGCCGTCGATGATCCGCGCTACGATCGCCAAGCTCCTGGCGTCCGGAACGGATCTCGCGAGGATCAAATACGACCCGTTCACGCTGGACTGAGCTGCCGAGCCTCGTTCGGATTAGGCCGAACGGCCGGTCACCCTGAGCTGTCCGCAGTAGCGGATCGGTGAATCGTTGACCGGAGTTAACGACGGATTTATGGTCTAGACCACATTGCTACCGTTTCGGGAACTCCGTCGTCGTTCCACCCAGGAGCCGGCATGACACTCAGACGCACGTTCATGGCAGCCGCCGCAGGAGCCATCGTCGCTCCCATCGCCATCGTGGCCATCCCCTCGGTGGCCAGTGCACACGGTTGGGTCATCTCGCCGCCGAGCCGCCAGCAGAACTGCGACATCTACGCGGTGTCCGACTGCGGCCCCATCGTCTACGAACCACAAAGTGTTGAAGGCCCCAAGGGACTCCGGAGCTGCAACGCCGGCCTTCCCCAGTTCGCGCAGCTCGCCGACGAATCGAAGCCATGGCCCGCCGCGTCGGTCGGCAACAGCGTGACCTTCAGCTGGACGTTCACCGTCCGCCACCGCACCGCGAACTACGAGTACTACATCGGCGGCAGCAAGATCGCCGAATTCAGCGGCAACAACCAGCCGCCCTCCGAGCCGACGAACCACACAGTCAACCTGAGCGGCTACTCCGGCAGGCAAAAGGTGCTCGCCATCTGGAACATCGGCGACACGGCCAACGCCTTCTACAGCTGCGTCGACCTGCAGATCGGTGGCGGCGGAAACCCCGGCCCCGGTCCTGGCCCGACCACCACCAGTAACCCGCCCGCCGGCGGCACCTGGGCGGCGGGGACGACCTACGCCGTCGGCAATACGGTCTCCTACGGCGGCCTGAACTACCGCTGCGCCCTCGCCCACACCGCAATCGCCGGTTGGGAACCACCGAACGTACCGGCCCTTTGGACTCGCTTGTGAAGCTACGTCTCATTCTCGTCGCCGGTCTCATGGCCCTCGCGGGCTGTGGGACCGGCGGCGGCTCATCCTCGAACGCCGGCGCTCCGCTTTCCCCGGCGTCCGCGGAGTTCAACGACGCCGACGTGATGTTCCTGCAGATGATGATCGGCCACGACGCACAAGGCGTTGAGATCGTCAAACTGGTCCACAGCAAGCAGAATCAGCCGCAACCGCTCAAGGATCTCTCGGCCGCGATCGAGGCGACCCAGCAGACCGAGATCACCGACATGCGGAACTGGCTGAAGACCTGGGGCAAACCCGAGACGGGTTCGGCGGATCCCAACGCACACGCCCATCACGGCGGCATGGGGCTCACGGACAAGACCGTTCTCGACGGAGTGGCCAAAAAGGACGGTCAGGAGTTCATGCTCGACTACATCGACCTGCTGGTCGCACACCAGCACAACGGTGTCGGGCTGGCCTTGACCGAACTCAAGGACGGCAAGAACCCGGAGGCCAAGGCTTACGCGCAACGCGTCGTCGACTCGCGCTCCGGCCAGGTCAAGCAACTCCGCGCCCTCGCGCAGTAATTTTATCGAGCGCTGACGGGTGAAGTCTCCGTCGGGCGTAGAACGCCCCTTTGGGAGACCTTGTGGTCACCGCAAGGTGCTCAACTAGAGGATTAATTGCGTTTTCTGGGTTTCCAGACGACCAGGGCGGTTTGCTGGCGCAGGGGCACGAGGTCCTTGCGGTAGGAGGCATGGACCGCCGCGGCCGTCTGTTCGGCGGTGAGGTACGCGGCCGTGAGTTCCTCGGTCAGCTCGAGGACCCGCGCCTGGAGCGCGTCGACCTGGTTCTCCAGTTCGATGATCCGCTTGATCCCGGCGAGGTTGACACCGTCCGATTGGGACAGTCGCTGCACTTCCCGCAGCAACGCGATGTCCCGCATGGAATAGCGGCGCCCACCTCCGGCCGTCCGTCCCGGCGACACGAGACCCTGCCGGTCGTAGGACCGCAGAGTCTGCGCGTGCAGGCCGGAAAGCTGCGCCGCCACCGAGATGACGAACACCGGGGTGTCCTCGTCCGCACCATTCGGAAGCCCGCCGAACATCGCCCTCACCTGCCTTCGAGAAGTTCGGTGATCTCCGGTCGCGGGTCGTGCTCGGCCATGGCCTCCGCGTAGGCCTCGAGTGCCTCACGAGCCTTGTCGTCCAATTTGGACGGAATGGCCGCCTGCAGGGTGACCAGCAGATCTCCCTGTGCACCGTCCCGTTTCGCGATTCCCTTGCCACGCACGCGAAGCACGCGGCCGCTCGCCGTGCCCTGCGGCACCTTCAAGGAGACCTTCGAATCGAGGGTCGGCACGGTGATCGTGCCGCCGAGGGCCAGCTCCGCGAAGGAAACCGGCACGGTGATCGTCAGGTCGAGTGCCTGCCGCCCGAACACCGGATGCGGTGCGACGTGCACGCGGACGTACAGGTCGCCCGGCTGCGCGCCGCCACGACCCGGTTCACCCTGGCCTGCCAGCCGGATCCGCTGGTCGTCGCTGACGCCCGGCGGGATCCGCACGGTGAGCGTGCGGGTGCGGGTGCTGACGCCCTCGCCCGCGCATTCGGGGCAGGGGTCGTCGATGACCGTGCCGCGGCCACGACAATCGCGGCACGGCTCGGAGAAGGCGAACGCGCCCTGGCTCCGGCTGACCAGCCCGGATCCCTGGCAGGTCGAACAGGTCCGCGGGGACGTCCCCGGTTTCGCGCCGTTACCGCCGCAGGTCGAACAAGTCGCCGGGCTCGACAACCGCAGCGGCAGGGTCGCGCCCTTGACCGCTTCGGTGAAGTCGATGCGGACGTCGGTCTCGACGTCCGCGCCGCGCTGCGGCCGGTTCGCCGTCGCGCCGGCGGCACCACGGCGGCCGAACAGACCGCCGAGAATGTCGCCGAGCCCGCCGAAACCGCCCTGCTGCTGGCCCGCCTGAGCGAAGATGTCGCCGACATCGAAACCGCCGCCGCTGCCACCGCCCGGGAAACCGAAGCCACCCGGACCGCCGGAGCCGAAGAGACGCCTGGCCTCGTCGTACTCCTTGCGTTTGGACCCGTCGGAAAGCACACCGTATGCCTCGGAAACCGCCTTGAACTTCTTCTCCGCCTCCGCGTTGCCCGCGTTGGCGTCGGGGTGGTTCTCCTTGGCCAGCTTGCGATAGGCCTTCTTGATCTCGTCCGCGGTGGCGTCGGAGGAGACGCCCAGCTCACGGTAGAAGTCCTTGCCGATCCATTCCCGTGCACTCACCGAACGTCTCCTCCTTTCACGCCGTTTCGCAGATCAGCGGTTGTTCTCATCGAAGAGCTCGCCGTCGAGCGGCAGCTCGCCACCCACCGGCGGGTCCAGCGGGTTCTCGGCCACCGGAGCCGCACCGGGTTCGTGATCGGTGACCCCGACCAGCGCGGCACGCAGCACGCGCTCGCCGAAGCGGTAACCGCGGCGCATGACCACGGTGACCGTCGGGCCCGCGACCTCGGGCGACGTGTTGTGCTGGACGGCCTCGTGCACGCTCGGGTCGAAAGGCTCGCCCTCGACGCCGAACGATTCGAGACCGGCCCGCTGCAGGCTGGAGATCAGCTTGTCGCCGACGGCCTTGAACGCACCCGTCAGATCGCCGTGCTGCTCCGCGCGGTCGAGGTCGTCGAGCAACGGGAGCAGGTCCTGCACGACCGACGCCTTGGCGCCGGCGACGACCTGCTCGCGGTCGCGGTCGACCCGCTTGCGGTAGTTGGCGTACTCCGCCTGGAGACGCTGGAGGTCGGAAGTGCGTTCCGCCAGCTCCTTCTCCAGGTCGGAGGTCACCGACACCGCGTCGTCCACAATGGACTCGCCGAGCCCCGGGCCGGCGTGCGTGGCGCTCACGTCCTCGTCCTGTGCCGCCGGAGCGGCGTGCTTCGGACCGTCCTGGTACTCAGCGGCCGGGGCGGCCGTACGGGTCTCACCGGTCAGCGGATCGATCCGCCGCCGGTCTCGCACGACCACCGGCTCGTCCGGGCCCCGGCCCTCGGTTTCGTCGTAGCGTTCGGTCACTTCTTCTCGTCCTCTTCGACGATCTCGGCGTCAACGACGTCATCGGCCTTGGCCTGCGAACCGGCGTCCGAACTGCCACCAGTGCCACTGGTGGCACCCGTCGCGCCTTCGCCGGCGGCGGCACCATCGGCGGCGTTGCCGGCCGCGTTGGCGTAGAGCGCGGTGCCCAGCTCCTGTGAAGCGGTGTTCAGCTTCTCGATCGACTCGCGGATCTTGGTCGAGTCGGTGCCCTTGAGCGCCTCGTTCGCCTCGTCGATCGCGGACTTGACCTTGCCCTTGAGGTCCTCGGGCAGCTTGTCGTCGTTGTCCTTGACGAACTTCTCGGTCTGGTAGACCAGCGTCTCCGCCTGGTTGCGGGTCTCCGCCTCCTCGCGGCGCGTCTTGTCCTCCTCGGCGTGCGCCTCGGCGTCCTTGACCATCCGCTCGATGTCGTCCTTCGGCAGCGCGGAGCCACCGGTGATCGTCATCGACTGTTCCTTGTTCGTGCCGAGGTCCTTCGCGGTCACGTGCACGATGCCGTTGGCGTCGATGTCGAAGGTGACCTCGATCTGCGGCACGCCACGCGGCGCGGGCGGGAGACCGGTCAGCTCGAACATGCCGAGCTTCTTGTTGTGCGCGGCGATCTCGCGCTCACCCTGGAACACCTGGATCTGCACCGACGGCTGGTTGTCGTCCGCGGTGGAGAAGATCTCCGAACGCTTGGTCGGGATCGTGGTGTTGCGCTCGATGAGCTTGGTGAACACGCCGCCCTTGGTCTCGATGCCCAGCGAAAGCGGGGTCACGTCGAGCAGCAGGACGTCCTTGACCTCACCCTTGAGCACACCGGCCTGCAGCGCCGCGCCGACCGCGACGACCTCGTCCGGGTTCACGCCCTTGTTCGGCTCGCGGCCGCCGGTCAGCTCCTTGACCAGGTCGGCGACGGCGGGCATCCGGGTGGAGCCACCGACGAGCACGACGTGGTCGATGTCGCCGACCGCGACACCCGCGTCGCGGATGACGTTGTTGAACGGCTTGCGGGTGCGCTCCAGCAGGTCCGAGGTGATCTTCTGGAACTCGGCGCGGGAGAGCTGCTCGTCGAGGAACAGCGGGTTCTTGTCCGCGTCCACCGTGATGTAGGGCAGGTTGATACCGGCCGAGTTCGAGCTGGACAGCTCGATCTTCGCCTTCTCCGCGGCTTCACGGATGCGCTGCAGCGCCATCTTGTCCTTGGTGAGGTCGATGCCGCTCGAGGCCTTGAACTTGTCGACCAGCCAGGTGACGATGCGCTCGTCCCAGTCGTCACCACCGAGGTGGTTGTCACCGGAGGTCGCGCGGACCTCGACGACGCCCTCGCCGATCTCCAGCAGTGAGACGTCGAAGGTACCGCCACCGAGGTCGAAGACCAGGATGGTCTGTTCCTTCTCGCCCTTGTCGAGCCCGTACGCCAGCGCGGCCGCGGTGGGCTCGTTGACGATGCGGAGCACGTTCAGGCCGGCGATCTGCCCGGCTTCCTTGGTGGCCTGCCGCTGCGCGTCCTCGAAGTAGGCGGGGACGGTGATGACCGCGTCGGTGATGGTCTCGCCAAGGTATGACTCGGCGTCGCGCTTGAGCTTCATCAGCACGCGGGCGCTGATCTCCTGCGAGGTGTACGACTTGCCGTCGATCTCCGTCTTCCAGTCGGTACCGACGTGCCGCTTCACCGACCGGATGGTGCGGTCGACGTTCGTCACAGCCTGGTTCTTCGCCGGCTGACCGGTCAGCACTTCGCCGTTCTTGGCGAAGGCGACGATGGACGGGGTGGTGCGGGAACCTTCCGAGTTGGCGATGACCGTCGGCTCGCCGCCCTCAAGGACGGCGACGACCGAGTTGGTCGTGCCGAGGTCGATGCCGACCGCTCGCGCCATGGTGTGTTCCTCCTGCTATGTTCGTGACCTGCACGTTTTCGCCCACCTTGAGTGGACGCTACGCAAGTTCTATCGGGACAGTGCGACTTCCGTCAAGCCAGACTTGAGCCTACCGCACTCAACCTTCGTACCCGCTCAACGAGTGACCTGGGCACCTTGTTCCCGGTCTAGCGACAGACCGTCCCGCGAGCGGGTGTGACCCCGCTCACCAGGTATTTCACTTCTTCCGTTCGCACACAGGCCGAGTTGAGCAGACCTGTGTGCCCGAAGCCGGCGTCGACCAGCAACGTCGAGTTCTCGATCGTCTTGGCCAGCCCTCGGGCCCAGACCAACGGCGTCGCGGGATCGTGTTCCCCTCCGACGACGAGGATCGGCGGAGCGCCCCGGATCTGTTCCGGCCGCGGCAGGTTCGCCGGACGGACCGGCCAGCCGGTGCAACCGCTCGCGATGTCCCAGAACTCCGAATACCGCCAGCTGTGCGGCGCCACGGCCTTCACCAACCGCGCCATCGCCTTCATATCGGCGTGTCCCGTGAAGGGTGAGCCGAAGTCATGACAGCCGATCGCGCGATACGCGGCGTAGGCCGGATGGAAGAACTGGAGCGTCGACGTAAGGCCTGCCGCATCGGGTTTTTCTGCCGTCGCGGCCGCGAGCGCCTGCGAAAGCTGTGGCCAGAACGCCGGGATGTAGAGGTAGCCGTACACGCCGGCGGCGAGTTCTTCCGCGGTCGCGTTCCGGCCGATCTGGCTGGACGGGACACCGCTCGGCGTCCGCATGAGGGCGTCGTACGTGGCGAGGACGTCCTTGCCACGAAGCGCACATTGGTCGGAGGTCGGACACCACTCCGCGAAGGCGCGAAGCCCACCTTCGGTCGCTGCGGCCTCTTCGAGGATCGCCTGCCGCGTTGGCCGTGAGTGGTCGATGGCGCCGTCGAGCACCATCGTCCTGATCCGGTTCGGGTACTTCGCCGCGTATGCCGCACCGAGTTCGGTGCCGTACGAGACGCCGAGCCAGTTGACCTTCGGCTCGCCCAAGGCGACCCGGATCGACTCGATGTCCTCAGCCGCGCTCCGAGTATCCACATGGGACAGTGTCGGCCCGGTCCGCTGTAGACAGTCGCGCCCTGCCGTCCGGTTGCGGGCGACCAGGTTCTCGTACTCCGCGCGGGTTTGCGGGAATCTCGACGTCGCGTCGTAGAAGATCTTCATGTCGCAGGCGACCGCGGGCGTGCTGTTTTCGACACCGCGCGGATCGAAGCCGATGACGTCGAAGCGCTGGAGGATCTCGGCCATTTCCGGCTGGTTCAGCGCGAAGCCGTACCCGCCGTATTTGAGGACCTCGACCCCGGAACCGCCCGGCCCGCCCGGATTCGTGAGCAGGGAACCGATCCGGCGCGCCTTGTCGGTCGCGGGCAGTTTCGCGAGTGCGATGGAGATGGTGGTCTTACCTGTCCGGTCGAGCGGGACAGCCAGGTTCGCGCATTCGAGCGTCGGCGCCTGCCGGGTGGCGCACGGTTTCCACTCGATTCCCGGTGCGGCGGCGGCCGGGAGTGCGGAAAGCGGAAGGAGAGTCAACGCGAGGACCGCGGCGAGGGTCTTCATGCCGGACGAACCGTGACGGAACCGGTCCCGGCCTTGAGGTCGAGGACGTTCGGCGACGCCTGATCCTGCTGCACCCCGGCGGTATCGACGGCGCCCACCTCGGCGCTCGCCCGGACCTTGTAGGACCCGGCGGGAACGGTGACGGTGACCTTGCCGACGTCGGCGTTCGCGGTGACGGCGCCCGGTTTGGCCAGACCGACTTCGATGTCGCCGGTGCCGGTGCTCAGTTTCACTGTGCCGGAGGGGTTCATGACCTTGAGATCGCCGACGTCACCGTGGAGATCCACCGACGCGGCGCGGGTGAGCGTGATCTTGCCGGTGCCGATCTTGCCGGCGATCGCCAGCTCGCGCGGCACCACGATCTCGTAGTCCACACCGCACTCTTTGCAGCCGCCGAGCACGAGTGTGCCGTTCTCGACGCGGTGCGTCTTGCCGGGATTCCGGCCGATGTAGGTCACCTCGCGACGCAGCGAAACCGGTGCGCCGTCCTCCACGCGGAGGTCCACCCCGCCGACCGGCACGTCCACCCGGATCGCCGTGATCGGCTCGGTGACGGGCTCGCCGTCCCTCAGCGTTTCGCGGCTTTCGGCGGTGCAGCCGACCACGGCGAAGGCCGTCACCGCACCGAGTGCGAGCGCGCCGAGAATCCGCCTGTCTTTATCCACACGAGCTTTGTTCCCCATGAGAAACTATTCCCCCGATGATCCGTCAGGCCGCGTTGACCTTGACGCTTCCACTGTCCGTGTTGAGATCGAGCTTGTACTGCGAAGAACCGGACTGGTTCACGTCGATGTCGCGGCTACCGCTGTCGGAACTCCCGGAGATGTCGTATTCCCCTTGGGGAACCGTGACCTCGATCGAGCCGCTGTCACTTTGCGCGGTGACATTGTTGGGCTTGTCGAGTTCCAGTTCGATGCGGCCGCTATCGGCCTTCACATCGACTTTCCCGCCGAGGTTCTCGCCCTTGATCGACCCGGAGCTCGCGTTCACGGTGACGTCCTGCCCGATGTTCGCCAGCTCGACCCGGCCGGAATCGGCCTTCACCTGCACCGCGCCGGCGACATCCTTGACCTCGACGCGGCCTGAGTCGACCTCGATGTCCACAGTGGACACGCCGGCGATGTCGACGGAGCCGGAGTCGATCTTCCCGGTGACCGGGATACCGGCCGGGATCATGACGTCGTACGCGACTTCGCAGTTGGAGCCGCAGTCTCCGAGGACCAGGGTGTCGCCGTCCATGCGGTAGGCGTCGCCCGGCTTGTTCCAGCGGTACTCGAACTCCTGATGGACCGTCGCCGCGCCATTGCCCGTGCGGATCTTGAGCGAGCCCTCGCCGTTCTCGACGCGGACACTGCGGATCGGCTGCGTCAGCTGCGCGGTGGCCTCCGCGTCGGACGGCCACCACCAACCGAGACCGGTGAGCACACCGACGCCGATCAACGCGATGCCTCCGATTGCGAGGAGTGGGCGCGCCATGGTCTTGAGTCCCTCCAGAGCAGGTTTTCGTGTGTCTCGAAGCTAAGGGCACCGTGGGTCGCTGAACATAGGGGTAACCCCCGGATTCATCCCTGATCCGGTGCCGGGGTTCTCGGGGTCCTAACCTGGCGGAGTCTCCAATCCCGCGATCAGGAGGACCCATGCCGCAGGCACCCGACCCCTACGATTTCCTGCCCGCTCTGCCTTCCTTCACGTTGAGCAGCCTCGACATCGAGGAAGGCGGCATCCTGCCGACGCCCCAGCTGTCGGGGATCTTCGGCGCAGGTGGCGAGGACGTGTCGCCGCAGCTGTCCTGGGACGGCTTTCCCGCCGAGACCAAAAGCTTCGCCGTGACCTGCTACGACCCGGACGCCCCCACCGCGAGCGGCTTCTGGCACTGGGCGGTGTTCAACATCCCGGCTTCGGTGACGTCGCTGGAATCGGGCGCGGGGGACGCTTCGGGCTCCGGCCTGCCGTCCAGCGCCATCACCCTGAAGGGGGACGGCGGCGTCAAGCAGTTCCTCGGCGCCGCCCCGCCGCCCGGACACGGGCCGCACCGCTACATCTTCGCCGTCCACGCGATCGACGTGGAGAAGCTGGAGGTCGGGGAAGACTCGACACCGGCGTTCCTCGGCTTCAACATCTTCAGCCACGGGATCGCCCGCGCCACCCTCACCGCGACCCACGAGAACAAGGGCTGAGCGCCGCTTGCCGTGAAGGCCTCCTTCACTACCTTGAGAGTAGGGAAGGAGGCCTTCACGGCACTCTGGGGAACGTCAGGCCATGCCGTTCGCCCGGGACCGTTCCATGTACTGGTCTCCAGGCGGATCGCCGAAGCCGAACGGGCGGTACAGCTCGTGCGCGTCGGCGGTGTGCAGCATCCACCGGAAACCCGCGCCCGGCCCGTTGTCGATCATCTCCCGGACCAGCTCCTTGCCAAGCCCAGCACCGCGCGCGTCCGAGACGACGAAAACGTCTGCGAGGTACGCACTGCCGACGGTGTCCGAGAACGCCCGCGCGAAGCCGACCAGCCGGCCGGTCGAGGTCTCGTACGCGCCCACGACGCGCCACGCGTTCCGGAAGACCTTTTCGATCGTTTCCCGATCGCGCCATTTGCCCCAGTAGGCCTCGGTGGACAGGACCTTCCACACGACGTCCAGGTCCACCCGTGCCAGGTCGTCATCCAGTTCATAAGCACCGACAGTCCGCATGATCTGCAAGGTAGCCGAAACCCTTAGCGCGGCTTAAGCAAATAATCGACCACCGGCCGCAGCTCCTCCGCCGACGGCGGTTCGTCGTCGATGAGGCCCTGGATCAGCAGACCGTCGATCCCCGCCAGGAACACGCGGAACGCGACCTCGTCATCGTGGCGGACCATGGAGGTGAGGACGTCCAGCCAGCGCCGGGCCGCCGGGCGCAGCTCCGGTTTCCGCGCGGCAAGCAGATACAGCTCGTACTCCGCCATCGTCCGCCCGCGCCGCGGCCCGAGCGCCTGTGCGAGCAGGCCGGCGACCTCCTCCGCGCCGCGGCTGCCGCGCGAACGGGCGCGGTCGATCATCCAGTAGACCTCGGTCGCCATATCCCTGGCGCACGAGATGAGGGTGGCGATCAGCAGGTCGTCGAGGCTCGAGAAGTGATACGTCGTCGACGCCGTCGGCACGCCCGCTTCGGCGGCGACGGTCCGGTGCGTGACACCGGCGACGCCGTCCCGCTCGATCACGCGCAGCGCGGCCGCGATGATCTCTTCGCGCCGCTTCTCACCGCGGGCCTTCCGGCCGTCGACCTGGATCTTCACCTAGTGCACGCTCCCTGCCTCGATCAACACGACGCCGCCGATCACCAGCCCCAGCCCGGCGACAACGGCCAGGTTGACCGGTTCCTTGAAGAACACGATGCCGATGGCCGCCACCAGCGCGACCCCGGCCGCGGCCCAGATCGCGTACGCGACGCTGATCGGCACGCCCGCCTTCAGGACGTACGCCAAGGCCACAAAGGCCACCGCGTAGCCGGCCACGACGACTATCGACGGCCCCAGCTTGCTGAAGCCCTCCGAAAGCTTCAAGGAGATCGTCGCGGTGACCTCGGCGATCACCGCCAGCGCGAGGAGCAGGTATCCACCCATACCCGTCAAAGTACCTGCACGATCGTCCCAATAGCTAGGGAGGCGTACACCACATCGGTGGGACTTGGGCCTGTCCAATGGGTTACTCATCAGTAAGGAGCATTACCCTGCCCGAACCACCACAGCTTTACTCGGACGAAAGGCACCCGAAGATGGGCGCTGTACAACTGACGCTCGGCGGGATCGCGGTCCTGCTCGGCATCATCGCCTGGGGAATGTTCGCCGCGACCATCGCGCGTTTCGTACGCGTGATCCGGCTCGGGCAGCCCGACTCCACCCGCAACGGCCCGATCACGGCGCGCATGAAGACCTTGATCAAGGAATTCGCCGCGCACACCCGCATGAACAAGGTGCGCAAGGTCGGCTGGGCGCACTGGCTGGTCATGTGGGGCTTCCTCATCGGCTCGCTCGCCCTGTTCGAGGCCTACGGCGAGGTCTTCGTCCCGAGCTGGGGCTGGCCGATCCTGGACGACTTCGCGCCGTACCAGCTGCTCATGGAGCTGCTCGGCGTCGGCACCATCGTCGGTATCGGCTGGCTGATCGTGATCCGCCAGCGCAATCATCCGCGCCGCGCCGACCGTCAGTCGCGCTTCCAGGGCTCGAACTTCAAGTGGGCGTACTTCATCGAGGCCGTCGTGCTCGTCGAAGGCATCGGCATCATCGGCGTCCGCGCCGCGAAGTCCGCGCTCGGCGCCCACGAAACGCCCGTCTGGGCCGCGTTCGCCTCGCACCCCCTCGGTCTGCTGCTGCCGTCGAGCCCGAACCTCGTGAGCGTGTTCGCGTTCATCAAGCTGATGAGCGCCACGATCTGGCTGATCGTGGTCGCCCGCACGATGACCATGGGCATCGCCTGGCACCGCTTCAGCGCCTTCTTCAACATCTACTTCAAGCGCGAGGCTGACGGCGGCGTTGCGCTCGGCGCGCTCAAGCCGATGATGAGCAACGGCAAGGTCCTCGACCTCGAAGAGGCGGACCCGGACGAGGACACCTTCGGCGTCGGCAAGGTCGAGGACTTCAGTTGGAAGGGCTGGCTGGACTTCTCCACCTGTACCGAATGCGGCCGCTGCCAGTCGCAGTGTCCCGCGTGGAACACCGGCAAGCCGCTGTCGCCGAAGCTGCTCATCACGCAGCTTCGCGACCACGCCTACGCGAAGGCGCCGTACCTGCTCGCGGGCGGGAAGCGCGACATGGCCGGCGACGAAGTGGGACTGTCCGGGGACAACATGTACGCGGGCATCGACGTCCTCGCGATCGCGGAGTCCCAGAAGGCGCTGATCGGCGACGACGGCGGCATCATCGACCCCGAGGTGCTGTGGTCCTGCACCTCCTGCGGTGCCTGCGTCGAGCAGTGCCCGGTGGATATCGAGCACGTCGACCACATCGTCGACATGCGCCGCTACCAGGTGATGATCGAGTCCGCGTTCCCCAGCGAGCTCAACGGGATGTTCAAGAACCTGGAGAACAAGGGCAACCCGTGGGGCCAGAACGCCAAGGACCGGCTCGCCTGGACCGAGGATCTGGAGTTCGAGGTGCCGGTGTTCGACGGCGACCTCGGCGACGCCGAGTACCTGTTCTGGGTCGGCTGCGCGGGTGCGTTCGAGGACCGCGCGAAGAAGACGACTCGCGCCGTCGCGGAACTGCTGCACATCGCGGGCGTCAAGTACACGGTGCTCGGCTCCGAGGAGACCTGTACCGGTGACCCGGCTCGCCGCGCGGGCAACGAGTTCCTGTTCCAGATGCTGGCGCAGCAGAACGTCGAGGTGCTGAACTCGGTGTTCGAGGGCCGGGAACGCAAGGCGCGCAAGGTGGTCGTCACCTGTGCGCACTGCTTCAACACCCTCGCCAACGAATATCCGGAGCTGGGCGGCCAGTTCGACGTCGTGCACCACACGCAGCTGCTCAACCGCCTGGTGCGGGAGAAGCACCTGACCCCGGTGGCACCCGTCGCCGAGGACGTCACCTACCACGATCCGTGCTACCTGGGCCGCCACAACAAGGTCTACGACGCTCCGCGTGAACTCGTCGGGGCGACGGGCGCGACGCTGCGGGAGATGCCGCGGCACGCGGACCGCGCGATGTGCTGTGGCGCAGGCGGTGCGCGGATGTGGATGGAAGAAAAGATCGGCAAACGGATCAACGTCGAGCGGGTGGACGAGGCGCTCGGCACCGCGCCGTCGAAGATCGCGACCGGTTGCCCGTTCTGCAAGGTGATGCTCAACGACGGTCTCACCGCACGGCAAAGCGAGGGTCTCGCGAGCGAAAAGGTCGAGATCCTCGACGTCGCGCAGCTGCTGCTGACCGCGGTCAAGCGGACTCCGGAAACGAAGCCTGTTCCGACAGACGCCCCTTCGCTCGAAGAGGGTTAGAGCCGAACGGAACCAAGCGTTAGACCGAATGAAGGGGTCTTCCGTCGCAAGGCAACGCGACGGAAGACCCCTTCTGCAACTTTGGACTAGACCAATTCCTTCCGCAACCCGTTCGGCGGTACACGCCAGGGATAAGCTGGCGTTTCCTCGTTGCCGTCGCCGTCCGCGAGGTTCGTCTTCGGCGACCGCAGGAAAAGGGGCGAGGAATCTCATGAGCCACCGTCACGAACTCCGTCCGGGCAATGAACACCGCCTCGCGATGCCGGGATCGTCGACAGGTCGTTCGGTCGCCTATCTCCCCTCGCCCGAAGCATTCGCCCGGATGGCGCAGGAAGCGACCATCCCCGCCATTCCTGTCGCGCGGCGTCCACAACGGCCACAACGGCGGCAGCGCACGCTCGTTCGCCCGTACGTCCGCACAGGCGGACGCACACAGGGAAAACGGAACCTCGCGATCGAGGCGATGATCTCGGTCCCGGCCGACGCGCCGTGGAGCAGACCGGGCGTCAGCGTCGAATTCCACTCGGTCCGCTCGCTATGCCACCGGCCGCGGTCCGTGGCGGAGGTCGCCGCGACCCTCAGCGTCCCCCTCGGCGTCGCGAAAGTCCTTTTGGGCGATATGGCCGAACTCGGACTGGTGACCGTGCACGACACGCATGCGGACGGCGACGGCCGCCCCGCGCTCGCACTGATGGAACGGGTCCTCCAGGGCCTGCATCGCCTGTGACATCGCCGGTCTCGCACTACGCTCACCGGAGTGAGTGAGGAATCCGGCGGCGAAAGCACGCTTACCGTCCTGCTGGCCGGCGGGGTCAACCTCGCCATCGCGGTGCTGAAACTGATCGCCGGAATCATCACCGGCTCCGGCGCGATGCTTTCCGAGGCCGCGCATTCGGTCGCCGACACGATCACCGAGGTCCTCCTGCTGACCGCGCTGAAACGCTCGGACCGGCCCGCCGACCGCGTCCATCCCTTCGGCTACGGCAAAGAACGGTACTTCTGGTCGTTGCTGGCGGCGGTGTCCATCTTCGCCTCCGGCGCGATGTTCGCGCTCTACGAAGGCTTTTCCACGGTGTTCGGGGACGAGACCGAGCAGACGAGGCCCGTCGTCGGCTACGTCGTACTCGGCATCGCCTTCGCGCTCGAATCGGTCTCGTGGCTCCAGGCCGTGCGACAGGTGCGCCGTGACGCCGCCGATGCCGGACAGCCGATCGCGGTCTACTTGCGACTGATCGACGACCCGGCGCCCAAGACGGTCCTCTTCGAAGACACCGCGGCACTGCTGGGCGTGCTCATCGCGTTCGCCGGGATCGGACTGCACCAGCTCACCGGTTCGCACGTCTGGGACGGCGCCGCGTCGATCGCGATCGGCGTGCTGCTCGCCGTTGTCGCCTACATGCTCGGCCGCACCAACCGCGGGCTGCTGATCGGCAGGCAGGCCGACCCGCAACTGGTGGGCAGCGTCCGGGACCACCTGGTGGCGGCGCCCGAAATCGAGGCCGTCGTCGACCTGCAGACCATGCTCATGGGTACCGACCAGGTGCTCGTCTGCACTCGCGTCGACTTCGACGACTCCTTGGGCGCGGCCGACGTCGAACGCGCCTGTGTCCGGCTGGCCGCCGAACTGACGGAAGCGTTCGGCGATGTCACCGAGGTGTTCATCGAGCCGGTCCCGCGCACCGATCCCGAGCTGCGTGCGACGGTTCTGGCCCGCTACGGCGACATCGCCGAACGGTGGGGACGAGGTCAGTAACCGAAGTCCTGCGTCCAAACCCAGCTCGAGGTGTTGATACCGACGCCGATCTTGGTGAGCTCGCAGTTGAGGATGTTCTTGCGGTGGCCGTCCGAGTTCATCCAGGATTCCATCACCTGCGCGGCGGACCGCTGCCCCTTGGCGATGTTCTCGGCGCCGGGCTTGCTGTAGCCGGCGTTCCTGATGCGCTGATCGAAAGTGACACCTTCGGGCGTGTTGTGCGAAAAGTAGTTCCGCGCGGCCATATCGTCGCTGAACTTCTGCGCCGCGTCGGCCAGATGCGACTCATTGCTCAGCGGAGCACAACCGGCGCCGGCGCGTTCCTTGTTGACGATGTCGATGACCTGGCCGGCGAGCGAGCTGTCCTGCGAGCGCTGGTTGTCCTGCTTCGGGGGCGGAGCGGGGTCGGCCTTCTTGGCGGGCGGTTTACTCGACGGTGCCGCAGATGAGCTGGGAGGGGCTGACGACGTCGTAGGCGGCACTGAGGGCGACGTCGGGGCGAGGCCACCCGAACCGGGGGCACCGGGCTCCGTCGTCGAACCGAGGTACGCAGGGGAATTCGCGAGCGGATCGCCTGCCTGTCCCTTGGTATCCGGGACATTCAGCGAAAAGTTACTCAGCGCAGTGCCCTCGAACCGGTCGGTCACCGTTAGGTAGCTCGTACCAGCGATAACACCGCCCAAGAGGACACTGAGCGATACAAGCAGTAATCGGCTTCGCGTTCTTTTGGGGGACACGGGGCCGAAAACTATCACGAACTGGTTACGACAATACCCCCGAAAGTAGTAATACCGATCGGCGGTCGGCGTTCATCAGAGGTGATTGATGCGCGCCGTCGAGTCGTGTGTGATGGCGGCGGCGTCGGCGAGAAACCTGATCACCGTGGCCAGCTCGTCGTCCGTGTACTTCTCGCACGCTTCGCGAACCGATTTCACCAGGTGATCCCACAGGGGCGCGGCCACGGCCATCCCCGCCATGTCGATCTCGATGAGAACCTTTCGCCGGTCCTCGGGATGCGGCTTCCGCGCGACCACACCCTTTGCCTCGAGCCTGTCGACGAGCGCGGTGATCGACGCCGGCGAAAGCCCGGAGAGCTGAGAGAGCGTCTTCGGCATCTGCGGGCCGAGCCGGGCGAGATAGTCGGTCACCTTGCTCTCCACGGCCGAGAGCCCGCGCTGCTCGGCGATCGCCGTATGGAACATGACCGTCTCGGTCGACAGGACTCGCGATCCATCGAGGATCCGCTCCACCAGCTGTTTTCGGTCGAGATGCGCTCGCTCACTTGACACGCGGCTCATCGTAGCCGAGTCTTTAGTTCGACGGAACGAATTAGTTCCTAAGAGATTCGATGGGGTGAATGACATGGCGAAGGTGCTGGTCACCGGTGGGGGAATCGCGGGGACGATCACGGCGATCGCGCTGCACGAGACGGGGCACGAGCCGGTGATCCACGAGGCGTACGACCGGACTGCCGAGGGGGTGGGCGCGTTCCTGACGCTGGCGGTGAACGGGCTCGACGCGCTGGCACCATTGGGGCTGAAAGGCCTGATCAAGGAGCTGGGGTTCGATACCCCGCGCATCAAGATGCACCTGGGGAACGGGCGTGAGGTGGCGGATCTGCCGCTGGGCGGACCGCTGGAGGACGGGACCGTGAGCCAGACCGTGCTGCGCTCCGACCTGTACATCGGGCTGCGCGACGAAGCGGTCAGACGCGGGATCGAGGTCCGCTACGGCAAACGGCTGACCGAAGCGCGAGAGACCGGAAACGGCGTGACCGCGACGTTCGACGACGGCACGCGGTCGGACGGCGACCTGCTGATCGGCGCGGACGGACTCCGTTCGCGGGTGCGGCGGATCATCGATCCGCAGGCGCCGTCACCGCGCTATGTGCCGCTGCTGAACACCGGCGGGCTGGCCGACGGCGTCCGGCTGGACGACGAGCCGGGTGTCATGCACATGACCTTCGGCAAGCAACTGTTCTTCGCCCACGTCGTGCATCCGGACGGTCGGGTGTGGTGGTTCGCGAACGTGCCCCGGAAGCGCGAGCCGTCGGAGGCCGAACTGGCGGCGATGACCGGCGACGAATGGCGTGCGGACCTGATCCGGCAACTATCGATGGACCGGACGCCCGCCGTCAGGATCGTCCGCGCGACGCGGGAGATCTACCGGCCGTGGTCGACGTTCGACTTCCCGACCGTGCCGACCTGGCGAGCGGACCGGATGGTGATCATCGGCGATGCCGCGCACGCGACCTCGCCTGCCGCGGGTCAGGGCGCCGCGATGGCCATCGAAGACGCCGTCACGTTGGCGCGATGCCTGCGCGACGTGCCTTCGATTCCCGAGGCGCTGGCGGCCTACGAAGGCATCCGACGCGATCGTGTCGAGGCCGTCGTGGAACGCGGGAAACGCAACGGGGACGCGAAGGCGGTCGGACCCGTCGGACGGGTGATCCGGGATTTCTTCATCGCGCGTGCGTTCAAGAACCCGTCAGACGAGGACCCGAACGCGTTCATGTGGCAGCACCGGATCGACTGGGACGAAAAGATCGCGGTCTAGCGCCAGGTGTCCACTCGGTGGAAGTTCTTGTAGGCGCGACTCGGGGTCGGCCCGCGTTGCCCCTGGTAGCGCGAGCCGGCCTTGCTCGAACCGTACGGGAACTCGGCGGCGCTGGAGAGCCGGAAGATGCAGAGCTGGCCGATCTTCATACCGGGCCAGAGCGTGATCGGCAGGTTCGCCACGTTCGACAGCTCCAGCGTGATGTGGCCGGAGAAGCCGGGGTCGATGAAGCCCGCGGTGGAGTGGGTCAGCAGGCCGAGGCGGCCGAGTGAGGACTTGCCCTCCAAGCGGCCGGCGAGGTCGTCGGCGAGCGTGACGGTCTCGTAGGTCGAGCCCAGCACGAACTCCCCGGGATGGAGGACGAAGGGGTCTTCGCCCTCCTTCTCGACCAGCGAGGTCAGCTCGTCCTGCTGGAGCTGCGGGTCGATGTGGGTGTACTTGCTGTTGTCGAACACCCGGAAGAAGCGGTCGAGCCGGACGTCGATGCTCGACGGTTGGAGCATCTCCGGATCGAACGGGTCGACCCCGAGACGGCCGGAGTCGAGCTCTTTACGGAGGTCACGGTCGCTGAGGAGCACGTGGTCAGCGTAGTCAGGCGGCCTTCATGTGCCTGCCGTAGGTCGGGTCGAGCTGGAAGATCTTGCTCAGTTGCCTGATGTACCTGCGTCTCCCGGCCGCCCCGAGCCGTTCCTGCAGGGCCGTCGCCCCGGGCACCAACCTCCGGACGGTCTCGGCGGCGAAGTTGACCCCCGCCACCGCGACCACGGCCGCCTGCGCGATCGGATCGTCGGGCAGTTCCAGGAAGTCGGCGTTCGTCTTCCCGAGCAACAGCCTGCTGATCGACCCGTGCGCCGCGACGGAAACGTGGGAGAGGACCTTGCCCGCCGCTCCCCGGCCGTCGCCGATCGCGGCATGGGACTTCATCAGCGCCTTCGCGAGCCGTTTCGAATCGTCGTCGGGGATGAACTCGGTCGCGGCGAGCAGCCACAGCAGCCGCCACGCGTCGTCCTCGTTGGCGGGCAGAAGCTCCTCGTCGACGCCCATCAACCAGCCGACGTACCGCCACAGATGCAGGATGTCGGCGCGCTCGCGGGCGCTGTAACGAAGGCCCAGCAGTTGTGTGCCGAAGACGTAGACGAGGGAGAAGAGCATGAGCGTGCCCGCGGTCTGTACCTGGTTGACCGGCCTGTCCCAAGCGGCGTAATCCCAGTCCTCGCGGCTGTTCATGGCCGCGCGGACATGCGCGTGGACCATCCGGACACGCAACGCGGAGACGTAGCCGCGCTCGCCTCGCGAGAGCGCACCCGGTGTGGTGACGTGGATCCACCACGTCGCCGTCTCGACGAGCCTCTGCGCGGCCTTGTACTCGATCTCGCCGGTGCCGATGAGCGACTTCGTGGCGCGGGATGCGAGATAACCGCCCATCAACGAGACGTCGCCGAGCGGAAAGAGGCCAAGCAACCCGGCACGCGTGACCGCCCGCGCGCCACGATCCAGCCGATCCGGATCGACCCAGTACGGCGTCGCCTCGACGTCCCGGAAGAACGTCTCGAGCTCCTTCGGCGGATCCTGGACGCTGTCGATGCCTTGCCGCAGCGCCTGATCGAACAACTCGCGCCCATGCTCGCGCACCCACGGCACCAACGCGTCCGCCGCCGGATCCTGCACCTGCGCGAACCGCCGCAATCGCGCCACCTGGCGCTCGTCACCCCTGATGTCACCCTCGATGAACAGCCTCGACGCGACCCGGAACCCGCCCTGGCGGAACAACTCGGGGTCAGGCAGCCTCTCGTCCAACCGGCTCACCTCGCATCCGACGTAGACAACGAGTGTTGTCACTTCGAGGCGACGGTGTCAAGGTGAAGACAGGGTCTTGGCAGGGAGAGATCCGGGCCATGTATGCTGGCCGAGCACTGCGGATGTAGTTCAATGGTAGAACATCAGCTTCCCAAGCTGAATACGCGGGTTCGATTCCCGTCATCCGCTCAGATGCGAAAGCCCCAGGTCAGTGGATGTCCACTTAGGACCTGGGGCTTTCGTTATGCGGGTGGCTCGTGAGTGGCAATGATGGTTCTAACCGTCATTACCACTCACGACGTAGCCACCACCCTCCACATCGGACACTCCTCCGTGCGCGGGTACCAGAGCGATCAGGAATCAAGTGAGTTCCTCAACCACAGAGCGGCAGGCTGTCCAGGTTGTTGCGCAGGGTGGCGTCGGACGCTGACTTCAGCGTGCCGGCGCCACACGGGCAGGCCCACTTCCGGACGTAAGCCTTGACCCCGTCGCTGTCGGTGTAGAAGTGGTCGCCGCGGTCCATCGAGCTGTAGACCTCACTGATCCCCATCAGATAGTCGGCGTCGCCGCGGCCGACGGCCAGGATGTGGCCTCCGGCGGCGCAGCCGGTCTGAACCGTGCAGACGATCTCGTATTCGGCCATCCGAACTCCTCGAGTTCGTGAAAGTTCGTTGTGCACTCCAGTCGGCACGAGCATGAAGGTCGTTACGGGTAGCGTGCGGCCATGGTGATCCGGGGGTTTGCCGATGACGACTGGGGTCGGGTCTGGCCGATTGTCCGTGAGGTCGTGCGTGCGGGCGACACCTTCACCTACGACCCCGGCATGACCGAGGAAGACGCACGCCGGACGTGGATCGACGCGCCGCCGGGGCGAACGGTGGTCGCGGTCGACGGTGACCGGGTGCTCGGCACAGCCAAGATGGGTCCCAACCGCGACGGGCCCGGCGCGCATATCTCGACGGCGAGTTTCATGGTGGCAGGCGACGCCCGTGGCCAGGGTGTCGGAAGCGCGCTGTGCCGCCACGTGCTGGATTGGGCCAGGGCGCAGGGTTTCGCGGGCATGCAGTTCAACGCCGTCGCCGCCTCGAACGAAGGCGCCGTCAAGGTCTACGAACGGCTCGGGTTCACGATCGTCGGGACCGTGCGTGGCGCCTTCGCACACCCGACGCTGGGTCGCGTCGGGCTGCACATCATGTACTGCGACTTCGGCTGAGACGAGCCCCTTCAGCCTTCGACGAGTTCCCAGGGCGAGCCGGTTCCGGCACGGTCATAGACCTGGCCGGGCGCGGCACTCAGCACCGAGACGACGTCCGGGTACAGGGTGACGGCGTGTTCCATTTCGAGGGCTTCGACCTCGAAATCCTCGTTCTCCGGGACCTGGAAGCCGACGAACAGCCAGGTGCCGTCGGCCTCGCGTACGACCTGACGCACGGCCCGGGCCGGGGCGGCCGGGTCCGTGGCGATCTCGGCGAGTTCGGTGCTGACCTGGACCTCTTCCAGCGGCGATCCCGGGTGCGTCCACGCGGCGAGGCGGGCGGCGCGAACGAGGAGGTCTTCCTCGTCGTCGTCCGAGTCGGCGACCGAGCTCAGCAGCCAGGCGCGTCGCTCGGGGTCCCAGTCCGCGGCCATGCCGGCGGGGAGGTCCGCGAGCACGGACAACTCGGGGATCAGGGTCAGTGCGTCGCGCAAGGGCAGGGAGCCGAACTCGTCTCGGTTGAGTTCCATGTCTTCGGAGAACTCGTTGCCGTCGCTGATGAACCAGTCACCGTCGTCGTCGAGCACCACGAAAGCGAGATTCGAGCGGTCCTCCACCAGGGACCGGGAGATGATGACCGGCGATTCAGGGTCCTGACGCATCGGCCAGTTCTCGCTCGACATGCTGGCTCCCAAGGGGGTTGTCCGGCGGTGGGGCACCATCCCACCATCTCCCGCGACACCGCTTCGCACCGGCTCAGCGGAAGTACCGGCGGTAGCCCTCGGCGACGGCCTTGAGCCCGCACGACTCGTAGAAGGCGTGCGCGGCGACACGGTCGGAACGCGAGATCAGCTGCACCTTGTAGCAGTCTTCCCGGATCGCCAGCTCGATCACCGCTTCGAAAATCCGCGACCCCACACCCTGTCTGCGATGCGACTGGGCGACGACGACGTTCTCGATCACCATGAACGGACGTCCGCCGCGAGTGAGGTTCTGGTGGATCGCGCAGTCGACGGTGCCCGCCGCCGCGCCGTCCACCTCGGCAAGCAGGATCGTGCGGCCAGGGCTTCCCTCGATTCGCCGCCAAACGGCGAGAGCGTGGCCGGCCGCCAGCGGCGGATCGGTCGGGTTGAGCTCGCCGTAGAGGGCGAGAATCGCGGGGAGGTCCGCTTCGGTGGCCGGGCGGATCATTCGCTGAGGTCGTATTCGTCGACGTCCAGTGCGGCGGCCGCGTCGGCCAGAAACGCGAGCACGGCAGGCGTGATGTGCCAGCCGAATTCCTCGCCACCGTCCCGATGGTGGTAGTAGCGGACCACCTGCAGCACGGCTGTCGCCCCTTCGTCCACCAGTGCACGAATCCCCGGCCGGACCGGGGCCAGCCTGCCGATCACATGCTCGATCTGATCGTCGACCCGGTTCGCGCCGCGGTGCACGACCTTCCACGCGTGTGAGCGCGGAACCCGGTGCTCGGCGGACTGCGAACCCAGCACCACGACCTCGTCCGGAGGCATGCCGAGACGGGCGGAGATATCCGCGGCCGACATGGTCTCGCTCTTCAAGGCGAAGTAGCAGAACTGGTGGACCTTCATACGCCCCGGACCCTAGCTTTCGGGCACGCCGGCCAGGTGAAACGTGATCAATCGCTTATCGAACGTCTCGAACGCGAGCGCAACGCCTGGTTCTGCACACTCCGCGCAGACGGATCCCCGCATGTCACGCCGGTGTGGTTCGTGTATCTCGACGACGTCTTCTGGATAGGCAGAGGTGAGCGGAACGTCAAGGTGCGCAACGTCGACAAGGATCCGCGAGTCAGTCTGGCGCTCGAAGACGGCGATGCGCCGGCCGTCGCCGAGGGCTCGCGGCTCTCGCGGCGAAGTGACGCGCCGGCTGCTCAAGGTGTCGCCCAGCAATTAAACGTTTGTTGATTTTTGGGGTCGACCGCGCGATCCTTGGTGCATGGTGCTTTCAAAGCGGATCGCGCGCTTCAACCGGGTGGCGACGAACCGGGTGACGAAATACGTCGTGAACTGGATGCCGAGCTTCGGCATGCTCGTGCACCAGGGCCGCCGTTCGGGCAAGGAGTACCGCACCCCGATCAACCTTTTCCGGACCCCGGACGGGTTCGTCTTCGCTTTGACGTACGGACCCGACGCGGACTGGGTGAAAAACGTGCTCGCGGCGGACGGGTGCGTGGTGCACACTCGGCGTCGCGATCACCGCGTGCACAGCCCGAAGCTGGTGCACGACGAGTCGCGCGAAGCGATGCCGCCGGTGGTCCGGCAGTTCCTCGGACTGATCGACGTGCAGGACTTCCTGTACGTGAAACGAGAATGACCTGGCGTGGAAATGGTCACCGGTGAGCTGATCCGGCTGCGGCCGGTGGCACCTTCCGACGCCGACGCGTTTTGGAGATGGCACAACGATCCTGAGGTCATGCGCTTTCTGGTCGGCGGCCAGGACGAATCGCTCGCCCAGATCCGCAAACGCTTCGAGGACCGCCCGCCGAACAGCCATGAACGCGTGACGTTCGGCATCGAAACCCTCGCCGAGGGCAAGCTGATCGGCGTCACGGCCTTGCGCGATGCCACGCCGGAACAACCCCGCGCCGAAGTGGACATCTACATCGGCGAGAAGGACCACTGAGGCGGCGGCTACGGCACCGAAGCCATGCGGCTGTTGTGCCGCTACGGCTTCGATGTCATGCGCCTGCACCTGATCGCGCTGTGGGTCGTCGCCGAGAACGAGGCCGCGCTCCACATCTACAAGAAGATCGGCTTCCAGGTGGACGGCAGGCATCGCGAGGCGTTCCGCGGCCAGGACGGCCGGTGGCACGACGAGATTCTGATGAGCCTCCTCGAAGGGGAACTCGTCTAGGCTTCGAGCCCCTTCGTCAGTCTGGTCGGCGCTTTGAGCCGCCAGGCCTCCTCGATCAGCTCACGCAGCTGCGTCCGGTCGACCTTCTCGAGATCGACCAGGATCGCGCCGTACCCGTCGTAATGCGGTGTGGTGAAGAACGCGGGATCGCCGGAGGCCAGGAGGGCCTCCTTCTCCGCATGCTCGCACAACAGCATCAGCCCGCCCTCGGCTTCGGTGCGCAGACGGGCGAAGCTCTTGCCCGCGACCTTCAGCGACGGCGTGCGGTACGACGTGGACTCCTCGACCTCCGGCAGCTGCGACGCCAGGCCCACTATTTCTTCCCAGGTCGTCATGGCCGACATTGTGCCCTGCGTCACTGACAAAACAAGCCCCAGAAATGTTATGAAAGGACCGTTCCTAACAGCTCACGTTAGGAACGGTCCTTTCATAACACGTGCGAGAGCGGTTACGGCAGCGCGGTGATGCGGTCCGCGGGCGGCGGCGCGATGCCGGCGTGTGCCCCGAAGTACGCGATCAGGGCGTCGAGGTCGACCGGACCACCGGCCAGATCGGTCCCCTTGGTGAACTCGGTGAATCCGTCGCCACCGGCGGCGAGGAAGTTGTTCACCGAGACCCGGTACGACGCGGCCGGGTCGATCGGGGCGCCGTTGAGCATCAGGTTCGAGATCCGCGAACCCGCCGCCGCACCCGCCGAGTACGTGTACTTCAGCGACTTCGAGATCTGAAGGATCCGCACGACCCCGTTCGCCTGCCACTGCTGTTCGAGCACGCTCTTCAGGTTCGCCCCGGTCAGCGTGATCGTCTGCATGATGTTCGCGAACGGCTGCACGGTGAACGCCTCGCCGTAGGTGACGACACCGTCACCCTCGCCGTTCGACGAAGACGCGTAGGTGAAGTCGGCGCGGATACCGCCCGGATTGGTCATGGCGATCTGCGCGCCGTTCGACTGCGTGGCCTCGAGCTGGGCGTCCGCGATGACGTCGCCGAGCGGGGACTCACCGGAGGCCGCGCCCTTGGCGGGCAGGTCGGCGGTGATCGTGCCGACGGCCTTGTTCGCGATCGGCGCGGCCTTGACCTTGGCGTCGTCGATCAGCTTCTGTGCCGCCGGGTCGGGGGTGACGTCGCGGGTGACGATCTCGTTGTGCGCCTTGGTCCCGCCGCGCACGACGTCGCGGGTCTTCCGGTCGATCTTCAGGTCGATGACCGAAAGCAGGCGGCCGAACGACGCGCCCTGGATGAGCGTGCGCGGGTTGCCTGCCGGGTCGTTGATCACGCAGTTGTACTGCTGGTGGCTGTGGCCGGTGAAGATCGCGTCGACCCTCGGGGTGACCTTCGCGGCGATCGCCGACGCGGCACCGGGCCGGATCTTGCATTCGTCCGGACCACCGGCGTCGGAGTTGTCGCCCTGGTGCATCAGGACGACCTGTGTCTTGATCCCGACGAGGTCCAGCAGCTTCGAGGTCCGGTCGATCGCCTGGACCTCGTCGCCGAACTTCAGGCCCTTGATCGCCTCCGGGGTGACGACCTGCGGCAGATCCTTCAGCGTGGCGCCGATGATGCCGACAGGCACGCCACCGGAGAGCTCGATGCTGAAGGGCAGCAGGGCGGGGAGACCGTTCTCGTAGTACACATTGGACCCGAGGAACGGGAACTTTGCTCCGGGGAAGGAAGTCCGGAACTGGCAGCCGTCGGTCGGGTGGCAGCCGCCGCGCTGGATGCGGCGGAGTTCCTTGAGCCCCTCGTCGAATTCGTGGTTGCCGACAACGGACGCGTCGACGCCGATCGAGTTCAGGAACTCGACGGTCGGCTCGTCGTGGAACAGCGCCGAGATCACCGGCGACGCGCCGACGTTGTCCCCGGAGGAAAGCACCAGGGAGTTACGGACTTCGCCGCGAAGCCGCTTCAGGTGCGTCGCAAGGTAAGCGGCGCCGCCGGCGTTGACCGTCGTACCGTCGGGCAGCGTGACCCGGCCACTCGAACCGGACGGCGGTTCGAGGTTGCCGTGCAGGTCGTTGAACGCGATGAGCCGGATGTCGGTGGTCTGCGCACCGGCCGCGGACGCGGGCGCGGCGACGGCCGCGAGTCCGGTGAGCGCGGCGGCCGCGACCACGGCAAGCCGGGTAGAGAACTTCATCTTTCCTCCGATTCGCGCCCAGATTCCCCGAACGGGCGCACGGCGGAGGAGTTTGCCTTGCGATCAAGATGATTTCCAGAGACTAAAGAAGGACGATAGGCAAACGTCACAAGGCGCGAGAACTACCGTCCAGCAGTACTCGCGCGACGAGTTCGGGCTCGTCGTTCATCGGCACGTGCCCGCAACCGGGCAGGACCAGCAACTCGGCCTGTGGCGCGATCCGGCGCAGTTCGGCCGCTTTCGGCCGGGCGAGGATGCGGTCGTGCCGCGCCCAGGCGATGGTCACCGGGATGTCCTTGACGACGCCCGCGAACCGGAAGCCGCCGTTGGCCTGTGCCAGCGTCGGGCGGAAGCCAGGACAGCGCGCCAGCGAACGCATGTCCTCCATGACGACGTCCGTGCTGAGCCGGTCCGGACGACCGACGATCATCCCGGTCAGCACCGACCGGCCGGCCGGAGTCGCGGCGAGGCGGCGCGCGGTGCGTTCGGGGATCCGTTCGGCGAGCACGCGATGGGTACGCAGCATGCTCAGCGCGTACCGCTGCTGACGCGGCGTCCACAGGCCCGCCGGCGACAACGCCGTCACGCTACGGACGAGACCCGCTTCGCCGAGCGCGAGCGAAAGGAGTCCGCCGAGCGAGTTGCCCGCGACATGCGGCCGGGTGATGCCGAGCTCGAGGAAGAACTTCGCGAACATCTCGAGGGCGGGCTCGATGCCGTACGCCCCTTCCCGATGCGCGGATTCGCCGAAGCCGGGCAGGTCGACGGTGATGACGTCCCGATGCGGCGTGAGCAGCGGGAGCACCGGCGTCCAGGCCTGGCGGCGATGACCGACCCCGTGGATCAGGATCAGTGGCTCACCTTGGCCTGCCCGGTCGTAGACGACGTTGTCCATACCGCGAGAGTAAGCTATTAACTGCTACCAGCGGTAACAGGTAAGTAGAGCCGCTCACGCCGACGGGTGACGTCGTTCGGCATCGGCTCCCACTCCCCGCTGGCGAGAAAGCCCAGCCGCACATACGCCCGGCGCGCCCGGACGTTGTCCTCGGCGACGTGCAGCGACAGCGTGCGCGCACCATCACTTTCGGCGGCCGCCCGCACCTCGTCGACCAGCTTTTCGGCCAGGCCGCGGCCACGGGCCTCGGGAGCGATCCACATCGAATAGAGCAGCCAGCCCTCTTCCCGTGCGCCGCCCGCGACCAGGCCGACCGGCCGATCCGCGTCGAAGGCGACGAACCAGGCGGCGCCGGCGAGCTTCGCGAGCCATTGCTCGTCGGGCTGAGCCTGTTCGACGGCTGCGATCGAACCGTAGTTCTCCGGGGTGTCCGTCAGGGCTCGCAGACGGATCTCACGGAAAACGTCGAGGTCGGTGTCGATCAACCGGCGAAGCAGCACCATCAGGGCAGATTCGCACAGAGCACCGCGAACGGAGAAGCGAATATCGCCGATCGGCCAAGATCAGGATCGGCCACTTGGCCGATCCCGCCCCGGAAGAGGCGGCTTTTCGACCGAAGTGCCGGGTACCTCATGATCCATAACGTCGTGGTCATGACGAACGCACAGGTCACAGCTCTGCAGTATGGATTGATCGGCTTCTTCGCGCTCTGGGCGACGGTGCTGATCCCGCAGCTGATCATCCTGCATGCGCGGCACGGCCGAGTCCACCTTCGTCCCGTCTTCACCATGGCCGCGGTTCTGCTCTACGCCACCATGACCCTGGCCGTCACGTTCCTCCCGCTGCCCGGCCCCGGCGTCAAGCGGCTGAGCCAGACGGTGCAGCCGCACCCGTTCCAGTGGATCGCCGACATCCACACCGAGCTGCTCAAGCACGGGTTGCCGATGGCCGACTGGTTCTCCACGCAGACCTTCCAGCAGGCCACCATGAACGTGTTGCTGTTCGTCCCGCTCGGTTTCTTCGCCCGGACCCTCTGGAAGCGCGGCCTCGTCGGCGCGACGTTCATCGGTTTCGGCGCTTCGCTGCTGATCGAGATCACCCAGCTGACCGCGAACTTCGGCACCGCGCCCTACGTCTACCGGATCTTCGACGTCGACGACCTGCTCAACAACACCTTCGGCGCGCTGCTCGGCGGGATCGCCGGTGCGCTGCTGCTCACCCTCGTGCGGAAGGTTCCTTCAACGGTCGAGGTGCAGCCGGTGCGGCGCGAGCGGATCGACTTCGCCCAGGTCCGCTAGCCGCGTCCGCCGCCGCTGTGCCGCGCGCCGCGCGGCACGCCGGTCTTCTCCTGTGACGAGCACCGTCGCCACCACGAAGACGAGCGCGACCAGGCCGAGGACGAGCCAGAGCTGCACGAAGCCTCCTCGGAAACGACCTTGTGTGCGAGATCACAAACAGTACGCATTCCGTGGTGAGTTGGCCACCCTCGCCGCGAGGTCCAGCGGGAAACTGGTCCGGTGAGGACTCGACCGACGAAGGACCAGCTGGCCGCCGCGCACAACACGACCATCGACGACGTCATCGCGCCGGGGCTGGACGTGCTGTTCTGCGGGATCAACCCCGGCTTGTACTCGGGTGCGCTCGGCCTGCACTTCGCGCGGCCGGGCAACCGGTTCTGGCCCGCACTGCACCGCAGCGGCTTCACCCCGCGCCTGCTCGACCCCAGTGAGCAGCACGAACTCCTCGACTACGGCCTCGGCATCACGAACCTCGTCGCGCGGACGACGGCGCGGGCCGACGAGCTGTCGGCGGAGGAACTCCGCGAAGGCGGACGGCTTCTCGCCGCGAAAGTGGCCGAATTCCGCCCGCGCCGGCTCGCTGTGGTGGGGATCACGGCATTCCGGACCGCGTTCTCCCGGCCTAAGGCGGGCGTCGGGCCGTTCGGCGACGGCGAGATCGGCGGCGCACGGGTGTGGATCTTGCCGAATCCCAGCGGTTTGAACGCGCATTGGACGCCTGCGACACTCGCGAAGGAGTTCGCGAGGCTACGGGCCGAGATCAACTCTCAGTAGCGAACGGGCGAAGTTCTCCAGGGTTCCGCGCTCATTCGAGCGGGAGATCATCTACCTGGTCATACGCAGAGTGTGCTGCGACAACGGGATGCATCTATGAGCTGATCTCGCGTCACAGCGCCCGACCTACTGACTCGTAATAATTACGAGGTGTCATTTCGTTCCGGTCCCAGCAGGGGGGACCGGGTGGTGAGGGCGACCACGCCGGGGGGCCGTGGGTGCCGAATGGACTGCGCGTCCTCTCACCCGGGATGACGGCAGGAAGACGGAGGGGTCCGTGATGCGAGGCATCGAGCCGAACCGAACGCAGGCCGGCAGGCCTGGCGGCCTGTCACCGGGCGGCCGCGGCCTCGGCGTGGCCGCCATCGATCCGATCCCGATCTTCTGCGAGGGCCTCAACTCGCTCGTCCACCGCACCCCCGGCCTGCACTGGCTCGGGCAGGCGGCCAGCCACCACGCCGCGATCCAGTTGTGCGAACAGCTGAAACCGGACGTCGTCGTGCTGGATTCCGCGCTCGACCCGAACTGTCACCTGTCCCGGCTGCTCAGCGGCGGCGACCCGGCGCTGGTCATCATCACGCTGATCAGGGACACCAACCGCACGCCGCAGTACCTCGCCGCGGCCATCGCGGCCGGGGTCCACGCGATCGTGCCGAGGGCGACCGATGGACGTCACCTCGCCGAAGCCATCCGGCGCGCGCACAGCGACCGCCGCTACATCGACCCGTCGCTGGCCGCGCTGACGGCCCGCCCGAAACGGCAGCCACCCGCGGTCACGAAACCCGGCGAGCCGCCGAGGCCGGCGACCGCCCGCGGCTTGATGCCGCTTTCCCGGCGCGAGTACCAGGTCCTGCAACTGGTCGCCGAGGGGCTGGAGAACTCGGGGATCGCGAAAATCCTCTTTCTTTCCGTCGAAACGGTGCGAACCCACGTCAAGAGCATCCTGCGCAAGCTCTCGGCCCGCGATCGGACACACGCGGTCACCATCGCGTTCCGCTCCGGCATCCTCGTGACGAATCCCGACGACGCGCACAACCCGCCGGATGCTCCTTCGGCTTCTTCGATCGCGCCGTCACCCAGCTGAGACCCCCTATTCTGCTGATTTCCACGTCACAAGAATGCTGATTTACTTGCCGCCGGTTACCCGCAGGTAATATCCTGAAGTTACCGGCGAGTAGGGACCGTGTGCCCGGCCGGGGAGCCGAACACATTGGAGTGACGACTATGGGCCACTACAAGAGCAACGTCCGAGACCTGGAGTTCAACCTCTTCGAGGTCCTCGGCGTGCAGGAACGCCTCGGCAAGGGCGTCCTCGCGGAATCCGACGAGGAGACCGCCCGGGGCGTGCTGTCCGAGCTCAACAAGCTCGCTTCCGGTCCCCTGGCCGATTCCTACGCCGACGCGGACCGCAACCCGCCGGTCTACGACCCGAAGACCTTCTCGGTGAAGATCCCCGAGTCCTTCAAGAAGAGCTACCAGGCGCTGATGGACGGCGAATGGTGGCGTCTCGGCCTGCCGAACGAGCTGGGCGGCTTCGGCCTGCCCCCGACCGTGCAGTGGGCCGCCGCCGAACTGATCCTCGGCGCCAACGCCCCGCTGTTCATGTACATGGCGGGACCGAACTTCGCCACGATCGTCGACAAGAACGGCACCGACGAGCAGAAGCGCTGGGCGCAGTTCATGATCGACCGCGCCTGGGGCGCGACGATGGTGCTCACCGAGCCCGACGCCGGTTCCGACGTGGGCGCCGGCCGTACCAAGGCCCTCCCGCAGGAGGACGGCTCCTGGCATATCGACGGCGTGAAGCGGTTCATCACGTCCGGTGAGCACGACATGAGCGAAAACATCATGCACCTGGTGCTGGCCCGTCCCGAGGGACCCGGCATCGAGACCAAACCGGGCACCAAGGGCCTTTCGCTCTTCCTCGTGCCGAAGTTCCACTTCGACACCGAGACCGGCGAGCTGGGCGAGCGCAACGGCGCCTTCGTCACCGGTGTCGAGCACAAGATGGGCATCAAGGCCTCGACCACCTGTGAGCTGACCTTCGGCCAGCACGGCACGCCCGCCAAGGGCTGGCTGCTCGGCGAGGTGCACGACGGCATCGCGCAGATGTTCCAGGTCATCGAGTACGCCCGCATGATGGTCGGCACCAAGGCCATCGCGACGCTGTCGACCGGTTACCTCAACGCGCTCGAGTACGCCAAGGAGCGCATCCAGGGCGCCGACCTGCCGAACATGCTGAACAAGGCCGCGCCGCGCGTCACCATCACGAACCACCCGGACGTCCGCCGCTCGCTGATGCTGCAGAAGGCGTACGCCGAGGGCCTGCGCTCGATCTACCTCTACACCGCGACGTTCCAGGACCAGCTGTGGACCGGCGAGGGCGACGAGGCTTCGCAGAAGGTGGCGCACGGCGTCAACGACCTACTGCTGCCGATCGTCAAGGGCGTCGGCTCGGAGCGCGCGACCGAGCAGCTCGTGCAGTCGCTGCAGACCCTCGGCGGGTCGGGCTTCCTGCAGGACTACCCGATCGAGCAGTACATCCGTGACGCCAAGATCGACTCGCTGTACGAGGGCACCACGGCCATCCAGTCGCTGGACTTCTTCTTCCGCAAGATCATCCGCGACAAGGGCGCTTCGCTGGCCTACATCGCCGGGGAGATCACGAAGACCATCGAGTCGGAGATCGGCAACGGGCGCCTCAAGAACGAACGCGGGCTGCTCAAGCAGGCGCTCGAGGACACCCAGGGCATGCTCGGCTCGCTGATCGGCTACCTGACCGCGTCGCAGGAGGACCCGCAGAACATCAACAAGGTCGGCCAGCACTCGGTCAGCCTGCTGATGTCGGTCGGTGACCTGCTCATCGGCTGGCAGCTCATCAAGCACGCCGAGGTCGCCATCGGCAAGCTCGACGCGGGCGCGTCGGCGAAGGACACCCCGTTCTACGAGGGCAAGCTCGCCGTGGCGTCGTTCTTCGCGAAGAACGTGCTGCCGGAGCTGACCGCGCGCCGCGCGATCATCGAGGCCGCGGACAACAGCCTCATGGACGTGCCCGAGGCGGCCTTCTAGACCAACTGAATCACGGAAAGGCCCCCTTCTGGCGCGAAGGGGGCCTTTCCGGTTTCACCAGGGTTTCCGCTGGGAATTCCGTGCCGAGTCCGCCTCTAGGCGGAGACCTCGGGAAAGGGAGTTTCCATGGCAGTCACCGGCATCATCACGGCGCTCGTGGTCGGCCTGATCCTCGGACTGCTCGGCAAGTTCTTCGCGCCGGGCAGGCAGAACATCCCGCTGTGGCTGACGATCATCGTGGGCATCGTCGCCGCCTTCATCGGCACCGCGATCGCGCGCGGGCTCGGCTACGCCGACACCAACGGTTTCGACTGGCTCGAGCTCATCACGCAGATCGTGGTCGCCGCCCTCGGTGTCTCGCTGACCGCGAACCTCTACGGACGACGAGGTGTCACCCGGTAAGGGCACATGAGGCGCGATGATCCGGTTTTGGTGTCACCGTGGGCCCACCTGTTCCACTCGGTTCACGGACGTAAGGAGGAGCCATGCTCGGTGGGCTCTGGGGCATCATCACCACGATCGTGGTCGGCCTGATCCTCGGCGTCATCGGCCGGATGATCGCGCCTGGCGATCAGAAGATCCCGATGTGGCTGACGATCGTGGTCGGCATCGTCGCCGCCTTCATCGGTAACTGGCTGGCCGGTGTCTTCGGTGTCCGCGACACGGCGGGGATCGACTGGATCCGGCACGCCTTCCAGGTCGGAGCCGCCATCGTCGGCGTCATCGGCGCGGCGGCCGTCTACGCGAAGGTCAAGGGCGGCGGCGGTCACCGGGCCGCCACCTGAGTTTCTCGTACCGCGAAAGCGCGTGAGGGCCACCTTCAAGACCGTGAGGGTGGCCCTCACGCACGTTCAGGGGCAGACGATGACCGGACGCGGGGAGTAGGTGGCGTTGCGGGTTTCCCGGCGGACTTCGGTACCGGAGACGACGTCGGTGAGCACACGCGTGTCCGACGAACTGAAGCCGGTGACACCGGGGTCCGGGGTGCAGGTGGGGCCTGAACCGAGTTGCACCGGCGGCGGGACGAACGAATGCCGGTCGCCCGCGATGCTCTGGATGGAGAACCGCCTCGTACCCCAGATCCGCACGGTGACCGAGCTGTTCGCGGCGATCACCTGCAGCGCGATCCCGGTCGGTGCGTCGTTGACGACCTGCATTTCGACCGGCGCGCCGTTGTCGTCGATCGCCTTCACGTCACGCGCGGCCGGGTAGCGGTCCAGGTAGTGGTCGTGCTCCAGATGCCCGCCGTCGGCGAGACCGGCCAGGTAGGCGGCGTTGTAGAGCGTCGTCGCCAGCTGGGAAACCCCGCCGCCGACCACGACCGGGCCGGTGCCGTCCTCACTCACCGGCGCCGGGACGTACCCGGTCTCCGCCGTCCGCGGACCGGACCGCGCGCCGAGGCTGAAGGTCTCGTTCGGCTTCACGATGGTCCCGGAGACGCGGTTCGCCAGCGTCTGGACGTTCGCCATCCCCGGCCCGCTGAGCGCCGAGGTGGTGAACTCGCCGATGACGTCCTTGATTCCCAGCACGTTCGCGGCCTCGGTGCTCACGCCCGGCCTGCTGGCGTCGTAGAACGCCTTCAGCTCACGGCCTTCGCTCCTCGCGAGCACCGACGTCAGCCCCGAGAACGTCAAGTCCCAGTTGATCTTCCGTGCGTCCTCCGAAGGCTGCACGGCCGGCCTGTCACCGGCGAAGACGATCTGCGCGTCCTGTCCGTCGGTCTCGGTTTCCAGCAGCTGCGGCTGCAACGCCAGCCGCAGTTTTCCCTGGTCGATCCGGACCTCGACGTTGCCGTCGTCGCGGGCGGCGAACTGGAACGAACCCGCTATCGCGTCCGGTTTCAGGAGTGCGTCCTTGCCCTCGCCCCGCACCACGACCGGTTTCGCCACGGCGGGGATGACGATCTTGTCGAGAGCCGCGTGTACCCCCGGCGAGTTCGCCTTGACCGGCGTGATGTCGACCTTCAACTCGACACCGCCGTCGTCGATCCATCGGTCGGTGATGGCCGTGATGGCCGCGTTGAGATCGGTGAGCGTCTGGCCCGCGCGCGGCTCGACCGGGAACGGGAGGACCCCACCGTCGCTACCGAGGACGGGCCGGAAACCGATACTCCCCTCGACCGCTGGATGGTTCAGCTTCGCGGTCGCGAGATCGGCGACGGTCTTCTCGAGCCGCGGCGCGTCCGTCCAGGTGACGATGCCGACCTCGCGGCTGGTGAAGAACGACATGATCCGGGTGTACGGGCTCAGCGGCTGATGTCCGGCCCGGCCGAGCGTCTGCGGCCAGTCGAGACCGAGTCCGGACGACGGGGGATCCAGCTGGGTCCGGATATCGCCGGCCCGGATCCGCACCGGCCGGATCAGCCGCGGCTCGAGTTCGCGGCGCAGCTTCGACTCGGCGTCCTTGTGTGTGAGCCCGCCGACATCGATACCCGCGACCGTGACCCCGCGCGGGACGTCACCGGCACTGGCGATCAAGTCGATTGCGTACGCCACAACGAAAAGGCCCATCGCCACGCCGGCGATCATGAGCACCTTGCCGAGGCTCTTGCGGAACCTCGTCGCCGAGGTGGGCGGCGGGTGCACCACCACGTCGCCCTCGAAAAGCTCGTCTACGAGGTCTTCGTCGTTCTCCGCGGCCGGTAGGAGTTCGTCGGTGAAAAGCTCTGTTTCGTCGCGATCGCCCACCACCCCGCCCCCTCTACAGGTACAGCCCCGTGCCGTGTTCGGTCCGTTCGGTCGCCACGGCGTGGATGTCGCGCTCCCGCATCACCAGGTGCCCCTCGCCCTGGATCTCGACCTCGTGTTGGTCGTCCGGGTTGAACAGCACGCGGTCCCCGGTTTTGACGTTCCGCACGCTGTTGCCCACGCCAAGTACATCACCCCACGCCAGTCTCCGCGCGACCTGCGCGGTGGCGGGAATGACGATGCCGCCGGAGCTGCGCCGCTCGCCCTCCTCCGGGGAGAGCCGCACGAGCACCCTGTCCTGCAGCATCTGAATCTCGAGTTTCGGCCCGTCTGACACGGACTTGATGCTACTGACCCGGATCCCCCGCCATCACCAGGTTCAGCGCGGTTTCCCCGCCGTTTTCGAAGCGGACCGGAACGCCCCAGTCCTGCCGGGTGATCCGGCACGCGGGATGCTCGCCGCAGTCGTCACAGCTCGCCGCCTGTGCCACCACCTGCAGCACGCCTTCGGTGATGCCCTCGGCGAACCGGAGCGTGCGGGATAGATCGGTGCCGAGACCGGCGCCATCGGCGAGCAGCTCCGGCGGTGACGCGCTGATCTCCAGCCGCGTCGACGGGCCGTAGCGGTCGTCGAGCTTCTCGCCGGGCGGCGGTGTGAAGACGACGGAGAACTCGAGTTCTCCCGGCGACAGCACGGTCGGCGGACGGCGAACCGCGTGCGCGTCCCCGTCGACGGCCTGCTCGCCGAGCGACACGGGACCGATCCGGTTGGCCGCGGACTCGACGACCAGCAGTTCCCCGTCGTGCACCAGCAGTCCTGACGGCTCGGCGAGACCGGTCGCGAGCGTGGTCACGTCGCGGGTGAACGGGTCGTAGCGGCGGATGGCGCCGTTGTAGGTGTCGGCGATCGCGATGGTGTCACCGGGCAGGACGGCGAGCCCGAGCGGGTGCTGCAGGAGCGCCTGGTCCGCGGGACCGTCCGCGTGGCCGAAAGAGAACAGGTCGACACCGACGGCGGTGTGCACCGTGAAGGACTCGCCCTCGGGCTGGATCCACCGCAGCGCCGACGTTTCCGCGTCGGCGAGCCACAGCTTGTCGCCATCCGGTGTGAGACCCGACGTCTGCGCGAAGAACGCTTCGTGGACGTCGCCATCTTTCAGACCTTCGACGGTCGTGCCGGCGAAGCGCCGGATGGTGCCCGAAACCGGTTCGAAGACGCTCAGCGTGTGGTTACCCGCCATGGCGACCACGACCCCGCCCGCCGGTCCCCACCAGGCGACGTCCCACGGGCTCGTGAGGTCGATGTCGGGCGCCTTGCCGGTGTCCGTGCCGTTGCGCCATTGGCGGCCGGTGCCCGCGACCGTGGTGACCTCGCCGGTGATGAGGTCGAGACCGCGCAGGCGATGTCCGGCCGTGTCGGCGACGACGGCGTGATAGCCGGCGCGCTCGGCGACCTCGTACGGCAGCAAGGTGAGCCCGGACGGTTCGGTGAAACTCGCGAGGTCGAACGGCCCGTCCTGTGCGCCGCGGCGGCCGCTGCCGAACCGGCGGATGATCGTTTCGCCGTCCGACGCGAACTCGACGATGGAGTGGTGGCCGGTGTCGGCGACCAGGATGCGGCCTTCCGCGGTGGTGACGGCCTTGCTCGGGAAGCGCAACTCGGCGCGCTGCTCCTCGGCCGGGACGTACGGGCTGCCGCCGCGTCTCAACGTGCCCTTGGCCTCGTGGGTCGCGACGAGATCGGCGACGACCCGGCGCAGCGCCTCGGCGTGGCCCTCACCTGCGGCGACGTGCACGACGTAACCCTCGGGGTCGACGACGACCAGCGTCGGCCAGGCCTTCACCGCGTACTGAGACCAGGTGGTCATCTGCGGGTCGTTGAGCACCGGATGGTGGACGTCGTACCGGCGCACCGCCGCCTCGATCGCGGCGGCCTCGCCCTCGTGCAGGAACTTCGGCGAATGCACCCCGATCGTCACCAGGACGTCGGCGAACTCGGCTTCCAGCGGACGCAGTTCGTCCAGTACATGCAGGCAGTTGACGCAGCCGCTGGTCCAGAAGTCCAGCAGGACGATGCGCCCGCGCAGCCCGGCGAGCGTGAGCCGCTCGCCACCGGTGTTGAGCCACACGTCACCGGCGAGTTCGGGCGCCCGCACACGGGACTGCGTTCGTGGAGAAGTCACAACCTGAGTGAACTACACCGGATTGACGGGTGTTCCATATCCCACCCGCCGAGAGATCAAGCCCACCCGCGCGGAGGAGCCTCATGTGGGTGACGAGACCTGCACAGGTCCCGTGCCGACCTGCCGCACCGGGTGGGCGACCGGAGTCGCCCACCCGGCAGCCGCGATCAGCGGGGTCTGATTTCCGTCAACGAATGGATCAGACGGTGCCGAAGTTCTGCACCCAGTAGTGCCGCCACTGCGCATTGGCCGAATAGGCATAGCCCACGCCGATCGACCGGTACGCGCAGTTCAGCATGTTCTTCCGGTGCCCCTCAGAATTCATCCAGCCCTGTACGACCGCGACCGCATTGTCATAACCGGCGGCGATATTCTCGGCCCGACCACTGTTGCTCGGATAACCGGCCAGCCGCATCCGGTCGAAAGGGCTGCTGCCATCCAGTCCGGTGTGACTGAAGTAGTTCTTGGCCGCCATGTCGTCACCATGGCCCTGCGCCGACTTGTCCAGCGCCTCGTGGCGCGTCAGAGCGGCACAGCCGACCTTCGCCCGCTCGACGTTGGTGAGTGCCACGACCTCGGCTCGGAAGTCAACGGCGGCGACGGCCTGGGACGTAGCCGCCTGTGCGGCTCCGCCGACCAGCAGCAAAGCCACGAATACCAACGCTCTTTTTCGAAACAAAACAGATCTCCTCGATTTCCCTTGAGGGATGGACGCCGGTCGATACTAGTGATCGAACCGTGATCTGAAACCGAGGAATGGAGCAATTGCGCTGGTACATCTGGCCTAGTTCAGTATGTCACTATTTCGGATATATCACGACGGATTTCTCCGTGAACGACGGGTACCCTGAAATGCATATTTTTGTCTACGCCATCATCGGTTCGTGGCGCCGAGTCGTACGTCCCGAACCGAGGGAACCGCTCGCCGCGGAGCCGGACGGGGCGGAAAAGGGAAGGCGCCCCCGCGCCGGGCGACTTAACCTCAAGCCATGTCCACAGTTCAGCCTGCTTTCACCCTCGAGGAGGCGCGAGACCTCCAGCAGACCTTGGCCGAACCCGTGCGTCCCGGGTTGAGCGAGGCCGAGCTCGACGAGGTCGAAGAGCGGTTCGGCTTCCGCTTCGCAGCCGATCACCGGACCTTCCTGGCCGCCGGGGTGCCGATCGGCGACCGGTGGCCGGACTGGCGGTGCGGGAACCCCGGACAACTGCGGAAACGGCTGGATTGGCCGGTCGACGGGGTGCTGTACGACGTCGAGCACAACGCTTTCTGGCTGCCGGAGTGGGGGATGCGGCCGATCGACCTGTCCGGCGCGCTCGAACGGGCGCGAGAACATCTCGCGCAGGTCCCGCAGCTGGTACCGGTATGCGGCCATCGGTATCTACCGGGGATCGCGGGGGCTTCGGGCTACCCGGTGCTCTCGGTGTATCAGACCGACATCGTCTATTACGGCTATGACCTGCGGGGATACCTCCGCCACGACTTCCTGGAGCAGCCGCTGGGCCCGCCTCCACCGGACGGGCCGCGGGAGATCGAGTTCTGGTCCCGCTTCGTCGACTGAACGGTCCGTTCATTGCTTGAATTGTCGCGGTCCGCCTACCACATATGGCCGTTTCGCCGCCGCTCTGTCACTACATGCAGCCGCGGCGGTAGCAAAGGTCCCCCGCTCTTTTCGTGAATCGGAGAAACCGTGGTACGGCCGGGTTCAGCGGGATTCGGCGGCGGCCTTGAGACGGGCCAGCGTCGCGGCGATATTGGCCCGGTTGGTCTCATCGCGTTGCCAGACGCCGGTGAACAGCGACGTCGGACCGCGGAGCCAGCTCGGCCGCCGGTCCCAGGTGCTCTCGACCGCCACGCAGCCCTCGCCCGTCGGCTCGATGTCGTACTGCCAGCGTGCGACCGGCAGTCCGGCGACCGTGGTCACCTCGAAGGCGAACCGTTTGCCCTCGTCGGCGTCGGTGATCGTCGAGAGGGTGCTCCAGCGGCGAAAGCCACGGCGGTTGCGGCCGCGGAACTTCGCGCCGACGACGGCGCTCGTCGCACCGGCGACCCAGCGATGTCCGTCGTACTCCTCGGCCACCCCCGCAAGTGCGCCCGGGTCGCTGACCAGGGCGTACACCTTCTCGGGCGGAGCTTCGATGGCGATCTTGCCGGTGGCGCTGGGTTCGGTCATGGCATACCTCCATACTGAGGGTATGTGAAATACCCTCAGTTGTCGCGCCGGAGCATCCGGCTGATGCCCGCCGCGACAGTCGTCGCCAGAACCCAGCCCGAAGCGGTGAATCCGGCCGCCACCCAGTTGTCCGCGCCGTGCATGTACCACCGCGACTTGTTGCCGAAATCGACGATCGGCACCAGCAGGTCGATCGTGTACAGCACCGGATTCCACTGCAGCCCGGTGTCGTCCTGGTTCACCAGGCACCGCGGACCGCTGACCGTGAGCTTCGGATCGGTGATGCACGTGTCGACGCCGAGGCCGAACCACAGACTTCCGAGCACGAGCAGCGTCAGCAACCAGCCGAGCGCACGCACCGGACGGAAGCCGTAGCCGACCATCGATCGCTGTAGCCAGCTCCACAAATGCACGCCCGGCCCGAAGAACTTGAAACCCTGCGCGAGCGCCTCGTACCGGAACTGCTGTTTCTTCAGCAGGACCGTGGACGCGTGCTCTTCATTACCTGATGCGCGCAGCGTCGCCGCCAGCTGGTCGTAAGGTCCGGGCCGGTAGCCGTCCATCGCCTTGCGCAGCAACACGATCCGGTGGTCGATCGCCTTGTCGTCGTCGAGGGCGATGTTCTCTTTGAGGGCGTCGTAACGGAAATCCTCCAGCTCGATCCCCGAACTCGACGCCCAGAAATGCTCGTTGTCGCCCAGCGTCCCGCAATGCGCCCGCCGCAGCACGATCCTGCCGTGCGGCGGGGTGGCGGGCGTCAGCAGGAATTCGTCAGCCGCGACATCGCTGCCGTCGAGCGCGATCCCGTGCTGCGGCAAGGATCCGAGCCGCGAACCGCGGAAATCGACGCGCCGCGCGACCTGCGCGCCGTCGAGGTTGACCCCGCCCTGCGCGACGAACGGGCGCTCGTTGTCCTCGGTGAGCACCAGGTCCCGGCCGATCCGCGCGGTGCGGACGTCCAGGGAGTAGCTGGTGTTGGTCCGCGCTCCCGGTTCGGTCAGGCTGGTGCCGAACAGGTTGACGCTGCCGCCGACCTCCGCACCCTGCAACCGCAGCGTTCCCTGAATGGTCGCGTCGGTGAGCTGGAAATTGCCCGCGATCTTCGCGCGCCGCGCGGAGAACACGTCACGCCGCGGATGCAGGAACATCGAATTCCAGGCGAGTACGTTCCCACCGACGGTGATGTCCGCCATCCGCAACTGGCCGGACGGCACACGAAGGCTGGTCGCCTCCAGGTCGCCGCCGATCGTGGTGCCGTCCAGGTGGATCGCGCGATCGTAGTACGGGGTGCTCTGACCGCGGACGACCTTGACCTCGGCCCCGGCCAGACGCAGCGAACCACCGATGCGCGCGTTGACCATCCGCAGTGTCCCGGTCGCCTGCAGCCCGTCGCTGAGCTCGAGATTTCCGTTGACGGACAGGCGATCCGCGACCAGCGCCGGACGCGGGTCGATGTACGGATCGTTCGATTTCCACGCGTCGACGACGATCGGCCCGGACTGGTTCACTGTGAGCTTGGCCTCGCGCAAAATGATGTCACTGTCCACAGTGGCACTAGGCAGGAACATGATCCCGTTGGCGGAGAAGCGTTTCCGCTGCGCGGCCGGCCCGTAGTTGTCGACCTCGCAGAGCAGGCTGCCGCCGATGTGGATCCCGTTCCCGTTGAGCGCGAACCCTTCCCGGTTGTTCAGTGTCGCGCCCGAGAAGTTGACGTTACCGCCCGCGCGCATACCCGGGATGCGGACTTCTCCGTTGGCCACCAGTCGATACGCCAGCAACGCGCCGACGATGTTGACCCGGTCGGCCTGGATCGCCTTGCCGCGCGGATGCGAGATCACCGTCCGTGTCAACACCACCGACCCTTCGATGACCGCGTCGGTGAGGTTGACCGCCGCGTTCGGCATCCCGCGTTCGCGGTCGTCACCGCGCTGGACGGTGGTCTCCTCGATCTCGTTGTCCGCGTCTACATGCACGACACTGCGGATCAGGCGGACGTCGTTGCGGGTGCGGAGATTGCGCGCCTTGAGCCCGGGGAGCCAACATTTGCGGAACACGAGCCCGAGCAGATGCGCTTCTCGCACGTCCGGCGGATGCTCGAACCGGCACCGCTCGAATCGGAACAGGAACTTGAGATCCGCGCCGCGCAGGTCCAACGTGCCGGTGATGTAGGCGTCCTCGACCTGCACGATCGGCGCGTTGGTCGCCTGACGGCGCCAGCGGAGCAGGCCACCCGTGCCCGGCTTCATCAACTCCGACGCCGGAACCTCGTACCGCTTGTCGGGATTCGGGTCGAACGGATCCAGCGGCGGAAGAGTCGAATCGTTCGGCAAGGCCCGGCCGCCGTTCTCACCCTCCGCCGGATCACGTGGCCCGTTGTTACGCCGAAACCCCGGCATCGTCGCGCTTCCCCTCCCCGTCGTCCCTCAGCCACCAGCGAAGCCGATCACCGACACGCTTCGCAAGAGGCCCAAGGCATTAGACCGGAACCTGCCACCGGATTACGACGGCACAACGGCCGCCGAGGTTCCAGGTGGCCAGAATGGGTCGATCAGGACGAATCACCGAGGTTGGGGAACTTTCGGAGGTGATCTTCACCGAAGGGGCTGTTCGGCGGTTTACCTGCTGCTAAGGTCACGCGTTGGAGTCACAACTGAACTACGGGTAGGCCGCACCCCACCGCGGCCCGTGCGGGGAGGCACGACATGACAGGCCCTGAGGGTGTCTACAACCAGCTGAACACCACGCCACAGCAGGCGCCGCCGCCAGGCTCGGGCATGATCCCAGGCGCCGCCGCGGCACCGCCACCGGCAGTGCCCCCGAACTACGGCGAACTGGGTACAGGCCAGGCCAAGGCCGACTTCGCGAGCGCTTCAGCGAACGGTGGCTGGGAGTTCGATCCCGAGGCCATGGACAACGTCATCAAGTTGCTCCAGGACTGCGTCGAACGCGACTTCAGCCGCGCGCG
Source organism: uncultured Actinomycetota bacterium (assembly GCA_963766045.1). GTDB lineage: Bacteria > Actinomycetota > Actinomycetes > Mycobacteriales > Pseudonocardiaceae > Amycolatopsis. The sequence continues at coordinate 484,330 of CAVXYN010000002.1, read as the reverse complement.
TGCCGAAGCCAGCAACTTGACCGGGATCGACGCAATGGGCGACGAGGTGGGAAGCCAGGGCTATGTCGCCATGGCGAACCAGTCCGGTGCGGCCTATCAGTCCTTTCTCAATGGGGCTGCCGCCTACGCACAGGCCTATATGCAGACCCTGATAGACATCAGGACGGCCTATCAGAACCAAGACCAGGCCGCACTCGACGCAATCCGCTCCATCGGAAAGGCTCTCTGAATGCGTTATCGGTCCGTGGCCATCATCGCTGCCGCCATCTCCGCCGCCACGATCGCCGGGTGTGGCACAGAGAACCCCGGCACTCCCACAACTGGCCAGACCGCATCGTCGTCCGCAGAGTCCGGCCTGCCCCGGGCCGGCGCCCCGAAGGTGGCGAGCCCACTGAAGACGGGCCCGTTCGAAACGGATGCGTGCTCAGCAGCAACCGAGCCTGAGATCAACAGCACAGGCGTAGCGCTGAAGACCGCTGAACCGCAGGACATCGCAGGTGGCAAGGGATGCCTGTGGATTCTCACGAACACGTCCGGGACGGTGACTGGCAACCTCAATGTCAACGAGCCGGACGGGCTCAGTCACCTCTACGCGCTCAAGGCACAAGGCAGTGGGGTCACCACATTTCAACCCGTGCCCGACATCGCCGGATACCCGGCCGTCATCTATGCCAACGGTGGAGAAGGCAATGGCGTCTGCAATCTGGCGATCGGTGTTCGCGACGACATGATGTACGTCTTGACCACCCAACTCTTCAGCGGCAATCCCAAGTACAGCGATCCTTGTGGGCTCCTCGGAAAGATCGGCGAGTTCGCGATCCAGCACTTGAAGGCCGCCCAATGACGTATAGCGGCTGGGAGATCTTCACCAAGCTCAACGCCAATCCCAATACAACCAGTCGGCTCGACAGAGCACAGGTTTCGTCCCACAAGCTGATGACGATCCACGAGGATATCGGCAAGGCGATGACCACTAGCCAGACCGCGTTGTCCGCGTTTTGGAAAGGCAAAGCCGCCGAAAGTGGCGCAGCCGGTCTCGGCCCACTGATCGAAACGTCCCGGATCGCCGGCGAGAACATGAACCGCGCGCGGCAATCGATGTTCGACCAGAACGCGTCGTTCCACTACACGCGCGGGAATGTGCGGCCGGTCGACAAGGATCGAGCCGGGGACAGCGGGCCCGAGGACGTGCTGTCCATCGGCGCGAGTGACGACGAGATCGCGGCGGCGAAGTTCGACGCGGACACCAAGCACAATGTCGAGATCTACGAGCCGTACTACCAGAACACGCAGCCGCGGCAACAGACGTTGGCGCCCGAGTATCCGGCCGCGCACGATCCGAACGTGTCGGCGGGGCCGATCACCCCGGATCCCATCGACCCCGGAACCAAGGTCAGTGGGTTCAGCGGCGGACATTCCGGTGGCGACAGCGGGCGCGGACCCGGTGGCGGGTACACGGGTGGCCCGAGTTCGTATGCGCCGCCGCCGGGGGCCGAGGGCTACCAAGCTCCGAGGCCGCCGGTAGTGCCGCCGCAGCCTCCCAGGATGCCGCAGCCACCTCGTCGGCCCTCCGACCAGACCGACCTGTCCCGCGCCCAACCGGGTCCGGGCGGGTTTCGTCCGCCGAGTGGTTTCGGACCGGGCAGCGGTGGACCCGGTGGCGACGCCGGCGGCGGGTTTGGGCCCGGAAGCGGTGGCTTCAGCGGAGGGTTCGGGCCTGGCGGGTCGACCGGTGGTCCGGGAAGCGGCGGCGGGATGGGACCAGGCCGTGGCGTCGGGGCCGGTATGCCCGCAGAGGGCGCGATGCGCGGCAATCCCGCCGGCGGTGCGGCCGCGGGCAGGCCTGGCGCACCCGGAATGGGCGGTGGCATGGGCGGCGGCGCCGGTAAGGGCGGCAAAGGTGGCGAGGACGAAGAGCACCAGCGCAAGATCATGCTGCAGGAAGAGGACGGCGACTCCATCTTCGGCGGCTATGACGGCGACAAGCCCGTTCCCCCGGTGATCGGCGCGTAGATCCATGCTCCAGAAACCGGTCGAACTCACCCTGCAGACCTATGAAACCTTGCTGGACCAGCACAATCTCGGCGACATCCATCCGACGCTCGTCCGCGGCGCGCAGTGGTACCTGCCCGAGGAACGTCGCGAGCTCGCCGCGACCGCACAGTCCGAATTGGACGGACAGGGTCTGCTCCGGCGCGGGCGGATCGACGACGAGTTCCTCGACACGCTGCGATTTCTGCAACGACCGGCCGTCGAGTACTACTCATGGGTGAAGTCCGAGGGCCGCGAGCGGACCGTTCGCGTCGCGGGCAGCGGACGTGAGGCGGTCACGGTGGTGCTGGTCGACAAGGTCGTCTACCTGGCTCCGACCCGGCCGGACACCCTCGCACAGGATTTCGCCGGTCTGCTGCCGGAAGCCCCCGGCGCGCGGACGCCGTCGTTGAACTGCGCGGAAGCCGACCTGCACATCCTCATGAGCGGCGAGATGCTGACCGGAACCAGCCCGAGCATCCGGGACGCAAAGAAGGTGCTTCAGTGGATCCGGTCGCCGCACACGTTCTTCGGCAGGCTGTACGTCGCCATCCGTGACGGAAGCGGCAACCGGAAACGCATCGAGAAACCGCCGGGCTGGATGGACACCGAACAGGGTCGTGTCGTGTTCGGTGCGGACACCAACGGCTGGGTCAGCTTGATGGGAGCCGGGCCGCACGAGGTGGCCACGAAGGTGGTCCAACTGGAGGCCCGGCTCCGCGGTCGTTAGCCCTGGTGGTTGGGGTTCAGGACGCGGGAGAGGAATGCCTGCGTCCGCTCGTGCTGCGGGTCACCGATGACCTGGTCCGGCGGGCCCTGTTCGACGACAACTCCGCCATCCATGAACAGCACAGTGTCGGCCACCTCGCGGGCGAACTGCATCTCGTGCGTGACGACGAGCATCGTCATGCCCTCCTGCGCAAGCTGCCGCATCACCGCGAGAACGTCGCCGACCAACTCGGGGTCGAGCGCCGAAGTCGGCTCGTCGAACAGCATGACGTCCGGATCCATCGACAAGGCCCTGGCGATGGCGACCCGCTGCTGCTGGCCACCGGACAGCTGCGTCGGCAGTGACGTCTCCTTCTCCGCCAACCCGACCTTCGCCAGGTTGTCGCGCGCGATCTTCTCCGACTCCTCCTTGCCGCGCTTGAGAACCTTGCGCTGCGCGACGGTGAGGTTGTCGAGCACACTCAGGTGCGCAAACAGATTGAATGACTGGAAGACCATGCCGATCTTGGTCCGGGCCGCGTCGATGTCGACGTCTTCGTCGGTGATCTCGCTGCCGTTCACGACGATCTTGCCCTGCTGGGGTTCTTCCAGCAGATTCACGCAGCGCAGCAGGGTCGACTTACCCGAACCTGACGGGCCGATGATGCAGACGACCTGTCCACGCTCGACGTGCATGTCGATGCCCTTGAGCACTTCCAGCGAGCCGAAGGCCTTGTGTAGCCCGGAAACTTCGACAATGACGTCGGTACTCATACCGTTCCTCCGCCGGGGACACCGGCTCCGTATTTCTTCTCGAGCCGCTGTTGCAGGATCGACAGTGGGATGGTGATGACCAGGTAGCAGAGACCGGCGACGACGATCGGTGTCAGGCCCTTCGCCTCCAGCAGTGCCTGACGGCTGAATTGCGCCAGCTCCTGCTGTGCGGGAGTGGTGCCGAGCAGGAACGCCAGCGACGAGTCCTTCGTCAGCATGATCAGCTCGTTGGCCAGCGGCGGCAGGATGATCCGGAACGCCTGCGGGATCACGACGGTGATCATCGTCCGTGCGGGCGACATTCCCAGCGAACGCGCGGCCTCGACCTGGCCGCGAGGAACCGCCTGGATACCGGCGCGGATTGTCTCCGCCATGTAGGCCGAAGACACGATGCCCAGCGCGAGCATGATCGCGACGTTGCGCGGCAGCGGGTTCCCGAAGGCGATCGGCACCCCGACACCGACCGCCAGGAAGATCAGCAGCGCGGGCAGGCCGCGGAAGAACTCGATGTACCCCCGTGCGAACCAGCGGTACGGGCCGACCGACGAAAGTCTCATCAGTGCGAGCAGGAGCCCGAGGGCGAGACCGAGCGCGAAGCCCAGTGCCGTGAAGATGATGGTGTTCTTCAGCGCGACGGTGATGATGTCGGGAAATTGTTTCGCGGCGACTTCGAAGTCGAAGAACGCCTTGACCAACCGTCCCCAGTCGGCCAGCAGCGCGAACACCACGACGATCACCAGCAGCAGCGCGTACTGCGCCCGCCGGAATGCAGATCGTCGCTGGCGGCGGCTCAGTGCCATTTCTCTCCTCAAGCAGGTGGTGACAAACCTGTGGCCGGTGCACTGGGCACCGGCCACAGGGGGCGGATTATCAACCGGCGGTGGGGCTGCCCGGCTGCCAGGTCGGCGCCTTGCTGAACCACTTCTGGTAGATCTGCGCGTACGAGCCGTCCGCGACCGAGGCCTTGAGCACCTCGTTGACCTGCGTGAGCAAGGCCGTGTTGTCCTGCTTGATGCCGATCCCGTAGAACTCGTTGGTCTTGAACTCGGTCACGACGGTGGTGTCCGGGTTCGTCTTCACGAAGTCGTACAGCACGCCGTTGTCGTTGACGCCCGCGTCGACAGTGCCGTTCTTCACCGCCTGCTCGAGCAGCGCGAGGTCGTCGAACGTGACGATCTCGGCCCCGACCGCCTTCTCCTTGGCGTAGTCGGCACCGGTGGTCGCCGACTGGACACCGATCTTCTTCCCTGCGACGTTGGACAGATCCTTGATCGGCGAACCGGTCTTGACCAGCAGCGCCTGCGACGCCTCGAAGTACGGGTCGGAGAAGGCGAACTTCGCCTTGCGCTTGTCGTTGATCGTCATACCGGCGGCGGCGAGGTCGCACTGTCCGGTGTTCATCGCCTCACCTGACTCGATGGTCTCGAAGGCGATGTCGATGATGCTCTGCTCGGCACCCAGCTTCTTGGCGATCAGGTCCACCAGGTCGACGTCGAAGCCGACGATCTTGTCACCCTGCTTGACCTGGAACGGCTGGTAGGGCAGGTGCGTACACGTGGTGAGCTTGCCCGGGGCGACCAATTGGACACCACCGGGAGTGGCGGCGTTGGTGGAGCCACCGTCGTCTCCACACGCGGACAGCACACCCGCGGCTAGGGCCAGCGCCGGGATCAGGGCGAGCGCTTTCAATCGGGCCACGTCGTCACTCCTTGTAGTTCCCATGTGTCGAGAGCACGCATATTGCCACTCATCCGACGTCAAGCCCAGCACCTTGACGTTACGGCGACGTTTCTACCGACGATCGTCCTAACGTGGGCGTCGCACCGACGTCGGCGCATGGGGTCCAACAAGGTCTTCAGCCTGGCCAGCGAGGTGAGCGACTGAAGCACGGCGGGGCGCCGCAGCGCCCCACCGTCCCTTATTACTTCCAGTAATCGAACATGTAGCCGTGGTAGCAGATACCCGCGCAGCTGGGGTCATAAGGGTAGTACTTGATCTCGGAAACCTTGTATCCGCGCCGGACCATGTCATACCGATTCTGGACACAGTTCTGGTAGCTCTCGCCGCAGAGAAAAAGCCGGACGTCCGCTGCGCCGACACTGGTCGACTGCGCCGCGGGGACGTCCTGAGCAGCCATCGCGACACCCGGAACAGCCAACGCCGCCACTGCGGCACCGGCCACGACGAACGCCTTTACGAAATTCTTCACAATTCCCCTTGAAAATTGAAATGACAAATTCAGCACCTGCTTATCCAGCAGGTTGTGCATGAAAAATCGAGCTTCAGATATGGCGATACGCCAAAGAGAATCCAACCTTCCCCAGTCAGGTTTGGAAATGCCCGGCGAGGTTAGCATCAGGTTGATCATCCGAACAAGCCGACCCCGGTATCTCGCGCAAAGTGGGGTCCGTGCGTCACGATGACCTCCATGAACAACAACTCGGCGCCGCGCCTGCCACCAGCGGGCCGTCGTCCGCGGACGACGACGTCGGCGAGGCGGGCGGCGAAACCCGGTGCGCAGTTCGACGGGTACCTCTCACCGGAGCGGCCGCACGCGGGCGCGTACGACGAGATGTTCAACCCGGACGGGACCGTCCGCACGCCGTACCGGGCGTTGTTCGAGTCGATCTCGGCGTTGACGTCGACCGATCTGACGGCCCGTTCGGCCGCGATCGACCGGGCCATGGTGGATCAGGGCATCACGTTCTCGCTGTCCGGTCAGGAGCGCCCGTTCCCTCTCGACCTGGTGCCGCGGGTGATCCAGGCGGCCGAATGGAGCAAGCTCGAACGCGGGGTGGCGCAACGGGTCCGTGCGTTGGAGGCGTTCCTCGCCGACGTCTACGGCGATCGCCAGATCCTGCGGGACGGCGTCCTTCCTCGGCGGCTGATCACGTCGTGCGAGCACTTCCAGCGTGAGGCGTTCGGGGTCAGCCCGCCGAACGGCGTCCGCATCCACGTGTCCGGCGTGGACCTCGTCCGCGACGAGGAGGGCACGTTCCGGGTACTGGAGGACAATCTTCGCAACCCGTCCGGTGTCTCGTACGTGATGGAGAACCGCCGCACGATGGCGCGCGTGTTCCCGGACCTGTTCGCCCAGCACCGGGTGCGGCCGGTCGGCGACTACGCCTCCCATCTGCTGCGTGCGCTGCGAGCGGCGGCCGCGGCGAACGTCGCCGATCCGATGGTCGTCGTGCTCACTCCCGGTGTGGCCAACTCGGCGTACTTCGAGCATTCGCTGCTGGCCCGGCTGATGGGCGTCGAGCTCGTCGAGGGCCGCGACATGTTCTGCCGCGACAACGTCGTCTACATGCGCACCACCGAAGGCGAACGCCAGGTCGACGTCATCTACCGGCGGATCGACGACGAGTTCCTCGATCCGGTGCACTACCGGCCGGACTCGGTGCTCGGCATCGCCGGCGTGCTCAACGCGGCACGCGCGGGCAACGTGGTGATCGCGAACGCGGTCGGCAACGGCGTCGGCGACGACAAGCTCGTCTACACCTACGTGCCGGAGATGGTGAAGTACTACCTCAACGAGAAGCCGCTATTGCCCAATGTGGACACCTTCCGGTGCTGGCTACCCGACGAGTTCGACCACGTCATGACGCATATGGACGAGCTGGTCGTCAAACCCGTCGAGGGCTCCGGCGGGTACGGGATCGTGTTCGGCCCGGATGCCACGCAGGCCGAGCTGGCCGTGCTGAAGCGGAAGGTGCGGGCGTACAAACGGGGCTGGATCGCCCAGCCGGTGGTCCAGCTGTCCACCGTACCGTCCAAAGTGGAGGATCGGCTGGCACCGCGGCACGTCGACCTGCGGCCGTTCGCGGTCAACGACGGCAAGGAGATCTTCGTGCTTCCGGGCGGGCTCACCCGGGTGGCGCTCCCGGAGGGGAGCCTGGTCGTCAACTCGTCGCAGGGCGGAGGATCGAAGGACACCTGGGTGCTGGCATCGCGGTCCTCCACAGCGGAGCGCGAGCTGGACCAGCCCGCACTCGGCGAGCTGTCCCGTGTGGACGGTCTGGTCGCAGACCAGGGACCAGAGTTGACCTCGTCCCAGCAACAGCAGCAGCAACAACAGGCCCAGGGAGGTTGACATGCTCGCCCGTAACGCGGAATCGCTGTACTGGATCGGCCGATATGTCGAACGCGCCGATGACACCTCCCGTATTCTCAACGTCTCCGTCCACCAGCTGCTCGAAGACGCGAGCGTCGACTCGGACTATGCGAGCCGCCAGCTGCTCGCCGTCCTCGGTATCTCGCCGGAGGGCATGGAGTCCCTCGACGTGTGGAAGCTGACCGAGCTGGTCGCGTACGCCAAGGACAATCCGGCGTCGATCGTCGGCTCGATCAACTCCGCCCGTGAGAACACCCGCGGCGCGCGTGAGGTCGTCTCGACCGAGCTGTGGGAATGCCTGAACGCGACGTGGAACGCGGTGCCGGACAGGCAGCGTTACGCCCGCCGGGCAGGCCCGCACGCGTTCCTGTCCTTTGTGGAGGAACGCGCGGCCATGTTCGCCGGCCTAGCGGATTCGACGATGAGCCGCGACGACGGCTGGCTGTTCATGGTGCTCGGCCGTTCGGTCGAACGCGCGGACATGGTGGTACGGCTACTGCTCTCGCGGGTCCAGGACCGCGCGTCCTCCCCGGGTTGGATCACGGTGCTCCGTTCGGCTGGCGCGCAGGACACTTACCTGCGGACCTACCGGGGCGCGCTGGACGCCGGCCGCGTCGTGCAGTTCCTGTTGCGGGACACGCTCTTCCCGCGTTCGGTGTTCCACGCGCTGCGCCAAGCGGAGGAATGCCTGGAGCGGCTCGATCCCGGGGTCAAGTCGCGCGCCAACGAAAAGTCCGAGGCGTTGCGCCAAATCGGGCGGGCCCGCAGTGAGCTCGAGTTCCTTCGCCCGTCGGATCTGCTGGACGACCTGCCGAAACGACTCGGCGCGCTGCAGACGTCGATCAAGGACATCGGCGACGCGGTTTCAGTGCAGTACTTCCATTCGTCGCCGTGGGTGGCCTGGAGCGGTGCGGAGGTTTCGCTGTGAGCTGGCAGCTTCGGGTGTCTCACCGGACCGGATACCGGTATGCGACACCGGCCACGCAGTCGTACAACGAAGCGCGGCTGACCCCGCGTTCGGACCGGCGCCAGACCACGGTCGCGACCCGGATCGAGACAACGCCGTCGACGCGTGCGTACCGATACACCGATTACTGGAGCACGATAGTCACGTCGTTCGACCTTCACGCGCCGCATACCGAGTTCACCGTGCTCGCGACGTCGGTCGTGGAGACCGCGGACGAGGGCGAGCCCATCCGGACGGCGACGTGGAAGGACCTCCGCAGCGACACCGTCATCGACCACCGCACCGAGTACCTGACCCCGACCGACTACACGCCGCGCGACCCGGAACTGTCGAAGGTGGCGCGGGAGCTGAAGAAGGGGCTGGACCCGGCGGAGTCCGTGCTCGCGGTATGCGAATGGGTCCACAAACAGCTCAAGTACCAGCCGGGAACGACCGGTGTGCACAGCACGGCGACCGACGCGTGGCGTGCGCGCGAAGGCGTCTGCCAGGACTTCGCACACGTGACGCTGGTGATGCTGCGCGCGATCGGCGTCCCGGCGCGGTACGTCTCGGGGTATCTCCACACCAAGCCGGAGGCGAAGCTCGGCGAGACGGTCGCGGGTGAGAGCCACGCGTGGGTCGACGTCTGGACCGGCGGCTGGTGGGCCTACGACCCGACGAACGCGATCCCGGTGGGGCCGCGGCACGTCTGGGTCGCGACCGGGCGGGACTACGCGGATGTCGCGCCGTTGAAGGGGATCTTCACCGGCGGCGGTCAGTCCATTTTGGACGTCTCGGTGCAGCTGACCAGGCTGGGGTGAGCCTTTCACCTTCTCCTTAGAAGGAGCCAGATGAGGTAGGCGCCGCCGAGCGCGGCCACGACGACGCCGACGGGCAGGAGTGAGGCCTCCAGCAACCGCTGGCCCAGGTAGTCGGCAGCGACGACCAGAGTCGCGCCGATGAAGGCCGAGGCGACCAGGTTCGGCCCCGGTAGGCGCGTCATCCGGCGCGCGAGTTGGGGCGCCGCCAGCGCGATGAACGGGATGGGTCCGGTCGCCGCCGTGGACGCGGCGACCAGGGCGACGGCGACCAGCACGAGCGTCAGCCGCACGCGCCTGACATCGACGCCGATCCCGACGGCGGCGTCGTCGCCCATCTCCAGCATCCGCAACGCGCGGCCGTGCGCGAGGACCACCGGGACGAACACCGCCATCGCGACGGCCAGCGGGACGAAATATCTCCAGTCCCGGCCGGCGAGATCACCGGTCAGCCAGCCGACGGCCTGTGCGGCGGCCTCCAGGTTCGCCTTCACCAACAGGTACGAATTCACCCCGACCAGTACCGCGCTCACCGCGATCCCGAGCAGTACCAGCCGGGAACTCGACAACCCTTGCGGCGCACACAGCAGCATCACGAGCAGCGCGGTCAGCAATCCGCCGACCAGCGCGCCGAGCGAAACGAAGCCGGGTGTGGAACCGAAGAACAGCAGCGTCACGATGCCACCGGTCGCCGATCCGGTGGTGAAACCGATGATGTCCGGGCTGCCAAGCGGATTGCGGGTCAGCGTCTGGAAGACGGCGCCCGCCAGCGCGAGCGCCACCCCGACGAGGATCGCGACCAATACTCGCGGCAGTCGTCCCATGACGACCAGGTACTGCGCCTTCGTCCCTTGTCCGGCAAGGGTTGTGAGCACATCCCCTGGACTCATCTCATAGTCGCCGGTGCCGACCGAGAGCACGACGAGGATGAGCGTCACCAGGGTCAGCAGGCCGAGGACGACCAGCGATCGTCTGTCCAAACGCGACTCACGGCGGACAAGCGTGGTCATCGGCGCACCGCCTTGAGCCGGCGCGCGACGATCACGAACGCGATCCCGCCGACGACATCGGTCATCACGCCGACCTGGATCTCCCCGGGCGAACCGAGTAGCCGTCCGAGAACGTCGCAGCCGAGCAGGAGCACGGGACCGAGCAACGACGACAGGAGCATCACCCAGCGTTCGTCCTGTCCCACCAGCAACCGGACGACGTGCGGGATCATCAGCCCCACGAAGGCGATCGGCCCGCAGGCCGCGGTCGCCGCCGCCGACAGGAGACCGACGGCCACCATCCCCGAAATCCGGACCAGCGCCGGATTCGCGCCGAGGCCGCGGGCGGTGTCCTCACCGAGCGCCAGTGCGTTGAGCGCGCGGGCGAGCACGGCCGCGATCACGAGACCCACGACGAAGAACGGCAGCAGGACCGCCAGCCCGCTCAGGTCCCGATTGACCAGCGACCCGACCAGCCAGAACCGCATCGCCTGCAGGTTATGCGTGTTGATCATCTGCATGCCCTGGTTGATCCCGACGAACACCGCTTGGACCGCGACCCCGGCCAGCACCAGCCGCAGCGGGCTCGAAGCACCCCGCGTCCCGCCGATCACCGAGACCAGCGCGGTTCCGGCGAGCGCTCCCGCGAAGGCGAACCAGACGTACTGTCCGGGCGATGTCACCGAGAACACCGCCGAGCCGAGCACGATCGCGACCGCGGCTCCGTGGTTGATGCCGAGCAGTCCGGGTTCCGCGACGGGGTTGCGGGTGATCGCCTGCATCAGCGAACCCGCCAGACCGAGCGCCGCCCCGACCAGGACGCCGAGCACGGTTCGGGGGAGGCGATCGTCCCGGACGACGACGTCGTTGTAGCTGCCGTCATAGGCGAAGAGGGCGTGCAGGACTTCGCCGAGCGACAGCCGGTTCGAGCCGAACCCGATCGACAGCAGGATCACCGCGGCGAGCGCGACCAAGGCGCCGATGAGGACCAGCGTCCGCACGGAGACGCTGGTCCGCGGAGGCGTGACCTGGACCATGGCATTCATAATGAGGGCAGGCTAGCCTAACAACGAACTTCAGGTCCCCGGTGAAAGAAGATCTCGATGCAGCTCACTCGACGCGGCTTCATCGCCGGCACCGCGGCGCTCGGCGCCACCGGTCTCCTGACCGCCTGCGGCTACCAAGAGGACGCGGCCGCGCCCGCGGCGAGCACGACCTGGTCGTTCACCGACGACCGCAACCGCAAACTCGAGGGCGAGCGCCCGACCCGGATCGTCGCGCAGGTGACCGCCGCGGCCGCGCTGTGGGACCTCGGCGTGAAGTCGATCGGGATCTTCGGACCGTCGAAGTTCGCCGACGGCAAGCCGGATCCGCAGGCAGGCGGCGTCGACCTGAACACCGTGACCTCGCTCGGGAACGTCTGGAACGAGTTCAACTTCGACAAGTTCGTCTCGCTCAACCCGCAGCTGCTGGTCAGTGTGATGTACCTGAAGGAACAGCTGTGGTACGTCCCCGACACGCAGACGGAGAAGATCGACAAAGCGGCGCCGAGCGTCGGCATCCGGCTACAAGGCATCACGATGCCGGAGGGGATCGCGAAGTTCACCGCGCTGGCGAAGGCCCTCGGCGCCGACACCGAGACCCCGGAGATCCAAGCCGCGAAGGCCGAGTATGAGAAGGCCGACGCCGCGCTGACCGAGGCGGCCAAGAAGGCGGCCGGGCTGAAGATCCTGCTCGTGTCCGCGCAGAAGGACTCCGTCTACATCGCGAACCCGCCGATGTACGCGACCGCGAAGCACTACCAGAACAAGGGCCTGAACTTTGTCATCCCGGAGGCGCCCGACGAGAGCCAGGGCGGCTACTACCAGCAGATCAGCTGGGAGAACATCGGCAAGTACAGCGCCGACGTGATCATGTACGACAGCCGCGGCGGGTCGCTCTCACTCGGCCCTGACGGACTCGGCGGTGTGCCGACCTGGCAGCAACTGCCCGCGGTGAAGGCCGGGAAGCTGATCGCTTGGAACAACGAGACGCCGTTCTCGTACCAGCGGTTCACGCCTCAGCTGACCGAACTGACGGCTGCGCTGAACAAGTTCGCCTGAGTGGTAACCCAGACGCTATGAAGGACGCTTTCACTGCAAAATTCTGCGATGAAAGCGTCCTTCATAGCGTTGCCGGGCGGGGGAGATCAGCTCCGTGCGTGCGCGTCCAGGATGTGCGCGACCGCTTCGGTGACTCGCTGCGCGAAGTCGATGTTCAGCCACTCGTCCGGTACGTGGATGTTGGAGTCCGGCCCGCAGGCGCCGGTCACGACGAACTGCGCGTCCGGGTACTTCTCACCGAGCAGGCCCATGAACGGGATCGACCCGCCCATGCCGTAGCTCTTGTGCGGCGCGCCGAAGACCTCACCGCTGATGCGGTGCAGGACCTCGTCGAGCCACGGCGCGGTGTCCGGCGCGTTCCAGCCGTTCTCGGCCTGGAAGTTGCTCAACTCGACGGCCGCGTCGTAGGGGACGTCAGCGGTGAGCACCCGCTTGACCGCCTCTTTGGCCGCCTCCGCGTCGGTCGTCGGCGGGAGCCGGAAGCTCAGGGTGAGCGTGGTGCTGTCGCGCAGGACGTTGCCGGCGTCGGCGGGCAACGGGAAGCCGGCCGCGCCGATCACCGAAAGCGTGGGCCGCCACGAGTTGTTGAGCAGCAGTTCCAGGTCGTCGTCGGACACCGTCCGGCCGACCACCGGGAAGATCGTCTTGGCCGCGCCGGGCGTGACCTCGGCGACGCCGCGTGCCTCGGCGACCCGGTTCTCCGGGATCTCGACCTTCAGTTCGGCGAGCTTGATCTCGCCGGTCTCGACGTCCTCGATCCGGTCGATCAGGGCGCGCAGCACGCGGAACGAGCTGGCCACGATGCCGCTGGCCATACCGGAGTGCTGTGCGGATTCGAGTACCCGCACGGTGACGTTGACGTGCAACATCCCGCGCAGGCTGGTGGTCAGCCACAGCCGGTCGTAGTCGGTGCCGCCCGCGTCGAGACAGACGACCAGAGAGACCGCGCCGAGCTTCTCCTTCAGGTGCTCGACGTACGCGGGAAGGTCCGGGCTGCCGGACTCCTCGCCGGTCTCGAGCAGCACGACCGCGCGGGCGTGCTCGCCGCCGGCGGACCGCACGGCCTCGATCGCCGTCGTCGCCGCGTAACCCGAGTAACCGTCGTCGACGGCGCCGCGGCCGTACAGCCTGCCGTCGCGGATCACCGGGGTCCACGGACCGAGGCCCTCGGCCCAGCCGCCGACCGGGGGCTGTTTGTCGAGATGGCCGTACATCAGCACGGTGCCCTTGTCCTCGGCGCCCGGCGTCGCCGGGATGTCGACGAGCAGCAGCGGGCTACGGCCTTCGAGTTCCACGACCTCGAGCGTCGCGCCGGGGATCTCCCGGGTGGCGATCCAGGTGCGGACGTGCTCGACGGCACCCATCAGGTGACCGTTGGCCGCCCAGTCGGAGTCGAAGGCCGGCGACAGGGCCGGGATCGCGACCAGGCCGGACAAGCTGGGGAGGACGTCGTGCGTCCAGTTCGAAACCACTGTTTCGCGTACGGATTTCTGCTCCACGACAGCCATCCTGCCACGCGCGCACGGGGGTGTGTTGAGTCACAGCAGCGCGCTCCCGATCGCAGGTGATCAGGAACGCCGGGTCGTCACGGAGCCGTCACGAGCCGCTGGTCGCAGCGGGAGTGAATCCCCTACTTTCGGCGGCCCCACACTCGGGCTTCCTAGCATTTTCCCTGATCAGAGACCCTTTCTCAGCAACAAATCAGTATCCGCCACTCACCAAAACCGGGCCGGGCATGCCAGGATGTCGGCGTGAACCGTCAACGCCGACGGTGACCTAGCGCTTCAGACCGACGCGCTGGTCCCGCCGGTGCAGTCCCTGTGGCCGCCACAAGTGGCCGCCAGAGGCGCCGACATCAAGGAGAACAGCGCATGCCGTCCGAACATTGGACGCACCCGGAACCTGGAGATGGTCCCGCCGCGGAAGCGGCACAACCTTCCCCCGAACAGGTGATCGCCGGTTTGCGAGCAACGAGTGAAGGTGGCGCTGAGCTGACTCAGCTGCTCACCCCCGAAGGCGAACGGGTCTCCTCGCCGCAATTCGACCGATACGTCGACGACATCGACGCCGAAGCGCTGCGTGGCCTCTATCGCGACATGGTCCTGGTCCGCCGCGCGGACCGCGAGGCCAACGCGATGCAGCGCCAGGGCCAGCTCGGCATCTGGGTCCCGCTGCTCGGCCAGGAGGCCGCACAGATCGGCTCGGGCCGTGCGCTGAAGCCGTCGGACATGGCGTTCCCCAGCTACCGCGAGCACGGGGTCGCGTACGCCCGCGGCGTCGACATGAAGGAACTGCTCGGCATCTTCCGCTGCACCGACCACAGCGGCTGGGACTACAAGGCCCACGGCTTCCACCCGTACACCATCGTGATCGGCAACCAGGTGCTCAACGCCGCCGGTTACGCGATGGGCCAGAAGTTCGACGGCAAGGTCGGCGACGACGACGGCGAAGCCACCATCTGCTACTTCGGTGACGGCGCCACTTCGCAGGGCGACGTGCACGAAGGCTTCGTCTGGGCCGCGGTCTATGACGCTCCGCTCGTGTTCTTCTGCCAGAACAACCAGTGGGCGATCTCCGAGCCCACCGAACGTCAGTCGCGTCTGCCGCTCTACCAGCGCGCCCGCGGCTACGGCTTCCCCGGCATCCGCGTCGACGGCAACGACGTCCTCGCCTGCCTCGCGGTATCCCGCTGGGCGCTGGAGGAATGCCGCCACGGCAACGGCCCGGTGCTGATCGAAGCGTTCACCTACCGGATGGACGCGCACACCACCACCGACGACCCCACCCGCTACCGGCTCTCCGACGAGCTGGAGGAGTGGAAGCTGAAGGACCCGATCGAGCGCGTCCGGGCGTACCTCGCCCGCGGTGGCGGCGCCGACCAAGCGTTCTTCGACCAGGTCCAGGCCGATTCGGACGCGTTCGCGGCCGAGCTGCGCGAGTACTGCTTCAACATGCCCGAGCCACCACCCGAGCGGATCTTCGCGAACGTCTACGCGGAGTCCACTCCGATGCTGGACGCGCAGCGCGCAGAGTTCCTGTCCTACTTGGACGGTTTCGTCGGGGCGGGTGAGCACTGAAATGAGCGATCTCCAGAAACTCACCATCGGCAAAGCGATCAACCTCGGTCTCCGGCGCGCCATGGAAGAGGATCCCAAGGTCCTGATCATGGGTGAGGACGTCGGCAAGCTCGGCGGCGTCTTCCGGATCACCGACGGCCTGCAGAAGGACTTCGGCGAGATGCGGGTCATGGACACCCCGCTGGCCGAGTCCGGCATCATCGGCACCGCGGTCGGCCTCGCAGTCCGCGGCTTCCGCCCGGTGTGTGAAATCCAGTTCGAGGGCTTCATCTTCCCCGGCTTCGACCAGATCGTGAGCCAGGTGGCGAAGCTGCATTACCGGACGCAGGGCAAGATCAAGATGCCCATCGTGATCCGGGTGCCCTTCGGTGGCGGCATCGGCGCTGTCGAGCACCACTCGGAGTCGCCGGAGTCGCTGTTCTCGCACGTCCCCGGCCTCAAGGTCGTCTCGTGCTCGAACGCCGTCGACGCGTACTGGATGATCCAGCAGGCGATCAAGTCCGACGACCCGATCCTGTTCTTCGAGCCCAAGAAGCTGTACCACTCGGGCACGATGAAGGCCGAGGTCGATACCGACGCCGCACCGGAACCGCTGTTCAAGTCCCGCGTGGTCCGCGAAGGCACGACGGCCACCGTCGTCGCGTACGGCCCGTCGGTGAAGGTCGCGCTCGACGCGGCGACCGCAGCCGCGGACGAGGACAAGTCCCTCGAGGTCATCGACCTGCGGACGCTTTCGCCGCTGGACCTCGGCCCGGTGTTCGAGTCGGTCCGCAAGACCGGACGGCTCATCGCCTTGAGCGAGGCGCCGTCCGAGACGTCGCTGACCTCCGAGATCGCCGCGCGCGTGCAGCAGGAATGCTTCTATTCTCTGGAAGCCCCCGTGCTGCGGGTGACCGGTTTCGACACGCCGTACCCGCCGGCCAAGCTCGAGGAGCATTACCTCCCCGATCTGGACCGGGTGCTGGACACCGTCGACCGCTCGCTCGCCTGGTAAGGGGGACATTCCCGAAATGCCCGAATACAAACAGTTCCCCTTGGCCGACACGGCGGAGGGGCTGACCGAGGCCGACATCATCGCCTGGCAGGTCAAACCGGGTGACACCGTGACGGTGAACCAGATCGTGGTCGAGGTCGAGACCGCGAAGGCCGCCGTCGAACTGCCCATCCCGTGGGCGGGCGTGGTAACCGAACTGCTCGTCGAACCGGGTCAGACCGTCGAGGTCGGCGCGCCGATCCTCACCATCGACGTCGACCCCGGCGGTGCTGCGGCTCCGGCCGCCACTCCGGCGCCTGCAGCTGCTGCCCCCGCCGAGGCTCCGGCCGAGGAGGAGATGAAGCCGCTGGTCGGCTACGGCTCGAAGGCCGTCGTCACCCACCGGCGAGCCCGGAAGGGTGCGGCACCCGCCGCGCCGGTCGCCGTTGCTCCCGCTCCGGTGGCGCCGCCTGCGGTTATGCCTGCTGCGCCTGCTGCGCCTGCGCGCCTCCGAGCCGAAGGGTGGGTATGTGCCGCTGGCGAAGCCGCCGGTGCGCAAACTCGCCAAGGACCTCGGCGTCGATCTGCACGCCCTGACCGGTTCGGCCGAGGGTGGCGTGATCACCCGCGAGGACGTGCACCAGGCGGCCAACGGCGCACCGGCCGCCGCCCCGGCTGCGGCGTCCACTGTGGACACCGGGTACGACCCGGCGACACGTGAGCGCCGGGTACCGATCAAGGGCGTCCGCAAGGCCACCGCGAACGCGATGGTGCAGAGCGCCTTCACCGCACCGCACGTAACGGAGTTCCTCACCCTCGACGTCACGCCGATGATGGAATTCCGGGAGAAGCTGAAGAAGTCGCGCGAGTTCGCCGGGATCAAGGTCACCCCGCTTACCTTCGCGGCGAAGGCGGTCTGCCTGGCCGCCAAGCGGACTCCGGATGTCAACGCGGTGTGGGACGACGCCGCGCAGGAGATCGTCTACAAGGACTACGTGCACCTCGGGATCGCCGCGGCCACCCCGCGCGGGCTCGTCGTGCCCAAGGTCCGTGATGCCGATGCGATGTCCCTCAAGGAACTCGCGAACGCGATCACCGAACTGACGGACGTCGCCCGCCAGGGCAAGACCACCCCGGCGGCCATGCTGAACGGCACCTTCACCATCAGCAACATCGGTGTCTTCGGCATCGACACCGGCACACCGATCATCAACCCCGGCGAGTCCGCGATCCTGGCCATCGGCGCGATCAAGGACACCCCGTGGGTGGTCGACGGTGAGATCAAGGTGCGCAAGGTGATGCAACTTTCGCTGAGCTTCGATCACCGCGTGATCGATGGGCAGCAGGGCTCGGAGTTCCTGGCCGATGTCGGCGCTTTGCTGGCCGACCCGGCGGTCGCTTTCACCTACTGACGCTCGCGCGTGAAGGCCCCCTTCCCTCGGCTGAGCCGAGGGAAGGGGGCCTTCACGCGCTTTTGAGCGGCAGGTGGATGCGCGCGACACCGGCCTCGAGGTCGACGTGGTCACGCGGCGGAGCACCGTCGGCGTCTTCGTCGCGCATCATGATCTCGACGCGCTTCTGCTCCATCTCGTTGCGTTTGGTCGCGTAGTAGAACGCGAAGAGTTCCTCCATGCCCAGTGCGGTCGCCATCCGGTTCTCGACGTCGGACTTCTTCCGCCGCCACGGCAGCCGTTTGCCGCCGGCGATCTCGAGCACCATCAGCACCGACAGGATGATGAACAGACCGGGTATCGAGATCGCGAACACGATCAGCTCCATGGCTCCGAAGATACCGCGAAGCCTATTCGCTTGACGGAGTGAGCGCTCACTCCGCACACTGGATCTCATGACGAACGAGACCACCGTCCGGCGGAGAGCGCCTGGAATGAGCCAGGAGGCGCGGCGACGCATGATCGTCGACGCGGTGCTTCCGTTGATGATCGAGCACGGCGCCACGGTCACCACGAACCAGATCGCGCGCGCGGCCGGTATCGGCGAAGGCACGATCTTCCGTGCCTTCAAAGACAAGGACGAGCTTTTCGACGCCTGTATCGCCGAGGCGCTCAAACCCGACCGCGTACTCGACGCGCTGACGGACATCCCGATGGATCAGCCGCTCACCGATCGCCTCGCGGAAGTGGCCGAAGCGGTGGGCGCACACCTGCAACGCATGGGCGCGCTCATGGCCGCCCTGCACAACGCTCGCAAGCATCGCCCGCACGGCCGGGGCCGCGGACCCGCCCGCGGCGAGTGGCTGGGTGCCATGCGCGAGGCCGTCGCGGATCTCTTCGAGCCCGAGGCCGCCCAACTCCGGCTGCCCGCCGAGCAGCTCGCATCGCTGTTCATCTCGCTGATGTTCAGCCGCACGCGCTTCGGCCAGGACGAAGACGGACCGGACACCGTCGAGATCATCGACGTCTTCCTCAACGGCGCTTTGGCGGCCGCATGATCGGCGGAGGAGGCGGTCTGGAATTCATGCTGAACCGGCACGGCCGCCGCCGTCGCCCGCCGAACACCGTCCCGGACAGCGGGCTGACCGGACCCGTCGACATCCCGGAACCCAAACGCGACACCGAACCCAAGGATCTCGGCTCGCGGCTCAAGCGGATGAAGGAATCCGTCGGCGGCACCGTCCGCGGGCTCCCGAAGGTCGCGAAGCTGACCTGGCAGGCGAGCCCCGCGCTGACGATCATGATCTCGCTCGTGACCCTGCTTTCGGGCCTCCTGCCGACAGCGACCGCGTATATCGCGAAGCTGCTGATCGACTCGGTCGTCGCCGCGATCCAGGGCCACGGCACGAAAGGCGCGATCGTCGGGGTCGCGCTGTTCCAGTTCGGCGTCCTCACGCTCACCGCCATCGCGCAGGCGGCGACCACGATCAGCCAGACCCTGTTGCAGGAGCGGATGACGCTGACCATCCGCCATCGCGTGATGGACCACGCGAGCAAACTGCACCTTTCCTACTTCGAAGGTTCCGCCTCCTACGACATGCTGCGTCAGGCCGCGCAAGAAGCGCCGACCCGGCCGCTGTCGATGATGACCTCGGCTCTGGGGCTCGTGCGCACGGCGATCACGTTCGGCAGCATGATCGCGCTGCTGATTTCGATCAGCCCGTTGCTGGCGCTGGTCGCACTGGTGGCGCCGATCCCCGCGTTCATCTCGCAGTCGAAGTACGGCGCCCGCGCGTTCTGGCTGACGATCATGATGTCGCCGCTGAAACGACGGATGGACTACCTGTCCTCGCTGGTCACCACCGACACCTACGCCAAGGAGACCAAGCTCTTCGGTCTCGGCCCGTACTTCGTCGACCGGTTCCGCCGGCTCGGCCAGGTCTTCTACGACCGCCAGCGGAAGCTGACCCGCAACCGCAGCATCAGCTCGACGTCGTGGGGATTGCTGAGCACCGCAGCGGGATCCGCGATCGCGTTGTACATCGCACTCGAGGCCGTCGGTGGCAGGCTCACCCTGGGAGACCTCGCGCTGTACACGGCCGCCGCGGCGGCGGTGCAGGGTTCGGTCCAGGGCCTGTTCACCGCGTTTTCCGGGATGTACGAGAACAATCTCTACCTCGACACGCTGTACCGCTTCCTCGGCACGGAACCGGCGATCGTCGCGCCGCCGAAACCGCGCGAGATGCCGTCCACTGTGGAGGGTCATATCGAGTTCGAGGAGGTGTCCTTCACCTACCCGGGCGCGGACGAACCCGCGCTCCAGGGCGTCAGCTTCGAGATCATGCCCGGCGAGACGGTCGCCGTCGTCGGCCGCAACGGCGCCGGGAAGTCGACGTTGTTCAAGCTGTTGTGCAGGCTGTACGACCCGACGGACGGGCGGATCCGGCTGGACGGCGTCGATCTCCGCGAGTACGACCCCGACGAACTGCGCCGCCGGATCAGCGCGATGTTCCAGGACTATGTGACGTATCAGGGAACCGCCTCCGAGAACATCGGGCTCGGCGACCTGACCCATCTCGTCGACCGCGAGCGGATCGAGGAGTCGGCGAAGCGGGCCGGCGCGGACGACCGGATCGAGCGGCTGCCCAGTGGGTACGACACTCCGCTCGGCCGCTGGTTCGACCAGGGGGTCAGCCTGTCGGGTGGTGAATGGCAGAAGATCGCGCTGGCACGGGCTTTCCTGCGCGAGGCACCGCTTCTGATCCTCGACGAGCCGACGTCCGCGCTGGACGCGCAGGCCGAGCACGATCTGTTCTCGCGGCTGCGTGAGCTTTCGGAGGGCCGGACGACGCTGTACATCTCGCACCGGTTCTCCACCGTCCGGCAGGCGGAGCGAATTCTCTTGCTGGAGCACGGAAAGGTGGCCGAGTACGGCACGCACGACGAGCTGATGACGGCGAAGGGCGGCTATGCAGAGCTGTTCACCCTGCAAGCCGCCGCCTACCTCGACGAAGCCGTCAACTGACGGTCAGGACCACTTTTCCGGTTCCTGCACGGCTTTCCACCCGATGGTGCGCCTTCGCGACCTCCTCCAGCAATCCCCGCACCGGACGACGAGTTCCACGCCGCTCAACGCGAAGTCGTCGCGGGGGACGGCTGGGTCATCGACGGGAACTACAGTTCCTCGTGGCATATCCGGATGCCGCGCGCCGACACCGTGATCTTTCTCGACTACCCGCGGCGGATCTGTCTTCGTCGTGCGCTGCTGCGGTCGGTCCGGGGCTACGGGCAGGAGAAGCAGGCGGCGGGTTGCCCGGAGAAAATGGACTGGGAGTTCTTCACGTACATCTGGCAGTGGCCGAGCCGACGGCCGCGGACGCTCGCGCGGCTCGACGAACACGGCGCCCACGTCCGCCGCATCACGCTCACCCGCCCTCGGGAAGCCGAGGAGTTCTTACACCGAATCGGTTGACCTCGGTCACCGTATCGGGGGTAGGGAGCAAAACGGGCAAGCCGTACGTTGTGCAGGTATGGCTGTCGTGTTCCTGCTCTATGTCATCGCCGAGATCGCCGCCGTGTGGGCGGTGGGGTCGGCCGTGGGCGTGCTCGGCACGATCGCCCTGCTCTTCGCCGGTGCGTTCATCGGCTCGTGGCTCGCGCGCCGGGAAGGTGGCCGGGCCTTCCGCGCCTTCGCCGAGTCTGCTCGCCTCGGCCGCCCGGCCGACGCGGAGAAGGAACTCACCGACGGGATGCTGATCGCGTTCGGCGGCCTGTTGATCCTGCTGCCCGGTTTCGTCAGCGACATCTTCGGCCTCCTGCTCATCCTGCCGCCGACCAGGAGCGTCGCGCGCAAGGTGTGGCAGAAGCGCATGGAGCGCCGGGCGGTCAAGTTCGCCAACCGGACCCGCGGGCCGGTCATGGTGGTGGACAGCGAGGTCGTCACGGATACGCCGCCGGCTGATGCCACGAAGAAACAGCCGCCGATCATCGAGGGTCGCATCATCGAAGGCTGAAAGCTCACGTGCCGCGTGGCTTCGGGATGTCGAAGTAGCCGCTGAACCGCACCGCGGGTGCGTACTCGCCTTTGACCTTCACCTTGCCGGTCACGAACATCGCCGCCACGGCCGCGTTCCCGGTCGCCATCCGGATGAAGTCGTCGACGGACAGCGTGATCGTCGTGTCCGGGGTGCGGGCGAGATCGGTGCTGGAAACGCAGACACCGTCTTCGATGACCGTTTGAAAACGATCGAAACCGTCTTCACCGTCACCGTCGGTAAATCGCCAGGAAACTACGAAGTCGACGTGCTTGGCGCGTTCGGGAACGAAATGGTCGGACATTCTCCGGAATATTTCGTCGAGGAACACCGAGCGTAGTTCCGGGTGATCGGCGATACCCTTGAGCTGCTCCCTCGACGCGCGCTGCACGACGTCGACCAGTATCTCCGTCCGCAGTGAGCTCAGCTCGATGCCCGCGCCGGTTTCGCCAAGCATGTGCAGGGTTTCGAGGACCTGGACGAACTGCCCGGAGCTCAGCTTGGGGAGCTCGAGCTTCTCCGCGAACGCGTTGATGACGTGTCCGCCGCGGGAGCGCGGATGGGGCAGCCGCAGTGGGCGGGAAAGGCGAAGACGGTCCCGCCACCGTTTGTTCTCCGAATTTCGGGGCACGGCACGGAAGTGTAACGGCTCGCCCGGATTCAGGAAGACTCTCGTGTTCTCGGGAGGTCGAAGAATCCGATCAACCCGGCCGCGAAAGCCAGGTCACCTTTTACTTTGATCTTTCCCGTGACGAATAGCACAGCGGGGGTGGCCTGATGTGTGATGAGCCGGAAGAAATCGACGGGCGCGATCGTGATCGTCACCCTGGGCTTCTCCTTCATGTCCTGGGTGACCGTGCAGGCGCCGTGCGAGATCACCGTCTCGTAGCGGTCGTACCCGCCGGCGCCGATACCGCCCGACAGCCGCCAGTGGACGACGGCGTGCAACGCCTTCGCGCGATCCTGCCGGATGTGAGAGCCCATGCGGTCGAAGATCTCGCCGAGCACGCGCTCCCTCAACGGACGTTCGGCGACGACACTCTCCAGCTGCGTACGCGAAGCCCGCGCAACGAGGTTCGCGAACCGGACCGGATCGACCTTGCGCAGATCGAAGGCGGGCGCGGATTCCGCTAACCGGCCCAGTACCGTCAGCAGCCGTCGGAGGTCGTCCTTGCCCAGGTCCTTGGGGTCGACAGCACCGGCGACCTCGTTGACATCGAGCGCGTGCGCGTCGACACCCAGCGGGTCGATCCGCTCGAGCTCGTCGACGAGGGCGCGGCCGGTCAGCCCCCTGATCTCGGTCATTACCCCTCCACCTTGCCTACCCAAGCGTAAGACTACTCGCGAGTAGGTAGGCGGGCAAGCGTGCCGAAATCACCCTCGGTCGACGTAGCCCGGTAGCGTCTTACGGAAGCAAAAGGAGGTTCCGAGTTGTCCGAGGAAGTGCAACGTCCCGCCGAACGGGCCAAACGGCTGCCGAGAGCGGTGCGAGAACGCCAGATCTTGGACGCCGCGGTCTCGGTGTTCTCGCGCTACGGCTACCACTCCGCGTCGATGGACGAGATCTCCGAGGTCGCCGGCGTTTCCAAGCCGATGATCTACACCTACCTCGGTTCGAAGGAAGACCTCTTCGGCGCGTGCATCCGCCGGGAAGCGACCCGCCTGCTCGAAGCGGTCCAGGATGGGATCAAACCCGACCTGACGCCGGATATGCAACTGTGGCACGGACTTCGCGCGTTCTACCGGTTCGTCGCCGAGTACCGCGAATCGTGGACGGTGCTGCATCGCCAAGCGACGACCGTCGGCGGCGCGTTCGCCGCGGAGGTCACCGACATGCGCACGCGCGCGATCGAGCTGGTCGCGGCGCTGGTCGTCTCCGCCGGTACCCGCAAGGGCCTCGGCGAAAAGGCCGAGTTCTCCGGCGCCGGACTGTCCGCCGCATTGGTCGGGGCGGCCGAATCGCTCGCCGACTGGGCACTCGACCACCCCGAGATCTCCGACGGCGTCCTCGCGTCGTGGCTGATGAACCTCGTGTGGCTGGGCTTCAGCGACCTAGTCGAGGGCGAAGTCTGGAAGCCGTCATCCAGCGACGACTGAACCTTCCAAGTGCGGCTTCGGCTTGCGCGCGTTCCACAGCTCGAAGGCCCAGTCCCCGCCTTCGCGCCACGTGGTTAACGCCGCCTTCGCCGGTAGCAACACCGGCTGCTTGAAACGGACGTCGACGGTGAACGCGTCCGGCAGCCTGCCTTCGAACGCCGCCAGCGCGTGCGCCTTCGTCCACATCCCGTGCGCGATCGCGGAAGGGAACCCGAATGCCTTCGCGGTCAACGGATGCAGGTGGATCGGGTTGCGATCACCGGAAACCTCGGCGTAGCGCCTGCCGATATCGGCAGGCACCTGCCAGATCGCGCTGGGCGCCGGCGGGGAAAGCTGCCCACGCGCGCCGCGCTCCTCACTGCCTCCGCCACGACGAAGGTACGTACTGACGTCCGTCCAAACAGGACTATCGTCGACGAGTATTTCGGTGACCACGTCGAACTGCCTGCCCTTTTCATGAGGGCGCAGGTTTTCCGCGCTGACGAGCAGGGTGAACGACTCGTCGAGGCGCAGCGGGCGGCGCTGGGTGATCGCATTGGCGACATGCACCATGCCCAGCAACGGGAACGGGAAGTCTCGCTCGGTCATGAGCGCCATCTGCAGCGGAAACGCCAGAATGTGCGGATAAGTCGCCGGAAGGACATCACTGAGCCGGAAGCCACAGACCTGGTTGTAGGCGGCGAGATGCGCGGGATCGACGACGACGCCCTCGCGCACGAACTCGGTACCCGGCAGGCGATCCCCGCCGCTCTTCCCGAACGAACCGAGCAAGGCCTTGGGGTACAACGAAGACAGGTTCGGCGTCTCGTGCAGCTGGATGACCGGCATGATCACGCCCCCAGCAATGCCTGGCCGCAGACGCGGACCACGTTGCCGTTGACCGCGGCCGACGCCGGGTTCGCGTACCAGGCGATCGTCTCGGCGACGTCGACCGGAAGCCCGCCCTGGCCGAGGCTGGACAGCCGCCGGCCGGCCTCACGGATGAACAGTGGGACAGCGGCGGTCATCTTGGTCTCGATGAACCCGGGCGCGACGGCGTTGATCGTGCCGCCGTATTCGGCGAGGTCAGGGGCGCCGACGTTCACCATGCCGATCACGCCCGCCTTGCTGGTGGCGTAGTTGGTCTGGCCGACGTTGCCCGCGATACCGGCGATCGAGGAGACCCCGACGATCCGGCCGTTCTCCTTGAGCACCTTGCCGGACAGGAGTTCTTCGTTCACCGCGAGCTGCGAGGCGAGGTTGACCGCGATGACCGAGTCCCAGCCGCCTTCGGTCATGTTGCCGAGCGTCTTGTCCCGTGTGATCCCCGCGTTGTGTACGACGATGTCGACGCCGTCGTGTCGCGTGGTCAGGTACTCGGCGAGCTTTTCCGGCGCATCGGCGGCCGTGATGTCCAGCTGCAGTGCCGATCCACCGACCTTGTTGGCCACTTTGGACAGATCCGCGCCCTGTGCGGGGATGTCCAGCGCGACGACGTGCGCGCCGTCGCGAGCGAGCACCTCGGCGATCGCGGCGCCGATGCCGCGCGACGCGCCGGTCACGAGCGCGACCTTGCCGTCGAGCGGCTTCGCCCAGTCTGCGGGTGCCGGAGCGGTCTTGGTGTGCGAACCGACGCGGATGACCTGCGCGTCGACGAACGCGGACTTCGCGGACAGAAGGAAGCGAAGCGTGGACTCAGTGGCCTCTTCGGCTCCTTCGGCGACGTACACGAGTTGGGCGGTCGCGCCGCGCTTCAGCTCCTTACCGACGGAGCGGACGAAGCCTTCGAGCGCGCGCTGAGCGATCCGCTCGTGTCCTTCGGCCAGCTCAGGCGGCGTCCCGAGGACGACGACCCGGCCCGACGACCCGACACTGCGGATCACCGGGTGGAAGAATGCGTAGACCTCGCGAAGCTGCTTCGGGTCCTTCACGCCTGTCGCGTCGAAGACGAGCGCTGCGTGCTTGCCCTCTGCCGGCGTCGAAACGACCTCGATGCCGGCGCGGTGCAGCTGAGCCTCGATCACCTTTTCGAGGCGGCCGCCCGGCGCGGCACCGACAAGTGCGGGACCCTCGAGAGCGGACTGGCCGGGCTTGTACCGGCGAAGCGTCGCCGGATTCGGCAGGCCGAGCTTCGGCACCACGAATTTCCCCACCGGGGTCTTCGTGAACTGCTGGTACCTGTCAGCCATCGGTTGCCTCCCGTGCCGTCTGCGTCACGTCCCCATCGTAACCTACTCGGGAGTAGGTTACAGTGTGAGAGAGGCTTCAGCGTTATCGGAGGAGTGAACTGATGGCCACGAAGAAGACGTCGCCGGTCCGCAAGGTCGCGATCATCGGCGGCAACCGGATCCCCTTCGCCCGCTCCAATGGCCCGTACGCGAAGGCGTCGAACCAGGACATGTTCACTGCCACGCTGGACGGCCTGGTCAGCCGGTTCTCGCTGCAGGACGAGGTCATCGGCGAGGTGGCCGCCGGCGCGGTGCTCAAGCACGCCCGCGACTTCAACCTCGCGCGTGAGAGCGTCCTCGGCAGCCGTCTCAACCCGGCGACGCCCGCCTCCGACGTCCAGATGGCGTGCGGCACGGGTCTGCAGGCGATCATCAACGTCGCCAACAAGATCGCGCTCGGCCAGATCGACTCGGCCATCGCGGGTGGCGTCGACACCACGTCCGACGCGCCGCTGGCCGTCAACGACGACCTGCGGCAGATCCTCGTGCAGCTCAACGCCGCCAAGACGCTCGGCGACCGGCTCAAGCTCGCCGCGAAGCTGCGGCCGGGCCACATCGTCCCGGAGATCCCGCGCAACGCCGAACCGCGCACGGGGCTGTCGATGGGCGAGCACGCGGCGCTGACCGCGAAGGTCTGGGACATCAAGCGTGAGGCACAGGACGAGCTAGCCGCGACCAGCCACCGGCGCCTCGCCGCCGCCTACGACAGCGGTTTCTTCGACGACCTGGTGACACCGTTCCTCAAGCTGGCGCGCGATCAGAACCTGCGCGCGGACTCGAGCGCCGAGAAACTGGCGAAGCTGAAGCCCGCTTTCGGCGGGGCCGACGGCACGATGACCGCGGGCAACTCGACGCCGCTGTCCGACGGCGCGTCGACGGTCCTCCTCGCGACCGAGGAATGGGCGAAGGCGCGGAAGCTGCCGGTGCTCGCGTACCTGACGTTCTCGCAGACCGCCGCCGTCGACTATGTCCACGGTGACGAGGGCTTGCTGATGGCGCCCGCGTACGCCGTCCCGCGGATGCTCACGCGTGCCGGACTTTCCTTGCAGGACTTCGACTTCTACGAGATCCACGAGGCCTTCGCGTCCCAGGTGCTCGCGACGCTGAAGGCGTGGGAGGACCCGGCGTTCGCCAAGGAGAAGCTGGAGCTCGATACGCCACTCGGGTCCATCGATAGGGCGAAGCTGAACGTCAACGGCTCGTCGCTGGCGGCCGGGCATCCGTTCGCGGCGACCGGTGGCCGTATCGTCGCCACGCTCGCGAAGCTGTTGCACGAGAAGGGATCGGGCCGCGGGCTCATCTCGATCTGCGCGGCGGGCGGTCAGGGCGTCACCGCGAT
The DNA here is from genome assembly GCA_963766045.1 of uncultured Actinomycetota bacterium. GTDB lineage: Bacteria > Actinomycetota > Actinomycetes > Mycobacteriales > Pseudonocardiaceae > Amycolatopsis. The sequence continues at coordinate 456,730 of CAVXYN010000002.1, read as the reverse complement.
CCTCGAGAAGTAGGTCGTCCGCCCTGAGCGAATCGGGGAAAAACCCGGGTGTCTTTGTCGGTCTCCGGGTCTAGCGTGACCGCCATGTTCGCAGTAGAAGCGAAAGCGCTGGTCAAGACCTATGGGTCCACACGGGCGCTCGACGGGGTCGATCTGGCGATCCCGACGGGCAAGGTGCTGGGCCTATTGGGGCCGAACGGCGCCGGCAAGACGACGACGGTCCGCATCCTGACCACGCTGCTTCGCCCGGATTCCGGGGAGGCGGAGGTGGCCGGGCACGACGTGCTGGCCCATCCGGACGCGGTCCGGCGCTCGATCGGGTTGTCCGGGCAGTACGCCGCTGTGGACGAGAACCTCACCGGCTTCGAGAACCTGTACATGGTCGGCAGGCTGTACGGGAACAAGAAGGCGGTGGCCAAGTCCCGTGCGCGCGAACTGCTGGCACGGTTCCGGTTGGACGAGGCCGCCGACCGGCCCGCCAAGACGTATTCGGGCGGCATGCGGCGACGGCTCGACCTCGCGGGAGCACTGGTCGCCGAACCGACCGTGGTGATCCTCGACGAGCCGACGACCGGGCTGGACCCGCGCGGCCGGATCGAAACCTGGGAGGTCATCAAGGAGCTGGTCGCCGACGGCACCACGGTCCTGCTGACCACGCAGTATCTGGAGGAGGCCGATCAGCTGGCCGATTCGATCGTGGTGATCGACAAGGGGAAGGTCATCGCGCGAGGCACGGCCGACGAGCTCAAACAAGAGATCGGCGGCGAACGGCTGGAACTGGTCGTCGCCTCCGCCGACGACCTCGCGGCCACCCGACAAGTCCTCTCCGAGGTCGGTTCCGGGGAGCCGTCGGTGGACGAGCACACCCGCAAGGTCGACGTCCTGGTCGAGGGCGGGCCGAAGGCCTTGATCGAGGCGTTGCGGCGGCTGGACGCGCAGGGCGTCTCCGTCCAGGACGTCGCGCTGCATCGGCCGACGCTGGACGACGTGTTCCTTTCGCTCACCGGACACGCCGCCGAAGAGGGGGAGTCGAAATGACGATGGTGGCGAAGGCCTTCACCGACGGTGGCGTGATCACCTGGCGGAATCTGAAGAACATCCAGCGGAACCCGGAATGGCTGATGGCGGCGACGCTGCAGCCGATCATGTTCGTGCTGTTGTTCGCATACGTCTTCGGCGACGCGATCGGCGGTGCGGCGGGCGGCGCGGCGTACCGCGAGTTCCTGATCGCCGGGATCTTCGCGCAGACCGTGGCGTTCAACTCGGCGTTCACGGTGGTCGGCTTCGCGAACGACCTGCAGAAGGGCATCATCGACCGGTTCCGCTCGCTACCGATCTCCCGGCTGGCGGTCATCTTCGGCCGCACCACCTCGGACCTCGTGGTCAGCGTGGTCGCACTGATCGTCATGTCGCTGTGCGGGCTGCTCGTCGGCTGGCGCATCCGCGGCAGCTTCCTCGACGCCGTCCTCGGCTACCTCGTGATGCTGATGTTCGCGTGGGCGCTGTCCTGGGTAGGGGCCTGGGTCGGGCTCGCCGCGAAGAGCGTCGAGGTCGCCCAGAGCGCCGGGCTGATCTGGATGTTCCCGCTGAGCTTCATCTCGACGGCGTTCGTCCCGGCCGACAAGCTGCCCGGGGTCCTGCGGGTGGTGGCCGAATGGAACCCGTTCACCGCGGTCATCAACTCGGCGCGCAACCTGTTCGGGAACCGCTTCGGCGTACCACCGACAGGCTGGCCGGCCGAGAACGCCGAGATCTACTCGATCGTCTGCTGCCTCGTGATCATCGCGATCTTCGCCCCGCTCGCGACCGCCCAGTACAAGAAGGTCGCATCCCGCTGAGAAATTTCTTCGGTACAAATGTCGAAACCGGTGTGGAGCCGGTCGACGGGGTGGTGAAGGGGCCACACCGGCCCCCGCAAAACTGAGGAGCAGCGATGCGATTTCTGATGATGCACCGGCTCGACGAGAGCGCCCCGGAAGCCTGGAACCCGAGCAAGGAGTTCATCGAGAAGATGGGCGCCTTCATCCAGGATTCGGCCGAGAAGGGCTACCTGATCACCGCCGAGGGAGTGCACCCTTCGGAGAAGGGCGCGAAGGTCCGCAAGGTCCGCGGCGGCAAGATCACCGCGACCGATGGCCCGTTCACCGAGGCCAAAGAGGTCATCGGCGGCTTCGCGCTGATCAACGCCAAGGACAAGGCAGACGCCGTCGCTTTCGCCGAGAGCTACGCGGCACTGTTCGACGAGATCGAGGTCGAGGTGCGCCAGGTCGTCGAGCAAGAGGACATCGAAGCTTTCACGAGCGACAGCTGAATCCGACAAGTGTTATGAAGGGTCCTTTCATAACAAATTTTGTTATGAAAGGACCCTTCATAACGTCGGTGTACGTCAGCTGAGGGCCTTCTCGGCGCGCTTGGCGAGCTTTTCGGCGCGCTTCTCGGTCTTGGTGGCCGCGCGGCGGGCACGCCAGCCGAGTGACGGCTTGCCCGCGGTGTCGGCGGCGGCCAGCAGCAGGCCACCGGCGACACCGGCGTTCTTGATGAACTGGACCTGCTGCTGCTGACGCTCGCCCGGTTCCTTGATCTCCCAGAACCGGTGCGCGGCCAACGTCGTCGGGACCAGGCTGCCGAGGAGCAGCAGCGAAGCCAGCCGCGGCGCCTTGCCGGTGGCGAGCGCGAGCCCGGCGCCGACCTTCACCACGGCGTCGATGCGGACGAGGGTGGCGGGGTCACGCGGGACAGCGTCCGGCACCACTCCATCGAGCTTGTCGAAGGTTCCGGCGAGGAACGGCTCCACGGCCTTCGCGTGCCCTTGGGTGTCCCTCAGCGCGCCTATCCCACCGGAGATGAAGATCGCGGCGAGGAGCGGACGTGCGACGCGGCGGAGAATCACGGTCGTAGCCTTTCTTGATCCGAGCCCGGGTTAGCAAACCTATCCTCAGACTTCCCGTCTGCTGGACCGCCGAACCGCGCTAGCTTAGTATCCTTGAATATTTCTCTCACGCTAGATTTTCCTAGATTCCGTTAGCAAGCGGGATACGCCTTCGGCAGCTTGAACCCGCGCGCCGCGGCGACCTCGCGCAACCGGTCCGGGTAGTCGGTGATGATCCCGTCGACGCCGTCGTCGACCAGCCTCGTCGACCAGCGCCTTCGTACGAATCGGGCTGCCGCCGAAGTCGTCGATGTCGAGCCCGCCCAGCCACGGCGATTTGCCCGGCTGCCCGACCCGCAGGAACTCGGGCTGGGTCAGCGCGACCACCGGGATCCACGGCGCTGCCCTATGACCAGCGCGAATGTCTTAATCTGTGAACCGTGACACGGCCGGGTGAATTCGGATTGACCTTGACGCAACGTCAACCTCTACCTTCGTAGACGTGCCGAACGAGAAGGAGTGGTCGATCCAGGACATCGCCCGCTCAGCCGGAACCACCAGCCGCACGCTGCGCCACTACGGCGAGGTCGGGCTGCTCAGGCCGAGCCGGGTGGGGACTAACGGCTATCGCTACTACGACCAGTCCGCCTTGGTGCGGCTGCAACGGATCCTGTTGCTTCGCGAACTCGGGCTGAGCCTGCCCGCGATCGGCGACGTGCTCGAGGGGGAGCAGGACACCGCGGCCGCGCTGGGTGCGCACCTGAAGTGGCTGGAGCAGGAGCAACGGCGTCTCGGGCGGCAGATCGAATCGGTCAAGACGACCTTGAAGAAGACGAAGGGAGGTGAGCAACTGATGGCAGAGGAGATGTTCGACGGCTTCGACCACACGAAGTACGAGAAGGAGGTCACCGAACGCTGGGGCGCCGACGCGTACAAGCAGGGGGACCGGTGGTGGAAGTCGCTGAGCGCCGAAGACAAGAAGGCGCACCAGCAGGAACAGCTCGACATCGCGGCCGCTTTCGGCGCCGCGCGGTCCGAGGGCCTGCCTGTCGACGGCGAGGAAACCCAGGCGATCACGCACCGGCTGCACAGCTGGCTTTCGCCGGCCGTGCGGTCCGTGTCGAAGGGCTACTTCGCGGGGCTCGGCCAGCTTTACGTCGACGACCCGCGCTACGGGCAGTACGACGAGAAGCACGGCACGGGCACCGCGGAGTACATCCGTGACGCGATGAAGATCTACGCCGAGCGGAATCTGACCGACTAGTTCGGTCACCTGGGACGGGGCTGCAGACCCGTCCCTCGGCACCTCGGCCGTAATGAAAGCGTCCTTCATAGCAAAATTCGCAATGAAAGGCCCTTCATTGCACGCCGGGTGGAGTAACTCGCGCGACACGCCTACGGGTGTATGCCCGATTATCGGACTGAAGCTAGAAACGCCGATAACGTGCCAGAGTGGACCCCATCCGCAACCCCTTCGCGCCGGGCGCCGGTCAACGGCCGCCCGAGCTTGCCGGTCGTATGCGTGAACTCCAGGCCTTCGAGGTCGTCCTCGAACGGGTCGCGCGCGGGAGACCGGAACGCAGCCTGATGCTGACGGGCCTGCGTGGTGTGGGGAAGACCGTGCTGTTGGGCGAATTGCGCTCGAGGGCCATCAAGCACGGTTGGGGCGCCGGCAAGATCGAAGCCCGCCCCGACACCGAACTCCGGCGGCCGCTTTCGGCCGCTTTGCACCGGGCGATCCGGGATCTCGCCGTGCGGCACCGTGCGCCGGACCGGGTCGAGCAGGTACTCGGCGTGCTGAAGGCGTTCGCGCTGCGCGCCAACAAACCCGACGCGAAACTCCGCGACCGCTGGCAGCCCGGCATCGACGTACCGGCTGCACAGGGCCGGGCCGATTCCGGTGACATCGAGATCGACCTGGTCGAGCTGTTCACCGAGGTCGCCGAACTGGCGGCCGACGTCGGCACCGGTGTCGCGCTTCTGATCGACGAGATCCAGGACCTGTTGCCCGAGGACGTTTCCGCGCTTTGCGCCGCCTGCCACGAACTCTCACAGTCCGGGGCACCACTGGTCGTGGTCGGCGCGGGCCTGCCTCATGTCCCGGCCGTGCTTTCAGCGTCGAAGTCGTACTCGGAGCGTCTCTTCCGTTACGCGCGCATCGACCGGCTCGACCGCGAAGACGCCGACCTCGCGGTGATGGCCCCCATCGAACGCGAGGACGCGGGCATCGAACCGGAGGCGTTGGACGCATTGTTCGACGCGTCCGGCGGTTATCCGTATTTCATCCAGGCCTACGGCAAAGCCGCCTGGGACGCCGCACCGGCGGATCCGATCACCATGAAGGACGTCCAGGTCGCCGCCCCGGAAGCCGAGTCCGAGCTCGCCGTCGGGTTCTTCGGCTCGCGCTACGAACGCGCGACGCCTGCCGAACGCGAGTACCTGATCGCCATGGCGGAGCTGACGCAGGGCCGCGACGAGTCGGCTGGCACCGCCGATGTCGCCGTCTACCTGGGACGGAAGCCCTCCTCGCTCTCGCCGGCGAGGGACAGCTTGATGAAGAAGGGCCTCGTGTACTCCGCCGAGCGCGGACACATTGCCTTCACGGTCCCGCATTTCGGCCACTACCTGCTGGGGCGGGACTAGCCCTCTCTTTCACGATATTGCCTGAGCGCTAGAAACACGTAGATATCCCGATGAGGCGGCTCATCGTGCTTTCTGCGGCCGTATCGGCCTGCCACTAGAGATCCTTAGCGTTAGCAAGAAGTGACCGGAGACACCAGATTCCTCCGGATTTGCCTCGTTGTAACCGATGATTCGTAGGTAAGTGTGCGAGGTCACCGGACAATCGTTGGCTTCCTTGTGAAAAATGGTGCATACTAGAAGCACAGCCAAAAAGACACAAGACCCTCAAGGGGATGACTCAAACCGATGAACAACATCGCCGCCAAGCTCCGTGCCCGTCGCGCCGAGGCTCGCACTCGCCGGGCCCTGAACCGGGCGATCGACACCGCGGCCACCGCGACCGTTCGTCAGGAACTCATCGCTATCGCCCAGGCGCGTCACACCCACATGCGCTGACACGCTTAGCCGTTGTGGATGTCACCCAGTAGAGTGACCTACAACACATAGTATGTGGGGTGTAACGCCACCGAAGGTGACGTCGATACCCATTACGACCCCGTGATGCTGGCGGACCCCCGACCTGGCAGCATCACGGGGTTTCCATATGCCCGGATTCGCCGGAATTCTCCCCCAAAGCCCCTTGCTTTTGGCTTCGTGCGGCGTAATGCTTGACCTCGTCAACGAATCTGTTGAGGTGGTCAAATGACTGCATCTAGTTCAGCGGGCAGAGTTGCGACCGTCCGGGCGTTCAATCGCCTGTACACCGGTGTGATCGGCGTCCTCGACGAAGGACCTGTCGACGCCGAGTACTCCCTGAGCGAGGCCAGGGTCATCTTCGAGCTCGCGCAGCAGGACGCGACCCAGGTCACCGACCTGCGCAAACGTCTCGATCTCGACGCCGGCTATGCGAGCAGGCTGCTCGTCAGACTGGAAGGTCGCGGGCTGCTCACGCGGGAGCGCTGCGACGAGGACGCCCGCCGCCAGGTCATCCGCCTGACCGAGGACGGCCGGAAGGCGTTCGCCCTCCTCGACCAGCGCTCGGTCGACCGGATCGGGTCGCTGCTCGGCCGGTTCGGCGACGACGAGCAGGAGCGACTGCTCGGCGCGATGGGCGCGATCACCGCACTCGTCGGTGAGCGCCGGTCGGATCCGACGCTGGTCCTGCGGCCGCCGCGGCCGGGCGACTTCGGCTGGGTGGTGCACCGTCACGGCGCCCTCTACTCCCGCGAGTACGGCTGGGACGAGCGTTTCGAAGCCCTCGTCGCCAGGGTCGTCGCGGACTATGCCGACCAGCGCGATGATCCCCGCCAGGCCGGCTGGATCGCCGAACTCGACGGCGATCGCGTCGGCAGCATCTTCTGCATGCCGTCCGAGGACGGCCGGACCGCGAAACTGCGGCTGCTGTTGCTCGAACCGACAGCCCGCGGCCGCGGCGTCGGGAAGCGCCTTGTCGCCGAGTGCGTCGAGTTCGCGCGTGCCTCCGGTTACGAGGCGATCGAGCTCTGGACGGTGTCGCTGCTGGCCGCCGCCAGGGCGATCTACCAGCGGGCCGGGTTCGAACTGGTCGAGGAGAGACAGTTCCCCGGCTACGGCTATGAACTGACCGGGCAGACATGGCGGTTGGAGCTGTGAAATGTTCGTCGTCTACTGCCCCACCTGCGACCGCCGGTCCGTGATCGGGGTCGACTCCGTCGACTATGTCGACAACCTGACCCCGGGCATGATCTCGGTTTCCGGCCGCTGCCCGGACGGGCACTACGCGGTCGTGCTGACCGGGAAGTCGTTCGTCACACACGAGAACGCGCCGTGCATCCGGGAAGTGCGCCAGGTGCTGAAGCGGCGTCGCCTCCGAACCAGGCTGGGTGCCTGGTTCGCGAGGCAACGCGAACTGCACGAACGGCTCTACCGCTACTGACTCGTGAGGAATCCGACGATCAGGCCGGACTGGTCGGACTGGAAGGCTGAGTTGTCCACAATGGCGGGGGCCTGTGGATAACCGAGCCAGGGGCGCCCGGGTGTTGTGAAGGTGGCCTTCGCATCATCGCCGCAGGAGCCGCGCGGGCAGAGCGGGCAGGGGCGCGAAAGCGCAACCCCAGGACTCCAGATCTGCGACACACGGGGCACCACGCACCGGTACAACGGGCACACGAGCGGGAGCGCTGCGTCATCCTGTGTTCATGCGGAGAGGGTTACCTGAAGCCGTGGAGTGGACCAGGTACGTCGACGGCTACTGCGAACGGCTCGCGCCAGGTATCTGGGGTGAGCCGCTCAACAGTCTCAGTAACCTCGCGTTCCTGCTGGCCGCGATCCTCGTCTGGCGGCAGGCCTCCCAGCGCGCCGACCTGACCACCAACAAGACCACCGGCCGAATCCTCGCGATCCTGATCGGGTTGGTGTTCCTGGGGAGCACTGCCTTCCATCTGCTCGCCAACCGCTGGTCGGCCGCCGCCGATACGGGCTTCATCCTTGTGTTCGTCCTGTACTACTCCGCTGTCTTCCCGAATCTCTTCTTCGGCGTCAGCCGCAAGCTCTCTTGGCTGGGCATCCCGGTGTTCCTCGCGTTCACCGCGGTCGTCGCGGCGATCGGCGGCGGCCTGTACCTCTCCGCGCTGATCGGGCTCGCGATCTTCGCGATCATCCTCAAGGGCAAGGACCGGCTCCGGTTCGCGGTCGCCGCGGCGGTCTTCGGCGTTTCCCTCTCATTCCGCACGGCGGACCACAGCGTCTGCGGGAACTTCTCCGCGGGCACGCATTTCGTCTGGCATCTGCTGAACGGGCTGGTGCTCTTCCTCGTCTCTCGCGCGGCGCTCCTGGCACAAACGAAAGCACCGACAAAAGAAGGGGCCGCGTCCCGGCAGGACGCGGCCCCGTCGAACGAAACGGATCAGTGAACGCCGATTTCGCGCAGATCCTTGTCGTGTTCGTCGGCGTGGTAGTCCTCGGGCTCGGTGTCGTCCGTGCCGTTGAAGACCTTCATCTGCCGAGCGATCAGGGTGAAGATGACCGCGATCAGCAGGTTCGCGATCAGCGCCACGAACCCGACATAGATCTGCAGCTGCGAGCCGCTGAACGGGTGCCAGCCGAAGACCGACAGCTTGTCCAGCGCCAGCGCGGACCCGCCGAAGTGCTTCTGGCCGGTGCCCGGGTTGGGGATGTTGTAAAGCATGATCAGGCCCCAGCCGATGCCGACGATCCAGCCGGCGATCAGGCCCCAGCGGTGGAACCAGCGGGTGTACAGCGCGATCGCCACCGCCGGCAGCGTCTGCAGGATCAGCACACCACCGATGAGCTGCAGGTCGATCGCGTACTGCGGGTCGATGAAGAAGATGAAAGCGACCGCGCCGAACTTGACGACCAGCGAAGCGATCTTCGCCTGCTTCGCTTCCTGACCCGGTGTGGCGTCCTTCTTGACGTACTCCTTGTAGATGTTGCGGGTCCACAGGTTCGCCGCCGCGATCGACATGATCGCCGCCGGAACCAGCGCACCGATCCCGATCGCGGCGAACGCGATCCCGGCGAACCACGCGGAGAACTGCGAATCGAACAGCACGGGCACGACGGTGTTGGTGTCCGCACGGCCGGTGGCGTTGTTGGTGATCGGCTTGACCCCGGCGCTGATCGCGACGTAGCCGAGCAACGCCAGCAGACCGAGGACCAAGGAGTACGCCGGAAGCGCGACCATGTTCCGCTTGATCACACTGCGGCCGCGTGAAGCGAGCACGCTGGTCAGCGAATGCGGGTAGAGGAACAGCGCCAGTGCCGAACCGAGCGCCAGCGTGGCGTACTGCAACTGGTTGTTGACGCCGAGCAGGAGCCCGTCCGTCGTGGCCGGTGATTTCTCGAACTTCGATTGCGCCGCACCGAAGATCTCCGACCAGCCGCCCAGCTTGGAGGGCAGGTAGATGATCGCCACGATGATCACGAGGTAGATCAGGATGTCCTTGACGAACGCGATCAGCGCGGGCGCGCGCAGGCCGGACTGGTAGGTGTAGACCGCCAGGATGACGAAGGCGACCAGCAGCGGCAGGTGTCCGACGATGCCGGAACCGTTGATGCCCATGGTCCGCAGGACCGCTTCGAGACCGACCAGCTGCAACGCGATGTACGGCATCGTGGCGACGATCCCGGTGATCGCGATGAGCAGCGCGAGTGTCGGCGAGCCGGTCCGGCCGCGGACGAAGTCGGCGGGCGTGACGTAGCCGCGGACGCGCGAGACCGACCACATGCGCAGCGCCGGCATCAACACGATCGGGTAGACGATGATCGTGTACGGCAGCGCGAACATGCCCATCGCGCCGGCGCTGAACATCAACGCGGGCACGGCCACGAACGTGTAAGCCGTGTAGAGGTCACCGCCGAGCAGGAACCAGGTGATCCACGAACCGAACTTCCGGCCGCCGAGACCCCATTCGTCCAGATGGTCGAGGGTGGCGCCCGCCTGCCACCGGGACGCGACGAAGCCGAGCACGGTGACCACCGCGAACAGCAACGTGAAGATGATCAGCTCCGGCCACTGGATGTTCGTCACTTGGCCTCCCCCTCATCGAGCTCGTCCACCGACAGGCGGTCGGGGCGGTCCGTGGTCGGCTTGTCCTTGGTCATCACATAGACGATCCAGGTACAGAGGACGCCGAGTGGGACAAAGGCGAATTGGAACCAGTAGAAGAACGGCATCCCGAACAGTCTTGGACTGTCCGAATTGAACAGAGACGTGATCAGCACCAGCAGCGGGATGATCAGCAGGAGGTTCCAAGGGCTGAACTGAAAGCCCTTCACCTTCCCGTCTGACTTACCTGACGCCATCGGACCTCACCTAACATTCCCGTAACCCCGGTTGGTCCCGATGACCCTAAACCTCCGCCCCACCTGCGTCACGCTTGTCCGATATCGATTTGATCAGTACGGGCGATCCGACGAAGGGCGGTTGCCGTGCCGCGTCCTGGCGGATATCAATAGCCGCAGCCGCGAACAGGAACCTTCGCGCTAAGGACCAAAGGGGCATCGGATGAAGAAACTCCGCTATGCGGTGGTGATCCCGGTTGTCGCCGGCACCATGCTGGCCGGGTTCACTCCTGCGTTCGCAGGACAAGAGGCGGCCAAGCAGCCTCTGAACTCCACGAACATTCCGGGTAAGTACGCGGGACAGAAGCTGGACTGGCACAAGTGCGCCGCCGGCGAGCTGGAGACCGCGCCGCCGCCCGGGGCCGAGAACATGGAGTGCGCGACCTACCGGACGCCGCGCAACTGGTACAAGGCGAACGAGAACATCGACCTGACGATCGCCGTCAGCCGGCTCGCCGCGACGAGTGGCAAGCCGACCGCCAGCGTCATCACCAACCCCGGTGGCCCCGGTGCTCCGGGCCGTAACTTCCCGGCTCGCCTGCGTAACCAGGCGAAGCTGCGCGTCAGCCAGGAAATCGTCGGCTTCGACCCGCGCGGCACCGGCAAGAGCACGAACATCACCTGTGGCAACGCCATCGGCACCGGGTCCGACCTCGATCCGCGCGACCGCAGGCGGGCGAATCTGAACCTGATCCTGGACGCCACCAAATACGCGGCGGACTCCTGCCAGGTGAAGTCCGGCGAGCTGGGCCCGCTGATCAACACCGCGCAGACGATCCGCGACATCGATCTGCTGCGCGTCCTGCTGGGCCGCGACAAGATCAACTGGGTCGGCTACTCGGCGGGCACCTGGATGGGTGCGCACTACGCGCAGCAGTTCCCGTCCCGGACCGGCCGGTTCCTGCTCGACTCGGCGACCGAGTTCACCACCACGTGGCAGAACTCGTTCGACTGGCAGCCGCTCGGCTTCGAGCGCCGCTGGCGGCAGGACTTCCTGCCGTGGATCGGCAAGTACGACAAGCTCTACGGCTACGGCACCACCGGTGAAGCCGCGCGCCAGACCTACGAGAAGGTCCGCTTCTCGCTGACGCAGAACCCGGTCGAGGTCGACGGCACGATGGTTTCGGCCAACGCGCTCGACTCCACGATCGCGGGCTTCCTTTACTCGAAGCGCAACTTCCCGGCGCTGGCCGGCTACCTGGCCGACGTGAAGACGCTGACCGAGGGCACCGCGACGCAGCAGCAGAAATCCGTGGCCGCGAAGAAGGTCAAGGCCGAGACAGTGGACGGCGATGGCGTCATCGGCCCGCAGCCGCTGTTCGTCCCGGGCGACGGCGACTCGTACAACGCCAGTTTCTGGAGCATCCCCTGCAACGAGGGTCCGTGGTACGGCAACCGGCAGAGCGTCATCCGGCAGTCGCAGAAGCTGATCGACAAGGACCTGCCGCTGCTCGGTGCCGGCTGGCTGATCCAGCCGTGCATCTTCTGGAAGAACAAGCCCGTCGACCTGCCGCGTCTCGATGGCCGCGGTGTCCCGCCGGTGCTGATCGTCCAGTCGGTGAACGACCCGGCGACCCCGCTCGAGGGTGCGACCCGTGCGCACCGTGCGTTCGCCGGTTCGCGGATGATCACCGTGACCGGCGAGGGTGACCACGGTATCTACGCCGGCGGCAACGCGGCTGTGGACAAGATCGTGGAGGACTTCTTCATCGACGGCAAGGTGCCGAACGACCAGAGCGTCCCCGGACTCCCACTTCCGGTGCCCGCGGGCGGCTGAAGCCCCTAGGGATTGTGGCCCCGTCGAGTTTCGGCTCGGCGGGGCCCTTTCTTTGCGTGCTCCACAGACCTGTGCACAGAGTTATCCACAGGCTGTGGGCAACTTGAGTGCGTCCCGGCACATTTTCACGTGGAGCCGGTATTAGTATTGGGTTCATGGTGCGAGTGCCGTTGACGGACGAGGAACGCGAGCGCGGCGAGCGGCTGGGGCTGGCGCTCCGGGAAGCCCGCGCGTCGGCGTCGCGAAGCATGGTCGAGGTCGCGACAGAGGCCGGGATCTCGGTGGAAACGCTCCGGAAGATCGAGACCGGCCGGATCCCGACGCCCGCGTTCTTCACGGTGGCCGCGATCGCCGACGCGGTCGGACTTCCGCTGGACGCCCTTCGCGCCACGGTGCATTCCTCCGGAGATCCCGTGGCCGAGGCCAGCTGACCCGGTTGTCCACAGGCATCCGCCATTGTGGACAACCAGCGCCGCCGCCCGCTCGCAACCGCCTCCCCGTCGGCACCCACCGATACGCTGGTGCAGGGCCGCCCCCCAGGGAGGGTGGGGGGTGGGGTCGCGCGTGTGAAGGACTGTCAGGGGCGCAGGGTGGTCAAGGCGTGGGCCCGGTCGTTCAGGTAGAGGAAGCCGAAGACGGGTAGCTCGAAGCTGTTCAGCAGGCTTTCCAGGGTGGCGAATTCGTCCACGCTGAGCCGCAGGTCCTCGTTCAGCGCGTGCGCGACGAGGACGTCGGCCAGTTCCTCCCACTCGCCGGACCAGTGCAGCGTGCGGTAGTAGGCGAGGACGTCCGGCGCGATGCGGTCGGAGAGCTGGTCCAGGACGCTGTCGCCGAAGAAGCTGATCCGGCCGGCGGAGACGTCGGCGACGGTGGGATTGGCCGGATCGGCCGCGGCGTCGGGATTGCGGACCACACCGGGGCCCGCGACGGGATAGCCGGTGTGGACGTTGCCGTTCTCCTCGACCAGGACGATCAGGTGCACGCCGTACCGTTCACCCGCACATCGCCAGCGGCGGTTGTGCTGTCTGCGGCGGGGTTCGCTCGGATCGTTCGCGACGTCCTTGATCACCGCGATGATCTGCTCATCGGTCCAGCCCACGGGGAACTCGCTGGTCGCCCGCCGCCCCTTACCCGGTGCGTGCCCGCCGCCCACACGTACTCCTTTCGTCGCACCGAGGGTAACCCGCATTCGGAGCATCCGAATGATCCGAACGCAGGATGGGGGACCCTTCAGACGATCACGGAGAGCAGCAAGGAACCGAAGAGAAGCACGTCAACGCCTCGCATCGCTTGGAACGCCGCGGCGCCACCGCCACCGCTGTAGTCCATCGGCGGCCGGGTCGCCGTCCGCAGTGCGGACACGATGGCGAGCGGGATCGCCAACCACACCGGCCAGGCAGGCGTCACCGCGAGCGCCAGCGTCACGAGGGCGAGCAACAGCCCCCAAACCAGCCCCAGCACACCGATCACCAGGCCGTTGACCAGGCGAAGCTCTAGATTGGACGCCGCGAGCCACCGCCGCCGACCGGGATTGCGCCACAGTTCCCCCAGCCCGCCGACGAACGGCACGAGCGACGCATACGCGCCGACAGCGAACAGTGCGGCGGCCGGGAGCGCCGGCAACGCCACCTGGCCGACGCCGACCAAGCAGGCGATCACCACCCCTGCACCGGCGAACCGCAACCGGCCCAGCACGCCCGCCAACGCGAGCCGCAACGTCGTCGGACCACGCAGTGAGAGGCCGTGCACCGGCCGGGCGTCCGGGATCATCAACATCGGGTCCAGGAACACGGCCGCCATCGCCCGCAGCAGCCGCGCGTTCCAGCCCTCGACGAGCTCTTGGCGCCCGACCACGGACATCGGTTCGCCGCCGAAGGCCATCGCGACCGCGACGACGAACAGCACGGCCGCCAGTACCTCGACCGCGACCGGACCCTGCCCCGCGCCGGCCACCACCAGCCCCGCGAGCGCCAGGACGACCGGACCGGCCGTCTCGCCGCGGATCGCCGTCCGCCGCGCGGTGACGGCCGCGAGCACGGCACCGGATCCCGTCAACGCGGACATCGCGATCCACACGTCCGCCGAGCCCGCCCCGAGCGCGGTGACCAGCGCACCGGTGTAGCCGACCACGAGCACCAGCCCGAGCCACCGCGTCCACATCCGCTTCGCGACGACTCGACGCCTGTCGACGCCGGCGAAGTCCATCCAGGTCAACACGGCGGGTTCCGCCCAGACGAAGGCGCGGCGGAGCAGGCTTCGCCAGAAGACGGCGCAGAGCACGATCAGCAGACCGAACACCGCGGAGAAGTCCACGGCGGACGGTCCGAAGAAGAACTCCCTGAGCTGCGGAAGGTTTTGGAACGCGGTGAACAACGCCCCGAAACCGAACAGCGCCAGGAAGGTCTGTGTGTCACCACTGAACAGTCCGCCGAACCGCTGTCGTCCCGGGACTCTTGTCGGCGCCTTTATCGTCACCACAACTCAAGAACGGAGTCGGCCGCCTCAAGGAGCGGAGGATGGTGAGTGGCGACGACGACCGCCGCACCGGCGGCTGTCGACCGCGCGATCAGCGAAGTCAGCCATTCCTTGCCGGCGACGTCGAGTGCGCGCTCGGGCTCGTCGAGCAGCAGGACCTCGTGCGGCCGCGCGGTCGCGCCGAGCAGCAGCAACCTGCGGCGTTGCCCGGCGGAGAACTTGCCCGCGGTGACCTTCGCCCGTTCGGACAGACCCGAGTCCGCCAAGAGTGCGCCGAAATCACCGAGGTCCGTTCCGAACGAGCCTTCGAGCAGTTCGAGATGCTGGATCGGCGTCAGCTCGGCGAAGAAGTCCGAATCGTCGAGCAGCACGGAAACCTTGCGGCGGAAGGAGAAATCCCGCTCGTCGGGTTTCCCGCCCGCGACGAGCACCCGGCCCCGCTGCGGTGCCTGCGTTCCGTACAGACACCGCAGCAAGGTCGACTTGCCGACACCGTTCGGGCCGACGATCACCGCGCATTCGCCTACCTCGACTTCGAAGTCGAGGTCGTCGAACAGCCAATGCTCCCCAGCCTGGATGCCGAGCCCGCGTACGTCGATCATTTGCCGCGCAACAGCCCGATCACCGGCGCGAAGGCCTCCATGTGGTGCTCGAGAACGGTGAAGTAGGTGATGCCGAACCGCTCGCGATGGGACAGCAACTGCTCGGCGATCTGTTCGGGTGTCCCGACCATCATCGTCGGAACCTCGGTCAGCTGCTCGACCGTGAGCTCGCTCTTGAGCTGTTCTTGGAACCGCTCCAGTCCGGTGTGGCGGTCATCGTCGATCGCGACGAACTGGCACAGGACGTTGAGCTCGACGTCGCGACCGTTCAGCTTTTCGCGGAGGAAGCGCACCCGCTCGTCGATCGTGGGGGCATCGGCGAACTCGATGCGCTTGCCGCCGTCGAGAATGCGCGCAGCACCGGTGAACCCGATGATGTCGGCGTGCTCGGCGGCCAGGGTGAGCAGCCGGTCGCTGCTGCCGGCGATGAGCAGCGGCGGGCCGGGTTTCTGCACAGGAGCCGGCTTGTGCTCCTCGTCGGCGAAGAGCCGTTTGAGTTCCTTGATCGTGTGCTCGAGCTGGTCGATTCGTTCGCCGGCACTGGGAAATTCCATCCCGGCCGCCTCGAATTCCGACTTCACATATCCCGTGCCGAGACCTAGTTCCAGTCTGCCATCGGTGAATTGGTCGGTTCCGGTGACTTCACGGGCGAGCAGAACGGGATTGTAGAAAGGAGTGTTGAGCACGAACGTGTTCAACCGCACCCGGCTGGTCGCCTGACCAGCGAGCACAAGCGCCGGAAACGGGGGCGCCATCCCCAGATGATCCGCGGACCCGATGACATCGAATCCGAGTTCCTCGGCCTTGCGGCATTTGTCCACCCAGGCCGTACGCGTATCGGGCACAAGCATGTTGACGCCGAATTTGAAAGATCTGTTCCCACCAGTGGTCATGAACCCCACGTTACCTACGGGCAAAGAAGAAGGCCTCATCCCCACGGTTGATCTCCGGGGGATGAGGCCTTCTGACCGCTCAGATGATCAGCGCTCGACAGACAACCTCTGACGCAGGGCGTCGAGCTCGTCACGCAACGACGATGGGACCTTGTCGCCGATCTTCTCGAACCACTCCTCGATGAGCGGCAGCTCGGCGCGCCACTCCTCGGCGGAGACGTCGAGCGCCGCCTGGATGTCGGCCAGCGGCTCCTTGAGGCCCTCGGTGTCGAGGTCCTCGGCGTTCGGCACGAAACCGACCGGGGTCTCGTTCGCGTTGCCCTTGCCCTCGACACGCTCGATGACCCACTTCAGGATCCGCGAGTTCTCGCCGAAGCCCGGCCACAGGAAGCGACCGTCGTCGCCACGGCGGAACCAGTTGACGTAGAAGATCTTCGGCAGCTTGTTCGCGTCGGCGTTCTTGCCGAGGTTCAGCCAGTGCTTGAAGTAGTCGGCCGCGTGGTAGCCGAGGAACGGCAGCATGGCCATCGGGTCGCGACGGACGTTGCCGACCGCGCCGGCGGCGGCCGCGGTGGTCTCGGACGACATGGTGGCGCCCATGAACACGCCGTGCTGCCAGTCGCGGGCCTCGTTGACCAGCGGAACCGTGGTCTTACGACGGCCACCGAACAGGATCGCCGAGATCGGCACGCCCTTCGGGTCGTCCCACTCGGGTGCGAGGATCGGGCATTGCGACATCGGCGTGCAGTAGCGCGAGTTCGGGTGCGCGGCCTTCTCGTCCGAGTCGGGCGTCCAGTCCTGCTTCTTCCACGAAGTGGCGTGCGCGGGCTTCTCGCCCATGCCCTCCCACCAGATGTCGCCGTCGTCGGTGAGCGCGACGTTCGTGTAGACCGTGTTGCCCTTTTCGATGGTGCGCATCGCGTTGGGGTTGGTGTGCCAGTCGGTGCCCGGCGCGACGCCGAAGAAGCCGAACTCGGGGTTCACCGCGTACAGACGGCCGTCCTCGCCGAACCGCATCCACGCGATGTCGTCGCCGAGGGTTTCGGCACGCCAGCCAGGGATGGTCGGCTGCAGCATGGCGAGGTTGGTCTTGCCGCAGGCGCTCGGGAACGCCGCCGCGACGTAGTGGACCTTGTCCTCCGGCGAGATCAGCTTGAGGATCAGCATGTGCTCGGCGAGCCAGCCCTCGTCACGGGCGATGACCGAACCGATGCGCAGCGAGTAGCACTTCTTGCCCAGCAGCGAGTTGCCGCCGTAGCCCGAGCCGTAGCTCCAGATCTCACGGGTCTCGGGGAAGTGCGAGATGTACTTGGTCGTGTTGCACGGCCAGGAAACGTCCTCCTGACCTTCGTCGAGCGGTGCGCCGACGGAGTGGAGGGCCGGGACGAACGACCGCTCGGTGCCGTCCTCGGTGACGAACTTGTCCAGCGCGGCCTTGCCGGCGCGGGTCATCACGCGCATGGAGGCAACGACGTAGGCGAAGTCGGTGATCTCGATGCCGAGCTTGGGGTCGTCGGCGCCGAGCGGGCCCATGCAGAACGGGATCACGTACATCGTGCGACCACGCATGCACCCGCGGTACAGCTCGGTCATGGTGGCCTTCATCTCGGCCGGGTCCATCCAGTGGTTCGTGGGACCCGCGTCCTCTTCGTTCTCCGAACAGATGAAGGTGCGCTCTTCGACTCGGGCGACGTCATTCGGGTCGGAGGCGGCCCAGTACGAGTTGGGCTTCGCGTCGAGCTGCACGAACGTGCCCGCAGCGACCAGTTCGGCATTGATGCGCGCGGCCTCTTCGTCGGAGCCGTCGACCCACACCACACGATCCGGCGTGGTCAGCTCGGCGACCTCCCGAACCCAGGACAGGACGCCACTGTGCGTCGTCGGCGCTTTGTCCAGTCCAGGGATGGCGACTGCGGTCATCTCTACTCCTGACTTCCAACGGCAAGCAGAAGAGACCCACACCGGGAACGACGCTGTTCCGATGCGGGCCTCAATGCTCGTGAGACCGAATGGCTTCGCACACCGGCGGGAAGACCGGTGTGCAGGTTTTGGGATTCCCCGAGAGTAGCCGGATGACCGGCAGGTTACCGAGAGCTGACCTGTCGGTTCTCTCACAAGAACGATAAGGGAATCGATTCAGTATCACCGGAATGGGCCATCCGCAGAAATTCTTCCGGTGTGCGACGCCACAGCGACCGTGCATTCGAACGCGCGAACCAAGTCGGATCGGACATGAGAAAGCCCGGCGCGATCGTCGCGCCGGGCCGATTTGTGACCAGGATTACAGCAGAACGAGATAAAATGGACTAAACCAATTCGGTGCCGAAAACCGATATTGGTTTAGTCCATTTCGCGATTAGTTGGGGCTGATCCACTGTCCGGTGGTGGAATCGATCTTCGCCACACCCTCCAGCGTCTCGGTGCCCGCGCCACCCCACGCCGCGTCTCCGGCCGGGTCGCCCACAGCGGCCGCAGGGGTGTTCGCGAAGGCCGCACCCGCGCCGATGTCCGGGTTGACCACGCCGCTGTTGACCTCGGTCCACTGGCCGGGGCCGGTGTGCTCGTAGGTGGTCGTGTTGCCCGAGGAGTCGGTCTCGACCGCGATGTCGGCGTTGCCGTCGCCGTCCTTGTCGGTGAAGGCGATCGTGCGGCCGTCCTCGGTCTGCACGACGGCGGTGTCGGGGTTGCCGTCACCGTCGGTGTCGATCGTCGGCGGGCCGACCTCGACGTCGCCGCTCGGCATGTCGGCGTGCATGGAGCCGCTGGTGCCCGCGTCGCTGTCGTCGCCGCCGGTGCCACCCGCTTCGACCCAGGCGCCGCTGGCCTCGTCGTAGACGGCCTCCTGAACGACCTTGCCGTTCTCGTCGAGGACTGCGTACTGGTCGGCTTCGCCGTCGCCATCGGTGTCGACGAAGGCCTGCCCGGTGCCGTCTTCGTGCTGGATGACCGCGGCGTCGTTCACACCGTCCTCGTCCAGGTCGTAGTTGAGCTCGGCCTGGTACTCCTCGCCGTCAACGTTGACCGTGACCGCCTCGGCGGACGTGCCGGCCTCGGTGTCCGTGCCGCCACTCTCGTCGACCCACATGGGAAAACCCCCTTGGAAAACCCTGGCCCCGCCGGCTGTCCCGGCGGCTCGAACCTGCTGGTGTCGAAGCTTATGACTCACCGTAGGCCCGTTCGGTTCCGGTCCACAACAGGACCACCCGTGTGGGCCGTCCGGACCAGCGCACCTTCGTCGACGAAGTGCGGTACTTGCGTCACTTCGACAAGTGATCGGCCACGGGCGCGATCACGAGGGCGAACAGGGCGATGACACCGACGATGAGGATCGTGAGCAGGACCGCGCCGAGGATCACCCTGAGGATGACTTTCTTGCGGCGCTTCGGATCACGCACGGCCTCGCTCAGCCGCTGCAGCTTTCCGGCCAGACCCGGCTGCGGCGGCAGCGGCGGGAACGGGCTTTGCGCAGGCCCCGGCTGCGGGAACTGCTGCAACTGCGCTGGGGCTGGCCGAACGGTTGCTGAGGTTGGTGGCCGAACGGGGACTGCGGCTGCTGGCCGAAGGGCTGTTGCTGAGGCGGCTGCTGCGGAAAGGTCACGCTTGATTGTCCCGCAGTGACCGAATGCGACCAAGGAGGGATTCGGCGCGGTCGCGGCCGTCGGAAACGTCCTTCAGACGCTTCGCGACGACAGAGATCTTCTTGGCCCGCTCCTGCGCGCCCATCTTGATCGTCTTGTCGACTTCCTTCAGCTCCGCCTCGATGGCGTCGATGCGGCGGCCCAGCGCCTCGTCCAGTGCCATCGAAAGCTGTTGTTCGGCCTCGATCAGCTGCTCGGCGACGAGCTGGTCCAGTGTGGAGCGCGCGTCGGCGATCGCCTCGACCAGCCACTGTTTCATATGCTGTTTGTCCGCGGCGTGCTTGCGGGTGCGTGCCATCCACCAGCCGGCACCGAGGCCGATGATGATCGTGGCCGGCAGGATCACCGGGTTCAGGATCGCGACGCCCGCCAGCGGCAGCGCGGCGACCTTCCCGGCACCGAGACCGCCGGAAACACCCATGAAGATGAGGAGTTTGTCCTCGGCCGTCGGCGGCTTCTTGTCCGGCGGGCGCAGCACCACCGGCGGTCCTCCCGCCCTGGCGAACTGGGCGCGGATGACGTCGAGCTCCTCGGCGGAGAACAGCTCGGACAGCGCCACGTTGGTGACCTGGTTGAGCCGCTGCGAAAGCATCATCGAGACCCGCTGAGACGTCGTCTGCAGCGCGATGTCCACCTGTTGCGGCAACGCTGTCAGCGCATCGCGTTTCGCGCCGTCGATCTGCTGGCGGAAGTACGTCTGTGCGTCGCGCATCTGCCTGCTGCTCTCGTGCCCGACCTCGACCCGCGTCCGCTGGATCTCGCCGCGCAGCTTCAGCTGCCAGCCCCGCGTCGACGAGCGTCGTTCGGCGGTCAGGTCGTCGCGGCGCTGCCGGAGCACCTCTGCCTCGGCCTCACCGGCGGACAGCGCACGGCTCTCCGCCTGCAGTTTCGCCTTGAGTTCGCCGAGTGCGCTGGACAGCGCGCGCAAGGTGTTGGCCTCGCCGAGCATCGCCGACCGGCCGACCAGCATCTCCTGCATCGCACCCTGCAACGCGGCTATCCCGGACTTCTCCCGCAGCATCGCGGCCATCTGCTCGTTCGGCGCCTTGGTCGCCGTCTCGAACATGCGCGCCGACACCGGATGGAAGACCGCGTCGGCGAAGCGCGGCGCATGCTCGGCGAGCAACTGCCTGTCCGCTTCGAGCACTTCGCGCCAGCCGCGGAACTGGTCGGTCTTCGTGAGCGCGAACAGGACGGTCTCGACGCGCTCGCCCATGTCCTGCAGGAATTGGAGCTCCTGCGACGTGAACGGTGCGGAGGCATCCACGACGAACAACAGCGCGGTGGCGCTCGACGCCGCTTCCTTCGCCAGTTCGCCGTGCATCGAGTCGAGCCCGCCGACTCCTGGTGTGTCCACAATGGACACACGTTCGAGCAGCGGCACCGGACCGGAAACCTCTACGTAGCGCGGAGGAATCTGCCCCTCGGGCAGTTCGTGCGCGGCCGAAACCCAGTGGATCAGGTCGTTCAGGTTGATCGGCACCGGCGCCAGCTGGCCCGGGTAACAGGCCTGCGCGGACCACTGCTCGGAATGCTCGAAAACCAGGTAGGTGGCCGTGGCGACGTCGGCGTCCACGGGCGACAGCCCTGGCATCGAAAGGAGCGCGTTCACCAAAGAGCTCTTGCCGCGGTTGGTCTCACCGACGACCACGACCGACGGCTTCTTGGGCCGTGCCTTACGGATGTCGTCGACCCATTTCGCGGCCTGCGGATCGGCTTCGCGGACGACGGTGAGGAGCTGTTCCCGCGTGCTCTTCACGACCGCCGGCAGGCTGGCCGCGGCGGACGGAGCGGTCACTGGACCTTCTTCGCGTAGACGGTGACGATCGGCGCGCGCAGGACCCGGTCGTGATCGGCGAAGCCGACGACCTCGGTTTCCGCGACCAGGCCGTCGAGGGCGGCATCGTCGGTCGCGACCGCGCCGCCCGCCTCGTGCACGGCGGGGTCGAACCGCTCGCCGTCCGGACGCAGGGCACGGACGCCGATTCCGGCGAGTCCGTGTTCGAGCCGCTCGACGACGCCGCCGCTGCGCGCGCGGTCGAGGGCGTACAGGCAGAGCTGGATCAGCGTCTGCCGGTCGGTGAGTGCCTGTTCGAGGTCGGCCGGACCTGCGGTTACGGACTCCACATCGGTTTTCGACGCGGCTTCCGCGACTTCGGTTCCCTCTTCCGGAGGGTTCTTTACCTCGGGCCGTTTTACGTCGGACTCAGCCCCGTCGGCCTCGGCGATGATCTGCGCGATGCTCACCGCCGCGATCTGGCCGGTCGGCACGTCGTCCGGATTCATGCCTTCGATAGTCGCCGTCTCGACGTCCACCGGCTCAACAGCCTTCTTGCGAAGCCAAGCTCCCAACGCGTCAACCCCCGTTACCGATGTTTCCCGAAGCTGCCCGATCAGCTCGGAGAGATTTCACCAGTGTCGGGTACGTCCCCGCTCGCTGGGGGCGAAATCGCCGGAACGGGACGAAGGAATCGGGTGAGGATCACCCTCATCACCGCGAGTTCCGCAGCCGGATCCAGGTTCGGATCCAGGATCACGCGGGAAACCAGCGCGTCGATCAGCGCGGCGAGCCAGCTGGCGGCGGCCCACGGTTCGACACCGGGTTCGATCCGGCCCGCCTCGATGGCGCGGCGGACCAGGACGGCGAGCCCGTCGCGGAGGGCGCGGTCGTTGCCCTGGATCAACTCGGCGAGCTCGGCGTCGCGGGCGCATTGCGCGGCGACCTCGAGGATGAGCTTCACCGCCAGCGGCTGTTGCACTTCCTCGGCCACCGAGCAGACGACGTAGTTGATCGCTTCCCACGGATCGTCGATCTCGTCGGCGGCCGCGAGCCGTCCGGCGGTCTCGTCACCGTCCTGCTCGAAGATGCCGACGAAGACCGCGCGCTTGTTCGGGAAGTAATGGAACAGGGTGCCGGTGGAGATGCCCGCGGCACGGCAGATCTCCGCGGTCGTGGTCTTCTCGAAGCCCTTCTCCGCGAAACAACCCACGGCGGCGTCGAGGATCGCGCGGCGTTTCGCTTCGTGTTTGGCCGGATCGACCGTTCTCATCGCACCGCCGGAGGCTCGGCGAGCCAGGGGTAGCCGTGTTCGGTGAAGGCCTTGGCGAGCTTCTTGCGATCGGTCTCGGCCTTCTCCCTTGCCAGCTCGCGCCCGTCGGCGGCGAGGAGGACCAGCTCCTTGCAGTCGAGGAACACTCCCTCCAGCTTGGCCTCGTACGCGCGGGTCCGACCTTTTCGGGTCAGCGTGATCCGGACGGGCGTCACCTTCACGATCAGCCGTTCGTGTGCCCAGACCGAGGCGAACATAAGTCCGACGACGACCCCGAGACCGGCGCCGGTGAGGGCCCCCCAAGGCTCCGGGATGTTCGACACGAACAGAAAGGGACGGCGCCACGGCATCCAGTCGAGCGAGGCGACCCAGCCCGCGATCGAGTGGAGGAACCAGCCGAGCGCGGCCCCCACCAGGGGACAAGCGATCCAGGAGCCGTTACGCAGCCACTTCGGCTCGTCGACGATCGTTTCCATGACACCTATTATTAGACCGAGTGCTCGGTTTATCAAACCCGAGGGTGTCATACGAGCTTCGCGATCACCTCGCGCAACGCCCGCGTCAGCGCCGGCCGGTCTTCTGCGAACTGGGACGACACGAGGATCTGGTGGTCCGAGAGGGGCTGCCAGACCCGCCCGGCCACCGAGATCTCGATGAGGTCGAGCGAGAACGGCTTCGCGCGGCGGCCGAGGTGACGCTCCGCATCGCGGACGAGGTCGCCGACCAGTTCCCCGGCCTCCAACTGCCGGGTCCGGCTCCGTTCCTGGAAGGACGCGTTGTGACGCGCCGCGGGTTCGGCGAAATCGGCCATCACCTGGCGCATCGCGGAATCCTCGGCCAGCGCGGGACGGCGGTAGCGGGCGCTCGTGCCGCGGGGATCCGGATCCGGGTCGTCGCGGTTGCCGAGGTACGCCAGCAGGTCGGTCCACCAATCCGACCACTGCGCCTGCACGGCCGCCCGGTCGATCCCGGGCGGCACCGATACCGGGACGCTGGGTTCGACCGGCGGCAGGACCTGGCCCTCGTCGACCGACAGTGCCAGGGCATCCCTGACGTAGAGCGCGGCGTCGATCTCTTCTTCGCCGCCCCAGGAAACCCGCCAAGACGTACTGCCGGCGAACCGCATCCGGCCAGCCTACGCCGGGTAATCAGCCTTGTGGATCGCGAATCTGCTGCCAGATCAAGAAGTACGCACGGTGAACGACATGGGCGACGCGGCTCTGGGCAGGCGTCGCGCCGAAGGACGCGAAGGACCGCCACCAGCCGGCGCGCTCCAAGGCGTGCGCGGTGAGATCGGCTCGCGAAGCGCCCGGCTTTCCGAGCTGTGCGCCGATGTCGGCGTTGCTGCCGACGCGCAGGACCTCCTCGGAGAGGTCCTCGGGCATGTCGACCGCTCCGGACGCGACCAGGGTCAGCGCCTCGAGCAGCCGCAATTGGTGGGCCTCCGGCTTGGCGAGCAGTACTTCGATCGCGTCGTGGACGCGCTGCCGCTCGGCCGGGTCACCCGAGGCGTGGGCCAGCGCGGTGACCGACGCCAGCGCGGCGGCCGCCTTGATGCCGTCGGCACGCGCGGCGAACACGATACTCAGCCGCTGGCGGACCGCTTCGAGCCCGGAGGCGTCGAGCAGCTTCCGTCGCATGGTGCCCGCGGTGATCTCCGGTTCCGCGCGGATCGCCTCGACGGCGTACCGGACACCGAACAGGTCCAGTTTCTCCAGCAGCCGCAGCCTCGTGCCGGCGGCGACATCGCATTCCCAGCTGGTGAAGATATCCGCCGAGATCAGCATCGTCTCGAGGATGTCGTCGTCCAATTCGGACAGTTGCCGCAGCGCTTCGGCGTCACCGGACGTGAACCCGCCGGACTCCGCCGATTCCGCGATCAGCCCGATCACCGGCAGCACGTCCGCGATCCGTGGCTTCAGCGTCGAGGCCTGCTTCTCCGAAAGGATCGTCGCGGCCTTCCAGACGTCGCCGCCCGACCCCTCGACCGACTCCGGCGCGATGGTGTCCGCCTTGTTGAGCACCGCGATCGCGTTGACCGGCCCCGCCTCACGGCTCGCCGTCGCGGCGGTGAAAGCGGCGAGAGCCTGCTGGTCGTCGGCGCGGACACCCTGCGTGACGACGTAAAGGACGGCCTCGGCACCGGCCACCGCGTTGCGCGAGGTGTCGTCGAGCTCGTCCGAACCCTCCTCGTCCTCGTCCCCGTCCTCGCCGTCGTCGGGCTTGCGGTGCTTCGCCGCGCCCAGCAGCTGCTCGGTCCGCGACACGGACGCGGCGTCGAGCGAACCGAGGCCGGGGGTGTCGATCACGGTCATGCCCTGGAGGACGGCGTTGGTCAGGTACGCCTCGATATGCGACACCGTGTCGATGTCGATGCCCAGCTCGGCCGGGATCATCCCATCGGCGGCGAACGGCAGGACCTGCTTGCGGCCGTCGTTGAAGACGATCTCGACGCGGTCGACGGTGCCGTACTGGAACCTGGTCACCAGCCGCGTGCACTCACCGACGTCGGTGGGCGCGACCCGGCGCCCGATCAGCGCGTTGACCAGCGTGGACTTACCGGATTTGATCCGCCCGGCGACGGCGACCTGCAGCGGACCGCTCAGCCGGCGCAGTACTTCGGCGAAGCCGGCCGCGGTGCGCGCGGACACCTGCGGCTGCAGGCGATGGCACAGGTTGGCCACCGACATCGACAGCGGGCCGGCGAGACGACCCTGCTCCGTCGCTGACGTCACGGCCGCCAGCCCCCTCCCAGTCGTAACCAAGCTCTGTCGAATCGTGCCATGCCGCTCATCCTCGGGTCGCACCGAAGGTGGTACCGGCGGCCGACGCGCGTCCGGCCCGGGCCGACATAGTGTTACCAGGTGCGACGGTTAAGCCTTTGGATGCGTGCCCACCCCATGGCTGGGGACAGTTTCATCGCCGTCGTGCTCCTGTTCATCGATCTGCTGATATTCGTCGCCGCGGTGGAGACACCCGAGACGCCGATGAGCCCGTTCTCCGTCGTGCTGCCGCTGGACATCGCCATGGTCATCCCGCTGGTGTTCCGGCGGAAAGCGCCGCTGTGGTCGGCGTATCTGGTGCTGTTGATCGGTATCCCGCACAGCGCGATGGAGCTCGGGGCCGCGAGCGGGATCGGCGCGGCGATCAGCCTCTATTCGGTGGTCGTGTACGCGGGACGGCGGCAGGCCGCGTTGTACCTGCTGATCACGGTCGTGACCGCCGCATTGCAGCTCACCTTCGACGCGCCCGGGGAGGAACTGCCGGTCGTGCTGGTGGTCGGCGTCTTCGGCACCGCGTTGTGCTGGCTGCTCGGAGAGTTCGTCGGCGCCAGGCGTGCGTATCACGAAGAAGTGGAGGCCAGGTTGCATCTACTGGAAACTGAACGGGACCAGGCGACCAGGATCGCCGTCGGTGAAGAACGCGGCCGGATCGCCCGTGAGCTGCACGACGTCGTCGCGCACGCGGTGAGCGTGATGGTCGTGCAGGCCGATGGCGCCTCGTACGCCGTCGACAGCAACCCCGAGATGGCGAAACGCGCACTGCAGACGATCTCCGAAACCGGACGCGGCGCGCTGGCCGAGCTGCGGCGGCTGCTGGACGTGCTGCGCAGCGACAGCGACGACGAGCCGCGCGTGCCGCAGCCGGACGCCAACGCGCTGACCGACCTCGCGGACCGGATGCGGCAGGCCGGCGTGCCGGTCTCGCTGGTCATCGACGACGAAGCGCTGACCGGGCTGCCCGCCGGCGTCTCGCTCGGCGTGTACCGGATCGTGCAGGAATCGCTGACGAACACGCTCAAACACGCAGGCCAGGGCGCTCAGGCGGAAGTGCGGGTGCGCCGGGAGGCGGAGATGATCGACGTCGTGGTCACCGACGACGGCGCCGGAAGCTCGCGGCAGCTGCTCCCGGCAACCAGGCCAGGGCCCTATGCCTCCTCCGGCGGGTCTGCCGGGCCTTCCGGACCGCAGCGGCTCGCGGTCCCCGGCGGGAACGGCCTGATCGGCATGCGGGAACGGGCGAACGTCTTCGGCGGCACACTGGAAGTCGGCCCCGCTCCCGGTGGTGGGTGGCAGGTGCACGCGAAGCTGCCGGTTAGGTTGGCGCCGTGATCCGAGTGGTGGTCGTCGACGACCAGGAATTGATGCGCGTCGGGTTCCGGATGGTCCTGGGCGCGCAGGCCGATATCGATGTCGTCGGCGAGGCAGGGGACGGTGCGCAGGCCATCCGGCTGGCCGAGGAGCTACGGCCGGACGTCGTGCTGATGGACGTCCGGATGCCGGTGCTGGACGGCGTCGAAGCGACGAAGCGGATCGTCGAGGCCGGCACCGCGCGGGTCCTCGTCATGACGACTTTCGACCTCGACGAGTACGTCTATTCGGCGTTGCAGGGCGGTGCGAGCGGGTTCCTGCTGAAGGACACGCAACCGGATCACCTGGTGTCGGCGCTGCGGGCGGTCGCCTCGGGCGACGCCGTCGTCTCGCCGTCGGTGACCCGGCGGCTGCTCGACCGGTTCGTCGGCGCCGGCGGGAAACCGATGCGCGACGCTTCCGATCTCGACGTCCTGACCGAGCGGGAGCGGGAGGTGCTCGTGCTGATCGCGAAGGGCCTTTCGAACCTGGAGATCGCCGAGACACTGTTCCTTTCCGAGGCGACGGTGAAGACGCACGTCGGGCGGATCCTGTCGAAGCTGGATCTGCGTGACCGCGTCCAGGCCGTGGTGCTCGCCTACGAGACGGGACTGGCGCGCCCCGGGGTCACCTGAGCTCTCCCGACAGTCGAGTTCCCTTCGCTGAGCCGAGGGAAGAGGTCCTTCACGCGCCGCGATCGTGACGGTTGAGCACGCTGGGGCGGGGTGACGACCCGGGAGGTAGTGAAGGCCTCCTTCCCTACCCTGAGCGTAGTGAAGGAGGCCTTCACTGCTGCTCGGCGAGGTAGCGACCCAAAGAGCGGTGGCGAAGGCCACGTTCACCACTCACGAGAGTTTTCTGGATAAAAGTGGTCATTTGGTGAGCACTTTGGCGTGGATCCTTGTCTTCAGAACCGCTACTGAAGGAGAAGGAAATGCTGCGAGGACTCACCACCACCACGTTCTACGCCGACGACATGGCCGCCGCGATCAAGTGGTACTCGGAGTTGTTCGGCCTCGAGCCGTACTTCGTCCGCGACGCACCTGACGGCAAGCTGGCCTACGCCGAGTTCCGGATCGGCGACTACCAGCACGAGTTCGGCCTGGTCCGCGGCGACTACCGGCCCGCGCAGGCCCACCCCGGGCCCGGTGGCGCGATCATCAACTGGGCCGTCGACAACGTCGAGGAAGCCTTCGCGAAGCTGCTCGAGATGGGCGCGAAGGAGTACGAGCCGATTACCGAGCGCGGCCCGGGGTTCGTCACCGCGGCGGTCGTCGACCCGTTCGGCAACGTCCTCGGCGTCATGTTCAACCAGCACTACCTCGACGTGCTGGCCGGAAAGAAGTAAGGGTCACCGGAAGGGGGCGGGGTCCGCTGTCTCGGGGTCCTTGCCGGCATCCCTGACTTCGGCCATCCACCGGCCGAAGTCAGGACGCGAACCGTCGACGTCGGTCAGGTCGTACTCGTGCATCAGCGTCCACGACGCCAGCGTCTTGCCCGCGAACCGCGAGACGTCCGGGTCGGTGGCCAGTTTCGCGACGCCGCGCCCGAGGTACGTCGGGGTCTCCGAGATGGCGAAGTCGACCGGCGCTGTCTTGCCGACGGCGTCACGCCAGGTTTCCTCGGTGACCTCGAAGAGTTCCAGCATCGACTCCGAGCGCAGGAAACCCGGCGTCACCGTCATCCCGGTGCAGCCGTGCTTCTTCAGTTCCGTGCCGAGCGCCCGGCCGATCGCGCGGATGGCGCATTTCGCGACGAAGTACGGGATTCCCGCGCCCACGTAGTCGTCGTTGTCGCCGTCGGTCACCTCGAGGACGAGACCGCCCTCCTGTTTCACGACCAACGGAAGCAGCCGGTGCAGCGCGATCAAATGCGTGTCGACGGCGTTGTGCACGAGAGTGAGCGCGTTGTCGAGGCTCGAGTCCCAGTACGCCGATTCGAAGTCCGCGAACGGGTCACCGCCCCAGACGTCGTCCACCAGGATGTCGATGCGGCCGTCCACTTCGGACTCGATCCGGGCACGCAATGCGTCCACATCGGACACGGAGGTGAAGTCACATCGGACGGCGATACCCCTGCCGCCCGCCGCGTCGACGAGTTCCGCTGTTTCTTCGATCGTCTCCGAGCGCTTCATCGGCGACTGCGTCTCGCGCGTCGTACGGCCGGTGACGTACACCGTCCAACCGAGCCTGCCCAGTTCCACCGCGATCGCCCGGCCACAGCCACGCGTCGCCCCTGCCACCACGGCCACCTTACGATGATCCATTTCGGACACTCCCTTTCCACGCGGTCAGTACCGCGTCCACGTCTTGTCCAACGCGGTCGATGTAGCGGCCCTTAGGCCGAATCGACCAATCGAGCGAGGCCCCGTTCGCCACCCCCAGCAGCACCCGGGCCGCGCGGACGACACCCGGCGCACCGGGCAGATCGCGCGCGGCGACGCGCATCAGCCGCCGCAATTCCGCCTCCACGGCGGTGAAATGGTCGCCGAGTAACGCCCGCAGCTCCGGGTCGCCGATGTCCACCCCCAGTTGCCCGAGGTGGTTCGCCGCGGTCTCCGCCGAACCGATGCCTTCGTAGACCGTCACGAGCGCCGCCCGGAGTCCCTCCACGGGACTACCCGCCTCGCCGACTTCACGCATCCGAGTGACTACCGACTGTGTGTTCAGTTTGCTCAGCGCCTGCAGCAGACCGTTCTTGGAACCGAACCGCTGCGCGACCGTGCCGACCGCGACCCCGGCCTCCGCGGCCACCTGAGCCAGCGTGAATCCCGGCCCCACCTGGCCGATCACCTGCTCTGCGGCGGTCAGCAGACGTCCGTCGGTAATGGTGCGAGGCCTCGCCATGCCATTAGTGAACCATGGTTCATTAACTCTCGCAATTCAGGGTCGCCTCAGGGGCATCACCGATCGCATACGCCGCCGGGGAGCGGCAAGCTACGACTCAGGTCGGGGATCGGGTTCGCCCCACAGGATGACGCGCTCGGACACCCGGATGAACGACGATTGGTCCCGCAATCGCCGAGGGGAGCAGACATGATCGAGGCAGCAGGCCTCACCAAGCGGTACGGCAAGACACTGGCGGTGAACAACCTGTCCTTTTCCGTCGCCGGCGGGGAGGTCACCGGGTTCCTGGGGCCCAACGGGGCGGGCAAGTCGACGACCATGCGGATGATCCTCGGCCTGGACAACCCGACCGCGGGCCAAGTGCGCATCGGGGGCAAGCTCTACCGCGAACTGAAGGACCCGCTGCGTACGGTCGGCGCTCTGCTGGACGCCAAATGGGTGCACCCCAACCGGTCGGCGCGGGCGCATCTGCAGTGGATGGCGAAGTCCAACCGGATTCCGGCGTCCCGTGTGGACGAAGTCCTCGAGATCGTCGGACTCACCAGCGTCGCCGGCAAGCGCGCCGGCGGGTTCTCGCTCGGCATGTCGCAGCGGTTGGGGATCGCGGCGGCGCTGCTGGGTGACCCGGAGGTCCTCCTGTTCGACGAGCCGGTCAACGGCCTCGACCCCGAGGGCATCCTCTGGATCCGGAAGTTCATGCACCGGCTGGCCGACGACGGTCGCACCGTGTTCGTGTCCTCGCACCTGCTTTCGGAGATGGCGCTCACCGCGAGCCAGCTGATCGTGATCGGCAAGGGAGAACTGATCTCCCAGTCCTCCACCGAAGACTTCGTGGCACGGGCCGCCGAGAACACGGTCAAGGTCCGTTCGCCGCAACTGCCCGCGCTGCGCACCGTGCTGACCCGGGCGAGCGCACAGGTCACGGACGTCGACAAATCGCTCATCGTGTCCGGAATGGACAGTGACAAGATCGGCGAGATCGCCGCGGCCAACCAGATCGTGCTGCACGAGCTCAGCCCGCAGACCGGCTCGCTGGAGCAGGCCTTCATGCAGATCACCGGAGATTCGGTCGAGTACCACACAGGTCTCGAGGCCGAAGCCGCCGTGGTCGCCGCCCAGTAGCCACTCACTCTTTCGAGGAAAGAAAAGCCATGACTCTGCTCGCTGTGGAACGCATCAAGCTGTTCACCACGCGCTCACCTTGGTGGTGCGCACTGATCGTGCTCGCCATCGTGATCGGCTTCTCCGCCATCTTCGCCGGCGCGGCACCGGTCGGCGAATTCAACGACGTCGGCCTGTCGCTGTTCGGCTACGGCTTCGGCATGGCCGTGATCATGGTGCTGGCGGCGCTTTCGGTGACCACCGAATACCGCTTCAGCACCATCCGGACCACCTTCCAGGCCGTTCCGAACCGCAGCGCCGCCCTGCTGGCGAAGACCGGCGTCGTCGCACTACTGGCACTCGTCGTCGGTGAGATCGCCGCCTTCGGCGCCTGGGGCCTCGCCTCGGCCATGCGGTCGGAAGACCTTGTGCTGAACACCACGGGCGAGTGGATCAACGTCGCCGGTATCGGTGTCCTGTTCGCACTGGCCTCGGTCATCGCGATGGCCGTCGGCATCCTGATCCGGCACAGCGCCGGCGCGATCTCGCTGCTGCTGATCTACGCCCTGGCGGTGGAGAACCTCGTCCAGCTCATCCCGAAGGCGGGCCCGGAGATCCACAAGTGGATGCCGTTCAACGTCGCCGACAAGTTCTTGCGGGGCGCGGGAACGCCGGGCGTGGACGGCCCGCCGCCGTCGGACGCGATACTCGGCCAGGGGTGGTCGCTCGCCTACTTCGCCGGTTTCGCGGCACTCATGCTGATCATCTCGCTGGTCGTCGCCAACAAGCGCGACGCGTAGGAACTTCCACAGGGAGATCCGGACTCGACCGGCTCGGGGGAGCGAAAGAGTCCGGGGGAGAAAGGGGAAACAAGGGCCGGGCCGCCTGTCGGGGGGCAGCCCGGTCCTTTCCCGTTCGGTAGAGTCGGAATCCACTTAAGGGGAGGTTCGATGATCGAAGCCTCGGGGCTCACGAAACGCTTCGGCGAGAAGGTCGCCGTCGACAACCTCTCTTTCACCGCCCAAGCGGGCAGAGTGACCGGATTCCTCGGCCCGAACGGGGCGGGGAAGTCCACCACCATGCGGATGATGCTCGGCCTCGATTCGCCGAACGCGGGTTCGGTGACGATCGACGGCAGGCTCTACCGCGAGCTGCATGATCCATTGAGGACGGTCGGCGCGATGCTCGACGCCGCCTGGCGGCATCCCGGCCGCTCCGCCCGCGAACACCTTCGGTGGATCGCCGCGACCAACGGACTGCCGGACAAGCGCGTCGACGAGGTGCTCAAGCTGGTCGGCCTGGAAACGGTCGCCCGCAAACGTGCCGGGCAGTTCTCGCTCGGGAT
This sequence comes from uncultured Actinomycetota bacterium, assembly GCA_963766045.1. GTDB lineage: Bacteria > Actinomycetota > Actinomycetes > Mycobacteriales > Pseudonocardiaceae > Amycolatopsis. The sequence continues at coordinate 424,540 of CAVXYN010000002.1, read as the reverse complement.
GCTGCAACGCCTCGGGATCGCGACGGCGCTGCTCGGGGATCCGCGGGTACTGCTGTTCGACGAGCCGGTCAACGGGCTCGACCCCGAAGGCATGGCGTGGATCCGGCAGCTGCTGACCGCGCTCGCCGCCGAGGGACGGACGGTGTTCGTTTCCAGCCATCTGCTGCCGGAAATGGCGCAGACGGCGCAGGATCTGGTGGTGATCGGCCGGGGGAGGCTGATCTATCAGGGGACGATGGACGACTTCGTCGGCCAGGCCAAGAGCCACGGAGTCCGGGTCCGCAGCCCGCATCTCGTCGAACTGCGCACGGCGCTCACCGAGAAGGGCGCCGAATTCCGCGAAGAGGACGGCGCCCTCATAGTGTCCGAAATGGACAGCGACGACATCGGCGAACTCGCCTTCGCCGCCGGCGCGACCCTTCACGAACTGAGGCCGCTCGCCAGCTCACTCGAACAGGCCTACATGCAACTCACCGCCGAGGCCGTCGAATACGGCGCCGGCCAGGTCCCGGAGGTCGTCCGATGACCGCGGCGAACATGCTCCGCGCCGAGCGGATCAAGCTGCTGAGCACCCGTGCGCCGTGGTGGTGCGCCGCCATCGCGGTCGTCTTGACGATCGCCTACACGGCGGTGTTCTTCGCGTTCGTGCCACTGGAGGGCCAGCCGGACGTGACCTCGACGCAGTCGGCCAGCTCGCTCGGCCGGACCGTGGTGCTGGTCCTCGCCATCCTGGCGGCGGCGACCGAGTTCAACTGGGGCACCATGAAACTCACCTTCCAGGCGGTGCCGTCGCGGGTGCCGGTGCTGCTCGCGAAGGGCGCTGTCGTCGGGGTGTTCTCGGCGGTGATCGGGCTGATCATCGGCTTCGGCTCGTGGGCGATCGCCTGGTCGATCAAGCCGGACGCGAACCTCGGACTGGTTTCGGCCGCCGACTGGCGCGCGGTGGCCGGGCAGGGCGTGACCTTCCTGCTGACCGCGCTCCTCGGCGTCGGGCTCGGCCTGCTGTTCCGCAACACCGGTTTCGCACTCGGGTTCGCGTTGGTCTGGACGCAGCTGATCGAAGGGCTTGTGCTCTTCATTCCGAAGATCGGCGACGACATCTACCAGTGGATGCCGTTCTTCGCCGCGAATCAGTTTTCGGGACCGGATCTGACGGTGTCGATGTTGGAACTCGAGCCACCCTTGGGCCCGTTGGGCTATCTCGGTTATTTCGCAGGCATCTGTTTGGTTGTTTATACGGCCGGACTGATGATCACCCACCGACGGGACGCGTGAGCTTTTACCTCTGCCAAAGGGGTTAAGTCCACGTTAAGGAGCTGTGGCTTCTCTCACAGGAAGCGGACATACTGTTCCTGACCGGACGATGCTCGAGGTGAGCCGATTTTCGGCTCTCGGCCCCGGAGGTGATCCTTGACGGTGGATTCCGGTCAGGGAGTGGAAAGCACGATCCCGAAAGCTCGCTCGGATAAACCGCAGCCACGGCTCGAGCCCATGCTCGATCTCGAATGGTCTCAGGCGATCGAACTACCCCGTTCGGTGGCGTCCGCGACCCGGCCGCTCGATCTCCGACGCGCATGGGTGCACAGGGCACCCGAAGATCTTGTGGTCGCGCTGTATCGCGCATCAAGTGGAATGCACGGCGAGATTCCCGCGCCGTGGTGGCTTCGCGCCATCGTCGAAGGCAGGCTCGAATCGCGGGAACTCGGTTTCCGCATCGAAGACCGCATCGCCGGGGTGCTCGGCAGGCGTCCGGGTTGGGAATTCGTCCCCTGGGCCGCCGACGGCGAATCAGGCTACTGGGAGTTCATGCCTTCCGAACGCGGCGCGTCCGGACATTCGATCCCGACCACCGTGCTGAACACCAGCCGCCACGACGGCTGGATCGACGTCCTCCCCGCACATACCGGCAGCACCCCGGAACCGATCGCGGTCGCCGGATTCGCCGGATTGCGGTCGCGGCTGGGGGAGTTCGAAGCCTGCAGGTGACGCCTGAGTTTAATGAGCGGGTGGAGAACGAGGACCAGCCACGGCTGCGCAGCGTGGTCAGCTATGTCAAACGCGGCGGCCGGATGACCGTCGGCCAGCAGCGGGCCTGGGAAGAACTCTGGCCGTCGCTCGGCCGCACGGTGAGCGAACTGCCCGAAGGTCCCGTGGATTTCGACGCGTGGTTCGGCCGCCCGGCACCCGTGATGGTGGAGATCGGCTCGGGCATGGGCGAAACGACGTCCCAGCTCGCGGCCGCCGCGCCGGAACTCAACTACGTCGCCGTCGAGGTGTACGACCCGGGGCTCGGCCAGCTGATGCTGCGCGCGGAGAAGCTCGGCGTGGAGAACCTGCGGCTCATGCACGGTGACGCCGTCGTGCTGCTGACGTCGCATGTCCCGCCGGATTCGCTTGCCGGAGTGAGGCTGTACTTCCCGGACCCGTGGCCGAAGAAGCGGCACCACAAACGGCGGATCGTGCAGCCTTCGTTCGTCTCGCTGGTGGCCTCGCGGCTCGCGCCGGGCGGGACCTTCCATCTGGCGACCGACTGGGAGAACTACGCGGAGCAGATGATGGAGGTCTGCTCCGCCGAGCCGCGGCTGCGCAACCGTTTCGCCGACGAGCCCGGTGGTTGGGCACCGCGTCCGGACTGGCGGCCCGTCACCAAGTTCGAAAACCGTGCCGACGTCGAGGGCCGCGTCTCGCACGACCTGATCTTCGAACGGGTCTGAAACGCCTGAAAGGGCCGTTCAGGACATTCCATCCTGAACGGCCCTTTCTCACGCCCCCGAACTCCGGGATGCCCCCTGCGCATCCCCGGCGCCAGTTCGTCCCTCCCCCGACAGAGGGACGACCTGGCACCCGTCTCGCGGGCGAAAACCACCGTTTCCACCCACGAGACGCGACCACCCCGCCGCCATGACGCGATCGGGGTGATCCCCCTTACTCGTCGGCCAGCGGCTCCGACTGCACCCGCTTCAGTGCGGGGGTACAGACCGACGCCCCGAGCAGCGCCACCCCGATCCCGAGCACCACCGGCGCGAACAGCCAGGGACTCAGCACGACCGAGGTCTTCTCGACCATGCTGTAGAGCCCCATTCCGACGAGAATCCCGACCACACCGGCGCCGATGGTCGCCACCATCGCCGGCATCGCCGCCTCCATCCGCAGCGCCCGCGACAGCACCCGCACCGGCGTCCCCGCCGCGATGAGGGCGCCGAACGTGCGCCGCCGGTCCATCACCGATCCCGCGGTCGCGACGGCCGCGCTGCAGCCGGCGAGCACCCCGGCGGCGATCAGGCCGATCACGGTGACCCGGCGCAGGTCGCCGAGTTGCTGCTGCTGACTCATCATGTGCAGGCTGCGGCTGCCGACCTCTTCACCCGGTGCCGCCCCGACCAGTGCCGTCCTGGCGGCCTCGGCGTTCGCCGGGGTCGTCGGCAGGACGACGTCGATGAACTCCGGCTCCATCCCGGCGGGCAGCAGTGCCGGATCGATGATGATCGAGTCCGAAACGTCCTTGGTATCGGGGAAAGTGCGCACCGGGATGTTCGAGGCCAGCGGCACACCGGCTTGGTCCCACGTCGACGTCACGCGATATTTCGAAGTATCGATCGCGGACGTCGCGTAGATGGCCGGCCCCGGCCCGCAGGAACGGCCGATGGCGATACGCATCAGCTTGTCGGCGTCTTCGCAGGTCGCGACGTACGCCCGCTGCAGCGGCTGGGCGCCGTCGGCACGGACCTCCCCGGTGGCCAGGTAGACCTGCCCGACGGCGACGGCCTTTTCGGTGATGCCGTAACGCGCGAGCGACGCGTTGGTCTGGTCGACCATCGTCCGCGAGTGCTCGACGTCCGAGTTGGCGTAGAGGACGTTGTCCCGGAAGGTCCGTCCGCCACCGGCCATCGATTCGAACGACGGCAGCAGCGTCAGCGCCATCGAACCGGTGAATACCGCGAGCACCACACCCGCAGTCGCGCGATAGGCGCTCTTCGGGTCGTCACGGAGCCTTCGCCCAGCCAGGAGCGAAGCCGGTTTCCGCCAGGTCCGGACGAACGTGCCACCGACCGCCGAGGTGACCCACGGTCCGACGATCGCGGCCGACCCGACGAGCAGGAACAGGCCGAGCATCACCATCAACATCCCGCCGTCGCCCTCGGAGTTGACGGCAAGCAGGAAGAACGCACCGGCCGCGGGCACCGTGAGCAGACGCCACCAGTGCAGCGGCTTGCGGGCATGCGCGGAGGCCGCGAACAGCGGCGTCTTCAGCACCCGGCGGACGCCGAGGACCCCGGCGAAGACCACCAACAGCGGGATCAGCACCGCGACCGCGATGGTCAGGCCGACCGGCAGACTGAAGTCCGAGGCCAGCCAGGTCCCACCACCCCACGGCACGAAGGTCGAGAGCCCTTGTAGCGCGGGAGCGACGAGGATGCCGAGGAGTGCGCCGATGACCGCGGACAACGCCGTCTCGGCGGCGACCATCTTCGTCACCTGGCCAGGGGTCGCCCCGGCCAGCCGCAGCGCCGCCATCCGCTGCTCGCGGCGCGCGGCGGTGAGCCGGGCCGACGATGCGACGAGCACCAGGCTCGGCGCGAGGAGCACGATGACGCCGACCCAGGCGAGCAGTTCGAGCAGCGGGTCGGGCTTCGCCTGCTCATTGGGGAAACCGTCCGCGGCCAAGGCCGACTTCGGCATCGACTCCGGTGTATGGCCGACGACGGCGACGAGCTGCTCCGGATACATCAGCGCATCCGGTCCGAGCGCGTCGACGAGCTTGCCGAACCGGTCGCCGAGCTGGGCGGGCGGCGCCGACTGGATCAGCTTCCCGAGCGCGGGCGAAACGATCGACTCGCCGGGAGCCGGGAGCCTCGGGATACCCGGCGGCAGGCTCAGCATCGGCGACGTGCCGGTCTGCGCGACGTCGACCCGGACGATCTCCTTGTCGCCGCTGTAGTCCTTGGTGGCGGACATCAGCAGCGGCGCGGGCCGCGGGTTCGACTCCGGCGAGTTGTAGCTGTAGATGTCCTGCCAGATCGCCCGCTGGGAGCGGGCCTGCGTGGCACCCGGGAGGCAGGCCAGCAGGAGCACCAGACTGGTCGCGACGGCGACCCCGACCGCGGTGAGGATGGCCGACGTGCGGGTCCGGCGGTCGATCCGGAGCACCCGCATGGCCAGCTGGAAGCTGTTCATCAGGCAGCCAACCTCGATGCGATCAGACCGTCGCGGATCGAGACGGTGGTCGGCATGGCTTCGGCGAGTTCACGGTCGTGGGTCACCACGATCACGGCGGCGCCGGTGTCGGCGGCGGCCACGAGCAGCGCGTCCATGGTGGCGCGGCCGGTGCGGGTGTCGAGTGCGCCGGTCGGCTCGTCGGCGAAGATCACCTTCGGCCGGTGCGTCAGCGCCCGCGCGATCGCGACCCGCTGCGCTTCGCCGCCGGAAAGCTCGCCGGGTCGGCGCTTCTCCTTGCCGGAGAGACCGAGCCGGGTCAGCCACTCGCGGGCGGCGTCGATGGATTCCTTGCGGCCCTTGCCTGCCAGCAGCGAAGGCAGCGCGACGTTCTCCTCGGCGCTGAGTTCGGCGACGAGCATCCCGGACTGGAAGACGAAACCGAACTCGGTGCGCCGCAGCTCGCTGCGCTTGCGCTCGTTGAGCTGGTCGACCCGCTGCCCGGAAAGGAAGATCTGCCCGGCGTCGGCGCGAAGGATCCCGGCGAGCACGTGCAGCAAGGAGGTCTTCCCGGAGCCGGACGGCCCGACGATGGCGACCGCGTCACCCGCCTGGATGTCGATGTCGATGCCGGCGAGCGCGTGCTGCGTGCCGTATCGCTTCACCAGACCCCGGCCCGACAGCACCGGCTGCCCTGTCCACTGTGGATCCTGCACGGTGATTCTCCCTAGTCAGTCACTTGTGTTCCGCTTCGGGAGAGAGCTTCGCTGTGAACCACCTGTGTCCACTTCGGGCAGACGGCCAGTGCTGATCACCACCGCCTCGGCCGATCGGCCGAGGCGATCCGGGCCGGTCGGCCAAGGTGCGGATGACACCGGATCCTCTACCGTCACGGTGTGACAGCAGGTCCACCCCAGAATCATCTCTACGCACGTGCCTCGGCGCTCGTGCGTCGCTTCGGCATGCCCACGGTCGTGCTGTTCGCCGCGCTCCTGTTCGACCTCGTTTACGTCACCGATGCCGCCTTGGACGACTACGGGCCTCGCTGGATCGACCTGTTGCTGTTCCCCGGCATCTTCGCGATGGTGGCCTGCGCGCTGCTGGCACAGAAACGGGCCGCGGTCGCCGCTGTCGCCGCATCGGCCGTCCTGGTGTTCTTCACCCTGGTCGTCCGCTATTTCAACGTCCCGACCTACTCGAGTGTGCTCGCGCATCTGTCCGTCACCGAGGTGGTGGCCGGGGTGGAGATCCTTTACTTCGCCGCACGACGCGTCCGGATGGGCGTCGCCTTCGCGGTGATCACCGGGCTGGTGACGGCAACCCTGGTCGCGGTGTCCGGCCGGTACGTCTACAACGGCGGGATCTCGGGCGGCACCATGGCGCAGGCGATGCTGTTCGGCGGTGTCCTGCTCGCCGGCACGCTGGCCGTCGCGATCCCGGGCCGGGACCGGGTGTCGCATCCACGCCGCTACGAGAAGCTGCAGAAACTCAACAAGCTGGTGATGGGCCAGTGGCCGCTCATCGGCTTGCTCGCCTTCGCGCTGCTTCTGGAATTCGGGTTCACCTATTCCAGCGGCGCACGCGGGTTCCCGGTGCTGTTCTGCTCGATCGCCGCCGGGGTCGTCGCGGTGGCCTCGCCGAGGCGGCCGGGCGACGCGACCATCGCTCTCGCCGCGGTTCTGTTGCTTTCGGCACTGGTGACGCCGTTCTTGCGGCTCCGCTTCGACTACCCGATGCCAGGCGGAGTGCCGGGCGTCCAGGTGGTCGCGGGTATGGGGGTGGTCATCAACCTCGTCCGCGCCGTCGGGTTGAGCCGCGCGGTGCCGCGGATCGCCGTGCTGTCCGGAGTGGTCGCGCTGGCCGCCATCGTCAACTCGGACCGGCCGGGCCCCCATTTGCAGACCGACCCGGGCACACTCGGCACTCTCGTGGTCACCGCGGTGCTGTTGCTGGGTACCTCGGTCGCGATCGGTCTGATGCTGCGTTCGCGTGATTCCGAGCGGACGCAGGTCATCGCGTCGGCGATCACCGACGCGCAGACGTCGGAGCGGATGGCACTCGCCCGTGAGCTGCACGACGTCGTCGCGCACCACGTGACCGGAATCGTCGTGCAGGCGCAGGCCGCGAAACTGATGGGCGAGAAGAATCCACAGGTCGCGGTGGACGCGATGGGCCGGATCGAGGACGCCGGGGTCGAGGCGCTCGCGGCGATGCGGCGGCTCGTGCGCAGTATGCGCGGCGACGCGCCCGCCGGAAGCAGCGAGTTCAGCGAACAGGCGACCACCGATCTGGCCGCGGACCTGCGCACGCTGATCGAGCGGTCCAACCACGGCGTGCCGACGTCGATGAAGCTCGAACTGCCCGCGAACGTGCCGCAGGAGGTCGGGCGGTCGGCGTTGCGGCTGGTCCAGGAGTCGCTGACGAATATCGGCAAACACGCGTCCGGCGCGACGGAGTCGCTGGTCATCGCCGAGGTCGCCGGGAAGGAACTGCACATCCAGGTGACCGATGACGGACGCGAACCGGACCGTCGGCCGGCCGGCGGGTCGGGCGGCTACGGTCTGATCGGCATGCGTGAACGCGTCGCCCTGCTACACGGCCGGCTCTCCGCCGGACGGGCGCCGGGCGGCGGATGGCGCGTCGAAGCATGGCTACCGCTCGAAGGAGAAAAGTGATCCGGGTACTGATCGCCGACGACCAGGAGATGGTGCGGACCGGCTTCCGGATGATCTTGGACGCGCAGGACGACATCGAGGTGGTCTCCGACGTCGCGGACGGCGTTTCGGCGGTCGCGAAGGCTCGCGAGCTGCGGCCCGACGTCTGCCTGCTGGACATCCGCATGCCAGGGATCGACGGGCTCGAGGTCACCCGGCAACTGGCCGGGCCGGACGTCACCGACCCGCTGAAGGTGGTCGTGGTCACGACGTTCGACCTGGACGAGTACGTCCACACCGCGCTGCGGAACGGGGCGAGCGGATTCCTTCTGAAGGACGCCGGACCCGCGCTGCTGGTCGAAGCCGTGCGGGCGGCCGAACGTGGTGACGCGCTTGTCTCCCCGCAGATCACCGTGCGGCTGCTCAAGCATTTCGACGGCGGGACCGTGAAACGCGACGTCAGCCCGCCTTCGGAGCCGTTGACCGCCCGCGAAATGGACGTGCTCAAGGCGGCCGCGCGGGGCCTGACGAATACCGAGATCGGCGCCGAGCTGTTCCTCTCGCTGTCGACGGTGAAGACGCATCTGGCGGCGGTGCAGGGCAAGATCGGCGCGCGGAACCGGGTCGAGAGCGCGGCTTGGGCGTGGCGGAGCGGCATAGTCGACTGACAGCCGAGGTACGAGGCGACGAAGGTCTTTTGATCTTTTGGAGTCGCGCACTGGCGACGAGATAGCGGTCGTCGCGATAACGAGCACCAAAAGTAAGCTCTTTCCATGCATCGCCGTTTCCACGCTCCTGTCGTCCTCCCCGCCGATCACTCGTGCTCGCTGCTTCGCGATGCCGTGGTCGACGTGGACGAGGCCGGGCGCATCACCTATGTCGGGCCCGCATCCGAGGCGCCCGAAACCACCGCACCCGTAACCCGGTTGAGCGGAATCCTCCTGCCCGGTCTGGTCAACGCGCACGCGCACAGCCCGATGACGCTACTGCGCGGAATGGGCGGCGACCTGCCGCTGCTGAGCTGGCTCAGGGAGATCATCTGGCCGGCCGAAGCGAAGCTGAAACCCACCGACATCCGCACCGGGATGCTGCTGGGCTCGGTGGAGATGCTGCGGCACGGGGTCACGACCAGTGCCGAGATGTACTTCGAGGGCGAGCAGCTCGCCGACGCGGTGCTCACCACCGGCGGCCGGATCCTGATGGGTCTGCCGGTGATGGAACTGCCGGGCATGGACTGGCGCTCGTATCTGAGGGGCATCGACCGCTGGATCGACGCCGATGGCCTGCGCTTCGGCCACGGCGACCGGGTCGAGATCGGCTACGGCCCGCATTCGGCGTACATGCTGAGCCCGGAAGGGCTGCGCGCGACCGCGGAATCGGCCGCCGAACGCGGTGCGCTCGTGCAGATCCACGTGGCCGAGGCGGCGCTTGAGGACGTCAAGCAGCGCGAGGAGTTCGGCACCGTGCCCGCGCTGCTCGAGCAGGTCGGGATGCTGCGGGGCCGGACGTTGGCCGCGCACGCGATCCACCTGTCGGATGAGGACATCGCGCTTTTCGCGGCCCGTGGGGTCGGCATGGCGCACTGCCCTGGTTCGAACGCGAAGCTCGCTTCGGGCATCGCGCGGATCCGGGACCTGCGCGCGGCCGGGGTCGCCGTCGGCCTCGGGACCGACGGCCCGGCATCGAACGACGACATCGACCTGTGGGAAGAGCTGCAGCTTTCGGCGATGTTCGCGCGGCTCGCGACCGGTGACTCGACCGTGCTGACCGCCGCCGACGCGTTCCTGCTCGGCACCCGCGGTGGCGCCGACGCGCTGGGCCGTGCCGATATCGGCGCGCTGGAAACCGGTCGCTGGGCGGACATGGTGCACGTCGACCTGGACGACCCGGCTTTCGCGGCCGGGCTCGACGTCCCCGACGAACAGCTGCTCTCGAACCTCGTGTGGGCCGCCGGCTCGCGCCGGGTGCGGGACGTCTGGGTGGCAGGCGAACAGGTCGTCGCCGAGGGCGAATCGCTCCGCGTCGACCGGGCGAAGGTCCAAGCGGAGGTCGCCGAGACCTCCGCGCGCCTGCGCGCCTGACCCTGTGCTCGTGAGTGGTAATGACGGTTCTAACCGTCATTACCACTCACGAGCCGGGAGCGGAGCGAGGGCTACCGGTTGGTGGCGCCGTTGTAGACCTGAAGGGCCGCATTCCGGTAGTAGGCGAAGTACGAATCGCCCCAGCTGCCGAAGAAGCTGGCGGTCTGCGTCCCCGACTGGTCGCTTTGGAAGTTCACGACGAACGGCCCGCCGCTCGCGCCGCCGCTGAGTCCGTTGCAGTTCGGGATCTGCACGCCGGCCGACGGTCCGTTGTAGGGCACCCCGCCGCACCAGACGGCGGTGTTGGTCGCGCCGGGAATCCCGAACGCGTAGGCCTGGTTCGCGAGGGCCCAGTTGAACCCGAGGGCCGAGCCGCCGACCGCGTCCTGCACGTGCCCGCCGTTGTTCCCGCCGGTGTTCAGTACGAGGAACGCGTTGTCCCCGCCGGCGCCGGTGTCGTCGACCCGCCAGCCCGCGGCGCGCCAGGTCCACCAGCCGAACGGTGTGTTCCCGTTGCTGTAGGCGGGCGCGAAGCGGAAGTTGGCGAAGACCTTCCCTGTGGCGATGTCCATAACGCAGTGCCGCGCGGTCGCGAGCACGTCGTGGTTGTTGCTGGTGACCACGTTCGCCGTGCAGATGTAGTCGCCGACGCCCGGGTTCGTGAAGACGAGCCGTCCGACCGTGTTCCATACGCTGGCTTGCGTGGAGAAATCAGCGGACGGCTTCGACGCGGGAATCGTCACCGGTTCCCCGTCAGTGGTCTGGACCTGCATGGACGCGCCGGTTCTCGGTGGGGCGGGCGCGGGTTTCGCGTTGGCGAGCCGTTCCGGCGTCCAATAGGAGTCGGTCTGCGCGGGCGCCGCGTGATTTGTCGCGCCACCCACGATGGGGTCGGCCGCTTGAGCGGTACTGACCAATGACAACGTGGCGACGGCCGCGGAGGCGATCGCGAGCATGATTCGGTACACGATGGGATTCCTTGTCTACACAGGGACCAACCAAGGTGGAACGAACCGCGGCCACGGGACGTGCGGGGTGAGCACGTCCCGGACAGCATGCCAGCGAGATCACGCTTTCCGTTAGGCCGTACCGAGTTTATGTCCGAAAGCAGACAGTTTCCGACCGCGTGATCGTTACGAAACCAACCCGCGTGGTCGGAGAATCACCTCGGTCGGATGGGCGTCGCGTGTGGCGGTGACGGCGGCGAGTACGGCGGCTGCGACGGATTCGGGACGCAGAAAGCGTTCCGGCTCATAGGAACGGCCTTCGCCGGCGATGATCGCTTGCTGCATCTCGGTGTCCGTACGCCCGGGATAGATCGACGTCACGCGCAGCGCGGACTCCTCGTCCCGCAGTGAATCGGCGAACGCGCGGACGGCGAACTTGCTTGCCGCATAGGGACCCCAGCCCGGACGCGCGCCCTGCCCCGCGCCTGAGTTGATCACCACGACATGTCCGTTCGCAGCGCGAAGTGCGGGGAGCAGGAGCCGGGTCAGCGTGACGACCGCGAGCACGTTGACCTCGAAGTTCTCGCGCCAGTCCGCGTCGGTGGCCGCCTCGATGGTGCCGAGCCGCGCCACCCCGGCCGAATGCACCACGACGTCGAGCTTCCCGATCTCGCCCGCCGCCGACGCCAGCGCCTCGATGTCGGTCAGCTCGATCGGCCACGGCCGCGCGTCGGGAAGTGCCGAGGCGAGCTTGTCGAGAGCGACGGCGTCGCGGCCGCCGAGCAGCAGCCGATGGGTGGGCGCGAGCGCGTGCGCGACGGCGGCGCCGATGCCACGGGAAGCACCGGTCACCAGAGCCAGGGGAAGATCAGCCATAACCGCCACGCTAGTTCAGTGGCAGCCGACCGGTACCGAGGTCACCCTCGGGAAGCGCACAGAGCCCCGGCCGAACGAGCCGACGAGGTTGTCGGCGAACCGGCCGGCCGTCAGCGGATCCCGCACCGACGAGGCGATCTCGACGATCTCGGGACAGTCGAGCACCATCCGGGCGGTCGTGACGAACTCGGGCTCCGCCGGACCGCCGGTGCTGATCGGCAGCTTCGCCGAATCCGCCAGCTCCCACACCGCCGGCAGCCACTTCCGGTGCCCCGTCCTGCCGTCGGACAGCGACGTCGAATGCGCGGCGAACGGGTTCGCGAGGCCGTAGCCGTCGTGGAGCCGGACGTCGAGCGGGACCATCAGCCCGAGCGCGCCCATGCTGTCGGCGGCGACGGTCAGGTACGGCTTGCCGGTCGGGTACGCGTACCAGCGCCTCGTCGCGTAGTCCTGGACCAGTACGGCCGGGCCGACTGCGCCGCGGATGGCCTCCAAGGCAGCGGGCATCGCCGGGGAGTCGGCATAGTCCTCGGCGAGGATCGGATGCTCGTGCCCGGTCGAACGCGACCAGAACGAGCGCTCGTCGGTGATGCCGACGGCGCGCGGCTCGGCGGAATACGGCGGCCGCAACGATCCGACGGCCACGAACGCCCAGATACCGACCAGGATCAGCAGCGCCGTGGTCACTCTCGTCACCGGCAGGGCCAGCACCGGCAGCAGGGCGCAGAACAGCGCGGGCAGCAGCATCCGCCCGTGCATGAAATCCCCGCCGACGCGCACCACGTACAACGCCAACAGCAGCGCCCCGGCGAGCGGAACCACCGAGAGCACCACGAACGTTTTGTCCACAGTGGACGACTGGGTCACCGCGAAGACCGCTGCCGCCAGAATCAGCAGCGGTAGCCAGAGCCAATACGGCTGGACGAGGTCGACGAGATAGCCCCAGCCACGCACCCACTCCGCCTCGCCCGCCTCCTTGACCAGCGCGGTGTTCGGGGTCAGCAGACCGTAGTAGCCCATCCGGAACACCTGATACGCCAGGGGAAGTACCGCGGCCACCGCCAGCAGGCCCAGCGCACAGCGACGTCCTGGCCTCAGGAGCAACAGCAAGGCCACGAGCGCGACGCCGCTGAATAACGCGAGATCTGGCCGCACCAGGGGACCGAGCCCGGCGACGACGGCGACCGGCCAGGTCCGCAGTTCGTCCATTGTGGATGCCCGGCGAACGAGTAGCCACCACGTTCCACCCAGCCACAGGGTGATCAGGCCGGTCTCCAGCCCGGACGTCGCGAAGTCCCGGAAGGGCGGCAAAGCGCAGACCACGAGCGCCCCGGCAGGCGCGAGCCCGTGGAAGGCCAGCGGCTGATAGAGCCGCCGGGCGCCGTCGAGACCGAAGAACAGGCCCGCGACCGCGCACACCAGCCCGGCGAGTACGGAAATCCACTCGAGGGGAACACCCGGCACCAGGCCGAAGACGCTCAACACACCTGTCCACAAAGGACTCGTGTTGGTTTCGACCCGTTCGCCGATGTTGAACACCGGCCCGTTGCCCGCGAGGATCTGCCGGACCGTGCGCAACACGATCAGTCCGTCGTCGCTCATCCAGCGGCGGCGCCACGCGAGATCGGCGTAAACCACCAGGACCAGGCCGAAACCGAACCACGTCCAGGTGGACGGCCGCAGGTACCAGGCGCGTGAGAGCCACGCGGGCGCGTTCGGGCCCGCGGTCGTGCTCGTCTGTGCCATGGCCCCCGCCCGACTCGGTTGCCCGCGAAGCAGATCAGGTCAGCGGCCTGCCCGTCAAACGCCGGGCGAGCAGGCAGGCCTGCGGCCGCTTCTTGCCCGCCATGGTCAACCGCGCGGTGACCTCGAAGCCGGCTTGCCCGAGCAACTCGGCGAGATGATCCGGCTGCAACAGATAGGCGTCGTAGGAGACCGGATGGCCGTACGACTTCTCCGGGCTCAGCCGCTCGTCACCGACGTGGAACCCGATCAGCAGTCGGCCGCCGGGAGCGAGTGTCCGGTGGAACTCCGCGAACACTTCCGGGAGGACCTCTGGAGGCAGGTGGAAGATCGACCACCAGGAGACGAGACCACCGAGTTCGCCGTCGGGAAAGTCGAGCGCGGTCATCGAACCGACGTCGAACCGCAGGCCGGGATGCGCGCGCCGCGCGATGTCGATCATCTTCGGCGAGAGGTCCATCCCGGAGACGTCCAGTCCCAGCCCGGCCAGGTGGGCGGTGACATGCCCCGGCCCACAGCCGACGTCGGCCACCGGTCCGTCGACGAGTTCGGCGAACGCGGCCAACATGGCCCGGCTCACGGGTTCCTGCTCGAACAGGGAACCGACGCGCTCGGCGTAGTCCTCGGCGACGGTGTCGTACGAGTCGCGGGTCGTGGTCAGGAAGGAAGGTTCGGTCACGCCGGCGACGGTATCGCCGCCCACCGACGAGAAAGGGGCGCCACCGCGAGGTGACGCCCCTTTCTCAACGGCGGCGGTCAGGAGGTCGGGTGCTCCCGCCGCCGCACGATCGTGATCAGCGCCAGACCGGCGAGCAGGAGCAGCGCTCCCACACCGGCGATCCAGCCGAACGGGCCACCGGTGGTGGCGAGCGGCGTTGCCGCCTTCGCCGTGACCGGGTCGTCGTGGCCGCCGATGATGCCGGCGTCCAGCGTGAGGTCTTCACGCTTGTCCGGGCCCAGCTTCGTGATCGGTGTGCAGCCGGTCGCCGGGTCGGCGGCCGAGTCGGTACCGTCGCGTCCCTTGGCCGCGGCCTTGGTCAACGGGTAGCCGGCGTAGTACCCGGTGAGGCTCGCGGTGTCGAAGCACACCTGGTACGAGCCGTCCGGCAGGTTCCCGAACAGGTACTTGCCATCGACGGACGTCGTGGTCGTCGAGACGACCTTGCCCGTGCCGTCCTTCAGCGTGACCTTCATTTCCTTGATCGGCTTCTCGCCTGGATCCTGGACGCCGTTCTCGTTCTTGTCGTACCAGACGTAGTCGCCGAGCCGGTTGACCGGTTGCTTGACCGGGGCGATCAGGCCGGCGTCGAGCGTGAGGTCTTCACGCTTTTCGGGGGCGAGCCCTGGGCCGACCTTGGTGACCGGTGTGCACTTGGTCGCCGTGTCGGCGGACGAGTCCGTGCCGTTGCGGCCGTTGACGGCGGCCTTGGTCAGCGTGGACCCGGCGTAGTCGCCCGGCAGCTTCCCGGTGTCGAAGCACACCTGGTACGAACCGTCCGGCAGGTCGCTGAACAGGTACTTTCCACCATCACCGGTGGTCTGCGTCGACACAGTCTTGCCTTCGCCGTCCTTGAGCGTGACGGGCACGCCCTTGACGCCGGGTTCGTCCTTGTCCTGCACACCGTTGGCGTTGGTGTCCGCCCAGACGTAGTCGCCGACGCGGTTCACCGGGGCGATGAGCCCGGCGTCCAGGGTCAGGTCTTCGCGTTTACCTGGGCCGAGCTTCGTCACCGGAGTGCACGCGGTCGAGGTGTCCGCGGCCGAATCCGTGCCGTTGTGCTGCGCGGCGTTGACCTTGGTCAGCTGGTAGTCCGCGTAATCACCGGGCAACGCCTTGGTGTCGAAGCAGATCTTGTACGAGCCGTCGGGCAGGTCACCGAAGACGTACCGGCCGTCGGGTCCGGTCGTCTTCGGCTCGCCGACGGGTTTCCCGTCCGCGTCCTGCAGCGTGACCTTCACACCCGGGACACCGATCTCGTCCTTGTCCTGGATGCCGTTCTTGTTCTTGTCCAGCCAGACGAAGTCGCCCAGCTTGTTCGGCGGCGCAGAGATACCCGCGTCGAGCGTCAGGTCCTCGCGCTTCTCCGGCCCGAGAGTGGTCGGCTTGGTGCAGCCGGTCGCCGGGTCGGCGTCCGAGTCCTTCGCGTCGTCGCCGCTGTCGACGGTCGTCAGCGTGTAATCGCCGAAGCCCTCCGGCAGCGCCTTGACTTCGAAGCACACGGTGTAGATGCCGTCTTCGAGGTTGTCGAACAGGTACTTGCCCTGCGCGTCGGTCGTCTTCGTCCCGAGCGCGGCGCCCGCACCGTCCTTCAGCGTGACCTTCACATTCGGCACCGCGGCCTCGCCGGTGTCCTGAAGGCCGTTCTTGTTCGCGTCCACCCAGACGTAGTCACCGAGGCGGTTGACCGGCGAGACCAGGCCGAGGTCGAGCGTGAGGTCTTCACGCTTCTCCTTGCCCAGGGTCACCGGTTTCGTGCACTTGGTGCCCGGGTCGACGTCCGAGTCCTTCGCGTCGTCGCCCGCGTCCGCCTTGGTGATCTGGTATCCGTTGACCGCGTCCGGCAACGCTCCTGTGTCGAAGCAAACGGTGTAGGTGCCGTCGTTCAGATCGCCGAACACGTACTTCCCGTCGGGACCGGTCACCGTGGTGCGATCGGTGCCCTGCAGGGTCACCTTCACGCCCGGGACTGCCGGTTCGCCGTCGTCCTGCAGACCGTTGCGGTTCTTGTCCACCCACACGTAGTCGCCGAGCCTGTTCGGCGGCGACACGATGCCGGCGTCGAGCGTCAGGTCTTCGCGTTTGCCAGGGCCGAGGGTGACCGGCGCGGTGCATTTCGTCGCCGGGTCGGCGTCGGAATCCTTGCCGTCGTCGCCCGCGTTCACCTTCGTCAAGGTGTAGCCCGCGTAGTCGGCCGGCAGCGTGCCGGTGTCGAAGCAGACCGTGTAGGCACCGTCGGGCAGGTCGTTGAACAGGTACTTGCCGTCCGGACCGGTCGTGGTGGTGCGATCGGTGCCCTGCAAGGTCACCTTGACACCCGGAACGCCCGGCTCGCCGTCGGTCTGCAGACCGTCCTTGTTGTTGTCGGCCCACACGAAGTCACCGAGACGGTTGACCGGCGGCGTGAGACCCATGTCCAGCGTGAGGTCCTCACGTTTGGCCGGGCCGACCGTCGTGGTCGCGGTGCAGCCGGTGGTCAGGTCGGCGTCGGAGTCCTTCGCGTCGTCACCGGCGTCCTTCTTCGTCACCGTGGCTCCGGCTAGCGATTCCGGCAGATGCGCGACGTCGAAGCAGACCTGGTAGGCGCCGTCCTCGAGGCCGTCGAACAGGTACTTGCCATCGGCCCCGGTGGTCGTGGCCTTCACCAGCGTGCCGTCGGCCTTCTTGAGCTGGACCGTGACGCCCTGGACCGGCGGCTCACCCTGGTCCTGGAGACCGTCCTTGTTGTTGTCGATCCAGACGAAGTCACCGATCTTGTTCAGCGGCGGCGCCAGACCCGCGTCGAGGGTGAGATCCTCGCGCTTGGCCGCACCCAACGTCGTCGTCGCAGTGCATCCGGTCGCCGGGTCGGCGTCGGAGTCCTTCGCGTCGTCGCCCGCATCCTTCTTCGTGAGCGTGTAGCCCGCGAAGTCGGCCGGAAGCACGGCTGCGTCGAAACAGACCTGGTAGGTCCCGTCGTTCAGGTTGTCGAACAGGTACTTGCCGTCCGCGCCGGTGGTGGTCGTCGACAACGTCGCGCCCGCACCGTCCTTGAGGGTGACCTTCACTCCGGGAACGGCAGGCTCGCCGTCGGTCTGGAGGCCGTCGCGGTTGTTGTCCACCCACACGTAGTCGCCGAGACGGTTGACCGGCGGCGTGAGACCCATGTCCAGCGTGAGGTCCTCGCGTTTGCTCGCGCCCAACGTCGTCGTCGCGGTGCAACCGGTCGCCGGATCCGCGTCGGAGTCCTTCGCGTCGTCACCGGCGTCCTTCTTCGTCACCTGATACCCGGCGACATACTCCGGGAGCGCGTTGACGTCGAAGCAGACCTGGTAGGTGCCGTCCTTCAACTTGTCGAAGAGGTACTTGCCGTCTGCGGTCGTCGTGGCCGTGCCGACAGTCGCGCCCGAGCCGTCCTTCAGCGTCACCTTCAGGCCCTCGACACCGAGTTCCCCGGAGTCCTGCAGGCCGTTCTTGTTGTTGTCGATCCAGACGAAGTCGCCGACCTTGTTGATCGCGGGCGGCGGCGTGACCTTGATGGTCGCGGTGGCGGTCTTCTCGCCGAGCGTGCCGCCCGGGTGCTTCACGCCGGAAACGGTCGCGGTGTTGACGTGATCGTTGTCCGCTTCGGTGACGTTCGCGTGGTCGCAGGTGACCGACGCGGACTTGCCGCCGTCGAGGCTTGCGATCGGCGCCGGTTGCGTGGTGCACCACGGGTCGCTGACCTTGATGTCCGTCAGCTTCACGGTGCCTTCGTTGGTCACCGTGACGCGGTACTTCGCGGTCGTGCCCGCCGGGAGGGTGGCCGTCGGCCCCCACGAGCCGTCCGCCGGGTTCTGCACCTCCTTCTTCACCGAATACGCGGCGAGCTGGATGTAGACGCAGTCCCACTTGATCCAGTTGTAGTTGGTGCTGGCGAAGAACTTCACGCCGGTCGCGGACGCCGGAGCGGTCGACGGCGGGAAGTCCTGCCGTGCGACCTTTCCGCCACTCTCGACGGCGTGGGTGACCTTGAGCTTGTTCTCCAGCACGACATTGTTCGAACCGTCGTAGAACCGGAGCCCGGTTTCCTGGACGTCACCGGCGCGGTTGAGGTTCGCCTGGTGGGTACCGGTCCAGTCGGTCAGCGTGTAAACGCCGCCGGGTACGAATTTCAGGTTCTCGTACGCGGTGCTGACCAGCTTGTCCGGCGTCGAGATCAGGGCGTATTTGCTGCCGTCGTACTGGTAGCCGCCGGTGGTGTAGAGCTTGGGCTGCTTACTGGCCGGAGTCCCGCTCGGCACCGGCGCGGCCGGCGTGAACGTGTATCCGGTCGGCGGGCTGCCCTGCTCGACGCTCGGGTTCGGCGCGATCCCGCCGGTGCAACCGGGCGGGACGACCGGCGGTTGAGCGATCCGCGGCGCCACGTTCGCTACCGGCCGGGCGGTGGCGGCGAGGGCGGGCGCACCGGTCATGGCCGTACTCAGGGCGAGCGCCCCGGCCGTGACCGCGGCCAGTGCGGACCGCCTCGAGCGTGCTCTGTTCACCAGACGACTCCCTGACTATGTGGTTTTCCGAAAAGGCAATAAGCCAGGATGAAAGCTATTACTCCCCGCCGATTCCCGTAATCCCTGAACGGTGGCCTCTGCTCACATTCGGAGTGATAGCCAGAATTATCCCTCGTTAGGGAAAGGGGGATCGGGTATAGAACACCAAGAATCCGGGAAACGGAGATATGGAAGATCGAATCGCCACGGAATGGTTAACCCGATCAGGCGAGGCGCATTTTCAGAGCGTGACGAGACTTAACAGTGACCTCAGAAGTCACTCCCATACCCAGATCACTGGGTCACCAAACCCGCGCGCAGGCACACGATCAGGGGACACCCGGCGGATGACCGTCCACTTCGGACAAGAAAGAACGCCGCCGCCGGGAGGCCCGGCGGCGGCGTCCAAGCTGCGAAGAGCGGTTACCGGATGCCGATCCGGCCGACGTGGCCCCAACGGCCCTTCTTCCACACCGAGACGATCGACGGACGCGGCTGCGTCGTGCCACCGTCCGGCCAGTGCGACGTCGGACTGCCGGAGTTCTGAGCGTTCTCACCCGGGTGCTGCACGGCGACGAGCACCAGGTTGTCGGTCACCACGGGGCCACAGCACTCCGCGCCGACCGGCACCGAGAGGAACTGCTTCACGTGACCGCGCTCCGGCCCGTCGACCGGAACCGAGAACAGGCCGTCGTTCGACCCAAGCGCGTTGCCGTCGGTGGAGACCCAGAGGTTCCCGTGCCGGTCGAATGCGACGTTGTCCGGACAGGAGATCGGGCTGACCTGGTCCTTGGGGAAGCCGCCGTAGTAGGTGTCGGCCGCCTTCGGGTCTCCACAGACGAGAAGAAGCCGCCACGAGAACTTCGTCGACGATGCGTCACCGCGGTCCTCGTCCCATTCCAGAACCTGCCCGTTCCGGTTGACGTTTCGGGGGTTCGCTTCGTCGACGCCCGCCTTGCCCGCCGCGCCGCGGTCCGTGTTGTTGGTCAGCGCGGCGTAAACCCGGCCGTTGACCGGGTTCGGCTGGATGTCCTCGGGCCGGTCCATCTTGGTGGCCTGGACCTTGTCCGCCGCGAGCCGCGTGAACACGTAGACCTCTTCGGCGGTGAACCCGTCCACAAAGGACTTAGTGCCCGAAGCCAGCGGGATCCATTCGCCGACGCCGTCGAATTCCCCGTCCTTGGGCAGGGTTCCCGTGCCGTCGATCTCACCCGGGCTGTCACCGGTGAACCGGCCGACGTACAGCGTTCCGTCGTCGAGCAGGGCCGAGTTGTGGCGTCGCGCGTGCGCGCTCGTGCCCGGCTTGTACTTGCCCTTCGAAACGTATTTGTAGATGTATTCGAATCGCTCGTCGTCACCGGAGTAGGCGGCGACCCGGCCGTCCTTGGTGATCTTGATGTTCGCGCCCTCGTGCTTGAACCGGCCGAGCGCGGTGTGCTTGATCGGCGCGGAATCCGGGTCGTTCGGGTCGATCTCCACCACCCAGCCGAACCGGTTGGCTTCGTTCGGTTCCTGCGCGAGATCCCAGCGCTTGTCGTACCGCTCCCACTTCCGCGTGGTCGCCGCTCCGGCGAACCCATAACGCTTCAGCCGCGCCGCGACGACCGGGTCGGTGACACTCGCCGCGTTGGCGAAGTACTGGTTGACGTTCTCCTCGCCGGAAAGCACAGTGCCCCAAGGGGTCACGCCGCCGGCGCAGTTGTTCTGCGTGCCGAAGACCTTGCGGCCGCTCGGATCGGCCGACGTCTTGAGGTACTTCGAACCCGCCGCCGGGCCACGGACCTCGAAGGCGGTGTTCAGCGTGATACGCCGGTTGTACCGGCTCGGCGCGACGTGCAGCGCGCCGCCGATCGGATCACGGAACGTCTGGACCACAGAGAGACCGTGTGCCGCCCAGGCGATCTTGACCTGTTCCTCGGTCGGGTTGGCCGGGTCGTACTGGTCGACCGGGAACATATGGACTTCGGCGGTGTATTCGTGGTTGACCACCAGCAGGTTGCGGATGCCAAGCGGGTCCTGCGGGATCAGGCCGACGAAGTCGCAGTTGTACCCGAACTGCTTGGCCTGCGCGGCCGCCGTCTGGTGCGCGAAGTCGAACTTCGGCGCACCCGGCTCGACCGCGTCACCCCAGCGGATGACGACGCGCTGGTCGTAGCCCTCAGGGATGGTGACCGCGTCGAATTTGTTCGGCGGGACCGGGTCGAAGTCGGTTCCGGGTACCGGACGTCCGGGGCGGCCCGGCTTTCCGTGGCCCGCGATTCCGGCCTCGGCGGTTTCACCGGTTTCAGCGGCGGCGGTACCGGACAACGCGGCAAAACCACCTGCGGCGGCGGCCATCACGGCACCGGCCTTCAGCGCGCCTCGGCGGGACAGCATGTCCTTCACGACGTCGCCGAAGTATTCGTTGTCCGAGTCGTTCGGCGCTTCGTGGGCGCAGGCGTTGCCACAGCGGTATTCACAGGTGACGGGGGAACGGCCACCGGGGTGAGTGGTGGTGAACAGGGGCAGCAGGCGCCCACGTTCGAAGGACACGAGGCCTCCAGGGTCATCAGTCAGGAACGAGCCGACCGTAAGCGCCCAAAACCATGCCACCAGAACATCGACATGAACAGGAGGTGTATTCGAAGTTCCGCCGAACGGCGTGACGAAGCCCCCGGACAGTGCGTCCGGGGGCGATCGCTCAGCGTCAGAATTCGTCGCCGACGAGGACGGCTTCTGCCGGAATCGTGTGCGGGTCGGCCACCTTTTCACGAATCGTCAGCAGCCCGCCCGCGAGCACGCAGAGCACCGCGGAGACCACGAACGGCGCGTGTTCGGCGCCGAACCACTCGGCGAGGTGCCCGACGACGGTAGCGGCGACCGCACCGCCCAGCCACCGGCAGAAGTTGTATCCGGCGCTCGCCACCGGACGCGGAGCGTCACTGATGGCCATCGCCGTACCGGTGAAAAGTGTGTTGAGCAGACCGGAGATCAAACCCGACAGGATGATGCCGACGACCAGGACCGGCTTGCTCGGCACCGCCATGATCAGCAGCAGGACGGCGTATCCGAAGACGGAGACCACGGTGGCGTGCCGCTCGCCGAGTTTCGCGGCCAGCTTCGGCGCCAGGACGACACCCGCGATCGCGACCGACAGGCCCCAGCCGCAGAAGATCAGGCCGACGGCAACGGCGTTCCATTCGAGGACGAACGGTGACCAGGCCAGCACCACGAAGAACGCGGCGGTGTAGAGCGCGGAACCGATCGACGTGCGCAGCAGACCGGGGTGCCGCAGCGCGCGGAACGGGTCGAGCAGTTTGACCGGTGCGCGCTTCTCCCTGGCGTCGCTGGTCAGGAAGATCGCGCACAGTACGAGCGCGCCCGCCATCAGGATCGACGTGCCGAGGAACGGGCCCCGCCACGAGATGCTGCCCAGCAGTGCACCGAGCAGCGGACCGACCGCGAGACCGACCCCGAGTGCGGCTTCGTAGAGCAGGATCGCGCCGGCCTGGCCACCGGTGGCGGCGCCGACGATCACCGAAAGCGCGGTCGCGATGAAGAACGCGTTGCCGAGGCCCCAGACGGCGCGCAGGCCGATGAGCTGCTCGATCGAGCCGGACGCGGCGCACAGCGCGGTCGCGGCGACGACAAGGGTCAGTCCGACGAGAACGGTTCGCTTGGCTCCGAACCGGGCGCTCGCGGCACCGGTGACCAGCATGGCGACGGCCTGTACGCCGAGGTACGACGAGAACAGCAGCGTGACCTCGGACGGCGTCGCCTGCAGACCTTCGGCGATCGACAACAGGATCGGGTCGACCAGGCCGATGCCCATGAACGCGATGACCGCGGCGAACGCGGTGATCCATACCTGTTTCGGCTGTCCCTTGAGGACGTCTAGCAGGCTCGAATGGTGCTCAGCGCTCATCGCGGATCAGTTCCTCCTTCTTCTTGCTCCCGGCGCGCGCCCATCCGGCGTGAGCACTTAGCTATGCTAACTAAAATTACTAAGCTTGGCTAAGTAAGTCGGGTCACAGCTAGAGTCAGTGGTGTGGAAGCGGTGATCTTCGACCTCGACGGCGTCCTGGTGGACTCGGAACGAATCTGGGACGAGGTGCGGCGCGCTGTCGTCGCCCAATACGGCGGCGCGTGGCAGGACACGACGACCAGAGACATGCAGGGGATGAGCACGCCGGAATGGGCGCGCCATCTGGCGCACGAAGTGGGTGTGCCGCTGCGGCCGCAGGAGATCGCGCGGATCGTGATCGAGGCGATGGCGCGGCGCTACGCGGAGGACCCGCCGATCATCAAGGGCGCCCCGGACGTCGTGCGCGAGGTGGCGAAGCAGTGGCCGGTCGCGATCGCCAGCTCGTCGCCGCCCTTGCTGATCAAGGGATTCCTCGACGTCACCGGGCTACCGGTCGGTGCGGCGGTGTCCTCCGAACAGGTCGGCTCCGGCAAACCCGCGCCCGATGTCTACCTGCGGGCGGCCGAACTGCTGGGCGTCGAGCCGAAGGAGTGCGCGGCCGTCGAGGACACGACCAACGGGCTTCGCGCGGCGTTGGCGGCAGGGATGACGGTGTTCGCGGTGCCGAACCCGCACTTCCCGCCGGATCCGGCGGTTTTGGCGCAGACCACGGTGGTCCCGACGATCGGGGAGCTACCGGCCGCGCTGCTGGGCTCGTGAGTGCGTGAGGGCCACCCTCACGACTTATGCGAGTGCGTGAGGGTGGCCCTCACAGACTTTGCGGCGGGCGGTCGCGACGGCTAGCCCCTGCCAGAGCGCCATGAACGGTCCGTTCCTTGCGAATTTGCAAGGAACGGACCGTTCATGGCACGCCATGGCCGCTGCAGCGGCGTAGGTCGCCCAAGTCGTCAGGCACCTGCTCGCGCTTGCCTACGCGTCGCCGCGAATGAACTTTTCGACCTCGTCGCGGGCAGTGGCGTCGTCGTACTGCTCCGGCGGCGACTTCATGAAGTACGAGGAAGCCGACAGGATCGGGCCGCCGATGCCGCGGTCCTTCGCGATCTTCGCGGCGCGCACGGCGTCGATGATGATGCCCGCCGAGTTGGGCGAGTCCCACACCTCGAGCTTGTACTCGAGGTTCAGCGGCACGTCGCCGAAGGCGCGGCCCTCGAGCCGGACGTAGGCCCACTTGCGGTCGTCGAGCCACTGCACGTAGTCGGACGGTCCGATGTGGACGTTGCCCTTGCCGAGTTCGCGGTCGACCTGTGAGGTGACCGACTGGGTCTTCGAGATCTTCTTCGACTCGAGCCGCTCGAGCTCCTTCATGTTCAGGAAGTCCATGTTCCCGCCCACGTTGAGCTGCATGGTGCGGTCGAGCTGGACGCCGCGGTCCTCGAACAGCTTCGCCAGCACGCGGTGCGTGATGGTGGCGCCGACCTGGGACTTGATGTCGTCGCCGACGATCGGGACGCCGGCCGCGCGGAACTTCTCGGCCCATTCGGGGTCGGAGGCGATGAACACCGGCAGCGCGTTCACGAACGCCACACCGGCGTCGATGCACGCCTGCGCGTAGAACTTGTCGGCCTCTTCGGAGCCGACCGGCAGGTAGGAGACGAGCACGTCCACCTCGGCCTCGCGGAGCGCGGCAACGATGTCGACGGGCGTCTCGTCGGACTCTTCGATGGTCTCGCGATAGAACCGGCCGAGCCCGTCGAACGTGTGGCCACGCTGCACGGTGACCCCGAGCGGCGGCACGTCGGCGATCTTGACGGTGTTGTTCTCGCTGGCGAAGATCGCCTCGGACAGGTCGCGGCTGACCTTTTTGGCGTCCACGTCGAACGCGGCGACGAACTCGATGTCGCGGACGTGGTACTCGCCGAACACCACGTGCATCAAACCGGGCACGCGCGTGTTGGGATCTGCGTCACGGTAGTACTGAACGCCCTGGACCAACGAGGCCGCACAGTTGCCGACGCCCACGATGGCCACCCGAACGCGGCGGTTCTCGCCCATGCCGGTTTCTCCTTCATTCGTCCAACAGTTGTAGGTAGTGCCCAGCGGTGCCTTCAGAGCGCCTCAGGCTCTTCCGGGCCACGCTGCTCGGCCTGTTCGTGCGCGATCAGCTCGTTGAGCCAGCGCACCTCCCGCTCACTGGACTCGAGCCCGAGCCGGTGCAGTTCGCGGGTGTAGCGGTCGATCTTCTCCTCGGCCCGCGCCATCGCCGTCCGAAGACCTTCACGGCGTTCCTCCACCCGACGGCGGCGCCCTTCCAGGATTCGCATCCTGACGTCGGCCGGTGTCCTCGAAAAGAACGCCAGGTGGACTCCGAAGCCCTCGTCGTCCCACGTCTGCGGGCCTGCGTCGCCGAGCAGCTCGGCGAACCGCTCCTTGCCCTCGGCCGTGAGCTTGTACACACGCTTGCCCCGGCGTGCCCATGCCCGGTCTTCCACCTCTTCGAGTTCTTCGACGAGGTAGCCGGAGCGGAGCAGCCGGCGCAGGGTCGGGTACAGCGAGCCGTACGAGAACGTCCGGAACATCCCGAGCGTCTCGTGCAAACGTTTGCGCAGCACGTATCCGTGCATGGGGGCCTCGTGCAGCAGCCCCAAGATCGCAAGCTCCAGCACACCGCACCCCCTTCCGGGAACAAACCGCGTCCGGACGCGTTGGCCACCACGACCGGCTCGGTCAACCTACCGGCCCACTATATCGCGTCGATACATCGGAGTGGTGCATCTAATACTCGAGTTCTAACCCCGGACGGGTGGCCACGGGCCCGACGAAATTCACCGGAGAGTTATCGAATCGTCGGCGTGTCCGGATGCATGGTCACGGGTTGGTCGCGAACGGGGCGTGGACCACACAGCAAGAGCCCGTACTCTGTTGGCGTGCGAAACGAGCGACAGGTCGTGGACTACGCCTTACAGCGGCGAGCGCTGCTGGCCGGCGTCCACTCCGGACGTGTCGGCACACACGATGTCTGCGACGCGGGCCCGTACCTCCTGCGAGCCGCCGAGTTCCACGGGCGGCCCGGTGACCAGGACTGTCCGGTCTGCCGCAGGGAGGAACTGACCCTGGTTTCGTGGGTGTACGGAGACGAGCTCAAGCACGTCGCCGGATCCGCGAAGACGCCGGACGAGCTGGTGCGGATGGACGGTCACTTCGGTGAGTTCACCGTCTACGACGTCGAGGTCTGCCGGAGCTGTCACTGGAACCACCTGGTGCGCTCCTACGTCCTCGGAACAGGTGACCCGAAAAGCACACAGCCACGGACGCGTCCACGGAGGACAGCGGGTCAGTGACAGGTATCGAAAACGCAGTTGAGCACAGAGCGGCGTCCCCCGAAGCGCCGGTCTGGGAGGCCCATTCGTGAACGACGACCGCAACCGCTCCTGGCCCGGCCAGGAGCCTGATGCACCTCGCCGTGCCCAATGGCCGGGTGAAGACGACGGACCCGGCTGGCCCGGTGAAGAGGCCCCGCGCCGCCCCCAGCGCCGGACCCCTCCCAACGGCACTCCCCGCGCCGGTGGCCCGCAATGGCCCGGTGGTGACGAGGGCGGCCCGCAATGGCCGTCGGACGACGACGCACCGCGCCGTCCCGCGGCGCCACGCCGCGCGAACGGCATGCCCCCGCGCAGGCAGGGACCCCCGCCGCCCGGCGGACGTCCGGCCGCGGGTGCCCGGCAGACCGGTGCCTACCGACCGCCGCCACCCCAGAACCCGGCTGCTCGCCGTCCCCCGGCCGACGAGCCGACCGCGATGGTCCGCCCGGTCGAGCCGGAGCCGATGGAGCGCGAACCGGACCTGATCACGCACCACGCGCACAACGGCACCGAGGACCCGTACGGCCACGACCCGTACGACGATCCCTATGACGATCGTCACGATGGTGCGGAGGGCGGCGAAGAGCCCGGCGAGGACGAGGACGGCAGGAAAAAGAAGGTCCTCACGCCGAAGCAGCGCAAGAAGCGCCGATGGAAGATCGTCCGACGGGTGCTCTACGCGATGTTCGGGCTGTTCGTGGTGGTCCCGGCCATCGCGTTCGTCATCACCTACTTCCTGGTGGACGTCCCGTCGCAGGAAAGCGTCGCGAATCAGCAGAACCAGCCGATCACGCTGATGTACGCCGATGGAAGCGCGATGGGCAAGATCGCGCCCGCGAGCGGCGGCAACCGGGTCATCCTGCAGCCGGGCGAGATCCCGGACGCCGTCAAAACCGCCGTCTACGCGGCCGAGGACTCGACGTTCGAGACCAACTCCGGTTTCGACGTCACCGGCATCCTGCGCGCGGTCTACAACAACGTGACCGGCGGCCAGGGCGGCGGCTCGACGATCTCCCAGCAGTACATCAAGAAGGCGACCGCGAACGAAGCACCGACGCTCACCCGTAAATGGACCGAGCTGGCGAAGTCCTTCAAGATGAACAACCAGATGTCCAAAGAGGAGATCATCACCGCCTACCTCAACACCATCTACTTCGGACGCGGTGCGAACGGTATCGAAGCGGCGGCGCAGGCCTACTTCAAGAAGCCGGCCAAGGAACTGTCCGCTTCGGAGTCGGCACTGCTCGCCGGGCTGATCCAGGGTCCGAGCCGTTCGGAAAACGAGGCGTACGCCACCAAGCGGTGGAGCTTCGTGATGGACCAGATGGTGGCGAACAACTGGCTGTCGCAGGGCGACCGTGCGGCCGCGACCTTCCCCAAGCCGATCCCGAAGGCACAGGCGAAGGCCGAGGACGCCGGCTCGATGAGCCTGCATATCCGCAACCGCGTGATCGACGAACTCGACGCGCGCGGCTACGACCAGGAGAAGCTGCACCAGGGCGGCTACAAGATCACCACGACGATCGATCCCAAGGCACAGAAGATGGCCGAGGAGTCCGTCGCCGAGGGGATGAAGGGCCAGACCGACCCGCAGATCCTGAACGCGCTGGTCGCCGTCGATCCCAAGACCGGTGGTGTGGTCGCCTACTGGGGCGGTCCGGATTGGACGAAGAACGACCAGGGCCAGGACGTTCAGGCGAACGACTGGGCGAACATCCCGCACAACCCGGGGTCGTCGTTCAAGGCCTTCGACCTGACGGCCTTCCTGAAGATGGGCAAGGGTCTTGGCGAGACCTTCGACGGTTCCAACAACCGGAAGTTCGACGGCCGCACGGTCCGGAACGCGGGCGAAAGCGCCAGCTGCGGTCCGGACTGCACGGTCGCGAGGGCGACGGAGATCTCCGCGAACACCGTGTTCTACGACATGGTCCGGAACGTCACGAAGGTCGACCCGGTCGCGGACGCCGCACGGGAAGCCGGCGTCATGACCGAGGACAAGGGCGGCAGGGCGAAGCTGAGCCCCGACATCAACATCGCGCTCGGCGGTGGTGGAACGGTCACCACCGCGGAGGACATGGCGGCGGGCTTCTCGACCTTTGCCGGTGATGGCATGCGGCAGAAGCAGCACTTCGTCGCCAAGCTCACCAACGCCCAGGACGAGGTCGAGTTCGACGAGACGACCCCCAAGGGCGCTCCCGCGTTCAGTGACGACGCGGACAAGAGCAAGCAGATCGCCGGGAACGTCACCGAGGCGCTCCAGAAGGTCATCCCGTACTCGAAGCTGAACTGCCCGAAGGGCCACGAGTGCGCGGGCAAGACCGGAACGCAGCAGTACGACTTCAAGGACAGCGACCCGACGAGCTACCGGGAGCGCAACGCGCAGACCTGGATGGTCGGCTACACGCCGTCCATCTCGACCGCGGTCTGGGTCGGCGGCGACGGTAACCGGCCGCTGCACGACAAGAACAACAAGCCGATCTTCGGTAAGACGATCGCCGGCCCGATCTGGGAAGACTTCATGTCCCGGTACATGACCGGCAAGCCGTCGGAGAAGTTCGACAAGGTCAAGGCGATCGGCAAGGACGCGGCTTCGGTTCCGTCGACGACGGCCTCGAAGCCGCCGGAGACGCCGACGACGTCCGCGCCCCCGACCTCCGTCACGACGCCGACGCTCCCCACGGAGCCGACCGATACCGGCGGATGGCCTACCGGACCTACGAAACCGACTAGGCCGACCAGACCAGGGCCGGGTACCACCGATCCGCTGTTCCCGGCGACCGGGGAACCGTAATGACCAGCTGAAACGACACCTGAAGGTGTGCCGGGCAGTGGCCCGGCACACCTTCTTTTTGTCGTGACAGGTGAACCTGAACCGTTCAGATACGTCTTTCATAGAAGGAGACCTGCGACCGCAGGACCGCGCTCACCACGGAAAGGTTCGGGAGGCCCGTCAAGTGAACGACGATCGCCACGGCGCATGGCCAGGTCAGGACCCTGACCCCGCACGTCGTCCGCACCGGCCGGCCGGACCGCCTCGACGGCAGGCAGGCGGCCCGCCACCCGGATACGGCCCCCGGCAGCAACCCGGACAGCCTGGTCAGCCCTGGCAACGCCAGCAGCCACAACGGCCTCGGGTCGCTCCGCAGGCGGAGCCGGACCTCATCACGCACCACGAGCACAACGGGACCGTGGACCAGGGCTACGCAGCGCCGCACCAAGAAGGGCCCTACGCCGGGGAACGGCCGGTCGGCGAGGACGGCAAACCGATCCTTACCCCGGCGCAACGCAAGAAGCGCAGGTGGAGACGAATCCGGCGGGTGCTGCTCGCCCTCTTCGGCGTGTTCTTCGTACTCCCGGCGATCGCGTTCGTGATCACGTACTTCATCGTGGACGTCCCCTCGCCGCAGGCCGTCGCGGCCACGCAGGGCCAGGCGGTGACGTACTACTACGCCGACAACACCGAGATGGGCAAGGACGTCCCTTCGGGCGGCAACCGGCAGATCCTCACGTCGGAGCAGATCCCGGACATCATGAAGAAGGCCGCCATCGCGACCGAGGACGCCTCCTTCGAGACCAACTCAGGTTTCGACATCGGCGGCATCCTGCGCGCGGTGTACAACCAGGTGACCGCGGGCAAGGGCGGTGGCTCGACCATCTCCCAGCAGTACATCAAGGTCGCCAGCGGCGACGACGAGTCGACACTCACCCGTAAATGGGCGGAGCTCGCCAAGTCCTTCAAGATGAACCAGACGTACGAGAAGAAGGACATCATCACCGCGTACCTGAACATCATTTACTTCGGGCGCGGGGCGTACGGGATCGAGTCGGCTTCGAGAGCGTTCTTCAACAAGCCCGCCATGGAGCTCAACGCGTCCGAAGCGGCACTGCTCGCGGGTCTGATCCAGCAGCCGGGCCGTTCGGAGAACGAGAAGGTCGCGACGGAACGCTGGACCGTGGCGCTGAACCGCATGGTGGAGAACGGGTTCATCACCGCCGCGGACCGCGCGAACATGCAGTTCCCGACCCCGGTGCCGCAGGCCGACAACCAGCAGGCGGGCGTGGTCAACCGGTTCATCCGCGACAAGGTCAAGGAAGAGCTCGCCGCGCAGGGCATCACCGACGACGTCTACTACGCCGGCGGCTACAAGGTCTACACCACCATCGACCCGAAGGCGCAGGCCGCGGCGGAGCAGGCTGTCGCCGACGGGATGAAGGGACAGACCGACGAGAACCTGCTCAACGCACTCGTCGCGGTCGACCCGAAAACCGGTGGGGTGAAGGCGTACTACGGCGGCCAGACCATCGTGAAGGGACCCAACGGGCAGGACCAGAAGGGCCGGGACTGGGCGAGTACGCCGCAGAACCCCGGGTCGTCGATGAAGCCGTTCGACCTGACGGCGTTCCTGAAGATGGGCAAGGGCCTCAACGAGACCTTCGACGGGACGGACGACCGGGTCATCCAAGGCCAGAAGGTCAGCAACGCCGGCCCGGGCAGTAGCTGTTCACAGCAGTGCACGGTGGCCGAAGCCATGCAGCGGTCGGCGAACACGGTCTTCTACGACATGGTCGCGAACGTGACCAAGCAGGGCCCGGTGGCGGAAGCCGCGAAGGAAGCCGGCGTCAAACCGGCGTCCGACGGCGGCACCGCGGAGCTGTACACCGGCGATAACAACATTTCGCTCGGTGGTGGCAAGACGGTCGTCAGTCCCGAGGACATGGCCGCCGGGTATGCGACCTTCGCCGGCGAAGGCCAGCACCGGCCCAAACACTTCGTCGTCAAGGTGACCAACTCGCAGGAAGAGACGGCGTACTCGGCTCCCGAGGAGGCGACGCCCGCCTTCGCCAGTGACGAGGACGAGAGCAAACAGATCGCCGGAAACGTCACCGAGGCGCTGAAGGCGGTCGTGCCGTTCTCCAAGCTCAAGTGCCCCAACGGACACGAGTGCGCGGGCAAGACCGGGACGCAGCAGCACACCTACCGCCCCGGCGAGCCGGCGTCGGCCCGCGACTCGAACGCACAGACCTGGATGGTCGGCTACACGCCGTCGATCTCGGTCGCGGTGTGGGTCGGTGGCGACGGTGACAAGGCGCTGAAGGGCAAGAACGGCAAGTCGATCTTCGGCTCGACGATCGCCGGACCGATCTGGCAGAAGTTCCTCTCGCTCTACCTCAACGGTGCGCCGGGCGAGCGGTTCGACAAGGTCAAGATGATCGGTGGGGACGACTCCAACACGATTCCGACGACCCAGACGCCGCCGGATGAGGACGGAAACGAGACCTCGACGCCGACCGACACGCCGACGTCGTCTTCGCGGGACGATGAAGAGGACGAAGAGTCCTCGTCCCAGAACCCGCCGTCCAGCGAGAACAACGAAGAGAACGGCAACGGGAACGGGAACGGCAATAACAACGGGAACGGTGGCGGCAGAAACAACGGCGGCTAGCGTTTGATGTACATGAAGGCCCCCCTTGTTAGCGCTAGACGCAAGCAAGGGGGGCCTTCATGTACTTCTGTGTCAGAGGGTGATGACGCGGTGCTCGGCACCAGAGCGGTGCGCTGCCTCGATCACCTTGAGGGCGTCGACGGCCGACGCGGGGTCGACGGGAAAGTCCCCTTCGCCCCGAAGCGCGTCTCGAACCTGCGCGTAGAAGGACTCGTACCGGCCGACTTCGGTGGGCACGGTCTCGATCTCGTCGTTGACGCCGAGCTTGCCGGCGTCCGACTCCGGCTCCACACCCCAGCCCGCGTCGCCAGGCCGCATCCCGTCCTTGATCTGCGGCTCCTGGACGTCCAGGCCGAACTTCGTGAAAGTCGCCTTGTCGCCGAGCACGCGGAAACGCGGGTTCCGGGTGCCCGCGAGCGCCGACGCCCACAGGTGCGAGCGCACGCCGTTCGTGTGGTGCAGCGCGACGAAGACGTCGTCGTCCACGGACACGCCGGCACGGCGGCGGTCCACTTCGGCGTAGACCTCCGCGACCGGGCCGAACAGCTGCAGCGCCTGGTCGACGATATGCGCGCCGAGGTCGTACAGCAGGCCACCTGCCTCGGCCGGGTCACCGAACTCACGCCAGTTGTCGCGCGGCTTCGGCACCCACCGGTCGTATCGCGACTCGAAGCGGAAGACGTCGCCGAGCCGTCCCGCGTCGAGGAGTTTCCGCAGGGTGAGGAAGTCCGAGTCGAACCGGCGGTTCTGGAACACCGTCAGGCCGACGCCCTTGGCCTTCGCGGCTGCGACGACCTTTTCCGCTTCGGCAGCCGTCGGCGCGAAGGGCTTGTCGACGACGACAGGGAGCCCCGCCTCGATCGCACGCAGCGCTAGCGGGACATGGGTGCGGTTCGGCGTGCTGACCACGACAAGGTCCAGCTCGCCCGCCTTCGCGAACAGCGCGTCCGCGTCCGGCACCACCTCGGCGTCCGGGTGGTCGGCGCGCGCCTGCTCGACCCGCTCGGGGCTCGAGGTGACGATCGCGGCCGGGACCAGGCCCGGCGTCGCCGCGATCAAGGGCGCGTGGAAGACGCGCCCGCCGATGCCGTATCCGAAGATCCCCACTCGTAAATCAGCCATGTCTCCATTAAACAACAGTGTTGCGTAATTCGCCAGCCATGGCAGGATGCGCCATATGCCGGACACCGGGGTCAATCTGCGCGGGCTGCGCCAGCACAACCGCGCGCTGCTGCTCGCGCATATCCTGCGCGCGGGCGGGCTCAGCCGCGTCGAGCTCGCCGAACGCACCCGGCTCACCCAGCAGGCCGTCTCGAAGATCGTCCCCGAACTCCTCGACGCCGGCCTCCTGGACGAGGAGCGGCAGCCCGCGACCGGTGTCGGCAAGCCGCGCACGCGTCTGCGCATCCGTGCGGACGCGCGCTATGCCCTTGGTGCCCAGCTCGACCGGGACTCCTTCCGGGTACTGCGGACCGACCTCGCCGGGACGGTCGTCGCGTCACACGGTGGGCCACTGATCCCCGGATTCACCCCTGACCAGGCGGTTTCCGCGCTGGCGGACGGGGCCGAGGCCCTGCTCGACGGCGTTCCCCGCGAACGAGTGCTCGGCCTCGGGGTCGGCTCGGTCGGCCCGCTCGACCACCACGAAGGCCTCGTCCGGGACGCCACGAACATGCCGGGCTGGCACGACGTCCCCCTGCGCGATCTGCTCGCGAAACGCACCGGGCTGCCGGTGGCGCTCGACAAGAACACCAACGCCGCCGCCTTCGCCCAGCTCTGGCCGGAGGGCGACAAGACCGCGACGGCCGTCGTCCTCGTCGGCACCGGAATCGGCGTCGGCCTGCTGATCGACGGCAGGCTGTACCGGGGCCCGCGGACCAACGCGGGCGAGTTCGGCCACACCACACTCGCCTTCGACGGGCCGCCGTGCGCCTGCGGGCGCCGCGGCTGCGTCGAAGTCCTGCACAACACGGCGCCGACCACCCAAGATGCGGCCGGGCTGCTGGGGATCGGGCTCGCCGACCTCGTCCAGATCCTCGACCTCGAACGCATCGTGCTCGCCGGGCGCTCGGTGCGCGCGGCCCCGGAGATCTACCGGGACACCGTCAGCGCCCGGCTGCACGAGCTGCTGCCTTTGCCGCACTGGCAACGCATCCAAGTCGATCTCGACGAGATGGGCGACGACGTGGTCGCGTTCGGCGCCGCGGCCGAGGTACTCGCCGAGTTCTACGGCAGCGCCGAAATAACGTAGGAGTCGCTTTCCTACCGCTAACATCCGCCAAGTGTCCGACCAGACGACCGCGCCGGAGCCCGAGGCCCCGCAGTCCCTCACCCCCGGTGAACGGGTCATCCCGAGCTGGAACGAGCCGCTCGTGGCCGCCGCGACCCGGCCGATCGGCGGTCCGCTCGGCGAGCATGCGGCCATCGGACGGCACTGGTTCTGGTCACCCCAGCGGGTCGGGCTCCTGCT
The DNA here is from genome assembly GCA_963766045.1 of uncultured Actinomycetota bacterium. GTDB lineage: Bacteria > Actinomycetota > Actinomycetes > Mycobacteriales > Pseudonocardiaceae > Amycolatopsis. The sequence goes on along the minus strand of CAVXYN010000002.1, from coordinate 390,685 downwards.
GGCCGTCCTGGCACTGCTGCTCTCGTGGTTCGGCAAGGCGTCCTGCATCCAGCAGTACACCGATGGCTCCGGCGTCAACCAGCTCGACTGGCGATCGGGCCGCCCGTTCGTCGCGATGTGCTACACCGACATCGTCCCGCTTTACAGCTCGGAGCGGTTGAACGACCCGGACACGTTTCCGTACGTGACCTCGTGGACCGAGGGCGCGGGTACGGACAAGGAGACCACGCGGTACATGGAGTACCCGGTCGGGACCGGGCTGTTCCAGTGGATCAACGCGAAACTGGCCGCGGTCTGGCTTTCGGTCGCGGACGCGGGCTGGCTGCCTGGCGCGATCCCGGTGGCCGTCTACTTCAACATCTCCGCGTTGTGGCTCGCGCTCGCCTGGCTCGTGACGGTCTGGGCGACCGGCCGGACGATGAGACGCCGTCCATGGGACATCGCGCTGGTCGCGATTTCACCGCTGGTGCTGGTGCATACCTTCACGAACTTCGACGCCATCGCCACCGCGTTCACCGCCGTCGCGCTGCTCGCCTGGTCCAGACGGCGTCCCGAGGTGGCCGGTTTCCTCCTCGGCCTCGGCGCGGCGGCGAAGCTTTACCCATTGCTGCTGCTCATCCCACTGCTGTTCCTATGCCTGCGCGCGGGCAAGGTGAAACAGTGGGCGCTGACCGCGGGGCTCGCCGTGGTGACGTTCGCGGTGGTCAACGTCCCGTTCGCGCTCATCGCGCCGACCGGCTGGTGGGAGTTCTTCCGGCTCAACACGGTCCGCCCGATGGACCCGGACTCGCTGTACAACGTGATCTCGTATCTGTCGGGCTGGGCGGGCTTCGACGGGCAGCTGACCGCCGGTGAGACACCGGTCGTGCTCAACATCGTGGTCGCCGTGCTGTTCCTCGGATGCTGTGCCGGGATCGGGTACATCGCACTGAAGGCGCCGCGCCGGCCGCGGCTCGGCCAGCTTTGTTTCCTGGTGGTGGCAGCGTTCCTGCTGACCAACAAGGTGTGGAGCCCGCAGTACTCCCTGTGGCTGGTGCCGCTTGCGGTGCTCGCGATCCCGCGCTGGCGGCTGCTGCTCGGCTGGATGATCATCGACGCGCTGGTCTGGGCGCCGCGGATGATGTACTACCTCGGCATCGACCACAAAGGACTGCCGCAGGACTGGTTCCTCGGCACCGTCATCGTCCGCGACCTCGCGGTGATCGGCCTGTGCGTACTGGTGATCCGCGAGATCTACCGCCCGCGAACCGACCTGGTCCGCCTCGCCGGGGACGACGACCCGGCGGGCGGATTCCTGGACAGGGCCCCCGATCTCAAGCGCGCTTCAGCACGTCAGGTCCAGGACGCTCCAGCCTGAGATGCTTGCCGAAGTCGGCGGAACCGAAGTCGTTGATCTGCACGACGACCTCGTCGGGAGACGTCTCGACCAGGCGGCAGATGTACCAGGCACCGTCGTGGTGGACGGACCAGCGGTCGGCGAGGACAGCCAGTCCCTCGGCTTCCAGCAACGCGACGGAGTCGTCGAAAGCGGCGGGCCCGCCGAGCGGGTAGCCGAAGACGGTCAGGGCCTGCCAACGGGCGGTGTCTGAGGGGACGACGTAGCCGACGTGCTCTCCGTCGTCGGCCCGGTACACGGTCTGGATCATGAGGTACAGGCTCAACCCTCCCGTGGCGTGAGGGTCAAGCCGATAACCTGCGGCGCATGAGCTTCCACCTGGCCCACGGCACCGTCGTCTACCGCACCACCACGCTCCACGGGTGCAAGGCGATCACCATGATCGAACGGTGTGTCCAGGACCGCTGGGAACTCGCCTCCGTGGAGTTCACGGACGACGTCGTCCGTGAACGGCTGGGCGCGGAGCTCGCCGACGAGTCCAGCAAGTTCGCTGGACCGCCGGAGGATCGATCCTCCGGCGGTCCGGTCGAACGGCTGGCTCAGCTGGACTCGGTGATCGAAACGACAGTGGCGTGGCTGTTGACGGCGCCGTCAACAGCGACACCGAGTTGGAGTGGGCCAGCCGAAGAAGACGATTGATCGTGAGTGATCTGGGTCGTTAGAACGACCCAGATCACTCACGAGTCAGGAGGAGAAGCGTTCCCGGAGGTAGGCGATGTCCGCCGCCTGGCCGTCGGCCGGGGTCTCGACGACAACGGGCGCGCCGGCCTCGATCGCGACGGCCGCCAGCACCTCCGGGTCGATCGTGCCGTCGCCGCCGACGACGTTGGCGTGCCTGTCCCTTGTCGATCCGAACTCGTCACGCGAGTTGTTGAGGTGGACGAGATCGATGCGGCCGGTGATGGCCTTGATCCGCTTGACCGCCTCGGCGAGATCCCAGCCCGCGGCGTACGCGTGGCAGGTGTCGAAGCAGAACCCCGCGCCGAACTCGCCGACCTTGTCCCAAAGACGGGCGATCGTATCGATGTCCTTCGTCATGGCGTTGTCGCCACCGGCGGTGTTCTCGATCAGGATCGGGACCGCGAAGCCGCCCTTCTCCGCTTCACGTTCGAAGAGCTTGCGCCAGTTGACCAAACCCTCCTCGACGTCGTCTCCGGCGCCGATGTGGCCGCCGTGCACGACCAGCCCTTTCGCGCCGATCTCCGCGGCACCGTTCGCGTGCTGCGTGACGTTCTTACGCGAGGGGATGCGGATGCGGTTGTTCAGCGAGGCGACATTGATCAGATACGGCGAGTGGATGTACACCTCGACCGGCGATTCCTTGATCGCCTCGCCCTGCGGGTGAGGTTTCGGAGCCTTCCAGCCCTGCGGGTCGGAAAGAAAGAACTGGAGAACTTCGGCATCGCGGTCGGCGACCGCGGCCAGTGGGTCGTCGTCGCGGACATGGGCGCCAATTTTCATGCATAGAGGCTATACGCGATGAATTCTTCCCCTGTGCGGTCTGGCCCGGTGACGCAGATGGGGTAGCGTGAGCGCGTTCCGTTAAAGCCGCGTGGGTCTGAGGGGCGGAGGACGAAGCTCGATGGGGAAGACTGCCGGGCGCATCACGGCTTGGGGATTCGCGATTTCGGTATCGGCCGGGCTCGCGTTTCCGATGAGCGCGATCGCCGCCGAGGAACCGAATCCGACACTCTCGGGGAAGTGCGGCGCGACCCTCCAGAACGGCAAGTCCGGCAGCGGACTCGTTTTGGACGCGGGCGCGCCGATCAACTCGCCGGAAGCACTGACGGTCGGGCTGGATTCGAAGGCCAAGACCGCCGAGGGCCGGGATCCGCTGCTCTCACTGCCCGTGGGTGACCTCGTCAAGGGCACCGGCCTCACCGACAACGCGGTCGGAGACCTCGCAGCGCAGGGCGTCTGCCCTCCTGTGCAGGGCACTGTGAACGCCCTCGGCAACACCACGCAGGGCGTCATCGACGACCTTCCCGGCGACCCGGTCCCGCCGATCATCAAGCCCCCGACGCCGAAGCCGCCGGCAGACCCGCAGCCGGAGCCCCCGAAGCCACCGACCGACCCGGCCCCTGGCAACGAACTGCCGGTCGTCACCGACCCGGGTTCGTCCACCGGTATCGGCAGCGACTCGATCGCCGGCGTGATCAGCAACGCCGCACTGCTGCCGGGCAGCTTCGTGCAGGCACCGGTGGTCACCGAGATCATCCCCGGTCAGGTCCCGCCGACCGTCGACGAGAAGGACACCGGCAACGCGCAGGCCGTCCAGGCGCCGGTCGCCCCGGCCAAGCTCCCGCTGCTGCTCGCGGTGCTGGCGCTGGCCGTCGTCGCCGCGGCCCTGGTTCGCGCTTGGCTGCGCGGCAAGCCCGCCTGATCTCACTTTAGGTAACGCCCGCTTCCACTCGAATGCCTTACGAATTCGAGTGAGCGGGCGTTACTCGTCTCCATTACCGTCGTTGTCCAGGTAGGCGAATGCGATGACGGAGGAGTCGAAGGCATGCGCGGACGGACACGAAGGGCTACGGCCCTGGGTGCCACGGCCTTCATTCTCGCGGGCTCGGCAGCCCTCGCCATGCCCGGAACGGCCGCCGCGGAGACCAAGACCGCCACCTGCGGCGGTTCGGTGTCCGCGAAACCCGGCGACACCATCCTCGGCACGACGCCCTTGCTCGGCCTCCCGCTCAACCTCGGCCAGGCCGGCCAGGCCTCCGGTGTCCTCACCGGCACGATCAACGCGCTGCTCGGCACGGTCTGCAAAGTGACCGTGAACGTGGTGAACACCGTGGTCGCGCCCGTTCCGGTCGTCGGCGGCCCGGCCGCGGAAGCCCTCAACGGCGCGGTCGACGGCACCACCAAGGCGTTGACCGGCGGCGAAAAGGCACCCGGCACGCAGCCGGCTCCTGGAAAACCCGCTCCCGGCGGCCCGCAGCAGGGCGGCCCCGGCGCACCGCAGGGCGGAACCCCGCCGGGCAGCCCTGGCATCCCGGCGGTGAACAGCCCACTGCTTCCCGGCACGTTCACCCCGAACTTCGGCGGACTGCCGTGGGGCGTCAGCACCGGCTACGCGCCGATGCGCGACTACAGCAACGTCCCGATGGCGATGGCCGGTCTCTTCACGCCGTCGCCCGGGCTGCGCTACGGCGGCCAGGTTCCGGGTTACGCCCCGCAATACGGCCTCGACTCCGCGCTCCAGAACGGCGCCGGAAACCCGGATGTCCAAAACGCGGGACAGGCCGAAGCACTACCTTCCGTGAGCGACGGGCTCACTCAAGACGGGAAACTTCCGCTGTTGATCGCCGTTTTGGCACTCTCCGGAGTCAGTGCGGGCCTTGTCCGGACCTGGGTGCTCCGCCGAATGGCCGCTTCAAGTTAGACCTACCGCCTAGTATCTTTCTTGGCGCTCCCTCGTTGTCCCCATGGCAGTGCTGCTTCAATCGTCGAATAGCTCTTGCACTGCTCTATGCCCCCGACCCCACCGGAGGATCGCGCTCGTGCGGAACACCATCTGGCAGCTCACCCGCCAAGCGCTCACCGCCACCGCACTCGCGGCCATGGTCACCGGTGGCGTGTTCCTGACCGGCGGCACCGCCTCGGCGGCGACCACGCTGGCGAACGCGTGCAGTGGCACGGTCAACGGCGGCATCGGCGACACCGTGGTGATCACCGGGACGTCGGTCAAGGAACTCGTCCGCGCAGGCGCCAACGAGGCGGGCACGCTCGCCGTCGGCGACTGGGCGGCCAACGACATCGCCAAGGTCAACACGATCGCGGTGGGTGTCGTGCCGAACGCGGCGAGCGGTTCGATCCAGAAGGACGCGATCGGCGCGGCCGTGCGGCAGGCGGTCAAGGAGACCAAGACCTGGGGCCTCGGGCTCAACCCCGAGAAGACGCTCGACAACATCGCGCGCAAGGTCGCCGGCAACTGCGGGCTGACCACCGTCGCCACGAACTACGTCGCCCCCGCGCTGCCGGCCCCGAGCACCGGCAACCCGCAGCAGGGCGGCACCGGCGGCGGCACCAACGGCGTCCCGGGCGGCCAGCAGAACCTGTTCCCCAACGGCACCGGCTACGCCCCGCCGCGCGACTACGGCAACCTGCCGGTCGCTCAGCCGGGGGTCGCGGTGGCGCCGGGCGTGCGTTACCCGGCCAACAGCCCGCTGCCCGGCGAGGGGCAGTACAGCGTTCCGGGGGCCGACGGACAGGCCGGTCAGGGCGCCGATATCCGCAACGCGGGCAACGCCGAGTCGCTCGCGACCGACGGCGCGGCAGGCGGCGACGTCCAGCTGCCGATGCTGCTCGCGGTGCTCGTCCTCGCCGGGGTGACCGCGGGCCTCGTCCGCAGCTGGGTCCTGCGCCGTGTTTAAGATCGCGCGCTGACGAAAACTCGCCGAAGGGGCGCCTATTCGTACGTCACTCACGTCGTGCGGAAATGCGCCCCTTCATCGTGTTTCCGTGGACCTTTGGCCCAAAAGAGGCGCGCGACGGGTGAAGTCTCCGTCGGGCGCAAAGCGCCCTTTGGGAGACCTTGTGGTCACGCGCTCCTTGGGTTGCGCCGGGGCGGGAGCGGGTCGCGAGGGGGTCCCCGGTACTCTTACCTGGACAAACCCTCCTGCCACGGACAGTCCGTGGCCGCGAGCCCATAGGAGGTGAGTGGTTGTGTCACGCCATTACGAGGTAATGGTCATCCTTGACCCCACGCTCGACGAGCGCACGGTCGCCCCCACGCTGGACAACTTCCTCAACGTGATCCGCACTTCGGGCGGAAGCGTCGAGAAGGTCGACGTCTGGGGCCGTCGCCGGCTTTCGTACGAGATCAAGAAGCACGCCGAGGGCATCTACGCGCTTCTCGACCTGAACTCCACCTCCGAAGCGGTCAAGGAGCTGGACCGTCAGCTCTCGCTGCAGGAGACCGTGCTCCGCACCAAGGTCATGCGCCGCGAGATCAAGCGCGCCGCGGCCAAGCCCGTCGCCGCCAAGGCCTGAGCCGAAGGGATCGCCCGATGGCCGGAGACACCGTCATCACCGTGATCGGCAACCTCACGTCCGACCCGGAGCTGCGTTTCACGCCCTCCGGCGCGGCGGTCGCGAACTTCACGGTCGCGTCCACCCCGCGCACACTGGACAAGCAGTCCGGTGAGTGGAAGGACGGCGAAGCGCTGTTCCTGCGTTGCAACATCTGGCGCCAGGCGGCGGAGAACGTCGCCGAATCGCTGACCCGTGGCGCGCGAGTAGTCGTGCAGGGGCGCCTCAAGCAGCGGTCTTTCGAGACCAAGGAAGGCGAGAAGCGCACCGTCGTCGAGCTCGAGGTCGACGAAATCGGCCCCTCGCTGCGGTACGCCACCGCCAAGGTGAACAAGGTCAGCCGTGGCACCGGTGGCGGTGGAGGCGGCGGCTTCGGTGGCGGCGGCGGTGGCCAGAGCGGCCCGCCCGCCGACGACCCGTGGGGTTCCGCCCCGCCCGCCGGTGGTAGCAGCGGCGGCGGCGGTGGCTTCTCCGACGAGCCGCCCTTCTGACCAAGGCGCTCCACCGCGGGCGCGAGCCCGCGAGACGCCCTCGACACAACCACTACGTAGGAATTCAGGAGTATTACCGTGGCCAAGCCACCCATTCGCAAGCCCAAGAAGAAGGTCTGCGTGTTCTGCAAGGCCGAGAAGAAGGGCCGTCCGGAACTCATCGACTACAAGGACACCAACCTGCTGCGGAAGTACATCTCCGACCGCGGCAAGATCCGTGCCCGTCGCGTGACCGGCAACTGCAGCCAGCACCAGCGTGACATCGCCATCGCGGTCAAGAACTCCCGCGAGATGGCGCTGCTGCCCTACACCTCGACCGCACGCTAAGGAGGCACGTCAATGGCGAAGATCATTCTCACCACCGACGTCGCCAACCTCGGTGGACCCGGCGACATCGTCGAGGTCAAGGACGGCTACGCACGCAACTACCTCCTCCCGCGCGGCTACGCGATCGCGGCCACCAAGGGTGCGGAGAAGAACGTGCGCACGATCAAGCGGGCGCAGGAGAGCCGTCGCATCCGCGACCTCGACCACGCCAAGGAGATCAAGGCGACCCTGGAGGGCCTCGGCGCCATCCAGCTGTCCGGCAAGGCGGCCGAGGGCTCGAAGAAGCTCTTCGGTTCGATCACCACCACCGAGATCGTGGACGCGATCAAGGCCGCCGGCGGCCCGCTGCTCGACAAGCGCGTCATCGAGCTGAAGGACCACATCAAGACCGTGGGCAAGCACTCGGTCGGCGCCCGCCTGCACCCCGACGTCCGCGTCGACGTGCGGCTCGAGGTCAAGGCCAAGTAAGCACCACGCTTTTCTCAAGGGCGGGACGTCTCCTTCGCGGAGGCGTCCCGCCCTTGTTTATCCGGAACCCGGCCATGCCGGGCTGCGTCGGAGTTCAATACAGACCGGGTGGTCCGGCTTGACGTCGGATCAAGGCATTATGAAACTCGACGTTGAGCACGGGGACTCAATCGGGGATTTGAACGGGGATCGGGAAGCAATGGCTTACGACAGCAACGCCGAGGAGAACCGGCAGCAGCAGGTCACGGTGTCCGCTCCGGCCAATCCGGACAAGCCGGCGGGAACGTCGGGCGGGGGTGGCGGCGGGTTCAGCTTCGACAAGGACAAGATCGACGCCGTCATCAAGAAGTGGACCGACCTGCAGGTCGAGCTCAAACGCGACTACAACGACGCGACCCTGATGGCGACCGTCAAGGCGCCCGGCAAGGAGTTCGCCAGCGGTGACTGGGAGAAGCTGGCCAACCCGTCGGGCAAGGCGTTCCTGGAGCAGAACCAGAAGATGCAGGAATACGTCAAGAACTACATCGAACAGCTGACCGCGGCCAAGAACAAGATCGCCACGACCGAGGACGAGTCCCAGGCGGCGATGAACAAGAACCAGGTCTCGTGACCATGCGGCGTTCCGTAGTCCTCCTTCTGGCCGCCGGCGCACTGATCGCCGGCTGCTCCGGCACCAAGGGCGGTACGGCGTCGACGGCGCCCACCTCGGCCCCGGCCGAGTCGAGCGGCTCGTCGCCCGGCGCCGCGCCAAGGGTCTCGAATCCGCTGAACACGGCTTCGATCGACGGCGACGCCTGCAGCGCGCTCTCCGCGAGCGCACGATCCGAACTCGGGCTCGGCGAGGGCGAGAAGCGGACCACCAGCATGGGCCCCGGCTGCAGTTTGTTCGCCGACGCCGAGCGGCTGAACCAGATCGAGATCAGCCCGGTGCTGGCGGCGACGGACGGTCTCGACTCGGTGTATGCGAAGAAGGCCGAAGACGCCTACTTCGAACCGACCGAGGTCAGCGGATATCCGGCGGTGTACGCGGAGGCCATCGACGGCCGTCCGAACGGCAAATGCGGTCTGTTCATCGGCGTGACCGACCAGCGGGCCGTCTACATCCTGGTGCAGTACGACAACGGGCCCGGCGCGAGTGACCCGTGCCCGGTCGCCTTGAAGGTGGGCGAAGCGATGATCCAGACGTTGAAGGAGGGCTGACCCATGTTCCTGTTGCCGATCATCGGCGCGTACTCGGCCTACAACATGGCCACCACGCACTCGAACAAGTACGAGGCCTCCGGCGGCGATCGGAAGATCAACTGCTACGACATCTGGGAGAAGATCGTCACCGGTCCCGGTACCGGGTCGATCTCCGAGGGCCAGGCCGCGGCGAACCGCCTCAAGGGCGGTTATCAGGACAGGCTGACCACCATCGACGCTCTGTCGAAGGAGATGGACGCGGCGTGGACCGGCAAGACCGCCGAAGCCGCGAAAGAGTCCGGCGCGCACCCGCTGCGGGCGTGGATGGAGGACTCCGGCAAGAAGCTGGCGGATTCCGACAAGTACCTCGGCGAGCAGAACAACGCCTTCACCACGGCGAAGGCGAAGGTGCAGGAAGTTCCGAGGGAGGCACCGAAGAACAACCTGCTCAACTCCATCACCCCGTGGACCACCGACACCGACCGCGCCATTCGCGACTACAACCAGCGGGGTCAGTCGAACGTCGACGCGTTCAACGAGTACTTCAAGGCCAGTAGCGAGAACGGCAAGCAGCTCCCCACCTACAACAAAATGGAGGGGCAGAAGGCCGGTATCGACGTCGAAGGCGGCGGGAACGGCAAGGACAGGGACGGCGACGGGAGCGCGGACGACCGGAACGGGCACACCGGAAAGCCGCCGGGCTCGTCGATGCCGAGCATCTCGACGCCTCCGGGTTCCATGCCCAAGATGCCCGGCGCGACCATGCCCGACATGCCGGGTGCGAACATGCCCGGCGCCAATATGCCGGGCGCGAATATGCCCGGCGGGAACTACAACCCGAACATCCCCGGCAGCGACTACAAGCCGCCGGGCTGGAACGACGGCACCAGTGCCTCCGGCTTCACCCCGCCGAAGATCCCCGGCGCCGGCGGCGGCGGCTTCGGCCCGGGTGGCGGCGGAGGTGGCGGTGGCGGCTTCGGCGGCACCGACATCCCTGGCGCGGGCGGCTTCGGCCCGGACGGTGGCTTCGGTCCCGGCGGTGGCGCCGGCTTCGGTCCCGGTTCCGGCAGCGGTGCGGCGATCCCGGGCAGCGGTGCGGCCGGCGCGGGCGCCGCGGGCCGCGGCGGGATGGGTCCCGGCGGCGCGGGTGCCGGCGGAGGCCGGGCCGGTATGGGCGGAATGATGGGTGGCATGGGCGGTATGGGGGCCGGCGGTGCCAAGGGCAAGGGCGGGGAGGACGAGGAGCGCAGCTCCAAGTTCCTCGTCGGCGACGACCCGAACGAGATCTTCGGAACGGACGAATTGACCGCTCCGCCGGTGATCGGCGAGTAATACGCACGGACAAGCCGGGCGCGTGCCAAGATTGGTGCCGCGCCCGGCTTGTCTTGTTCTTCTCAGAGCTCGGGCAGTACGGGTTAGGGACGACTAGGGGGAAGCTCCGGTGCTGGACAAGCAGGTCACGATCACGACCGGCACCCTCATCACGCTGATCCGCCGTCGCGGCAGCGAGCCGCATACGGTGCTTTCGGATACGCCGACGTGGTACAGCGACGACGCGCAGCGAGCCGAGGACGAGCGGACCAACGAGGAGCTGGCGAGCCAGGGCCTCTTCGGCTCGCGGGGCCTGCACCCCGGGTTCAAGGCGATGCTCGAGGCGGTCGCCAGGCCGGATCTCGAGTACTACGGCTGGATCGACGGCGGCTTCGAGGGCAAGGCGATCAGTTTCACGGTGCTCGCGGGCAGTGCGGGTGGTGAGGCTTTCGTCCTCGCCCGCCACAGCGAACACGGTGGCATCGCGCTCGCTTCGGTCCGGCCGGAGGAGCTGCTCACCGAATTCCTCGACCAGATCCCGAAACTCGCTCCGGGCCGCGGTCGTCCGTTCGCCGTCCCGAAGAGTCAGGTCGAAGCGCCGAAGTCGGCGTCGTCGACGGCACAGGACGAGGGCTTCGAAGTGCTTCGCAGCGGACGACAGAGCGCCGGCAGCCAGGAGGCCGACGAGCTTCGCCGGATCCTCGCGTTACGCCGTTTGGGGACCGGCAGCCTCTACGTCGCCGCCCGTGGGCGGAGTGGCGCGCGGCAACGGATCGAACGTCCGGTGAACTACATCGATACGACCGAGGGCCGCTGGCTGACCGAAGAGATACCGGGGAGTGGCGAACAGAGGATCGCCTTTACACCCGCCGACCAGCAGGTTCTCGCGGACCGGCTACGGAGCGCACAGGGCAGGTTGTTCTCGTCCTGATTCCAGCGCCGTTCAGCCCAGCGGGTCACGCTTCTACCCTCCGTAGCATTCATCCACAGGTCGCCCCTTCGGGCAGTCGCGCCCTGGCTCGCGACACGCCGAACGACGGGTTTTGCCCGACACGCCGATCGAATTTGAATAAAGTTCTCCACAGCGTCTCCACAGGCTCTGACCAGCGGATTCTTCAGACCGTTCCCACGTTGCCCACAAGTTGTGCACAGGCTCCGGGCTACCTGTGATTGGTTGCCCGCAGTCATCCCCAGGTTGTCCACAGGGCGGTCCCCAGGCGAAATTGCGCTGGTCCTTTCGGGGGGCCTACCGTGCCCGCCGGGCCGGTACGCACCGTGGCGTCCATCCGGCCCAAGGGGAAGCGAGGGAGCACCGGAGAGCCGAAGGGAGGCGGCCGGTGGGCGCAGGCGGAAAGACCGGGGAAGTTCTGGCATAATCGAACGGGTGTTCGATGGCCGAGGAGGTGGCAGTAGCGGTGGCGGTTACCGACGACCGGAGTCCGATGTACGCGGAGTCCGACCCGGGTCCCAGTGACCCCGGGCCGCGCGGTGAGTACGACCGTCAGCCGCCACAGGACATCCCGGCCGAGCAGTCCGTGCTCGGCGGCATGCTGCTTTCGAAGGACGCGGTCGCCGACGTCATCGAAGCGCTGGGCCCCGACGATTTCTACAAGCCGGCGCACCAGGCGATCTACGACGTCGTCCTCGATCTCTACGGTCGCGGCGAACCCGCCGACCCGATCACCGTCTCCGCCGAACTGGAACGCCGGGGCGAGCTCGGCCGCGTCGGCGGCGCCCCGTACCTGCACACGCTGATCGCGACCGTGCCCACGGCGGCGAACGCCGGGTACTACGCGGAGATCGTCGCCGAGAAGGCGGTGCTGCGGCGGCTGGTCGAGGCGGGCACGCGGATCGTGCAGTACGGCTATGGCGCGGCCGCGGCCGACGGCGCGAACATCGACGAGGTGGTCGACCGCGCGCAGGCCGCGATCTACGACGTCACCGAGCGGCGAACGAGCGAGGACTACGTCGCGCTGGAAGAACTGCTCCAGCCGACCATGGACGAGATCGACGCGATCGCGTCGCGCGGTGGCCAGTCGCAGGGCATCCCGACCGGCTTCGCCGATTTCGACGAGCTGACCAACGGCCTGCACCCCGGCCAGATGATCATCGTCGCCGCCCGTCCCGGGGTGGGAAAGTCGACGCTGGGACTGGACTTCGCCAGGTCCGCGTCCATCAAGCACGGTCTGACCAGCGTCATCTTCTCGCTGGAAATGAGCCGGACCGAGATCGTCATGCGCATGCTCTCGGCCGAGGCTCGGATCCGGCTGGCGGATATGCGCGGTGGCAAGATGTCCGACGACGACTGGACCCGCCTCGCCCGGCGGATGAGCGAGGTCTCCGAGGCGCCGCTGTTCGTCGACGACTCGCCGAACATGACGATGATGGAGATCCGCGCGAAGGCCCGGCGGCTCAAGCAGCGCAACGACCTCAAGCTCGTCGTCGTCGACTATCTCCAGCTGATGACCTCGGGAAAGCGCGTCGAATCGCGGCAGCAGGAGGTCTCGGAGTTCTCGCGGCAGATGAAGCTGCTGGCGAAGGAGATCGAGGTCCCGGTGATCGCGATCAGCCAGCTGAACCGTGGTCCCGAGCAACGGACCGACAAGCGCCCGATGCTCTCCGACCTCCGTGAGTCCGGCTCGCTGGAGCAGGACGCCGACCTCGTCATCCTGGTCAACCGCCCCGACGCGTGGGAGCGGGACGACCCACGCGCCGGCGAGGCGGACCTGATCATCGCGAAGCACCGTGCCGGGCCGACCAGCACGATCGTCGTCGCGCACCAGCTGCACTACAGCCGCTTCGTCGACCTCTCACACGACTGACGAACGCTTTACCCGGGCAATGTCTCGAATGCCTCGTTGGGGACGTTGAGCGTCTCGAATGTGGCATTGGGGACGCGTGTCTTAGTCCTGCGCCGCGATGCGGCGGCGAAGTGCCGGCGCGAGCGCCCGGTTGGCGACGAAGAGCGCGATCCCGCTGAGCGCGCAAGCCGCGGCGAGGACGGCCGGTCCGGCCAGATCGAGCAGCGCGGTTCCGGCCAGCGGGCCGAGCACCGCGCCGATGCTCCAGGTGGTCGAGGCAAGACCCATGTACCTGCCGCGCAGTTCGGCGGGGGCGAGGTCGGCGAAGGTATCGCCGAACCGGACGGCGATACCGATCTGGCCGAGTGTCCAGACCAGGACCGATGCGGCGAAACCGGCGGTGCCGTGGCTCAGGGCGCCGAGCGCGGCGCCGAGCCCGACCAGCAGCATCGAAACGCCCGACACCACACTGCCGTTGCGGCCGGCGAGCAGCCGGACCGCGAAGGGCTGGAGGACCACGATGGCGATCCCGTTCAACGCCAGCACCGCCCCGTAGGTCGCGGTACCGAGACCGGCGGCGGTCATCAGCAGCGGCAACGTCGTGAACGTCTGCAGGAACAGCGTGAAGTAGCCGGCGTGAATCGCCATCATCGCGAGCATCAACCGGTCACGAAGCACCACGGGCAGAAGCGCCCGCCGGGTCCGCATCGACCCAGCCGGACGGGTTTCCGGCACCCGACGCCAGACGATCAGCGCCGCGATCAGCGAGGCCACGATGTTGATCCAGAACAGCAGCCCGTATCCGTGCTTGGCCAGGATCCCGGCGGTGACCGTGGCGACCGAGAAGCCGAAGTTGGCCGCCCAGTAGAGCAACCCGAACGCACGGATCCGTTGCCGCGTGGGCAGATCGGCCACCGCGGCCGACCCGGCCGGGCGGAACAGCTCCATCGTCAGACCGACACCGATGGCGGCCGCCCAGATCTCGGGCATCGAGTCCGCCGAGCCGAGGGCGGCGAGCGCCACGGCGGCACCCACGAACCCCACCAGCATCGTGTTGCGCCTGCCGATCCGGTCTCCCAGCCAGCCACCGAGCAACTGGGATCCGACGTCTCCCAAACCGACGGCCGCCACCACCGCGCCCGCGGTCGCCGGCGAGAGGTGCTGCTCTTGCGTCAGGTACAGCACCAGAAACGACCGCACCACACCGCCGGCGCGGCCGACGAAGTTCGTGGCCGCCAGGGCCCAGACCAGTTTGGGCAGTCCCAGGTGCGGCCGGGAGGGTCGGCTCGGGATTGCCGTTGCTGCCGGATTGATCGTGCTCGCGGTCGTCATGGCAACGACGCTAGAACCGCGACTACATTAAGAAAAGCGATGATTTCGGATCATATTGATCGCTATCGCTTATAGTAGCTCCCGTGGCGGATCTCGAACTGCGTTACCTGCGGGCCATGGCCGTGATCGCCGACGAAGGAACGTTCGGCCTAGCGGCGGCCCGGCTCGGCTACACCCAATCTTCGGTGAGCCAGCAGATCGCCGCGCTGGAGAAGGCCGTCGGCGGCCCGGTCTTCGACCGTCCCGGCGGGCCGAGGCCGGTCCGGATCACGCCGCTCGGCGAGGTGGTCCTCGCCCACGGCCGCGATCTGCTGACGAAGGCGGAAGCGCTGATCGACGCCGTCGACCGCTTCCGTGCGGGCAACGGCCGGATCGACATCGGCACCTTCCAGGGCGTGTCGAACCTAATCCTGCCGGTCATCATCCGCCGGCTGCTGGACGAGCATCCCGGCTGCGACATCAGGCTTTCCGACGTGAAACCGGAGGATCCGCGGATCGGGGATCTCGACCTGCTGTTCCACGACGGCCCAGTCGAAGGCGATGTCGAGCAGGTCAGACTGTTCGACGAGACATACCTCCTGGTGACGGGCGCGGGCGCGTTCCCCGATGGTCCGGTACGGGTGAAGCTGCTCGACGATGCTCCGATGGTCGGCTGGCCGCCCACCTATTACCAACGATGGCTGGAGCGGACGCTCGCCCGCGCCGGCGCGCAGCCGCGATTCGTGTTCCGCACCACGGGGCACGAAACCATCCTGTCGATGGTGCGGGCGGGTATCGGCTGGGCGGTGCTGCCGTGGATGGCCCTGCACAGACACGATGCCTTCGCCGACGACCAGCTCGGCATCCACGAGCTGAAGCCGGCGCCCGCCCGCGAGTTGTCCCTGCACTGGCCTGCCGGGCGCACCGAGTCCCCGCTCGCGATCCGGACGCGGGAGATCGCCATCGACGTCGCGCGCGATCTCGCCGAGCAGATGTAGCGGGCGCTTCAGCCAGGTTGGAAGAACTCGAGCAGTCTCCGGCTCGCGTCCGGCGACATCAGGCGCCCTGGTGACGTGACACCGTCAGCCGCCGCGTGTAGGTCGCCGGTCCGTAGCCGAACCTGCGGTAGATCAGGGCATCGGAGGCCAGCAGCGCGGCGAGGAACTCCCCTCGGGCCCGCAGCTCGGCGAGCTGATGCCGCATCATCGCGGTGAGCACGCCCTGGCGGCGGTGCGAGGGCAGGACGCCGACGGAGGTCACCCCGGGCGGCCGGGGCGAGGATCTCACCGGGCAAGGTGAGCTCGAAGGTGTGCGCGGCGGCGGTGCCGACGGGACGCCCTTCCGCCGTCATGGCCAGCAGGCCGCGGTCCATTTCGAGCGCCGCCCACCAGACCCCGCCGCCGTCCTCGGTCGGGGTTTCCGGGAAGCGCCCGAACGCGGCGTACATGGTGTCGATGAAGACTTCGCGGTCCTGATCGGTCGTGGCACGGATTTCCATCGCTGCTGCCGTCTCCCCAAATTCCGGCACCACGACTCGTGGTGTCCCGCCCCAGTGGAGCGTTGCCCCGTGGCGAGTTCAAGCGAATTACGCCCGTAGAGGGCCGAGTTCGCCGAAGTTCCGGACGAACGAGGTCAGCAGGCGAGCGAATTCGCGCCGGTCGTCGTCCGGCCAGTCCGCCATCGCCTCGGCGAAGACCGAGCGGCGGAATTCGTGCATGCGGGTCACTTCGGCCCGGCCGGCTTCGGTGAGGACGAGCACGGCTTTCCGGCCGTCGCGCTGATCGGCTTCGCGTTTGAGCAGACCGTCCTCGACGGCACGCGCGACCAGGCGGCTCGTGCGGGGCTGATCGATGGTCAAGGCGGCCGCGAGGCTGGTGACGGTGCACGGTTCGCCGCTTTCCCCGGCCGCTTCGACGGCGTCGAGCAGACCCTGGACGGCCTGGTCGGGCATCGGTTCGGCGCGTGCGCGGGCGAGTTTCGACAGCGAGCGCCTCGCCTGGCTCCGCCGGATGGCGATCATCGCGCGCTCCACGTCGGCCACGGCGTCCGTCATCCGTTGCCTCCCCTTCCAAGTATATGTACCTTTACATGTAGTTGTCGCTCACATGTAGGAGTATCCATGAAACCCATCGGCTACTGGTTCGCCCATCTTCACCAGACTCTCGAATCATCGCTCGACCAGGTTCTCGAGGCAGAATCGCTGACCCGCCGGCACTGGCAGGTGCTCAACACGATCGCCAGGCAGGAGGCGGTCGACGCGGCGATGTCGCCGTTCGGCGATCAGCAGGCGACCGTGGACGACCTTCGATCACGCGGCTGGGTCGACGGACACGAGCTCACCGGACAAGGACGCGAAGCGCACGCCCGACTCGAGGCCGAAGTCACCGGGTTCCGCTCCCGGGTAACCGAAGGCATCAGCGAGGACGACTACCGGACGACGGTCGGCGTACTCGAACGCATGGCGGCGAACCTCGGACGGGAATAAGGCGGAACCGAGCGGCGTCGAGTACTCTAGTAGTTGAAAGTTCAACACTTGGAGCTCTCATGGCCGCCACACCGGTGCTCTACCTCAGCCACGGCGCGCCGCCGCTCGCCGACGACGCCACCTGGACCCGCCAGCTCGCCGGCTGGTCCGCGGACCTCGAGAAGCCGAAGGCGATCCTCGTCGTTTCCGCGCATTGGGAAGAGGCGCCGCTGACCCTCGGCGCCACCACGACCGTCCCCCTCGTCTACGACTTCTGGGGTTTCCCGGATCGCTACTACCAGGTGAAATACGCCGCGCCCGGCGCACCCGAACTCGCGGAGAAGGTCCGCAAACTGCTGCGCTCGACGCAGACCCCGGTCCACGACGCTCCCGAGCGCGGTCTCGATCACGGCGCGTACGTCCCGCTCGTGGAGATGTATCCGGACGCCGGCATCCCGGTGCTGCAGGTGTCCATGCCGTCGCTGGATCCCCAGGAGTTGTTCGACCTCGGCCGGAAGCTGGCGCCGCTGCGCGATGAGGGCGTGCTGATCATCGGCAGCGGCTTCTTCACGCACAACCTGAGCGCGATGCGCCAGGTCGACGGCACCGGCGGCGCGCCACCCGCGTGGTCGAGCGAGTTCGACCAGTGGGGCGCGGAAACCCTGCGGGTCGGCGACCTCGACGCTTTGCTGGACTTCCAGCACAAGGCACCCGCCGCGGCCATCGCCCATCCGCGGATCGAGCACTTCGCGCCTCTGTTCGTCTCACTCGGCGCGAGTTCGTCGGAGGGGAAGGGTGAGACCGTCATCGACGGCTATTGGTACGGCCTCGCCAAACGCTCCCTCCAGTTCGGCTAACGAGAGCGAAGCACACCCGCACCCGCCACCAGGCCGAGAGCCAGCAAGGTGACCAGGCCGAACGACACCGTCAGCGACGTGAGGTCGGCGATTCCGCCGATCAGCGAAGGCGCGACCAGGCCCGAGGTGTAGGTGATGGTCGCGACGCCCGCGATCGACTGGCTCGGCGTCGGTCCACTGCGTCCCGCCGCCGCGAAGGCGAGCGGAACGACGACGGCGACGCCGAGCCCGATCAGTGCGAACCCGGCCATCGCCATAACGGGGTGGGCCGCCAGAACGACGAGAATCCCGCCCAGAGTCGCGAAACCGCCGCCCGCCCGGACCGTGCGAACCGCGCCGAATCGCCGCACCAGTGCGTCGCCGGTGAGGCGAGCGACGGCCATCGTGCAGGTGAACGCGGTGGTCGACGCCGCCGCGACTCCCGGCGACGTGCCGAGGACGTCCCGCAGATAGACCGCGGACCAGTCGAGGCTCGCCCCTTCGGCGAAGACGGCGCAGAACGCGACGGCTCCGATGACCACGGCCGACTTCGGCGGCAGCGCGAATCTCGGTGGCGGATGCTCGTCCGCGGCGCTCCGGATGTCGAGCACTCCCTGGCAGACGAGCACGCCGATGACGGTGAGCACGACGGCGGCGATCGCGAGATGCACACGGGCGTCGAGTGCGGCGTGCGCGGCGAGCGTTCCCGCCGCGGAGCCGACGAGCGCGCCCGTGGTCCACATCCCGTGCAGGCCCGACATGATCGACCGGCCCATCCGCTCCTCGACGTCCACGCCGAGCGCGTTCATCAGGACGTCCGACATCCCGGCCACGGTCCCGAAGACGAACAGCGCCAAGCACAAGGTGAGCAGATTGCCCGCGAGCGCGGGCAGGATGAGCGCCATCGTCCAGGCGGCGAGCAGCAGACGCAACGCCGTCCGGCCGCCGAGGCGATGCCCGATGCGTGCGGCGAGCGGCATCGCGACGGAGGCGCCGAACGCGGTGAACGCGAGAGCGAGCCCGAGCTGCCCGGCGCTGATGGACGCGTGTTCCTGAATCCACGGGATCCGGGTGGCGAAACTCCCGGTCACCGAGCCGTGCACGGCGAAAATCGCGGCGAGGGCGAACCGCGCCTGACGGACCCGCGGCGCCGAATACGCCACGGTCTCCACTGCACTTCCCACTGGGCCCCCAAGGTCCGCGAGACAACCCGACGAGGCTCACCGTAAACTATCAGGAAGGGAACCTGAAAATTAATTCTGGGAGGATTCGCCGGTGAGTTCCGTCCGGATGCCGTCCGCCTCCCCGAGTACCGCGCGGGCCATCAACGACCGCCTCGCTCTCGACCTCCTCCAGCGCGAAGGCCCGCTGACCGCCGCCCAGCTCAAGACGGGGACCGGCCTGTCCCGCCCGACCGTCGCCGATCTGGTCGAACGGCTGCAGAACGCCGGACTGATCGCCATCGTCGGTGAAGCCGGCGCCGAACGGCGCGGGCCCAACGCGAAGCTGTACGGAATCGTCGCCGAGCGCGCGTATCTCGCCGGTCTCGACATCCGCACGCACGGAATCGCGATCTCGATCGCCGACCTCCTCGGCCGGACCCGCGCCGAGGCCGCGCTGCCGGTCGATCCGGAACTGGACACCGGGCTCGCCGTCGAACGCGCCGTCACCCTGCTCGAGAACACCGTCGCCGAGGCGGGAGCGGCCGCGCTGCACACGATCGCCGTCGGCGCTCCCGGTCTCGTCGACCCGGCGACCGGCGGCCTGAATTCCGCCGCCGGATTGCCCGCATGGCACGGAAAACTCGTCGACGAGCTTCGACGGCGGCTGGGCATTCCGGTGCTGTTGGAGAACGAGGTCAATCTCGCCGCCACCGCCGAACAACGGCTCGGTGCCGCTCGCGGTCGCGACACATTCGTCTTGCTGTGGCTGGGTTTCGGCGTCGGCGCGGCAGTCGTTCTCGACGGGTCGCTGCGCCGGGGAGCCTCGGGTGGTGCGGGTGAAATCGGGTTCATGCCGGTGCTCGGACCGGACCGCCTCCCGTCGGCGACCGACTGCGATGGCGGTTTTCATACGTTGGCGGGCAGTGCCGCGATCTGCGAACTGGCCCGTTCACACGGACTCCCGGCCTCGGCCGCCGACAACGCCGAAGCAGCGGAAACCGTTGTACGGCACGCGGTCGATTCCGGGGCTGACGAGTTTCTGGATGTCCTCGCGGAACGGGTCGCCGTTGGGGCCGCCACCGTCACGGCGGTCCTGGACCCGGGCTGCGTCGTACTCGGCGGCGAGGTGGGACGAGCCGGCGGTGACGTGCTCGCGGATCGAGTGAGCACGCGTCTGGCGGGGATGTCACCGCTGCGGACCGAGGTGCGGGCGGGAACGGTCGGCGGCGGCGCAGTCCTGCGCGGTGCCGTCCTGACCGCGATGGGCGCGGCCCAAAACGCGGTGTTTTCTATCGCGCGCTGACGGAAGCGATAGCAAAGGTCCCTCGCTCACTCGACCCCTGCCACGCTGCCAACCAGCCACGAAGGGCGACCACAAGGTCTCCCAACGGGCGCCCCGCGCCCGACGGAGACTTCACCCGTCGCGCGCCTCTTTTGGCCGAAGGCCACGTAAACGCGATGAAGGGGCGCCTTCCCGCACGACGTGAGTGTCGTACGGAAAGACGCCCCTTCGGCGCGTTTACGTTAGCGCGCGATAGAAATTACTGGATCTTCTTGCCGGTGATGGTGCCCACGAAACGCTGGAACATGCTCAGCGGCGACGAGTCCATCTGAGCCAGCGCCGGAACCTGCGCGGTCGGCAGGGCCGGGGTGCCGCTCGCGACGGGCAGCTTGCCCTCGGTCGGGAGCTGCACCGGCAGCTTGCCCTCGGTGGGCAGGGCGACCGGCAGCTTCGGCAGGGTGCCCGCCTCCGGCAGCGCCGGCAGGGTGCCGACGGCCGGGAGGTCGACGGGCAGGTTGCCGGCGGCGGGCAGCTGGGGCAGCTGGTTCACCGCGGGCAGGGCAGGCAGCTGCGCGACCTTGGGAGCGTCGACGCGGGGAGCCTGGCCCGGCAGGGCCGGAGCGGCCGGCAGAGCCGGGACCGCGGGCAGCGCCGGGGTTGTCGGCAGACCCGGGGTGGCCGGCAGACCCGGCACGTTCGGCAGGTCCGACTTCACGGGCAGCTTCGCCAGCTCGGCGTTAGCCGGGATGGCGGTCTTCAGCTGCTTGAGTGCGGTCAGCCCGGCCACCTGCACCGGAAGGGTGCCCACCTGCGGGACGTCGGCACGGGCGGCACCCGGCGCGGCGATCTCGGGGGTGGTCGGCAGCACGCCGGCACCGTTCAGCGACGGCACCGCGGGAGCATCGACGGGCAGGGCCGGAACGCCGAAGGGCAGCGCGGGGAGCGAGTCCACGGCCATTTCCGAACCGAGCGAGTCGGTGAACGCACGGCTGAAGTCGTCACCGTTGATCTCGGTGACGTCCGTGGTGGTCGACTCCGCGATGGCCAGCACCGGGATCTCGAAGCTGTCCAGCGGGATCACGAAGATGAACGGGTGGTGGAAGTTGAACCCGGAAAGGGCGCTTCCGCTGCCGTCTGTCGAGCTGTCGCCGCCGACCTGGCCGGTGGTGACGTTGTCCATCGAGGACTTCGAGACGCCACCGAGTGCGGCGATCGCGTTGCCGAACACCTTGCCGTCGACCGCGGCGGGGATGTCGAGGATGTTCCCCGACAGCGATCCGTCGAGACCGGAGGTCTCCACGTCGCCACCCGAAACGGCGTCGACGGTGTCGGTGCCCTCGGAGGTGGCGAGGCCCGCGACCGAGACCGCGTCGTGCGTGACGAGGCCCAGCGGCAGCGCCTGCGCGCCGATGATGTTGCCCGCGACCGCTCCACCGTCACCGTTGGTGATGGCGTCGCCGCCCGCGGCCGACATGACGTCGTTGGTGCTCATGGCGTCGGCGATGCCGGCACCGGCCACACCGAGGCCCGTCACCGGGACGTGCCCGCCGACCGGCGTCTGGACGATGTTGCCCGCGAGCGCGCCCTCTTCGCCGTTGGCGGTGGCGTTGCCACCGGCCGACGAGTCGGTGAGGTTCGAGCCCTCGGCCGACGCGATTCCGCCGAGCACGGCGGCGAAGTTGTGCGCCTGGACCGGCAGGGAAACCGGGCCATAGACGAGGTTGCCCGCGCCCGCGCCACCGTCACCGGTCGCGTGGACGTCGCCGCCCGCGTTGGAGGTGGTGTCACCGTTCGAGGCGCCGTGGCCCTGTCCGATGAACGCGCCACCGATCCCGAAGGCCTGCACCGGCAGCGAAACCGGCACGGTGCCCAGGTTGGAGCTGAGGAAACCGTTGTCGTCGTTGGTGTTTCCACCGCCGCCACCGGAGACGACCTTGGTCTCGTCGGCCGAGCCGGAGCCCTGGCCGATGAACGAGCCGCCGACGCCCATGACCTCGACCGGGGCGCCGACCGGCACCTGGACGACGTTGCCCGAGCCGGACGAGTCGTCGCCGGTGGTGCCGTCGTAGGCGCCCGCAGTCACGGTCTTCGTCTCGGTCGCTTCGGCCGTGGCCTGGCCGATGTGCGAACCACCGACGCCGTAGACCTCGGGGGCCAGCGCGGCCTGGGTGTTGACGATGTTGCCCGCGAGAGTGGAGTCCTCGCCGGTGGTGTGGCTGCCGTTGCCCGCGTTCGCGTCAACGGTGTTCTCGCAGTTCGTGGCCGAGACGTTGCCGATGTAGGTACCCGCGACACAGGTCACCTCGACCGGGGCGGCCAGCGCCGGGTCGACGATGTTGCCGCCACCGGCGGAGCCTTCGCCCTCGGTGCTGACGAACCCGCCCGAGTCGACCGTGCTGGACTGGCTGGTGCCGCCGTCCGCGCCGGTGTTCGCCAGGCCGATCCACGCGGCGGCCACGCCGCCGACGTTCGCGATGTCCGCGGTCTGCGGCACGATCGCGTTACCGCCGACAGCCGAGTCCTCACCGGAGGTCTGGACGTAGCTCGGGACGTTCGCCCAGCCGGGCGTGGTGTCGCCGGCCGTGGCGTCCGCCGACGAGCTGCTGTCCGAGTTGGCGAGCGAGCCCCACGCGGCGGCCGCGTTGTCGTTGACCTTGACCGGGAGGGCGATCGGCACCGCGCCGACGGTGCCGCCGACCGCGCTGTCGTCACCGTCGGTCTCGATCGCAGCCGCCGGAGGTGGCGTCGGTCTCGGCCTCGTAGCCGGAGCTCTTGCCGTTGCCGATGATCCAGGACGCGGCGTTGCCGGTCACCTGGACCGGGGTGGCGAACTGGCCGGCCACCACGTTGCCGGAAAGGGCGGAGCCCTCGCCGTCGGTGGTGATGTTGCCGGTCTCGGTGGTGCTCTGGCTGGCCGAGCCGCCGGTCACCTTGCCGGTGCCGCCGGCGAGCCCGCCGCCGTTGCCGGCGATCTGCACGGGGAGCGCCCAGTCGAGCGCGACCACGTTACCCGCGAGGCTGGAGCCCTCACCGGTGGTCTCGACGTCCTGGTTGTGGGACCAGGTCTGAGAGTGGTCTCCACCTTCGACCTCGGCATCGCCGATGACGCCGATGGCGTTGTCCACGATCTGGATCGGGACGACCAGGTCGCCGACGATCTTGTTGCCCTTGAGGATGTCGTCCGTGGTGGTCAAGCCACCCGGGGTCATCCCACCGCTGATCTGGCGAGCGTCGGTGCGCTCGGTCCCGGCCGGGAGGGCGCTGGTGAGGCCGTCCGTGGTCGGGAGGATCTCGGTCGAGGGGGTGGCAGGCAGTCCGCCGCCGAGCCCGTCGGCCGCACCGGTGGGCGCCTTGGCCGTGGCCAGCGCGTCGGCGACCGGCTTGGTGACGGCCTTGGTGCTGACCTCACCCTGGTAGCCGGGGACGTCGACCTGGCCGAGAGGGGTGCCAACGGCGTTGTTGTCGATGTCGACCGGAACGGTGACGTTCAGGTCTAGGGGGGAGGCCGGGGTGTCCGGGTTGACGTGTTCGTCAGCCGATGCGATGCCGGTACCCAGCATCAACAACCCACCCGTGACCAACGCGGTCTGGAGTCCGCGCTTTGCCCAGGATTGCATGGGGGTTTTCTCCTTTATTTCGGGTTCCCTTGCGGGTTCATGGAGGTGCCCTCGGCGAATCGCCGATTCAGGTGCACCAGAGGGGTGGAGAAGTCGCGGGCGCCAGAAGGCGCACCGCCGTGCCGCGGCTTCAGGAGCGGACGCTGAGCCGGACCCGGATTCGGGTGGCGTGAGGCGCGTCGGCTACCCCGCGGAAGGAGGTGTTCAGTCGGGAGTGACGCCGGGCTGCGAGCCCGGGGTGAGCGGCATGTACCGCACGCCGGTAAGAGCAGTACCGGCCATGGAACGCTCGACGGCGGAGGCGACCCAGGCGGGAACGCCGTAGGTCAGGCCGTCGAGGTGACCACCGGGGGCGGTGCCGCCGCCGGGGACAGTCGGGATGGACGGCGCGACCGGAAGCTGCGCCGGGGAAAGCGGAAGCGGGAGGTCGCCACGGCGACCGTCACGCGAAGGACCGTCCGAGTCCTCACCGAAAACGCCTGTGCGGGCAGGACCCTGCATGGCGAGCAGTGACTGGACGGAAGCGGGGAACTGAGCTGTCGCCAGCTGAGCGAAATCGGCGACCTGATCGCCGGCGCCGCCGTTGTCGAGCGGGGACTCCATGTCCACCGGAACGCCGATGGGCAGATCCGGGACGAGGTCTCCGTGACCATTCGGGTCGAGGAACTCCCAGACCTTGCGGCCGAAGTCCTGCGCCTCGGGAGATCCGGAGATCGTCTCGTCCAGAACCTGGCGGGTGTCCTCGGGCTTGCGCACGATGTGCTCGAAAGCGCCGAGGGTCCGCTTGGCCGGCGAGATCACCGCGTTGTCGGCGAAGTCGGTGACGGCGTCGCTGACGCGGCCGGAGACTTCGTGCTCCTCGGCGCGGACGCCGGTGCCTTCGGTGGCCGGGCCGCCGATGTGGTCGCGGTTACCGCAGACCGTCTGCTTCGGGGCCGACCCGGACTCGCCCGGAAGCGACCACGTGGTGGCTTCCTGGGGACGAGCGCCGCACATCGCGGCGTTGCCGGCTCCGGCGACGTCACCGGCGAAGGTGGACGCGCCGCGGGAGACGTCGTTCAGGCCGGCGGCAGTGGCGTCGGTGACCGGGGTGACGCTGGTGCCCGGGGTGGAAACGACCGGCGCAGAGGCGGTGATGTCGGCGGAAGCGGTGCCACCGGAGAAGAACCAGGCGGCCGAGGTACCGGCGACGGCGCCGCCGAGAACGAACAGCACGCGCGAAGCGAGACGGCCGAAGCGCGCTGCGCCCCGCCTCTCGTTCTTCGCCGCGTTCGCCACTCGTTCTCCCTGCCGTTCGGTGTGCCGTTGGTGGTTGCGGGACCGAGATAAGCAAATTGCAGATCGCCCGCGCATCTCCGACGCGCCTTGATGGCACGATCGTGTGAAGAACACACCGTGTAGTCCGAAATGACGATCAGTGATCATCGCTGGCGGCGACGGGTTACCGATGAGTCGAGTGCCGGTCGCCCTGTCAATCGTCGCTTCGGGCGAATCCGGCGCGGCCCGTTGCCTGGAATGTTCAAGAACGTCGGCGCGGACCGATACGGTGTGCCCGTGAGCGAGCCCGAGCGCAAGCAGCCGGAATTCGACCCGGCGAACCCGTTTCTTTCCGAGTCCACCGAAGATGTCACCGGTTTGATCCCGCGTGGCCTGCGCATCGGCGCGGCGCTGTCGTGGCGGTTCATCGTGGTGATCGCCGCGCTCTACGTCGTGGTGTTCCTGATCGGCTATCTGTCGGTGGTCGTCATCCCGCTGTCGATCGCGATGCTGCTGGCCGCGCTGCTCGCACCCGCGGTGTCGAGGCTCGTGGCGGTGAAGTTTCCGCGCGGGCTGGCGGCCGGGATAGTCCTGATAGCCGGGCTCGCCGCACTCGGCGGGTTGCTGACGTTCGTGGTCGCGCAGTTCTCGTCCGGTCTGCCGGAGCTGCAGCGACAGCTGACGGACAGCCTCGAGCAGATCAAGCGGTGGCTGATCGATGGGCCGCTCCATCTGCGCCAGGAGCAGATCTCGGAGTTCATCAACCAGGCGATCGGTTTTCTGCAGAACAACCAGGCGTCGATCACCACGACGGCGCTCACCACGGCGAGCACCGTCGGCGAGATCGTCACCGGGTTCATCCTGACCCTGTTCATCCTGATCTTCTTCCTCTCCGGAGGGGAACAGATCTGGACGTTCCTGGTCCGCGGGGTGCCGAGCCGGGTGCGCATCCGGGTCGACGTCGCCGGGCGGCGGGGGTTCGCCTCGCTGGTCAGCTACGTGCGGGCGACGGCGGCCGTTGCCGTGGTCGACGCGGTCGGGATCGGCATCGGGCTCGCGATCGTCGGGGTGCCGCTGGTGATCCCGCTGGCGACACTGGTCTTCCTCGGCGCGTTCATCCCGATCATCGGTGCGCTCATCGCCGGCGCGGTCGCGGTGCTCATCGCACTCGTGACGAAGGGCGTCGTCGGCGCGCTGATCGTGCTGGCCATCGTCATCGGGGTCATGCAGCTGGAGAGCCACGTGCTGCAGCCGATCCTGCTCGGCCGCGCGGTCAAGCTGCACCCGCTCGCGGTGGTCCTCGCGATCACCGCCGGACTGGTCACGGCCGGGATCGCGGGCGCGCTGCTTTCGGTGCCGCTGCTCGCGGTGCTCAACGCCGGTATCCGGTCGCTGCTGAACGAACGGGATCCCGACCCGGCCGACGTCGACATCATGCGTGATCAGTCGGCGCAGCCGAACGACCCGGGCCCGCCACCGGAAGCGACCCCAGCCAAGTCATGACCGATTCGGACACCCCGCTCTGGCGGGCGGTTTCGGCGCTGGGCACCCGGGACCCGGCCACCCCGCTATGGCGCGGAGTGATCGCGCTTCGCGTGACGACTCTGCTCTTCGCGCTGGGCTCGTTCATCGTCCATTACGACGGTTTCTCGAGGCACTGGCTCGCCTGGACCGCCTTCGGCGCGATGACGGTGTGGACGGTCGTCAGCAGCCTGTTCTACGCGCGGCCGAAGACCCGCTGGGCATGGCTCGTGGTCGTCGATCTCGGGTTGACCGTCGTGCTCATGTTCACGTCTTCGTGGATCCTCACGGAAACACAGTTCGCCGCCAACACCCCGCTGATCACGACGGTATGGGCGGCCGTCCCGCCCGCTGCGGCGGGAACGCGGTTCGGCGCGCTCGGCGGCGTGCTCGCCGGACTGGTCGTCTCGGTGGTCACCGGTCTGGTGCGCTGGAGGTTCGACGTCGACGTCGCAAGGGACGGCTTCCTGCTGACCGCCAGTGGATTCGTGATCGGGATGGCCGCGACCATGGCCCGGCGGTCGGCCGACGCGCTGACCAGGGCGTTGCGGATGGAAGCCGCGACGGCCGAGCGGGAGCGGCTGGCCCGTTCGATCCACGACAGCGTGCTGCAGGTGCTCGCCCGGGTCCGCAAACGCGGCGCCGAGTTCGGCGGCGAGGCGGCGGAGCTGGCGAAACTGGCCGGTGAGCAGGAGATCGCGCTGCGGGCGCTGGTCACCACCGAGCCGGTGCGGCCGAGTACGAACGGCACCACCGATCTGCGGGCCGCGCTGCAGCTGCTCGCGACCCCGACGGTGCAGGTCTCCGCGCCGGCGGGCGAGGTCGAGCTGCCCGAGCACGTGACTTCGGAACTGCTGTCGGTCGCGCGCGAGGCACTGCTGAACGTGGAGAAGCACGCGGGGCCGGACGCACACGCGTGGGTGCTGCTGGAAGACCTCGGCACCGAGGTCGTGGTGAGCATCCGCGACGACGGTCCCGGGATCGAACCCGGTGTGCTGGAACGAGCGGCGGCCGCGGGACATCTAGGTGTGGTGGAGTCCATCAAGGGCCGGGTGCGCGATCTCGGGGGAAGCGCGGCACTGGACACGGCGCCGGGCGAGGGCACGGAATGGGAAGTGAAGGTTCCAGTCGCAGCGAGGGGAAAGCGATGACCGGTGAGCCGCAGGTGTCGGTGATGGTGGTCGACGACCATCCGATCTGGCGGGACGGGGTCGCGCGCGACCTGGCCGAACACGGTTTCGACGTCCGGGCCACCGCGCCGGACGCGCCCGCCGCGGTGCGGATCGCCCGCACGGTGCGGCCGGACGTAGTGCTGATGGACCTGAATCTCGGCGAGACGTCGGGAGTCGACGCGGCCCGTGAGATCACCACCGAACTGCCGTCGACGAAGGTCCTGGTGCTTTCGGCGAGCGGTGAGCACAGCGACGTCCTCGAGGCCGTCAAGGCCGGTGCCTCCGGTTACCTGGTCAAATCGGCCTCCGCGGCCGAACTCGTCGACGCGGTCAAGCGGACGGCGGCGGGTGACCCGGTGTTCACCGCCGGACTCGCGGGCCTGGTGCTCGGCGAGTACCGGCGGATGGCCGACGCGCCCGACGACGGACCCGCGCCGCCGAGGCTCACCGAACGCGAGACCGACGTCCTGCGCCTGGTCGCGAAGGGGATGACGGCGCGGCAGATCGCGGGGAAGCTCGTACTTTCCCATCGGACGGTCGAGAACCACGTGCAGTCGACGCTGCGAAAACTCCAGCTGCACAACCGCGTCGAACTCGCCCGCTACGCCATCGAGCACGGGCTGGACGAGGAGTAGCTCAGCCGACGGCGACCGCCGAGCTATTACGCTCCTCCGGCGGCGAGGTCTTGACGATCCGCCACTGAGGCTCTCCCCAGTGCCAGCCCGCGACGACCATGTCGGCGACGAGCACCAGGTCGTCGCTTCCCGACCAGTCGATCGTGGCCCGTTTCAAGAAGGTGGAAAACGGCATCGACGGCGTCTGGCGCCAGGTCAGTGTGTCGAGGTCGAGCACCCAGACGTCCGCGGTATGTGTGCTGGTCCCGCGCCAGGCGGGATCGCCGAACACCACCCCGATCTTGTGCCCGTCGCGACTCGGCACGGCAGGCCCCGGCGAGCCGTTGGCCACCGGGCGGTCGAGCTCCGTGCGCTGGCCGTTGCGAAGGTCGAGCACCGAGAACTTGGTCAGCTCGGCGATCAGCATCCGGTCCGGGGTAACCGCCATGATGCGGGGGAACTGGTGCACGGCGCGGCCGGTACGGGGATCGATGAGCACGTCCTCGGCCGTCGACGAATTCCCGGTGTTGACACTGATCAGCAGGCCTTTCTCGATCTCCCGCCGGACCACCGTCGCGCAGCTCGCCGGGCGGCCACGGTCGCGTTCGGCCCCCATCAGCGAGACGTACTGCAGACGGCAGAGGTCGTTGCCGTCGTCGCGGATCAGCCAGACGCCGTTCGCATCGGCCGAAGGCGCCGCGCTACGGGCCTTGCCCAAGGACCGAGGGAAGGTCTCCGGGTCGCCGTAGACGAAAACCTCGGACGGCTCGAGGCACGACGCTCCGCACCGGGCGGCCGACAGCACGACCGGGATATCGCCGACCCGCAGGACGTCGTTGACCCGGTCACCGGCCGGGGCGCCGGGCAGCGGCGTCGACACCCCTGTGGCGGGGTCGAAGAGCGAAACCGGCGAGGTCGCCAGGATCAGCCGGAAGCCGGCATCGGGGACAGGGGCGCCGCTGAGTTCCGACGGCGGTGGGGTCGTGGGTGTCGGCGTATTCGGCGCCGGGCCTCCCTCGGCGGTGCACGCGCCCAGCACGAGGACTGCCGCGAGTAGCGCGGCGAACCGATGGAATGCGGGTCTGTTCAGGGTTTTTCCCCGATCTCGCGCGGTGGATCCGGTTCTACCATCGACGGCATGGGCGAGGAAGAGCAGCCGGCGACCGAAACCAAGCCGTTGACCGGACGGGACATCCGGGTCTCCGACGCGGAGCGCGAACACGTCGTCGAAGTGCTGCAGAAGGCGATCGGGCTCGGGATGCTCAATCTCGACGACTTCACCGAGCGGACCGATCGTGCCCTCGCGGCGGTCAACCGTGGCGAGCTGAACGCCGTGCTCACTGATCTGCCCGGGCTCGTGCACCCCGAAGCGGCGATGGTGCCGCGGCAGCACAACCCCTGGGCACCGCCGCCGGTGCAGGCGGCCTACCAAGGGTCGCCCGGCGACGTCATGGAGCTCAACGGCAAGTACTCGGCACTGCAGCGCAACGGGAACTGGCTGGTCCCGCAGGCGATGGTGATCCGGAACAAGTACGGCGCCACGAAGCTGGACTTCTCCCAGGCGGAGATCCGGTATCCGGTGGTGCATATCGAACTGCAGGCCAAATGGGGTCCGGTGGAGATCACCATTCCGGAGAACGGCGCCGTCGACACCAACTCGATCACCGACATCAAGTTCGGCAACCTCGACGACCGGACCCAGTCGAACGGCCGCCCCGGCACGCCCCGGTTCGTCATCACCGGGCGCGTGCACGGGGGGTCGTTGATCATCAAGTACCCGCGAAGGGGCTTCTTCGGTTAGGCGCCGACCGGCTTGACGTGGCGCAGGTACTTGACGATGAAGAACGCGATCCCGGCGAGTACCAGCGCCGCCATGCCGGACACCGCGTGCATCCCGGTGGCGAATGCCTCCGGCGCGGGAACCGCGTCGGCCAGCTGAGCGCGGGTGACGGCGTTGCCCAGCGTCCCGACCGTCGCGATACCCAAGGCGTAGCCGAACTCGTTGCCGGTCTGGGACAGCGAAGCCGCTGAACCGGCCTTCTCCGGCGGCACGGAACCGACGACCAGGTCGGTACCGAGGGTGATCAGCGGTCCGCCGCACAGGCAGGTGATCGCGAAGGCGATCGACGGGACCACCGGGCCGGCGTCCGCGCCGACCTGCGTCAGCAGCAGGAACCCGACGATCGCGCCGGCCAGGCCGGTGGCGATCAGGACCGCCGGGCGGACGCGGCGGGCGATGATCGGCGCGGCCAGGAAGCTCACGGTCGACGCGGCCATTCCGGGGAGCAAGGCCAGCGCGGCCCCGACCGGCGACAGGTTCAGCACGATCTGAAAGAACTGGGCGACGAACAGCATCGTCGTCCCACCGAGCATGGTGAACGCGCACATCGAGCCCATTGCGGTCGAGAACGCGCGGTTGCGGAACAGGCGCAGATCCAGCAGCGGGTCGGCCAGCGTCCGCTGACGCCGCACGAAGACCACACCGAAGCCGATACCGATGAGCAAGGACACGACCGGTACCACGGCCACGCCTTCACGGGCGAGCTCCTTGATGCCGTAGATCGTCGGCAGGATCGTGACCAGCGACAAAGCGACGCTCGACAGGTCGAGCCGTCCGGCGTTCTCGTTGCGGTACTCGGGAAGGAACTTCGGGCCGACGATGAGCAGCAGCACCATGGCGGGCACGCCGACCAAGAACACCGAACCCCACCAGAAGTGCTCCAGCATGATCCCGCCGAGCATCGGGCCGACGATCGCGCCGACGGTGAAGCAACCGGCCCAGATGCCGATGGCGAGCGACCGCTGGCGGGCATCGGTGAACAGGTTGCTGATCAGCGCCAGCGTCGACGGCGCGAGTGTCGCCCCGGCGATCCCGAGGACCGCGCGGGCGATGATGAGCATCAGCGCACTGGTCGAGAACGCGGCGAGCACGGACGCGAGACCGAACGCCGCCGCGCCGATCAGCAGCAGCCTCCGACGTCCGATCCGGTCGCCGAGGTTGCCCATGGTGACCATGAACCCGGCGATCATGAAACCGTAGACGTCCATGATCCACAGCTGCTGGGTGCTGTCCGCGCCGAGGCTTTCGGAGAGCTTCGGCAGCGCCAGGATCAGCACGAACACGTCGGTGGCGACCAGGAAGGCGGGCAGGGCCAGCACGGCCAGCCCGACCCACTCCCGGCGTCCGGCCCGCCTCGGGGTCTCGGTGGTCGTCATGGTCCGGTCCTTTCGTCGCATGTGGTCTGTTCACCCATGCGTCGAATCCGTGGACCGGAAATCGACATGCTCCCCGAACCGATTTCCCGGAACGGGGAGCAAGGGACCTTTGCTACCGCTTTGCGGCGGCGGCCCGAGCGGACGTGGGATCCGCCGTGGCCAGGGCGGCCTCGGCGAGCGCTTCGCATTCCGCCAGTGTGGTGGCGGCCAGGCTCGCACCGACCGCACGCACCGCGGGCGCGTTCATCGACAGGCTGGTC
Organism: uncultured Actinomycetota bacterium; assembly: GCA_963766045.1. Classification (GTDB taxonomy): domain Bacteria; phylum Actinomycetota; class Actinomycetes; order Mycobacteriales; family Pseudonocardiaceae; genus Amycolatopsis. The sequence continues at coordinate 358,965 of CAVXYN010000002.1, read as the reverse complement.
AGGCAGAGCCCGGCCAGCACCAGCGCTAGCCGTGGATCGGCGGCGGCCTCACCGCAGACACCCGCGGGCTTGCCGGTGTCCTTCGCGGCCTGTCCGATGACCTTGAGCAGGCGCAGCAGCCCGGGCTGCCAGGGGTCGTTGAGCTTGGCGACCGCGCCGAGCTGGCGATCCGCCGCGAACGTGTACTGCGCGAGGTCGTTGGTGCCGACAGAGACGAAGTCGACCGCCTCGAGGATCTCGCGAGCGGTGAGCGCGGCGGCCGGGACCTCGATCATCACGCCCGCGCGGGCGATCCCGGCGGCCCGCACGCGCTCGGCGAACCAGGCGGCCTCTTCGGCGGTGGCGACCATGGGCGCCATGACCGAGACCTCGGCGCCGGAGTCCTGCGCGGCACCTGCGATGGCCTCGAGCTGGCGGTCGAGGATCTCGGGCCGGTCGAACGCGACCCGCAGGCCGCGCACGCCGAGCGCCGGGTTGGGCTCGTCCTCGGGTGAGAGGAACGCGAGCGGCTTGTCTGCGCCCGCGTCGAGGGTCCGGACGATCACCGGTTTGCCGCGGAACGGCGAAAGCACAGCGGTGTACGCCTTGCGCTGTTCCTCGACGGTCGGCTCCGCGGAGGCGTCGAGGTAGCAGAACTCGGTGCGGAACAGCCCGACCCCTTCGGCGCCCGCGTCCGCGGCGGCCTGGGCGTCCGAAGCGGAACCGACGTTGCCGAGCACCTTGACGCGGTGGCCGTCGGCGGTGGCGCCGGTGCCGTCCCACTCGATGGCGCCGACCTTGACGGCAGCGACCACCTCGGCGTTCGGGTCGGCGCGTTCGACGATGCCGGTGTCGCCGTCCACGGCAAGCGCTTGCGCGTCGAGCGCGAGGATGCCACGCACCGCGACGACCGCGGGAATGCCTAGGGCGCGGGCGAGGATGGCGGTGTGGCTGGTGGGGCCACCTTCTTCAGTGACGAGGGCGAGCACCTTGTCCGGGTCGAGCCCGGCGGTGTCGGCGGGGGCGAGGTCGCGGGCGACGAGAACGCTCGGCGACGCCAGCTCGGGAACGCCAGGGGGCGCGATGCCCAGCAGCTCGGCGACGAGTCTGTCCCGCACGTCGCGGACGTCCCGCGCGCGCTCCGCCATGTATCCGCCCGCGGCGGCGAGCGCCTCGGCGAAGCCCTCCGCGGCCTGGTGGACCGCGCGGGTGGCGGGCAGGTTCTTGGTCTTGACCAGCTGTTCGGACTGGGAGACCAGCGCCGGGTCGGCCGCCATCGCCGCCGTGGTGATGAGGATGGTCGAGGCCTCGCCGGTCGCGGTCTCGGCCAGCTTCTCGAGTCTGGCCGCGACGATCTGCGCGGCAGGGGCGATCCTGGCGGCCTCGGCGGCCGGATCGGCGGGCGCGGGTGTGCTCGCGGGCTCCCCGAGAGACTCGGCGACTCGAACGACAGGACCGCTCGCGCGGCCGGGACTGACGGCGACCCCGGTCAGTGACTCAGACGGCATGGTCTAGACCATATCTCATAGTGGGCGTGACCTGGCTCATGGCAACAGCACAGCACAGAGGCTCGGCTCATTCCAGCTCGGCGGCGGTCGGATACGACGGCTGGGCGCCCTGCCGGGTCACACTGATCGCCGCGACCCGCACGGCTTTTCGCGCCGCTTCGGCCAGCGTCGCCCCCTTCGCGAGCGACGCGGCGAGGGCTCCCGCGAAGGCGTCACCGGCACCTGTCGTGTCGACGGCGTCGACCTCCGGCGACGGCACCTCGGTCACTCCGTCGGCGGTCACGACCACCGCCCCCCTCGCGCCGAGCGTGACGACAGCGGCCTTCGGGCCAAGCTCCAACAGCTTCCGCGGATCGGAATCGCCGCCAAGCAGGAACGCGGCTTCATGCTCGTTGACCAGGAGCACGTCGAGCCTCGCCAGCGTCTCGTGCGAAAGCTCCGCCGCAGGCGAAAGGTTGAGCAAGGTCTTGACTCCGCGCTCAGCCGCCCGCGCCACCGCGTGTTCAACGGTCTCGAGCGGAATCTCCAACGACAGCACCACGATCTCCGCGCCGTCGAGATCGATGTCCTCGGGCCGCAAACTGGAATTGGCCCCAGGCGAGACGAGAATCGAGTTCTCACCGTCTGGAGTGACGGTGATGTATGCGATGCCAGTGGGCCGCTCGCTCGTGCGAACCAGCCCCGTCCCGACCCCCGACTCGCTCAACGACCGCTTGAGCAGCTCGCCATACGGGTCGTCGCCGACCGCTCCGAGCAGCGCGACATCGGCCCCGAGCCGCGCCGCGGCCACCGCGGTGTTCGCCCCTTTGCCACCCGGCGACAAGCTCGTGTCGCCACCGAGTACGGTTTCGCCACCCCCAGGTCGACGATCGACCGGGACGACAAGATCGGCATTGGCGGAACCGATGACCAGTACCTGAGAAGTCATGGAGGGAACCATGCCATGACCAGGAGTTGTCCGGTCATGTCCTGCCCTTCGGCGAAGATGTGAAGAACTTTGTAACTTTCCCGGCGCGTAGTGCGACAATCAGGCGAGCAGCGGAGCGCCGTCACTCTTTCGGGGGATAACCGTCCCTCGAACGTCACTTCGGCGATCACGCCCGCTCTTCAGGTGCGTTGCCGCGTTCACGCGGTGACGTTGCCCCAATCCGGCCGAGGCCGGGGCAGGGCATCGGGTCGCCGGCGTCGATCACGTAGCCCCCCGAGTGATCGGCGCCGGCGGCGCCCGCGCCGCCGTGCCCGGCGACGATGGATGGTTCCCACGTACTCGCTGATCCTGTCGGGACGGATGGCCAGCATCGCGGTACGAACCTGCGCGACTGCGGCCTCACTGAACGCTTCAGGAAGCCGGTACCCATCACGACCGAAGGCAGTAGGCGGCCATCAAGATCCGCGCCGATCTCCCAAAGCCCGCCCAACTCCCGATGCCGCTGAGTGAATCCTTCGTCGGCCGGGAAGAAGTCGATCAGCCACACCGTGCGTGCGCCATCGGTGACACTGGTGAGCCGAAGCTCCCTGATTTCCTCCCAGCCGATAGCGAAGGTCGCCTTATTGCGGCGATACCACCGGATCCCGTGATCGGACACGGTGAAAGTGGTGCGCCAAGTCGACTTCCCCGCCCAGCGAGGACTGCAAAGCCACACCGACAACGGTGACAAGCCCGGTTCCAGCGATCGCAAGGGTCGCGCGCGAAGTTCGGTCCCTCTGTCGGCGTTGAACTCATTTTGAGAACCGGGGCACGTTCACTCCAACGAACCAGTTCGCCTGCATCCAAATCCGATCTCGTCGGTCACGGTTCGCGATGTCAGCGTCGCAGCCAAACGCGATGCCGCAGCTGTCGTAATCCGTTTCGCGAGAACCGACTGGATCCCGTCACGGCGTACTGAAACCTTGACGTATCTCCGGCCGTGCTCGGCCTTCAGGCGCTCGAACTGAATCTGTTGAAGGCTCGCGAGGGGAACATCCACCGGCGGAATGTCCGTCGGTACGACGCGCCTGGGCGGGTTATCCCGCTCGAACCAGGTCAAGGAATCGTCATCCAACTCGAAAACTCCGGGTGATCCCCGGAATCGTGTGTTGTAGAGCATCACGCCCCAAGCCAGGGTCGCGAGCGCAACAACCGGCGACAACCAGACAGGAATGACATCGCCGAGTTGACGAAGGACGAAGAGGAGGACGATCAAGGCATAAAGCCCGACGAAGCCGAGGATTCTCGCCCCGGGCATGCGGCTGGATCGAATCCTGACCGGCTCGTCGGCGTTCCCGGTGGCGACAGCCGTCCCACGCGTAGTAGCCGCGTCTTTCCAACGGACCAAGCCTGAGTCGAGATTGACGTCGGGCCCGAAACCGCGACGTGCGAGCTCGCGCGACCGCCAGCGCACCAAACCGGGATGGAAACCTTCGATCGTGGTCGCGGCCAGTTCCGCCTGGTTCGGCTCGATGTCCGGTGTCAACAGAACTCCGTGCTTCGACGGACGTCGATACTCCTTGAGCAGCTTCCCCTTTGCGGTTTCGTCGAGAAGCACCAGATGTGCACTGATCTTGTCGGACTGCCCCCGCTCATCGAACACGACAGAACGGAGATCCTCCCAAGGCAGCAGCAACTCTTCCGCCTTGTCGTCCTGCTGGTTGATCCCTGCTTCCGTAAGTTCGATCATTCGCGTATCACCGGCCTTCTCCGGCGCGAATGCCCACCAAGCCGTGGCGATCAGGAACACCAGCCCGAGCACGATGATCGAGGCGGCTGCCGCACCACCCCATATGTCACCGCTCAACCGTCCGTGGATGTAGAGCATCCACGCGCCGACCACGAGCAGGAACATGCCACCGAGGCCAAGCACCGTTGCTCCGGCAGGAGACCGCCGCTTCGGCTTTGCCGGAGCTCTGAACCGGATGACAACTCGACGTTCGTTCTGCTGAGTTGCCTCTTCGTGCTCCTCTCGCCTGCGCAGTCGAGTGAACAGCCACAAGATCAATGCCAATACCGGGATCAAGGCGACCAGCATGCCGAAGAAGTCGACCACCAGGACCACGAGACCGGCGGCATGCAGCAGCCGATACGGATGCGCGACATCGCGCTGCCAGTGATCGCCGCTCGGCCGGACGCCGACGGGGTTCGCCCCATCTGCCGGGGTCAATTCGTCGGGATCGAACCTCAGCACACCGACGGGGTGACCATTCACGGTGACGTTGGCGTCACACTCCCAGAAGTAACCGAGTCCCTCGGAGGAAATCGGTCCCTTCCGGTCGCAGGCCCTGACCACGGCCGAGGCCTCGCCGATCGCCGTCGGTCCCGTAGAGACCTCCGGCGCTCCTGCCAACCGGAACATCGTGAGGCAGACGAAGAAGAGGAGGGGGCCGATCACCAGGACGAATAGTGCTCCAGCTCCAAGGACGCCTGCGCCCGCAGCCTTGTTCTCGCTCGCGCTCTTCACTACAACGATCCGGAGATCCGCTGCTCACCTGGCTGGTCGAATACCGGCTCCACACCGTCCTTGCGCGCCGGCGAGGCGGGCCCGTCGCCGCTTCTCTGACCGACGACACCCTTTTCCTGAGGATCGATTGTCGTCTTCTCTCGATCACGCCGCTGATCAAGGTCACTCTGATTGTTCTCGCTCGATACGCCGAGATCAAGAACGCCCTTCACCGCTTCTTTGACTGCGGCGCCGCCGAGGTCCGGGAGAATCTCCTTGGCCATGTGACTGAGTCCCTGCCCGACTCCCTTCGCGTACTTGCCGAATCCTCGGGCGATCGCTTGGAGCGCATCCCCGAGCAGGCCGAGAATGGCCTTGGCGTTACTGAACGCCTTCATGAGCCGCTTGACCTGCCCCATGGCCTTCGTCGCCTGTCGGACTGCGAAGGGAACGCCCTCACCGGCCAGCGCACCCGGGTACCCGGGCGGGGGATACCTGAGCAGGATAAAGATGATCTTGGCGAGTGTGTCCGTAATGAGGTCCCTGATCAGGGTGCGAACGACGTCAAGGATCATCTTGCAGATTTCCACCACCGACCCTGCTTTGGCCGCCGCGTCGGAAAGCGCTCGATAGTTGTCGAGTTGCTCCTGAACGTACTGGCGGTACGCGTCGGCAGCCGGGCCTTCCCAGGTCATGCAGTTCTTCCGGACCTCATCCGTCAGCTCCTCTGCCATCTTCTGGACTTCTTTACTGATGGCGGTCCATTTTTGCGCTTCGAGGTCCAGTGCGTCCTGATCCCCGGTCACGTAGTCGAGGGGTTCTTTGAGGAAGTCGACATGTTCGATCACCCACCCGAATCCCCAGCTCAATAGAGATTCGAAAGGGTTTCCGCCAGCAGCGATCATCCCTATATCGACACCCGCGCTGCCGAGACTCAGCAGTCCTTCGGTCCAATCACCCTGGACCAGCTTTTCGACACCGCCGAGAGTGTCTTGGATCGCACCTGCGCCTTCAAGAGCACTGTCCAGCCCGTTCTTCTCGGAATCTGTCTCCTTCTTGGCTTCGTCGAGAATCTGGTTCGAGCCTTCAGCCATGCCGCACCTGCCCGGTCCGGTTGATCAGTGCGACAGCCGATTCTTCGTCGACCCTCCGGGCCTGCGCCCAGCCACGCACGGCGTCCACGTGGTAGTTCCCGGCTTCAACAGCGATTCTCAGTGCCTCAGCCGCCTTGTCAGCTGTGCTGTTACACCACGCGTCGAGTTGGACCAAGTCCCCGATGAGACCGAAGTCTTCAGACTTGATCCGGCTGCTCTGGTCGGCCGCCAAAGCCGTCTGGAGCAGGTCCAAGGTCTTCTCGACCTGCTTGGCGTGCGTGTCGATCTGTACGGGGTCGACGTCGAATCCCTGATCCCCTGGCATGTCTTCCCTCCCTCAAGAAACCTGCTCAGCGCAGGAAGTCGCCGCCGGCGAAGTAGTCGTCTTCGTGGTCGGCCTGTTGTCGACGCGCCGCTCGTGGTGGTGCGGGGTTGGCAGGCGGTGGCTTGGGTGCGACCGGGGGAGGTGGCGGCGCATCGTGCTCATCGTCGGAGAGGAAGCGGTCGTCTTCGTCCACTTCCTGATGCCCGCCTTCGACGAAACCTGTGGGCTCGGGCTCCGGGTATTCGTTGTGCAGCTGGTTGACCAGTTCGGTCATGGTCTCGGTGCCCGCGATCGAGGGGACACCGGCCTGCATCGCGCCGGCCAGCTTGCTCTGGGCGCTCTGTACGACGCGGAGGATCTCCTGCGCGAGCGCCGGGTTGTCGCGCACGGAGGGACCGATCTCCAGGCCCACGAGGTTGCCCGCGTGGTTGACCTTGACCGAGATCTGGCCGTCCTTGCTGCGTTCGGATACCGAGACGCTCTCCATCTCGGAGCGCATCTGATTCGCTTTTCGCTGTGCGTCGGCCAGCTTGGCCTCGAAGTCGGCGAAAAGCTGCTCAGGGTTCGACACGCGAACCTCCCCTGTTCACGTCGTAGCCAGTCAGCGACCGAGTGTTGCATACCCGTTTGACATCGGGGAACGTTTCACGCGCATCCACACCCCGGTCGTGCCACCTACCAGGCTGCGAACTCGCCTTCTGGGTTGAATCCCTCTACCTGGTGTGATCAACACGGTATTGTGCGTGAGCGCAAGACAGCACCGATTGGGCCGGGGAGGGCTTCGATGGGTTTGTTCGGGGACGTATGGGAGGCGGCCACGGGCCTGCTCGGCAAGACCGGTGCCGGTGCGGTGGCCGGTTTCGCCGTGGGCGGACCGGTCGGTGCGATCGTCGGCGGCATCGTCTCCTCGAACGTGAGTGAAGGCTCCGGCGCGGTCGATCAGGGCGGTATGACGCCCAAGCAACTGCTCGATGCCGTCCTGAACGGCCCCGGCACCGGCTCGTTGGAAGAGGCGCGCACGGCCGGCGGCGATCAAGCGCGGAACCAGACCCAGCTGCATGACGGGACCCGCGGTGTCATGACGGCGTTGGAGTCCGCCTGGACCGGTGGCGCGGCGGACGCAGCACGGGCGAAGCTCCAGCCACTCGCCGACTCCTCAACGTCGGCGTCATCGAGCCTGGAGCGCAATTCGGGGTTGACGCAGACGCAGCTGGATCAGTTCGTATCGCTGAAGAACTCTCTGGACCGGGAGGTCGCCGGCGACCCACCGACGACGGGCACCTACGACGACGTGACCCCGTGGGACACCGACACAGAAGACGAGGTCAACCAGTACAACCAGAAGGCGCAGGCGAACGTCGACCGCTACAACGCCTACAACGACCAGTCGAACTCGAACAACGCCGGCCGGACAATCGACTACGGGCAGCTCGGAGCGTTCGACGGCGGGGATTTCAAGGTCGACGACAGCGGCCCCGGCCCTGGCGACGGCGGCAAAGTGCGGGGATTCGACGGGCACTCGGATTCCGGCGACGACGGGTACCGGCCGCCGCCGGGCTTGGTGCAGCCACCACAGACGGGATCTCCGCCCGGCCACGAAACTCCGAACCCGCGGCCGTATGAAGCCCCTCGCCCTCAGCCTTCCGATCCGGGTTTCGGACCCGGCCAGTCCGACGACGGCACTCGGGCGGCGGGCTACACGCCTCCGCAGCCCTCTTCGTATCCGGGTCACCAGCCACCGTCCTTCGGCCCCGGCACCGGCGGCACCAACTTCGGCCCTGGTGGTGGCGGAGGAGGTGGTTTCGGACCGGGAATCGGCCCCGGCAGCGGCGGTTTCGGACCCGGCACGGGTTCGCCCGGTGGTCCTGGGAGCGGCGCCACGCCTGGAGCCGGTCGTGGCAGCGGGGCGATGGCCCCCGGTCAGCCCGGCCAGATGTCCCGCCCCGGGATGCCCGGTGGTCCCGCAGGCGGCTCGGGACGACCTGGCGCACCCGGGATGGGTCCGATGGGGGCCGGCGCGGGCAAGGGCAAGGGTGGTGAGGACGAGGAACACCAGCGTGCCTCCTACCTGCAGGAAGCCGACCCCGAGAGTGTCTTCGGCGGCACTGACACGAAGCCGGTCCCGCCGGTGATCGGAATCTGACTGTGTTCGAAGCACCCCTGTACCTGCCGAAGACCGCCCTGCTCACCGCGTGGGAATGGGAGCGCCACGGCACTCCGCCCGCGGTGCTCGGCCCGGACCACCTCTGGCTCGCCGAGGACACCAAGGAGAAGCTCGACGACGCGGTGCTCGACACCCTCACCGAGCTGAAGCTCGCCACCGGCGGCAGCCTGACCAGGGAGTTCCGCGACCTGCTCCGCGTGCTGGCCACCGGTCCGCTCCGGTTCACCGCCTGGCTCGGCGACATCGAGTCGAACGAGACCGGGAACATCCTCGTGTCGGCGTCCGGTCCAGACGCGGTCCGGGTGATCCGTCAGGATGAGAAGGTCCGTATCGACGTCATCGATCCTGGCTCCGGTGCCGAATCCCTGGTCGACATGTTGCCCCCGGTCGAACCGGCCCGGATCACCCCGGTCCGGATCCCGAAGTTCCGCTTCTCCGGCCAGCCGGTCTACGAGGATTCGTACGACCTCGAGAACCCGACCGACGAACCCGCCTACGACCCCTTGCCCTCGGCGCGGGAGCTGATGGCGGCGAAACGAACCGGGGTGCACCAGCTCTACGCGGTCAACAACGGCACCAGGAGCACTCCACTGACCGTGGTCGACATCGCCCGCACCGGACGCGTTCTCACCTACCTGCTGCCGGGCGAGGACGGCGAACTGCTGGTCAGTTTCGAACCGGGAAGCAGGGACGTCCTGGTCGACGTCCTCTACGCGACCCTGCACGGACTGAAGTAGAGGGGAGATCTCGATGACTTCGTTCTTCGGGGATGTCTGGTTCCACAACACTGACGACGTCGTAGGCGGTGGAGCGGCCCCAGCAGGAGGCCAAGGCTTCACCATGAACGGCGACGAAATGCGTGCCCTGCTCAAAAAGTGCCAAGACCAACGAAAATTCATCAGCGAGCAGTTCGAGTCGGCAAGGAAATTGTCGCAGGTTGTGCCACCTGGAAATGAACCGGCGAGCACGCATGCAGTGAACGGCCCGAACGGCGTCAACGAAACTGGGCGATTCTATGAAGGACATCTGCGATTCCAGGACAAGTACTTTACGGAACTGATCCTCCGACTGGAAAAAGCACTGGGACTGACCGAGGAAACCGATCGGCAAGCAGCCGAAGCAACCAAGAAACGCGGGTCTCTCGAATGACTTCACGGCACGTGTTGGCCACTTTCGCACTCGTGGCCACCGGCACCCTGCTCATGGCAGCCTGCGATGGCAACCGCACCACTCCCGGCACCCCGACACCAGGCACACCTGCCGCATCGTCGAACGCAGCGGGTGTCCCGAACAGCGGAGCGCCCGCCGTGCAGAACCCGCTACCGGCCAAGGTGCTCGACGGGAGTCCGTGCGACAGCGCTCTCACCCCTCAGCAACTCGAAACCTTCCTCGGCGAACCAGACCCAGCCAAGCCGAGCACCGACGCCCTGGGCACCGCATGCAGCTGGCGCGCAGCATCCGGCAGCGGCGCCGGGTTCTCGATCGGCTATCAGACCAAATCCGATCAGGGCATCAGCCTTCCCTACAAGAACGTGAAACCGAAAGCAGCTCGCTGGGTGGAGCTCGATTCCATCGACGGCTATCCGGCGATCGGCTACACCAACATCCAAGATGACGACGGTTGTGCCGTTGTGGTCGGTGTCTCCGATCAGCTCGCCTATTCGGTTTCCCTCTCCCTCGGAGACAAGGCGACCCAGCAAGGCAAAGACGGCTGCGAACTCGGCCGCGACGTGGCTGCAGAAGTCCTGAAGAACCTCAAGGCGAGGGCGTAAGCCGGGCATAGACGGCCTCGGCCCCTCTAGCCAGGTTTTCGCGGGTCGTGGCCTGGTCGGTTTTGGCGGCGATGAGACTGATCCGCACCATCGAGCGGCCGCTGCGGAAGAGGACCTGGCCCTGGGTGGCACTGAAATGGATGCAGCTGGCCTCGCTGATCGGCCGGGGCAACGCCTCGCCTCGTTCGAAATCGCATTGCTCACGAACCTCGGCGATGGCCGCGCCGGGGTCGGGTACGGACAACACGGTCTGGCCCACCGTGACGCTGGGTTCGATTCCCTCCGAGAGGATGATCTGGCCGGCGCGATCACAGCGCATCTCGACACTGTTGTGCTTTGCTCCGGGGATTTCGCTCAAACCGAACAGATCCTGCTGCAGGCCATCGGTCGATCGCTCGGTGATCGTGGTGAAGACATCCGCCGGGAAGGCGGCGCAAGGGTCGGCGACGAGGTTGTAAGGCGCAGGGTAGCTGTGTACAGGCATGGACCGCGGCCCTTGGGCGACGTTCCGGCGGATGCCGTCGAGAAGCGTGGTCAAGGTGGCTTCGGGATCAGGGAGCTTGGTGAAGCCGGCAATACTGAGTTCCAGGATGTTGTAGTCGGTCTGGAGGCTCACCCTGATGTCTTCTGGTGACCTCTCGGACACCCGACGAGCGTCGACCTCCAGTACGGCGTCCCGCCAATCCATCCGTCGCGAAAATCGCGAGTGCAAGACGTGCAGGCTCACACTTGTATCGGACAGCTCCGGTGCGACGGACGAGGTGACGCTGCCACCGCACGTACTCGCCCACATACCCTTTCCGGCGAGTTCGGGCCGGTCCCCGTCGGTGGTGCTCAGGCGTTGTCCGCCCTGGAGAACGCCGTCCTTCAACGCCATCCCCGCGGCGGCCAGCACGTCGCGGGTAAGGACCGCGCAGGCGTTGTGGACCGGAGCTCCCTGGAAAGTGACCGCCGGTTCGGTGCTGGGAGTCTCCTCCAGGAAGAAGCGCTGTGGTGGCGGAGGAGGCTCGGCCGGGTCCGCGGGGCCGGACCGGGGAACGCAACCCGCGCAGAGCAAGGCGGGCACGATCAGCAGAAGTAGGTGTCTCATCAAGGTCAAACGCTACGAGTTGCGGATGCGGAAGCCAGCCCGCTTCAGCGTGAGGCCATCCGTCTCCAGTCCCGTACTGACCACCTAGAATGCCGGGATGAGCAACCCCAGCCGCAGGGGTCGCGCCGCGACCGATCAGGACATCCGCCGGACGGCGCGTGCGCTCCTGGTCGAACAGGGTCCGGAGGCGGTCACCCTGCGCGCGATCGCGCGCGAGCTCGGCATCACGGCGCCGGCGTTGTACCGGTATTACGGATCTCGTGACGATCTTGTCGAGCATCTTCGCCTGGACGTCGTCGCGGATCTCGCGGCCGAGCTCGCCGAGGACATCGCGCAGATCCCTGAGGAAGGGATGCATCAGCTCTTCGCGATCTGCAAGGGATTTCGGCGCTGGGCGTTGACGCACACCAAGGAGTTCACGCTGGTCTTCGCGTCGCCGTCGGGAGACGGGACGCCGGGTGGCAGCAGGCTGGACGAGCCGTTCGGGCGCATTTTCCTGGCTGCGGCGGGACGGGTGCTGGCGATGCACGAGCTGGTCACGCCGTCCAACGACGTGGTTCCGGCCGAGCTGCGCGACGATCTCACGGCGTTCCAGGCCGAGCTGCTCAATGTGCTCAAGGAATCCGGCGCCGGGTTCCCATTGGAGAAGCTCGACCTCGGCGTGACGTACCTGATGATCCAGTTCTGGGCCCGGCTCTACGGGCACGTCACGCTCGAGGTATTCGGCAATTATCCGATTCCGTTCGCGAAACCGGACGTCCTTTTCGACGCGATGTTGGCCGATCTCGCGCGCGAGATCGGCCTGTACACCGACTAGGCCGCGTGGCCGCCGTCGACCGAGACCACGGCCGCGGTGACGTACTTGCTTTCCGGCCGAGCCAGGAACGACACGGTCGCGGCGACCTCCGACGGCTCGCCGTAGCGGTCGAACACGGTGGAACCACGCTGGTCAGCGGCGTACGGACCATCGGCCGGGTTCATGTCGGTGTCGGTCGGGCCGGGGTGCACCAGGTTCACGGTGATTCCGCGCGGACCCAGTTCCCTGGCGAGGCCCTTGGTCAGACCGAGCAACGCCGTCTTGCTGAGCGCGTACAGCGACATCCCGGGGCCGGGCACGCGGTCCGAGACGCAGCTGCCGATGGTGATCACGCGCCCACCTTCACCAAGGTGCCGTGACGCGGCCTGCGTGACCGCGAAGACGCCCCGGACATTGACCGAGAGCACCCTGTCGACGTCGTCCAGGCTCGTCTCGTCGAGCGGGCCGACGAACCCGACGCCCGCGTTGTTGACCAGGACGTCGAGCCTGCCGAACTCGGCGACCGCGGCCTCTACCGCGGCGGAAACAGCCTGTGAATCCGCGCTGTCGGCCTGGATGGCCAGTGCGCGGCGGCCGAGGGCCTTGATCTTGTCCACGACGTCGGCCGCGAGACCGGCGTTGTGCTGGTAGGTGAGTGCGACGTCGGCGCCGTCCTCTGCGAGCCGGATCGCCGTGGCGGCGCCGATTCCGCGGCTGCCGCCGGTCACCAAAGCCACCTTGCCGTCGAGGGTCATGCGGGGTTCTCCGTTCGATTTCGTTGTCCTTGAACAACTCCATCGAATCGCCGCACGACCCTCGACGCTGGCGCTTTTCAGTCTTGGTGTTACAGCAGTCTTGGCGCTTTACAGAACGATGTTGATCAGTCGGCCCGGCACCACGATCACCTTGCGCGGCTTCCCGTCGCCGACCAGGGCGGCGACCTTCTCGTCGGCCAGTGCGGCGGCCTGGACCGCGTCACCCGAAGCATCGGCGGGCACGGTGACGCGTGAGCGCACCTTGCCGTTGACCTGGATCGGGTACTCGACGGTCTCCTCGACCAGGTACTTCTCGTCGACGACCGGGAACGGCCCGTGTACCAGCGAATCCGCGTGGCCCAAACGCTTCCACAGCTCCTCCGCGACGTGCGGAGCCAGCGGCGCCAGCATCAGCACCAGCGGCTCCACCAGTTCACGCGGCGTCGCCTCGGTGGCGCCGTACTTCTTGGTGATGTGGTTGTTCAGCTCGATCAGCTTCGCGCCGGCCGTGTTGAAACGCAGCTCCGCGTAGTCCTCGCGGACCCCGGCGATCGTCTTGTGCAGCTGCTTGCGGTCGTCATCGGTCGCGTCCACAGTGGACACTCGCAGCTCGCCGGTCGTCTCGTCGACGACCAGCCGCCACAGGCGCTGCAGGAACCGCTGGGCGCCGACGACATCCTTGGTGGCCCAAGGCCGCGAGACGTCCAGCGGACCCATCGACATCTCGTAGAAACGGAAGGTGTCGGCGCCGTAGGACTCGCATATCTCGTCCGGGGTGACGACGTTGCGCTGCGTCTTCCCCATCTTCCCGTATTCCTGCTTGACCTCTTCGTCTTGGTAGAAGAACTTTCCGTCCTTCTCCTCGACGTCTTCGGCCGGGACGTAGACTCCGCGGGCATCGGTGTACGCGTACGCCTGGACGTAGCCCTGGTTGAACAGCCTCCGGTACGGCTCTTTGGACGACACATGTCCCAGGTCGAACAGCACCTTGTGCCAGAACCGCGAGTACAGCAGGTGCAGCACCGCATGTTCGACACCGCCGACGTACAGATCCGTGCCGCCGGGGTCGTCGACGCCGTGTTCGGCGGGACGCGGGCCCACCCAGTACTCCTCGTTCTCCGCCGCGACGAACACGTCCGCGTTGGTCGGGTCCACGTACCGCAGCTGGTACCAGCAGGAACCCGCCCAGTTCGGCATCGTGTTGATGTCGCGGCGGTAGGTCTTCTTGCCATCGCCCAGATCCAGCTCGACCTCGACCCACTCGGTGGCGCGGGCCAGCGGCGACGACGGCGTGCTGTCCTTGTCCTCCGGGTCGAAGGTCACCGGCGAGTAGTCGGCGATCTCGGGCAGCACGACCGGCAGCATGCTGTCGGGCAGCGGGTGTACCTGACCGTCCTCGTCGTAGACCACCGGGAACGGCTCGCCCCAGTAACGCTGACGCGAGAACAGCCAGTCGCGCAGCTTGAACTGGACGGTACCGCGGCCGTGGCCGTGTTCCTCCAGCCAGCTGATGATCGTCTTCTTGGCTTCGTCGACGCCCATCCCGTCCAAGAAGCCCGAATTGATGGCGGGCCCGTCGCCGGTGAACGCCTTGCCTTCGAAGCCTTCGGTCGGCTCGACGGTGCGGATGATCTCCAGGCCGAACTTCTCGGCGAATTCCCAGTCGCGGGCGTCCTGGCCGGGGACGGCCATGATCGCGCCCGTGCCGTAGCCCATCAGGACGTAGTCGGCGATGAAGACCGGGATTTCCTTGTCGTTGACCGGATTCACCGCGAAGGAGCCGGTGAAGACGCCGGTCTTCTCCTTGTTCTCCTGACGGTCCAAATCGGACTTGCGCGCCGCGGCGTCACGGTAGGCGGCGATGGCTTCGGCGGGCGTGGCGGCGTCACCGGTCCAACGCGCGTCAACGCCCTCAGGCCAGGTGGCGGCGGTCAGCTTCTCGACCAGCGGGTGCTCGGGCGCGACCACCATGTACGTCGCGCCGAACAGCGTGTCCGGACGGGTCGTGAAGACCTCGATCTTCTCCTCGCCCGCGACGAACGAGACGCGCGCGCCGTGCGAGCGGCCGATCCAGTTGCGCTGCATGGACTTGACCTTTTCGGGCCAGTCCAGCAGGTCCAGATCGTCGACCAGCCTGTCGGCGTAGGCGGTGATGCGCATCATCCACTGCCGCAGATTGCGGCGGAACACTGGGAAGTTGCCGCGTTCACTGCGGCCATCGGCGGTGACCTCTTCGTTCGACAGCACCGTTCCCAGGCCGGGGCACCAGTTCACCGGCGCCTCGGACAGGTAGACCAGGCGGTGCGAGTCGATGATCGTCAGCTGCTCGGCCCGCGTCAGCTCGCACCAGTTGCGGCCGTCCGGAGTACGGCGTTTGTCCTGCGCGTACTCGGTTTCCAGCTCGATGATCGGGCGCGCCTTGCCCGCCTTCTCGTCGTAGTACGAGTTGTAGATCTGCAGGAAGATCCACTGTGTCCACCGGTAGTACTCGGGGTCGGTGGTGCGGATCCGGCGGCGGTCGTCGTGCCCGAGGCCCAGGCTGCGCAGCTGGCGCAGGTACGTGGTGATGTTCTCTTCGGTGGTCTTGGCCGGGTGCTGCCCGGTGCGCACCGCGTACTGCTCGGCTGGCAGGCCGAACGAGTCGAAGCCCATGGTGTGCAGGACGTTCCGGCCGATCATCCGGTGGTACCGCGCGAACACGTCGGTCGCGATGAAGCCCAGCGGGTGCCCGACGTGCAGGCCCGCGCCCGACGGGTACGGGAACATGTCCTGGACGAACAGCTTGTCCGAGGGCACAGACGAACCACTGTCGCTCTCGTCCGCGAGCGGGCCGACCGGGTTCGGCGCGTGGTAGGTGCCGTGGTCGGACCAGTAGTCCTGCCAGCGTCGCTCGATCTGGCCCGCCAGCTCCGCCGTATAGCGGTGCTGAGGGGCCGCGTCGGCGCCGTTTGGCGCTTCGCTCGCCTGGTTCATCGCCGAATTCCTCCGTGTGGCTACTCCAGAAACAACTCGACCCCCCAGCCCTGAGGGCGTGAGGGGTCGCCGCGCTGGTCCGGCCCGGTGGCCGGGTCAGCGCGGCAGGCTAAGGAGCAGCCGAGCCGTGTTCATGGCCTCAGTTTAACTTGCTGGTCAAAGCCGTTCCGCGGGGACCGCCAGAGCGATGAACTGGGTGACCTGGGTGGCGGCGAAGTTGTTGTCGCTGACCAGGACGAGGCTGCGCTCGCCGTTCGGGAGGCGCGGGCCCCAAGTCATGCCCTCGACGTTGTCCACAGTGGACAGCTTGAAGTCCGCGAGGTCGGCGAGCAGGCGCTTCTTGACCGGCTTGACCTTCTTCGCGTCGGCGAGCGACGGGGTTTTCGCGATGTTCGTGGCACCGTTGGTGTCGATTTCGTAGATCCGGATCTTGTTTCCGACACCGGTGACGAAAGCGCGTTCCATCACGAGGTAGCGCGTCGGGTCACCCTGGTCGACGGCCAGCAGCGAGGAGACGCCGGTGGTCGAGAACGCGCCGGGCGGGTTCGGCGCCGCGAAGATCTTGTCCTGCGGGTACGCATACTGCGCGAGCACCGGGCCGAAGCGGGACTGGAGGGTGATGCGCGAGAGGCCACCCTCGGTGGTGGTCGGCACCGGCCCGTCCTGCGTCAGCGGGCCCTCGACGGAGCTGGCGACGAGCGAGCCGAAGCCGGCGTAGGTGAGGCCCTCGAGGACGAGGTTCTGCCGAGGACCGGTCGTCGCGGTCATCTTCTCGTTGTCCGGGATCGGCAGATCGCGGACGTAAGAGCCGTCTCGCTCGGTCTCGCGGATCGACGGGTCGATGAGCGCGGCGGCAGACCGCTCGCCTTCCTGCGCCCAGAGGTAGTGCCCGGTCCACGGATCGACGCGCAGCTCTTCGGGGTCGACGGTCTGCATGTTCTGCGGCAGCGACGCGTCGTTCTGCGGCAGCGGCGGGTACGTCTTGCCGTCGGGACGCAGCAGCGGGCGCGTGCCGGTGAACGTGACCGGGCCGAGGCCGGAAGAGTCGAGCGAGAACTTCGCCGTGTAGTACCGCGCCGGGTTGAGCGCGGAGCGATCGTCGCAGATCAGCGCGTACTCGCCGGTGCGGAAGTCGTAGTCGATGCTGGACAGCCCGCCGACGACGGTGCCGTCGTAGATGAGCGAGTTCGGCACGGTCTGCTCGCCGATCAACCGCAACGGACGGTGTTCGGCTTGGGCGGCTGGTGCCGCCATCAGCGTGAGGGGGATGGCCCCGATCAGGGCTGTGGCAAGGCTCCGCAGTTTCAGGGCGTGGCGTGACATGGCCTGTAGCACAGTCGATCAGGGTATCCGGCAGGTTGCCGGGACGTCACGCTTATCCTTGTGGAGTGTTCGTCATAGCGCTGGTCCCCATCGTGCTGGGTGTCTTCGTCGGCTGGGGCGGTTTCCTCGGCTTCCGAGAGAAGCTGCCGCGTGAGCGTGGCGCCGGCGTGCGGACCGCCGCCACCATGCGCAGCGAAGAGGCCTTCCGCCTCGGCAACAAGGTCGCCGGGCTCCCGACGCTGACCGGTGGCGTGATCGCCGTGCTCGCGGGGGTCGCCGCGCTGTTCATGCCGGACACGTTCGGGCTGCTGCTGGCCTCGTTCGTCGGCGTGGTCGGGATGATCGCGCTGGTCGCCGCCGGGGGAATGCTGGGGAACCGCGCCGCCGCGACCGTCCCGGAGCCCGAACCGGAGGCGCCTGCCGGATGCAGTGGCTGTGCGTGCGGGACCTGCGACGTCTTCAAGAAGGCTGACGCCGCGAACGCGTGATTGAAGGGCGCACACGCGTGATTGAAGGGGCGACACGCGTGATTGGGCGGACGACACGGTCAGTTGCGCTGCAGGTCGCCGGGGTGGGTGGCGAGCAGCGCGAGCGGGATCCCTTGGCGGCGCAGCACCTGGCCCCACAGATCGTGGTGCGGCGAGGCGAGAACGTCACTGGGCAAGGCGGGGACGATGACCCAGTCGTCGCGGTCGATCTCGTCCGCGAGCTGCCCGGAGTCCCAGCCCGCGTAGCCGGCGAACACCCGCACACCACGGACCTTCGGCACCAGGATCTCGGGATCGGTGTCGAGGTCGACCAGGGCGACCGGGCCGCGAACCGCGATCACGCCGGGCACGCTGGACGCCGTCTCGCCGGTGCGCAACGCCGCCAGGCACAACGCGGTCTTCTTCTCCACCGGCCCGCCGACGAACACCGACTGGGGTTCGGCGACATGTCCGCCCCAGTTCGGCAGCACGTCGTACACCGGGACATCACTCGGCCGGTTGAGGACGACGCCGAGCGTTCCCTCGTCCCGGTGATCGATGACGAACACCACTGTCCGCCGGAAGTTGGGATCGAACATCGTGGGGGCGGCGACCAGGAGCGTTCCCGGTTCGACCTCGGCGTCCGCTGGCACGTCCGCCATGATCCCACCTCCACCGGAGACAAATCGTCCGGCTAGGGGAACAACAGCATCACGAGCATCGTTGGACACACAGGTCGGTGCCCTTTCCGTGTCCCCCGGGCTCACTGAAGAACCGCCTTTGTGGAATACCGTCCGGCTGGAGCCACACTGCGCATAGCCGCCGAGAGGCGACATAAAGGGCACCGGCCGCCTACATTCGCGGGGCTATGGGCGAGGTGTGGGAAGGGCTCTAGGCTTCTGACGTGACGATCAGCGCCGGAGCGGCAACGGAACGAATCGGTCCCAGGGCATTCGTCCGTGACCGGGAATTCCGCCGACTGCTGCTCACGCGGTTCTCCGCGCAGTGGGGGAACGGCATGTACCAGGCCGGTTTGGCCGGTGCCGTCCTGTTCAACCCCGAACGCGCCGCCGACGCGCTCGCCATCGCGGGCGGGTTCGCGACCCTCCTCCTGCCGTACTCGGTCGTCGGACCGTTCGCCGGCGCCTTGCTCGACCGCTGGGACCGCAAGAAGGTCCTGATCTTCGCAAGTCTCCTGCGGTCGTTCACGATTCTCGCGACAGCCGTCGCCGTCGGCATGGGTGCCGCCGGGATCGGGCTGTTCTCGCTGGCCCTCGCGTCGGAAGGGATCGCCCGGTTCATCGGCTCCGGACTGTCCGCGTCGTTGCCCCATGTGGTGCCGGAGAAGTCAGTCCTCGCGGCCAACGCCTTCGCGGCCACCTGGGGTTCGGTGGTCGCGGTGATCGGTGGCGGCTGCGCGATCGGCCTGCGGGCACTGGTCGGGGCCGACGACGCCGGCTCGTCGTGGGTCACCGCCGCCGCGGCACTCGGCGGTATCGGCGCCGCGATCATCGCTTCGGGTTTCGCGCGCGGGCTTCTCGGGCCGTCGACGGTCGACGAGCCGGCGAACCCGGCGGTCGCCGTCGCTCGCGGTCTTTCCGATGGTGCGAAGGCCGCGTGGCATACGCCCAGCGTCACCGCCGGCTTCATCGCGCTGTTCGCCCATCGCGCGTCGTTCGGTATCTCGCTGCTGGTGACCGTGCTGCTGATGCGCAACTACTTCGCCGACGCCGGGATCTTCCGTGCCGGACTGCCCGGACTCGGCCAGATGGCGATGTTCGGCGGTGCGGGAATCCTGGTCGCCGGTCTGCTGACCGCCCGGCTGATCCGGCTGTTCGGCAGGCGTCACGTCGTGGTCGGCGCACTCGTGCTGGCAGCACTCGCGCAATCCGTGCTCGGCCTGCCGATGACCGTGCCCACCGCGTTGCTCGCGGCGTTCCTGGTGACGGGCGCGGGGCAGGTACTGAAGCTCTGTGTCGATTCGTCGATTCAGCTCGACGTCGCCGACGAAGTCCGGGGCCGGGTCTTTTCGCTCTACGACACCCTGTTCAACATCACCCAGGTCGTCGCCGTCTCACTGGCCGCGACGGTCATCCCGGACAACGGACATTCGCCGGGGCTGTTGATCGCGGCGACCGTGCTCTACCTGGTGGGAGCGGCCGGTTATCTCTTCGCGAGCAGCCGTCACCGGATCGCGTGATTCGCTGGCGCAAACGATCCCCCAGGTTGCGGGGAAGCGGCAGTGCGGTTGCTCCATTGGCATTAGGGTGACGCCTATCCACACCGGGTGGCGTATGCCCGGGATCAAGTACTTTCCGGGGGCTACGTGACTACGGCCGGCGACGACAACGCGCGCCTTGAAGCGCGTAATGCCGCCATGAAGGACCAGGTCGACACGCTGCTCGAGAATTTCGAGCGGCAGACCGCGCAGCTCCGGGACGCGCAGGCGGCCGCCGCGGAGACGTCCGCGACGGTGGTCTCGCCGGACGGGCTCGTCCGCGCGACCATCGACGCCACCGGCACCCTCGCGAAACTCGAGATCCAGCCGAACGCCTTCGAGCGCACCAATCCGGCCCAGCTCGCCAACACCGTGCTGCACCTGGTCCGCAAGGGATCGCTGCAGGTGAAGCAACAGGTCGCCGAGTTGATGGCACCGATCACCGAGGGCCTGCCGGATCTGTCCGACCTGATCGAGGGCGCGCCGTCGCTGCAGGGCCTGATGCCACCGATCCCGGACTTCCTCGCCGAAGAAGAGGACGCCGAGCCGGTCAAAAAGACCGGTGACGACGACTTCGAAGACCCGTTGCTGCGTAACGACGCGGCCCCGCCGCCGCCTCCTCCGCCACCGCCCCCGGCTGCTCCGCCGACGCCGAAACCGATTCCGAAACGGGTTCGCCAAGCGCAGGACGATGACGAGGAAGAGCCGCCTTCGAGCTGGCTCACCAGGGGAGTCTGATGCCGAACGGTGCCGGAGGCCCCGGCTTCACCGCGGATCCGGACGCGGCCATCACGGCCGCGTCCAAACTGGGGCTCGCCGCCGACCAGCTCGACGACGCCGGCAAGGCACTGATGTCCGCGATCAGCTCGCTCGGACAGTGCTGGGGGAACGACGAAGCAGGTCAGGCGTTCGCGAAGGACTACGTGCCCGGTTCGCAGGGTTCGTCCGAGGGCTACGCGAACATCGTCGAGGCGCTGCGGGGTATGCAGCACAACGTCGAACGGTCCATGACCTCGTTCAAGAACGCCGAGGACGAGATCAAGTCGACGCTGGACAAGAGGTAGTCGCGTGGGTATGGAGATGCCCGACGCGATCAAGTGGCTCTTACCGATCGTCGTAGGGGAAAGCTGGCCCGAAGGCGACGAGGACAAGCTCCGAGAGCTTCGCGACGCCTGGCACGAGGCAGGGAAGGCCGTCCAGCCGGTCGCCGAGATGGCGACCACGGGCGCCACCGAGGTCCTCGGCTCCTGGTCCGGTGAGGGCGCGGAGAAGTTCGCCGAGGCGTGGAAGAAGTTCGTCGAAGGCGACGAGGCCTACTTCAAGTCGCTCGCGGACTCGTCCAAGGCGCTCGGTGACTCGTGCAACGCGACCGCGCTGGACGTCGAATACACGAAGTACATGATCATCATCTCGCTGGTGATCCTGGCCGCGCAGATCGCCGCGATGATCGCGGCCGCGTTCGTGACCTTCGGTGGCTCGACGGCCGGTATCGCGCCGGCGCAGATCGCCACCCGGATGACCGTCCAGATGATCTTCCGGCAGCTGATGCAGAAGCTCGCGCAGGAAGGCTTCAAGAAGGTCGCGAAGGAACTCCTCGAGAAGCTGCTCAAGGAGGGCCTGAAGAAGATCGGCAAGGAGGTCCTGCAGAACACGGCCATGAACCTGGCCATGGACGCGGGCATCCAGGGCCTGCAGATGGCCAAGGGCGACCGCGACAGCTGGGACGCCAGCAAGACCAAGGACTCCGCGATCAGCGGCGCTGTCGACGGCGTCGTCGGCGCCGCGAGCCAGGGCATCGGCAAGGGTGCCACCAAGGGACTTTCGGACAGCGCGGTCGGCCAGGTCGTCGACGGCGCCGCGCGGCAGGCCGTGCGAGGTGCGGCGGAAGGTGTCGCCAGCACGGTCGGACAGGCCGCCGTGACCGGTGACCTCGACAAGCTTTCGGCCAAGGACGTGCTGATGGGCGCGTCCGGCGGCGCAGTCGGTGGCGGGGTCGACGGTGCGAAGAACCGGATGAACGAGATCCACGCCGCGAACTCGCCGTCCACCACGCCGGACGGCGATTCCGACGGCCCCACGCCGCCGCGTCCCGATTCCGGTGATTCCGGTTCGTCTTCGCGTTCGTCCAGTGGCGACTCTTCGTCGAGCAGGGATTCCTCTTCGGATTCGTCGGACTCGTCGAGCAGGCAGAGTTCGGGCGAGAACGGCGGTTCGCAGCGCCAGGCCGATTCGTCCGGCGACGGCGGCCAGGCGAGGACGACGTCCGAGCCCACCTCGCAGGGCCAGCAGGGTCAGCAGCACCAGCAGAGTCAGTCGTCCGACCAGCAGTCCCGGTCGGACGCGGGGAACCAGGCGCCGCAGCGGCAGCATGTCGACCCGTCGCCAACCCAGCAGCCGTCGTCCACGCCGGACGGGGCTCCGCAGCGCACTCCGGACAGCGCGCCCGGCAACGACCGGATCAGCCAGTCCTCGGTCGAGGCGCCGGAACGCACGTCGGACGCACCCGCGAACACCGGTGACGGTCAGCGTGCCGCCGCGCCTGCGGCCCAGACCCAGCACGCCCCGGCGAGCGACGGCGGTTCGAACGCCGCACAGCAGCAGGCACCGGCGGCGCAGTCGGGGATACCGCCCGCGGCAGCACAGACCGGCGGTGGTGCGCCGGCCGGCTCGGGCGGTTCCTCGTCCGGCGGCTATGGGATGGCGCCGCAGCAGTCGGGCTCTGGGTCCTCCGGATCCTCTGGTGGATACGGAATGGCGCCGGGGAACAACACCGGCGGCGGTCCGCCGCCGGGCGGTTTCCACCAGGGCGGCAACGAACCGGCCCGCGGAAACCGTCCGCAGGACAACGTGCAGGCCGCCGGCTTCACCGGCGGTGGTACGCCGAACCAGCCGCGGTTCGACGGGCCGCAGCAGACCCCGATGCCGTTCCAGGGCTCGAACCAGGCGCCGCCGCCCGGACCGCCCCCAGGCGGATTTCCTCCTCCAGGCGGCAACGGTCCCGCCCCCGGTCCCGGACCTCGCCAGGGTGGCCCGCGTCCGCCCGGACCGCATCCACCGCCACCTCCCGCCCCGCCGCGCAATGGTGGTGGCCCGGTGCCGCAGGATCGGCCGCCCCAGGATCGCCGTCCACCGCAGGACCGGCGTCCGCAGCACGGGCCACAGCGCCCGCCGCACAACCCGCAGAACCCCCCGTTCCCAGGCAGGCCTGGACCACATCCGAATGGTGGCGGTGTTCCGCCGCGCCCGCCGATGTCCCCGCCGCCCGGACAGCCTCCGGGCGGTCGCGCGCCGGGTGGTCATCCCGCGCAGAACCGTCCGCCGCTCCCGCCCCAGGGCAACGGCCCGGCCCCTGGCAACCGCGGCCCGCTGCCGCCGGCACCCGGCAACCGTCCGATGCCGCCAGGCGTCGACCCGCGCCACGGCGGTCCCGGACCGCAGCGTCCGGGACCCGGTGTTCCGGCTCCTCGCCCCGGCGACCAGCGTGGTGGCCCGGTGCCGCACGAACGGACCGGTCAGCAGCCGAACCAGGCTCCCCGCGAGCGGATGCCTCATGACCGCACCCAGGATCGGGTCGGACAGCAGCCTCCGCGGCAGCCGGAGCCGTTCGCCCGGCCGCCGCGCGACCCGAACGACCCGTTCCAGCGGCGGTACGAGGGCAACCTCAACGACGACGTCGACACACCGGCTGCCGAGCGCACGCCGGACGACCAGCACCGCACGCGTGCGGCAGACGAGCCGTACATCTACGACAAGGACTACAAGACCGAGAACCCCGCCGAGGCCGGTCGCGCGGTCGCGGACAAACAGATCGAAGAAAAGGGATTCAACGAAAAGACCGGCGAAGGACGGCACGAAGAGGTCCGCCGAGACGCGTATGCCAAACGTGAGGCAGCGGGCGCCGATTCACCCATCGGGCGAATGTCCGACGACGGCGCGTACGCGGTGCACTCCTACGCCCGTGCCGAGATGGCCGAGAAGATCACCGAGGCACAGCGCCTCGGTGGCCCGCTGCTCGAGAAGTTCCGGCTGATCATCGAGGCGATCACGTCGGGCCTGAACGAGCTGCCGCCGTACGAAGGCCCCGTGACCCGAAGGGTGAACTTCAAGGGGAACCTGGCCGCGATGCAGGCGTTCATCGACGCGCACAGGAAAGACGGCGTCACCGTCGACCCGCAGATGATGAGTACGTCGAGGCTCCCGGGGCCGGGCGAAGACCACATCACCTTCGCCGGTGAAGTGGAGATGCGGATCCAGTCGAAGACCGGCCGTCTGATCGAAGACATGGCTTCGATCACGAACGAGCACGAAGTCCTCATGAAATCGGGCTCGCAGCTCTACATCAACAGCGTCGAAATGACAGCCAACCATCCTGCTCACAAGGACTACAACGCGGCCACAGCGGATCCCGCCGCGCCGATGTGGATCATCGACGCCGAAGAGGTCACGCCCCCTGACCCGCGTGCTCTGCCCGCCGACCAGGTCGAGCAGAAGATCGCGGAGCGGCGCGACTACAACAACGAGGTCAAGGACCGCTTCGACCGGGAGCAGGCAGAAGCCGATCGCGCGGCCGAGGCCGAGGTGGAAGCCGCTGGGATCAAGACCAAGGGGATGGCGGCGCTGGAAACCCAGCTCACCAACCCGGACGGCTCGGTGAAGGAGCCGTCGTCGGACGCGGACCGGCCCAAGCTCGAGAGCGAGAAGGCGCAGGACGCGCCCGCCGGCGGCTGGTCCGAGCTGGCGAAACCGCTGGAGGACGGCGGCAAGCCGGTCATCCACGCGGCTTCCACTGAGACACCGCACCAGCAGGTCCGGCTGCTGGCCGACAGCGTTCCCGCCGTCGGCCAGGTCAACGCCCACAACCACTACGGCCCGGAAGCGCTGGACAAGGGCTACAAGACGAACTCGGCCGAGGCGCTGGTCGCGTTCGAGGACCGGATGAACGGTGGCGACGCCGTCGCCGGCCCATCGACCGGCGGTTCGCCGCTGCAGCACGTCAGCGACCGGCTCGGCGGGCAGTGGTCCGATCAGCACGGCTTCGGCGACGTCGCCCGTGACCTGGGCGAACGTCCGATCGGGGCGCGAACCGCCGTGGCGTTCGAGCACCACGTCGACGGCGACCCGGATGCTCCGGCAGGCTCGCCGCAGTCGAAGAACCGGGTCGAGACCAGGATCGTCGCCGCGGTGAACACGCGGCACGGTGTCGTCTTCGCAGATCCGATGACCGGACGGCTGGCGAACCTGCCCGAGAACCCGACGTCGGTCAAGGCCATGCCGCTCGGCGGCGGGGATGCTCCACGTACCCAGGCGCCGGAAACCCCGGCGGCCGCGAGGTCCACTTTGGACAAACCGGCGGTCGACCAGCCTCGCGACGACTACGGGTCAGCACCCGAGCAGCCCGAGCAGACGGCGAAGACCGAGCCCGCCCCGACTGTCGCCGACAGAATGGGCCCTGGCGACGTCACCCGCGACCGGGTGTCCGACACCGGCTCCGCCGAACCGGATATCAGCGACCGGCTCAAAACCGAACACCCGGCGTCGACGAGGCCGGACGAGAGCTACGTCTTCGACGAGAGTCACCGCGGGTCGGCCGCCGACCACCAGAGCCTGCGCGACCGGTTCGACGACCCGGGCCACTTCAGCGACCTGGAGAAAAAAGCACTCAAGCGGCTTGACGCGAGCGAGCTCAAGGGCCGGATCTCCCCGGAAGCCGCGATCGCGATCCACGCCTACTCGCGTGAGCTCGCCGACCCGATCAACACCGCCAACCGGCAGGGCGAAACCCACCCGGACTTCGCCAGGGCACAGGCGAACACGAGGGCGATCGTCGGTGCGCTGGGCGAGCTACCGGACCTGCGTGCCGAGACCATCCGCGGCATCGACACCCAGGGCGACACACGCCGCGCCGCGATCATCGCGGCGCACTACGGCCCGCCCGGTTCGATCATCGTCGAGCCGACGATGACGAGCTCCACCATCAAGACCTCACCGAACACGAAGTCGCCGTTCGGCGAAGACGTCGAAATCCACATCACGACGCAGACGGCGAAGGACGTCCGGTCGCTCGCCGAGAACCCGGCCGAGGGCGAAGCGATCAACAAGCCCGCGACCCAGCTCCTCATCCACAGCAACGACGTGGTCAAGGACCCGATCACCGGCAAGGAAAAGCGGGTCATCGTCGCCGAGGAGATCCATCCCGACGACGATCGGTACCTGAGTGCCGAAACCGCGCAGCAGAAGATGGACGAGCGGCGAGCCAGGTGCGCCGAAGAAGCGCCGGCCCTCCAGCGCCTCGCCCAAGAGCAGAGCATGGCGCGCCTCGGCGGCCTGGACGAGCCGACGACGCCGCCGATCACCGCGGACAACCCGGCGGAGAGCGGGGTCACCGACGCCGGCACGGACCACAGCACCGAACATCACGGCGACGCCGGCCAGACGGCCGAGCTGCCGATTCCCGAGCGCGACTTCTCGTCGATGGCGGTCGCGACCGATCCGCCGAGCGAGCCCGCGATCCACGCGGGTTCGGCGAGCCCGGAGCAGCAGGCGGCCTACATCCGCGAGCGGCATCCGCGCCTCGGCGAGGTCAACCCGCACTACAACGACCCGGACGCACTGGACGCCGGTTACCGGTCCAACTGCACCCGCACCCCGGGGGCGTACATGGACCGGGTGAACGGCATCGACTCGACCGCCGAACCCATCCGGCTGGACGAGATGGACAGCCGCGGCTCGCTGGACCACATCGAAAACCGGTTCGGCGGCCGGTTCTCCGACCGTGCCGACTACGACACCGTCATCCGGGAGATGCGGGACCAGCCGCTCGACCACCACGCGGTCGTCGCGGTGAAGTACCTCGACGAGAACGGCGTCGAGTGCGGCCACGTCGCGATGGTGGCCAATACCCGTGACGGTGTCGCGTTCATCGACCCGCAGTCGGGTGCGCTGATGAACCTGCCGCAGCCGCCGCTGAGCATGAAGCTGATGCATGTCGGCGTCCCGGAAACCCCTGCGGCGCACGTGGGTCAGCACACCGACGGGCCTTCGACGCAGACCGACACCGCGTCCACGCGCCCCGTCGATCCGCGCGACGCCGGCTACGGCATGGCACACGACGCCGACCAGCCCGGCCCGGGTAAACCGGAGAACGTGGATCCGGCGGCCCGCGCCGAGGTCGATCGGTTCCTGAACCAGTCCGAGGTTTCGGCCGCGGTGGACGGGTTGGACCCCGACAAGAAACGGGCCGTCTACGAGGACGAGAACGGGGCCAAGCACGACCTCGGCCCGATGCGGGACTTCATCCGCGATCAGCTGCCGGGGCATCCGGAACTCGTCCGGCTGATGGAGAACCCGGACAACGCGTATCTCCGTGCTTCGCTGCTGAACAACCCGATGACGGTCGGCAACCTCCTGATGCATCCGGAGGCCATCCCGATCCTCGAGGCCGCTCTGCGCGACGTGGAGGAACGTGGCCTCCAGATCGTCGACGACGTCCACGAGGCAGGCCCCGGCGAAACCCCGCTGACCCAGGAGCAACGGGATGGCGCGGCGGACGCGAGCGGTATCGCGGCCTCCGTGGAACCCGAGGAGCGCTTCCACGCCGGGTTCGACCGGGCGGACAAGGGCGATCCGGTGAAGATCCAGGAGTTCCTCGACGCCGAGCGGGCGGCCTGGCCGGAGAACCAGGGGCAGCTGACCCGGATCGCCGAACGGATCGCGGCCGATAACGGTGGTGACGCCCACAGTCGCCCGAGCGTCAAGGACGACGACCGCGCCCTCGCGAAGATCGCCAAGTACGGCGGCGACGCATCGAAGCTCACCGACCTGGTGGGCGTGAAGATCCAGTTCGAGACCCTCGCCGACGTCTACAACGCGTTGAACGCGGTCATGGCGGATCCGGATCTCACGATCGTCAAGTTCGAGGACCGCTTCGCGAATCCTCAGGACAGTGGTTAC
Source organism: uncultured Actinomycetota bacterium (assembly GCA_963766045.1). Lineage (GTDB taxonomy): Bacteria > Actinomycetota > Actinomycetes > Mycobacteriales > Pseudonocardiaceae > Amycolatopsis. The sequence goes on along the minus strand of CAVXYN010000002.1, from coordinate 331,138 downwards.
CGCGATCTGCAGATGAACGTCCGGCTGCCGAACGGGCATGTTGCCGAGCTGCGGCTGCACTTGGGCCATATCGACACCGTGTCGCTCTATGAGCACGCGTTGTACGAGGTCCGCCGCGACTTCCCGACGTACAACCGAGCGCTGGATGAGAGGCTCGCGGAGGGCGACCCGAAGAGCGAGGGCAGGCTGTCCCCGGAGCAGGCGATGCTGGAGTCCGCGCTGATGGAACGAGTGCGGTCGAAGTTCATGGCCGCGCTCCGGGATGGCCTGCCACCTGAGGAGAACGCGTGATCCAGACCCCATCCTTCTACACGTACTTCGGGAAGACGTACCGCGTCGAATCCACGCCGGACGGTGGTCTCACCGGATACCTCCTCAATATCCGCACCGGCGAGTTCGACGAAGCGCCCGAGCACGTGCGGGAAGTCATCTGGGCCATGGCGAGCTCGGACATCAGCAAGGTGCCCGAGGAGAAGTTCGTCCAGGAGACGGAACTCGCCCGCGCGTACGAGCTCAAAGGCGACGGGCCGATCTTCGCGCTCTACGAGACCATCGACGGCCTTTACGCCCAGGCGAAGAAGGAAGACCGAAGGCTGCAACCACAAGAGTCGGCCTTGATCCAGGCTCTGCGGAAGCGCACCTTCAAGATGTGGGAAGACGAGCTGGCCCGCCGCGCGGCCGGGCAACCACCGTCGTTCAAGGCGGAGCCTCGCTTCCCCGAATACAAACCGCCGGAGGAAGGGGACTCTCAATGAGCCCGTTCAGCCTGCCGAACCAGGCGCGATGATTCACGTGGAACAACTGACACCAGAACAACAACGCGGGCTGCTGGTCGAGATCGGCAAGCTCCTCCGGGCCGGTGTCATCGACCCCGCCCATCCCGCCGTCGCCGACTTCCGGCAGGCCGGAGACCACACCGAGCTCGAGGGCCACAACGTCACGACCGTCCCCGAGCTGAGCGGACATTTCGGCACCCTGCGGACCGGGATGTACACCACCGGCCGCGGCACCTGGCTGCAGTCGCGGTTCACGCTGGAGCCCGACGGCACCTTCGACTTCGACTTCACCCTCGACGACGAGCCGTCGTGGTCCGGGGCACCGGCGCCGTCGGCCTACCCGGACGAGCTGGCCGCGTTCCCGCGCGACGACGAGCACATCCCGGACTGGTGGCGGCTGCGGGTACAGCTGCCACTGAAGGTCGAGTTCCGGCAGGCCCGGATCGTCGACTCGTACGCCGAGGGCAAACCACCCGTGGTGGACAGACCGGCGCTCGACGAGTCCGAGGTCCCGCTGGTCGCGCAGTACCTGGAGCGCGAACCGGCGATCCTGGCGGGCAACGGCTTCGGGAAGGACATCTTCAAGCCCGAAGCCGAAGGCGACGTCCCGGAGAGCTATCACACCGACGGCACCTGGATCTGGCACGCGTCCGTCCCGCATTACCTGCGGAAGTACGGGGTCTCGCCCGAGCCCGAGCTGGTCGAGCACATTCGTGGCCAGCGGTTCCAGCCCCCGTACGTCGAGCATCTCGTCCGCCGGACCGCCGAGGCGGACCTGCTGGGCAAGCCGCGGCCGAAACCGGGCCGCTCCGACGTCAAGAAGACCGAAGGCGACATCGCCGCGGAACTGGAGACGTCGCCGAATCCGGCGCTGGCCGACGAAGAGGTCCTGGTCGTCCTGGTGAGCAGGCTCGGTGAGCACGCCGTCTGGCCGGAGGCGTACCGCATCGGCGAACGTACGGACGGTGTCTGGTGCCTCAACTTCACCGAGAACGGCTGGGAAGTAGCGGCCTACGCCGGGGGAGCCCCGGTGTCGCCGAAGTACTTCGACAAGGTCGAAGACGCAGCTCACCAGCTTCTCGGCGCTCTGCTGCTGCATCCCGCACGGATGACGGCGGGCCACGAGACTCCGTTGGAAACCGCGAAGGAGCTCGCCGACTGGCCGGTGCGGGCGGCGGCGGGTGAGCCTCCCCTCACCTTGCTTCGCAACAAGCGCCTCAGCCGGATGGTGGCCGGTACGGTCGTACTGCGGTTCGGCGAGGAAACCGGCAATCTGGTTCACCACGGCGGGGTACGGTTCGCCACGACGTCCCTGCCGCTGGAACGGGAGCGTGCCGGTGGGACCTACCGGCTGCGACGCCCGCTCCACGTGATCACCGGTGTCACCGTCCCGTGGGCGAACATGCCCGGCGGTGCGGTGGCCTACGTGCTCCCGAAGACGATCGCCGAGCACGTGTCCGACGGCAGCCTGGAGAGGATCGAGTAGGTGGAATCGGCGGAAGCGGTAGCCAAGGTCGAAGAGTGGCTGCGCGCCGTGCACGGTCCGGACGTTTCCGCACCGGGCGGCGCGGGCCTGCGCGTGAACCACGAAAAGGTCCTGCGCATCCCCGAAGGCTGGTCGGTGCCCTACAACACGATCGCCTTCCTCGACGAGGGTCACGCGGAGAAGGAGATCTTCCCGCCGCCTTCGGTTATCGTGCGCGAACCGGACGGCGAGCTGCGCCAGGCGCATCCGCATCCCGGCGGCCTCAGTGTGCCGGTGGCGTTCCCCGGGCAGGAGGCGTGGCGCGAGGTCGTCGATCCCGAGTACGCGAAAGCCGGGCTGGGTGACCTCGGCGTGCCGCCGCAGGCCGTCGCGGGCTGGGTGAAGGTCGGCGCGGACGGCGTCCAGACCGGGGACGAGCGCGAGAACCCCGAGTACAAGGCCGGCCCGGTCCGCCGTGGCTACCCGAAGCCGGACAACAAGCTCGAGACGCTGCTTTCGTTCGCCAGCGTCGGCTGGCTGACCAGGGAACAGCTGCTCATCGGGTTGCTGCGGTGCGAGGTGTTCGTCCCGCTCGACCTGGAGTCCGGCAAGACGGAACGGTTCTACTTCAACGAAGACCGCGCCGAGCTCAAGGTGTTCAGCTCGACGAAGCATCTGCCGTCGCGCGAGCACGGGTACTGGAAGGTCGACATCGCCACGCTGGCCGGTTACGAGAGCCCGCCGAACCTGGTGATCAACGGCGGTCCGGCCACGTTCGAGGACGTCAGCGGTGCCGAACTCGCCGAGACCGCGACCCGGTTCCCGCGCCGTGAACCACATGTCGACGTCAACGAGCGCTGCCCGGAGGCCCAGCCGGAGCTGGAGACCCACGCCCGCGACACCGCCGCGAAGATGGGGCTGCCCGAGCCGGTGCGCCCGCCGCTGGCCGCGGCCGAGAAGGCCCGCCGACGCGGCTTCGAGCTGACCGTCGAGGAATGCCAGAAGACCGTGCTCGGCCAGTCGTGGCTGGCGCGGCTCAAGATGCCGGAACCGCCGCGCGGCCGTCCCAACGACCTGCGCGCGAACGGCCTGGCGCCGAGCTACGACAACGAAGGACAGATCCAGCCTCGGCTGGACACCTTCGGCAAGTACTTCGACCGCGATCGCTCGAGCGCGCGGTTCGGCTGGCAGCGCGTCACGGGCGCGTTCGTGGGCTTCGCGCTCGGCGAGGCGCTCGGTGCGGCCGTCGACCGGATGCGGATCGACGAGATCCACAGCACCTACGGTCTGGAAGGCATCACCGACCTGCCGGTGGCGTTCGATCTGCCCGGCCGGATCGGGCCGCTCACTCAGCGGCTGCTGTTCTACACCGAGGCCGTCATCCGCAGCCCGCACCGCGAGCAGCCGGAGAACCGCGACGCCGAGCGGCTGCTCGGGACGGTCACCCGGAACGCGCTCATGCGCTGGCTGCACACTCAGGGCGCACCGCTGGACAAGGCCGACGGCTGGCTCGTGAAGGTGCCGGAGCTCAACGTCCGCCGTACCCCCGACGACGCCGAACTGAACGCGTACCACGCACTGGCGAGCATCTCGCCGACCGCGGTTCCGCTGAGCGGCCCTGACGCCCTGGTCGCGGCGCTGCCGGCGGCGCTGACCGCGGCGGGTCCGGGCAGCGCGATGAGCGGCGGCGTCCGGCAGGCGGTACGCGACCTCGTCTCGGTCACCCATCCAGGGGAGATCGACCTCGAAGCGTCGACCTACCTGACCTGGCTGTTCGAACAGGCGCTGACCGCGGAGGCGTTCAGCTACCCGGTATGGAACCTCTCCCGCGAGATCTTCTCCGACACCAACCCGGACCAGCGGGGACCGGTTTGGGAAGACCTCAAGAAGATGGTCGCGGACGCGGTGCCGTTCTTCGGCAAGCACGGCCTGCCCGACCTGCGGGTACCGGAGCTGATCGGCGACGGCAAGAGCACGCTTTCCGTGCTCGGGCGTGCGTTCGCCGCGCTGTCCGGGTTCGAGAACTACCCGGAACAGGCGCTGCTGCGCGCGATCAACCACTCGGGCCGCAGCGCGGTCACGGGGGCGATCACCGGCGCGCTGCTCGGCGCCCGCACCGGCATTCCCGGCCTGCCCCAGAAGTGGGTCGAACAGCTCGAACTGCGCTACCTGGTGGAGAACATCGCCACGGACGCGTTCTGGCATTTCGACCGGCACTCGGCGCTGAACGAGGTCGACGGCTGGGCCGCGCGCTACCCGCGCTGGTGAATCTGGAATGGGGACGATGAACGAAGAGGAAGCCGCCGGCCGTGTCGAGCAGTGGCTGGCCGGTCGCGACGCCGAGGGCACGAGCGCGCTGAGGGTCCGGCGTGACTACGTCGTGCGCGCGGAAGGTGGCTGGAACGTCACCTACAACACCGTCGGCTGGCTCGACGGTACCGATCCCGGCACGGGCCTGTTCCCCAGCCCGGTCGCCTTCGTCCCCGACGACGGCGGTGAGATCACTCTCGACCTCGAGATGATGGCCGTTTCGGCGTCCGGCGGAGCTACCGACGACGGATTCACCAGGTGGGCCGAGGTCGTCGACCCGGAGTTCGATCCCGCCGCGTTCCCCGAGCTGCCGGTGCCGACGGGCGCGATCGTCCGCTGGGAGCAGTACACGCTGTACGACCAGCCGACCGGCGCGGTCCGCGAGAACCCGGACCACACGCCCGGACCACGGTTCCTCGGTCAGCCGAAGCCGGAGAGCGAGACCGAGAAGCTGCTCGGCTACCACCGGGCCGGCTGGATCGACCGCGAGCAGTTCACGAAGCTCTTCCTCGACGTCGACGTGCTGGCCGTGGGCAAGGACGGCCACCTGGTGGTCAAGGACCACGGCGACGAGGGGCTCCGGATCGTCGTCTACACCTCCGAAAGCCGGGTCCCGGCCGAGTACGACACCTGGCAGCGCGTCCAGCCACGGGTGTTGCTCCAGCGCGCGAAGGAAGGCGGGGGCGTCGGGTTCCTGGTCAACTTCCGCGGTTCGGATCCGTTCTCCGTCTACCCGTGGACGTTGCAGAAGGTCTCGGACCTGCGGCCGCGGCCGGACGTCGAACGCACGCCGGTGATCGAGCACCCCGCGCTCTCCCGCCCGGAGTACGGCGAAGCGCTCACCGCCCTGCGGGAGGAACTCGGCCAAGAAGTCGGCGCGGCCACCGCGGCGCTGCCCGGCCTCGTGGCGCAGGCCAGGAACAACGAGTACGCGATCAGCACCGACGAACTCATCCGGTATGCGCGGGCCGCGACGCTGTCCTTCAAACGCTCGCGGGCGAAGTACGACCGGAAGCCGCTGCCGGAGATGCCCGTCGACCTGTTCGCGAACGGGCTGGTCAACCATTTCGAAGACGACGGCGAACCGGTGCCGCGCGCCTGGACGTACGGGAAGTTCTTCACCCGGAACACCCCCGCGGGTGCCTTCGGTTATCCCCAGATCCTGGGCGCCTACGTCGGTTTCGCGATCGGTGACGCCCTCGGCTCCGGCGCGGATCCCGCGGCTGGACTGCCGCTCGGCGGGCTGACCAGGCATCTGCTGTTCCAAACCGAATCGGTCATCCGAGGCCTCGACGCGACCCCGGCCAAGCCCGAGATCCCCGCTTCGCTCCCGGCAGGCGGCCGTCCGGAGGGCTGGGTCGCCAAGGCGACCGCGCACGCCGGTCCGGCACCGGCCGAATTCTCGACGATGCTGGTAACCGCGCTTCCGGCCACCGTCAGCGGTGGGGTGGAAGGTCCGGCCGACAGCCCCGTCTACGCGCTGAAGGTGGTCCGCGAACTGGTCGGTTCGGCGGCGGGCCAGGACGTCGTCGCCGGCGCGGATCTGCTGGTCAACCTGTTCAGGGCGCAGCTGTCCGGCCACAAACGGATCGCCGCGGTCGCGAACTTCCTCGAGCAGTTCGAGACTCCCGTCGGCGAGGTCGGCGATCTCGTGGCGAAGGTGCTCGAGCTCAGGAACGACGTCGAAGGCGACGACGTAGAGCAGTTCGACAGCATCGGCGACGGCCGGTCGACCCTTTCGGTACTCGGCCGGGCGCTGTTCGCCGCCGCGAAACGCGGCCACGAACCCGAAGCCGCGCTCGCACTGGCAGCACGCGGCGGACCGGTGGTCGGCGCGCTGACCGGCGCGATGGTCGGCGCCAGGCTCACCGTCCCCGGCTTGCCCGAGTCGTGGATGGCGGCGTTCGGCGATCTCGGCGTCGTCGACAACATGGCGCAGGACGCCTACTACTACTTCAACCGGTTCGGCGTGATCCGGGAACCCGGCGAATGGAAACAGTGGGAAGCCGAGCGGTACCCACGAGGAGAGCACTGAGAGATGCGTGAATGGCTCCAAGACCCGGCGACCCGCTCGCGGCTGCGCGGCAGTCTCTTCGCCGGGGCGATCGGTGACGCGCTCGGCGCCAAGACCGAGTTCGACTCGATCGACCGTATCCGCGAGATCGCCGGTCCGGCTGGGATCACCGACCTGATCCCCGCGTACGGCGGCGTCGGCCGGATCACCGACGACACGCAGATGACGTTGTTCACCCTGGAAGGCCTGATCAGGGCGAACGTGCGGAAGCGCAAAGGCCTCGGTGGCACGCCGGTCGAGCAGTCGCTCCAGATGGCGTACCAGCGCTGGCTGCACACCCAGGGCATCGCTTGGGAGCAGGCTCGCGGTCCCGGCGACCCGAGCGCCGAAGCCGACGGATGGCTGCTCACGAACCGGGAACTCTTCAGCCGCCGGGCCCCCGGGCTGACCTGCTTCAGCGAGCTTGAGGCGTACGGCAGGACGGGTGTTCGCGCCGGGATCGACAAGCCGGTGAACAACTCGAAGGGCTGCGGCGGGGTGATGCGGGCGGCGCCGGTCGCGCTGTGGTCGGACGAGAACGCGGAGGTGTTCCGGCTCGGCGCCGAGAGCGCGGCACTGACTCACGGTCACCCGAGTGGGTATCTCTCATCGGGAGCTTTCGCGGTCGTCGTCCATGAACTGCTGCAGGGGAAACCGCTGCTCGACGCGGTATCGACCGCGCGCGGGGAGCTGGAGAAGTACGAGGGGCACGAAGAGCAGAGTGTCGCGCTGGACCAGGCGCTGGCGCTCGCCCGGGAAGGCGCCCCGACACCGGAGAAACTCGAGACACTCGGGCAGGGGAACATCGGCGAGACCGCGCTTTCGATGTCGGTCTACGTCGCGCTGACCACCACGGATGCGAACTCCGCGCTGCTCGCCGCGGTCAACCACAGCGGCGACAGCGACTCGACCGGCTCGGTTTGTGGGAACCTCGTCGGCGCGATGTACGGCGAAGAAGCGCTACGAAAAGACTGGCTGGAGAAGCTCGAACTGGCCGGAGCGATCGGGCAACTGGCCGACGACGCGCTCGCCGAGTTCGGGCCGGACGCGCCGGGTGACGACCAGTGGTCGGTCCGCTATCCGGCCGACTAGATTTACCTCCGGTTTGGGGAACTTGGGGAGGGGAACAGTTTGCGTTACCGGGTACAAACAGCGGACCGGCCCGACGGCCTGTACGCGACGTGGGGCGACACCGTTTTCGCCGCGCAGAGGTCGACCGAAGACGGCACTCTGCTGCTGATCGCGCCGCCGGGGGAGGCGGCACCGGACGGCTTCGACCGCGAGTGGAACGGGCAGCAGGCGCGGGTCGTGCTGAACGGCGAGGTCGGAGCGACCTTCAGCCTGCAGACGCACGGCAGGCACGACGACGAGCACTTCCAGATCGCACCGCATACCGGCGGCGGCGAGCTGACCCTGCGCTGGTCGGGTGAGGACCCGGCCCGCGCGGCCGAGCTCGGGCTGACGGACTTCTCGACCACCGTCGGGCTGTCGGAGCTGACGGCGTTATGGCAGACCAGGCACGACTTCGTCGACACGCCCGACTCGCGGCCGGAAGCGGGGACCGGCGATCAGCCGGCGTTGCTGCGGGCCATCGGGCGGACACTGCTGAAGGTGCTGCCGACCGGCTGGCAGCGGGTCGGCGCCCAGTTCCGGCAGGTCGGCGACTACTCCGAGCTCGAGATCCGCTCGGTCGGCGACGAGGGCAACGGCCCGGTGTCGGTGTCGATCGCGGCGCCGCCTCAGCTCGGTTCGCTGTTCGCGCGGCTGCGCGCGGCGATGTTCCAGCCCGAGACCGGCACCTGGTTCCAGGGCACGTTCACACTGGACTCGGCGTCGCATTTCGACTTCGACTTCGACGCCGATCAGGAACCCACCTGGCGCCTCGCGCCGAACGACGGTGGGAAGCCGTCTCCGCGCGCGTACGCCGCGGAGCTGGCGATCTTCCCTCGGGACGCGAAGTACGTTCCGGCTTGGCTGTCCGCGAAGGCGGGCCTGCCGCTGGACACCGTGTTCCGGCAGGCGAAGATCGCCGACTCGCACAACGAAGGCGAGCGTCCGGTCGTCAACCGGCCGCCGGTGCCGCCGGAGCAGGTCCGCGGGGTGCTGGACTACCTCTTCCGGTCGCCGGTTGCGGTGAGCCGCCCGGGTCCGCAGCCCGACATCTTCACCCCGAACGGCCCGCCCGACGTACCGAACGCGTTCCACACCGACGGCATCTGGATCTGGCCGGCTGCCGTCCCGCATTACCTGCGGAAGTACGGCGTCCCGCCGGAGCCGGAGCTGGTCGAGCACATCCGGGCCGCCGGTTTCCGGCCGCCGCTGGTCGGCGAGCTGGTGCGCGCGACCGTCGAGGCGGAGATCCTCGGCAAACCGCGTCCGCCGCAGACCGGCGCGGACCTGCCCGACGAAAGCGCGCGAGCGCGCGTCGACCGCGAAGGCGAGCCGGGCCGCGACATTCGGGCCGGCGAAGTGCTGGACGTGCTGTTCCAGCGCCTGGCGGAACACGGCGTCGCGCCGACCTCCTATCGGATCGGCGCCAACGCGGTGCCGGAACCGGGGGTCTGGACGCTGCGCCGCGCCGAAAACGGTTGGGAGGTCTCGCGGCCGCCGTCCGACGAGCCCGTGGCGTTCGCCCGGCTGGAGGAGGCGGCGCGGTTCCTCCTCGGCACCCTGCTGCTCTACCCGGCGCGAGCCTCGGTCGGCGCGAACGAGGAGGCCGACAACCCGGCCGACTGGCCGATCCTGCCGATGCGGGGCGAGCCGCCGCTGAACTTCTTTCGCCGCAAGCGGATCGTGGTCCTGCCCGCCGGCACGACCGTCCAGCGGTTCGGGAACGAGACCGGCAACCTGCTGCACGCCGAATCGGCGCGGTTCATCGAGACGTCGCTGGCCGCCGACCGGGAGCGGGATCACCGGCTGTACCGCGTCCAGCGTCCGCTGCGGGTCGTCACCGGGGTCACCGCGCCCTGGAACGGGACGCCGGGCGGGGCCGTGGCGTACGTACTGCCCCGGCCGATCGCCCAGCACCTCGAGTCAGGGGCACTGTCCCGGGTCTAGTGCTGCCACCGTCCACACCGGACAGACATGCCCCGAACGCCACATTCGAGACGCTCAATGTCCCCAATGTGGCGTTCGGGACATCCTCAAGGGGCACTCAGGACGCGGTGACGAGGACAGCGGGCGACCACCAGTAGTCGGCAAGCGGCTCGATCCGGATGCAGGTGAAACCCGCTTCCTTGAGCTGGGCGGCCCAATCGGTGGCCGGCTGCTCCCAGTTCGTCCGGTCCGCGCCCGGTTTCACGAGTCCCAGCAGGATCGGCAGCAGGAAACCCTGCGCGACCAGCGACGCGTTCCTGCCGTACTCGGCGATCCCGCGCTGGTAGCGCTCCGCCAGCGAACGCAGGTATTCCGGGGACTCTTCGTCGTGGTCGGGCACGTCGAATTCGGCCAGGACCAGCGAATCGGTATGCGGCTTGAGCGCACGCAGCACCTCGGTGCGTTCTTCCGTCGGAATCGACTGGAGCGCGAACGTCGACTGCGTCAGCTGCCAGCGTCGATCACCGGCTGCCGCAAGGAAACCCTGCGCGTCGTCTGCCCAGGTGTGGACGTCGGCGTGGGTGCCGTCGAGCTGCTTCCGGGTGTCCTCGAGCAGCGCGCTCGACGGTTCGACGAGGTCGATCCGGGCGGGGAGCCGGTCGGCCTGATCGAGCGCGGGAACCACGGCCAGTCCGTCACCACAGCCGAGGTCGAGCAGGGATCCCACCCCGGCGTACCGCTTGGCGAGCGCCGCGCTGAGCGCTCGGTACAGCTTGACGTTCCCGCCCCCGCGGATGAACGCCGTGAACGCCTCGGGCTGGTCGTAAACCGGCCCGCCGCCGCCTTCGGTCAAGTACCGATGCAGTTCGGTGCCGAGCGTGGAACCGGCCCGCTCGGCCTGCTCGGCCGCCTTGGCCGGGTCACCGTCGCGGTAGGCGGTGAGCGCTTCGGCGAGAACTTCCGTTTTCTCCATGAACCACTGTTTACCGTCAGAAGGGGACCCAAAGGGTGACACGGGTGCCATTGCCCGGTGCGGACTCGACCCTGGCGGTCCCGCCGACCTCGGCCAGCCGGGCCGTGATCGACTCGCTGATCCCGAATCCGACCGGCCGCGTATCGAGGCTGAACCCGGCGCCGTGGTCGCGGGTGATCACCGCGACACCGCCTTCCTGTTCCTCGACCCGCACGACGACCTGGTCCGTTCCGGCATGCTTCAACGTGTTGCGCAGCGACTCGCGGACCGCGTCGCGGATGGCGATCTGCCGGACCTCCGAAAGCGTGTCATCGTCGAGTTCGGCGATCACGAGCTGAGCGCGCAGACCGTCCCGCGCCATTTCGGCGGCCAGCGAGGCGAGCTTCTCGCCCAGCGGCCGCGACCCGGCCTCCGCCCGCGCCGACGCCTCGTTCTCGATCGTCCGCCGCAGATCCATCGACTGCGCCCGCGCCAGCCGCTGCACCTCGGCGAGCGTCTCGGCGGGTGCGCCCCGGTTGCTGAGCGAGATCGCCTCGAGGGTCTGGAGCACGGTGTCGTGCAGGATCCGGTGCTGGCGGGCGCGTTCGGCGAGCCGGCCGTTGCGGATTCCGTACGCGAGAGCGAGCCTGCTGCCGAGGCCGATCAGGAGCAACGCCCCCATCGCGGTGAACAGGACGCCGAGCATCGAGGGGAACGTCGACAACGCCTGACCCGGCGCCGCCTGACCCGTTCCGAGCAGCGACGCGAGCATCCGCACCGGAACGCTGACCAGCGCCAACGCGATCGCCGACGGCATCCCGAGCGCGAGTGCCAGCAGCGCGACCTCGCCGAGCAATTGCTTCCCGGGCACCAGCATCGCGTCGGTGAACACGGCCGACGGCACGCTCGCGGCGATGATCAGCGGCGAGGCGAGCGTGAACGCGAGGTCGACGGCCAGCAACCTGGCAGCGTGTTGCGGCCGGAACGGGGCCGACCGCAGCATCCAGCGGACGCCGTACCCCGAAAGCACCACCGACCCGAGCATCACCAGCGCGACCGGGACGATTCCGGTGGATCCGTGCAGCGACGCGTAGGCGATGAAGGCCGCCGGAACCGCGAAGAGCCGGTACACCAACGGAACAAGAGCGACATACCGGGCGGCCCGGAGCAGAAGGTTGTCGCGGAAGGCCGTGTCGACCGGCCCCGCCATCTGCGAGATCCGCCGCAACGCCCGCATCGGCGTCGGATCGCCCACCTCGTCGGACAGCTCACTGGTCGCCGTCGCCAGCGCCGGAGCGCCGCGACGCAGCAACGTCACCAGAAAACTGGCCGGCCGTTTCGCCATGGATTTTCCCCCCGCCCGGAGCACCGGCAGGAGTATGTCCGCTAATGCCACATCGATCCAGCGGCCGAACGGGCTGTTCTCAGCCGATGACCTGGAAGTCGGTGACGAACCGCGCTACCTCACCCCTGGCGGTGTAACCGACGAAGGTCGGATAGCCACCGTCTCCCCAGCCGGACGTGAAGGCCGCGACAGTCAGGATTCGGAAGCCGAGCCGATGCCGTTCTCAGCCGCCCACTTCTTCAGCTCCGCGACGGCGTCGTCGTGGTCGAGGGGGCCGCGGTCGAGCCGCAGTTCCTTCAGGTACTTCCACGCCTTGCCGACATCCGGCCCCGGCTTGAGATCGAGGATGCGCATGATCTCCTCGCCGTTGAGGTCCGGCCGGACCCGGTCGAGATCCTCCTGCGCCTGGATCGTGGCGATCCGCCGCTCGAGGTCGTCGTAGGTCGCTTGCAGCGCGGCGGCCTTGCGCTTGTTGCGCGTGGTGCAGTCGGCGCGCACCAGTTTGTGCAGCCGCGGCAGCAGGTCGCCGGCGTCGGTGACGTACCGCCGCACCGCCGAATCGGTCCATTCGCCCTTGCCGTACCCGTGGAACCGCAGGTGCAGGAACACGAGCTGGCTGACGTCCTCGATGATCTCCTTCGAGAACTTCAACGCGCGCAAACGCTTGCGGGCCATTTTGGCGCCGACGACCTCGTGGTGGTGGAAGCTGACGCCGCCACCGGGTTGGAACTCACGCGTCGCGGGCTTGCCGATGTCGTGCAGGAGCGCGGCGAGCCGGAGGATCAGGTCCGGTTCGGACGTCGGCTCATGCGTCTTCTCGAGGTCGATCGCCTGCGCGAGGACGGTCAGCGAGTGCTGGTAGACGTCCTTGTGCTGGTGGTGTTCGTCGATCGCGAGCCGCATCCCTGGCACCTCGGGCAGCACGCGGTCCGCGAGCCCGGTGTCGGCCAGCAGCTCGATCCCTGGCCGCGGGTCGTCCGAAAGCAGCAGCTTCGACAGCTCGGCCTGGACGCGTTCGGCGGTGATCCGGTCGATCTCCTCGGCCATCGACGTCATCGCGTCGATCACCCGCGGCGCGGCCGTGAAGCCCAGCTGGGCGGAGAACCGTGCGGCCCGCAGCATGCGCAGCGGGTCATCGGCGAAGGACTCCTGCGGGGTCGCGGGTGTGTCGAGCACCTTCTGCCGCAGCGCCTCGAGCCCGTTGTGCGGGTCGACAAAGGTCTTGTTCGCCAAGTCGATCGCCATCGCGTTGACGGTGAAGTCGCGGCGCAGCAGATCGCCCTCGATGTTGTCGCCGAAGGTGACCTCGGGGTTGCGGCCGACGCGGTCGTAGCTGTCGGCGCGGAACGTGGTGATCTCGAGCGTCATGCCCTGCTTCGTCACGCCGACGGTGCCGAACGCGATGCCGACGTCCCACACCGCGTCGCCCCAGCCGCTCGCGATCTTGAGGACCTGATCGGGCCGGGCGTCGGTGGTGAAGTCGAGGTCGCTCGACAGCCTGCCGAGCATCATGTCGCGCACGCTTCCCCCGACCAGGTACAGGCGGTGGCCCGACTTGGCGAAGAGTTTCGCGAGTTCGTCCGCGAGCGGGGAGATGCGCATCAGTTCCGTCACAGCGTTCTGCATTGCTGCCGTCTGCTCGACGACGACCTTGTTCACGACAATCCCACCACGATTGGGGTCCACTTACTACGGACACCGGTCAACACGGACACGGAGAGCCAGAGTACCTGTACCGCCGTTTGCTCTAGCATCGCAGCATGTCTGGATCAGCCGGCCGCTCCGGCGCCTCGAAGCCGGGCCGCCGGCGCAGGCGCAGGCGGGGACGGCGGTTGAACACGGTCGACGAAACCTCGGCCGGCGGCCTCGTCGTCGACATCGAACGGGCGAACGCGGTGCTGATCGGACGGCTCGACCGGCACGGCAGACTGCTCTGGTCCCTGCCGAAGGGCCACATCGAGGACGGTGAGACGGTGGAGCAGACGGCGGTGCGTGAGGTGAAGGAGGAGACGGGCATCTCCGCGCAGGTCCTGCAGCCACTGGGCACCATCGACTACTGGTTCGTGGCCGAGCGACGCCGCGTGCACAAGACAGTGCACCATTTCATCCTGGAATCCACCGGCGGCGAACTTTCGGACGAAGATGTCGAGGTGACCGAGGTCGCCTGGGTCCCGCTCGCCGACCTGGAAACCACACTCGCCTACTCCGACGAGCGCAAGCTGGTCCGGAAGGCCAAAGAACTCTTCGTGCAGCAGCAACAGCACACCGCCGAGGGAGCACCTGAGTGAAGCGGCTTGCCGCCACTGTCCTATCGATCCTGTTCCTGGCCCTACCCGCCTTGTTCGGCAGCGTCGCGCAGGCACAGGAGCAGCCGAGGCTGCGCGTGGACATCGACCAGCTGAGCCCCCGCGTGGTCACCACGAGCTCGACGTCGCTGACCATCACCGGCCGGGTCACCAACATCGGCGACCGCCCGATCAGCAAGCCGACGGTCCGGCTGCAGCTCGGCTCGCGGCTGGCGACCGAGCAGCAGTTCACCGACGTGCTCGGCGGCGGCAAGTTCAAGGACCTGTCCCAGACGGACTTCACCGACCTCGAGCCGGAGATCCTGCAGCCCGGCCAGAGCACCACGCTCGCCGTGACCGTTCCGCTCGGGTCGTCGTCGAAGCTGCAGTTCCCGCGGCCCGGCGTGTACCCGGTGCTGGTCAACGTCAACGGCACCCCGGATTTCGGCGGCCCGGAGCGGCTCGCCGCGGTGAGCCTGCTGATGCCGGTCCTCGGCCTCCCTGGCAAGGCCCCGGCGACGCGGTCCGGTACCGCGCCCGAGGCGAGCGTGCTGTGGCCGATCGCGAACAGCACGACGCATGTCGTCTCGTCCCCGCTCGGGGGCCCGCTCACCCTGGCCGACGAGCGGCTCGCCGACGAGATGACCACCGGCGGACGGCTGGACTCGCTGGTCGAGGCGGCGAGGGCGGCCGAGGCCGACACGAAGCTTTCGACGTCGTTGTGCCTGGCCATCGACCCGGATCTGATCGCGACCGCGGACGCGATGACGCGCGGCTACCAGGTCGCGGGCGGCGTCCAGGGCAAGGGCGTCGACATCGCCAAGAACTGGCTCGGCAGGCTCAAAGCCCTGGTCGCGGGCCGCTGTGTGGTCACCCTCCCGTTCGCGGATGCCGATCTGACCGCCCTGACGAAGGTCCGCGCCGGCGACGCCACCGACACCGCACTGCTGACCAGCGCGGTCTCCGGGGCCACGACGATCAAGAACCTGCTCGGCATCCAGCCGCAGGACGGCGTCCTCTGGCCGGACGGCGCCCTCGACTCGCAGACCGTCGACGCGATCGCCAAGGCGGGCGTGAAGACGCTGCTCACCGATTCGGGCAAGCTCCAGTCCGGTTCGCCGGTGCTCGGCGGGGTCACCCTCGAGGGAACGGATCTCCGCGCGCAGCCGATCGATTCGCTCGTCGCGTCCGCGCTGTCCGGGACCACGGCCGCCGCAGGAGTGACCAACGTGGCCGCGATGCCGTCGGTGTCGACGCAGAACGGTCTCGCCGCGATCGCCTTCCGGTCCGGCCTCGGCGGGCAGGCCGCCGGGCAGGAACGTCCGCAGCTGCTGATCGCGCCGCCGCGGCACTGGGATCTGCCGGGGACCGAGCTCACCGCCTTCCTCGAGCGTGTCGGTGACTTCTTCGACGCCGGTCTCGCGACGTCGACGGCGTTGCCCGAGCTGCTGGAACAGACGTCGTCGGGTTCGGCGTCGGTCAACTACGACCCACAGGATCTGACGTCGGCCACGAGCGGTGACGTCACCGTGAAGATGTCCCAGATCGACAACGAGACCCTCGGCCTGTCCGCGGCGATGACCATGGACTCCACCCAGCGAGTGGATCCGGCCGTCGTAGTCGCGCCGGTCCGGGCCGCGCTGCTGCGTGCCGCGTCGACGTCCTGGCGCGGGGCCGACGCGGAAGTCGTCACCGCCAACGCGCGCGCCGACCTGAACGCGATCCGAAACCAGGTGACCGTCGAGCGGCCGAAGCAGACCATCGCGCTGGCCTCCGGCGCATCGCCGCTGCCGGCGTACATCACCAACGGCCTGCCGGTGGGCATCAACGTCCAGGTCGCACTTAAGAACAACGTAGGACTGCGGCCGACCGAAGCCGTCCCGGAGAGGACGGTCCCGGCATACGGTGCCGTCAATCAGCTGATCCCCGTCGAGGCGCTGCGCGCGGGCCGGTTCAGCGTCGACGTCTCGCTCAGCACCCCGGATGGGACCACGCTGGGTTCCGATGCCCGCTTCGAGCTGACCTCGACGGAATACGGCGTGATCACCATCGTCGTGACCATCACCGCGGCCGGCGCGTTGCTGCTGCTCTCGTCCCGGCGGATCTACCGAAGGGTCAAAGAGTCGCGGGCCAATCGGGCGAACGAAAGCGTGCTTCCTGTGGCAGAGGACGCACAGGTCTGAACCCGCCGGCCGAAGGCCCCGCTATCGCAGTGCCAGGGCGCAGACCGCAAAAAGGCGACCGAACAGACCAACGGAGCGCCCTGGCGATGTGATCGCGGTCGCGGGTTCTCGAATGGGTACTGAGTGTTTAGGGCCGTTGCCGATTACCCTGGGTCGAACGATGCCGCCGGGCATCAGGTAGTCGAGCACCGAGGATTGGGCACGCGTTGGAAAGAGAGCCGGGTGTACCGCCCGAGCGTGCAGGCCGTCCCCGGCGCGAAGGTACTCCTCCACCGCCTCGGCGTACCGACGGACCCGTACGCCGCCCAGAGCGCACGGATCAGCCCGAACGTGCGGAGCGTCGTCAGCCGCCTCCGCAGTCGCCCCCGCAGCAGGTCCCGCCCGAACGCGGTGAGCGTCCCCGCCGGGTCAACCCGCCCCCGCCGCCACCTCCTCCGCAGCAACCGGACGGCAGGCGTTCCCGCACCTCCGGCCGTCCCGACGAGGAGACCCGGCGGCTGAGGCCGGCGAAGCCTCCGGCCTCAACCCCGGTACCTCCGCGGAACGCGCCTGGCTCTCCGACACCGCCTCCGGCGACTCGCCGTCAGGCTGTCCCGCCGTTGCCCCAACCGACCCAGAACCCGCCGGTACAGAACCCGCCGCCGCGTCGTCCGCCACCGGGACCGCCACCGCAGAATCCGGGACAGCCTCCGCCGGTACAGAATCCGGCGCAGAAGCCCCCGACCGCGCCGCAGAGCCTCAACCAGGCGCCGAACACGCCGCCACCGCCGCATCGCGGGCGCCGCCAGCCGCCGCCCGTCCGGCCCTGGCAGGCGGACCGGCGTGACGAGCCGGACGCGACGCGGTTCATTCCGCGCACCCCCGGTGTCCCGATGGGGTCGCGCTGGCCGGTCGCCGACCCCGACGTCCTTCGCCCGTACGACCAGCTCGCCACGCAGGTCATGCCGGCGATCAAGGGCGCGCCGCTGGTCAAGCCGCGTCCCGGGCATACCGGTGAACAGGACGTCGTCGCCCCGAAGGCGCCGTCGATCGCGAAGTCGAGCGGCCGGATGGCGATCGCCTCGCTGATCAGCCGGATCACCGGTTTCTTCTGGAAGCTGCTGCTGGTCGCGGCGATCGGCGCGGGCGTCGAGAACGACTCGTTCAACGTCGCCAACACGATGCCGAACATCATCTTCGAGCTGCTCATGGGTGGGGTGCTGTCCAGCCTCGTGGTCCCGCTGCTGGTGCGTTCGCAGGACGACAAGGACGGCGGCGAGGCCTACACCCAACGGCTGGTCACCGTCGCCGGCACGCTGCTGGTGGTCGGTACCACCGTCGCGGTGATCGCCGCGCCGCTGATCACCCAGCTCTATGTGGACGACGGCGGTGAGGCGAACCCCGCGCTGGTGACGGCGTTCGCGTATCTGCTGCTACCGCAGATCTTCTTCTACGGCGTGTTCGCGCTGCTCTCGGCCGTGCTGAACGCGAAGAACATCTTCGGGCCGACGGCCTGGGCGCCGGTGATCAACAACCTGGTCGTGATCTTCACGATCCTGGTCGTCTGGGTGATGCCGGGGAACATCGCGACCGACCCGGTGTCGCTGACCGACCCGAAACTCATGACGCTGGGCCTCGGCGTGACCGCGGGCATCGTGGCGCAGTCGGTCCTGCTGTTCCCGGCGCTGCTGCGCTCCGGGTTCAAGTTCAAATGGCGCTGGGGCATCGACCGCCGGATGAAGGAGTTCGGCGGGCTGGCCCTGTGGACCATCGGTTACGTCGCGGTCAGCCAGATCGGGTACACGGTCACCACCCGCGTCCTGACCAACGGTTCCGCCGGTGGTGTGACCGCGTACAGCAACGCCTGGCTGCTCTTCCAGCTGCCGTACGGCGTCATCGGTGTCTCGCTGCTGACCGCGATCATGCCGAGGATGAGCCGCGCGGCCGCCGACGGCGACCACAAGAAGCTGATCGGCGACCTTTCCTACGCGTCCCGGATCTC
This sequence comes from uncultured Actinomycetota bacterium, assembly GCA_963766045.1. Taxonomy (GTDB): domain Bacteria; phylum Actinomycetota; class Actinomycetes; order Mycobacteriales; family Pseudonocardiaceae; genus Amycolatopsis. The sequence continues at coordinate 312,752 of CAVXYN010000002.1, read as the reverse complement.
GACGGTGATGCTCGTACCGATCTCCGCGGTGATGACCGTCGTCGGCGGTTCGGTCGGTATCGCGCTGTTCAGCTTCGGCAAGGGCACGATCGAATCCGCGTCGCGGATGGGTGAGGCGCTGGCCATCTGCGCGTTCGCGCTGCTGCCGTACGCGTTGGTGATGCTGCAGATGCGGGTGTTCTACGCGATGAAGGATGCGCGGACCCCGGTGCTGATCATGATCGTGATGACCGTGGTCAAGGTGCCGCTGCTCTTCCTGTGCCCGGTCCTGCTGTCGAAGGACAACATCGTGCTCGGCGTGATGATGGTCAACGGCCTCACGTTCGTCGTCGGCGCGATCCTCGGTCAGGTCTGGCTCTGGGTGACGCTCGGTAACCTCCGAAGCAAGCGAGTTCTCGGAGTGATCCTCTTCACGGTCGTCGCCAGCGTCCTCGGAGTCGGCGCCGCGTACCTCGCCGGGCTCATCGTTCCCGACTCGTTCGGGCCTACTTTCCAAGCCTGGGTGAAACTTTTCCTCCAAACCGCGGTCGGGATCGTCGTGTCATTCGGCGTGCTCATGGCCCTCAAGGTGGAGGAACTGAAGCCCGCCACGGCGAGAATCACCCGGTTGATCAAGCGGGGGTAACGATTCACGCACGGATGGCGCCCGTTCACGCGTCGTATTCTGGGTACCCTCGGGGCGGGAGCTACGCGGGAGAGTGCGGTGGATACGAGACGGAGCGAACAGGCAGGGGAGGCGAGCCAGGTGGGCATCCGGGCCCAAGGTGGGTCGCTGGCCCCTGGCCGGGTCGTCGGTGACGGCCGGTATCGCCTGCTCGCACAGTTCGGGGTGGACGAACGAGCCGCCGCGCACCTTTGGCGTGCCCGAGATGGGCAGCTGAAGCGAGATGTGGCGCTGACCCTGTTGGTCGGCGACCCGGCCGACGCGGAAGCGGCCCGGCTCGCCCGCCGGACGCTGGAACGCGCCGCGCATGCCTCGAAGTTCGGTCACGGCGGGGTCGCGCGCGTCCTCGACGTGCTCAGCCTCGGCAGCGGCGTCACTTCGAGCGAGGGTCTGCTCGGTGTCGTCGTCGCGGAATGGACCAAGGGCAGCGACCTGGTCGACCTGGTCGCGCAGCGTCCGGTCGCGCCGGCCGCGGCGGCCCGGATGGTTCAGGCGCTGGCGGAAGCCGTCGACCACGCCCATCAGAACGGTCTCGTGCTCGGCCTCGACCATCCGCAGCGGCTGCGGCTCACCCCGGACGGCGCGCTGAAGCTGGCGTTCCCCGGCCCGCTGCCCGAAGCGACCCTTCGCGACGACGTCAAGGCGCTCGGAGCGGTCCTGTACCTGTTGCTGACCGGTAAGTGGGCGCTGCCCGGCGGGCCTGCCGCGATCCCGGCGGCGCCGCACGCGCCGACCGGCCGGGTCATCCCGCCGCGGTCACTCGTTCCGGCCGTCCCGGTCGAGCTGTCGTCGCTCGCCGTCCGCACGATCGAGGACGGCGGCCATGGCGGCATCCGGACCAGCGCGGCCATCCTCCGCGTACTCGACCAAGCCGCCGAGGCGGAGGAGCGCACTCAGTTGATCAAGGCCGTCGGCGCCGAAGAAGAGGTGGCCGAACAGGACGGCACGGTCTGGACGACGAAGAAGCCGGTCAAGGACGTCGCGCGGCGGAAGAAGCTGGCGTTCGGGGTGACCGTGCTGGTCGTCGCGACCGTGGTGATCCTGGCATGGGTCGGGATGATGCTGATCAACCTGTTCCAGGGCGAGTCGCAGTCGAGCGGCCCGGACATGAACGTCGCCGCGCCGTCGTCGTCCGCCCCCGCCGCGCCGCCGGCGAACCAGCCGCCCCCGGTCCAGGCGCCGCCGCCCCCGAGCACCGGCCAAGCGGTGAAGCCGTCCGCGGTCGCCCTCTACAACCCGGGCAGCAAGGGCGACAACTCCGGCCGCGTCAAGAACACGACCGACGGCCAGCCGAACACGTCGTGGAAGACCGACGAGTACGACCAGCAGTTCCCGGTACTGAAGGACGGTGTCGGACTGATCGTCACCTTCAAGGACCCGGTCAACCTGAGCCAGGTCAAGATCGACTCGGTCAGCCCCGGTTCGAAGGTGGAGATCCGCAGCGCGGACAAGAAGACCCCGAAGTTCAGCGACACGACGGTGGTCGGCGGCGGTGACCTGACCGCCGGCGAGGCGACCATCGCGCTGCAGCAGCCTCAGCAGGGCCAATACTTCATTATCTGGATCACTCAGCTGGGTGAAGACGACGAAGGCAAATTCATCACCGAACTCAAAGAGCTGACGTTCCTGCCTGCGGGGTGACGCAGATCAAGGGGTCAGTAGGCTCTCCCGGGTGACAGCTGCAGCTCCCACGGACGCGGATCTGATAGCGGCGCACGCCGCTGGTGATCCGCACGCGTTCAGTGAACTGGTCCAGCGACATCGAGACCGCATGTGGGCGGTGGCCCTTCGCACCGTGCGGGATCCGGAAGAAGCCGCGGACGCCCTGCAGGACGCCTTCATCTCCGCGTTCCGCGCGGCGGGCAACTTCAGGGCCGAGTCGCAGGTCACCACGTGGTTGCACCGCATCGTGGTGAACGCCTGCCTCGACCGTATCCGCCGTCGCCAGGCCAGACCGACCGTGCCGCTTCCCGAGACCGGCCAGTTCAACGAACCGGCGTCTCCGCGCGACTCGATGTCCGAGCGCGAGACGAGCCTCGTGGTCAAAGAAGCGCTCGACCAGCTCCCCGAAGATCAGCGCGCACCGATCGTGTTGGTGGACGTCGAGGGATACTCCGTCGCTGAGACGGCGAAGATGCTCGGCATCGCCGAGGGCACGGTGAAGAGCAGGTGTGCGCGAGGTCGCGGAAAGCTCGCGAAGGTTCTCGGACATCTGCGGAACCCCGATGCGATTGCGAACGTCCCAACTCACGAAAGCAAACGAGAGCGCGCTAGCCAGCCGCGCAGGCCGGCTTCGCGTTCTCAAGGCGCGCCGGGTGACGGGGAGGGACGATGACAGACGAGAGCAGGGGGATCGGTGGGACCGTCGGTCCGCCGTGGTCTGTCGATGTGCTCGCCGACCTCCACGCTGGGGTACTGGACGAGCGAGAAGCGGCCGAGTTGTGGCCGCGGGTGAATGCGGACCCCGATGCACGGGCGATCATCGAAGCGCTTGAAGCGACCACTGCCGATTTGTCGGCACTCGCGGATGCGCCGGTCGAACCGATGCCGGCGGAGTACGCGGCCCGGATCGACGCGGCCTTGGCCGCCGAGATGCGGAGTCGTCAGGCGCCGCCTGCGTTTCAGGGCGCACCGGAGACTTCCGAGCAGGTCGCACCGGTGGTGGACATCGCGGCTGCACGGCGACGCCGGAACAAACGGGTCGGCTGGGGCACCGGAATCGTGACCGTGGCCGCCGCGGCGATCGCCGCCGTCGCGATCATCGTGCCCACCGGACAGGAATCGAGTCCGGGCGGCGTCGCGCAGCCTCCGCCCGCTCCTCCGGTCGGCCCGACGGTCGGCGGCGACGGCAAGGGTGCCGAGGCTCTGGTCGGTGGCGCCGTCGGCGTCCGCGACTTCGGCCCGCTGCAGACCGAGGAACGCCTCGACGCCTGCATCGCCGCGAACGGGATGGATCCCGACGTGCGGCCGGAGGGCATCCGGCCGGTCAACGTCGAGGGCAAAGCGGGCGTGATGGTGATGTACACCACAGGCAAACTGGCGCAGTTCCGGATCGTCGCGTTCGGCGCCGACTGCGGCCCGGGCAACCCTTCGGTCCTGTTCGACAAAGTCATCGGACCGAAGTAGCCACGCCAAACCTCATTGGTCCCTTGCTCCCCACCCGCCTCAAATTGGGGGGAGCAAGGGACCTTTGCTACCGCTCGCTTTTCTAGCAGCGCTAGATCCGTCCGATGTCTGGACTGCGCAAGACTGGAGAAAGTAGCGGCAGTCACTAGAGGGAACAGGGCCACCTACCATCGTGTTGAGCCTGGTAACAGGTCACTACGAGCGGAGGTCCACGGGTGGCTGCCGAGGAGATCAGGAACCTGATCATTGTGGGATCGGGTCCTGCGGGATACACCGCCGCGGTCTATGCGGCACGAGCGCAACTCGAACCGTTGGTGTTCGAGGGCACTCAGTTCGGCGGTGCGCTGATGACGACGACGGAGGTCGAGAACTTTCCCGGCTTCCGCGACGGCATCCAGGGTCCCGACCTCATGGAAGAAATGCGCGAGCAGGCGAAGCGGTTCGGTGCCGACCTGCGCCAGGAGGACGTCGAGTCTCTTGAGCTGACCGGGGATGTCAAGTACGTCGTCGCGAACGGCAAGCGGTACGCGGCCCGCGCGGTCGTCCTTTCGATGGGCGCCGCGGCGCGCTACCTGAACGTGCCGGGCGAGCAGGAACTGCTCGGCCGAGGCGTCTCGGCCTGTGCCACCTGTGACGGTTTCTTCTTCCGCGAGCACGACATCGTGGTCGCCGGCGGCGGCGACTCCGCGATGGAGGAGGCGACCTTCCTGACGAAGTTCGCGAAGTCAGTGACGATCGTGCACCGCCGCGAGGAGTTCCGGGCCTCCAAGATCATGCTCGAGCGCGCCCGCGCGAACGACAAGATCAAGTGGGCGCTGAACAAGCAGATCACCGAGGTAGTCGGCGACGGCAAGGTCCAGGGCCTGAAGCTCAAGGACACGGTCAACGGCGAGGAGTCCTCGCTGGACGTCACCGGGTTCTTCGTCGCGATCGGCCACGACCCCCGCAGTGAGCTCGTGCGCGGTCAGGTCGATCTGGACGAGGACGGCTACGTCGTCACGAAGGGCCGGACCTCGTACACGAACCTGCCCGGCGTCTTCGCGGCAGGTGACCTGGTCGACCACACCTATCGGCAGGCGATCACGGCGGCCGGTTCGGGCTGCGCGGCGGCGATCGACGCGGAACGATGGCTGGCGGAGAACGCCGACGTCGAAGCCGCCCACGAGGCTCCCGAGCTGGTCGGCGGCGGCTACGGCGTCACGGCCAACTGACTTTCCAGGCTTTGCAGCACTTCAGCACCACCCCCAGGAGGAGACATCATGACCAACACCGTGAAGGTGACCGACAAGACGTTCGTCGATGACGTTCTGACGAGCGAGAAGCCCGTCCTGGTCGACTTCTGGGCGACGTGGTGCGGCCCGTGCAAGATGGTCGCCCCGGTGCTCGAGGAGATCGCGGCGGAAAACGGCGAGAAGCTGACCATCGCCAAGCTCGATATCGACGCCAACCCGAATACTGCGCGTGACTACCAGGTGATGTCGATCCCGACGCTGATCCTGTTCCAGGGCGGCAAGCCGGTGAAGCAGATCGTCGGTGCGAAGCCGAAGGCCGCGCTGCTCTCGGACCTCGCCGACGTCCTCTGAACACCCGTTTCACCAGCCGAAACCCGGGGCCTGCACAGGCTCCGGGTTTCGTCATTCGGGGGACCGGTTATTTCCCGTCGTTACGGCGAGATGATCATGGCGCTCCAACGGGTTCCACGATCGGGGACTTGACGCACCGACCGGGCCTCCGCGCTCACCGAGAGTTCACAGGGCACAATAGAACACCGGGGTTCACCCCGCAGAGTTTTTACGTCGTGCATCGAGTTCGATATCGGTGCCCAAAGGGAAGAGCGAGGAGTGCATGCGGGTACTCCGCCGCGGTGACGCCGGACCGGACGTCGCCGAGATCAGGTCCACGCTTGCGGCGATGGAGCTGCTCCCGCCGGTGACCGAATCCGGGGAGTACGAGGTCTTTGACACGGCGATGGAACATGCCGTGCGCGCCTTCCAGCAGCGTCGTGGGCTGATCACCGATGGTCTGGTGGGCCCGGCGACCTATCAGGCACTTCGTGGCGCCAGCTTCCACCTCGGCAGCCGGCCCCTCGCGTACCTCATTTCGTCCCCGGTCCACGGGGACGACGTCTTCGCGCTCCAGGAGCGGCTGACCGAGCTCGGCTTCGACGCCGGCCGCCCGGACGGGCACTTCGGTGCACAGACCGAGCGCGCGCTCAAGACCTTCCAGCGAGACATGCGCCTGGTCGCCGACGGCATCTGCGGTCCCGCCACCATCCGTGAGCTGCACCGCCTCTCCTCGCCGCGAGCCCGCGGCGGACGCCCGGTCTTCCTGCGCGAGCAGGAGCAGGTCCGCCAGTCCGGGCCGCGGCTACACGGCAAGCGCATCGTCATCGACCCCGGCCACGGCGGCGACGACCTCGGCGTTGTCGCGGGCAGCCTGCGTGAAGCGGACGTCGCTTGGGACCTGGCACGGCGGCTCGAAGGCCGGATGCAGGCCACGGGTATGGAGGCGCTGATCTCTCGCGGCCCGAACCAGAGCCCCACCGAAGGCGAGCGCGCGCGTTTCGCCAACGAGGCGGGCGCCGATCTGTTCCTCTCGCTGCACAACGACAAGAACCCCTCGCCCAAGGCGCAGGGTGTCGCGAGCTTCCACTTCGGCACCGGCAACGGCACCACGTCGACCGTCGGTGAGCTGCTGGCCGGCTTCATCCAGCGCGAGCTGGCCGCGCGGACCGGCATGCTCGACTGCCGCACGCACTACAAGACCTGGGAGATCTTCACCCGCACCCGCTGCCCCGCGGTGCGGATCGAGATCGGCTACCTCACCAACCCGGAAGACAGCGCCAAGCTGGCCGACCCGGCCTTCCGCGACGTCGTCGCCGAAGGCATCCTTGTCGCCGTGAAGCGCCTCTACCTTCTCGGTGAGGGAGACCAGCCGACCGGCACGTTCACCTTCGCGGACGTCCTGGCCCACGAGCTCCTCAAAGCGGAGTAGCGAGTCCTCCACACCCGCACGCGGGCGCGCACTCCTACCGCCGACACCTCGGCACTACCGGTTGTGTGCCCCGCACTCCGACCACGCCACCCCTAGATCGACCGGCGCGCAGCCCCCGCCCTTCCCGGGGGGCGTCCCCAAGTCCAGCCTACCCATCCACAGATTTTCCACCGCTCCTAGCAGCGATCTGTGGATAACTCGGCCGGTTACCCACAGCTGTCCCCAAGGTGGGGGATAGCTGCTGCGCGCGTCCGGAAAGTCTGCTAATGCGGTCGCGGCAAGACGCTATGAAGGACTCCTTCATAGCAACCGGAAATCAACCGTCCGGAAAGGTTCAGGCGCGGCCGAGGCTCGGCTCGGCGGTCGTGATGGAAACCTGGCCGAGCAGCCGCTCCAGCGCCGCCTCGACGTCTTCCTTCCACGAGATCGCCGACCGCAGTTCCAGCCGCAGCCGCGGCCACCGCGGATGGGGCCGCACGGTCTTGAACCCGACGCTCTGCAGGAACGCCGCGGGCAGCACGCAACTGTGCCCGCCGTCCGGATCGCTCTCGTCGGGCTTGGCGTCGCCGAAGGCCTCGATGGCCCGGACGCCGCGTTTCGTCAGATCCTTGGCGACGGCCTGCACCAGCATCCGGCCGAGCCCACCGCCGCGGAACTCGGGCAGGACCTGGAAGGCGGTCAGCAATACCGCGTCCGGCCCCGGCGGTGACGTCGGGAAGGCCAGCGAGCGCGGGACCGCGTTGGGCGGGGCGTAGAGCACGAAGCCGACGGGCAGGGTGTCGCTGTAGACGATCCGGCCGCAGGAGCCCCATTCCAGCAGGACGCTGGAGACCCAGGCTTCCTTTTCGACCTCGGTCGCGCCGTATTCCTCGGCCTGCGCCTTCATATGCGGCGCGAGCTCCCAATACACGCAACGGCGGCAACTCTTGGGAAGGTGCTCCAGGTTGTCCAGGGTTACGCCCACGACGCGACGCGACACCTACAACCTCCCTGCACGAGGACACCCGACTCAGCCCTGTCCCGAGCAGGGCTCACTGAAGGGGTCCTGATCGAGGATAGGCCGATGTGATGAACACCGGAAGGCCAGGGCCCTTCAAGGGAGGGTGGTTACACTCGATGGAACTACCAGTCGGTAGCGACTATGTCCACTCCGAAGCACGGGTGAAGCGCCTGATGACCGAGAATCGCCCTGTCCGGCCGCAGGCCGGCCGCCACAACCTCGACCCGCATCTCGACCGCTACGCCGCGCGTACGGCCGGAATGACTGCTTCCGAGATCAGGGCATTGTTCGCGGTCGCCAGTCGTCCCGAGGTCGTTTCCCTCGCCGGCGGGATGCCGAACCTCGCCGCGCTGCCGCTGGACAGTCTGTCCGCTCAGGTCGCCGAGCTCATCGCCGACGACGGCCTGGTCGCACTTCAGTACGGTTCCGCGCACGGAGTCCCGACACTGCGCGAGCAGATCTGCGAAATCATGGCGTTGGAGGGCATCAAGGCCCACCCGGACGACGTGGTGGTGACCGTCGGCTCGCAGATGGGCCTAGACATGGTCACCCGCCTGTTCTGCGACCCGGGCGACGTCGTCATCGCGGAGGGACCTTCGTACGTCGGTGCGCTCGGCTCCTTCGCCGCTTATCAGGCGAACGTCGTGCACGTCGCGATGGACGACCACGGCCTCGTCCCCGAAGGCCTGCGGGCCGCGCTCGAGCAGACCAAGAAGACCGGTCAGCGGGTCAAGTTCCTTTACACGATCCCGAACTTCCACAACCCCGCCGGCGTCACGCTCGCCGTCGAACGCCGCGCGGAGATCCTCGAGATCTGCCGCATGCACGACATCCTGGTCGTCGAGGACAACCCGTACGGCCTGCTCGGCTTCAGCGGCCAGACCTACCCGGCGCTACGCTCGACCGACCCCGACAACGTCGTTTACCTCGGCTCGTTTTCGAAGACGTTCGCCTCCGGTCTACGGGTCGGCTGGGTGCTCGCGCCACACGCAGTACGAGAGAAACTTGTGCTCGCCGCCGAATCCGCAACCCTTTGCCCGCCGACGCTTAACCAGTTGATCGTGTCGCGATACCTCTCGACTCACGACTGGATGGGCCAGGTCAAGACGTTCCGCGAGAACTACCGGGAGCGCCGCGACGCGATGTTGTCCGCGCTCGACCAGCACCTGCCCACCGGCTGCACCTGGACCAAACCCGACGGCGGATTCTACGTCTGGGTCACCGTACCCGAGGGCGTGGACACCAAGGCGATGCTGCCGAGGGCGGTCACCGCACGCGTCGCCTACGCCTCCGGCACCGGTTTCTACTCCGACGGATTCGGCAGCAGACAGCTGCGCCTTTCCTACTGCTACCCGACGCCGGAACGGATCCGCGAAGGCGTCCGACGGCTCGCCGCGGTGCTCGAATCCGAAATGGATCTCGCGCGTACCTTCGGTAGCGTGAGCCCACGCGCGATCTCGGGGCCGCAGAACCCCTCTCCGGACACGGTCTGATCGACCGGCCGTCCACAACAGACATAAGGAGTACTCGGTGGTCGACCGCACCGTTGCCGTGCTCGCAGGCGGGCTTTCCCACGAACGCGACGTCTCCCTCCGCTCCGGACGCCGGCTTTCGGCCGCGCTTCGGGCCGAGGGGCTCATCGTCGAGGAATGGGACACCGACGCAGGTTTGCTTGAACGCCTTCGCACCCGACGTCCCGACGCGGCCGTCGTCGCCCTTCACGGCGGTGAAGGGGAAAACGGGTCGGTGCAGACGGTGCTCGAAATGCTGGACATTCCCTATGTAGGCACCAGCTCGCAGGGCTGCCGCCGCGCCTGGGACAAGCCGACGGGCAAGGCGCTGGTCGCGAAGGCGGGCTTCACCACTCCGGACTGGGTCGTGCTGCCGCACAGCACCTTCCGCGAGCTCGGCGCGCAGGGCGTACTGGACGCGATGGTCGAGAAGCTCGGCCTGCCGCTGATCCTCAAGCCGGATCAGGGCGGTTCGGCGCTGGGCACCCAGGTCGTGAACGAGGCCGCGGACCTGCCCGCCGCGATGGTCGGCTGTTTCGCCTACGGAGACACCGTTCTCGCCGAGAGGTTCGTAGCCGGGGTTGAGGTGGCCGTGACGGTCATCGAAGGCGAAGGGGGACCCGAGGCCCTGCCTGCGGTCGAGATCGTGCCGGAGAGCGGCGTGTACGACTACACCGCTCGCTACACCGCCGGCCTGACCGACTTCTTCACCCCGGCGCGGATCACCGACGACGCCGCGAAGGCGGTCGGAGAACTGGCGGTCGCCGCGCACCGGCAGCTCGGGCTCCGTGACATCTCGCGCACCGACGCGATCGTCGCGAACGACGGCACCGTGTACTTCCTCGAAGTGAACCTGTCGCCGGGACTCACCGAGACCTCGACGGTCCCGATGGCGATCGAGGCGGCCGGCGCCACCCTCGGTTCGATTTTCGCCGACCTCGTCGGGCGAGCGGTCTCGCGCGCCAGCTGATCCAACGATTCGCGAAGGGGACCTACCCGATCCGGGTGGGTCCCTTTCTTATGCCCAGGCTCGTACCCACGCGAGCAGATCTTCATCACGCAGGGAGTCGATCACGACATCGGCCGGGAAGTCCTGATGCGCCAAGGTGGGCACTCCGACGACGGGCACCCCGGCGGCTCGCGCCGATCGGAGTCCGGTCATTGAATCTTCGAACGCCAGCGCCTCTGACGGGGCGACGCGCAGCAGGGCGCAGGCGGTCAGGTACATCTCCGGATCCGGCTTGGGCGCGGCCACTTCGTCGGCGGCCAGTTTCACGGGAAACATTTCCGAGAGCCCGCCGCGAGCGAGGGCGGCGTCCAGAAGTGCTCGGGGTGAGTTGCTCGCGACGGCGATCGGGACAGCAGCGGCGGCCAGCTCGACCAACTCACGCGCGCCCGGCATGATTTCCGCTTTCACGGTGACGACCTCGGTTACGAGTCTCAGCAACTCGTCCCCAATCGCCGAGCCGGCGCCCGGCTCGCCGAAGACCTCCGCCATGGTTTCGGCGGCGGCCGGCAGGGACTTGCCGATCACCAACGCCTTCTCGGCCGGACCGAACGGCAGACCTCGCCGGGCGAACAGCTCCGTCTCCGCGACCGACCAACACGGCTCGGTGTCCATGAGCAATCCGTCGCAATCGAAGACCACCGCACGCGGAATCCAGCCGTCGAAAAACCCTTTCACCAAACCCCCCAGTTCGAACACGCACCGTCACATCGTGATCATCTGTAAGCAATCGTCACCGTGACAAAACGACCTGGGGTGATCCCTAGTCGGTTTTCGATGTCTGATTTGCCTGATTTTCATCCATGAGCGCGACGATACGTTCAAGATCGTCAACGGAGCCGAATTCGAGTGTGATCCGACCCTTGCGGCGGCCGAGATCGACCTTCACCCGGGTATCGAAGCGGTCCGAAAGCCGGTTCGCGAGCTCTTGGAGACCAGGCGCCTGGATCGGCTTGCGGGGAGCGGGCTTCGGCTTCGCCGGCTTCTCACTCTTCTTGAGCGTGACGGCTTCCTCGGTCGCGCGAACCGACATGCCTTCCGCAACGATCCGGGCGGCCAGCTCTTCCTGACTCTCGGCGTCCTCGAGCGAGAGCAGCGCCCGCGCGTGGCCCGCCGAAAGCACTCCGGCCGCGACCCGGCGCTGGACCGCGAGGGGGAGTTTGAGCAAGCGGATCGTGTTCGTGATGACCGGGCGGCTGCGCCCGATCCGGCCGGCCAGCTCCTCGTGCGTGACCGCGAACTCGTCGAGCAGCTGCTGATATGCGGCCGCCTCTTCGAGCGGGTTGAGCTGAACACGGTGAATGTTCTCGAGCAGGGCGTCGCGCAGCATCGCCTCGTCGGCGGTCTGGCGGACGATCGCGGGGATCGCCTCCAGCTCCGCCAGCTGCGACGCGCGCAGACGCCGCTCGCCCATTACGAGCTCGTACTCGTCGGGCCCGAGCTCCCGGACCACGATGGGCTGCATGAGCCCGAACTCGCGGATCGAGTGCTCCAGCTCGCCGAGTGCGTCCTCGTCGAAGACCTGACGCGGCTGCTTCGGGTTCGGCTTGATCTGGCTGACCGGGACCTCGCGGTAGACCGCGCCGGCCACCGTGCCACCGACCGAACCGGCCTCGCCGTTCGCCGCGAACCAGCCCTTGTCGTCCGGTCCCGCCGGCTTACCCGCGGAGACCGCGGGAGCGGAGGAACCGTTCTCGGCCGGAGCGGCGGAGCCGGGTGGCGGGCCGGTGGGGATCAGGGCGGCGAGCCCGCGCCCGAGCCCCCCTCTGCGCTCACTCATGCCGTACCGCTCCTTTCCTTCATCTCCGCCCCGCGCTGAGCGATCTCCTTCGCGGCGTCCACGTAGCTCATCGCACCGCGGGATCCCGGGTCGTACGCGAGGACCGTCTGCCCGTATCCGGGTGCCTCGGACACCTTCACGCTGCGAGGAATGACCGTCTTGAGGACAGTGTCCCCGAAGTGGTTCCGGACCTCGTTCGTCACCTGGTCGGCCAGCTTCGTCCGGCCGTCGTACATGGTGAGCAGGATCGTGGAGACGTTGAGCTCACGGTTGAGGTGCTTCTGCACGAGCTCGATGTTGCTCAGCAGCTGCCCCAGACCTTCGAGCGCGTAGTACTCGCACTGGATCGGGATCAGCACCTCCTGCGCGGCGACCATCGCGTTGACCGTCAGCAGACCGAGCGACGGCGGGCAGTCGATGAAGACATAGTCGACGCCGATCTCGTCGAGAATCTCGGCCGACAGCGCCTCCTTGAGTCGCGTCTCGCGGGACGCCATCGAGACGAGCTCGATCTCGGCACCGGCGAGGTCGATGGTCGCCGGCACGCAGAAGAGGTTCGGCGACTGCTCGCTCTGTGCGGCGGCCTCGGCGAGCGAGACCTCACCGATGAGCACCTCGTAGATGGAAGGTGTCCCGGAACGGTGGTCGATGTCGAGCGCGGTGCTCGCGTTGCCCTGTGGGTCGAGGTCGATCACGAGCGTCTTGAGCCCGTGGACGGCGAGGGCGGCGGCGAGGTTCACCGCGCTCGTCGTCTTGCCGACGCCGCCCTTCTGGTTGGCGACCGTCATCACGCGCCGCCAGCTCGGTCGAGGAAGCGCACCCTCCTTGGGGTGCAGCACGCTCGCCGCGCGGACGGCTTCTTCGGCGATCGGGGTCCAGCCAAGCCCTGCCGATGACTCCTCGGCGGGAAAACGTGCCTCGGAGTTGTGGCCGGTGCTCGCAGGGTCGGACGGTGGGGGAGTCACCGGTCTCGAGCCTCCTCTGAAGTAGACGTTGGAGTCGTTCTGCGTTGTTTCACGTGGAACCGGACTAGCTTCGCCTGCCGCGCGGCCGGTGCGGCTTCGGCGGCAGACGATGGATCACGATGACCGTGCTGGGGACCTCGAGCACCTTGGTTCCGCACTCGAAGATCTCCGGCTCGCCCCCGCCGGCCTTCCGGACAGCGACGCGATCACGTTCGATTTCCTCTCCCGCGCTCGCACCTTTGAGGGCGACCAGAGCGCCTTCGGAACGCACAAGCGGGAGGCACCAGCTTGCGAGCCGGGCCAGTGGGGCGACCGCCCGGGCGGTGACGATGTCGGCGCCACCGAGCTCCTCGCGCACCTGCCGCTCCTCCGCGCGCCCGCGGACGACGGTGATGGGGAGTTCCAGCTTCTCGGCAACCTCGGTCAGCCAGTCGATCCGGCGGGCCATCGGTTCAAGAAGAACGATATCGAGGTCCGGTCGACTGATCGCGAGCGGTACTCCCGGAAGCCCCGCGCCGGAGCCGACGTCGACCACGCGGGCGCCTTCTGGGATCTGCTCACCGATCACCGCTGAGTTCAGAACGTGTCGTTCCCACAGCCGGTCCACCTCGCGGGGGCCGATGAGTCCACGCTCGACACCGTGGCTCTCGAGGAGCTCGACATAGCCGGCGGCTTGGTCGACGCGGTCTCCGAACACTTCCGACGCCGCGGTCCTAACCGATGCGGCGACCCCGTCCAAGCCCACTCTTGCTCCTCAAACCTCGACGCCGTTTCACGTGAAACGCGCTCAACCGATTGTCCATGACGTCGAGCGGATAGCGGCGCGACAGTCCGCAAGTGTGGACAACTCCACTCGCGAAGACGACCCCTGTGGACAGTTTCACGTGAAACAGACCGCACATAAAGAAGCGGCCCGCCGGAAGACCGGCGGGCCGCTTCTCCAGAGAGAACTGTCAGGCGGGGAAGATGACGACCCTGCGCTTCGGGTCCTCGCCCTCGCTCTCACTCTTGACGCCCTCGACCGTGGCGACCGCGTCGTGGACGACCTTCCGCTCGAACGGGCTCATCGGCTGCAGGCGCACCCGCTCGCCGGACGACACCACGGTCTCGGCGGTGGAGCGGCCGAGTTCGCGAAGCTCCTCACGACGGTCGGCGCGCCAGCCCGCGACGTCCAGCATCAGCCGGCTACGCGAACCGGTCTCCTGCTGGACCGCCAGGCGGGTCAGCTCCTGGAGAGCTTCCAGCACGGTGCCGCGAGGGCCGACCAACTTCTCCAGATCCTCGCCACCGTCGATGCTGACGATCGCACGGCCTGCCTCGACATCGAGGTCGATGTCGCCGTCGTAGTCCAGAAGGTCGAGCAGCCGCTCGAGGTAGTCACCGGCGATGTCGCCCTCCTTCACGAGGACGTCGTCGTCGACACCTCCCTTGCGGCTCGTCTCTTCCGACGCCTCTTCTGCGACGTCGTCCTTATCGGCGTCGATCGTGTCGATCGTCTCCGCCATCATTCGTCTCCTCTCCAGCCCGGATCGGCGTCAGCGACGCTTCCGGCCCGATTTCTTAGTCGAGTCCGAGATGAGACCGGGCACGTCGGTGCCGTTCTCCTTCGAGCCGTTCGACGACGGCTCGGCTGATGCGCTCTTCTCGTCCTTCTTCTCGGCGGACGAACCGGTCTGGGCGAAGCCGTGCGGCGAACCCGCCTTCTTGACCTGACCGCCGGTGTTGGACTGCTGCTTGTTCCGCTTCTGCTGGGCCGGCTTCTGGCCGGGGCGCGGCGCGGTCGGCTTCTGGCCCGGCTTGGGGCCGAGGTTCGCGCGCTTCTCCTTCTCGGCTTCCTTGCGGGCTTCTTCTTCCTTGTCGATCTTCGTGTAGACGAGGCGCTGCTGCATCAGGGTCCAGCCGTTGTTCGCCAGCCAGTAGACGAGAAGACCGATCGGGAACAGGGCACCGAAGACGAGCACGCCGAGCGGGAAGATGTACATCGTCAGCTTGTTCATCATCGCGGTCTGCGGAGTCGCCGACTCCGGGTTCTGCCGCTCGACCGAGTGCCGCGCGGTCAGGTGCGTGGCGATACTCGCGACGATCATCAGCGGGATCGCGACCGGAGCGACGTGCCAGTGGAAGCCCGTGGCGGTGCTGCCGCCACTGACCATGTCGACACCGGTGTAGATGGCCTCACCGAGGTTGACTCCGAACAGCTTCGCGTTGACGTACGACTCGACGCCGGCCTGGGTGAAGAAGTAGTTCTCGGTCTTCGGGCCGCCGTACGGGTTGATGGTGAACATCCGCAGGACGTGGTTCAGGCCGATGAAGACCGGGATCTGAAGCAGCATCGGGAGACAGCTACCGAGCGGGTTGACGCCGTGCTCCTTCTGGAGCTTCTGCATCTCGGCCGCTTGGCGCTGCCGGTCGTTCGAGTACTTCTTCTGGATCTTCTTCATCTCCGGCGCGAAGTCCTGCATCTTCTTCATCGACCGGACCTGGTTCACGAACGGCTTGAACATGATGCCGCGGACGGTGAACGTCAGGAAGATGATCGCGAGGATCCAGGCGACCGCGTTCGCTTCGCCGAAGACTTGCCCGAAGACCCAGTGCCAACACCACAGGATGAAGGACACGGGGTAGTAGATGAAGTCGAGCACTGAGCTACTCCTCGATCGGTGTTTCAGGTCGGCGGTGGCGCCACGAGAACGTCTCGGGTACCGGGTCGCGGCCGGGCGGGGTCCACGGGCCGCAGCGCAACAGTCGCCGGACCGCGAGATACGTTCCGCGGCCGGCTCCGTGCCGGGTCAATGCCTCGACGGCGTACGCGCTACAGCTCGGGTAGAACCGGCACGCCGGAGGAAGGAAAGGAGAGATCGCCTTGCGATACAGCTTGATGGGCAGGAGCAGGACCCATGCCACCGGTCCTGGCCTCGGGGCCTCTTCGGTGGTCTCGTTCTCGGTGGCTCGCATGCCGTTACACCGCTGATCCGTGGTCGGGTGGTCGCGTCTGCCGGGACTTCCCGGTGACGGCGGACGGCACGGACAACCCGAGGCGCCGCAGCGACGCGTCGAGGTCCGAACCGAGTTCCGCACTGGACGCGTCCGCGGCCGGAGGTAGGGCCCGTATCACCAACGAGCTTCCCGGCGGCAGTGTTCCGAGCCTGGCGGAAATCAAATGCCTCAACCGGCGGATCACCCGGTGGCGTACCACCGAATTCCCGACGGCCTTGCTCACCACAAAACCCGCCCTGGCCGCGGAGGCGGCCTCGGACGGGTCCGTGGTCAACGCATGGACGACGAGGCGGCGCCTGCCTGCCTTGGCCCCACGCCGCATCACGGCACGGAAATCCTCACTGCGCCGCAACCGTGCGGCGACCGGCAGCACAACGCCCCTCGACGGCGGCCGGATCAGGCGGACAGCTCAGCGCGGCCCTTGCGACGGCGAGCCGCCAGGATGGACCGGCCGGCGCGGGTCCGCATGCGCAGCCGGAACCCGTGCACCCGGGCGCGTCGGCGGTTGTTCGGCTGGAAGGTGCGCTTACCCTTGCTCACGACTTACTTCTCCTGTGTCTCGGCCGCCGGAAACGGTTCGACCCGTTTCTGGCGTGTCGTGCTGACGCACGGCAGTCTCTGGTGTCTCCTACCAACGTGTGGCCTCGTCACGTCGAGCGACGACAACGTGGGCACGCGAAACGCCCCCGCTGTATACGGGAGACCTTACGAGGGTACGCACCCACCGCCCGGGCGCGGCAGGCACCCCCTCGACCACGCACTGCGACCGCTCAGACGAGTGATCACGGCACGACGCCGGGGCACCGAATGGCAACACGCCGTACACCGTGAAATGCTTGCGCCCAAGGATGCCTTGTGGCAGCGGGCGGGGCTTGTTAGCGTGCCTCTCCCGGGTGTCCGCCGACGTGGAACGGCACAGGTGCTCGGACGTCCTTGGGGATGTGGAGGCGTCCCGCCGGATACGTTGAGCCCGCAGGTGACGTTGCCGCGGGCCGCCGTACATTAGTGCACAGCTGTGGACAACTATGTGGATATTTGCTGTGCACATGAGCTGATCGGGCCAAGATGACGCTCGATGGAGTGTTTCCGGGCGTTCGCTGAGTGATCTCGCCGCGCGCACCGATGAGGGGAGGGGAGTCAGGCAGGTGTCCGATCACCAGCACAACCTTGGCGTCATCTGGGAACAGGTCGTACGCGAACTGTCCGATGGCACCCTGTCCCCTCAGCAGCGCGCCTGGATGCGGGTGACCCGTCCGATCGGCCTTCTCGACGGCACGGCCCTGCTGGCCGCGCCCAGCGACTTCGCCAAGGAAGCGATCGAGCGTGCCCTCCGCGGCGCGATCACGGAGGCCCTTTCGCGACGGCTCGGCCGCGCGGTCTCGCTCGCGGTGAAGGTCGACAGCACCGAGACGCACACCTCGATGCCCCCCGTTCCCGCCCCACCCCGCTATGTGGCGTCACCCGGCCGGGTGGAAAACGGTGCCGGTCCGGTGACCGAAGCTCCGCCTATGCCCGACGACGGCATGCTTCCCCCTGCACGGCATCCGCGGCCCGAGCCGCCGAAGCCCATGCCTCCGATGCCGCAGGCCGAGGACAGTCAGAGCGAAGGCGACGACAGCGATGAAGAAGTCGACGAAGAGGGCGAGGCCCTCGCCGCCGTGACCGAGATCTGGCCGACATTCTCCGGCCAGCCGATCGCGGGCCAGCCTTACACCGCGCCGGCGCAGCCGCAGACGTCGAAGACGAAGCTCAACGAGAAGTACACCTTTGACACCTTCGTCATCGGTGCGTCGAACCGGTTCGCGCACGCCGCCGCGGTCGCGGTCGCCGAAGCGCCGGCCCGGGCGTACAACCCGTTGTTCATCTGGGGAGAGTCCGGACTCGGGAAGACGCACCTGCTGCACGCCGTCGGGCACTACGCGCAACGGCTGTTCCCGGGGATGCGCGTGCGGTACGTGTCGACCGAAGAGTTCACGAACGACTTCATCAACTCGCTGCGAGACGACCGCAAGGTCGCGTTCCAGCGCCGCTACCGCGACATCGACATCCTGCTCGTCGACGACATCCAGTTCCTGGAAGGAAAAGAAGGTACGCAGGAAGAGTTCTTCCATACCTTCAACACCCTCCATAACGCGAACAAGCAGATCGTCGTCTCCTCCGACAGGCCGCCGAAGCGCTTGGAAACACTGGAAGACAGGCTGCGCACGCGGTTCGAGTGGGGCCTGATCACCGACATCCAGCCGCCCGAGCTCGAGACGCGTATCGCGATCCTTCGCAAGAAGGCCGCGCAGGACAGGCTCGCCGTGCCCGGTGAGGTTCTGGAGTTCATCGCTTCGCGCGTCGAGGCGAACATCCGGGAGCTCGAAGGCGCGCTCATCCGCGTCACCGCCTTCGCTTCCCTGAACCAGCAACCGGTCGACGTCGGTCTCGCCGAGATCGTGCTGCGCGACCTCATCCCGGATTCGCACGCCCCGGAGATCACCGCGCCGACCATCATGGGTGTCACGGCGGAATTCTTCGACGTCACTCTCGACGACCTTTGCGGGCCCGGGAAAACGAAGGCGCTCGCGACGGCACGGCAGATCGCCATGTATCTGTGCCGCGAACTGACGGACATGTCGCTACCGAAGATCGGGCAGACGTTCGGCGGCCGCGACCATACGACGGTCATGCACGCGGACAAGAAGATCCGCAAGGAGATGGCCGAACGCCGCCGCATATACGATCAGGTCCAGGAACTCACCTCGAGGATCAAGCAGCGCGCACGCCAGTAACTTTTGGCAGCGCGCAACGACTTTCAAGGGCTCCCACTGTCCAAGTGGGAGCCCTTTCCTCATGTCTGAACCATGCCTTGAGGCTTGCGAGCCGCGAAGGACGCGTACGTGCGCGAAGCAGCGAAACGCGCGAAGTCGTAAAATTTCCTTATACACAAGGGAAAATCCACACGGTGTGCATACTTTGCCCACAGTGCCAGCGAGTCTGGGACCTGCGACGATCGAGATTCCGTCCACATGACGCCCACAGGCAATCCACAGCATTTCCACACCATGATCCACACGATGTCCCCAGGTTGCCCACATTCTGTGCACAAGGAGTAAACGAGCAGCCCGCGTCACTCACCAGGGCGATTCCGGTCACGAACTCGGCACACAGACCCTGGGTACAAATCGCCCCACATCTGGGGACAAGCGTGGGGACAACTGTGGATGACTGTGGACGGATCGGGCCCGGCTCGAAACCATCCACCGACGGCCCGATCTGTCCACCGGTCGTCCACACCGGAAGTCCACATGCCGCCGACACCCCGGACCTGCGCGAACGAGGCTTGTCCACACAACCCACAGCCCCTATTACTGCTACTGCCTTTAGATCTCTTTAAGAGAAGAACTAAAACAAAAACAGGCGAAGGACGAAGTTGGGGACAGCTCGCGGGCATGTCGGCTTGTCGACAAAACCAAGGGGAGGCCGAGGTGACGTGGACCCCAGGGACGGCCTAACGTGGGTCCCTGCACCTGGTCCGTGCGTCGACGTGTCTTCGCCCGGATCGGACCCACCGGCGAGGCACCCGGCCATCGCGCTCTCTGGCCGCCGTGACCCGTTGAGCTTTCGAGCCGTCAGGGGCTCGGCTGTCGAAAGGAAGCGCGCATGAAGATCCGCGTCGAGCGTGACGGGCTGGCCGACGCCGTCGCGTGGGTGGCGAGGAGCCTCCCGTCGAGGCCTCCGGTCCCGGTTCTGGGCGGTGTCCTGCTCGACGCCGGATCCGACGGGACGAGCGACGCGCTCACCGTCTCCGGATTCGACTACGAGGTTTCCGCGACGGTCGGGGTCCCGGCCACGATCGCCGACGGCGGCCGCCTCCTGGTCTCCGGCCGTCTGCTGGCCGACATCACCAAGGCGCTGCCCGCGCAGCCGGTCGAGATCTCCGTCGACGGCGCCCGCGCGACGATCACCTGCGGCAGCGCGCGCTTCTCCCTGCCGACCATGCCGGTCGAGGACTACCCGCAGCTTCCGTCGCAGCCCGCCTTCGCCGGCGAGCTCACCGGCGACGCCTTCGGCCAGGCCGTCACCCAGGTCGTCGTCGCCGCAGGCAAGGACGACACGCTCCCGATGCTGACCGGCATGCGGCTGGAGATCTCCGGCTCCTCGCTGACCCTGGTCGCCACCGACCGCTTCCGGCTCGCGATGCGCGAGTTCACCTGGGAGCCGGCCGAGGGACTTTCCGACGCCGCCGTCCTGGTCCCGGCGCGCACGCTCGCCGAGGCCGCGAAGACGCTCGGCGCGAGTGGCGCCAAGATCCGCCTAGCGCTCGCCAGCGGTGAGGGCCTCCTCGGCCTGTCCGGCTCGGGCCGCTACACGACGACCCGGTTGCTCGACGCGGAGTTCCCACCGTATCGGCAGCTGCTGCCGGCGCAGCACACGTCGCGTGCGGTCATCGATGTTTCCGCGCTCGCCGAGTCGATCAAGCGTGTCTCGCTGGTCGCCGAGCGTGGGACGCAGGTGCGGCTCGAGTTCAACGACGGTTCGCTGAGGCTGTCCGCCGGTGGCGACGACGAGGGCTCGGCCGAGGAAGAGCTTCAGGTCGACTACGAGGGCGAGCCGGTGACCATCGCGTTCAACCCGGGTTACCTCGTCGACGGCCTCGGCGCGTTGAACGCGAACCGCGCGGAACTGACGTTCACCACGCCCAACCGGCCGGCGCTGATCAAGCCCGCCGACGAAGAGGGCAACGTCGTCCCCGGCTACCTGTACCTCCTGATGCCGGTCCGCCTCCCAGGCTGACCTGCCGTCGTTTTCTGTTCGTACCAAAGGGGATCTTCATGGCTCAGCTGGGACTGATCGGCCTCGGCAAAATGGGGTTCAACATGCGTGAGCGGCTGCGTGCGGCCGGTCACGAGGTGATCGGCTACGACCGCAACCCGGACGTCACCGACTCCACCTCGCTCGAGGACATGGTGTCCAAATTGGACGGTCCGAGGGCGGTCTGGATCATGGTGCCCGCCGGTGAACCCACCCGGCAGACCGTCACGGAACTCGGCAACCTGCTGTCCGAGGGCGACCTCGTGATCGACGGCGGCAACTCGAAGTACACCGACGACAAGATCAACGCCGATCTGCTGGCGCTGAAGAAGATCGGCTACCTCGACTGCGGTGTGTCGGGTGGCGTGTGGGGCAAGGACAACGGTTACGGCCTGATGGTCGGCGGCGCGGCCTCGGACGTCGAGCGCGCGATGCCGATCTTCGACGCCCTTCGCCCGGAGGGTCCGCGTGAAGAGGGCTTCGCCCACGCTGGCGCCGTCGGTTCCGGTCACTACGCGAAGATGATCCACAACGGCATCGAGTACGGCATGATGCAGGCCTTCGCCGAAGGCTTCGAGCTACTCGAAGCCGCGCATGTCGTGGAGAACGTGCCGGCGGTGATCAAGGGCTGGCAGCGAGGGACCGTGGTCCGATCCTGGCTGCTCGACCTGCTCGTCCGCGCGCTCGACGAGGACCCGGAGCTGGACGATCTCGAGGGCTACGTCGAGGATTCCGGCGAAGGCCGGTGGACCCTGGAAGAGGCGATCAACAACGCGGTCCCGGCGCCGGTCATCTCGGCCGCGCTGTTCGCGCGGTTCGCCTCCCGCCAGGAGGACTCCGCCGCGATGCGTGCCGTCGCCGCGCTGCGCAACCAGTTCGGTGGCCACTCCGTCAAAAAGGCGCAGTGAATACGGTCGGCTACTAGGCGAACGCTTGTACCTACGACATCTCCAGGTCACCGACTTCCGCTCGTGGCCTCAAGCCGATCTCGCGCTCGAGCCCGGTCCGTCCGTCCTGATCGGACAGAACGGCCGCGGCAAGACGAACCTCCTCGAGGCGATCGGCTACATCGCGACCCTCGGCTCGCACCGTGTCGCGACCGACGCACCCTTGGTGCGGCACGGTTGTGAACGCGCGCTGATCCGGGTCGCGGTGGTCAACGAGGATCGGGAACTGACGGTCGAGCTGGAGATCACCCCCGGCAGGGCGAACCGCGCGCGCGTCAACCGCGGCGCGGTCGGCAAGCCGCGTGACGTACTCGGGATCCTGCGCACGGTGCTGTTCTCCCCGGAGGACCTGGCGCTCGTACGCGGGGACCCCGGGGAACGGCGCCGGTTCATGGACGAACTCCTCGTATTGCGCGCGCCGCGGTACGCCGGGGTCCGCGCCGACTACGAGAAGGTGCTGAAGCAGCGGAACGCTCTACTCAAGACGGCCGGCAAACGGCGTACGGGTCGCGAAGACCCGTACGCGTTGTCGACGCTCGACGTCTGGGACGACCATCTCGCGGTGTCCGGGGCGGCTTTGCTCGCCGCTCGGCTGAACCTCATCGCGGATCTCGCGCCGTACGCGGCTGCCGCGTACATGGGGGTCGCGCCCGACTCGAGGCCGGCGAAGATCGCGTACAAGTCGAGCCTGGGTGAAGCGATGCCGGAGGGCTACGGCGATCCCGAAGGCCCTCGCGCCGACGAAGCAGTGCTGAAGGAAGTGCTGGTCGAAGCGCTGGGCCGGTCTCGCAAGCTGGAGCTGGAACGCGGGGTGAGCATGGTCGGCCCGCACCGGGATGAGCTCGAGCTCATCCTCGGTGAAACGCCGGCGAAGGGCTACGCGAGTCATGGGGAGTCCTGGTCGTTCGCCCTCGCGCTGCGTCTGGGAAGCTACGAGCTTCTGCGTGGCGAGGCCGGGGAACCGGTCCTCCTGCTGGATGATGTGTTCGCCGAGCTGGACCGGCGCCGCCGGGCCCGGCTGGCGGAGGTGGCGGCCGGTGCCGAACAGGTACTGGTGACCGCCGCCGTGGACGAGGACGTACCCGCCGAGCTGGCCGGGCACCGGTTCCTCGTGGCCGATGGTGAGATCAGCCGTGGGTGATGCCGCAGCTTTTGAACGACCAGCGGACACCCGGGGTGATCGGCGCCACAGCAGTTACCCACCGATCTGGGGACAAACCTGTGGACAGTGTGGATAACACCGTGAACGCGTTATCGCCCCGCGTGACCAAAGGGCCCGAAAAGCGGCTTGACACCCCCCACGTGGGCGGTGACCCAGGTGAGGGAGGACTGTTCGCCACACAGCGTGACCCCTCCCCGGCACCGAACGGCGCAACCGATACCGAAGGCAAGGAAGCGGTCACTGGCCGTGACCTCGCGCATATTGCGCTGGAGGCCGCGAAGGCCAAAGCGAAGGCGCGCGGAGTTGAACCGGGTGTCCGCCGCGGCCGTATCACCGGTGGAGGGAACGGACAGAGCCCGCGACGTCGCCGCTGGTCCGGGCCGGGTGCCGATGCGCGGGACCCGCAGCCGCTCGGACGGCTCGCGTCGCGGATCGCGGTCGACCGCGGCTGGAACACGCGGCTGGCCAATGGTCAGGTCTTCGGCAACTGGGCACGACTTGTGGGTGAAGAGGTCGCCGAACACGCCCAGCCGGTGGCGCTGAAGGACGGCGAACTGACCGTTCGCGCCAGCTCGACGGCGTGGGCGACACAGCTTCGCCTGCTCCAGGGGCAGCTGCTCGCGAAGATCGCGGCGGGCGTCGGGCACGGCGTGGTGAAGAGGATGCGGATACAGGGCCCGACGGCCCCGAGCTGGCGGAAGGGGCCCCGGCACGTGTCGGGACGCGGGCCGCGTGACACGTACGGCTGACCCGAGTTGCGCTTCGCCGTATCAGTGCCCCGAGAACGCGCCCAGAACGCTTCGCGAACGTCAAGACTCTTCTCCGAACGATTTCGCGCGTCTGTGAGCAAATCAGAGGTGTCCTTGCCGCATGTCAGTGAACGTGGCCAAGTACACTGGAGATGAGCGAGCGTCTGCTCGAGCGAGACGAGGAGAAACAACGCCTGTGACCGAGAACAAGAGCGAGTACAACGCGTCGTCGATCACGGTGCTCGAAGGGCTCGAAGCCGTCCGCAAGCGTCCCGGTATGTACATCGGTTCCACCGGTGAACGCGGCCTCCACCACCTCGTCCAAGAGGTGGTCGACAACTCCGTCGACGAGGCGATGGCCGGTCACGCGACCAAGGTCGAGGTTACCCTGCTCGCCGACGGCGGGGTGCGGGTCGTCGACGACGGCCGCGGTATCCCGGTCGACATGCACCCCAAGGAGAAGAAGCCGACCCTCGAGGTCGTGCTCACCGTGCTCCACGCGGGCGGCAAGTTCGACAGCGACTCCTACGCCGTCTCCGGTGGCCTGCACGGCGTCGGCGTCTCCGTGGTGAACGCGCTGTCGAAGACCCTGCTCGCCGAGGTCAAGTACGGCGGCCGCAGCTGGCGCCAGGAATACACGAACCAGCTCCCCGGTGAGCTGCAGGACCTCGGTCCGGCCGGAGAGACCGGCACCACGATCACCTTCTGGGCCGACAACGACATCTTCGAGACCACGACGTACAACTTCGAGACGATCTCCCGTCGTCTGCAGGAGATGGCCTTCCTCAACAAGGGCCTGACCCTTTCGCTGCGCGACGAGCGCGTCGCCGACGAAGAGACCGAAGAGGACGCCTCCGGCCGGCCGGCGCGGGTCAAGGAGAAGACCTACTGCTACCCGGGTGGGCTCGAGGACTTCGTCAAGCACATCAACGGCAGCAAGGACCCGATCCACCCCAGCGTGATCTCCTTCGAGGCCAAGGGCACCGGCCTCGAGGTCGAGGTCGCCATGCAGTGGAACAACGGCTTCACGCCGTCGGTGTACACCTTCGCCAACACGATCAACACACACGAGGGCGGCACGCACGAAGAGGGCTTCCGCGCCGCGCTGACCCGCGTCGTCAACGCGTACGCGCGCGACAAGAAGCTGCTCAAGGAGAAGGACCCGAACCTGACCGGTGACGACGTGCGCGAGGGGCTCGCCGCGATCGTCTCGATCAAACTGTCCGAGCCGCAGTTCGAGGGCCAGACCAAGACCAAGCTGGGCAACAGCGAGGCGAAGACGTTCGTGCAGACGACGTCGAACGAGTGGCTGGCCGACTGGTTCGAGCGCAACCCGACCGAGGCGAAGACGGTCATCAACAAGTCGATCTCCTCGGCGCAGGCCCGGATGGCCGCCCGTAAGGCGCGCGACCTGGTCCGCCGCAAGGGCGCGCTCGAGATCGGCGGTCTGCCCGGCAAGCTCAAGGACTGCCGGTCGACCAACCCGGCCGAATGCGAGCTCTACATCGTCGAGGGTGACTCGGCCGGTGGTTCGGCCAAGGAAGGCCGCGACTCGATGTACCAGGCGATCCTGCCGATCCGCGGCAAGATCATCAACGTCGAGAAGGCCCGTATCGACCGCGTCCTCAAGAACACCGAGGTCCAGTCACTGATCACCGCGCTCGGCACCGGTATCCACGACGAGTTCGACCTCGAGAAGCTGCGCTACCACAAGATCGTGCTGATGGCCGACGCCGACGTCGACGGACAGCACATCACCACGCTGCTGCTCACCCTGCTGTTCCGGTTCATGACACCGCTGATCGAGCACGGGCACGTGTTCCTCTCGCGCCCGCCGCTGTACAAGATCAAGTGGCCGCGGACCGAACCGGAGTACGCGTACTCGGACCGGGAACGCGACGCGGTCATCCAGGCCGGTGTCGAGGCGGGCAAGCGCCTCCCCAAGGACGACGCGATCCAGCGCTACAAGGGTCTCGGCGAGATGAACGCCGAAGAGCTGTGGGAGACCACGATGGACCCGGCGAACCGGCTGCTCGGCCAGGTCACCCTGGACGACGCCGCGCAGGCCGACGACCTGTTCTCCGTCCTGATGGGCGAGGACGTCGAAGCACGCCGCTCCTTCATCACGCGCAACGCCAAGGACGTGCGCTTCCTTGACGTGTAACAGCTTGGACGTTTAGCGGCGTCCCCTTGATTCTTGTCCACCTAGGACTGTCCACACGAGAAGGACCTCATGACGGAAACCTTGCCGCCGGCTCCGGACCACGACCGGATCGAACCGGTCGACATCCAGCAGGAGATGCAGCGCTCCTACATCGACTACGCGATGAGCGTCATCGTGTCGCGGGCGCTGCCGGACGTGCGAGACGGCCTCAAGCCGGTGCACCGCCGCGTGCTGTACTCGATGTTCGACTCCGGCTTCCGCCCCGACCGCGGGTACAACAAGTGCTCCCGCGTCGTCGGCGACGTGATGGGCAACTACCACCCGCACGGTGACTCCGCGATCTACGACGCGCTGGTCCGGCTCGCGCAGCCGTGGTCGCTGCGGTACCCGCTGATCGACGGGCAGGGCAACTTCGGTTCGCCGGGTAACGACCCCGCGGCGGCCATGCGGTACACCGAGTCCCGGCTCGCGCATCTGGCCATGCACATGCTGGCGGACATCGAAGAAGACACCGTCGACTTCTCCGACAACTACGACGGCCGCACTCAGGAACCCGACGTCCTGCCGTCGCGGTTCCCGAACCTGCTGGTCAACGGTGGTTCCGGAATCGCGGTCGGGATGGCGACGAACATCCCGCCGCACAACCTGCGCGAGGTCGCCGACGGCGTCCAGTGGGCGCTGCAGAACTTCGAGGCCACCGACGACGAGCTGCTCGCGGCGCTCCTCGTTCGCATCAAGGGGCCGGACTTCCCGACCAAGGCGATGATCCTCGGCACCTCCGGGATCGAGGACGCCTACCGCACCGGCCGTGGTTCCGTGCGCATGCGCGCGGTCGTGGAGGTCGAAGAGGACGCCAAGGGCCGCACGATCCTGGTCGTCTCCGAGCTGCCGTTCCAGGTCAACCCGGACAACCTGGTCGAGAGCATCGCGAACCTGGTCCGCGACGGCAAGCTCACCGGTATCGCGGACATCGCCGACGAGTCCAACAGCCGCAGCGGGATGCGGATCGTCGTCACGATCAAACGTGACGCGGTCGCGAAGGTCGTGCTGAACAACCTCTACAAGCACACCCAGCTGCAGCAGAACTTCGGTGTCAACATGCTGGCCCTCGTCGACGGCGTGCCCCGCACGCTGCGGCTGGACCAGATGATCCGGCACTACGTGAAGCACCAGATCGAGGTCATCGTCCGCCGGACCCGCTACCGGCTGAGGAAGGCCGAAGAGCGCGCCCACATCTTGCGCGGTCTGGTCAAGGCACTCGACATGCTCGACGAGGTCATCGCCCTGATCCGGCGTTCGCCTTCGGCCGACGAGGCCCGGCCGGCCCTGATGAGCCTGCTGGACGTCGACGAGATCCAGGCGACCGCGATCCTCGACATGCAGCTGCGGCGCCTCGCCGCGTTGGAGCGCCAGCGGATCATCGACACCCTGGCCGAGATCGAACTCGAGATCGCCGACCTCAAGGACATCCTCGAGAAGCCGGAGCGCCAGCGCACCATCATCGGCGAGGAACTGCAGGAGATCGTCGACAAGTACGGCGACGACCGGCGCACCAAGATCATCCCGTTCGACGGCGAGGTTTCGGTCGAAGACCTCATCGCGGTCGAGGACGTCGTCGTCACCATCACCCGCACGGGTTACGCCAAGCGAACGAAAACCGATCTCTACCGATCGCAGAAACGCGGCGGCAAGGGCGTACAGGGAGCGACCCTCAAACAGGACGACATCGTCCAGCACTTCTTCGTCTGCTCGACGCATGACTGGATCCTGTTCTTCACGAACAAGGGCCGCGTCTACCGCGCGAAGGCATACGACCTGCCCGAGGCCAACCGCAACGCGCGCGGCCAGCATGTCGCGAACCTTCTCGCCTTCCAGCCCGACGAGAAGATCGCCCAGGTCATCGAGATCCCGAACTACGAGGTCGCGCCGTACCTCGTGCTCGCCACCCAGCGCGGCCTGGTGAAGAAGACCAAGCTCACGGACTTCGACTCCAACCGCGCCGGCGGTCTCATCGCCGTCAACCTCCGTGAAGGAGACGAGCTGGTCGGGGCTGTTCTGGCCGCCGCCGAGGACGACCTCCTCCTGGTGTCCGCGGAAGGCCAGTCGATCCGTTTCCACGCCACCGACGAAGCCCTCCGGCCGATGGGACGCGCCACCTCAGGCGTCCTCGGCATGCGCTTCAACGACGGCGACGAACTGCTCGGCATCCACGTCGTCAAACCGGACAAGTTCCTCCTCGTCGCCACCGATGGTGGCTACGCCAAGCGAACCCCGACCGACGACTACCCCGTCCAAGGCCGCGGTGGCAAGGGCGTCCTCACCATTCAGCACGACCGGAAACGTGGCAGGCTGGTGGGAGCGGTCATCGTCGACGCCGAGGACGAGCTGTACGCGATCACTTCCAGTGGCGGAGTCATCCGCACCTCGGCCGGACAGGTGCGCAAGGCCGGCAGGCAGACGAAGGGAGTGCGACTGATGAATCTCGACGAAGGAACAACTCTTCTCGCGGTCGCACGCAACGCGGACGAGCCCTCAGACGTCGCCAATGCAGGTAGTAATGAAGGAGACGACACAACGGCGTCGGAGCAGTAGTGGCGCCCCACGTAATGGGTAAGGACTGACACCTCGTGACACCATCCGAGAAGCCCGAAGCAGCCGGATCCAACGGCGCTCAGGCCGGTTCGGCGAGCCCGCCCTGGCAACGCGACAGCGCCGGGGACACCGAAGCCGCCAGTGAGCAGACGGTTTCGGTGTCTTCGGTCGCGACCGAAGACGTGGCCCACTCGGAACCCAAGCAGGACATGCCCACCGTGAACTACTCCGCGGTGACCGGCACAGCCGCGAAGAGGCTCTTCGGAGACGGTGGGGAGGCCGACAAACCGGCCCCCACCGCCATCCCATCGGCCTCCCGGCCCCGAGCCACCCCCACCGCACTCCGCCGCCCCGGCCGCGGACCCCGCCGCGCCAGCCTGCAGATCAAACGCTTCGACCCCTGGTCCGTCCTGAAACTGTCCCTCGTCCTCGGCGTCGCGCTCTTCTTCGTCTGGCTCGTCGCCGTCGGCGTCCTCTACACCGTCCTCGACGGCATGGGCGTCTGGGACAAACTCAACGGCACCTATTCATCCCTCGTCGGCGGCGAAGGCGCGGACGCACCGGCCGACCCGTTGATCAGCGTCGGCCGCGTTTTCGGCATCGCGGCCATCCTCGGCGCCATCAATATCGTCCTCATCTCCGCCCTCGCCACCGTCAGCGCATTCATCTACAACGTCTCCGCAGACCTCGCCGGAGGACTCGAAGTCACCCTCTCCGAACGTGAATGACCCGGTTGCGGGACGCCGAGAGGCGTCCTGTAATCTTCTCGTCGTTCGGGCCCATAGCTCAGGCGGTTAGAGCGCTTCGCTGATAACGAAGAGGTCCCAGGTTCAAGTCCTGGTGGGCCCACCCGGTTGGCCCGGTTGTGTCCGCGGAAAGCGCAGACCACGACCGGGCGTTTTCCATTTTGGGGGTCGAACCCCCAAACCCCCGCCAGGGAGGGCTTCGCCCCCCTGGACCCCCCGCGCTGGGTGCGTTGGGTGGTGACCGTTTCGTTTTCGAGTGGGCGACCTAGGGCGCGGGGCGCCCTGGTCGGGTGAGGCCGAAGGCGCATGCGCCGTGGCCGAAGGTGCGGAGCGTACTGGTCGTAGGGTTTGGGGATGGCGTGTCGCATTTCCGAGCTGGTGATCGAATGCCGGGATCCGCAGGGGCTGTCGGCGTTCTGGTGTGAGGTGCTGGAGTTCATCGTGCTCGAGGTCGAGGACGATGGGTCGGTAGAGATCGGGCCCCGGGAGGGGTTCGGAGGGTTGCAGCCGACGCTGGTCTTCAGTCCCAATAGCAAGCCCAAGGTCGAGCAGCTGCGGCTGCATATCGATGTCAACGCCACTGATCGTGACCAGGACGAGGAACTCGAACGCCTTCTGAAGCTGGGGGCGCGACCGGTCGACATCGGACAGACCGGCGAAGAGCCCTGGCACTGTTTGGTCGACCCTGAGGGCAACGAGTTCTGCCTCTTGAAAGCCCGCCTCAGCTGAAGGTGAGGGGAGTCACGGTCAGGGCGGGATGGGAATCGGGGGACCGGCGGTTGTTGAGAATGTCGGTGTACTGAGCGTCCCCCGGGCTCACCCCATCGCCGTCGCGGAGGTCTGAGGATTGCCGCGATGCGCCACTTGCCGAGAGGCGAATGCCGGTGCACCGACCCTGATGTGGCCCTGCCGGTCCTTCTCTTCCCGGCAGGGCTTTGTCATAGGTGGTGTTCCACGTGGAACTTCGGGGGCTCGGTTCCTCTTGGTGGACGTGCAGTAGCATCGAGGCGTAGGTGGAGCAACTCGGGCGAGAAGAAGAGGGGGCTTTTGATGAAGAAGCTGTTGGCACTCGCGGTCATCGCGGGCGGCGTGCTGTTCGTGATCAAGCGCAACAAGGCCGCCAAGGCCGAGGCCGACCTCTGGCGTGAGGCCACCGCTCCCACCGAGCGTCCGCTGGGGTCCGTCTCCACGAACGGAAGCGCGCCGGCCAAGGCCGCGGACGCGTCCCGTAACAACTGATCTTGTCGCAGACGGCTATGATCGTCTGCGATAAGGGGCTGTAGCTCAATTGGTAGAGCACTGCCTTTGCAAGGCAGGGGTCAGGGGTTCGATTCCCCTCAGCTCCACACTCAAAACGGCCTGGTCAGAGGGTATTTCCTCTGACCAGGCCGTTGCTGTTTCAGGCGGCCTTACCGCCCTGCGTGCCCCCCGCGTGCCCCTTCCGATCAGAAGCGGCCCGCTTGCGGGCTCGTTTGCCCTTCGGTTTGCGTGCCGCATCGACGTTCCGGCTGATCGCGTCGGCGATCTCGTGATCGCGGCGTCGGCTCGCGTGTTGGTAGATCAGCGCGGCTCGCGACGTTGAGTGGCCCATCCGTGCCATCAGCTCTTTCGTTGTCGCCCCGCCCTCCGCTGCGAGCTGGTTGCCGGTGTGTCGAAGGTCGTGAAAGTGAACGTCCTCGTCGATCTCAGCGGCCTTAAGCGCCTTCGCCCACAGCCGTCGGAAGTTCCGGCGTCGCAGGACACCACCCTGCGGACCGATGAACACCAGCCCGTCAGAACCAGGTTCGGCGTTGTGCTCGATGTGTTGGCGGAGGTCGTCGACGATGACCGACGGAATGGCGACTGTGCGCTTACCGGCTGCACTCTTTGGCCCCTTGACGACGGTTTGCCCGCGGAGTTCCGCTTGCGACCGACGCACTCGTACTTCCCCCGCCGCAAAATCGACGTCACGACGTCGCAATGCTGCCAACTCGCCGAACCGGAGCGACGTGAAGGTCGCCAGCAACACGAGCACACGGAATCGCGGCTCCATCGCATCCGATACCGCGAACACCTGCCGGATACTCAAGACCGATCGCTCAGGAGAGTCGTCGTCTCCCGCGCCCTTGATGCGGCACGGATTCCGCTTGACCATTCGGTCCTCGTCCACAGCCGTATTGAAGATCGCGCGTAGCAGTCGATACGACTTGGCGACCGTAGGAGCACCCACCCCGTCGTTCGCGAGGTTGCTCCGCCAGCGTCGCACCGTTGCCTCTTTGATGTCAGCGACCGCCTTGTCGGCGAACATCGGGTTGAAGTGCTTCCGCACAATCCCTTCGTACCGCTCGCGTGTGGTCTCGCTGAGCTTGCGCTCAGCGACCCATTTCGTGGCGTATTCCAAGAACGGAACCTTCCCGGCGTCCGGGTCTACCCAGTCTTCTTTCGCAATCTCGGTCTGTTTCTCAGCGAGCCACACGGCCGCTTCTTTGCGGGTCTCGAATGTCTCGGGTGCGGGTCGAAGCACCCCGTCGGGCCCGGGGAACCGTGCCTGCCAACGGCCGGACTTCAGTTGCCGGATACGACCCCAGTCGCGTCGTTTGCTGGCCATCAGGCAGCCCCCTTCAAGTTCAGTCGAGGTGAAACGGTGTTTGCCGTGATGTAGGCGACCAGCACGCTTTCCGCGATTCGGACATGCCGCCCCAGCTTGGCGTATTCGATCCGTCGTTCTTCGATCAGACGTCGTGGAAAGCGGACCGTGGTCCCGAGAATTTTGGCGACCTCTTCGACGTCGAAGTAGCGTTCGATGCTCTGTGCCGTGGCGTCCATGGCGCGGGAGACCTCTCGTCGGCGTGAATGCTGGCGGCCGGTCGTGTCATGGCTCTGTCCTCCGGTTCGGCGGTGTCACTCGGGTGTCACTCGGGTGTCACCGGTGTTTGTGCTGGTCAGGTGGGGTTTGAGTGACGGGGTGACAGGTGTGACAGGCGGGACCTGTCTTGGGTGTCACTCGTGCCAGGGGTGACACCCCGGGTGGGGTGTCACTCTGACTGTCACTCCTGTTTGTGCTGGTCATCGCCCGAGGGTGACAGTGGTGACAGGGGTGACTATGTTGGCGCGTCACGGCTGTCACCGGCGTCGGGGACGCTGTACGAGCCGTCTTTGGCCACGCGAAGTTGCCCGGCGTCGGACATGCGTTTGCAGGTTTGGCGGGCGGTGTTCGGCACGAGTCCGAGCGATTCGGCGATCCGTGCGGGCTTGAGCGGCCCGTGGTCGCGGAGCAGGCGGAGGATGTCCGCACGGGTGTCGGACACGGTGTGATCGGAGGCAGGTCCGTCCAATTTGGTCCAGGAACCGGCGTGCGCGTCGAAGGTCATGGCGTAGTCGGTTTCTTCGACGTCGCGGCCGGTGACGTGAAGAACCCCGTCGGCCTGCCCGCGTCCGCGCTCGAGCACGAGCGTCGCGTCTACGGCGCCGGTGAGTCCGGCGGTGCCGGACACGAGGTTCTGCCAGTCCTCCGCGCCTTGTTTGCGGACGTGGTGAATGAGCAGGAACGGGACGCTGTAGTGGTCGGCCAGGCGCTTGAATCGCCCGGCGGCGGCGTAGTCGCCGGTGTAGGCGGATTGGCCGGGTGCGTCGTTGCCGCGCATTTTTTCGTAGGTGTCGATGATGACCAGCCGCGCGGACGGGTTCTCCTCCAACCATTCGATGAGCACTTCTTCTCCACCGGCGGTCATGGTGGGGCAGGCGGTTTCCAGGGTGAGCAGCGGTGCGGCGCGGCCACCGGACGCGAGCATCTGACGGCGGCGACGCTGCAACCGGCGGCCGGTGTCTTCCAGGGCGCAGTACAGGACCGGTCCGCGTTCGACGTCGATCGAACCCAACGCGGGGTCGCCGTTGGCGATTGCGGCGGCGAGTCCGAGGGAGAGCCATGACTTGCCCAGCTTTGGCGCACCGGCCAGCAGGTTCAGCCCTTCCGCGAGCAGTCCGGGGACGGCCCACTTCGGTGGCGGGAACTCCTCTCGCATCAGCTCCGCATCGGTCCACCGGGTGCGGCGGGCGGGCGGGTTCGGCACGGGCGCTAAGGCGCGTTGGGCGGTCATGAGTTTCGAACCTCCACAGAGCAGGTGGTCAGGCGATCCGGCGGGGACGGTTCGCCCCGGCACGCAGACCGGACGCGATGGTTTGGTGGGCCTGTCGTTCGCTGTAGGCACCGCACGCGATGTGCCGACCGGCGGCAGTCAGCAGAGCCGCCGTCACCTCGGCTTCCTCCAGCGCGCCACCGGCAACGAGCTGCCCGAGGGCGAGAGCTGAGGTGTAGAGCGTGGCGTTGCGCTGAGACTTCGTCGCGTCGGCGACCTTCCCGGCCTCCGCCGTGATCGCGGCGGTCAGGAACCGGTCCCGGCGGCCCCGCCCGGTCCGTATCGGCACCACCGGCGCGGGCGGCGGCACGGCCGGGGTCAGCCGCTCCACCAACCACGCGGGCAGTACGGCGATCGGCCCGTCGAACAGGTACTCGTACACGCCGTCGCCGGTTTGACTGCCGGGCGCGACCATGTAGCCGCCCCACGCGCGGGTGTCGATTTTCCAGCCCAGACCGGCACCTCGGTCGCCCTCGGTTTTCCGCAGCGTCACGCCGTCCGGCACCCGGTAGTACAGGTGCAGCCCCCCGGACGGGGTCCGGACGGTGAGGGTGTCGCCGGGCAGCGGTTGCCCGGCCTGCTCGGCCACGATCGCGAGCACATCCTCACCGCACGCTGCGCCGTGAGCGGCCCAAGCCGCGGGGACTTCCTCTCCCGGCTTGAGGGTGTCGAGGTCGATGACGCAGAGCCCGGACGGGCCGGTGGCCAACCCGATGTTGTAGCGGTCCTGCGACCACGCCGCCCGGATCTTCGCGGGGTCGGTGGTCGCCCGCTGCTCCCAGGTCCGGTGCCCGTCTGCGCAGCGGCCAGTGCGCGGGCAGGCGTCGATGTTGTGCCCGGCGGGCTGCTTGCGGCCCGGCCGGAGCGGGAAGACGTGCCAGCCACGACCGGCCGCGTCCAGCGCGGCCTCCGCGAGGCGTTCTGCAGTGGTGTCCATGGTGGGTCCCTTCAGCAGTGGCGGAGGATCGCGGCGATAGCGTCGTGTTCGGCCTGATCGACGGTCATGCGGTAGGTGGTCTTCACCCGCACCCAGTGAGCGACGTAGCCGCACCTGTCCTTGCTAGGCAGCCACTTCGCCGGGTCCTGGTCCCCTTTGGACCGGTTGGACTTCGCAGTGACCGCGACCAACACGGCGGGGTCGTTGGCGTAGCGCTCCCGCTGCTTCCCGGTCCAGTCGCGGGTGTGGGATCGGGCGGCCTCGGCCAGCGGCACCATGTGGTCAATGTCGACCGTCTCGGGATCGGTGACCTTCACGCCGTCGTAGCGGCTCGTCCACTCACCAGAGAGGACCTTGCAGCCCTTGCCGATCGCCACGTTTCGGCCCTGGGTTTTGAGGGTGTCCTCGCGCCGGTTGCAGCCCTTGCCCACGCTGTCCCAGTGCGGCCAGTCGTCCCGGTTGTAGTGGGCGCCGGTGTCGGCCGGGGCGAGCTTGAGCGCGGCCAGCTGGCGGGCCGTCGTGCTCGAGTCGGCGCCGGGTAGCTTCGCCGCCGATGTCTCCGGTGTCGGCAGGCACGCGGTGGTGCCGAGCGCGACGGCGGCCGCGAGGCCGGTGATCGTGATGGTTGTCTTCATCGCTTGCCTCCGTTCTTGCTGGCCTTGTGGATTGCTTCGCAGGCCGGGCATGCCGGGCTGGTGAACCACGGTGACCTGCCTTGCCCAGCGGGGATGACCAGCCCGCAGAGGGCGGTGAAATCGCCGGACCACCAGCTCTTGCTGCCTCGGTGAACGAACTGTTTGCTTCCCATCGGGATCCCTTCGGTTGTGACGTTGGGTGACCGTTTTTGGCATGGGGGTGCCGGGGCGGCGGCCGGTGGCGCGTCGCCGGGGTGGTGTGGAGTTGAAGTGAGCCGGGGAGTGAGGTCGCCGGTGGCGGGTTAGGTTTCTAACCTCCGGGGTGAGATTGGGTCTCTGGCCTGCTGATCTGCGGAAAGTTAGGTGAGTGAGCCGAGTTAGCCCGGTCTGCTGGTCGGCGGTTCGGCCCCCGGAATCGGGGTTTCGGTGTGACCGGGGCCGGGCTCACTCGGCTACTGGTCTTCGTCGAGATCGGCCGTCGCCTGCTTCGCGAGAGATTCACGCACGGTGACCGGATCGACCGGCCATTTGTTGCCCGTGGAGGGCACCTTGACCCCGTACTGAGCGGAGAGGACCTCCCGAAGACCCTTGCCGGTGAGCGTCCGGTACGGCGCCCAATCGGGGGCGTGGGCGGCCAGCAGCGGGGGCACGTTCGCGGCGGGGACCGCGACGTCTCCGAGCACGGCATCCAGGTCTTCCAACAGGTCGCGTGCGGCCGGGATCTCCCGCACCGTCGCCGGGCGGCCCGGCAGGGACTTCATCGCGGCAAGGGACCGTTCGATGATCGGGGTGACCTGGTCGTTGTCGCGGGACACGTCCAGGAAGTAGACCTGCACGATCTCCGAACGCTCACCGGAGAAGCCCTTACACACCGCCGTTCCCTTGTCCGTCCCGGGAATGAGCTCGGTCGCGCGGTGCCCGGCCGCATACGCCCCCTGACCGAGCAGGGCGTCATTGGCGACGTGGTCACCGACCGCGAACGCGATCCCGTTGGAGCAGTTACGGGTGACATCACGCGGCATGGAGTCCTTGGTCGGGGCCTGGGTGGACACGAGCAGGTGAATACAGCGCTTGCGTCCCAACCGGACAATGTCAACCAGCAGCCGGGAGATTTCCTTGCCGTACTTGGGATGCTGGATCGCCACGTGCGCCTCTTCCAGCAGCGCAAAGATCGGGTGCAAACCCACGGCGCGACTGGCGTACTCGCGAGTGACGGCCGGGATCTCATACTTGACCAGCAGTTCCCCACGCCGCTGCACCTCAGCGTGCAGAACCTGCAGGTCAGCAAGGATTTCCTCGATCTTCTCGTCTTCGGCACCCATCACGTAGCGGGTGCACCGCGGCTTGAACACCTCAAAGTCGAAGTTCGCATCGGGCACCCAGATCCGCAGCTCAGCAGTGGGATCCAGCGCCGCACCGGCCATAATCACCCGGGCCGCGCTCGACTTGCCCTGCCCCGGCATGCCGCCACAGATCGTGTTCCGCTCCAACAGGGGTGCGTTGATCGGGTTGCCCCGCAACGTTTTCCCGAACGGAACCCCCTTGAACACGTCCACCACGCCATCGCTGAGCAGCGGATACGCCCCCGCACCCTCCGCCAGCGCGCCCTTGTCCGCGACCCACAGATCCAGGATCCCGGCCTCAGATCCGGTGGTGGGCCACACTTCCTTGGCCAACCTGTGCAGGCCGGTGGCGAGGTCGCCGCGCCGACGGGCGACCTTCTCCGCCGTGACACCGGCCGGGAGCCGCACCACCGCATGCGTGCCGCGACCGTCCACCCGGGCCGGGGTGAGGAACTGCAGCGGCGAACCCGTCTTGAGGTAGGCGGTGATCTGCGGAATCCGCAGAGCCGACAGCGCGGCCGCGATCGTGGTCTCATCGATCGACACGTCCACATCGGACTCCGCCGATGTCTGCAACCAGCCCGGCGCCGCACCGGCCTTACGACCCAAGTGCCACAGGCTGATCACCGCGACCCACGGCGCCGCGAGCACGATCGGACCCCACGCGATCGTGAACACCATGACCACCCAGGCGATCGCGTCGATCACCGCCGTGATCGGGGCGATCACATCGGCGATCCGCTCGTTGGCCACCGCGAGCACGATCCCCAGCGCGAGCAGGAACCCGATCCCGGCCAGCACGCTGACACCCAGCGCCTTCACGATCTTCCCGGGCGCGTCGAGCCAGTCCATCCGCCGCGAGTGGCGACGTTCCTTCGCAGCTTCGGCGCGTTCGTCCCACTCCCGCAGCGATTCCATGTCCCCGCGCAGCTCCGCACCGCGCATCAGCCGGTCATAGCGGGCGTTCGTCGAGGCCTCCCACGCCCGCACCGCCAGCACCTTCACCCCGCCACCCACGTAGACGGCGTTGCGCACCAACGCTTTCGTGGCCGTCTTCGTGCGGTCATGCGTGGCCACGGTCTTCGTGACGCGGGCGACGGCGACCATATCGCTCTTGTAACCCTGGTAGCGGGCGATCCGGCGGGCCTTCTGGGTGGTGAGCCGCTGGTACTCCTCCTCAGAGATCAGCTCCCCTTCGATCGCCTCACCGGTGTTCGGGAGGTGATGCACGGTGGCCAGCTCGGCACCCGACTCATCGGGGGTGTTAGGGGTGGTCATCGGGTGCCTCCCTGGTAGTCGTCACGCAGCTTGCGGGCTGTCTTCGGCGCGCACTTGAGCGCCTTACGGATCGACTCCGCTTTCGTCGGATCGACGTCCCCGGCCTCGATCAGCGCCCGGAACTCCGCCCGCAACTCCTCCTGTGACCGGACCTTCGGCGCCCGGATCGTGCGGCGACGCGGGGTCGATTTCCGCTGGTCACCCTCGGGATCGAGGACCGCCACACCACCGGTGCCCGGCGTGTCGGAGTCGTCGTCGGCAGGGATCGACGGCCGATCCTGCGTCGCCAACCACGCCGCGACGTCATCGGCCAGCGTGTCGGCGATCGACGGGGCGTCCTCGACCGGCAGGGCCGGGAGGATCGCTTCGGTGAGGCGGCCGCGCCGGTCGATCACGTACCGGCCCGGAGCGAACACCAGAGTGGCCGCACCGGCCTGGTCGATCTCCCCGACCGCGTGCCGGATCGCCGCCGCCCTGATGCGCATCGTCTTGCGCAGTGCGGCCCGTTCGAGCTTCGCGGCGGCCTTCTCGATCCGCGAACGGCGCGGGGACGCGACGGCCAGTTGGTGCGCGATGACCCCGGCGATCGACACCAGGCCCATCAGGACACCGGCCGACACCCCGCGTCCGAGCCCGTCCATCAGGTTGAGGGCGAACCCGTATCCGGCGAACACCCACACCCCGGCCTGCAGCGCCCACACCGGACGGCCCGGGGTGCGGCGGGCCAGCTGCACCGCGACCGCGAACGCCCACATACCCAGTTCCGAAATGACCGGCAGCACCGAACCCAGAACGCTGCCGTAGACCTCGATCCCGTGACGCGCCATCGCAGGCACCGCCAGCACCGCCGCCGCGATCCCAAGCAGATAGATCGGGCCGTCGACACGGTGCGCCGCGAGCCACGACCACATCGCCACCCACCGGGCCGAACGACGCGACCGGCGCGCGACCTTCCCCGCGGCTTCCAACTCCACGCGAGCGGCCTCGTCCTCCCGCTGCTGCGCCGCCAACGCGGCCCGCTCCGCCATCCGCCGGTCCGAGCGGGCGGCCGCGTCCAGGCGGTCCTGTTCCCGCTGCGCGGCCTTGTCGGCACGCTGTTCCTGTCGCCACGTGCTCATGCCCGCACCTCCCGCTCACTGCCCATGCCGGCATGGGCATCCCCGCTGCTCAGCAGCCGGGGCGACACCTTGCTCTGCAACTCCACGCGGGTGCGGCGCTCACGCAGCTCGGAGACCGCCCACCACAGGCCCACCACGCCGGATACCGTCGCGATCCACGGCCACACCAGGACCCCGGCCAGCGCGGGCAGGGTGATCCCGGCCAGTTCCCCGGCATGCCCGACCGACCAGGCCACGGCCGCATCGGTGCGGGTCCGCTCGCTCTGCTGCTGTGCCGTCATCACCGCACCTCCGTCTCATCAGCCGCGCCGCACTCGTGCTCCGGCGGCACCTCGGGAAAGTTCTTATCTGCCAACAGCGGGCGACCCCGGGAGCACAGAGACACGAGGTCCGCCAAGCCCAGCACCCCGTAGACCCCGGTGCATCCGGCCAGCAACGCCGTGACCGGCACCCAGCCGCCGAACACCACATACGTGGCGACCAGCACGACACAGGTCAGCAGCGCCGCCCCGATCGTCATGTCGATGGCCTTATCCAGCTCCCGCCACCACGCACGGGCGTGGCGCTCCGCTTTCCAGTGCGCGACCAGATCCGAGCACTCAGCGGTGTCCCACAGTTCCCTAGACATGTGCGGCCCCCGTTTCCCTTGTCGTGGCAGCGAAGTACTGATTGATCGGTCCGCGTGGCCGCTCGCTGGCCTGCTTCGCGGCGTAGCCGTCCACACGGGACATCACGCCTTCCAGCACCCGCGCCACCAGCACCAGCGGAATCCGCACCAGGTGCAGCACCAGGAACAGCGCCACCGCAGCCGCGAACCGCAACAGCGCGACCGTGCCGAACCGCTCCAACACGTCGAACGCGGTCATGCGGCCACCTCCACGGCGTCGGCGCTTTCGGTCTCGAAACAGGTCCAGCACTGGCGGGTGGACGTCGGCACGCGGTAGTCCTGCTCTTCCGTGCAGGTGGCACAAGTCCGCAGCGCCCGCTCCGCATACGCGAGGTTCCGCAGCCGAGACACCCGCTGTGCCTCGGACGGTGCCGGGCGGAGAGTCGCGTCGATCAGCGTGTACAGCTCCGCCACGGTCTGGCGGGCGTAGGGCTTGCGGTGCCGGAACACCAGCAGCGCCACCGGGTCCAGCCCGGCCGCCGACAACCCGGCCTCCCGCAGCTGCGAAGTGGTGTACAGCCCGCCGGGGGCCTCGCCCCACCCGAACACCGGCAGACCGCCCCAGGTGCACCGGGCCAGCGCCACCAAAGCTGTGTCGCCGTACGGGATGTACACGATGATCTGCTTGCCGCTCATTCGCCTGCACCGGCCTCGATCGCCGGGGCACGGAAGCTGTACAGCTCAACAGCGGCAGTCATCCGTGCGTACAGCCGCAACGCCTCGCGGTACGCGGGATCGACGGCGACGTCGTTCGGTTCGTAGCTGTCGACCCGGATCTCCGCGCACTGGCGGATGAGGTCCATCCATTCGCCCATCACGTCGCGGGCGTCTTGGAGTTGGCGGACCGCGCGCTCCCGCGTCTTCGCGGCGTAGTCGCGGGTTGCGTCCTCTACCATCGGGAATCCCTTCGAGTCTTTTGCTGGCTGGTCGGGACCCGGCGCGGTCGGCGCGTTCTTGGCGGAGTGGGCCGCCGCGTCGGGGCTAGTGATCAGAAGGCGTGTCATCACGCCACCGCCAGCAGCTGGGCGGCGTGCCGGTGCGCCTGTGCGGCCTGGTCGGCGGCACCGGCGGTGCCCGCGTCGGCCAGGTGCTCGAACACCACGGCCTTCCGCTCGTACCAAGCAGCGATCGTGATCACCGTGGCGTCGACAGCCGGGCGGCTCAGGTGCAGCGCACCCATCTCGGCCAGCACGTTCGCGGCGGCCATCACGCGGCCTCGATCTCGAACGGGCGGGCAAGCGGCAGACGAGCCGGAAGCGTCCGCAGCGCTTCCCGGCCAGCGCGGCGACGGGCACGCGAGGCCCGGCGCTGGTCGTTGAAGTCGTAAAGGAACGCCGCAGAGGCGGCGTGCTCATCGGCCGCCAACTCCCGATCGACGTCCTGCAGCAGCGCGTCGATCGCTGCCTCGGTCAGACCGTCCGGGTAGAAACCCTCAGCCTCGATGTCCTCAACGGCCGGGATGTTTCGCATGGTGCTCATTCGGTTCTCCTCCTGGTAAATGCGGATGGGATGTGCGAGGCGAACAGCCTCAGAAGGCGTTGATGAACGTCACGACGCTGGTCACGGCGACGTCACCGGCGGTGAACAGCCACTTGACGAACCCGGCCATCTCCACCGGCACCGCCACGACCAGCGCCACCAGGACGACCAGCCCAAGCCAGAAGACCGTCTTGCCCTTGCCGCCGCCGAGCTTCAGACCGGGAACCGTGCGCTTCGCCATGTCGTTTCTCCCTTCGCTATATCCCGGGATGTTTCGTTCATCCCGGGATGACGTGACCTACCTTGCCGGAGCCATCGAGGGATGTCAAGGACTATCCCGGGATGAAAGTTGTAAGCCCGGGAAGGTGTGAGAGGATGGGGATATGGAACGAGTCGACGCGAAGTCCGTGGCCGAGCAGCTTCGAAGCGCGATCCGTGAGGGCGAGTTCGCGGAAGGGGAGACGTTGCCGACCAACGAGGCCCTTCGAGAGCGCTTCGGCGCCGGTAAGAACGTGGTGTCGGCCGCCGTGCAGCTGCTGAAAGGTGAGGGCCTGCTGACGTCCGGCGGGCGCGGCGTACCGGTGCGCGTCCGGGTCATACCCATGCACCTGACTCGCTCGAACGTCGCCTACCAGGAAGAAAAGGACCTGGTTAGGGAGCCTGAGGACGTTCGCCGCCGTCGCGGCGCAGCGGAGCGCGATGCAAACGTCGAGATCGGGACGGTAAACGACGATAAGGTCACATACGAAGTCGTTTCGCCTCCCGCTGATGTAGCGAAGATCCTCGACTTGCCGTCAGATGAGTACGTCCTCCGTCGGACATACCTGAGGCAGTATCGGGAAGGCGAAGGATATAGTCGAATGGTGTCCTACCTGCCGTATCGACTGGTAAAGGACTATCCGCCACTGCTGGATTCGAGTAATGAGCCGTGGCCGGGCGGAACACTTCATCAGCTATACACTGCTGGCATTGAAGCGGGGAAGATTGTCGATCAAGTCACGTCGCGAATGCCGACTGATGAAGAGATCGAACTCTATGACATTCCATTCAACGTGCCGGTAATTCCGATCAGGAAGATAACTTACGACACGGAGGGGCGGGCGGTCGACGTTGCCGAACTGCTGACACCTGCCGACCGAATCTCGTTATCTTATAGTACTGAGCTGCGAAAGTGGGACGAATAAGTGGCAACGCCGCGCCTGATCTCCATTGTTACGGCCGTCTTCGAGGGTGGGCACCACTACTTGAAGGAAGCTTACGAGTCCCTGCGGGCCCAAGATATGCCGGATGGCTGGTCTTGGGAATGGTGCGTGCAAGAAGACGGTAGCTCCGGAGTGCCGAAGCAAGAGTTGCCCGTCGATGATCCGCGCGTTCACTATGGGACTGGCTTGGCCGGACGTGCGGCAGTGACCCGAAATATGGCGTTGTCGCAGTCGAACGGAATTGTTATTCGGAACCTTGACGCGGATGATGTGCTCTTGCCAGGAGCCCTGGCGCGTGACATAGCTACCTTGCATCGTGTCGCGTGGTGCGTATCAGCGGGGCTTGACTTGCATGAGGATGGAACTACATCGCCTGGTCCATGCGATCCGCCTAATGGGCTTGTGGAGCCCGGTCGGTTCTTCAGGGAGCAGTCAGAGAATCGGCTGTCAGTCCTGGCGGCAAATGTTGCGATGCACACGGACCTAATCTGGTCCTTGGGTGGCTGGATGGCGCTAACAGGGGCCGAGACGATAGCCACATTGCTGGCGGCTGAGGCTGTGACGGCCGGTGAATTTATCGCGGAGCCGAGCATGCTGTACCGAAAGCATTCAGCGCAGACGACCGCGTCGGACGACTACTGGAACCCGCAGGAAGATGAGGCACGCAGGATGCTCATCAAGATGCGGGTCGAGGCACTTCATTCCAGTGGAACGCGGTACAGCCCAGGGTCGATCGAAATGGATGACTCGGCAGTCGACAACTCCGATGCGGCAGAGGGGCGACAGGCACAAGGCCTGGTCCGCATGACCCGTCGTCAGGACCGTACGTAGCCGCCAGTCCAAGGCTTGTTCACCACGTAGGTGTATTGCATCCGCCATGACCTACCGTTCGTGGCGGGTGCCGCCTTCGGCAACGTGGCGCTCTGCAAGCTGTTGGTTACGTGTGCCAGCCCGACAGCGACGTTCTGACCATGAGGACGAAGGCGACGAACGACGAGAAGCGCCGGTTTAGCAGGCTGCGAAGGCGATGGGGTCGACGTAGCGGCACTTGGTGGTGGGCGACGCTGGTCGTCGTCCTGCCCGTCGCGCTGATCACCGCCGCTGCGCTGATCACACTGCTGACCTTCGTTGACGTCGGTCACGATGCGAGGGATCGGATCGAGGTCATCAAGATCGGGCTGACCGTCGGCGCAGGCACCGGCGGCATCGTGGCGCTGGTTCTGACCGGTCGTCGGCAGTGGGCCACCGAGCACGACAACCGCGAACGCCGCCTAACCGAGTTGTACGTCAAAGCCGTCGAACAGCTCGGCTCGGATAAGGCGCCGGTCCGGCACGGAGGCATGTACGCGCTGGCCCGGGTCGGACAAGACAATCCAGATCAGCGACAGAACGTGGTTGACGTGCTCTGCGCCTACCTGCGTGGGCCGTACACCCCCCTTGGCGAAGCCACTCCTCTCAGGCTTGGACTGCGACGCCCTCTCCTCCGCACAAGGCGGTCAGAAGATCGTGGAACAGGATCGGCGGCCCGCGACATCCCGAAGCTGCCTGCCCGTAGTGAGGTCGAGGACGAAGCACGGCAGGAACGCGAAGTGCGACTCACCGCGCAACGGCTGCTCGCGCGCCACCTCGACCACGGTGATCAGGAACATCCGCCGTCGACCTTCTGGGCAGACATGAACATCGACTTGGCGGGCGCCACGCTCATAGACTTCGCCCTCAGCAGCTTCCGCGTCAATGAAGCCATATTCACGCGAGCCAAGTTCACTGGGGACGCCTGGTTCGGTGGGGCGAAATTCGGCGGGGATGCCGTGTTCGACGAGGTGCAGTTCGACGGATATGCCGGGTTCATCGGAGTGAAATTCGACCAACATGCCGAGTTCGGTGGGGCGAAATTCCGTGGGGATGCCGGATTCGGCGGGGCGAAGTTCGGCGGGGAGACCGGATTCGCCGAGGCGATGTTCCACGGACATGCCGAGTTCGACGAGGCGGAGTTCGACGGGGATGCCGGATTCGGTTGGGCGAAGTTCGGCGAGTTTGCCGGGTTCAACGTGGCGACGTTCCGCGGGCATGCCGTCTTCGGCGGGGCGAAGTTCGGCGGCTTTGCCTGGCTGAGCGGGGCGAGGTTCGACCGGGAAGCCTGGTTCGACGAGGCGAGGTTCTCCGGGGATGCCAAGTTCGTCGGGACAACCTTCAGCGGCTATGCCCGGTTCGACGAAGCGAGGTTCGACCGGGAAGCCTGGTTCGACGGGACAACCTTCAGCACGAACGCCTCATTTGAAGGTGCGGAGTTCTCCAACGGGACTCCGGCTGAACTTCCTTCACACCTCGCATCGCACCTGGATGAGACACGATCCCTTGCGGCCGTCGACGATGGTGGGAGTGCTCCCGATGTGTGATCCAGCTGCCAGCCACCGATGTTGTGCAATCGCGCTGATGTGATCAGTGCTCACGCGGGCATGTAGCCACCTGACCAAGGGTTTTGTTCGCCTCGTGGGCGCATCGCTTCCGCCATGATCCACTGTTCGTGGTGGGCGCCTCCGTGGCCAGGG
The DNA here is from genome assembly GCA_963766045.1 of uncultured Actinomycetota bacterium. Taxonomy (GTDB): domain Bacteria; phylum Actinomycetota; class Actinomycetes; order Mycobacteriales; family Pseudonocardiaceae; genus Amycolatopsis. Next base: position 268,229 of record CAVXYN010000002.1, on the reverse strand, counting down.
TTGATCATGAAGCGGACGTAGCCAACCCAGTGCCCGGTCGTAGTGGCCTGCCACATGTCAAGCATCCCGGGGACGACGCTAGTGAGGTCCAATCCATCGGGCACGGCGGCCTTCACCGCGTCGATGGGGTAGACCAGGCTCAGGTTTACCCACACGGGTCGGGGTGGTCGGAACGAGTGCAGGTGCCCCGGAGGCCTGGTGTCGCCGGTATCGAGCATGTGTTCGATTATGCATCGAAGTGTGCAGGTGGGGATAGGTGGCGTCACCCTCGTGACAGACCCACTGACCGCCACGGGTCAGGATGCTACTGCTGCCTTCTGACCACGGTGGCGCCCTGTTGAACGTGGTTGCTCCAGTAGTCGCGTTGTGCTTGAACTAGAGCGGTCAGGCAGTCAGGGCACAGCACGCCACCCGGGCCTGGCTCGTTGTCGCAGCGAGAGCACGTCCGTGCAGTGGGATCGACCATGCCGCGGAGCGTAAGTCGGGCCACCGACAATCACGCCTGCCGAAGAGTGACAGCGGGGGCGTGTCCAACCTGTCACCCCTGTCACTCTGTCACTCTGTGCCCTCTGACCTGCGCAGATCCGAGTGACAGGGGAGTGACACCAGTGGGCCCGTCCTTCTTCCCACTCTTCTTCTATGTCACAGCAGTAACGAGCGGCTGAACCAGGTGGGGCAGCCCACCACCTGTTTCAGCCGCTCGTGTCCCTTGCGTGCCCCCTGCGTGCCCGTCGCAGGGGAGGCGCGCGGGAACTGGCGGGGAGTGGCGGGGAATTGAGGCCTTTGACCTGCAGGTTCACGATCCGCAGGTCGAACGCGGTTCGGGTTCACACCTTTGCAAGGCAGGGGTCAGGGGTTCGATTCCCCTCAGCTCCACGTCACTCGGGGCGAGCTATGTTCACGGAAAACGTGAACAGCTCGCTCCGTTGTGTTTTTGGGGGTGCAACCCCCAAACCCCGCCCGGAGGGCTCCGCCCCCGGACCCCCGGCCGTGGTCACCTAGCCCGTTTGTGCGTCACTGCGCGAAGAAGTCGGCGATCAACGGATAGGCGCGTTTCGCCGACGTGTTGTGGTCGACGGCGCCCACTTCGGTGATGGGGACTTCGACACCTCGCGACCCGAACGTTTCCTTGCAGTGCACCGAGTTTCCGAACGGGACGAGCTCGTCGCCGCCGGTGCCCGTGAACAGCCGGATCGGGGCGCGGGGAGTCCAACCGGTACAGCTGCCGTCACTCGCTTCGGCCGCTCGCCGCATCACACCTGCCGGGTTGCGAAGCTCGGTGCCGACCCATTTCCTGAGCAGCTCGGGGGGCGTGTTCGGGAGCTTCTGAGCGATTTCGAGGCCGGAGTGATAGCCGTCGAACAGGCCTTCCACCTCCGAGTAGAACGGCTTCTGGAAGGCGAAGGCGGGATGGCCGTACACGTTGTAGAGCCGGTTCATGGCGACCAGGTAGTACGCGAACGAGATCGTCGCGAGCTTCTTCTGGGTGTACTCCTCGCCAAGTGCCTCGGGGAACTGGGTGCCGAACAGGTCGTACATACCGCTGATCCCGGCCACCGCCCCCAGTGTGAAGCGCCGGTCGGCACCTTCCTGCAAGGCCCGGCCGAGGGCCATCGCCGAAGCGCCGCCTTGCGAGAAGCCGGTGACGAACACGCGGCGATCCAGCGTCCGGCCGGTGCGTTCCAGGTGCGTGCGCGCCGCACGGAGCATGTCCACCGACGCGGTGGTCTCCGAGGGAAGGTCCAGGTACGGATGCGTGCCGGGACCGGTGCCAAGGCCGAGGTAGTCGGGTGCGGCGACGGCGAAACCCGCTGACGCGAACAGGATCGGGGCGAGCCGGTTGGTGTCCGGCCCGACCGAGCCCGCTTCGGATTTGGCGGCGATCGTGCCGTGCGCGAAGCTGACCGTCCGAAGGTCTGTGGTGCGATTCCGCGGCAGAGCGACGGTGCCGCTGGCTGTGGTGGGTCTGCCGTCGGTGCCGATCGTGCGGTACTCGAGCCGGAACGCGTCCACGCCGTAGCGCGCCACCCGGGTGTCGATCGCGCTCCCGGTGAGCAGGTCGACGACCTTTTCGTGTGGCAGCGCGGTGATCGGGGTCGCCGACAGCAGAGTCCCCCGGCCTGAGGTACCGGCATCGGCCGGGACGGCCGCGGTGCCGAGACCGACAAGGCAGGTCGCCGCCAGCACGCCGACCGACCGCAGTCGGCGAGGTGAGGATTTCCTGGTGCTGATCATGAATCGACCGTACGAACGCGGGCGCCGGCGTCACAGCCTGCCGACACCCGCGTCAGAGGTACGGCCAACCCCATTGACTACGGTCCCTGGACGTGAGGCTCGTCACGAAGACGATGTCCGCGAACCCGGCTCCCAGCCAAGTCAACGCTGCTTACATGGAGGCGGAATTCCGGACAGCGAGGTGAAATCATGATCGATTTCGAGACCGACCTCGACGATCTCAGGGCGTCGAGCAAGGAACTGGGCAAGGCCGCCGATGTGGTCAGTACTGCTCACAGCGGTGTGAGAGGGCAGGACGTGCCCGCTCCCGACCCGGTCACCGGAGGCTTCCTTCCCGGCATGTTCGCGCCGGACACCGCATTCGGGACGAGCCTCGGCATGCGCGGGGTTTCCGCGGCCTACGAGGAACACCGCCAGGCCGTCGAGAAGATGCTCGCGAAGCTTCACCGCAGCACGGAGGACGCCAGCCGAGCGCTGGCGAGGGTCGCCGAACTGTACGAATCCGTCGAAGAGGACAACAAGCAGCGGGTCAACCGCGCGGCGTACGGGGAACAGGGGTAGCGGCGACCGTGGACGGGTACTTCAACGCGCTGGACGCACAGACCACCGCCGAAGGTGGCAACAGCGAACTGCTGGAGGGAATCTCCGACGACCTCACTGCGGGGGCCGACAAGGCCTTCAAGGCGATGGACATCATCTACCCGGCGATGTTCGGCTCCGACGTCGATTTCAGTGGCGGGCGGAAAGAGCAGGTCCGGGACTTCTTCATCGAGTTCTCCGAGGCGGATCTCAACGAGTCCGAGAACAGTCTGCAACGGATGATCGAGGCCTACGAAGGTCTCTGGAACGCCTTCCAGGAAACGAAGGCACCGCTCGACCGGTCCTTGGTACTGCTCCTCAAATGGCGCGGCGAGGGTGCCGAGAGCGCCAAGAGCTATATCCAGGGTCTGGTGAACACGTATTCCAGGGTCGGAACCAAGCTCACCGTTCTGGAAGCCGACATCGTGGCCGCGCGGGACGCCATCGCGACCGCCCGCGCCGACCTGAGCACTCTTTCCGCGTCCTTCCTGACCGCCGCGGAAAAGTACAAGGACGATCAGGAACGGCACAGTGAATCCGTCCTGATGAAGGTGGTGGCAGCGACGTTCGCCGCCGCTGTCACGGCCTTGCTCGTGGCGGCCGTCCCTCCTGCCGGTGGCCTTACCGCGGCGGCGTTCTTCACCACCGCGAACGGAGTCCAGGTCGCCGGCGCCGCGGCCGGTGCCGGGCTCAGCACCGTGGTCGCGGCGCAGGGTGAAATCGTCGGGGACAGCCCCGAGACCATCTACAACAGCTATCACGATGCCGTGGTCAACATCCGGGAAGGCATGTTCCGTGCGTCGGAGTCACTGATCTCGAAGATCAACGTCGAGATCAACAATCTGCCGATCATCCCCGAGCCGCCGGATGTCAGCCCGGGTGACACGTTCGACCCGGGTAACTTCGAAACGGAGAACACGGACAAGGGAACTGAGAAGCGGGTCCGGGACAAGAACGTCGACATCTCGAACGACGGCAAGGTCCAGGAACCGCCGATGGAGCTGTCACCACTCGATCAGCGCTAAGGAGTAGGCGTGGCTGACAAACGGCCCGCGAGCGCACCGGCGCCCAAGAATCCGGCCAACGACCGGCAAGCGATGCTCGAGGCACTCGCCGCCCTGTCGGTGGACGCGTCCTCGCCGGACGGAGCTGTGTCCGTCTCGGTCAATACCGATGGAGTGATGACGCGGCTCAGATTGAGTGACGCCGCGTCGCGGATGTCACCCGCGGAGATCGCGGACGCGGTCATGCGGACCTACCAGGAAGCGCAGCAAGGATCCGCGAAACGCAGCACGGAGCTGATGGCGCCGATCGGCAACGCCGGCTACATCTCGGACCGGCTCCGCTGGAGGCTCGCGTTCACCCCCTCGTTCCAGCAGGCGGACGAACCCGTGTCGCAGGATTCCCCGGGATCGCGCCGGAAGCCGCCGGGCACGGGGAACGCGGTGCTCAGAGACCGTTCGGTAGAACCGGCCGGGCCCACGCCGGAGGATCGGTCCGAACCGGCGGAGTCCGACGACGAGTACTACGAGCAGGGCTTGCGGTACAAACCTTCCTGGTAATTTGCGGAGTCAGATCCCGAGAAGCCGTTCGTCGAGCTTCGCGAGATAGTCGCGGCCGAACTCGCCGTTCTCCAGATCACGCCACAACACCGGTGGCAGATCTTGCGCGACTTCGGGCGAACGCGACGCGGCGGCGAGGGCGATGGTCGCGACGGTGTCGACGTCGCCGGTGAGCGCGACGGAGGTCTGGAGCATTTCGCTGAGGCTCCGGCCGGTCGCGAGTGTGGTCAGCGCCGCGCGCACGCTCATCCAGCCCTGCGGCCCGACCTTGCCCGTCCACGGCCGCGCCCAGCCACCATGGCCGACGTCGGCGGGCAGGACGCCCTCGATCCACTGCCCGACCTTGGCCAGCGGACCCAGCCGGTGGTGGCAGTAGTGCACCGCCAGCGCGGCGGCCTGCGCCGCGGCGATCCCGGCGGGCGTGTCGTGCGTGATCCGGGCCTGGAGCCGCGCGTAGTAGAGGACGTCGTCGACGGTGTGCAGGATGCCGAGTGGTCCCGCGCGCATGGCCGCGCCGCTCTTGTCGCTCTGCGGCTGGATCCGCCGAAGCAGCTCTTCGCCATCCTGGACGTCGCTCAGCAGCTGGTGGAATCGCGGCGCGTAGCCGTCGTGCGGATCGCGGTGATAAGCCCGTACGAACTGCTCGGCGATCAGCAGCGGCGTCCACCGTCGTCCGGAGACCAGCAGTTCGGCGATCGCGATCGTCATCTGCGTGTCGTCGGTGTAGCGGCCGGCGGGCACGCCGAGGTACCCGGGATGCGGCACATAGCCTGCCAGCGTGTTGTGCTCGGCGACGTAGCTCGGGTACGCGTGCTCGAAAGCAGCGCCGTACGCGTCACCGATGGCCAGTTCGACCAGCATCGGGCTCCCTCGGATTCGGATCACTCAAGGACGAAGTCGACCACAGCATCGCGTCCCTTGTGGCCTCGTTCGCGGGACTGGATGGAATGGGATTCACCCGGAACGACGACCAACCGGGCAAGCGGGGTCGCCTCGGCTTGCCGGCGGGCCCATTCCACGGGCGTGGCCAGATCACGATCTCCGTTGACGAGGAGCACGGGCACGTTCGGCAGCGGCTCGTCCGGATTCGAATTCGCCGGCTCCACCGGCCACGGCAGGCACGTCTGGATGAAGCCCAGCTCGGCCGCCACCTGCGCGGTGAACGGCCATGTGTCGGATTCGCGGAGGGCGGCCGCGAATCGGTCGAGCGCGGGTTTCCGCTCCGGCAAGGGAGTTTCGGCCGTACCCCAAGGGAAGCGGAAGTCGGCGCACAGCGTCGCCGCGTGCAGGCCGGTGCTGAAGGCGCCGGGATCCCCGCCGCCGGGCGCGAGCCGCCGGATGATCGCGTCCACTCTTGTGGGGTCGCCTTTCGCCGCGGCGTGAAGAGCGCCGATGACGTCGCCCGCGTGCGGAGCACGGTAGGTCGGATCGACGTATTCGTAGGTCACCAGCGTGTCGAAGAGTTGTACGCCTTCCGCCGGGCTTCGGTCGCGGACGACTTCGGCGAGGTCGGCGACCGGGTCGTGGCCGCAGGCGGGCGGCGCGGCGCACGCCGCCCGGAGCACGTCGGCCGTGCCCCGCAGTGCGGCGAGGTACAGCGCGTCCTCGGCCTTGACGTGGTGCGGGACCACCGAGTCCAGAACCAGTTTGCCGACGTTGCCGGGATACGCGAGTGCGTACCGGGCGGCGGTGAACGACCCGTAGGAGACGCCGTCGACGACCATCCGCGGCGCCCCCAGTGCTCGGCGCAGCAGATCGAGATCGGCGACGGTCTGGTCCGTGCCGTAGAACCGCGCGCGGTCCCCGAGCAGCCGGGCGCATTCCGCCACCGCGTCTTCGGAGGCCGCGACGTCCGACATCCCCACTTCTTCCTGCAGTTTCCGGCAGTACAGTGCGCCGAATTCGCCGGTGCCCCGCTGATCGATCATCACGAACCGGTGCTCGCGGGACAGCTCGGGCAGCCGCTCGTTCGCGAGCCGGGCGATATGGGGCACGCCTGCCTGGCCAGGACCGCCGACCAGGAACAGCAGTACGCCGCGGGGTGCCGCGACGTTGTCCGCGGTGGCGACCTGGAGATCCAAAGTGCCCGCCACGCGGCCCCGATGGTCGAGCGGGACGGTCAACATCGAGCAGGTGAAACCCGGCTGGTCCGGGCAGGGGCGCGAGTCCGTCAGGCTTGGTTCGGCGCCCGGCCGCCCGGCGACGGCCGGCCGGGTGTCCGCGGCCACCGACGCGGCGATCACCACCGCGAACAGGATCGTAAGGATCTTGGCGCGCATCCGACGATTGTTCACTTGCCCGCCAGGCTGCGGAATAGGGCCGAATGCCCATAGTTTGGAGTCATGGCGACCGACAAGCTGCGCGCGTGGTGGGCATCCCGGCAAGGTCTGGACGGTTCGATGCGGGGTTCGACGGCGGCCGAGGTCCTCGACCGGACCGGTTGGGCGCGGTCGGTCGGTGGCTCGGCGCCGTACCTCGGGCTCTTCGCGAGAGCCCGCCTCGATCGTGAGACGGTCGACGCGGATGTCGCGCGGCTCGCCATCCACGAGCTGCCGTCGGCGCGTGGCTGCACCTACGTTCTGCCCGCGGTGGATTTCGAACTCGGCCTGACCGTCGGCGCCGGGGCGCCGGTCGGTGAGCTCGCGGCCGCGGAGAAATACTTGGGCGTCACACAGACCGAAGTCGAGCAGCTGTGCGTGACCGTCACCGATCTGCTCGACAGCGCGGCCGAACCGCTCACTCCGGCCGCGCTCAAGGACGCTGCCGGAACCGCGGTCCGTAACCTCGGTGAGGCCGGCCGCAAACGCGGCACCACCACGACCCTGCCGCTCGCGCTCGGCCTGCTCCAGGCACGCGGTGACGTCCGCCGGGTGCCGGTCAACGGGCGGCTCGACCAGCAGCGCTACGGCTACGTGCGCTGGTCGCCGTCACCGCGAGGGGGACTGTCCGATATGGACACCGCGCAGACCGAGCTCGCGCGCCGGTACTTTTCGTGGGCGGCTCCGGCCTCGCTCAAGCATTTCCGCTGGTTCTCCGGATTCACCGCGGCGACGGCCAAGAAGGCGGTGGCGTCCTTGGATCTCGTGTCGCTCGAGGGCACGGATCTGTTGATCCCGAAGGAACTCGCGGATGAGTTCGCCGCTTTCACCGCCCCCAAGGAACCGTCCTATTCGCTGCTCGCCGGGATCGACGGCATCCATCTGCTGCACCGCGAGCTGTCCCGCCTGCTCGACGAAGCCGACACCGGACGTCCCGTTCCCGGTGGCCGGGCCGGGGAAACGCTGGGCGCACAGGCGGATCCGCCTAGCCATCTGATCGTCGACCGCGGCCGGTTCGCCGGGCTCTGGGAGTTCGACACCGAAGCGAACAAGATCGTCCACAAGACCTTCGGCAAGGAAGACGCCGCGCTGCGCAAGGCCGTCGCGGAGACCGAGGAATTCGTCCGCGACCGGCTGGGCGACGCCCGGAGCTTCAGCCTGGATTCGCCGAAGAGCCGGGCGTCGCGGGTGGCCGATCTCAGGAACTGACCTGGTCAGGATCCAGCTTCGTTGATCAGGATGTCGACAGCTTCGTCGTTGCGCGCCGTCTGCTCCGGAATGACCGAGCCGGGCGGGTAGAACCCGTCGATCCCGCCGTCCTTCGGGTACATCTCGAAGGTGTAGCTGAGGACCTTGTGCTTGCCCCACAGCCAGTCGTTGATGTCGCCATCGGTGATGTAGAGATCGCTCGACTGCTCCGGGGTGTAGTTGTTCGTCCCGGCCATCTTCTTGCCGAGGTCCGTGAACCGCTGCGCCTCGGCGGGTGTCATGCCCTCGCCGGTGTCGCTCTCGGTGTAGCCGAACGGCCAGAGCACCAGCTCGGAGAAGGTGTGGAAGTCGATATGCGTTTTGATCTGCTGGGTGCCACCGACCACCCGGGAGTCGACGAACGACGCGACGGCCTTGGTCTCGGGCTCGGAGAATGCCGACGGGCCGTGGTAGTCCTCGGCGGACGGGCTGTTGCTGGACCCGCCGCAGCAGTTCCACTTGTAGTCCCAGTTGCGGTTCGGGTCGGTGCCGACCGCACTGCTACCGGACACCGGCTTGCGCGTCTTGCGCCAGCCCCGGTAGTCGCCGGTCGCGATGTCGTATTCGGAACCGTCCGGGTTGACGTTCGGGATCACGTAGATCTCGTGCTCGTCGACCATCTTCTTGATCGCCGGGTCGCTGGCGTATCCGCTCGTGAAGCGCTGCACGATACGCAGGCACATCTCGGTGGTGAGGTGTTCGCGCGCGTGCTGGTTGCAGGTGAACAGGACCTCGGGCTCGTTCTCGTCCGTGCCCGCGTTGTCGCTGATCTTCAGCAGGTTCAGTTCGCGGTTCTCGTAGGACTTGCCGACACTCGAAAGCTTCGCGATGTCGCTGTGGTCCTGCGCGGCCTTCTGCAGCTCGGCCGTCGTTTCGGCGTAGGTGTGGTACGCCTCGTCGCCCGGCGGGAAGTCGCCGGGGGCGGCCTCGGCGCGGACGCGGTCGCTGCGTTCGGTGAGCATACGGTCGAAATCGCCGAGCGACTGCAGGGTGAAGCCTTCGGCACGCAGCTTCGCGGCCTGATCCGGGGTCGCGACGACGGTCAGTGCGCCACCGCGTGAACCCGCGACGTCGACGCCGGTGCGGGCGACGGCGGTGCGTTTCGCCGAGTCGTTCGCGCCCGCCACCGAGTACAGCCCTCTCGCCGGGTCGCCGGTCTGGGCGCTCGCTACGGGCGTCGTGACGGCCAGCAGGGCGAGCCCTGTGGCGGCCAAGGCGCCCCAAATGCGACGGCGTGTGGACATTTCGCCTCCGAACGATCAGGGACAAGGTGCCGTTCACCGTCGCCGAAGTGAATCATCCGCGACAACCCGACGATCGTCGTTCCCAGTTACCGTTTAAGGCCGCTCGTCAAGGCCAGAGCCGTTCGCGGACCCATGCGCCGCCGGTGCCTTCGCGCCGGTAGCGGAGGCGGAGGTGCCGCCTGTCGTGGGCGGCCTGCCAGAACTCCACTTCGGACGGCGTCACCAGGTAGCGCGTCCAGGTTTCCGGCGCCACGCCGGGATTCTCCTCGACCCAGCGCCGGGCCTCCTCGGACGCGCGTTCGAGATCGGCCGGGTCGGCGAGCACTTCGGACTGTCGCCCGATGAAGGCTTCGACCTGGGAGGCGGGTGGCCGTTCGGTGAAGTCGGCTTTGGACACTTCGCGTGCGGCGGGCGAGACCGGACCGCGCAACCGGACCTGACGACCGCGTCCCGGCCAGAAGAAGGTCAGCGCGGCGTGCGGATTCTTCGCCAGCTGAACACCTTTCGGGCTCTCGGAACTCGTGGCCACCGCCCAGCTTTCGGCGTCGACGTCCTTCAGGATCACGACCCGCGCGTCCGGCACGCCATCAGCGTCCACTGTGGACAGTGTGACGGCGTGCGGCGCCAGGACGTGCTCACCGGCCTCCTCGAGCCACGCCAGGAACAGCTCGCGCGGTGTCGCCGGAGCCGTGTCCGGGTCGAACTCCGGCAGCTCCTCCGGAAAGGACGGCCAGCCACGCAGCGTGCGGGCCACCGGTCAGTACCCGTACGGAGGCTGGCCCTGCGGTGGATATCCAGGCTGAGGTGGCGGGTAGTGCGGCGGGTGCTGTCCCGGCGGCGGGCCCTGCGCCGGAGGCGGACCGACCGGATACTGCTGGGGCGGCGGCGGTTGCTGCGGCTGCCAGCCGGGAGGCGGCTGCTGACCCGGAGGCGGGCCCTGCTGCGGGGGACCCGGCGGCAGTGGCGGCTGCTGTCCCTGGGACTGCTGCCACTGCACCTGCTGGTAGACCTCGCCCGGCTGCGGGAAACAGAACGTCAGCTTCGCGTTGACAGAACCCTGCACCGCGGCGCCCCACAGCTTTCCGCCGACGAACGCGTACATCTGAGCGGCCGAAACGTCCACGGCCACCATCCGCGTCTCACCGCCGAACTGGTTGCCGGACTTCGCCGACGCGGCCTGTGCGGCATCCGGATACACGCGGTCACCGATCAGCCCGGCGATCACCACCGAGGCGGCCGTCCAGCCGACGGTGCCCATCACGTTCGCCCGCGCATGCTGCGTCGCGAGACCTGTGAAGTCGTACAACGCCGCCGCACTGATCTCCGGGATCGCCGCGGCGACGACGCAGTAGTTCATCGTCGACATCATCACGGACTCCGTGAACAGGCCGACCACGGCCGTACTCGGCCCGATCTGGACCGTGTTCAACCGGCCACCGCTGCGCTGGATGCGTTCCGCCACCGCACCCAGGTACTGCTCCTTGGTGAGCACTGAGCCTCCTGAAGACCTGTCACGCACCGCCATCGTCCCACGGGCAGGCGCGACGGTTGCGGCGACGCGGTACACCGATCTGCTTCACTGGACGCCACTATGCGACGACTTCTGATCTTGCCGCTCGTCGTGCCGCTCCTGGCGGCCTGCGCGTCGACGGAACAGCCTCCGCCCGCGGCGAACTCACCCGCGCCCTCGAGCACCCCGGCGCCCCAGGTCCCGGCCGCGCCGGAACCCACCGGCAAAGGACCGTGCCCGTACCTCGAGAGCGACTTCGTCGGTGACGCCAACGCGCAGAAGGTCGCCACGGTCAAAACCTCCGCCGACAAACCGCATCCGGCCTGCTTCTTCTACGCACGCACCGGAAAACTGCAGCTCACCGTGCGTGTCTACGTCGGAGAACCCGCTGTCGCCAAGGCGATGGTCGATCAAGCGGCCCCCATCGACACGTCCAACCCGGCCGACGAACCGGCCGGCTGGAAGGGCGGCTACCAGCCCGTCGCCGAAGGCGCCGTTTACGCCGTCGCGAAGGACGGCAACGCCGTCGTCGTGACCACCAACCAGAAGCAGAGCATCAAGGCACGTACGGTGGCGAAGCAGGCTATCGATGAGCTGCAGCTCTAGGTAGTGGTATCCACACGTCAGAGTGAAGTTGATCTTGTACTACCCTTTGCCGCACGCGCACGGGTTCGCGGGACCCACGCAAAGCCGGACACGGCGAAAAGCCGCCCCGCGGTGTGGCGGGGCAGCACAAGATCGTTTCTCCCCATAGGACAGAAGGACAAGTTTCGTGGCTGACACCCTCAAGGAAATCCTGCTCGACTCCAGCCGTCGCCCGGCTGTCGTGACCGACTTCGAAGGCCTCGTCGACGCAGAGGTCTCCGACAAGGGCGGCGTTTCCGGCGCCGTCGTCAAGACCGGCTTCGCCGCCGTCAAGAAGATCAAGCCGGGCATCATCCCCTCCGCCGTCGACACCCTGCTCGACGAGTTCGCCGGCGCCCTCGAGCCCTTCTACGGCGACTACCGCGCCAAGGGCGGCAACGACTTCGGCGCCTACCTGGTCGGCCGCAGCGACGAGGCCTCCGACGCGCTCCTGTCGGTCACCGACGCGCGCGCCGACAAGAGCAGCCGCGACAGCATCAAGAAGGTCTACGGCAAGCTTCGCCCGAACGGCAAGAAGAACGTCGAGGAAGCCCTTCCCCGCCTCGGCCAGCTGATCGACAAGCACGCTGCGTCTGTCTGAGTTTCACGACCCAGACATGAACGGGCCGCTCAGGACTCTGTCCTGAGCGGCCCGTTTCGCGATAAGCAGAAGTCAGTTCTTCTTGTCAGAGGAGCTGGAGGTCGAAGCCTGGTGCCCGTTCTTCGGCGCAGCCGGCTTGGGAGCAGGCGGCTTCGGCGGAGCTGGGGGCTTGGGTGCCGTGCCCGCAGGCTTCGCAGGCGGCGCGGGCGGCTTGGGAGCCGCGGCAGCGGGCTTGGCAGGCGGCGCGGGAGGAGCGGGCGGCGCCTTGGGCGGAGCGGGAGCCACAGGCGGCTCCTGCTTGGAGCGGAGTGCGTAGGCGGCACCGGCGCCGACGACAGCGATGCCGAGAAGCCACGGCCAGCGACGACGCCTACGCGTCCCCTTCGCCGCTGCCTTCGCCTCGACGAGCGCGGCGCGGAAGTCCTTCTTCGCCTCCTTGAAGTCCTTCTTGCCGCGACGCTTCGACTCACCGGAGGCCTTCGCGGCCTTGATGGCGGCCTTACGCGCCTTGCGGCCAGGCTTGCGCAGCTCCGCCAGCCTGGCCAGAGCCTCCTTGCGCGCCGCCTTCGAGCTGCGCTTGAGCTCCTTGCGGGTCAGTTCCGTCTTCTTCGCGAGCTTCTTGCGCGCGCGACGGCTGGTCTTAGCGATCTCACCGGCGCTTTCGGAGAGCTTCTGCTCGGCGGCTTCAACGGCGTGGGCGGCGGCTTCCTTGCCCGCCTCCGCCGCGCGTTTACGCAGGCCGAGCACGCCGGCCTTGGCCGACTCGCTCACCGGATCTGCGGCCCGGGTCATGGCCTTCACCTCATCAATCGTTTTGATTCTGGTTCGTTGCTTGTAACCTATCGTGCCCCTTTTCCCCAGATCTTGCCGCAGATGGCACGATGAAGCTCGTGAAGGCAACGCTGCATACCAATCAGGGTGACATCCACCTGAACCTGTTCCCCGACCACGCGCCCAAGACCGTGGCGAACTTCGTCGGGCTCGCCGAGGGCACAAAGGAGTACACCCAGCCCAACGCGGGAGGGACGAACTCGGGCCCGTTCTACGACGGGTCGATCTTCCACCGCGTCATCGACGGTTTCATGCTGCAGGGCGGCGACCCGACCGGCACCGGCCGCGGCGGCCCCGGCTACAAGTTCGGCGACGAGTTCCACCCGGAACTGCAGTTCTCCAAGCCGTACCTGCTGGCGATGGCGAACGCCGGGCCCGGCACCAACGGCTCGCAGTTCTTCATCACCGTCGCGCCGACGACGCACCTGAACTTCAAGCACACCATTTTCGGTGAGGTCGCGGACCAGGCATCCCGCGATGTCGTCGACGCGATCGGCCGCACGGCGACCGGTCCGGCCGACCGTCCGCTGTCGGACGTCGTCATCGAAAAGGTCGGCATCGACCACGAAGGCTGATCAGCTGCACCTACCTGCTCGATACGGGGGAGTTCGGTAGGTTGGTGTCATCGTGACCCAACCACCGAATCCCCAGTATCAGCAGGAAGCACTCCCCGGCTGCTGGTGGCACCCGAACCGGCCGACGGGTCTGAGTTGTACCCGCTGCGGGCGTCCGGCGTGCCCGGATTGCCTGCGTGAAGCCTCCGTCGGCTTCCAGTGCACCGACTGTGTGCAGAGCGGCCGGCAGCAGGATCGCGTACAGCAGAAGCAGTACCGCGACTCCGGGTACGGCGCGCGCACCATCACCGGCGCCCGGCCGCCTCGCGCGGCGGTAGCGACGGTGAGCCTTCTGGCGCTCAACGTCGTCATCTTCTTCATCACGGTCGCGCAGTCGGGCAGCCTGGCCGACAACAATCTCTCGTCGGTGTTCCGGTTCGGTGAGCTGTGGAACCCGGCGACGCTCGCGGGCAACGAGTGGTGGCGGATCGTCACCTCGGGTTTCCTGCAGTACGGCCTGCTGCACATCGCGGCGAACGCGTTCTCACTGTGGTTCATGGGCCGTCCGCTCGAGACCCTCCTCGGCCGCGTCCCGTTCCTGGCCCTCTACTTCGTCTCGATGCTCGGTGGCTCGGCCGCGAACCTGGTGTTCACCGATCTCGACGCGGTCCCGGTGGTCGGCGCCTCGGGCGCCATTTTCGGGCTCATCGGCTGCTACACGGTCATCGTGATCAAGCTCAAGCTCAATCCGACCTGGCTGCTCATCATTCTGGCGTTGAACGTCTACCTCACCTTCCAGGTCCCCGGTATCTCGATCCTCGGGCACGCCGGTGGGTTCGCCGCCGGGCTTCTGGCGACCGTGGCATTGCTGTACGCCCCGCAAAGAGACCAGCTCAAGTGGCAGATCGGTGGTATCGCCATCGTGGTCGTGGCGCTGATCGGTCTCATCGTCTTCAAGGATGCGCAGACCATTTCCGCCAGTTGCGAACTCGGGACGGTCCGCGGCCAGCCGTCCTACGTGTGCTACCCAGGGTAGTTTCTGTTCCACCAAGTGGGTGACCTCGCGCGCCGCCCGCGGTGGGCCCGGCCGTCCCCGGTGTGGACGCACGGCCCGAACGGCGACGTCTCGTACTACGAGAACGCCTGACCCTTCAAGGTGGTGAGGACGTCCAGGACGTCCCTGGGGTCCTCTCCGAGGTCGATCCGGCCGAACACCAGCAGGTGCTCGCCGGATTCGACCTCGAGGGTCGTACTGTCCCGGCCGAGCCGTCGCGTGGTACGCAGGTGGAACCGGGCGTCGGTCCAGGAGAAGCGGCGAGGCCCGCTGACGGTCCGGACGAGAATTCCTCCGGGGCCGGCGGCGAGCCGTGGCCGGAGCAAGGTCGCGAACAGGGCGAGCGCTCCGGTGGCGATCGTGGCCAGCCCGATCAGCACGGTGCCGCCGACGTCGCCGTCGATGGCCACCCACACCGCTCCGATCAGCAGCAACAGGGTGATCACCCAGGCCACTACCACAACGTTCTGGCGAGGTGCCCAGGAGGTGGGGTAGTTATCCACAGGGGTTATCCACACTGGGGATGAGTTACACCGGCGTAATTCGGCGTCAAGCCGCCATCCGGAGTAATGCTCAGCGCCACTTCATCGTCATGAGGAGCCCGGCGATCATCAGCGCGAAACCGACGGCGAAGTTCGTGTTGCCCAGATCCGCCATGAACGGGATCTTGTCGCCCGCGATGTAGTTCACGACCAGCCACAACAGGCCGATCAGCATCAGACCGAACATCACGATCTTGTAGAACAGGTTCGACGGTCCCGCTGCCTTGACCTTGACCGGCGTGCGCCGGTCGGTAGGCGGGGTGTACGCCGTCTTCTTACGGACCTTGGACTTCGGCATCGTGTTCCTCGCGTGCTGTTCGGCAATCCTGGTGGCGATGACCCGCGTTCGGGTGCGCAACCAGCGCCACGTGCACACGTTAACGTAAACGAGCGCCGCTGGGCACCGTGCGGGACCGGTCGATTTCCCGGACTGTGACAATGGTGTCACAGACGGTTCGGCAGAGGCTTGGTTCGAGACTTGAGGAGCTTGCGTGGCTGAGCGGGAAGAGCCGGGCGGGGACCGCCGGCGGTACTCCGAAAGACCTCCCGAAGGTGGGCGTCCGGTCCCCTGGCGTAGGCCGGAGGACGGAACCGCGCCTCGGCGGGGGCCGGAAGACGCCCCGCCTCCTCGACGCCGGCCCGGTCCTCCTCCCGGGTCCACCGAAGAGACCATCGTCTTCGAGCCTGTAGGTGGCGGGACCGCGACCAAGGAGCGCCCGCCGCAGGATCTGGGCAAGGGTGGCGTGGCCATCCGGACCGTCGGCGAACTCCTCATCACCGCCGGTCTGGTGGTGCTGCTGTTCATGGTCTACGAGGTCTACGTCACCGACCTGTTCTCCGCCGGCAAACAGGCCGACGCGAGTTCCGAACTCGACGGCGACTGGTCGAAGGACCGCGAGCTGCATCCGCAACCGGTCGACGGCAAGGCGTTCGCCCGTATCCACATCCCGGCCTTCGGCGCGGACTTCAACTTCACCATCCAGGAAGGCACCACCGAGGCCGCGCTCGAAGTCGGTCCCGGCCACTACAAGGGCACCGCGATGCCGGGCGAGCCGGGCAACTTCGCGGTCGCAGGCCACCGCGTCGGCAAGGGCGCGCCGTTCAACGACCTGGACAACCTCGCCTCCTGCGACCAGATCGTCATCGAGAACCAGACCGACTTCTACATCTACAAGGTGCTGCCCTACAAGGACGAGGTCGAGGGCTGGGAGACCGGTAAGGGCGCCGACCCGAAGTGCAAGGGTGTCGGCACCCTGCGCGACCCGAACGCCGTCGATGGCGGCCCCTACGGCGAGACCAACGGCCGCCGCATCGTGTTCCCGACCAAGGGCGACACGGTGAACCCGGTGCCGTACAAGGATCCGGACGACCCGAAGATTCCGCCGCCCGCGGGCCGGGCGTCGCTGCTGACGCTGACGACGTGCCACCCGCGGTTCTCCGCGCGCGAGCGGCTCATCATCCATTCGGTGCTGGCCCAGCAGGTGCCCAAGAGCCAGGTGGCCGACTATCGCGAACTGCTGGTCAAGATCTCGGAGGAGCGCTGATGTACGGCTGGATCTGGCGGCATCTGCCGGGCCCGTTCGCGCTCAAGCTGACGACCGCGATCGTCCTGGTGCTCGGTGTGGTCGCGCTGCTGATGTTCGTGATCTTCCCGTGGCTGGAACCGCGTCTGTGGTTCAACGAAGTGAGCGTCCAGTAGGCCCGAGGTTCGGCGTCTTCCTGGTCTCCGGCCGGTTTCCCGGCCAGGAAGACGCCGATGTGCTGCGGAGGTCGGTCAAAGCCGCCATCGCCGCCGAGCGGGCCGGGTTCGACGACGTCTGGTTCGCCGAGCATCACTTCATGCCCTACGGCGTTTGCCCGTCTGCGATCACCCTCGCCGCGCATGTGCTCGGCCGCACCGAGCGGATCTCGGTCGGGACAGCGGTGAGCGTGTTGACGACGACCCATCCCGTGGCCCTCGCCGAACAGTGGTCGTTGCTGGACGCGGTCTCCGGTGGACGGCTGCGGATAGGCGTCGGCCGCGGCGGGCCGTGGCAGGACCTCGAGGTCTTCGGCACAGGTTTGTCCCGTTACGAGACGGGCTTCGAAGAGTGCCTTGACCTCCTGCTCGCTGCGATGACTTCGGAGACCGTGTCCGCGCGCGGCGAGCACTTCGCGTTCCGGGAGGTTCCGATGGTGCCGCGGCCGCAGCGGTCCCCTCGCGTGGTCGTGGCCTGCGGCGATGCGGAATCACGGGCGGTCCGGCTCGCGGCCGACCGTGGGCTGCCGATGCTGCTCGGCCTGCATGCCGACGACGACGTCAAGATCAAAACCCTTGCCGCGTACGGGGAATCCGTGGCCGAGCACGTGTCGACGGTGATGTGCCAGGTGGGCGACGACGCCGCGCGTGCCGTGCGGTCCGCGTTGCCCGGCTGCCTGAAGGACGGCTTCGCCGGGCACGTCCAGCTGAACGGCAAGCGGGGTATCGAAAAGGATCCGGTCGCCTACACCGACCGGCTGTGCGAAATGCATCCGATCGGCGGTCCGGAGTACTGCGTGGACAAACTGGGGACGAGCATCCGGCGCACCGGCGTCTCCCACGTGATCATGATGGTGGAAGCGGCCGGTACGCCGGAAGCGACGCTCGAGAACATCGCGCGGATCGGGGCGGAAGTGCTGCCCGCGGTCAGAAGGCTTTAGCAGTCACGGAGTTCCGGGCTCTGGTTCAGCAGCTGACCGCGTGGTGAGACGAACGCGCGGTACCGGTCACTGTCCACCTGGGATTTCCTGAATACGGCGATCCGGTGGCAGTTCTGGAATGCCAGCTTCACGCCGAAGTGCCTTTCGAGGCCGCCTCGGATGGCGTCGGAGGCCAGTGCCCGCAGCAGTTGCCCGCGTTCGGCTTCGCTCGGTGGCGGCGTCTCGTTGTCGGCGAACCCGTCGGCCGCGCCTTCGGCCTCGGCGATGACGCCGGTGATCACGTTCCAGGCATAGGGCAGGGATTCCCGGACGCAGGCGACGAATTCGGCGTCGGAGACCTCCCCGCGCTCGGCCTTCTCCAGCAGCGCGGGCGAAACATCCAGAGACATCGAACCTCCGAGAGAGACACAGTGAACGTGGGCCGTCTTCCTGGCTACCCGCTCCGATGCCGGGCCACAAGAGAAAACGATCATCATCACCACTTTGGCGGAAACCGCCGTCACTCCCAGCGAAAAACCTTGGCGGCTCGGGCTGATGGCCGAGGGCTGCTCGAACGCCGCCATCGCCGGGCGGCTGCACTTCAGCGAGGGCGCGGTGGGGAAGCACACCGCCAACATCTTCGGGAAACTCGGCATCATCGCTTCGGACGACACCAACCGCCGCGTCCTCGCCGTGCTGGCCTACCTGGGGAGCTAGAAGTCCGTGAAGGCCTCCTTCCCTAACCTTGAGCATAGGGAAGGAGGCCATCACGGAATCCTTGTCCACAGCCGCCCCCGATTGTGGATAACCCAGCCTGACCTGCGGTTTTCGTCGTACCTCACCGGTAGACTGGCTTCGGGGCCGCCCCCCTGGGAGGGCGGGGGCCGGGCTTGGTGGCTTAAGAGCGCGAGACGCGGGTCATTTCGTCGCGTTCGACGACCTTGACACGTTCCCGGCCGTGCGGAACGCCGAGTGCCTTTTCGTGGGCGTCGAGTTTGCCCCAGCCTTCCCAGGTGGTGAAGGGGACGCCGCGGTCGCTGAGGAAACCGAGGATCGCGTCCGGGTCGGCGCCGTTGTCAGCCGCCGCCAGGTTGTCGGCGTCGGCGAGGAGGCTCGCGATCGTCTCGGCGGCGTCGCCCTTGGTGTGGCCGATGAGGCCGACCGGGCCGCGTTTGATCCAGCCGGTCACGTAAACGCCCGGCACCTGGTCCTCGTCGATGTCCAGCACCCGGCCCGCCTGGTTCGGAACGGTTCCGGTGGTGTGGTCGAACGGGACCTCGGGCAGATGCGACGAGAGGTAACCGACGGCCCGGTAGACAGCCTGGACGTCCCACTCGTGGAACTCGCCGGTGCCGCGCACATTGCCGTCACCGGTCAGTTCGGTGCGTTCGGTGCGGAGCCCGGTCACGCGACCGTCGTCGCCGACGATCTCGGCCGGCGAGTGGAAGAAATGCAGGTGGAGCCGCTTCGGCCGGTCGCCCTGGTCGCGGATCGCCCACTCCTGCAGCGTTTTCACGACCATGTCGATCTGCTTCGACGCCCGAAGCGCGGCGATGCTGCCTTCGTCGAACTCGATGTCCTCGGGGTAGACGATGACCTCGACGTTCGGAGAGTGGTCCAGCTCGCGAAGCTCGAGCGGCGTGAACTTCGCCTGAGCCGGGCCACGGCGCCCGAACACGTGCACGTCGGTGACCGGGCTGGCCTTGAGACCCTGGTAGACGTTGTCCGGGATGTCGGTGGAGAGCAGCTCGTCGGCGGTCTTCGCGAGGATCCGTGCCACGTCGATCGCCACGTTGCCGACGCCGAGCACCGCGACCGAAGTCGCGTTCAGCGGCCAGGTGCGCGGAACGTCGGGGTGGCCGTCGTACCAGGAAACGAAATCGGCGGCGCCGTAGCTGCCGTCGAGGTCGATCCCGGGGATGTCGAGCTGCCGGTCGCCCATCGCCCCGGTCGAGAAGATGACCGCGTCGTAGAACTGGCGCAGGTCGTCGAGTTTGAGGTCCGTGCCGTAGTCGACGTTGCCGAGCAACCGGATGTTCGGCTTGTCGAGCACCTTGTGCAGCGCGGTGACGATGCCCTTGATCCGCGGGTGATCGGGCGCCACGCCGTACCGGATCAGCCCGAACGGCGCCGGCATGCGCTCGAACAGGTCGATCGTCACGTCAGCGTCGGACTTGTCGAGGAGGTCGGCGGCGTAGATCCCGGCAGGACCGGCACCCACGATGGCTACACGAAGAGAACGGCTCACACGCTCCACGGTAAGTTAGGTTGCCCTAACAATCATTGTGATCTGGCGTACGGTCCACCTGCTGGGAGCCGCTAAGCTGGGCGCCATGCGCGTGCTCGTCGTCGACAACTACGACAGTTTTGTCTACAACCTGGTCCAGTATCTGGCCCAGCTCGGCGCCGACTGCACCGTGTGGCGGAACGACGTCGTCGATGTCGAAAAACTGAGCGAGTTCGACGCGGTCCTCGTCTCTCCCGGCCCCGGAACCCCGGAACGCGCTGGTCAGAGCATGGACGTCGTCCGCAAATGCGCCGAGGAGCGGATCCCGATGCTCGGCGTCTGCCTCGGTCACCAGGCCCTCGGCGTCGTTTTCGGCGCCACCGTCGACCGCGCGCCCGAGCTGCTCCACGGCAAGACCAGCCAGGTCCGCCACACCGGCGTCGGCGTGCTCGCCGGGCTCCCGGAGGAGTTCACCGCCACCCGGTACCACTCGCTGACCGTGCTGCCCGAAACGATCGACGAGGCTGTGTTCAAGATCACCGGCCGCACCGACTCCGGGATCGTGATGGGCATGCGGCACCGCGAGCTCCCGCTCGAAGGCGTTCAGTTCCACCCCGAGTCCGTGCTCACCCAGGGTGGGCACCGGATGCTCGCGAACTGGATGGCCTCGGCCGGGCACCCGGTCTCCGACGCGACCGTCGAAGAACTCGAACAGGCGACCAGGGCGTTGCAGAAGGCCGCGGTTGCGTGACCTCGCTGATCCGGCTCGAACGAGTCGGTAAGCGCTACGGCCGCGGCACGCCTGTGCTCGTCGACGTCGATCTGGAAGTCCCCGCCGGCCGCGTGATCGGGATCCTCGGCTCCAACGGTTCGGGAAAGTCGACGCTGCTCCGGATCCTCGCGGCGCTCTCCCGGGAATCCTCGGGAACCGTCGTCGGCAGCCCTCGTGTCGGCTACCTGCCGGACCGGTTTCCCGCCGGGCAGCGGATGAGCGCCAGGGCCTATCTGAGGCATATGGCCCGTATCGACGGACTTGCCGATAAGTCGATGATCGAGCCGCTGCTGGACCGGCTGGCGCTCGTCGGCGGTCCGGACACGCCGCTGCGGACCCTGTCGAAGGGAAACGCCCAGAAAGTCGGCCTCGCGCAAGCGATTCTGGCCGAACCGGACCTGTTGATCCTCGACGAACCGTGGTCCGGTCTCGACGTCGAAGCGCACACCGTGCTCGGCGAGCTCGTCGCCGAGACCAGGGAACGTGGTGCGAGCGTCGTCTTCACCGACCACCGTGCGGCCGCTGTACACGCCCACGCCGACCACGTCTTCCGGATGGTCGACGGGCGGCTGACCCGTGTCGAGGCCAGCGCGAAGACCGAAACGGCAACGAGAATCGTTCTGCACGGCACGGGCGGCGAATGGTCGTCGGAACCCGGAGTACGGCAGGCGACGGCCGACGGCGACCGGGTGGTGCTCACCGTCGAGGCCGGTCATGCCGACGCGGTCCTGCTGCGCGCGCTCAACCGCGGCTGGTCGGTCCGGGAGGTCGCGCCGTGTTCGCCATGACCCGCTACTACCTCGCACTGCTCGGCCATTCCCAGCGCTATCTCCCCGCGATCCTCGCCTACATCGCGGTCAACACCGTGCTCTACACCGATCCGACATCACCGCTGCTGCCGCAGTACGGCATCAGCGCGGGCACTCTGCTGGTGATCTCCTGCTGGCTGACCATCGCGATGCTCGACATCGAAGACCCGGTCCAGCGGCTGGTCACCTTCAGCCACGCACGCCGCTGGCGGTCGATCCTCGGTGGCGCCACGATGGCCGTTTTCGCCTGCGCCGTCGTGCTCACCCTGGTGACCGTGGTGTGGTCGATGATCAAATCCGGCACCGTCCGGGCGGACGTCCTGGCGCTCGGCCTGGCCGCGCATGCCGTCTGCGCGTTGTTCGGGATCGCGATCGGACTGCCGTGCTCGCGACTGCTGGTGCCGCGGATCGGTTGGTCCGTCCTGGCGGCGGTCTTCGTGCTCGCCGCCGTGTTGCTGGTGAAGTGGCTGCCGCTGGCACACCCGCTGTTGCGCGCGCTGACCTCCAGCCTGCCGCTGACCGGACCGTTGGTGCTCACCACGGTGACTTCGGTGCTCGCCCTGCTACTGAGCGGCATTGCTGTGGGCTTTCTGTTGCGCCGCAACGCGTGATCCTGCGTAGACTCGCTAGTCCGGCACCGGCGCTTTCGAACGTGCCGGGAGGGCGATGACCTTGACGAGGGGTTCGAGTCCGGTGAAGTCGGCGCCGTTCCGGGTGACCAGCGGCAGCCGGTGGATCGCGGCGACTGCGGCGATCAGCAGGTCCATGCTGCGCCTTCGCGGGTGCCTTCCGCTGTCGAGGACCATCGCGTAGAGCTGGCCGTACATCCGCGCCGTCTCCGGAGTGAACGCCAGCGACGTGATCGTCGCCTCGACCCGCTGCAGCCGGGCCAGCCGCACGGCCCTGTCCCTGGGGCGAACCGCAGCATGAACACCGGCCGAAAGTTCAGCCAGCGTGATCGAACTGATCGCGACCGCATGACCTGGCGGCAGATCATCAGGATCCGGTGGGTCGATCACCGCGGACGTGTCCAGCAGGAGATGCAGTGGAGCGTTCGAGCGTGTCACCGCTCGGACTCGCCGGGCCCGCGCTGTGCGTCGGTGTCGAGGACGAGATCGATCTCGGCGAAAAACATGTCAGGGTCCTCGCGCGGCAGGTCGTCGAGTAACGCATGGAACTCGCCGAACGGGATGAAGACCGGCTTTTGCTTATGCGGCACGATGTCCGCGATCGGTGTGCCGTTCCGCGTCAGCACGAAACTCTCACCCTCTTCGACGGCACGCATGATCTTCGGTGCGTCGTTGCGAAGCTCGCGTTGGGTGATCTGAAGGGGCATATCGACATTGTAGCGTTTCGTAGCGACATGAGTTCAGGCAAGAAAGAGCCCCGCACGAAACCGTGCGGGGCCCTTTCGCTGCTTGCCGTCGATCAGCGGTTGCCGGTCGGGATGATCGGTGAGGTCGTCGTCTGGTTGTCGTCCTCACCCACGAACAGCGTGATCGGGGCGTTCTTCGAGACCTGCGAGCCCGCTTGCGGGTTGGACCTGGTGACCTTGCCGGCGTCGTCCCGGCCGGCGTTCCGGTCGATCTGGACGTTGACCGGGCCGGTGAACCCGAGGTTACGCAAGGTGGCCTTGGCCTGGTCCTCGGTCTGACCCTGCAGGTCCGGCATCTCGCCGACCTGCTGGCTGCCGTCCGACACGGTCACCGTCACCACGCTGCCGACGGCGAGCTTGCCACCGTTCGGGTTCTGCTGGATGACGGTGTCCTTCGGTTTATCGGAGCCGGCGATCTTGAAGGTCGGCGAGAAGCCGTCCTTCTTGAGCCCGGCTTCGGCTTCGGCCCTGGTCTTGCCCGTGTAGTCCGTGACGGTCTTCAGTTCCTTGGACTTGCCGATCGTGATATTGACCGGTGAACCCGACTCGACCTCGGTTTGAGCGCTCGGATCCTGCGACAACACCTTGCCGGCGTCGTTCGGCTCGTCGGTCTCTTCCTCGGTGACAGTGCCGAGCTTCAGCCCTACGTCGGCCAGCGCCTTCTCGGCGTCCGTCTGGCTCTTGCCGGCGAGGTCCGGCGCCTTGACCTTGCCCGGCGGGACGCCGACGGTCAGCGTGATCTTTTGTGTCGTCGGCGTCGGTGTTCCCACCTTGGGGTCGATCGCGATCACCTTGTTGATGTCGTTCTCGCCGCAGGTGGGTGAGCCGTCGGTCGGAGTGATCCCGCAGACGACCTTCTTCGTGGCTTCGAACGAGTTGAAACCCTTGGCTCGCAGCGCATCCTTGGCCTGAACCTCGGACTGGCCCATCACATCCGGAATGGCTTCGGAGGAGGCGCTGGTGTCCTTGAACGCGCCGGACAGCCACATCACCAGGAACACCACGGCCGCCAGCGAAACCACGAGACCGGCGATCAACCACGCGCGACGCTTCTTCTTGTCACGCGGGTCGTCCGCCTCGTCCTCGTAGTTGTCGTAGCGCTGCGGCACCCGGCGGTCGTTGTCCATGACCTGGGTGCGCTCGTCTTCCGACATCACCATCGGGGCGGCGGGCCGCTGGCCGGACAGCGTGCGGACCAGGTCCGAACGCATCTCCGCCGACGACTGGTACCGGTTCGCCGGGCCCTTCGCGAGCGCCTTGAGCACGACGGCGTCGAGTTCGGGCGCGACGGCCGGGTTGACCGACGACGGCGGGTTCGGGTCTTCCCGGACGTGCTGGTAGGCCACCGCGACCGGGGAGTCGCCGGTGAAGGGCGGCTCGCCGGTGATGAGTTCGTACAGCACGCAACCGGCGGCGTAGACGTCGGAACGCGCATCGACGGACTCGCCGCGGGCCTGCTCCGGCGACAGGTACTGTGCCGTGCCGATCACCGCGGCGGTCTGCGTCATCGCGGACTGGCCGTCGTGCATGGCGCGCGCGATGCCGAAGTCCATCACCTTGACGGCGCCGTTCTTCGTGATCATCACGTTCGCCGGTTTGACGTCGCGGTGCACGATGCCGTGCCGGTGCGAGAAGTCCAGCGCCGCGCAGACGTCGGCCATGACCTCCATCGCCCGTTTCTGCGACATCGGACCCTCGGTCTTCACGATGTCACGCAGAGTCCGTCCTTCGACGTACTCCATGACGATGTAGGGCAGCGGGCCGAACTCGGTGTTCGCCTCGCCGGTGTCGTAGACGGCGACGATCGCCGGGTGGTTCAGTGCCGCCGCGTTCTGTGCTTCGCGGCGGAAACGTTCCTGGAACTGGGGATCCCGTGCCAGGTCGGCACGCAGGATCTTGATCGCCACCTCCCGGCCCAGTCGCACATCGTGGCCGTGGTGGACCTCGGACATGCCTCCGTAGCCGAGCGTCTCGCCCAGCTCGTAGCGGTTGCTGAGCAGTCTTGGTGTGCTCATCTCTGCGTGCCGTTCCATTCCGTCCAAGGTGTGCTCATGATGCCTGGATTGACCTGCCCGGCCGATTCTTCGGTGCCTTCCGTCGGCGCCGCGGGATACGCGGATGTCGGCGGTTGCCGGGCAGGGTTCGTACCCGTAGCCGGTGCCTGCTCACTGGTCTGTACGCCGGACGGCTGTCCTCCGTTGCCCGAACCGATGAGTCTCGCGATGAGGAACGCGCCTGCCACCAGGACTGCGATCAGAATCACCGCGAGCAGTACCCACCAGCCCCATTGTGTCTTCTTGGTCGGCAGGCGCCGCACGGCCATCGGCGGAGGGCCGGTGACCGGGCGCATCGCCGGATGTGAAGCCGGCCCGATGGAGGCCATCGGGTTCGGTGGGGATTGGGGTGTGACCGGGGGAGAGATCTGGGGCACCGGCTGCTGCATCACCGGCGGCTGCGCGGCGTAGGCGACGTTGACCAGCCCGGACGGCGTCGGCAACGGCAGTCCGGCCCGGACCGCGGCGACCGCGGCCGCGAACTCACCACCGCTGTTGTAGCGCTGCCGCGGATCCTTGATCAGGGTCGCCTCGATGACCGCGCGGGCACCCGGCGGCACGTCCGGCGGGAGCGGCGGCGCCATGTCGCGGATATGCATCATCGCGACCGTCACCGCGTTCTCGGAAAGGAACGGCCGGTGCCCGGTGAGGCATTCGTATCCGCATACCGCCAGCGAATAGACGTCGCTCGCGGGTTCGGCGTTATGCCCGAGCGCCTGCTCGGGTGCGATGTAGTGGGCGGTGCCCATGACCATCCCGGACCTGGTCACCGGGGCGGCATCGGCGGCCTTCGCGACTCCGAAGTCGGTGATCTTCACCTGTCCGGCCGGGGTGACCATGATGTTGCCGGGTTTGACGTCACGGTGCACCAGACCGGTTTCGTGCGCGGCCTGCAACGCGTTCCCGGCCTGCTCGAGGATGTCGAGCGTGCGCTCGGCGTTGAGACGGCCTTCGCGGGAGATGATCGCGGCCAGGGGGTCGCCTTCGACGAGCTCCATCACCAGGTACGCGATCGACAGCTCGTCGGCGACCGTTTCGCCGTAGTCGTGCACCGCGGCGATGCCGGGATGGTTCAGCGAGGCCGTCATCCGCGCCTCGGTCCGGAACCGGTGCAGGAACTCCGCGTCGCCGGAAAGCTCCGCCTTGAGGATCTTGACCGCGACCGTCCGGTCCAGCCGCGTGTCGCTGGCCTGCCAGACCTCGCCCATCCCGCCGACGGCGATCCGGTTCGTCAGCTTGTACCGGTCGGCCAGCAGCTGACCCGAGGACAGCATGCGCTATCCACCCCCGAGCATCGCGTTGATCGCGGCGCGGCCGATTTCCGCGGCCACGGTGCCACCGGTCGCCTCGAGCCCGCGGTTACCACCGGACTCGACGACCACGGCGACCGCGATCTTCGGGTCCATGGCCGGCGCGAAACCGGTGTACCAGGCGTGCGGGGGCGTGGCCTTCGGGTCGTTGCCGTGTTCGGCGGTCCCGGTCTTGGAGGCGATCTGGATGTCGGCGCGTTTGCCGGCGCCCTTGGTGTTCTCCTCCGAGGCCAGCATCATGTCGCGCAGAATCGCGGCGTTGGCGCTGGACAGCGCCGCGTCGCCGGTCAGCTCGGTCGGTGTGAAGTCCTCGATGGTCGACAGGTTCGGCGCCAGCAGCGACTGCACAAGCTGCGGTTTCATCGCCATCCCGCCGTTCGCGACGGTCGCCGAGAGCAGGCAGTCCTGCAGCGGCGTCAGCCGGACGTCGCGCTGGCCGATGCCGCTCTGGAACAGCGAGGGCTTGGAGTCGAGCGGACCGACCGTGGACGGCGCGACCCGCATCGGGACCGTGAGGTCCTCGCCCGATGCCGAAGTTCTTCGCCGTCTCGGTCATCTTGTCCTTGCCGAGCTCACCCGCGAACTCGGCGAACGGCACGTTGCACGAGTACCGCAGCGCTTCCCTGAAGGTATTCCCCTTGCAGGCCGCGCCGCCGTAGTTCTCCAGCGTCGTCTGCGTGCCGGGGAGCTTCACGTTGGGCGCGGTGTTGATCTGCGTGTCCGGCCCCTTGCCGTCCTCGAGCGCCGCCGCGGCCGTGACCAGCTTGAACGTCGAACCCGGCGGGTAGTTCTCCGAGATCGCGCGGTTCAGCATCGGCTTCTTCGGGTCGTCGCGCCACTGCGTCCAGGCCGCCGTCTGATCCTTGCCGACATGCGACGCGAGCTTGTTCGGGTCGTACGACGGGGTCGACACCATCGCCAGGATGCGGCCGGTCTTGGGCTCCAGCGCGACCACCGAGCCGGTGTAGCCCTTCTGCGTCATCAGGTCGTACGCGGCCTTCTGCACGTCCGGGTTGATGGTCAGCCGGACGTTCCCGCCGCGCGGGTCCCGGCCGGTCACCATGTCCGAAAGGCGCCGGACGAACAGGCGCGGGTCGGAGCCGTTCAGGACGTCGTCCTCGGACCGCTCCAGGCCGCCCGCGCCGTAGTTGATCGAGTAGTAGCCGGTGACCGGCGCGTACATCGGGCCGTCGACGTAGTTCCGGATGAACTTGTACTTGTCGTTCGACGGGTCGACCTTCGCGAGCGCGGAGCCGTCGGGCGCGACGATCAGCCCGCGCTGGCGGGCGAACTCCTCGTAGAGGACCCGGAGGTTACGCGAGTCCGTGCGGTAGTCGTCGGCCTTGACCACCTGGATATAGGTGGCGTTCGCCAGCAGGAGCACCACCATGACCAGCATGGCGACACCGACCTTGCGAAGCGGGGTGTTCACGAGGCGCTCCCCTCACCGTTCGCAGGCGGCCGCTGCACCATCACGGTGTGTGCTTCGGCGAGCGGTGCTTGCGGCTGCTGCGGCTTAGGCCGCGCGGCGGGTTTGCGGGCGGCATCGGAGATTCGGAGCAGAAGGGCCACCAGGATGTAGTTCGCGAGCAGGGAAGATCCGCCGCGCGAAAGGAAGGGTGCGGTGATCCCGGTGTTCGGGATCAGGTTGGTGACACCGCCGACGACGACGAACAGCTGCATGACGATGGTGAACGCGAGCCCGCCGCCGAGCAGTTTGCCGAAGGTGTCGCGGACCGCGAGGGCGCTGCGCATACCGCGCATGGCGAGGATCAGGTACAGCATCAGCATCGCGGCCAGGCCGACGAAACCGAGTTCCTCGCCGATCGCCGCGGTGATGAAGTCCGTCTTCGCCTCGGGAACCATGTCCGGCCGCCCGGCGCCGAGGCCGGTGCCGCCGACCCCGCCGGTGCCGAGGCCGAACAGCCCCTGCGCGACCTGGAAGCCGCCGCCGGGGTCGTCGTAGGTGGCGAGCGGGTCGGCCCAGTTGCGGACGCGCTGCTGGACGTGGGTGAACAGGTTGTACGCGATGATCGCGCCGCCGGCGAAGAAGCCGACGCCCAGCACCACCCAGATGACCCGTTCGGTCGCGACGTACAACATCATCAGTGTGACGCCGAAGAACAGCAGCGACGTGCCGAGGTCCTTCTCGAACACCAGCACGCCGAGGCAGGCGGCCGCCGCGATCAGGATCGGGCCCAGATCACGGGCGCGCGGAAGCTCCAGGCCGAGGACCTTCTTACCCGCGACCATGAACAGGTCCCGCTTCGTCACCAGGAACGAAGCGAAGAAGATCATCAGCAGGATCTTGGCGAACTCGCCGGGCTGGATCGAGAAGAACGGCAGCTTGATCCAGACCTTCGCGCCGTTGACTTCGGACAGGCTCGACGGCAGCACCGCGGGCAGGGCGAGGGCGAAGATGCCGATCAGGCCGCAGGTGTAGCCGTAGCGGGTCAGCGTGCGGTGGTCGCTGATCACGACCAGGACCACCACGAACAGCACCAGCGAGACCGCGGTGAACAACACCTGCTTGGTGACGTCCGGCGTGTACTCCGTGCCGTTCTGCCGCGCTTTTTCCAGTAGCGCCAGGTCGATCCGGTGGATCATCACCAGACCGAGCCCGTTGAGCAGCGCGACACACGGCAGGATCACCGGGTCCGCGTACGGCGCCCATTTGCGGACGGCCAGATGCGCCGCCGTCAGCACCCCGAGATACGACAGGCCGAGCCAGATGATCGAGCTGGTGAGTTCCTGCTCCTGGTTCGCCTCGACCAGAACCAGCGCGACGGTGACGATGAAGGTCGCGAAAGCCAGGAGGACGAGCTCGGTCCCACGCCGGGTGGGCAGCTCGCGAGGAGGATTCGTGGCGAACTGGGCCGAAGCCGGGTCGGCGAGCGGGGTGCTCATCAGTTACCGCCCCCTGGTGCTGCCGTGGCCGGCGTCGAGCAGTCCCTCCCCGCTTGCTGGTTCGCCGAGGACGGCGGCGAGGCGGGGGTAGAAGGGGGTGCCGCCGACGACGACGGAGGAGGCGCCGAAGCCGGTGGTGGCGTGGTGGACGTCGAGCTGGTGGCCGGCTTGCAGTCCGCCAGTTGCTTGTGCGGCCGCAGGAAATCGTCGATGTACTTGCGGGCGTCGTCGAGGTTGTCCTTCTTGACGCCGTTCTTCACCGCGATACGCGCGTCCTCCTGCAACGCGGACACCAGCAGCTTGTCGGTGCACAGCCCGCCCGGCGGGCACGAGCCCTGCTCGTAGGCGTGCAGGTCGATGCCGAGGATGCTGCCGGGGACGCCGCGGTAGATCACGACCTCCTCGCCCGGACCCTCGCCGACGTAGTACTGGCTCAGCACGAAGTACCGCGTGGCGATCGCCGCTGCGGCCAGCACGATCAGGACGACCACCGCTCCCGCCAGCCAGCGAAATCGCCTCCGGCGCTTGACCTTCGGGTCTTCCTGGGGTTGGGGCAGCTCCTGCCGGGGAACGGGTGCGGGCTGCGTCAGCGCCCGCGCACGGGCCGCCGGCGAATCGCCCTGGTGAAACTCGTCACTGCCGTCTCCGGCGGCGCCGCCCACTATGGGCGCGTCCTCACCGAAGTCGACGTCGACGACGTCGGCGATGATCACCGTGACGTTGTCCGTGCCGCCGCCCTTGAGTGCCAGTTCGATCATCCGGTCCGCACAGGCCTGGGGATCCGGGATCTGGATGGCCTCGGCGAGCGTCTCGTCGCTGACCATCCCGGACAGCCCGTCCGAGCAGATCAGGTACCGGTCGCCTGCCCGTGCCTCGCGCACGGTCAGGCTCGGCTCGACCTCGTGTCCGGTGAGCGCCTTCAACAACAGCGAGCGCTGCGGGTGCACCGCGGCCTCTTCCGGAGTGATCCGGCCCTGCTCGAGAAGTTCGTTGACGAAGCTGTCGTCCCGCGTGATCTGCGAGAACTGCCCGCCGCGCATCAGGTACGCGCGCGAGTCACCGACATGGACGACACCCATCCGCGAACCGGCGAACAGCACGGCGGTGAGCGTGGTGCCCATACCGTCGAGGTCCGGGTCCTGCTGGACGAGTTCGGCGATCGCGGCATTGCCGTTCTGCACGGCATCGCGAAGCTGGGCGAGGAGATCGTCGCCGGGTTCGTCGTCGTCGAGCGGCGCGAGCGAGGCGATGACGACCTTGCTGGCCACCTCACCGGCCGCGTGGCCGCCCATACCGTCGGCGAGTGCGAGCAGGCGGGGACCGGCGTACACGGAGTCCTGGTTGCTGGAACGCACCAGGCCACGGTCGCTGCGGGCCGCGTAGCGAAGGACGAGAGTCATGGGCGAAGCTCGATCACCGTCTTGCCGATCCGGATGGGGACTCCGAGCGGGACCCGGAGGGGTGCCGTGACCTTAGCCCGGTCGAGGTAAGTCCCGTTCGTCGAGCCCAGATCTTCCACGTACCAGTCCTCCCCGCGCAGGGCGATCCGGGCGTGACGGGTCGACGCGTAGTCGTCGTCAAGCACCAGAGTCGAGTCATCGGCACGGCCGATCAGGATCGGCCTGCCGTCCAAGGCGATCCGGGTTCCGGCCAGCGCACCATGGGTCACGAGCAGCTGCTGCGGCGACTTCCCGCCGCGCGGCTTCTTGCTTTCCTTCTTTTTACGTCCGAACGAGGGAACGGCTACACGCAGGCCCGAAGCCGCGTACAGATCCGAACGGACGACCCGCAAAGCGGCGAACACGAAGAGCCAGAGCAGCACGAGAAAGCCCACCCTGGTGAGTTGAACGACCAGCTCTGGCACTTGTTGAGTCCGCTCCCGCTTCTCCTGTTCGCCGCGGAGAGCCCGGGCCGTCCGGGATGGTCGGCTCCGAACAGCCATGCTCTCCGCGTACGACCTCCGGTGCCGATCCACCGCAGGCCCCGCACCGCAATTCTGCGGTACCCCCTCCAGCCGTCGCCGGTCAGCCCTGCGTACGGAACACGAGAGAGGAGTGGCCCACGCGGATCACGTCGCCGTCGGCGAGCTGCCACGTCTGCACCGGGGTGCCGTTAACGGTCGTGCCGTTCGTCGAACCGATGTCCGCCAGCGTCGCGCTCTGGCCGTCCCAAGTGATCTCCAGATGACGACGGGAGACCCCGGTGTCCGGCAGCCGGAAGTCGGCGTCCTGACCGCGGCCCACGACGTTCCCGCCCTGCTTCAGCGAGTACGAGCGGTTCGAACCGTCGTCCAGCTGCAGGCTCGCCGCCAGCTGGCGGCCACCCGCAGGCTGGCCACCGTAGCCGCCGCCCTGCTGCTGCGCGTACGGATCGGCCGCCGGCTGGCCGTACGCCTGCTGCTGACCGCCGCCGTACTGGTCGTATCCGGGCTGCTGCTGGCCGCCGTACTGGTCGTAGCCGGGCTGCTGGGCCCCGCCGTAACCCTGGTCGTATCCGGGCTGCTGCTGGCCGCCGTACTGGTCGTAGCCGGGCTGCTGGGCCCCGCCGTAACCCTGGTCGTATCCGGGCTGCTGCTGGCCGCCGTACTGGTCGTAGCCGGGCTGCTGAGCGCCGCCATAGCCCTGGTCGTATCCGGGCTGTTGCTGCTGGCCGCCGTACTGGTCGTAGCCAGGCTGCTGCTGGGCACCACTGCCATAACCCTGGTCATAGCCGCCCTGCTGCTGCTGGGCGCCGCCGTAACCCTGGTCGTACCCGGGCTGCTGGCCACCCTGCTGTCCGTAGCCGTACTGGCCCTGTTGCTGGCCGTACGGGTCACCCTGGTCGTATTGGCCGTATCCGGGGGGCTGGCTCATTGCTGGGTCTCCTGCGTTGCTGGGTCGTGCCGACCGTGGCGAACCAGCGGCGTCAGATGGCTTGACGTCGGGATCGACGGACGAACGGGTCTTGAACTGTCCAGTATGCAGCGCCTCATTGCGCTCGAGCGAAACTACGACGTCACCATAGGTGTCCCAACCGTGCTCGGCGAGGTGTTCCTTGACCGCCTCCGCCAGCACTGAGGTGACCCGCCGCTCATCACCGGCCATACGCTCGTGATCAGCCTGCCCCAAGGACACGATGTAGTGATTAGGGGCGAGCTGTCGACCGCCGGCCAGCTCACGAACGTTCTCCTCGCTCTCGCGTTCAAGCGCCACCGCCACTTCCTGAGTGACGACGTTGCCACCGAACATGCGCGCGAAAGTATTGCCCACCAGGTTCTCGAGCCGCCTGTCAAAGCGCTCAACGCGGCCCACCGGGCAACCTCCTCACACGTGTGCTTACCTGTCGATCCTATCTGGGTACGGCCAGTCGGACACGGCCCCCGGTGAAACACGTCCATACAGCCTGCTACGCTTTGCGGGCTGTCACAGAGAGAAACACTCGGGCGAGTGGCGGAATGGCAGACGCGCACGGTTCAGGTCCGTGTGTCCGAAAGGACGTGAGGGTTCAACTCCCTCCTCGCCCACCCTGTTCAGAGGCTCGGCGCTGGCGCGCCGGGCCTCTTTCCCGTTTGTCGGTCGTCGTGACTCCCGGGGGGCCGAGCCCCCCCCCGGACCCCCCGCGGTACGGTGACCGGCGGTTAGCGAGGGGTCGGCCTAGGGCCTGGCGGCCCTGGCCTGGGCTGAAGAGGACCCAGGGCGGTCCTCTTTTCATATCCGATCGCCGAGGACGTGCTGCACGACCTCGGCGACTAGGTCGCGGGTGCTCTGGTTGACGCCACGAGTTCTGCCAGAGAGCTGACTTGGCCGAGTATCGCGACGCCTTCCCGGGCTGGGTTGCGGACAGTAGCGACCGCGGACTTTCCAACTGGATCCATGACCGTCTTTGGGCGCACTTGCGCCGCGGCCTCACCGACGTTGATTCGGTTGAGCTGGTGGACCAGGGCGTCACACGCGAAGTCACGGTCGGCCTCCGGTACCGCGCACGTGTCAAGCGACACACGGTCCGAGACCGCATCAGGTCATACGCCACGAGATCCGCCTGGCCTTCTGGGCACAATCTGATGCTCTGGTTGGAGGAGCTCGCGGCTGGAAGACGACTGAGCCGGACAGTGATCGTCTGGCTCCAGAGACTCCGCAACTCGTCACGGCGATCGGAGATACGTTGCGGGCCAAGGGCCTCACGGATCGAGAGATCGCCGAGTTGGCCGGCTTCTCGGAGGATTCCGCAGACAACCCGTTCGCGCGTCCAGTGCGGCGGTTGCAGGCCGTGTGATTCTGGTGGCGCAGGTAGGCCCCGGGGATCCTGGAGTCCACCGGGGCCCATGCTCGATGAGTGCTCAGTTCACAGCGACCAGGTCGACCACGAAGATGAGGGTTTCGTTGGGTTTGATGACGCCGCCGGCACCGCGGTCGCCGTAGGCGAGGTGCGGGGGGATGGTGAGACGGCGGCGGCCGCCGACCTTCATACCTGCGACACCCTGATCCCAGCCGGGGATGACCTGGCCACTGCCGAGGCCGAAGCGGAGAGGTTCGCCACGGTTCCAGGATGCGTCGAACTCGGCGCCGGTCGAGTGCGAGACACCGACATAGTGGACGGTGACGGTGTTTCCGGGCTGAGCCTCCGGGCCGTCGCCGACGGTGATGTCGGCGGTTTCGAGGTCGGCGGGCGGCGCGCCTTCCGGGCGGTCGATTTCGGGCTTTTCCAAGGTCATACGGACAACCTACCCAGGCTGGTCCGGTGTGGCAGGACGGGTTATCCGACGAAAGGCGGGAAGAACGCGAAAAGTCTTCACAAATTTGGGTACTCATGGGTAGTGTGCGCCTCGTCACTCTCCGAGGACGGGGGTCCACTTATGCGACGAGGCATACGAGTCCTGACGACGTTGGCCGGACTTACCCTGATCGCGGGAACCGTTCCGGCGCTGCCGGCGACCGCCGCGCCCACCCCGGCGGAGGCCTCGGTCGTGGCCGCCGCCCTCGACGACTACTGCGGTGGCCAGTGCGGCGACGTCCTGCCGCCAGGGTCCAACGGGAGCGCCACGCTCGCGGAAATCCTGGCGCACAAGGCGTTCGGTACCCGTCCCGCGCATTCGGCGGATCAGCTCGGCAAGTACGCGTCGCTCGCGACGGGGTACAAGAGCCTGACCACCGACAAGATCAACCAGTTCTTCAACGACTCCTCGTACGGCGTCGCGCCCGGACAGGTCGAGAGCACGAAGCAGCCGCGATCGGACGTCACGATCACCCGTGACAAGGCGACCGGCGTTCCCCGCATCGTCGGCACGACCCGCGCGGGCACCATGTTCGGCGCCGGTTACGCCGCCGGGCAGGACCGCCTGTGGCTGATGGACATCATGCGCCGCGTCGGCCGCGGTCAGCTGACGTCGTACGCCGGCGGCGCGCAGGGCAACCGTGAACTCGAGCAGAGCTTCTTCGCCTCGGCGCCCTACACCGAACAGGAACTGCAGGCGCAGGTCGATCGCGCCGCGGCCGGCAGCCCTCGTGGCGCGCAGGGCAAGGCCGACGCGCAGGCCTATATCGAAGGCATCAACAAGTACATCTCCGAGGCGCACAGCGGGCGATACTTCCCGGGCGAGTACGTCCTCACCGGGCATATCGACTCGATCACCAACGTCGGCACCATCGAGCCGTTCAAGCTGACCGACCTCGTCGTGCTCGCCGCGATCGTCGGTGCGCAGTTCGGCGCCGGTGGCGGCGGTGAGGTGCAGAACGCCATCGCGAAGATGGCGATGCAGGAGAAATACGGTCTGGAGCAAGGGGACAAGGTCTGGAAGAGCCTTCGCTCCGAGGACGATCCCGAGGCCGTCAAGACCCTCCACAATGGACAAACGTTCAACTACGGCAAAACCCCGGCGAACCCGCAGGGCACCGCGATGCCGGACAAGGGAACGGTCACGCCGCAGCAGCTGGTCTTCGATCCGACCGGTTCGGCCGGGACGGCAACGCCCGCCAAGGTGGACGTTCCCGCGCCCGCCGAGCAGGAGGCCGCTCGCGGCATCTTCGACGACGGTGTCCTCCCGGGCAACATGCTGACCGAGAAGCACGGCATGTCCAACGCGCTGGTGGTTTCCGGTGCCAAGACGGCAAGCGGACATCCGGTCGCCGTCTTCGGTCCGCAGGCCGGATACTTCACGCCGCAGCTGCTGATGTTGCAGGAGCTGCAGGGTCCGGGCATCAGCGCCCGCGGCGCCTCGTTCGCGGGGATCAGCATGTACGTGCTGCTCGGCCGCGGCCAGGACTACTCGTGGAGCGCGACTTCGGCGGCACAGGACATCGTCGACACCTACGCGGTCGAGCTGTGTGAGCAGAACGGCTCCGCGCCGACGAAGAACTCCAACTTCTACCGCTTCCGCGGCCAGTGCCTCCCGTTCGAGACCATCGAGCGGAAGAACGCGTGGAAGCCGACCCTTGCTGACGGAACAGCGGCCGGTTCGTACACCCTTCGCAGCTACCGAACCAAATACGGCCCGGTGACGAGCCGCGCCCTTGTCGGTGGCAAGCCTGTCGCGTACGCGTCGCTGCGGTCGACGTTCCAGCACGAGATCGACACGATCATCGGCTTCCAGAAGTTCAACGACCCGACCGCGATCAAGTCCGCACAGGACTTCCAGGCCGCGGCGGCCGACGTGAACCAGACCTACAACTGGTTCTACGCCGACTCCCGGGACGTCGCGTACTACAACTC
Organism: uncultured Actinomycetota bacterium; assembly: GCA_963766045.1. GTDB lineage: Bacteria > Actinomycetota > Actinomycetes > Mycobacteriales > Pseudonocardiaceae > Amycolatopsis. Next base: position 232,531 of record CAVXYN010000002.1, on the reverse strand, counting down.
CGGGTCCAACCCGGTCCGCAACGCGAACGTCGATCCGAGCATGCCGGTCAAGGCCGACGCCGGATTCGACTGGCAGGGCTGGAATCCCGACGGCAACATGGCGAACTACACGCCGGCGTCGCAGCATCCGCAGTCGGTCAACCAGGACTACTTCATCAGCTGGAACAACGCGCAGGCAAACGGATACGCGGCCGCCGGCGCGGAAAAGGGTTCCGTGCACCGAGGTGACCTGATCGACGCGCGGGTCAAGAAACTGGTCAACAGCGGAACCAAGGTGACGCGGGTGAACCTCGCGCAGGCCATGGAAGAAGCGGCACTCGCCGACCTACGGGCGGAGAAGGTGCTGCCGGAACTGCTGAAGGTCATCGACAAGGCGCCGGTGACCGGACCGGCGGCGGACGCGGTGGCGAAGCTGAAGACCTGGCTCGCGGCAGGCGGTCTCCGCGCGGAGACGTCGGCAGGCAGCAAGGCTTACGCGAACGCCGACGCGATCAGGATCATGGACGCCTGGTGGCCGCTCCTGGTCAACGCCCAGTTCAAACCCGGCATGGGTGATGCCGCCTACGCCGCGATGGTGGGCGTGCTGAAGATCAACGAGTCGCCTTCGGGCTGGCAGAACGAGGTTCCCGGTAAGCACGTCGGCCAGGCGCACTCCGGCTCGTCGTACCAGGCGGGCTGGTGGGGCTTCGTGCACAAGGACATCCGGACGGTGCTCGGGCAGAACGTGTCCGCGCCGCTCGGTGCCAAGTACTGCGGTGGCGGCGATGTCAACGCCTGCCGCGACGTCCTGCTCGGTTCGCTGACCCAGGCCGCCGCGCAGCCCGCCAACACCGTGTACCCGGGTGACGCCAACTGCTCGGCGGGTGACCAGTGGTGTGCCGACACGATCATCCACAGCCCGCTCGGCGGCATCACCCAGGACAAGATCAGCACCCAGAACCGGCCGACCTTCCAGCAGCTCGTGGAGTTCCCGGCGAAACGCGGCGACAACATCGCCAACCTCGCCGCCGGGAAGACCAGCACCGCGAGCAGCCACGAGAAGGGCTGGTACAGCTCGCCGCCGTCCAACGCCGTCGACACGAACCTCTCCACCCGGTGGGCGAGCGACTGGAATGACGACCAGTCGATCACCGTCGACCTCGGTTCGGCTCAGAGCGTTTCCCGCGTGATCCTGCAGTGGGAGTCGGCGTACGGGAAGGCGTACAAGGTGCAGGTTTCGTCCGACGGGACGAACTGGCGCGAAGTCTCGTCCATTGTGGAGGGTGACGGCGGTACGGACAACGTCGCCTTCGAGGCCACGAACGCACGGTATGTGCGGATTGCCGGTGTCCAGCGCGGTACGCAGTACGGGTACTCGCTGTACGAATTCGAGGTCTACGCCCACTAAGCCCCCGGCAGCGCGTGATGGACCCCTTTCCTCGGCTCAGCCGCGGGAAGGGGTCCTTCACGTGAAGACGGTTTACGGTGGCGGTGTGGATACGAATGAGTGGTCGCCGCGCACGCTCGCCGTCGCGGCCGGACGTCCCCAGGGTCCCGGCGAGCCGCTGAACGTGCCGATCGTGCCGGCGAGCACCTTCGACGCCGGTGCCGAGCGTGCGTACTCGCGCGAAAACGGCACGCCGACGTGGGAGGCGCTCGAGGAAGCGATCGGTGCGCTCGAAGGAGGGCATGCCACAGCCTTCGCCTCCGGGATCGCGACGCTCAGCGCGGTCGTCGACACGTTGCCCGTCGGGGCGAAGGTCGCCGTGCCGACGTTCAGCTACAGCGGGTCGCGCGGCTTGCTCGCGCACGCGCACGGCACCGGCCGCCTTGTCGTCACCGAGATCGCGCCGGACGACACGGACGCCTGGGTCGCCGCGGCGGACGCGAACCTGCTCTGGCTCGAATCGCCGACGAATCCCACCCTCGATGTCAGCGACATCGAGAAGATCGCGGCCGCCGCGAACGGGCTGGTCGCCGTGGACAACACGTTCGCGACCCCGCTCGGGCAACGGCCGCTGGAGCTCGGCGCGGATATCGTCGTCCACAGCGCGACGAAACTCATCGGCGGGCACAGCGACCTGTTGCTCGGCCTGACCGTCGCCGCCGACGAAGCCATCGCGAAGGGACTGCGCGACGCGCGGACCAGGATGGGCGCGACCCCCGGGGCACTGGAGGCGTGGCTGGCGTTGCGCGGTTTGCGGACGCTGCCGGTCCGGCTGGCCGAACAGTCCCGCACGGCCACGCTGCTGGCGGCACGGCTGGTCGACCATCCCGCGATCACCCGGGTGCGGTATCCCGGTTGGGGCACGATGATCGCCTTCGAACTCGCGGACGCGGAGTCCGCCGACAAGGCGATCGGCGCGCTGCGGCTGATCCGCGCGGCCACCAGTCTCGGCGGGGTCGAGAGTCTCGTCGAACGGCGGGCGTGGCTCGCGGGCGACGCCCATGTGCCCGCCGGGCTCGTCCGGTTCAGCGTCGGGCTCGAAGATCCGGAAGATCTCTGGACGGATCTGGCGGCCGCGCTCGGCTGAGGGTCCTAATCTGGAGCGCGTGGACGAGACCAAAGCGCCGCGCAGGCTCGGCCGATTGCTGTGGGGCCTGTTCGTACTCCTGGTGATCGGCTTCCTCGCGATGGTCGCGGTCGGCGTGCTGGCCGAACTCGCGGCGACCTCATGTGTGCCGCAGAGCACCGAGGAGATCTGTGACGCCGACCGTCGCACCCTGATCACCTTCATCCCCGCGATCGGCTTCGGCGCGGGGCTGCTGATCGCCGCGGTGGCCGGCGGACGCGCGGTCCACCAGCGACGGTCGCCGGGGCCGTGGTTGCTCATCCCGATCGTCCTCGGCGCGGTCGCGGTCGGTATCTCGCTCTTCATGGTGTTCTAATCGTGACCTGCGTGTCGACGATTGCCGGATTTCGCGGCTGAATGGTCGGAACTTCACGAACCGCTGCGCTGAACGCGTGAACACACCTAGATGAGCAAAACTAATGTCACGTACCGCAATGTGGTGCCTACGGAAATGCCATCGGCCATTCCGAGGATGCGCAGAAAGACATCGATTCGAGCTTGGATGTGAGGGTGCCGCCAGCCGTTCTCGGAGCCGAAAAATTGCTTCGACTCGGCAAGCATTCCGGTGCTAGAGGTGCTAACATTCCCTCGTCGATATGGGGATCGGCGCACGTGGGAGCGACATTCGAGCCCTTGTATCGGGCGGATCGCGCCCGGCGTTACCGGTTTTTCCAGTGGTTTTAATCACCTTCCAGCGGTTGCATCTTCGCAGGCATCTTCGGGCAGTATTTCGCTATCACCCGAAAGTGGGAATTTGTTCCTGGGTGGTCGCACGGTGGGGGTCACCGTGCGGTGCGATTGATTCTTTCCTGGGAGATCACCTTGAAGAAGACGTTGGGTCGCTTCGCGGGTGCGGTGCTGACCGGCGCCGTCATCTCGCTGGCCGTCTCGCCGGCCGCCATGGCGCAGGACGAAACGACGACGACGCCCCCTCCGGCGCCGACCGAGTCGTCCTCCGCCGCACCCGAGCCGTCCTACTCGGGCGGCCCGGTGACGACGGCTCCGTCGTCGTCCGAGAGCAATGTCCCGTCGTCCGAGCCGCAGCCGACGAGCAGCGCGCCGACCTCGACCGGAAAGCCGACGCCGACCAGCACCTCGACGTCCGAGCCGACCACGCCGCCGGAGGAGCCCTACGTCGACAACGTCGGCGCGGGCTACATCGGCGAGAACGGTGTCGGCGCGCTCGTCATCGCCTGCCAGTCGGGCGAGCCGGCGAACGTTTCCGCTCCGGACTTCGACATCCTGTACAGCAACCAGGCCGAGGACGACGGCCGCTACTGGGTCTTCATCGTGAAGGTCAAGAAGGACTTCAAGGGCAACTCGAGCACCTTCACCTGGACCTGCGATGGCAAGTCCGGCAAGGGTGACATCGAGTTCGAGTCGCCGATCGGTGGCGGCGCGGGCGGTGCCGGCAAGCCGGAGAAGCAGGTCAAGCTCGCGCCCAAGGGCGGCATCGAGACCGGTTTCGGCGCCACCGCGGCCTGATCGGATGTCGACGAAGTTTCTGAGGCGGGGTGGCCGCGCGGTCGCGGCCACCCTGGTCCTTTCCCTCGCACTGACCGGTTGTGGTTCCGACGACGCCCCGCCCGCGGCGCAGGCGCCGGTGGAATCGACCGTCCCGGTCACGAAGCCGTTCACCGGGATCCGTCCGACCAATGTGAAGATCCCCAAGATCGGCGCCGAATCGAGTCTGCTCGCGGTCGCCGTCAACAAGGACGGCAAGATGGCCGTCCCTTCGGCCAAGACGCCGATGCAGGCCGCCTGGTACCAGCTTTCGCCGGTCCCCGGTGATGTCGGCCCGGCGATCGTGCTCGGCCACGTCGACGGCAACAAGCAGCCGGGCATCTTCTACAAACTGAAGGACGTCAACCCGGGCGACGAGATCCTCGTCGAGCGCAGCGACGGCAAGAACCTGAAGTTCGTGGTCGAGAAGAAGGACCAGGTCCCCAAGGACCAGTTCCCGGAGGATGCGGTCTACGGCAACACGGACAAGCCGCAGCTGCGCCTCATCACCTGTGGCGGTGTCTTCGACAAGGAAGAGCACAGCTACAAGGACAACATTGTCGTTTACGCGGCGCTGGTCGCCTAGCGCCCCGCAATTAGTCCTCTACGTGCGTTCCGGCAAGTAGAGGACTAATTGCGTCAGGCGACCGCCTCAGCCGACGCCGGCTGAGGGGAACGGGAAGGCGGGCCGGGCGGTCGCGTCGGGATCGACCCAGCGCCGCATTCCGGCGTCACAGGCCGCGTAACCCCAGTTGATCAGCCGCTCCTGCAACACGTCCGGCATCTTCGTCAGGCGGGTCGGCGTCTCCGCCAGCGTCTGCGTCAGCTCGACCGGTGCCTCGAGTGAGTCCGGCAGCTCGAAGTTCGCGATGTCGACATAGCTGCCCCAGTAGGTACCCGCGAAATCCTTCTCCACATAGGACTTCAGCAGCGCGCCCCGCCTGAGCTCACGGACCTGGTTGTCGATCACGTCCAGCACGCGCAGCAACTGCCGCGCCCAGTCGCGTTTGACGTCCGGCGTGATCTTCATCCGCTTGCCCGCGTCGCTGACCAGCACGGTTTCGCACTGTCCCTCGACAGGGTCGAGACCCAGGTTGTCGTACACGCCGGCGTCGCTCAGCACGATCTTCCGGTTCTCTTCCGCCGAAAGCGGATCGTGGATCACCACCGGCGAGAGCATCGGAGGGAACGCCGACGACGCGGCCACCGCGGTCGCGAGCGGGATGTTCCCGTGCGGGCCGTTCTGCCGGAAGAACCACCACAGCGCGCCGTCCTGCAGGTTGGTCGCGGTGAAGATGAACTGCGGGCCGTTCGGGTCGAGGTCCTTGAGGCAGCAGTCGCCGAAGAGGTGCTTCGCGTACGCGCGGGCGAGTTCTTCACCGGCGCTGCGCATGGGGTTGACCATCGCGCGCAGCGTGACGGGGATGTCGAGCCGCGTCCGCGCCAGGCGGCGTATCGGCGCGACGACCTCTTCGTCGAAGTTCTCCGCGATGCCGTCGACAAAGCGCAGCTTCGACCACGCGTGCGCGAGCGCCCCGGCGGCGATCGAACCACCGGAGACACTCGAGAACGTGGTGATCCGCGAGAGCCAGCCGAGCTGGTTGAGCCGGCACAGGGCCCCGGTGTGGAACAGCATCGCGCGATAGCCGCCCCCGGACAGCGCAAGGCCGACACCTGAACGGGCTACTGAAGGCTTCATGGCATCCCCCATTAGAGCGAGTGTAGGAGTGCTTCGCCCGAACGCCGCAGAGTGTTACGAAAGAAGTGGCTCCAAGAGGCGTCGTTGCTCTTCAGGGATGTATTCGGCGTAGTTGTCGTACAGCGCCTGCTTCGCCAGACGCGAGGCAAGTTCGCCGTCCGAGTCGCGGATGGCCTCCAGTACGGCCTCGTGGTGGGCCAGCCAGCTACGCATCAACGCCGTCCGGTCGTCGGCGTGCTCCAGTTTGTCCTCGATCAGCTCCAGGACGACCCCGCGAACGACCTCGCCGCTGATCACCAGCAGCGGATTTCCGGTGGCCCGCGCGATGGCCTCGTGGAAGGCGACGTCGGCATGGCCGAATTCAGCTAGTCCTCTCGAGGCACCTTCACGCATCGCTCCCAGCGCCGCGTCCAGTTCGGCTAGATGGTCTTCGGTCCTGAGCTGCGCGGCGAGCAGATGTGCGGAACCGTCGAGGACCATGCGGAACTGCAGCAGTTCGGACAGGCCGATGTGGTCCGCCCGTGCGAGCCGGTGCATCGACCGGTGCAGCGCGGCCGGGGAGGCGGCCAGAACCTCGGGCCCACGCGGATCGCCGGGCCGCGAACGGATCATTTCCGCAGCTTGGAGTACGCGCAGCGCTTCCCGCACGGTCGAGCGGCCGACGTCGAACTGGACCATCAGCTCACGTTCGCTCGGCAGCCGGTCGCCGGGTTTGATCCGGCCGCTGAACACGGCTTCTTCGATCTGTTCGACCACTCGCTGGTACGCGCGGACAGGGGAGACCGGCTCGAATTCCATCTTGACCCTGCCGTCTGCTCTGGTTTACTGGTCAGACCAGTCTACCGGTCAGGGGGCAGGATGAAAGCCCGGATCTACGCGACAGCGCTCGTGCTGCTGCTGGTGACGTCCGGGTGCGCTGCGGGGTCGAGTGCCACGATTTCCCAGGATCCCGGCACTGTCTCGATCGGCTATACCGCCGAACCCGCGAACTTCGACTTCACCCGTACGGATGGGGCCGCGATCCCGCAGGCCCTGCTCTACAACGTCTACGAGGGCCTGGTGAAGCTCGATGCGGACGCGAAGATCGTGCCGCTGCTGGCCGAATCGTGGACCGAATCCCCGGATGGCAAGACGTACGACTTCAAGCTCCGGCAGGGCGTCAAGTTCAGCAATGGCGCGCCGTTCACCGCCGAGGACGTCAAGTTCTCGCTGATGCGCGTGAAGACCGACTGGACGATTTCGATCAAGTCCACAATGGACGTCGTCGAACGGGTCGACGTCGTCGCGCCGGATCACGCACGGGTCGTGCTCGGCAAACCCAGCAACGGCTGGCTGTTCAGTCTCACCAGCAGGCTCGGCGCGATGTTCAGCCCCACCGGCGTCGCGGATCTGGCGAACAAACCGGTCGGCACCGGGCCGTACGCGGTGGCGTCGCGCCGGCGCGGGGATTCCATCGTGCTCAAGGAGAATCCGGCGTATTGGGGCCGGAAACCGGCGTACTCCACCGTGGTGCTCAAGTACATCAAGGATCCGACGGCGCTCAACAACGCCCTGCTCAGCAACGGGATCGACGTCATCTCCGCGATCACCGTGCCGGACTCGATCCCGCAGTTCCAGAGCGACGACCGGTTCACCGTCGTCGAAGGGACCACGAACAGCGAAGTCACGCTCGCGTTCAACAACGCCCGCGCGCCGTTGAACGACATCCGTGTGCGGCAGGCGCTGACCTACGCCATCGACCGGAAGGCGCTGCTGGACACCGCATGGGCGGGCCGCGGCACACTGATCGGCAGTATGGTCCCGCCGACGGATCCTTGGTACGACGACCTTTCCCAGGCCTATCCGTTCGACCCAGTGAAGGCGAGAGCCCTGCTTGCCGAGGCTGGGCTGTATCAATCAGGGGCAGCGAATCCCGCACTGCGGCTGAGGATTCCGAACCTGCCGTACGCGGTGTCGGCCGCGCAGGTCGTCGCGTCGCAGCTCGCGGACGTCGGCGTCACGGTGACGATCGAGCCGCTCGACTTCCCGGCGGTCTGGCTCAAGCAGGTCTTCACCGACCACGACTACGACCTCTCGATCATCCAGCACGTCGAGGCCCGCGACATCGTGACGTTCGGCAGGCCCAAGTACTACTGGGGTTACGACGGCAAGCCGGTGCAGCAACTGCTGGCCAAGGCCGACAGCGGAACGGAGGCCGAACAGGTCGACGCGATGCGCCAGGTCGCGCGGCGGCTGTCCGAAGACGCGGCCGCGGACTGGCTTTTCCTGTTCCCCAACGTGATCGTGGCGAAGAACAAGGTGACCGGGTTCGTGCGCAACCAGGTCAGCGAGTCCTTCGACCTCACGGGATTGGCGCCGCGATGACGATCAAGATCGTGCGCCGCGTGGCGATCCTCGTGGCCAGTGTGCTGGTCGCGTCGATCGTGGTGTTCCTGTTCATGGCCGTCCTGCCCGGCGACCCGGCGCAGGTCGCGCTCGGCGTCAACGCCACTCCCGAACTGGTCGCGAAGACCCGCGCGGAATTCGGCATCGACAGGCCGCTCGTGACGCAGTACGCCGACTGGATCGGCGGTGTCCTGCAAGGCGATTTCGGCCGCTCCTACGTCACGCGTGAGGAGATCGGACCCGCGCTGACGGACCGGCTCGGCGTGACGTTGTGGCTGGTCGGCGCGGGAATGCTGGTGGCGTTGCTGATCGCCCTGCCTGCCGGGACGTTCGCCGCGGTGCGGCACCGGAAGGCCGACGGCACGGCGCTTTCCGGGCTTTCGCAGATCGGTGTCGCGATCCCTGCTTTCCTCGCCGGGATCATCCTGGTCCAGATCTTCGCCGTGCAGCTGCGCTGGCTGCCGTCCGGTGGCTGGACACCGCCGGTCCAGGATCCCGGCGAATTTTTGCGGGGGCTGGTGCTTCCGGCGCTTTCGCTCGGCCTGGTGCAAGGCGCGGTACTCACTCGGTATGTGCGGTCGGCGGTGCTCGACACGCTCGGTCAGGACTATCTGCGCACCGCGCGCTCCAAGGGACTCCGGCCGTTCCAAGCGTTGTTCCGCCACGGTCTGCGCAACGCCGCCGTGCCGGTGGTGACGGTGCTCGGTCTCCAGTTGGCGACCCTGCTGATCGGCGCGGTCGTCGTCGAGCGGGTGTTCGTCTTGCCCGGCCTCGGAAGCATGCTGCTCGACTCGGTGGCGTCACGGGATCTGCTGTCCGTACAAGGAATCGTGCTGGTCCTGGTGGTCGGCGTGCTGCTGGTGAACTTCGTGGTCGACGTCCTGTATACGGTCCTCGACCCGAGATTGCGGGGTTCGTGATGATGCGTAACCGCAGTCTGTTGCTAGGCGGGATACTTGTCGCGCTGATCGTGCTCGCCGCGTTGCTTTCGTTCGTGTGGACGCCGTTCGACCCGGTGAAGGTCGCGCTCGCCCAACCGGCTGCACGACTTCAGCGGCGGAAACCTGCTGGGCACCGACAGTTTCGGCCGGGACGTGCTCAGCCAGCTCATGGTCGGCGCGCGGACCACCCTGTACGTCGGCGTGGTCGCGGTCGGGATCGCCGCGCTGATCGGGACGCCACTGGGCATCCTCGCCGGGATGTCGGGTCGGTGGCTCGGCGAGTTCGTGATGAGGGTCAACGATCTCGTGCTCGCGTTCCCCGCTTTGCTGCTGGCGATCATGTTCGGCGCGGTCTTCGGGGCGGACACGCTGACCGCGATGGTGGCGATCGGCATCGCGACCATCCCGTCGTTCGCGCGGATCGCCCGGTCGGGGACTTTGCAGGTGATGAGCAGCGAATTCGTGCTGGCCGCGCGGTCGGCGGGCCGGTCGCGGCTGAACATCGCGGCGCGTCACGTGCTGCCGAACATCTCGGGGCTGCTGATCGTGCAGGCGTCCGTCTCGTTCGCGATCGCCGTGCTGGCGGAAGCGGCGCTGTCGTTCCTCGGTTTCGGCACGCGGCCGCCGACGCCGTCGTGGGGCCGGATGCTGCAGGAATCCCAGGTGTTCCTGACCCTGCACCCGCGGCTCGCGCTCGTGCCCGGCATCGCGATCGCCGTGGCGGTCCTTGGCTTCAACCTTCTCGGTGACGGGCTCCGCGATCGCCTCGACCCACGATTGGCGGCCCGGCTATGACCGACCCGATTGCGCGTGAAGGACTCCTTCCCTCGGCTCAGCCGAGGGAAGGGGGCCTTCACGCGACGCTGGAGGTCCGGGGGCTCGGGGTGAGCGGGCTCGTGAGGGATGTGAGTTTCGACGTCGGGGCGGGTGAGCGGGTCGGGCTGATTGGCGAGTCCGGCTCCGGGAAGTCGTTGACAGCGTTGTCGATCATGGGACTCCTGCCGGAAGAACTCGGCGCGTCCGGGTCGGTGCAGCTCGAAGGCCGTGAACTGCTGGGAGCGCCGGAGAAGGAACTGTCGCGGCTGCGCGGCAACGAGTTGTCGATGGTCTTCCAGGAGCCGATGACCGCGTTGAACCCGGCGATGCGGGTAGGTGCGCAGGTCGCCGAGCCGATGCGGATCCACCGCAACGGCAAGGAACCGTGGGCCGCGGCCGAGGCGCTGCTCGAATCCGTCGGTCTGCCAGGGACGTTCCGCGCATATCCGCACCAACTGTCCGGCGGGCAACGACAGCGCGTCGTGCTCGCGATCGCCCTGGCCAACAACCCCAAGCTCCTGATCTGCGACGAGCCGACGACCGCGTTGGACGTCACCGTGCAGGCGCAGATCCTCAAGCTCGTCCTCGACGGCGTCCGCGAACGGCAGAGCGCGCTGCTGTTCATCACGCACGACCTCGCCGTCGTCGCGTCGGTGTGCGAGCGCGTCCTGGTGATGCTGGACGGCGAGATCGTCGAATCCGGCAGCACGCGTGACGTCCTTACCGCGCCGAAGCACGAGTACACAAGGAAGCTCCTGGCCGCTTCGGATCTGGAGGCGAGCCGATGATGATCGAAGTCCGCGATCTGGAACGCAGGTACACGCGTAGGGACATCCACGCGCTGCGTGGGGTTTCGTTCGACGTCGAGGCCGGTCAGCGCTTCGGCATCGTGGGCGAGTCCGGCTCTGGAAAGTCCACTTTGGTCAGACTGCTCGCCGCACTGGACAAGCCCACCGCGGGGAGTATCTCGTTCCAGGGCAAGCGGATCGACACCTTGCCGGAACGCAAACTCGGCTTCCTGCGGTCGGAACTGCAGATCGTCTTCCAGGATCCGATGGGCTCTCTCGACCCCCGCATGCGCGTCCGCGACATCGTTTCGGAGCCGTTGGGCAGGCGGGACCCGGCGCGGGTGGCCGAGTTGCTGGAGGCCGTCGGGCTTCCTGCCGACGCGGCCGGCCGGTATCCGCACCAGTTCTCCGGTGGGCAGCGACAACGGATCTCGATCGCGCGGGCGCTCGCGCCGAATCCGAGTGTGCTGATCGCGGACGAACCGGTGAGCGCGCTCGACGTCTCGGTGCGTAAACAGATCCTCGACCTGCTCGCGTCCCTGGTCGAGCTGTTCTCTCTGACGCTCGTCTTCGTTTCGCACGACCTCGGTGTGGTGCGGCACGTCTGCGACCGGGTCGCGGTGATGCGGCGCGGCGAGATCGTGGAGATGGGTGACGTCGATCAGGTCTACGACGCGCCGGAACACGAGTACACCAGGGAGTTGCTGGCGGCCGCCCCGAATCTGCGGTCCGAACTGGCTCGACTTCGTGAGGGAGGGAACGATGCTTGAGTACCCCGAGGGATTGCCGATCGGTGCAGGCTGGGCGTCCACCGTGGACAAAGCGCCGGTGGTGTTCCCGTACGACGGGAGCGTGATCGGTCAGGCACCGGTCGGGACGCCCGAGCTGGCCACGCGGGCGATCGACGAAGCCGTCGAGGTGTTCGAGCAGGTCGCGGCCTTGCCCTCGCGGGTAAGGCGTTCGTTGCTCAACGACGTCGCCGCGGCCTTGGAGGCGCGGCGCGAGGACTTCGAGCAGTTGCTGGTGCTCGAAACCGGGAAGCCTCTGGTCGATTGCCGGGTCGAGGTCGCACGGACGATCGTCACCTGGCAGGCCGCTGCCGAAGAGGTCTCGCGGTTGCATGGCGAGACCGTGCCGCTCGATCTCCTGCCCTCCGGTGACGGGCTGGTCGGGTTCTGGAAGCGCAAGCCGATCGGGGTCGTGGTCGGCGTCGCCGGGTTCAACTACCCGCTTTTACTGGCGTCGCACAAGATCGCGCCCGCCATCGCGGCCGGCTGCCCGGTGGTGGTGAAACCGGCGCCGCAGACGCCGCTGGCGACGTTGTGGCTCGTTCATCTGGTGCGTTCGCTGACCGACCTGCCCGCGATGGTCCAGCTGGTCACCGGAGACGCGGCCGTCGGATCGGCCCTGGTCACGGATCGGCGCGTGGGCGCCGTGTCGTTCACCGGCTCGGCGTTGGTCGGGCATCAGATCGCGCGAGCCGCGGCGCCGACGAAGACGTTGCTGGAGCTGGGTTCCAACGCCGCACTCGTGGTCGCCGAGAACGCCGACCTCGACGCGGCCGCGGACGCCGTGCTCCGCGGCGGGTTCTACGCGTCGGGGCAGGCATGCATTTCGGTGCAACGGGTCCTGGTCGTCGAAGCCGTCGCCGAGGCGTTCACCGAGCGCGTGCTGTCCCGGCTCGGCGACGTCGTCACCGGCGATCCTCGCGACGAGAAGACGCGGGTGTCAGCACTCATCGACGAACGTTCGACACGGCGCGTTCAGGACTGGGTCGACAAAGCGACTTCTGCCGGTGCCCGGGTCGCCGGTGGCGGTGTGGACGGCTCGGTGATCCGGCCGACCGTGCTGCTCGACGTGCCGGACGGCCTCGAATGCTGGGATGAGGAGATCTTCGGTCCGGTCGTCTGCATCCGGACCGTGGCAGGAGTGGACGAGGCGTTCGCCGCGGTCAACGCGTCGCGCTACGGCCTGCACGCGAGCGTGTTCACCACTTCGCTCAAAACGGCGTTCCGCGCGCTCGACGAGCTGGAGGTCGGCGGAGTGATCGTCAACGAGGTGCCCGGTTTCCGGTCCGACACCATGCCGTACGGCGGCGTGAAGGACTCCGGAATCGGCCGGGAGGGGCCGCGGTTCGCGGTCGAAGAACTGACCGTGACAAGGATGGCGGTGCTGCGACCTTGAGTTACGAGAACCTGTTCCGGCTGGACGGACGACGAGCCGTGGTGCTCGGCGGTGGCAGTGGGATCGGCCGCGAATCGGCGCGGGCGCTGGCCGCCCACGGCGCCGAGGTGATCGTCGCGGACCGGGACGTCGCCGCCGCCAAGGCGACTGGTGCGGGGGAGGCCTACGAGATCGACCTGCTCGAAGAGGGCGCGGCGGCACGGGCCGCCGCCGAACTCGGTGAGCTCGACGTCGTCGTGCTGACCGCCGCCACCAACGTGCGCAAAAGGCTGCTGGACTACTCCCGCGAAGAATTCGACCGGGTGATCGGGCTGAACCTCGGTGCGACTTTCGAGGTCGTTCGAGCGTTCGGCGCGGGTATGGTCGCGCGGGGGCGGGGCAGCATCATCGGGTTCTCCTCGATCCGCGGCACCACCGTCGAGCCGGGACAGGGCCCGTACGCGGCGACGAAAGCCGGGCTGGTGCAGCTCTTCCGCACGGCCGCGGCCGAGTTCGGTCCGGCCGGGGTACGGGTCAACGCGATCGCACCCGGCGTCGTCGAGACACCGTTGACCGCGCAGATCAAGGCGGATCCCGGCTGGTACAACGCCTACGCGACCAAGGGCGCACTAGGTCGCTGGGCCAAACCCGAGGAACTCGCCGGCGCCGTGGTGTACCTCGCCTCGGAGGCGTCGTCGTTCGTCACCGGCTCCGTCCTCGCCGTGGACGGCGGCTGGACCGCGGTCGACGGCCGCTTCGAACCACCCGCGACGTAAGGAGCCTCGCTGTGCCGGAGTTGCCCGATCTGACCGCCGTCGAGCTGGTCGCGCAGTACCGAACGGGAACGCTGTCGCCGGTCGAGGTCGCCGAAGCGGTCCTCGCGCGGATCGAGGCGCGCGAGCCTGAGCTGCACGCGCTGTACGCGTACGACCCGAGCGGCGCGCGTGAGGACGCGAAAGCCGCCGAGAGCCGCTGGCAGGAGGGCGAGCCGCTCGGACCGATCGACGGCGTTCCCTTGACACTCAAGGAGAACATCGCGACCCGTGGCACCCCGGTCCCGTTGGGAACGGCTGCGACGTCGCTGGTCCCCGCACTCGACGACGCCCCGGCGGGCGCTCGCGTGCGCGAGTCCGGCGGTGTCCTGCTGGGTAAGACGACCATGCCGGACTACGGGATGCTGACGTCCGGCCTCTCGAGTTTCCATACCGCGTCCCGGAATCCGTGGGACCTCACGCGGACGCCCGGCGGCTCCAGCGCGGGTGCCGGCGCGGCGGCCGCCGCCGGCTACGGCCCGCTGCACGTCGGTACGGATATCGGTGGCTCGATTCGCTTGCCCGCGGGATGGTGCGGGCTGGTCGGGCTGAAGCCGAGTTTCGGCCGGGTGCCAGTCGATCCGCCGTTCCTCGGCCGCGTCGCCGGCCCGATGACCAGGACAGTTGCCGATGCCGCGCTGATGATGAGCGTTCTGTCCGGTGTGGACGGACGCGATCACCTGAGCCTGCCGCAGTCCTCGCTCGACTGGATGGAACTCGCGTCGGACCTTCGTGGGCTGCGGGTCGGGCTCCATCTCGATCCTGGCGTGGGGCTTCCGGTTTCGCCGGACATCCTCGCCGCGGTCTCGGAAGCCGCGCGGCTGTTCGAGGCGGCGGGCGCGGTCGTCGAGCCGGTGAATCCGTTCCTGCGCCGGGAAATGCTCGACGGACTCGACACCTTCTGGCGGGTTCGCGCCTGGTCGGATATGTCGGCACTGCCCGAAGACCGTCGCGCGCAGGTCTTGCCGTACATCGCCGACTGGGCCGCCGGCGGTGCCGACGTCTCCGGCGTCGAGGCGTACCGCGGCTTCGCGCAGATCGACACCATCGCCGTCACGACCCTGCGCGCGACCGAGCGGTTCGACGTCGTCCTGTCGCCGACCTGCCCGGTCTCCGCGCCACCCGCGCAGTGGCCGTCGCCGACCAACGACCCGAGCCTGCCGTTCGAGCACATCGCGTTCACCGTGCCGTACAACATGTCCGGCCAGCCCGCGGTCTCGATCAACTGCGGCTACACGAGCGACGACCAGCCCATCGGTCTCCAGATCGCGGGCCGCCGCTTCGCCGACCTAGACGTCCTTCGCGCCGCCGCCGCCTTCGAAACCCTCCGCGGAGAACAGCGCCCCTGGCCCTGATCCCGCAACCAGAGGACGACTTGCGTCAGGAACGGTTTGGAGCCGGCATCCGTTCGATCCGCCCGAGAACCACGGTGTAACAAGCGATCCCGCCCAGCAGTACGGCGCCGGTCACCAGGAACGCCCCGGCGAACGAGCCGGTCAGGTCGACGACGGCACCGGTGACGATCGGCGCGGCGATGCCGAGCAGGTTCGCCACGAAGTTCACGATCCCGCCGACGGAGCCGCTGTACCCCTCAGGCGCGATGAGCGCCACGATGCTGGCCCCCGCGGGTACCGAGACGGCCAGGCCGGACGCCCCGATGGACAGGAAGACCAGCGCCACCGCCACGGAGTCGGCGTAGGCGGCGCCGACGACGGCGAGCGAGACCAGCATGCTGACCACGAGGACGATCTTGCGCACCTTCGTCTCGTCGCCGCTGCGGGCGATCAGCCGGTCCATCACCACCCCCGCGATCAGGAACTGCGCGATCACGGCGACCAGCCACGGGATCATCGTGTAAAACCCGCCCGCGAGCAGTTTGACCCCGAACTGCTTCTCCAAATAGCCCGGCAACCAGGTCAACAGCACGTAGTAGGCGTAGGTGTAGGACGCGTACCCCAGCGCCAGACCCCAGGTCTTGCGGCGCCGCAGCAGGTGGCCCAGCCCGCGCAGGGAACTGCCGGTGGCGGCGTCCTCGTCGTCGGCGCCACCCTCACGCAGATGGTCGAACTCCGCCTGGCTGAGCCGTCCTCGGGCGAGCGCCTGCTTCGGTGACAGATAGAGCAGCCACCAGACCACCAGGTACACCAAGCTGAGCACTCCGGTGAAGACGAACGCGGCGTGCCAGCCGTAGGAGCTGACCAGGAACGCCATGATCGGGATACCGACGATGTTGGAGAGCTTCGCGCAGCCGTCGAAGACCGCCGTGGCGGTGCCTCGCTCCGACCGCGGGAACCACTGGCCGATCACCTTCCAGCCGGCGGGGATCGTCGGTGCCTCGCCGACGCCGAGCACGAGCCGGGAGATCAGCAGGAGCCCCAGTCCGCCGGCGGCCGCGGACAGGAAGGACGCCGCCGCCCACAGGAGGACGGCCACCCGGTTGACCCAGCGGACCCCGATCCGGTCGATGATCGAGCCGATCGGCATCTGCAGCAGGGCGTAGGTCCACAGGAACGCCGAGGCGACCAGGCCCATCTGCGCCGCGTCGATGTCGAAATCGCGCATGATCGCCGGCGCGGCGATGGACAGGTTGACCCGGTCGATGTAGTTGACGAACATCCCGACGCCGAGCACCCCGGCGATGCCCCAGCGGCCGCGGCCCGCCCGGCCGGTGCCACTGGGGCGCCGGCGTGACGGCCGGATGTGGGTGGTCACCGGACCGGCTCGGCGTCGAGGGCGGCCATCTGCTCCAGGGGAGCCGCGAACCCGGCGGCGAGCGCCCCGTGCTGCATGGTCAGCGCCACCTGCCCGGCGCCGTGCCGCACGGCGAACCGCTTCTCCTCCGGGCTCCAGGCGGGCAGGATCCACGGCTTGCCTGCCGCGGCCGCTGCGTCGGCCACCCGCTTCAGGTCCGCGAAGTCGCCGTCCGTCCGGGAGTAGGCGCCGCGCTTCCGGCGCAGCGAGAGATCCGACGGCCCGATGAACACGCCGTCCACAGTGGGCAGCGCGAGAATCGCGGCGACGTCGTCGAGCGCACCGGCGTCTTCGATCATCGGCAGGCAGCGGGTCCGGGCGTCCTGCTCGGCCACCCAGTCGTCGGTGAAGCCGCCGTATCGAGTGGTCCGGCCCCCCGCGAAGCTGCGGTCGCCCAGCGGTGGGAACTTCGCGAAGGCGGTCACCTCCCGGGCGTGGGCCGCGTCGGCCACGTGCGGGATCACCACCGCGTCCGCCCCGAAGTCCAGCGCCTGCTGGATCGGACCGCGTTCCGGACCTAGGACCTTCGCCAGCACCTCCATGCCCAGCCGGGACAGGAACGGGATGAACCGTTCGAGGTCGGCAAGGTCGAAGGCGCCGTGCTCGATGTCCAGGACGACGGCGCCGTAACCGAGGTCGCGAGCGATCTCAGCCGCGGCGAAACTCGGATCGGACAGCCAGACCGCGTAGCGCTGATCAGCGGGTTTCGGCGACATTCTGACCTCCCGGTTGCGTATTCGCTGTGTATACATGACACATATTTGTCTGTCCAGGGTGTAGGCTTGGTCGAAAATGGTGCGGCGGCGCACGGAATGAGGGGAATCGGATGACGACGACCGTGACCGACGCGGCGGCCGCGCAGCCCAGTGGACCGGCCCGGGAGCGGGTCTACGCCTGGTTACGCGACGGGATCATCTCCGGCGAAATCGAAGGCGGCCGATTTCTCGACGAGCAGTGGGTCTGCGGTGTCACCGGGGTATCCCGAACCCCGGTCCGCGAGGCGTTCCACCAACTGGCCGCCGAGCGCTTCATCAGCCTGCTGCCCCGCAAGGGTGCCCAGGTCCGGACGGTCACCGCGCGTGAGCTGGAAGAGGTGTACGAGAGCCGCAGGCTGATCGAGGGGCACGCGCTGGCGGTCCTGTGCTCCCGCGGCGACGGCGCGCCGCCGGAGATGGTGGAGCTGATGGACGAGATGGAGCGGGCCGGACGGGCCCGCGACTGGTTCGCCGTCTCCGGGTTCGACCGCCGATTCCACCTCGCGATCGTCACCGCGGCGGGCAACTCGGTGCTGACCGAGCTTTACGGCTCCCTGCGGTCGAGGCAGCAGCGCGTCGCCGTACGGGCGCTGGAAGCGCGACCGGAGCGCCTGACCGTCATCAACGCCGAGCACCGCGCTCTGTTCGCCGCGCTTGACCGGTGCGACGAACCCGAGGCGACCGCCATCCTGCACCGGCACCTGCGTCCGGTCCCGGAAATCGTCTCGGCGCTACCCGCCGAGTCGTGACCGGGGCCCGTACTCCAACCACTCGCCTAGGTAGGCGTTACCTCCTGCCGGTGGATCAGGACGTCGAACCACTGGCCGAGACTTCCTCCGGTCATGGACGAGTCAGGCCCGAAGTTCGGCAGGCCACGGGTTTCGATCGGCCCGTTCGACCAGCGCCGCACCGGTGCCGGGGCCGGCTTGCGCAGGTCGATCGCGAACTGGTCGTAGCGAACCTTGCCCAGCGGTTGCTCGAACCAGCCCGGTTTCGGCGGTGCCATGACAGCGGGTTCTTCGCCTCCGACGTTGACTTTGCCGTGGTCGAACGTGAAGCCGATCGACAGATATTGCCGCCCGTACCACTGACGCAGGTACGAACCCGCGCTCGGGAAGACCATGTCCGGCTTCGGCGGAATGGCGATCCTCAGTCCCGGGGCGTTGGCCGTATGCGGGCTCGCCGCCCAGTAAACGACCTTGTCACCGGTGAAATCGCGCCACCACCGCAGGTTCTGCGCCGCGTGGGCGTCCCGGTACACGTGCGCGTCGTTCTCGGACAGGCTGTAATGCTCGAAGAACGAGAGGATCTGCCGCGCGTGGTTCACCGCGACCGCGTGATCCTGACCGCTCGTGATCTCGCCGACCAGTTCGAAAACCCGCCGCGCGTGGTCGATGTACGGCTGCTTGTTCTCGATCTTCTGATACCACTCGACGTGCTTGTGGATCGGCTCATCGGGCTTCGGCTTGATCCATTCCAAATGGCTGCGAAGTTCTGCGAGGCGCTCGGGCGCCGTCGCGGCGACGTAGGTATCAACGGCGTTGTAGGCGAGGTGACCGGTGAAGTAGTACTCGACGCCGGTGAACTGCACTTTGTCGGCGCGCCCGGTGTTGAACTCGGCGAGCCACTGCAACAGGTCCGCCATTTCTCGCGTCTGCCACTGGAAACCCAGCCTGCTCACTATCGCGTTCAGATCGCCGGTGCCGGTGCGGAGGTACTCGTTGACCTCGACGCCGGTCGTCCCCTGGTCTTCCAAGGCGAGGGAACGGAATCCCAGTTGCTCGACCAGAAGCCTGGTGACCCGGTGCTTGAGCTTGAGTTCCTCGGCGGCGCCGTGTACCGACTCGCCGAGCCCGACGATCCGCGCGTCACCGATCGATCGGCGCAGCGGTGCCAGGTCGTCGAGCGGGGCCGCGGGGTCGACGTGGGCGAGCGGCGTCGCGTTGCGCTCGACCCAGCCGGCCACTGACGGTTCCGCCGCCGCCGACTGCGCCGAGGCGAGCATCGTGATCACGACGGCTGGTGCGAGCAGTCCTCGCAGCAGATTCCTCCTGCGTTCGTGGTGCATGCGTCCTCCTTTGTCGCAGCCCACGATCGCTTTTGCTCGCCAAGGACACATCCCTCGGCGAGCGACACTTCCCCTACGCCCCCCGACGTACCTTCAGCCCCCGACGGCCTCAGCCAGCGCCAGAATCCGGCGCGCGTTGTCCACGTGGAGGTTTTCGATCATCCGGCCGTCGACGGTGACCACCCCGCGTCCTTCGGCCTGCGCCTCCTCGAACGCCGTGATGATCTTCTGCGACCGTTCGACTTCTTCGGCAGACGGCGCGAAGATCCGGTTGCACGGTTCGAGCTGGCCGGGGTGGATCAGCGTCTTGCCATCGAAGCCGAACTGCCTGCCCTGCAAGCATTCCGCCTCGAAGCCCTCGAGGTCCTTCACGTCGTTGTAGACGCCGTCGAGGATCGCCTTGCCGGTCGCGCGCGCGGCCAGCAGCGCCAGCGAAAGTCCGCCGAGCAGTGGTCCGCGGCCGGGGATGAACTCGGCGTGCAGTTCCTTCGCCAAGTCGTTCGTGCCCATGACCAGCACGGTCAGTCGTTCGGACGCGGCCGCGATCTCTTCGGCATGCAGCATTGCGACCGGCGTCTCGACCATCGCCCAGATCTTCGTGTGGTCGGGTGCGCCGCCGAGTTCCAGCGCGCGCTCGATGTTGTGCACCTCGGCGGCCGAGTTCACTTTCGGCACCACGATCGCGGCCGGACCTGCTTGCGCCGCGGCCCGGAGGTCGGCGTCGTGCCATTCGGTGTCGAGGCCGTTGACGCGGATCGTCACTTCGCGCGAGCCGTACTCCTTCGACGACGCAGCCGCGCAGACACGCTCACGCGCGGCTTCTTTCGCGTCAGGTGCGACAGCGTCCTCGAGGTCGAGGATGAGCGCGTCGGCTTCGAGCTTTTTCGCCTTTTCGAGCGCTCTTTCGTTCGCGCCCGGCATGTACAGGACGGAACGTCGGGGATTCATGCGACAGCCTCCTTGGTGGCCGCGTCATACGCGGCGGCGAGTTCGGGGTCGTCGGCGGCGAGGGCGTCGGCGAGCTCGGCGACCACCCGGCACTGCTTCACCGAGGCGTCGTCCTGCATCTTCCCGTCGATCATCACTGCACCGGTGCCGTCACCCATCGCGGCGATCACGCGCCGCGCCCAAGCCACGTCTTCGGGCGAAGGCGAGAACACCTTCTTGGCGATGTCGATCTGCACGGGGTGCAGGCTCCAGGCACCCACGCAGCCGAGCAGGAACGCGTTGCGGAACTGGTCTTCGCAGGCCACGACGTCGCGGATGTCGCCGAACGGCCCGTAGTACGGCAGGATCCCGTTCGCCGCGCAGGCGTCGACCATCCGCGCGACGGTGTAATGCCAAAGGTCCTGCTGATACGTCGTGCGTCCCTCGTTCAGGTCGTCGCCGACCGGATCCGTACGCACCAGGTAACCGGGGTGGCCGCCACCCACCCGGGTGGTCTTCATACGACGGCTCGCGGCGAGGTCGGCCGGGCCGAGCGAGATGCCCTGCATCCGCGGACTGGCCCCGGCGATCTCCTCGACGTTCGCGACGCCGCTCGCGGTCTCCAAGATCGCGTGCACCAGCAGCGGTTTCGTCAGCCCGGCCCGCGCTTCGAGCTGCGCGAGCAGCCTGTCGACGTAGTGGATGTCCTGCGCGCCTTCGACCTTAGGCACCATGATGACGTCGAGCTTGTCGCCGATTTCGGTGACGAGCGTGATCAGATCGTCGAGCACCCAGGGCGAGTCAAGGCTGTTGACCCGGGTCCAAAGCTGGGTCTTACCGAAGTCGGTCGCCTTGGCGATGGTCACCAGCCCGTTCCGCGCGGCCTCCTTGCGGTCGGCGCGAACGGCGTCCTCGAGGTTGCCGAGCAGGACGTCGACCTTCTTGGCAAGATCCGGGACCTTGGCGGCCATCTTCTCGTTGCCGGGGTCGAAAAAGTGGATCATCCGCGAAGGAGGCACGGGGATCTGGCGGAGCGGCTCAGGCGCCCCCACCGCGAGCGGGGCGAAGAAATCCTTCGGCGAACGCATCGTTCCTCCATCGCAACGGGCTAAGTGACCGACGAGTAACCCTAAACCCGGGAGGCGGGGAACCGCTGCGGCGCAGCTCACCTCCAAGGCACACGATCGGGAATTCTCGGAGGAGACTGTGGACGAGTGGGCCTTGCCGGGTTTCACCGAACTGGGGTCGTTGGGCGAAGGCGGCTTCGGCCGTGTCGTGCTGGCGAGACATGACGAATCTTCCCAGGTCGTGGCCATCAAATACCTGTACGCGCGGTTCGTGGCCGACCCGCAGCGGCTGGCCGAATTCCGCCACGAGGCGCAGATCCTGAACCACGTTTCGGGGCCGCATATCGCTCGACTGCACCAATTCGTGGAAACCTCACAGGGCGCGGCCATCATCATGGAAGCGGTTCACGGAGTCTCGCTGAAGGACATCCTCGGCCGCCAGGAAAAGCTCGAGCCCGAAGCAGCGCTGGCCATCCTCAAGGGTTCGCTACTCGGCCTCGCCGGCGCGCACGCCGCGGGCACCGTCCACCGCGACTACAAACCCGCCAACGTCCTGGTCACCCCCGAGGGCCAGAGCAAACTGGTCGACTTCGGCATCGCCGTCCTTGCCGGTCAAGCGGGGGTGGCCGCCGGCACGCCCGCGTACATGGCGCCCGAGCAGTGGTCGGGCGGTATCGCGACGCCCGCGACCGACGTCTACGCCGCGACTTGCGTGTTCTTCCAGTGTGTCGCCGGGCACCGGCCGTACGAGGCCGAGCAGACCGAAGTGCTGCGCACCCTGCACGAATACGCGCCGATCCCGTTCGGCGAGGTGCCCGAGCCGGTGCGAGACCTCATCGCGCGAGGTATGGCGAAGGACGTCCACCAGCGGCCGACCGGCGCGGCCGAGTTCGTCACCGAACTGGAGACGTCCGCCCGAAAGGCGTACGGCGACGACTGGGAGCGCAACGGCTGGCACTGGCTCGCGAAGGGGGCCGGACTGCTGGTCGCCCTTTCACCGCTGGCCCTGCTCGGCGCCGGAACGGCGGTGGCGCCGGTCATCGCGAGCGGCGCCGCGGCCGGGGGTGTCGCTGCGACCACCGGCGGCGGGATCGCGCTCGGGCTCAAGATCACGGCCGCGGTCGCCGCCGTCACCGCGGCCGCGGTCGGCACGGTCGTGGTCGTCAACATCTCCGGCGAGGACCAGGCTTCGCCACCTCCCCAGACGGTCTCGACGCAGGTCGCCCTGCGCACCCGTACCGAGAGTCTCAACGGCTACGACTACCAGGGCCAGTACGTCCACATCAGCGGGCTCAAGGACAAGGCCGCGGAGGACCGCGTCAACAAGGCGCTGATGGCGCCGATCGACGGCTGGCTCGAGAACTTCTGGCCGGATAGCTATCTGCCACAGAAGGAACCCGACGGCGACATCCCGCATATGAAGACCGAGGCCGAGATCCTGCGCCAGGACGACAAGGTGGTCTCGATCGTCTACAAACGCTCGATCGACTCGGTGCAGTTCGGCAACCACGGCGGCTTCAGCATCCGGCCGATCACCATCGATCTGACCACCGGGCAGGCGGTCTCCGTCCCGCACCTGTTCGACAACGTCGACGGCACCGCCGAGCGGATGCGGATCCTGGAAGACCGCCTTTTCGACGCGGCCAAGCCCGGCGAGTGTCTCGCCGAGCGGCCGAGCGACCCCCGGCACCTCCCGGCGACGTCGATGTCGCAGCGGTACACCTTCGACTACGACACCATCGTGCAGGCGGCGCCCGCATCGGACGGGATGAGGTTCTACGTCTACGGATACGCGCTCGGCTATCCGCGGGCCTGCGATCCGACGACGGTCACCGTCGGATACGACCACCTCCGCGACTTGATGAGCCCCACGGTCATGCAACTGCTCGGCCTCACTTCGAGTGGGTCCCAAGCGCCGCGGGTCAAGGAGGACAACGTCGGTGCCTTCACGATCACCACGCCCGAAAAGTGGATGCTGCTGTCCAGCGCCCCCATCGAGCGCTACCTGGTAACCGCCGAGACCTGCTCGAATGACGGCTTCCAGCCGTTCCACTGCGCGGGGGTGATCTTCAGCGACAACTCGCGGGTCGATCCGGCCACTCCGGCGTATGAACCGGGTAAGCCGTACAACCGGTCGTCGGCTCCGCGCCCGTGTCATGCGATCGGATCGCCCGACGAAACGCAGGGCTCACCCGTCCTGCTGAAGAAGGAGCTTCGGCCGATCGGAACGAAGAAAGCGGCGTACGAGGAATGGCGGCTGACGTGTTCCGGAGGCGGGACGATCACTCAGCGGGTGTGGTTCCTGCCGAAGACCCGGCTCGTGGTCGTCGACGAATGGAACACTCAAGACCTCGACAAGATCCTGGAAGAGGCGCGGTGGAACTGACGGACGAATGGGCGCTGCCCGGCTTCACCGAACTGGAGCAACTGGGCACGGGCACCTTCGGCCGCGTGGTCCTGGCTCGCCAGGAGGCCACCGGCCACATCGTCGCGATCAAATACCTGTTCTCCCGGTTCGCGGCCGATCCCACGCATCTGTCCGCGTTCCGGCAGGAGGCGCTGGCGCTGCACCGGCTGTCGAGCCCGCACGTCGTCCGGCTGTACGAGTTCTTCGAGACGCCGCAGGGCGCGGCGATCGTGATGGAGGCGATCAACGGCGTCTCGCTGCGAGCGGTTCTCCAAGCCGAAGGTTCGCTCGAGCCCGAAGCGGCGCTCGCGGTGTTGAAAGGCTCGCTACTCGGACTGGCCGCCGCGCATGCCGCCGACGTCGTCCACCGGGACTACAAACCGGCCAACGTCCTGGTCTCCGACACGGGGGAGAGCAAGCTCGTCGACTTCGGCACGGCGGTGCTGGCCGGGGCCTGGGGCGCGAACGTCGGCACGCCGGCGTACATGGCGCCCGAGCAGTGGTCGGGCGGTGTCGCGACGCCCGCGACCGACGTCTACGCCGCGACTTGCGTGTTCTTCCAGTGTGTCGCCGGGCACCGGCCGTACCAGGCCGAAGACACAGAAGTGCTCCGCACGCTGCACGAACACGCTCCGATCCCGTTCGGTGAAGCGCCCGAACCGTTGCACGAGATCGTCGCGCTGGGGATGGCCAAGGACCCCGCGAAACGTCCGATCGACGCACTCACGTTCGTCGGCGAACTCGAGCGCGTCGCCCGAGCGGGTTACGGCGACAACTGGGAGCGCAAGGGTTGGTCGAGGCTGGCGAAGGCGTCAGGTGTGCTGGCCGCGGTCACACCGCTGGCCCTGCTCGGCGCCGGGACGGCGGTCGCGCCCGGAGTGGCGGCCGGAACCGGAGCGGTGGCCGCGTCGACCGGCGGGATCGCGGCCGGGCTGAAGATCGCCGTCGGGGTCGTGGCGGCGACGGCCGCCGCGCTGGGTTCGGTGGTGATCTTCTCCGACGCGAGCACTCCGCCGCCGTCACCGCCGACGACCTCGCAGGCCGTCGCGCTCCAGGTCGCCATGAAGACCAAGACCGGAACCGTGCCCGGGACGAACCTCGCCTACAGCGGCGAGGTTCCGGAGGTGAGCGGATCACCCGATCAGGCCTGGCTGAAGCGGGTCAACGACGCTTTGGCGGCACCGATCGACGAGTGGAACCGCAAGACCGGGCCCGGTGCCGCCGCGTTGGAGCCGGAACGCGGGCCGTACACCCTCGAAACGAAGGCCGAGGTGCGGTTGCAGACCGAGCGGTACCTCTCGGTTCGCTACTCGCACGATCTCGCCAACAAACCGCATCCGACCTGGAGCTATGGCCGCGCCACGGTGACGATCGATCTGAAGGAGGGCAAGGCGCTCACACCCGCCGAGCTGTTCCGCCCGGGGAAGCTCTCCGACGACGGCCTTCGCGCCATGAGCGACCGGATCTGGCCGGATCAAGACCAATGCGGCACCGACATCGGCATTCCGTACAAGCCGATCCGGCCGGTGGACCTCACCGACGAGAAAAAGGTGTGGCTCGCCTTCACGCCGGCCGCGCTCGAAGTGACCGTCAACATGACGGACCTCGGCTATCCCACCGCCTGCGGCGTCCAGGACTACACATTGTCCTACGACAAGGTGGCCGATCTCCTGAACCCGGACCTCGTGGCGGGCGTGACCGGCGGAAAACCGCTCAAAGCGACTTCGGCCGCGCCGAGCAGTGCCCCGGCCCAACCGGTCACCGACGTCTCGGCGGGCGCGCTCACCCTCCATCTGCCGCAGGGCTGGTCGGTGCAGTCGCAGGGCCTCGAAAAGGTGATCGTCGCCCCGGGCTGCCCGGATCCGAAGAAGTACTTCAACTGCAGGTACTTCCTGATCACGGACAACACGAAGGAATCCGCGGAGCAACCGCCCTATCGGCCCGGTGACTTCTACCGGCGCAGCGCGGGCGGCCGCGCCTGCAACGCCGTCGGGCGCAAGGACCTCCGCCAGGAGGGTGCGTCCGTCAACACGATCTCCCGCACCGCCCCGGTGGGCGGTGCGACGGCGGCCTATGAGGAGTGGATCATCCAGTGTGTTCCTCGTGGACAGATCGGCGGCGGAACCGGCGAAGCACAGGTGACCCAGCGGATCTGGTTCCTCGCGGACAGGCAACTCGTCGTGATGGACGAATGGCAGACCCCGGGCATCGATGAACTCCTCCGGACGGCGACCGTCGGGTGACCCTGACCTGCGATGGTCCACAGTGGAATGAGTATTCACTGGGCTGAATGGACCAACGCGTTGATTCCGTTGCCACGCCGGTATTCGGTGGCGAACGGGTCGCCACCGTGACCGTTCGGAGACACCGGGTAATGCCACTTACCTCGCTCTCACTCGGTTGGCCGCACGGTCGGACTGAAGTCGACCGACCGCCCACCGACCGGTCACCGACCGCTGAGCGCCGTCGATCGCAGCCACTCTCGTTGCCCGGCGCCGCCGTGTCTCAGCCCTGTTAGACAGGTCATGTGCCGCTTCCACCGAGGCGGCACAGGATGAAGAGCCTTTGGGAAACCAGGTTCGAAGGAGGCGGAACGTGGCGGCTACACCGAACATGGAGAGCTCGACGGTCGCCGGTGGCGCGAAGCGCAGCCGGTCACTGCCGAGCCGGGTGGTGCCGCCGATCGAACTGCCTGCGAGCGTCGAGGAGCTGTCACGCAAGGCCGCCGCCCTCCTGGGCTGGAACGGCGTCGTGCTGCCGGAGACCACCGTGCTCGGCCGCAAGATCTGTGTGGTCGCCAGGCTCCGTACCGACGTGCACGCCGAGCGCATCGCGATGGGCATGGGTCCCGTTATCGATCGCGCCACCGTCGACACCTGGACTTGGCCAGAGCTGGCCGCGACCGCACCCGCGCCGGCCGCCGAGATCATCGGTGTCCTCGCGGTCGCCCGGCACTGGCGTACCGCGATGGCCTCCGCGGTTCCGTTCGCACGCTACGGCGAGGCCGCGATGGTGCTCCCATCGCCTGCCGTATTGACCGAGGACTACGTCGGCAACTGCCTGCCGCGTGCCCGCGCCTACGGTCTCGGCATCATCACGGCCGACCCGAACGGGATGATCGACCTCGACCTCGAGGGGCACAACGAGCGCATGCTGCTCGACGAGGACCCCGTTTCCCGCCTGGTCAACGAGATCGTTTACGACCAGCTGCTGCGCGGAACCGAGGTTCCTGCCGAGGTCGAGTAATAGCACTAGGCTCGCGCTCATGCGAGTCGTCATAGCTGGTGGACACGGTCAGATCGCGCTGCGGCTGGAGAAACTTCTCGCCGCGCGCGGTGATCAGGCGGTGGGGATCGTGCGCAATCCCGATCACGTCGCCGACCTCGAAGCGATCGGCGCCGAAGCCGTCGTCCTCGATCTGGAGAAGTCCGATGTGGACGCTGTGGCCAAGGCCCTGGATGGTGCCGATGCCGCCATCTTCTCGGCGGGCGCCGGGCCGGGCAGCGGCTCCGGCCGCAAGGACACAGTGGACAGAGGAGCCGCCGCGTTGTTCGCGGAGGCTTCTGAGCGGGCAGGCGTCCGGCGGCATATCCAGGTCGGGTCGATGGGTGCCGACAAGGCCGACACCGCCGACGTCTCCCCGGATTTCCGGATCTACCTGAAGGCCAAGTGGGCGGCCGAAAAAGATCTGCGCGCCCGCGACCTCGACTGGACGGTCATCCGGCCGGGAGCACTCGTCGACGACGCGGGCAACGGCAAGGTCAAGCTCGCCGAGTCCACCGGGTACGGTCCGATCCCGCGCGAAGATGTCGCCGCGATTCTGGTGGCGTTGCTCGACAACCCGTCCACCTCTCGCCGGACCCTCGAAGTGATCTCAGGTGATACTCCTATCGATGAGGCGTTCTCCGCGCTCTGAGTCGTTAGTGTGTGGACGTAATCCGTCTTTTGATTGAACGGAGTAGGTCCCTTGCGCGAGGACATCGCGGTTTTCAGCGGTAGCGCACATCCCGAGCTCGCCGAAGAGATCTGCGCTCATCTGGGTGTTCCGCTGCATCCCGTGCGGGTGGAGCGGTTCGCCAACGACTGCCTCGAAGTCCAGCTTCAGGCGAACTGTCGCGAGCGTGACGTCTTCCTGATCCAGCCGCTGGTCCGGCCGGTGCAGGAACACCTCGTCGAACTGCTGCTGATGCTGGACGCCGCGCGTGGTGCGTCGGCGAAACGCATCACCGTCGTCATGCCGCATTACTCGTACGCGCGTTCCGACAAGAAGGACGCGCCTCGGATCTCGATCGGCGGCCGTCTCGTCGCCGACCTGATGGCCACCGCCGGTGCCGACCGGGTTCTCGCGATGACCCTGCATTCGCCGCAGGTCCACGGGTTCTTCAGCATCCCGGTGGATCACCTGCACGCACTGAAGGAACTCGCGAAGCACTTCCGTCAGTACGACCTGTCCGCGACCACGGTGGTTTCACCCGATCTGGGCAACGCCAAGGAGGCGGCGCATTTCGCCCGGCTTCTCGGCGTTCAGGTCGCCGCCGGTGCGAAGCAGCGCTTCGCCGATGACCGGGTGGAGATCAACTCGGTCATCGGTGAGATCGCCGGCCGCGATGTCATCGTCCTCGACGACGAGATCGCCAAGGGCAGCACGGTGATCGAACTGCTGGGCAAACTGCGCGAGCTCAAGCCGCGTTCGATCCGGGTCGCGTGCACGCATGGCCTCTTCTCGAGCGGTGCGCTGAAGCGGATCGGCAGCAACGAGGACGTGCTTGAGATCGTCTGCACCAACACGGTCCCGATCCCGGCCGAAGAACTCGGGCCGAAACTGAAGATGCTTTCGATCGCGCCGGCGATGGCCGAGGCCATGCGGCGGATTCACAACGGAGAGTCGGTCAGCGCCCTCTTCGAAACCGCCTGAGTTCGAGACCGATTAGGTGGTGCCAAGGACCCGGTCGAGGTAGGTGTTCGCGAACAACCCGGCCGGGTCAACCTCCTTGCGTACCCGCAAGAAGTCGTCGAAACGCGGGTAGCGCGTGCGGAGGACGCTCGAGTCGAGGTCGTGCATCTTTCCCCAGTGCGGGCGGCCGCCGACCTCGCTGACGATCGAAGCGAAGCCGGCGAAGTACTCGCGGTATGGCATGCCGACGAACTGGTGGATCGCGATGTAGGCGGAGTCGCGGCCGTTCGCGGTCGATAGCCAGATGTCGTCGGCCGCGGCGACGCGGACCTCGACCGGGAACGCCACCGGGTTCTCGAGTTTCGGTACCAGCGCACGGAGTTCCGCGAAGACGTCGAGCAGTGATTCACGTGGAACAGCGAACTCCGACTCGACGAACCGCACACTCCGGTGGGTCACGAAGATGTGATGCGAGGTGTCGCTGTACTCGCGGGCGGAGAGGACGTTCGAGGCGAATTTGCCCAAGGGTTTGACGAGTTTCGGCACCGCGCGGCCGAGCCGGCACAGGCCACCGAACGCGATGTTCTCCATGATCTCGTAGTCGACGAATTCCTTCGTTTTGGAGAGCGGCTTGCGTTCGGCTCCCGCCGGAAGGCGGTTGTTGCGCTTCACCAGCGCGTTGCTGCCGTACGGGAACCAGTAGAACTCGAAGTGGTCGTTCTCGTCGGCGAACTGGTCGAAGCCTTCGAGGACCTGTTCGAGTGGTTCCGGCCGCTCCTGGGCGGAGAGCAGGAACGACGGTTCACACTGCAGGGTGACAGTGGAGATGACGCCGAGCGCGCCGAGTCCGACTCGCGCCGCGGCGAACAGGTCGGGGCGGTCGTCCGCCGAACAGGTGACCACGGAACCGTCCGCGAGGACGAGTTCGAGGGCGGCGATCTGGGTGGCGATGCCACCGAGCCGGGCGCCGGTGCCGTGGGTGCCGGTGGAGATCGCGCCCGCGACGGTCTGCGCGTCGATGTCGCCGAGGTTGGTCATCGCGAGCCCGAGCCGGTCGAGTTCGGCGTTGAGCTGCTTGAGCGTGGTCCCCGATCGGACCGTGACCAGGCCTTTCGCCACGTCGGATGACGCGATCCCGGTCCAGCGGGTCAGGTCCATGGCGTCGGAGTCGGCGGCGGCGATGGCCGTGAAGGAGTGGCCGCTGCCCCAGGGGCGCAGGCGCCGTCCGTCCGTGGCGGAGCGGCCGACGGCCTCGGCGATTTCGTCCGTGCCGCGCGGCTGATGCACGCGCAACGGCGACGCCGTCGCGGTGCCGGCCCAGTTGCTCCAGCGTGTCACGCGCCCACCTGTTCGTATGAGTGCCGGTCCTTGAAATGTGTGAGTGTCGAAACAGTAAGTGAATAGTATTCGCGTTTCAAGCCCTTGTGTCGTACCTTAGTGCGGGTGACCAGTGCGACGGTGTACGACCTGGCGACGAAGGATCTCGATCCTCCGTTCGCGGTAGTCGACTTGGAGGCGTTCGACGCGAACGCGTCCGATCTGCTGCGGCGGGCGGCAGGCAAGCCGATCCGTGTCGTCAGCAAGTCCGTGCGCTGCCGGTATCTGCTGGAGCGGGCGCTCGCGCGGCCGGGTTTCGAAGGCCTCATGTGCTACTCGCTCGCCGAAGCCGTCTGGCATGTCGAGCAGGGCACGACCGATGACATCGTGGTCGCCTATCCGACCGCCGACCACGGTTCGCTGCGCCGGTTGGCGGCGAACGAGCAGGCTCGTGCGGCGATCTCGATCATGGTCGACTCGCCCGAACATCTCGATCTGGTCGATGCCGCGCTGGGGCAAGGGCATTCCGAGATCCGCGTCTGCCTCGAGCTGGACGCTTCGTGGCGACCGCTGCCCGGAGTGCACGTCGGCACCCGGCGCTCGCCGGTCTTCGGTGTGCGGCAGGCCGCGGATCTGGCGCGAACCATCTTGTCCCGCAAGGGTTTCCGGCTCGTCGGGATGATGGCGTACGAAGGCCAGATCGCCGGTCTCGGCGATGTGGCCGGTGGTGGCGTGAAGAACGCCGTCGTCGGCTGGATGCAGCGAAAGTCCATTGTGGAGATTGCGAAACGCCGTGCCGCCGCGGTGAAGGCGGTTCGTACGGTGGCGGACCTCGAGTTCGTGAACGGCGGTGGCAGCGGCAGTGTCGAATCGACCGGCGCCGAGGAAGCCGTCACCGAAATCGCGGCGGGCTCCGGCCTGATCGGGCCCACCCTCTTCGACGGCTACGCGCACTTCTCCCCACGTCCGGCCGCGATCTTCGCGTTGCCCGTCGTGCGGCGGCCCGCACCGAAGGTCGCGACGCTCTTCTCCGGCGGCTACATCGCTTCAGGCCCGGCCGAGCCTTCGCGGCTCCCGTCGCCCTACCTGCCCGAAGGCCTCTCGTTGCTGGGCTTCGAAGGCGCGGGCGAAGTCCAAACTCCCGTATCCGGCGATGCCGCCCGCCACCTGCGCCTCGGCGACCGCGTCTGGCTCCGGCACGCCAAGGCCGGCGAGCTCGCCGAACGCTTCACCGACTATCACATCGTCGTCGGCGACCAGGTGGAACGAACCGTCCCCACCTACCGAGGCGAACACCGAAACTTCGGCTGACCCCGCAACCCCACCCCCCACCCGCCCTTGGGGGGCGGCCCCGCATCAGCGTATCGGGGAGGGGCGTCGGGGCCTGGGTTAAGCGGTGTCCGGAGGCGAAGTTGTCCACAACTGTGGGTGGGTGTGGACAACTTTTGTGGATAGCTGGAAGTTCGCAGGTCAGAGGCTGTGGCGGCGTGGCTGGTGGGGATTGTGTGGCTTGTGGGGCATGCCCAGTCGACCCCAGGCGGCCCGAGGTTGTGAAGGCCTCCTTCGCAACCTTGAGCGTTGTGAAGGAGGCCTTCGCTACCCGCCACAGCAGGCACACGCAGGAGCGTCAGGCCTCGCCGAACTTGCCCGCCAAGTACCCCTTCACCACGGACTTCGCCTCGGCCACGATCCGCTCGTCTCCCCGCGGGTCCCGACGGAAGGCGAGTTTCAGCAGGGCGTCGGCCGTCTCGTTGGCGATCGTCAGCGCGAACTGGATGTCTTCCACCGGAGACGAGATCCGGGCCGAAAGCACGTCGGTGAGCGCGTCGACGATGACGGCGTTGTTGTCGCGGTTCTCGTCGAGCAGCTGCCGGTCCACGACGTCACCGAAGTGGACCTTCGAGAATCCAGGGATCTCGCGGTGCATGTCGAGGTAGATGTCGAGGATCGAGTCCACGACGTCCCACCAGTGTTCGGGCGCGAGCTGGTTGAGCCGCTCGGAAACGGCCGAGACGAACCGTTCGAGGTTGCGCTGGGTCAGCGCCTGTACGACGGCACGTTTGTCGGGGAAGAACTGATACAGCGAACCGACGGCCACCCCGGCGCGTTTCGCGATCAGCGTGGTGGTCAATGCGTCGTAACCGAGTTCGTCGATCAGCTGGGCGCTGGCGTCGAGCATCTGCTCCACCCGCTTCGCACTGCGCTGCTGGACGGGCTGCCGCCGGAGCGGAGTCGTCTCCGCCGGCGGTTTCGCGGCCTGGATGTCGGACACTCGGGCTCCTCCTTCGCTGATCTGCGACTTTATCGTGTCGACAGGGTTCCCCCCGGTCGAGTGAAGGCATATTATCCGAGAAACTTTCATGTTCCGATCCTGTGCCTCCAGTCGCCCGATGAAAGGTGCGCCGCCGGTGGAAAATCCGACCTTCCCATCCGACTTCCTGTGGGGTGTCTCGACCTCCGCCTTCCAGATCGAGGGCGCCACCCATGAGGGTGAGCGCGGACAGTCCATTTGGGACACGTTCACGGAAACGGAGGGAAAGATCGCGGGGGGCGAGGACGCCAAGGTAGCGGCCGATCACTACCACCGCTACCCGGAGGACATCGCGCTGATGGCCGGACTCGGCGTCGGCGCGTACCGGATGTCCTTCGCCTGGCCCAGGATCCAGCCGGACGGCAAGGGTGCGCCCAACGCCGAGGGGCTCGCCTTCTACGACAAGCTCATCGACGAGGTCTGCGCGGCCGGGATCGCCCCGGTCGGCACGCTCTTCCACTGGGATCTCCCGCAGGCGCTCGAGGATGAGGGCGGCTGGCTCGCCCGCGATACCGCTGAGCGCTTCGGTGAGTACGCCGCCATCGTGGGCGAGCGATTCTCCGATCGGGTGAAAATGTGGATCCCGCTCAACGAGCCCATGGTCATGTCGATCTATGGCTACGCGATCGGCGAGTACGCACCCGGTAAGGCCCTCCTGCTCGCCGCGGTTCCCACCGCGCACTATCAGAATCTCGCCCACGGTCTCGCCGTCCAAGCCCTTCGCGCGGCCGGTGCCCGGAGTATCGGCACCGCCAACAACCATTCGCCGATCTGGCCCGCCGCCGATACCCCCGAGGACAAGGCCGCGGCCGTCTGGATCGACGCGCTCATCAACCGGACGTACGCGGATCCCGTGCTGCTGGGCAGCTACCCAGAGCAGATCGTCGAACACCTTCCCGACGATTTCGCCGACGATCTCCCGACCATCTCGCAGCCACTCGACTTCTATGGCGTCAACTACTACGAGCCGCAGGGCGTCGCCGCTCCCGGCGAGGGCAACCCGCTGCCCTTCGAGCTCCGGCCGATCGAGGGTTATCCCATGACCCTCAACGATTCCCCGATCGTGCCGCACGGTCTGCGCGATCTGCTCGTCTCGTTCCACGAGCGCTACCACGAGCATCTGCCGCCGGTCTACATCACCGAAAACGGGTGCAGCTCCGACGACGTCGTCGAAGACGGCCAGGTGCACGACCGGAATCGCATCGAATTCCTGCACAGCCATCTGTCCGCGCTGCGTGAGGCGATGGACGCGGGCGTCGACATCCGGGGCTACTTCGTCTGGTCGCTCATCGACAACTTCGAATGGTCGAAGGGGTACAAGCAGCGCTTCGGCCTGGTGCACATCGACTACGAAACCCAGCAGCGGACGCCGAAGGATTCCTATGGCTGGTACCGAAAACTGATCCGTCATGAGTGAGGTCAGAGCGATACCCGAAGCGTTCGCCGAGCCAGTCAACCGGGTCCGCGGCGGCTGGATGAGCCTGCTGTTCTTCGCGAACATCGCCTTGTGGCTGGGGTTCTACGCCCCGATCCAGGTGTTGCTGCCGAGTCAGGCCGAAATGCTCGACGCGGCGAACAAGGAGAGCGTGTTCAGCCTGGTCACCGGGGTCGGCGCGATCGTCGCGCTGTTCGCCAACCCGGTGGTCGGACTGCTTTCCGACCGGACCACTTCCGCGCGCGGCCGCCGTCACCCGTGGACGGTGGCCGGCGCGGCAGTCGCCGCGGTCGGGCTGCTTGTGCTGGCGATCGCGCCGAACATCGTGGTCATGGTGCTCGGCTGGTGCCTGGTCCAGGCCGGGCTCAACGGCATGCTCGCGATGCTCGTTTCCGCCATCGCCGACCGCGTGCCGGTGACGCAACGCGCGCAGGTCGGCGGATTGGTCGGGATCGCCCAGATGCTGGGGACGGTCCTCGGTGCCGTGGTGGTCGTGGTGATGCTCGACCTCGCCGGCCTTCCGACGGCGTACGCGGTGTGCGCCGGAATCGTGTTGGCGGGTGCGGCGGTGTTCGTCCTGCGCAGTCCGGACACGCGGTTGCCGCTCGAGTTCCGCCCGTCGGTCCGGGTTCGCGAAGTGGTGGGCAACCTGTGGATCTCCCCGAGGAAACACCCGGACTTCGCTTGGGCGTGGGGTTGTCACTTCATGATCGGGCTCGGCAACGCGTTCGGCACGCTGTATCTGTTGTTCTTCCTCAAGGACTCGGTGCACTACGCGGACCCCGACACCGGGTTGCTGATCATGATGGGGCTCTACGGCGTCGCGCTCATCGTCGGCGCCTTCATCGCCGGGTACTTCTCCGACAGGTCCGGACGGCGTAAGCCGTACGTCCTCGCGGCGTCCGCGGTGATGGTGATCGCCGCAATGTTGCTGGTCTTCTGGCAGACCTGGCCTGCCGCGCTGGCGGCGTCGCCGTTGCTGGGCGTCGGTTTCGGTGCGTACATGGCCGTCGCGCTCGCGATGCTCACTCAGGTTCTGCCCGCCGCGCAGGACCGGGCGAAGGATCTCGGGGTCATCAATATCGCGAATTCGCTGCCGCAGGTGGTGGCGCCGATGCTGACCGCGCCGATCCTGGCGTACCTGGGCGGATATCCGAGCCTTTTCGCGGCTTCGGCGATCTCGACCTTCATTGCCGCGGTTTTGGTCACGCAGGTGAAGGGGATCGAATAGACGGTTCGAAGTACTTGTCCCCGCTGAGAATCCATCAACACAGTGGAGACCGCGGACCGGTGCCGGTCGGGGGAGGGGAGTGCAACGGCACCGGCCCGCGGAGTTCGGGGGATGGCAGTTTGCGACCTGCAAGATCACGAGCTGCGTTTGTGATCATCAACCTAGCTTTGGATTACTGCCTCCGCTAGGTGTTCTGCCGAGAATTTTCGATTAATCGCGGTGGGGACCGGGTTGATTACCGAGAGCGGCTCGTCGCGTTCGGGGGTACGGGCGAACCGCTCCCGGCAAGGGCGAGAACCGGCGTTTCCGAGGGGGCGCTCGGTCGGCCGTCGCTCGCCGGCTTGCTAGGCGTGTACGCCGCCGATCGCGGCCCGTCGCGGCGTGACCAGCGCGTGCCTGCCGGTCGTCTCCGCGGGGGTGGGCGCGTTCACGGCGCCGCGGTTCTGGCCGGGCACCCGGCGACGGCTCTGCCGCCGGTGGTCCTGCGTCGCCGCGGTCTGCTGGGGTGCCAGCCCGCCGGCGACGAGGTGCTCATGCGCGACCTGCCAAACCGAGCAGGGGGCCTTGCACTTGTGCCAGCGGGTCGAGCAGGTGGGGCAATCCCCGCGCTCGTCGGGCTCGTGCGCCTGAAGCATGGCGCGCCAGCCTTCGGTAAGGCGGGGGAGCTCCGAGCGGGCGACGGACACCAACGACTGAGCGTCGGCGCGGTTCGCGAGATCGGAGAGCATGTCGAGGCGTTCCCATACCGCGTTGCGGAGGACTTGCCCTAGGACCGGATCCACAGGAACTCACCGTTACCTTTCCGCCATCTTGGCGGCTTCGTTGAGCGCGGCCCTGAGTTGCCCGAGCTGGCCGGACGTCAGTCGCGCGGTCTCTCCCGGCGGCGAGACGAGAACCACCTGGTTGTCTTCGACGAACACGGTTACGGCGCGCTCGCGGCTGATCAGATCGCCGCACTGCACTCGCCACACCAGCTGTCCGCCTTCATAACGGCGCACACTCGCGGTACGGGGGTCGACCGGGGCGGACGGAGAGACCGGGCGGTTGGTACCAGGTGCCACGGCGACCGCCTGCTGACCGGCGGGGCCGGCCGGACGCAGGTGGCGCGTGGGCATCCCAGCCCGGGCCGCGGCGATGGAGCCTGCTGCGATCGAGTCCACGAACTCCACTGGCTCTTCTCCGCTCTCTCGTTCCACATCTCGTCTTCGTACCTGTGCCCGCACCGGATGGGGTTCGAGTCCCGAAGCACTCTCTCCCGCTGAGGGACCATCTGCGGAGACTGGTAGCTCTCTGTGATCGCTGCCGGTGGCCGGGCGGTCACGGAGATCTGACAACTACAGTGATGTGAAACCGAGTGCGATAGAAGGTCGAAACGCCGTCATAGCGGTGACCGGACACGGTTCCACGGTAAGCGGTCAAGCGACTTCGGCCGGGCCGATCACGACGGGTGTTTTCGAGTTTCGCGCGGTTGAATAGGTGTGCCTACGCTGTTTCTCGACGCCCAACGGAACTGTGAGGGGGCGCAATGGACGCCAGTATCGGTGGCGGCGCTGTCGCCGGCTCGGACTCCCCGAGCCGCCAGAGTCACCCCGTGCCGCCGGATGCCTGGGAGCAGCCGG
This sequence comes from uncultured Actinomycetota bacterium, assembly GCA_963766045.1. GTDB lineage: Bacteria > Actinomycetota > Actinomycetes > Mycobacteriales > Pseudonocardiaceae > Amycolatopsis. The sequence continues at coordinate 196,090 of CAVXYN010000002.1, read as the reverse complement.
AGATGCGAGCCGCACTGGCCACACGGGAGATTTCCGCCGTGTACCGGCTGTTGCGCAAGCACGGGGTATCGCAGCGACAGATCGCCGCGATGACCGGCCAATCGCAGTCCGAGGTGTCCGAGATCCTCAAAGGTCGCCAGGTGATGGCGTACGACGTGCTCACCCGCATCGCTGACGGCCTTGGTGTCCCGCGTGGATACATGGGTCTCGCCTATGACGAGGCGACAGCGATAAAGGTCGTCGGCGCTGCCGACGGCCAGCAGGCGGAGGAGGACGAGTCCGTGAAGCGACGGAGGTTCCTCGCGCACGCCGCCCAGGTCACGATGGGTGCGGCGGTGTTCGGTCCGGAATCGGGAACATGGTCCGCTGGGCCGGCGAAGACGCCGGCCCCCGGGCGGATCGGTATGACGGACGTCCGTCAGGTGGAGGCGGCGACAAGAGCTCTTCGGGCGCTCGATTACCAGTACGGCGGCGGTTTCTGCCGCGACGCCGTGGTCGCCCAGCTGTCCTGGGGACAGCAGATGCTCGAATCCAACGGCACCGAACTGGTCAAGAACCGTCTGTACGTCGCGCTCGCCGACCTGCACAGTCTCGCCGGCTGGACGTCGTTCGACACCGGCCTCATGGACTCCGCTCGCGGTCATTTCGCGAATGCGCTCGACCTGGCCAAACAGGGCGAGAACCACCCGCTGGTCGCCAACGTGCTGTACCGGATGGGCCGCGTCTACCTGCATCAGGATGCCCCGAACGACGCGCTGAAACTGTTCCAGCTCGGCCAGATCGCCGCACAGGAATCGGGTTCCGAACTGGCCGTCGCGGTGCTGTGCGCCAACGAGGCCTGGGCCTACGCGATGATGGGCAACGAAGAGCAGGCCGTGAAGCTGCTGGGCCGGAGCAAGGACGAGTTCGCCCGCGCCGACGTCGCGGCCGCCGAATCCTGGGTCAAGTTCTTCACCGAAACCGACGTCTACGCCATGATCGGCACGGTCCACACCGTGCTCGCGGCGAAGAACGCGGAGCACACGAAGTACGCGATCCCGGCGCTGACCAAGGCCGTCGAGACCTACACCGACGACATGGCGCGCAGCAAAACGTTCATGCTCAGCGCTCTGGCCACGAATCACCTGCTCGAAGGCGATCTCGATCATGGTTCCCGGGTCGGGGCCAAGGCGGTCGACACCGCCGAGGGCATCAAGTCGGAGCGCGTGAAGGACCGGATGCGGCCACTGCAGGTCGAGGCGGAACGCCGCCGTAACAACGCCGATGCCCGTGACCTCGCCGACCGGCTACACGCTTTCTACGCCGCCTGAGCCGACCGGTCTTCCTTTGGACGGCCGGTTCACGCCCGGCAAACTGCACGAAGCCCTGGCGCAGACGTGCGCGGTGCTTGGCCTGGACCCGGCAGGCGCGGAACTGCTGAGATTCACCAACAACGCCGTCTACGCGCTCGCGAGCGCGCCCATCGTGGTGCGGATCGTCGGGTCGACCCGGCTGCGGCACCGCGTCGGAACGGTCGTGCGGGTCGCCCGCCATTTCGAACGCCACGACGTCCCCGCGATCCGCCTGCTTCCCGGCCTCGACCAGCCGTTACGCGTCGGCGAGCATCTCGTGACGGTCTGGTGGAAGGTGCCGTCCACCGGCCGGAAGGCGACGTCCATGGACCTCGCCATGCTCCTGCGCAAGGTCCACGCTCTCGATCCGCCCGAAGGCCTCGCCGCTTGGGCGCCGTTCGCCGCTGTCAGGGCCAGGGTTTCGGACGCGGAGGAGCTCGCGGACGGTGACCGGCGGTTCCTGCTGGAGCGCTGCGCCGAAGTGGAGGCCGAGCTGGCGGACCTCGATTTCCCGCTGCCCCGGGGCCTGGTCCATGGCGACGCGTATCCCGGAAATGTGATCTCCGGACCGGACGGACCGGTGCTCTGCGATTTCGATTCGTCCTGTGTCGGGCCCCCGGAATGGGACCTGACCCCGCTCGCCGTCGGCCGCGAACGGTTCGGTGATCCGGCGGGCCGGTATCGCCGGTTCGCCGACCGCTACGGATTCGACGTGACGTCGTGGTCCGGTTTCTCGGTACTGAGGGCGATCAGGGAGCTGAAACTCACGACCAGTGTTCTTCCGATTCTGCGGAGTCACCCCAGCGTCCGTGATGAGCTGCGTAAACGGTTGGACGACCTCCGGAACGGGCGGACCGGCGCCCGGTGGAACCGGTATCGATAGATCTCGGAGAACGTTATCTTGCACGTGCATTCGCCGACCGCGAATGACCGTTCGCCGCTTGCCCAAATCCGCAGATCAAAGGGTGACGAATACAGTCGGACTAATCACTTCTATTGGATCAATGCTCCCCCATTGGTGCAAGTTGCAGCTACCCTCTGTGTTTCGAACTCGTCCAACTGCCCGATCGGTGGCCCGGTAGCGCGGCTCGTCAGGTCGTGGGGACGACGGGAGCGCGTGTCAGGACCACGGCGAAGCCGAAGGCCAGCCCCATGACGGTCAGCTCGAGCGTCGCCCAGGCCGCCAGCGCCGTCCGGTTGTGCCGGATGATCTGCGGCAGCAGCTTCCACCGCGTGTAGGCGCCGAGTCCGGCGATGACCGCCGTGCACACCAGCTTGAGCAGCACCAACTGTCCGTACGGCGTCGTGAAGATCGCTTCCCAGAACCCGAGTGACGGGTTGAGGCCGATCTCGATCAGCCCGTTGAACAGCCCGGTCGCCGCGCTGAGGATCAGGCACAGGGTCGCCAGCTTGGAAAATCGCGGCAACGCGTGCGCCAGCAGGGTCCGGTTTCCGACGAGCAGTACCGCCATGGCGCCGAGCCCGCCGGTCCAGGCGACGGCGCTCATCACGTGCAGTTCCATCGAGATCATCGTGTAGTCGTGGTAGTTCCAGTTCGACGCGTGCCCGGTGACCGGCAGCGGCAGCAACGCGAACAGTCCCAGCCCGACGCGGACTTCGGCGGGCACTTTCTCGCCGTGCCGCAGGGTCACGATGCCGAGTCCGGCGTGCAGCAGCGCCAGTACCGCGACGATCAGCAACGCCTTCCCGGCGCCGACGTCGGCGATGTAGCTCCCGATATCCGAGGGCGAAAGCGTGCTGGACCCCGGCCGGTACTCGGCGGTCTGCAGGATCAGTGCGACGACCGCGGCCGCCGACCAGATCAGGGCCGACGCAACGCTCGCGGGCCGCGCGATCCGCATGATCGGTTCGGACAGCTTCGGCCGGTCGTAGCCGACCAGCACCGACAACAGAGCCAGCCCGATCGTGGTGACCGCCGCGAGATCCAGCAGCACCCGCACGATCGGGATGGCGGCCGAGACCACCCCGCTGACCTGCGCCACCCCGGGCACCGGGGCGGTGGCCATCAGCGCGACGCCGATGAGGGCGCCGAGGATCCCCGCGGTCACCACGCAGAACAGCGTGGCGACACGGGCCCGCGAGGTGGTCTCGGCTTGGGTCATTTCCCGCTCGTCTCCTTGTCGGCGGCGCCGGTGCGCAGCGCGACGGTCAGTCCGACGGCGAGCAGGACGACCGCACCCGCGATCCAGACCCAGATCGGCACGCCGGACGAGGTTTCGCCGCCGGTCGCGGGTGTGGTCTCCGCCTGGCCGGTGCCTTTGGCCGCGTCCGCGGTGGCCGGCGTGCCGGCACCGGCCGTGGTGAGGGTGAACGGCACTTCGCCGGTCACCGCGTGGCCGTCGGCGGACAGGATCCGGTAGCCGATCTTGTATTCACCGGCCGGTCCGAGCGGGCGCAACGGCACGGTCACGACACTGTCGCGGACCTCGACCTGGCCTTCGGCCCACTGGCCGCCGCCCGGTCCGGTGACCGCGATCTGGTTGACGTTCGCGTTCTGGACGTACTGGTCGAACGTGAGCGTGATCTTCGAAGGCCCGCCCGGCAGCGATATGCCCTTCGCCGGATCGGACGAGATCAGCACGTTGTGGGCCAGTGCCGGAGTGGCGGTGGCGAGCCACGCCACCCCGGCGACTGCCAGCGCGATGAGCGCTTTCCGCATTTACTCGGTTCCCTCGGTGTTGTTGGAAGCGGCGTTGTTCGACGCGGTCGCACGGCGGGCGCGCAGCGTGGCACCCGCGCCGACGCCGAGGCCGAGAGCGCCGACGATCAGTCCGGCACCGCCGAGCCAGCGGGCGGTGTTGTCGGACGAAGACGACGGCGCCGAAGCGGCCGCCTCTTCAGTGTGGCCCGCGCCGCCGTGACCGCCTTCGCTCTTCGCCGCGAGCTTCACGCTCGGGGCGGGGTGCTCGGGCTCTTCGCCGGAGGCAGGGGTCGGCTCGTTCCAGTTGACGACCTTGCCGTTCTCGTATGTCTGCGCGGCCGGGAACTCCACGACGTCGACGTTGGTCGGGAACGCGCCCGCGCTGATCTGGAACTCCTGGAACTCGGCCGAACCGGCGGCGATCTTGGTGCCGGGCTGGGCGGTCCAGCTCACCTTGGTGACGGCTTCGGTGATCTGCGTGCCGGAGGCGGTGGTCACCGGGGCGGGCAGCTTGGACTTGACGACCTCGGCGGTCCAGCCGGCGATCGGGCGGGTCCGCACGGTCGCGAAGGCGTACTCGGGCTTGATGGTGACCTCGACCTTGACGGTGCCGGCGTCCTTCTCCTCGTTGGGGACGCGGAAGAAGATCGACCCGTAGCCGCCCTTCTCCGGCTGTGCGCCGTAGGTGTTGGCGGTGACGTGGGCCGAAGCGATGCCGGCCCCGAGCAGACCGGTGATTCCGATGGTGGCGGCCAGGAAACCGGCGCGCTTGAAGACGTGGTTGGACACGAATACTCCTGAACAGGTTCGACCGGCGAGTTCGGGGACTCGCCGTATGAAAGGGGGATGTCTGGGGTTCAGGAGAAAAGAGGCGGGCCGCGTCTGCCGTGGACACGGCGGAGGTCGACGCGGATGAGATGGCCGGGACCCGCCGGACTGGCGAGTACCGGGGCCGGTACCGCCGCGGGCACCGGAAGAGGAGCGAGGATGAGGGGGACGAGCGTGCGCAGGCACGCGAGGACGCCCAGCAGCAGGCCGTCGGCCTTGGCCAGCAGCACCGCGGTGATCAGGGTGGCGACGACGTGCGCGACGGTCATCGCGACATTGCTCGACGCCGGGGAGGGCCCTGTTTGAGTCGACGCTGTATGAGTGAGTTCGTGGCTGCTCAGCGAACTGAGCACCAAATGCATCACGACCTGGCCGGCGCCGAGGTCGATGATCGTCGCGAGGGGGCCGCGTGCCTTCGCGGCGAGCGCGGCGGCGTTCCAGCCGATGAGCACGGTGAGCAACAACGTGATCGCCGTATCGGGTAGTTCGCCGTCCCCGATCATGTGAGCAGTGACCGCCAAGGCCCCCGAACTCACGCCGAGCAAGCCGCCACGCACGGCGCGTAACGCGCTCTGGTGCTGCTTCGGCTTGCTCACGGGGAGCAGGGTATGCGACCACCTACCCGCCGGTCGACGTCCTCTCGGCTGTTGAGCTGTGAGAAAGACGCCTTCCGTACGGCGCGTGCTGTTGCCGAACTACGCCGAATGGGGAAGGTTGGCTCGACAAAGATGCGGTAAACCGGGGTTTGACCGCGACAAGTTTGGGTAGTCAGGCTCCCGATACCAGCTACTCCGAATGGGTGAGCATGATCACCCATAGGCGGCGGGAGAACAAGCACGCGATGGATCTCTTCGAGTACATCTCGGACCGGTGGGACAAGGTCGCCCTCCAAGGACTGCTCCATGTCAGCGCGGTCGTGCAATGCACGATCCTGGCCGCGGTCCTCGGCGTGGGGATCGGGGTCGCCGTCTACCGAAGCCCGATCGGGTCCGCGGTGGCCACCGCGCTGGCGAGCACGATCCTCACCGTCCCCTCATTCGCCCTTTTGGGCCTCCTCATCCCCGTGCTCGGCCTCGGGGTCAACACCACTGTGGTCGCACTCGTCTTGTACGCACTCCTGCCGATCGTGCGGAACACGATCGTCGGCCTCGGCGGGGTCGATCCGGCGGTCAGTGACGCGGCACGCGGGATCGGCATGAGCCGGTTCGGCGTGCTGACCAGGGTCGAGCTGCGGCTGGCCTGGCCGGCGATCCTCGCCGGTATGCGCGTCGCGACCCAGATGCTGATGGGTATCGCGGTGATCGCGGCCTACGCGAAGGGCCCGGGCCTCGGCTCGGAGGTCTTCTCCGGCCTCACCAACGCGGGCAGCACGAACTCGCTCAACCAGGCATTGACCGGGACGCTCGGGGTGGTCGTCCTCGCGCTGGTCCTCGACGCCGTTTACGTCCTGATCAACCGTATGACCGTCTCAAGGGGTGTCCGTGGCTGAAGCGACCGAAACCGAGCAGACCGAAACCGTCTCCGGCGTCGAGATCGAGCTGGAACAGGTCACCAAGCGCTACCCCAGCACCCGTGAGGCCGCGGTCGACGACTTCTCCATGGTGGTTCCCGCCGGCAAGATCGTGGTCTTCGTCGGCCCGTCCGGCTGTGGCAAGACCACGACCATGCGGATGATCAACCGGCTGATCGAGCCGTCGTCCGGCCGGATCACCATCGGCGGCGAAGACGCGCTCAAGCTCGACGTCGACACGTTGCGCCGTCGCATCGGCTACGCGATCCAGCAGGCCGGGCTGTTCCCGCACTTCACCGTCTCGCAGAACATCGCGGTGGTGCCGGGCCTGCTCGGCTGGGACAAGAAGCGGGTCAACGACCGGGTCGAAGAGATGATGGACCTGGTCGGACTCGATCCGGTCGACTTCCGCGACCGCTTCCCGCGTCAGCTTTCCGGCGGGCAGCAGCAGCGCGTCGGCGTCGCACGGGCGCTCGCGGCGGACCCGCCGGTCCTGCTGATGGACGAACCGTTCGGCGCGGTCGACCCGATCACCCGCGGCAACCTGCAGGACGAACTGCTGCGGCTGCAGACCGAGCTGAAGAAGACGATCGTGTTCGTCACCCACGACTTCGACGAGGCTGTGAAGCTCGGCGACAAGATCGCGGTGCTCGGCAACCAGTCGAAGATCCTGCAGTACGACACCCCGGACGCGATCCTCGCGCATCCGGCCGACGACACGGTCGCCGGTTTCGTCGGCGCGGGCGCGTCGCTGAAGCAGCTGACCCTGCTGCGGGTTCGCGACGTCGAGCTGAAGCAGGACGCGCTGACCGCGGCGGTGAGCGAATCGCCGTCGGATGTCCGCGAGAAGCTGACTCAGCAGCGCAAGCATTTCGCGCTGGTCCTCGACCAGCGTCGTCGTCCGATGCGGTGGGTTCACGTCCGCGAGCTGACGGCGGCGACCTCACTGGCCACCGCCGGCAAGCCGCTGCGGGACATGGTCAGCCTCCAGTCGACCCTGCAGGACGCGCTGGAAGCGATGCTCGCCGAGGGCGGCAGTGTCCCGGTGACCGGCCCGCGCGGCGAGTACGCCGGCACGATCGAGCTGGACACCGTCATCTCGACCATCCAGCAGCTGCGTGAGGAACACGCCTCGGACGAGGAGGGCGTGACCGCATGACGGCAGCAGTCGAAACCGGTTTCTCGACCGAATCGTCATCGAAAGGCGCTGAGCGCGTCCGGCTGTTCGCCCAGCCCGCGGTGGTGCTGGTGATCGTCGCCGGCGTGCTGATCTGGGTCTTCGCCGGCGGGCTGAGCGCCACGGAGAAGGAGACGCTCAACGCGGCGGGCCTGCTGACGGCACTGCGCGATCACCTCGCGATGACCGTCGTGGTCACCGCGATGGTGGTCGCCGTCGCGGTACCGCTCGGTGTGCTGGTGACGCGGCCGTGGGCGAGGTGGGCGGCGCCGGTGTTCCTGGCGATCGCGAACATCGGGCAGGCGGCGCCCGCGCTGGGTGTGCTGGTGCTGTGGTTCATCGTCACCGGCGCCGAGGGCGGGCTTTGGGTGGCGGCGCTGCCGCTCGCGTTCTACTCGCTGCTTCCGGTGCTGCGCAACACGATGGTCGGTCTGCAGCAGGTCGACCCGGCGTTCGTCGACGCGGGCCGCGGCATCGGGATGTCCGCGTCCGGCGTGCTGTGGCGGGTCGAATTCCCGCTCGCCATCCCGCTGATCCTGGCCGGTCTCCGTACCTCGCTGGTGCTGGCCGTCGGGACGGCGACGTTCGGGATGTTCGTCAACGCGGGCGGGTTCGGCCTGCTCATCGACACCGGCTACAAGCTCAACCTGACGAAGGTGCTCGTCACCGGCTCGGTGCTGGCCGTCGCGCTGGCACTGCTCGTCGACTGGCTCGGCGCGGTGGCGGAACAGTTCTTCGGACCGAAAGGGCTGCGCTGATGCGGCGAGTGAAAGCGATCTTCGGCGCGGGTCTGTTGTGCTTTTCGTTGTCGGCTTGCGGGTTGGACACCAACGCCGCACTGCCGTACAAGATCGAACCGGGTTCGATCCAGCCGATCCCCTCTTTGCAGGGGGTGGACGTGACGGTGGGGTCCAAGGACTTCACTGAGAACATTCTTCTGGGCTATATGGCCGAAATGGCGCTTTCCGCCGCGGGTGCCGACGTCAAGGACCTGACCGACATCAAGGGGTCCAACTCGTCGAGGCAGGCGTTGCTCAGTGGCCAGACCGACGTCGCGTGGGAGTACACGGGCACCGGTTGGATCAACTACCAGGGCAACGAACTTCCCGTGCCAGGTGGCGAAAAAGCCCAGTACGAAGCCACAAAGGCGGCCGACGAGGCGAAGTTCGGCGTCGCCTGGCTGAACTACTCGCCGCTGAACGACCAGTACGGGTTCGCGGTCACCGAGGCTTACGGCGCGCAGAACAACCTGAAGACGACGTCCGATCTGGCGGCTTTCCTCAAACAGAAACCCGATCAGAACGTGTTCTGCCTGGAAACCGAATTCACCAGCCGCCAGGACGGTTTCCCCGCCGCGGTCAAGGCGTACGGTTTCCAGAATTCGGTGATCAAGAACTTCGGCATCGGAACGATCTATTCGGCCGTGTCGAGCGGCACCTGCCCGATCGGCGAGATTTTCACGACCGACGGCCGGATCGCGGGACTCAACCTGCGTGTCCTCGAGGACGACAAGAAGGCGTTCCCGCAGTACAACGTCGTCCCAACGCTGCGCGTCGACTTCCTCAAACAGCATCCGGAACTGCGCGGCCCGCTGGAGACGGTGGCGCTCGCGCTCGACAACAAGCAGATGATCGAGCTGTGCAAACAGGTCGACGTCGACGGCCGGGACCAAGGCGAAGTCGCCTACGAATGGATGAAGCAGAAGGGCTTCATCAAATAGTCGAGCGCTGACGGCGCTCGACGTGTGAAGTCTCCGTCGGGCGCGGGGCACCCTTGGGGAGACCTTGTGGTCACGTGACCTCAGCGACCGGTTGTTATGAACGGACCTTTCCTAACAAAAGTGTTAGGAAAGGTCCGTTCATAACATCGCAGCTAGCGCTTGGACTTGCGCTTAGATCCCCAAGCGGTGCAGAAGCTTCCCCTCGAGCTGGTCCAGTTCCCCGGCAACGGCTCGGTGAGCGGCCTTCCGCCGCGCGGCCGGCATCCGCTCCGAAGCGCGGACGGTCGCCGAAAGCTGCTCCAGCGTCCCTTGGGTGTCCTTCGCGAAGGCCACGTCGGCGTCGGTCGCCTTCGCGGACTTCCGCAGTTCCGTCAGTCCCTGCGTCAGCCCGGCGATCCGCGCGTGCAGTGCGGCACCGCGTCCGCTGAACTCGGCGAGCTGGTCGACGGCGACGCCGAGCTTCCGCGCCTGATAACGGTCGTATAGCTCTCGAGCAGCCCCCGCCGCACGAACGGCGTACGGCGCGATCACCGGCAGTACGGCCGGACCGAGCACTTTGGCCACCGCGACGGCGTTCTTCGCCTTCTTCGGGGTGATCCTGCCTTCGCCCTCGACGCTTTTGGCCTTGCGCGCCATGGCACCTCCCACGCTGTGTCACGGTCGAACTTACTGGTCCTCGAAGTGGCGAGCATGTCGGCTTACCGGTTGCCTTCTAGAGTGTTGTCCGTGAGTAACGAGGTGCTACTGGATGCCGGAGCGGTGAGCCGCTGCCGGCGTCGTGTGCATCTCGAACACGACCCGGCCATGCGAGAGGTTCCGCTCGCTCCGCCCGACCCCGCCGCGCAGCAGCGGATCGCCGACGCGTCCGCCCATCGCGAGGCGATCGCGCGGCAGTTGATGGAGGCCACCGGGCCGGACGCGGACTGGGTCAAGATCCCTCGCGACATCCCCGCCGCCGAACGCGTGCAGCTCACTGAAGAGGCCTTCGCCGCCGAAACGCGCTATATCTGGGGCGCGCTGCTGCCGGTGGATCGTGCCGGACATCGTCGTGGCGGCTCGGAGCTGCTGGTGCACACCGGCGACGGGTACGTGCCGGTGCTGGTCGTGCGGCACCGCATCACCGACCGCGGCGCGGGTGCGCCGACCACGGTGATGACCGACCTCGATCCGGCGCACCAGCTGCCGGACCCGGCACGAAAGGTCCGTTCGCAGCCGCGTGACCAGATGCGGCTCGCTCATCTGTACCGGATGTTGAAGGCGCTGGGGAAGCACGAGGGCCATCGCGCCGTCGGCGGGGTCATCGGCCTCGACGCGGACGTCGTCGTCTGGCACGACCTGTCCGCCGGGACCTGGCCGGGTGGGCGCAGCGCGCTCACGGAGTACCAGAGCCGTTTCGAAGACCGGCTCGCCATCGCGACAGCCGCAGCCAACGGCGACGAGCCGCTGGCCGAACCGTCCCGGATCCTGGAGTGCCGCCGCTGTCCGTGGTGGCCGACGTGCGACGTCGTGCTCACCGCAACCCGTGATGTCAGCCTGGTCGTCCGCGGCGAGGACGCGATGGAACTGCGTCGCGCCGGGGTGTCCACAGTGGACAAGCTGGCCGCGCTGGATCCGGCCGACGAACCCCCGCCGATGAACTGGACCGGCGGTACCTTCGCCGACGCGATCATCCTCGCCCGCGCCTGGCTCGCCGATCTCACGATGGTCCGCAAGGTCGATCGCATCGAGGTCTCGCGCGGCGATGTCGAGATCGATGTCGACATGGAGAGTTTCGGCGATTCCGGCGCGTACCTGTGGGGTTCGCTGCTGACCGGCGCCGACATCGGGATGGAGCAGGGCTACCGCGCCTTCGCGACCTGGGAGCCGTTGCCGACGGCGGACGAGGCACGCTCCTTCGCGGAGTTCTGGGCCTGGTTCACCGAGGTCCGGGAGCGCACGCTCGCGGCCGGACTGACGTTCCGCGCCTACTGCTACAACGCGCTCGCCGAGAACCGCTGGCTTTTCGGCTCCGTGGACCGGTTCGGCGAGTATCCAGGGATACCGGCGAAGGCCGAGGTCGCGTCCTTTGTGGACTCCGATGAGTGGATCGACCTCTTCCGCAGTGTCACCGACCAGTTCCTTTGCTCGCACGGCAAGGGGCTCAAGGTCATCGCGCCGGTCGCGGGCTTCGCCTGGCGTGATCCGGAGGCGGGTGGCGAGGCGTCGATGAGCTGGTACCGCGACGCCGTCGGCATGGACGGCGAAATCCCCGACGACGCCCAGCGCGAGCGCCTGCTCCGCTACAACGAGGACGACGTCCTGGCCACGCACGCCCTGCGGAAGTGGATGACCGAACGCGCGCAGGTGTCCGTGCCGTATATGAACGACCTCTGATCTCTTACAAACTAAGAGACTTGCGATCACCTGCGCTTCTGCCGATACTCGTCAACGAGTACTCGTGAGCGAGGAGGTCCGGGTGAAACGGCGGAAGGTCGAGAACCTGCTGGCGCTGGCCATCCTGGCCACGCTCGTGGAACGCCCGATGCATCCGTACGAAATGGCATCGATCCTGAAGGCCCGCGGCAAGGACCGCGACATGGGGATCAAATGGGGCTCGTTCTACACGGTCGTCCGCAACCTGGGGAAACACGGTTTCATCGAGGCTGTCGAGAGCACTCGCGACGGCGCCCGCCCTGAGCGCACGGTCTACCGGATCACCGAGTCAGGCCGTGACGAATTGCTCGACTGGCTGCGCGAACTCCTCGCCGAGCTCGCGCCGGAGGAGCCGAAGTTCGTGGCCGGGCTGTCGGTGATGGCCTGGCTCGGGCCGGACGAGGTGATCGCCCTGCTCCGCACCCGGCTGGTCGCGCTGGAAGAGGATATCGAGCGTGGCCGCGACGAATTCGAGCGACTGGTCAAGGAGATCCCGCGACTGGTGCTGCTCGAAGTCGAGTACCACCTGGCCATGCGGAGGGCGGAAGCGAACTGGGTCCGCTCGATCCTCGGGGAACTGACGTCCGGCTCGATGCCCGGTCTCGCCGAATGGCGGACCTTCCACGAGACCGGAGAGCTTACGGCCGAAGTGGCCGAGCTTGCCGAAAGGGGGAGTACCCGCAGTTGAAAGAGCCCCGGCGAGGTGTTGCAGCACCCCGCCGGGGCGACGATCCCGCAACCGGAACCCGGCCACGAGAGGCATCTTGAGGATAGCCGGGCTCCGGGCAATCAACCTGGAGTGACCATGTCGGACATCAAGGACAGAAAACGGTTCAAGATCCTTCCAGAGATGGACGGTGCGCTGGCGCGCGGCTACGCGAAGCAGCGAGGCACCGGACCGCAGATCGAACAGTGGCGCGAGCAGGCCCGCATGATGACCGCCGACCTGCCGGACGACTCGAGAATCCTCGAAGTCGCCTTCGGGCCCGGCTACTTCGCCGTCGAACTGGCGAGGCTCGGCCGGTTCTCCGTCACCGGATTGGATGTCGCGCACACGTTCGTCGACATCGCCCGCGAGTACGCGCGGTCTCAGGATGTCGAGGTCGATTTCCATGAGGGTGACGTCGCGGCCATGCCGTTCGACGACGAGTCGTTCGACCTCGTCGTCTGCCAGGCCGCGTTCAAGAACTTCGTGTGGCCGGTGAAGTCGCTCGACGAGATGTACCGGGTGTTGCGGCCGGGCGGCAAGGCCGTGGTCCAGGACATGAACAAGGAAGCGACCGACGGCGACATCGTGCGCGAGGTCGAGGGGATGCAGATCGGCAAGCTGGCCGGGCTCGTCGTCCGGCAGACGCTCGGCGGGCTGCGACGTCGTGCCTACACGCCGGTGCAGTTCGGCGGCCTGGTCGCGGAAACGTCGTTCCGCACCGGCGAGGTCACCACCGCCGGGATCGGGCTCGAGGTCACCCTCACCCGGCCCCTGTAGATGTTATGAACGGACCTTTCCTAACATTTTCTGTTAGGAAAGGTCCGTTCATAACACGGGTACTACGCCTCAGCGAGGAGCCATGCGCAGCGAGCCGTCCATCCGGATGACCTCGCCGTTCAGGTAGTCGTGGTCGATGAGCGACAGCGCGAGCTGTGCGTATTCGTCCGGCCGCCCGAGCCGCTTCGGGAACGGGATGCCCTCCGCGAGCGTCGCGCGGAACTCTTCGCTCACGGTCGCGAGCATCGGGGTGTCGATGATCCCCGGCGCGATGGTCAGCACCCGGATCCCGTGCGACGCGAGGTCGCGCGCGGCCGGCAGGGTCAGCCCGACGACGCCGCCCTTGGACGAGGCGTACGCGGCCTGCCCGATCTGGCCGTCATAGGCGGCGATCGACGCGGTGTTGATGATGACGCCGCGCGCGTTGTCGGCCAGCGGCTCGGTCTTCGCGATGGCTTCCGACGCCAGCGTCAGCACGTTGAAGGTGCCGATCAGGTTGATCTGGATGACCTTCGCGTACAGCGCCAGGTCGTGCGCGCCCTTCTTCGACAGGATCCGGGCGGACGGCCCGATCCCGGCGCAGTTCACCACGGTCCGCAGCGGCACCCCGGATTCGGCGGCGGTCGCGACGGCGGCCCCCACCTGCTCCGGATCGGTCACGTCGGCCTCGACGTAGGTGATGCCCTCGACCTGCTCGGCGTTGGTGATGGCACTGGCGAGGTCCAGCGCGAAGACCCGCGCGCCCTTCGCCGCAAGTGCCTTCGCGGTCGCACCGCCGAGCCCGGACGCGCCACCCGTGACGAGCGCCGCGGTATCGGTGATCTGCATGTTCTCCCTTTCGTCGGAAATCCGTCCTAGGTTAACGCTCGTTCGCATCGATGGGGTGGGTGTCCTGGCTCACTCGGTGAGCAGCATGTCGCGAGGAGTATTCGGGCCTGAAGCATTCCGTTCGCTCGCAGGTCAACTCCGGCTGCCACCTTCAGCAGCATGACCGCAGCTCGGATCGTGGTGGTGGGGACCGGTTACGTCGGATTGACCACGGGGGCCTGCCTGGCCAGCCTGGGGCATCGAGTCACTTGCGTCGACGTCGACGCCGCGAAGGTCGCCCGGCTTTCGGCCGGCCGGGTGGACATCCTGGAACCGGGGCTGTCCGAGCTGGTTTCGCGGGGACTGACCAGCGGACGGCTCACCTTCGTCGTCGGCGCCCGCGAAGCCGTACGTGACGCGGAGGGCATTTTCCTTTGCGTGCCAACGCCGATGGGGGCGGGCGGCTCGGCCGACCTGCGCGCCGTCGAAGCCGTGACCAATGAGATCGGCGACGTCATTCCTTCGGGTTGTGCGTTGATCACGAAGTCGACCGTTCCGGTGGGGACGTCGAAACGCATCCAGTCCATGCTCGGCCGCATGGACGTCCCGGTCGTTTCGAATCCGGAGTTCCTGCGTGAAGGCACCGCGGTGCAGGACTTCCTCGGTCCGGACCGGATCGTCGTCGGCTCCGACGACGATGTGGCCGCCCGCTGGGTCGGCGATCTCTACGCCGACCTCGCCGCCCCGGTCGTCGTCGCGGACGCGGCCAGCGCGGAACTGGTGAAGTACGCGGCGAACTGCTTCCTCGCGATGAAACTGTCCTATGTGAACTCGATCGCCGAGCTGTGCGAACGTCTCGGCGCCGACATCGACCTCGTCACCGAAGGCATGGGTTACGACCGGCGCATCGGCCGCTCGTTCCTCAAGCCCGGCCCCGGCTGGGGCGGTTCGTGCCTGCCCAAGGACACCAGCGCGCTGGTCAAGGTCGCCGAAGCCGTGCAGTACGACTTCACGCTGCTGACTTCGGCGATCGAGGAGAACATCGCGCAGCGGGACCGGATCGTCGCGAAGATCGCCGGTGCCGTCGGCGGCACGCTCGCCGGCGCGCGGATCGGCGTCCTCGGCCTGGCGTTCAAGGCAGGCACGAACGATCTGCGCGACTCGCCTGCCCTCGCCGTCGCGTCGGTGCTGGGTGCACTCGGCGCCGAACTGACCGCCTACGACCCGGCCGTCGGCGGCGAGATCGCCGGGATGACCGTGGTCGACGACCCGTACCAGGTCGCGAAGGCCGCCGACGCCATCGTGGTGCTGACCGAATGGGACGAGTTCAAGCGGCTCGACTGGCGGTACATGGCCGACCAGATGGACGGCGACTCCGTCGTCGACACCCGCAATCTCCTTGACCCGCAACGAATCCTGGACGCCGGCCTGTCGTGGCAGGGCGTCGGCCGGCCGCGTGCCGTGCAGCGCCGGAAGGTCGGCGTCTCCTGAGCACACCTGCCTATCGCACGCGGGCAAGGAGAGTCATCAGCCCGTCGACGACCTCATCGGCGGTCGGTGCGTACTCCGGGTGGAGCAGGTGTTGCATCATCACGCCGGAATGCAGCGCGGTCGCGACGGCGCCGATCCGGCGTTCGTCGGCCTCGGTGACTTTGTCCTCCTCGATCCCCAGGATCCCGGCCGCCATCCCGCGCCGGCCTTCACGCTGTGCTTCCGAGAGCTGTTTTCGTAGCTCGGGCTGATATTCGGCCTGGATGAACGCCTCGGTCGAGGCCATCCACAGCTGCCGGTTCCGGCTGTAGGAGTCGATCATCGCGCGCCAGCTCGCCTTGTACTGCTCCGTGGGAGAGGCGTCCGGGTCGATCACCTCACGGATCGCACGCTGGATCTCGTCGCCCCAGTCGTCCATCGCCCGGACGAACGCCGCTAGCAGCAGCGCCTCGCGTGACCCGAAGTGGTAGCCGATCGCCGCGTGGCTGACTCCGGCGGCGGCCGCGATATCCCGCACGGTCGTCCGTGACCAGCCCTTTTCCTTGAGGCACTGCTCGGCGCCGTCCATCAGGTCCTCGCGATTTCCCATGCCCGGCATCCTAGACCACGTGGTTAATCCACATGGTTTGACCAAATGGATTGACCATGTGTGCAAATCTGACGTACGGTCGTCCCACCACCACGAACCAGAGGAGCAGCCATGACGACCGTTCTCATCTCCGGCGCCGGCATCGCAGGTCCGAGCCTGGCGTTTTGGCTGCGTGAGCGCGGTTTCGTGCCGACCGTGGTCGAGCGGGCCCCGGCCCTGCGCGAAGGCGGCAGTGCGGTCGACTTCCGCGGCGAGCAGATGCCCCTGCTGGAGCGCATGGGGATCCTCGACGACATCCGCGCGAAGGAGACCGCGATGGGCGCGCAGGTGATCATCGACGCGGACGGCCGGACGATCACCGAAATGCCGTCGATGTTCTTCAGCGGCGAGGTCGAGATCGAGCGCGGAGACCTCACCCGCATCCTCTACGACCACACGAAGGACGACGTCGAGTACATCTTCGGCGACTGGATCACCGGTCTCGACGAGAACGCGGACGGCGTCGACGTCACGTTCGCCAACGGCGAACCGCGCGGATTCGATCTGGTCGTCGGTGCCGACGGGCAGCACTCCGGCGTCCGGCGGCTGGCCCTCGGAGAGGAGGAGCGGTTCCGCGCGGATCTGGGCTACTACATCGCCGGCTTCACGGTGCCCAATCACGTCGACCTCGACCATCAGGGCCAGATCTACAGCGTTCCCGGCCGGACGGTGATGGCCGCCAGCGCGCGCGATCTCTCGGTCGTCAACGTCAGCTGCATCTTCGCGTCCGAACCGCTGGACGTTCACCGCCGCGACGTCGAGGGGCAGAAGCGGATCGTCGCCGAGCAGTTCGCCGACGTGGGTTGGCAGGTTTCGACACTGCTGGAGGGGCTGGCGGACGCGAAGGACCTGTACTTCGATTCGTTGAGCCAGGTTCGGCAGGACAAGTGGTCTCTCGGCCGGGTCGTCCTGCTCGGCGACGCCGCTTGGTGCGCGGGTCCCGGCGGTTCGGGAACCGGGCTGGCGATGATGGGCGCGTACGTCCTGGCGGGGGAGCTCGCTGCCGCACACGGCGATCACGAGACCGCTTTCGCCCGCTACGAGGAGAAACTCCGTGGCGCGGTAGACGTTTCGCAGAAGCAGGCGAGCGGGATCGGCATATTCCTGGTCCCGAAGACTCGCTTCATGATCGGCTACCGGAACTTCCTGTACCGGGTCCTGGGCTCGCGGCCGATGACGAAGGTGTTCACCTGGATCACCTCGCGCGCGGCCAACGCGGCGCCGCTCGAAAACTATGACGCTCCGGTGGCGGTGTAGCGATACCTTTCGGCAGGTGAGCGATCGGAAGATGTTCCGCCGAGCCTGCCACGCGGCGGCTCGGCTGACGGGTGGCGAGGCGATCGGTTTCGCACCGTCCGGGCCAGGGCGGAATTTCGACCAAGCTCTCGTCGCTTACCAAGATCGCACTGTCGTGATTCTCCTCCAGGAATGGAACATGCTCGCGGCCGCGGAACACCAGCACGTCGATTGCCCAATTGACCCCTCTTTCGTTCAATACGGGTCGCTGATCTTCGTCGACGAGCCGGAACTGCTGACACTCATCTCGCAGATCCTTCCCGAGGTCCGAATATTGAGCCGGACCGATCTCGAAGGTCCGCTCGTCCCGGCGGATTGGCCCGACTTGTCCCCGTATGACATCAGGGGCTGGAGGCCCGATAATCTCGGCGAAGCCCTGTTCAACTGGTGGGACTGAAAAAGTAGTTAGCAAAGCGTAGTATCTGCTGCGTGTTCACAACCCGACCGGAACTGGCCGGTACCCACGGCATGGTGGCATCGACGCACTGGCTGGCCTCGGCCACCGGAATGGCGGTGCTCGAAAACGGCGGCAACGCCTTCGACGCGGCCGTCGCCGCCGGGTTCGTCCTCCAGGTCGCGGAGCCCCATCTCTGTGGTCCGGCCGGTCAGGTCCCGGGCATCTTCGTCACCGCCGCGAATCCGACACCAAGGGTCCTCGCGGGGCAGGGCGTCTCACCGGCGGCCGCGACGCCGGAGCATTTCGCGGACCTCGGCCTCGACCTGATCCCCGGCAGCGGGCTGCTTCCGGCGACCGTGCCGGGAGCCTGGGACGGCTGGCTGCTCCTCCTGCGCGACCACGGCACGAAGTCGTTGCGTGACGTACTCGGCTACGCGATTTCGTACGCGCGCAACGGGATTCCGTTGGTCAGCCGGGTCGGGGACACGATCCGCGCGGTACAGGAACTGTTCACCGAACACTGGCCGACGTCGGCGGAGCTGTGGCTGCGGGACGGCAAACCGGTCGAGGGACTGCACCGGAATCCGGCGCTCGCGGACACCTGGGAGCGGTTGCTCGCCGAGGCCGAGTCGGTCAGCGGGCGCGAGGCGCAGATCGACGCGGGACGTCGTGCGTGGTCGCAGGGATTCGTCGCCGAGGCGATCGATGCCTTCAGCCGCAAGGCTTTCCGCGATGACTCCGGCCGTGACCACGCCGGTCTCCTCACCGGCGACGATCTGGCCGGTTGGGAAGCCACCTACGAAGACGCGCTGTCCGTGGACTTCGGGGACTGGGGCCTGGTGAAAATGGGCGCCTGGACTCAGGGACCGACACTGCTGCAGCAGGTCCGGATCCTGGACGGTCTCCGCGATGATTTGTCCTATGTGGACGGCGTGCCGACCGAGCGCACCGTGCACCTGGCCGTCGAAGCCGCGAAGCTCGCGTTCGCCGATCGTGAGGCCTGGTACGGGGATTCACCGGATGTCCCGCTCGAGATGCTCCTTTCGCGCGAATACGCCGACGCGCGCCGTGCGTTGATCACCGATGAGGCGTCCGCTGAACTCCGGCCCGGTGGAGAGGGCGCACGGCTGCCCGCGATTCTCGAGCGGCTGCGCGGACTGGAGGCCGGCTCCGGCGCCACCGGCGAGCCGACGGTCGGCCCGCTGGGGGAGACCCGCGGCGACACCGTGCACATCGACGTCGTCGATGCCGCCGGGAACATGATCTCGGTGACGCCGTCGGGCGGCTGGCTGCAGTCGAGCCCGACGATTCCCGAGCTGGGCTTCTGCCTCGACTCACGCGGCCAGATGTTCTGGCTCGAACAGGGCCTGCCGAACTCGCTCCAACCGCGCAAACGGCCGCGCATCACCCTTTCGCCGTCGATGGGCCTGCGTGACGGCGAACCGGTGCTGGCCTTCGGGACGCCGGGCGGGGATCAGCAGGACCAGTGGCAGCTGGGTTTCTGGCTCGCGCGCACCGTCGGCGGACTGAACTTGCAGGAGTCGATCGACTCGCCCGCCTGGCACACGACCGCGTTCCCCAGTTCGTTCTACCCACGCTCGTGGACACCACGGGAAATCGTGGTCGAGTCGCGGCTCGGCCGGTCCACAATGGACGCGCTGGCCGCCCGCGGTCACGCCGTCGTCGACGCCGGCCCGTGGTCGCTCGGCCGGCTCTCCGCCGTCTCACGCTCCGGCGGCGTGCTTCGCGCCGCCGCCAACGCACGAGGCATGCAGGGCTACGCCGTCGGGAGGTAGGGAATCGGGCGCGAGCGGGTGCCTGGCTCGTGAGTGTTAATGATGGTTAGAACCGTCATTGCCGTTCACGAGCCACCAGCGCATATGACGCAGGTCGCGGCCCTGCTGCCGGCCGGGTCCCAGCCCTCACGGAACAGGATCGTGCGGACTTCAGCTGCGACGCCGCATGGCGAGTTCCGGACGTCCTGCCAGCCGTAGACCAGACGCGCCCGCCCCGCGAGTTCCGCGGCATTGTCCCTTCGACGATCCCGGAACGCGACGCCTGCCATCGCATGGGTCGCGCGGCCGTCGAGCCTGACAGTCACCGGCGCTCCATGCGAGTCGTACGTGACGTCCTCCCACAACGTCTTCTCGTCGACCTTGACCGGAGTTTGTCGATCGCCCGCCGGCAGCCCATGGTCGTCTTCGACCCGCTCCTTGTACTCCAGTTCGAGAACGGACATCAGCCCGCTACGTACGAAGGCGAGGCCTTGCCGGATCTCGGCGCGATAGCGGAAGGGTGGCCTTTGCTCGATGCACGCCTCCATGGCGGACACGGCCACGTTGCTGCGGCTCACCAGGTCGATGATGGTGTGCAACGCTTCCTTCGCGGTTGACTGCGCTGCTGCCAGGTCAAGGATCGTGTCCGTAATCCGGGTGCGAGGCGGGCTTGTCCCGGCTGCGGAGTACTGCAACGCGCGCGAGCGATGGACGATCACCAGCGGGGGTTGTGGGGTGGCCGAGCTCGTGTAAGGCACGGTGATCTCCACCGGTCCTTCGATGATCGGCAGAAGATGCCATTCCTCGGCGGCCGTCCGGTGACTCAGGGCCGCGTGTCCTCCGCCGTAGCGCAGTGCGGCATGGAGTTTGGCGTCGCGTGGCAATTCGCCGGTGAAGGTGGCATAGACGCGCGGAAGCACACGTTGCCAGCGTCCAGCTTCCAGATTGGCGACGATGTCCGCCGCCGTGTGGCCATAGGAACGGAGCTGCTGCCTGGTCACGATGCCATGCTGCTCCTGCAGAAGGATCGGCCAGCTCGGTCTTTGTTCGGTCGGGATCGACTCCTCCGACCAGCGCTTGTGTAAGGGCACCAGTTCACGATCACCGGCAACGCTGGCTCGTGGTAGCCGCGATCGCAATCTGTGGATAAGTCGGGCGGAGGCGCGAGAGGCTGTGGATAGAGGGCGCGAGCGGGTGCCTGGCTCGTGAGTGGTAGTGATGGTTAGAACCGTCAGCAACACTCACGAGACCCGGCCACCTCGCTACCGCGGCTTCTCCCACAGCCAGAACTCGATCCCCTGATCGTCGACGCAGTCGGCGGTAAGCCCGTAGGGGTGCTGTTCGACGTCACCCGTGGTTCCGCCGGCAGAACGCACCCGTTCAAGCCCGGCCGAGAGATCGTCGACGGCGTACATGAGCTTCCAGCCGACCTGGTTCTGGCCGCCCCAGAGCCCGCCCTGCAGGCCGGGACCTTCGAAACCCCAGGCCTTCTCCACCGAGCCAGGTGAGAACTGCCAGCCCAGAACGGCCTGGTAGAAGGACTTTGCGCGCACGTCGTCCGGGACCTGGAAGGTGAAGTAGAGCGCTTCGCCATGCTTGACGGGCTTCGCTTCAGGCTCGGACGAGGTGCGCTGAGCCGCCTGCGAAACCAGCCACCGCTGGCCGTACGGATCCTTGATCGTCCCGCCGAGCCCCCAGCCGCGATCCTCGACCGGCCGCACCAGTTCGGCACCGAGTTCGACGGCTCGCTGAGCGGCCCCGCGCGGGTCCGGAACCTCGATCCGGATCAACGCGCCACCGCGAGTCGCGACGACGTTGTCCAGGTCAGGGAATTCGTCCGCCAGCATCAGCACGCTGTCGCCGATGGCGAGTTCGGCGTGCCCGATGCGGCCGTCTTCCATCAGGATCGGTTCGGCCCGGCGCCGCGCCCCGAACACCTCGACGTAGAAGTCGAGGGCGGCGCGGGCGTCGGTGACCACGATGTACGGGGTCAAGGCTCGCAGTTCGGCCTGGGTGGCCGGTGCATCTTCTGTGGTGGTCATATCGGCTCCGTTCAGGACGGCGCGACGCAGTTGGTCGCGCAGTTCGTCGGCGAAGTGCGGGTCGGGATCGACCGGCTGCGAGGGCGCGCGAAGTGCGTCAAAGGGATCAGACATCGCGGCCCTCCTTCTCCTGGTAAGCGCGCCGGAACGCGGCACGGGCCCGCACGAGCAACGCCTCCGTCGCGTGCACACTGCGACCCAGATGGGCGGCGACCTCCGGTACCGGGAGGCCGTCGACGTAGCGAAGCGTCAGCGCTGCCTGGTGATGTGCCCCGAGCGACGCGAGCACTTCGCGCGCCAGCAGGGCGTCCAGCTGCTCGTCCCACGGATCGATGTAGTCCTCTTCGTGGACGAGCCGCAGCCCGCGTTCCTCGCGTTCCTTGCGCCGCCAGTGATCGGCGAGTTTGTGCCGGGCGACGCCGATCAGCCACCCGGTACTCACTGGAGGCGCGTACTCCTTGCGACAGGCCCTGACAGCGCCGAGGAACGTCTCGGACGTCAGCTCCTCGGCGAGCGTGCGATCACCGCACCGGGACAGCAGGTACCCGTAGACCTCCGGCAGCGCTGTGTCGTACAGCGACAGCAGCGCGAAGGCCGGGTCCCGTTGCACCCGAGGTTCCGTCACACCCTCATAGTCGCTTGGCGAGCCACTTCTCCGACGGGTGAACTTGAGATTTTTGGCGACCGGGTGTCAGACCCGCGGGTCCGGCAGGCGCCGCGCGAAGGTGATCACGCAGACGGTGATCACCACCTGGATCCCGATCACCAGCACGAACGCGCCTTCCATCCCCCAAGAACCCGCGCTCACCGAGGTGAACAGCGTCCCCAGCGTCGCGACGCCCAGCGCGATCGCCGCTTGTTGAGAGGTCGTCAGCACGCCGCTCCCGACCCCGGCGATATCCGCGGGCACCTTCGAAAGCACGATCCGGAACACCGTCGTGAGGGCCAACGCCTGGCCGAGCCCGCACAGCAGCATCCCGGGCGCCAGGTCCAGCACGCCCAGCTCCGGCCACGACATCAGCACCGTGCCGATCAGGACCAGCAGTCCCACGAGCTGTGCCGACAAACCGACGGCCACGACTCGCTGACCGAACCGAGCCACCAGCCGGCTGCTGATCAGTGACATCGCGAAGAAGCCGATCGACAGCGGCGCTGTCGCCACACCGGCGCCGACGGGGCTGAGGTGCAGTCCCTTCTGCAGCGTCACCGCGAAGACGAACATGAACGCGCTGAAGCCGACGAAGAACGGCAGGCCGACCATGAGTCCGCGTCGCATACTCGGCATCCGCATCACCGACGGCGGGACCAACGGCACACCTCCACGGGCCTCCAGTTTCCTTTCCACCATCACGAATCCCGTTGCGGCGAAAGGGAACAGTGCCAGGAGCGCGACCGTCCACAACGGCCAGCCGAGCGAGTGGCCTTCGGTCAGCGGGATCATCAACGACAGCAAAGCGAGAGCCAGCAACACCGTGCCCCAATGGTCGACGCCGATCGGGTTCCGTGAGCGGCTTTCCGGGACCACGCGCCGCGCGATCAGCAGGCCGACGATGCCGATCGGGACGTTGACCAGGAAGATCGGCCGCCAGCTCGTTCCCAAGAGATCGGCGGCGACCAGCACACCACCGAGGAACTGGCCGAGCACCATCGAAAGCCCGGCGTTCGCGCCGTAGAGGCCCATCGCCCTGGACCGGCGTTCCCCGGTGGTGCTCGCTTGGATGATCGACAGCACCTGCGGGGCCATCAGCGCGGCGGCCGCCCCCTGCGCGGCCCGTGCCAGTACCAGGGTCGACGCCGTCGGCGCGATCCCGCACAGCAGCGAGGTGAGCGTGAACGCGGTCAACCCCCAGAGGAACAGCCTGCGACGACCGAAGGCGTCGCCGAGCCTGCCGCCGACGACCAGCAGCACGGCGTAGGCGATTCCGTACGCGGCCACCACCATTTCGAGCGTGGCCGCGGACGCTTTGAGGTCGGTGTCGATGGCGGGCAGGGCGATGTTGACGATGAAGAAGTCGATGAGCGGGAGTGCCGCCCCCAGCAGCACGGTGACCAGGCCCGCTGAGGTCAGGCTCGGTCCGGCGGTGGCGCGGATGGGCGTCACCGGAACTTGCGTAGAGGTCATGGGTACCACGATCGGGCGATCCTCAACCTGGTACCAGTTGTGCCTTTATCCTGGTACTGCCACTACCTGGTAACAGGCTCCGAGCTTTGCCACCCTGGTGAGGTGACCATGACCGTCGAATCTCAGGTGCGCCGGCACGAGCTGGCCGCGTTCCTGCGAAGCCGTCGTGAGCGCATCACACCCGACCAGGTCGGTCTGCCGATCAGCGGCCGCCGCCGCACGCCCGGCCTGCGACGCGAGGAGGTCGCGCAGCTCGCCGGGGTCGGGGTCACCTGGTACACGTGGCTCGAGCAAGGCCGCGACATCAATGCTTCCGAGCAGGTGCTGGAGGCGATCTCCCGCACGTTGCGGCTCGACCCGCACGAGCACACGCACCTGTTCACTCTCGCCGGCGCGCCGGAGCAGCCGCTGGAGAAGGAATGCAAGATCCTCACGCCGCATATCTACACGTTGATGGCGAAACTGGAGCCGTTCCCGATCTGCGTTCGCAACGCGCGATGCGACATCCTCGCCTACAACGAGGCCTACAACTGGCTGATGGGCGACGTCGACTCGATCCCGTTCGAGGAACGCAACACCTTGATCCAGTGCCTGACCAACCCGGAATGGCGGCGCAGGCTGCCGGATCTGGACCTCAACCTGCCCCGGGTGATCGCCGGCTTCCGGGCGTCGATGGCGGAACATCTCGCCGAACCCGCCTGGAAGAACCTGGTCAAACGGCTGCGGGCCGAGTCCGAGACCTTCGAGCGGATGTGGAAGCAGCACGACGTGTCCAACGAACGGATCAGCCTCAAACGGTATCTGCATCCGGACGTCGGCCTGCTGTCGTTCGAGTTCTCCTACCTTTACCTCGGGCGCCGATCCGAAGTCGTGATGGCGACGCTCACCCCGGCCGACGACGAGACCGCCGCGAAACTGCCGGCCTCCTTCTGAAGAGGGAGGCGGACCAGGCTCGCGAGGGAGTCTTTCCGTAGGTTGAAAGCCGACGCTTAAGGCATGACCACAGCAGTCGCCACCCCCAGGATCTCCAGCGCTCGCCTGATCGTCTGTTACGCGGCGATCCTCGGCACGCTCCCGTATCTCACGCTCAAGACCTCGTGGGTCACCGGCGGCTCACTCGGCCTCCGCGATCCGTCCATTGTGGACTCCGACCTGATGCTCTTCGCCAACCTGCTCACCGGCGGGATGGACCTCGTCGCGGTCGTGCTCGCGTTGGCGTTCACCTACTCCTGGGGCCGCCGGATCCCCGCGCCGATCCTGCTGTTCCCGATCTGGATCGGCACCGGCCTGCTCGCGCCGATCGTGCTGAACATCCCGGCGATCGTCGCCGACCTGTCCCAGCCGCAGCTCGGCGACATGCCGCTCGAGAACTGGGTCTGGGCCGTCGTTTACGGCGGTTTCGCCTGGCAGGGGATCATGCTCCTGACCGCGTTCGTACTCTATGCCCGCGACCGCTGGTGGTTCGTCGTCACCGGCACCGCGCGGCCGGGCAAGATCGGCGCGGCGGGCCGGATCGGCGTCACCGCCGCACTCGCCACCGCGGTCGTCCACGTCTTCTGGGCGTTCGGCACGGCCGGTCTGGCCTCCCGGGTGATGGATGGCGTGTTCGCACTGCTCAGCGTGCTCGCGGTGGTTTCGCTGGTGACGGTTTCGCGTGGTCGTTTCTGGCCGCGGCTGGTGCTGGTGTGGACCGGTGCCGGAGCGATGGCGGGCTGGGGAGCCTGGGGCCTGTTCACCGCGCTCAGCGTCGGGCCGATCGCTTCGGCCGGGCCGTGGCAGGTGCCGATCCTCGCCGTCCAGGTACTCGGTGCCGTGCTGATGATGACGTCGATTTTGCGGCGGCTCCCGCACGCGTCGTAGCTCCGATACCGTGGCAAGCCAAAGCCGTGAAGGCCTCCTTCCCTACGCTCAGGGTAGGGAAGGAGGCCTTCACCACCTCCCGAGTACCCCGATGTTGAGCCCGCCTACCGCACGCGGCGTAGCCGAGAAGTCGCTTTTCAACGGACGCGATACCCGCGCCGTCCGGGTAGCTTTCGTCTTGTGTTGCTGAAAGACAGGTTTCCGTGGAGCCCCTGGGTCGGCCGCGTACTGCGCGTGGTGCTGCCGCTGGGGTTCGTCCTCGGTGTCACGAACAGCGCGTCCCGCTGGCAGCCGGACGTGCCGCCGCTGAGCACCCTCGGCTACCTGTGGCTGATCGCGACCGCGCTGCCCTTGCTGCTCGTGCACCGGTACCCGTTGACGATCTTCCTGATCACCTCCGCGCTGACGCTCGGGTACTACTCGTCGGAAAACCCCGGCGGGCCGGCGATCCTCTTGCCGACCATCGCGTTGTTCATGCTCACGAAGCTCCGTGGACCGCTGGTCGCCGGCATCACCGGCGGCGCACTGATCACGGCCGGTGGGATCGTGACATTCATCCGGCACGGGTTCGCCGGGTTCGATGTCCGGGCCGGGCTTGCCGTCGTCTGGGTGGTCGCGGTCGTGGGAGTCGGGACGGCCGTGCGCAACGGAATGGCCGCCGCACGGGCCCGGCGCGAGCAGGCCGAGGAGCACACCCACCGGATGGCCGAGCAGGAGCGGCTTACGATCGCCCGCGAGGTCCACGACGTCGTCGCGCACAGTCTCGCGATGATCAACGTGCAGGCCGGGGTCGCCGCGCATGTCGCCGACCGGCGTCCTGAGCAGGCGAAAGAGGCACTGCTGAATATCAAGGCAGCGAGCGCGTCGGCGCTGAAGGACCTTCGCGCGACGCTCGCGGTGCTGCGTTCCGGTGAGGACAAGGCACCCGCGCCGAGCCTCGCGCAGGCGGCCGAGCTGTTCGAGCACGCGCGGGCGGCCGGGCTCGAGGTCCGCGTCAACGGCGAGCCGGGCGAGCTACCCGCGCCCGTGGACGGCGCCGCGTACCGGATCCTGCAGGAGTCTTTGACGAACGTCGTCCGCCACGCGAACCAGGCTCGCGGAGTCGATGTGCGTTTCGAGCGGAAAACCGGTGCGCTGACGCTGCTCGTCCGCGACGATGGCCGTGGCGCCGTCGCACCCGCTCCAGGCCACGGCCTGCGCGGGATGTCCGAACGGGCGGCCGCACTGGGCGGCGCCTTCAGCACGTCCATTGTGGACGGAGGGTTCCAGGTGCGCGTGGAACTCCCGATCAAGGGGGAAGAATGACGATCCGGGTGGTTCTCGCCGACGATCAGGTGCTGGTGCGCGCGGGTTTCCGGGTGCTCCTGGAGACCGAAGACGGCTACGAGGTCTGTGCGGAGGCGGGCGATGGCGAGCAGGCGGTCGCGGCGGCCGTCGAGCACAAGCCGGACATCGTGGTGATGGACATCCGGATGCCCGGCGTCGACGGTCTCGAAGCGACCCGGCGGATCACCGCGAACCCCGACCTGGCCGGGGTGAAGGTCCTGGTCCTGACGACGTTCGACGTCGACGAGTACGTCTACGAGGCGCTGCGTGCGGGCGCGAGCGGGTTCATGCTCAAGGACACCGATCCGGTCGACCTGCTGCGGGCGCTGAAGGTGGTGGCGGCGGGCGAGGCGCTGCTGGCGCCGACCGTGACCCGGCGGCTGATCGCGGAGTTCGTCGACCGGCCGGAGAACCGGCGTATCGACGTGAGCGCCGTCCGCGAGATCACCGACCGCGAACGCGAGGTCCTCGGTCTGGTCGCCGGCGGTATGTCGAACGACGAGATCGCCGCGCATCTGGTGATCTCCACGGCCACCGCGCGTACCCACGTCAGCCGGATCATGACGAAGATCGGGGCGCGGGACCGGGCTCAGCTCGTCGTGCTCGCCTACGAATCCGGCCTGGTCACCCCACGCCGCGGATAACCCGAGCTGGGGAAATCGCCAAAAACCGGAGTTTGACGCGGATCCCGGTCTATCACTTCTTGTGATCAAAAAACCAGGGAATCGCTACTCTTCGTTACTCCCTCCGGCGGCGCGGACCTTGTCAAGAGGCGGTCGGTGAGCGGAAGACGAGCCGGGCTACCACCCCCGAGGCGTGCCTCGCGCACCGTCTGAGTGATCTCGCCTTCGTGGCGGCCAAGCCGGTGAAGGCCTGGGTCATCCCGCAGCGTTCCTTCGGCGCGTACCTCTTCGATCATCCGCAGGCGATGGCGACCGTCGGGCAGATTCTGGCCAACCGGGGCCGGCTTCGCGACAGTGCGCTGGCCTATTCCTCGGTCAAGGTTCGAGGCAGACTTGTCGCGTTGCTGGACCGGCTCAGGCGGTACACGGCTGCGGGGAAAGACAGCGTTGTCATCGACATAGGTCTGAACCATGGCGCTATCGCGGCCGCGATCGGGCTTCGTGAAGCACTACCGGCGCAACGTCTGGCCGCGCTGGTTCGGCTTCGGGGATGTGCAGCTCGAAGTCTGCGCCTGCCGGGAGATCGATCTGATCCTGCTGCCGGTCTGGTACCAGGAGACCGTCGGCGTACCCGGATTCGGCGACCTGTCGACCCAGCCACGGCTGACCTTGAGCGGCGTCCGCCGGCTTGTCCACGGAGACGTCGACGACGAGGAGGCCGGGTCGATCCACCTGCGGACCCGGCCCTCGGACAACGTGCAGGTCAGCTTCGTGTTCACGACACGGGAGTCCTGGGACGGCCCGGTTCTCGACGACCCGGTGCTGAACAAGGTCGTCGTCACCAGACGTGACCACAGTTGCGCGAAGTGAACGGGACGTTCGCAAGGAACGTCCCGTTCACCTCGCTCGTGCGCCGCGGGAGCGGGATTCAGGCGTCAGATGCATCTAGCCGCGCTTCAGTTGAAGCGCGAGCCGTACGACGAACACGACGGCCAGCACGGCGACCAGGGCGATTTCCCAGGCCATGGCGGCTCCTTCTCGTCCGGCATCCGAACACTCCGATGCTCTGCCCATAGGGCGCATCACCGGGGGACGACGTTCACCGACACGGCCTAACTCACTCGAACGGGCGTATCAGCGCGTGTTATGAAAGGACCCTTCCTAACAAAATCTGTTATGAAGGGGTCCTTTCATAACACTTTCGGCCTAAGCGTCCGACTGGACTGCGGCCCAGACGCGGTGCGGGTCGACGTCGACCGGCCGCGGGTCCGGATCGGGCCGCAGCCGTCGCAGCAGCACCTGCTGGACCAGCGCCGTCGGCCGCGAAGCGGCGGCGACCCGGGTCCAGAAGAGGTGGTCCTCCAGGCCCTCGAAAAGCACGTCGGAATTCCACCCGCCGAACTCGTCGATCAGCGACCGCCGCGCCAGGTACCCGCTGCCCAGGTACGGCAGCGTCGCCAGCCGTCGCTCCTCCAGCGGCAGCGCGCCGACCAGGCCTTCGACCGGGTCACCGACCGGGGTGTGCACGATGTCGACATCTTCGGACACCGCGAGCAGCCGCTCGAGCAGGAACTCCGACGCGCGCATCCCGCCGTCGAGTACCAGCAGCCATGACGCGGTCGAGCGCTCCAAGAGCGAGTTACGCGTGAGGCCGCGGCCGAGCGGGGCTTCATGCCGCAGCGTGTCGTACGGGCGCGGACGCGGCCACGGGTGGACGCCGTCCTCGCCGACGAGCACCCGCCGCGGCACGACGCTGCCCGTGAACAGGTCGTTCGCCAGCTCGTCCGGGTCGACCTCTCCAGGGCGTCGCACGATCAGCACGTCGACGTCGGCCGTGCCGGTCAGGGAAGTCGCCGCGGGCTCCCATTGCGGCGAAGCCTCGCGACGCGCGACCGCGACCTGCTGGGCGATCCGCGCCGACGTCGTTCCCTGACCGGAAGGGCCGGAAGCCGGACCTTGCACCGAACGCTCACCGGCGAACCGGACGTCGAACGACGGGGTGTCGACCGCGAGCGCGTTCGCCGGGCTTCGCAGACTTGACGCGGTCTTCCTGGCTTTGGCGATCTCCGACGGCGGCATCGAGGTGCTGCCGTTGACGAGAGACGACGCCTTCTCGATCAGCATCCGGGCGGACGGGCCCATGTCGAGCGACTTCACGAAGTCGTACGCCGCCGCACGCAGGTGACGTTCCCGTTCGGGCTGGGCCGCCAGCGCGGCCGCGACAGCGCCCAGCGCCTCGGGCCGGGCCAGCACCAGATGCTCGCCGGGGACCAGCGGTTCGATGTCGGCCGACGTCTCGCTGATCACCACGCAGCCGTTGGTCATCGCTTCGAGCGTGCGCACCCATTCCAGGGTCTGCTTCTGTTCGCGGTGCAGGTTCAGCAGGAACCGTGACCGCGCGAGGTGCTCGAACTTCGCCTTGCCCGGCAGGAAATCGACGCGTGCGGTGGTCATCGGCTCGTGCGGCGGGGTCAGCAGCCGGGTCCGTAATCCCGCGAGATCCGGCGCGTACGAGCGGAGCAGTGCCGACCGCCGACGCTCGGCCGTGCCCAGGTACGTCACGTCGAGGTCGCGCGGACTGCCGAGGTCGCCGCCCCACAGATCCCAAAGCGGTGTGTATCCGAGCTGGAAATGCTCGACGTCCACTCCGCGCCGCCGCAGTTCGGCGGTGGCGTCGTGATGGATGTCGACCGCGCCGCCCAGCGCACGGACGAGCACGAAAGTGCGCTCGAAGGTCGACGTGCCGGGATGTTCCACGCAGAACCCGATGGTCCGGCGGCACTGTTCGGCGGTCGGGAAATCGGCGTCCGGCGAAACGACGAAGTACTCGTGCGGGACGACGACGTAAACCGTGTCCGGCCCGGCCTCGGGGTACTTGCCGACGGCCGTTCGGGCCTGACCGCCTGCCGTACGCACCGCGTCGGCGACCACCTCGAGCAGTTCCTCCATAAAGGCCGAACCGCCCTCGGCGGAGACGAAACAGAGGTCGGTCACGGACGGTTCATCCCCTTGCGCACCAACCGCAGTGGCGCGGTGACGCGCCAACTGAGGGTCCGGCGGGTCGCGTCGAGCTCCTGGGCCATTTCGGCGGCGACGCATTCGGCGGTCAGCATGCGTTGCCGGTCCGCGGACGGCTCGCCACCGGGCAGGATGTCGGCCTCGACGACGTTCGTGGACAGGACGAGTTCGGCGTCGAGCAAGGCGAGTCGCAGCCTGTCCCGCTCTTCGCGTGCCGTCGTGAGTTCGGCACGCATCGAGTCACGCTGCTGGCGGGCGATGAGGACGTCGCCGTCCAACGCCGTCACGCGAGCGTTCGCGATGTCGAGCTCTTCCCGCAGCGCGGCCGCTTTCTCGTTCGTCTTATCGAGATTCGCGTGCAGCTCCGCCGTCTTCGCGGCCTCAGCGGTCGCGTCGCGCAGCTCCTGCTCGGTTCCGGCCAGCTTCGCCTTCAGCCTGTCCTGCTCGGCGGTGAACATCTGCCGTTCGGCCCGCAGCCGGGTCAGCTCGGCTTGGACGCGGCCCGGTAGGCCGGTGAACTCGAGGTTTTCGTCAGGCACGGTCGCCCCCATCTTCAGTGGCGCCCGGTGTGGGCGAGCTCGGTCAGGATTTCGGAGTATTCGCGCGCGTAACCGGCCGGATCGAGCCACGGCCGGAGCTTTTCGTGCGCCGCCTCGGCCATTTCGCGTCGCTGGGCCGGAGGTGTCTTCAGGGCCCGAAGCAGCGTGGCGGTCAGCGCGTCGACGTCGTTGGTCTCGAACAGCCAGCCGGTCTGCCCGTCGACGATCATCTCCCGCGCCCCGAACACATCGGTCGCCGCGACGGGGAGCCCGCAGCAGACGGCTTCGAGGATCGATCTTGGCAGCGATTCGACGTCCGAGTTGTTGACGAAGATGTCGGCCGCCTGCAGCCACCGGATCGGATCCGGCTGGATCGGCACCAGCTCGACGGACTTCGCGAGCCCGGCCCGCTCGACCGCCTTCTCCATCGCGAGCCCGTACGGCGTCGAGTGAAGACCGACGATGCTGAGCTTCACTTCGGGGTGGATCGCGCGGATCCGCTGCATTGCGGAAAGCAGCGGCGCCTGCCCCTTGCGCGGCTCCGTGATCCCGACATTGACCAGCACGACGTCGTCCGGCGAGTAGCCGAGCGAGGCACGAGCCTGCTCCCGGGTGCCGGCTGGAACGCGGCCGCCGAGTGTCCACATCGGAGTTCCATAGCGGACGGTCTGGCAGCGCTCCGGTTTGCTGTACGGGAGGAACATCTCGCGCGTCGCGTCGGCGACGAACAGCAGCTTGTCGACCTCGGCGAGGCTGGATTCCCAGCGTTGCCAGACCGCCGCCGGCGGCTTTTCCGGACCCCAGTTGTGGTACGCGAACGTGGGCAGCGAGAAGCTTTCGTGGATCACCCAGGCCGTCGGGATCCCGGCACGTTTGGCCGCGTCGGCGCCGACGAAACCGCCTAGCGTGTTGACGAGCGCCACGCCCGCACCGGAAAGCTTCGCGAAGCGTGCCAGCTCGGCGACGTGCCCTTCGTAGTCCGAGACCGTCGAACTCCGGTAGTGCGTTGTGATGTGCACCGGGATGCCGAGTTCGCGGCATTCGGCGCGCAGCGGGCCGTCGACCGCGCTGACGACGTCGACCCGCCAGCCCTGATCCCGCACGAGTTTTCCGAGCAGTTCCTGCAGCCATAGCTGCCCGCCGCCGACGGCGAGACTGTGTGTGAACACCAGGAGATGCCGAGGATCCGTCGGAACCTCGACCCGCGCCATCGCACAGGCGGTTTCGGTGGCCAGCTCGTTCGAGAGCTCGGCGTCTTCGGCGTCCGCCGCCTCGTGCCGCAGGGTGAAGGTGTGCTTGGGGGAGAAGTACTCGCCGACCCCTTCGGTGCGATACCGGACCCGCAGCGAAAGCTTCCGCTCGGTGCCACGGAGGAGATCGACCGGGACCCAGGCCTCGAACCCGCTCATGGCGGCATCCGCGAACCCGGGCAGCGCCTGGTGGACGTCCTCGCGCGGCAGGCGGGTGCGGGCGCGGACCGTGCCGCAGCCCTCGACCAGCACCTCGATCAGGCTCGGCGCCTTGCCCTGCAGCAGTGCCCAGCCGGAGACGTAGGCGACCTGGCCGTCGGTGACCTTGCCCGGAAAGGGAGTGTTGATCTCGCCGAGCCACAACGGTTCCTCGCCCGGCAACGTTCCGATGTGGACGGTAGCCGTGGTCAGGACACGCTGACCCGGACCGTAGACGACGGCTTCCTGTAGTCCGGGCGGAACCAAGCCGGCGGACACCGCTCGCCAGCCGAACGCACCCTCGGGGGCATCCGGGCAGTGCTCGGGGTGCAGATTCGTCGCCACCCCGGCGATGTTCACGGACATCTCGTCGGCCCGGCCGATCCCGGTGGTCCAGCCGCGTAGCTCGACCCGGTGCCCGACCGGCCGGCCCGGAGTCACGATGCCGGCGGTGTACAGGCTCGTCATGGCGTTGCTTCCTCGTTCTCGTCCGCTTTCGTGCGGGCCTCACCCCGCCCCCGACCGTACCCGGCGACTCTCGGCGGCGGCGGGCTTTCGGGCGAACCGACCGTTCGCTCCAGGCGGGCGTGCCAGATCTCGGCGATGGCGGCCCGGATTTCGGCGGTCCCGTGCGCGGCGCCGCACGAACCGATCGTGGCGAAGTCGATTTCGCGCTCGACTGCACTGTCCACAAAGGAGGGATGGAGACCGATCAGGACACCGAGCCAGCCGGCCAGCTCCCGCATGGAGCTGCCTTCGGCCGCGCCCTGCCAGCCCGCCGCTGCCAGTTTGTCGGCGAGCACCAGCACCCCGCGTTCGGTCACCTCGGAGATGCCCGCGCCGGCGTGGCGCCATTCGAGGTCGATGGGACGCAAGGAGTCGCTGTCGACGATGACGTTGTGCGGCACCAGATCCCACAGCGCCTGCTCACCGCGCGCCGCCTCGGCCTTCACCAGGTCGCGCCAACCGGACAGCAGTTCGCCGACCCGTTCCGGTTCGGCCAGCAGAACCTCGAGCATCGTGGAGGCGTCGTACACCGGATCGGTCCACGGGCCGACGGAGATTCCGGCGACGGTCGTCGAGGGACGCAGCGGTTCCCGCCGGACCTCGGCGCCTCCCGCGGTCCGGACCACGTCGGCCCGCGTACACGCGAAAGCGGCTCGTTCCGTGGTGTTGAAGTAGGTCGCGAGCCGATCCGGCGGCCACAGCGCCTTCGCACCGGGACCGGCGAGCAGCAGCAGCCCGCGACTCGGCTCATCCGCGATCGCGGCGGACAGGCGGGGCAACTCCACGTCCAGTTCCGCAGACCGCACCGCACGGGCGATTTCATGGTCAGGGGTGCAGAGAAGTTCGCGCGTGACATCGAGTCCCGCGCTCGCGAGCGTCGACGCGACCACCCGGGAACGGGTCGTCACCATCACGGCACCGGTCGGCGACAGGCGTTCGCGAACGGACTCCAGCAGGCTCCGGGTCGCATACGGCTGGGCGACGACCACCACGTCGTAAGTCGCGGTGTCGTCCGGCGGAGCGGCGGTGAAGACCTCGACCGTGTCCAGGCCGCGGACGCGAGCCCGGACCGCTTCCGCATGGTCCTCGTCCGGCTCGACCGCGTGCACCAAGGACGACTGCTCGCCGAGATACCTCGTCAGAGCGCCATACCGGGCACCGATTTCGAGCACGCGCGCATTCTCGGGAAGGGACAGCGCACGGAGCACGTTCGCCGCCCCGTGGTCGAGCGGCGCGCGCTCGGCGAGGTCCCAGCCCGCGAAATGCAGCTCATCGCTGAGGGAATCGGTGTCCTCGGCGAGGGAGAGGACGGTCGAGAGCAACCGGTTGACCGTCATCTGCCCTACGTCAGTTCGTGGCGGGGAAGTTTTCCAGCAGGCCCTGCTTCACCGCACGCTGGTAGGTGCCGCTCAGAGCCGCCTCACCGGCGCCGGCGCCGAGCGGGTTCTGGAGGACGTCGACACGGATGATGTTGTTGCCGGAGACCCAGGTGCCGCGGTAGTCGCCGCTGTCACCCTCGACCTTCTTGTGGAAGTTCACCTTGGTCGGGATCCCGGGCAGCTGCGTGTCGGTGATATGCGTGAAGCCGTGGCTGTTCTGGTACTGCCGGAGCTTGCTGACCAGCTGCTGGGCGCTGCCAGGACTGGTGGTCGGGATGATCGTGATCGAGATCTTGGCCTTCTGCGGGCCCGCCTCGTCCGGCTGCTTCTCCGAACCGCGGTAGATGACCTCTTTGACGCCGTCGGCGACGAGGAGGTCGGCCTCGCCCTGCTCCATGCCGGTGATGGAGGCGGCCTGGTTGATCGAGACGACGCCGCTCTTCGCGTCCGGGGTGCCCGTCTGCTCGGGGATCTTCTCGAGGAGCTGCTCCTGCGGCGTCAGCTGCTTCGTCGATGACGGCGGCGCCTGGGACTGGCTCTGGGGCTGATTCGTCTCACTCGCCTGCGGGTCGCCGCCGTCGCCTCCGGAGAACGCGAAGTACCCGCCGACGCCGAGACCACCCAGCACCAGCACCGCGACGACCACGATGATGGCGATCTTGCCGCCCTTGCCCTTGGGCTTGTCCTCGAAGAGTTCCGGGCCCTGCTTGACCCATTCCGTGCTGCCGACCGGCGAGATCGGCGGGAACTCCGAGCCGCCCCACGGCGGGCTCGCGTCCGACTCGGGGGCGTTCCAGCCCTGCTGGGGCTGTTGCTGGTAACCCGGGTGCTGCTGCGGCGGCTGCTGGGGGAACCCGCCCGCGGGCGAGTGCTGGCCCTGCTGCGGGAAGCCGCCCGCCGGGGACTGCTGGCCCTGCTGGAAGCCGCCGGGAGCCGACGTCATCGGCGGCACGACCTGCGTGCGGTTCGGGTCGGCCTGCTGCTGTTGCCAGGACGACACGACCTGCGTGCGCTCGGCGTTGTCGCCACCGCTTTGCGGCTGGTTCACCGGCGCGATGATCTGCGTCGAATCGGCGGTGGGCTGACCCGGCTGCTGCGGTTGCTGGGGCGGCTGCTGGCCGGGTTGCTGCTGCTGACCGGGCTGCTGGACCTGCTGCTGGGCGGGGTCGCCGTACGCGACCGCGGAGGACAGGACCTGATCACGGCGAAGCCGGTAGTCGTCCGCGGAGAGGCGTCCCGATGCGAGCTCCTCGTCCAGATTGCGCAGCTCTTCCTGCCAGGACACCACCAGCCCCCTTTTCGTTGAAGTTCGGGCTCACGAGCATGCCCGGCCGTCGCGCTACCACCGCTGCGGTGACCTCGCACATTCTGCACTGCCCGGCACTGTCACGCTCTCGCGGGTCGGATCGTGACCTGCCCGCGATCGGTGTTCCTCAGCCCGCGGGTAGAACGGTGTCCAAGGACACGACAGTCTGCTCGAGCCGGCTGTCGAGGGCCTTCGAGTCGCCTCCGAGCGGCTGCGAGACCCACGCCGTCACGGCTATCGTCCCGGATACGTAACCGATTCCGCTGAGCTGGCCGTTCTTGTTCGCGCCGACGAGCCCGAGGCGGTCGCCGATCCGCTGCTCGCGCAGCCCGGCGTTGATCGAGTTGTCGCGGAAGTACTTGACGATCGTCGTCGCGTCCTTCGCGTCGTTCGTCGGAATCACCAGGACGAGGTATCCGTTCGAGCCTTCGGATGACCCCTTGTAGGTGACAGACGCGACACCTTTCGAGGTCAGGAAGTCGGCTGCGGCCTTCGAATAGAGCTTCAGGTCGAGGCCCTTCTGGACCGACATCGTCGAGTTGTCCTTCGACGGTGTCCCCGGCAACGCCGGAAGGCGGTCCTCCAGCGGTGTCTGTCCGCTGCCGGGCGCCCCGCTCGGGACCAGCCCGGAGAACCCGCCCGGGGGCTGCGCCATGCTCGGCGTCGGCGGCTGCTCGGCGACGTCCGACGACGACGAACCCAGCCACAAGGTGCCGCCGATGACCAGTGCCAGCACCACGAGCACGCCGGCGCCGACGAAAAGCCAGGTCGGCTTGGGCTTGCCGACGACCGCGTAATCCTCGCTCGGCGCGCTGTGCCGTGGGCCGGTCTCAGGCGTCAGCGGCGGGAGCTGACGGTTCACCTGACGGGTGGACGGCTGGCGCCGCGGCGGCGGCTCGGCACGCAGGTAGACCGTCGGGTTGATGTCGGCGGGAGAGGGCGCCGTGGTCTTGTGGTCGGCGATCCGGGGCACGGAATGCCGGCCCTTCTTCGCGTCGCGCGGCTTCGGCTGCTCGGCCGGCTTCGGTTCGGCCCGCTCGGTGTTGAACGGCTGCGTCCTCTGCCTCGGCCGGGGCGGCTGCGGGTTCTGCTGGTTCTGGGGGATCTGCGCGGGGACGTTGACCGTGGGCAGCTCGATCGGCCGCGCCGCGGGATTGGTGCTGTGCCAGGACCCACCCGCACCGCGCAACGGCGACGCGACCGGTGACGGCATCGTCCCGCCCGAAGCCTCGGCGAGGAGCTCGTCACGTTTCTTCCGGTGTTCGGCATGCCCGATGCGCCCTGAGGCCAGCTCGACGTCCAGCTGTCGAAGCTCGTCCTGCCAGCTCATATAGCCCCCTGCCGCCCGGGTGTGGGCCGCCAGTGTTGCATGCACCCGGACGGGTGGTTGATGTTGGTCTTTCTCATTCTTACGTCCGTCTGCGAACCGGTCCAGCACGACGAGCTGACGAACGCGGGACCCGGCCACTCGCGTTGGGCCGTCTCAGTACCCCTCGGCGGTACGGTGGCGAACGTGGGAGTGCCGCGTGAGTGAAATCGAGGCGTGCCGCAGCGCGCTGCGCGAACTGGCCATCGACCGGCTTGCCGGGCGCGACGTGCGGACGTCTCATCTGGTCGAGGCCGGTCTGGACGCGATCGTCGCCGGGCTGGACGCGCCGTCGCTGGCACTGCTCGCCGGCCTCGAGTCGTCCGCCGAGACCGCCGTCGACAAGGCTTTCACGCAAGTCGTCGACGAATTGCGGCTCGAACTGCCCGCCGACGCGGACGCCGCGCGCTGGCTGCTGGTCCACGGCTGGCTCACCGCCATGGTCAAGGGCGAGCTCTCGCCGGGAGCCGGTGGAGCGCTGGTCGCCGAGGTCGGCGAACTGCTCGGGTCGCCGTCGTCGTTGCGGGGGATCGCGCGCTGGTCGGCGATGCTCGATTCGTGGATCCCGACCGATCTGACCCCCCGTGACGTCTGCGAGGTTCCGATCCTCGAAGAGGCGGCCGAACTACTCAACGGACCCTGGCCCCCCAGTCACCCGTAAGGCGCCGGTTTCTGTCGTACATATGTTCTAAAATCGTCGTTGTACAGCAGGAACAGCGGCGAAAGGCGAACACGGATGGCCTACATCACCTTGCCCACGTTCGTGGGGTACAGCACGAGCTCGGGTCCCTCTCGTTCTTCGTTCGTCCGTCGCTGGCGTCGCCAGTACGAGGACCCGGCGAGGGGCGGTTTCAACTTCTACCTGCGCGCCGCGAACGCGATCAGGGCCGGGCGCATCTCGGGGCGCGACAGGGAGGTCATGCGGGGCCTCGTCGAAAGCGCCGACGAGCGCACCCGTCCGCACTACACGGCCATCGCCGACGGCTGGCTGCGCTACCTGGGGCGTCGTGACCTGCGGCTGGCCGAGGTCGGCCGGTCGAGGTGGCGGCTCGGCGGTCTGGAGGTCGGCGTCAACCCGCACCTCGGACTCCGCCGGGGCGAAGGGCCGGTCTACGCGACCTGGCTCTACTTCCGGGAGGAGCCGTTGAGCCGCGACGCGGCCCAGCTGGTGCTGTGGCTGCTGGAGCAGACCATGGACGAGCTGCGTCCGGGCGGCCGTCCGCTGGTCGTGGATGTGCGGCGCGCCAAGGAGTTCACCCTGTCCCCGCGTGATCGGGACAAGGTCCGGCCCTGGGTGCAGAGCGAGGCGTCGGCGTTCATGAGTCTTTGGGAGGCCGCGGCATGATCAAGAGGCGGCGAGCCCGTTCGGCGGGCTCGCCGTTCACTCACCGTCATTCCCACGGCGGGCGCGTCGGCACAAGACACCTGATCAGGTGACAGTTTGGCGGACTGTGCCGACGCGCTGGACAATGCGCGCGGCGAACACG
The DNA here is from genome assembly GCA_963766045.1 of uncultured Actinomycetota bacterium. Classification (GTDB taxonomy): domain Bacteria; phylum Actinomycetota; class Actinomycetes; order Mycobacteriales; family Pseudonocardiaceae; genus Amycolatopsis. The sequence continues at coordinate 157,547 of CAVXYN010000002.1, read as the reverse complement.
AAGCTTTCCCAGTCTTAACCGGCCGAACTACCGAGGTCGCTCGTGAACAACGCTTGGGAAGCCGTCTCCAGGGTCGCGGATGAACCTGCCTGGTACTGGGTCTACGACAAATTGGCGTTCTGGCCGAGTACCTACTCCCACGCCTGGCCCGGTTTCCGCGAACCCGCGCCGTCCGTCGCGTGGGACCTCGCGCCCGGAGGCCTCGACCGGTCGTCCGCCGAGTTCCGCCTCGGCCCGTACGCCGTCGAGCAGAACGACGTCGCCCGCGTCGCGCTGTCGGCGTTGAAGGACTGCGTCGCCGAGGACGAGTGGGTGTGGGTCCTGCACTGGCAGCACCAGTCGTACCGGTTCTGGCCGCATCGCCACGCCGCGCTCGACCCGTGGCCGGTCCCGGTTTTCCCGCGGGCGGACTACCACCTGTTCCTGGCCAACGACTTCCGGTTCGGCACGCTCGGGCACCCGTGGGAGCGGACCCTGTGCGTGTTCGGAAAGAAGCTCGTGCCGTCGTTCGAACGGCACGGCGAGGGTGTCTTCAAGAACGCGTTGCGGCGCAACGGGTCGCCGGTCGCCATGGCGGGCTGACCGTCGTCCGGCGGGCGGACCTGCTTAAACTCTGGCGGATGTTCGAGTATCACGGGTGGATCACCATCCAGGCGAGTCCTTCCGGCGACGACGACGCGGCACTTCTCGAGCGCATCGTCGAGCGGGTGCATCGCGCGGTTCGAGACTTCGCCGACGCCGATCTGCTGGACCTGCGCTGGGCGGCCGGGGTGCCGGTGCTGCATATGGGCGGGATGGACAAGCACGGCGCGACGGTCGGGCCCGAGCTGGTGGACCTGTTCACCCGCGTCGGTGATCTCGCGCCGGGTTCGTACGGCCTCCTGCACGTCTGGGACGACCAGGATCCGACGCACGACAACGAGTTCAAGGTGTACCGGATGGCGCGTGGCCTGGTCACCGAACGCGCCGACGGCCACCTGTCACCGGTCTCCCCGACCGTGATGGACGGTTACGAAATCTAAGGGAGTTTCCGCATCGCAACACCTTCTTGAGTAGCCGTACTCAAGACAGCGCACCTCGGTCGGCGGACCTTGGTACGCATGACGAAACCGATCTCCACGACGTCCCCGACCACCGCCGCCTTCTTCGTCCAGGCGGCCCTTTCGTTCGGCCTCGCCCTCGTCGCGGTCACCGTCGGCATCATCTATCTGCCGGTCGACGGCTGGGTTCGCGGCTTCCTCGCCCTCGGCATGCTCTTCCTCACGACTTCGGCGTTCACGGTCGCCAAATGCGTTCGCGACCGTCAAGAGGAGCACTCCGTCGTGGGCCGGGTCGATCAGGCCCGCGTCGACAAACTGCTCGCCGAACACGATCCCTTCAAACCGCCGTCGCTCTGATCGGCCGGAATGTCAGGGAGTGCCGGCCGGAGCGGTCGCCGCACCCAGCCTGTACAGCCGTCCGTCACGGCTCGCGAACACGAGACCGTCCTTGAGTCCCGGCCGTGCGACGGCTTCCCAGCCGGCGCGGCCGGTGACACTGCCGAACTCCGTGGAGACGTCCCGCCGCGGCAGGCCGACTGCGCCGCCACCGACGACCATGCCGGAAGCATCCGTGACCAGGACGCAGTCGGCTTGTTCGCCGCCGATGATGGCCCAGCCAGTGAGGGTGGTGTCTCCGACCACGGCGGGGCTCTCGATGAACCCGGCCGTCCGCTCTCCGCCGTTCGGCATGGCGGCGGTGATCACCGGGGTGGCGGCCACCTCTATCCGGGTGCCGAGTTCGGGGCCGCCGCAGCCGAGGGTGAAGTCGGAGGTGAAGGGATAAACGCCGAGCTTCCGGTACTTCGGGATGTTCTCCGGGTAGGCGTTCATCTTTTTGACGACCGCGTTGGCGCCGGTCTGCATGGCGACCGCGAGGACGGGCTGGGTGGGGTAGCCCTTGCGGAGGAGGTACGCGCTGGTCGATCCGACGGCGTAGGTGCCGAGGCCGACGACGAGCGCGATGGGCACGATGTAGCGCTGGACGCCGCGAGGTGCGCGAGTCGCCAGCAGCACCAGGAGTGCGCCCACAGCGAGCAGGCCGATGATGGCGTAGCGCGCGGAGAGTCCCTCGACATTGCTGTACTTCCCGCGGCCGAGTCCGATCAGGACGGCGGCCAGCGTCATATGGATGCACAGGCCGACCCAGCCGGCGTCACTCGCCACGTCCGACGCGACGGGAGAAGACTCCGTCGTCTTGCCACGTCGCTTGACCGCGTCGACGAGGGCGGCGCCGGTGGCGACGAGCATGACCACGCCGCAGACCATGGCGGTGTCCGCGGAGGACGCCGCCCACGTGCGGCCGAGGACGGTCACGATCGAGCCGAAGTAGGTGTCCACACCCAGGATCGCGGGCGCGTCCCCGGCCTCGGCCTTGCTGGCGAGCCGCCACAGGATCAGGACGCCGAGGCCGAACGCCAGGGGGAGCAGCACCTTCCACAGGCGGTCCCGGCGGAGCCACGCGATGACGGCGAGCGCGATCCAGACCGGGAAGGCCGAGCCGTGGCCGAGGCAGCCGACGACGGCGAGGATCGTGGCGGGCACGGTGCGGCCGTGGTGGGCGAACGCGAGGGCGATGACTGCGGGCGCGATGCCGACGAACCACTGGATTCCCATCCAGCCGGCGCCGTAGTAATCCATGCCGGCGGAGGAGAACACCAGTAGCGACAGCGCGGTGAGGACGGCGAGCCGGGGCATACCGGTGAGCAGCGCGGGGAGCATGCGCCAGAGCGCGGCATAGGTGGCCAGCGCGAGTACGACGGTGGCGACGCCAAGGGTCCAGTTGGCGCCTGCGAAGAGTTTCGCGTCGGCCCAGAAGGTCATCGCGACGGTGACGAGCGGGTGCTCGTTGTAAAGGTGGCCGAAGGTGCCCGGGGCGAGGTTTCCGTCGGCGTCGGTGGTGACGCTGAGTACAAGCCAGAAGTCCCAGTAGTTCAGCCGGGGGGACCTGATCGCTTCGGCGAGTGCCAGGACGATGGGTGCGATGAGGAGAGCCCACAGCGCCACGGTGCCGGGGGCTGGCCGTCGTGAGGGCTTGGTCCCGTTGTCTTGCGGGGGTTCCGCGGCAGGCTTGTCGTCGGTCGCGACGGTGCCGCTCGAACTCTCGCTCATCTGATTCCCCATCCGGAAGATCCGGTCCACAAAGTACCGAATGCCCAGGTGAGCGCCGATGTCAGCATCCGCACATATGCACAAATCCGAATTACTACGGTCGTGTGACCCCGCTCACCGGACCTGTAGCACTTGGTGACGGCCCCACAAGGTCTGAACCAAACAAGAACCTTCAAGATCACGCGCCAACTACCACGTTGCCAACCGCAAGATGCCTTGCCGTGGGGGGCCGGGGGCTCGGCTTCCCCGGGAATAATGGCGAACACGCTGCGGCGCAGGCTTTCCCTGCGCACGCGGTGCCCGCGTGCGAGCGGATGACGGGATTCGAACCCGCGACCCTCACCTTGGCAAGGTGATGCGCTACCAGCTGCGCTACATCCGCGTGTAACTCTCTGCTCCAACACTCGTTTGAAGCAGTGTGGACGTAGCTTACACCGACGGTCAGTAATGGTTCTGACCCACCCCGACAGGTGCTTCGTTGTCACACCTGGCGTACAAGGGGTGACGAGGGCTGCATACCTCCGTATGGTGTCCCCATTCGACCGAATGGTGAGTCCTTCGGGGAGGAGGTGCCTGGCCGGATGACCGAGCAGGGCACAGTGCCGCACCAGGCGGCCTCGGGATCCGACGAGCAGGCACTGCTCCAGCGGCTCCGTGATGGGGAGGATGCCGCGTTCGGGGAGCTGTTCGAGTTGCACGCCGCGGCGGTTCGGCGGTTGGCGCACAGTTTGGCCTCTGATCGTTCGGAGGCCGAGGACATCACGGCCGAAACGTTCTTCCGGGTACTCCAGGCGTTGCGCCGGGGTGCCGGGCCGCGCGACTACGTGCGGGCTTATCTGCTGACGGTGGCTCGCCGGGTTTCGTGGGAATGGCATGGGGCGCGGCGTGACGTGCCGGTGAGCGACGACGAGTTGTCGTTCCGTGCCGGGGCCGGGGCGGATACGAACGCGCGTACGGCCGAACATTCGCTGATCACGACGGCGTTCACGAGTCTTCCCGAGCGGTGGCGCTCGGTGTTGTGGCAGACCGAGGTCGAGGGCGAGCAGCCGGCGATGGTGGCGCCGCATTTCGGCTTGAGCGCGAACGCGACGGCGGCGTTGGCGCGCCGGGCGCGGCAGGGTTTGCGGGCGGCGTATCTGCAGGCACACCTTTCGGTGAACCGCGGGCCCGATTCTTGCCGGGCGGTTGTGGAGAAGCTCGGCGGGTTCACCGCGGGCAGTGTCACCGGCGCCGAGGCGCGCCGGATCAAGACTCACCTGATCGGATGTCAGTCGTGCCGCGCGACTCATGACGAACTGCGTGACGTGTGCTCGTCGCTGCGAGCGCACGCCGGTGTGGTGGCGTTGCTGCTGCCGGGTGCGGCCGGGCTGTACGCGAGCGGGTCGTCCGGCGCGTTGTCCGGGCTCGCCGCGTCGGTCAAGGGGATCCTGCTGGGTTCGAAGGTCAAGGTCACCATGGCGGTGGCGTCGACGGCGGCCGCGGGTGCGGTCGGACTCGTCGCCGGCCCCGCCGTGTTCGGTACCGACGTCACTCACACCATCGGGTTGTCCGGTGGAGGGGTGCCCGAGCTCGCCTTGGTGCAGCCGCCGGTCGCTCCGCAGTCCGTGGGTCCGCCGCCGCAGCAGTCTCAGCGGGTCGGTGTGGATCAGTTGGACGGCCGGGGTTCCGCCCCGCTCGTGCCCGGTCAGGGCCGTGGTTCCGAGCTGCCGGCCGACCAGGTGCCGAGCCTGCCCGGTGCCGCCCCGGTGGGACAGGTTGGCGGTGGCGTGACGCCGCCGCCCGTCAAGGACCCGTCGGAAGAGGAAGAGACCGCTCCGCGCGGTGACATCCCCGAGACGAGCCCAAGCGAGTCCAACGAAACCACCTCGGCGCGTGACGACGTCCCGCCGCCACAGGAGTCGGTCGATCCCACCGAGGAAAGCCCGGCGACCACCACCACCACGACGCCGTCGGATTCCCCGCAGTCGACCACCGAGCCGACCACTGAGCCGACCTCGGAAACCACGTCGGGTGAGCCGTCGTCGGAGACACCGACGGAGGACGAGTCGAGCACGGTGAAGCCGACATCTCACCATCCGGAACCGGGGACCGACTACCCCACGTGTCCGTAACGCTCGAGAGGGACATCCCGCGTTCGAACTCTCGCGAACCTCACCTTGATCACGGTACGGTTGAGGCCGCTCACGACGAGCGAGCGGCCGCGCGGGAGGCGACTGAATGAACCGGCTGGTGCACGGCGAGGACGGCCGTGACTGGGTGGTCCGAGCCCAGATGGAATGGCGAGCTCCCGCGACAGCGGACGACTTCGAGCATGACGTGGCCGGAAGCTATGGCCCGGGGATCGCGATGATCATCGTGACGGTGGTGCTCGCGGTCGTTCTCATCGTCTGGACCCCGGCCGACGTGATGATCCCGTCCTGGGTGCCGCTGGCATTGTTGCTGACCGCCTTGTTCTTCCCGCTGCGCTGGATCCTGCGCCGACCGTGGACCGTGGTCGCCGAGACCGAGGGCGACCTCGCCGGGGACCGGCCGTCCGAGCGCTGGGTGGGCACGATCCGCGGCATGTTCACCGTGCGCGGCGAGGTCTCGAAGATCACCAAGACCATCCAGAAGCATTCGCTGCCGGACTTCGACGGTCCGTTGCATCCCGTGGAGTAGTCGCGACGGCCTGAAAGCGCGAGACTGGGCGCATGCCCGAGTTACCCGAGGTCGAAGCGCTCGCTCACCACCTGCGTGAACACGCGGTGGGCAAGACCGTCTTCCGCATCGACGTCTCGTCCTACAGCGTGCTGAAGACGGCGACACCGCCGTGGACCGAGCTGCACGGCCGCGAAGTGACCGGGGCCGGCCGGTTCGGCAAACACCTCGACCTGGTCGCCGGCGACCTGCACCTGGTCGTCCACCTCGCTCGTGCGGGCTGGCTGCGCTGGTCGGACGCGCCTGTCGCCGACGCCGCTCAAACCCGGCAAGGGGCCGATCTCGCTGCGTGTCCACCTCGACGCGGCCGCCGGGCCCGGCTTCGATCTCACCGAGGCGGGCACGAAGAAGGGCCTCGCCGTGTGGATCGTGCGCGATCCCGAGAAGGAGGTCTCCAGTATCGCGCGGCTCGGGCCGGACGCGCTTTCACTCGATCGGGCAGGCCTCGAGAAGCTGTTCGCCGGGCGCACCGAGCGGCTGAAGACGGCGTTGACGGATCAGTCGCTGATCGCCGGGATCGGCAACGCCTACTCGGACGAGATCATGCATATGGCCAAGCTTTCCCCTTACGCCACAACGGGAAAGCTGTCCGAAGGTGCGCTGGACGGCCTTTCCGAATCCATCCGCGAGGTGCTGACCAGCGCCGTGACGCGGTCGGTCGGGCAGTCCGCGGCCCGGCTCAAGGGTGAGAAGCGTTCCGGGCTGCGCGTCCACGCGCGGACCGGTTTGCCGTGCCCGGTGTGCGGCGACACGATCCGCGAGATCTCGTTCGCGGACAAGTCGTTCCAGTACTGCCCGACGTGTCAGACCGGCGGAAAGCCGCTGGCTGACCGGCGGATGTCGCGCCTCCTGAAGTGAGCCTCGTGAGTGGTAATGAGGGTTAGAACCCTCATTACCACTCACGAGGCCCGAGAACACCCGTTTCTTGGGTAGGGTCGGCCCCACCCTCAGTTGTCACAACTGAACAGAAAGTGGGGAGTAGGCCTTGCACCCGCTTGGTCGAGCGCAGAGCATGGACGCCGTGTCCGGGCTCACCATCGCGCAGATCATCCCTTGGGGTGTCGCTTTGCTGCTCGCGATCCTCGTCGTGGTGCTGCTGATCAAATTGCGGCGGCCGGCGAGCATCGTCGAGAACGCGGTGCTGCAGGCCGTCCACCGGATGTCGAAGGCGACGCCGGACCTCCGTGAGGGGCTCGACGAGCAGGTCGCCGACAAGGTGACCAGCCAGCTGCTGGAGATGCTCGACTGCGTCGCCGTCGGCATCACCGACAACGAGGGCACGCTGCTGTCGTGGGACGGCGAGGCCAACGACCACTACGTCGACCTCGTCGACGCCATCGGCAACGCGATCCGCAAACATCGCCGCGAAGTCGTCGCGCACGACAAGATGCCGTGCAACCACCGCGGCACCTGCCGGATGCGGACGGCGGTGATCGTGCCGCTCATCGTCGAAGGCGAGACCGAGGCGGCGTTGATCGTCGTCGGGCGCACCCGAGGGCGGCTCGTGCAGATGGCCGACGCCGTCGCCCAGTTCGTCTGCACCCAGTTCGAGCTGGCGCGGCTCGACGAATCCAAGAACCAGTTGCAGCAGGCCGAGATCAAGGCGCTGCGCGCGCAGATCTCGCCACACTTCGTCTACAACGCGCTCAACACCATTTCGTCGCTGATCCGGACCGATCCGGAGGAGGCGCGGGAACTCCTGCAGGACTTCGCGGACTTCACGCGGTACTCGTTCCGGACGTCGGGCATGTTCACCACGCTCGCCGAGGAACTGCGGAACATCGACCGGTATCTGACCATCGAGAACGCGCGCTTCGGCGGACGGCTCGAGGTGCGGATGAAGATCGCGCCCGAGGTGCTTTCAGTGGTCGTCCCGTTCCTGATCATCCAGCCGCTGGTGGAGAACGCCGTCAAACACGGCCTCGCGTCGAAGCCGAGCGGCGGCTGTGTCACCGTCATCGCCGAGGACTACGGCGCCGAGGCCCTGATCAGCGTCGAGGACGACGGCATCGGCATGGAACCCGCGCGGCTCAAGGACCTCCGCAGCCAGCACCGGACCGGCGCGCACGTCGGGCTCGGGAACATCAACCAGCGGATGCAGCAGGTCTTCGGCCGCGACTACGCACTCATGGTCGAGACGGCGCCCGGCGCGGGGATGAAGGTGACCCTGCGCGTGCCGAAGTTCATGCCCGGCGTGCGGCCGAACCTGCCGGACTACTCGGCCGACTCGACCGGCGAGACGCCCGCTGTCCCGTCGCAGGGCGGCCCGGTCAACGGCGCCGCCGGCCCGAACGAGGCCAGCGGGGTCAGCGGTTCGCGAAGCGGGCTCCTGCCCGGCACGTGAACAGGTACGCGACAACCGAACCGTGGGTAGCCTGACGGTATGAGCGTTGCGGACAAGCTGGCCTCTCGTCTTCCCATGATCGGCGAGCGGGGTGATCGCAAGGACGTCGTCGCCGTGGTCAAGCTGCACGGGGTGATCACGCCGACCCCGTCGCCGCTGGCAAGGGGCACGATCAACCTCGCCGCCGTCGAGTCGGCGCTGACCCGCGCCTTCGGGCACGACAGGCTCCAGGCGGTCGCGCTGCAGATCAACTCGCCGGGTGGGGCGCCGACGCAGTCGGGGCTGGTCGCGGAGCGGATCCGCCAGCTGGCCGACGAGAAGAACGTGCCCGTGATCGCGTTCGCCGAGGACGTCGCCGCGTCGGGCGGGTACTGGCTGGCCTGTGCCGCCGACGAGATCTTCGCGCACCGGACATCGATGGTCGGTTCCATCGGCGTGATCAGCGGCGGGTTCGGGTTCACCGGTCTCCTGGAGCGGTTCGGCATCGAGCGGCGGCTGCATACGGCGGGGGCGAACAAGTCCCGGCTCGACCCGTTCAGCCCGGAGAAGCCGGAAGACGTCGAGTGGCTGAAGAAGATGCACACCCAGCTCCACGACCTGTTCGTCGAGTGGGTCACCGAACGCCGCGGCGACCGGCTCAACGACTCCGAGGACCTGTTCACCGGTGACGTCTGGCTCGGCAACCGTGCTGTCGAGCTGGGGCTGGTCGACGGCATCGGAAGCCTTCGCCAGGTGATCACCGAGCGGTATCCGGACGCCGTGATCTCCGTTGCGGAGCCGAAGAAGCCGTTGCTGGCGCGGCTCGGGATCGGCGCCCCGGCGGCGGCGAGTGCGGTGCTGGACGCGGTTCAGCACAAGGCCGCTTGGAGCCGATTCGGTCTCTGACACGCAGGTCTCTGACACGCAATGAAGGGCCTTTCATCGCATTTTTTGCGATGAAAGGCCCCTTCATTGCGTCCGGGTGGCTGTGACGGCCCTCACGTATTCACCCGAACGGCGGGCAGACACAAGTGGTTCAGACCAGGTGTCATAACGGGCAACAGCTTTGTTGCGGGCGGCAACAAAACCAACGACCTTGTTGCCGCTCCGGGCTGACAAGGAGGTCGCCCCATGCCCTTCTCCTCTCCCCGCCGGCGCCGATGGAAGATCGCGCTCGGCTCGACGCTCGGCGCGGCGCTGATCGCGGTCCCCCTCACCATCCCGGCTTCGGCCGCCGTCCCGCCCCCTCCGGCGGGTTGGACCGCCGTGTTCACCGACGACTTCACCGGCGCCTCGGGTTCGCTCCCGTCCGGCGCGAACTGGATCATCGACACCGGCCATGCCTATCCCGGCGGCCCCGGGAACTGGGGCACCGGCGAGATCCAGAACTACACAGCCAGCCCCAGCAACCTCTCCCAGGACGGCGCCGGCAACCTGCGGATCACGCCGCTGCGAGACGGCGCGGGCAACTGGACCTCGGCGCGGATCGAAACCCAGCGCACCAACTTCAAACCGCCGTCGGGCGGCGCGCTCCGCATCGAAGGCCGTATCCAGATGCCGAACGTCACCGGCGGCGCCGCACTCGGCTACTGGCCCGCGTTCTGGGCGCTCGGTTCGCCGTACCGCGGTAACTACTGGAACTGGCCCAGCGTCGGCGAGTTCGACATCATGGAGAACGTCAACGGGATCAACTCCGTCTGGGGCGTGCTGCACTGCGGCGTCAACCCCGGCGGCCCGTGCAACGAGACCACCGGGATCGTGGCCAACCGCGCCTGCCCCGGCGCCAGCTGCCAATCGGCCTTCCACACTTACACCTTCGAATGGGACACGAGCGTCAGCCCGAACGTGTTCCGCTGGTTCGTGGACGGTCAGCAGTTCCACTCGGTCAGCCAGAGCCAGGTCGACGCCGGCACGTGGGCGAACATGACCAACCACGCCGGCTACTTCGTACTGCTGAACGTCGCCATCGGCGGCGCGTTCCCGAACAACAACTCGGGCACCGTCACGCCGGGGCCGGGGATCGTGCCGGGCCGTCCGATGCTGGTCGACTACGTCACCGTCCTGACCCGCGGCGGGCCCGGCGGGCCTACGACACCGACGACCCCGACCACACCGACGACGCCGACCACGCCTACCAACCCGGGTGGCGGCGGTAGCGCCTACAGCACCATCCAGGCGGAGTCGTACAGCCAGGCCGCGGGGATCGCCAAGCAGGCCACCAGCGACACCGGCGGAGGTCAGAACATCGGCCCGGCGGGCAACGGCGATTGGGCGCTCTACCCGAACATCGACTTCGGGACCCAGACCGGACGGCAGTTCCAGGCACGAGTGGCGTCCGGCGCCGGAGGTGGGGTGAGCGGTCTGGTCGAAGTGCGGCTGGACAGCCCGTCCAGCGCGCCAGTCGGCAGTTTCGCCATCGCGAGCACTGGAGGCTGGCAGAGCTGGCGGACCGTCCCGGCGAATATCAGCGGGGTCACCGGTAAGCACAACGTCTATCTGACCTTCACGAGCGGCCAGCCCGCCGACTTCGTGAGTGTCAACTGGTTCACCTTCGCGCCGTAGCAAGAAAAGAGAAAGGTGTGGCACGGCGAGGCGGTTCGTGTCGCAGGAAAGAAGGCGGCACCGGCTCACCCCAGGCGCGGGGGCGGGCCGGTGCCGTCCTTTCGTTCGACATTCGTGAAGCGGGCTGGACAAGGAACCCGCCAATGGGCAGTATGCGATTCACTGTGAGTGCTCACGATGACACCCGGAAGCTCATTGTCCTGGCGGTGGACGATGAGCCCAAAGGGCTGGACGAACTGGTCCACTGCCTCCGGAACAGCCCGCATGTGGCACTGGTCTTCCCCGCGATCGACGCTTCGGAAGCACTGCGCCTGCTCTCCACGGACGACCCGCGGCTCGGCGATCGCAAGGCCCGCGGCCTGCCGATCGTGGACGCGGTGTTCGCCGACATCGACATGCCGGGACTGTCCGGGATGGAGATGTCGCGTGTGTTCGCGGCGCTGCGGCCGTCGCCGGCCCTGGTCTTCGTGACCGGGCATGCCGAGGAAGCGGTCAACGCCTTCGACCTCGGCGCGCTCGACTACGTGCTCAAGCCGTACCAGCAGGATCGCCTCGATCGCGCGATCAGCCGCGTGATCGAGAAACTGGCCGCTGCCGCCGCGCCGCAGCCTGGTGCCACGGGCGGAGCGCAGGTCAAGAACGACGACGAGGTCATCCCCGTCGAACTCGCCGGCACCACGAAGCTCATTCCCCGGTCTTCGGTGCGCTGGGTCGAAGCGCAGGGCGACTACGCCCGCCTGTTCACCACCGAGGGCAGCCATCTGGTCCGCATCCCGCTCGCCCAGCTCGAAGAACGCTGGGAGAAGGCGGGTTTCGTGCGGATCCACCGGTCGTTCCTGGTCGCGCTCCCGCTGATCACCGAGCTGCGGATGGGCCAGGGCGGCTATCAGGTCGTCATCGGCAACGAGGAGAAGGTGCTGCCGGTGAGCCGCCGCCACACGCGGGCGCTCAAGGACCGGCTGGTCGGCGCCAACCGGAATCCTTGATCAGCGTGACCAGCCCATGAGCGAGGATTTCTACCGCCGGGTCGACGGTGTGCGCGAACCCGATCCGACCCTGGGCAAGGGCAGGCATCAGCGACCGCCGCAGCCGCAGCAGGGCGCCGTCGTCGAGCCGGTTCCGGGCGCTCCCGAGGGGCCGAAGCACGAACAGCCGAAACACGAGCATCACACGAAACCCAAACGGACCAAGGTGGTTCTCGCCGATCCGCGGCAGGCCACGAGCACACTTCGCGCCCGCGTCGAACTCGAAGAGCAGACCAGCTGGGGAAAGCTGCTGGTCAAGGATCTGGTGAAGATCCAGCTGCGGACGGCGGCCCTGTTGTCCCTGCTGGTCGTGGTCACCTTGTGCTCGCTGCCGGTGATCTTCTATCTCGTTCCGTCGTTCGGACGGGTGACGGTCGTCGGCATCCCGTTACCGTGGCTGCTCCTCGGCGTAGCGCCGTTTCCGTTCCTTTTCGGGGTCGGGCTTTGGTACAACCGGCTGGCGGAGCGGCATGAGCGCGACTTCGTCGACATGATCGAAAACTGATCCGGGCAGAGCATGCGAAGAGACGCTATGGTCGCGCGCCCTCTCTGGGCCGAAGGCACCCGGTAACGCGATGTCAGGACCCCTGCTGCATTCAGGTGAGTTGTCTGCTCTGCCGCGCCCTGGCAGCGCGTTTCCGTCAGCGCGCGATTAAATACAACAGTGCAGCTGAATCCGTGGGCGATCGCCGGCATCGTGCTGGTAGCGGTCTTCACCTTTTACCTGGGGCACCGCTCTTCGCGGTCGGCTGTGAGCACGCACGACTTCCTCGTCGCCCGGCGCACCGTGCGGTCCCGGCGCAACGCGGCCGCCATCTCCGGTGAGTACCTGTCGGCCGCGTCGTTCATGGGTGTCGCGGGCATCGTGCTCAAGGACGGCGCCGACGCGCTGTGGTTCCCGATCGGCTTCACCGCCGGCTATCTCGCGCTCATGCTGTTCGTCGCCGCACCGCTGCGGCGTTCCGGCGCCTACACCCTGCCGGACTTCGTCGAGATGCGACTGGGTTCGACCCTGCTGCGCCGGGTTTCGACGGCGTTCGTGGTGTTCATCGGGATCCTCTACATGGTCCCGCAGCTGCAGGGCGCCGGTCTGACTCTGACGACGATCCTGCCCGCGCCGGCGTGGGCAGGCGCGATGCTGGTGACCTGCGTGGTCGGGTTCAACGTGATCGCGGGCGGGATGCGCGCGATCACCGTCGTCCAGGCCTTCCAGTACTGGCTGAAACTGTTCGCGACCGCGTTGCCGGCGTTCATCCTGTGCATCGTGTTCTTCGGCGGTGGTGGGCCGGACGGCGCTCGCCCGCTCGGGCAGGCCGCTCCGCCGACGTTCACCACGAACACCACCGTCTCCGTAAAGACCGACGTCACGGTCAAGGTCACCACGGTCACCGTGCTCGAGGCGTACGGGGAGGTCGAAGGTGCTCCCGCCAACGGGTTCGCGGTGTGGACGCCCGAGGCGTCGCACAGGGTCGCCGAAGGTACGAAGCTCATCTTCACCGCGGGCACTCCGGTGCCGGTGGTCAGCGACGCTCCCGCGTCCAACGCAGACTGGCTGCGGCCCGGCTCGGGCGGCCTCACCGATCTGCTGCAGGTCTACTCGCTGATCCTCGCGACCTTCCTCGGGACCATGGGGCTGCCGCACGTCCTGGTCCGGTTCTACACCAACCCCGACGGCAAGGCCGCGCGTCGCACGACGGTGCACGTCCTGCTGCTGCTCGGCCTGTTCTACCTGTTCCCGACGCTGCTGGGCGCGCTCTCGCGGATGTACGTTCCGGAGTTGTTGGTGACCGGTAAGACCGACGCCGCCGTACTGCTCCTGCCGTCCGCGGTCCTTCCGGGTTTCTGGGGGCAGCTCCTCGGCGCGGTGACCGCGGCCGGAGCCTTCGCGGCGTTCCTGTCGAGTACGTCGGGGCTGTTGGTCAGTGTCGCCGGGGTGGTGTCGACCGACGTGCTGCCCGGGCGGGTCCGCGACTTCAGGGTGGCGACGGCGATCGTGGCGGTCATTCCGCTCGGCCTCGCGGTCGCGCTGCCCGCGGACGATCTTTCGCTTTCGGTGGGGATGTCGTTCGCGCTGGCGGCGTCCACCTTCAGTCCGTTGCTGTTGCTCGGCGTCTGGTGGCGAAAACTCAGCTGGCCCGGCGCGCTGGCCGGGATGATGGTCGGCGGCGGCCTGGTGCTGACCGCGCTGGTGGTCAACATCGTCAGCAAGTACACCGGCGGCTGGGCGCCATGGTTCGCGAACCAGCCCGCGCTGATCACCGTCCCGGCGGCGTTCCTGACCACCTACGTGGTGAGCCGGGCGACCGGATACGGACGGCCGGACGACGTCTACGGCGTGATGCTCCGCCTGCACGCGCCCGACCCGCTCGGCTTCATGCGGGATCGCGCCGTCGCCCGGTTCGGGCAGGCCGAGGAGAAAACGCGGATCGCCGGCCGGGGCAGACACCGCAAGTAGATCACCCGGTCAGACTGCGACTTTCTACTCAGAGTCGTACCGTTCACTCAAATGGGTTGGTCCCCTCGGGTCCCAAGAGGGGCATGATCTTCCGTGACAACGAGATCACCAATAGTCGCGGCAGGTGGGAGGTCCGACATGAGTGACACCGATCAAGACCTCGGGTCAGGTCCGGAATCCGACTGGGAAAAGGTGCAGGCGAGCCCGGAGTTCACCGAGCTGCGCCGCCGCCTCCGGGTATTCGTTTTCCCGGTTTCGGCGCTGTTCCTGCTCTGGTATCTGCTCTACGTACTCCTCGCCGACTACGCGACGGAGTTCATGAGCACCAAGCTGTTCGGCAACATCAACGTCGGGTTGATCATCGGACTGCTGCAGTTCGTGTCGACCTTCGTGATCACCGGCCTCTATGTCCGGTACGCGAACCGGAAACTCGATCCGCTCTCCGACAAGATCCGGAATGAGATCGAGGGGACCGAACGGTGAACACTCTGGCCGCGGGCGTCGAGGGCAGCAGCCCCGCGCTCAACATCTCCATTTTCGCGGTGTTCGTCCTGATCACCTTGGTGATCGTTTTCCGGGCCAGCCGGAATTCGAAGACCGCGTCCGACTACTACGCCGCGGGCCGCGCGTTCACCGGTCCGCAGAACGGGATCGCGATCTCGGGCGACTACCTCTCGGCGGCGTCGTTCCTGGGTATCGCCGGTGCGATCGCGATCAACGGGTACGACGGTTTCCTCTATTCGATCGGCTTCCTCGTCGCCTGGCTGGTGGCGTTGCTGCTGGTCGCGGAACTGCTGCGGAACACCGGCAAGTTCACGATGGGCGACGTGCTCGCGTTCCGGATGAAACAGCGTCCGGTGCGCGCGGCGGCCGCGATCTCCACGCTCGCCGTGTCCTTCTTCTACCTGCTCGCGCAGATGGCGGGTGCGGGCGGGCTGGTCAACCTGCTGCTCGGTATCGAGGGCAACCTCGGCCAGGACCTCGTGATCGCCGTCGTCGGCGTGATCATGATCATGTACGTGCTGATCGGCGGGATGAAGGGCACCACCTGGGTGCAGATCATCAAGGCCGTCCTGTTGATCACGGGCGCGTTCGCGATGACGCTGTGGGTGCTCGGGAAGTACGGATTCAACCTCTCCAGCCTGTTCCAGGCCGCCGTCGACAAGGGTGGCCAGACCGGGGAGGCGCTGCTCGGGCCGGGTAAGCAGTACGGGAAGACCGGCACGACCAAACTCGACTTCCTGTCGCTGGGCATCGCGCTGGTGCTGGGCACGGCAGGCCTGCCGCATGTGCTGATGCGCTTCTACACGGTGCCGACGGCGCGGGACGCCCGCCGTTCGGTGGTGTGGGCGATCGCGCTGATCGGCATCTTCTACCTGTTCACGCTGGTGCTCGGCTACGGCGCGGGCGCGCTCGTCGGCCCGGACGTGATCTCGAAGGCGCCGGGGACGACCAACTCCGCCGCGCCACTGCTGGCACTCGAGCTGGGCGGGCCGGTGCTGCTCGGGTTCATCGCGGCGGTGGCGTTCGCGACGATCCTCGCGGTGGTCGCCGGGCTGACGATCACCGCGTCGGCGTCCTTCGCGCACGACGTCTACGCGAACGTCATCAAGAAGGGCAAGACCGCCCCGGACAGCGAGGTCCGCGTCGCGCGGATCACCGCGCTGGTGATCGGCGCGGTCGCGATCTTCGGCGGGATCCTCGCGAAGAACCAGAACGTCGCGTTCCTGGTGGCGCTCGCGTTCGCGGTGGCGGCGTCGGCGAACCTGCCGACCATCCTGTACTCGCTGTTCTGGAAACGGTTCAACACCCAAGGCGCGCTGTGGAGCATCTACGGCGGCCTGATCGTCTGCGTCATCCTGATCGTGTTCTCGCCGGCGGTGTCCGGGAAGCCGCCCGGTGCGAACGGCAAGAGCGCGTCGATGATCCAGGGTGTCGACTTCCACTGGTTCCCGCTCGACAACCCGGGCATCGTCTCGATCCCGGTCGCGTTCTTCCTCGGCTGGCTCGGGACCGTGCTTTCGAAGGAGCACAACGAGAAGAAGTACGCCGAGATGGAGGTTCGCTCGCTCACCGGCGTCGGCGCGGAGAAGGCGGTGCAGCACTAGCGCGGCCAAAGTGGCCCGCTTCACGCGCGCGCAACGGGACCGGATGCGAGGATGGAAACGTGGCGAGCCCTGCTGATATCCCGACCGTTGCCGTCCCCGATCTGCCCAAGGACGGCGTCGCGCTGCTCGACGTCCGCGAGGACGACGAGTGGGCCGCCGGACATGCCCCTGGCGCCAAGCACATCCCGATGGGCGAGCTGCCCGCGCGCGTCGGCGAGCTCGGCGAACTCCCCGACGACCAGCCGGTCTACGTGATCTGCCGCAGCGGTGGCCGGTCCGCCCGTGCCGCCGCGTGGCTCAACGCGAGCGGTTGGGACGCGGTGAACGTCGCCGGCGGGATGGGGTCCTGGCAGCGGGCGGGGCGCCCGATGGTCGCCTCCGAGCCCGGCGTCGAACCCGAAGTGCTGTAACCGTGCAGCCAGGCCACTACCCGCCAAGGATGCCGGTGCCGCCGGTGCGTCCCGCGCCGGTGCAGCAGCCGAGATCCCAGCCGGTGCGTCATCGCATCCGCTGGGTCGCTTCGCCGCCTCCGGGCGCTTGGCCGCAGCGCCGCAAACCGGTGGCCGAGCACTATTACGGACCACCGTCCTATCCGGTCCCGCCGCGGTGGGGGTTCCCGAACCTGGTCTGGCGCCGTCCGACGGCGGTCCCGGGTACGGCGTCCGGCGAGGTCACGCCGGGGGAGCGGCTGCGGGTGATCACACGCAGCGTCGTCCCGGTGTTGTGGACGTTCGCCGCGCTCGCGCTCACCGCCGCAGGCGCCGAGATCTGGCGGTACGTGCTGCTCGTACAGAGCCGCGACTCCGCGTTGTCGACGTCCGTCGTCAGCGTCTCCGACAGTTTCGTCATCACCGCGGGCCTGCTCACGACGATCCTTTCGCTGCTGCCGGCCGGGCTCACCGTGTGGTGGCTGATGGTGGCGAGGCACGCCGCCGCGGACCTCTCCGGTGAGGCCATGCCGAGGCCGAACTGGCAGCTGCTGGTATTCGTGCTGGTGCCGGTGGTGAACCTGATTCTGGCGCTGCCGATCGTCGCCGAACTCGAACACGCCGTCCTGCGCCGGTCGCGGGAGTCCCGCCCGAAGCCGTCGAGGCTCGTGCTGGTCTGGTGGGGCGTCTGGGTGCTCAACTGGCTGCTGTTCGGGCTGGCGATCGTCTGGCGGTTCCGCGACGGCGTCCAGGCGCTGGCCGACGGCGTCGTGCTGGTCGCCCTCACCGATCTCGCCGCGTTAGGCCTCGCCGTGGTGACCGCGCTGCTCATCCGGCGGATGTCCGGGCTGCTCGCCCCTGTCTCCGAGAAGCGACTTCGTCTGCTTCGCGTCCTGAAGGTCGACGGCGCCCCTGAGCCCGAGCGCCGCGCACGCCCCACCGGCGCAGCCCGCTGACCTGCTCCTACCCCGTGGTGACCCGCAGCGTGCGCAGGCCCCGGATCACGAACTCCGGCCGACGCTCCGGCTCGTCCGCCAGGCGCAGGCCGGGCAGTTTCGTGGTCAGCGCGTTCAGCGCGGCCGCGATCTCGACCCGGGCGAGCGGCGCGCCGACGCAGTAGTGGATGCCCATCCCGAAGCCGAGATGCGCGTTCGGCGTGCGGCCGATGTCGAGGGCGTCGGGCCGCTCGAAAACCCTGGGATCCCGCGCGGCCGCGCCGAGCAGCGCGCCGATCTTCTCGCCCGCGGCCACCCGGAACCCGGCGATCTCCACGTCGTCGGTCGCGGTCCGCTCGAAGAGCTGAAGAGGCGCGTCGAACCGGATCAGCTCCTCGACGCACGGGTCCAGCAGGTCCGGTGACGCCATGAGCCGCTCCCACTGGTCGCGGTGGCCCAGCAGCGCGTTGACCCCGTTCCCGATGACGTTCACCGTCGCCTCATGCCCGGCCATCAGCAGCAGGACGGCCGTCGCGACCAGTTCGTCCTCGGTGAGTTCGCTGCGAAGGAGATCGCTGACGATGTCCTCGCCCGGTGATGACGCGCGCCGCTTCGCCAGCTCTCGCAGGTACTCCACGAACTCGGCCGCGGCGGCTTCGGCGGCGTCGCGTTCGTTCTCGGCGAGGCCGTATTCGTACATCTTGACGATGAAGTTGGACAGGACCACGAGCCGCGGCCCGTCCTCGATCGGCACGCCAAGCAGCTCCGCGATGACCGCGACCGGAAGCGGCTGCGCGAGGTGCTCGAGGAGATCGGCCGAGCCGTCGGCGGCGATCTCGCCCGCGAGTTCGTCGACCATGCCGTCCGCCAGTTCGGCGACCATCGGCCGCAGGCGCTGGACGTGCCCGCGTCCGAACGCGCCCGCGATCAGCCGCCGCAGCCGCGTATGCGCGGGAGGCTCGTTCTCCAGCAACGAGTTGCGGTGCAACAGATTGAACGACGCGAACCGCTCCACCGGCAGGGCGTCCCGCCAGATCCGGCCGAGCCCGCGATGCCGCAGCACCGACGCCGACGCCGCGTGCGATACGGCCACGGCGATACCGAGGCCGTCATGCCGGTGGACTTCGCCGGTTTCCCGCAACGCGGCGAACGCGGGATAAGGGTCGGCGAGAAAGGCGGGGTCGCGAGGATCGAACACGGGCCGACTCTATCTGGCCGTGAAGGCCTCCTTGCCTACCCTGAGGGTAGTGAAGGAGCCCTTCACCACCCAACCGAATTCCGCGATCTTTTCGTTACCAACCTCGCTGAACCTCCGGTACGCCGTGACGTCTCTATGGATGTTGGAACGCGGAAGCGCGGTACAGCACTGGGGATTCCGGGCCTCGCCCGGAAAGTGTTTCTTTATCTGGGGTAATTCATTTGTCAGCGGGAATGATTCTCGCTCGATCACGTCTGGGGTATTTCCATGAATATTCGTCGTGCCGTTTTCGCCGGACTCACCATCGGCGCTCTCGCTCTGCTGCCGGGGACCGCATTCGCCACCGAAGTGCCGGTCGAGGTGCCGGACAAGCCGGTGGGCACCAAATTCTGGGTTTCGCCGAAGACCATCGAGGTCGGTGGCACGGTGACAGCGCAAGGCCGCTGCGTCACGCCGCACGGTTTCACGCTCATCGCTCCCGACGGCTTCAAGAAGCTTTCGGACAAGTCGGTCAAGCGTGACGGCGGAACCGACGTGAAGGTGACCTTCAAGTCGCTGCCCACCATCAAGCCCGGCAACTACCTGTTCGAGCTCCTGTGCGACACCGTCGAGCCGTCGGCGATCGTGAAGGTCGTCCCGGCCGCGAAGAAGGAGCCGGTCAAGAAGGAAGCGGTCAAGGAAGCGCCGAAGCAGGTCTCGAAGGTTCCGGCCGGTGCGCCGCAGACCGGCGGGGGCCCGGTCGAGGACGACCCGGCGTCGGTGGGCTGGCTGATCGCCGGACTGGCCGGAGCGGGTGTCGCGGGCGCCGGTGGCGTCGTGCTGATGCGCCGCCGTTCGGCCTCGCGGTCCTGATCGCGCGCGGGAAGGGCGGGGCCGCACGAGCCGCCCGCCCTTTCCGCGATAGCGTTTCGACCCGAGCTTGAGGAGGCTGCAGTGGGCAAGGGTGCGCGCAAGAAGGGTCCCAGGACGACCTCGGACCGCAAGCCGAAGGTGCGCGACGTCTTCGTCGGCCAGCCCTTCGAAGGTGTGGCCGCGGAGACGGAGCTGATCGCGCTGCGCGAGTTCGTCCCCTCGGCGACGGCGACGCTCACGCTCGCCGGCTCGGACGAGAAGGTCACCCTCGGCACGGTGCTGCCGATGGCGGCGGCCGCGTTCGTCCGGTCCGACGGCGAGCGGTACGTCGGTATGCAGGTGCAGACCCGGTCCTCGGACATCAGCCGTGACCTCGGCCGGTCGCTCCGGTGGGTACTCGAGGCGAAGGAGGGCGACGTCCTGTCCGTCCCGGACACCACGACGCCGCCCACCGCCGACGAGAAGGCCCGCCTGCAGGACCTGCTGGTCCCGGGTGCCGAACTCGATGTCACCCTCCACAGCGACTTCGCGTGGTGGCTGCCCGAGGACGCCGACGCCGGCGGTGACGTCGCGCTCTCCCTCGAGCGCGCGAACGCGGCCATCATGCCGACCGAACGTCTCGGCACCGGCGCCTACTGGGTGCTCGCCGGCGAGAAGGCGCACCTGCGCTGGGTCCGCCCGGAGCCGGAGGGTCTGCTGCTGCAGGCGCTTGCGCGGCTGTCCGCGGCCGGCGAGCTGACCCTCGGCGAGGGCTCGCGGTACGCCGGTTCGTTCCGCGCGCACGGGCTGCTCGTCCCGGTGTGGGACCTCGACCCCGAGGCACACGCGCGCGAGTGGGCCGACGCGAAGGACCAGCTCGGCGTTCGCCTCGAAGCGGCACTGAAGTCGCTCGACACCGAGCCGCTCAACGCCACTGAGCGCCGCTCGCGCGACGGCCTGATCGGCCGCCAGCTCACCATCCGCTGACCCCGCAAGTCGTCCTCTGGTTGCGGTGGTTGCACGCGCAACCACCGCAACCAGAGGACGACTTGCGGAAGGATGGGCGCGTGATCCTGCACATCTGCGGCAAGGCCGAGTGGGCCGAGGTGCCCGAGGACGGCGTCTATACGGCTCCGTCGCTCGCGAGCGACGGCTTCATCCACTGCTCCGACCCGGGCACCGCGCATATCCCCGCCAACGCCGTCTTCGCCGGCCGAACCGACCTCCTGCTCCTGGAGATCGAGCCGGCGAAGGTCGGCTCGCCGGTCATCTGGGAGGACGGCGACCCGCCGCATCCAGCCGGAATCCGGTTCCCGCACGTTTACGGACCCATCCCGCGTAACGCCGTGGTGGCCGTGCACGAATTCCCTGTTCGGGGGGACGGTTCGTTCGAAATTCCCGTATCCCTGTCGAGACGTTGAGGCAGGCAACTCCTCACCCGGACGGGCGTCTCACGAAATGAGTTCGAGGCTCGAGACAACCTCCAGGGGCGGCCATGCGTTTTGCGAGAGGCGAGCAAAGTACGCCTGGCTGTGTGACCCCGGGAGGAGGCGATACGGTGACCGCTGCCGCGACAGTCATCTCGGGGACAGATGTCTGGATGTCCGGCGAGATCCGAGGGAGGGCCGAGTCCGTGCCGGGCGAGCTCGCAGACTTCGGCGACTTCGTGCAGGCCAGCCTGCCGGGTCTGCTGAGGTACGGCCACGCCCTCACCGGTAACCCGCACGACGCCGCCGACCTGGTGCAGACCGTGCTGGAGAAGATCGGCTCCCGCTGGACGTACGTGCAGCACAAGACCGGCGACCCGCTGGCCTACATCCGCCGGTCCATGGCGAACGCGCACGTCAGCCGGTGGCGCCGGACCAAACGGGAGAACCTGGTCGCCGACCTTCCGGAGACCCAGCCGTACAACCCGGCGGACCCGTTCGAGCACGAGCCGCTGTGGCAGGCGTTACGCGCGCTGCCGCCGAGGCAACGTGCGGTGATGGTCCTGCGTTACTACGAGGGACTCTCCGAAGCGGAGATCGCGGATTCGCTCGGCATCAGCCAGGGCACCGTGAAGAGCCAGGCGAGCAAGGCGATCACGTCGCTGCGGACGAAGCTCGCGCTGCTGGAGCCCAAGAGTGAAGGGAGGGAAGCGGGATGAACATGTCCGACGAGGACGTGCAGCAAAAGCTGCGCGACCTGTTCTCCGACGAGCGGCTCGGCGTGCGGTCCACGCTGAATCCCGAGGCGATCGTGGCAGGCGCCCGGCGCCGCCGTCGTCGCCGCCACCTCATGCAGACGACGACCGGGGTGGCCGCCGCGGTGGTCATGGTCGGAAGTGGTCTGACGGTGTTCTCGATCCACGACGGGGACAACGGCGCGATCATCTCCGCCGATCAGCTCAGCATGGGAGCGTCCGCGAGCAGCGGAATGCCGGGGCCGGGCGTCCCGCCCTCGGCCGCACCCCCCTCTGGGCCGCCGTCGAGTCAGGCGCAAGACGTGCCGACGTCGACGGCAGGCGGAGGACCCGTGAAGCCGCCGAAGACCACCCCGGCCACGAAGCCGCCTTCGCCGGGCAAGGTCACGACGGGACCGGTGCTGACCGCGAGCGGGTTCGGCCGGCTCCAGCTCGGCATGAGCGAAGTCGAGGCCGAGGCAGCCGTCGGCCCGCTCCGAGCCAAAGAGGTCAGGGGCGACTGCACCTACGGCTACGCGGAAGGCCCGGGTGTTCCCGCGCCGACGGCCGTATCGCTGACCGAGGCCCAAGGCGTGACGGTCATCAACCCGGCGAACACGGTGCACACCCCGGAGGGGGTCGGTGTCGGCTCGACCGAGGACGACATCCTCGCGGCCTATCCGGGTAGCTCCAAGGAGAGCGGTTACTACACCTCGCCTGCCGGCGGGGTAAGCGAGTACCGGATTTTCGTCTCCAACGACGGAGTGGCCGTCAGCATCGTGCTGACCAGGGTCGACCAGTCCTGCAGTATGAGCTGACGGGCCCCGCACAGACGGAAAACCCGGGCTTCTCCAGGGGGAGAGCCCGGGTTTTCGCTGTGGTGGATGCGGCTGGTCAGTGCGTCAGAGCGCGCCGCCCGCGACCGGCGGCATCCCGCTGTCGGCGCCGCCGTCACCGATGGATTCGCGGTGCAGGTGAGCCTCGATCTCGAAGAGGTTCCCGTTGGCGCGCTTGACGATGTTGAGCAGCGTGGACATCTGGGAAATCTCTTCGACCTGCTCCTTGAGGAACCACTGCATGAACTGCTCGCTGATGTAGTCCCCTTCGGCACGGGCGGCCTTCGCCAGCTCCTGGATGTCCGAGGCGACCTCCTTCTCCTGCGTCAGCGCGAGCTCGACGAGCTCGGTGACACTCGAGAAGTCGTTGCGGACGTCGCCGGTGCCTGGGATCTCCACGTGGTGGTCGGTGTCGAGCATGTACTGGACGAGCGCCATCGCGTGATTGCGTTCCTCGACCGACTGCTTGTAGAAGTGCTTCGCGAGCTGCGCCAGGTCCTCGGAGTCGAACCAGACCGCCAGCGCGATGTACTGCTGGGAGGCGTTGAACTCATTGTGGACCTGCGCCTGCAGCAGTTCGTAGAACTTCGAGCGCGGTTGCTTCTTGAGGGCCATGAATACCAAGATACGTCAGCCGCTATTCGATTTCTACTTCTCACTGGTGATCTCCCCCCTATTAGGTTACCATTCCCAACAATAGGGTCACCTCAATTAAGTAAGCCTTCCCTAATCGTATTTCGCCGATTAGGGAAGGCTTACTTGATGCGTGGTTCAGATGCTTTCACGCCGGATCGGGCAGGACATGCACCGCGGGCCGCCGCGGCCGGAGCCCAGTTCGGAACCGGTGATGGCCAGTACTTCGATACCGGCTTCCTCAAGGCGCACATTGGTTTCGACGTTGCGTTCGTAGCCGACGACGACGCCTGGAGCGAGGGCGAGCGTGTTGTTCCCGTCGTCCCATTGCTCGCGTTCGGCGGTGACCGGGTCGAGGCCGGTGTCGATGACGCGGAGCCGTTCGATTTGCATCGCTTCGGCGGCGGCGGTGAGGAATGGTTCCGGTCCTTCGACCTTTACCGAGCCGTCGTCGGTGGGGCGCATGGTGAACGCGGTCAGAGAATCGGCCAATAGCGGATACATGACGACGGCGTCGGCGGCGACCATCGTGCAGACGGTGTCCAGATGCATGGTCGCGCGCGTCTGCTCGATCGGGACGGCGAGGACGGTGTGCGCGATGCCGTCGGCGAACACCGAACGGGCCAGCGATTCCGCGCCGGCCGCCGTGGTGCGTTCGCCGACGCCGATGGCCAGCACTCCCGGCGAAAGCAGCATGACGTCGCCGCCCTCGATCGGCGCCGAATGCGCGCCGTACGCGCGGGACGCCTGGCGGAACCACGGGTGGTAGGCGTAGATCAGGTCCAGCACGGCCGTCTCGCGGACGCGGGCGGGCATGGTGAGCGAGGAGACCGCGACCCGGTCGCCGATCCAGGCCGACGAGTCGCGCGTGAACAACAGGTTCGGCAGCGGGGCGACGGCGAAGTCGTTCGGGTGGTTCATCAGCCGGACCAGCGAGACACCCTCGGCGGCGGGTAGTTCCTCGAAGGTCATCCCGGCCATCAGGACCTCGGCCAGCGCCTCCGGTTTGGCGCTGGACAGATGGGAACGCAGTGAATCGGCGAGGTCGATCCCGAGGCGGCGCTCGTCCACCGCCGCGTGGACCCCGGCGGCGTGGGCGCGGGTGTCCGAAAGTGCCGTGCGCAGCGCGTCGGCCAGCAGCAGCACCTCGACGTCGCGGCCACGCAGGACCTCGGCGAACGCGTCGTGTTCCTGCTGGGCACGGTCCACCCAGGGGATGGAATCGAAGAGGAGCTGGTCGTTGTTGCGAGGCGTGAGCCTTTTGAGCTCGTTGCCTGGCCTGTGCAGGAGCACCGCCCGCAGTGGTCCGACTTCGCTGTCAACTCGGGGTGGGGTCGTCTCGTCAATCACAGCCCCACCCTAGCTAGGGAAGCCAGGAAACTCGCCCCTTGAGCAGCGCGTATCCGACGAACGAGACGAAGTCGAGCACGGTATGCGCGGCGACCAGCGGCCACAGCCGGCCGGTCCGCTGCCACACCCTGCCGAACACCAGGCCCATCACGACATTGCCGACGAAACCGCCGAAACCCTGATACAGGTGATACGACCCGCGGAGCACGGACGAGGTGAGCAGAGCGGTGTTCTCGCGCATTCCGAGTTGCCGCAGCCGGGTCAGCAGATAGGCGACCACGAGCACCTCTTCGGCGAACGCGTTCCCGAACGCGGACAGCGTCAGCGTGAACGGGCGCCACCAGGTTTCGCCCAAAGTGGACGGTTGCACCGACAGACTGAACCCGAGACCGTAGGAGACGAAGTACAGGCCCAGCCCAGGAATCCCGATCACCGCGGCGAGCAGCAGACCGTATGCGATGTCGCGCCCGGGTTTCTGCCGGTCCATGCCGATCTGCGCGAGCTTGATCCCGCCGCGCCACAAGAGGTACAGCCCGAGCGCCCCCCAGCCGATCAGCTGCGTGGCGCTCAGCAGCTGCTTGACCATGTCGATCAGGCTCAGGGTCGCTTGGGGAACGTTGAGCTGTGCTTGTTGCTGTGCCAGCGGAACCGGCTGCAGCAGTGAGTCCACAAGGGACAGCAGGCTGCGGAGCCCTGACAGGCCCAGCGTGATCCCGAAGACGATGATCAGTTCGATGACGATCGCGCGACGCCGCGCCGGATCTTCGATGAACTCCGGCAACGCCGGACGTTCGGGACGCAGCCAGCTCATCCCGCGCACGCTACCGTCGTCTTCATGCCTCGGACCATCGCGACCAACGAAACCGTCGACCGTGCCGCTCTCGTCGAGTTCCTGTCCACACGCCACCGCGCGATCCTGATGACCACCAAGGCCGACGGCAGCCCGCAGCTCTCACCGGTGACCTGTGGCGTCGACGGCGATGGGCGTCTGGTGATCTCCACGTATCCGAAGCGCGCGAAGGTCGTCAACGTGCGGAAGAACCCGCAGGTTTCGGCATGCGTCATCTCCGACGAGTGGAACGACCCGTGGGTGCAGCTCAACGGTACCGCCGAGGTGCTCGACCTCCCCGATTCCATCGAGCCGCTGGTCGAGTACTACCGCGGGATCGCGGGCGAACACCCCGACTGGGACGAATACCGCGAGGCGATGGTGAAGCAGGGCAAGAGCATCATCCGCCTCGCCATCGAATCGTGGGGCCCGATCGCCAAGGGCGGCTTCCCGGCGGAACTCGCTTAACCCTCAGAGAAGTACGGGCAGCCGACGAGACGGCGGATTTCGCCGCTCAGTTGCTGCGGGCCTTCGACCGGCCGGGAGAACGCGAGCCGGACATCGTGGTCACCGGCGTCGTTCTCGACCCGCAGCCGCAGGCCGTAGCGGTCCAGCCCGAGCGGCCGGACGCGGCCGCCGCGCAGCTCGTTCGGCACGTGGCGGGTGAGCTGTTCGACGACGTCCGCGTGGTCGCTTTCCAGGTGTCGCAGCCACTGGGCTTCGTAGTCGTGGAACGGATCCGGCGGGGCGGCGCTGAACATATGCGGCCGGAGCGAATGGGTGCCCTCGGCATCGGCGAGCACCAGCGAAGCCGGGGTCAGCCGCAGCAGGGTCACGCCGTGCCCGACGTCGAGCAGACGCTCGTCCGGCCGGACCTCCGCGATCGAGACCGCCCGCGCCCGCGCCGAAACGTCGGTCAGCGGGCGCAGCCAGCCGGTGATCCACAACAGGCCGCGGATGGGTTCCCGCAGCTCGACCGGGGCCTGGTCGGTCAGTTCGATCATCACCGCGAGTTCGCCGCGCGACGTCTGTTTGGCGCTCTTCACCAGGTGGTGCTCATCCGGGAGCAGGATGCTGACACTGCCGCTCGTGTGCACGTGGTGCAGTGCGGGGATGACCCGACCGCACTGTCCTGGCTGGTCACGCTGTTCGGCTGTCGGCATCAGCGTCGCCGGTCCATTGCGGGTGGCGATCGTCTTCGCGCGCTCCGCGGGGTTCGGCGCCGGCGGGCGGCGAAGGGATGTCGGGGCTTCGGTCACGGCTCACCTCCTAGTTAGGTGAGCCTAACCTGATTTAGGTGTCGAACGGAAGTCGTCTCGATCACGTCTCACCTCCGCGTATACGTTGACCTGGTGGAAGACCGAAAGATCACGGTGCTCGAACCACCTGATGGGGTTCCGGCGAAGAACATGCCGGTGCTGGTGCCCCTGCTCGAGCGCACGTCCGCGACCTACGGGACTACGGGCATCGCCGCCGTACTGCTCGTCGTGCTCGGCGTGGCGCTGCTGGTGACCGGGCGGTTCGGCATCGCGGCGCCGGCCTTCCTTCTCGTCTTCATGACACCGGTTTCGCTCTTCTACGGCTACCTCACGGTTGCTGGATCCTTGTCGATGCGGAAGCTGACGGACAAGCCGTTCCGCCTGGTGAGCGGCCTGGACGGCGCGGTCATCGCCGGATCGCGCGTGAGCATTCCGCTCGACGGGAGGTGGCTGATCCTGCGCTTGCCAACCCCGCTCCGCGCACACCTCGCGGCACAACGGCGGCTGTGGATGCTCGGCCCGTTCGTCATGCTGCCGGGCGTCGTCGTCCCCCGGCGTTGCGTGTTCCGCGATGCTCCGGTGAAGGGCTCAAAGCCACTGGACGCGGCTTCCGTCTCGCCCGCCCGGATGCTCGCGTTGCAACGTCGCCTGATGGCGTTCTACTACTTCCTCAGTGTCGGGATCGTGCTGATCGCCGCCGCCTTCTCGGCCTGGGTCTCGGTCGATTTCCCTCAGCGCGACAGCATCCTCGTGCCGAGCATGTGGATTCTCGCGATCATCTGCGTGCTCGGCGCGATCGGACTCATCGTCACCGCCTTGGTCCTGCTCAGGCCGCTTCCCGAGCAGGTGTGGACCGAGTTGTCGGTCGTGTCCGGGCCGGCGTCGGTCACTCTCTTCGGCATGGCCACTGTGAAGGGGAGGACCGTCCTGCCGGACGGACGCGCGGTCACCGTGCACATCAGCGGCTCCGACCCGGCGCTGGCCGCCAATGTCGCCGCCACCGGACGGCTGTGGGCGCTCGGGGTTCCGGTGGCGGGCAAGGCCGCGAAGGCGGGTGTTCCGGGCTATCCGGTCTTCGGGCCGGTGAGGTTCGGCAAGTAGGTCAACGAGACAGCTGGACAGCGTTTGTAACACCCTCTCTTGTTGTGGCGACGTCACGACAAACTGGGGGAGGAACAGTTGGCTGACGTTGATCTGACGCGTATCCAGGTGGTGGAGCCGGACCCGGGCCGCCCGGCGGCGGAGAACCCCGCTTTCGGCGGTCACCCACCGTCGGGCCGGGCTGCGATCGTCGCGCTCGGGCTGGCGCTGCTGGGTCTCGCCGGCGCGATTTGGCTCTATCTGGCGAATCCCTTGGGGCCGTTCTTCGCCGCCGCCGTGTTCTTGACCGATCTCCTGTTGCTGGCGATGGTGGTCAAGATACTGTGGACGCGGCTGAGGTTCGCCGCACTCGCCCTACTACCGTTCGCTGATACGGTCATTCCGTCCGACGGCCTCTACTTCGCCGGCGCCAAGGTCAGCCTGCGATCGGCGGACGGACAGTGGCTGGTCGTGCGCCTGCCTCGGGCGGAGCGCCTGCAGCTCGCGGCGCAACGCCGGGCCTGGTTGCTCGGTCCGGATGCCGACGGCCGCGTTTTCGTCCAGCTACCCGGATTGCACAGGTCGAGTCGAGGCCGGTCGGCTGACGGGCCCGCGTCCGGTGCCGTCCTGGTCGCACCTCCGCATCCGATCTCGGTCTCACCGCGCAAGGACAAGGTGTTGCGGGCCCACCGGGCCTGGGTTCTCCGTAGCGCTTTGCTAATGGCCTTTGTCTGGGCGGTTCCTTTGCTGGTCCTGGTCGCGGGTTTCATCCGTGCCGGGGGTGAGGGAGACGTTCCGCAGAATCTCGCCGGCATCTGTTTTGTCGTCTTCGTCTTGGGGTTCGACCTTTGCCGTTCGTTGATCCGCGATCTGTGGCGGGTGCGGCCACTGCCGTCCGGCCGGTGGACCGAGATCGCCGTGATACCGGACGCGAGGATGCCTGCCGGCCAGTCGTTCGCCTGCCGGGTGCCGCTGCCGGACGGCCGGGTCTGCCTTTTCTCTGCGAACAGCGCCGATCACGGCCTCAGCGTGAACGTCTGGGCGACCCGGAAACTGTGGCTCATCGGCGACCCGGCGCCGGGGAAGTTCGTGCGGTTCGGGCTTCCCGGGCACGCGGTGCTGGGTGCCGGGAAATTCGGCAGAGTCCTCGCCGAATGAGCGTCGGCGAACCACCACGGTAACGGATCTTCGCCCTTATTCGACCTACGGGAAAATGGGGGACGAAAGGCTTTAGTGTGACTAATACTGGGGATATAGCGGCTAATGCCGAGCTGGCACGCGTACGCGTTCTGGAGCCACGGCGGGACGTGCCTGCCGCCGAGATGCCCGTGTTCGGACAGCTCGCGAAGAGACGGGTTCCGTGGACGGTGTGGGTTTTCGCGTCGGTGGGAGCGGGGTGGTTCATCGGCGCCTACCTGGCGGGGTGGTCCAGCCTGGATGGCGCGCTGACCTTCGGGTTGGGCTATGCCGGACTTCTTATCTGGGCATGCCGGCAACACCTGCGCTCGAGAGGCCTTTCCGGCCTCGCGAAGGAACCGTTCAGTGAGTTCTCGTTGGCTCCGGACGGACTGTACGTATCCGGCGCGAAGGTGTACTTCCGGCTGCCGGGTGACGACGTCGAATGGGCTGAAGTACGCCTGCCGAAGGCGTCCAGACTGCAACTGAACGCGCAGAGGCGCGTGTGGCTGCTCGGCCCCGACGAGAAGGGCCGCCGCTTCCTGCAGCTGCCGGGAGTCGTATGGCCTCGTCGGGTCAAAGCCGTGCGGGAGCATCCCGCCGGCGCCGTGCGGCAGGAGTTCGTGGAGCCACGACCGGTTCCTCCGCATGAGGACCAGGTGCTACTGGCGCACCGGTCGCGGATCGTGGGCAGGATCCGCGCGCTGATCGCGTGCTGGGTGCTCGTTCTCGTCCTCATGGTGCTGAAAACGGTCATCCTCTCGATCGTGGAATGGCCAGACTACGACCTGGGCATTTCTGTCTTTGCGGTCATGGTGTTCACCTGGGGAATAGTGGGGCTTCAAGTCATCAAGCCGATGTTGAAGCCCCTGCCCGGCGGGAACTGGACCGAGCTGGTGGCCGTGCCCGTCGGCTCGGTCGTGGTCATGCCCTCCGGCATAGCTGCCCTGAGCTGCAGTGTGCAGTGGGCCAACGGGTGGTGGTCCCATGCCGTACTTCTTCGGGTCGACCCCGCCTTGGCCGCGAATATCTGGGCGACACACCGGATTTGGGTGATCGGGTACGCCTCCCGCCAGACGATGACGTTCGCCGGGGTGCCTGGGCACGCGGTGCTGGGCCGGGTCGCGTTCAACTGAGGGAGCGGCGGGTCGCTTCTTCGGTTTCGACGACGCCCCGCCGGATGCCTTCCAACTGCTCGCTCAACTCACCGATCGTGCGGGTGTCGATGAGGGAATCGCCGGTGGCGGCCGAAAGTTCGGCCGCCCTGGCGACCAGTCCGTCGAGGCCGAGTGCGCCGGATTGCAGTTGCGCCAGCAGTTTCCGTTGCGCGCTCGAAAGCCGTGCGTGGACGTCTTCCTGTGCCTGCACGGCTTCCAACGACTGCAACAGGTCGCCGCGGATGTCGTCGTCGGCGGTCTCCAACGCCTTGCGCAGCCGCGCCTTCTCGGCGGCGACGGAGGACGCGTTGACGCGCGCGAGTGCCTTGCCGGTGGTCGACGTGCGGCCGGCCAGGCGCCGGAGGGTGTCGACCGTTTCCCGCACCACCGGCTCCATGTCGGCGACCCGGTCGGCGAGCGGGCCGGGGGTGAGCGAGTCCGAGATCGACTCGAAGCCGCCGGCCGCGGCCTCCGCGCGCCGCAGCCAGTTCGCCTCGGGCGAGCCCGGTTCGACGTCCGGGGGCGGCTTCTCCTCTGGCTCGACCGCCGGTTTCGGACGGCTCGCGGCGGCGATCCCGGCCCGGGCGGCGAGCACGGTCACGCCGACTGCCAAGGCGGCGACGGTGGGCAGCTGTACCGCCCAGGCCGCACCCGCCGACGTCGCCGCGAGCAGCAGTCCCCACGGTTCGGCGAGTTCACGGACGAAGCGCATATCCGAGGATCTCAGAAGTTCGAGACGACGGCGGTGAAGACCTGGTCGATCGAGTCCGGTTTGGACGAGTCGTACCCCGAACCCTGTGTCGTTTCGGCGATTTCCTTGAGGATGTCGAAGTCGGCGTCGGAGCCGTACGCGATGGTGAACATCCGCACCGTCTCCCCGCCGCCCTCGCTGCGTAGCTGCCCGACGAGGTTGGGCAGGTCGATGCCGCCCGGATCCTCGTTGCGACCGTCGGTGAGCACTACGACGGCGTTGATCGCGTTCGGATCCAGCCGCTGCTTCATGAATTCGTACGCCGCGAGCGACGAGTCGTAGAGCCCGGTCCCGTTCTGCGGGGTCAGGCCGTTCAGTCGCGACGCCAGCTCCTGCCGGCCCGCCTCGCCGCCGATCGGCTGTACCGGCCGGAGTTCGACGTAGTCCTTGTCGCCGTCGAGCCTTGTCGAGAACATCCACAGCCCGACCTGGTCGGCGTCGCTGAACTGCGGCAACGACGCCACGGCCGCCTGTTTCGCGAGATCCATCTTGTTCTTGCCGGTCCCGCTGACGCCGTCGCCCATCGAGCCGGAGACGTCGACGACCAGCAGCACGTTCGCCTTCTTCCGCAGGTCCTTCCACGACTTCAGAACCTCGGTGAGCACCGGCGGGCTCGGCGGGCGGATCAGATTGAGCTTCGCGTCGGGCTGGGCGCCGTTCTCCGCAGTGGTCTGCGAGCCGGGCTTCCCATCGAAGGTGCGGAAACCGATGTCGCTGAACTTCTGCTGGGCCTCGGGGCCGCGCAGATGCGCGAGGAAATCGGCCGCAACCTGCTTGTGGACGTCGTCGGCCCAGTTGAGCACGGTGAACGGATGGTCGGAGTTGAGCGTGCCGTCACTGGGGTAGATCGCCACGAGCGGAACCTTCGGCGGCGCGTGCTGCCCGCGTTTCGCCGGATCGTTGGTCGGGTTGCCCTGGTTGTAGCCGACGAGCGAGTTCTCCTCGACGGTCACAGCGGAGATGTACGACAACGCGGCGCCGCGGTCGTCGGCCTTCTGCAGGTTCGTCAGGAACGTCAGCGTGTTGTCGCCGTAGTGGACGATGGCCTGCTCGACGTTGCGCACGAACGTCTGAGCCTCCGGTTTCGCAAGGGCGGCCGCCGTGAGGTCCGATGAGGTGCCTGTCGCCGCGTAGTAAGCGCCGATCGTGGCGTTCAGCCCGGACGTCGAGATGTTCGGATTCGTCTTGCCGAGCCGGAACTTCCCCCATTCCGGATGGCCGTACTTCGCCCAGCCCTGCGGATCGGTGGCGAGCGCGGCGAGATCACGCCAGCCGATGCCCTTGCCCGGCCAGCCGAGGGCCTCGGCCATCGGCTTCGGCATGGCGACCACCAGCGGCGCGTTCGCGACGGATTCCGTGTCGCCTTCGGGCACCAGCGCGGGATGGTCGGTACCGGCGAGGTTCTGGCGCAACAGGTTCACCCAACCGGACGCGGCCGGTGTCCAGACGTCCGGCTTCGGCCCGTCGATCGCCTCGTTCCAGCCACGCGCGAGCGCCTGCATCGCCGTCCCCGACGATTTCGACTGGACGAGCACGTCCACACAGCGTCCGGCGACCGTGCGGCCGCTGTAGTCCTTGGCGATCTGCGTGACCACCCCGGCCTTCTCCGGAGACGACGAGACGTGCAGGGCGACGGCGTCGCCGCCGGTGCATTTCGCCTCCTGGGCCTCCTCGCCGGAATCGCTGGTGAGCGCGCGCAGTCCGATGATCAACCCGATGGCGACCACGGCCGCGGCCACGAACGCCAGGACCTTGCGGCCGCCGCGGGATTGCTGAGGGTTCACGACCATGGAGAGCTCCAATCGGTCCTGACCCCGATTATCCGGAGGTTTAACCCGGACCGGTCCCGCGTTGCTGAACCGTTGCGCTACCCGCCGGGTCCGCGGCCCGACCAGGTCCACGCGTAGCCGTGGTCCTCAGAAGCGTCCGCCGCCTCGCCGAGGTCCAGCGGCGCGAAGGTGTCGACCATGACCGCGGTCTCGTCGAAGAACTCGGCCCCGATCGACGCCTCCGCCGCCCCGGGCTGCGGCCCGTGTGTGAAGCCGGACGGGTGCAGCGAGAGCGAGCCGATCCCGATCCCGGACCCCTTGCGGGCCTCGTAGTTCCCGCGCACGTAGAACAGCAGCTCGTCAGAGTCGACGTTCGCATGGTTGTACGGCACGGGGATCGAGTCCTGGTGATAGTCGACCTTGCGCGGGCAGAACGAGCAGATCACGAAGTTCGGCCCCTCGAACGTCTGATGCACGGGCGGCGGCTGATGCACGCGGCCGGTGATCGGTTCGAAGTCGTCGATGTTGAACACCCACGGGTACAGGCAGCCGTCCCAGCCGACGACGTCGAAGGGATGCGTCGCGTAGGTGTAGCGCGTCAGGCCCGCACGGTGGCGCACGAGGACCTCGACGTCGGTGCCTTCGACGACCAGAGGTTCGGACGGGCCGCGGATGTCCCGCTCGCAGTACGGCGAGTGCTCGAGGAACTGCCCCTTCGCCGAGAGGTACCGCTTCGGCGGGCCGATGTGGCCGCGCGCCTCGACAGTCAGGAGCTTGACCTCGCCGTGCGGGATCACGCGATAGGTGCACGAGGTCGGGATGACCAGATAGTCGCCATCGCCGACCTCGAGCGCGCCGTAGATGGTCTCGACGGTCGCTCCGCCGCCCTGGACGTAGAAGAGCTCGTCGCCCGCCGCGTTGCGGTACAGCGGCGAAGTCTTCGTCGCGGCGACGAAGCCGATGGTGACGTCGGAGTTGCCGAACAGTCGTCGCCGATCGGTCACCGCGTCGGCGCCTTCACCGAACTTCAGGTCCTGTGTCTTGAAGTGCCGCGGCTTGAGCGGGTGGTTCGGTGCGATCGGCCCGCGCTCGTCCTCGATCGCGACGGCGTCGACGATCGCGGTGGGAAGTCCCTGGTGATAGAGCAGGGCGGAGTCCGCCGAGAAGCCCTCGACACCCATCAGCTCCTCGGCGTACAAGCCGCCGTCCGGCTTCCGGAAAGCCGTGTGACGCTTGTGCGGGATCTCGCCTACCTGCCGGTAGTAAGGCATCGGATTTCTCCCGAAAACGTGTCCGTTGTGCGAACGATTTTGTCCTGATGTCGTACGCTACTAGCGTGTCAGTCGTGTCAAGCGCTGTGGAACTCACGCCACCCGGCCCCCGAGGAATTCCTCCCCTGTTCGTGCGGCTCGTCGACGACTCGGCGTTGTTCCCGCCCGGCGAGGCGTCCATGCCCGAAGCGCTGCGCGCGCACTTCGCGTCGAGGACCGGTGAACACTCCGGCGTCCTCGGTGTGTTCCTGTGCCAGGCGTCGCGGCTGCCGGAACTGATCACCGAGCTGATCAAGATCAAACCGAAGGAACCGCTGCCGCTGTCACTGATCATCGACACCGGTCTCGGCGGGGTCCCGAAGGCCATCTCGATCGTCGAGTCGCGCAGCGAGCTGCTGTCTCTGCGGATGGTCGAGATGCCGGCGCCGTCGGACGTCGACGAGGTCTGGCTTGAGCGGGTCTCCGAATTCGTGCCCGAGGACGTCATCCGCGTGGTCGAGCCGCGGCGCGGCGTCGGCTGGCTGGACGGCGTCCGGAAGGTGATCGAGCACGGCAGCTGGCCGAAGATCCGGTGCGGCGGGCAGGCGGGCGAGAACTTCCCCAGCGTCGACGAGGTCGCGGACTTCCTCGCGGTGGTCTCCAGCTCGACGGGGGCGTCGTTCAAGGCGACGAACAGCCTCCACCGCGCTGTCCGGCACACCGACGAGAAGTCCGGCTTCATCCACCACGGGTTCCTGAACCTGCTGGTGGCCTCCGCACGCAGCCTCTCCGGCGGCGACGTGCGAGATGCGCTCGAGTCGACCGACAGCGCCGCTCTGGCCGCTGAGGCGAAGGGGCTTTCCGACCAGGCCGCGAAGGCCGTCCGCGAGCTCTTCGCGTCCTACGCGGCAGCCTCGTTCGACGAGCCCGTCGCCGATCTCGGGGAACTAGAGCTGCTTTGATATCGCGCCGGACGCGATCGCGTCGCTCATGACCCGCGAAGGGTCACTGACCCTGGACAGAGGCCTGGCGCTCCTGCAAGCGGTTGCGGACGCCGGTGGTGAGGCGGCGACCATCTCGGAGCTCGCCGTCGCCATCGGCGCGAGCCGCGCCGCGGTGTACCGCCTTCTGGTGCCCCTGTCCGAACGCGGCCTGGTGTGGCGCGACGGCAACAAGGTGCGACTCGGTGTCGGCCTGCTCCGCCTGGCGGGGCAGGTCCTCCCTCAGCTGCGCGAAGCAGCCAGGCCGGTCCTTCGCGAGCTGGCGGAGAAGGTCGGCGCGACGGCGCATTTGTCGGTCGCGCAAGGAGATCAGGCCCAGGCCGTCGCGGTCGTCGAGCCTTCGTGGACGAACTTCCACGTCGCCTACCGCGTCGGAACGCGGCATCCGCTGTCCGCCGGCGCGGCGGGAAAGGCGATGACCTTGCGACCGGGCGGCGCCGCGTGGGTGACGTCGACCGGTGAACTGCAGGCGGGGGCGTCCGGCGTCGCGGCGCCGGTGCGCGGGGTGCCGGGACTGCGGGCCAGCCTCGGCGTCGTATCCCTCGAGCCGCTGGACGCCGCTGTGGTGGGGCCTGTGGTCGTGGCGGCCGCGCTGCGGCTGACGGAAGTCCTGAAGGAGCCCGGGTAGCCGTCAGGGGTTGGACAGGAGCGGGCGCACCATCGTCGCCAGCAGGGCGAGGTCGACCGTGAACAGGAGCCGCTCGAACAGGCCGAGCGTGACCTCCTGATTCGCCGGGCCCGTGAGCATCGTCCAGACGAAACCGCCGAGCACGATCGCGACAGCGGCGAAGCTCGCGACCGCGAGCCGCCGGATCGTCGTGCGGCGCGGTTCCCACGGGCAACGCGCGCGACCGGGCCGGGTCAGCACCCACGCGGCGGCGGGAAGCGCGAGGAAGGCCGTGATCGCGGCGTAGTTGTGGAGCTGGCCCGCCAGCGTGCGGGCCTGGCCTTCGGGGTCGACGGGGACGAGCGCGACGGTGAACAGTCCGGCGCACCAGACGCCGAGCAGCACGAGGACGGCTTCGTAGCCGGTGCGGTGCGCCCTGGCGATCCCGCCGAGCAGCGCGAGCGAACCGAGAGCGAGCGCCAGGCACATCGCGCTGAACAGGGGAGCCGCGGACGATCCGGGCGAGAGGTAGCCGTAGACGTACTCGGACAGCGTCTGCCAGACCGGGCTGACCTGGCTGGAAAGGCGCAGATGCAGATCGATCGAGATGGCGACGGCGACCGCCATCCCGCCGACCGCGAGCCTGCCGTGGACCGGGGAGACGGCGCGGGCCGCGAGGATCTTCGGCGAGGTCACCGGCACGGTTCTCCTGAGCACATCGGGGGACGGGGAAAAGGAGAGGGCAAGGTGAGACCGGTACCCGGTGTTCACCTTGCCCCTACCGTTTCGTTTCCGAAAGGTTACCTGCCGAACCTGTGAAGGCTCTGTGTACCCCGACGTGGTCGGCTCAGAAGGCGAGCTGGACCAGCGCGAACAGGGAGAATCCGGCGAAAATGAAGCCGGCGGCGCGCTGGATGAGCTTGGGCCGGATCCGGGCGCGGACCTTCGCACCGATGAACACGGCGAGCCCGGCGACGGCGACCAGTGCGACGAAGGCTCCGACCGCGACCGCGAACGGGTTGCCGAAGCGCGCTGTGAGACTGGCAGTCGCGAGCTGGGAGGCGTCACCCCACTCGGCGGCGAAGAGCACACCGAACGACGTCAGCGCGGAGCGCGCGAAGGTCGCGGGACCCGGGCCGGAGCGCGACGCGTCTTCGCCGCCGTCCTTGCCGGGACTGAATCCTTCGCGAAGAAGCATGTACGCGCCGACGCCGAACATCGCGGCGACGATCGCGGTCACCAGCGTTTCCGGCAGCAAGGTCAGGACACTGCCGAATGTGGCGGCGATCGCACATTGCACGGCGAATGCCGCGGTGACTCCGGCGAATACCGGCCAGGCGCGGAAACGAGTGGTCAGGACGAGGGTGGCGACCAGTGTCTTGTCGGGTAGTTCCACGGCCAGTACCAGGCCGAATGCGCTGATGAGAGCCAGCATTCCCGTCGACATGTGTTTTCTCCACCCCTTTCACTTCAACGATAAAGGGGCGATTTGGATAAGGGCAAGCTGATGGCTTCCACGAATTGATCGGCATGCGCTGTCGAATTGTTTTTCGCGGTGGAACTCAGTTAATTTTTCGGTATGCCGAATTCCATTTTCCGGGCCGGTGCTAGCAGGTCTTCGGCCGATGCTTGACGGGACCTACGTCCCGGCGAGATCAGGACCACTTGAACTGGCGGGCTCAACGCTCGTTGAGCAGGCTTGTGCTCGTGGACGTTCTCGAGCTAGCGCGGTGGCAGTTCGGCATCACCACCGTCTATCACTTTCTGATGGTCCCGCTGACCATCGGACTCTCGGTGCTGGTCGCCGGGATGCAGACGGCCTGGGTACGGACCGGTGACCGGCGCTACCTGAAGATGACCAAGTTCTGGGGGAAACTCCTGCTGGTCAACTTCGCGATGGGCGTGGTCACCGGGATCGTGCAGGAATTCCAGTTCGGGATGAACTGGAGTGCGTACTCGCGGTTCGTCGGTGACGTGTTCGGTGCGCCGCTCGCGATGGAGGGCCTCGTCGCGTTCTTCGTCGAGTCGACGTTCCTGGGGCTGTGGATCTTCGGCTGGGACAGGCTGCCGAAGAAGGTCCACCTGGCCTGTGCGTGGGCGTACTCGCTCGCGACCGTCGCCTCCGCGTACTTCATCCTCGCCGCGAACTCGTGGATGCAGCATCCGGTCGGTGTCGAGTTCGTCGACGGGAAGCCGACGATGAACTCGATCTGGGCGGTGCTGACGAACAACACCGCGCTGGCCGCGATCCCGCATACGCTCGCCGGCGCGTTCTCGGTTGCGGCGGCGTTCCTGGTCGGGGTGGCCGGCTGGCAGCTGTGGCGTAAGCGTTCGGGGGACGACGAGCACCGCGCGGTGTGGCGTTCGTCGGTACGGCTCGGCGGCTGGGTCGGCGTGGTGGCGTTCGCGGTGCTGGCGATCACCGGCGATATGCAGGGCAAGCTGATGTTCGAGCAGCAGCCGATGAAGATGGCGTCGGCGGAGGCGTTGTGCCACACCGAAAAACCGGCGAGCTTCTCGATCCTCGCGATCGGCGACGTGAGCGGCGCGAACTGCGAGGACGTCAAGACGTTCACCGTACCCGCGCTGCTGTCCTTCTTGGCGCACAACGATTTCTCCACCGAGGTCAAAGGTGTGGAGAACCTGATCACCGAGTATCAGGCGAAATACGGGACGAACTACCCGAACGATCCGCAACTCGGCGATCTGGCGGGCAAACCGATCGACTACGTGCCCAACCTTCCGGTGACCTACTGGGGATTCCGGGCGATGATCGGCTTCGGCGCCATCTCGGCCGGGATCGGGCTGCTCGCGCTGTGGCTGACCCGGCGCGGCCGGATCCCCGGGAACCGGTGGTTCCCCTGGCTCGTGCTCGGGGGGATCGCGACCCCGTTCATCGGTAACAGCGCCGGCTGGATCTTCACCGAAATGGGTCGTCAGCCGTTCGTGGTGGTGCCGAACCCCACCGGTGTCGACGGAGTGTGGATGTTCACCGCCAACGCGGTGTCGAAGTTGTCCACAGGCGAGGTGTGGACGTCGTTGATCTCGCTGACGACCGTCTACCTGGCCCTCGGCGTCGTCGAGGTGTACCTCATGCGCAAGTACGTCCGCGGCGGTGTCGACGCTGTCATGCCGCCCAAGAAACCCGGCCCCACCAGCGGAAACGGCGACTCGAAAGGCGGTGACAGCGATGACGAAGCCCTCGCCTTCGCCTACTGACGCCCTCGTTACGTCACCTACCCAGCCCCCCGCCCTTCCCGGGGGACGGCCCCGCACCCAGCGTATCGGGGGTATCGCTCAGGCGGGTTACCCACAGCCAATCTGTGGACAACTCGACCCGTTGTGGATAACTCAGCGCCACTGGGCTCGCGACAGACGAAAAGGTCGCTTCGGTGTGGTAGCGCGAACTGAGCGACCCACCACCGAAGCAAGGAGGCGGGGATGACCCTCGAAACGATCTGGTTCTGCGTCATCGCCCTCTTCTGGCTCGGCTACCTGTTCCTCGAGGGCTTCGACTTCGGCGTCGGCATGCTGATGCCGATCCTCGCCAAGGACAACACCGAACGCCGCGTCATGGTCAACACGATCGGCCCGGTCTGGGACGGCAACGAGGTCTGGCTGATCGTCGCGGGCGGCGCGATGTTCGCCGCGTTCCCCGGCTGGTACGCGTCGCTGTTCTCCGCCGCGTACCTGCCGCTCTTGGTCGTCCTGCTCGCTCTCATCGGCCGCGGAGTCGCGTTCGAATATCGCGGCAAGGTCGACTCCGACCGCTGGCGCCGCAACTGGGACCGCGTGATCGGCATCGGTTCGTGGGTGCCGCCGCTGGGTGTCGGGCTGATCCTCGCGACGACCGTCCTCGGCCTCCCGCTCGACGCGAACGGCGATCGTGCCGGCTCGGCGTTCGCCGCGATCCGCTGGGACACGCTGCTCGGTGCGCTCGCGGTCGTCGGGTTCTCGCTGGTCCACGGCGCCACCTTCCTCGCACTCAAGACCGAAGGCGACCTTCGTGACCGGGCGCGAAACCTGGCAGCACGGATCCTCCCGATCGCCCTGATCCCGTTGCTCATGTTCCTCATCGTCGTTCAGCTGCGTTCGGGCGACCTGTGGACACTCACACTGATCGGGCTCGCGGTCGTGGCGGCCGTCCTCGCCTGGTTCCGGATCCACGCGGGCCGCGAAGGCCAGGCGTTCGCCGCTCTCGGCGCGGTCATCGCCGCGTCCGCCGTCGCGATCTTCACCGCGCTGTACCCGAACGTCCTTCCATCCACTTTGGACCCGGCGAACACGCTGACCGTCGCGGGCGAGGCCTCCAGCCCGTACACCCTGACCGTGATCACCTGGGTCGCCGCGTTCGGCGCGCCCGCCGTGCTGATCTACCAGGGCTGGACGTACTGGGTGTTCCGCAAGCGTATCGGCACGAAGCATATCCCGCCGGTGCACGCACCATGACCAAGCTTCCCGGCCGCGAAACCCTTTCCGCCACGGTGTCCACAATGGACCCAGCGCGACCGGGAAAGGGTCCGCTCGGCGCGCTCGCCCCGCTGTCCGCGGCGGCGCGCCGAGCGTTGATCCTCAGTGGACTCCTGTCCTTCGTCAACGCCGTATTGCTGGTGGGACAGGCGTTCCTGCTGGCCGACGTCCTCTCCGCGGTGGTCCGCGGAGTGCCAGGGGACCGCACCGCCTGGCTGGCCGTGCTGCTCGCGTTCGTCGTGGGGCGCGCGTTGACCGGCTGGGCGGTGCGGGTCGTCTCCGCCAGGGCGGCCGCGCGCGCGAAAGAAGAACTGCGCGCGAAGGCCATCGATCACGCCTTGCGGCTGGGTCCGGAATGGATCGCGCGACGCGGCCACGGCGAGCTGACATCGTTGACCACCAAGGGACTCGACGCCCTCGACGCCTACTTCAGCCAGTACCTGCCCGCACTGGTGACGGCCGCGGTCGTGCCGCTCGCGGCCGGTGTCGCCGTGTTGTTCGCGGACTGGCCGTCGGCCGTGCTCATCGCGATCACGGTGCCGCTGCTGCCGATGTTCGCCATCCTGGTCGGCAAGTACACGGCCGAGCGCGTCGCCGGTGCGACCGACGCCGAACACCGGATGTCGGGCCACCTCCTGGAACTCGTCCGGGCGTTGCCCGTGCTCAGCGCTTTCCGCCGGGCCGAGGCACAGGCGGAGACGGTCCGGAAGATCTCCGAACGGCATCGTCGCGCCACGCTGAAAACGTTGAAGGTCGCGTTCGCTTCGGCCTTCATCCTGGAACTCATCGCGACGCTGTCGGTCGCGCTGGTGGCGGTCGTCATCGGCGTCCGGCTCGTGTCGGGCGAGCTGCCCCTGGCCATCGGGCTCGGCGTGCTGATCCTCGCACCGGAGTGCTACCAGCCGCTGCGCGCGGTCGGTGCGGCGTTCCACGCCAGTGAGGACGGCGTCGAGGCGGTGCGACGGATCGCGGACGTACTCGCGGAACCCTTGCCGCCCAACGGTTCCCGAGTTCCGTCGAAGGGCGACGTGCGGGTTTCGGGGCTGCGGGTCGCTCGTCGGAACGGCTTCGCGCCGGACGGCGAGACCTTCACCGTCCGGCCGGGAGAACTGATTTGGTTGCGCGCGCCCAGCGGAGGTGGCAAGTCGACGACGTTGTCCGCGCTGCTCGGCTTCGTGCCGGCGGTCGACGGCACGATCACGGTCGACGGCACCGACCTCGCCGATGCCGATCTCGACCGGTGGCGCGAGAACGTCGCGTGGGTACCGCAGTCGCCGGTATTCGGCGGGGGAACGGTCCGCGACGAGGTCGGCGCCGACGACGTCCTCGACGAGCTGGGGTTGAGCGGGCTGGGCGATCGGCCGGTTTCCCAGCTGTCCCAAGGACAACGCCAGCGGGTCGCGGTGGCGCGGGCGCTGCGGCGGGTCCGCGAGGGCGCGTGGCTGCTCCTGCTCGACGAGCCAACCGCCCACCTCGACGACGCCAGCGCCGGACTCGTCATGGCCGCCGTGCGCAAGGCCGTCGACAACGGTGCCGCGGCGATCATCGCCGCACACCAACGAACTTCCGGTGTCGACTTGTCGCCAGTGTCCGTTATCGAGACGACCGCATCGACGGCCGTGCAGCCGTCGGCGAATGCTCTGCCGTGGCGCGGATTGTGGCACCGCAGGCTCTTCGGTGGTGCGCTGCTCGGTGCCGCCGCGTTGCTCGCCGGCATCGCGCTCACCGCGACGTCCGGCTGGCTGATCGCCAAGGCTGCGCAGCAACCGCCGATCCTGACCCTGACGGTCGCGATCGTCGGCGTGCGGACGTTCGGCCTCGGCCGCGCAGGTCTCCGCTACGTCGAACGGCTGGTCACCCACGACGCCGCCTTCCGCATCGCCGGGCGACTGCGGGTCGGGCTGTGGAACACGCTGGTGCGGCTCGGCCCCGCGCGAGCCTTGCAGGCGAGTGAACAACAGCGGCGGCTGGTCGGTGACGTCGACACCGTGCGCGACCTGCTGCCTCGCGTGGTCACGCCGCTGGTCGTGGTCACTTTGGTGGCCGTCGGAGCCGTCGTGGTGCAGACCACCGTGCTGCCCGCGGCCGGTCTCGCGCTGGCGGTCGCCGTGCTGCTGAGCGCCTTCGCGCCGCTTTTGGCGTTGCGCACGGAACGGCGTGCGACGAGCGCGCTGGCCGCCGGGCGTCGTGCCGTGTCCGCGCAGGTGCTGAGCCTGTTCGAGGCCGCGGCGGAGTTGATCGCCTTCGGTGTCGACACCGACCGTCGTCGCCGGATCGCCACGACCGACACGACGCTGACCGCCGAAGCCCGACGCCAGGCCTTCGGCGCCGGTGCCGCCGACGCCCTGATCATCCTGGCGACCGGTGCGGCCGCCGTCGTGAGCACTGGGTTCGCGGTCAGCGCCGTCGCCGCCGGCGCGCTCAACCCGGTGCTCGCGCCCGTGGTCGCTTTGGTGCCGCTCGCACTCGCTGAGGTCCTCACGCTCCTCCCTCCCGCCGCGCAGCACTGGGACACCCTCCGCCAGGCCCGTCTCCGCCTCACCGCGTGTGATGAAAGGACCCTTCCTAACAAAATCTGTTATGAAAGGACCTTTCATAACATCGGCGGGGTGCGGATCCGGGACGCCGACCTCGGCTGGCCCGGGGTCACGAAGCCCGTCCTCACCGGCGTCGACCTCGACATCGCGCCGGGCACGCATGTCGTCGTCGTCGGCCCGAGCGGCGCCGGGAAATCGACGCTCGTCGCGGCACTGCTGGGCTTCCTGAAACCGTCGCGCGGCGAGGTGGCCACACCGGAAAACGTCGCCTGGGCACCGCAGGAGCCGATGCTCGTGTCCACCACGGTCGCCGAGAACCTCCGGCTCGCCAAGCCGACGGCGTCCGAGGATGACCTCCGGAAGGCGTTGTACCAGGCCGTTCTCGACGACGTCGCCACCGAGACGATGCTGGACAGCGCGGGCGCCGGGCTCTCCGGCGGCCAGGCGCAGCGGGTCGCGCTCGCGCGCGCCATGCTCGGCGCCGATCGAGCCGACCTGATCCTTCTCGACGAGCCCACCGCTCACCTCGACGAACCCACCGCGCGCACGATCCGCGAACGCCTCGGCGAGGCCTTGGCCGGGAAGACCGTCGTGCACGTGACCCACAGCGCCGCCGAAGCCGCCGACGCCGATCTCGTGCTGGAGGTGCGAGAAGGCCGCGTCACAGCACGAACACCGGCCGGGGCGGGCTAATGTCGGTATCGCTCATGGACCCGACCCTTGCCGCGCGCGCTTTGTCCGCCGCCACCGAGATCACCGGCACCGCCCTGTCCGGCGACGACCCGGGTGACGTGCTGGAGACCGTGGTGGCCCGTGCCGTCGAAATGGCCGAGGCCGACCTCGGTCTCCTCATGGTGCGCGGGGACGACGGCCAGGT
This sequence comes from uncultured Actinomycetota bacterium, assembly GCA_963766045.1. Lineage (GTDB taxonomy): Bacteria > Actinomycetota > Actinomycetes > Mycobacteriales > Pseudonocardiaceae > Amycolatopsis. The sequence continues at coordinate 114,093 of CAVXYN010000002.1, read as the reverse complement.
CGTGGTCGAAGCCGCGCACGGCGACGCGGTGCAAGGCCTGCGGGGACTTGTCTTCGCGGCCGATTCCGCCGCCGCGCGGGTTGCCCGCGGCGGAGAACCCGTGGTCAGCGAGGACTTCACCGTCGACCCTCGCACCGCCCCGTACGTTCCCCGGGAACTTCAGGGCTTCGGGCCGTTCGCGGCCTCGGCCTTCGGCGCGGGCGGACGGGTTCTCGGCGCGCTGACCGTGTACCGGCGCCATGGCGGTGATCCGTTCTCCGCCAGCACCGTCGAGGTCCTCACCGCGTTCGCCGCGCAGGCGGGCGTCGTCCTCGCGCTGGCCGAAGGTGCGAACGCGCGCCATCGCGTGACGCTCTACCAAGAACGCGAACGTATCGCGCGCGAGCTGCACGACGTGATCGTGCAACGGCTGTACGGCGCCGGGATGCAGCTCGACCGCGTCCGCAAGAACATGCGGAAACGGTTCGCACAGGCCGACGGTGCCCGCCTGTCCGAGGCGATCGACCAGCTCGACCAGACCATCGAAGAAATCCGCGGCACCGTCCGTGCGCTGCGCAGTCCGGAACCCGCGCACGAAACGGCCGCGGCCACCGACCTCGCCGAGTCCGCGCGGGGCGAGGTGCGGATCGCCGGCGAACTCCTCGGCTACCCGCCCACCCTGGAACTTTCCGGGGAGCTGGCCGATATCCCCGCCGAGCAGGCGGACCACATCCGTGCCGCCCTCCGTGAAGCACTGTCCAATGTGGTCAGGCACTCCGGCGCGAGTGAGACCCGTGTGACGCTCAGTCGCGACGTCGAGGGCGTCAAACTTCGGGTGCGGGACAACGGATCCGGGGTTCCGCAAGGTGTCGCCAAACGAGGCCTCCGCAATCTGGACGAGCGCGCGAAGACGGCCGGCGGGGTGTTTTCGATCAATTCATCGCCGAGCTTGGGCACGTTGGTCGCTTTCGACGTCCCGCTCGACCAGACCGTGTGAAATTAACGACCACTGTCGCTCGATCGGGTGACAATTTGAATTCTTCCTTTAATGCGTAACAAGCCGAGCTGGGTCGCGATTGTAAGTGCATCAACGCGCTCGGAGCGCGAATTCCCATCGAAAGGACTGGTCATGTCCTCGGTTCGTCGCGCCCTCGGCACGGCAGTGATCCTCGCCGGATTTTCCTTGTTCGGCCCCGCTTCCGTCGCATTCGCGCTGGTAGAAGCTCCTGCGGTGGGCGACTTGAACTGCTTGCGCGACTTCAAATATCAGGAAGACGCGCAAGCCGTATTGGATCAAAATCCGTCCGATCCGCACAATCTTGATGATGACAATGATGGAATCGCTTGCGAAGCGCTGCCGAAGCGGGGAACGTCGGCGACGCAAACGATCACTCCCATCGTTCCGCCGAGCACCACGGAATCGAAATCGAAGTTCGTCGACAAGGACTGCGCCGACTTCCCCTCGCAGGCCGCGGCGCAGGCCGAGCTCAAGAAGAATCCGCGTGACCCGCACAAGCTCGACGCCGATCACGACGGCTACGCGTGCGAGTCCCGTTTCGGTGAGCCCGCGGGGTCCGGCCAGGTGAAGGTCAAGCCCGTCGGCGGTGTCGCGACCGGTGGCGGCGAGACCGGCGAAGGCAACGGCGCCCTGCTCGGCCTCGGTGCGCTGGTCCTGGCCGGTGTCGCGGCAGGCTCCGGAATCCTCTACCGGCGGCGTACCGAACGATGACGCAGGCTTCCTGGCGCCGATGGCCGTTCCCGCTGGTCATCGGCACCCTCATCGGGGTAGTGCTCGCGGCCGCGCTGACCGCCTGCGGTTCGCCCGCGGTCGGTCAGGTCGCGACCTCGGCCCCGCCTTCCACGGTGTCCTCGGCCGCGGTGGTCCCCTCGGCCGCCGCGGCCCCGGCCCTCGCCCCGGCGAAACCGGTGGCCCTCGAGATCCCGGCGATCGGGGTGCGCACCGGCGATATCGTCGACCTCGGCTTGTCGGATGACGGCGCCCTCCAGGTGCCGCAGGACGCGATCACCACCGGCTGGTTCACCGGCGGCCCGACCCCTGGCGAGGTCGGGCCCGCCGTGCTCGCGGGACATGTCGACTACAAGAAGGTGCCCGGGATCTTCGTCCGTCTCAAGGACGTCAAGCCCGGTGACGAGGCGCTTGTCCACCGCGAGGACGGGACCACCGCGGTCTTCACGGTGTACATCGTCGAGCGGTATCCGAAGGCGGACTTCCCCACGGAGAAGGTCTACGGCGACACGGCCGGGCCGGAGCTGCGTCTCATCACCTGTGGCGGCGACTTCGACCGGTCGACCGGCAACTATCTCGACAACGTCATCGCCTACGCGAAGCTGACGCGTTCGTGAAGGTCGCCGGGCCTCCCCGCGCCGGCGTTTCGCGCACTACCTGTCCCGGCGCGCGATCCATGCCGCGGCTTGCGTGCGGCGCTGCATCCCGAGCTTCGCGAGTACGGACGTCACGTAGTTCTTGACGGTCTTCTCGGCGAGGAACAGCCGTTCGGCGATCTCGCGGTTCGACATGCCCTGGCCGATCAGGTCCAGCACCTCACGCTCGCGTTCGGTGAGGGAGCCCAGCTCGTCCTCGGGCGGGTGCCGCAGCTTGTCGAGCACACGCGCGGTCGAAACTGGGTCCAGCAGAGAGCGGCCGGCCGCGACCTCGCGGACGGCGTTCACCACGTCCTGGCCGCGGACCTGTTTCAGCAGGTAGCCCGCCGCGCCGGCCATGATCGCGCCGACCATGGCCTCCTCGTCGTCGAACGCCGTCAGCATCAGGCACTGCGGCGGGTTCGCCTTCGACCGCAGTTCGCGGCAGAGCGAGATGCCGTCGCCGTCGCCGAGGCGGACGTCGACCACCGCGACGTCCGGTTCGACGTGCATGGCCACGGCCAGTGCCTCGTCGACCCCGCTGGCTTCGGCGACGACCTCGATGTCGGGCTCGTCGGTGAGGAGGTCACGCAGCCCTCGCCGCACCACCTCGTGGTCGTCGACGAGCAGCACCTGGATCGGCATACCGCCCACGTTACTTCGTCGCCGCCGCGACCACGCGGTCGTCAGGCGGCCGCCCAGAAGACGGCCTTGGCCACCTGCGCGTACAAGCCCTTCGGGTGATCGCGGAAGAAGGGCTCGGTTCCGAACAGGACGACCCGTCCGCCGAGGCCCGAAGTGCCGGAGACGACGGCCGCTTGACCGGCCGCGTGCCGCGGTCCGCCGGTGCCGTCGTCTCGGGTCCGCCAATGCCCCGCCACCAGGGGATTCCCGGTCGCGTAGCGCTGCTCGGCGGTCACTCCGGGGCCGAGATCGGTGAACCAGTAGGGCGTGTAGACGAACGAGTTCGGCAGCGCGTTCGCGCCGACCGGACCGGTCCCGTTGACCACCGAAACGACGCCGTTGCCCTGCTCCCAGCCGGCCACCGGACGCGCCGCGAGAAGTCCCACGTCGGTGTTGAACCGCGCGCCTGTCGCTCCACGGGTGATCACCCCGCCGCGGGCGAGGAAGGCGCGCAACGCGTCACGTGCGGCGGGGTTGAGCTCGGTGTAGCGCAGCCCCGACGAAACGAACAGCAGGTCGACGCGGGACCAGTCGAAGCCGGCGTTGAGCACCGCCGTCGACACCGGACGGACGTCGAAACCCATGTCCCGCAACGTTTTCAGCTCGTCAGATGCGACGGCTCCGGCGATCACCTTACGGTGCAACGGGGTCGACGTTCCAGTGGCTTCGGTGAAGCGCACGCCGTAGCGGTCCGCCACTTCGGCGGCTGCCGGGCGGGCGGAGGCGGGGACGACGATCGTGCCATCAGCCGCACGCCGCACCGCGATTCCCCGGTTCAGCAAGTCGTTGACAGCACTGGTGTCCTTGCCGTCGCTGAGCTTCAGCGCGAGGTCACGGCCGGGGGCGGCGTCGATACCGCCGGTCGGCGAAGCCGCGACGACGTCGTGCGAGCGAACGTCGAGCCTGCCGCCGCGCACGATGTCGACCGACGCGCCCCACAGCAGCCGGTGGCTCCAGCCGGAGATGTCGTACATGAGCGGGACCTTCGCCGAGATGTCGCTGCCGGTTTCCAGCATCACGTTCGCCAAGCCGCGCTTCGGCTGGTGCATGTCGACCAGGTACGAACCGGCCGCGTACCGCCGCCCGGCCAGGGTGAACGGGCGATCGGCCTGCCGCACCCGGATGTCGTTGGCAACGAGATGATCCACGAGTCGCGCCGCGGCGACCGCGGAACGCTGGTCGACGGCGACGGGAATGACGTACGCACGCGGGAATTCCGTGCGGTAGCGGTCTTCGGGACCGAATCCGGGGACGAACCCGTCGGGGATGTAGCGCTGCGCCTCGCCGGCGGCGCCGCGGCGGAACATCTCGATCTGGTTCGCGATCAGGTCCCGCCGGTTCTGGTCCGCGTAGGTCAGCGTCCGGCTGATGGTGGCGTCCACGACCTCGGTGTTGATCACCGAGCGACGCCGGAGTTCCGGCACCGGCAGGGTGTCGTACTCCTCGTTGTTGACCGCCATCGGGATTTCGATCGTGTACGAGACGGCGCCGTGGTACATCGCGTACTGCGCCGTGTAGATCGGCGCCCAGCCGTCCCAGCTACCGGGTTCGTAGTCGCGGAAGGGGATCTCCGGCTTCGACGTCTCCGGACGGCCGATCGCCTTGACCGCCTGTTCCATCGCGAGACCGTTGGCATAGCCGTGCTTGATGTAGAGGTCGAAGTCGTAGTTCTGGCCGTGCGGCGGGGTGGTCGGCTCGATGAGCGTGTTCTCGACGTAGCCGTGTTCGTCCAGCATCATCAGCGGCTGTTTGCCGATGGAGATCGCGCGCATGGCCTTGAGCTCCGACTGCGACGCGGTGACGAAGTCGCGGTTGGGGTCGAAGCCGAGCGACGTCGCCCGCTGTCCCAGCACGCGGCCGTCGGGGTTGGCGGTGACATTGAAGTAGAACCGGTTGCGCTTCAACAGATCCAGCGTCGCGGGGTCGTTCGCCGTGGCGAGGCGCTCGATCACCCGCAGTGAGCCGTCGGTGCCCTCGTATTCGTTGCCGTGGATGTTGTTGTTGATCCACACCGGCGCCTTGTACCCGTGCCGCAGGAATGGATCACGCGCGGCGCGGACCGGGTCGTTCTCGATCAGCGACCGCCAGCCGTCCTGCTGTTTCGTCTGCATCGGGCTTTCGGGCGCGGTGAGCGTGACCAGGTAAAGGTCGCGTCCGAGGCCGGACTGTCCCGCGATCTCGACCGAGATCCGGTTGCTGCGCGCCTGCAGGGCGTTCAGCTTCGGCGCGATCGAGTGATACGGAGCGAGCCCGAGCTTGATCGACGAGTCGGTCTTGTCCTTGGGATAGATCCGTAGCTTGGTCTTGCGCGGATAGCCGGCATGATCGCCCGCGACGTTCTCACCTGTCGCGGTGCGCGCGGCGCTCACCGGCGGATCGGTCGCGGCGGTCTCGCTGCGTTCCGGGCCGTTGCCGGGTTCGCGGTGCTCCGTGGGTGGTGGCGCGGCGAGCGCGGGAGTTCCGGGAGCGACGACCGAGCTGACCGAAATCAGCAGGGCCAGGACCATGGTGCGAGCGGAACGCGACACGAGCCACCTCCAGAGCCGACGTCGGGACAGTGTTTCGGTTCGCTAAGGACCCCGCAAGACCCCGAAGTACCGACCTTCGGCGGATATTCACCGGTACCGGTCAGGTGGAAACGTGATTCGCCCAGACAAGACCACGAGATCCGGAGGTTCGGTTCGTGAATATGTCACGCTGGGTGGGACCGCTACTTGTCATTCCGTTCATCGCAGGGACAATCACCGCTACACCGGCCGGTGCCGAGGCGGATCCGTTCTATTCCCAGCAAATCGAATGGGGGCCGTGTCCCGCTGGGTGGGTCAATTCGTCGACCGGTGTCGACTGCGCGACCGTGATCGTGCCGCTCGATTACGCCAATCCCGATGACGGCAGTATCGAAATCGCCGTCTCCCGCAAGAAGGCGACGGATCCCGCCCGCAGACGCGGCATCCTCCTGACCAACCCCGGTGGTCCGGGCGGATCGGGATTGGGGCTGGTCAACTGGTTCAACGAACAAGACGTCGCGAAGGTCTACGACGTCATCGGTATGGACCCGCGCGGGGTCGGCAAGTCCACTCAGCTGCGATGCATCGCGAGTTCGTCGAATGTGGACTTCCCCTCGCGCCCGACCGACGCGCAGCTGTCCAACTGGACGGACGCCGCGCGTGCCGAAGAGGACGGCTGCCGTCGCGGCGGCGGCGAAATGCGCAAGCACATCACGACGATGAACACCGCGCGCGATATGGACGTCATCCGCGGCGCGCTCGGCGAGAAGAAGCTGAACTTCGTCGGCTATTCCTACGGGACGCACCTCGGTTCGGTCTACGGCTCCCTGTTCGGGTCTACTTTGGACCGAAGCGTGCTCGACTCCGCGCTGGACCCGCTCAAGACGTGGCACGGTTCCGACCCCGACGTGGTCGACTCGATCGCCTGGAACTTCAGCGAATGGACCAAATGGACCGCGGCCCGGAACGGGACGTTCAAACTCGGCACCACACCCGAGGCCGTGCATGCGGAAGTCGAGAAGATCGCCGCGCGGCTGACCCAGGGTCCGGTTGCCGGGTTCAAGACCCAGACGCAATTCGACCAGGCTGTCGGAGCGAGCACCCGTTACCGCTGGATCTGGGCGTCTTGGGCAAGGACCATCAAGCAGATACGCGACGACGCGAACAATCCCGCGCTGGCGAAGGAAGTCGCCGCGATGATGAAGGTCATCGAACGTGGCGCCATCGAACCGACCTCGGCCGGCACATACTCCGCAGTCACCTGTGAATGGGACTGGTCGACGGATGTGAACACCTACTACGCGGACATGCGGCGATACCGCGCGCAGATGCCCTACGGCGGTGGCGTGAACTACGGCGCGCCGACGAACTGCACCTTCCGCGCCTTCGAGCGGCCCGAACTGCTGCCGAAGATCACCCGCACCTATCCGGCCGGGCTGGTCATCAACTCCGACGGCGACATCCAGACCCCGTACGCGAACGGCCAGATGATGGCCGAACACCTCCGCGAACCGCTGATCAGCGTGCGGAACGACGGCCAGCATGGTCACTTCGCGCTGCGCGGCAATGCCTGTGTCGACCGGATCGTGAACCGCTACCTGGTCAGCGGGGTGCTGCCCGCGAGCCGCACGGTCTGCGCGGGGACCGATATCCCGGAGAACGTGCCGCCGGGTGCGGTGTCCACGCATTCGGTGCAGGAGCAACGGCCGCTCAGCGAGATCCACGGCGAGATCGCGGCGGCGAACGAGAGCAAGCCCGTCTACTGAGCGCAGTCGCCGAAGGCGTTGTGCCCCCAGCGGAAGGAAGTTCGCATGACCAAAGTCGTCGCCCTGATGGCGATCGCGGCGTCGGTCGCCCTCGCAGCCCCCGCGGCGAGCGCCGACGACCTGCCCGTAGTCGACGTCCTCGTGTTGTACACCCCTACGGTCGGCGGTGAAGAGGCCGCACGCCGGGTCGCCGAAGGTGGCTCCGCATATACGAATCAGGCGTTCGTCAACAGCGAGGCGAACGTCCGGACCCGGATCGCCGCGGTGCTCCCGGCGCCGGATTACAACCCGGAAGGCAAACCCGAAAGCGACGCCGCCTACGACTACGTGTTCCAGCCGCCGGCGTCCGCGGTCGCTCTCCGCGACCAGCACCGCGGCGATGTCACAGCGGTGCTCGCGAGCGACGTCGGCGGCTTCTCGACGTCCGTTCCGCGGCCGGTGCGGAAGGACAGCCCCGGTATGGGCAGCATGATGCTGCTCGGCCACGACCGGGTCACCCTTGAGCCGGATTACTACGCACACGAACTCGGGCACCTGCTCGGTCTCGCGCACGACAAGTACGTCGGCGGTGACGGGACCGGCGAGGGCTACGCGTTCGCGCGCGGATACGTCCTGCCGAGCATGAAGGTGCGCGACATCATGGCCTACGTCGACCTCTGCCGGGACGCGGGCAAGGACTGCCCGGTGATCCCGTACTACTCGAACCCGCGGCTTCAGTACCAAGGCGAGCCGCTGGGCGTGCCGAAGGGCTCACCCGATCCGGCAGACGCCGTCTCGATGCTCGACGAGTCGGCGCCCATCGTCTCCGCGTACCGCTAGGTCCACCGCCTGCCCACCCCGCGTGAAGGACTCCTTCCCTTCGCTGAGCCGAGGGAAGGAGTCCTTCACGCGCGTTCAAGGTCGGTCGTCATTCGCAGGCGACTCCATCGCCGTCACGGTCGAGCTTCCGGCTGTAGCCGGGCTGGCCGGCGTACAGAGGTGCGGCTCCGGCCGCCTTCGCCGCCTTGCAATTCGGGTAGTAGGCGCTCTTTGCGGTGTCCAACGCGAAACGGCCAGACGCGACCAGGCACCCGCCCATGGCACTCACCGCTCCGATGCGGGGAACCGACGTTCGTTCCGGTCGATCTTGGCGTGCGCGGCGGCCACGAGGTCCACGCCGAGACTGTTGGCCAGCTGTAACAGGTACAGCGTGACGTCGGCCATTTCGTCGACGACGTTGGCTTCCAGTTCCGGGTCGGAACGCCAGGCCGCCGACTCCTCGGGAGTGAGCCACTGGAACAGCGCGGTCAGTTCGCCGACCTCGCCGGACAGGGCCATGACCAGGTTCTTCGGGGTGTGGAACGGTTCCCAGTCCCGTGCCGCGGCGAAGTCGCGGAGGCGCTGGTGGAGGGCTTCGAGAGTCACTTGCAGTGCCTACCAGATCGTCACGGTGTGCTAACGGCCGTATGGCGGACCTCCGTTGACGTGCAATTTGCAACTTGCATAGCGTCGACGGACGTCGGGTGCGGGGACCTCAGCCGGAAGGAAAGCCTTGAAGTACCTGCGAACCGTTCGTGGTCGCGTGTTGTTCATCGCGTTCGTGCCGAGCTCGGCGTTGGTGCTCGTCGCGATGATCATCGGCGGATTCCTTGTCCACCAAGCTATCCGGGCACGTGACGTCGCCGAGGCCGGGGCCACGACGATGGCGGAGGCGAGCCGCGGCATCGGGGTGTTGCAGCGTGACCGCGCCGTCGCTTTGAAGGCGCCGGGCAGCCGATCCGCGACTTACACAGCGTATGCGGACCGGATCGACGCCTCACTTTCGTCGCTGCGGGACATCGCCCGCGCCGCACCCGACGCCGAGGTCGGCTACCAGCAGACGATCGCAGTCGAGCTGCTCACCGTGGTGGAGGGCATGGACCGCAGCGATTCCCTCGCGGTGGCGGGGATCGACGACGAAGGGCGGCGCGATTACGCCTCGGCCGTCGCCGCCTACCGGTCCCGGCTCGACGCTGTCGCAGGGAAACTTACCGAGAGTAGCCGCCAGGTCTACCGTGATCTCGTCGGCGGCGAGGACTGGAGCCGATTCGGAGCGGTCGAAATGGCGCTGAGCGCCGCGACCCCGCCCCCGGTCACTCAGGACGCGTGGCGTGCCTCGGCGACCGTCGTCGGCAGCTCCCTCGGCGACCTCGCCAGCCGCCAGATCGACTATTCGGCGCAGCTCGCCGTCGACAGCGGACGCCGGGTGCTGAGCGGCGCACTCTCGGCAGCAGCGGCGATCTCTCTGCTCGCGTGGCTCGTGATGGCGATCGTCATGATGCTCGCCCGGCGCCTCCCGGTGCCGATCGTCCGCTGTCCGTCGCGCGTCGAACCGGTGCCGCTCCGAAGCCGCGCGGAGTCCTTCCGCCGTCCGCTCGAAATCCCCGATCTTCGGAAGATGGAAGCCGTTCTCGAGGGAATCCGACGTCTCTGATGCGGTCACGGTGTGTACACGTTTACGCCGAAAAGAGCACGCGGTTGGCCCACACGCGCCGGCGAGACCGTCGGGCAGACTTGTCCGGGTGAGTTCTACCACGGATCTGCGCCCCTACCTGCGCACTTTGGACGCGGAGACGCTGGCGGACCTGCTGCACGCCCAGGCCGAGCGTGACCCTGCGTTATGGCATTCGCTGGAAACCCGGTTCACCACCCAGGGGAGTGACGTCGCCGAGGCGCACCGGCTGCTCGACACCGCGGTCATGGCGGGCAACGTCGAATACGCCGCCAAGGCCGGCTCGGTCCTCGACACCCTGCAGCGGCTGCTCGACGCCGGCAGCAGGGCGGATCTCGCCCCGCTGGCCCGCCGGACCGTCGACGACATCAGCGAGATGCTGGAGCAGATCGACGACGCATCAGGCGAGGTCGCGGATCTGCTGGACCAGGCCGTCGAGCTGTACGCGCGCGCCTGCGTCGTGCATCCGCCCGACCCGGTGAGCCTCGCCGAGTGGATCCTCGAGATCGAGTTCGACGGGCCGGGCTGGCCGGTCATCGATCTCGCGGAATTCGCCTCCGCCTTGGGGGACAAGGGAATCGGTCGGATCAGGTCCACTGTGGACGCCGTACTGGCCGAGTATTCGTCCGGCGCGAAACGCGAGATCGCAGAACGGCTGCGCGAGGAGCTTGCTGAGGTTTCCGGTGACGTCGACGCGCTCGTCGCGATCCTCGCCGCCAAACCGCCGCGGGTCGACGTCAGCCTCAAGATCGTTCGCGTGCTGCGCGCGGCCGGGCGGCATAGCGAGGCCATCGCGCATGCGGCGCGGGCACTCACCTATGACAAGAAGGGTGAGTCGCCATCGGCCGAGGAGCCGCCGGTTTCCCTGCCGCGCAAGGAGTTCGACGAGAATCCGGGCTGTGAGACCTACCTTGCGCTGCGTGAAGCCTCCCTCGAGGCGGGCCGCTGGGTCGTCCAGCGCAAGGCCGCGCTGGCGCGGCTCCGAGAGCTGGCCGCCGAGAAGACGGAGTCCGCCGACGAACTCGTCCGGGCGCTGCTCGGCGAGGATCGCGTCGACGAGGCCTGGCGGGCCGCGGTCCGGTTCGAGGCGTCCTTACCCATACGTGTCGAACTTGCCGATTCGCGTTCTTTAGCCCATCCGGCCGAAACAATTCCCATATATCGGGACCACGTCGAAGAATTGATCACACGTAAAGATCCACATTCCTACCGCGAGGCCGCCAAACAGCTGCGAAAACTCCGTTCGGTGCACAAAAAGGCTGCCACGCCTGAAGAATTCAGCTCGTACCTCGGTACGTTGGTGGAAATACACAAACGGAAGACGCGGCTGATCGCCGAGATCCGGTCGGCAAGAATCGCGATTCCGAAACCGGTTCGGGCGTAACCCCCGGCGCCGCCGGTCGTTAATCGTTCCGAACCGAGGAAAACCCGGCGAAGAGGGTCGAGCCGGATGGTGAAAGCCATCGTGGCCGTCGAAGTCGCGGTGGTCCTGAACCGGTGTCCGCCCGTGGCCTCCCTGCGACAGGACATTGCGTTTCGCGCCCAGGACCACCGCGACGAGCCCTCGGCCGCCGAACAGCGGATACGTCGGCCCGCCACTTAGCCGCATCCGGTGCGGTGAAAGCATGTCAGCATGAGCCCGGTGAGTCGTGCCCGAAAGAAGGCAGCCCAGCCCTCCACGCCGAGTGTGACGGGCCTGTTCAAGGACGTCCTCCGCGATTTCTCGACCCTCGGCGCCGAGCCCGAGGTGCTCGACGTCGAGCTGCTGACCTCCGAGGTCCTCGGTCAGTGGTGGGACGTCGAGCTCGAGGACGGCGACCAGTCGCTGGGCCTGGAGCTCATCGCGTTCGCCCAACGCAAGATCACCCCCGCCGCGGCCGCGTTGCTCGCCGCGATGCGGGTCCTCGCCGAAACCGAAGAGGAGCGCGAGGCCGCCTCGGCGGCGCTGGAAACCGTGCTGGGCCGAGGGATCCCCGCGCCGGAGTGGGCGGCGGACCTCGCCGCGGTGACGGTCGGGGACTGCTGGCGCACCGGCGACGTCTTCGGTGACGAGTCCTCTCTTCTCTGCTTCTTCTCGCGTGGCGGTGCCGAGCACGGCCTGCTCGCCCTCGTCGATTTCACCGAGGGCGGCCGGATCCGCGACGTCGTCGTGGTCGACAAACCGGCCGAGGTGCTGGCCGAGATGCGGCAGCAGGCGGCCGAAGACCCGGAGCTCGTCACGCTGGAGCGGGTTCTTCCCGAGCGTGCCCACCAGCTGCTCGCCGACGGCATCGCCGCGACGGACGCCGTCGAAGAGCCCGATGTCAGCGAGGACTACGCGCGATTCCACGCGCTCGCGCTGGCGTGGTGCGGTGCCCTGCCCGCGGCCGAGCCGTCGCCCGAGACCACCGAGTGGCCCGAGCAGGTGCGCGACGAGGTCGTCTCCGACTTCATCGGTACCGGGCTCGTGGAGGACGGCGAAGCGACGCGGTTCTACGCACGCCTGCTCGTCGACTTCGGCTGCGAGACCGAGCCGGGCAGCCCGTTGCGGGTCGGCCCCGAGAAGCTCGCCCGGTTCCTCGAAGCCTTGCTGGACGGCGACTTCGAGGTGGACGAGGCCTACGAGGACGCGCTCGAACCCACGTTGCTCGGCTGGGTCACCTGGGCCGCCGACCGCGCCGGACTGCCGGAGGCCGCACGGGTCGCGTTGCTCGAAAGCGCGACCGAGTTCCTGGAGGAGTTCGCGCAGGAAGAGGACTCCGCTCTCGACACCTACTTCGACGGCTCGGAGGGAATCGACGACCCGGCCGAACTCGCGGAGGCGTTGGAGCGCCGGATGTTCGCGGTGCCTTCGGTGTACACGGAGATCGGCGAGGAGGAACTCGAGCTCGAGCCCACCGACGCCGAGCAGCGTCGTCTGCTGGTGATCGGCGAGCACCCCGAGTACCACGAGGCGCTGGCCGACGACACCTTCGATGGCGAGCCCCAGCTGCGGCTCGCGCTCAAGACCACGATCGTCGACCAGCTGTGGGCCGACGAACCCGCCGAGGTGTGGCAGGCCGTGCGCCGGCTGAGCGAGGGCGGCTCCGAACGCGACGAGATCTTCGACCGGCTGATCGACGCACTGTCCGGACAGCTGCACGACGTCGGTGAGCACGAGATGGACTACGACATCGACGACTATCGCAAGGCGCTCGGCGAACTCCTCTGAACGAACCCGGCCCACCTCCCCGTCCTTGCCATCTCCACCAATTCTGTCTAGTCTGTCTAGATGGAAGCAGCAACCTGGCAGGTGCAGGACGCCAAGCAGCGGCTGAGCGAGCTGCTGCGCCGAGCTTCGGCCGAAGGGCCGCAGTTCGTCACCAAGCATGGGGAGGAGGTGGCCGTGGTACTGGACATCGCGGACTACCGCAGGCTGACCGGCGGCGGTGACGCCGCCGATTTCAAGATCGTGCTGTCCGGCGAGCAACACCACCCCGAGTACGGGGAGGCGCTGGCCGATGTCCTGGAGGAGATCGCCGCCGAACGTGCGGAGGATCTGCCGAGGGACGTCTCGGATATCGCCGACGTGTCGGCGGAGGTGAGTGGGTGAGTTTTCTGCTGGACACGAACATCGTGTCCGAGGCCCGGCGGCGTACCCAGAACGCGGGTTTCGCCCGCTGGTGGGCCGGTGTGTCGTCGAGCAGGCTCTATCTGAGCGCGCTGACCGTGGGAGAGATCGAGAGGGGGATACACAAACTCAGGCATCGCGGAGATCGAGACCGAGGGCGGGCGGACGCGCTCGCCGACTGGCTGGGCGGGCTCACCGCGCAGTTCTCGGACCGGATCCTCCCCGTGACCGCCGAGATCGCGGCGGAATGGGGCAGGCAATGCGCGCCGAGGCGAGTGCCGTCCATCGACGGGCTGATCGCCGCGACCGCCAGGATCCACGACCTGACCCTGGTCACGCGAAATGTGGCCGATATGGCCGGGCTGGGTGCGCAGGTGCACAACCCGTTCGACTAGCTGGAATCAACGATTCGGACAGAATCTCGAATGCGGAGATCAAGACGTCCGGACGTCTTGATCGACCACGGCAGGGTCAGGCGGGCGCTCACCCCAGGGGTGCCGCCGGAGTGCCCTTGCTCTCCGTGACGTCCGTCTTCTTGCGACGACGGTCCCCGCGGGCGTCGTCGAAGTCGACGACGAAGGCTCCAGCGGCCATGGCCACCAGGAGCGCGAGTCCGAGAATCGAGCCGACCCAGGTCAGGATGATCGAGAACATCGCGGGCCTCCTCCCTGCTCAAGGTCGTTTTCCGAGACCTCTTGAGTCCCTGACACAAGGGTCGCCTTGGGGGCCTGTAGCCGGTATCGGCCAACCGGTTACACGTACTGAGCGTGGATCGGCCGATCGGCCGAGGAATCCCGGTCATCCGTCGCACACTGCGACGGGTCGGCGACATCGCCTCGCCAGGGATGCGAACGCTACTGCTTGTGAGGGAACAGCCGAAAAGGGGCTGCGTGATCATCTCTCGCCGAGATGATCTTCGAAGCCCTCGTGAACGTTTGCCGTGAGTAGAGATTCCCGGGTCGGCCGGTTACGCAGAGTCTCGCTGTCAGAGCTTGCGCAGCCGGACGCGGTTGATGCTGTGGTCGGCGTCCTTGCGGAGGACGAGGGTCGCCCGGGGACGAGTCGGCTTGATGTTCTCCATCAGGTTCGGCTCGTTGATCGTGCGCCACAGGTGGCGCGCCTCGGCCCGTGCCTCGTCGTCCGGAAGACCGGCGAAGTGGTGAAAATGTGACGCAGGGTCCGCGAAGGCGGTGTGCCGCAGTTTGAGGAAGCGCTCGATGTACCAGCGTTCGATGTCGGTCGTCGGCGCGTCGACGTAGATCGAGAAGTCGAACAGATCGGAGACGGTCAGCCGGGGGCCCGGCTGTAGGACGTTCAAGCCCTCGAGGATCAGGATGTCCGGTTGCTGCACGACCTGTTCCTCGCCGGGAAGGATGTCGTAGGCGAGGTGCGAGTACACGGGCGCGCTGACCCGTTCCGCGCCGGACTTCACGTCGGTGACGAACCGCAGCAGGGCCCGCCGGTCGTAGCTTTCCGGGAAACCCTTGCGGTGCATGATCCCGCGCCGGACGAGCTCCGCGCGGGGGTGGAGGAACCCGTCGGTGGTCACCAGATCGACCCTGGGGTGATCCGGCCAGCGGGCGAGCAGCGTACGCAGGATGCGCGCGGTGGTCGACTTGCCGACGGCGACGCTTCCGGCGATACCGATGATGTACGGCACCTTGGTGCCCCGACTGTCCTCACCGAGGAAGGTGGTGGTGGCTTCGTACAACCGTTGCCTGGCGGCGACCTGGAGATTGATCAGCCGCGAGAGCGGCAGGTAGACCTCGGCGACTTCGGCCAGGTCGACCTGTTCACCGAGCCCGCGCAGCCGGATCAGTTCCGCGGCCGTCAGCGGGAGCGGGGTGGACCTTCGCAGCTCGCGCCACTGGTCACGGTGAAGCTCTACGTAGGGGCTGAGCTCACGGACCCGCGGCATCGCACACTCCTCGCCCGTCGCCTGCGCTGGCGCCGTACAACCTGCCATTAGAGCTCTTAGCGGGAATGCGTGCTTCGAGCTGTATGAAGCCGCTTTAACGGTAGGGCTTACAGCTCGTGAACGCGCTCTGATGTGATGTACCCCGCTTAGGGGTTACCGTCCGTCAGGGGTGCCGCGTGGCGTGAAGACCTCGTCCCAGGCCGCGGCGACCTGCCGAGCGCAGGTGTCGGGTGCGACCCCGCCGACTCCGGTGCCGAGACCTGGCATCGCGATCGTGCGCACCAGGTCGCGGACCGGACCTTGATCGAGGTGTCCGTCGCGCCATTGCTGGAACACGGCGCGGGCGGCCAGGTACGGATGGACGGTGTCGCGAGGAAGGTGCTCGCCGGGTTCCCGCATCGTCGGGGCGCTGATCAACCAAGCCGGCTCCGCTTCGCCGGTGGGCACGATGACCGCTTCGCCGATCGGCAGTTCTCCGCCGTGGTAAGCGAGAACGGCACTCCGTACGTTTTGTTCGACACCGGGGTAAGCACGGGCGTAAACCGCGTCGATGCCGCCGCGCATCCAGCCGTAGGAGTTCGCAGGACTCACCACGGCCTGTGCGACGACGTCGAGAACCGACCCGCGGTGCACCAGGATCCGTCCGTCCACAGTGTCCGCGACGGTGGTCCAGGCTTGCGCGAGCAGGTCATCGACGGCGCACAGCACCAGCTCCGGAGTGGGATGGTCCGGCATCGGACCGGAAGAGGAGCCGACATCCTCGTGGCCGGTGTGCGTGCCCGATTCGGCGGTCACGTATCTAGCATGGCAAAAAAAGCCACCCGGCGTAACCGGTTTGCGTACCGGCTGTCCGAGTGAAAGTGGCCACCGGCGACGTGCGTAATCTGGCGGGGTGTCACGGATCGCCTATTTCGGCCCACAAGGAACGTTCACCGAACAGGCCGCGCGCCGGCTCGCTTCCGCCGAGGAGTTGATCCCGGCGGAGACCATCCCGGCGGCGCTGGCCATGGTCCGCGAGGGTGAGGCCGGAGCGGCGTGCGTCCCGATCGAGAACTCCGTAGAAGGCGCCGTTACGGCAACTCTCGACGGGCTCAGCGGCGGAGATCCGCTAGTCGCGGTCGCGGAAGTGTTGCTACCGGTACATTTCAGCGTCCTGACTCGGCCCGGTACCGGCGAGATCCGCACCGTCGCCAGCCATCCGCACGCGCTCGCTCAGGTCCGCCATTGGCTGGAGGCGAACCTGCCCGGTGCCCAGCCGGTCGCGACCTCGTCCACCGCCGCGGCCGCGGTCGCGGTCGACGCGGGCGATTTCGACGCCGCCGTCACTGCACCGGTCGCCGCCGAGCACTACCCGCTCCAGGTCCTCGCCACCGAGGTCGCCGACGTCCGTGACGCGCAGACCCGGTTCCTGCTGGTCCGCGCGCCGGGTGCACTGCCGGCGCCGACGGGGGCCGATCGCACCTCGATCGTCGCGGCCGCGACGAACCGCACCGGCGCACTCGCCGAGCTGCTCACCGAACTGGCCGTCCGCGGGATCAATCTGACCAAATTGGACGCTCGCCCGACCAGGAACAACTTCGGCGAGTACCGCTTCTTCATCGACTTCGAGGGGCATATCACCGAACCCCGGATCGGCGACGCCCTCACCGCGCTGCGCCGACGTTGCCGGAACCTGCGGTTCCTCGGTTCGCATCCACGTGCCGACGGCGCCACGACCGAGATCGAGCCCGGTGCCGCCAACGACGACTTCACCGACGCGGCGGATTGGGTCGACGCGGTCCGGAAGGGAGCGCGGGCGTGAAACTCCTTCTCGTCCGCCACGGTCAGACCGAAGGCAACGTGCGGGGCGCGCTCGACACCGCAGCTGCCCGGCCCGCCGCTCACGGAACTGGGTCGCGAACAGGCTCGGGAACTGGCGGCCAAGCTCGACGGCGAGCCGATCGTCGGGGTCTACGCCTCGCAGGCCGTGCGTGCCCAACAGACCGCCGCGCCGCTCGCCGCCAAGCTCGGGCTCGACGTCCAGGTCGTCGAGGGGGTGCACGAGGTCCCCGCCGGTGACTTCGAAGGCAAGACCGACAAGGACTCGATCGCGGCCTACATGAGCGTTTTACGCCGGTGGACGCTCGGCGAACTGGCCCCGCCGATCCCCGGCGGAGAGACCGGTGAGCAGGTCCGGACCCGGATGCTCGAAGCCGTCGGCCGGCTGCGCGCCAAGCACGAACAGGCCGATCCCGACGGCACCTTCGTGCTGGTGAGCCACGGTGGTGCGATCCGGCTCGGCAGCGAGTGGCTCGCCACCAACGTCGCCCCGGAAATCGCCAACCAGAGCCTCATCCCCAACACCGGCATCATCGAACTCGTCGCGACCGGCCTCGGCTGGACCTGTCTCACCTGGGCGGGAAACCCGGTCGAGCACTGACGAGAGCGTTTGCCTCCGCAACTTCCTGGGTATACACCCCACATGATCGATTAACACCTTGTGGGGAATTAACCGGGGGAGCGCAACCCCGGCACCGGACGACACGTCTACCGATCGTGGTCACCCGGCCAAAGGGAGGCGAATGATCATGGTTCGTTCGAAGATGATCCGTATCGGCGGGCTCGTCGCGGGTGCCGCCGGGATCCTGCTGCTCAGCGCGTGCGGGTCGGGGGCGGCCCCGGTCGCGCAGAGTTCGTCCGTGCCGCCCTCCAGCTCACCCGCTCCGGCCGCGCCCAGTGCGAGCTCGTCCAGCCCGGCGCCGGCCCCTCAGCCCGCGCCGAACCCGGCCGCCCAGTCCGACGGACTCTGCAAGGCCGGTGACGTGAAACTGTCCCTCGGCCAGAGCGACGCGGCCGCCGGGACGGTGTACCGGAAGCTCGTCATCACCAACTCGAGCGGGCACCAGTGCACCATCCAGGGTTTCCCCGGCGTGTCCTATGTGACCGGCCAGGACGGGCACCAGGTCGGTGAGGCCGCCTTCCGTGACGGCTCGAAGGGTGAGGCGGTCAAGCTGAACAACGGCGAGAGCGCGTCCGCCGACGTCGGTTTCGTCAACGTCCGCAACTACGACGAGCAGGCCTGTAAGCCGACCGAAACCCGGGGCCTGCGGGTGTATCTGCCGCAGGAGACGGCGTCGAACTACTTGCCGGTGGCCGGACTCGGCTGCGCGGGCAAGATCCCCGGCAACCAGCTGACCGTGAAGACGGTCCACAAGGGAGCATAAAGGCAGTTCTCTAAAGCCGAGCCCTAAAGCCGAGCGCAGATCTGTTCGGCCTCGACCAGGTGCCGCTGTCCGGAGATCTGGTTGAAGTGCAGGCTGAACACCATGCGGCTGACGCCGTCGATGTGGTCGGCCAGTGGCTGGTAGGTGTCGTTGGAGGCGGCCGCCGCGGCCGAGAGTTCGCGTGCGGCCGTCATCCGGTGCAGCACCTCGGGGGCGAGCACGGGCGCCGCCCGCTCGTCGGGGCCGGCGTCGGTGGTGTCCGGGATCGTGCCGACCCTGGCCAGTGCCTTGCAGGCGTCCTGCGCGTCTTCCAGCGCTCCCGCGTCGACGCCCGAGAGCGCCCACAACATGCCGATCACGCCGGCGCCGATGACGAAGCCGGCGACAGCGGTGAGCACCTGCGGCCGTCTTGAAGGGTCTGTCGTCTCCACGCCGGCCTCCGGCACCAGAGTCTGCTGCATCGCGGACCTCCCTCACCAGCATGGTGATGTGCTATTTCAGCACCAAAGGGCCCGGTTTTCACTGGTCCTGATGGAGTACTCGCAAGGCCGTGGCCGATTCGTCATCGAGTGAGCCGGCGCGCAGGGAGGCGAACGCGAAGCCGGCGACGCCCAGTAACAAGAACCCGGACGTGAGAAACGTCCGGGCCGGAGAGCCGAGTGCGTGGGTGAGTACCCCGCCGAGCAGGGCCCCGACCGGTATAGCGCCCCAGACGACGGTGCGCCACACCCCGAGAACCCGGCCGAGCAGTTCGCCGGGGACGAGCCGGTGCCGCGCGGACCCCAGCACGATGTTCACCGAGACGACGGCTGCCGCGAACAGACCGAACAGCGCCGCGCCCGCCGCCGGCGACGCCGTCAGGCCCATCCCGCCGAACCCGGCCGCGCTGCCGACGATCCCACCGACGAGCACCGTGCGACGTCCAGCGGCCTTCACCAACCGTGGCGCGACCGCAGCGCCGACCAGGCCGCCGAAGCCGCCGACGAACGCGAAGATGCCGAAGGTCGCTTCGCTGAGCCGGAGATGCTCGATCGCGTAGAGCACCAGCTGTGCCTGTGCGAGCTCGCTGACCAGGCTCGTCAGCCCGGCGATGGCGACCAGTCGCAGGACCAGCGGATGGTCCTTCAGCCAGCGGAAACCCTCGGCCAGTTCGGCGCGAAGATCGGCAGGCACGTCCGCGACCGCCCTCGGCCGGTAACGGCCGGCGAGCCCGACGAGCACGGCGGCCGCGACGGCGAACCCCACCGAGTTGAGCAGGAACGGGAAGGTCGCGAAGAGGGCGAAGGTGGCGCTGCCGATGGGGCCGCCCAGGAACGTTTGCCCGACGATCTCGGAGGCCTGGAGCTTGCTGTTCGCGCTGTCGAGTGAACCCTTGCCGACGACCGCCGGAATGAGCACGTTGGCGGCGCTGTCGGCGACCGTCTCCGCGGTGCCGATGAGCAGCGCGGCGGCGTAGACGACCCAGATGGTGGCGCTGTCGGTCGCGACCAGGACGGCCAGCCCGCCGACCACAATCGCGCGGGCGGAGTTGGCGAGGATCATCGCGCGGCGCCGGTCGATCCGGTCCACGAGCGCGCCCGCCAGGAGCGCGAAAAGCAGCCACGGCAGGAACTGGGTCGCGGAGAGTCCGGCGATGAGCAGTGGATCACGGGTGAGGGTGACCGCGAGCAAGGGGAACGCGACCTTGCCGATACCGTCGCCGAGGTTCGAAATCGCGCTGGACGCGAGCAACCAGCTCAACCGCCGGTCGCCCGATTCGTACCCCGCCGAACCGGTCATCGCGCCTCCCCAGCACCTTTCGGAGTCGCCCAACGACAACGAGTGAAAGTTTAGCGAGGATGTCGCCCAATGTGGTGACGTTGTTACGCCCAGTTAAAAATCCGGAGACTCTGTGGTGCTCCACGCACAAAAATCACCGGCTATCGCGCCGGTGAAGCGGATTCCGCCGCCGGTCAGCCCCAGCCGAGTTCGTGCAGGCGGGCATCGTCGATCCCGAAGTGGTGCCCGACTTCGTGGATCACCGTGATCAGCACTTCTTCGACGACGTCGTCCTCGCTGTCGCACATCTGGAGCAGCGGCTGCCGGTAGATCGAGATCCGGTCCGGCAGCACCCCGCCGTACTCGTGTGTCCGCTCCGTCAGCGCGACGCCGTGATAGAGCCCGAGGATGGTCGGCGACTCCTCGTTGAACTCCTCGACGAGGACAACAACGTTGTCCATCGCGTCGGCGAACTCTGGCGGAAGCTCGTCCAGCGCCTCCGACACCAGTTCCTCGAAGCGCTGCTGGGTCATTTCGACGGGCACGGCGTCACCCTCCGGTCTTGGGGGCCGACGACGGCGGGGGCTGCGGTCCGCCGCCGTCGGAAGGCGGCGCTTCGCCGTTGCCGACCTTGACGCTCCCGGTGATCGGCGCGAGCCCCTTGTCTTCGGGCAGGGTGGCCGCCACCTTGCAGTTGACCTGGGTCGATCCGGCGTCCCAGCTCTCCTGCTCGCGGACGTCCCAGCCGAGGATGACCTTCTTCGCGGCGAGATCCGCGTTGCCCGTGTACTCCTGCGCCGCCTTCGAGCACTCGGTGTCCAGGTAGGTGTTCTGCTGCTCCTGCGTCGGGTAGCCCTCTTTGAACTTCGTCGCCAGGTCCAGGACGGCGATCATCTCGTAGGAGTGCGGCTGCGCGCAGTCGATCGGGTCGCCGAAGCTGTTGTTGAGCAGCGCCAGGCAGGTCCCGGCCTCCCACACCGCGGACTGGTTCTGCTCCTTGGCAGGCCCGGTCGTCGGCTGGAGCTTGCCGCCGGGGCCCGCCCACTGCAGGCCGCACCGCAGCTGGCGGTCGCCGTCATTCCACTGCGCGGCCGTCGGCCGCAGCAGGTTCATGCTGAGCTTGCCGTAGGGGTCCAGCGTGCGGCCGAGGTACGGCTTGACGTCGATGGTGCAGCGCGACCGGGAGATCTCCTGCCACTGCTCCAGGTTCGGGCTCGGCACACCGGCCGGGTACTGCGCGCCGATGTCGACGATGCTGGTGACCTCGAACAGATGGGATTCGGCACACGCCACCCGCCGCGCGTCGGTGGCGTCCGGGTTGTTCCAGGTCAGACAGGTGCCCGGAGGTGATTGGAACGCTTCGATCGCGGCAGGCGACAGTTTCGGGGCGCCGCCGCCCGTGCCGCCTGCCGGGCCCACGTTCCACGAGAACGCCACACTCAGCGAAAGGGCGAGGATCGCACCCACGAACACACCGGCCATGACGAGCCGGGTGCGCAGAGTGCTCAGCGCCTTTCGCGGATCACGGAACCGCTCGGGGAGTTCAGACATCGACTCCATGATGCCCGCGCCGCACGTAAGGTGCGCGTACCGGGTGGATAGTGTTGGGCACAGGTTCGTGGGGCCGTCGATTACGGAGCTTCGATGACGCAGGATGACAACCAGGGGGAGCAGCCACCCCAAGACGAGCAGAAGCGCGGCTCGATGCGCTTCCAGGATGGCAGTACGCAGCCTCGGCAGCCTTCATTGGCTGAGCAGCGGGCGCGGCAGCAGGCGATGGCGGAGCAGGAACGGCAAGAGGTGCTGGACGCCGAGGCCGCCCGCGCCGCCGAGAAGAAATCTTCGACCAAGCGGAAGCTGCTGATCGGCACCGGCGTCACGGTCGGGCTGGTCGGTCTGGTCGCGACGTTCTACACGGTCGCCAAGCCGGTCAACGTCACGGCGGTCTGCACGCGTGACGACATCGTCGACAACGACGACAACTGCGACGAGAACTACGTGACGTCGCACGGCGGCTACCACAGCGGCGGCTTCTTCTTCCTCCCGATCGGCGGTGGCGGCTACAACAGCTACCGCTACAACTACGGCGGCAGCGGCGCGATCGGGCAGCGGGTGTCCGGCGGCTCGTACGACGCGCCGTCATCGCGGGCGAACGTTTCCACCAAATCGGGCAAGTCCGTGCAGCGTGGCGGGTTCGGCATCAGCGGTAAGAGCGGCACCTCCGGCACCGGTGGCAAGAGCGGCACCAGCGGCGGCACGGGTGGCAAGAGCGGGGGCTCGTAGGTGTACCGCGACTCCAAGCCGCCCCGGCGGAATTGGCAGGAGATCGTCGAGGATCAGGGCCTGGTCTTCGGCACGCCCGCCCGCGACGGCTCCGGCAAGTCCCGCCCGTATTGGGACGAGTCGGTCCACTACGTCTTCGACATGGACGAGATCCTGTCCATCGAGGCGGACGTGGAGCTGCTGCATTCGATGTGCCTCGAGGCCGTCGACAACGTCGTGACCACCGAGCAGTACCAGCGGTTCGGCATCCCCGAGTGGGTCTGGCCGCATATCGCCGAGTCGTGGAAGCGCCAGGATCCGCACGTCTACGGCCGGTTCGACCTGCGCTACGACGGCAAGAGCCCGGCGAAGCTGCTCGAGTACAACGCGGACACGCCGACCTCACTGCTCGAGGCCGCCGTGCTGCAGTGGCACTGGAAGACCGACGTCTTCCCCGAAGACGATCAGTGGAACTCGATCCACGAGAAGCTGGTCGAGCAGTGGGGCCTCCTCGCCGACAAGCTGCCGTCCAACGAACTGCATTTCACCTGGTCCAGCGCCGATCCCACCGGTGAGGACCACGTGACGACGGCGTACCTGCAGGAGACCGCGGCCGAGGCCGGGCTCGACACGGTGGGCCTGGCGATCGAGGAGATCGGCTGGGACCCGGTGCTCAAACGGTTCGTCGACCTCGAAGAGCAGCAGATGGCGACCGTGGTGAAGCTCTACCCGTGGGAGTGGGTGGTCGACGAGGAATTCGGCCGCTTCGCCGTCGAGACGATGCCACGAACGCTGTGGGTCGAGCCGCTGTGGAAGATGCTGCTCTCCAACAAGACGCTGCTCGCGGTCCTGTGGGAGAACTACCCGGGGCATCCGAATCTGCTGCCCGCGTTCTCCGACGATCCCGGTTTGCTGACCGAGTACGTCCGCAAGCCGAAACTCGGCCGGGAGGGCGCGAACGTCCAGATCGTCGCTACCGGGTACGAGACCCAGACCGACGGCGTCTACGGCGCCGAAGGTTACGTCTACCAGGCGTTCGATCCGCTGCCCGAGTTCCAGGGCTACCGGCCCGCACTCGGCGCGTGGATCGTCGGCGACAGCGCCGCCGGCCTCGGGATCCGCGAGACCGCCGGACTCGTTACCGACGACGGTGCGGCGTTCGTCCCGCACCGCATACCCGAGTCGTGATAGACAACCGCAGTTCCCACTCCGACCAGTACTGACCAGCTCGAATCTCTGGGAGAACCCTGTGACGACCACCCTTGCGCTGTCCGACACGTTCGGCTCCGACCTCGTGCGAGGGATCGGCGCGATCCTGCTGTACGGCGTCGTCGGCCTGCTGCTCATGTTCGCCGGTTTCTGGGCGATCGACTGGACCACCCCTGGCAAGCTCTCGCAGCTGGTCACGCGGGGTCTGCCGAACGCGGTGATCGTCACCGCTTCGGGTCTGCTGTCGATGGCCTTCATCGTCGTCGTGGCGATCGCGAACTCCGCCAGCGACCTCACCGAGGGCCTGATCACCTCGCTGGTCTACGGCCTGCTCGGCATCGTGGTCCAGGTGCTGGCGGTCCGGCTGCTGGAGTGGGCGACCCGAATCGACGTCGGTTCGACGATCGAAAGCGAGAAGTTCGCTCCCGCCAGCGTCGTGGTCGCGTCCGCTCACATCGCGCTGGGCCTCGTCGTGGCAGTCGGCATTTCGTGATTTCCTGACAAACTGAACAAACGAGCACGGCACGGGCGCACGATTCCTACTAACGTGGGAGTCGTGCGCCTTTTGAGGACACCGGACGACCGGTTCTCGGACCTGCCCGATTTCGACTACGAACCGCACTACGCGGAACTAGTCGACCTCCACGGTGGCGTGATCAGAGTGGGCTACGTGGAGGCCGGGCCCGCCGATGGCCCGCCCGTCCTCCTCTTGCACGGCGAGCCGAGCTGGTCCTTTCTGTACCGGAAGGTCATCCCGGTGCTCGCCGAAGCGGGCCTGCGGGCGATCGCGCCCGACCTGGTCGGTTTCGGCCGGTCCGACAAACCCGGCGACATCGCCGACCACACCTTCCAGCGCCACGTCGAATGGATGCGCATCTTCGCCTTCGACGTGCTCGACCTGCACGACGTCACGCTCGTGGGCCAAGACTGGGGCGGTCTGATCGGCCTGCGCCTCGTCGCCGAAAACCCGGACCGCTTCGCCCGCGTCGTCGCCGCGAACACCGGCCTGCCGACCGGTGACGAGGACATGCCGGAGATCTGGCACCGCTTCCGTCAGGCGATCGACAAGGCTCAGGTCCTCGACGTCGGCCGGTTCATCCAGTCTGGTTGCCAGACCGAACTCTCCGACGAGGTCCGCGCCGCCTACGACGCGCCCTTCCCGAACGAGATGTACAAGGCCGGCCCCCGCGCGATGCCGTCACTGGTGCCGACCACGCCGGAAGACCCGGCTTCGAACGCCAACCGCGCCGCGCTGAAGGTCCTGGCCGAACTGGACAAGCCGTTCCTGTGCTCCTTCTCCGACGGCGACCCGATCACGGCGCCGTGGGGGATCGAACTGCGCGGCTCGATGCGCGGGGCCCGCGAACTCGAACATCCGACGATCACCGGTGCCGGCCACTTCCTCCAGGAGGACGCCGGTACCCGCCTGGCCGACGTGATCAGCCACTTCGTGCGCTCCTGACCCGTGCAATGAAAGGGCCTTTCATTGCACGGGTCAGGAGACGGCTGCCAGAGAATCCCGGAGGATCGCGAGGCCCTCGGCGGCCTCATCGGCGGTGAGGGTCATCGGGGGTGCGATCCGCAGGACGTTGCCGTGCAGCCCGCCCTTGCCGATCAGCAGTCCGCGCGCCTTGGTCTCCTCCATGACCCGCGCCGCCGCCTGCGGGTTCGGCTCCATACCGCCCGGCTTGACCAGCTCGACGCCGATCATCAGCCCCTTGCCGCGCACGTCGCCGATCAGCGGGTCCCTCAAGGCGCGCAGGCCCGAAAGCAACTCGTTGCCCCGCGCCAGAGCGTTGGCCTGCAGGTCGTGGTCGTTGATGAAGTCGAGGACGGCGCTCGCGCCCGCCATCGCGACCGGGTTGCCGCCGAAGGTCGAGATCGAGTTCGCGGTGAGGCAGTCGACGAGGTCGCCACGGGCGACCAGGCCACCGATCGCGAGGCCGTTGCCGAGGCCCTTCGCGAAGGTCATCGCATCGGGGACGACGTCATGCGCCTGGATCCCCCAATAGTGTTCCCCGGTCCGGCCCCAGCCGGTCTGGACCTCGTCGGAGATGAACAAGATCCCGTATTGGTCGAGGACCTCCTTCATCGCCTTGTAGAGACCGTCCGGCGGGGAGCTGAAGCCGCCGACGCCCTGGATCGGCTCGGCGATCATGCAGGCGACGTCGCCGGAGGTGCCGGTTTCGAGAACGTCGACCAGGTCCGCGACGCACGCGTCGATGTAGGCCGAGTCCGAGAGCTCGCGGAACGGGCTGCGGTAGCGGTATCCGCCGTGGACGTAGCTCACCTTCACCGGACTGAGTGAAGACGCCGACCAGCCGCGGTTGCCGGTGATGCCGACCGTCGCGAACGACCGCCCGTGGTACGAGTTCCGCATCGCCAGCACCTGATTACTGCGCCGGAACTGGGTGGCGAGCATCAATGCGGTGTCGTTGGCTTCGGTCCCCGAGTTGGTGAAGAACACCTTCGCGTCCGGGATGCCCGAGAGCTTCGCGATCCGCTCGGCCAGTTCTACCTGCGAGCGGATCAGGTACAGCGTCGAGGTGTGCAGGATCCCGGTATCGAGCTGCTTGCGCACCGCGTCGCTGATCGCGGAGACGTCGTAGCCCATCGAGTTCGTCAGGATGCCCGCGAAGAAGTCGAGGTAGCTGCGTCCGTGCGAGTCGATCACCCGGCGGTCCTGCGCGTGCACGATCTCGATCGGCTCTTCGTAGTAGAGCGCCAACCAGGACGGGAGCACCGCTTTGTGCCGCGCCAGCAGATCCGCATCGGTCATCGGTTTTCTCCGTCCGCAACAGGGAATCCGGCGTACGGCTCAGTATGGGTAGGCCCCGAAACGGGCGACAACGATCAGACTGTCGGGTTATCCGCGCACCCCCGCACAGTCTGTTCGGGCTGTGACAACAAATACTGCCTCGAAGAGCCCGGACGCCTGCGACTACCCTCTCCATTCGTGATTGACCCCAGGACTCTGCGCGATGACCCGGACGTTGTGCGCGCTTCGCAGCGCGCCCGTGGCGAGGACGAGGGAGCGGTCGACAAACTGCTCTCCCTCGATTCCCGCCGCCGCTCCGCGATCGCCGCCGCCGACAAGCTGCGTGCCGAGCAGAAGTCGCTGGGCAAGCTCATCCCCAAGGCTCAGGGTGACGAACGGGCCGAGCTGCTCGCGAAGGCGAAGGACCTCGCCGCCCAGGTCAAGACCGCCGAGGTCGAGCAGACCACGGCGTCGGAGGAGTTCGAGGAGCTGCACCGTCTGGTGCCGAACCTGGTCCACCCCGAAGCGCCCGAAGGCGGCGAAGACGACTACGTCGTGCTCAAGCACGTCGGTGATCCGGCGAAGTTCGACTTCAAGCCGAAGGACCACCTCGAGCTGTGCGAGGGTCTCGGGGCGCTCGACATGGAGCGCGGTGCGAAGGTCTCGGGCTCGCGGTTCTACTTCCTCACCGGTGTCGGCGCGCAACTGCAGCTCGGCCTGCTGAACATGGCCGTCGCGCAGGCGATGGCGAACGGCTTCACCCCGATGATCACGCCGACCCTGGTGCGCCCGGAGATCATGGCGGGCACCGGGTACCTCGGCGCTCACTCGTCGGAGGTGTACCGCCTGCGTGACGACGACCTTTACCTCGTCGGCACATCGGAGGTCGCGCTCGCCGGCTATCACGCCGACGAGATCCTCGACCTGGCCAACGGCCCGAAGCGCTACGCGGGCTGGTCGTCCTGCTACCGCCGCGAGGCCGGTTCGTACGGCAAGGACACCCGCGGCATCATCCGCGTCCACCAGTTCGACAAGGTCGAGATGTTCGTCTTCACACGTCCGGAGGACGCCGAAGCCGAGCACGCGCGGCTGCTCGACTGGGAAGAGCAGATGCTCGCCAAGATCGAGATCCCCTATCGGGTGATCGACACCGCCACCGGCGACCTCGGCGTCTCGGCGTACCGGAAGTTCGACTGCGAAGGCTGGGTGCCTTCGCAGGACACCTACCGCGAGCTGACCTCGACCTCGAACTGCACGACGTTCCAGGCCCGACGGCTCGGGATCCGTTACCGCGACGCCGATGGCCGCCCGCAGACCGTCGCCACGCTCAACGGCACGCTCGCCACCACGCGGTGGATCGTCGCGATCCTCGAGAACCACCAGCAGGAAGACGGCTCCGTCCGGGTCCCCGAAGCACTCCGTCCCTTCCTCGGCGGAACCGAGGTGCTCACGCCGGCATCGAAGTAGGGTCCACGCCGAGGGGGAGGCCCGATGAACCATCGCACCACTGGAGTGGTCACCACGATGCTCGCGGCGACCCTCCTGCTCGGCGGCTGTGCCAAGACGATCTCGGGTTCGGCGTCGCCGGTGCCCGGCCAGGGGCCGGTGCTCACCAAGGCGGCGCCGTGCTCGTTGATCACTCAGGAGCACGCGGACGCGCTCGGCCTCGAAACGCCCGGCCGTGAGACCAAGGGCGACAAGGCCCAGCTGCTCCCGCCGATGTGCATGCTCTCCGAACGCGACGATTCGCCGCGTGGCGTGCCGCTCGCGGTGGTGTGGAGCATCGACATCCCGCTGAACGAATACCTCTCCGGCGCCCAGCCCGGTGAGACGTTCGGGATCGGTGGCTTCACCTGGACGCGGCACGCGTCCGTCCTCGGCCCGGCGTACTGCTCACTCACCGCAGAGCTGACCCCGCAGTCGTTCGTCGAGATCACCAGCGAGGCACCGCTTGATGCCGACGCGTCGAAGGCCTGCGACCTCGCCAGGGCGGCCGCGCCCGCGGTCGCGTCGCGGCTGCCAGGCGGGGAACAGAACCCGCGGATCACCGCGCCGCCCGGGCAGAAGAAGCCCGAACCCACCGGTCCGCTGGTGGGCTTCGACGCGTGCTCGGTGCTTAAACCCGACGAGGCGGCCGCGCTGTCGGTCGGTGCGGGCGCGCCGATCGAGCGGTCGAAGCTGGGCAGCGAGGACGTCACCGGCTGCGAATGGGGTGACAGCGACGGCGAGCAGGGCCAGCGCCCGCTGGACGTCTGGTTCTACACGGCGACCGCGGCGGCCGACGTCCCCGGCCCTGAGGGCACACCCGAGCAGCTCGATCTGAACGGCCGGAAATGGGCCGTCTACTCCGACACCAGGACCAAGTACTGCCGTGCCGTGCTCGTGGTCACCGAGACGTCGGCGGCGGTGGCCGGCAGTGGCCACTGGGACGACGAAAAGAAGGCCTGTGACCTGGTCAGAGCCGCCTTGCCGAAGATCAGCGCCGCCGTTCCCGCCGGTTCGTGAGGGTGGCCGGTGGACAAGTACTGTGCGAGGCGAACGTGGGAGGGAAACGCATGCGGTTGAGGAATTCGCTGGTGTTCGGGGTGGTGCTGGTCGGGCTCGCGGGCTGCGCGACCACCGTTTCCGGCACGGCCGCGCCGGTGCCGGGACAGGGACCGGTGGCCGCGAAGGCCGACGCGTGCTCGTTGATCTCTCCGGAACACGCCGACGCGCTGGGCCTCAAACTGCCGGGGGATCCGCAGAAGGAGGACAAGGCACGGAGGCTTCCGCCCTCATGCCATTTCGCCGCCGCGACGGACGAGGGTGAGTCCGTGGACGTGAGCTGGTCCACAGACATGCCGCTCAGCGACTACATGAACGGTGCCATTCCCGGCGAGACGTACGGGATCGCCGGCTTCACCTGGACGCGCTACGCGACGATCATGGGCAAGTCGATGTGTTCCCTGAGCGCGGAACTCGGCGAGAAGTCCTTCATCGAGTTGCTGACCGCGTCCAAGGGACTCGACGAGGCCAAGGCGTGCGATCTGGCGCGGGCGGTCGCCCCCGCGGTGGCGTCCCACCTGCCCGGCGGTGAGCAGAATCCGCAGATCACCGCACCGCCGGGGCAGAAGCCGCCGGCGCCTTCCGGGCCGCTGACCACCGCCGACCCGTGCACCATGCTCAAACCCGACCAGGCCACGCAGCTCGGCCTCGGATCGACCGGGGAACCGATGAAGTCGACCATCGAACCCACGAATACCGGCTGCGCCTGGCCAGACACCGACGGAAAAGGCGGCACGAAGCCCCTCGACCTGTGGTTCTACCCCGCGAAGTCGATCGACAAGGTGCCCAGCCTGACCGGTACCCCGCAGGACGTCGAAGCGGGCGGCAAGAAGTGGAAGCTGTACATCGACGGCGCCGACAGCCCGCTCTGCGCCGCGGGACTCGTGATCACCGAGACGTCCACGCTGATGCTCGCCGGGGGCAACCTCGACGACAACGCGAAGGCGTGTGACGTGATCAAGGCGGCGATCCCTCTGGTCACCGGGAACCTGCCCGCCGGCTAGCCGGTGACCTCGTCGGCGATGTACTTGGCGATCTCGAGTGCGCTGGTCGCGGCCGGTGACGGCGCGTTGAGCACGTGCACCTGGTTCCGCGCGGTCTCGATGAGGAAGTCGTCGACGAGGGAGCCGTCCGGGCGCAGTGCCTGAGCCCGGACACCGGAGCCGTGCCGCACGATGTCGTCCGCCGTGACGGCGGGGACGAGGCGCGCGAGGCTCGCGGCGAACCGGCGGCGGGAGAACGAGCGGCGGACCTCGTCGAGCCCGGTCGGGAAGGCGTACTTGCGCGCGAGCCGCCAGACACCGGGGAACCGGGCCACCTCGGCGAGATCCCTCACGGAGATGTCACGCCACCGGTAGCCCTCGCGGCGCAGCGCGAGCACCGCGTTGGGGCCGGCGTGGACGCTGCCGTCGAGCATCCGGGTCAGGTGCACGCCGAGGAACGGCAGTGTCGGGTCCGGGACCGGGTAGATCAGCCCGCGGACCAGGTCGCGGCGTTCGGGTTTGAGTTCGTAGTACTCGCCGCGGAACGGCACGATCCGCGCGCTCGGGGTGAGCCCGGCCAGCCGCGCGACCCGGTCTGCGTGCAGGCCCGCGCAGTTGACGAGCGCGTCCGCGCGGATGACGTCGTCGCCGGTGGCCACCTCGACCCCGCCGTTGCGGCCTTCACGGATGGCCAGCGCCAGGGTGTTGAGCCGAAGGTCCGCGTCGGACTCGTCGAGCAGGCGCACCAGGGCGGCGCAGACCGCGGGGAAGTCGATGATGCCGGTGGATTCGACGCGCAACGCCGCCACGCACGAGACCTCAGGTTCGTACTCGCGGGCTTCGCCCGGGGTGATCAGCTTCGCCGGGACGCCGTTGGCTTCGGCCCGTTCGGCGAGCACCTTCAACGCGGGAAGCTCGGCTTCCGACGTGGCGACGACGAGTTTGCCGCAGACCTGGACCGGTACCCCGTACTGCCGCGCGAAGTCCACAATGGACCGATTACCCGCGGTGGACATCCTCGCCTTGAAGGAACCCGGCTTGTAGTACAGCCCCGCGTGGACGACGTTGGAGTTGTGGCCGGTCTGGTGGACCGCCCAGCGGTCCTCCTTCTCGAGCACCGTGACGTCCAGGCCTCGCCTGGTCAGCTCCCACGAGACCGCGAGACCGACGATCCCGCCCCCGATGACTACGACTGTGCGCACGATCGACCAGGTTACCCGGACCGCAACCTGACAGTTGTCAGGTTAGCTGCTACGCTCGCTGGCAAATGTCAGGTAAGCGATTGACGCGAGAGGAACGCCGCGAGCGCATCGTGTCCGCCGCGGCGCGGGTGTTCGCCACGTCCGGCTACGACGCGGCAGGCATGCGGGAGGTGGCCGCGACGGCCGGGATCAGTACTCCCGTGCTGTACGACCATTTCCCGTCCAAGGCCAAGCTGTACGCCGCCCTTCTTGAGTCTGAAGTGGACAGTCTGCTGGCCGGCTGGGCCGAGCTGCCGCCGTCGGACACCGTCGAAGGTCTGCTCCACAGCAGGGTGGCGGCGATCTTCGCCTGGATCGAGAACAACGAGCTCGGCTGGCGAATGATCTTCGCCGAAGCACCGGCGGACCCGGGGGTCGCCGAGGTGCACCGGCGCGGGCAGGCCAGGGCCACGGCGCAGCTGACCGGACTGTTCGCGCAGGTGCCCGGTCTCGCGCTCACCGCCGAGCTGCCGCGAGACCGCGCGGACGAGGCACTCGCCGAGGCTGCGAAAAGCGCTTTGAACGCCATCGCCGGCTGGTGGTGGTCCAACCGGGACATCCCGCGAGACCAGGTCGTCGCGCTGACCACCGACCTGTTGTGGCGTGGACTCGGATCCCTGATCCAGGAGGACTCATGAGCGAGCCTGCGAGCGAATCATCAACACAGTGCCCGCTCATGCGACGAAAGACGACCCCGTACGAGGAGAAGGCATGAGCGTGGAAACCACCGAGCGGTACCGCCGGGCCGCCGAGACGCGCGACGTCGAACTCGCGCTGACCGCCTTCGCACCGGACGCGGTGGTGCGGTCGCCGCTGACGAACCGGGTCCGGTTCACCGGGCACGCGGAATTGCGGCCGTTGCTGGAAGTCGCATACTCGCACCTGAAGGACATCCGGTTCCACACCGACGTCGGCGACGAAGCGACGCGCGTCGTCGTCTACACGGCACACATCGGCGGCGAGGAACTCGAAGAGGCGACAGTGATGAAGCTCGACGAGAACGGCCTCATCGCCGAAGCGACGCTGTTCGTGCGTCCGCTGCCGGGGCTCGTCGCGCTGATGGACGCCTTCGGCCCGGACATCGCCCGGCGCAACGGCCGCTCCGGTGCCGCGCGTTTCCTCGCCTTCGCGGCGAAGCCGTTGCTGGCCATGGTGCGGACCGGCGACCGCCGTGCTGTGCCGCTCGCAGGACCAAAGCCGTGAAGGCATCCTTCCCTACCCTGAGGGTAGTGAAGGAGGCCTTCACGGAATGTCCTAGACAGACGCTGGGACCGGCGAAGCGACGACGTCGTCTTCAGGGTCTTCGAGGACCTTCGGGACACCGCGAAGGCTGAACAGGGCGCTGATCGCCAGCAGAGCCATGAGTCCCGCCGAGCACAACATCGTGAGCTGAAGCCCGTCGACGAACGCCTCTTTCGCGCTGTTCAGCACCACGGCCCCCTGTTCGGGCGGCAGTTGTGCGGCGACCTGAACCGCACCGCCGAGGGTGTCCCGGATCGGCTCCGCGGCTTCAGCGGGAACTCCCGCGGGTACGACCAGTTCGTTCCGGTACAGCGCGCCGAGTGCACTGCCGAGAATCGCGATGCCCAGTGCCCCACCGAGTTCGGTCGCCGTTTCCGAGATCGCCGACGCCGCTCCCGCGCGGGCCTTCGGCACGACGCCGAGCACGGTGTCCGTCGCGACGGCGAGGATGAACGCCAGCCCGATACCGAAGGTGATCATCGCGAGCAACAGGTCCGAGTACTCCACCGTGACGCCGATCCTCGAGTACAGGGTGAAACCGAGTGCCGACAGTGCGCAGCCGGTGGCGATCGCGCCTGCCCGGCCGATCAGCTTGATCGCCAGTGGTGCCAGCACGCCGCCGAGGACCGCGCCGCCCATCCCCGGCAGTCCGGCGAGCCCGGACTTCAGCGGAGACCAGCCGAGGACCAGCTGCATGTACTGCGCGAACATCACGGAGACCGCGAGCTGCGCGAACATCGCCAGCACGGTGGTGCCGACGGTCGCCGAAAAGGCCCGCTGGGTGAACAGTTTCAGGTCCATCAGCGGTTCGGCCAGCCGCGGCTGCCGGAGGATGAACGTCAGCAGGCACCCGAGTCCGAGGACCGCCGCAACCGCGACATCCCAGTGGCCCCAACCCTTGTACGCGACTTCCTTGATCGTGTAGACGACGCCGACCATGCCGGCGACCGAAAGCAGCACGCTGGGCACGTCGATCCGGCCCGGTGCCGGGTTCTTCGACTCGGGGAGGATCAGTGCTCCCGCGATCACCATGATGATGACCACCGGCACGTTCACCAGGAACACCGAACCCCACCAGAAATGGTCGAGCAGGAAACCGCCGACGAGCGGTCCCATCCCGAAACCGAGGATCGTCAGCCCGCTCGAAATACCCAGAGCCGCCGCGCGTTCCTTGCCGGTGAACACGTTCCGCACGATCGACAGCGTCGACGGCATCAGCGTCGCGGCGGCGACACCGAGCAGTGCGCGGGAGACGATCAGCAGCTCCGCCGTCGGCGCGTACGCCGTCACGACCGACGCGACGCCGAACAGCGACGCACCGATCAGCAGCAGTTTCTTGCGGCCGACGCGGTCGCCGATATTGCCCATCGTGATGAGCAGCCCGGCGAGCGCGAACCCGTAGGCGTCGGCGATCCACAGCATTTCGGTCGTCGACGGGTGCATCTCTTCCGACAGCGACGGGAGCACCAGATGCAGCACCGTCAGGTCGATCGCGATGAGCAGCTGCGCGAGGACGCAGACCGCGAGGGTGCCGATCTTGCGGCCCTTGCCGATGTTCACCGGGTCACCCCGAAGGTCAGCTCGGGCGAGTGGCGGGCGGTGCCTTCTTGGCCGGCACCGTCGTTGTCGCCCAGGTAGAAGCGGGTGCTCATGGTGCGAGCCGCGGGATCGAAGACGCTGCGCCACAAGGTTCGCCACGGCGCGCCCGGCTCGATCTCGACGGACACGGTGTCGAGCGCGTCCCGCAGGTCCGCGTGTGTCTCTTTGGCCAGGGTGCGCATGCGCTGGTAGGTGAGCATGGTCTCCGGCCTGTCCTCGGGCAGCGCGTCGACGTCCGGATGCCGGTGCAGCGGATGGTTCGTGACGCACAACGGACCGTCGGCGACCTCGACGAAGTACTCGATGTCGTGCGCGCCGCGTTCGTAGACGAAACCGTGGCCGGACGCATCGGCGACGATGTAATGGCAGGGCGCGCCATGCTCGTATTGCTTCGCGAGCATCAGCGCTTCCTTGGCCTGTTCGACGTTTTCGCAGGTGTCCAGCAGGTACCGGCACACCTGCACCACCGAGAGTCCCGCCTGCGGAGCGGGTTCGTTCTCCAGCGGCGCCGCCGCCTCGACGTCCGCCATGAGTAGCGCGACCACGAGCCCGGCCTCGTTCACGCCTTCCATTCCGGCGTCCACTGTGGACATCGTGAGCGAGGTCGAGGCCAGGCCGTCGTCCGGGATCGTGGTCAGGACATACGGTCGCGACGCCATCGGCGGCGATCCGTCGTCGACCGGTTCCGTCCCCGCCAGCACCGAGCCGAGCTGGTTGTCGCTGAGGGTGAAGAAGTCGTAGTTCCGGCCGAGGGTGTCCCCGGTCCACACGGCCGAACAGCCCGACCCCGGGGGAAGGGCGGCGGCGTTGTCGAACGAGACCGCCGCGTCGGCCGCCAGCCCGTACGCCCCGGCGAAACCCGCCGTCCGCTGGTGATACTGCGGCCAGTTCCGGGCGAACCAGGTCCGCCGGGCCCTGGCCACGAGCGGATCCAACGGTGGTGGTGCCCACGTCGAACGCGCCCGCATCTCCGCGCCCAAAGCGTGGCCGATCTCGGTCTGCGAGCCGCGCAGCGTGAGATGCCGCACGGCCAAGAAGTCCTCTTCAGATCCCGCGATGTACGTCATGGCGGGGAGCTTGGCCGCGCGCGCTGACGAACCACGCACCAACGCCTGACGGCCTCCGTCAGGCGTTGGTGCCCCGCGCGAGCAGGTGACTGATTGCGATCACTCAGTTCCAGAGAACCTTCAGTCGGTACCGCGTCTTGATATTGGGGTGCTCTTCGCAGATGTAGGTGCTCCACCATGCCGGCATATGCGCTCGCCCTATGTCGTGACACTGCTGGTACGCGTGGAGCGTCGACTCATTGGGATAATAGCCCCAGAATCCCATGGGTTCGACGTCTGCCGCCACACTCTGAATGGTCGATGCATTACCGGTACTAATCG
This sequence comes from uncultured Actinomycetota bacterium, assembly GCA_963766045.1. Taxonomy (GTDB): domain Bacteria; phylum Actinomycetota; class Actinomycetes; order Mycobacteriales; family Pseudonocardiaceae; genus Amycolatopsis. The sequence goes on along the minus strand of CAVXYN010000002.1, from coordinate 78,611 downwards.
GTGAAATCAGTAGTGCTAATGTAGCCAGGGCCGCCGCGGAGGCCAGCCTCCCCAGTGATTTTCTCATTAGTCATCTCCGTTCCGAGCGGAATCATCGAGAATCGCCCGAATTTAAATTCTTTCGCTGTCATTTCGCTGTCAGGCAGCGATGCGCGGCAGAACGGAGGTCTAGGACTCGCCTGCCAGTTGTGCGGCACTCCGCATTCCGAGTCCGGTCCGGTAAGCCCGGTCGAATCCGTCGCCGAGCCGCTCGCGCACGGCCGAGCGCAGCTGAGCGGCGTCCAGGTCGACGGCGAAAGCGGTCCCTCGCACCGTTACGGCCGCGCCGAGCAGGACAGCGGCCTGCTCAGGGTCTCCGCGCAGCAACGCGACCCCGGCGAGCCCCTCGACCGCGCTGGCCGAGGCGGTGCTGTCATGCCATCGGTCCGCTACCGCCAAGGCCAGCCGGTGCCGCTCTTCGGCTTCGTCGGCGTTGCCCTCGGCGGCCGCGATCCAGCCGAGCGAGATCTGAGCGATGGCGCGGGTTCCTTCGGCGGAGAACGACCCGCCGGGGCATTCCGAAAGGGCACGCTCGCTCAGCGCGCGGGCGGCCACCAAGTCGCCTTCGTGCCGTGCCAGGTAGGCGAGCCCGATGTACCCGGACGCGCGTGTTTCCGGCATCCCGGATCGCCGGGCGATCTCGATCGCGAGCTCGAAGTCCGCCCGCGCTCCGGCGGCGTCGCCGTACAGCACCTTGCTGTCCCCGCGGCGGCACAGCAGATCCGCGTTGTCATCGGACGCGCCGAGTTCCTGCATCAGCTGGAGCGCTTCGTTCATCGTCCCGAGCGCTTCGGCGTGCCGGTTCGTCCACGTGAGGATCTGCGAAAGGTGGTCGAGCGCCATCGAGAGGCCCCAGCGTTCCCCGAGTTTCCGGAACGCGGCCGCACCCTCGCGCAGGTACCGCTCGGCGGTTTCGAGGTCGCCCTGCATGAACGCGCGGAGCCCCCACCCGGTCGGCGCCAGCGCGAGACTCCACGCGTCGCCCTCGTCCAGCAGGGCCTGACTCCGCCGGACGAGCTCGTCGTCGTCGCCGGGCGGTCCGGTCACGACACCCATCAGCATCAGCAGCGCCGGATTCCGTGGCGCCTTCGTCAGGTTGTTCACCTGGTGGTCGATGGCGGGGAAGTGCCGGTCGATGGCTTCGTGGTCCCGAACCCCGGCCGCGGCGTTGAGGACGCACAGCTGGTACTGCTCCTGGAGCCCGTCCGGAGGCACGACGTCGAGCCGCTTGACGACTTCGAGGCACAGCGTCGCGCCTTCGAACCGGCGTCCGCGCATCCACCAATAGGTGACCAGCGAGGACGTCAGCCGCACCGCGATCCCGGGGTCCGCGTCGGTCGCCCACCGCAGCGCGGCGAGGAGGTCGTCGTAGGCGGCGTCGAGCCGGTCCAGCCAGATCAGCTGATCGGCGGTGCGCAGCAGCGGATCGGCCTGTTCGGCGAGCCGGACGAAATGCTCGGCGTGCGTCCGCCTCAGTTGGTCGGTCTCGCCGGCTTCGGTGAGTTTCTCCGCGAAGAAGGCCCGGATGGTTTCGAGCATCCGATACCGCGGCCCGGACCGCTCGGCCAGCGACCGGTCGACCAGCGAGGGCAGCAGATCGGCGGTGTCGGCCATGCCGCTGATCGCTTCGGCGTCGGCGAGAGTCGTGCCGCCCGCGAAGACGGTCAGCCGCCTCCCGAGCCGACGCTCGTCCTCGTCGAGGAGATCCCAGCTCCACTCGACGACGCCGCGCAGCGTGCGATGCCGGGATTCGGCGACGCGGCTGCCGCGTGAGAGCAGCTGGAAGCGGTCGTCCAACCGCGTCGCGATCTCTCCGACGGGCAGGGTCCGCACGCGGGCGGCGGCCAGTTCGATCGCCAGCGGCAGCCCGTCGAGCGCGGCGCAGATGTGCTGGACGTCGCCGGCCGTGGTCTCGTCGACGGCGAACTCCGGATCGTTCGCCTGAGCGCGATCGGCGAACAGGCGCACGGCGTCGAAGTCCAGCGACCGGTCGGGCGATGTCCCCGGCGGAGGCACGGCGAGGCGAGGCACGGGCGAGACGACCTCACCGGTGATGCCGAGCGGTTCGCGACTCGTTGCGAGCACACGCAAGGCCGCCGACGCGCCGAGCAGCCGGGCGAGCAGCTTCGCGGCCGCGTCGATCAGGTGCTCGCAGTTGTCGATCACCAGTAGCAGCTCACGGTCGGTCAAGGCGTCGACCAGCCGCTCCATGACCTTGTTCTCGATGCGGGCCGTCACCTGGCCAAGCGGCGCTTCCCGCAGGCCGAGCGCGGCCAGGACGGCGTGGGCGACGTCGGTGCCGTCCGGATACGGCGCGAGTTCCACGAACACCGCGGGCAGGCTCGCCCCGGCCGCGGCTTCCACGGCCAGCCGGGTTTTCCCCGCCCCGCCGGGTCCGGTGAGGGTCACCAGCCGCGAGCGTCCCAGTTGGTCCAGCACATGCCGCAGATCGCCTTCCCGGCCGACGAAACTGGTCAGCTGCGCGGGAAGCGCCGTCGTGGCCGGCTCGGCGGGGGCTTCCGTCTCGCCGCGCAGGACGGCCAGATGTGCGGCGGCCAGTTCGGGCCCCGGATCCGTGCCGAGCTCGTCGGCGAGGACGCGACGGACGTCCTCGAACGCCGTGAGTGCGTCGGCTTGGCGTCCCGCGCGATGCAGCGCGCGGATCAGCAACGCGCGAGGTCGCTCTCGCAACGGCTGCTCGGAGATGATCTCCCGCAGCTCGGTGAGGGCTTCTTCGTGCCGGCCCAGCTTGAGCTCCGCCTCGACGCGGTCCTCGGTGGCCGACGTCCTGAGTTCCGTCAGCCGCGTGACCTGCGGGTCCCGGAACGGCGCGTCCGTGATGTCCGCGAACGCCGGGCCCCGCCAGAGCTCCAGCGCCTCGCGAAGGAGTTCCGCGGCACGAGCGGGGTCCCCGGCCGCGAGTGTGCGGCGTCCCTCGGCGGCGAGCCGTTCGAACCGGTGGACGTCGACGTCGTCGGGGTCCACGGCCAGCCGGTAACCCGCCGGGCTGAACTCGACGGGCGCCAGGTCCTTCAGCGCGCCACGCAGCCGCGAGACCTGCGATTGCAGCGCGTTCGCCACACCTTCGGGTGGCTGCTCGCCGTAGAGACCGTCGATGAGCCGTTCGGCCGGGACGACCCGGCCCGCCTCCAGCGCGAGCAACGCGAGCAGCGTCCGGACCCTCGGCCCGCCGATCGGGACGGCGGTGCCGTCCTCGCGGTGCACCTGCGTCGCCCCCAGAACGCCGAATCGCATGGAGCCCACCCTAGTGTCGCGTGACCTGGGGAGATCTGGGGCGCCCGAGATCGGCCGAATGGCGTCTATACACTTCGGCGCGTCCCGTGACAACCGGAGAGGGGCAACGGGAGTTATGTCGAACAGCCAGGAACCAGTCGTTCTCGGTCAGCCGACCGTGGGCGAAGAAGAGCTCGCCGCGGTGGCGGAGGTCTTCCGGTCCGGCTGGCTGGCCGGCGCCGGTCCGGCCTGCCGACGGTTCGAAGAACGCTTCGCCAAGACCGTCGGTACCGCATACGCGCTGACCACCAGCAACTGTGGATCAGCACTCTTCCTCGGACTGCGTGTTCTGGGTGTGAAGCCGGGCGACGAGGTCATCGTCGGCGACTACACGTTCCCCGCCACCGGCCACGCCGTGCTCCAGGCGGGCGCGACGCCGGTGTTCGCGGATATCCGCCCGGACATCTGGAGCGCCGACCCGGCGTCGATCGAAGCCCTGATCACCCCGCGCACAGTCGGCATCCTCGCCGTCGATGTCGCCGGGCAGCCGGGCGACTTCGACGAATACCGCGCGATCGCCGACAAGCACGGGCTGTGGCTCTTCGAGGACGCCGCCTGCGCCGCGGGCGCGACGTACAAGACCCGTCCCGCCGGCAGCCTCGCCGACCTGGCCGCGTTCTCCTTCCACGGCCGCAAGGGCATCACCGCGGGCGAAGGCGGTGCGCTGGTCTCGGACCGCGAAGACCTCATCGCGCACGCGCGCAAACTGCATACCTACGGCATCGAGCCCGCGATCACCCGCGAAGGCTCGGGCGCTTTGCCGATTCCGGAGTTCCACGAGCTGGGTTACAACTTCCGGCTCTCGGACGTGCAGGCCGCGATCATGAACGTCCAGCTGGACCGGCTCCCGGACCTGCTGTCGGCGCGCCGTTCGGCCGCCAAGCGCTACCACGAGGCGTTCGAAAACCTGCCGGGGCTGAGCGTTCCGGTGGAACTGCCGGATCGTGAACACCCCTGGCAGGCCTACATCCTCACGGTGGCCCCGGAAATCGACCGGGACGCGCTCGCCCTGCGGATCCGCGAACAAGGCGTCCAGTGCAATTTCGGCACGTACGCCTCGCATCTGCAGCCCATCTACGGCAAGAACCAGACCTTGCCGGTCTCGGCGGACCTCTTCGCCCGTCATCTCGCCATCCCGATGCACGCCAACCTCACCGATGCCCAGATCGACCGGGTCATCGAGACCGTCAGCGCCGCACTGCCGAGCTAGGAGAGAAATGCCCGACAAGAAGGTCCTCTTCACCGGGGGCGGTGGTTTCATCGCCGCGCACGTCATCCCCATGCTGATCGAAGGCGGCTACACCGTCCGCATCTTCGACAACATGACCCGCGGTGACCGCGCGAGGGTGAACGAGTTCGTCGCCACCGGCAAGGTCGAGCTCGTCGAGAAGGACGTGCGCTACGGCGGCGCCGTGCGCGAAGCGATGCGTGGCTGCACGCACGTGATCCACTTCGCCACCGTCTCGATCAACAAGTCGATCGCCGACCCGCACGAGTCCATCGACATCAACATGGTCGGCAACCACAACGTCTTCGCCGCCGCGGCGGACGAAGGTGTCGATCGGCTGGTGTTCGCGTCGACCGCGTCCGTCTACGGCGACCCGAAGCGGCTGCCGATGCACGAGGACGACGAACTGAAGCCGCTCACGCCGTACTGCATCTCGAAGCGCGCCGGCGAGGACATGCTCGGCTTCTACGAGCGCACCAAGGGCCTGTCCTGGAACGCGCTGCGGTTCTTCAACGTGTACGGCCCCGGCCAGAAGATCGAGGCCTACTACACCTCGGTGATCAACCACTTCATCCAGCGCCTGCGCGCCGGCCAGCCGCCGATCATCGACGGCCGCGGCGACCAGTCGATGGACTTCGTGCACGTCACCGACCTCGCACGGTCGGTCGTCGCGGCCCTCGAGTCGGACAACGCCAACGTGCCGATCAACATCGGCACCGGAATCGACACCTCCATCGCGACGCTCGCGAAGATCCTCATCGACGCGGTCGGCGTCAACGTCGAGCCGCTGTTCAACGAGCGTGACGTGCTCGTTTCGCGCCGTGCCGCCGACATCTCCCGCGCCCGCGAGGTTCTCGGCTGGGAGCCGAAGATCTCGGTGGAAGAGGGCATGTACGAGCTGGTCAAGGCCTCGGAATGACCGCCGGGCCAGGGGAGAGCCGCGCCATGCGCATCGCTGTCGTCAACAACTTCTTCCCGCCGAGGGTGGGCGGAAGCGCGCATATGGCGGCGTCCCTGGCCGAGCAGTACGCGGCGCGGGGGCACGAGGTGCTCGCGATCACCGCGGCCTATGCCGATGCCCCGGCGGACGAGACGAAGGACGGCTACCGCGTCGTCCGGCTGCCGGCGATGAAGATGCCGCAGCTGGGTCTGTCGATCGACTTCGACATGAGCTTCGCGGCGGTGCGGCCGGGGAACTGGCGGCGGATGTGGAAGCTGCTCAACGAGTTCAAGCCGGACGCGATCCACCTGCACGGGCAGTTCTTCGACCTGTCGTGGATGGCCGGCCTGTACGCGCGGCGGCACAAGCTGCCGATGCTGCTGACCATCCACACGCTGCTGATCAGCGACAACAAGCTGTACGGCGGCGTTTTCCGGTTCCTGGACACGGCTCTGGTGAACCCGATCCTGCGCTACCTCAAGCCGCGGTACATCATCCTCGACAAGCTCGGGGTCGATTACTGCGTCGAGCGCTACGGCACCAGCGACGAGAACTCGGAGTACTTCCCGATCGCCGTCGACACCGGGAACTTCGACAAGCCGCTGACACTCGACGTTCGGGCGGAGCACGACCTTGGCGACGCGCCGGTGATCGTGTCACTCGGGCACGTGATCCCGCTGCGCAACCGACTCCCGCTCGTCGACGCGCTTCCGTCCATTTTGGACAGGCATCCCGGGGTGAAGGTGGTCGTGGTCGGCCGCGTTTACCACGACGTCTTCCTGAAGAGGGCGGAAGAACTCGGCGTCGCGGACGCCATCATCGTCACCGGTGCGGTGCCGAAGGCGGACGTGCCCTCGTACTTCGCCGCCGCCGACATCGTCACGCACGACCTCAACGGCGGCTGCGGGACGGCGTCGCTGGAGGCGATGCTTTCGGGTACCGCGACCATCGCGTCGGTCACCGAGGACAACTACCCCGGGATCGAGCTGCACAACGGCGAGAACATCCTGCTGGTGCGCCCCGACGACAGTGAGGCCGTCGCTTCGACGATCATCGAGCTGCTGGACGACCCGAAACGACGTTCCCTTGTGGCGCAACGAGAAAGTGCCATGGTGCGGGCCAACTTCGGCCTCGACGTCGTCGCCGAGGAACACCTGCGCACGTTCGAGAAACTGGTGACCGAGGCCGATGTTCTTCGATGACGAGCGCAGCAACCGGCTGCGCCCGCAGATCCTGACCGAACTCGTCTCGCAGTACATGAACGACGCCGAGCGCGCTCGTTTCTACGGCTTGCCCGAGACCACGCGCGTGCGCGAGCGGGTCAAGATCATCAGCCCGGAGAACCTGAAGATCGGCGACCACTGCTGGATCGGCGAAGGCGCCGCGCTCGACGCGAGCGGCGGTCTCGAGATCGGCGAGCACACCAGCATCGGCCTCAATACGCTGATCTTCACGCATTCCAGCTGGCTTGCGAACATGACGCTGCAGAACCATTCCGGCAGCGACCTCATCGAGCGCAAGCCGGTGAAAATCGGAAAGGGCTGCTTCATCGGCGGCCTGGTGGTGATCATGGCAGGTGTGACGATCGGCGATTTCGCCACCGTGCAGCCGAACTCAGTCGTCGCCAAGGACGTCCCGCCGCGGACCCTTGTCGCCGGAAACCCGGCGCGGGTCTTCCAGCGCTACGACGATGAGTACATCCAGTCCGAGGTGGAGCGGGTCCGCACGGAGAACGCGCGCCGCCGCGCGCTTGCCGAGGAACGTGGCGAGTCTTCCGGCTGGGGCGCTCCCGCCGGCGACTTCACGGAGTAGCTCGCTCGGCCGGATGGTCGCCTCTCGTGAGTGGTAATGACGGTTAGAACCGTCATTACCACTCACGAGCCACCTTGCCAGCGCGACGGGCTCGCCCGCGGCACCACCCGCCACTCGGCGGCCGTTGAACCGACGATGAACCGTCACTGAACCGCCTCGGGGCAGCGTCTCGTCCATATCGCTGCGGACGAGGAGCAATCGTGAGGCGAACGAACGAGGAATTGAAGCGGGCTGCCGTCTACTCCCTTTCCGGTGGCTTTCTGGCTGTCGTGTTCGGCGTGCTCGGAGCGGCGGCGGCGCAGGCCGCGCCGGGCCGGGCGGGGCTGGACGGTGCCGCGGGTGCGCAGGCGCGCGTTGCCGCGGCGGCCCCTCCACCTCCGACGATGGAGGACCAGAACGATCGGAAGTTGCGAGCGATCGAGGACGGAAAACGGCAGGAAGACGAGAAGAAGCGAGACGACACGTACAAGAAGCGTTTTCCGAATGGCGAGAAGGGGGGCTCTTCCGCGGATTGGAAGGACACTCGCCCGGGTGACTTCGGCGAACAGCAGGCGCAGAAGGATCGGCGCGAGGAACAAAGGAACAAAGACTCGGAGGAGAAACGGACCGACACGTACAACAAGCGATTCCCGAACGGGGAGAAGGGAGGCTCTTCCGCCGATTGGAAGGACACCCGCGATGGTGACTTCGGTGAGCGTCAAGAGGAGAAGGCCAGGCGTGAGGAGACGCGCAAATCCGAGGAGAGGAAGCGCGAGGATACGAGTAAGACCGAGGACGACAAGGCTGACGAAGAGAAGCGAGACGATACGCACAAGAAGCGTTTCCCGAATGGCGAGAAGGGTGGCTCCTCGGCGGATTGGAAGGACACTCGCCCGGGTGACTTCGGTGAGCAGCAGGCGGAGAAGGATCGGCGCGAGCAGGTCAGGCAAGACCAAGAGGCCGCGAAAACGAGTTCGGCACCGGTCAAGGGGACCCGGGTCATCGACTACGAGTGGGAGGTCGATCAGGCCACCGACGCCGCAGTCGCACGTGCCGACCACTTGGCCAAGGAGCGTGACAAGGGACCGGTTGGCTCGGTCACCGCCTGGGAGGCGACGAGCCGTCTCGCTGACGAGGCTGAGGTAGAGGCGGAGAAGTGGAAGAAGTTCCGCGGCCCGACGGTCAAGTGGCTTCCCGTTCCGGAGAAGAAGCGGCCGGAAATTCGACGCGGACCTCAGCCGATGCCGGTTCCCGTGCAAGGTATGCGGGCCTTCGAAGTCGGACAAGAGATCAGCGCGGCCGTCGATCCCACGAAAAACAAGGCCGAGGGTCTGAAGGAACTCCGCGATGCAGCGCCTGCCGGTTCCCGGGCACGTGCCCTTTTTGCGGAAGATTTCAAGCAGGCGAATCGCGAGGCGGCCTGGCTTGAATATGTTGATGAAGCGGGTACGCCGGTGACTCAGAAGATTGCGAGCTCCGCATGGGACGATTTCACCACCTGGTGGAAGTCTGTTCCGGCGGTCGTTGACGAAGGTATCGACGTCGGGCTGGGATGGAAGACAGGGAAGACCGAACAGGCCTACCGTGACGCGACCCAGGTAGCTCACACGGCCGCAGATGATCTCACCGAGTTCAAGGAGAACGTGAAAAACCCGGACGGCTCCATTCCTCCCGAGCATCGCACGGAATTGGCGGAGAGGCGAGCCGCGTTGGCCAACGCGACCAATTCGGCAACGGACGCCTACCACGCGAAGGTTCGGATGGACAAGTTCAAGAAGCGTGCCGGTGGGGCGGTTTCCACGAGCGTGACCCTTGGGGGCATCGCAGCCGACAAGATCGTCGAGGGAAAGGCCGATGGAGAGGCGATCTTCGGTGCCTTGGGCGGTGAAGCCGGCAGTATGGCCGGCGGTGCGATTCCTGGTCCGCTGAAGCCTGTCGGGAGTTTCGTCGGCGGATTCGTGGGCAGTGCCGTCGGCGAGGAAAGCTACAAGGCGATCCGGGATTCCGGTAAGGACATCGACGACATCGTCAAGGACGCAGAGGGAGCCTGAGTCGATCATGGTGAAGATCAAGGGTTCGGACATTCCGCGTGTCGTCGGTCAGGTGACCGCAGGGGCCGCTTTCGCGGTCTTCTTCGGTCTGGCGGGGGCGGCGACCGCGAACGCACGCGAGGGGAAATGCGACGGTGGCTGTTCGAAGGACGGCATCAGCAACCTGCCGGGTGACATCCAAAAAAAGACCGGCGAGAATCTGAAGAATCTGAAGGAAGAAACGGTCAAGGCACTCGAAAAGCTCCCCGACGAAAAGTCCGATACCAAGCAGGAATTCAGGCGGGACAGCGGCAAGCGCGACGACAAGAAGAAGGTCGACAGGCCGCGGAAAGACGATCGCGACGACGACAAGGACGACGAGAAGAAGGACGACCGCAAGACGGACGACCGCGACGACGACCAAGACGACGACAAGAAAGATCGCGACGGCGGCAAGAAGGACCGGAAGCCCGACAAGGACGACCGCGACAAGGACGAGGACGAGGACGACCGCGACAAGGACGACAAGGACCGCCGCCACAGCGACAACGACAACGACAGCGACAACGACAGCGACAACGACAGCGACAACGACAGCGACAGCGACAGCGACAGCGACAGCGACAGCGACAGCGACAACGACAGCGACAACGACAGCGACAGCGATGACGATGACGATGACGGCGACAAGTCCGAACAGGACAGCCGCGACGACGAGGACGAGAAGCCCGAAAGGGACAGTCGCGACGACGACAAGCCCGAGAAGGACGACGACAAGCCGTCGAAGCCTGAGCGACCCTCGAAAACCCAGGTGAGCCGCGTGCGCACGCCCCCGCCGACCTCCGTGCCGACCACCCGGTTGGCGAGCATGAAGACCGGTTCACCGCTGGACGATGCCGACCCGTTTCCGTTCCCGGGCTGCCGCCAGGACAACGACGGCTGCGACGGGGCGATGAGCTATCTGGACCAGGTCACCAAGACGATCCGGGACCTGCTCACGCCGGACGACGTCGGGTATGAGGTCGAAGGTCCGGACGGCAAGGGGCAGATCCTCTCCATCGAAGGCCACAGCTACTGGGCGAAGGGAAGGTGGGCGACGCCCGACGGCAAGATCGAAGGTGAGTACACGGTCGGGGCCGACGGCAAGATGGAAATCAAGATCGACAAATCGCTGCTTCCCGAGTTCGAAGCGTCGGCCCTGCTGGGTGCCAGGGTGACCGGGCCGAAGATCGAGGAGCCGATGGGGCCGCTGCTGGCCAAGGTCCAGCCGGAGATCACGGTCGGGATCGGCGCCAAAGTCGGCGGTGGTTTCGAGCGTGGCGAGGACGGCAAGTTCCGGTTGAAGGGAACGGCCGGCCTTACCGGGCCGTTCGGTGGTGGCACGGGTGCGGAAATCTCGCCAAGGGAAGACATCCTGAAGTACTTGGGCCGGTGACCAAAGTCCGTGAAGGCCTCCTTCCCTACCCTGAGAGTAGGGAAGGAGGCCTTCACGGCAGGTCGGAGATCAGCCGTGGCCGACGCCGGTGTTCCCGGCGGGCAGCTTCTTGCCGGAGACGTCGAAGGCGGCCAGGTCGGACGGCTCGGGGCCCGCGTCGAACCAGAACACCACGATCGTCGGGTCCACGCTCCACGCCGCCTGGTGTGCGGTCACGGTCTTGCCGGACACCTTCGCGGTGATCTTGGCGGCCGGGCCGGCGTAGTAGCCGAACGCAGGGATCCCGTTCAGGCCCGCGGAGACCCCGTGGAACCCGGGCGCCTTGTCGGAGCCTTCGTACTCGTTGGTGGTGTATTCCGTGGACAGCCTGCCGTCGGCGGACCGGTAGCCCGCCATGATCCCGAACGTCGTCTCCGGGAGCTCCTTCAGGTCGACCTTGATGCCGTAGAACACCAGCTCACCGGTATCGCCGCGGACGCCGGTGGAGATGACGTCGCCCCACGGCGTGTTGTCCGATTCCTCGACCGGTGCCTGGACCGGGGCCGCGGGTTCGGCGACCGGGACCGGAGCGGGCGCCGGCGCGGGGGCGGGTGTCGCGTTCGCGGTCAGCGTGCCGGTGAGCACGATCGCGGCGGCTGCGCCGAAGATCCCGCCGCTGACCAGCAGGATCCTGGTCTTGACCTTGCCGGTAGCGGAAACGGGTGCTTCCATTTGTTGTTCCTCCCAGTGGTCGAAGATCATCCAGAGACTTCTACGAGGGAACAGCCCGAAAGGTTGAAGCAACCTTTCCCGGGGTCAGCCGTCGGAACGGATATGGGGACCAAGGTGGCTCGTGGCGACGACGAGTTCGTCGAGTTCGTCCGGAACTCGTCGAGCCGTCTTCAGCACGCCGCCTACCTGCTGACCAGCGATCGGCACCAGGCCGAGGACGCCGCACAGACGGCGCTGGCCAAGACGTATGCGGCCTGGTCACGGGTCCGCCGTAAGGACGCCTACGCCTACGCGCGGCAGGTCCTGGTCAACCATGTCATCGACGGCTGGCGGCGCCCGATCCGCGAGAACTCCACCGACGAGATTCCCGAGCAGCCCACGGGCGCCGACCTAGCGGGGGCCGTTGTCCAGCGGAAATGGCTGCTTGACGCGTTGCGTACGCTCACAGGCCGGGAGAGGGCGGTCGTGGTGCTCAGGCACTTCTTCGACCTGAAGGAGTCCGAAGTGGCGCGTGAGCTGGGTGTGTCGCTGGGAACCGTGAAGAGCACCAACTCCCGTGCACTGGGCAAACTGCGGATCACCGCGGGCCCGGACGACGAAAGCGAGCAGGATCCGACCACGTTGATCGGCGGGCTGGGACGATGAGCGATCTCGAAACCCTGCGCTCGGCACTGCGGGAACCGCCTGCCGAGGAGTTCGCCGCGCCCGATATCGCCGGGATCATGACCGCGGGCAAACGGATCCGGCGACGTCGCCGGATCGCCACGGGCGTGGGTGGGGTGGCGGCGGCCGCGGTCACCGTGCTCGTCATCGCCGGTGCGGTCGCGCTGCGTGAGCCGTCTCATCAGCAGCAGCAGCTCCCGCCCGCCGCGAGCGCACCGTCGTCGGTCAGCCCGCCCACCACGGAGACGCCGAAGTACCCGCCGCGGGGTCAGGTGATCTCCATCGGATCCGGTCCGGGCGGCAAGGAACTCGTGCTCTACGCGTCCGCCATCAACGAGCCGTCGCTGCCGGATATCCAGTTCGGACTGAACATCGGCTACCGGGCCACCGACGGGACCATCGAGAGCTTGTTGACCACCAACGAGTTCAAGGGTTCCGACCGTTCATTCGGCTTCCACGCCACCGATGGCGGCGAGCAGATTCGGGACGCCTTCATCCCGGTGTTCGGGTATTTCGCCGGTCCGGCGGTCCGGATCACCAGCACCGTCGGCGGGAAGACCGTCACGGCGAAATCGGTCGTCTGGAGCGAGGATCCGACGGTCGTGTTCTTCTGGTTCATGCCGGAGGACGTGTCCTCGTCGTACGTGCTGACCCCGTTGATCGCCTACGACGCCAAGGGCCAGCGGCTCACGAAATAGCCCAAGTACATGAAGCCTCAGGCAGCGGCCTGAGTGAGCACCTGGTCCACGACGGCGTGTGACGGCAGGATCAGGTCCCGCTCGACCTCGGCGTCGATCTTGCCCTCGAGCAGGTCGACGAACCGGTCCAGCTGCGTCGCCAGCGGTTCCCGCGCGGTCACCAGCTCGGGGATCTCGATGACGGTCTGCTGCCGGTAGCCGAGGCCGTCCGGGGTGACCGAGTCGTGCGAGACGTGCCGGTAGATGGTGACGTCGCGGCGCAGCAGGTCGATCTCGATCATTCGGTCCAATTCGGACACCCAGAGCGAACGGACCTTGCGCTGTCCCAAGCGGGACGCGGAAACCGTGGCGAGCCCGCTCTCGAACGAGAGCACCGTCTCGATGGTGTCCTCGGCGCCCTCGACCGACTGCGGGTGGAAGTAGCCGGCACCGGAGGCGACCCGCGCCGGAGTCGAACCGCCGAAGAACTGGATCGCGAGGTCGACGTCGTGCACCAGAAGGTCCCACGCGACACCGGTCTTGATACGCGGCGCGTACGGGCCGTGGCGGCGGGCCATCAGGTGGATGGGCTCGTTGATCAGTGCCCTCGCGGTCATCACGGCCGGGTTGTAGCGCTCGAGGAGTCCGCACATCAGCGGGACGTCCTTCTTCGCCGACAGCGCGACGATCTCCTGCGAGTACTCCAGGCTGTTGCACACCGGCTTCTCGACCAGCATCGGCTTGCCCTGGCCCAGGATCTCCTGCGCCAGCTCGTAATGCGCCTCGGTGGCCGAGGCGAGTACGACGGCATCCACATCGGACAGTGAGCCGATTTCGGGTGTCCACTGGGTTTCGTAGCGGTCGGCGACGGCGCGGCCGGCGTCCTCACGCGGGTCGATCACGCGGGTGAGCTCGACACGTTCGTTGGCGGCGAGGACACGCGCGTGCAGCGATCCCATGTTCCCGGTGCCGATGAGGGCGATCTTGTGAGTCATGCGCCGAGTACCTCGCGAACAGTCTCGATGATGGTGTCCAGATCGGACTCGGTCAGATGGGGGTGCACCGGCAGCGAAAGCGCCTGCGCCGCAACGGAAGCGGCGACCGGGAAGTCCTCAACGCGAGCGTCGGGGATCAGCAGGTGGTTCCGGTAGCAGTCGTAGTCGAAGACGATCTTCGGGTAGTAGATCCCGTTGCCGATGCCGCGCTCGGTGAGCGACGAGGCGAGCTCGTCACGCGACAGGAACGCGTGCGGGCCGACCAGCACGGTGTACTGGTGCCACACGTGTTCGCGGCCCGGCAGCACCTGCGGGAGGTCGAGACCCGGCGTTCCGGCGAGACCTTCGGAGAGGCGCTTCGCGTTGGCCTGGCGGGCGGCGGTGAGCTGGTCCAGCTTCTCCAGCTGCGGGATGCCGACCGCGGCGTGCAGGTCGGTCATCCGGTAGTTGTGCCCCGCGACCTCGTACTGGTAGCGGGCGCGCATGCCCTGGTTGCGCAGCACGCGCAGGTCGTCCGCAAGGGTGTCGTCATCCGTGGTGATGACGCCGCCCTCGGCGGTGGTGATGTTCTTGGTGGCGTACAAGGAAAAGCAGCCGATGCCGAACGAACCGGCCGCCTTGCCCTCGAACGACGCGCCGACGGCCTGCGCGGAATCCTCGATGACCTTGAGGCCGTGCTCGGCGGCCAGCGGCGCGAGCTTGCCCATATCCGCGGTCTGCCCGTAAAGGTGCACGGGCATCAGGACCTTGGTGCGATCGGTGACCGCCGCGGCGACCGCGTCCGGGTCGATCGCGAAGTCGTCGCGCCGGATGTCGGCGAAACGGACCGTCGCGCCGGCTTCCAGGATCGCGTTCAACGTCGCCACGAAGGTGAACGGCGAGGTGATGACCTCGTCGCCCGGCTTCAGGTCCAGCGCCTGGATGGAGGCGACCAGCGCGGTGGTTCCGTTGTTCACGGCGATGGCGTGCTTCGTGCCGGAAACGCTCGCGAACGCGTCCTCGAAGCGCTTGACCATCGGTCCCTGTGCGATGGCGCCTGAACGCAGTACCTCGACGACGAGGTCCTCCGCGTCACGGACGTCGACCACGGTAATGGGGATCATCTGCAAGTCTCTCTCGACTGGGCGGTTCGGTGCGTCTCATACAGCGGTGCGTCCGGTACAGTGAGCCGCCGGTTCTGCGTCCGGCCGCCCTCTCTGGCGCGGGCCACACGTTACCGGGAGCCGTCAGGCCCCCTTTACCCCAGGCTGTACCCAGCCGCAACGAACGGATCTCACGTGGTGAACCGCATCCACCCGACAGCAGTAATCGGCGAGGGTGTCGAGCTCGGCGACGACAACGTCATCGGCCCGTTCACAGTGATCGTGGGTCCCACCCGCATCGGGGACGGCAACTGGATCGGCCCGCACGTCACCATCGGCACGCCGGGCGAGGACCGCGGCCGCGAGCACCCCGCCGCCTGGGAGTCCGCGCCGAACGGTGACCCGGATCACGACGGCCACGGCGTCGTCATCGGGAGCGGTAACCGGATCCGCGAGTACGTGAGCGTCCACCAGGGCACCTGGCGTACCACCACGATCGGCGACAGCGGCTACTTCCTGCGCGGCAGCCATATCGCCCACGACTGCCTGGTCGAGGACGCCGTCACGGTCGCCTCGAACGTCATCACCGGCGGCCACTGCCATATCTGGACCGGCGCGAACCTCGGCATGGGCGCGATCCTGCACCAGCGGGTCGTCGTCGGCCCCGGCGCGATGGTCGGCATGAGCTCCGCGGTCCGCAAGGAAGTGGGCGCGTTCACCATCGCCGTCGGCAACCCCGCCCGCGTGACCGGCGTCAACGTGGTGGGCCTGTCCCGCCGCGGCCTGGACGAGGCCACCATCGAGGCGCTCGGGCCGTGGCTGAAGGGTAAGGCGGGTCTCCCTGAGGACGGGCTGGCCGATCGGCTGCCCGGAGACCTCTCTACCTTGGTGAAGGCGTGGGACGCTCGCCCGCGCGACGAGCACTAGGAGAATCAGACATGGCGGAAGTCGCCGGCAAGCTGCGTGAGGTCTTCGTCGAGGCGCTGGACCTCGACGGCGAGGTCGACGTCGAAAACCTCAAGTACCGCGACATCGAAGCGTGGGATTCGGTCGGTCATATGGCGCTGGTCGCGGCCATCGAGGACGAGTTCGATGTGGAATTCGACACCGACCAGGTGATCGACATGTCGAGCTTCAAGGTCGCCGTGGACATGGTGACCGAGCTGCAGTCGAAGTAATGCTGACCGGCAAGGTCGCCCTGGTCACGGGCGGAACCCGGGGGATCGGGCTCGCCACCGTCCGCGCGCTGGCCGAGGCCGGTGCGACGGTCGTGCTGACCGGCCGCGACGAGGCCAAGGCCAAGGACGCGGCCGCCGCGGCGGGTGCCGCGGGCGGTCTCGCGCTGGACGTTACCGACGCCAAGGCCGTGTCGACGCTGGTCCGAGGCGTGGCCAAGGAGCATGGGCGGCTGGACATCGTGGTCGCCAACGCGGGGATCATGGAAGACGCGCTGCTCGGGATGATCCGCGAGGAACTCGTCGACACCACGCTGAGCACGAACGTCGCCGGCACGCTGCACACCGTCCAGGCCGCGGCCAGGGCGATGATGCGCAAGAAGACTGGTGCGATCGTGGTGCTCGCGTCGATTGTCGGCGAGAACGGAAGCGCTGGTCAGACGGTGTATGCCGCGTCGAAGGCGGCGGTGGCGAACATCGCGAAGTCGGCGGCGAAGGAGCTCGGCCGGTCCGGGATCCGGGTCAACGCGGTGGCGCCCGGCGTCATCGACACGGACCTGACGTCGGGGCTGAGCGAGGACGCGAAGACCGAGAACATCGGCAAGACGCCGCTCGGACGGCTCGGAAAGCCCGAAGACGTGGCGAACGCGATCCGGTTCCTGGTCAGTGATGAGGCTTCGTTCATCACCGGTCAGGTGCTGGGCATCGACGGAGGACTTGTTCTGTAATGAGGGCGGGACGTGCAGCTGCCTGCGGTTGGCCGGAGGCCCCGCCATCGGAGTGGCAGGGCGGCCTGTCAATGAATCCGGCGGGTGTGTGCGCGACTGCCGCCCTGCCGAACCGATTGCGGTCGGTACTCGGTCGGAGGATTGAACTGTGACCCTGCTGGGTGTGGGTGCGCGACTGATCGATGTCGCGAGCGGACGGACGCTCGCGGGCGAGGAACTCGACACCGAGGTCACCCGGGTCGGGGCCGCGCTGTCGCTGCTCCCGCCGGGTGCGCTGTTCGCGCGGATGGCGGTCGACCTCGACAGCGTGCTGAACTACCTCGGCGCGTTCGAGGCGGGCCGGGCGATCGCGCTGATCGACCCGGCGCTCGACTCCGACGTCCTCGTCGGGCTCATCGAGCGCTTCCGCCCGGCGGCCGTGCTGTCCGCGCCGGACGCGCCCGCACCCGAGGGCTACGGCGTCTCCGACGGCCACTGGGTTCGCGAGTCGGCCGAAGGTGTCGAGCCGCATCCGCATCTGGCCGTCCTGCTCCCGACCAGCGGTTCCACCGGCAACCCGAAGCTGGTCCGGCTTTCGCGCGGCGCAGTGCTCGCCAACGCGGACGCCATCGCGCAGGTGCTCGGCATCGACGCCGACGAGGTCGCGCCGACGTGCCTCCCCTTGCACTACAGCTACGGGCTTTCGGTGCTGAACTCCCATCTCGTCCGCGGCGCGACCGTGGTCGTCGAGCCCTCCGGTGTGCTCGGGCGTGGATTCTGGGACGCGGTCAACGAGCACAAGGCGACGTCGCTCGCCGGGGTCCCGTACCACTACGAGATGTTGCGGCGCCTCAAATTCGACCCGGCCAAGTACCCGTCGCTGCGCACGCTGACGCAGGCGGGCGGCAAACTGCGCAGACGACCTCGTCTCCCAGTTCAACGACAAGATCCGCGCGGCAGGCGGACAGATGTTCGTCATGTACGGGCAGACCGAGGCCGCCCCGCGAATGACCACCGTGCCGTCGGAAAGGCTCGCGGAGAAGCTCGGTTCGGCCGGGCCGGCGCTGCCGGGTGGGGCGTTCGCGATCCGGCGCGACGACGGTTCCGAAACCACACATCCGAAGATCGTCGGCGAGGTCGTCTACCGCGGGCCCAACGTGATGATGGGCTACGCCGACGACGAGGCCGGGCTGGCCAAGGGCGACGAACAGGGTGGCGTGCTGCCCACCGGCGACCTCGGCTACCTCGACGAAGACGGGTTCCTCTACATCACCGGACGGCTCAAGCGGATCGGCAAGATCTTCGGAAACCGGGTCAGCCTGGATGATCTCGAGCACGCCGTGCGTTCAGCCTCGGTGGGGGTCGACGTCGTGGCCGCCGTTCCGGCCGGGGACAAGGTCGTCCTGTTCGCCGAAGGAGCCGACAAGGGGATCTGCAAGGACGCCGCGAAGGCGCTGTCCGAGCGGCTTCACCTGCACACCAGCGGGTTCGACGTACGCCCCATCGACACCGTGCCGCTGCTGGCCAGCGGCAAGATCGACTACCGGTCGCTGGAGGCCCAGGTATGACGAGCCGCGGCACACAAGCCGACCACAGAGCGCGCCCCGGCCGCCAGGCCCCGCAATCGGGGTGGCAGGGCGCCATACGCGGATACGTGACGTGTGATGCCAAGTTGCGCCCTTCCGACCCGATTGCGGTCGCGCGCAAACTCGCGGAGGAAACAGTATGAGTGTGTTCACGCTCTCTCAGGCTGAGCGCGAGAAGCATCTGCTTCCGCAGCTCGCCGAGCTGACAGCGCATCACCGCGAGAACTCCGAAGGCTACGACCGGATCCTGTCCTCGCTCGGGATCGAGCGGGACGCGAAGTTCGAGCGCATCGCGGACCTGCCGTGGCTGCCGGTGCGCATGTTCAAGACGCACGACCTCAAGAGCATCCCGGATTCCGAGGTCTTCAAGACGCTGACGTCGTCGGGCACCACCGGCGCGGGCGCCTCACGGATCTACCTGGACAAGGCCGCCGCGGGCGCGCAGACCAAGCAACTCGGCGCGACCCTGCAGGAGGTCCTCGGCGGCGAGCGGCTGCCGATGCTGATGGTGGACACCATCGGCATCATCAAGAACCGCCGCTCGTTCTCCGCACGCGGCGCGGGGGTGCTGGGCATGGCCAACTTCGGCCGCAAGCACACCTACGTGCTCGACGAGAACGACAAGCCGGACGTCGAGGCGGTCAAGCAGTTCCTCGCCACCTACGGCGACAAGCCGTTCCTGATCTTCGGCTTCACGTTCATGGTGTGGCAGTACCTCTACGAGGTCGCGCGTGAGCACAAACTGGATCTCTCCAACGGGATCCTCATTCACTCCGGTGGCTGGAAGAAGCTGATCGACCGCGCGGTGGACAACACCGAGTTCCGTCGTCGGTTCAAAGAGGACACCGGCCTGGAGCAGATCCACAACTACTACGGGATGATCGAGCAGATCGGTACCGTCTTCCTCGAGGGCCCGTCCGGAAATTCGCTGTACTGCCCCGATTTCGCGGACGTCGTGATCCGGAACCCGGAGACCTGGGAAGAGCAGCCGGTCGGTGAGCCCGGCGTGATCGAGGTCGTCAGTACGCTGCCGCATTCCTACCCCGGGCACGTGCTCCTGACCGAAGATCTCGGTGTCTACAACGGAATCGACGACGGGGACTGGCCGGGCAAGCACTTCTCCGTGATGGGACGGCTGCCCAAGGCCGAGGCCCGTGGTTGCTCCGACACGTTCTCTGGAGCCGCGGCATGATCTCCCTGAACCAGCGCTTCCCGCTTGGCGACGCGATCGATGTCTCAACGCTCGTTGGCGAACTCCGTGGAGAACCCGCCGGTGGAAGGCTTCGTGTGGGCGATCCGCGGGTCGTCGAGTTCCTGACGAAGTTCGCGCGCAAGCTCCTCGCGCCCGCCACCGCCCGCCGTTTCCCGGAGCTGGCATCCCTGGGTTTCTTCTTGCGTAAGGGAGAGATCGCCAAGGCGCTGTCCAGTTTGGAGACTTCGGGCGACGCACTGCGCTTCCCCCGCGGGCTCGTCTTTCACGTGCCGCCTGCCAACGTCGACACGATCTTCGTGTACTCGTGGGCGCTCTCGGCGCTGGCGGGTAACCACAACGTCGTCCGCGTGTCGTCGCGTTCGGCCGGTGCCGCCGAGACGGTGCTGGAGGCGCTGAACGCCGCACTGTCCGAAGTGGACACCGAAACGGCCGACGCGATTCGTGCGACTCAGCGCATGGTCACCTACGACCGCAGCGACGAGATCAGCGGCGCGCTGTCGATCGCGGCGGATCTGCGGGTCATCTGGGGCGGTGACACGTCGGTCGCGGCGCTGCGCAAGTACCCGCTGGCGCCGCACGCGCGCGACCTGACCTTCCCGGACCGGTCGTCGTTCGCCATCGCCTCGGTGCGCGGCTGGCAGAACGCGTCGGAGGCCGAGCGCCGTGGCGCCGCCGAGGGTTTCTACAACGACTCGTACTGGTTCGACCAGGCCGCCTGCTCGTCGCCGCGTGCGGTGTTCTGGGTCGGTGACGAGCGGGCGCGCAGGCCGCCGGGAGCGAGTTCCGGAAGCTGCTCGCCGGGGTCATCGCCGCGAAACACCACGTCACCGAGCCCGCGATGGCCGTCCAGAAGCGGGTTTCCGCGTACGGCGCGGCCGTCGACGGCACGATCACCGGGATCGAGTTCGAGGGCAACGGCCTTGCGACCCTGGAGCTTGCCGACCCGGCGGTCCTGCCGCGCGAGTGGCTCGGGGCGGGCACCTTCGCGAACGCCCGCGTCGATTCGCTGTCCGATCTCGTGCCGATCGTGCTCCGCAAAGATCAAACCGTCGGTCAATTCGGCTTCAGCAAAGAAGAATTGACGGAATTCGTGACGGAATTGGCGGGCCGTGGTGTCGACCGGGTCGTTCCGTTCGGATCGGCCCTGACGTTCTCCGCGATTTGGGACGGCTACGATCTGCTGACCGAGTTCAGCCGCCTCGTCACCGTACAGGCCTGACCTGCGGTGACCGAGTTCAGCTAGGAGGTTCAGTGACGACCGTCGAAGTGCCGGAGGAGGAGTCCCCGGTTGCGGTAAAGCAGCCGAAATCCACCAAGGCGAAGGTCCTCGACGTCGTTCGCTGGATCGCGATCCTCGCGGTGGTCGGATTCGCCGCGAAAACCCTCGTCACCAATTGGGGTGAATTCTGGCGGACGTTGTCCGACGTCGCCTGGGAATCCTCGACGCTCAGCCTGCTCGCGCTGGTCGCCGCCATCATGGTGTCGACCTACGGCTGGCAGGTCATGGTCGACGACCTCGGCAAGCCGATCGGCTACGCCCGCGGCGCGCAGATCTGCCTCGTCGGTTCGCTCGGCAAGTACGTGCCGGGTTCGGTCTGGGCGTACCTGCTGCAGATGGAGCTGGGCCGCAAGGCCGGCCTCGCGCGGGCACGGATCTTCACCGGTTCCCTGATCCAGCTCGGTGTCGGCATCGTCTCCGCGCTGGTCGTCTCGCTGCTCGCGGCGCCGGCGGTGTTCAGCAACAGCCCGCGTGCGCTGTGGCTGTTCGTGCTCATCCCGGTCGGCCTCGCCATGCTGCACCCCCGCGTGCTGACCTGGGGCACCTCGCTGGTGCTGCGCATCCTGCGCCGCCCGCCGCTTGACCACCAGCTCACCTGGTCGGTCATCGGCAAGGTGTTCGGCTCGTCGACGGCGGCGTGGGCGCTGCAGGGGGTGCACCTGTGGCTGCTGGCGAACTCCGTGGGCGCGCCCGGTTTCTCCGGCTTCATCCTGTGCGTCGGCGCGATGGCTGTCGCGATGACCGTCGGGACGTTCGCGTTCATCCTGCCCAGCGGGGTCGGCGTCCGTGAGGTCGCCCAGGTCGCGGTGCTGACGGCCTCGGGCCTCACCGTCGTCCAGGCCACGGCCTTCGCGATCGCCTCCCGGGTGATGTTCACCGTCGCCGACCTCATCACGGCAGGCGGCGCCGCGCTCTCCGCCCGCCTCGCCTCCCGCTGACCGACGCCCGGACCTCGTCGACGAAGTGCGGGGTTTGTCAGGGGTTGAGGCGGTAGATGACGGCGTCGGGGTTGCGGTAGACCTCGGTGACGAACGAAAGGCCGTCCAGGTCCCGTAGGCCCGCCTGACGCGGAGCGCCGGGCGGGTAGCCGTACTGGCCGAGGATCACCCACCGGACGTTGAGCCGCCGCACGGCCGCCTCCACCTCGGGGTTCGTCCGGTAGTCACGGAAGTTCCACTCCAGCAGCCGCGCGTCCGACGGCGACAACGTCTCGTCGAAATGCCCGGAAACCGTGCGGACGCCCGAAATCGCGTACGTCCACACCGTTCCGTCGAGCCGGTCGTTCAGCGCGCGCTCGCCGGGTTCGGCGAACTCCGCGAGCTTTTCCATCGCCACGACCTCGTCCGGGCTCACGGGCAGCTTGTGGGGGTTGATGCCGGGCGTGTTCGCGTACCCCGGGGCGACCTTGTCCGCGTTGGACCGCGCGTAGAACCCGTTGCTCAGCAGCGCGAATGCCCCGAACACGACCACCGCGACGACGAACGCGGGCACCCGCCGGTGCATCACGTTGTCCCGCAGCCACGCTTGCGTCTCGGCGAGACCGTGCGCCGCGATGAGCGCCAGCGGTACAGCGGCCATCGACATGAACCGGTACGGGTCGTTCCACCACGGCCGCGAGACCGCCAGCACGATCGGGTTCTCCGAGGACGTCACGGCGATGTAGGCGAGACCGGTGATCAACGCCGTCACCCCGATCCAGCGCAGCGCGCCCGCCCTCGCGAAGAAGATGAAGCCCAGCAACAACGCCGCCGAAAGCCAGACCTGCGGATACGGCTCGTAGTGCTGGAAACCGAGCAGCGCGCCGAGTGCGGTCGAGGCGCGCCACTCGACCGGCCAGCTGCGGTACGGCACTTCGCTGTTCGCGAGCCCGATCGCGCCGAACAGTTGCAGCCAGGCCACCGGAATCGC
This sequence comes from uncultured Actinomycetota bacterium, assembly GCA_963766045.1. GTDB lineage: Bacteria > Actinomycetota > Actinomycetes > Mycobacteriales > Pseudonocardiaceae > Amycolatopsis. The sequence goes on along the minus strand of CAVXYN010000002.1, from coordinate 55,858 downwards.
GAGGACGCCGATGATCGCGAGCGCACGCAGATCACGCCCGATCCGGCGCCACCGTTCGCCATGGGCGACCCAGCGTTGCAGCAGCAGCGGGCCGCCGAACAGGATCGCCCCGAACAGCGCCGACGAATGCACGCACAGCAGCCCGACGGCCGCGAGCAGTACCACGAAACCGGTGTCCGGCGACGGCCTGTCGAGGTACCGCTTGACCGCGACCGCGGCGAGCGGCGTCAAGGCGAGCCCGAGCAGGAACGGCAGCAGCGGCCCGCGGCTCATCGATTCGTACAGGCCCATCACCGGCGCGACGCAGACGAGCGCGGCCGCGCCCGCGAACACCGCGCGCCCTCGGAACACTCGCACCAGAGTGACCAGCGACAACGCCAGCAAACCCGGGAGCAGCGCGGTGTTCACGTCGAGCGTCAACGGGATGCTCGCCGGGCTGAGCAGATAGATCACGGAGGCGAGCAGGTGATACGCGTTGGGGTAGAACACCGGCGCCGCGTCGCCGTACCAATTGACCTCGCCGGTGCCGAACAGGCTGCCGTCGCCGGTTTCCGCGATCTGCCGGACGCCGTTGGCGTGGTAGACCGCGTCGAAACCCTGCGGGATGGCGTCCAGCCTCCCCATCCCGTGCGCCACCGCGTACAGCCCGATGGCGGCAGCGAGGACAACACACGCGCCAACGGCGAGATGCCCGCTTCGCCCCCACAGCGGCTCCTCCGGCGACGGCGGCCATCTTCGCAGCGTGAGTCGTCGTAAGCCGTACGCGACACCGGCGAACAGGATCGTCGAGACGGCGAAGGTCACCGGGTTGAACGGGATTCCGAGCGCGGCCGTCCACGGGCCGGTGAGCCCGCCGATGGCGTAGCCGAGCAGCGGCGTCATCCCCGCCAGCGTCCAGCCGCGCAGACCGGCGGCGAGACCGGTGAGCAGGCCGGGAAGGCCGATGACGAGTAGAGCGACACAGACCGTGACGAGGTCGGTCAGCGTTGTGGTCTCGGTAGGCACAGGCATCCTCGAACTGGGGGAGTCCGCACTAACCCCCAGGCGCGGAACGGATGAGAACGTCAGATTAACCGGCTGGTGCCATTACTCGATCGGGTCCCATCCCGACGAGGAGAACTACGGAATAGTGTCTACAGAAGCGCCATATTGCTCACCCATTCGTGTCAAGTAGCTCCGCCAAAAGAAACACCTTGGCGCTGTGATCGATACTTGACAGTAGTCTTTTGTCAGGGGAGAAGCTCAGCCCGGGAGGATGGGATCAGGTGCTGATCGCGGTCGTCGCGGCGTGGTTCGTGGTCGCCGTCTTCGTCCTCGTCGCCTGGCCCCGGATCACGGCGGACAAGAACTGGCGTGTCGCCGCCCTCGCGCTGACTCTCGGTTTCTCATTGCTGCACCAGCTGTTATTTCTGACGACCGCCGAAGACGCATACGTCACCTTCCGCTACGCACTCAACATCGCCGACGGCAGCGGCCCGGTGTTCAACACCGGCGAACGGGTCGAGGGATACGCGAATTTCCTCTGGATGATCGCGATCGCCTTACCCAAGGCGGCATTCGGCGCGGATATCGAAACCGCCGCTGTCGTGCTCGGCATCCTCGCCACCCTCGGTAGTGTTCTGCTCGCTTATGTGAGCGTGAACCGTGCCGTCGCGCGCGCCGCCGGCGAGCAGCGTCCGGCGTATGGCGTGGTGGCCGCGGTGCTCGTGGCAGGGGCGGGCGGCCTCGCCGCGTACGGCGGCTCCGGCACCGAGACGCCGCTGTTCCTGCTGCTCGTCTTCGGTGTCTTCGCCGCGCTCGCGGCCCGGCGACCGGTCGTCGCCGGCGTGCTCGTCTCGTTCGCGATGATGACGCGGCCCGCGGGACTGCTGCTGGCCGTGCTGGTCGGCGGCTGGCTCGTGATCGCGGCCCTGCGCGGCCGGTATACCTGGTGGTCGCCGGCGGCCTGGCTGCTCGGCGGGCTCGTCTTCGTCGCGCCGTGGACGGCGTGGCGGGTGACCTACTACGAGCACGTGCTGCCGACGTCGGTGCTCATCCCCTACGACATCGATGTCGCGTCGAGGATCGGCAAAGGCTGGGAGTACCTCTCGGGATTCTCGGTGGTGCACCAGGGTTTCCTGCTGCTCGGCCTGGTGGCGGTGGTCGCCTTGTCGCTGCGCCGCAACGGCCGGTCACCCGAAGAGGCCGAGTCGAGGTCGCTGGTGTGGCTCATGCTCGTGACCGCGATCGCGCTGACGGGGTTCGTCGTGTTCTTCGGCGGCGACCCGGAACCCGCGTGGCGCCTGCTCGCCCCGATCCCGCCGCTGCTGTCCGTGGCGGCCGTTTCGGCATACGGGGTTCTCGCCGCCACGGCGAAACCGAGCCCACGTCCGCGGCCGTCGGGCCAGTGGCTGCTGCCCGCCGCGGCGATGGCGTTGTCCGGGCTCGCGGTCCTCGGCTCGGTGTTCAGCCCGGACATGCTGGGGCGGGTACGCGAATGGCATACCCATGGCGAGCAGATGGAAGAGATCGGCCGCTGGCTCGACGCCGAGCTACCGCCCGCCTCGATCGTGAGCACGTCCGCGCCCGGCGCGTTGTCCTATCACGCCGGGACGCAGCTGCAGATCGTCGGCGTTCGAGGACAAACCGACGACGCCGTCGAGGCGACCGTCATCCGGCGGAGGCCGACGCTCGCCGTGATCACCAACAGTGGCTACGCGACGATGCAGTCCTGCACGATCGATCCGCTCTACGCGGCGAGGTACAAGGTCGCGACCTTCCTGCGCGAGGGAACGAGCTTCTGGATCACCGTCTACCTGCGGGCCGACCTCGAGCTGTCGCTCATCGAGGACCTCGACGAATCGCCGGAGTTCCGCCACGTACCGTGCCCACCGTGAGTGTTGACGAACGCGTACCCACGGCCGTGGCGGAAGCGCCATCGCGCCGCGCACGTCTGTTCGGCCTCGGCGTCTTCGCTGCCGCGCTCACCGTGCTGCTCGTCCGCTTCCTCGTGCCGAGGCCGGTCGCGATGTCCGACAACGGCGACGGCTTCCGCGTCCTGTGCGGCGCCGGCATCCCGTGGAAGGGCAAGCCGGAACCGTTCGTGCGCCTCTCATACCCGTTCCCCTCGGGCGAATGCGATGCGACGTACCTACTGAGCCAGAGCTGGTTCGCCCGGATCGCGCGGTCGATCGGCGGGCTGCTCGGGCTGGAGTCGACGCTGAGCCTGGTCGTGCTCGGCGTGCTCACCAGTGTTCTCGCCGCCGCCGCGATCGCGCTGATCGTCGTCGGCCTGCCGTACTCGCGCCGCATCCGTGTCTTCGCGACTGCGGGGCTGCTGCTGGTCGTCGCGGACTCCGCTTTCTTCGGCTACTTCGCTTCTGTACTAGGCGAAGGCGCCGCGTTCCTCGGTCTCCTGATCGTCGTCGGCGGCCTGCTGACGGCCGCGCGCACGGGTTGGTGGCGTTACGCAGGGTCGGCCGTCACCGTTTTCGGCGGGATCATCGCGGTCAACGCCAAGGTCCAGACGTTGATGATCCTGCCGTTGCTCGCGCTGGCCGTGCTGCTCGTCCGTCCCATCGGCGTCCGAGGCTGGAGCCGATGGCTCCCCGCGGTGTTCGTCATCGCCGCGCTCGCGGGCGGGACGGCGTACGCGCAGCAGAGCGTCGAGCCCGCGAAGCTGCCGGATGGCTCGCTCGCCGAACGTCCCGGCGACGATTCGCGCGAGATCAACATGTTCAACACGATCTTTCTGACCATTGTGGACGGTCGTCACGACAGCGAGGCCGACCTCGCGGCGCTCGGCCTGCCCGCGTCGTTCGCGCAGTACGCGGGTAACGGCTGGTGGCATCCGCGGCCGGCGACGATGGATCCCGAGTACCCGAAGTACCGCGAACAGATCAGCAGGCGCAACGTCGTCGAGTACTTCGCGACGCATCCTTGGCGGACGACCGGAATCCTGAACCGCGCGGCCGGGGACCTCCTCACCGCGCGTCCGCCGTATCTCGGGAGCTTCGACCAGTCCGCCGGGTTCGCGCCGGAAGCACAGGAGTACCGCGTCCCCGTGCTGTCCACGCTGACGAAACTGCTGTCACCACTGGACTTCTTCGCGTTGTTGCCGATCTGGTTCCTGATCGCCTGGCGAGCTTTCAGAACTCGGCGTCACGCATTGGGGGTGGTACTCGGTTTCCTGCTCGCCGTCGGCGCCGGCCAGTTCGTGCTGGCGACGTTGGGCGATGGCCTGGAGAACGTGAAGCATCAGGTGATCGCGTTGTACTGCACGCTGCTCGGCGTCGTGCTCGCGCTGGTGACGTTCGCTGATCGGGACGACCCGGTCAGGCCGGGAGCAATGTGACTTACGCGACCGTAGGTTTGTTACCCTACGGTAGCGTAACCTGGACCGATGGCTGAGCTCGTTTACCCGCCTGTGATCATGGCGGCCAAGATCATGTTCCGGGTGCTGGACAACCGCATCAGCATCGAGGGTGCCGAGCATATTCCGGCCACCGGCGGGGCGGTCATCGCCTGCAACCACGTGAGCTACCTCGACTTCATCTTCTGCGGTCTCGGCGCGCGGCCGGCGAACCGCCTGGTCAGGTTCATGGCGAAGAAGGAGATCTTCGGCAACCGCATCGCCGGTCCGCTCATGCGGGGTATGCACCACATCTCCGTCGACCGCGGGGCGGGCCTCGCGTCGTACCGCGAAGCCGTCGAGCGGCTGAAGGCGGGCGAGGTCGTCGGTGTGTTCCCGGAGGCCACGATCAGCCGTTCGTTCACCGTCAAGGGCATCAAGTCCGGCGCCGTCCGGATGGCCGCCGAGGCCGGCGTCCCGGTCGTGCCGATGGCGCTCTGGGGCACGCAACGGCTGTGGACCAAGGGCCGTCCGAAGGACCTCACCAAACGCCACGTCCCGATCTCGATCCTCGCGGGCGAGCCGATGCACCCGAAGGCCGAAGAAGACGCCGAAGTGCTTTCGAAGGACCTTCGCGTGCGCATGGCCGCGCTGGTCGACCGCGTCCAGGCGGACTACCCCGACAAGCCGGCTTCCGACGACGACCGCTGGTGGCTGCCGGCACACCTCGGCGGGACCGCGCCGACCCCTGAAGAAGCCGCGGTACTGGACCGCGAGCGCCGCTAGATTCGCGGCTGGGCCGGCGACTGACCTGGGGCGATGTGATGCGAAGGCCACAGTCGCAACCTTGAAGGTTGGCAAAGTGGCCCTCGCAACCCCTCTGGCTCCGGTCCCGCGTCCAGCCGCCTCCCACGTCACCATCGTCACGCCAGCCACCGTCACATCGGACAGACATGTCCCGAATGCCACGTTCGAGACGCTCAACGTCCCCAATGAGGCGTTCGGGGCATCTTCAAGGGCAGCGGTGACGACGGCCGGTGATCACCTCGCCTTACGTGCCGAGGCGGGCGGTTGTGCCGACATGACGGCGAAGCCGGTGGACTCCGGGCGCGGGCTGGAGATCGGCGGACTGGCGAAGGACGGCCAGCTCATCACCTTGGCCGAACAGGGCTAGAACCACCGCTCCAGCACCTGAGCGACCCCGTCTTCCGAGTTCGGCCCCGTGATCTCGTCGGCGACGTCCAGGACGTACCGGTGCGCGTTCGCCATCGCCACCCCGTGCCCGGCCCACTCGAGCATCTCGAGGTCGTTGGGCATGTCGCCGAACGCGATGACGCGGTCGCCGGGGACGCCCAGCCGCTCGGCGACCTCGGCCAGTCCGGTCGCCTTCGTGACGCCGGGCGCGGACAGTTCGATCAGTCCCGAGTTCGTGGAGTAAGTGATGTCGACCGAGCCGTTGAGCACCTCGCGTGCCGCCTGCGCCATCTCGTCCGAGGTCATGCCGCGCCTGCTGATCAGCAGTTTGATGGCCGGATGCCCGAGCACCTCGGCCCTCGGCACGCTCGTACCCTCGTGGTTGCCCCACGGGTTCTTGTAGTCCGGCTCGATCACGAAGTTGCGGACGCGCGGGTCGAACGCGGACTCGCCTGCCCGCTCGGCGGCGTACCGGCAGCCGGGGAGAACGTGATCAAGCGCACTCACCGCGTCGTGCAGTAGCTGCGGTTCCATCAGGCCGTGGACCGCCACGATTCGGTCCGTCCCGATCTCGTACAGCACCGCGCCGTTCGCGCAGACCGCGTAGCCGGTCAGGTCGAGCGGGTTCGCGATCGGTGAGATCCAGCGCGGCGGGCGGCCGCTGACCAGCACGAAGGGCACACCGTCCTCGGCGACTCGCCGCACGACGTCGATCGTGCGTTCGGACAATTCCTCCAGCGGGCCGAGCAGGGTGCCGTCGACATCAGAGGCGATCAAGAGCGGTTTCTCCACGTCGACATTGTCCCCGAAGATCCGCCCATCGGGCGAAGTGTCAGTGCCAGCCGCTACCTTCCGGGTGTGCGCGTAGGCATCGTGATCCTTCCCGAAGATCGTTGGTGGGCGGCCGAGCCCAAATGGCGGGCCGCCGAGGAGTACGGCTTCGACCACGCTTGGACGTATGACCACCTCGGCTGGCGGACGCTCGTCGACGGCCCCTGGTTCAGCGCGATGCCAACGTTGACGGCGGCCGCCATGGTCACCTCGCGGATCAAGCTGGGCACGTTCGTCGCGTCGCCGGTCGCGCGCCATCCCGTGCCGTTCGCGCGCGAGCTGATCACCCTCGACGACGTCTCCGACGGCCGGTTCGTCCTCGGGGTCGGCGCCGGGGTGCCGCAGAGCAACTACGACGCCGCTGTCCTCGACGGCCCCGAGTTGTCGGTCAAGCAACGCACGGACCGCTTCGGCGAGTTCGTCGAGGCGCTCGACGGGCTGCTGATGACCGACGGCTTCGACTACGAGGGCGAGTACTTCCGCGCCAAGGGCGCCCGGAACCTGCCTGGCTGTGTGCAGCGCCCCCGGCTGCCGTTCGTGGTCGCCGCGAACGGCCCGCGCACGATGACGCTGGCCGCGCGGTTCGGCGCCGGCTGGGTCACCACCGGCAAGAAGACACAGACTCAGGACGAGTGGTGGAAGGGTATCGCCGAGCTCGTCAAGACCTTCGACGAGCGGCTCGAGGCCGTCGGCCGGGACAAGGCGAGCGTTCAGCGGTACCTGAGCCTCGACTCGGCGCCGGTCTTCTCTCTCGCCAGCGTCGGCGCTTTCACCGACGCCGCGGGACGGGCAGGCGAACTCGGCTTCACCGACATCGTCACCCACTGGCCGCGCTCGAGCGACTGGTACATCGGGCGCGAGTCGACCCTCGAGCAGGTCGCGAGCGACGTACTCCCGGTACTCCAAGGAAAAAGTTCTTAGGCCGAACGGGTGACGTTGATCGGGGCGGGAAACCTGCACCCGTCCTTGATCGTCCAGTGGATGTACAGCGAGTGGGCATCACGCCCTCTTTGGTTCACCCCGGGGGTGAATGGGGGACGGAGGCCCTCGTAGTCGCGGCAGGGGCAGTCCGCGACTACGGGGGCCTTATCTATGCCCGGTCGGGCATAGATCCCAGCCGACGTCAGCGCGTCAGGGTGTAGATCGAGGCGCCGGGGTTCGAGTAGTTCTTGTGCAGGAAGTTCAGGCCGTCCAGGTCGCGGAGGCCGGGGGCGGGGAGTTCGCCGCGTTTGATGGGGGTGCTCCCGATCAGGATGTGCTTGATGTTCAGGCGACGTACGGCTGCCTGGACCTCGGGATCGGTGTCATAGTCCCGGAAGTGCAGCGCCAGGTACTGCGCGTCCTTCGGCGCCACGCCCGGGTCGTAATGCCCGGCGACCGGGTGGATGCCGGTGATCGCGTACAGCCAGGCCGTCCCGTCGAACCGTTCGTTGAGCACCTTCTCGTCCGGCCCGACGTTCAGTTTCTCCAGCTCGTGCATCGCGGTGAGCTCATCGGTGCCGACCGGCGGGACGACTTCGCCCTCGGGTCCGTTGTAGTACAGGAACGACACCGCGTGCGCGTTCGACTCGGTGTAGAAACCCTTGGTCAGCACGGCCGACGCGGCCACGACGAACACCGCGGTCGCCACGCCGACCCGGGCGGGCAGCGCAGGCCGGGTCTTGATCCAGGAACGTCCGCCGGCCCAGCGCGTGAACCAGCGCTGCAACTCCGCCATCCCGTGCCCGGCCAGCAGGCACAGCGGGATCGCGGCGAGCGCCATCAGCCGGTAGCGGTCGTTCCACCACGGCCGCGAAAGCGAGATCACCCAGGGCTCGGCTCCGAACGACGCGACCAGCACGAACATCCCTGAAAGCCCCAGCGCGGAAAGCCCGATCCAGCGCATCCGGCCGAGTTTGAACAGGCTCAGTGAGCCGATGACCAGCAGTACCGTCAGCCACACCTGCGGCGCGCTCAGGACCTGCCGGAACGTCACCAGCAGCGCCAGCGTTTTCTCGATCGGCAGCTGCGAGCCCCATGCGTAGTACGGGTACGAGCCGGACGTGAACTTCAGCGCGCCGAGGATATGCGGCGCCGCGAGCAGTGCGCTCCCGACCATCACCGGCACCATCTTGACGACGTCACCGGCGATCACGCGCAGCCCGCCGCGGCTATCGGGAACGCCGTCGAGCGGCTTCTTGCGCAGCGCGCGGTACCAGCGCTGGACCACCAGCGGGAAGGCGAACAGCAGCGCGCCGAACAGCGCCGACGAATGCGCCGCGAGTAGCCCGACAGCACTCAGCGCGAGCACGAACCCGGTGTCGAGACCCGGCCGCGCGAGGAACCGGGCCAGTGCGACCACGGCCAGCGGCGTCAGGACGATGCCCAGTGCGAACGGCAGCAGCCCGCTCGACACCGATTCGTACGCCCCGGTCGTCGCCGCGGCGGCCACCAGGGCCGTGCAGCCCGCGAACACCGCGCGCCCGCCGAGCTGGCGGATCAGGGCGACCATCGACAGCGCGAAGATCCCCGCGACCGGCATGGTGATGGCGTTCAGCGTGACCGGGATCGTGGTGCCCGAGATCGAGTACACCAGCGAGCCGACCAGGTGGTATGCGTTCGGGTAGAACGAGCCGTCCGGATACCAGTTGATGGTGCCCATGCCGGTCAGCGAGCCGTCGCCGGTCTCGGCGATGTAGCGGATGCCGTTGGCGTGGAACACGGTGTCCCAGCGCTGGAACACCGCCGTCGTCCCGCCGCGGGCGGAGAGCACCACGAGGATCGAGATCCCGATGGCGAGCGCCACGCAGGCCGCGACGGCCAGGTGGGCTCGCCGGTGCCAGGAGCCGGGCGGTTCGTCCGCGTCGCCCTTGGCCCAGCCGAGACGCTGCCCCAGTTTCCGCAGGCCGAAGCCCATACCGGCGAGTACGGCGGTGATACCCGCCACGGTGAACGGGTTGTACGACACGCCAACGAGTGCCAGCCACGGACCGGCCAGTCCGGTTACCGTGTAGGACAGCAGCGGGGCCAGCCCGGCGAGCGCCCAGCCGCGCAGGCCGGCGGCACGGCCGACGAGGCCGCCAGGGATCGCCAGCACGGCCAGATAGGTGATGGTCGCGCCGAGATACGACCAAAAGGTGTCCGGAGTAGGCACTCGCTTCTTGCTGCTTTCTGGTTTGGTCCCCCTGGGGGGTCCGGGGGGCGGAGCCCCTCCGGCCGGGTCTGGGGCTGGGCCCCAGAGGGTCGAGCCTAAGGGTGTTGAAGGTGAAAACCGATGCTCGGTGCAGGGCGTGGAGACGACTTGCGTACCCTCGACGCCCGTGAGCGCGCACACGAACCCCGACAAGATTACTGAAGCCGATTTCACCGGCTACGACCTCATCGTGGTCGGGTCCGGATTCTTCGGGCTGACCGTGGCCGAACGGGCCGCTGCCGAGCTCGGCAAGAAGGTCCTCGTGCTGGAACGGCGCCACCACCTCGGTGGCAACGCCTACTCCGAGGCCGAGCCCGAGACCGGGATCGAGGTGCACCGCTACGGTGCGCATCTGTTCCACACCTCCAACAAGCGCGTGTGGGAGTACGTCAACCGGTTCACCGAGTTCACCGGTTACCAGCACCGGGTCTTCGCCAGGGTCAAGGACCAGGTCTATTCGTTCCCGATGAACCTGGCGCTGCTCAACCAGTTCTTCGGCAAGTCGCATACGCCGGACGAGGCCCGCGAGCTGATCGCCAAGCAGTCGTCGGAGTTCGACACCGCGGACGCGCAGAACCTCGAGGAGAAGGCGATCTCGCTGATCGGCCGCCCCCTGTACGAGGCGTTCATCCGGGGCTATACGGCCAAGCAGTGGGAGAACGACCCGAAGAACCTCGGCGCCGACATCATCACCCGGCTCCCGGTCCGCTACACCTTCGACAACCGCTACTTCAACGACACCTACGAGGGTCTGCCGGTCAACGGCTACACCGCGTGGCTCGAGAAGATGGCCGAGCACGAGAACATCGAGGTGCGGCTGAACGTCGACTACTTCGACGTCCGCGAGCACATCCCCGCCGGCACCCCGACCGTCTATACCGGGCCGCTGGACCGCTACTTCGACTACTCTGCCGGCCGGTTCACCTGGCGCACGGTGGACTTCGAGTCCGAGGTCGTCGAGACCGGCGACTTCCAGGGCACCTCGGTCGTCAACTACAACGACGAGGAAGTTCCCTACACCCGGATCATCGAGTTCCGGCACTTCCACCCGGAGCGCAAGCACTACCCGAACGACAAGACGGTCGTGTTCCGCGAGTACTCGCGGTTCGCCGGCGAGGCCGACGAGCCGTACTACCCGATCAACACCCCGGAAAACCGCGAGAAGCTCGAGCACTACCGCGAGCTGGCGAAGGCCGAGGCCAAGGACAGGAACGTGCTGTTCGGCGGCCGTCTCGGTACCTACAAGTACCTCGACATGCATATGGCCATCGGCTCGGCGCTGTCCGCGTTCGACAACAAGATCGCGCCGCACCTGACCGACGGCGCGCCTCTCGACGGGTCCCTCGATGCTTGAAAAGGGCGCCCCCACCGGGGAAGTAGCGGTTCTCGCGAAGGCACAGGGCGTCCTGAAGAGCGACGTCACGGTGAAGGCGGCACGAGGCCTTTCTCACTTCGGTGAGCACAGCGCGGGCTGGTTCGCGCTGGGTCTCGTCGGCGCCGCGGTGGACAAGAAGCGCCGCAAGGACTGGCTGGTCGCGGCGGCCGGGGTGGTCGGCGCGCACGCCGCGTCGATCGCGGTGAAACGCGTGGTCAGGCGGGCGCGACCGGACCACCCGAGCGTCGAGGTCCTGGTCGGGACGCCGAGCAAGCTGAGCTTCCCGTCCTCGCACGCCACCTCCACTACGGCGGCGGCGGTGCTCTACTCCGGATTGACCGGGCGTAACCTGGTCCCGGCCCTGGTACCGCCGATGCTTGCCTCGAGGCTGGTGCTCGGCGTCCATTACCCGACCGACGTCCTGGCCGGAGCAGCCCTGGGGGGCCTCGTCGGCGGCCTCATACGTAGGAAGCTGAAGAGAAGCAAATGAGTGAAACGACCGAGAAGGCCGAATCCCCGGCCGACGACGTAGAACCTGTGGCCGAGGCCGCCGAACCGAAGAAGGTCGCCGGCGGTCTCGTCGGCGGCATCATCAAGACGGCACGCCCGCGTCAATGGGTGAAGAACGTGCTGGTGTTCGCCGCACCGTTCTTCGCTTTCTCCAAGTCGACGGACCGGACCGGCCTGCTGCTCGCCGCGCTGATCGCCTTCGCGGCGTTCTCGCTGGTGGCCTCCTCGGTCTATCTCATCAACGACGCCATCGACGTCGAGGCGGACCGGGCGCATCCGACCAAGCGGAACCGGCCGATCGCGGCCGGGATCGTGCCGGTGCCGGTCGCGTTCGTCTCGGCGGGCGTGTTCTTCGCCGCCGGCCTCGGGATCTCGTTCCTGGCGAGCTGGCAGCTCGCGGTCGTGCTGGCGGTCTACGAGGCCGTTCAGCTCGGCTACTGCTTCGGGCTCAAGCACCAGCCGGTGGTCGACCTCGCCATCGTCGGCTCGGGTTTCCTGATGCGGTCCATCGCCGGTGGTGTGGCCGCCGGTATCGCGCTTTCGCAGTGGTTCCTGCTGGTCACCGCGTTCGGTTCGCTGTTCATGGTCGCGGGGAAGCGCTACGCCGAGATCATGCTCTTCGAGCGAACGGGCGCGAAGATCCGGTCGTCGCTGAAGAAGTACTCGGCGAGCTACCTGCGCTTCGTATGGGCGACGTCCGCGGCGATCCTGATCATGTCCTACTGCCTGTGGGCGTTCGAGATCCGCCAGGTCGAGCACAACTCGGTCTGGGCTGTCGTCTCGATGGTCCCGTTCGTGGTCGCCGTCCTGCGGTACGCCGTCGACGTCGACGGCGGCAACGCCGGCGAGCCCGAGGAGATCGCGCTCAAGGACCGCGTGCTCCAGGTGCTCGGCGCGAGCTGGGTCGTCACGCTGTTCCTCTCGTTCTATCTCTGAGGTTCTTCTCAGCGGTCGGATGGGTTTCCGACAGCTCGGACACAGCGGTTCCACAGGTTTCGCACGCATCCTCGGTGATGGGAGCGGGTAACACCCCGCTCCCATCGACCTAGGAGCGAAAGATGAGTGACCCCCAGGACCCGCAGAAGCGTCCGTCCGGCGAACCGGCTTCCGCCGGCGCCGACGACAAGACGGTCGAGCAGCCGCTCGTCGATGGCACCGCCGGGTCCGCGGCGGACGAGACCGTGAAGAACGAAACCCCGGCTGATGGCGCTGCCACCGAGGACGTCGTCTCCGAGAACGCCGAGCAGGCGCCGCCCAAGGCCACGGAGACCCCCTCGGCTGCTCCCACCGGTCCGCCCGCCGGCGCCCCGCAGTGGGTTCCCCAGCAGCAGGCCGCGAAGAGGAGCAGCGGGTTCCGGAGGTTCGCCGGGGCCCGTGCGACGCAGCTGGTCGGTGTCGGCCTGATCGGGTTCATCCTCGGCGGCGGGATCATCGGCACCGCCGTCGGTCTGGCTTCGCGGGACGGTGGCAGGCCCGACCGGCCGGGCTTCTCCCGCGAGTACCGCGGCGGCCACGATGGCGGCCCGCACCGCGACTTCCGCGATGGCCCGGGCGACCGCGGTTGGCGCGGCGGCAACTGACCCCGCAAAGGCGCGTGAAGGACTCCTTCCCTCGGCTCAGCCGAGGGAAGGAGTCCTTCACGGGAGGTCGGCGTGACCAGCACCACGGACGCTAGATAACGGAATCATCACGGCACCGTGTACGGTATTCGTGATGCGAAGCGCCTCCGCTGATTTGTCCAGGGCCCCCGGTGCGCTGCCGGTGGCCGCCGTCCTCGCCCGCCCATGGCTGCTGCCCGCCGGGGCCGCGGTGGCGTCGGCACTGGTGTTCACGCTGGTCAGCGGGCATTTGATCGACGACACGTACATCACGCTGTCGTATGCGAAGAACCTCGCCTTCCACGGCCACTGGGGTCTCATCGAGGGCGGCACCGCCAACACCGCGACGTCGCCGCTGAACGTCCTCGCGCTCGGGCTCGTCACCTTCATCGTCCGCGACGCCATCTTCGCCGCCGGGATCGTCTACGTGGCGAGCCAGGTCGCCCTGGCGCTCGGTCTCCGCCGTCTCGGCGCCGCGACGGGGCTTTCGGCCGGGTTCGCGCCGCTCGCGGTGGGCCTGCTGCTGGTGAACCCGCTGCTCCTGTCGTCCGTCGGACTCGAAGTCGCCCTCGGCGCGACGGCGATCGTCTGGCTGATGGTGTTCCTGCACGAACGCGCGCCCGCCGCGGCCGGTGCGATGATCGGCCTGATCGCGCTGATCCGGATCGACCTCCTGCTCATCGCGTTCGTCCTGTACATCGCCCGCCGCGAGTTCTGGGTGGGCATCTGGCGGATGACGTTCGCCGCGCTCGCGGTGATGTCGCCGTGGTTCGTGTTCAGCTGGCTGGCGCTCGGCTCGGCGGTGCCGGACACGCTGGTCATCAAGATCATGCAGCGTTCGTGGGGACCGTTCAGCTTCACCAACGGCCCCCTGCTGTACTGGCGCAATTTCCCTGTAGCCGCAACACTTTCGTTCCTGCCGCTCATCGTCGGCGGACTGGCGGGTCTACTGTGGACGGTCTACTACCGTCGTGGCTCCGAACGGGCCAAGCTGTTGCGTCCGTTCGCGGCCTTGGCGATCGCCGGTGCGGCGCACTATCTGGCGTATTGCTGGCTGAATGTTCCGCCGTACCACTGGTATTACGCCCCGAGCATCATCGGCGCGACGATCTTCCTCGCCGCTGGAGCCTGTGCGCTGTCCGGACGTCCTGGCCTCGGTGCCGCCGCACTCGCCGGCGCGTTCCTGATCGTGAGCGCCGTCGTGTACGCCGCGCCCGGACTGCCGCGGCCGCACGCGCCGATCACCAGCAACCACGCCGCTTCGGACGAGTACCGCAAGATCGGCGCGCAGCTTGGCCAACTGGCCAACGGACGCAAGGTGGAAAGCGCGGGCGAGGTGGGCGCGCTCGCGTACGCCTGTGATTGCGACATCGTCGACCAGTTCTCCGACCGCGGCTCGGTCGACCCGGCGATCATCGAAACGAAGAGCCGCAGCAGCGACCTCGGCAAGGCGTTGCTGGAGGCGAACTTCCGCTTCTTCGACCACAGCGTCCCGCCCGCGACCCCGGATCTGGTCCTCGAAACCAGTCGCCGCGCACCGCCGCCGGACGCGCTCGCGAGCTGGACGATCACGTCACCGTGGATGGGGACGCAGAGCCTCTACCTGCTGCCCGCTGCTCACTGAGGATTCCGCGCGCGGTAGAACCCGGTGACGAACGGGCGTACCACTTCGCCGCCGAATCGTTGGTGGACAAGGATTTCCAGTGCGTCCAGCAACCGAACCCGCTCTTCCGGCGGCTGGCTCAGCACGAGTGCCATCGAGGCGTACAACGTGCGCAACCTGGTCGCGTCCATCCGCAGCTCGGACCGGATCACTTCGCCGCCGAACTCGGTGAACCCGGCATTCTCGAAGTAGGCACGATGCAGGTCGGCCTCGAGCTGGAGCGGCGGTCCGCCTGGATTCATCACGGTGCCGGGTGACATTCCGAGGATCTCTTCGGCGGCCGCGTCGAACTCGTGGGGCCTGGCCGGGTCTTCGAACATCATCCACCACAGCGCGACCCACCCGCCTGGCCTGACGACGCGCCGCAGCTTCGCCGTGCCGGTGTCCAAGTCGACCCAGTGGAAGGACGTCGCGGCGACCGCGAGATCGAAGGCGCTCTCGGCCAATTCGGCCTCCTCGAACGGCGCCGTGATGACTTGCAGCGCTTGGCTTTCGTGCGCGTTCCGGAGGAAGTCCGCAAGCGGCGCGCTCGGCTCCACCGCGGTCACGGAAGCGCCCCGCTCCAGCAGCCGGGCGGTGACCAGGCCGGTCGCGGGCCCGATCTCGACGACTCGTGCACCCGGCCCGAGGCCGCAATGTTCGGTGAGGATCTCGTAGACGCGGCCGGGATAGTCCGGCCTTCCGGTGTCGTAGGACTCCGGATCCTGGCCGAACAGATGCCTGCCTTGGCCTGCCTCGAGTGCCTTCCCCATGGCGTCAGCTTAGTGACGGGGCTCGTGAGTGTTAATGACGGTTCTAACCGTCATTAACACTCACGAGCCCTGGTCGCGCGGCTAGAGGGGGAGCTTGCGGAAAATGGGCCGCGGGACGTGCCGCAGGGCCGACATGACCAGGCGGAACGGCGGCGGCGACCACACCAGGTCCTTGCCCGCGCGCGAGGCGTTGACCGAGGTCTCGGCGACCTGCTCGGCGTCCACCGTCAGCGGGGCGTCCTTGAGGCCTTCGGTCATCTTGGTCCGGACCTGTCCGGAGCGGACGACGGTGACGTGGACGCCGTGCGGCGCCAGCGCCTCGCCGAGGCCCAGGTAGAAGCCGTCGAACCCGGCCTTCGTGGAGCCGTAGACGAAGTTCGACCGCCGGACCCGCTCACCGGCCACCGACGACAGGGCGATGATCTTGCCGTGGCCCTGCTTCTTGAGCTTCTCCGACAGCGCGACACCCACCGACACCGCGGCCGTGTAGTTCACGGTCGCCGCCTCGACGGCTTTCGCGTGGTCCTGCCAGAGCTCTTCCGGGTCGCCGAGCAGGCCGAACGCCACGACCGCGACGTCGATGTCGCCGGTCTCGAAGGCCTTGTCCAGCACCGCCGGGTGGGAAGCCATGTCCTTGGCGTCGAAGTCCACAGTGGCCACCTCGGCGCCCTTGTCCTTCAGGCGCTGCGCGGCCGCGTCGAGCCGCGGCGACGGACGTGCGGCCAGCACGACCCGGAGGGGGCGCTCGGCCAGGTACTTCTCCGCGATCGCCAGCGCGATGTCGGAGGTACCGCCGAGCAGCAGCAGGGACTGGGGGTTGCCAACAGCGTCGATCACAGTTCCAACCTTCGGGACATGTCAGAGGCGAAAACGCCTTCGGGGTCAACGGAAGCGCGGACCTTGCGCCATTCCTCGAGACGGGGGTACATCTTCGCGAAGTTCTCCGCGGAGGTGCGGGAGTCCTTCGCCGTGTACATCCAGCGCCTTGTCCCGGTCGTCCTCGATGAGGTCGATCCCCGGGCCGATGACCTGGGCCAGGTTGGCCGAGGCGCGGGTCATCGCGTCCTGCCCGGCATTGAGCGAGCTGATCGCCTCCTGTGGTCGCTGCCCGCCGAAGGCCCAGACGGACATGACCAGACCGCCCACGACCACGAGCAGGGCGATGAAGGCGACCGCGGCCCGACGCTGGGTCTCGCGCCGCGAAGCCAGCGGCGTGACCCGCCGGTAGGCCGGCTTGCGCCGGGGCATGACGTCCTGGACCCGGCGCAGGATCCCCTCGAACGCGCCGCCCGCCGCGACCCGGGCCGTGCCCGCCGCGGCCGACACGGCCGCGCCGGCGGCCTGGACGTTGTCGGCGAGCGGGATCGGCGAGCGGTCGGGTGCCCCGGCCAGCGGCTCGGCCGGTCGGACCGGGACGAGCGTGCGCGACCGCGAGGTCTGGGCGACCTCGGTCGCCTCGAAGGCGATCGCGCCGTCGGAACCGGCCCCGTCGGCGGCCCGGAACCGAGCGTGCAGGTGCTCCATCGCCGACTGCGGGTGGAGCGTCAGCATCGCGTCCTTGAGTTCGTCGGCGCCCAGCCGGGCGACCATGTTCGGGGAGATGAGCACGAGCGAGTCGCCGACCGTGACCTCGCCGCGCCAGACGTCGGGCTCCAGCCCGCTCGAGGGCAGGCCACGCTCACGATGCGGGTCGGGCAGCGTCGAGAGACGGGCCTGGCGGATGAGATAGGCCTCGGCCGGTCCCACCGTCGCGACGTACATCTCGTTGCCGCGCACCACGGCGACCCCGACGCCGATCGGCCCGTTGCCGTCGGGCGAGCGGAGGCCCAGCCGGTCGGCCTGGTGGATGAGCCGCTTGTTGGCCGTGGCGATCGCCTTCTGGAGGCAGACCCGGATCCCGGCCGACTCGTCGTAGTAGTACTCGTTGCGGATGGTCTCGGCCGCCAGGCGGGTCGCCTCGAGGGCGTGGCGCGAGCTGGTCCGCGAGGTCACCAGGAGGTACAGGTGGCCCTTCGAGCGCGCGACCGAACCCACGCTCGGCTCGACGACGACGAGCGTGTCGGGCGAGTCATCGAGTCGATCGTGCTCGGCGACGAGGCCAAGCTTCAGTTGCAGTCGGGCGGCCATGCAGTCTCGTGATCCGTGTTCAGGCGACGGGACGATCCGGAGCGGACCGGCTGACATTCGCCCCGAGATGGCTGGCAGGTCCGGGGATTATACGCGGGGACCTTCACGGCGGACGTGCACGCGCAACTCGCGGATCCCGACGCCACCGGGCGCCGTCCGGAACGCGTCGAGGAGCTCGGATCCGCGCAGGCGCAGCTCCTGGGCGACGATCGGAGCGTCGGCCTCGACGTCGATGGCGAATCCCTCGGCCAGGCTCACGACGCGGCAGGCGCCCGCCGCGGCCGGGCACGCGCTCGGCGACGATCGACTCGAACGTGGCGATCGCCCGGGCCAGGCGCAGCTCGTCCTCGAGGCCGAGCGCCCGCGCCGCGTCGGGGATCAGCTCCCCGATCCGGCGCATCGGCCGGCTTCCGTGGCGTCGGTCATGCCACGGATCCGATCCCGCCCCGGACGAGCCGGGCGCCGTTCGGTCCGGCGCGGACCTCCCAGGCCTGGGCGACGGCGCGCAAGGCGGGGTCCAGGTCGTCGAGCGTCGTGGTCGTCACGAAGGCCTGCGGCAACTCGGCGATCCGCCGGACGAGGTGCGATCGGCGTTCCGGGTCGAGTTCGCTGAACACGTCGTCGAGCAGCAGCAGTGGCGGGCGACCGTCGAGCTCCGTCAGGAGGTCCAGCTCGGCCAGCTTGAAAGCCAGGATCGCGGTGCGTTGCTGGCCGCGCGACGCGAACCCGGCCAGATCCCGGCCGGCGAGCTCGAACGCGAGGTCGTCGCGGTGCGGCCCGATGACCGTCGAGCCGTTCCAGACCTCCTTCTCGGCCGTCTCGACGAGGCGTCGAGCGAGCGCGTCCCGGGCGTCTCGCCGGCGAACGCCGGGGCATTCGTGACGTAGCGCAGCGTCAACGCGCCGGCCGCGGCCTCCTCCGGCGCGATCTCGCGGTGGGCGGCCGCCAACGGGTCGGCCAGGGTCTCCAGCAGCCGCAGCCGCGCCTCCACGACCCGGCCCGCCGGCGTCCAGGAAGGTCGCGTCCCAGAACCGCAGCTCGTCGCGCGACGCGCCTGCTCCTCGCGGATCGCCCGCAGCAGGCTGTTGCGCTGCTGGAGGGTCCGGCCGTAGGTCGCGAGATCGTCGCGCGTACGCCGGGAAGCGCGCCGCGGCCAGCTGGTCGATGGCGGCCCGTCGCAGCGACGGCGAGCCAGCGACCAGCAGCATCTCCTCCGGGGCGAACAGCACGACCCGCAGGAGCGCCCGAGGACCGACGCCCGCCGGCCGACGCCGTTGACGCGGATCCGCTTTCGCCCGCCGGTGCCGTCGGCGCCCGATCGGGCGATGGCGACCTCCAGCGTGTCGCCGCCGATTCGCCCTTCGACCCGGGCGAGGTCCCGCCCCAGCGGATCAGCTCGCCATCGGCGCTGGTGCGGTGCGAGCGACCCCACGCCGAGCAGCACGATCCCCTCGAGCAGGCTGGTCTTGCCGGCCGCGTTCGGACCCCAGACGAGGTGGGCGCCGGGACCGAACGCGGCCTCGAGCGCGGCGTACCCCGCAGATCGACGCGTCGAGTCAGCACGGTGACTGGCACCCTCAACAGAGAGCAGCCACTCGCGCTCCGAGGCCCGAGGGGGACTCCGCGACCGATCGGCGAGGATGCTCCGCGATCGGCCCGAGGATCTACGACGTCGTCCGGACCGGCATGACCACGTGGACGTACTGGTCGTCGCCGATCGGCTTGAACACGCCGGGCGACAGCGGGCCGTTGAGCTCGAGCGCGAACTGGTCCGCGGCGACGTTCGTCAGGACGTCGGCCAGGTAGCGCGCGTTGAACGCGATCGTCGTGCCGTCGCCCTCGACCGCGGCCTCGACCTGGCCGACGTGGTCGCCGACCTCGGCGTTGGCGCTGACCGTGATGCCCGGCCTCGCCGTCGACCCCGATCTGGAGCTTGACGATGTTCGCCGACTCGTGGGCGATCAGCGCCGCCGGTCGGACGGCCCGGAGGAGCTCCTCGCGATCGAGGACCGCCCGCGTCGCGTGGCTCTGCGGCATGACCTGCTGGTAGTTCGGGAACTGCCCGTCGATCAGCCGGCTGACGAGGTCGATCCCCTCGAGGTGGAACAGGACCTGGTTGCGACCGCGCGGCGAGCACGACCTCGACCGGGTCATCGACGTCGGCCAGGACCCGGGCGAGCTCGTTGAGGGCCCGGGCCGGGATGACCACGCTCGTCTCCGGGACGGCGTCGAGGATCGGCATGGTCTTGACCGCGATCCGGTAGTTGTCGGCCGCGGCCAGGGTGAGCTGGTCGCCCTCGAACCGGGCCAGGACGCCGGTCAGGATCGGGCGGGCCTCGTCGCTCGCGGCCGCGAACGCGGTCTCGGCCAGGGCCCGACGCAGGACGTTCTGGGCGATGCGCGTCGTCGGCCGGTCGCCGGCGGTCTGGATCGCCGGGAATTCCTCGGCATCGATGCCCTTGATGTGGGTCTGGAAGCGGCCGGCTCTTGACGTGCAGCGTGTCGCCCGCGCCGAGCTCGAGCTCGACCTTGTCGCCCGCCGGCAGGGAGTTGACGAGGTCGGTCAGCAGCTTGGCCGGGACGGTCGTGGCGCCGTCCTCGTCGATCTTGCCCGGGACCCAGTACGTGATCCCGATCTCGAGGTTCGTGGCGGTCAGCTTGAGGCCGGCGTCCTCGGTCTTGAGCAGGACGTTGGCCAGGACCGGCAGCGTGCTCCGGCTCGAGACGGCGCGGCTGACGACGGACAGGCCGCGCGCCAGGTTCTCCTGCATGACCGAGAGTCTCACGTCGGGCTCACTCCGATGATCGTCGTGCCGGCGGCGCGATGCGGCTGGGTCCGGGTCGGGCGCCGGCGATCGTCCGGCGGTCCCACGGGCGTGCCCGGTAGGTCGTGGGTATCTTCTCTCTATCTTCTCACTCCGTCATCACCGTAGTCATGGTGTGGAGCGCGTGGACGGCCGCGCTCGGCCGTGCGCGCCGAGAGCGTGGACGACGTGGACCCGGCGCGTGGACGAGCCGCCGCCGGTCCGGGGAGTGGACCGTCGGACGGACGGTGGACGAGCGCCGCGGCGCCGTCCACGACTGCCGAGCGGGCCCGGCTGTCCACGCCGGAGGTGCGCGATGTCCACAACGCGCGGGGCGTTGTCCACGCGAGACGGCCGGTTGTCCACCGAACGGGCCGGGATCCACGCGTGCGCGACGTCGGACCGGCGCGGGGCCGCGGCCGCCGGGATCGCAGCGCGGCGGCCTCAGTCGGCGTAGATCAGCTCGCGGACCGCGGCGATCTCGCGGCGCAGCTCGTCGTTGATCGGCGACCTCGCGGGTGATCTTGTCGCAGGCGTGGAGGACCGTCGAGTGGTCGCGGCCGCCGAGCTCCGCGCCGATCCGCAGCAGCGACACGTCGGTCTCCTCGCGCATCAGGAACATCGCGATCTGGCGCGGCATGACGATCGCCTTGTCGCGCTTCTGGCCCTGGAGCACGTCCATCGGGACGCTGTAGTAGTCGGAGACGGCCTTGGCGATGCGCTCCGGCGTGACCTGGCGCTTCTTCGGGTTGTAGAGGACGTTCGAGAGGACCGCCTGGGCGAGCTCGATGCTGATCGGCATCGCGCCCATGCTCGCGAAGGCGACGATCCGGTTGAGCGCGCCCTCGAGCTCGCGGATGTTGCTGACGACCTTGCGGGCGATGAACTCGATGACGTCCGACGTGATCGGGACCGCGCCCTCCTCGGCCTTGGCCCGCAGGATCGCGATGCGCGTCTCGAGGTCCGGCGCGGTCAGGTCGGCGATGAGGCCCCACTCGAAGCGGCTGCGCAGCCGCTCCTCGAGGGTCAGGATCGCCTTCGGCGGCCGGTCGCGACGACAGGACGATCTGCTTGCCGTCCTCGTGGATGGCGTTGAACGTGTGGAAGAACTCCTCCTGGGTCCGCTCCTTGTCGGCGATGAACTGGATGTCGTCGATGAGCAGCAGGTCGATCCGTCGGTAGCGCGCCGCGGAACTCGTCGATCTTGCCCTGCTGGATCGCGTGATGAACTCGTTCGTGAACTTCTCGCGACGTCGCGTAGACGACGCGCTTGCGCGGGAACCGGGCGATGACCTGGTTGCCGATGGCGTGCATCAGGTGGGTCTTGCCGAGCCCCACGCCGCCGTACAGGAAGAGCGGGTTGTAGGCGTGCCCCGGGCGCTCCGCGACCGACAGGCTGGCCGCATGGGCCAGCCGGTTGGCCGAGCCGACGATGAAGTTCGCGAAGGTGTAGCGCGGGTTGATGTTGGTCGACGCCGCCCTCGCCGCCGACCCGGGTCGGCTCGACCCGGACCTGCGGGTCTCGTTGCCGCCGCGCGCGACGGCCGGGGCCATCGGCCGCGCCGTCGTCGCGCCGTCGCGGCCGCCTCGGCCGGCGTCGGCGCCGCGCCGATGATGAACTCGACCTGGACGCTGTAGCCGACGATCCGGGCCAGCGTCTGGCTGATCAACGAGCGGTAGCGCGTCTCGAGCCAGTCCTTGGCGAAGCCGTTGGGGACCGCGATCCGGAATCGCTGCTCGTCGACGTCGACCAGCTGCGTGTCGCGCAGCCACGTCTCGTAGTTGGCCGGCGAGAGCGAGACCTGGAGCTCTCCGAGGGCGGCTCGCCAGACCTGCTTGGCATCCATTCGTTCGATCGGACCTGCGTTCGGGGATGGCGGTAGATGGGTCGCCGACGACGGGTCCGGGACCGAGGTGCCGGGGCCGCGGAGTCGCGAATCGGACGTCCGTCCGACGGGCCGGACGACGCGCTGCCCGCGGACCCCGATCCGGAGGCCTGCTGGGTCTCCCGCGAACGTCTCCGGCGCCGAGGGCTCGGAGAGGATAGCACCGGCCGGAACGGCGTCGCAAGGCGATTTCGTGCATACTCCCTGGGAGTATCCGTGCGGGGCCGCCTACGGGCCCTCCGTCGAGCCGCGCGTCGGGCGATGGTCAGCGACGGGTCGCGAGCGACGGCCGTCGGACCGCGTCCGCGGGTGCGCGGCGCGTTTGACACCCCTTCCGGCGAGGCCCTATCATCCGCCGGACGACGACGCGCCACGCGCTCTAGGGCGCCAGGCGCGTTTGCGTGCCTCTAGGGGAAGTCGGACACGACCGTCCCCGAGGCCGGATGGAGAGGATCCCGGACAGTCCCGATGAAGCAGACCTACCAGCCAAAGAAGCGCCATCGCGCCAAGGAACACGGCTTCCGCGCCCGGATGAAGACGACAGCGGGTCGTCGTGTCCTCGCCGCTCGGCGGGCTCGCGGTCGGAAGCGGCTGACGGCCTGACCATCGGGCGCGGCACGACCACGCCGCGACTCGTGATGCTCTCCCGCCCGCAGGACTTCGCGGCGATCCAGGGAGCCGGGACGACCCGGTCCCACCCCTTCTTCTCCGCCCGGTTCCTGCGGACCGACCTCGAGACGACCCGTTTCGGGCTGTCGACCGGGCGCAAGCTCGGCGGCGCGGTCGTCCGGAACCGGGTCCGCCGACGACTCCGCGAGGCGCTCAGGGTGATGGCGCCCTCGTTCCAGCCCGGCTGGGACGTCCTCATCATCGCCCGGCCCGCGATCGTCGAGGCCGACCATGACACGCTGGTCGGGGCGTTGCGCCGGATCCTCGCCCGGGGCGGCGTGCTCGGAGGACCAGCGCGATGAAGCGGATCGGGATCGGGCTGATCAAGCTCTACCGGATCGTGTTCGCGTGGCTGCCGCCGTCGTGCCGGTTCGAGCCGACCTGCTCGCACTACACGGAGCAGGCGATCGAGAAGTACGGCCTGCTGCAAGGGGAGCTGGATGGGCGCCAAGCGGATCGCTCGATGTCATCCCTGGAACCCGGGTGGGTATGACCCGGTCCGCTAGCGAGGCCGCGCGCTCGTGAGCCTGTCGCCGCCGTGCGCCGGATCCTGTCCGGCGCTCCTCGTCCCGCTGGTCCATCGCCTGCTCGTGGTGGCCTGCGCCCCCGGCGGCGCCCGGCGCCGCCGGGCGCACCGGCGCCCACGCCCACGCCGCCGCCCGCTGACCCCGGCCCCAGCCCGGCGCCGACCCGGTCAGCCTCCTGGCCTGGCTGTTCACGCCGATCTTCCAGGTCATGCTCATCATCCTGATCGCGGTCTACGCGTTCCTCGAGAACCTCGCGATCCCGGCGCGCGATCGGCTGGGCGATCGTCGTGCTGACGCTCGTCGTCCGCGCGATCCGTCATCCCGCTCGTACCGCAAGCAGCTCGTGTCGCAGCGCCGGATGCAGCTGCTCCAGCCCGAGATCAAGGAGATCCAGCGGCGCTACAAGGGCGACGCGATGAAGGCCCGGATCGCCCAGCAGGAGCTCTTCAAGGAGCGCGGCGTCAACCCGCTCGCCGGCTGCCTGCCGCTCCTCCTCCAGCTGCCGCTGCTGTTCATCATGTACTCGGTCATCCAGAACGGCCTGACCAACCAGGACCCGCGCGCGATGCTCAACGTGTTCGGCGTCGCAGCTCGTCGACCTCGACTGCACAGAACATCAACGCCGACGGCGTCATCGACGCCGACCAGGCCGTGCATCGACGCGATCGTGCCGTTCCTCGGCAACGTCGACCAGCCAGCCGTCGACCTTCTGTCCGGGTCGGCTCGGCTTCGGGCTGAGCGTCCTGGCCATCGTCTCGGCCCTGCTCCAGCTCGTCCAGTCGCGGATGATGCTGCCGGCCGCGCGACCCGGACAACGACGACCCGAACACCCGGATCCAGCGCCAGACGATGCTGTTCCTGCCGCTGATCTCGATCGTCGTACGGCGGCTTCCTGCCGGCCGGCCTGTTCATCTACTGGATCGTGGCGACGATCTTCTCGATCGTGCAGCAGTACCTCATCGTCGGCTGGGGCGCGATGTTCCCGTTCTTCGGCTGGACGCCGGCCTTCGCCCGCGACCACACCCCGCGCTTCCCGGTGGCCATGCCACCACCACCTGAGCCCGAGCAAGCGATGCGGCCATCCTGACCGACGCGGACAAGAAGACGACGGCCGACAAGACGATCCGCCACCGCGAGCGTGGCCGTCAGGGCCGACGAGGGAGACGACGCTAGACATGAGTGCATACAAGGAATTCACCGGCAAGACCGTCGAGGAAGCGCTGCGCGCCGCGCGCGAGGAGTTCGGTGCGGAGCTCAACGACCTCGACTTCGAGATCCTGACGCCCGGGCAGCCGCGGCGTGCTCGGCATGGGCGCCGAGCCCGCCCGGATCGTCGCCGCCCCGCGCGCGGCCCTCGGCGGCGCGGCCCCGAAGCGCGAGGCCGCCGCCGCCGTCCCGCTGCCCGCGCCGCCGGCCCGCGACCGCGACCGTGACCGCGCCCGCGACCGCGACGGCGGCGATCGCGACCGCGGCCGCGACGACCGTGACTCGGCGACCGCGCGCCGCGACGCGACGATCGCCGCGCCGCGACGATCGTGACGACCGTGGACCGCGCCGCGACGACCGGGCTCCGCGCCCGACGACCGGCCGCGCGAGGACCGTGGCGACCGGCCGCCGACGACCGCGGCGACCGGCCGCCGCGCCGCGACGACCGCGCCGCCGCGCCGCGACGACCGAGCCGCGACCGACGCGCGCCCGCGACGACCGTGGCCCGCGCGACGACGCCGCCCCGCGCCGTGGCAGCGGCGCCGACCTGACCGCGTCCGAGGCCGCCGAGGTCGCCGCCGCGCGCGGCTCGCTCGCCGCCGAGCGCGCCGACCTCGAGGCCGCCGAGGCCTCGCCCGAGGCCCTCGCCGCCGGCCAGCGCATCCTCGAGACCCTCATGGCCCACCTCGGCTTCGACGCACGCGTCGAGGTCGCGGCCGGCGAGACGAGCCGCCTCAACGTCGTCGCCCAGGGCGACGACCGGGACGCGCTCGGCGCGCTCATCGGGCGCAAGGGCGAGCGGCTGTCCGCCCTCCAGCACCTCGTCAACCTGATGCTGTCCAAGGAGATGGGCGGCTGGACGCGCGTCCTGGTCGACGTCGAGGACTACCGCGGCCGGCGCGAGCGCCAGCTGCGCGAGCTCGCCGACCGGGCCGCGGCACGGGTCGTCGAGACCGGCAAGATGCTCCAGCTCGAGCCGATGCCCGCCCTCGAGCGGCGCTGGATCCACCTCACGCTGCGCGATCACGCGGGCGTCGCGACCCAGTCGATCGGCGAGGAGCCGAACCGCCGCGTGGTGCTCGTCCCGCGCGCCGGCTGACCGCCGACACGCCGCGCGGCACGCGTGGCAACGTCACGCGATGCCGCCGGCCGGACGTCCTCTGATGGCCTTCGGAGCTGGACGCCGTTTACCACGGCTGCTAGGATGTCGCCCCCATGACCGACCACGACGCCCGATACCGTCCTGCATCACGACCGCCGATCCGCGCCGGCGCTCGCGTGCGTCTCCGGTTCGGCGTCGCGTTCCTCGTCGGGCTGCTCGCCGGCGACGGCCGGCTGGCGTCGGGGCGCTGTACGCCTACGACCAGCAGTACGTCGGTCGGATCCTGCCCGGCGTGTCCGCGTCGGCGACGTCGACCTGTCCGGGCTCGACGCCGGCCGCCGCCGCGCGAGCGGCTCCGTGCCGCGTACGGCTCCCTGGCCGAGGGCCGGCTCGTCCTGCGCGCGGCACCGAGGGCGATCGGTCGATCCCGTACGCGGACATCGGCCGCGGGCCCGACGTCGAGGCGATGGTCGCCGAGGCCATGGCCGTTGGCCGCGACGGCAACGCCGTCGATCGGGCCGTCGCCGACGCGCGGACCGCGCTCCGCGGCGTCGCGCTCACGCCGCGCCTCACGTTCGACGCCGGACGCCCTGGCCGAGCGTATGTGGCCTATCGCCGACGGCCTGGCGCGTCGAGCCGAAGGATGCCTCGGTCGCCGTCGTCGACGAGACAAGTTCGCGGTCGTGCCCGGCCGTCGATCGGCCGGCTGGCCGACGCGGCCGGTGCCGGTCGAGGCCGCCCTGGCCGACCTGGCCGAGCTGACGCCCCGGCGCAGCTGACCTACGAGATGCCGGTCCGCGCCGTCCCGGCCGGACATCACGACCGTCGAGGCGATCGACGCCAAGACGGACGCCGGACGGATCGCGCGCGCCGCATCACGCTCGCGGTCGACGAGGCCAGGAGCAGGAGATCACCAGCGCCCGGCATCCGGTCGTGGCTGACGCTTCGGCCCGACGCCGACGGCGGCTACGGCCGTGGCCGTCGACACCAGCGCAGTCCCCGACGGACTCCTCAAGAAGCTCGCCAAGAAGATCGACCGCGCGCCCGTCAATGCCTCGTACACCACGAGCGGCGGCAAGGATCACCGGCGTGACCGCCGAGCCAGACCGGCTACAAGCTCGACCTCGCCGCGACCCCAAGCAGGTCGAGGCCGCTGCTCGCCGCCCGCGCCGCCGGCGCCGCGACCGCCGAGCTCGAGCCGGCCGTCACGGTCACCGCAGCCCGCGCTGACCACCGCCGAGGCCAAGGCCGCCCGGCCGAAGATGCGCAAGCTCTCGCAGTGGACGACGCCGCTTCCCGGTCGGCGAGAAGAACGGCTTCGGCGCGAACATCTGGATCCCGGCCCGGCTCATCGACGGCTACGTCGTCGGCCCCGCGCGCGACCTTCGACTTCTGGAAGGCCGTCGGACCGGTCACCCGGGCCAAGGGCTACAAGTCGCGGCGGCGCGATCATCAACGGCCGGACCGAGCCGCAGGGCGCGCTCGCCGGCGGGATCTGCTCGTGCTCGACGACGCTGTTCAACGCCGCGCTGCGGGCCGGCTACGAGATGGGCGCCCGGCGCAACCACTACTACTACATCGACCGCTACCCGCTCGGTCTCGACGCGACCGTGTTCATCAGCGCCTCGGGCTCCAAGCAGACGATGTCGTTCACCAACGACACCGACTATCCGCGTGCTCATCCGCGGCTACGGCTACCGCAACGGCGGCACGCGGCTACGTCCGGTTCGAGATCTACAGCGTGCCGACGGGCCGGACCGTGTCGCATCGCGACCGGCCGGCGCCAGAACCTCCGCTACGCGACGGACACCGTCCAGTACACGTCGAGCCTCTCGCCCGGCGTGCCAAGCGCATCGAGTACCCGGTGAACGGCTTCAAGGTCTCAGCGACCCGGACCGTGCGCGACCGGGACGGCAAGGTCATCCATCGCGACACGTACTTCTCGAACTACGCGACGATCACCGGGGTCGACGCTCGTCGGTCGCTGACGCGACCTGACGGCCGGCTCAGGCCGGCTCGATCGCCTCGCCGCCCTCGGCGGCACCCGGCTCCGGCCCGAAGGCACCCTCTGCGCGCAGCCGCGCGATGGCCGCGGCGTCGTAGCCGACCTCGCCGAGGATCGCATCGCCGTCCGCACCCAGCCCGGCCCGGCCGCATACGACGGCGCGAACTCGCCCATCGTCACCGGCAGCCCGACCGACCGGACCGTGCCGAACGACGGATGCTCGTACTCGGCCAGCATCGAGCGGTCACGCAGCTCATCGATGTCCAGGGCCTCTTCCAGCGAGCGCACCGGGGCGATGGGCACCCGGCCGCGGAGGCGCTCGAGCCATTCGGCCGTCGTCCGCTCGGCGAACCGGACCTCGAGGACGTCGAGCAGCTCGGCCCGGTGCCGGCCGCGCGCCTCGAAGTCGACGAATCGCGGATCCGCGACGAGCTCAGCGAGGTCCATCGCCTCGGCCAGCGTCCGGAAGAACTTCTCCTTGGGACTGGCCACGGCGACGTGGCCGTCGGAGGTGGCGAAGAACTGGAACGGCACGACGCTCGGGTGCGCCGGACATCTCGTGGCGCCGCGTGACGAATCCGCTCGAGAGGAACCAGGTCGCGGGATAGCTCAGCATCGCGAGCGCCGAGTCGTACAGGTTGGTGTCCACGTCGCGCCCCCGGCCGGTCTGCCGGGCATCGAGGAGGGCTACGACGAGCCCCAGCGCCGCGGTCAGCCCCGCGATGTAGTCGGCCAATGACAGGCCGCTCTTGGTCGGGGGGCCATCCGGCGCGCCGGTCAGCGACGCCCAGCCGGTCTCCGCCTGGATCAGGGCGTCATAGCCCGGCAGCCGCGCGCCGCTACCCTCACGCCCGTAGCCGGTCAGGGCCACGCACACGATGGCCGGGTTGATGCGGCCGAGAGTGTCGTAGGTCAGCCCGAGCCGCGCCGCCTGGTCGCCCCGGAGATTGCTGAACACGGCGTCGGCGGAGGCGACGAGGCGCTCGAAGACGGCCCGTCCGCCGGATGTCTTGAGGTCCAGGGCCAGGCTGCGCTTGCCCCGGTTGAACGCTTCGAAGAACAGGCTGTCAGTGCCGACCCGTCCCGGCGGGATGTACCGGCTGACGTCGCCGCCCGACCCCGGGGTCCTCGATCTTGATGACGTCCGCGCCGAGGTCGGCCAGGTACAGCGTCCCGAACGGCCCGGCGCCGTACTGCTCGACCGCGACGACCCGGACGCCGGCCAGGGGCGCGGGCCGGCGGCCGTCAGCGGCGGGGTCAGCGTGGTCGGCGGGATCCGGACGGCGGGCATGGCCTCAGGATGACGCACCGCCGCGGACCCGACCCGGTTACGAGCGGTACCGTTTCCAGTTACGATTGCGACCCATGGTGGCAGGACCGTCTGCCGCTCGTCAAACCGAGGTCCTGAGGTCGCCGATGGCGCTGAAGATCGAATCGATCGAGACCATTCCGCTCCGCGTCCCGCTGCCGTTCACGTACCAGGGCAGCTACTACCGGATGCGCAACCGGTGCACGATCATCACCCGGGTCCGGACATCGGAGGGGATCGTCGGCGAGGCGTACAACGCCGACGAGGACGAGCCGATCCAGGCCGAGGTCCTGTCCATCATCCACGACGAGCTCGTGCCCCGGGTCATCGGCCTGGACGCGTTCGGCACGGAGCGCGTCTGGGAGGCGATGCTGCCGGCGACGTTCGACCAGCTCGCGGCCCCGCTGGTACGCGATGCAGGCGATGGCCTGCATCGATACCGCGGTCTGGGACGCGGTCGGCAAGGCGCTCGGGCAGCCGCTCTGGCGGCTGTGGGGTGGCTATCGCGACCGCATCCCGATGATCGGCATCGGCGGCTACTACATCCCCGACGACGGCGCGCCAAGGGCCAGGAGATCGAGCGACGAGATCGACTTCTTCCAGGGCGAGCACGGCATGGTCGGCATGAAGTTCAAGGTCGGGGCCCAGCGCCCGGCCGAGGACGCGGCGCGGCTGCGTCGGGCGCGTGACCATGCCGGCGACGACTTCCTGTTCGTCGTCGACGCCAACCAGGGCTACACCGTGCCCGAGGCGCTCGACTTCCTGGCGGCGGTCCGGGCCGAGGGCATCGAGCTGCGCTGGTTCGAGGAGCCGACGCGCTGGCACGCCGACTTCCGCGGCCTGCGCGACGTCGCGCTACTGCGAGGCAACGTCGCCGTGGCCGCCGGCCAGAGCGAGATCAGCCGGGTCGGGATGCGCGAGATGATGGTCGCGGGCGCGATCGACGTCTGCAACTACGACGCGTCATGGGGCGGCGGCCCGAGCGAGTGGCGGCGGATCGCGGCCCTGGCCGCGGCCTTCGACGTCCAGCTCGGTCATCACGAGGAGGCCCAGGTGGCGGCGCATCTGCTCGCGTCGCAACCGCACGGCACCTACGTCGAGGCCTTCTCCCCGACCCGCGATCCCATCTTCTGGCAGATGCTCGAGAACCGGCCCGCGCTCGTCGACGGGCAGTTCCCGCTTCCCGCCGGGCCGGGTCTGGGCTGGGTGCTGGACGAGGCCTTCATCGATCGCACCGCGTCGATCGTTGACGAGCTTCGGAGGCCGGCGACGGCGGGCACAATCCTTTCTGGAAACGTTGACAACGCGGAGCCGCCTCGGGACAATGGGGCGGCCTTGGGCCCGGGCGCAGGATGCGGCGGGTGTGGCAGAGGAGGAACAGCGGATGCGGATCGCACATCGGCGCCTGCT
Organism: uncultured Actinomycetota bacterium; assembly: GCA_963766045.1. GTDB lineage: Bacteria > Actinomycetota > Actinomycetes > Mycobacteriales > Pseudonocardiaceae > Amycolatopsis. Next base: position 25,388 of record CAVXYN010000002.1, on the reverse strand, counting down.
CGTCCTGATGACCGGAGCCAGCATCCTGGCGGCGGCATGCAGCGGCGGCGGCGCAGCCACGACGGCTCCCTCGGCAAGCAGCGGCCCGGCCACCCAGGCACCGGCCTCGGTCGCGCCGCCCAGCGCGAGCGCCGCGGCTGAGGGCCTGCCCTTCACCGGGACGCTCAAGGACGGGAGCACCTTCACCCTGGCGCCGCGGATCGCGGACAAGCTGGCCAACGGGGAGAAGATCAACTACGTCTTCTGCTACCAGTCGGCGAGCATCCCGCTGTTCTCCGCGCAATACAAGGCGGGCTACGACAAGACCATCGCCGAGGCGCAGACCACCCTGCCGATGAACGGCCAGTCGATCGCCCCGGTCTCGGAGTCGGGAATCGACGTCCCGGCCCAGATCGCCCAGATCCAGGCGCTGCTCAACACCGACCAGATCGACTGCCTGTCGATCGAGCCGCCGAACTCGGACGCCTTACCGCGATCACCAACCAGCTGATGGCCAAGGGCATCCCGGTCTTCACCGTCGGCGTGACCTCGCAACGGCAACGAGTTCACGAACTTCACCCAGATGCCCGAGCAAGGAAGGCCAGCCGGCCGCCGAGATCGTGCTCGAGTGGATGGAGGACAACGGCAAGGACCTCAAGGTCTTCGCCGTCTCCGGCGGCGACCCGACCGCAGTTCTGGGCGCAGGGCCGCATGAAGGGCTTCCGGGAGACGATCATGGCGGCCATCCCGGACGCCAAGTTCCTCAACGACCGAGACCAACGGCCTGAACGTCGACCTACGACGCCGCCAAGACCTACGACGCCTACAAGGCGTTCCTCGCCGGCAACCCGACCGTCCAGTTCATCGAGAACGTCGACATCGGCGCCGAGCACGCCGCCCGCGCGATCAAGGACGCCGGCAAGGCAGGCCAGATCTTCACGATCGGCTGGAACGTCAGCCCGGCCAGCTCGACGGCGATCGACGCAGGGCACCCAGATCGCCGCACTCGACCAGAAGTGGCCCGAGCAGGCCGGCGTTCGGCGCGCTCGCCTGCGCCGACTTCCTCAAGAACGGCAAGTCCTGCCGAACACCCAGAGCTGCTGCCGGTCACCAAGGAGAACTGCCGCAGGCCCGCGAGCGACCTCGCAAGCGTCCTCGACGCCTCGTAGGCGCGCCGACGCGACGCACGCGGCCGGGCCGGGCGACCGGCCCGGCCGTCTTCCCTCCGCGCATGCAGCGTGGACAGCCGATGACCCGCAAGTCCCCGGTGACGCCGCGGCGACGGCGACAGCACCAGCCTCGAGCCGTCGCCGGACCGGCTCCGGCAGCGCCGCCTGGTCGCACCAGTCGCGCCCGGATCGGCGGCCTGCTGCGTCGCCGTGCATCGTCGTCGGCGCTGCATCTTCAGCCATCATGCCGAGCGGGCTCAACGTCGACGTCGACAACCTGCTCGGCATGCTCCGCGCGATGAGCACGATCGCGATCATGGGCGCTCGGGCTGCCGCTGGTCATCGTCGTCGGCGAGATCGACCTCTCGTTCGGCGACGCTGTACGGCCTGTGCGCCAACGTCGCTGGCCGTGCTCTGGATCGACGCACGGGCTGCCGGTCTACGCCGCGATCGCCGCTGGCGTTCGGCGTCGGCCATCGCGGTCGGGCTGTTCAACGGCGTTCTTCACCGCCGTCGTCGAGATCCCGTCGTTCATCGCCACGCTCGGGCGCCAGCACCCTGATCTTCGGCGTTCACGCTGTTCATCGGCCGACACGCAGACCTTCAACCCCGCCTACCCGCCGACGGGCGCGCACGGTCCCGCACAGCGAGCTGCGCCTTCTTCACGGGTCTGTCCAACGCAGCACCTGCCGCGGCAGTTCCCGATGCAGGGGCTCTGGATGCTCGGCGCTGCTCGTCGATCTTCGGCTTCCTGCTGCGGCCGCTCGCTGTTCGGCTTCCGGCTCAAGGCCATCGGCGGCAATCCGCCAGGCCGCCGCGCTCGCCCGCCTGCCGGTGCGCCGCTACAAGTTCCTCGCGTTCATCCTGTGCGGCCTGCATGGCCTGCCTGGCGGCGTGCTCGACTTCGCCTTCGTCGGCTCGGCCAGCCCGAACGGCGGCCAGTCGCACCTCTTCCCGGTGTTCGCGGCGGTGATCATCGGCGGCGCCAGCCTGTCGGGCGGCCAGGGCACGGTCATCGGCACGCTCTGCGGCGCGCTGCTGCTGGCCGTGCTGACAACGGCCTCGCGTCTCGAGGCCGACGGACCGTTCGCCCAGCAGATCCTGCTCGGCACGGTCACCATCCGTCGCCGTCGGCGCTCGACCGCTTCGCACGATGACCGTGCGCGCGCCGACGCGCAAGACCGGCGACTGAGCGCCGGCGCCGACGATCCGGGCTGTCGGACCGCGATCCGCGGACTGCGCAAGCGCTACGGCGACACGATCGCGCTGGACGGCCTCGACCTCGATGCCGCGCCCGGGCGAGATCCTCGGCATCGCCGGCCCGAACGGCGCGGGCAAGAGCACGATGGTCAAGATCCTCGCCGGCGAGACCGCCGCCGACGCGGGCGAGATCGCCGTCGACGGCGCAGCCGTGGTCGCCGAGCGTCGGCTGGCAGCGCGGTCGCCGTCGTCCACCAGGAGCCGCAGCTCTTCCCGAACCTGACCGTCGCCGAGAACATCGTGGTCGGCCGCGAGCGGCAGCCGCTGGCTGCGCCACGGGCTCAGCCCGCGCGAGCGCGCGGCTGCTGGGCGACCTGGCGATCCATCGACGTCGCGGACCGCCCGCTCGACGACTGCACCGCTCGCCGATCCAGCAGCGCACCGAGATCGCCCGCGCGCTGGCCCAGGAGGCCCGCGTCTTCCTGTTCGACGAGCCCAACTCGGCCCTGACCGACGAGGAGTCGGACGACCTGTTCCGGCGGATGCACGCGCTCGCCGACGCCGGCCGGATGGTCATCCTCGTGACGCCACCGGCTGGCGAGCTCGTCGACCACTGCCGACCGGGTGGCGTCGTCCTCGACGGCGCGGTCGACGCCGTGTGCTCGAAGGCGAGGCGCTGACCGCAGGAGGCGATCGCCCGCGAGCTCGTGGTCGGCTCGGTCCGACCGCGAGCGCGCGCGCGCCGATGCCCAGCGGAGCCCGGGCGAGCGCGCTGCTCCGCGTCGCGGGCTGGCAGCATCGGCGGCGGCGAGTTCGCCGACGTCGACCTCGACGTGCCGGCGGGCGCGATCGTGGCGCTCGTCGGCGTCGAGGGGTCGGGCGCCCGCGAGCTGGTCCGCGTCCATCGCCGGGTTCGAGGCCGGACCGGCGGACCGACCTCGGGACGACCGGCAGCCAGCGTCGGCGTACGCCGACGGCCTTCGTGCCGGCCGACCGGCAGGCCAGCCTGTTCACGAACCTCACCGTCGGCGACAACCTCGTCGCCCGGCTCGGCGGATCGGATCGCCGGGTCGTCTCGGGGTGCTGCGTCGGGGCCGGATGGCGTCGATCGCGCGCAGACGCGTGAAGCGCTTCCGGGTCAAGACGCGACTCGATCGCCACGCCGATCCGGGCCTCTGAGCGGCGGCAACCAGCAGAAGGTCGCGATCGCCGCGGCGATGATCCTGCGCGCCGCGCGTCCTCGTGCTCGAGGAGCCGACCCGCGGCGTCGACATCGGCAGCAAGGCGCGAGATCTACCGGCTCCTGCGCGAGTACGCCGACGACAGGCAACGCCGTCGTCATCTACTGCACCGAGGTGCCCGAGGTGTTCGAGGCGGCCGACATCGTCCACGTCGTCGCGGACGGCCACTTGAGCGGACCCATCACGGTCGCACGCTACGACGACGTCGAATCGCTGGCCGACGAGATCACTCGTCTCGAGCGGCACTCGGGGACGCCGATCGAGCCGGCGGCCGCCGCGAGCTAGGCCGGGTCGATCCGCGCGAAGGCGTACGGCGCGAGATCGAGGACCAGCCGCCCGTCGGAGACGACCGCATCGGTGCCGGCGGTTCGGAAGGCCGCGGGGTCGGTCGCGGCGGCCTCGGCCGAGGCCGCATCTAGGTCGCGGCGATGGACTGGTCCGTCGGGCAGGCCCTCGAGGATGACCCGGATCGGCGATGGCGAGACGTTCGCGGCGAGGACGTGTCGGGCGCCGTCCCGCGTCTCGACCGCCAGCGCGACGGCTTCCAACGGCTGGCTGCTCGTGGTGGCCACGATCCGGCCGTCCCGCCACTCGGCCAGATCGGCGAGGACGTGGAAGATCGGGAAGGCATCACCCGGGGCCGACGGGAAGCGCTCGGGCATCGGGTTGCCGGCCTCGCTCCCGACGATCCCGCGCCAACCGGTCGGCTCGAAGAGCGTCACGCTGGCCGCCCCGGCCTCGGCCAGGTGCTTGAGCTCCCCGACGGTCCAGGCCGCGCCAAGGAGCGAGGCCTGCCGGACGTCGACCGACGGCGGCGGGTCTCCCGGGGCCGCCGGGCCGTCCGGGTACGGTCCGAAGCGCGTTGCGATCGTCACGGGACTCACGCAGATGGCCCGGTCACCGGAGAACGAGCGGGCCATACGGACCACCTCCGCGGCGCCGGCCTGGTTCTCGATGATGGACGCATCGTCCGCGGCATGGACGGTCGGACTGATCGAGAAGCACACGCCGGTCAGCACCGGATCGGTCGGTCGGTCGCGGTTGATGTCGCTGAAGTTCTGGTTCGTGCCACCGGCGAAGACGACCGTTCCGGTGACCGGTTCGAGATGCTCGCGGACGAGCCGGACTAGGGACGCCGGGGTGAGCGAGAGCATCGCGCTAAAGCCGTCGCTGGCCGGGTAGATCAGCACGCGGGCCACCGCACAACCCTCGCCCAGGTCCTTGGCCAGGGCGGCCAGCGCCTCGCCGTGCGTCTCGTTCACCGAGAGGGCCAGCTCCAACCCGGTATCCAGGGCGGCGGCGTCGGCCTTCGCGCGCTGGAGGACCGCTCGCCATCCGTCGTCGCCGAGCGCCAGGTCCACCCGGAGGTGGGCGGATCGAACCTGCCGAAGGAGTCCCACCTCGCGCTCGGTCAGGGGCGCCTCGCCGGTCGACGAGCCCAGACCCAGGGCCGGCAGTGGTCCGTCCGCCGTCGTCGCAAGGCGGATCACCGGATCGGCCGGCGGCGCCGCAAGCGGGATCTCGCCACGGCCCGAGATGGTCAGCACCTGGCGGATGCGCTGGCCGTCGGTCGAGTCGAAGGGAAAGCCGAGGGCCAGCGGCGTGCCGTACGACTTGAAGTTCGCATCGGTCCAGTTGCGGTGGTCCTGGAGCTCGAGCAGGTCGCCGTCGAGCGACACGACGGCCTCGAGCCCATCCGCGACCTCGATGGCGATCTCGGAGTACGGCGCGAACATCCCGGACAGCGTCCCGTCGACGATCCGCTGCGGCGCGATGGCGTCGGGGAGGACGCCGGTCAGTGGCCCATCCGCGGTGGTGGCCAGGTACGGCCGGCCGACCGAGCCCTCCAGCCCGTGGTGGACATTGAAGCCGATCTTCGAGTAGGCGAAGACGCCGTGACAGACGCCATCCATCGTGTAGCGGATGACACCGTCGGGGCCGCCCTCGATCGACCCGTCCCAGTCGAAGGCGATCCCCTCGTAGCGGTGGCTGGCGCGGAACGTGATCCGGAACCGGTCCGGCCCGATGTCTCGCTGCCAGTCACTGAAACTCGCCGGGATGGTGTTCCAGGGCGCGTCACGGACCGCGACGTAGACCCGCTGGACGAGCTCCACGCCGCCCGCCCGCACGTGCCGGAGGTCCGGGCCGTCGAGCAGGGCCGTCAGCGGTCCGGCCCGCAACTCGAGCGGCGCCGGATGGGCCTGTTCGCGGCCGGTCAGGCGGCGCTGGGCGGCGACGTCGCTCACCCGCGACTCACCACATCACCAGGCCGCCGGTGTAGTTGATGGCCTGACCGGTCATGTAACCGGCCTCGTCGGACAGCAGGAACCAGATCGCCCCGGCGCATTCATCGGCGGACGACGAGCGCCCCAGCGGCACGGTCTTGTTGCGCGCGGTCGAGAGCTCTTCGACGGTCATCCCGCGCTTGGTCGCGACCTCGGCGAGGACCTTCTCCTGCATCGGCGTGTCGACGATGCCCGGGCAGATGGCGTTGACCCGCACGTTGCTCGCGGCGAAGGCGTAGGCGAACGAGCGGGTGATCGACAGGACCGCGGTCTTGCTCGACGCGTACACCGCGGCCTCCGTCGTCGACGCGAGCTTGGCCGACGACGACGAGAGGTTCACGATCGAGCCGCCCGAGGGCATGGTCCGCCCGATCCGCGACACCAGGTCCCACGTCGCATCGACGTTGACCGCGTAGATCTCGCGGATGTCGGCAACGGTGAACTCCAGGATGGGCTTGAGGCGGATGATGCCGGCGGCGTTGACGAGGTAGTCGACGCCCGATCCGAGCTCGACGAGACGGTCCCGGTCGGCGTCGCGCGACAGGTCGGCGACGAACGACGTCGCCCCGGCCTCGACGACGGGGGCCAGCCCAGCCTCGTTGATGTCGACCGCGATGACCGTCGCGCCTTCGCGGAGCAGCCGCCGAGCGACGGCCTGCCCGATGCCGCTGGCCGCCCCGGTCACCACGGCCCGCTTGCCGGTCGCGTTCATCGCTCCTCCTGCGTCGTGGGCCCGTCTTCCCCGGGAGGCCACGGGCCGGTATCCTCACCGGAAACGGTTGCAATCATACCGAAGCGGCAACCCGGCGACAGCCCCGGAGGCGGCGGATGAGCGGACGATTCGACGGCCAGGTCATCGTCGTGACTGGCGGCGCGAGGGGCATCGGCGAGGCGATCGTCCGTCGCGCGGTCGCCGAGGGGGCGCGCGCGGTCGTCGCGGACCTGGGCGAACCGGAGGCTCCGGTCGAGCGGACCCGCTACGTCCGCTGCGATGTCTCCGACCGGGCGGCGGTCGAGTCGCTGTTCGCGTCCATCGAGACCGAGGAGGGCGGCGTCGACATCCTGGTCAACAACGCCGGCATCCAGCGCGTCGGTCTGACCGAGACGTTCGATCCGGCGGTCTGGGAGAGCGTGATCCAGACGCACCTGATGGGCACGTACCACTGCAGCGCGATGGCCATCCGGTCGATGCGCGGGCGGGGCGGCGGGTCGATCGTCCAGATCGCCTCGGTGGCCGGACTCATCGCGCTCCCCGGTCGGGGACCATATTCCGCGGCGAAGGCCGCTTTGATGAGCCTTTCCCGGGTGATGGCGGTGGAGGTCGCGTCGCTCGGGATCCGGGTCAACGCCGTCGCGCCCGGCTCGACCCGCACGGCATTGGTCGACCAGGGGCTACGCGATGGCTCGATCAAGCTGGAGGCCATCCTCTCCGAGATCCCGATGGGCCGGATGGCGACCCCGGACGAGATCGCCGGAACGGTCCTGTTCCTCGCCTCGGACGACGCGAGCTACATCACCGGGCAGACCGTTGTCGTCGATGGAGGCTGGTCGATCCTGGGCCTCCACGACCGGCCGGACTGGCTGTCGTCCACCCCGGGTGGGCCTGGACTCGGCGGCTGACGGCCGCTAGGACCGCGGCGTGATGGCGCCGCGGAACAGCGGCCGCCCTTCGACCCCGACGTCGACCCGCCAGAGCCGGCCGAGCATCGGCGCATCGGCCGTCACCTCGGTGATGTCGCCGAAGTCGGTGATCACGAGCGAACCGTCCATGAAGACGCAGTTGAGCGGCACGCCACCCGTCTCGAGGAAGTCCTTGTGGGTCCCGTCCGGGGCCAGGATGTCGACGCCGCCGGCCATGAACGCCGTCACCCACAGGTCGCCGTTGGCGGCGATCTTGAGGCCGTCCGGGATGTGGCCGTCGTCGAGCTGGGCGATCTGCTGCGAGGCCTCGCCGGGTCGCTTGCGATAGACGCCGCGGTCGTACGACTCGACCCACACGATGGACCCGTCGGGCTCAGCCGTGATGCCGTTGGGGTACGCGGCCGGCAGCTCTTCCAGCAGCTCGCCCGTGCCATCCGGCTCCAGGGCGAACACGCGACCCGGCCTGCGGTCGTCGGGGAGGTAGTCGGCGGGATCGGTGAAGTACAGCCGCCCATCAGGCCCGAACGTCAGGTCGTTGGGCGCCTGGAGGGCGAACCCGGCGACCTCGCGGGCGACCTCCTCGACCCGGCCGTCGGGCCACGCCTTCTGGATCGACGGCGTGCCCATCACCTCGGCCTTCCACGCGCCGGCCGTGCCCCCGTTCTGGGTGATGTAGACCGCGCCGTCCGAGCCGAGCATGCAGGCGTTGGGTCCGCCGCCGCACAGCGCGTAGTCGTGGATCCCGCGCTCGGCGGACCAGGCCACGATCTTGCCGGTGTAGGTCTCGACCATGACGATCCGGCCGTCGGGCAGGACGTCCGGTCCCTCGGGGTGACCGAGCCCCTCGGCGAGCGTGTCGATCGGCCTGCGCATGGTGTCCTCCTCGTTCCCTGGCCGGCGAGTCGCGCGGCGGCGGTCAGGCGCCGGGGCGCTTCTGGAACAGTTCGACGGCGTACCCGTCCGGATCCGCCATGTAGCAGCTGCGGGCTCCCTGGTTCGGTCCGGACGTGATCTCGACGACGACTTCGGACCGGGCGCGGAAGCCCAGGCCGACGAGCCGGGCGTGCATCGCCTCGACATCGTCGACGTACAGGCACAGGTGGCCGGCACCGTAGTCGGACGGCCTGGAGGCGGCCGAGTATCGCTCGACGCCGACGTACTCGAGCAGCTCGACGAAGCTCCCGCCGGGGATGTGCAGGTAGACGGCCCGGATGTGGTCGAACTCGAGGCCCAGCACCGTCCTGAGATACGGCGCGTCGAGGATCCGGTCGAACGCCTGCTCGAGGCCGAGCCCGTCGCGGTAGAACACGAGCGAGCGGTCCATGTCGCTGACGGTGATCCCACCGTGGAAGAAGCCGGTGACGGCGGCCATGCTCCAGCTCAGCCGAGCGACCGACGATCGGTCGTGCGCCGGTCCACCGTGTGCCGCTCGACGTACTCGTGGTCGAGCTCGATCCCGAAGCCCGGCCCCTCGGGGAGCGTGTACCGGCCGCCGGAGATGCGCGACGACATGTCGGTCAGCCGCCAGAAGAACGGATCCCGCTCCTCGTCGAAGCACTCGACGAAGGTGTGGTCGGGCACGCTCGCCAGCAGGTGGGCGGCGACCTGCGGTTCCTCGTGGTGGCCGAGCTGGACCCCGAACGCGGCGGCGAGGCCGGCGGCCTTGCGCCAGACCGTCGGACCGCCGGCCCACGAGGCGTCGAAATTGGAGACGTCGATCGCGCCTTCCACGATGAGATCGCGGATCCCTCGCAAGGTGGTCTCGCTCTGCCCGGCGCAGACCGGGATGCCGGTCTGGTAGCGAACGTCGCGCATCCAGCGGCGGTCGTTCGTCCAGCGGCACGGTTCCTCGAACCAGCGGATGTCGAGGTCGGCGGCGAGCCGCCCGAATTGGACAGCCGCCGCGCGGTCGTAGCCCTGATTGGCGTCGACCATGATCGCAAAGGCCGGGCCGGCGGCCTCGCGGGCAGCCCGGACGCGGGCCGCATCCTCGGCGGGCGTTTTGCCACCGACCTTGAACTTGATCCCGGCAAAGCCCTGAGCCACGTACCGCTCGATGACCGTCCGGATCTCATCGAGCGACAGGTGGTAATAGCCGCCGATGATGCTGATCGGGATCTCGTCGGCCACGCTGCCCCACAGGCGGTGGAGCGGCAGGCCGACGGCCCGCCCGAAGACGTCCCAGATCGCGGCGTCCAGACAGGCGATGGCCTGCAGGGCCAGACCGCGATCGCGAAGGATGTCGTTCGTCGTGGGCTCCATGGCGAGCCAGGCACCCTCCGGATCGGTCGCCGACCGACCGATGATCAGCGGCGCCAGCTCGTCGTGGATGATCCCGACGATGAGGGCCTGCTCGGCATCCGTGTCGCCGGTGTAGACCTCGGAGGTCACGCCGTCCGCGGTCGTCAACCGGGTGACGATCGTGCAGCGGTTGTCCATGCTGTAGGCGCTGCCGCTGAACCGGCGGCCGAGCGGGGCGCGGAGGGTCAGCGTCTCGATCCGCTCGATGATGAGCGCGTCGCGGCCGATGTCGGGGCGGATGGCCGGGCTGGGGCCGGCCGGGGCGGTCATCGGCCGATGCTCGCCCTGGCCGCCGCCACGATGCCGTCCACCGACGGCAGGACCTCATCCTCGAGCGGCGGGCGTGTACGGGATCAGCAGGTCGTCGGGCAGGCTCACCGCGCGCGGGGCGCGCTGGCCCACTCGATGCCGCCGATCGTGAGCTCGCTGATGATCGTCGCGCCCCAGCCGCCGCGTGGACCTGCTCCTCGACGACGACCAGCCGGCCGGTCCTCTCGACGCTAGGCGCGGACCGTGGGGAGGTCGAGCGGACGGAGCCAGCGCAGGTCGATCACCTCGGCCTCGATGCCCGTCGGCGGCGAGCTGCTCGGCCGCCGGCCAGGGCGCGCTCGACCATCAGCAGCGTCGCGACGATCGTCACGTCGCTGCCGGACCGCAGCGACGGCCGCCTTGCCGATCTCGCGCGACTCGTCGCCGCGGGTCGACCGGGCCCTTGCGGGCGTACAGCCCCTTGTGCTCGAAGAAGAGCGTCGGGTTCGAGTCGTCGATGGCGGCGCGCAGCAGGCTGTAGGCGGTGCCCGGCGAGGAGGCGGTCGCGACGCGCAGCCCGGGCAGGTGCATGAACCAGCTCTCGCCGGTCGCGCTAGTGCTGCGTGCCGAAGCGGCCCGTCGCCGCCGCCGATCGAGCGGATCGTCACCGGCACCGCGCATCTGCCCGCCGGACATGAAGCGGAACTTCGGCAGCTCGTTGACGATCGCGTCGCCGGCCGTCGGCAGGAAGTCGGCGAACATGATCTCGACCACCGGCCGCAGCCCGACCAGGCCATGCCCAGCGCCACGCCGATGAAGCCGTTCTCGCAGATCGGGCGTGTTGCGGACGCGCTCGAGGCCGTACTGCTCGAGCAGCCCGTCGTTCGTCTTGAACACGCCGCCGTCGGCGTCCGACGTCCTCGCCCATGAAGGAGCACGGCGTCGTCCGCGGCCATCGCGTCGTCGAGGGCGCGCGTTGATCGCCTCGCGGTAGGTCAGCTCGACGTCGTCGCCGGCCGGGGCCGGCGCGGCGTCAGTCTGCGTAGACATACGCGGCGAGTCTCCTCGAGGGTCGGGTACGGGGCCGCCGCGGCACGCTCGGCGGCGGCATCGACGTCGGCCTGGATCTCGTCGCGGATCGTCGCCGGCGTCGTTCGGGCCCGAGCAGCCCTCCGTCGACGAGCTTGGCGCCGAGGAGCGTCGATCGGGTCGCGCGCCTTCCACGCGTCGAGCTCCCCCGTCCGGCCGGTACTTGCGCCGGGTCGCTCGCGAGCTGTGCCCGCGGTAGCGGTACGTCTTCATCTCGAGCAGGGTCGGGCCGTCGCCGCGCGCGCGCGCGCTCGACGGCCTCGGCGGTCGCTGCGTGCACGGCGTCGATGTCCTGGCCGTCGACGATGACGCCGGGCATCGCGTACGGCTCGGCGCGTCTGGCGAGGTCGTCGAGCGGCGTGGTCTCGCGCAGCGGGCTGTACTCGCCGTAGAGGTTGTTCTGATGATGAAGACGACCGGCGCCTTCCAGATCGGCGGCCATGTTGAGCGCCTCGTGGAACGTGCCGATGTTGGTCGCGCCGTCGCCGAAGAACGACAGCGCGACGTTGGGCTTGCCGCTGCAGCTGGAAGGCGACCGCCGCGCCGACCGCGATCGGCATGCCCGCGCCGACGATGGCGTTCGCCCCGATGTTGCCCTTGGAGAAGTCGGTCAGGTGCATCGACCCGCCGACGCCGCCGGAGCAGCCCGGTCGAGCGGCCCATCAGCTCGGCGAACGCGGCCTCGGGCTCCATGCCGCGCGCGAGCGCCTCGCCGTGGCCGCGGTAGGTGTTGGTCTGGACGTCACCGGGGCGCATGCGCCGCGATGGCCCCGACCGAGACCGCTTCCTGACCCTGGCACAGATGGGTCGTGCCCTGGATCTGGCCGGTCATGAACAGCTCCTGGACCTTCTCCTCGAAGAGGCGGATGCGGACCATCGTCCGGTACCAGTCGAGGTGTCGGTCGGTCCCGGGCGCGGGGTCGGTCATGCAGCTGCTCCTCGTGGGTCGCAAACGGCTGCCGCGTACCGGGCGGTACCGTTTCCAGTTTCGATTGCGTATCGTGGCATCCGAAGGTTGTGAACGTCAACCCGTACGATACCGGTGGGCCCTGTGGTACGGTCCGGCTGCAACCGTTACTGGAACGCACGACGCGCGGGCCCGGCGCGGCGATCGCGGGATCCCGATCGGGCCTCCGCGGAGGTGGCGTGAACGACTCCCAGTGGACGGACGCGCGGCGCCGGCGCGCCAGCATGCGCGAAGTAGCCGAACTGGCGCATGTCGCGATCTCGTCGGTCTCGAGGGTCCTGTCGGGGCATCCCGACGTCAGCGCGGACATGCGCGAACGGGTGCTGGAGGCGGTCCGGCACCTCGAGTACGAACCGGACTTCCTTGCTCAGAGCCTGCGCCGCGGCGCGACGCTGTCGGTCGGCTGGGTCATCGGCGACATCTCGAACCCGCTCATGGCGGCCATCACCTCGGGTGCCGAGTCCGTGCTGCGCGCCGCGGGTTACTCCATGCTCCTCATGAACTCGGAGAACGACCCGGATCTCGACGCCGCCCACATCCGGTTCTTCCAGACCCGGCGGGTCGACGGGATGATCCTGTCCCTGGCCAGCGAGCGGCAGCAGTCGACGCTCGACGTGCTGGCCCAGGTGGACGTCCCGATCGTCGTCGTCGATCGCGAGGTTCCGGCCCATCTCGGGGCCAGCGTCGTGCGCAACGACCACCGCCCAGGCATCCAGGCCGCGGTCGAGCATCTCGTGGACCTCGGGCACCGCCGGATCGCGCTGATCACGGGCGCGCTGGACCTGTGGCCGGTTCGGGAACGGATCGCCGGCATGCAGGACGCCGTCGCCGGCCGCGGGATCCCGGACGAGACCATCGTCTTGACCGGGTCGCTGTCCGCGGAGCACGGCGAGGCCGCCACGGAGGAGTTGCTGCGGATGTCACCCCGGCCCACGGCGATCATCGCCGGCGGCAACCAGGTACTCGCGGGTTGCGTGCGGGCGCTGTCCCGGCACGGGGTCGGCATCCCCGATGAGATGTCGTTGGTGACCTGCGACGAGGTCGCCCTGTCCGAGCTCCACTCCCCACCGATCGCCTCGGTCGGGCGAGACACGGTCGCCCTGGGCCGGATCGCGGCCGAACTGCTCCTCAAGCGGATCACCGGATCGTCCGAGCCCGAGACCGTCGTGCTGCCGACCAGCTTCACGCCGCGCGGTTCGTGCGCGCCGCCCCCGGCGAACTAGCGCCTGCCGGCTCGCCGGCCTGACGACGCGGGCGACGGGGTCCCTACAGCCCCTTGACCCGCTCGGCCGCCCCGCTGGCCGCGCTCCGATAGGCCGCCTCGAGGATCTCGACGGTCCGCGCTCCGAGCTCGGCGGGCGAGTTGTTGGCGAACGCTCGACCCTGACCGGCCGCGACCAGCGCATCGATCGGGCCGATGCAGTCGTACAGGCCGGCGTCGGCCTCGAGGGGCATCCGCACGTCGTCATCGGGCGAGCGATAGCGCCACAGCGTGTTCTCGCGCAGGTCGAGGTGGAACATGCCCTTCGAGCCGACCACCCGGACCTCGACCGCGTGACGGTTGTTCGCCCCACCGAGGTGGCTCGACGCGCCGGACATCGTGCCGATCGCCCCGTTCGTGTAGCGGATCGAGACGGCATCGTGCAGCTCGACCTTGGCGTCGAGTGGCGCGGACATGAACGCGAACACGTCCTGGCCACGCAGGTCGGTCAGCCACAGCGACACGCCGAGCAGGTGCGTCAGCTGGGCCTGGCCGTAGCCGCCGCCGGACGTCTCGGGTCGTGACCAGGTGTCCGGCTGGGGGATGTACTCCGGCGCCGCGTCGGGGTAGGCGCCGGTCTCCGAGAGCAGCTCGCGGGTGACCGAGTCCATGTGCAACGCGACGTGCTCGATCTCGCCGACGCCATCGTCCTCATGCATCATCTGGTGGGCGGCGATGACCATGGGCCGGTAGTTCCAGCCGTAAGACAGGATGAGCGACTTGCCGGTCCGGCGAGCGGTCTCGTCGAGGTCCCAGGCATGGGCCGGGTCGATGGTGAACGGCTTTTCGCACATCACGTGCGCGCCCGCTTCGAGGGCCGCCTTGCTCTGCTCCCAGTGATAGCCGGGCGGGCTGCCGACCACGACGATGTCCGGCTTCTCGGCGATCACGTCGTGCCAGTCGGTGGTCGACTTCTCGAACCCGAAGTCGTTCTTGATCTTCTCGAGGAGGTCGGGGTTCCGGCGGTTGATGATCGCGAACTCGATGTCGTCGCGATGCTTGAGGAGGTTCGGGAGGTGCGAGCTGACCGTCCACGAGCCGGCCCCGATGACGCCGAGGCGAAGCTTCGCCATGGGTACGCGACTCCTTTCGCAGGGCCGCTGGAGGGCCCGATCCGGTTGACGACGCGGAACGACGACGACTACGATGGCCGCCGGGTGGAAACGAGTCTGGAAATGATATCACCCGCTCATCGCCACCGACCCGCAACCCGTCACCGAGGGCTCGCCGCGACCCGTGCCGACGGCGCCGATCGACGCCCGACGACCCCGCATCCGTGAAGGGAGCCAGCCCACGTGAGCAAGGTCCAGACCGTCGAGGCGATCCCGGTCAGCTACCCGGAGCCGAACGACTACAACGCGCTCCGGCACCTGTGCCTGGTCAAGATCACGACGGACGACGGCGTGGTCGGCTGGGGTGAGTCGATCACCCAGTTCCCCGAGGCGAACTTCGCGGTCAAGGCCATCATCGAGGGGATGTCCGAGCGCGTCGTGGGCAAGGATCCGCTCGACAACATCGCGATCTGGCACTCGCTGCGTGACCAGATGTGGTGGTACGGCTACAACGGTGGGATCGCCAGCTACGCGGTCGCCGCCATCGACATCGCGCTGTGGGACATCAAGGGCAAGCTGCTGAACGTGCCCGTCGTCCAGCTCCTGGGCGGCGCCGTCCACGAGAAGCTGCCGGCGGTCGCCTCGAGCCACGCCCACTACGAGGACATCGACCGGATGGTCGAGGAGGCGCAGGAGTGGGTCGCGCCGGGCATGCACGGCCTCAAGGTGGGGTTCGGCAAGCGGGGCAATGCCCGGCTCGGCTATGAGCATGACCGCGACGTCGAGTACATCCGCAAGATGCGGGAGGGCTTGGGCCCAGACCAGATGATCATGATCGACTGCGGCTGGAACGTGAAATGGGACGTCATGACCGCCATCCGGCGGGTCCAGGCCTTCGACGAGTACGGCCTGCACTGGATCGAGGAGCCGCTCGGGGCCTGGGACCCGGAGGGCTACGCGAACCTGCGCTCCAAGACCTCGTCGCTCATCGCGTACGGCGAGAAGGAGTGGAACCTCGAGGGCTTCGAGCGCGTGCTCGGGACCGGCACGGTCGATGTCGTCGGCATCGATCCCGGACGGGCGGAGGGCATCACCGGCTTCAAGCGCGCGGTCGAGCGGATCGAGTTCTATCGACGTCAGGCCAACGCCCACTGCTGGTCGTCGGCCATCGTCACGGCGGCAAGCCTGGCCATGAGCTTCAGCTCGCCGGCCTTCAAGCTCATCGAGGTCAAGCCGCTGCGCAACCCGATGCAGCACGAGCTGGTGCCGGAGCCCATCGAGCACAAGGACGGCTGGTTCTACCCCCCGACGGCGCCCGGTCTGGGCATCGACGTCCAGCAGGATGTCGTGGATCGGTACCGCAGCGAGAAGGTGCTGGCCGGCGGGTGACGGTCGCGTTCGGCGAAGCGGGACACGGACGAGGAGGCACGAGATGACGTGGAGCGTGGGCGCCGGGCTCGAGGGACGCGGGGTGATCCTGACCGGCGCGACCGGCGGGATCGGCGCGGCCGTCGCGAAGGGCTTCGCGGCGGCCGGAGCGCGGGTCATGGCGGTCGATCTCGACCAGGCAAGGCTCGACGAGCTCGTGGGCTCGCTGGACGGCGAGGGCCATGTCGCGGCCGTCGTGGACCTGCGCGACATGAGCACGCATGAGGCGCTCGTGGAGCGGGCCGTCAAGGAGCTGGGCGGGCTGTACGTGCTGGCCAACCTGGCCGGCGTGCTCCGCCGACGCGGCTCGCTCGACGAGGTCACCGAGGCGGACTGGGACCTCCAGCACGACGTCAACGTGAAAGCCGCGTTCTTCCTCTCCCGGGCGGCCGGCAACGCGATGATCGCCGCCGGCCAGGGCGGGCGGATCATCCTGTTCAGCTCACAGGGCTGGTGGACCGGCGGGTTCGGCGGATCGGTGGCGTACGCCTCGTCCAAGGGTGGCGTCACGACCCTGTGCCGTGGCCTGGCCCGCACGTTCGGGCCGCATCAGATCACCGTGAATTGCGTCTCGCCGGGCCAGGTCCATACGCCGATGCTGATGACCGGACTCGCCCCCGAGGTCTACGAAGCGATGAAGAAGCAGACGCCCCTGGGTTATGTCGCCGAGCCCGATGAGCTCGCGGGACCGGTCGTCTTCCTGGCCTCGGATCACGCCAAGTACATCACCGGCGCGACGCTCAACGTCTCCGGTGGCTTCCTGATGTATTGAGCGGCCGGTGACCGCCGGGACGATGCGGGTCGTCGAGCTGCCGGCGGTCGGCGCGCCGCTCCGCCTGGCCGAACGACCCATCCCGGAACCGCCGCCCGGACAGGTCCGCGTCCGGATCGAGGCCTGCGGCGTGTGCGGCTCGGACGTCTTCCTGCAGAAGGGCGGGTTCGGCGACGCGGTCACCCTGCCGGTCGTTCCCGGACATGAAGCCGCCGGGATCGTCGACGCGCTCGGTGAGGGCGTGACCGAGGTGGCCGTCGGCGACCAGGTCGCCCTGTACTACATCACGACGCCCGACGACGATCCGTGGGCCGCCCGCGGCCGCCCGAACATCAGCCCGCACGTGCAGCGGATGGGGGTGGATCTCGACGGAGCGTTCGCCGAGTACGTGCTGCGTCCGCCAGCCGCCCTGGTCCGGCCACCGTCACCGGTCCCCGCGCCGGTCCTCGCCGTCCTGACCGATGCCGTGGCCACGCCGCTCCACGGCCTCAAGCGCGTCGCTCGGCTGCAGGCCGGGGAGACGCTCGTCGTGCTGGGCGTGGGTGGGCTTGGATCCAACGCCGTGCAGCTGGGCAAGGCGTTCGGGGCACGGGTCATCGCGGTCACCCGCTCCGAGGCGAAGTTGCGGCTGGCTCGGGACCTGGGTGCCGACGAGACGGTCCCGGCCGACGAGGGCGACCCGGTCGCGGCGGTCAAGGCCCTGACCGGCGGCCACGGCCCCGATGTCGTGATCCAGTGCGTGGGATCGGCCGCCGTCGACGAACAGGCCATCGCGATGGGGGGTCCGGGAGGCCGGGTCGTGCTGATCGGATCGAGCCTGGACGCCTTCCGGGCGCGGGCCGTGGACATCTTCTGGCGCGAGCTCTCGGTGCTCGGCTCGCGCGGCTTCGTCCCGGACGACATCCGCGACGCGATCGACCTGTACCTCGACGGCACGCTCGACGTGGATCACCTCGTCGAGTCGGTGCGGCCCCTCGAGGAGGCGAACGCGGCGCTGGAGGACCTCAAGGCGGGTCGCGTGTTCCGGTCGGTGCTCGCCCCGGCCTGATCAGGTGGACGGCGGCGCTGCCGTGGAGCGGCGGACCACGAGCAACGGCGGCGTCGAGGTGACCACGTGACCCATCGGTCGGCCCTCGACGACATCGAGCAGCATCCGCACGCCGAGCTCGCCCATCTCGGTCATCGGCAGCTGGACCGCGGTGATCGGCGGATCCGTGTGCTCGAGGAACGGATGGTCGTCCATCGTCACCAAGGAGACGTCCTCGGGGATCCGCCGACCGGCCTCGCGGACCGCGGCTCGGAAGCCCAGGGCGGACGGCAGGTTGACCGTGAACAGGGCCGAGGGACGCCGCTCCGCCGGACCGGCCAGCATCGCCCGGCCGACGTCGCGGGCCGTCCGTTCCGTGTAGTCGCCGGGCAAGGTCCAGCTCGGTTCGATGGTCAGGCCGTGATCGGCCATCGCGGCCCGGAAGCCGGCCTCGCGGCGCCTGCCAACCTCCGTGTCGGCGCGACCGGCCAGGAAGCCGATCCGCCGGTGGCCAAGAGCGACCAGGTGATCGACCGCGAGACGGCTGCCGACCGCGTCATCCATCGTGACCGAGGCATCCACGTTGGCCGACCGGCTGTTGATCGGGATGAGCGGCAGGCCGCGCCCCACGATCTGGGCGACGAGCTCGTCCTCGATGGTGGCGAAGGCGACGAGCAGTCCATCCATCCGGCCTTCGAGCACGAAGCGCGAGAGCTGTTGCGCGTCGAGCGTCGGGCCGTGCGCGTCGGCGACGACGACCACGTACTCGCGCTCGGCGGCGGCCCGCTCGACCCCCCGCAGGGTGTCGCTCCAGGCCACGTTCTGGGGATCGGGCAGGACGATCGCGATCGTGCCGGTCCGCCGCGTGCGCAGGCCGCTGGCCAGACCGGTTGGGCCGGTAGCCGAGATCGCGGGCCGCGTCGTGGACGCGCTCGCGGGTGGCCGGTCGCACGCTCAGGGTGGGATCCGCGCGCAGGACGCGGGCCGCCGTCGCCAGGCTCACTTCGGCACGTGCCGCGACTGCCTTGAGCGTCTCACCGGGTCGTTCTCATCCCGTACCCTCTTGACACCGGAAACGTTTCGGGTATCGTTCTGTCCCCGGCCTCGAGTGTAACGTTGTACCTGTCGCAGGGGAAGCCAGACGAACCGCGTGGGCCCGCATCGCGCGCGAAGCCGAGGAGACACGTGACCGCCGGAACGTCCGCGACCGACCCGCTGCCCGTCGGTGAGACGCCCGCGCCATCGGCGCACGCGCCGCATGCCGCCGCCTCCCGGACGAGACCGGCGTCCTCGTCGCGCTGGTCGCGCTCGTCGTCATCGTCGGCGTCGCTGCGCCCGAACTTCTTCCTGCCGGCCACCCTGTTCCAGCAACTGTCGGGCGCCGCCTTCATCGGGATGCTCGCGCTCGCCATGGTCTTCCTGCTCGCCATCCGCGACATCGACCTGTCGGTCGGCTGGATGTTCAACTTCTCCGCCGTCATCGCCGCCAAGGCCATGTCGCCGGCATCGACCCGTGGCTCGCGGCCGGGATCGGCATCGCCTTCGGCGGCCTGCTCGGCCTCGTCAACGGCCTGCTCGCGGTCGGGCTGCGGCATCCCGGTGATCATCATCACGCTCGGCACGCTCTCGGCGTTCCGCGGGCTGTCCCTCGTCGTCAACGAGTCGCGCGCCGTCGTGCCGCCGGACAAGACGAGCTCGTTCTTCGCGCTGTTCGACATCAAGCTCTTCGGCCTGATCCCGATCGTCGCGATCCTGTTCTTCGGCGCTCGCCATCGTGCTCCACCTGGTGCTGCACCGCACGCGCTTCGGCTACCGCGTGCAGGCGATCGGCAGCAACCCCGAGGCGGCCCGGCTCGGCGGCATCCCGGTCGCCCGCACGCGGATCCTCGTGCTCGTGCTGATGGGCGCTCGTCGCCGGCCTGACCGGCGCGCTCTTCCTCGGCTTCCGCGAGGCCATCGACCCGGTCACCGGCGGCGACTTCCTGCTGCCCGTCGTCGCCGCCGTCATCATCGGCGGCACGCCGCTCTCCGGCGGCCGCGGCACCATCATCGGCGCCGTCTTCGGCGCGCTGATCATCCAGGCCATCGCCAGCGGGATCCTGTTCTTCGGCATCGACGCCACGTGGAGCACCTTCGTCACCGGCGCGGTGATCATCGTCGCGGTCGCCGTCGACCAGCTGGTCCGGCGCCAGCGAGAGCGACGGACCGCGACGCGGTCGACCTCGGATGACGGGCCGCGGCGCCGAGTCGTGAGAGGAGGCCAGCGGATCCGAGCGATCCAGCATGAGCATCAATCGCAGCAGCACGGCCGACGAGCGGCCACATGAGGAGGAGCAACGGATGACGACGACAACCGACGCTGGCTGGTGCTGCCGGCGACCTTGGCGATCCTGATCGCGGCCTGCAGCGGCGGGGGCGCCGTCCGCACGCGCTCGAGCGCTGCCGCGGCCACGAGGCCCGGCCAGCGAGGCGCCGGCCGTCGACGGCCGCCGGCCAGCGAGCGCCGAACCGAGCCGATCAAGATCGGGTTCGTCACCCACGTCCTGGGCAACCCGTTCATCCAGCAGATCATCGACGGCGCCAAGGCCGCCGCCGAGGATCTCGACGTCGAGCTCCAGGTCGCCGGACCCGAGGGCGGCGACGCCGACGCCCAGCTCAAGGCCGTGCAGACGCTCGTCGCGTCCGGCGCCGAGGGCATCGCGACGTCGGTCCCGGGCGACTCGATGGCCAACGGCCTGAACGAGATCGTCGCGTCGGGCATGCCGTCGTGCAGTTCAACCTGCTCGTGACCTCGGTCAACGCGCCGTACGTCGGCGAGCGCTCGGTCGAGACCGGCCGCATCCTCGGCAAGAAGGTCCTCGAGCAGCTCGGCGGCGCCGAGCGCGACCGGCAAGGTCATCATCGGCAACTGCTTCCCGGGCTTCCCGGTGCTCGAGAACCGCGCCAAGGGCGTCCAGGAGTCGCTCGCGGCGGCCGCCGGCATCAAGGTCCTCGGCCCATTCGACGTCAAGGTCGCAGCCAACGAGAACTACGCCGCGTGGGAGGCGCTCCTCGCCGCCAACCCGGACGCCAAGGCGCTGATCGGCCTGTGCGCGCCGGACATCGCCAGCCTCGGCAAGCTCAAGGCGGCCAACGGCGACAAGACGTTCGTCGCCGGGCGGCTACGACCTGACGACCGAGAACCTCGCCGCGATCAAGGCCGGCAACGCCTACATCAGCCTCGGCCAGACGCCGTTCGTGCAGGGCTACCTGCCGGTCAAGATGCTGGTCGACGCGATCCGCGGCAAGCCAAGGTCGACCTGTCGGCCGGCGGCTTCCTCGATGCCGGCACCGAGATCGTCACCGCCGACAGCGTCGCAGGAGCCGTTCGGCCTGCCGCCGCTCACGTTCGCGGAGCTCGAGGCGCTCGCCGCGCTCGCCGGACGCAGACGCGCGAGTACTACCAGCCGCTGGTCGACGGCGTGATCGCCGACTGGGCGACGCAACATCGAGCCGATCGCGAACGAGTCGCAAGTAGCGATCGGACGGCGACGTCCGTCATGACCCAGCGGATCGGCCGCCGCGCTCGCCGTCCGGCGATCGCCGTGGCCGATCTGCGCAAGCGCTACGGCGGCGATCCAGGCGCTCGCCGGCGTGGACCTCGACGTCGTGGCCGGCACCGTCCACGCCGTCGTCGGCGAGAACGGCGCCGGCAAGTCCACGCTGATGAAGATCCTGGCCGGCGCCGTGCGCCCGACGCGCGGCGACGATCCGGCTCGACGGCGAGCCGTCCGAGCTCGGCGTCGCCGCGCCGACGCCCGCGCGCCGGCGTCGGCATCGTCTACCAGGAGCTGAGCCTCTTCCCGGACCGCTCGGTGCTGGCCAACCTGTTCCCCGACCGCGAGCCGACGCGCTTCGGGCTGGTCGATCGCGCCGCGATGCGAGCGCAGGGCGCGCCCGATGCTCCGGCGCGATCGGCCTGACGTGCCGACCCGGACGCCATCGTCGGCTGCCTGCGGCATCGGCGAGCGGCAGCTCGTCGAGCTCTGCCGCGTGCTGCTCGAGCGTCCGCGGGTGCTGATCCTCGACGAGCCGAACTCCGCGCTCAACGAGCGCGGAGACCGAGCGCCTGTTCGCCGTCCTGCGCGAGCTGTCGCGCCGACGGCATCACGATCCTCTACGTCTCGCACCGGCTCGAGGAGGTGTTCGCGATCGCCGACCGGATCACGGTGATGCGCAACGGCGCGCGTGGTCATGACCGCGACCGCGCGGCGGCTGACCATCCCGCAGGTCGTGAGGCGATGGTCGGCGTCGCCAGGAGGAGCTGTTCCCGCCGCGCACCGGCGCGCGCGTCCGGATCGGCGCCGGCGACTCACGGCCGCCAGCGTCGTCGTCGCGGGCCTCGCCGGTCGGCGAGCGACCTGCGCGACGTGACGCTTCGAGGCGCGTCCGGGCGAGATCGTCGGGCTCGCCGGGCTCGAGGGCTCGGGCGTCGCGACCCTGCTCGGCGTCGCTCTTCGGCACGCGGCAGGCGACTGCGCGGCGACGGTCGCCTTCCCCGACGGCCGGGGCCTGCCGGCATCCCGACCGCCGCGGCCCGCCGCGGCATCAGCCTCGTGCCGGCCGACCGGCGCAACCAGGGCCTGATGCTCGAGCGCAGCGATCGCGCAGAACATCGCCCAGGTCGCGGTCGGCGCGCTGCCGGCCCGACGGCCGTGGCTGCGATCGCCGAGCGATGCGCGCCGCGGCGCGACGCCAGATCGACGCGCTGCGCATCAAGACGCCGTCGGCCCGCGACGCCGGTCCACCAGCTCTCGGGCGGCAACCAGCAGAAGGTCGTCATCGGCAAGTGGCTGGAGGTCTCGCCGACGGTCGTTCCTGCTCGACGACCCGACGCGCGGCGTCGACGTCGGCGCCAAGCGCGAGATCTACCTGCTGATCCGCGCAGCTCGCCGACGACGGCCGGATCGTCCTCTTCCGCTCGACCGAGCTGCCCGAGCTGGTCGGGCTCGCGGACCGGATCCTGGTCCTCTACCGCGGCCGGCTGGCCGGCGAGCCAGCGGCGGCGAGATCGACGAGCACGGCCTGCTGCATGCCATCAACACCGGCGCTCACCACGGGCCGAACCGGCCGTCCCGCCACCAGCCAGGAGGCAGCTCATGATCCGCCGCGCGTTCACGATGCGCCTGAAGCCGGGCGCTCTCGCCGAGTACAAGCGCCACCACGACGACATCTGGCCGGAGCTCGTCGCCGAGATCGAGCGCCAGGGCATCGCCCAGATCACGATCTTCGAGGACGACCCGGTGCTCTTCCTCTACTCCGAGATCCGCGACGAGGACGCCTGGGACCGGCTCTGGCACACCGAGATCCACGACCGCTGGGGCGAGCTCATGAACCCGCTGATGGAGTTCAACGCCGAGGGCATCGTCGACTCGAGCGAGCTCCGCGAGATCTTCCACCTCGGACGAGCGCCGCGACGTCGGGCGGGAGGCGAATGGACGACCAGGTGGGCGACCGGTCGCGGTCGTGACGGGCGCCGGGCGCGGGCTCGGCGAGGCGATCGCGCTCGCGCTCGAGGCGCGCGGCGCGCCCGTCGTCGGCGTCGCCCGCATCGCGGCCCAGCTGGCCGAGACCGGCGGACCTCATCCGGGCCGCGGGCGGCCGGATCGTAGCCGCCCGACCGACGTGGCCGACCCGGCCGCGGTCGAGGCGCTGGCCGACTGCGTCGAGCGCGAGCTCGGCACCGCCGACGATCCTGGTCAACGCGGCCGGCATCTTCGGGCCCATCGCGCTCATCCGCGACAGCGACCCGCAGGCCTGGATCGAGACGATGATGATCGACGCGATCGCGCCGTACCTACCCGCGCGCGCGTTCGTCGGCGGCATGCTCGACGCCGGGCTGGGGCCGCATCATCAACGTCACCTCGGCCGCGTCGCTGCACACGCCGGGGCCGCTCAACAGCGCCTACGGCACCGCCAAGGTCGCGCTCAACCAGTTCACCCGGCACCTCGCTGCCGAGCTCGAGGGCACGGGCGTGACGGCCAACGTGATCCATCCCGGGCGACGTCAAGACCGACATGTGGGCCGACATCCGCGACCAGGTCGCCGCGATGGGCCCCGGGCGCGAGCGCCTACCAGCAGTGGGTCGGCTGGGTCGACGAGACCGGCGGCGACCCGCCGGACAAGGCGGTCGACGCTGGTGCTGCGCGATCTCGGAGCCGGGCGCCGACTCAACGGCCGGTTCTGCTGGATCGACGACCCGCTCCAGGCGCCGATCCCCAGCTGGGACCCGCCGGCCGACGAACGACCCTGGATCAGCGAAGAGTGACCGCGCAGCGAGCGCTCGATGGCCAGGTCGCCCTCGTCACGGGCGGCACGCGCGGGCTCGGCCTGGCGATCGCCCAGCGACTGGCCGCTGAAGGTGCAGCCGTCGCCGTCCTGGCCGCGATGCGCCGCGAGCGGGTGCGGTCGCAGCCGAGCTGGTCGAGGCCGAGGGCCGGGCCATGGCCGTCGCCGCGGACGTCGGCTCGTGGCCGGCCGCGACCCAGGCGATCGCCGATGTCGAGCGGGAGCTGGGTCCCATCGACATCGTCGTCACGGGTGCGGGCATCGGCGCCATCGGCACGGTCGTCGAGGCCGACCCGGCCGACTGGCGACGGATGATCGATGCCAACTACCTGGGCACGGCGCACATCGTCAAGGCCGCCCTGCCGGGCATGCTCCAACGCGGCCACGGGGACATCGTGGCCATCGCCTCAGCGGGCGGGACGAAGGGCTACCCGGAGTGGTCGGGCTACTGCGCGTCCAAGTGGGCGGTCATGGGGTTCGTCCAGTACCTGGCCCAGGAAGTCACGAGCCAGGGCATCCGCGTGTGCACGCTCTGTCCGGGCGGCGTCGACACGCCGTTCTGGGACGACCTCAACAAGGACGTCCATCGCGCCGGGACGACGACCCGGGCGGGCCTCATGCGCCCCGAGGACGTGGCCGAGACCGTGATGCTCCAGCTGCGGTTGCCCAGGAGTGTGCTCATCAAGCGGACGGTGTTCTTCCCCACTAGCGAATGGCACTGAGCGAGAGGCCGCGGCAGCATGGATCCGACAAGCACGCGACGACTGGGAACGACGGAGGTGACCGTCGCGGACTCGGCTTCGGGGGGCGCGTCCATCGGGGAGCTCTTCGTGCGCGTCAGCGAGGCCGACGCGGCCGCGACCCTGGCCGCCGCCTGGGACGCTGGGATCCGCTACTTCGACGCCGCGCCCTGGTACGGCCGGGGCCTGTCCGAGCTGCGGACCGGCGCGGCGCTGCGCGATCGCCCGCGCGGCGAGTTCAGCCTGTCGACGAAGGTCGGTCGGTACCTCAAGCCCGCCACGCGCGAGGGCTTCGACGGCGCGCCGTGGCTCGGTGGCTCGCCCAACGAAGTCGTCTTCGACTACACGTACGACGGGATCATGCGGTCCGTGGAGGGCAGCCGCCTGCGCCTGGGCATCACCGGTTCGACGTGGCCTACATCCACGACCTCGATAGTCTGTACTTCGACCCGCCGACGATCGACGCCCACTTTCGCGACCTTGCCGGCTCCGGCTGGCGAGCGCTCAGAGGAGCTCCGATCGAGCGGCCAGATCGGGGCCATCGGGGCCGGTCTCAACGAACTCGGCCTGATGCCGCGCTTCATGGACATCGGCGACATCGACGCGTTCCTCGTCGCGATGCCGTACACCTTGCTCGACCAGGATGTGCTGGACGCCGA
>CAVXYN010000001.1:2500-99087 GCA_963766045.1 uncultured Actinomycetota bacterium | reverse complement strand
CGAAGTACAGATCATCCGCGGTGGACTACCCGTGGGTGACCTTGGTGGCCTCGTCAGGTGGTGTTGCTGGTCACCAAGTCGAGGTGGTGTCGGGCGGCGACGTCCGGGTGCGCGCGCAGCCGCGCTTTGAGCAGGTTCGCACCGAAGCAGTCGGTGATGACGTTGCTCGGGTCGTCGTTGACGCCGCGCTGTCCCGCCCGTCGCAGCGAGGCCTGCAGCTCCAGGTGGGGGATGCGCGCGTTCAGGGCGGGATTGAAGAAGAACGGGCCGGCAGATCGGTCCTGGTTGCCGGTCGGCGAAAGCACGCGGTGCACGGTTGCGCGCAGGTAGCCATCGGTGGCCCACTCGAGCAAACCCCCGATGTTGACGTGCATGAGAGAACCCGGCACCGGCCTTGCTTCGATCCACGTGCTGTCCCGCTGGACCTCGAGGCCGCCGGCGTTAGGCTGATCACAGCAGGGTCAGCACGCCCGGGTCCTTGCGGGCACCGACGCCTTGACCGTCGCGGGTGCGTGGGGCAACGGCTGGGTACCGGATCAATTTCAGCAAAGTGGAGGGCGAGGTCGCGAATGCGGCGTCGAAGACCGTCTCCTCCTGCTCCAGGCCAGCCGCCCACGTGTGCAGGAGACGGCGAGCGATGGCCGCCATCTGCTCTTGCGGCAGCGTTCGGCGACGTCGCGCAGCTCGGGCAGCGCGGCCGGCCAACTGGTTAGGCCCCTCCAGGATGTCCCAGGCGTGGTCCGGGTCGTGTGATCGCCTGCCGCTCCGCGCCGATGTCGATCTGCTCCCGCCAGTCCTGACGGCCCTGGGTCCGCTCTCCGCCAAGCCGGGTGAACCCGCGAAACTGCGGGCTGTTCATCATGTCGATCGCTGACTTATCGGCGTCGGGCAACGCGAACAGCTCACGGCCCACGCGGAGCAGATCGCGCTCGAGAGGGGCCTGGCACGCCGTGATCGACCAGGTAGAAGAAGCCGACGTCGTGCGTCGCTTCGCGGAGACGGGCCGATTCCTCTCTCGCATTGCCCAGCTTGTCGAGCGAGATGATCGGCAAACCCGGTGAGACAGCCTGTGGTCGCACAAGCTGGATCGTATCAACGCCGGGGTTAGCCGCCTTGCCGTCGTACCTGGAGGGCGGCTGCTGGTGCCGGCCTTTCATCCTGCCTGGGTGATACCGCCCAGCCCGGCTTGTGGTGACTTGGAGGTACCAGAGTTTCGCGTGGTGATCTGAAAGCACCGGGTCGGGTGATGGAAGGGATGGATTCAGGATGGCTGACCGGACAGGGCTTCCGTTCGACGACACCGCCGACTTCGACGACGCGGAACGGGGGTTCATCGCCGCGGGGACCCGGTGATCCGCAACGACACGGGCGACGTGGTCTGGGACAACGGGTCCTACACCAGCTTCCTGACCGGCGACGCCCCGGACACGGTGAACCCGAGCCTGTGGCGCCAGTCGTCGCTGGTCGCCATGCAGGGCCTGTTCGAGGTGCGGACGGGATCTACCAGGTCCGCGGCTATGACCTGTCGAACATCAGCTTCGTCGAGGGCGACGCCGGCGTCATCGTCATCGACCCGCTGATCTCGGCCGAGACCGCCGCGGCCGCGCTGGCGCTGTACCGCGAGCACCGCGGCGACCGGCCGGTGAAAGCGGTGATCTACACCCACTCCCACGTCGACCACTTCGGCGGGGTCAAGGGGTCGTGTCCCAGGACGAGGTCGACGCCGGTCAGGTCCAGATCATCGCCCCGGAGGGTTTCCTCGAGCACGCGATCTCGGAGAACGTCTACGCCGGCACGGCGATGGCCCGGCGCGCCGGCTACATGTACGGCGCCGCCTGGCCCGCGGCCCGCAGGGCGGCCGGCGCCGGCCTCGGCCAGACGACGTCGACCGGCACCATCACGCTGATCGCCCCGACCGTACCATCACGACGACCGGTCACGAGCTGACCGTCGACGGCGTGCGGATGGTCTTCCAGATGGCACCGGGCACCGAGGCGCCGTCCGAGATGCTCTTCTACTTCCCGGACAAGCAGGCGCTGTGCATGGCCGAGAACGCCACCCACACCCTGCACAACCTCCTCACCCTGCGCGGCGCCGTGGTGCGCGACCCGCACGTCTGGGCGCACTACCTGACCGAGGCGATCGAGCTGTTCGGCGGCGAGGCCGAGGTGGTCTTCGCCTCGCACCACTGGCCGACCTGGGGCACCGACAGCGTCGTCGAGTTCCTCAGCATCCAGCGTGACCTGTACGCCTACCTGCACGACCAGACGCTGCGGCTGCTGAACCAAGGGCTTGGCCGGGCCGGAGATCGCCGAGATGATCGAGCTGCCGCCGGCGCTGGAGAAGGCCTGGCACACCCGCGGCTACTACGGCTCGGTCAGCCACAACGTCAAGGCCATCTACCAGCGCTACCTGGGCTGGTACGACGGCAACCCGGCCCGCCTGTGGCAGCACCCGCCGGAGGAGAAGGCCAAGCGCTACGTCGAGTTCATGGGCGGCGCGGACGCGGTCGTCGCCAAGGCGCGGCGCTCGTTCGAAGCCGGCGACCAGCGCTGGGCCGCCGAGGTGCTCGACCACGTCGTGTTCGCCGAACCCGGCCACGCCGAGGCCCGCAGCTGCTGGCCGACATCTACGAACAGCTGGGCTTCGGCTCGGAGAACGGCACCTGGCGCTGCGAGTTCCTGTCCGCCGCCACGGAACTGCGGACCGGCAACTTCGGCACCCCGATCGAGACGGCATCGGCGGACATCGTCGCCCACCTCAGTCCGGCGATGCTGTTCGACGCCCTCGCCATCCAGGTTGACGGCCCGAAGGCCTGGGACCTGGACCTCGCCATCCGCTGGGACCTGCCCGACCACGGCGCCTCGTACCGCACCACCCTGCACAACGGGGTCCTGACCTACGTCAAGGACAGCGACAAGCCGGTCGGTCTCACCCTCACCGTCCCGGCCGCGGCCCTGACCGCCCTTGCCGGGGGCGACATAGAGGCGGCCCGCAGCAGATGGGCTCACCACGGACGGCGACCAGGGTCAGCTGGCCTCCCTGTTCGGCGTTCTGCAACCCGGCGACCCCAACTTCAACATCATCGAGCCCTGACCAGGAGCGAAGCTTCCTAACGATTCCGCGGTCATCGCTGGGCGGTCGTGGGGATGGCGTTGTCGATGAGGACCGCGGCGATGGCGACGGCGGTGGGGAAGGACTCGGCGTTGAGGACCCGGGAGCGGGCCGAGGCGCCATCGATGAGCAGCGCCAGTTGCTCGCCGAGCTGTTCGGGGTTGATGGCGCCTGCTTCGCGGGCGGTTTCGGCCAGCCTGCGTGGCTACGATGCTCCTTCGGTGGTCGCGTGCGTACTGGACTGCGGGGTGCTGGGGGTCGTGGATCTCGACGGCCGCCGCGATGAAGGGGCACACGGGCGTGATGTCCTGTGTCCCGGTCGCGGGACCTTCGACGGCAGCGAGCAGTCGTTCGCGGGGGGTGAGGTCGGTGCGGTCGAACACCGCGGGCATGACGTCGGGGTCGACTCGGCGCAGGTATTCGGCAACGAGTTCGTCCTTGCCGGTGAAGTGCTTGTAGGCCGTGCCCTTCGACACCTGGGCCGCCGCGCAGAGCTGGTCCATGCCGGTGCGGTTGATGCCCTGATTGCGGAACAGTCGCCGTGACGCGCTGAGGATGCGCTCACGCGCGCCCTGGGGGCCCTGGGCGCCCTTCTCCAGCTCCGCCATGCCTTCAGCGTACCGCTCGGTGTACCCGCTTGCGCTCCTCTCGGCCATCGGGATACGTTAAGTACACCGATCGGTCACGGAATCGAAGTGCCGACACAAGCCGGTTCTTCAAATCCGGATTACTTTTCTCCGGCGGCCACCGTCGCGACTTGGTTCCCGTCAGGCGCGATCTCTTCCAACTCGATCTCACAGCCGCCGAGAGCGGCGACGAGAGCATGATGAAAGAGCGGCGACGAGACCATCATGAACACGACCAACCAAATCACCCCGCGATCGGCGGGACCTCTGACCTTCAGCCCCGACGGGGTCCTCTTCGTCGGCGACAACAAGCTCGGAGCCGTTTTCGCCTTCGAGACCGAACGCGGCCAGGCGCCAGCCTCGCTGGATCCCTTCCTCTTCGAGTCGATCGACGAGAAGATCGCCGCAGCGCTGGGCGTGACGGCGAAAAGCCTGGTGATGAACGGGATGGCCGTCCACCCTGTGACGCGCGAGCCATACCTGTCAGTCGGCGTACGCAACGGCGATCGCCTGGAGCCCGCGGTCGTGAGCGTCTCGCTCGCCGGCGAGGTCCACCCCTTCGACCTCTCATCGTCGAACGTGACGGTGCACCAACTGTCCGACGTTCCCGACGAGGACAAGACCTTTCAAGTCGCGGGCCGGCACTTTCCCATTGCCACCGGCGGCCTTCTTCGAGGAGAAGGCGCGCACGCCGCTGCGATCCATGACGATCGTGGACCTGAAGTTTCACGCCGGAGAGGTGTTCGTTGCCGGCGTCTCGAACCAGGAGTTCTCCTCCACGCTGCGGCGGATCCCCTACCCGTTCACCGGGGCCGCCAGCGAGACCCAACTGGAGATCTACCACCTCGCCCACGGCATATACGAAACGCGTGCGCCGATCCGGACCATGCAGTTCGCCACCATTGATGGCGAGGACACGCTCGTCGCCGCCTACGCCTGCAGCCCGCTGGTCACCATTCCGGTCTCAGAGCTGAAGCACGGCGCGAAGGTGAGGGGCAAGACGATCGGCGACATGGGCAACGGCCAGCCCATCAGCATGGTCGCCTACCGTGACGGGGACGAGGACAAGCTGTTCATCACCAATCTCGGCCGCGGACCCATGATCGTTCCGCTCTCCGGGATCCGCTCCGCCGAAGGTTTCACCCCCGAGAACCGGCCGACCCAGGGCCCGATGCTGGACCAATCACCCTTCATGCCGGCCGGGCCGGTCGGCAAGCAGGTGCTGTTCGTCGGATCGTCGCTGCGGGCGGATCTGTTCAGCGACCGCTTCTTCGTCTCGCTGACCCGCTACGCCGATACCGGCGATCTGACGCTGGAGACCCTGATGGTCGCCCCGATGCCCGCACGGCTGGACAAGATCTGGGTGGAGATGGACTTCCCGGGCGTCGAGAGCCCGCACAAGCTGCCGGCGTGAACGGCGGGCTTGACTTTGAGGGCGCCAGAGATGCGGATCCAAACTTCCCCTGAGGTGCCGATCCGCATCTCTCCTCAAGCCAAGGTCCTGCCCGCCAACACCCTGCGTTTCTACCTACATTTTCCGAGGCCGGCAGAGGCGCACTTCGATCGTGACCACCTCTGGCTGCTGAACGAGGAGGAACAGGTGGTGCGTGACCCCTTCCTCGTCCTGTCGCAGGAGCTCTGGTCCGTTGACGGGCGCCGCCTGACGGTCCTGATGGAGCCAGGAAGGATCAAACGCGGTCTTGGAGCGGACCCGTCTCACGAGCCGGCGCTTGTCGTCGGGCGGACGTACAGCCTTGTCGTCACGGCGCTCGGGCAAACAGCGCGCCATACCTTCCGCGTAAGCGATCCAGTTCTGGAGGCGGTCGACGAGACCCACTGGCGTCTCGTCTCCCCAACGGCGGGGAGCCTCGATCCCGCCGTCGTGCACTTCGACAGGGTTATGGACGCCGCCCTTTGCGAGGACGAGATCGGAGTCCTGACCCCTTCAGGAGAGGTCGTTCAGACGCGTGTGTCACTCGCACCGGACGGAACCGCAGCGCGGCTCATCCCGAGCCGCCCGTGGCGCGCCGGGGAGCACCGCCTCGTCGTCTCTGAACGTCTCGAAGACGTTTGTGGCAACAGGTTGGGCGAGGCTCTGGACCATGACCTGGGCGCGGGTGGACCACCGCGGGCCGGGATGATCAACTTCACGACGCGCAGCGTCATCCTGTTGTCGCCGAACGGACCAGCCGTCCATCGGCATGATCCGCGCTGCACGCAGGCCGGACGGCACCGCCGTGGCAACGAACTGCCGCGACTACCTGGTACGACGACCAGGGCGGATACCTCGCGGATCTCGACCGTCGGCACCGTTATGGTCGCTTCAGTGCTAACCGAGGCTGCACGCCTAGGGTTGCTGTCCGGGGGTCTGGTGATCGCCGCGCCCGGAAAAGCCTGACGGTCGATGAGATCGCTGGCGACGTCGGAGAGCTTGCGGTTGTGGTAGCGGGCGTAGGTTCTCAGCACCGTGAAGGCGTCGTCCACGGTCATCGTGAGGTATTCGGCGATCATGCCTTTGGCCTGCTCGATGATCACCCGGCTGTTCAGCGCGGCCTGCAGCTGGGCGGCCACCAGGCCTCGCTCCCCGGACGCGCGTTGGTGGATCAGCCCGATCGCCGCCATCTCCGCCATGGCCTGGGCTATTTCCATCTCCGGACCGGTGAACGGCTCGTCGCTGCCGCGGAACACGTTCAGGGCGCCGATGACGTCCGTGCGGACTCGCAGCGGGACGGCGCACATCATCTGGAAGCCCGCATCGGAGGCTCGCGGGGCGAAGGACGGCCAGCGGGCCCGGCCAGCGGCCGCGCTGGCCTGGACCGCCCGGCCGAGGAGTACGCGTCCAGGCACGGGCCCTGCGCGTCCTGATTCGAAGAGCTCAAGCAGCGCATCCGCTCGTCCGAGGAGGCGATCAGCCGCAGCCCGCCCCGGGCGTCGGCCAGCATCACCCCGGCGGCCTCGGCGCGGAGGATCCGACCGAGTCCTCGGACAGGCCTACAGGAAATCGACGATGTCGAAGTCGCTGGCCAGCGTGTCCGCCAGCCGGACGAAGGCCGGGCCAGCACGGCCTCCCGCGCCAGGTCATCGCGCTGGTCAGCCTCGGGATTCCCGGGGCCGTCCCGCGCCGTTGCGGTTCTCATTCATCGAACCGCACCCGCCGTTCCACCACGTCCTGCGCGATGTCCTCCATCGAACGCCCGGCCGCGAACGCTGCGGCACGCAGCCGGGCCAGCGCGTTGCGACAGTGGTGTCCAGCTGAACGGCGATCATCCCGGTGGCCTGGTGGACCACGATCCGGTCCGCGCCCGCCCCCGCCAGCAGCTCCGCAAGCGTGGACCCCGCTGCCGCGTCCTGCTGGTACAGCACCGCGTCCCGGGCGATATCCGCCGCCACCAGGGCATCCGCCAGGTGATCGTCGCTGAGCATGCCGGGCCGGTCACGGCACAGGTCCAGCGTCCCGATGCCCCCGGCCCGCGTCAGCGGCAAGGAGAACTCGGCGCGTACCCCGGCGGCCAGCGCCGCCGCCGCGAAGGCGGGCCAGCGGCTGGCCTCCTACGGCCGGCCAGGTCCGGCAGCAGCACCGGGATCCCGGAGGCGTGAGCGTCCAGGCACGGGCCCTCGCCCAGTTCCCCTGCAGCCCGGTCACCGTCCGGGCGTGCCGCCCGGCACCGGCCAGCAGGCTGGCCGAGCCCGGGCCTGACATCAGCACCAGGGCGCATCCCGACAGGCCCATCTCATCGACGGCGAACCGGCAGAGCTGCTGGACCAGCGTGCCCGCACCAGCCACGGCATCTTCCTGGTCACCGCCGCGATGATCCGGGCTCCCGCCTGTCCTCCCGCAGATCGCCTCCTCGCCCGTGCTCGCACCGCAGCCTGCGGGCACCCTTGTCCACCGTATCCCCTCTAACTCAAGTTCAGGGCCGGGGCGACCGTGCGACGGCCGCCGGACAGGGCGACGGCGGTCAGCGCGTGAGGTTGCCGGTCAGGCGTTCACCCCGAGGTGTCGCTCATACGCGGCCAGGCCCGCGGCTGCCGGGATGGCCCACGTATCGGCCATGCCCGGGCTGGTAACCCGCGGGACGTGACAACACCAGCATTCAACCGGGCGAGTGGCTGGAGGTATGCGGCCGAAGCGGCCGGACTGGAGGACGTGCATTTCCACGACTTGCGTCATACCGGGAACACGTTTGCGGCGGCCAGCGGGGCTGGCATCAAGGACCTGATGGCTCGCATGGGTCACGACAGCGAGCGTGCGGCACTGATGATGGGAGGGGCGGCATGCTCGTCCCGGCGAGGCAATGGCACGTTAATGGCACGCGGTCTTGTCGCTGGGTCAACCGGTCGGCCCCGGTCCCAACTGGGTGCCCCTTGACCTGGAGTTTCTCAGTGGAGCGGGCGACGGTAATCGAAACCGCATGACCAGCTTGGAAGGCTGGGGCTCTACCATTGAGCTACGCCCGCGGAGCCGGGATCGCTCCCGGCCACCCCGGCAGCTTACCGTTTCCTCCCCGCCGCTCGCACCGGCGATGTGCGCCTGCGGCCCGGGCTTCTTCACCCCGCTGGGCTTTGTCATTCGCTCACAACGGGCCCACCCCTCCCGCCCCCGCCACGGCCCCTGGTCAAGAGACCACCGAAATCGCGTGACACCAGGGGTTATCGAGGACGTACCGTCAGCACAAGTACGCAGACGTACTTAAGAGTTCTTCATCGAGGGGTGAGCGGTGCTGAAGCTAGCCGAGCCCATCCCCCCCCCCCCCCCCCCGAGGCCCCCGTGACCACCTCGGCCAGCGAGCCCGCCCCCGTCGTCCCGGCCCCGGTCGCCGCGGTCCTTCGGGCCGAGTCGGGCGCTTCCATCGCCGAGATCGTCGCCGCGATCCAGAACGAGGTGGCCGAGTACACCCGGCCCCTGGATCCGGCCTACGGGCGCACGCTCAGCCAGGCCGCCGAGCACGCGGTGCGGACGTTCATCGAACGAGTGGCCCACCCGCCCACACCCGGCCAACCCGCCACCCCACCCCGCACACCCCGACCCCCACCCAGCTCCCCCGATGACGGCGGTGGTGGCCGAGTTCCTGGGCCATCGGCGCGGCCGAGGCCCGCGAGGGCCGCAGCCTGGAGCCGCTGCAGGCGGCGCTGCGCCTCGGCGCCCGGGTCGGCTGGCGCCCCTGTGCGGTGTCGCGGCGGCCCAGGGGCTGGACACGCTGGCCCTGGGCCGGGCGGGCGAGGCCATCTTCGTCTACCTGGACGAACTGGCGGCCGCGTCGGCCCAGGGCTACCTGGACGCGCGGACCGAATGTGCCGGCGAACAGGAGCGCCGCCGCCTGTCCTCCGCTCGACCCGACCCGGCCGACCCGCCCGCACCGGCCGAGGCGGTGGCCGCGGCCGCGCGGGCCGCGGACTGGGCCGTGCCCAGCCGGGTCGCCCTGGTCGCGCTGGGGGAGGAGCGCCAGTCCCGCGAGCCGGGCCCAGCCACCGAGCAGCGCCAGCCCGGCGCCGACCTGGCCGCGCCGGTCTTTCCCGGCGACGTGCTGATCGACTGGTCGCGGCGGGAGCCGTGCCTGCTGATCCCGGACCCGGACTCCGACCCGAACCGGGGCCGCGGATCGCGGCCGTGACCCGCGCGCTGACCGGCTGGGCCGCGGCCATGGTGCCGGTCGAGCCGCTGGACCGGGCGGCGGCCTCGCTGCATTGGGCTCGCCGGGCGCTGGGCCTGGCCGCAGCCGCGATCAGCGGGCCGCCGGTCGCGGCCGTGGGGAGCGGGCCGCTGTAGCGGGCGACCGGGGGTCTGCGGGTCGAAGCGGCCGTGGGGGAGCGGGCCGCTGTAGCGGAACGAGTTCCACTGCTGGGGGTGGTTGCCGTGCGCGGTGAAGATCCTGACCAGCCTGGTGCCGGGATGCACCTTCACCACGTCGGCGGGGTGCAGCTCCTTGACCAGGACAGAGCGTGCGGGCGGCAGGGGAAGCCGAGCCATACCTCGAGAGTCGTCCGTCCTTGTCGGTGATCTGCGTGGGGGGTCAGCCTACGGCCTACCCCTGACTGAAATTTTCCGTCGGTGCGCAGGTCACCTCAGAACGGGGAGCCGAGCGTCGCGACCAGACGCGCGACGTGGTCCGGGTCGCCGCCGGACAGCAGCCATTGGCGGGGCGTCGCGGGCTGGTCGTTGATCACCAGATCGGCCTGCGGCGTACTCATGAACGCGGCCACGACCAGTGCCGGCTGGTCCTCGGGCACCGCGCGCAGCACGACCTCGAGCCCGGGGAGCACCCCGGAACCGGTGAACTGCCACGCGGGCAGCCGCCAGCCCTGGTCCTTCCAGCCGGTGAGCCTGCCCTCCTTGAGCCGGTGGCGGATCCGGCTGTCGTCCACACCCAGCGCCTTCGCCGCTTCCAGCACACTCAGCGCGGAATCGGCGAGGACCGCGTGCGCCGCGACCGTGCGGGCACGGAAGTCGGGCTCGTCCTCGTCGCGTGGGGCGAGATCCAGGCCCACGTCGGTGAGCGCGGCACGCTGATCCGCCGAGAAATAGTGGGACGGATCGGGGTTCGGTGGGGATAGTCTCCGCGCGGCATCCTCGACGAGGTTCAGGAACTCGTTGGCGTCGACCTTCAGGCCCGCCTTGGCGAGGACGTGCTCGAGCGCTATGGACATGCGCATAGGGTAGCGCGAATGTGCGGGTTCGTGCGGTCTCATCTCGGATTCGTGGGCGAATTCACCACGGACGAACACAGAGGGCACATCATTCAACACGCGCAGTAGGCAATGTCGGAATAGTCTGCCCTTATCGGGCGACGTTGTCCAGGGGCGTTCGGCTTGACAGGCCGGTGACGGCGACTTACGTTCCGGATGTAATCGATTTCTTACCCACCGCTTCGGAGAACCCGGCTGGTGTGGGGCCGGCTTGGGGGAACAAGGGGGTGGGGCGTTCCTGGGGCGACCGGTGCGAACCGGTCGCCCCAGGCACGTCTGTGTTTATCTAATCGCGCGCTGACGCAAATCTGCCGGAAGGGCGCGGCTTCCCATGTCTGCTGCGGTGGTGTGCAAGGGCGCCCTTCCATCAGATTTGCGTGGGCCTCCGGCCCTAAAAGCGGCGCGCGACGGGTGAAGTCTTCCGTCGGACGCTCCGCGTCCTTTCGGAAGACCCTGGGGTGCTGTCGGCAATGGTCGCTTGAGTGCCTGGTGCCTGGTGCCTGGTGTCTGGTGCCTGGTGTCTGGTGCCCGGGTCCTGGTCCGGGTTCCTGATGTCTGTGTTGCTAGCTGCGGCGGGAGCTGCGGCGTTCGATCAGTTTCGCCTGCAGGGTCGTGGTCGTGGCCTGGCGGGTGCTGTCGGCGATCCGCGCCAGCAGCAGTCCGGCCGCCACCCGGCCGACGTCGTGGGCGGGCTGAGCCACCACCGTCAGTGGCGGATCGATCAGTGTCGTCCATGGCGCGTCGTCGAACGACACGATCCCGACGTCCCGGCCCGATCGCAGCCCGCGCGCGGCCAGTGCCTCCAGTACGCCGATCGCCATCGTGCTGTTGCCGACCAGCAGAGCGTCCGGAGGTTCGGGTTCGTCGAGCAGGCTGAGTGTGGCGATCCGGCCGCCCTCGGCACGGAACTCGGCCCGTCGCGTCAGCGCGTTCTCCTCGCCGACGACGTCGGTATATCCGGCCAGCCTGTCTTCGGCGGTACGTACGCCGGGCGGTCCGCTCACGCACGCGACGCGCCGGTACCCGCCCTCGAGAAGATGTCGCGTCGCCTCTTGTGCGGCGAGCCGCGTATCGACCAGCACCTGATCGCCGGTGTTCTCCAGCAGCGGCCGGTCCACCGCGACCACCGGGGTGCCGCGCTGGGTCAGCCTGTCGACGTTCGTCGCGCGCCCAGTGGGGGAGAGCACCACGCCGGCGACGCGTTCCTGAAGGGCGACGTCGATGTAGCGCCGTTCCTTCTCTTCGTTGTCATCGGCGTTGCAGAGCACCACCGAATATCCTGCGGTCTGCGCGATGTCCTCGACGCCTCGCGCGATCGCGGTGAAGAAGGGATTCTCGACGTCGGAGATGATGAGCGCCAGTACGGCGGTCTCCTGACGGCGCAGATTCCGGGCAAGACCGTTCGGATGGTATCCCAATTCCGCGGCGGCGGCCTGTACTCGTGCCGCGAGCGTCGGGTCCACAGTGGACTTTCCGTTGAGCGTCCTCGAAACGGTCGCCGTCGAAACGCCGGCCCTCGCCGCCACGTCGTTGATGGTGGCCACCGTGACCCCCCTTCTGCAAGTGTCTTGACACCTTCGCACGGGAAGAATAGCGTCGCCGAGAATCGTTACCATCCGCTGATCGCGTTACGGTAATCCCAGTGCGATCACCCACTCGACGGAGGTGCCGTGACCGACCCGGGCCTGGTGCTCGGAATCGACATCGGCACTTCGAGTTCCAAGGGTGTCCTCGTCGATTCTCGTGGCGCCATCGTGGCGCGGGCGGCGCGCAAACATACGACCTCTCGGCCCCGGCCGGGCTGGTTCGAGCACGACGCTGAAACCGTGTGGTGGCAAGATTTCCTCGCGCTCGCCCGGGAATTGGCCGCGGCCGCCGGTGAGCGCCCGATCGACGGCGTCTCGGTGAGCGGGATCGGCCCGGTGCTCCTGCCCGCCGACGGTGACGGCAAACCATTGCGCCCGGCGATCCTCTACGGCGTGGATACCCGGGCCTTCGCGGAAATCGACGAACTCACCGCGAAATTCAGTGAAGAATCCATTGTGGAGCGCGGTGGAAGCGCGCTGAGTTCACAGGCGATCGGGCCGAAATGGCGCTGGCTGGCCCGGAACGAGCCCGAAGTATTCTCCAGGGCCCGGCTTTTCCTGATGGCGAGTTCGTTTCTGGTACTGCGCCTCACCGGGGAATACGTACTCGATCACCATTCCGCGAGTCAATGCGATCCGATGTACGACCTGCGCGAAGCCCGGTGGGCGCCGGATCGGGTGGCCGCGATCGCGCCCGGTGTCGAGATGCCCAGGCTGGCTTGGCCGACCGAGGTGGTCGGTGCGATCACCGTCGATGCCGCAGCGGAAACCGGTCTGCCACAAGGGATCCCGGTGACGGCGGGCACGGTGGACGCCTGGGCGGAGGCGACCGGTGCCGGGGTCACCGCGCCCGGTGACACGATGATCATGTACGGCACCACGATGTTCCTGATCCAGGTGCTCTCCGATCCTCGTCCCGGCCGCGGATTGTGGACGACGCGTGGTGTGTTCCCGGATACGTATTCCCTCGCCGCGGGGATGGCGACTTCCGGCGCGATCACCGATTGGCTCCGGGATCTCATCGGCGGCGAATTCTCCGGGCTGGCGGCCGACGCGGCGCGGGTTCCGGCCGGTAGCCGCGGATTGCTGATGTTGCCGTACTTCGCGGGGGAGCGGACCCCGGTGCCCGACCCGGATGCGCGCGGGATCGTCGCGGGACTCACCATTTCGCACGGTCGCGCGGAGCTGTACCGCGCCGCACTGGAGGGAACGGCCTACGGCGTGCGCCACAACCTCGAGGCGATGCGGGACGCGGGTGGCGGCGCACGTCGGTTCGTCGCGGTCGGCGGGGGAACGCAAGGCGGAGTGTGGACCCGGATCGTCAGCGATGTAGCGAGAATCGACCAGGAGATCCCGACGGAGACGATCGGCGCCGCGTTCGGAAACGCGATCCTCGCGTCCGTCGCTTTGGGCCGTGAACCGGATATCGAGGCCTGGAACCCGGTCGCCGAGACCATCCGCCCGACGGCGGACGCCGACGTCTACGAAGAGTTCTACCCGCATTACCGGTCGCTGTACCGGTCCACAGTGGACACGGCGCATTTCCTCGCCGCGGTACAGCGCCGCGACGGCTGATCAGCGCCGCCGGAAGAACTCGCTCGCCGTCGTTCCGGCGAGGTCCCGGCAGTCCCGGCTCAGATGCGCTTGATCGGCATAGCCGGCCGACGCCGCGAGCGAGGCGAGATCCGATGTTTGCCGCCGGAGATCGATCGCGCGCTGGAACCGCGAGACCCGGAGGTAGGTCGCCGGGCCGTAGCCGACCGCGAGGGTGAACCGCCGCCGGAGCTGCCGTTCTCCGATCGTGAACCGTCCCATCGCGGCCGAGACGCGGGTCGCCCCGCCGTCGAGCCTGGCGATCAGCTCGGTGACGTCCCGGTCCGGCCGCCCGGCGCGGCGTTCCGCGACCACGCCGGCGAGGGTGCTGACGCCGCCGAGTACCCGCTCGGCCATCAGCTCGCCCGACTTGCCCCACAGATCACGCAGGGGGACACGCTGATCGCGCAGCTCGTCGGCCCCCAGACCCAGCGCGTCGGCGGCCCGGCCGGGCTCGAACCGCAACCCGCGGACGACCTCTCCAGGCGGGGCCGACCACGTCCAGGGCCTGGTGTCCGGCCCGGCGACGAACACCTTGCCGTCACTCGCGACCAGGTCGACACAGCCATCGGGCACGATCCGCTTGGGCGCGTCGTCGACGGTCTCCCACAGGCACCGCGCGACGCCGTCCAGTTCGGCGGGAGCCGCTGTCTCGCGATACATGGTTTCCATGATGCCCCGGACCTACGACAGAATCAGGCCGTGTCCGAAGCGGAGATCGATTCACTGGCCTGGATCCACGTCCGAGACCGCCGCCTGCTGTCGGTGCGCACCGCCGGGAAGGCCAAGTTCTATCTGCCTGGTGGCAAACGCGAGCCGGGCGAAGGCGACGTCGCCGGCTTGTGCCGCGAAATCAGGGAGGAGCTCGGGGTCGAGCTCGATCCGCTGAGTTTCCGGTTCTTCGCGGTGCTGAACGAGCAGGCCGACGGTTACGCGAACGGCCGCCGGGTCCGGATGATCTGCTACACCGCCGATCACCGTGGTGAGCCCGCGCCCGGCCGCGAGATCGCCGAGTCGGCCTGGCTCTCGTCCGCAGACGCCCAGGTGTGCCCACCCGCCGGACAGCGGGTGCTCGGCCGGCTGGCCGACGCCGGATTGATCGACTGAGCCCGAATCACTCACAGTGAGCTATCCGGATCAGCCCGTTTACTCCGGACGCACCATGACCAGGTACTCCTCGTCTCCTAGGGCACCCAAAAGGGTGAATATCGGGTTTCTTCCCGATAACGGCTAACGCGGAGTCACGCTAGAGCGAGAAGTAGTCGTCGCACTCGATGGAAGTGCGCTCGAGCGAGAGAAGACCTCTCCATGGGTGTTCCCACCGCGGCCCCTCCGGCATCGGCGCCGGGATCGGGTGGCCCGAGCAGGCTCAAGCCGCTCGGGAGTGTCGTGGTCGTGCTGGGGGTCGTGGCCGTCGCGGTCACCCTGGCCACTTATGTGATGCCCAAGACCTCGCGTCCGGCGGAGAACGTTCCCGCGCCGCGCGTCGAGCAGGTCGCCGCTGCCGCGCAGTCGGTCGCGTACGCGGTCGTCTACGAGCTTTCCGGCGCGCAGGGCGCGCAGAACGTCACCTTTGTCGCGCAGGGCTCGGAACTCATGCAGAAGACCGAGGTCGCGGCGCCGTGGAGCACCACCTTCGAACGCCTCGGCCAGGAAGGGCGAGACGAGTTCTACAGCGTCTCCGCGCAGGGCGCCGGCCGTGGCGTGCTGAGCTGCCGGATCGTCGTCGACGGCGTGGTGGTCAGTGAGAACACCGCCCCCGCCGCGGGCGCCGCGGTGACCTGCACGGCGTAACCGGTCGATCTTCCCGCTGTCCTGGCAGGATCGTCAGGGTGACGAATGGTGCGATCGCCTTTGGTCCCGTGCTCGCCGCCGTCCTGATCGCGCTCGCGATCTTCGCCGCTGCCATCGTGCATTTCGGTTGGCTGGGGCAAGGCCGGGCAGTGCTCTTCGCCGCAGGGCGTGCCATCGTCCAGCTCGCGGCGGTCTCGTTCGTGATCTTGGCGATCCTGCGCTCCGGCTGGCTCACCGGCGGTTTCGTGCTGCTGA
This sequence comes from uncultured Actinomycetota bacterium, assembly GCA_963766045.1. Taxonomy (GTDB): domain Bacteria; phylum Actinomycetota; class Actinomycetes; order Mycobacteriales; family Pseudonocardiaceae; genus Amycolatopsis. Next base: position 83,435 of record CAVXYN010000001.1, on the reverse strand, counting down.
TGTTCGCGATCGCCGCCTTCACCTCCGCGCGCCGGATCGGCGTGGCCAAGGACATGGCGTGGGTGGCCCTCGCCATCGCGTCCGGCGTGGTCCCGGTGCTGGCGCTCGTACTCGCGACCGGGGTCGTGCCGTGGCAGCCCATCGCGATCGTGCCCATCGCCGGGATCGTCATCGGCGGCGCCATGTCCGCGACCTCCCAGGCGTCACGGCGAGCACTGGACGAACTCGTTTCCCGGCACGGCGAATACGAGGCCGCGCTGGCACTCGGGTTCACCAACCGCCCGGCCGCACTGGAGATCTGCCGCCCTTCGGCCGGGCAGGCGCTCATCCCCGCCCTCGACCAGACCCGCACGGTCGGGCTGGTGACCCTGCCCGGTGCCTACGTCGGCGTGCTGCTCGGCGGGGCCGGGCCGCTGCAGGCAGGGGTCACCCAGGTGCTGGTGCTCATCGGGTTGCTGGCCGCCGAAGCCGTCTCGGTACTGGTCGCGGTCCAGCTGGTGGCTTCCGGGCGGATCAGCCGAAGGGCGCGTGCAGATGCGAAGTGTCGTTGAACCGCCGCACCATCCAGTTGTCGCCCGAGACGACCAGATGTGAGATCGAGCCGTTGTCGGCGCCGAGGAAGGCGAACCGCTGCGCCGCGCCGGAGGCCTGCGCGAACACCTCGCCGATGACGCCGCCGTGGGTGAACACGGCGATCCGCCGGTCCGGGTTGGCGGCCGCGAGCCTGCCGATGGCCGCCTTGATCCGGGCGCCGAAGGCGTCCGACGACTCGGCACCGGGGATGACGTCCCAGCGCTGCTCTTCCCACAGGCGCTCGACGGTCGGGTGGCCTTCGTAGGTGTACTTGCGGAAAAGCCCGGCCTCCCAGTCGCCGAGGTGGATCTCGCGCATGTCCGGCTCTATTTCGGGGGTGAGCCCGAGCTTCTCCGCCAGCGGCGCCGCGGTCTGGGAGGTCCGCCGCAGCGTTGTCACGTACAGCGCCGAGATCCGCTCGTCGGCCAGCCGGGTTCCGACCCGCTGGGCATGCTCGCGGCCTTCCGGCGCGAGGTCGGGATCGGCCTGCCCATCGACCATGTCGAACGGCGTGCTGGCTTTGGCCGGGGCCGATTCGCCGTGGCGGACGAGGAAGATCTCGGTCGCTCCCGGTGGGGGCGAGAACCGGTGCTGGCGGTATTCGATCTCCTGCTCAGGGGTGCTCATGGCCCGGACAATACCGAGCTACCCCAGTTGCTGGTCGACGAAGCACCAACGCCAGGTTTCGCCCGGCTCGTGGCTGCGCATCACCGGATGCAGCGTGTCGTGGAAGTGTTGCGTCGCGTGCTTCTTCGGAGAGGAGTCGCAACAGGCGACGTTCCCGCATTTGAGGCATTTGCGCAGGTGGACCCAGGTTTCGCCCTCGGCGACGCAGGCTGCGCAGACGTCCGGTGAGCTGGGCTCCTTGTCCGGCCATTCCTTGGTCAGATGTTTGCACGAGCCCGCCGTGGCGGCCGGTGTCCGCAATTCACGTTCTGAGTCGGGCACGGCCATCTCCTCTCTGTCCAGCATGGATTCTTCGATGTCGAGGCGTTCCAGGATCCGGCGGAGGACGTCGTCGTCGGCCATGCCGCTGTCCCGGGCCTTCAGGAACTGGTCCCGTTCGACCTCGAGCAACTCCAGGCGAAGCCGCCGGTAGGCGTCGCTGGGGGTTTCCGCGAGACTGCTCTGCTTGCCGAGCTGCTCCCACGCCGAATCGGACCGGTGCCGGAGCCGGCTCCGGATGCGTTCGACGATGTCCTCGGGATCGTCGGGAGTGCGGATCTCTTCCAGTTTTTCAAGGGCGACCTGCGTCATGTTGTTGAGCACGGCGGCTTCCTGCAGCGCGTCCTCGGCGGGGTCGGGCGGAGGCAGCTTCAGCCGGCGCACCAGTACCGGCAACGTCGTCCCGTGCAGGACCAGCGTCCCGGCCACCACGACGAAGGCGACCAGGACCAGCACGGCGCGCTGCGGGGTCTCCGGGGGAAGGACGAACGCCGCGGCCAGCGTGACGACACCGCGCATCCCCGCCCAAGCGACCACCGCCGAGTACCGCCAAGGCCAGACGTGGCGGCGGAACAGCCGCCGCGAGATCCCGATCCCCGCCATCCAGAGGACACGGGTCACGATCGTCGCGCCGAGGGTCGCGGCGCAGATCACGGCGAGCTGGAGCGCGCTCAACCCGCTTTCGCCGACTTCGGTCATGATGCGGCGGACCTGCAGGCCGATCAGCAGGAAGACCATGTTCTCCAGCAGGAACTGGATGGTCTGCCAGTTCAGCCTGCTGGCGAGCCGAGACCGGCCCGAAAGCATGCTCGGCGCCTTGTGTCCCAGGATCAGGCCGGCGATGACCACCGCGATCACGCCCGAACCGTGGATCGCTTCGGCGGACAGATAGGCGATGAACGGCACCGCCAGCGACAACGCCGTGTCGGTGACCGGATCCTCGAGCCGCGTACGGATCATCGCGGCAAGCGCCCCGACGGCGACCCCGATCACCGCCCCGCCGCCCGCGGCGAGCAGGAAGTCGCCCCCGGCCTGCAGGATGCTGACCGAACCGGCCATGGCCGCGATGGCGGTCCGCAACGCCACGAGCGCGGCGGCGTCGTTGAACAGGCTTTCGCCCTCGAGCAGACGGGTCAGTTTGCGCGGCATCCCGATCTTGCGGGCGACGGCGGTGGCGGCGACCGCGTCAGGTGGGGCGACCACCGCGCCGATCGCGATCCCGGCGGCGAGCGACAGCCCCGGGATCACCAGCCAGGCGACGACGCCGACGGCGACCGCGGTGAAGAAGACGAGCCCGACCGAAAGCAGCAGGATCGGCCCGCGGTTGCGCCGGAAGTCGATCAGCGACGTGCGGATCGCGGTCGCGTACAGCAGCGGGGGCAGCAGTCCGAGAAGGACGACTTCCGGGTCCAGTTCGTACTCCGGGACGCCCGGAACGTACGAGGCGACGACGCCGACCGCGATCAGGCACAGCGGTGCCGACCAGGCGAGTTTCCGCGCCGCCGCGGTGACCAGGAGAACCGCCACGACCAGTGCCACAAGCTCTACCGCGATCTGCACGTTGTCATCATCACCCGGACGTCCCGGTCACCGCGCATCGAGTACCGGCACAAGCGCGTGAAGGCCCCCTTACCTCGGCTCAGCCCGAGGTAAAGGGGCCTTCACGCGACTCCCGGGCTAGACGGTGATCTTGTCCACGTTGGGTCCGCCGTTCGCCGTGGTGGCGACCGCCTTGATCTTGTTCACCCCGGCCGCAAGGGTGACCCGGACGGTCTTCGTCGTCCAGGTCGTCCATGCACCGGTGCCGCCGAAGGCGACCGCCGACGACGAGATGCCGCCGTTGACCGTGAAGTCCATCGGACGGTTCGCCGTGGTTCCGTTGGCGTACCGGATGACGAGGTCGTAGGTCCCCGCCGCCGCGGCGTTCACCGTCCACTCCACGGAACTACCGGAGACGTTGTCGTAGTTGACGAATCCGGTCCCGGTGAAGCCGGGGTGGTTGGATTCCACCAGTCCCTTGACGATCGCGGCGTTCTCGGCCTGGTAGTCGACCGGGTTCCCGCCACCACCCGGGGTCGTCACGGTGATCTCCGGACCGTATGCCGACGAATTCCCCGCCGCGTCACGAGCTCGCACGGCGAACCGGTAGGTCGTGTTCGGGGAGAGGCCGCCGACGGTCGCCGACGTCCCGGTCGCGGAGACGCCGGTGGCGCCGTTGACCGTGATGTCGTAGCCGGCGACACCGACGTTGTCGGTCGAAGCGTCCCAAGCGAGCGAGACACTGTCCGCCGCCGCGGCGGTGGACAGCAGGTTCGCCGGAACCGTCGGTGCGAGCTGGTCGCCACCGCCGGAGCCGTCCGCCGGAACGGTCTGGGTGCCGGTGTTCCAGCCCGAGACGCGCACCGAAGGCTTGGAGCCCTTGAGATCGGCGGTGCGGTACTTCGCCGTCAGCGTGGTCGACTCACCCGGCCACAGGCTCACCGCGTTGTCGTTCCAGCTGATCGGCAGCACCGGCGCGCCCGACGAGTTCACGACGTGCGTGTCGACGTAGAACGCCGGGAGCTTGCCGCCCGAGGTGTTCTTCAACGTCACCGTTGTCGTGGTGGTCCCGTCCGGCCCGTTGACCGAGTTCGCCGTCGCGCCGACGGTGGCCTGCCCGAGGTTGTTCAACCCGGTCAGGTCGGCGTAGCTCGACGTCGGCGTGTAGTACCAGTCGGTGCCGTTCCAGTTCAGCGTGTCCGCCTTGGTGGACAGCCAATACACGTTCCGGCTGACCTCCTTGCCGGCGGAATCGGTGAGCACCAGCTTCGCCAGGTACGTCGTCGAAAGCCCGCTCACCGCGGGAACCGTGACCGCGGTCGTCTTGGCTCCGAGACCGCCGACCGACAGGCCGGTCTTGGTGTCGCTGTACTTCTCGGTGCCGTCGAGGTTGTACAGCTTCGTGGTCGCGGTCAGCCCGCTGACGGCATCGGGCGTGTGGTTGACGACCACGACCGAGCGGTTGTCGTGCGAGTACTGGATGTGCACCGGCTCGTTGGCCTTCTTCGCACCGTAGTAGGCGCCGTTCTGATCCATGTAGGCGTCGAACAGCTGCCAGTGCAAGGAGGTCCACGGGCTGTTGAGCATCCAGTAGATCAGCCCGGTGGACGGGTTGCTCGAGTCGGTGAAGTTGCGCGAATGCGACTCGAACTCCGCGCGGACGTTCTCGTACTGTGCGAGCTGCGCCTTGCGGACGAAGTCGTTCAGGCTGGACGGCTTGCCGTAGCGGCCGGTGAGGGCGTTGCCGAACAGCTTCAGGTTCGCGAACGTCGACGACGACGACCGGTGGTACTGGGCCGCGGACGGGTTCGTCCACATCGTGTCGAGTTCACTTCCCGACATCATCCGCTTGAGCGTGTCCATCGTCGGGATGTCCACCCCGGCACTGGTTTCCGAGTTGAAGTTCCAGGCGCCGCCGCTGTTCGAGTGCGCCTTGTCGTACCAGTAGACCGGGGGAACCCAGTCGTACGGGCCGTTCATCTTCATCCCGGACTTGCCCAGCTGCGGCGACGACTTCGCCGACGCCGCCGGGATCACGGGTGTGGCCCAGTCGGCCGCGTTGAGCGCGTCCAGGTACCCCTTCTCGATCGTTCCGTTCGGCGCGAAGTCACTACCGATGTGGAAGGAGATGACGCTGGGGTGATCGCGCAGGCGCTCGGCCTCGCCGGTCATCGACCGCTTCGCGATCGCGTGGTCGGCGTCGTTCCACGGCTGGCCGTTCTCGCCGCCGCTACCGCCTTCCCATTTGTCGCAGCATTCCCAGCCGGGCATGGTGAGCACGCCCAGTTCGTCGGCGAGGTCGAAGAACTCGTCCGGCTCGATATGCCCTTCCAGCCGTACCGTGTTCAGGCCGAGGTCGAGCACGTACTTGAGCTTGTCGGCCGCGGCGGTCTTGTTCCAGCGCAGGAACAGGTCCGGCGTGTAGCCGCCGCCCTTGATCAGTACGCGTTTGCCGTTGACGCTGTACTGCCGTCCGCCGCTCGAGTTCAGCGGCGCCTTCACGTCCCGGACGCCGAACTTCGACTGGGACGCGTCCGACGGCGCGCCGTCGACGCTCGCGGTCAGGTCGAGGTCGTACCGGTGCTGGCCGCCCATACCCGCCGGCCACCAGACGTTCGGGTTGTCGAGGCCGACCACCGGGAAGGTGACGGTCTTCTTTTCCTTGGCGGCCAACGAGACGGTCTGGCTGACCGGCTTGCCCGCGACCGTGCCGGCGACCGTGGTCTGGACCGCGTTCGCCGAGTCGTTGCGGACGTCCGCCTTGACGGTGAGGTCGGCGTGACTGAGCGACGCGTTCAGCTTCTGCACCACGTGTGCGCCGCGCAGCGCCACCGCGCCGCTGCGGCGGACCAGTACGTCACGCACGATGCCCATGTTCTGGTCCGGCGGGGTCTGTGCCCAGTCGATCCAGCCCATCGACAGATCCTTGTTGGGATCATTGGGATAGACCTTGAACGCGACACTGTTCACGCCGGTCTTCACCTGCGCGGTGATGTCCAGGTCGTGCCGCGTGTAGGCGCCGTTGACCTGGTCCTTCGTCGCCACGCGGACCCCGTTGACCCAGACGTCGGCCTTGGACAGCACGCCGCTGAAGTCGAGGTACGTCCGCGACGACGTATCATCGACGTTGAGGTCGGTGCGGTACCACCACGGCACGGTGAAGTCCGACTTCGGGACGTTCTTCATGTTCGTGGAGTAGAACGGGTCGGGGTACTTGTTGTTCTGCAGCAATCCCGCGTAGACGGTCGACCGGGACGAGACCGGGTACCAGCCCGCGGTCGGGAATCCGGGCTTCGACACCGCCGAATCGTCGCTGACCTGTGCCGAAGACTGGATCACGTAGCCGGGGATCGGGGTGCCGCCACTCGCGGCGGCCCCGACGGTGAGCGACCCCGTCGCCTTCACTCCGGGCGCCGCGGAAGCGACCGTCACCCCGCAGACGGCTGCCGCCAGCGCGGTGACGGTCAAGGCCAGTAAGGGGATCCGGGTTCTTTTCTGCCGAAAGCTCACGACTGCGCCTCCTCGGGCACACGGCGGCGGGACCAGTAGGAATTGTTAAGAAAGTTCCCTAACAATTCGGAGATAGTAGCCGTCCGGTCACTCGGGGAACAGACCTTGACGTGGGTTTATCCGCTCGGCCGGCCCGTTCGCGCCACAGGAGGGGTCTCTATCGGCAGGTCAGCTCGCAGGCGCGACGTAGACCCACTGGCCGTCTTCGCGAACGAAGCGGCTGTCCTCGTGAAGCGAGTCGGCGAGCCCCGCGTGCCGGTAGTGGGCCCGGAACTCGACGGTGCCCTCGTTCTGAAGCAGGCCGCCGCCGGTCTTGCCGAGGATTTCGAGGTACGTCCACCGCTGCACGGGGTCGAGCTCGAGGTCGCCGGGCCGGGTGTCGGGATGCCAGGTCTTCAGCAGGTACGCGGTGTCGCCGACGGCGAACGCGCTGAACCGGGAGCGCATCAGGAGTTCGGCGGTCGGCGCCGTCGCGGGCCCCCGGTGGAAGCGGCCGCAGCAGGAGCCGTAGGGCTCGCCGAGGCCGCACGGGCAACGGGATTCGTCGGTGATCGCAGGCACGCGGGGGATTGTGTCACCGTGTCGTCCGTCTGATCACGCGTGTCGTCCCTCCAATCACGCGTGTGCGCCGTCTGATCACGCGTGTGCGCCGTTTCCGCACGGACGACACCCGTTTCCGCACGGACGACACCCGTATCTGGACGGACGACACCCGTGTCTGGACGGACGACACGCGTGATTGAACGGACGACACGCGTGATTGGAGGGACGACACGCGTGAGTGCCCCTACGAACGGCTGGACGGAACCGTCGCCAAGGCCTCCATGGCCTCCTGTTCGCGACGCGCCAGGTCGTACAGGAGTGTGGAGGCGTCGTCCAGGTGCCGCTGTTCGCCGGTCTCTCCGGCGAGCGCGAGCAATCGCGCGACCTCCGTCCATAGTGGAGTTATCTCGCGGTATTTCTCATACGCGGCAAGGAGGCCTGGGTCGTCGACGAGCGGAACGCATTCGGCGAGGAAGTCGCGGTAGATCCGGCGGAACAGCGCGCCACCGGTACCCGCCTGTTCCATCAGAACGGAGATCAGCGGAAGATCGTGCCGAGGATCCGCGCAGCGGTCGAGCCACTTCCGGACCTGGACGGACGCCTTCCCGATCCCGCGATACCCGAGATTGGCGATGGGCGGGTTGAGGAACTCCTTCGCGGTGGCTCGCACGGCGCCGCGGAGGACATCGGCGAGCGGGGGAAGTGGACCGTCCGCGGTGAGCGTGAACGAAAGGTTCTTCGCTGTCATGGGCCCTTTCTCGCCGCGCGCGCGTTCCAGGCTCTGGAGTGAGGTCGATACGGCGCCGCCCTGCTGCGCGGTGTCGACCAGGTACGCCTTGCCTTCGTCGTAGCCGTAGATCGCGGCGAAGTGGCCTCCGAAGTGGACCTTCGAACCGAAGTACTCCAGGTGGTATGAGTCGAGCTGAAGGCCGACAGGGATGCCCTTGTCGAGTTGCTCGGTCACGTTGCGCCAGGCCGTCCGTGCGGACGTGGTCTCCTTGACTCGCAACGTCAAACCCAGCCGGTCGGCGAGCTTCTTGGTGATCGTGGCGGGTTTGCTCCGGCCGCCGAGGAACGGGAACGGCATGTTCTTGGCGTCCCAGTAGACGAAGCCCAGCCCTTCGCCGAGCCCGAACAGCATCGGCTCGGACAACTCGATTCCCGCGTGCCGCAGCAGGACGTCCAGCGTGCTGGTTTCGCAGTGCTCCCCACCCGTGGTCCGGACGTCGATCACGGGGTCACCGGCCAGGCGATCTCGGTCCGGTAGGCCTCGGGCGCGACCGACGGACCTGGTCCCACGAGGTACAGCTCCTCGGCGGGGCCGTCCGGAACCCGGTCGCGTTCGGCGATCCAGCGGCCAAGAGAACGGTAGGCGGTTTCGATGTCCTCGTACGCGCCTTCGTGGATCGTCGCCACGAGAAGACAACCGGGAAGCTCGGCGGACTCGATCTCCGAAGTCGTCCGGACAAGCCGTGCCACCGGGACGAACAGTTCCACCGTCAGCTCTACCTCACCGGGGTCTTCGGTGAGGTATCGCGTTCCCGGCGGCCCGGCGGGGACGACGCCCTGCTCGTCGAGCGCCGCGAAAAGCCGGGCGTACCCCGGACCGACCGACTCGGGCAGCCCGCTCAACGAGGTCCTGATCGTCAGGCGGGCCACCCGCTGCGGCTCACGCGCGCGTTCGTACACGTGCAGCCAGCGCGCCGGCTCGGCGAGCACGGAATCGAGCCTGCCGCTGATCGCCTCCAGTTCCGCGGCTCGTGCCGCGATCCGGTCATGATGGCGTTTGATCGCCGCTCGTACGTCGTCCGGTGTGCCGGCCGCGAGGATCTCGGCGATCTCCGCGAGCGGCACCTCCAGTTCCCGCAACCGCCGGATCAACCCCGCCGTGGCGAACTGCTCCAGCGAGTACCTGCGGTACCCGGTTTCCGGGTCGATCCGCGCGGGCACCAGCAGGCCGAGCCTGTCGTAGTTACGCAGCGCGCGGACCGACAACCGGGTGGCGTGGGCGAACACGCCGATCGGCATCAGGGTCGTCATGACCCAAGCTTCGACTCTCTCCCCGGGAGAGAGTCAAGCGGCTACCGCTTGGCCAGTGACAGCCGATCGAGATCCGGTGCCCCCGATCGGTCGTTGTGGATCTTGATCGTGTTGGCTCCCGCCTTCAGGTCGACCGGGATCGACGTGGTGTACGGGGTGTTGTTGCCGACGCCGTCGACCTTCACCTCGATCGGCGCGGCACCGTTGACCGTGACGAAGTACGAGCGCGGGCCGTTGACGGTGAAGTCGATGAACAGGGTGTACTGCCCGGCCGCGTCCACGGTGACGTTCTCGAACAAGACGGACGCGCCCGGATTGCCACCGATGTTGCGCACCTTCTGGCCGCCGGAGCACGGCCCGCAGTTCGTGATGCCCGAGCTGCCGACGTTGTTGGCCGTGTCCTCGGCTTCGCGCATGAAGACCCGGTCCGCGGGCCGGAGGTTCACCCGCACCGGCTTGTTGACCGACTTGGCCCGGCCGAGCAGATCGAACGCCGCCGTGACGGGAATGTCGGTCGCCGTGACGTTCTGGCCCTCCGGGGAAAGCACGGTCCAAGACCCTTCGAGGGTCTGTCCGACCCGCATCGACGCCGCCGTCGCCGGCGTGCCCTGCAGGGTCCAGCCCGCCGGGAGCACCGGGGCCAGGCTGACCTTGCCGATCGTGTCGTCGGCGTCCAGTCGCAGTTTCGCGCTCACCTTGACCGATTGCCGCCCGGGCGCGACCCATTGGATTCCGCCGGGCTCCACGTTCAACGTCGTCTTCGGCGTATACGACGACGGCGGCAGGGGAGCGACCGCGATCCGGTCGAGGGCCGGCCCCTTGGCGGCGTTGCTGAACACCTTGATCTTGTTGGCTCCGGTCTTCAGCGGCACCGCGATCGCCGTCGAGGCCGGGATGCCGGGCGTCTCCGCCCCGATCTGGACCTCGACCGGCGCGCCGCCGTTGACGCTCACCGCCGCCGAGGTCGCGGAATCCGTGGTCGTGTCGAGCTGGAGCCGGTAGGTCCCGGCTTCGCCGACCGTCACATCCTTGTACGCGAGCGAGTTCCGGTCTCCGCCACCGAGTCCGGCGACCCGCAGGGAACCCGAGCAGGAGGAGCACCAGTCCGGCCGGGCGCGGCCGTTGTAGTCGTTCCGCCAGGACTCGGCCTCGAGCGGCACCTGCGGACCGAAGAAGGTCTGCGGGTAGGCGTAGGCCACCTTGATCTCGTCGATCGCGAGCTGGTTGTAGAACGGTTTCGCCTGCGGTCCCGACCAGATGTTCTGGACCTCGACCTTGATGAACCGGGTGTACTGCCCGCCGAGGTCGAGGAACTGCACGCCCCGGGCGCTGGGCATCGAGCCGGTGCGCACCGGTTTGCCCCAGTTCTTCCCGTCATCGCTCACGTAGACCCGGTAGTCCTGCATCCGGGACGAATCTTCGGGGCGGCCGAACGATTCGCGGGCGTGGGTCGGCGACATCTCACGCTGATTCACCGCGAGATAGGTCGCCGGTCGCCGCTTCCCGAGGTCCAAGGTCAGCGATGCCGGCACCTGGGCGTTGGCGTCCCAGTAGTTCTCGAAGTTCCCGTCGACGAGGTTCGACGCCGGATGTCCCGCGCGCGACGAGGACGCCGTCGCCTTGATCGAGCGCGAGTCGTGGAAGTACTGCTGCCCGGCGGTTTCCACCTTGAAGACGGTGTCGTAGGTGTCCCAGTCCTTGATGTCCAAAATGGTCAGATAACCACCGGACTGGCTGAACCGCAACGGCTTCCCGGTGCGCACGTCGGAGACCCTGTCGACCTTGTACCCGTTGTCGCGCAGGCGAAGCAGGTCGGTCCGGGGCCGGGTGACCACATGCAGATACTGGGTCTTGGCGCCGGGCTCGACGGTGATGACACCGTGTGCGCCGTCGTTCCAGAAACCGGGCTGCATGCCGCCGTACATATAGCCGCCGCCTTCCTTGCCCTGCAAGGAGGATTTGATCGGCGGTACCCAGCTCGCCATGAAGTTGTTGAACGCTTCCTGCTGTGGCGGGAACTTGCCGTTCACCATCGGGGTTTCGGCCATCAGCGACTTCATCGACGAGCCCGCGTTGGTGATGTAGCGCCCGGTGGACAAGCGGACGTCGACGGCCTGATCGGTGCCCTCGTACCACCAGCCGCCGTTGGTGGGAAGCTTGTAGTCGGCCTCGGTGAGCCGCGGCATCGGCGTGAAGGCGGCCTGCGGGTAGTCGTACGACGGCGTGATGCCGGTCTTCTGCTCGTTGCTGACCGTGTCCATGATCGGCGTGTCCTCGTTGTTGTTGCTCAGCAACCAGGACGGGCGCTTCTCGCGGATCTGTTCGTAAAGCTTGTTCTGCTCCCAGTACTCGTTGTCGTTGTCGATCCAGAACCCGGCGAGGTCGGTGTAGCGGTCCATCACCTCGTGGAACAGGTCGTAGCTGAACTTGCCGAACCCGGGCCGCGTGGTCAGGTCGACCTGTTCACCCTTGTATGCCGAGTACGCTTCGGAGTCGAGCGATTCGACGCCGGTTTCCTTGTGCCACTGCGGATCGTCGGTCATGTAGAGAATCGTCCGGACACCCTTCGCGTTGCCCGCCTTGATGAGCTCACCGACGAGGTCGCGCTGGGTCGAGCAGCTGCCGGGGATCTTCGACGGCCACGGGCGCGCGTAGCCCAGCCTGCTGTGGAAGGTGGCCAGGACGATGTACGAGGCGCCGAGCTTGCGGGCTTCGTCGACCCAGTAGTCCGCGCTCCAGCCGCCGTTGGTGACGTCGCGTTCCCATTCCGCGCAGTCCTGGTGACGCGGCGCGGTGTACATCCCCCAGTGCAGGAACAGGCCCGCGGTCGACTCACGCATCCACTTCTGCCGGGGATGCTGGACCTCCGCGTTCGCGGTCGCGGTGGTGAGCAATCCCGCCAGCAAGGCGAGGACGATGGCGACCCAGGCGGATCGCATCCGGGTGCGGTGGTGCCGGAGTGGCGCTCGAACTCTCATGGCCGTCCGCTCTCATCGATGGGCGTGGTTCCCGAGAGATCCGATGATTGTGTCTGATATCTGATGAGTCAAGCCCCACTGAGTGGGACTGCTGCTGATCCATCGGATGTCTAACCCGCCTGAGAGTCCGTGAAGGCCACCTTGAGGGCTCAAGGTGGCCTTCACCTACTTGGTCAGATATTGAAACCAGGGTGGGTCGCGAAGGCGTTGTCGATCACGAGGTTGCCGCGCTGACGTGCGCGCTCACGCAAGGCCGACGTCGTCCGCGCGCCCTGCGCGTAGAACCACCACAGGTACAGCGCGCCGTACATCCACGCGCCCTGGTAGTTCCAGTTCGAGTCGGCCCCGCTCTTGCCGGCGCCGAACACGGAGCCCGCCGGGAAGTTCGCGTTGTGCCCCTTGCCGCCCTGATGCCGGGACTCGTGGATCAGCGTCTCGGCGCGGCCGGGAACGTCTTTCGAGTACCAGAAACCCAGGTACAACTCGATCCGGTCGTCGACGAAAGCGCCGCTGAACGAAGTCGCGATGGCGCTGCCGTCACCGCAAAGCGACCGCAGGTCGTCATTGTTCTCCCGGACGTACCGCCGTGCCCAGTTCAGAATCGGCCCGGAATAGGCGTCGTTCCCGTAGTCCTGCGCCGAATACGTCAACAGGTAGCACGCGTTGAACGTACGGGCCAGCGGCTTGTCGGTGTTGCACGCGTCTTCCCAGCCGAAGCCTTCGTCCCAGTAGTCCTTGTTGCCCGCGAAGCCGTACGTGTTCCAGAAATAGTCGATGTAGGTCTGGTTGCAGATCACGGCGCCGTAGAAATTGTCCCCTGTCACGTTCTTGTCCGGGACGGTGTAGCTACATGTGGCCATCGGAGATCCCCTGTCTGTAAAGGAATGGATTCGGTTCAGGAGCGCGGGGGCTCGGGCGGCGGGACGTCGTCGGTCGTGGTGTCCTTGACGAATCGCCCGCCGACGGCCTGCGGGACACCGCGGACGTCGACGCGCCGGATGTTCAGCAGTCGCTCGTCTTCGGTGCCGCTGAGCGCTTCACGAACCTGGCGGTTGAGATCGGTGTCGCCGGTCTCGGCGATTGCCTGGACCGCCGCCCGTCGAACCGTGAACACCTCGTGGCGGACCTGGCGGAGCAGAAGCTCCTTCGCTGCACCGTCCCCAGTGGACGCCAGTCGTGCCAGCGCTTCCACCGCGGTCGTGCGGATGATCACCTCTTCGCCGACGGTGCTGACGCCGTGCGCGGGATCGTCCGAACGCTCGGGCGGGATCGGCTGGCGCAGAACGTTTTCCAGCACCGGAACAGTGGCGGCGTGCCGGAGGTCGGTGAGCAGCTGGACCATGCCCCAGCGCTCCAGATACTGGTCTTCCGCGAGAGCGTCGTACTTTTCGCCGACGGCCGGGACGACCTCGTCCGCGCGTTCGCGGAGCCTGTCGAGACTCCGCTGGTAATTGCGTTCCGCGTCCTCTCCGGACGCGGCCATGGTTTCGGCGGCCTGGGTGACCAGTTCGCCGATCTCCGAGTTCGCGAAACTTTCCAGACCCGCGCGGCTCGGGCCGGCTTCGAGGTTGTCGCCACCCGGGCCCAGCGACGGGGTATCGGGATTGCGTGGTGTCGGCATGAAGTTCTCCTTCGCAGCGGTGATGATGCTGACGGAAGGAAGGAACGCGCCGGGATGAGGCAGATACCTGAATCAGCGGAAAGTTTCCCGATCGGATTGTGGCGATTTTTCAATCCGTGAAGGCTTTTGATCACCGGAAATCACGGTATGCGGGAAAAGCCTTCACGGATCCTGTTTCCGGTCAGTGCCCGACGTCGATGACCACGCGGTTCGGTGCGGTCAAAGTGAACACGGTGACCGGGGTCCGTGAACGGACGCCGAGCCCGATGGAAAGGGTGGCTTCGAAATCGCCGGTGACCGCGACGGCCATGACGTTACGAAGGTTTCGGGTGCGGAACTTCTGCGGACCGGGGTAGGTCGGGTTCCCGGCGTCGTTGTGCGCGGCCGCCGGGGTCGCCGTCACGCCGATGAAGAATTCGCCGGTCAGCCAAACGATCTCGCCCGAACCGTCGGCGATCAGCTCGTCGAGGAGTTCGTACCGGACTGCCGGGGCGGGCCCCGCCGTCAGATCGAGCACGATCCGGTCGAACCCGGGGTTGAGGCCGGTTCGGATCCCCGTCATCTTGGGAATCGCCTGCGCCGCAACGGAAGCGGGCGCTGCCGCGGCGAGGGCGCCGGTCAGCATCAGTGCTACGGCGGCGAGCGCGCCGAGCGCGCGCCGCGAGGTGGTGGTCATTGCGATGACCTCCTGGGAGGAGGAGAACCGATAGGGGCGCCCAGCGCTGGGTTGCCAGGGAGACGCCCGCGTCCACCTGCCGGTTGTGTCCGGTTCCGTACTGACAGCCCAACCGTTACTGATCCTCGTGGAACCCTTGGTGCAGCTCGGAGATCGGCGGCAGCTCCGCCACGAATCCGAATCGTCCGGCTCGCATCTGCCGCGCGCCGTCCATGAACGACTTCAGTGCGAGGCGGTTGAGCCCGCCGCCGATACTGACTCGTCGCACTCCGATCTCGCCCAACTGCTCCAGCGTGATCGAAGGATCCGCGAAACCCATGACCACGTTGACAGGCTTGGTCACCGAAGACACCACCGCCCGCATCTCTTCCAGCGTGCGAAGTCCCGGCGCGTAGAGCACGTCGGCCCCTGCGTTTTCGAATGCCTGCAAGCGTTTGATCGTCTCGTCGAGATCGTTGACGCCGTACAGCAGGCTTTCCGCCCTGGCGGTGAAAATCGGGGGAACAGGCAGGTCGCGCACCGTCTCAACGGCGGCTCGGACCCGGTCCACGGCGAGCTCGAAGTCGTAGATCGGCGCTCCGCGGTCGCCCGAATAGTCCTCAAGGGACACTCCGACCGCGCCGTGCCGGACGGCGGCTTCGATCATCTTCGCCGCTTCGATGGGGTCGTCGGCGAAACCGTTCTCGAGATCCGCGTTCACCGGCAACGATGTCGCCTCGTCGATTTCCCGGCAGTTGTCGAGGATCTCCTGGCTGGTAGCGGTGGGGCGGCCGGCGGTGTTGGCCACGCCGAGGCTCGTGGTCGCCAAGGCCTCGAAGCCGAGGCCCGCCAGCAGCCGGGCCGTTCCGGCGTCCCACGGATTCGGCAGCAGGAAGGGTTCGGGGTGTTCGTGCAGGGCGCGGAATCGGGCGGCTTTGGTGGCCTGGTCTGTCGTCACGAATCCACTGTGCCCCTGACCGCGCGATCATACAAATGCATAGTTCTGACTGCTATCGATCAGGAATACTGATCCCATGACGTTCGATGAGGTCGAGACCTTCGTCTGCATCGCCGAGGTGGGTGGCTTCACCGAGGCGTCGCGGCGGCTGCACCGGTCGCAGCCCGCGATCAGCCGCCGGATCCACGAGCTGGAGAACAGTCTCGGCGCGACGCTGTTCCAGCGCGTGGGCCGAAAGGTCACGCTCACCGACGCCGGGCGCGCGTTGCTGCCGTATGCCGAGGCCGCGCTGGCCGCGGTCCGGGATGGCAGGCGGGCGGTCCGGGATCAGACCGGTCTGGCGGACGGCGCCGGGGCTTTCCGGCTCGCCATCGTCGGAACGCTGGCGGATTCGCATATCGTCGACGCGCTGCGGGAATTCACCTCACGGCGGGAGAAGGTCTCCGTCGACCTGCGCACCGCGACCAGCCGCGAGGTGAGTGCGTTGGTGCGCAACGGAGAAGCCGACCTCGGCCTGCGCTATCACCCGGACACCGACCCTAAGCTGGAGTCGATCCCGCTCGGCGAGGAGAAACTCTACGTCGTCGTGCCGTCCGGCCACCGGATCACCGCGGAGCGGCTGCCGGATCTGCTCCCGCTGCAGGATGAGAAATGGCTCGGCTTCCCGGCGGAACGCGGCCGCACCGGGACCTTCCGCGGATTGCTGGAACACCAGCTGGCCGCGGCGGGCCTTTCAAATCCCGCGATCACCACGGTCGACAGTCTCACCGCACAAAAACGACTCGTCGAGGCAGGACTCGGCGTCGCACTCATGCCGGTCGGCAACATTCGTGAGGAGCTTCGGATCGGCAGCCTGCGCATCATCGATGTACCCGCCATGGAAGCACGTGTTCCGGTCGTGGCCGTCCGCCGGATCGACGGCTACCGGAGCCCGGCGGCGTCGGACTTCCTCGCCGTGCTGACCGGGCACACCCCAGGACTGCGCTGACCCGGGGCGGGCCGGGTTCGTCAGCGACGGACTCGGTACCGGAGATGCGTGGCCGACGGTCCCTCGATCACCTCGACCGGCTCGAGTTCGATGTGCTCGGCGCCCAGGTGGTCGAACATCCGGATGCCCCCGCCGAAAAGGATCGGCACGAGGTGGATCTGGATCTCGTCGATCAGCCCGGCCGCGAGATACTGCTGCCCGAGGTCCGCGCCGCCCATCACGACGACGTCGTTCTCGCCGGCGGTTTCTCGAGCCTGCCGAAGGGCGGCTTCGATCCCGTCCGTGACGAATGTGTACACCCCGTTCTCGGGGCTCGATTCCGGTGCCTCGTGCGTGACCACGAACACCGGCCGTCGCGCGGATCCGGAAGGCCCATCGGCACCCCAGCCCAGCGAGGAGTCGTAGGTCCGCCGTCCCGCGATCACCGCGCCGAGCCCGGGGAGCAGTTTTTCCAGCAACTCGCCGCCGCTTTCGTCACCCGTCCAGTCGTGCAGCCGCTGCCCGCCCGCACCCAGCGGCTCCTCCACCGTGCGGCCGGCCGCGGCCATGAACCCGTCCAGCGACATGCTCGTATCGAAAATGACCTTGCCCATGGATGACCTCCGTATCTCCGTGCCGCCGCGCTTTCCGCGCGGTCAGAGACGCGTCGAACAGCATGGCCCGAAATCGACACGTGCGGCGGTCCGGTGGGGAGAGCAATACTTCTGGGGTGAGTGATCTTCGTGATCTGCTGGCCATCGCCGCGGCTCGTGCCGCCGACTATCGCCGTCGTGTGGCCGAGTTGCCGGTTTTCCCGCATGACGCGGACATCGACGCCGTCCGCGCGGCCTTGGGTTCGCTGCCCGATGGCCCGGCCCCGGCGGCGGAGGTGATCGAGCAGCTGGCCGATGCCGTCGAGCCCGCGCTGGTCGCGACCGCCGGTCCTCGGTACTTCGGGTTCGTGATCGGCGGTGCGCTCGACGCGGCCACCGCGGCGGACGTCCTCACCGCCGGCTGGGATCAGAACGCGTTCAACGCGGTGACCTCGCCTGCCGCCGCGGTAGTCGAGGAGGTGGCCGGCGCCTGGCTCAAGGACATCCTCGGCCTGCCATCGAGAGCGTCCTTCGGTTTCGCGACCGGAGGGCAAGGCGCGAACACGATCTGCCTCGCCGCCGCTCGTCACCACGTCCTGGCCGAGGCCGGCTGGGACGTCGAGCGTCACGGCCTGCACGGCGCGCCCGCGATTCGCGTGGTGACGAGCGCCGAACGCCACGCCACGATCGACCGGACGCTGCGTTTCCTCGGCCTGGGCGCCGACGCGGTCCGGCCCGTGTCGACCGATGCCCACGGGGCGGTCGATCTGGAGGCCCTGTCGCAGGTGCTGGCGGCGGGGACCGGACCGCTGATCGTCTGCCTGCAGGCCGGAAATGTGAACAGCGGTGTCTTCGACGACCTCGCGGCCGCTACGGCGATCGCTCACGAGCACGCCGGCTGGGTCCATGTGGACGGTGCTTTCGGGCTCTGGGCGGCAGCGAGTCCGGCTACCCGGCACCTCACCACCGGAGTCGCCGACGCCGATTCATGGGCGACCGACGGCCACAAGTGGCTCAACGTCCCCTACGACAGCGGCTACGCGTTCTGCGCTCACCGGGAAGCCCACGCCGCCGCGATGTCCTACACCGCCGCCTACCTGACCGGCCAAGGCGGCGAAGGCCTTCGTCACCCTGGCGACTACGTGCCTGAGTCGTCCCGGCGGGCCAGGGGCTTCGCCACCTGGGCGGCCCTGCGCCAGCTCGGCCGTGCCGGCGTCGCCGGCTTGGTCGACCGATGCTGTGCGCTGGCCCGGCGTTTCGCCGAGCAACTCGGCGCGGTCGACGGGATCACCGTCCGGAACGACGTCGTGCTGAACCAGGTGCTCGTCGGTTTCGGCGATGACGTCGAGACCGAGCGCGTCATCGAAACCGTGCAGCGTTCCGGCGAATGCTGGATGGGCGGGACGACGTGGCACGGGGAGCGCCTGATGCGCATCTCGGTGTCCAGCTGGCTTACGACCGAGGCCGATGTGGACCGCTCCGTTGCCGCGATTTCGGCGGCGTGGCGGGGGACGACACTGGAGACCGGCTAGGTCTGCTTGATCCACCGGTTCGCGCCGCCCATCTAGGGTGATCGCATGTCGCTGGTGGGAAGGGACGTCGAGCTGGCGCGGATTCAACGCCTGCTGACAAATGCGCGCGACGCGCGCAGCGGGGTGCTGGCGCTGCGGGGCGCGGCGGGCATCGGGAAATCGGTCCTTCTCGACCACGCTGTGTCGATCGCCGAAGCCGAGGGCTGCATGCAGGTGGTCCGCGGGTCAGGGGTCGAGTCCGACTCCGAGCTGGCGTACGGCGGTCTGCACCAACTCCTGTTCCCACATCTGGATCGGTTGGCGGCCCTGCCCACTCCCCAGGCCATGGCACTGCGGTGCGCTTTCGGCCTGGCCGAGGGAGACGAATCGAATCGGTTCCTGATCTCCGCCGGCACCCTGTCGTTGCTCGCCGATCTGGCCGAGGATGCCCCTCTGCTGTGCGTGGTCGATGACCTGCAATGGCTCGACCAGGGTTCCGTGGAGGCGCTGTTGTTCGCGGCCCGCCGCTTCGTGGCCGACCCGATCGCGATGCTGTTCGCGGTGCGCGAGACGTCGGTGCCGTTCGAAATCGCAGGCGTCGAGGTCGTGGATCTGTCCGGCCTCACCGCGCCCGATGCCGCCCGACTGCTCGACGGCCACGCACCGGAACTCATCGAACCGGTGCGGACCCGGGTCCTCGCGGAGTCCGGCGGCAACCCGCTGGCGATCATCGAGCTCGGGGCGTCGCGACTCGCGGCTCGGGATGGCGACGAGTCCGACCCGGCCGAGCACGTCGGCCCGCTGCCGGTGACCCGCCGCGTGCAGGAGACGTTCCGCCGCCAGATCGTCGAGCTTCCCGATCCCACCCAACGCGCGCTTCTGGTGGCGGCGGCTGACACGGCGGCGCCGCTCGCAACGATCCTGCAGGTGATCGAAGCCCTCGGTGGCGCCCCCGGCGACCTGGCGCCCGCCGAACGCGACCGGTTGCTCCGGATCGACAACCGGATCACGTTCCGCCACCCTCTGGTACGGGCAGCCGCCTATCAGGACGCGCCGCTGCACCGGCGGATCGAGGTACATCGCGCGTACGCCGTCGCGCTGGGTGCCCAGCCCGACGCGGACCGCCGGGCTTGGCACCTCGCTGCTGCCACCATCACCCCTGACGAGGCAGTGGCCGCCGAACTCGAAGGCGCGGCGGAGCGGGCCTGGCACCGAGGCGGCGCGATGGCGGTGTCCGCTGCCTACGACCGCGCCGCTCGTCTCAGCGCAGACCGGGAGCTGAAGGCGCGGCGCATCGCCCGAGCCAGCCAGGCCGCGTTCGATGCCGGCAAGGCCGACCGCGCCGCCCGGCTGGCGGCCGAAGCGCTCTCGCTCACCAGAGACCCCGGCATCCGGGCCGACGCCATCTATACGCGTGGCGCCGTGGAGTACGAACGCACCTCGCCGCGGGCCGATGCGGAGCTGACGATCGAGGCCGCCGCGTTGGTGCGCGACATCGATCCGGAGCGTGCCGCGCTCACGTTCTTCGAGGCCGTGCACGCCGCCCGGCACGGAGCGGCGCATGACCTGCTCCAGCGTGCGGCGGATCTGATGCGTGGGTTCACCCCGCCGGTGCACTGGGCACCGGTTGTCGCCGCCCTTCTCGGGTGGGCGGAGCTCTTCGCCGGACGGCCGGAGCTGGCCGTCGGCCCGATGCGTGATCTCTACACCGCCACACGCAGCGGCGGGAACGACCTGATGCATCGCATCACGGCCGGGTTCGGCGGGCTCATGATCGCGGACGACGACGGCGTCATCGCCGGCACCGAGGAAATGCTGGCCGACGTGCGGGCGACCGGGGCGTTGGGGTGGGTCCCGTACAGCCCTGAACGTGCTCGCCGTGGCGCGGCTGTTCCGCGGCGAGTTCGCGGACGCCCGCGCGTGTGTGGCGGAAGGCGCATCCGTGAGCGCCGAACTCGGGAACACGACCGAGCACCTGGCACACCGGTCGGTCCAGGTGTGGTTACACGCCGTGTCGGGTGACGAGCCACGCTGCCGGGCTCTTGCCGAGGAGGTGCTCCCGCGAGCCCGAACCCGGCACCAGGTCAATGCCGAGATCGCGGACTGGGGTCTCGGCATGCTCGATCTGTCCGCCCGGCGGTTCGGGGAAGCGTTCGACCGGCTCGAGAGTGTGTCCCGGGGACCTGCAAGCCGCGACCTCCTGGTCCGGGCGGTGCCGGATCTGGTGGAGGCTGCTGTGCGCAGCGGCAAGCCGGATCGCGCACACGGACCGCTGGCAGCCTTCCGGCACTGGGCCGAGCACGTCGACCGCCCGGTCGCCACCGGGCTCGTACTGCGCTGCCAGGCGTTGCTGGCCGATGACGGCGACGCCGACGCGCTGTACGCCGAGGCGCTGCGGCTCCACGAGCGGCACGGCGGCCCTTATGAGCGTGCCCGTACCCAGCTGGTCTACGGCGAGTGGCTGCGCCGTCGGCGCCGCCGTACCGAGGCCCGCGCCCATCTTGCGGCGGCGGTGTCCGCATTCGAGCTCCTCGGCGCCCAGCTCTGGGCCGAGCGTGCGCGCGGTGAGCTGGCCGCCTTCGGCGAGAAGGGCGATGAGCCCCGGGACAGCGGCCCGCTCACCCTGTTGACCCCGCAAGAGCTGCAGGTCGTACGGCTGGCCGCCACCGGTCACACCAACAAGGAGATCGCCGCGCAGCTCTTCCTCAGCCCACGGACCGTCGGCCACCACCTCTACAAGGCGTATCCGAAACTCGGCGTCACCGGTCGCGCCGAGCTGGCCGACCTCGTCTAGCGCCAGTCATCGGTTCCCCGACACCGGTCACGATGACCGATTCGTCAGTGGGGAGCCTCCGCCTAGCGTTTCCCTCGTCCGGACAGAGCAACGCCAACGACGAGGAGACGACAATGACGAAGTACTTTCTGAGCCTTCCCCACGACGCCGCCGAGGAGCCGACGATGGAGGGCATGGACCCCGCGGAGCTCCAGGAGCTGATGGCCGCGGTCGGTGCGTTCAACACCGCCGTTCAGGAGGCGGGCGCGTTCGTGACCGCCGGTGGTCTGCACCCGCCGTCGAGCGCGACCACGGTGGACTACTCCGGTGACAGCCCCGTCCTCACACCAGGTCCGTTCGTCGAGGCGAAGGAGTACCTCGGCGGCTTCTGGATCATCGAGGCCGAGAACGACGACGTCGCGATCGAATGGACCAAGCAGGCCTCGCGTGCGCTGCGAAGCAGGGTCGAGGTACGTGCCCTCCAGGACGCACCCTCTGCCTGACGGTCCGGGCGTCGGCTTTCGCTATGCGAGGGAGACGAGTGACATGTCAGGCGACGTCATCGAGCTTGGTGATTCACAGACCCTGCGGGTGCGTCGCTCGACACCGGATGTCCTCGAGCTGACCTCCACCTGGGAGCCGTCCGCGAAACCACCCCCGATGCACTGGCACCCGTCGCAGCGGGAACGATTCGAGATCTTTGGCGGCGAACTCACCGTCGAGCTCGGCGGTAAGCCGGCTCGCGTGTTCACGGAAGGAGATGTATGCCTGATCGGCAAGATCAACGGTCATCTGGACGCTCTGCCGGTGGTTATTTGGACGGTGGAGAAGTGGTCAGATGGTCGAACTATGAACGGTCATCTGGACGGGGCCGGAGTGCATGTCAGGACGCTGCCGTGGGGCTGAGGGATGAGCCGGCTCGACCACGATCGCGTTGTCCTGGCCACCTGCGCCGCTCGCGTCTCGACGAGCCCGGCGCCTCCGGCTGGGCGAGCACGTCACGCACGGTGGTGAGGCCGAGATGATCAGCGCGCCGGCGATCCAAGCCCCGGTTGGGTTGCGCGGCGAGTTCTCCTTGGTATCTGGAACCTGCTCACCGGTGCGTGAGCGGTGGATCCAGACTGGCCGCCAGGCGAGAACCAGGCATCAGAAGATCGGAGAGAAACGCATAGGAAAGTACTAGCCACCGAGTGGCGGATCTATTTCCAGTGGCCGCCGTGTTCGTTGCACACCAGGCCTGTGGATGCGCACTTCTTGCACGTCAATTTGTCGCCCAGCAGGCTGCGAGCCCGCCCGCCATTGCACGCGGTGCAGTCGTGCAGCGGCCTGTGGCATTTGCGGCAATCGGACATGAGTCACTCCTTGATTAGTTGGCCCATTTCTTGAAGGACTTGATGATGTCGCCGTTGCGGATCTGGCCGAGCTGGTCCGACCAACTGCCCGTCAGCTGCTCGGCGAGAAAGTCGATGTCCAACCGGGCGGTCGGGCGGGATTGGATCGCCCAAGCGGCCGCTGCCGGAATGCCCTGCGTGAGGTAGACCTGTTGCACGGTCGTGCCGATCCGCCTGCCATCCCGGCGGCCGAGGCCGAATGAAGCCCATACCTCGATGGCGATGCTGTCCTTTGCGGTCAACCAGGTCAGGTGGGTGATGGGTCCCAGCTTCCAGTTCCTGATCCCGATTTCGTGCAGACGACCGCCCGGAATGGCACCGTTGGAGTGCCGTAGTCCGGTGATCGCCGCTTCGACTGCGCGGAGGGAACTGTCATCTACGAAGGTGATCGCATTCAGTAGGAACGCTCCGACGTCAGGCAGCCGGGCCGCGATGTCGGGACTGACCGCCACGTCCTCAGGTTCGATGAATGCGGTTTCCTCGTTGGTCCCGAAAATTCCCATGCCGCCGCGCTCCTGTCGTCAGCGGGCAAGCTCAGCGCCGCTTCGTTCTAGGACGGTCGGTGTTCTCGAGCTGCCCGTTACGGCGCGGCTCGATATTGGGCCAGTCAGGCGAAGTTGCTGAGCGGAGGGCGCTTAAAAAGCAAACGGGCTGCCTGCAAAATCACAGGCAGCCCGGAACAGGTGAAATTCACCAGCCGCGTTCGCGCCACTCCGCCACATGGGAACGCTGCTCCCCAAGCGTCGAGTCATCCCCGTGTCCCGGGTAGAACCACGTCTCGTCCGGCAGTTCTCCGAAGATCCGCGACGAGACATCGTCGATCAACGAAGAAAAGTCCTCCGGTGAGTTCGTCTTCCCGACGCCGCCGGGGAACAGGGAGTCGCCGGTGAACAGGTGCGGGTGCCCGGCCGGGTCGCGGTAGAGGAGGGCGATCGAGCCGGGGGTGTGGCCGCGCAGGTGGATCACCTCGAGCGTGACCTGCCCGACCTTGACGGTGTCGCCGTGCTCGAGCAGGAAGTCCGGCGGGATCGGCAAGGGTTCGGCGTCGAGCGGGTGCGCGGCGGTGTTGGAGCCGTTCGCGCCGGCGACGGCGCCGAGGGCCTGCCAGTGGTCTTGGTGCTGGTGGGTGGTCACGACGGTCCGCAGTGCCGGCCGGTCGGGGCCGTGGCCGATGAGGTCGGAGATCCGCTCGGGATCGTTCGCGGCGTCGATCAGCAGGGCTTCGTTCTCGGCGCGGCACACGAGCAGATACGCGTTGTTGTCCATCGGGCCGACCGACAGTTTCGTGATGGTGAGCGCGTCCAGGGTGCGGCGGGCGGCGTCGCCGCCAGGCTCGACATGCCCGGTGTAGGTCTCGACGATGTTCACAGCGCACACGGTAGTCGTTCGCCTGCAACCGGTTCCACCCGCACAGGCGGCGCACAGCAGTGACCCGTAGGCTCATTTCGCCCCGCCAGCCGAGCCACAGGACACCCGTGCCCGACCCTTCGCCGCAGACCGGATCGCGCACCGCGCGCCGGATCAGCTGGGACCTTCTCCGGGTCGTCGCCGTCCTCGCGGTCATCCTCGGTCACGTCACACATCAGGGCGCACTATTGCATCCGGAACTCGTGGGTTACCCCTTCCGGGTCACCGCCCAGTTCGGTGCGGCCATCCTGCTGGTGATCTCCGCCTTCTTCGTATGCGCGAGCCTGCGCAAGGGGAAGCCTGGCCAGTGGCTGTGGAGCCGGATCGCGCGGCTCGTGCCCGCCTACCTGGTCGTCGTGATCGTCACCTACGTCGTCGGCCGGTACGCGGCGATCGAGTTCAGCGGGCTGCCGTTCCCGCACGGGATCACCGGGTTCCTGTTCGGCGTGCCGGACGGACTGCCGACCGACCCGTCGCCGTGGTACGTCCCGACCGGACTCGACCTGGTCGCCAACCTCGGCATGGTCCAGGAGTGGGGCTGGCGCTACGAGCTCTTCTACTACTTGGACGGCGCGTACTGGACGCTGCCGGTGCAGCTGATGGCCTTCATCGCCGCCGCGGTGCTGTGGCCACGCCGGTGGCGCACCCACCGGCTCACGGTCGGACTGCTCTGGGTGCTGATCCTGGTGCCGCTGGCGATCCGGTTCGTGGTGTTCGATCCGGTGACCACGCCCAAACTCGTCGAGACCTTCTTCTACGGGCTGGGCCTGCATCGTGTGCACGTCTTCGCCATCGGCATCGCGATCTGGCTGTGGTCGAAGGGGCGGCTGGCGCATTGGCACGTCGCGCTGTTCGTGCTCGCCGCCTGCGCCGCGCAGGACCTGCAGGTCTTCCCGTTCCACCAGGCCCTGCCCATCGATCCGGAGCGCTGGCCGTCGGCCATCGGTTTCGCGATCATGCTGCTGCTGGTCTGCCTCGCCGCGAAGGGGCCGGACTGGCGCTTCCCCGGACTGTCCCGGATCGCCCCGGCTGTCACCTGGCTCGCGGGCATCTCGTATGGTCTTTATCTGGTGCACCAGGAACTCGGTTACATCCTGGCCCGTGCCCTGCTGAACATCGGCGTCCCCGGCTGGCTGCGGCTTCCCGCCGTCATGGCCGCCGCCGTACTGGGGGGCTGGGCGATCACCGCGGGAGTGGAACGGCCGATCCATCGCCGGCTCACCGCCCGCCGGGACCGTCGCGAAAAGCCCGAAGAAGCGCAGGTCAAGGACTCGGAACCGGTTTCTGTCGGTGGTGCCTCGTAGCATGGAAGCGGCCGCCCGTGCAGCTCTCGACCGGGCCGGCGACCGCAGCTGAGAATGAACTTTGAAGGGACCTGGCGTGGCTGATCGCCTTGTTGTTCGCGGTGCCCGCGAGCACAACCTCCGCGGCGTGGATCTGGACCTGCCCCGCGACAGCCTGATCGTGTTCACCGGTTTGTCCGGGTCCGGGAAGTCGAGCCTCGCCTTCGACACCATCTTCGCCGAGGGACAGCGACGGTACGTCGAGTCGCTGTCGGCGTACGCCCGGCAGTTCCTCGGGCAGATGGACAAGCCGGACGTCGACTTCATCGAGGGCCTCTCGCCCGCGGTGTCGATCGACCAGAAGTCCACGTCGCGCAACCCGCGTTCGACGGTCGGCACCATCACCGAGGTCTACGACTACCTCCGCCTTCTCTACGCCCGCGCGGGGAAGGCGCACTGCCCGCAATGCGGTGAGGCGATCAGCAAGCAGACCCCACAGCAGATCGTCGACCAGGTGCTCGCCATGGAGGAGGGCACCCGCTTCCAGGTGCTCGCGCCGGTCGTGCGCGGCCGGAAGGGGGAGTACCTCGACCTCTTCCAGAACCTGCAGCAGCAGGGCTACGCCCGTGTCGTCGTCGACGGGACGGTCCACCCGCTGACCGATCCGCCGAAGCTGAAGAAGCAGGAGAAGCACCAGATCGCCGTGGTGATCGACCGCCTCTCGGTGAAGACGAGTTCGCGGCAGCGGCTCACCGACTCGGTCGAGACGGCGCTGCGCCTTGCCGACGGCCTGGTCGAGCTGGAGTTCGTCGACCTGCCGGAGAACGATGCGCACCGCGTCCGCGGTTTCTCGGAGAACCTGGCCTGCCCCAACGGGCATCCGCTGGCGATCGAGGATCTCGAGCCGCGATCGTTCTCCTTCAACTCGCCCTACGGCGCCTGCCCCGAGTGCACCGGTATCGGCATCCGCAAGGAGGTCGACCCGGAGCTGGTGGTCCCGGATGACGAGATGTCACTTGGCGAAGGCGCCATCGCGCCGTGGGCGGGCGGCCAGAGCGCGGACTACTTCATCCGCCTGCTCGAATCGCTCGCGGAGACCGTCGGCTTCCGGATGGACACGCCGTGGCGCAAGCTGCCGGCGAAGGTGCAGAAGGCCGTGCTGCACGGCGTCGACGACCAGGTCCACGTCCGGTACAAGAACCGGTACGGCCGCCAGCGTTCCTACTACGCGAGTTACGAGGGCGTCATCCCGTTCCTCGAGCGGCGTCAGGAGCAGACCGAGTCCGAGTACATGCGCGAGCGGTACGAGGGTTACATGCGCGAGGTGCCGTGCCCGGCCTGCCAGGGGACGCGGCTCAAGCCGGAGATCCTCGCCGTCACCCTCGAGCACAAGACGCAGGGCGACCGGTCGATCGCCGAGGTCTGCGCACTGTCCATCGCGGAGGCGTCACAGTTCCTCGACGAGCTGGAGCTGGGCAAACGTGAGGCCATGATCGCCGGCGCGGTGCTCAAGGAGATCCAGGCGCGGCTGCGCTTCCTGCTCGACGTCGGGCTCACCTACCTCTCGCTCGACCGCGCGTCCGGCACGCTTTCCGGTGGTGAGGCACAGCGCATCCGGCTCGCCACGCAGATCGGCTCCGGCCTGGTCGGCGTGCTCTACGTGCTGGACGAACCGTCGATCGGTCTCCACCAGCGCGACAACCACCGCCTGATCGAAACGCTGACCCGGCTGCGGAACCTCGGCAACACGCTGATCGTCGTCGAGCACGACGAGGACACCATCCGTTCCAGCGACTGGGTGGTCGACATCGGCCCGGGCGCCGGTGAGCACGGCGGCCACATCGTCCACAGTGGACCGTACAAGAAGCTCTTGCGCAGCAAGGAATCGATCACCGGCGCTTACCTGTCGGGTCGTCGCAAGATCGAGGTCCCGGCGATCCGGCGCCCGATCGACAAGAAGCGGCAGCTGACCGTCGTCGGCGCGCGCGAGCACAACCTGCGCGGTCTCGACGTGTCGTTCCCGCTGGGCGCGCTGGTGTCGGTCACCGGTGTCTCCGGCTCCGGAAAGTCCACACTGGTCAACGACATCCTGGCGACCGTGCTCGCGAACAAGCTGAACGGCGCGCGCCAGGTGCCGGGGCGGCACACCCGCGTCAACGGGCTCGCGAGCGTCGACAAGCTGGTCCGCGTCGACCAGTCGCCGATCGGCCGCACCCCGCGATCCAACGCGGCGACCTACACCGGCGTCTGGGACCACGTGCGCAAGCTGTTCGCCGCGACCACCGAGGCGAAGGTGCGTGGCTACCAGCAAGGCCGGTTTTCGTTCAACGTCAAGGGCGGCCGGTGCGAGGCCTGCGCCGGTGACGGCACGATCAAGATCGAGATGAACTTCCTGCCGGACGTCTACGTCCCGTGTGAGGTGTGCAAGGGCGCCCGGTACAACCGGGAGACCCTCGAGGTGCACTACAAGGGCAAGACCGTCTCGGACGTCCTCGACATGCCGATCGAGGAGGCCGCCGAGTTCTTCGAGCCGATCAAGGCGATCCACCGGCACCTCGCGACGTTGGTCGACGTCGGCCTCGGCTACGTCCGGCTCGGGCAGCCCGCGCCGACGCTGTCGGGTGGCGAGGCCCAGCGCGTCAAGCTGGCCAGCGAGCTGCAGAAGCGCTCCACCGGCAAGACGGTCTACATCCTCGACGAGCCGACCACCGGTCTGCACTTCGAGGACATCAGCAAGCTGATCGGTGTGATCAACGGCCTGGTCGACAAGGGCAACACGGTGATCGTCATCGAGCACAACCTCGACGTCATCAAGACCTCGGACTGGATCATCGACATGGGCCCCGAGGGCGGTTCCGGCGGCGGCACGATCGTCACCGAAGGCACGCCCGAGTACGTCGCGTCCGTCGAGGAGAGCTACACGGGCGAGTTCCTGAAGCACGTCCTGAACTGAGGCGCGCGGGCTCGTGAGTGGTGGTGATGGTTAGAACCGTCACCACCACTCACGAGGCTTTGCCGGTGGTCTGGTCGACGACGGGAGACGGCGGGCCGTAGTAGAAGGCCCGCAGCCGGTACGAGGAGCCCTTCTCATCCGGCATCAAGGCGAGCGCCGCCGACGTCGTCCCCGGATCGACGAACTCGATCGGGACGAACTCCGCCGCGCCGGGCTTCTTGATCTCCACGAGGAAGCCGTCCTCGTCGCTCGACCGGTCGGCCCACGCGAAGTGCACCATCTCGTCTTCGGCCGGCTTGGCCTGGAACCCGGCAGGCGCCGCACTCCGGCCACCGGATCGCAGCGGCACGACCGGCCCCTCGGGAGCCGACACGCCCGGGCCGTCCGCGGTCACCATCTCGGATACCGGACCGTAGAACGGCCGGATCCGGTACTGGAACCGGGTCTCCGGGATCAGATCCGGATGGCGGTAGCTCGTCTGCCGGGGCGGCACGAACTGCAGGATCGTGTACTCACCGTTCGGGTCGGTGGTGTATTCGACGATCCGGCCCGCCGCGTTCGGGTCGTCATCAGGCCAGCTCAGGACGACATTCGTCGGATCCGCGAGTGTCGCGGTCAACCCCGGCGCGGGCTCCGTCGGCTCGTCGGCGCAACCGGCCGCGATGACCAGCACCGATACCAACGAAGCCGCGAGTTTTCTTGGCACGCCGCCACCTCCCGGGGATTCAGGTGGCGGCGGAGTCCGGAGGCGTCAGCATACGAGCGCCCTGTGTGATCGACAAGCGCCGAAACTTCTGAAATTTCTTTGAACCGTTCCGCCCGGCCGTCCGTGTCGGTTGCAAGAGGAGGCGGCCATGGAGAACCGAGGAGAGGCGGGTGTCGATGCACAGTTCGCTCGCGGCACACACCGAGCGATCCACCCTGCCACTGCGGGTTGCAGTACTGTCCTCGCCGACCCAGAAGACCGTCGGGAGGACACGAGTGGCGATCGGAGGCTGGCGGCCGAAAAAGGCCAAGGGCGAGGACCTGGTCCGGCACTTGTATGCCGAACACGGGCGAAGCCTGCTGGCATACGCGACAAGGCTGACCGGGGATCGCGCGGCCGCCGAGGACGTGGTGCAGGAGACCTTGGTCCGCGCCTGGAAGCACGCCGAGGACCTGGAGAACGACGCGAAGGGATCGGTGCGGGGCTGGCTGCTCACAGTCGCCCGCAACATCGTCACCGACCGCGCTCGGGCCAGGGCGGCGAGGCCGCCGGAGGTGGCGGAACCCGAAGAGGGCGTTCCCACCCCCGCAGTGGAACGGGATCACGCGCAGAGCGTCGTGGATTCAATGGCCGTACTAGGAGCCATGGACGGCCTGTCCATGGAACATCGTGAGGTTCTGGTGGAGATCTATTACCGGGGCCGAACGGTGGCCGAAGCGGCGAGATCACTGGGCGTTGCCCCAGGTACCGTTAAGTCTAGATCGTATTACGCATTACGGGCGCTCAGAGCCGTGATGTCCGGAGCCGGGACGGAGGTAGCTCGATGAGTGCGGTTGGACATGACCAGGGTCAGCTTGCGGCCTACGTCCTTGGCGGGCTCACCCCGCCGGAGGCGGCCAACTTCGAGGCGCATCTGGCGACCTGTCCCCCGTGCCGTCGTGAGGTGCGGGAGCTTTCGGAGCTGAGGTTCCACCTCGACGACGTGCCGCCGGAGGCCTTCCTCGAAGGACCTCCCGACGGCGGTGACCTCCTGTTGCAGCGCATGCTGCGTCAGGTTCGCGAAGAAGAAGGAACTCAGGCGCAGAAGCCGCGCAGGTTCCTCGCGGTCGCTGCGGCCGCGGTACTGGCCGTGGTGGCGCTCGGTGGCGGAGTTCTGGTCGGCAGGCAGACGTCGCCGGAACCGTCGACCGTGGCACTTCCGGTACCGACGACGGCGGGTGCACCGGTCCCGGGAACCCGTGATCTCGCTGCCACCAACCGGGATACGGGAGCGCAGCTGGCGGTCCGTGTCACTCCGGCGGCGGGCTGGATCCGGCTGCACGCCAAGGCGGAAGGCGTCCACGAAGGCGAGAAGTGCCAGCTCGTCGTGGTGACCAAGAGCGGCGAACGGGTCAATGCCGGCAGCTGGCTGGTTTCGGAGAAGGGCGAACGCGAGGGCACCGGGATCGACGGTTCGGCACTGGTCGCTCCCAACGACGTCGCTTCGGTCGACGTCGTGACCCTTGACGGCCGGAATCTGGTGTCGGCGCAGGTGTGATTGTGAAACCCACGGGTCGCGGAAGTGGTATCAGCAGATACCGCTTCCGCGACACGTGGGTTTTGCCCGCCTCGCCCAAGGCCGTTTTCGAGGCCGTGGTGGACCTCGCCGCGTATCCGCTGTGGTGGCGTGACGTCCGCTCGGTCAGCCAGATCGACGATGACACCGCCGAACTCGTCTGCCGGTCGAGGCTGCCGTACGAGCTGAAACTCCGCATGCATCGCGAGCAGCAGGACGAGGGTTCGGGCCGCGTGCGGGTTCTCCTCAGCGGAGATCTCGAAGGGACGCTGGCCGGGGACCTGCGCCCCGCGGCCGGCGGGACCCTGCTGGAGATCACCCAGGTGGTCGAGGCGCGAAAACCCTTGCTGCGCAAGCTGGATCGCGTCGCCAGGCCGGTGTTCCGGATCAACCACGCGCTCATGATGCGGCGAGGACAGCAGGGGCTGCGGGGCTATCTGCTCGCGTCGACGGGCTAGGACACGGGCTAAGCTCCGGGCATGGAGCCTGAGCCGTTGAACGTCGCAACCGTCCAGCCGCTCACGGCACCGGCCGACGTTCTTGCGAACGTCGCCGAGCACGCACGGCTCATCCGCCTCGCGGGTGGTCTGGGCGTCGATGTCGGTGTCTTTCCCGAACTTTCCTTGACCGGCCTCGAACTCGAGGCGCTCGCAGCCGATCCCGCGCTCTGGCTCGCGCAGGACGATCTACGCCTCGAGCCACTGAGGGAGGCTTGCCGGGCGGGTGGAGTCCACGCTGTCGTCGGGCTTCCGCTCCTGAAAGACGGCCGCCGGTACATCGGTTCCCTTGTCCTCGGTCCTGACGGCGAGACCGTTGCCACCTATGCGAAACGGAATCTGCACGACACCGAGGAAGAGCTCTTCGACCCGGGTGAGCGGCAGGTGATCGTCGAGGTCCGGGGCCGCAGGCTCGGCCTCGCGATCTGCCTCGACGCCGCGAATCCGGACCATCCCCGGGAACTCGCGGAAGCCGGTGCGGACGTGTACCTTCTCAGCGCCCTTTACAGCGAAGGGCAGGAAGACCGGCTCCTCGGCCAGGTTCGCGTCGCGTCCGGCTTCGGGATGTGGGTGGTTCTTTCCCAGTACGCCGGCAAGACGGGCGGCATGTCCGCGTTCGGCGGCAGCGGGATCTGGAAACCCGGAGGCGCCGCCGAGGTGCGTCTCGGCGGCGAGCTGTCCGAATGGGCTCAGGCCACGATCACCGGGGGAACGGACGTCTCCTGAGCCGCCTCCTTGCGGCCGCGCAGGAGAACCGCGGCGGCAAGGACGGCGACCGCGAGCAACGTCGCGCTCAGCGCGTACGCGGCCCGATAGCCGCTGGTGAGCGCCTCGGACAGGACCTCGCCTTGGGCGAGCTGCGAACCGGTGCGCGACGCCGCGGCGGTGGCGAGGACCGCGGTACCGATCGACGCCCCGACCTGCTGTGTCGTGTTGATCAGGCCCGAAGCGACTCCTGCGTCGGCCGGGTCGGTTCCTGACATCGCCTGCCCCATCAGCGCCGGCATCGCCGCGCCGAACCCGACGCCCATCAGGACCAGTGCGGGCAGGACGTCCGCGAGGTAGGTGCCGCCTGCCTGAACGGTGGCGAGGTAGGCGAGCGCCAGCGCGACCATCGACAGCCCGGCCACGAGGACGGTCCGCGGGCCGAACCGGTGGTTCAGCTTCTCGGCGAAGATCAGCGACATCACCGCGATCGTCAGCGGGGCAGGCAGGAACGCGAACCCGGTGCTCAGCGCGTCGAGCTGGAGCACCCGCTGCAGATAGAGCGCGGTGATGAACTGGAATCCGAAGAGGCCGGCGACCATCAGCACCATCACCGTGTTCGCGCCGGACACCGCGCGGGCTCGGAAGAGGCGCAGCGGAAGCAAAGGTTTGCGCGCCTTCGCCTGCCGGAGCACGAAGCCCGCGAGCAGCACCAGCGACACCGTGAGCAGCCCGAGCGTGCGGACGTCGCCCCAGGTGTACTCCTCGGCCTTGACGATCGTGTAGACGAGCAGCATCAGGCCGCCGGTGACCAGCCCGGCACCGGTGACGTCGGCGCCGCCGCGCAGTCCGGTCCCGCGGTCGCCTCCGAGCAGCCGGACGGCCAGCACCAGCGCCACCGCGCCGATCGGCAGGTTGATGAAGAACGTCCAGTGCCAATCGAGCAGCTGGGTGAGCGTGCCGCCCGCGATGAGGCCGATCGAGGAGCCGGCGGCCTGCGTGAAGCTGTAGACGCCGATGGCCTTCGCCTGCGCCCGCGGCTCCGGGAACAGCGTGGTGATCATGCCCAGTACGACGGCCGAGGCGAGCGCGCCGCCCGCGCCCTGCAGGAACCGGAACACGACCAGCTGGGTCTGGTCCTGCGCGATCCCGCACAGCAGCGAAGCGAGCGTGAACACACTGAGCCCGGCGAGAAAGACCCGTTTTCGCCCGATCAGGTCGCCCAGCCTGCCGGACAACAGCAGCAGCCCGGCGAAGGCGATCAGATAGGCGTTGACCACCCAGGCGAGCGTGGACTGCGTGAAGCCGAGGTCGCTCTGGATCGCCGGCAACGCGACGGCGACGATCGAGCCGTCGAGGACGACCATCAGCGAGACGGCGCAGAGTATGGCGAGTGCCAGGGCTCGGGAGCGGGCTGTTTCGGGCATGGAGGTATCCCCTTGTGAATGCCGTGGAGTGTTTCCCCAGGTGACGCCTTGGTGCATCACTTGTTACAGCACTCATCATGTGTGACTATGTTCCGCGGCGGAAGGAGGCACTTTGATGTCCCAGGGGAACACCGATGTGACCGCGCAGGTGAGGGTCGTGGACCCGGAGAAACTCGAGGTGTGCACCGTACTCGAGGTGATCAACCGGATCAGCGGTAAATGGGCGATCGGCATCCTGCTGGAGGCCACTCGCGGTCCCGTGCGGTTCACCGAGCTGGAACGGTCGGTCGAAGGCATCAGCCGCCGGATGCTGACCCTGACCCTGCGGAACCTCGAACGCGACGGCCTGCTCATCCGCACCATTTACCCGACGGTGCCGCCGAAGGTGGAGTACGAGGCCACCTCGATGGCCAAGGAGTTGTACGCCTCGCTCAGTGGTCTGCTGGAGTGGGCGGAGCGCCATCGCGACTCGATCGCCGCTTCCCGCGTCGTCTACGACGAGAAGAAGGTCAACGCCTGAGATCCGCCGCGTGCACCGCTCGCTGCACGTGTGAACAGAGCATGTCGAACCACATCCGCTGGAACGGCAGATCGGCGCTGTTCGCTTCGGCCCAGCGTTCCCATAGTCCTGTGTAGCGCAACGTGTAGGCGGTCCTGAGGTGCTTCGAGTACCGCCTGGAATCCCCCAGCGATCACGTAGCGGTCGATGGCGTCGGGCATGGCTCGGATTTTCGCACAGGATCGGTGCGGTGTGGCGGTGTTCGGCCACCTGTGCCCGACGTGTCTCGAATGCCTCGTTGGGGACGTTGAGCGTCTCGTATGTGGCATTGGGGACGTGTCTGTCCAGTGTGGACTGTTGCTGGTGTGACGGTGGTGGCGTGAGAGGTTGCGAACGTGGCCTTCACTACACGGCACCCTCACGTCGCGGACCCGCCGGAATCCGAACATGACCTACAACGCGAATGAACGACGCACGACACTAGGGGGAGTTGCCGAATTTCGGCAACGAGCCTGGGGGCTTCACCGCGCTACGCCATTCCTGCCCCGAAGGTGCGTCGGCCGACGTCCACAAATCCGCGAGTCGCCGACGAAATGCCCCCAGGAAAAGAAAAACCGCGGTGCGAGGACGGGGGACCCTCGCACCGCGGTTTCCTCATGCCGTTCGCGCTCAGGTGAGCGCCACGGCCTTGTCCCGCTCTCCGTCACGATCCTCGTGGGGGCCCGAGTCGTCGTGCTCGTCGAGCAGGGTGGCTTCGTCGAATGGCGCGTTGCCGCTGAAGACCTGTTCCGCCCGGTCCCGGTCGAACTCCTTGGTCCACGTTCCGATCAGGACGGTGGCGACGGCGTTGCCGGCGAAGTTGGTCAGGGCGCGGGCTTCCGACATGAAGCGGTCGATGCCGAGGATGAAGCCGACGCCGTCGACCAGTTCCGGGCGGTGCGACTGGAGCCCGCCGGCGAGGGTCGCGATGCCGGCGCCGCTGACGCCTGCAGCACCCTTGGACGCGATGATCATGAACAGCAGCAAGGAGATCTGTTCGCCGAGCGAGAGCGGCTGGTCCTGTGCGGTGGCGATGAACAGCGTCGCCATCGTCAGATAGATCGCCGTGCCGTCGAGGTTGAACGAGTATCCGGTGGGCACGGTGATGCCGACGACGGGCTTCGAAACCCCGAGGTGCTCCATTTTCGCGATGAGCCGCGGCAGCGCCGATTCCGAAGAGGAAGTCGAGAGGATCAACAGGAACTCGCGGCCGAGGTAGCGCAGCAGCGTGAAGATGTTGACCCTCGCGCCGATCCACAGGACCGAGCCGAGGACGCCGAACACGAACACCAGGCAGGTCAGGTAGAAGCCGATCATGATCACGGCGAGACTGCGCAGTGCGCCCCAGCCGGTTTCCCCGACCACCGCGGCGATCGCGCCGAACGCGCCGACCGGGGCGGCCCACATGATCATCGCGAGGATCCGGAATACCAGCCGCTGGATGTGCTCGATACCGCGCCGGATCGGCTCGCCTTTGGTGCCCAGCTTCTGCACGGCGAAGCCGGCCAGTAACGCGACCAGGAGCGTTTGCAGCACCTGGCCTTCAGTGAAGGCGGACCCGAAGCTCGTGGGGATGATGCCGAGCAGGAAGTCGACGCTGCCTTCACCGCCTTCGGCCTGGGTGTGCGCCTTCGCCGCGGCGGCCGGGTCGAGGTGCAGGCCGGCGCCCGGGTGCAGCAAGTTGCCGACGATGAGACCGATCGCGAGCGCGAAGGTCGACATCATCAGGAAGTAGCCGAGCGCCATCAGGCCGACTTTGCCGACCTTCGCCGCCTTCGCGACCGAACCGATGCCGAGCACGATGGTGCAGAAGATGATCGGGGAGATCATCATCTTGATCAGGTTCACGAAGCCCGTGCCGAGAGGCTTGAGCTCTTTGGCGAGGTCAGGCGCGGCGAACCCGACGATGACGCCGAGGACGACCGCCGCGATGACGGCCAGGTACAGGTAGTGCATCCTGTCGCGGCGGCGCGGTGTCGCCGTAGGATTTGTAGGCACCATTGCCTCCAGGTGAGGGGGTGTCCGGGGAGTTGCCGGTCACTATCACCCGGGCCGGTGAGCTGGGTCACGGTTGTGTTCATTGAGTTCGTACGACCGTCTTCACGGGAATTCCGTGCGAGATCGACCGGCCGGGCCGAGCGCCCGCGTCGCCGATGTGCTGGTATGACCTGGTGCCCTCGAAGACGCGGACTCGAACCAGGCGCGGCAGCCTGGCCCTTCAGCTGCTGATCCTGCAGCTGGTGGTGCTCGTCGTACTCGTCGCGGCCGGGGTGGTCTTCGCCTATCTCGACGCGGACCGCGCGACTAGGGACCGGGCGCGCGACCAGGTGGCCGCGATCGCCGAAGCGGTGGCGGACGCGCCGACCGTGACGGAAGCATTGTCCACATCGGATCCCAGCGAGACGCTCCAGCCGTTCGCGCAACGCGTCCGCGTGGACACCGGCGTCGACTTCATCACGATCATGAGCAAGGCCGGGATCCGGTTCACCCACCCGAATCCGGACCTGATCGGGAAGCCGTTCATCGGCAACATCGCCGAGGCCCAGCGTGGCGGCAGGGTCGTCGAGACCTACGTGGGTTCGCTGGGGCCGTCCGAGCGGGTCGTCGTCCCGGTGCTGGGCAGTGCGGGCGAGGTTGTCGCACTGGTGTCGGTCGGGATCACCGTCGACGCGATCGACGCCGAGTTGCGGGAACGGCTCTGGCCCCTGGTCGGCGTCGCGGTCGCCGTACTGGCGGTGGGCGGATTCGGCAGCTACCTGGTCAGCGCGCGGCTCCGGCGGCAGACCAGGGGGATCGCGCCCGGGGAACTCAGCAACCTGTTCGAGTATCACGAAGCCGTCCTGCATTCCATGCGTGAGGGACTGTTGCTCGTCGGCGGTGACGGGCGGGTGGTGCTGTGCAACGACGGCGCCCGAGCGCTGCTCGGCGTCGCCGACGACCCGGTCGGCAAGGAACTGTCCGCTTTGGACATTCCCGAGGATCTGGTGGAGGCGTTCGCTTCCGGTGAGGAACGCACCGACGAGCTGCATCTGACCGAGAGCCGGGTGCTCGTCGTCAGCACCGCCCCGGTGCGCTCGCGCGGCAAGGCGATGGGCACGGTGGTGATCCTGCGCGACCACACCGAACTGCAGGCGCTGACCGGCGAACTGACCACGGTGCGCGGACTGGCCGAGGCGTTGCGGTCTCAGGCGCACGAGGCGGCGAACCGGTTGCACACGGTCGTATCCCTGGTCGAGATCGGCCGACCGGAACAGGCGGTCGAGTTCGCCACCGCGGAACTCGCGCTGGCACAGGAACTCACCGACCGAGTCGTCGGCGCGGTGGCCGAGCCGGTGCTCGCGGCGCTGCTGCTGGGAAAGGCGGCGGAAGCGAGCGAGCGCGGCGTCGAGCTGACCATCACCCCCGACACCGTCATGGAGGACGCGGACACCGGCGTCCCGCCCCGCGATCTCGTGACCATCCTCGGGAACCTGATCGACAACGGGATCGACGCGGCAGTGGGGAATTCGTCCGGCGGCGAACGGCCAGGCGTGGTCGTGACGGCGCGTTCCGGCCCGGACGGACTGTTCCTGCGCGTCGCCGACACCGGGCCGGGGGTGGACGCCGTCGAGGACGTCTTCCGGCGTGGCTGGTCGACCAAACCGGGGGACGGGCACGGACTCGGTTTGGCGCTGGTCGGTCAGGCGGTGCGACGGCATGGTGGGACGATTGACGTGGGTCGGGAGGAAGGCGCGGTGTTCACCGTGCGCCTGCCCCGCAAAATGCCGCAGGAGGCCGTCCGATGATCAAAGTACTGGTCGTCGAAGACGAGCCGGTCGCCGCCGACGCGCACCGGGTCTACGTCGAAAGGCTGGCGGGATTCACCGTTTCCGGGGTGGTGCACTCCGGCGGGGAGGCATTGCGGTTCTGCGAACGCGAGCCGGTCGACCTGGTGCTGCTGGACTTCTACCTCCCGGACACACACGGCCTCGCGGTCTGCCGGTCACTGCGCGCGGCCGGGCTGCCGATCGACGTCATCGCGGTGACCTCGGCGCGGGATCTGGCGCTGGTCAAGGCGGCCGTGTCGGTCGGCGTGGTGCAGTACCTGCTGAAGCCGTTCACCTTCGCGTCCCTGCGCGAAAAGCTCGAGCGTTACGCGGAGTTCCGCGACGCCTCGGGCGAGGTGACCGGTCAGGCCGAGATCGACCGCGCCCTCGGCGCGCTGCGGACCACCGAACGGCCCGCGCTGCCGAAGGGGATGAGCGCGCAGACGCTGGAGGCCATCACCGAGGTCCTCGCATCGGCCGCCGACGGGCTGTCGGCGGGGGCCGCCGCGACCGCGATCGGCGCGTCCAGGGTGACCGCGCGACGGTATCTCGAGTACCTCGCCGATAACGGCCTCGCCCAACGCGAACCTCGCTACGGCCAGGTCGGCCGCCCCGAAGTCTGGTACAAACCGAAGACCTGAGCCTTCTGTATAACGACCTATACAGCTAGTCGAGGCGCCATGCGCCGAACTGAACATGGTCGTATGCGAAGACATGCATGTCAATACGACAAAAGTGTTGGTAAATCACCAGCCGTGAGAAGCGACGAAAGTCGGTGCCTCATCACGGTCTTCCGCTCCTAGATTCACGGACCGTTCCCGTCGTCCCCACTAGGAGTTGGTTCCATGGCAAGGAAATTCTTCGTTTCCGCGTCGGTGAGTTTGGCGCTGCTCGCCGTTCCGTTGACCGCCGGTCAGGCGTCGGCGGTCCAGCCCGAGCAGACGGCGGAGGCTGCCACCACCGTGTGCTACGACGCTTCGGGCGCGCCGACCTTCCGCGCCGCGATCGCGGCAGGGGCGGCCAACTGGAATGCCGCGGTTTCGAACGTGAAGTTGGATGAATGTTCGGGGGCCACCCTCAGGTACACCGAGGGCAACGACCCGTCCGGTTCCTACGCCGAGACCGACGGCCACGGCCGCGGCACGATCTTCATCGACTACTCGCAGGCGAAGGAGTACGACGAGACGCGGATCGCCGCGCACGAGACCGGCCACGCACTCGGCCTGCCGGACCACTACGAGGGTCCGTGCTCCGAGCTGATGTCCGGCGGCGGCCCCGGCCCGTCCTGCACCAACGCGAACCCGAATTCGGCGGAGTCGGCGAAGGTCGACCAGCTGTGGGTCAACGGAGTGCTGGCGAACGGCGCCATGCAGCGCATCTACAACTGACACCGGTCCGTGAAGGCGTTCACGCCGTGAAGGCGTGAACGCCTTCACGGCGTTCCGCTAGCCCTGGTGTTCGTAGGCACCGGCATCGACACGTGCTCCGGCGAAGACCGGATTCCCGTCGACGTCGAGGTTGTCGTACTTCGTCGTGCCGAGGTCGATCGCCGGGCTTCCCGCCAGCAGGACAAGGTTCGTGGCCGACGTGAACTTCGGGTCGGCCACCTTGTCCGACGCTCCGGGCGTGAACTGCCGCAGACCGCCGAAGTAGACGTTGTGGTCGGTCGCGGTGAACGTGGCGTCCGTGTAGCCGACCTTGTAGGCGGCCTGGACGACGTTCTGCGTCATCGTCAACATCTGGTTCGTGCAGCCGCCGTAGCAGACGAAACCCTCCGACTCGGCGTTCGTGAGGCGGATCGAGTTGTTGCGGAACACCGTGCCGAGCACCGGTCCGTTCCCGTCTTCGGCACCGCGGGTCACGATCCCGCCGCGGGTCTTGGCGCCGAAGATCGCGTTGTACTCGAAGACGTTGCCGGTGGAGACGCCGTCGGGATCCTTGGCGTCCGTGCCGAGTTCGGTGAACGACTCGTTGTCTTCGGAGATGTTGTGGTGGATGACGTTGCGCGAGCCGTAGAAGATCTCGACCGCGGCGCCGTCGAGGCCGCCGAAGTCGTCGGCCTTCGCGATCGACCCGCTGATCCGGTTCCAGCCGATGTCGGAGTCGTTGCCGTGCACCAGAACGGCGAACGCGCCCGAGTCGTCGTTGCCGCCCGGGGTCACGACGGTCATATGGTTGTTGTCGACGAGGTCGTTCTGGGTGATCTCGGTGCCGTCCGCCGACGGCGCGATGAACACGCCCGCGCCGGCGCCGGTGATGAGGTTCGACAGCACCTTGTCGTGGTCGCCGGTCACCTTCACGCCTGCCCAC
This sequence comes from uncultured Actinomycetota bacterium, assembly GCA_963766045.1. GTDB lineage: Bacteria > Actinomycetota > Actinomycetes > Mycobacteriales > Pseudonocardiaceae > Amycolatopsis. The sequence continues at coordinate 43,651 of CAVXYN010000001.1, read as the reverse complement.
GAGCAACGTCCGGCGGCGGCCGGGACGCCGATCTGGAGATCCCGCACCCAGACGTGGTCTCCCGGCAGGTCGACGCAGGCTTCGGTGTTGCCCTTCACGACCGGGCGCGCCCCTTCGCCGTACGCACCGACCGTGATCGGGGCGGCCGCCGTACCGGAACCCCGGACGGCGAGCCCGCCGCTCCAGCTGCGGCCGCGGCGCAGCAGGACCGTGTCACCGGCGGCCAGCGTGGTCGAGGAGACCTTGGTCAGAGACTTCCACGGCGTCTGATCCGACGTGCCGCTCGCGGAGTCGCTGCCGAGCGTCTGGTCGACGTAGTACGTCTTGGGCGCCTCGGCTGCTTCGGCGGTCGCGAAACCGGTGCTCACAAGCGCTGTCAGAAGACCAAGGGAAAGCAGTTTCCACATCCGGTCAGGGTCCTTTCGCGGTGGTTTCCGCGGACGCTAACCGCCCACCGCACAAGGCTCGTACAAAGATTTCAGCGGTCTGGATCTCCGCTAACATGATCCGATCCAGGGACACCTCACGAGGGGGTGCGATGCGAAGGGCATGGCGGCTGACGGTGCTGGCCGCGTTGTCCCTGTCCGTGGTGCTGGCGGGCAGTGGAGCGCCGGCGTGCACGGTCATGCCCTCGCCGCCCGTCCCGATCCCGAACCCGGGTCCAGAGCCGACGCCGATAGCCGTTCCCGATGTGGCCTTGAACGAGCTCTGGAACGGCTACGGCAACAAGGGCGGCCAATGGAGCGGCGGTGACCGTACAGCCTCGGTGCCGTTGCCGGACGGCCGTACCGCTTGGTTGTTCTCGGATACCTTCCTCGGCCCGGTGAATCCCGACCACAGCCGACCGCCGACCAGCCATATGGTGCGGAACACCCTGGTGCTGCAGAAGCCGGACGGCACGCTCGGCGAGACGTTGCACGGCGGCACCGCCGACGACCCGGATCCGCTGGTGCGGCTGCCCGGTTCGTCCGAATACTGCTGGGTCGCCGACGGCGTCATCGAAGGCGGCGTCCTGCGGGTCCTCTACAACCGGTACGAGGCGACCGGGATGGGCGGGCTCGACTTCCGGAGCACCGGGACCTCACTGGCCGGGTTCACTCTGCCCGGGCTCAAACAGACCGAGCTGATCTCGATCCCGGTGAGCAGCAACATCGCCTGGGGAGCGGAACTGCTCCAAGAAGGCGGCTACACCTACATCTACGGCGCCGAGCACGACTTCTCGACGAAGTACGTCCGGCTCGCGCGAGTCCCGGCCGGAGGACTCCGTGGCGCCTGGGAGTTCTGGACGGGTGACGGCTGGTCCCGGCACGAGGAAGACAGCGTCCGGATGTTGCCCGGCGTGGGCACCGCGTTCTCGGTGACGCGGGTGGGCGCCGAATACGTGCTGGTCACCGTGGACTCCAGTGCGGGGTTCAGCCCGACGGTGCTCGCCTACACCGCGAGCTCGCCGACCGGTCCTTTCGGCAACCCGCGAGTCCTGTACCAGGCGCCCGAGACGCAGACCCCGGGCAAACGCGTCATCGTCTACGACGCGTCGGCCCATGCCCAGCTGAGCGGTCCCGGCAAGCTCATCGTGTCGTACAACGTCAACAGTCTCGACCACAGCGACAATATGGCGGACGTGCGGATCTACCGGCCCCGGTTCCTGGAGGTCACCTGGCCGCCGCCGGGTACGGAACGCTGGTGGTCACCCTGGTCGTGAGTGGTAATGAGGGCTAGAACCGTCATTACCGCTCACGAGCCTCACCTGGGTCGGCCGGGCACGCCGGGGCGCATCTGCCAGGGGTGTGGGCCGTCGAGCGGCCGGTACTCGACACCCAGTGCGTCGAGCCGGGGAAGATGGTGGTCCCGCAGACGCGGCAGGAACTCCGAGTAGTCCCGCCCTTCCGGCGGGCTCCACGCCACCTCGGCGAACGCGCAGAGCCGGGGGAAGGCGGCGTAGTCCACCCGTCGCACCGTGTCGAGGTGCTCCGTCCACAGCTGCGCCTGCGTGCCGAGAATCGTTGTCCCATTGGGGAAGTCGGCGGGCACCGGTTCGTAGCCGTAGACGCCTTCCAGTGTCCTCAGGTAGCCGACCGGGATCGGTTCGTCGAGGTGGTCGGACTGCCGGTGGTCGAGGTAGACGCGCTCCTCGGGACACATGACGACCTCGTGCCCGGCCGCGGCCGCGCGGGCACCGGCTCCTTCGCTCTGCCAGGAGCCGATGACCATCGCCGGCAGGTCGCCGGCCTCGAGTACCTCGTCCCAGCCGAACGGGCGCCGGCCCGCCGAGGTGATGTGCTCGGCGATCTCACGGACGAACCGGCCGTGCTCCTCGGTCGCACCGGGCACCTCGTCGCCACCCAGCGCGATCGCCCGCGACGGGAAGACGTCTAGTACGTGGTCGAAAACGGTGCGGAAGAAGTCCACAGTGGACTTGTCGGTGTTCAGCAGCGACGTGCTGATACCCCAGCTCGTCCAGACCTCCCACGGCTCATCTGTCGGCGGGCCGAGTTCGGGATACGCCGCGATGGCGGCCCGCGCGTGCCCGGGGATGTCGATCTCCGGGACGACCGTCACCGCGCGTTCGGCGGCGTACGCGACGATCTCGCGGAGGTCGTCGGTGGTGTAGAAGCCGCCGTGTGGCCGCCCGTCGCGCTCCGGGCCGTCGTGCCGCCCGACCATCGACGAACGCCGCCAGCCGCCGATCTCGGTCAGCTTCGGGTAGCCGGGGACCTCGACGCGCCAACCCTGATCGTCGGTCAGGTGCAGGTTGAGCACGTTGAGCTTGTGCACGGCGAGGAGGTCGACGAACCGCAGCACCTCGGCCTTGGTCCGGAAGTGCCGGGCGACGTCGAGCAGACAGCCGCGCCAGCGGAATCGGGGATGGTCGGTGATGACTCCGCAAGGCACGACGTTCTGTCCACTGTGGATCGACGCCGCCCGGAACGCGTCCGGCCCGGCGAGCTGCCGCAGGGTCTGACGGCCGTAGAACGCGCCCGCCGCGTCGGCCGCGTGCAGGGTCACCCCGGACGGGTCGATCTCCAGCCGGTACCCCTCCGCGGGCAGATCCGCCTCCGCCCGGACATCGACTTCGGACGATGCGGCGCAGTGGCCCGGCAGGGGTTCCACCGAGACAGGGCGGGGGAGCAGCGAGTCGAATCCCGGCATTGGCTCAGCCTTTCACCGCGCCGCCCATGACGGACACGAGTCGCCGTTGGACAAGGATGAAGAACACCAGCACCGGGATGGTCATCAGGGTCGAGCCCGCCATCACCGCGCCCCAGTCGGTGTCCTCCGGTTTGAAGAACACCAGGATCGCCAGCGGGAGCGTCTGGTTCTCGGTGTTGGAGATGATGAACGTCTTGGCGAACAGGAAGTCGTTCCACGCGTGGATGAACGCGAGCACGCTGATCGCCACCAGCCCGGGCGCCACCAGCGGGAACAGGATCTGCCAGGTGAACCGCATCCGGCTGGCGCCGTCGATCTTCGACGCCTCCTCGAGTTCCTGCGGCACCGCGGCGACGAAACCACGCAGCATCCAGATCGCGAACGGCAGGCTGAACGCGAGATGCACCAGGATCAGCGAGCCGAGGTGGTTGGTGCCGAACGCCGGTGCGACGTCGCCGACGGAGCGCATCAGAAAGAACAGCGGGATCGTCAGCGCCTCGACCGGGACCATCTGCGCGACCAGCACCATCACGAGCAGCACGGTCTTGCCGCGGAAGTTGAACCTCGTGAGCGCGACCGCCGAGAGGAACGACAGCAGCAGCGAAAGCGCCACCACCACGACGGCCACGATGACGCTGTTGAGGAAGAACAGCGCGAAACCCTCACCGGACAGCACTCGTTCGAAATGCTCCAGCGTCGGGGTGAGCGTCCACGGCCTCGGGTTGTCCGACTGGATCTGCCCGGCGGGTTTGAACGCCGAAAGCACCATCCAGTACACCGGGAACGCGACCATACCGGCGACCACCACGCAGATGATCTCGGCGATCAGCCTGCCCGGGCGCTTCACCCGACGCGGCTTGGTCCGGGTCTGCGTCGCTGTCATACCCATCCCGCACTCCGTCGTTGCGACCGGACGTAAAGGCCGGTGATGGACAGCAACAGCAAGGTCATCACGACTCCGATGGCCGCACCGAGCCCGTATTCCTGCCCGGCGAAGGCCTGTTGGTATGCGAAGACGTTGAGCACGAGGTTGCGCCCCGCGACGCCGCCGCCGTTGGTCATCACGTAGATCTGCGTGAAGACCTTGAAATCCCAGATGATCGACTGGATCGTGGCGATCGTCAGCAGCGGCCGCACCATCGGCAGCACGATCGTCCACGTGGTACGCCAGGTCGACGCGCCGTCGAGATGCGCGGCCTCGATCACCTCTTCCGGGACGCCCTTGATCCCGGCGTACATCGTCACCATGACGAACGGGAACGAGCACCAGATGACCTCGGCGGCCACCAGCCCGAAGGTGCCGACCGTGCTGAAGGTCCAGGAGTGGTTCGCCATCCCGGTGAACCCGATCCCGGACAGGACTTCGTTCACCAGGCCGAAATCGGTGTCGAACAGGAACAGCCAGACGTACGACCCGGCCATCGCGGGCGTCGCCCAGGCGGCGAGCGCCGCCAGGAACAACGGGACCCGTGCCCACGCGCGGACCCGGCTGGCCAGTACGGCCAGCGCCGTGCCGACGGCCAGGCTGCCCACGACGCAGACCCCGGCGAAGCCGACGGTCTTCCCGAGCACCTCCCAGAACTGCACGTTTTCGAGCAGGTCGACGTAGTTCTGGAAGCCGAGGAAGACCAGGGGAGCGGCGCCGACGGCCTGCGGCTGGCCGTAGTCGTAGAACGAGATCAGGACGAGCTGGTAGATCGGGTACGCCAGCATCGCCAGGAGCAGAATGCCGCCCGGCGCCAGATAGAGCAGGGCGGCCCGGCCGTCCCGGCGCCGCCTGGGGGCACGGCGGGCCGGAACGGCCGGGGTCGTGGTGCGCGGGATGTCCTTGGTGACCATAAGAGTCAGCCGAACGCCTTGTTCATGTCGGCTGCTGCGGTGGCCAGTGCGGCGGTGGCGTCCTTGCCACCGGTCGCGATCTGCTGGATGGCGGTCGGCAGCACACCCTGCGCGTCGATCTTCGACCACGCCGGGGTGGCGGGAACGAACTTCGTGCCCGCGGTGAGCGTGTCCACGAACGGCTTCAGTGACGGGTCGTTCGCGGCCAGGCGCTGCTGGACACTGCCGAGGGTCGGCAGGTTGCCCATGGCGGTGTACATCTTCTCCTGGTACTTGGCGCCGCCGAGGAGTTCGATGAACTCGACCGCGAGACCCTTGCGCTTGCCGGCATTGAACGCGCCGAGCAGATTGCCGCCGGCGAACGCCGGGGCGATCTTGCCCGGCTGGGTGCCCGGAAGCGCGACCATGGCGTACTTCCCCTTCACCTGACCGGCTTCGACGGCCTTGCGGTTGAAGTCACCGCCGATCGCCATGCCCGCCTTGCCACCGGCGAAGGCCTGGATGCTCTGCGTCCCAGTGAGGTTGGCGCACTGTTCCGGCGGGCAGATGTCCGGCTTCAGCAGGTTCGCGTATGCCGTGACACCCGCCTTCGCCTGCTCAGAGTCCATAGTGGACGTCCACTTCGTACCGTCCTGCTTGGCGATCTCGCCGCCGTGCGCCCACAGGAAGGGCAGCATCGCGTAGGTGTACTTGCCGCCGACGGAGATGCCGTACAGCTCCGGCTTCGCGGCCCGGATCTTGCGTGCCGTCTCGGTCAGTTCCGCCAGGGTGGACGGAGGCTTGAGTCCGAGTTCGGTGAAGACGTCCGTGCGGTAGAACAACGCGCGCACGCCGGTGAACCACGGCAGGCCGTAGGTCTTGCCCTCCGCCTTCGCCGTCTCCAGCACCGCGGGAAGAAGGTCCGAGCCTTCCTTCCACGACGACAGGTCACCGGTCAGGTCGGCGAGCGCGCCGGTGGCGGCGTAGCTCGACACGTCGGTGTTGCCGAACTCCGCGACGTCCGGTGCGCTGGCGGGATCGTTGAAGGCACCGGAGAACTTGTCCGCGCGGCCTTCGACCGGGATCCACTGGACGTCGACCTCGACCCCGGAATGCGCCGCCTTGAACTCGGCGATCGCCTCCTTGACCGCGGCTTCCTTGGGGGCGCGGCTGGCCTCGTCGAACAGCCAGACCCGGACGGTGCCGGTCTTTTCGTCACCACCGCTTCCGGCGGGGGTGGATTGCGTGGGTGCGCAACCCGCGACCAGGCCTAGGGCGAGGCTCGCGAACAAAAAGCGAGTTCTCATGGGAAGTCTCCTTGGGTGGGGGGCTCGTGAGTGGTAATGACGGTTCTAACCGTCATTACCACTCACGAGAAGAACACGGAATTGACCTGCGGGAGCGCCAGTTTCCCGGCGACCGCACCGGGAAGGCCGGTCGCGGGATCGCGAGGCAGCCAGCTGAGCGTGCCGGACTTGTCGCTGGAGACGTAGAACCAGCCTTCGGTCGGGTCGAGCGTGATGTGGCGCGGGTAGACGCCGCCGACCGGCGCGTTGCCCAGCAGCTTCAGGGACTTCCCGCTGTCACCGACGCCGAACGAGGCGATCGTGTCGGAACCGCGGACCGACGCGTAGACGAATTTGCCGTCCTTGGATGTCGTGATCTCGCCCGGGTACTGATCACCCGGAGTGCCCGCGGGCACGGCCGGGACGACCTGGCCCGCGGTCAGCGTCCCGCCGGCCGGGTCCCAAGCCGCGACGGTCACTTCGGCACGGAGCTCGCCGAGGATGTAGGCGTACCGGCCGTTCGGGTGGAACGCCAGGTGCCGCGGCCCGGCGCCCGAGGGAAGCTTCAACTGCTGGTTCAGCTTCAGCTTCCCGGAAACGACGTCGAGTTTGTAGACGTACACCGAATCCGCGCCGAGGTCGACCGCGAGCACCCACCGGCCGGTGGGGTCGTTGACCACCTGGTGCGCGTGCGGGTCGCGCTCCGCACCCTTGTGCTGGGCGAGATCGACGACGTCGCCGAGTTTCCCGCCCGCGAGGATCGGGAGTACGACGACGCTGCCGCTGCTGTAGTTCGCGGCCAGCACGTACTTCTGGCTCGAATGCACGCTCAGATGCGTCGGGTGCTGACCCTTGGACGACTTCTTGTTGAGTAGCCGGGGTTTCGTCGGATCGGCCAGGTTCAACGCGGAGATCTGGCCGCCTTCGTCCTCATTGGTCACGTACAGCGTCTTCCGGTCGGCGCTGATGTCGAACCAGGAAGCGTTGCTGATCCCCGGAATGTTCCGGTCCACCACCAGCGCGGAGCTCGCTTCCCGGTGAGCGACATCGAGCCCGTGCCCGGTGGTGGTGTAGCTGCTGACGTAGATGGCCCCGGTTCCCTTCGGTCCACAGGATTGTTCGGAAGCGCTCGCGAGCTGCGATCCGAGTACGGTGCTGAGGCCGGCGGCTCCGACTGCGCCGAGAAAGGTCCGTCGATCGAGTCCGGTCATCGTGATTTCTCCCAGAGGTCGGGGTGGTTTAAACCACTGCCATCAGCAATGCTGCCACGCCGAAACCGGAAACGGAAAGGACGGTTTCCAGTGCGGTCCAGGTTTTCAGGGTCTGCGGCACGGTCAGGTTGAAGTACCGCGAGATGATCCAGAAGCCACCGTCGTTCACGTGCGAGGCGATGATCGACCCGGCTGAGATCGCGACGACCAGCAGGGCGAGCTGGATCTGCGAGTACCCGAGCCCTGCCACGGTCGGCGCGATGATGCCGCTCGTGGTCACGATCGCCACGGTCGCCGAACCTTGCGCGATCCTCAGCCCGCAACTGATCACGTAGGCGGCGACGATGACCGGAAGTCCGGCGCCCTTGAGGGAACCGGCCACCGCGGTGCCGATCCCGGTCGCGGACAGCACCGCGCCGAAGAACGCGCCCGCGCCGACCACCAGCAGGATCATCGCGACCGGCCGGAGCGACTTCGAGGACAGCTCGCTCAGGTCCTTGCCGGTCAGTCCGCGCCGCAGGCCAAGCAGCCAGAACGCGAGCAGCACCGAGACCGTCAGTGCGACGGCCGGGGTACCGATGAACGCGGCCACACCGGCGAGGAACGAGCCCTTCGGCAACCAGATGCTGCCGAACGTGCCGGCGAGGATCAGGACCAGCGGGATCGCGATGATCGAGAACACGAGGCCGAGCGACGGCGGGTTCTCTTCCTTCTCGCCTTCTTCTTCGGCGACCAGGAATTCCTCCGGAACCGCCACGTCGACGCGTTTGCCGATCCACGTGGAGAACGCCACGCCGCCGACCAGGAAGGCCGGGATACCGCAGACGAGGCCCATCAGGATGATCCAGCCCAGTTCGACGTGCAGCAGACCGGCCGCGGCCACCGGGCCGGGGTGCGGCGGCAGGAACGCGTGCGTGATCGAAAGGCCTGCCAGCAGCGGCATCGTGTAGAGCACCAGCGAGCGGCCGCCCTGTTTGGCGGCGACGTAGACCAGCGGCGCCAGCACGAAGATGCCGATGTCGAAGAAGACCGGGATGCCGAAGATGAAGCCGGCGAGACCCATCGCGAGCGGCGCACGCTTTTCCCCGAAGCCTCGCAGCAGGGCTCCGGTGAGCACTTTCGCCCCACCGGATCGTTCCAAAATGGACCCGAGGATGGTGCCGAGGCCGATGATCGCGGCGATATGCCCGAGGATTCCGCCGAAACCCTTCTCCAGCAGCGAATCCGACGCCTTCTGAGCGGAGCCGACGATCTGGATGACCGGGAGACCCGCGGCCAGCGCGGTCAGCAGACCCACCACGATCAGCGCGATGAACGGTTCGAGCTTGACCTTGATGATGAGCAGCAGCAGGACGGCGATCGAGACGGCGGCGAGGGTCAGGAGACCTCCCGTCGAATGTTGGAGCCAGTCGATCATCGGGCCCTCCCGGGGTTCCGCAGTGAATGGCCGGCGAGGGCGCCGGTCGGTTGACCATCGTCGATGGCGGCGACACCGTTGACGAAGACATAGGGGATACCGGCGGCCTGCTGCCGCGGGTTGTCGAACGTGGCGGTGTCGGCGACCGTGTCGGGGTCGAACAGCACCAGATCCGCGGCGTAACCGGCGCGGACGAGACCACGGTCGTCCAGCCGCAGGCGCTCTGCCGCGCGGCCGGTGAGGTGGGAAACGCATTCGGCGAGTTCGAGCACACCGAGTTCGCGGACGTAGCGCGCGAGGTAGCGCGGGAACGTGCCCCAGGCCCGAGGATGCGGCCGCGCGCCGACGAGCAGGCCGTCGCTGCCGCCGGTGTGGGTGCGGTGCCGCATGATCGCCTGGACGTTCTCCTCATGCCCCACGTGCATCAGGCACGAGGTGCCGAGTTTTTCCGAGAGAAGGACGTCGAAGTACAGCTCCGAGGCCGGGCGCCCGGCCTTCGTGGCCGAGGCGGCGACGGAATGTCCGACCAGGTGGGAGTTCTCGTCCCGCCGGACCCCGTTGATCTCGATGGACTCCCAGTCGATCGGCACGCCGTGCGCGCCGTCCGAGCCGGTTTCCTCGATCTCGGCACGGATCCGTTCACGGGTGTCCACATCGGACAGCCGGGCGAGCGTGGCGTCGAGTCCGCCTTCGGTCGACCAGCTCGGCAGCAGCGCCGAAAGGTAGGTGGCGCCGGGAAGATAGGGATAGGTGTCGAGGGAGATGTCGCAGCCGTCGTCGAGCGCCTGGTCGAGCAGCTCCAGCAGCTGAGGAGCCTTTCCCTTGTTCACCGAGAAGTTCATCGTGGCGTGCGCGAGGTGCAGCGGGCAGCCGGACCGCCGGGAGACGTCGACCATCTCACCGAAGGCCTCGAGCGCGCCCTTGCCGTAGCTGCGGTGATGCGGGCTGTAGAAGCCACCGTTCTCGCCGACGACCTGGCACAGCTCGATGAGTTCGTCGGTACTCGCGTACATTCCGGGGGTGTAGGTGAGCCCGGACGACATCCCCATCGCGCCTTCGGCGAGGCTGGTCGCGATGAGCTCCTTCATCGCGGTCATTTCGGCATCGGTCGCGGGCCGGTCGTCCCAGCCGACTGTGAGCATCCGGACCGTGCCCTGCGGCACGAGATACGCGGCGTTGACCGCGACCCCGGCGTCGAGCCGGTCCAGGTACTCGCCGACCGAGCGCCAATTCCAGTCGAATCCGTCGGGGTCGTCGTTCCACCCGGCCAGCTGCTGGCGCAGCGCGACGAGCACGTCGTCGTTGACCGGGGCGTAGGAAAGCCCGTCCTGCCCGAGGACTTCGGTCGTGACACCTTGCGAGATCTTGGCGAGGTGATCCGGTTTGGCGAGCAGCTGCAGATCCGAATGGGAATGCATGTCGATGAACCCGGGCGCGAGCACGAGTCCTTCGGCGTCGATGGTGCGGCGGCCGGCCAGGGAGCGGGCTTCGGCGACGCTGGCGATGCGTCCGTCGGAGATTCCCACGTCGTGTCTGGTGATCGGATCGCCGGTGCCGTCGGCGACCAGCGCTGAACGGAACACGATGTCCATGGTGATTCTTCCTCTGCGGCGGGTGAGGATGGATCAGAAATGCGTGCGGACGAAATCGAATACGGTTTCGCCGTCGGGACCGACGACGGGAATGAGGGGCCATTTGTCGAAAACGGTGCACGGATGCGACAGGCCGAGACCGATCCAGTCACCGACCTCCACCGGCGACGAAACCGGCAGGGTGAGGAAGGCGTGCTGGTCGTTCATCTTCTCGATGGTGTGAGCCTCGAGCACAGCGGGCGGGCCACCGGATTTGCGGATCAGTCGCGGTTCGGGCATTCCTTCATCGAAGGACGCGTCGCGTTTGCCGATGGTGAGCAGCGCCAGTTCGTCCGAAGGCTTCGACGTCACCTGCGCCCAGGCGCGCAGCGCGGAATGGAACGAGTCGACACCGGCGATGCGAGGGTGCTCGCCGAGCGGTGAGATCACGCGGTAGAAACCGTCGTCGTGGGTCACGTAGGCACCGCTGCGCAGGATCGGCAGTACGTCGAGCCCGTCCGGCCAGTCCTTGGTGAGTTCGTCGGCGACGCGGTCGAAGTACGCGCTCCCGCCGCCCGTCACGATGATCTGCCCGGCGTCGTCGAGCAGTCCCTTGTCCGCGAACGAGACCACCAGCTCACGCAGACCGTCCACATAGGAACTGATCAGCCGGAGTGAGGATTCGTCGGTGTGGTGGGAAAGCGCACCCTCGTAGCCGCCGGTCCCGCGCAGCCGAAGGGCCGGACTCGCGTGCGCGGCCTCGGCGACGGCGAGCGCGGTGGCGGTGTCGCGGACACCCGTGCGGCCGCCGTCGGCGCCGAGTTCGACCAGGACGTCCACCCTGCGGCTGGCTCCGCTCAGTGCCTCGGTCATCAGCTCGACGCCGCGGACCGAGTCGACCCAGCAGACGAATTCGAAGTCCGGGTCGGCGTCGAGTTCGCCGGCGAGCCAGCGCAACCCCGACGGGTCCAGCAGCTGATTCGCGAGGAGGATCCGGGAAACCCCGAAGGCGCGGTAGATCCGCAGGTGGCCGGCGTTGGCCGCGGTGATGCCCCAGGCGCCGTGCGCGAGCTGGCGCTCGAACAGCTGCGGGGCCATCGTCGTCTTGCCGTGCGGCGCGAGGGCGATTCCCCTTGCGGCGCACCAGTTCGCCATTGTGCGGAGGTTGTGCTCGATGGCTTCGCCGTCGAGGACCACGAACGGGCCGAGGAACCCGTCGTCGAACAGCTTCGCGCCGCGGGAGGCGGCTTCTCCGAGGGTGAGCCCGGACAGCGACGGTGCCACGGACCGGAAGCGCCAGTCGATCCGCTCTTCCCGGACGGCCGCGACCGCGGCGGGGTCGATCGTGCCGGCTTCGAGCTGGGGCATGAGGTTCACCTCGGTTGCGTATGTTGCAACGGACGTTGCGCATATTGCGTGGGATAGGTGTAGCATCCGGGTCGCTAGAGGTCAACGGGGTGACAACGGTGTTGATAGGGAGACGCGGAAGTGACGAACGCGCCCGACGTGTTGTGCATCGGGGAGTCGATGGCCTTGTTCGTACCGGCCGAATCCGGGCCGCCCGATCAGGTTCGGAAGTGGATGCGGACCATTGGCGGAGCCGAGTCGAACGTCGCTTGCCACCTGCCGGCGCTGGGGCTTTCCAGCGCGTGGGTGAGCGCTGTCGGGGACGACCCGTTCGGGCGCGCGCTGGTCCGTGAGATCGCCGCGGCGGGGGTCGACGTGAGTGCCGTCGCCGTCGATCCGTCCCGGCCGACCGGGCTCTACATCAAGGAAAGCGGCGCCCACGGCAGCCCGGTGCGGTACTACCGGAAGGGGTCGGCCGCGTCCGGGATGGGTCCCGAACTGTTGTCGGAACTCCAGCTCGACGGGGTGCGCGTCATCCACCTGTCCGGGATCACGCCGGCGCTCTCGACCGGTTGTCTGGACCTGGTCCGGGAGCTGATGGATCGCCCCCGTGGCGAGACGCTTGTGTCGTTCGACGTCAACTTCCGGCCCGCGCTGTGGGCCGGGCGCGACACCGCCGTGCTGGCCGAACTCGCCGACCGTGCGGACATCGTCCTCACCGGTGACGATGAAGCCGTCCAGGTGTGGGGGACCGGGGATCCGGTGCGGCTGCGCGCCGCGGTGCCGGGGCCGATGACGCTGGTGGTCAAGCACGGGGAACGCGGCGCGACCTTGGTCGAAGGAAACGAGCCACCGGTCTTCGCGCCGGCTCTGCAGGTCGACGTCGTGGAGCCGGTCGGTGCCGGAGACGCGTTCGCCGCCGGTTTCCTCGCGGCGACCCTGCGCGGAGACGATCCCGCGACCCGGCTGCGGCGCGGGCATCTGCAGGCCGCGGCCACCCTGCTCACCCACGACGACGTGGGAACGCCACTCCCGGAAACCGTTGTGGAGGCCCTGATCGGGGCCGACGCGGCGGCGTGGGCCGCGGCGAAGCTGACCGACAAGGGATTGGTGGGCGCATGAGTCAAAGCTTGGACCGCGCGCTCACTCTGCTGACCGGGCTCGCCCGCGAGGCGAAGACGCTGGATCAGCTTGCGGAAGAGATCGGCGTGCACAAGTCGACCGTGCTGCGGTTGCTGCGCACGCTCGAGTCCCATCATTTCGTGCGGCGTGAAGGGGCCAGGTACTACCGTCTCGGCAGTGCCCTCTTCGATCTCGCGCAGCAGGCGCTGGAGGACCGCGATGTCCGCCGCAGCGCGCAGTCCGCGCTCGCCGGGCTCAACTCGCGGACCGGGCACACCGTGCACCTCGCGTCCTATGAGGACGGTGAGGTCGTCTACATCGACAAGTTCGAGGGACGGCATTCGGTACGGATGTACTCGCGCATCGGCAAACGCGCGCCGTTGCACTGCACCGCCGTCGGCAAGGTGCTCGTCGCTGCGATGGTTCCCCACGAGCGCGCGGACGTCGTCAAGAAGATCGACTACGCCGTCCGCACGCCGAACACGATCACCACGCCTGAGGCGTACGAGACCGAACTTTCGCTCGTCGCCGAACGCGGCTACGCGGTGGACAATGCCGAGCACGAGGACTTCATCCACTGCATCGCCGCTCCGGTCCGCGGACCGGGTGGGGTGGTGCTCGCCGCCGCGTCGATGTCGGTGCCGAAGGTACTGCTCGACTATGACGGCCTGCTCGCGCTCGTGCCCGAGCTGGTCGCCGCGACCGAGGAAGCTTCCGTCCACAGTGGATGGACGGGGAACCGAAAGGGGTAGTTCGAATGGGCAAGACCGCGATCAGCACGGAGAACGCGCCTAAGCCGGTGGCCGCGTTCTCGCAGGCGGTCCGCAAGGGCAACATCCTGCAGGTGGCCGGCCAGGTCGCCTTCGACCCGGCCACCGGCGCCATCGTCGGGGACACCGTCGGTGAGCAGACGGAGCAGACGTTCAAGAACATCGAGGCCGTGCTCGAGGCCGCCGGTTCGAGCCTGGCCGACGCGATGATGGTGCGCGTGTACCTGACCGACGTCGACCACTTCGGCGCGTTCAACGAGGTCTACAACAAGCTGATCGGGGACGCGCCGCACCCGGCCCGCACCACCGTCTACGTCGGCCTTCCTGCCGGTCTCCTGGTCGAGATCGACGTACTCGCCGTGGTGGACTAGTCGCGTGTGTTATGAAAGGACCCTTCCTAACAGATTCTGTTAGGAAGGGTCCTTTCATAACATCCGGTGGTCAGAGGACGCTCGTGTAGCCGTTCAGAGCGGGCTGGCCGCCCAAGTGGGCGAAGAGGACGTTGGAGTCGCGGGAGATCTCGCCGCTCCCGACCATGTCGATCAGCCCGGCCATGGACTTCCCTTCGTATACCGGGTCCGTGAGCACACCTTCGAGCCGCGCGAGCGTGTGGATGGCGTCCACTGTGGACTCGTCGGGGATGCCGTAGATCCCGGCGTGGTACCGCTCGTCGAGCTCGACCTTCTCCGGCTCGCCGGCGCCGATCAGTTCCGCGGTCGCCCGTGCGATGCGGGTGATCTGGTCGCGGGTCTCGGCCGGTTTCGCGGAGCCGTCGATGCCGACGATCCGCCGTGGTTTCCCGGAAAGCGCTGCGCCCGCGATCATCCCGGCCTGCGTGCTGCCGGTCACCGAGCAGACGATGATCGTGTCGAAGAAGATCCCGAGTTCTGCTTCCTGTGCCTCGAGTTCGACGATCCAGTTCGCGAAGCCGAGACCGCCGAGGCGGTGATCCGAACCGCCCGCCGGGATGGCATACGGCTTGCCGCCTGCCGCCTCGATCTCCTTGACCGCGTTCTCCCAGCTCTCCTTGAAGCCGACACCGAAACCCGCGTCGACCATCCGGATGTCGGCGCCGAGGATGCGGGACAGCTGGATGTTGCCGACCCTGTTGTACAGGGGATCGTGCCAGTCGACCCAGCTTTCCTGGACCAGCACGGCCTTCAGCCCCGTCCGTGCGGCGGCCGCGGCGACCTGGCGGGTGTGGTTGGACTGCACGCCGCCGATGGAGATCAGTGTGTCCGCGCCGGCGGCGAGCGCGTCGGCGACCAGGTACTCCAGTTTCCGGGTCTTGTTGCCGCCGAAGGCCAGGCCGGAGTTGAGGTCCTCGCGTTTCGCCCAGACCGTCGCGCCGCCGAGATGCGCGGTGAGCCGTTCGAGCGGGTGAATGGGGGAGGGGCCCAGCAGCAGTGGCCGGCGGGGGAAGTCGGCGAGGATCACGGCGTCTCCAGGAGATCTTCGAGTTCGGTCCAGATGGTCGCGGTGATTTCGCAGGCGCGGTCGACGTCGCCCGCTTCGATGGCGTCGATGAGGTCGGCGTGGCGCTGGACCGACCGGTGTGCGGGCAGGGAGCCGAAGCGGGCCCATTCGAGACGCCGTAGTAAAGGTGTGTAGCGAGCGAGCGTCGCGGCGACCGCTCTGTTGCGCGCGGCGGCCACGGGGATGTCGTGGAGATCGTCGTCCGCGGTGATCGCGGCCGCGATGTCGCCCTCGGCGATCGCCTTGGCGAAGTAAGCGTTGGCCGCGCGCATAGCCTCGATCTCGGCGGGGCCCATCCGCGGGGTACCCGCGCGCACGGCGAACTCGTGCAGCGTCCGCACCAGCTGGAGGGCGTCCCGGACGTCGTCGGGGACGAACTCGGCCACGCGGGTATAGCTCTGTGGCTTCGACTCGACGAGACCGTCTTCGGCGAGCCGCATCAGGGCTTGGCGCACCGGTGCCCGGGAAAGTCCCAGCTGTTCGGCGAGGTCGCCGTCGCGCAGGTTCGCACCCGGCGACAGCGTCCCGTCGATGATCGCCCGCCTGATGCTCTCGTAGGCCTCGTCCCGGAGGAGGGAACGAGGCACCTTGGCCAACTCACTCACATCTAAAATGTTAGCTGTCGGTCGACCTGCCGGCGAGTGCTATGAACGGTCCGTTCCTTGCAAAATTTGCAAGGAACGGACCGTTCATAGCACTGAGCGGAGGCGGGGCCAGGTCAGTAAACGGGTCCCGTGTACTTCTCGCCCGGGCCCTGACCAGGGGCGTCCGGCACGGCCGAAGCCTCACGGAAGGCCTTCTGAAGTGACTGAAGCCCATCGCGCAACGGGCCGGCGTGCAGGCCGAGGTACTCTGCCGAAGCGGTGACCAGCCCGGCGAGGGCGGTGATCAGGCGGCGGGCCTCGTCGAGGTCGCGATGCGGAGAGTTGGCGGGGTCCTCGTCGGCGAGGCCGAGACGCTCGGCGCCGGCGGAGAGCAGCATCACGGCCGCCCTGCTGATGACCTCGACGCTCGGGATGTCCTCCAGATCGCGGACGTCCGGGGAATACGGGGGCTGCTGAGCTGGTTCTTCTGACACGTCTGGTACCCTTCCACGAGCGACCAGCCCCCGAGCGATCGGGGGCGGCAAGTGGAGCCCCGCTCCCACCCGTGTCACCGCCGCAGCATCAGGTGTCCGGGTCCGGTCTCGCCCAGGCGATCTTATGAGCGCCGGGGCGGTGTGTTCGATTCTGGAGATCGAGCACGATCGGAAGAGTGGGCCCCGCGTACCGCCAGGTACCGGGGCCTTAGGTATGTGGGCACCAGGTCGAAACGGTAGAAGAATTTACCTCGGACCAAGGAGGCCCCATCAGCTCCGAGACACGCATCAACGACCGAATCCGGGTACCGGAGGTCCGCCTCGTCGGACCCGCCGGTGAACAGGTCGGCATCGTCCGGATCGAAGATGCGCTGCGGCTGGCACAGGAGAACGATCTCGACCTCGTCGAGGTTGCCCCACAGGCCCGCCCGCCCGTATGCAAGCTCATGGACTTCGGCAAGTTCAAGTACGAGAGTGCGCAGAAGGCCCGCGAGTCCCGCCGCAACCAGCAGCTCACCGTCATCAAAGAGCAGAAGCTGCGGCCCAAGATCGATCAGCACGACTACGAGACCAAAAAGGGTCACGTTTCGCGCTTCCTGGCGGCCGGCAACAAGGTCAAGGTCACGATCATGTTCCGCGGACGCGAGCAGTCGCGGCCGGAACTCGGTTTCCGCCTGTTGCAGAAGCTCGCCGACGAGGTGACCGAGCTCGGTTTCGTCGAGTCGTCGCCGAAGCAGGACGGCCGCAACATGATCATGGTGTTGGCCCCGCACAAGAACGTGAAGCCGCAGAAGGCCGCGAAGGCGGCCAAGGACGAGGCGGCCGAGCCGCCCGCCGACGCGTAGCGCCGACCAGCACATGTCGCGGCACACCGGAATTCACCGGTGTGCCGCCACACGAAAGAGGACAACGCAATGCCGAAGATGAAGACGCACAAGGGGACGTCCAAGCGAGTCCGCGTCACGGGCACGGGCAAGCTGCGCCGCCAGAAGGCCGGCCGCCGCCACCTGATGGAGAAGAAGTCCAACAGGCTCACCCGTCGCCTCGAGGGCACCACCGAGGTCGCCAAGAACGACGTCGGCCGCGTCAAGCGCCTTCTCGGCCGCTGACACCCCCGCACTTTGTAAACCCCGGGCGCTAACGCGCCCCCTGAGATCGACAGGATGGACCAGTGGCACGCGTCAAGAGGGCGGTTAACGCCCAGAAGAAGCGTCGCGCGACTCTCGAGCTCGCCAGCGGCTACCGCGGCCAGCGTTCGCGGCTGTACCGCAAGGCGAAGGAGCAGACCCTTCACTCCCTCAACTACGCCTACCGGGACCGCCGTGCCCGCAAGGGTGACTTCCGCCAGCTGTGGATCACCCGTATCAACGCGGCCGCCCGCGCCAACGGCGTGACCTACAACCGGTTCATCCAGGGCCTCAAGGCCGCCGGTGTCGAGGTCGACCGCAAGATCCTCGCGGACCTCGCGGTCAACGACGCCGCGGCGTTCACCGCGCTGGCCGAGCTCGCCAAGGCCAACGTGAACAACGGCGAAGAGAAGAAGTCGGCCTGACCGGCCGCAGCGCCCTTCCGCAACCCGGGGCGGCTCCGTTCACCGAACGGACGCCCCGGGTTGTTGCTGCGCGCAAGCTCACCCGCCGCGCCGAGCGCGAAAAGACGGGCCGGTTCCTCGCCGAGGGGGCGAACGCGGTCGAAGCCGCGCTGACACACGCCCTCGAAGACGGCGGCACGGTTTACGAGCTGTTCGTGACCGAACGCGCCGCCGACCAGCACGAGCGCCTGCTCGTCACCGCGCGCGAGGCCGGTGTCACGGTCTCGCCGATCAGCGACCGCGCCGCGGACGGGCTGTCCGAAACCGTGACGCCGCAAGGCATCGTCGCGGTCTGCGCCCTCGTCGACCGTCCACAAGAGACGGTAGTGAAACCCGGTGCGGAACTCGTCGTCGTCCTCGTCGACGTCGCGGACCCCGGCAACGCCGGCACCGTGATCCGGGTCGCCGACGCCGCCGGAGCCGACGCCGTCGTGCTCGCGGGCGACAGCGTCGACCCGCACAACGGCAAATGCGTCCGCGCCGCCGCCGGCAGCCTGTTCCATCCCGCCATCACCAGGATCCGGGACGTCGACGCCGCATTGGCGGCCTGTTCCGCCGCCGGACTGCGCACGCTCGGCGCACACGGCTACGCCGATACCGAACTCGATCAGGTGAGTTTCGCGCAGCCGACCGCCTGGGTGTTCGGCAACGAGGCCCACGGGCTGCCGGAGCGCGTACTCGAAACCGTCGACATCGCGGTCAAGATTCCGATGTACGGCAAGGCGGAGAGCCTCAATCTCGCCACCGCCGCCGCGGTTTGTGTCTATACGAACGCCATGGCCCAGCGGAAGGGCCGGTAGCGGCCCGTAAGCGGAGCGCTGAACCCGCCGACTGTACGGAAACGACTGGTCCGCTCGCCTACCGGCACGTAGAGTTGTCGCGACTACGCCGATCGAACGATTAGACAAGGGGAGTTCTCATGGAACGCACTGTTCGTTCCAGCACCTTGTTTACAGCGTAGATCCGCATTTTCGCACTCCCGAGTGACGACGTGCCCAGCCCGAGGGTGATCGGGGGCCGCCGTTCGCTGTCCCATAGAATTCAGCAGCTGCTAAATCACGTGTGCGCTCGCGTGCACCGGAACCAGTCCCAGCGGACGCCGAGGAGTTATGTCCGAAGCCAACGACAAGCAGGACCCCCAGGCGGGGGCGCTCGCGCCGGAAACGTTGACGGCCGCCATCAAGCAGGCCGAGACGGATTTCGCGGCCGCGGCGGATCTCGACGCGCTGGCTGCGGTCAAGCCCGCCCACCTCGGGGACCAGTCTCCGCTGCTGCTCGCCCGCCGCGAGATCGGCGGCCTGCCGAAGCAGGAGAAGGCCGAGGCGGGGAAGCGGGTCAACGAGGCGCGCCAGTCCATCCAGGCCGCCTTCGACGCGCGCCGCGCCGTTCTGCAGGCCGAGCGTGATGAAAGGGTTCTCCGTGAGGAGGCCGTTGACGTCACGCTGCCGTGGGACCGCGTCCCCCGTGGCGCCCGGCACCCGATCGCGACGCTGTCGGAGCGGATCGCCGACGCGTTCGTCGCGATGGGCTACGAGGTCGCCGACGGGCCGGAGCTCGAGGCCGAGTGGTTCAACTTCGACGCGCTGAACTTCGGCAAGGACCACCCCGCGCGCCAGCTGCAGGACACGTTCTACCTTGGCGAGGAGGAGTCCGGGCTGGTGCTGCGGACGCACACCTCGCCGGTGCAGGCCCGCACGCTGCTTCATCGCGACCTGCCCGTCTACATCGTCTGCCCCGGCCGCACCTACCGGACCGACGAGCTCGACGCCACGCACACGCCGGTGTTCTCGCAGGTCGAAGGCCTCGCGGTGGACAAGGGCCTGACGATGGCGCATCTCAAGGGCACCCTCGACGCCTTCGCCCGCAGGATGTTCGGCGAGAGCTCGAAGACCCGGCTGCGCCCGCACTTCTTCCCGTTCACCGAGCCGTCGGCAGAGGTCGACGTCTGGTTCGAGCAGAAGAAGGGCGGCGCCGGCTGGGTCGAATGGGGTGGCTGCGGCATGGTCAACCCGAACGTCCTGCGTGCCTGCGGCGTCGACCCCGAGGTCTACTCGGGCTTCGCCTTCGGCATGGGGATCGAGCGCACCCTGCAGTTCCGCAACGGAATCCCGGACATGCGCGACATGGTGGAGGGCGACATCAGGTTCACCCTGCCCTTCGGAACGGAGGCCTGAGTGCGAGTCCCAGCCAGCTGGCTGACCGAGCATCTCGACGTCGACGAGGAGGTCACCGCCCAGGATCTGGCCGATGCCTTCGTGCGCATCGGGATCGAGGTCGACGACGTCCGGCGGCTCGAGCCGGTCACCGGCCCGCTCGTGGTCGGCCGGGTCGCCGAGATCGAAGAGCTGACCGAGTTCAAGAAGCCGGTCCGGTTCTGCCGCGTCGATGTGGGCGAGTCCGAGGACGAGGCCGACAAACCCGACGAGACCGTCGCCGACGATTCGGACGATGACGACGACGAGAGCGGTCCGCTCGAGGACGAGGGTCCGACGGGGATCAGGACGCGCGGAATCATCTGCGGCGCCTCGAACTTCGCCGAGGGCGACCTCGTCGTCGTCGCGCTGCCCGGCACCGTGCTGCCCGGTGGTTTCGAGATCGGCTCGCGTAAGACGTACGGCCGGTTGAGCGACGGCATGATCTGCTCGTCGCGCGAACTCGGGATCGGTGACGACCACACCGGAATCCTGGTGCTGCCTCCCGGCACCGCCAGCCCCGGCGACGACGCGAACACGTTGCTGGGCCTCGACGACACGGTCATCGAGGTGACGCCGACCCCGGATCGCGGGTACGCGCTGTCGGTCCGCGGCCTCGCCCGCGAGCTGTCCAACGCGCTTGACGTCCCCTTCGGCGATCCGGCGTCCATCGAGGTCCCGGTGGCCGAGAGCGACGCGTGGCCGGTTCACCTCGACGACCGCGAGGGTTGCAAGCGTTTCGTGCTCCGTCGAGTCAAGGATCTCGACGCGACCGCGCCGACGCCGTGGTGGATGCGCCGTCGCCTGCTGCTCGCCGGCATCCGGTCGATCTCGCTCGCGGTCGACGTGACCAACTACGTGATGCTCGAGCTCGGACATCCGCTCCACGCGTTCGCCACCGGATCCATCAAGGGCGATCTGGTGGTGCGCAAGGCGAAGCCGGGCGAGAAACTGACCACTTTGGACGATGTGGAGCGCACGCTCGACGCGGACGACGTGATCATCGCCGACGACACCGGCGTGATCTCGCTGGCGGGCACGATGGGTGGCGCGTCGACCGAGATCAACGCCGAGAGCACGGACGTGCTCCTCGAGGCGGCGCATTGGGATCCGTCGGCGATCAGCCGGACGGCGCGCCGTCACAAGCTGTTCTCCGAGGCGGCCAAGCGATTCGAGCGGTACACCGACCCGCAACTGTGCGCGGTGGCCGTCGAGTTCGCGGCCCGGCTGCTGCGGCAGTACGGCGATGGTTCGATCCTGCCCGGCCGCACCGACGAGGGTGGCGTCGAGCCGAACCCGCCGGTGACCATGCCGATCGGCCTGCCGGACCGGGTCGCGGGTGTGCGTTACGAACGTGGCGTGACGGTCAGGCGGCTGTCGCAGATCGGCTGCAAGGTCAACGTGGGCACGTCCGAGGACGGCACGGCGCTGGTGACCGCGATCCCGCCGAGCTGGCGAGGTGACCTGGTGCAGCCGGCGGACCTCGTCGAAGAGGTGCTCCGGCTGGAGGGCTACGACAGCATCCCGTCGACATTGCCCGACGCCCCGGCAGGCCGCGGGCTCACCGAGGTGCAGCGCCGTCGCCGTTCGGTCGCGCGTGCGCTGGCCGAGGCCGGCTACGTCGAGGTGCTGCCGTTCCCGTTCATCTCGGACTCGGTCTGGGACGACTTCGGGCTGCCGGAGGACGACGTTCGCCGCAACACCGTCCAGGTGCGCAACCCGCTCGAGGCCGACAAGGACCGGATGGCGAGCACGCTGCTGCCCGGTCTGCTGGAAACGTTGCAGCGCAACCTTTCCCGTGGTTTCAAGGATGTCTCGTTGTTCCACATCGGACAGGTCGTGCTTCCGTCGCCCAACCCGGTCCCGATGCCTTCGCTCGGGGTCGACAGGCGTCCGACCGAAGACGAGCTCGCGGTACTCGAGGCGGCCGTCCCGGCGCAGCCGCTGCACGTCGCCGTCGTGCTGACCGGCCAGCGTGGTCGCGCCGGCTGGTGGGGCGAGGGCGAGCAGGCGAACTGGGCCGACGCCGTGCAGGCCGCGCGGCTGGTGGCCGAGGCCGCCGGGGTCGCGCTGACCACGCAGGCGGCGGACCAGCCGCCGTGGCACCCTGGCCGCTGCGCGCAGCTGCGGGTGGGTCAGTGGCCCGTCGGCTATGCCGGTGAGCTGCACCCGAAGGTCGTCGAGGCGCTCGGCCTCCCGCCGCGGACCGTCGCGATGGAACTCGATCTTGACGCGATCCCGATCCCGGACGGCCGTCCGGCGCCGAAGATCTCGAGCTACCCGCCCGTGCTGCTCGACGTCGCCATCGTCGCCGACGCGGGCGTGCCCTCGGCGGACCTCGCCGAGGTGCTGCGCGAGGGCGCCGGCGAACTGCTCGAGGAGATCACGCTGTTCGACTCCTACCAAGGTGAGCAGCTGGGTGAGGGCAAACGGTCGCTCGCATACAAGCTGCGCTTCCGCGCGGCCGACCGCACGCTGACCGTCGACGAGGCCACCAAGGCCCGCGACACGGCCGTCACCCTGGCCGGCGAGCGCTTCGGAGCCACTCTGCGCTCCTGAACTACTGCGCTCCTGACGTCACGTGATGGCCCCCTTCCCTCGGCTCAGCCGAGGGAAGGGGGCCATCACGTGCAGGTGGTGTGGCAAAGTAGAGACCCGTGCCACGCTCTGACGGACGGTCGAGTATCCAGGATGTCGCGCGTTCCCGGCTCAGCGACGGTTTCGTCGGCCGCGTAGGGGAACGCGAGGATTTCCGGAGCAACCTCAAGCTACCTGGAGACGATCGGCGGCGGCGGTTCGTGTTCTCGGTGCACGGTCTCGCCGGGGTCGGGAAGACGTTCCTCCTCGAGCAGCTTCGCGGTATCGCCGAGGAATCCCGTGCCGCCGTCGGTTTCGCGGATGACGGCCAGCAGGATCTTCCGGCGACCTTGGTCGAACTGGCGAAGGACCTCGCCCGCGGCGGTCACGACATGCGCCGGTTCGAGAAGCGCCACGAGTTCTATCTCAAGGCGCGTGAACGGCTCCACAGCGATCCGCAGGCCCCGGCCGGTGGTCGCGAGCTGCTGACCAAGACGATCGTGAAGGTCGGGCTCGGCCTGGCGAAGTCCGTTCCCGGCGGTGACCTCGCCGCCGAGGTGATCGACCCCGCCGCCGCGGCGAAACAACTGGAGCAGTTGCAGACCTATCTTGCGGCGAAGTTCAAGCGACAGGCCGATATCCGGCTGCTGCTCGATCCGGCGGAGGAGCTGACCAAGCCTTTCGTCGAGGACCTCTGGCGCGTTCCGGAGTCCCGTCAGATCGCGCTGTTCTTCGACACCTTCGAGCGGACGGCGCCCGTGCTCGAACCGTGGCTGCTCAATCTGTTGAGCGGCCGGTACGGAGATCTGCCCCAGAACCTCGTGCTCACCATGGCAGGTCAGTTTCCGTTGGACGAGGCGAAATGGAACCGCCACGCGCCGCTGGTGCACGAGACCGAACTGCGGCCGTTCACC
Organism: uncultured Actinomycetota bacterium; assembly: GCA_963766045.1. Lineage (GTDB taxonomy): Bacteria > Actinomycetota > Actinomycetes > Mycobacteriales > Pseudonocardiaceae > Amycolatopsis. Next base: position 20,131 of record CAVXYN010000001.1, on the reverse strand, counting down.
GACGGGGAGGCGCGGCACCTGCTCGCCGAACACGGGATCACCGACGAGAAGGTGATCGAGGTCGTGCTCACGCTGTCCAACGGCTTGCCGGTCCTTGTCGACATGCTGGCCAGGGGGAATCCCGCGGAGGCCGGTGAGGTCGGCGATCCCAGCGGCGACGCGGTCGACCGGTTCCTTCGCTGGGTTCCGGAAGACCGGATGCGGACGATCGCGGCGACCGCCGCACTGCCCCGCGTCCTCGACGAGGACGTGCTGAGCGTCCTGACCGGGCCGGAGCAGGCGAGGGAGACGTTCCGCTGGTTGCGGGAACTGCCGTTCGTCAGCCGTCGCGAGCTGCCCGCCCGGTACCACCCGGTGGTCCGCGGCCCGATGGTGCGCCTCGAACGCGGCCGGGCTCCCGGTACCTTCGCCGAGCAACACCGGCGCCTGGCCGAGTACTACGAAACCCGCTGCGCCGAGCTCGGTCTCGACAGGCGCGAGGGCTGGACCGACGAGCGGTGGCAGCAGCGGAAACTGGAGCAGTGCTACCACCTGATCTGCGGGGATCCGGCCGAAGCCCTGCCGGAGGCCCTGCTCGGTGCCGCCGAAATGATCACCACCGGCACCGCGGCCGCACGGGTGTGGGTGCGCATGATGGAGCAGGCGGGAACGGACGCGGACGCTCCGCGGGTCCACGAGTGGGCCCGCCGGCTGTCCGAAGGCATCGGACAGGAGGACGGTCCGCGTGACGTCGAGGTCCTGGACCTGCTCGCCGGTTCGGCCGCACTGGATGCCGCTCGGCTTTCGACGGTGATCCGGCGCCGGGGCTGGGCTCACGAAGGCCGCAATGATTTCGCCGCCGCGAAACTGGACTACGACCAGGCGATCGGGCTCAACCCCGCGGATCCGTATGCCTGGTACGACCGCGGTCACCTCGCCTACACCGAGACGGAATGGGCGAAGGCCATGGAATACCTGGACAAGTCCATCGCCTTGGACCTGTCCTACCCGCAGTCATGGCGGATACGAGGCGCGGTCCGCGCCGAAACGGGAGAGTACGCGCATGCCCTCGAAGACCTCGACGAGGCGATCAGGCTGGAGCCCGCCAACGCGTGGTCCCATGCCCTCCGGAGCGCCGCTTTCCGAGGGCTGGAGGACATCCCGAAGGCGATCGGGGAGCTCGATACGGCCATCCGGCTCGATCCGGGATACACCTGGGCGAAATATCAGCGAGCCGTGCTCCTGGAGCGGCAGGGTGACACCGAAGCTGCCGAGCGGCAGTTCGACGAGGCCGTCGGCGCCGATCCCGTTGATGCCTGGCTGGTGGCGGGGAGGGCGGCGTTCTGGCACCGGACCGGGCGATCCGAACTCGCGCTCGCCGGGTTCACGGCGGCGATCGCGCTCGACCCCGACTACGAGTGGGCCTGGTACATGCGGGGTGACGTACTGGAGGCCTTGGGGGATTCCCCGGCCGCCATGGCCGATTTCAATCGCGCCATCGAACTCGAGCCTGCCGATGTCGAGAACCGGTCACGGCGCGCCTTCCTTCACAGCCGGGCGAGGGATTGGGCCGCCGTTCTCACCGACATCGAGGTGGCACTCGAACAGGAACCGGACAGTGCCCGATTCCATGCCAGGAAAGGGGAAGCCCTGTCGAAACTGGATCGGCACGAGGAGGCACGTGCCGAGGTGGAGAAGGCGGTGGAACTCGATCCCGGCAGCGGGTTGGCCAGGTATGAGCGGGGCGAGCATCGCCTGCTGTTCGGCGAGTTACCCGGAGCGCTCACCGATCTGAACCAGGCACTGTCACTCGGCATCAACGAGGAGGTGGCGGTTCGTTGCCGTGCCGAAGCGCATCTTTGGTCCGGCGATCACGCGAGTGCCCTTGCGGACTGGCGGAGGGCAGTGGAGCTCGACGCGGACCGGTATAACCGGACCGGCCTGGCCGAAGTCCTGGTATATGGCGGCGAGTATGCCGAAGCGCTCGAGGTGCTACCGGCGGATACCGGCGAATCGAACTGGATGGACTACATCGCCGGGCTCGCGGAGCTGGGCACACGATCTGAGCGGGCGGGCGAACGCCTTACCCGGGCGCTCGATCGGGCCATCGCCGACGCCGAGGCCGATCCACGAGACTGGTCGGCACGGTTCAACCAAGTGGTCTACCTGGTGGCGCTCGACCGGGGTGACGAGGCGAAGCAGCGTCTCACCGAGGTGCTCGGAGACGGACCCACCGTCTATTCCAGAGTGGACGTTCGCCGCGATCTGGAAGGGCTGCGGAAGGTAGTGCCCGGGCGCGGTCCGCTGATCGACGAGTTGGTCGCCGAGGTGCCACCTCCGGTCCTCAACCCCCGAGGTGTTTGAGGGCCTCTCGGCGGGACAGCCCGGAGAGGCCGGGGTGCGCGGTGACGAAGGCGCGCACCCAGTCCGGCTCGGTCTTCGCGTACTCGCGCAGCGCCCAGCCGATTCCCTTGCGCAGGAAGAAGTCCTTATCCTCGACGTTGGCTTCGATGGTCCGGGTGAGCAGGTCGGTGTCGGTCTGGTCCTTCGAGCCGATCTGGCAGATCACCGAGGTGCGACGGCGCCATTTGTCCTCGTCACGCGACCAGCTCAGCATCAGCGGGGTCACCTTCGCGCGCTCGGCTCGCAGGATCGGCCCGATCCGCCGGATGGCGACTTCGTCGACGTAGTCCCACCAAGCGCCCGTCACGATCATCTCCTCGTACATGTCGAGGAGCGAGCTGTCCTGCCAGGACGCGTACGCGCGGTGCCCGGAAAGGGCGACCGCGATATACCGCTCCTCACGGAATTCCGCTTCGCGCCACAACGTCAGGACAGCGGCACAGAAGCTGACCCGATCAGGTAACGGATTCTCGGGGATCACCCGTTTCAGCAAGGCCACGCGCGCCGGATTCTGCACGCCGAGGAACGCCATCTCCGACTTCATGTACGCCCGCATCCCCGGCGCCTTCTCCGGGTCGGATAGTTCGGCCAAACCGCTGCGAACGGCCGAAATCAGGCTTTTCACCCTGTCCATTCCGCACTCCTCTCCGACACGGCGCCGCGAGCGTACGGCAAAGGACCGACAAGACGGATATGCCCGGATCGGGTGGCGGATACCGACTAAAGAGGGATGGCGGCGGACGTGTCGGTCGGCGAGATTGAAGCCGGTTCTCGGTAGCTTCACCCTGACCGGGTCGAATGCGGACGAAAAGGAATATCGTGAAGAAATTCGTTGCCGCCCTCGCGGTCGCGGGAATCGCCATAGGCACCATGGCGATCGCTCCCTCCGCGACCGCCGTCTCGGCGCAGGACTTCGATCCGGCGCCCATCAACTGGGGCGCCTGTACCCGGGACAGCCTGGTCAAAGCCGGCGCGGAATGCGGCTTCCTCGAAGTCCCGCTGGACTACGCCAAGCCGGGCGGGGAGAAGATCTCGATCGCCGTCTCGCGGGTCAAGCACAAATCCGCGCAGTCGCAGGGAATCATGGTGGTCAACCCCGGTGGCCCCGGTGGTTCCGGCCTCGGCCTGTCGACGCTCGGCAAGTACGTCCCCAAGAAGGCGGGCGAGGAGTACGACTGGATCGGCTTCGACCCGCGCGGTGTCGGCGAGAGCAAGCCCTCGCTGACCTGCGACGGCAATTACGCCTCCTACAACCGCCCGCAGTACGTGCCGACCACGCGCGCCATCGAGAAGGCGTGGCTCGACAAGGCGAAGGGCTACGCGAAGGCGTGCGCCAAGAACGGCGCGATCCTCGAGCACATCAAGACCATCGACGTCGCGAAGGACGTCGACAGCCTGCGCAAGGCGCTCGGTGAGAAGCAGATCAATTACTACGGCTTCTCCTACGGCACCTACCTCGGCCAGGTCTACAGCACGCTGTACCCGCAGAACGTGCGCCGGATGGTCTTCGACGGCACCGTCGACCCCCGCGACGTCTGGTACCAGGCGAACCTGAACCAGGATGTCGCCTTCGACAAGAACATCAAGACCTACTTCGGCTGGCTCGCCAAGTACGACGACCTCTACCACCTCGGCAAGACCGGTGCCGCGGTGGAGAAGCTCTGGTACGCCGAGCAGAAGAAGCTGTACGAAAAGCCCGCGGGCGGGGTGATCGGCGGTTCGGAGTGGAACGACATCTTCCTTCAGGCCGGGTACTACGTGTTCGGCTGGGAGAACATGGCGAAGGCGTTCTCCGGCTGGGTTCAGAAGGGTGACTGGCAGACCCTGAAGGACCTCTACGACGACTCGAACCCTCCCGGCAACGACAACGGCTACGCGGTCTACGCCGCCGTGCAGTGCACGGACGTCCAGTGGCCGCAGAGTTGGACGCGCTGGAAGTTCGACAACTGGGTCACGCATTTCCGCGCCCCGTTCGAGACCTGGGGTAACGCCTGGTTCAACGCGCCGTGCCTGAACTGGCCCGCCAAGCCGGGCAAGCCGGTGGAGATCGACGGCCGCAAGGTACCCGGCATCCTGCTGGTCAACGAAGAGAACGACGCCGCTACGCCGTACCCCGGCAGCCTCGAGGTCCGCAAGCGCTACCCGAACTCCAGCCTGATCAGCGCGCCCGGCGGCACCACCCACTCCGGTTCGCTGTCCGGTGTGTCCTGTGTGGACGACAAGATCGCGGACTACCTGCTGACCGGAAAGCTGCCCACGCGTAAGGCGGGCAACGGTTCGGACGTGCAGTGCACTCCGGTCCCGCCGCCGGTTCCGGAAGGGGCCGCCGCCGCTACGCGGAAGGCCGAGGCTCCTTCGGGTGCCGAGGTGCGGAAGGACGCCGTGGCTTCGGCCCTTCCCTTCTGATCTGGACGCAATGAAGGGGCCTTTCTCCATCCATGCCCCCGCCGCCACCCTCAACGGAGGCGCTTCGCGCCCAGCCTTCATCCAGAAATCTGCGATGAAAGGCCCCTTCATTGCGTTGCGGCGACGGGCTTTCACGCCGAGTGGGGAGGAATTGTCGGGGGTGCGCGTTAGCGTGCCGGCATGACCATTGTCGAAGAGCACCGGACCGAGATCCGCGTGCACGATTCCGTTTATCGCATCGAGGTCGCCGCCCATCCGGGTGGCGGCGCGGCCGGTGAAGACCGCTGGGTGACCGTCATGGTCGGCGGCACCGGTCCGCAGGAGGAGCCGATCGTCGAGGGACAGCTCGACATCGACGCCGAAGCCGTGCCGACCTTGGCGACGGTTCTTTCCGACACCCTGCTGGCGTTCGCCGGGCAGGGCAAGGGCCAGCGCCGAAGACCGGGTGATCGCCCTGCGCAGCAGGGTATGCCGTGGTCCGAGGATCTGGACGCCGAGCTGGAAGGTCGTTGGCTGGCAGGGGAAAGCGTCGAGGAGATCGCGCGGTCGTTCGAACGGACCCCTGGCGGGATTCGCGCCCGGTTGCCCCGGGTCGGCTGCGACCCGGAGAACCGGGGCGAGTATCTGCCGGTTCCGCCGAGCCAGCGGCTGGGAGGTGATCCCGGCTGACCTCGGCGGCCGCGAGGGTCATTCCGGGGTTTCCCGGGGAGGCCCTCGCGGTCCCGGATATCCGCCTGAGTCCACAGTGGACTCGGCAGGTTCAGGGGACGACGGCGGCGGCGCGCGTGGCTCGTGCGGCCATCTCGCGGAGATGGTCGATCAGTTCCGGCGGTTCGTGCACGGTGAATTCACAGCCGAGCGCCAGCAACCGGAACGCGATCCATTCCAAGGTGTCCGCCCCGGCGTTGAGGAGGCAGCTTTCATCATCGATCGGTTCGAGATTTCCGGAGTTGTCGCCGAGTCCGGGCGCGACCCGGTTCAGTGGGGCGTGCAAGGTGACTTTCGCGCGGTAGGTCGGCACAAGGCTGTACATCTTGTCGGTGACGTACGCGGCGACGTCGTCCGCGGGTGGCCGTCGTGGTGTCGCCCGGCCGCCGGTCGCCCTCGGTTCGGTGATCCGGTCCACGCGGAAGATCCGCCAGCCGTCGCGGTCGAGGTCGTATGCGAGCAGATACCAGCGGTGGCCTGCTGAAACGAGCCGGTGTGGTTCGACGTGCCGCCGGGAATCGGTCCCGTCGCCAGTACGGTAGGCGAACCGCGCGCGTTCGGTGTTCGCGATCGCGGCGGCGAAAACGGCGAGGTGTTCGGGGTCGACGGCCGGGCCGGTGCCGGGCAGCGGCACGGTCGCAGCGCTGAGCGCGCCGACCCGGTACCGCAGTCGTGAAGGCAGCACCTGTTCGAGTTTGGCCAGCGCCCGCACGGACGCCTCTTCGATGCCCTCGACCGCTTGTCCGGCGGCTCCGCGGAGCCCGACCACGATCGCGACCGCCTCCTCGTCGTCGAGCAGGAGCGGCGGCATCGCCGCTCCAGCCCCCAGCCGGTAGCCGCCCTCGGCGCCTCGGCTCGCTTCGACGGGATACCCGAGCTCGCGCAGCCGGTCGATGTCACGCCGGATGGTCCGCTGGCTGACCTCTAGCCGCTCGGCGAGCTCACTGCCAGGCCACTCGCGAGGTGTCTGCAAAAGCGAGAGCAGGCTCAGCAACCGGGCGGGCGTGTCTGTCATGGCGCAAGGATGCCCCGTATAAGGGACAGCAGGTGTCCTATATCGGGTGAGCCGCACGACCTTTGTTTGATTGAACTTGCACGCCTGTGCATAATCATTCGTATGACGGTGAAGATCGCGGTGGCCGGAGCCAGCGGTTACGCGGGGGGCGAGCTCCTGCGTCTGCTGCTGACCCATCCCGAAGTTCAGATCGGTGCGCTGACAGCGGCGAGCTCCGCGGGCACCCCGCTCATCCAGCACCAGCCGCATCTGGCGCCGCTGGCGGACCGGGTCCTGCTGGAGACCACTTCGGAGACCCTGGCCGGGCACGACGTGGTGTTCCTCGCCCTGCCGCACGGGCACTCCGGGGCGATCGCGGCGCAGCTCGGGCCGGACGTCCTGGTCGTCGACCTCGGCGCAGACCACCGGCTCGCGAACGCGACCGACTGGCAGCGCTGGTACGGCGGCGACCACGCGGGACACTGGCCGTACGGGCTGCCCGAACTCCCCGGCGCACGCGAGCGTCTCGCCGGGACCAAGCGCATCGCGGTCCCTGGCTGCTTCCCGACCGGCGGTTCGATCGCCCTCGCCCCGGCACTGGCCGCGGGCCTGGTCGAACCGGAGGTCAACGTCGTCGCCGTGACCGGGACCTCCGGCGCGGGCAAGAGTCTCAAGCCGAACCTCCTCGGTTCGGAGGTGATGGGTTCGGCCACCGCGTACGGCGTCGGCGGCGCCCACCGCCACACCCCGGAATTCGCGCAGAACCTTTCGGCGGTCTCGGGGGAGCAGGTCAAGGTCTCGTTCACCCCCGTGCTGGCCCCGATGCCGCGCGGGATCCTCACCACCGCGAGCGCCTCGCTGAAGGCCGACGTGGACGCCGACGGCGCCCGCGTGGTCTACGAAAAGGCCTACGCCGCCGAGCCGTTCGTCCAGCTGCTGCCCGCGGGCCAGTGGCCGTCGTCGGCTTCGGTGGTCGGCTCGAACAACGTCCAGCTGCAGGTCACCGTCGACGCCGACACCCGGCGCCTGATCGTGGTCGCGGCCATCGACAACCTGACGAAGGGCACCGCCGGCGGTGCCGTCCAGTCGATGAACCTCGCACTCGGCATCCCCGAAACCACCGGACTACCGACCGTAGGAGTGGCTCCGTGACCGTCACCCAGCCGAATGGATTCCGCGCCGCGGGCATCGCCGCCGGGATCAAGTCCTCCGGCGCTCTCGACCTCGCCCTCGTCGTCAACGACGGCCCTCAGCAGGTGGCGGCGGGCGTATTCACCCGCAACGTGATCAAGGCCGCGCCCGTGCTGTGGTCGCAGGAGGTGCTCAAGCAGCAGCGCCTCAAGGCCGTCGTCCTCAACTCCGGCGGCGCCAACGCCGCCACCGGGCCCGCCGGATTCCAGGACACCCATCAGACCGCGGAGAAGGTCGCCGGACTGTTCGAAGCGGGCGCGATCGAGGTCGCCGTCTGCTCGACCGGCCTGATCGGTGCACGGCTCCCGATGGACGCGCTGCTGTCCGGCGTCGACACCGCGTTCAAGGAATTGGACAGCGGCGCCGAAGCCGACCTCAACGCCGCCAGCGCGGTCATGACCACGGACAGCAAGCCGAAGCAGGCGGCCGCGAAGCACGACAGCGGCTGGAGCGTCGGAGGGTTCGCCAAGGGCGCCGGCATGCTCGCGCCGAACCTCGCGACGATGCTCTCGGTCCTCACCACCGACGCCGTCGTCACGCCCGAGATCCTCGACCGCGCCCTGCGTGCGGCCACCGGCGTCACCTTCGACCGGCTCGACGTCGACGGCGGGACCTCCACCAACGACACCGTGCTCGTCCTCGCTTCCGGGGCCAGCGGCGTCGAGCCCACCGAGGCCGAACTGACCGAGCTGCTCACCTCCGTGAGCCTCGATCTGGTGCTGCAGCTGCGCGCGGACTCCGAGGGCGCGACCAAGTACGTCGACGTCACCGTCACCGGCGCGGCGAGTGAGGCGGACGCGATCGCGGTCGGCCGGACGATCGCCGAGGACAATCTGGTCAAGACCGCGCTGTTCGGCTCGGACCCGAACTGGGGCCGGATCGCCATGGCGCTGGGCCGGGCGAAGGCGGAGATCGACCCGGAGAAGGTCGCCATCACGATCAACGGCGTCACCCTGTTCGCCAAGGGCACGACCGCCGCCGACCGGTCCGAAGCGGACCTGTCCGGCAAGGAGATCAAGATCGTGGTCGACCTCGGCCTCGGCGAAAGCGAGGCCACGATCTTCACGACCGACCTCTCGCATTCGTACGTCGAAGAGAACAGCGCGTACTCGTCATGACCTCCGAATCCACGGTTTCCGCTGACGAGCGGCTCGCGACGGCTTCGGAGAAGGCCGCGATCCTGATCGAGACCCTCCCCTGGCTGCAGCGGTTCCACGGTGCCACCGTCGTGGTGAAGTACGGCGGCAACGCCATGATCGACGAGAGCCTGAAGCAGGCCTTCGCCGAGGACATGGTGTTCCTGCGACTGGCCGGCCTGCGCCCCGTGGTCGTACATGGCGGAGGCCCGCAGATCACCGCGATGCTCAACCGGCTCGGCGTCGAAGGCGAGTTCAAAGGCGGCCTGCGCGTCACCACGCCCGAGACGATGGACATCGTGCGGATGGTGCTGGTCGGACAGGTCAGCCGTGAGCTCGTCGGGCTGATCAACGCGCACGGCCCGTATGCCGTCGGCATCTCCGGTGAGGACGCGCGGCTGTTCACCGCCGAGCGCAAACAGGCCACTGTGGACGGTGAACCGGTCGACATCGGCCTGGTCGGCGAGGTTTCCGAGGTCAACCCGGACGCGGTGCTCGACATCGTCAACGCCGGGCGCATCCCGGTGGTCTCCACGGTGGCCCCGGACATCGACGGCGTCGTGCACAACATCAATGCCGACACCGCCGCGGGGGCGCTGGCCGCCGCACTCGGTGCGGAGAAACTCGTTGTTCTCACCGATGTCGAGGGGCTCTACGCCAACTGGCCGGACCGCAGTTCGCTGGTCGACCGCGTCCGTGTCGACCGCCTCGAGACCCTGCTGCCCGGCCTGGCCAGCGGCATGATCCCGAAGATGGAGGCCTGCGTGCGCGCCATCCGCGGCGGTGTCCGCCGCGCGCACGTGATCGACGGCCGCATCGCCCATTCCGTGCTGCTGGAGGTCTTCACCTCGCGCGGCATCGGTACCATGGTTTTCCCCGAAACGGAGCTCCCGTGACCACGCTGAAGTCCAATGTAGACGGACAGGAGCACTGGAAGTCGTCCTTCATGGACAACTACGGCACTCCGGCGCTCACCCTGGTCCGCGGTGAGGGCGCGAAGGTCTGGGACGCCGACGGCAAGCAGTACGTCGACCTCCTCGGCGGGATCGCGGTCAACGCGCTGGGGCACGCGCACCCCGCCGTCGTCGCCGCGGTGTCCGAACAGGTCGCGAAGCTCGGGCACACGTCGAACATCTACGTGAACCCGGTCGTCGTCGAGTTCGCCGAAACCCTGCTGGACGTCGCCGGGCTGACCGGCAACGCCAGGACGCTGTTCGTCAACTCCGGCGCGGAGGCCAACGAGGCGGCGCTGAAGATCAGCAGGCTCACCGGGCGCACCAAGATCGTCGCCTGCGAGGGCGCCTTCCACGGCCGGACGATGGGCGCGCTGACGCTGACCGGCCAGCCCGCCAAACGCGACCCGTTCGCGCCGCTGGTTCCTGGTGTCACGCACGTCCCGTACGGTGACGTCGACGCGCTTCGCGCCGCCGTGGACACCGAGACGGCGGCGGTGTTCCTCGAGCCGATCCTCGGGGAGGCGGGCGTCGTCCCGCCTCCCGACGGATATCTCCAGGCCGCGCGGGAGATCACCAAGGCGACCGGAACCCTGCTGGTCTTCGACGAGGTGCAGACCGGGATCGGCCGCACCGGTGCCTGGTTCGCGTTCCAGCACACCGGCGTCGTGCCGGACGTCATCACCCTGGCCAAGGGACTCGGCGGAGGACTCCCACTCGGCGCGGTCATCGGCGTCGGTGAAGCGGGTGAGCTTGTGAAGCCGGGCCAGCACGGGACGACCTTCGGCGGCAACCCCATCTGCTGCGCCGCGGGGCTCGCCGTGCTGAAGACCATCGCCAAGGACAACCTGAACGACCACGTTTCCGCACTGGGCAAGGACATCGCCGCCGGTGTCGAGGAGCTCGCCCACCCGCTGGTGGCCGGGGTCCGCGGCGCCGGGCTGCTGCTCGGCATCGCACTGCGCGAACCGGTCTCGGCGACGGTCGCCAAGGCCGCGCAGGACGCCGGCTATCTGGTCAACCCGGTCGCCCCGGACGCCATCCGGCTGGCACCACCGCTGATCCTGAGCGCCGAAGAGGCCAAGGGATTCCTCGAAGCCCTGCCCGGGGCGCTCGATTCCACCACCACATAGGACAGAGAACCAACGCATGCCCCGCAACTTTCTCCGCGACGACGATCTCAGCCCGGCCGAACAGGCCGACATCCTGGATCTCGCCGACCAGCTGAAGGCCGAGCCGCTGAGCTCGAAGGCGCTGGAGGGCAAATCCGTCGCGGCGATCTTCGAGAAGAACTCCACCCGTACCCGGTTCTCGTTCGAGGTCGGCATCGCCCAGCTCGGCGGGACCCCGGTGATCGTCGACGGGCGGTCCATGCAGCTCGGCCGTGAAGAGACCATTGAGGACACTTCGCGGGTGCTTTCCCGGTACCTGGACGCGATCGTCTGGCGGACGTTCGCGCAGAAGCGCATCGACGCGATGGCTTCGGCGGCCAGTATCCCGGTGGTCAACGCGCTCACCGACGAGTTCCACCCGTGCCAGGTCCTCACCGACCTGATGACGATCCGCGAGCGCAAGGGCAAGCTCGCCGGGCTCACCCTGGTCTACCTCGGTGACGGCGCGAACAACATGGCGCATTCGTTGCTGCTCGGCGGAACAACGGCCGGGATGAACGTCCGGGTCGTCTCGCCCGAGGGCTTCCAGCCGGACCAGCAGGTCATGCTCGACGCCAAACACCGCGCGACCGAAACCGGCGGCAGCACCACGGTGTTCACCGACCCGTACGCCGCCGTCGAAGGCGCGGATGTCGTCGTGACCGACACCTGGACGTCGATGGGGCAGGAGAACGACGGACTCGACCGGGTCGGCCCGTTCCGCGAACTGCAGGTCAACGCGTCCCTGATGCGGCGCGCCGCCGACGAGGCGATCGTGCTGCACTGCCTGCCCGCGCACCGCGGCTGGGAGATCACGGACGACGTCCTCGACGGCCCGTCCAGCGCGGTCTGGGACGAGGCCGAGAACCGGCTGCATGCGCAGAAGGCGTTGCTCGTGTGGCTGCTGGACGAGAAGCGACGATGACCGGCAGCAGGGTCACCCGGCAGGCCCGGATCACCGAACTCGTGTCCACGATGGCCATCCGCAGCCAGACGGAGCTCGCGAAGCTCCTGGCCGCGGAAGGCATCGACGTCACACAGGCGACCTTGTCGCGGGATCTCGACGAGCTCGGCGCGGTCAAACTCCGTGGGGCGGACTCCGGTGCGCCGGTCTACGTCATCCCGGAGGACGGCAGCCCGGTGCGCGGCGTCCAGGGCGGAACCTCGAGGCTTTCCCGGCTGCTCGCCGAGCTGCTCGTCTCGGCGGACTCGTCGGGGAATCTGACGGTGTTGCGCACCCCGCCGGGAGCGGCGCAGTTCCTGGCCAGCGCCATCGACAGGGCCGCGCTGGAGGAGGTCGTCGGCTCGATCGCGGGTGACGACACGGTCGCGGTGATCGCGCGGGAACCCTTGTCCGGCAAGGATCTCGCGGAGCGATTCATGGCTTTGGCGACGCGGTCGTCCGCTATGGACGGTGGCGAGGAGAATGAAGGTGGCTGAGAAGTCATCTGAAGAAGACCAAGGAACAAGAGGAGTGTCGTGAGCGGGAAAGAGCAACCGGTGCAGCTGTGGGGCGGCCGGTTCGCCAGCGGACCGGCCGAGGCGATGGCGGCGCTGAGCGCGTCGACCCATTTCGACTGGCGCCTGGCGCCGTATGACATCGCCGGTTCGCGTGCGCACGCCCGTGTGCTGCGGAAGGCCGGGCTGCTCACCGACGACGAGCTGGTCGGCATGCTCGCCGCGCTGGACACGCTCGCGCAGGACGTCGCCTCGGGCACGTTCACCCCGACCGTCGCCGACGAGGACGTCCACACCGCGCTCGAACGCGGCCTGCTGGAGCGAGCCGGCACCGAACTCGGCGGCAAGCTCCGCGCCGGACGCTCGCGGAACGACCAGGTCGCCACGTTGTTCCGGATGTGGCTGCGGGACGCCGCGCGCCGGGTGGTCGCGGGCACGCTCGGCGTCGTCGACGCCCTGGTTTCGCAGGCGCAGCGGCACCCCGGCGCGATCCTTCCGGGGCGGACACATCTGCAGCACGCGCAGCCGGTCCTGCTCGCGCATCACCTGCTCGCGCACGGTCAGTCGCTGCTGCGCGACGTCACCCGGCTGCGTGACTGGGACGCGCGCACCGCCGAGTCGCCGTACGGATCCGGCGCGCTCGCCGGTTCGTCGCTCGGGCTGGACCCGGAGGCCGTCGCCGCCGAGCTGGGCTTCGACACGAGCGTCGAGAACTCCATCGACGGCACCGCTTCACGGGATTTCGTCGCGGAATTCGCCTTCGACGTGGCGATGCTCGCGGTCAACCTGTCACGGATCGCCGAAGAGGTGATCATCTGGAACACCGCCGAATTCGGTTACGTCACCCTCGACGACGCCTGGGCGACCGGCAGTTCGATCATGCCGCAGAAGAAGAACCCGGATGTCGCCGAGCTGACCCGGGGCAAGGCGGGCAGGCTCATCGGCAACCTGACCGGGCTGCTCGCGACGCTCAAGGCGCAGCCGCTGGCGTACAACCGGGATCTGCAGGAGGACAAGGAACCGGTCTTCGATTCCGTCGAGCAGCTTGAGCTGCTGTTCCCGGCCATCGCGGGCATGCTCGAGACGCTGACCTTCCACACGGACCGGCTCGCCGAGCTGGCGCCCGCCGGGTTCACCCTGGCAACGGACATCGCCGAATGGCTTGTGCGCCAAGGAGTTCCGTTCCGCGTCGCGCACGAGGCGGCGGGGGAGAGCGTCCGCGCCGCCGAGAGCCGCGGGGTCGGCCTCGACGAGCTGACCGACGAGGAATTCGAGAAGATCAACCCGGCGTTGACGCCCGCCGTCCGGGAGGTGCTGACCGTCGAAGGTTCGGTGAAATCCCGCAATGCCCGCGGCGGCACCGCTCCCGAGCGGGTCGCCGAGCAGCTGGACCGCCTGGTCGCCCGGGTCACCGAGCACCGCACCTGGCTGAGCTGAGCGTTCCGTGAAGGCCTCCTTACCTACTCTCAGGGTAGGGAAGGAGGCCTTCACGGCATTACCGCTTCGCGGTTTTCCGGAGCTTCGCGCGCATAGCGCGGGTCGCGACCGGTCCGAGTCCCTCGAGGACGTCGATCAGGACGGCCAGCTGTCCCAATGCTTCCAGCGCCTGCTCGCTGCCCTCGGGATTGACCGACTCGAACAGCGTCAGCCCGAGGAAACCGGCCGAGACCGCATGCGCGAGTCCCTGGGTATCGGCCACTTCGAGCAGCGGCGACCCGGCGAGCACCCGGTCCAAGGTGGACCGCACCTCGTGGACCCACTTGTCCAGCGCCTGCCGCGTCGCTTCGGCCAGCCGTCCGCCGCCCTGCGCCCCGGCGAGAGTCTGGGCGAGGACCGCCATATTCCCCTCGGCGCGTTCCTCCGCATGGATGGTCCGCCCCAGTTCCAACAGTTCACCGACCGTGCTCACGCCGGCGAACCGGGCACGGTAGTGGGTGACGCGGGCTTCTGTCGCGGTGATGCAGGCCTGCGCGATCAGCTCTTCGACACTGCCGAAGTGATAGAAGATCAGCGCCTGGTTCGCCCCCGACGCGGTGGCCACCGTTCGCGCCGAAACCGCGGTGATCCCGCTGGCCCGGATCGTCTCCAGGGTGCCGTCGATCAGCCGCTGTTTCGTGCTGGGCCCGTTCATCAGTCCAGGACCTTCTCACGCAACGGCTTGACCGCCCCGCTCACCCCCGTTCGCAGATCGACGAACCGCGCTTCGAACGCGCCCTGGTAACCGAAAAGCGGACCGAACCGCCGGTTCACCACCTTGATCTCGATCCGGAACAGACCGCTTTCGTCGTCGAACCATTCGTCGACCTCGGCCACGCCGACGACGGCAGGCGGCACGACGAACCGAAGCGGACCTTCGCACAGCCGGAATTCCTCCGAACGGATGTGGAAGCCACCGTCCGGCCGGACGGTGATGTCGAGATCGACGGCCACATGCTGATGGGTGCCTAGGTAGTCGACGATCTTCCCGCGTTCGGGGCTGTAGACCATCTGCGCGTCGAAGCGACGGCGCCGTTCCGGCAGCTCGAAAGTGCGGACGAACGACACCGTTTCCCGGCCGAGCGAGTCGACGTACGGATAGTTCTCGATGGTGAACGGCACGTTCCGGCCGCGTTCGGGGAACAGGATGTGCCGGGACGCGCCGAGCCGCAGGAACGGGGTGGCGAAGGCGGCGCCGCGCCAGATCTCGTCCATCACGCCGACGCCGATCATCCCGACACCGTTCGCCGTGCTCAGGGAAAGCCGCTCACGCATCCGCGGATGTAGTGAGGCGAAGTCGGCGCCCAGGGCTTGTTCGAAGATCATGCTCGCTCCAAGGTGGTGAGGATCCGGGGTGCGGTGCCGTCCTTGCCGGTTCGCGGATGCCGGCGACAGCGGGCAGCGGACGGCGCGAGTAGGGGGAGTTCTTCGGGACGGGCACCGGTCTCGAGCCAGAGCCGCAAGCGGTCGAACGACCACGCCGTCATCCACCCGAAGAGTGGCCGGAACAGCAGGTCGGTGAACCACCCGAAGGCACCCCATCGGGTGCTGTAGTCGAAGCCGGTGACGAACCGGACGCCGTCGTCCGTCGGGGTGTACCGCCAGTACCCGGAGCCGGATTCGATCAGCGACAGCGCGTCGTCCGAGGCGAACCGAAGCGCGGAGGTTCGGCTGCCGTCGGGCCGCGTGCGTTCGCCGGCGTGAGATCCCGTACCGCTGATGACGAGGCCCAGGAACTTCGTCGCGTAGAGGAACCGTCCCGGCGAGCCGGGCAGCGGCTCGATCCGCGCGAAGCGGAGGTCCCAGCGTTCGTGCAGTTCCGGGTCCTGGGTGTACCGCCACAGTGTCTCCAGGTCGGTCCGGATCACCGTCTCGACGTAAAGCGCTCTCCGGCTCATCGAGCCTCCCCTCCAGTTTGAGCGACCGCTCAAAAGCACTGTAGACCATGATTGAGCGATCGCTCAATACCCAGGTTGTTCAGGCATCCGGATAGGGTTCGGAACAGGGAGATCACGACAACGGGGAGAACGCAACGTGGTGACGGGCAGGCAGTTCACCCGGCGGGAGCTGGAGCTGGACCCGGTCGATCTGGCCACGCTCCTGCTCGGCGCGGTGATCGAATCGGCAGGCCCGGACGGCACGGTGGCGGTCCGTCTGGTCGAAGTCGAGGCCTACCGCGGACTCGACGATCCCGCGTCCCACTGCTACCGCGGCCGCACCCCGCGCAACGCGGTCATGTGGGGCCCGGCCGGTCACCTGTACGTGTACTTCGTCTACGGCATGCACTTCTGCGCGAATGTCGTCGGCACCGACGACGGCAGGCCGGGCGCCGTGCTGTTGCGGGCCGGAGAGGTGGTGTCCGGGGCCGACGTGGCCGGCGCGCGGAGGCCATCCGCCAGGGGGAACGGCGAACTCGCCAGGGGACCGGCCATCCTGACTTCAGTGCTCGGTATCGACCGCGCCGAAAACGGCGTCGACCTGACCGACCCGGCGTCACCCGTCCGGCTGTTCACCGGCGAGCGGGTGCCACCTTCGAGCATTCGCACCGGTCCGAGGGTCGGCGTCGCCATGGCGATGGACACGCCGTGGCGATTCTGGGTCGATGGATCCCCCGCCGTGTCGGCCTACCGGCGCGGCGGGAAGCGGCGGGCCGCGGCCCCCGGCCGATAGTCGGTTGACCTGGTGCGGGAGGATCTACAGGCGTGAGTGAGCACATCCTTGACGAGCTGTCCTGGCGCGGCCTGATCGCGCAATCCACCGACGCCGAAGCGCTGCGGCGAGACCTCGACCAAGGGCCTCTCACCCTCTATTGCGGGTTCGACCCGACCGCGCCCAGCCTGCACGCCGGAAACCTGGTCCCGCTGCTCATGCTGTCGAGGTTCCAGAAGGCCGGGCACCGGCCGATCGTGCTGGCTGGCGGCGCCACCGGGATGATCGGCGACCCGCGCGACACGGGGGAGCGCACGCTCAACACGCTCGACACGGTCGCCGAATGGGCCGGCCGCATCCGCGGTCAGCTCGAGCGGTTCGTCGACTTCGACGGCTCGGCGACCGGCGCGGTCATCGTGAACAACCTCGACTGGACCGGCCCCCAAAGCGTCCTCGAGTTCCTGCGTGACGTCGGCAAGCATTTCCCGGTCAACACCATGCTCAACCGTGAGACGGTGAAGCGGCGGCTGGAAACCGACGGCATGTCCTACACGGAGTTCAGCTACCTGCTGCTCCAGTCCCAGGACTACCTGCACCTCCACCGCGAGCATGGCTGCCGGCTGCAGGTCGGCGGCTCGGACCAGTGGGGCAACCTCGTCGGCGGCGTCGACCTGATCCGCCGTACCGAGGGCGCATCGGTGCACGCGTTGACCGCGCCGCTGGTGACCGACGCCGAAGGGCGCAAGTTCGGGAAGTCCACCGGTGGCGGCAACCTGTGGCTCGACCCGCAGATGACCTCGCCGTACGCGTGGTTCCAGTACTTCGTGAATGTCGGCGACGCGGATGTCGTCCGGTACCTGCGGATGTTCTCCTTCCTCAGCCAGGAGGAGATCGCGGTACTCGCCGAGGACACCGAGCAGCGGCCACATCTGCGTTCCGCGCAGAAGCGGCTGGCCGAGGAGTTCACGACGCTGGTCCACGGCGAGGACGCGACCCGGCAGGTCATCGCGGCGAGCCAGGCGTTGTTCGGCAGGGGAGAGCTGCGGGAGCTGGATTCCGCGACCCTCGACGCGGCCATGGCCGAGGTACCGAACGGCAAGATCGATACTGCCGACACCACCGAGGCT